>NZ_KQ089854.1:1882535-2738284 GCF_001037565.1 Enterobacter sp. BWH52 | reverse complement strand
TTAAGGCTAACTGGCAAGATTTACCCGACAGCGTACCCGAAGTGAAGGGGTACACCGGCTGGGATCATATGCGCTGTGATATGGATGCGGGGCGATAACTGATGAAAGGATTATGTACCGTTCTCGCAGCGACGTCCGTTGTGCTGGCGACCGGATGCCAGGCTAAAGAACCGCCCACACAGGTTGTTTACCGGTTCGATGATCACCGTTTTCTCGAATTGAAAGGCTGGGGCTGCGAAGGTGAACTCTGGTATACGGATACTCTTCGGGGTATTCATACCAGGCCCGTCAGTCAATTTTATCGGATTTTCACCAAAAAATTTGTTCATCCTTCTGAACGATATATTGCCATACCCACCTGGGATGACCCAGGAACAATGATTTCAAAAGATTATGGTAAAACATGGTCTCCCCAGTTTTTTTCGGTAGGGCCTAATGAGCCCGATGGTACTAACCAACCATCCTATGAGGATATTATTTCTTTCACCGTCGTCAACGATCAGGGCTTTTTACTAACCAAACACCGGCTGTATATGTCATCAAAGCCATTTGAAGATCCGCGCATTCTGCCCGGCGGGCCGGGGATTGCCTATACCGTGGATGACGGAATGGGAAATAAAGTAAGCGATACGCTGGACCCCCGTTTCCCTGGCTGGGCCTGGGGAATGGTCTATATGACTAAGCAGGGGCTTAAGCACAGCACACAGCAATTTAAGGCTAACTGGCAAGATTTACCCGACAGCGTACCCGAAGTGAAGGGGTACACCGGCTGGGATCATATGCGCTGTGATATGGATGCGGGGCGATAACTGATGAAAGGATTATGTACCGTTCTCGCAGCGACGTCCGTTGTGCTGGTAACCGGATGCCTGGCAAAAGAACCGCCGACGCAGGTAGTTTATCGGTTTGATGATCATCGCTACCTTGAGTTGAAAGGCTGGGGCTGTGAAGGTGAACTCTGGTATACGGATACGAAGCGAGGCATTCACGCCGAACCCGTTAGTCAGTTTTATCGACTCTTTACCCGTAAATTTATTCACCCATCAGAGCGATATATTGCTCTGACGGGATGGGGAGTGAGTGGATTCATAGTATCTAAGGACTATGGGAAAACGTGGCACTCCGTAGCGTTCTCACCAAATCATAATGAACCCAATGGTGATGACTACGCGCCGTATGAGGATATTATTTCTTTCACCGTCGTCAACGATCAGGGCTTTTTACTAACCAAACACCGGCTGTATATGTCGTCAAAACCGTTTGAAGACCCGCGCATTCTGCCCGGCGGGCCGGGGATTGCCTATACCGTGGATGACGGAATGGGAAATAAAGTAAGCGGGAAGCTGGACCCCCGTTCCCCTGGCTGGGCGTGGGGAATGGTCTACATGACTAAGCAGGGGCTCGAGGGCAGCACGCAGCAACTTAAGGCTAACTGGCAAGATTTACCCGACAGCGTACCCGACGTGAAAGGCTATACCGGCTGGGAGCACATGCAATGCAACATGGATGCGGGAAAATAGGGAGATAAAGCGATGAAAGGCGTCATTAGGTTAAACGATCCGCTGATAAGCGGAGGAAAAGTCACTAAGGCCTCTGGGGCAGACTTTATGGGGCAGCCCGTGGCCTTAAAAGATGATCTTGCGCAGTGTCCGCTCCATAAAGGGACGTTCGCAATCACTGAATGTCACCCAACCTGGACCATGCATGGCCGTGGGGTTGTGGTAGATGGCTGTCGCGCGGCGTGTGGATGTGAAATCAAAAGTACCTTACCTGTGGCGGGAGCTTCGTAATGCGCGCGTGGTGGTTATACAAACAACAGCCAGACCCGGATTCCACTGTGCCAGTCGTCATGATTGTTTTCCTCTATGTGATAGCCGTCGCAATGGGCCTCGCGATCCGGGCTCTCACCTGGCCTGAACAGGAACACGTTACGGCTCTCTTTTTTGTGCCTTCAGTTATTCTGCCCATCTGTGTTGTATCGTTGCTAGTTTTTACAAGTTTCATATTTCATGACGCCAACATTCATTATGCTGAAACCCGAAAATTCATAGCAAAAGAGCAGGAGATTAATTTAAAGGCGTATGCGCGAAAAAATATCGCTATCGCAGCATGGTCTGCAATCACCCCCCTGGAGGAACCCGCGCTGAATATGTTGAAACTGGAAGGCGAATTTCCGCTGGCACCGAAAACGCCGGTTAATATTCAGCTGGAAGATCGCTTCGACCAGACCAGGAATGAACAGATGTTTTACCGCTTACTGGACCCGATGGCAGAAAAATTGAAGGACTATAACTACCATATTTTTGAAACCGTTGTCTGGGTTCACGGAGGGAGTGGATCCTGCATTGATGAACTGAGGCGCACTCTGGAGCGGTTGGGTATTGAAACGGCAAGCACGTGTAAAATTGAGTACAGCACAGAATGTCCTGACTACGCGATCGTTAGCCAATGGATGAACTTATCTGATTACAGAGTTGAAAACCGGTTGATTGTTATCGTTGATTTACATGAAGAAAGCGGCGAATCAAAGAGCATGGAAAATGCATGTGCATTCCTGCTGACCAGTCATTATGTCCGGGAGGAGGGCGAAAAACCGGTATATTTATATCAGCCTATGTCTGACGTGACCGATGTAGAGGACAAAATGGCGGTCTTCCTTGAGACGGGTTCGGTACTTACGCCGAAAAATCTCTGGTATACCGGGCTGTCCCGTATTGAAAAATATCCATTAATGCAGGCACTGGATAAAAAAGCGCTCACGGTGGAACGGCTGGATATCGATGCCTCTCTGGGCGCAAAGAGTGCCGGGTATCGGTGGCTGGCTCTGGCATTTGCGGCGGATGCGGTCAAATATGCCCAGGGGGAGCAACTGGCAGCTTATTCAGACAAAAACAAATTTTGTATTACTTCGCTTTCCTCCATGAAGACAGCTATCCCAAAAAAACTTACCTGGTGTAACTGGAGTAATCCCCTTTATCCTGCGGGGATGGCGGCTTTATTCTGCGTGTTATCCCTCATTGCCTATCGTATCAGTTTCCTGGCGCAAAACGATCCGCCAGCAATCTGGGAACTGATTGCGAGCATCATCATTCCCTTCGTTATTTTTATTGGCCTCGGTATTTTTGTTTTCATCTCGAAAACGAATGAAGCCTACGAGGACATGGAATACGAATGGAAGCGATAGAAACGGAACAATGTTAATCATGTAATGTGGCTGGTCGCTTAGTTGACCAGCCTTTAGTTATTTACCCTGTCACTTTTACCGCAGTGGCCGCTATTTTCGCTCTCGCGACGGCTTCGTCCACGTTTTCCCCGGTTGCTAATGCCACGCCCAGACGACGGCTTCCGTCGATCTCCGGTTTGCCGAACAGTCTGACCTGTAAGCCTGCACCAACCGCACCTTCGACGTTATCAAAGGTGACATTCTGGCTGGTCAGCTGCGGCAGGATCACCGCGGAGGCTGCCGGGCCGTATTGACGGATGCCGCCAACCGGCAGGCCGAGGAAAGCGCGCACGTGCAGCGCGAACTCGGAGAGATCCTGTGAAATCAGCGTAACCATCCCGGTATCGTGCGGGCGAGGGGAGACTTCGCTGAAGATCACCTCGTCGCCGCAAACAAACAATTCCACGCCGAACAGGCCGTAGCCGCCCAGCGCCAGCACCGTCTTGCGGGCGATCTCCTGCGCGCGTGCCAGCGCCAGCGCGCTCATCTGCTGCGGCTGCCAGGATTCTCGATAATCGCCGTCTTCCTGACGATGACCAATCGGGTCGCAGAAATAAACGCCGTCCACGGCACTGACGGTAAGCAGGGTAATTTCGAAATCAAACTTCACCACGCCTTCCACGATGACGCGCCCGGCACCGGCACGACCGCCCTGCTGGGCATAGTCCCAGGCCTGGTCCAGCGTGCTGCTGTCGCGGATAAAGCTCTGCCCTTTGCCGGAGGAGCTCATTACCGGCTTAATGATGCACGGGTAGCCAATCTCTTCGACGGCCTGGAGAAACGCAGCTTTATCCCCGGCAAAACGGTAGCTGGAGGTCGGGAGCTGTAATTCTTCTGCCGCCAGGCGACGAATGCCTTCCCGGTTCATGGTCAGTTTTGCCGCAGTGGCGCAAGGCACTACGCGCTGGCCTTCCTGCTCAAGGGCAACCAGCATCTCAGTGGCAATGGCCTCAATTTCAGGCACCACGAAATCCGGTTTTTCCTCGGCAATTAACGCCCGCAGGGCATTGCCGTCAAGCATATCGATGACGTACGAGCGATGCGCAACGTGCATGGCAGGGGCGTTCGCGTAACGGTCCACTGCAATCACCTCCACGCCCAAACGCTGGCATTCAATGGCCACTTCTTTACCCAGTTCACCCGATCCCAACAGCATGACGCGCGTCGCGGCAGGGCGCAGCGCGGTTCCTAAACGAGTCATAAAAATCCCCCTGAAAAAGATGCGGGCAGTATAAACGAAAACGTTTGCGTCTGTCTTGTATGGGGATAACCGGACAAGGGGGAAATTTGCGCTTCTTTAGCACTGACAGACATTTCCTGACACCTGCTCGCTTAGGCTGTGAAGATTACGCACTGTTACGTGAGGAAAAATATGTCAGGCTGGATGAATCAACTGCAATCCCTGTTGGGACAAAAAGGCTCGTCGTCGGGCGAGCAGGGTCTAAGCAAGCTGCTGGTGCCGGGTGCGCTTGGCGGGCTGGCCGGTTTGCTGGTTGCCAATAAATCATCGCGGAAACTGCTTACCAAATACGGTACCGGCGCGCTGCTGGCGGGTGGAGGGGCTATTGCAGGCTCCGTCTTATGGAACAAATACAAAGACAAGGTGCGCAGCGCGCATCAGGATGAACCGCAGTACGGGAAGCAGGTATCGCCGTTAGATTTACGCACCGAGCGCCTGATCCTCGCCCTGGTCTTTGCAGCCAAGAGCGACGGGCATATTGATGCCAGTGAACGTGCCGCAATTGAACAGCAGATGCGGGAAGCGGGCGTTGAGGAGCAGGGCAGGGCGCTGGTGGCGCAGGCCATCGAACAGCCGCTCGATCCGCAGCGTCTGGCGCAAGGCGTGAAAAACGAAGAAGAGGCGCTGGAGCTCTATTTTCTGAGCTGTGCCGCCATCGATATCGATCACTTTATGGAGCGCAGCTACCTGAACGCCCTGGGCGATGCGCTGAAGATCCCCCAGGACGTTCGCGAGGGAATTGAGCAGGATATTCAGCAGCAGAAGCAGACTCTCGCGGGCTAGAAGGCCATGTTTCGCTTGCATCATACGCGTGTTTTGCCAACCTTATAGGATGTAAAACGAAAAAGTAAGAATGCCATGCCTCCAAAAGCCCGACGTACTCCTTATGCGATCACCACGCATGGCGATACGCGTATCGATAACTACTACTGGCTGCGGGACGATTCACGTTCCCGGCCAGAGGTGCTCGACTATCTGCACGAGGAAAACGACTATGGCCGCCAGGTCATGGCCAGCCAGCAGGCGCTTCAGGATCAGCTCCTGAATGAAATGGTGCAGCGTATCCCCCAGCGTGATGTCTCTGCCCCGTGGTGCAAAAACGGTTATCGCTATCGCCATATTTATGAGCCGGGAAACGAATATCCCATTTACCAGCGCCAGTCTGTGCTGAGCGCCGAGTGGGACGAATGGGAGATCCTGCTGGATGCCAACAAACGTGCTGCCCACAGTGAGTTTTATACGCTGGGCGGCATGTCCATTTCCCCCGATAACGCCATTATGGCGCTGGCTGAGGATTATCTCTCCCGCCGCCAGTACGGTTTGCGTTTCCGCAATCTTGAAACGGGAAACTGGTATCCCGAAATGCTGGATAATGTCTCCCCCGATTTCGTCTGGGGTAACGATTCAGAAACGGTCTACTACGTTAAAAAGCATGCCTCAACGCTGCTGCCTTATCAGGTCTGGCGTCATACGGTGGGGACCGATTCCGCCGACGATGAATTAGTCTACGAGGAAAAAGACGAGACGTTCTATGTCAGCCTGCACAAAACGTCGTCTCGCCACTACGTGATCATTTTCCTCTCCAGCGCCACCACCTCAGAAGTGCTGCTGCTGGATGCAGAGCTGCCGGATGCGCAGCCGCTGTGCTTCCTGCCGCGCCGTAAAGATCATGAGTACAGCCTGGATCACTTCCAGCACAGCTTTTACCTGCGTTCGAACCGCGAGGGCAAAAACTTTGGCCTTTATAAAACCAAAGTGCGCGATGAACGCAAATGGGAAGTGTTAATTCCCGCGCGCGATCAGGTGATGCTGGAGGGGTTCACCCTGTTTACCGACTGGCTGGTGGTGGAAGAGCGTCAGCGCGGACTGACCAGTATCCGCCAAATCAACCGCAAAACCCGCGAAGTGGTGGGCATTGCGTTCGATGACCCGGCTTACGTAACGTGGATCGGCTTTAACCCGGAACCGGAATCGTCCCGCCTGCGGTACGGCTATTCGTCGATGACCACCCCGGATACGTTGTTTGAACTGGATATGGACACCGGGCAGCGTCAGGTGATTAAACAGGCTGAGGTCCGGGGTTTTGAGTCGGAAAATTATCGCAGTGAGCACCTGTGGGTGACCGCACGCGACGGCGTTGAAGTCCCTGTATCGCTCGTCTATCACAAGGCGCACTTCAACAAAGGTAAAAACCCCATCCTCGTCTATGGCTATGGCTCCTATGGATCAAGCATGGACGCCGATTTCAGCAGCAGCAGGCTGAGCCTGCTCGACCGCGGTTTTGTTTATGCGATTGCCCATATTCGCGGGGGCGGCGAACTGGGTCAACACTGGTATGAAGACGGAAAATTTCTCAAAAAGAAAAATACCTTTAACGACTACCTTGATGTCTGCGATGCGCTGATCGCGCAGGGTTATGGCGATCCGCAGCTCTGCTTTGGCATGGGGGGCAGCGCCGGGGGCATGCTAATGGGTGCCGTGATCAACCAGCGGCCTGAACTGTTTAAAGGCGTTATCGCCCAGGTGCCGTTTGTGGACGTGGTGACGACCATGCTGGATGAGTCCATTCCACTGACCACCGGGGAGTTTGAAGAGTGGGGGAATCCGCAGGATGAAACCTATTATCGCTACATGAAAGAGTACAGCCCGTACGATAACGTTGAGGCGAAAGCCTATCCGCATATGCTGGTGACCACCGGCCTGCACGATTCCCAGGTGCAGTACTGGGAGCCCGCGAAATGGGTGGCGAAGCTGCGTGAGCTGAAAACTGACGATAATCTGCTGCTGCTGTGTACCGATATGGACTCAGGGCACGGAGGGAAATCAGGGCGATTTAAATCCTATGAAGGGGTGGCGCTGGAGTACGCCTTTTTGATTGGCCTGGCGCAGGATACGCTGCCAGGCCGGGCGGGGACTCAGGCTTCGCCTAAATAATGCTTCAGCGTCAGGCGCAGTTCCGGGCTCATTCTGTCGAGGTTGTTGTACAGCCAGCGCAGATAGCCCGGATCTTTGTCCGCCACTTCCGATACTGGCTTCCCGCGATATTTACCGAACGTAAAGGTAGTCAGTAGCGCGGGGCGCCCGGTAATGGTCGCCATATCGTCTGGCGTCCAGCCGGAAGTATTCATGATATCAATCAGGAGCGCTGCGGTGATGTAGCAGTCATAAAGGGCACGGTGATGATGCAGCCCTTCCGGCGTCCGCACGCTGAGTTTGCGCGACTTATACAGCGCCATATTGCTGTATTTGATCCCAGGCCACAGACGGCGCGCCAGCTTCATGGTGCAAATCCATTCGCCGGGCATCTCCGGCAGCACGCGGCGGTCAAAGCTGGCGTTATGGGCGACATACCACTGGCTACCGTGGTAAAGAGGGATGATCTCTTCAATCCACGGCTTATCCGCCACCATCGATTCCGTAATGCGATGTATAGCCATCGCCTGCGCACTGATGGGACGATCCGGGCGCACCAGATGGCTCATTGGGTTGACTATCTTTCCGTCAATCACGTCGACAGAAGCGACTTCCACAATTCCACCCTGCAAATCACAGGTTTCGGTATCGATAACGCGCAGCATTGATCGCTCCTGATCCTAAAATGCCTAGCCTAATGGAATGATATCGCCTTGCCAACCCTGTTGGCCTAAAGAACCGGTTAGCAGCAGTTCTCCCTTATCGGCACGTACAATCAGCTGACCTTTTTCATCCCATAACGCGCTACCGCCGCGCGCGTTCGCCATTAATACCGCGATGGCGTACTTGTGCGCGAAGCGTTGTAACGAACCGATCGATTGTCGCCAGCGGTGCTCGCCCACGGCCAGGCTGCTGGTGAACAGCGTTGCCTCCGGGTCCAGTTCCGGGGCGTCAGCCTGGTTATCCACGATGGTTAACCTTTTATCGCCAGGAATAACACCCGCACCGTTGCCCTGCGGATAACGCCGGATGGTCGACAGGTTAGGGGTGAAAAGCGCGAGTCCTTTCTGGCGCTGGCCGTGTTGCTGGAGCGTAATACCAGCAATCACCGTGATGAAACGTGACTGGGCGGCGTGAAGGAGGGGGGCAAGCTGCAAATCGTCAGGAGGTGGGGGTAAGGATGTTCCGCCTGGACCGGTAAGCGAAAGCTCCGGAAAGACGATCAAATCGCACCCATGCCAGGCAGCTTCGGCAATAAAGTGCAGGTGATGTTTTACGTGCTCATCAACACAGTTGTGCCGCGGGGCATACTGAGCCGCGGCAATATTCCATCGTGACATCGTGACTTCCTTATACACTAAGTCGCTGGGATTTTAAGATTACACCTAAATTTATCAGGGTTTTCTTATCCTGCCACATAACGCGTAAGGAAGTGTAACGAGACGTTAAGCTTATTTAACTTTAGGTTCGTACGGCAGGCGCGAGAGATTGACGGAGGCGAGGCGATGCGCAATGAGACGTTCGCGAAACCAGTCGCGCAGATGTGCGGGTTGTTCACGCTCTACCACTTCAGCTACGACGGGCATGTTGTAACGCTCTTTGAATGCGACACCCGCGGCGGCGAGATCGACATTCACTTTGTCCATCTCGTCCTGAGGAAGGGCGGCCAGGTTAACGTTCATTTCCTTCTCCTTTTTCTGCGGCGGCAACGTTACCGCGATTGTTCAACGATGACAAGGGAGCAAAGGATGTTCCTCGACTCGTTAATTATACAGAGTTATTCTTTAGCATTCAGGCATAACGAAAAGGAATGATTGTGATGCACTTTACCCCTTCCCGCGTCGCGTGCGCGCTGGCATTTCTGCTCTCTTCAGCAACCGCGACCTCAGCTCTGGCCCATGCGCATCTTAAGCAGCAATCCCCGCAGGAAAATACCGTTGCGGTGGCACCAGAGGTCATTACCCTGAACTTCTCGGAAGGCATTGAGCCTGCCTTCAGCGGCGTGGTGGTGACGGACGCGCAGCAGCACAAGATCCAGACCGGCGCGGTGAAGCGTGACGAGAAGGATAACGCAAAGCTGATTGTTCCTCTTGAGAAACCGTTGCCGACCGGCACCTACACGGTGGACTGGCACGTGGTCTCCGTGGACGGCCACAAAACCAAGGGCAGCTATCACTTTAGTGTGAAATAGTATGCTGGCCCTGAGCTACGTCGCGTTACGCTTTATCCATTTTGCTGCGCTGATGCTGCTTTTCGGCAACGCGCTTTACAGCGTCTGGTTTGCACCGTCTTCGTTGCAGCGCCTCATGACCCGGCGTTTCCAGCGGCAGCAGAAACTCGCGGCCTTAATCAGCCTGATGGCGGCTCTGCTGATGTTTGGCCTGCAAAGTGGGTTGATGGGCAACGGCTGGGGCGATGTCATTCGTCCGGCGGTCTGGCGCAGCGTGCTGGGAACGCAATTTGGCGGCGTCTGGTTGTGGCAAATGGTGCTGGCCGCTGTGACGGCGGGCGCTGCATGGCTTACCCCGCAAAAAGGCTCACGGCTGTTACTGCTCGTGATGGGGCAGCTGGTGCTGTTGGCGGGCGTGGGACATGCCGCGATGAACGGTGGCGCACCGGGAGCATTGCATCGTCTCAACCATGCGCTTCATCTGCTCTGCGCCGCGACCTGGGTGGGTGGTTTACTGCCGCTGCTGTTTTGTATGCGTCTGGCGAAAGGCCGCTGGCAGCCAGCCGCTATCTTTACCATGATGCGCTTCTCCCGCGTGGGGCATTACGCCGTGGCAGGCGTGCTGCTGACCGGGATAATCAATACGCTCTTTATTGTTGGCATAAACGTGCCGTGGCATGCGCCTTATGTCCAGCTGTTGTTGTTCAAATGTGCGCTGGTCATGATGATGGTGGCAATTGCGCTGGCGAATCGGTATTTTCTTGTGCCACGCTTTCGCCCGGAGGCCGGGCGGGAACAACAGATTTTTATCAGGATGACACAGGCAGAGGTGGTGCTGGGCGCGCTGGTACTGGCGGCCGTCAGCCTGTTCGCGACCTGGGAACCCTTCTGACAAGGTTAAATAACATATGAAAAAGACACTGCTTTCTCTTTTACTTCTCACCTGTGCCAGCAGTGCGCTGGCCGCGCCGCAGGTCATCACCGTCAGCCGGTTTGAAGTGGGCAAGGACAACTGGGCATTTAATCGTGAAGAGGTCATGCTCACCTGCCGTCCCGGTAACGCGCTGTATGTCATCAATCCCAGTACGCTCGTGCAGTATCCGTTAAATGACGTAGCGGAGCAGCAGGTGGCCAGCGGGAAAAGTAACGGACAGCCTGTCAGCGTGATCCAGGTGGATGACCCGGCAAACCCCGGGCAGAAGAAAAGTCTGGCACCGTTTATTGAGCGCGCTGAAAAGCTCTGCTAGCCGTCAGGTTTCCAGTAAAAAAAAACCGCAGGTGCTTGTAAAAGCTCTGCGGTTTTTCACATTTAGTGATGTTCTGACGCTTTTTTTCAGACCACTTTTACTGTGGACTGGAAAACCTGACGTCGTCATCTATTCTTAAAGGGCAAGGCGATTGAGCCTGCATTAATGCCAACTTTTAGCGCACGGCTCTCTCCCAAGAGCCATTTCCCTGGACCGAATACAGGAATCGTATTCGGTCTCTTTTTATCTATTTGTTTTTAAAGGGTTTTTTCGGTATTAACACGAAATCCCTCGAAAATTACTCGAATATTCCATATCCTGTCTAAACCATAACATACTCTGCACCACGTGCGTCCAGGTATTTTTTGGTCATTGTTAAATTTTTGTGGCCGAGTAAGCGCTGAGCAAATTCCTCCCCGCGCTCCTTTTCATAGAGCCTGCTCGCCAGACTTCTGATCTCATGGAAAGGAGGTGGATTAGGTCCGAATTTTAACCCGGTAGAATCCCTTATCTCTGCAAAGGCCTGGGTGAGTCCGTCAGGAGTTAGCGGCCCCGGCTTTCTTCCCCCGCGGCGGACCGGAGAGTAAAGCATGAAGTCGGAAGGGTTGTTCACCCGGCATCGATCAATGACATCCTGCAACACAAGCCCGGCGACGTCCAGCCTCAAATCAAGGGGAAGTGCCAGTTTGTGACCTGTTTTCTCCTGCGTAACGAAAAGCCTCCCATCTTTAATGTCACTGAACCTGAACAGTGAGATATCTTCCCGCCGCTGGCCGGTGACCAGTGCCAGATCACATGCGTTTGGCGCCCATTCAGAATGAGTTAACGCTGCCTGGCGGATGACCGTGAATTGTTCGAGCAGCAAGCGTTCTCGCTTAACTTTCGGTGTCGGCGTTCGCGTCGGTTCTGTCGGGTTCCTGTCGACATGTCCTTCCACAATCGCCTCCCTGAAGATGTCCATCAGCACAGACCTGAGCCCGGAAGCCATGCTCTTTTTATCGCAGAGAATGTACGCTTCAAGGAATGAGGCGATGTCCTTTGTCGTGACAGAAGCGAGGGGAATTTTGCCGAACTCTTCCTTAATGGTGGCGATCTGGTTTCGCCTGACCTTCATCGTGTTTGGTTTCAGCTCACGCCGTTCGAGAATTACCTCGTAACGCTCCAGCCATGCGGCCACTGTGAAAGTGGGCACGTCTTTTATGCGATCCAGGAGAGAAGAGGGAAGGTAATTCTGGTCAATGTAGTTGTTGGCCTCAATGGCCTGGGCAACAGCATCCTTGCGATCAATCCGGCCAAGAGAAATCTCCTGCCCGGTCACCGGATTGCGCCAGCTGTAAAGTCTGTCTCTTTTACGATAGGTCAGGTTACGGGGCAGGTTAGCGTCGTAACGTACTGGCCTTTTCGCCATGAGTCAGTCTCTCCAGTAAGGTGCCGCCGGACGGCAGTTTGGTGTGTTTTGGTTTAGCGCGCAGATTCTTCTTGCGCGGATCCACGTAGATAGCGTCAGGCTGGACCTTATATTCTTTTCCGTGCAGTTCCGGCGCGGGATAAATTCGCCCCTCTCGCGTCCATCGACGCAGAGTAGAAAGGGAGGGTGGAGTCGTGTAGACCTCAGCAGCCCATTCCTGCAAGTTGAGAAGCTTAGCCATTAGAACTCCTTAGCCACCAGGCATTATAAGCGAGGCCGCGTTGACGTGTTGATTAATCGAAATCAATAGATATGTGACGGATGTTTTTGAATACTGGAAAAATGTAGGTAAATTGGTTCAGTCGTTTCTCGAACTAAGCACGGTATTTTTCATGCCTTTCAATAACGATCGCTAAATGGAGCAGTTTGATGGGGATGCTATCGTTTGATATAACTTGTCCGCACTGTAAAAAAGAAAATGCTGTCTTGGAAGCATTCGGTGAACATCATCGTCATGCTAACTATATTTATGATGTAGCTTTCTTTTGCCGGAGTTGCGCCCAGGCGGGGATAGCGGTTGTGATGTCACCTCGTATGGATTTGGGTCCATACAAGCAGTCTAGGCAACACTCTGAGGTGGATCTTGTAATTCCTCGCTCAGAAAGCCCTTACGAATTGATGGCTGTTTATCCAGAGCCTTCAGTGCTTCTTGCGCCTGATGCGACTCCAGTTAGAGCGGCCGATTCTTTCATTGAGTCAAAAGATAATCTTCAGAGAGGCAAGTTTGATACTGCCGTTATGTTATGCAGAAAAACCATTGATATAGCTACCAGAACTCTATTAGGTGAGGATTCAAAAAAAGAGACGTTGGTACAAAGAATTTCAATTCTACACCCTAAGGGACTAATTACTGAGCAGATGAAAGACTGGGCGCACATTGTGCGTGTAGATTCCAACGGAGCTGTGCACTCAGATGAAGAGTTCTCCAAAGCAGAGGCTGAAGAACTGATAGGTTTTACTGAAGTCTTCCTAATTTATGCTTTTCAGCTGCCAGCAATGGTATCTTCCAGAAAACAAGAGCACTAGTACTCAGGCCAGTTATTTACTGGCCTTTCAGCTCGTTTCTAATGTGTCTACATTTCAACTCAAGAATTCCCTGGCACTCCGCGCATGTCTGGCAGCCGGGAACGGCAGCGCGTCGCGGCTCAGGAATTGGTTCGTCGCACTCTTCACAACGCTCAGCTGATACGGCGTTGCGGTTCAGACGGTGAGCGGAAAGGGCAGCGTTACGCTGAAGCTCTTCAATCTCTGCTGCGGTATCGATGATGTCAGCCATGGTCAATGCTCCCGGAACTGTCGGTTAATTCGGTTGAATGTGAACGCCAGCAATAAAAAAGGCCGCTTTAGCGACATGGTGATTTGCGATTTCATGGCTGTATCCACCCTTTACCTTTGACGTGCTGAATAACGCCAAGCTTCCTGAGCGACTGGAGCCGGCGATCAAGGATGCGGAAGACGTCCATCGGGTGCTTTCCTTCTGCTTCAGCAATGACGAGGCACTCCTGCCTGACGGAAGGGCTAAATAGCTTCGAAAAAGAGGTTGGCTGAGCGCCGATAGCGCTTAATACTTCGCTATCCAGTTTCGCGTATTTGGTCATGCTGCACCGCCTTCAGGAAAGTCACCGAAGTCAGCAAGGTCAGTTTCGCGATCGAACTTAAATTCGCCTATATCGACAACCTCAACTTCGTGTTCGTAAATATCCCCTCCGCCACTTTCAAGAATCTCGATGGCTTCTTCCAGGCTTTCATCATCCACTCTGAAGGTCTGCGAACCTTCTGCTAGCTTGACCTCAGTGGTAAAAAGAAATCTTTTCACGATTCAACTCCGAAGCGGCGATTAAGCCGCCCTGTGTATACGACGAACTCCAGGAGACTAACTCCCAGAGCTTCAATTTTCTTGTGATGCTTGTTGATGATGGGAGGCACCGTTTCGTTCCAGTTAGGCTTTGGCTTCTTGCGCATGGCCTGCTGGATTTCCTCGGTGCAGCGGCGGCAGGCGGCGCGGATGGCGTTGTCATTTTCTGGCGTCATGCGGCCTCCGTCTTAACAACATCGATGGCGCAGCCGGGCAGCAATTCAACCGCGGCGGTGGCGCACTGATTTCCCCAGTGGTGCCAGCCTGGAGCCGCGCTGCGGCTGAACAGCTCAATGCGCGGCACATTACCGTAAAGCAGTTCCAGCCGATGACGCACTTCCCACGGCTTTTCGCTGTGCGCTCCGAGCGGGCTATATACCACCTGCTTAATCCCGGCGTGCTTACGTTCCAGCCCGGCGCCGCGGGTGGCAATCAACAGGTCTTCGGTGTTGGCCCGGGTGTGATTGCCGCCGTTCATGCGCGTCTCTGAGTTAAGCAGATCGAGGAAGTCGTAAAAGTCGGCAACTTCACCCTCGGCCAGGGCTTTATTGATGCGTAGCTCGGCGTTCTGATTCAGCTTCACCCAGGTGAAGCCCTTCATCGTGCGAACGGTAAAACCCCAGGCCTCAGCCAGTTCGATGGCCTCCTGGTTATGCGTACCGGTGTACCACATCGCCAGCACTGCGTTTTCGGCGGCAAGTTCCCACACTGGCAGACGCTTGATGTCGATTAACTTCATGGTGGAGTAGTGATCGGCAGCGGCGCCGTTACTGATTGTGTTGCCGTAAGACCAGGGCGGATCTGCGTAGATAAGAGAGTATTTTCCGGTCATGGAATTACACCTCGAAAGCAAGTTGTGGTGTGAACCGATCGCGTTCTGCGTCGTAATTCAGCGAACTTGCAGAGTTAAAGGCCTCTATGCGTTCTACCAGCACAGCGGCTCTGGTTTCTTTGCTGGCTGGCGCATAGGCTGATTTATCCCATGCCTTATCAATACCGATATTGCGCGCAACGTTTGTGCTGTCAGCTGATGAAAGGGGTATGTGAGTAAAAATGTCTTTATTCAGCATGCGAAGGCCATGGAGCTTGGTAATCGGATAGCCATTTGAATCGACTACGTGCCGGATAAGGTCTCGCAATTTTGCCCTACAGGCGCGTGGTCGCTTTGCATCGTATTCACCCATTGAACCTATGCAAACACGAGGAAACTCATGGCAAAGACGAATGAAACGCTCGTCGGGTTCGCTCATATGCCAGACAGGCGCACCGACGAATTTACCGTGTGGCCATTCAGCTATAAGCGCATCGTTCTCTTCGCTGGTTCCACCGATAACATCAGGGATAACTGCAAATGCGAAACGAGGGTGATTCATCCACTCCTTAACTAATTCGTAATAGTCGTACCAGTTAACAGGCTGGCCCTTATCCCAGAAGCTGAAGGCTCCGTTATCAAGTGCGAAAGATTGAGTTACCTCACTGGCAAGCTTAAGTTGCCCAGGGTTAGCGAAGCTGATAAATGCATGACGGCCTTTCCATGCCTTCAGTGCGCATGTATCAGGGGTTATTGGTCCGCCGTGAAAATGAATCATGCACCCTCCCGCTCCGGATCGTTAACATCCCAGCCATTGCGCTCAATATTGGTTTGCAGCCGCTTATCTCCTACCTCTTCAATGCAGCGGCCGGTAATCTCAGCGACTTCAGCGTTTGAGTGTCGCCACAGCAGCGCCAGCTCTTCGAGAGACCACGCTTTCATAGCACTGACTCCATTTCGTCGATGTAGATGCCCTGAGCAATCAGGCGGCTACGGCGGGCGGCACGTTCAATGCACTCCTGCCGTCTACCTTCCTGTGATTGCTCTATAGCGCGCCGGGTGAACAGGCGCGATTTACCTTGTGGTGTTACGACCTTCGGCTTGCTGGCCAGGCTAAATTTCCGGTCGCAGATGCCGTCCTCGTTGATCCATTTTTCCGACTCAACGATCTGAGCTATCTGTCCGGAGCCGCGGGTAATGCCGTTGGCAACCCGGTTAAACTCGATGAGCGTTACGCCGAACTTCTCGGCGATTTCGCTGCCGGTTACCGGGCGACCACGCGTCTGAATCATCCAGATAACCCGCTCACGGAGGCCGGAAAATTGCCCTGTGCGCCCGGGCCTGCGGTAGAAAGGTGTGCGTTTCATTCGAGCTCCAGAATGCGGCGCTTCGTGTCCGCAACAAGTTCGAGGAAGTCTTTTCTGCGCGCGCGAAGCCGGGCTATTTCTGATTCACATTCAGCAGCTGTAAGGCGATAGACGATGAGCTGCTTACCGTCCGGGAAGTCTGAGCAGTAGCTGATGAAGTCCACCCAATCCCTGCCGGAGCAATCAAGGTGCCCGACCAGTTGCCATCTGTATGCCGGATCGAAGGAGCCGCGGGTGAGGGTGGAGTAGTGAGTGGCGGCAATGACCGACTTAATCTCAACGAGCCCGTCCTGGCCAACGAGGCCGTCGGGGCTGTCGCCATACGTTTCGTGATCAAAGAACCCGCCGTTATTCACATCGACAAAGTTCATCTCTTCATACAGCATGCGGGCAATTGGCTCCTGTTCGTGCCCGCGCTCCATGTGGTCGTTTGAGAAGCCAAACTCAGACTTGCAACCCTTAATCTGCTCAAGAGCCAACTGAAGTGCGTAACGCTTGGCTGGTTCGCCAAACGCCTTTCCATCGTTAGCCATAATGAGGCCGAAGTTTGACGCGGTGGCCTTACCTAGGCGAAGAGCATCCCACTCTTCACCGTTTTGCTCGACGTCGTGCCAGATCATGATGAACACTCCTGCTCAAGCTGGCGGCGATGCTCCGGAGAAATGTCCATTCTCGCCAGCACTGCATCAAGGTTCCCATCGCGTTTGAAGGCGGCCTTAGCGTTATTCCATGCCTGCGTTTTTTCCGGCGAAAGCACCGGCTTTGTAACGCGCGCCGGGCTTAAGCGGAGGCCTTCAACCGACTCCTTTCCGAACCGGACATTTTTATCGACGTAAACAGTGACCTTCACGCCTACCCAATCCTCAAGGAAAGGTGATCCGGTGATGCTTTTCAGCATCTTGCTGTTGGTGGCATTCAATATCATCGGCTTAAGCTTTTCGCCAGGTCGCAGCTCGCGCTCTTCGAAATAAGCGGTATTAAAAACGTCTTTTGATTTTTTTGTTTTGTCGTTTTCTAACGTTGCCCGTGCGATCGTCAGCACCGTTGGCTCAACGATGTCGGCGCTGCTCAGGTATGGAGAGTCAAAAGCTTTTCGGTAGTGGGTTTTAGATTCAGACATTTCATGCATCCTTAAAACGGGCAGCCGGTACGGTGTTCCCAGTCGTATTCCGCCTGGGCGTAAGCAACTGCCGAAATGAAATCGTTGTAGGCCTCGCCAGCTTTATCGCTGCGAAGTCCTTCGTATGGGCTGGAGTCAATCGGTACGGAGAAGTGGAAGAGGCCGGACGGCTCTTTTGGCATCATGTCGATGATTTGCTGTGCCCGGTCGTCGATCCACTTCTCTTTTTCGTCGGTGAGCTGCTGCTCAACCCAGCACCGATCTTCGATTCGGTCGTAAGTGAGGAATGCGTTCATGGTTGCCTCAGTAATGAATTTTCGCGCAGGGGATCAGGTCATCTTTCAGGGCGGTGAGCACTTCGATAGCCTGTTCGCGGGTTAAACTGGTGTGGCTGGTGAGCGCGTTAACGATGTTGGTGCCGACCGTCTTGCGGTGTTTCACGTCAGCTTCGCGCTTGGCTTGCTCGTCGGCTTTGCGCTTCTCTTCGGCCAGGCGAGCATCTTCGGCCTGTTTTGCCTTCAGGCGCTCGGCTTCAACCGCCGCGGCTTTTTCGCGTTCCGCCCGGACTTCTGCTTCCTGCTTCTCGCGTGCCGCACGCTGTTCCGCTTCAATGCGCTGGCGTTCCGCTAGTTCAGCGCGGGCTTTCTCTTCTGCTTCACGGCGCGCTGCGGCTTCAATCTCCGCTTTGTGCTTCGCTTTGGCATCGCGGCGGGCTTGTTCTGCCGCTTCGTGCTTCAGCCGCTCATCACGTTCACGCTGAGCCTGTTCCGCCTGGCGGCGCTGCTCTTCGCGGTCACGGTCAAACTTGTCATTCATCAGCAGAGCCATTTCGTGGTCTGCTTCGAACTGAATAGCCCGCTGTAGATCGATGCTCTCGTTCATGACCAGCGCTTCGGCGTGTAGCGCGTTCATGGCTTCTTCAGCCTTGATGCGTTCCTGCTCGGCTTCCCATTCGGTTAGAGGGCGGCGGGTGGCATCTCGCAACTCGTCGCAGACATCAACGAATCGCTTAATTTCAGCCTCAGCCGGACGCACAGCCTCTTTCAGTCGCTTCAGGTACTCACGGCCTGGCTTTTCGATTGCCGTCTTACTGCGGGACACCTGCGCCGCCAGAGAGGCGACACGATCACGACCTTTCTTCGTGGACAGGTCCGGCACTTCGTTTACTGCCTGGCGGATTTGCTCGAGATAAGCATCAAGGCCGCCAGCTACGTAAAGCACTGGCGCCTGTTCCGGCTTTATTTCGATGACAGTTAAGTCCGTTACTTCGCTCATGGTTTCTCCTGAAATTTGGATGTGCAGATCCCGCCCGCATTGAGCCAGGCCGATCGGTTGAATAGGGTGGTTGGTATCAGTGAACCATCGGCTCGCCGCGCTCATTCAGCAGCACAACGACGGAATCACTTTTGATGATGGTTTTTTCGAAGATGTTGAAGGCGTACAGGCCTTTCTCAACGTTCGCAGAGGCGCGATAAGTTTTGCCGTGGTGTTGCAGCATTGTGCCCGGTAAAACCTCGCTACGTGGCACTGATGCGGTGCCATAGTGCATTCCAATCATACTTTCACCTCAACCTGTTTCAGGAGGCCAGCGATATGCATCTGCCAGCGGTTAAGAGTCAGCTTGTCGCGCGGTGCCGATACCGACGTCAGCTGCCACTCGTTATCGTTGAGCTTTTTGGCGGTGTACTGCTTTCCGTTGTGGGTGACTGTCATGATGCCTCCCGGGCGCGGAGCATTGCGTCAGCTATCTGGTATGCTTCGGTTGCCGTGCGGTCATCGCTACACAACCAGTCAGGGTTCGCTAATCGACCCTGCATAGCCTTGGCCGCGAAGTAGTCGCGCAACGTCATTCCCTGATTGCAATCCCTCCAAGCTGTGGCATCTGTCGCCTCCATAGGGAAGGCGTAGCCACCGTCGTTTTCCTTACTCATAAATCCTCTTGGCCTTATCGCGGCGAACGGAACGGTTAATACAAGACTTCAACGCATTTATTGCATTTATTCCGATTTTCAATTGGCGGTGGATTGCCGCCGGTTGTCATAACTAAGCCGCCTCCGTGAAGCGACTGAGGTATGGCTGTTAAAAAACCCCGTCGAGCGGGGTTTTTCCTGAGCTTATGTGGTACCGATTATTTGTGAGCGATATAGCTTTGCCGTCGCATAGAAGCTCCTTTGTTGCGTGGGTTGATGAATCGAAATGCTTTGGTCATTGGATGGCCGGCACTGATCTCCGGCTTACTGGTTAGAGCGCCCGCACTACCAGTGACGCTGTCTTGAGGCGCAGATTGGTTACTGCTTGCCATGAGCGCTGTGAATACATCGGTCGAGCATCAGCCTGCTCATTCATCCAATCCCGAAACATTCCCTGTTTTGGTCAGCGCCAACTCCCTGCCAGTGTTGCCCGTTCTCACGCCGTTCTCGCTCTCGCGCGGGGATACTCTCTCACCGACCGGATCGCACCCGGTGATACTGCACGTTTACGTGTAGGGGTCTTAACAGGTCATTGACGCTGTAAATCTGCATGTTGTTAAAAAGCAGGCGACTTGCTGTCCGCCGCTGGCTAACTTCGCTCAGCTGTCGATGTTTCGTTTCGATGGGGTAAATTTAGCGTGATGCTAAATTATGCGCAATAGCAAAATGCTAAATTATTAAGTGGTTTTATTTAGCGTATTGATTAATAAGAGATTAAAAATTTACAGAGCAGGAATTCAGGACGTAAAAAAGCCCGCACGATGGCGGGCTTGAGGGGTTTTGCGTGAGGTTATGGGATGTTTAGTATTTTGGCATCAACCACAACGCCGATAATTTTGCAGTTTCCATTAACCTCTAGCATTGGATATGCGGGGTTAAGTGGCTTAAGGAAGCGTCTGCCGGCATCGATTACAAGCTTCTTAAAGGTCGCTTCGTTATCGCCTTCCAGCTTTGCTACAACCAGCTTCCCGTTGCGCGGTTCGACTTCAGGGTCAACAAGTATCGCTGCTCCCTCTGGTATGCTCAGGCCGGCCGGGGAGGTCATAGAATCCCCTTTAACGTCCAGCCAGAATGAATCTTCTGAGCAGTCAACAGTCGTGTCATACCAGCGATCTATCGCTCTTCGGTGATAAGGTTCTACAGCTTCCATCCATTGCCCCGCGCTTACCCAGCTGATTACAGGATAACTTCCTTTTGTCTCGTTCAGTCCTCGAAATGCAACGTTCGAAGGTTCTTCACTGGCGTGTAAAACATCCATCCAGCCAAAAGGCAGATCAAGCGCAGTTTCGATTTTGCGAGCCATCTTATCGCCGATATTGCGATGAGGGTTTGGTCCCAGTAGCTGGCTAAGCGCAGCCGGACTTGTCTCGATGAGTTCGGCGAACTGCGCCTTTGTCATTCCAGACTCGTGCTGGCGCTTCTCGTACAGCGCTTCCAGGTTGGCTTTTCTGATTTCTTTATTTTCCATACCTGCATTGTTACTGCTTTTAGCAAAATGATAAATGTGCAAATTGCTAAATGATGCTTGCGTAGTATTTAGCATAACGCTAAACTCCAAATCAAACGACTCACCCGGAGACAACAATGAGCACTGAACTACACCGCTGGCGCAAGGCCGCCACTACCGACGAATGGGCGCAGCTCGCAAAGTTGGCTAACACGACGCCAGGTTACCTGGACCAGATCGCCTACGGAAATCGCCGGGCATCTCCAGAAATGGCATCTGCTATCGAGAAAGGCACGAAGAATTTTCACCGCCAGGCCCCGGTCCTCAAAGAAAGCCTGGTATTCGCATCGCCGCGTGATACTGCGGCCTAACCACGAAAGGGAAAGCAATGCATTCACTTGCGTATCAACAAGGTAACAAATTTTCGCCAACGGCGATGATTTACCAGAATCGCCGGGAACCTGATTCCTGGGCGTTAAACATCGATGGGATCCGCGCAGCTGTTCGCGCCTGGGCAGCTGACTGCCGCAGCCGTGAATTTGTCGCAGCGCTGATTGTTGAAGAGTGGCGGTCAACCGGCGGAACCGGTCTGGATATCCCGACTGACTCGCACCGCCAGATGCAGAAAGTGTTCCGCTGGATCGACGGCGACACCGAATACGCCGCCAACAACATTCGCCAGCTGGCCCCGGCAATCATGTCCGTCCTGCCGCTGGAGTACCGCCACCGCCTGGCGCCGCAGAACGACACGATGTCGCTGATCGCCTCTGCGATGAAAGAGTGTGCCGAGGCTAAACAGGCCGTGCTGCTGGACGCTCCAGAGCATCAGAAGCTGAAAGAGGTAAGCGAGGGTATAGCTTCGCTGTTCCGCCTCATGCCGGAGCAGGTAGGCCCACTCATGACGATGGTCACGTCGATGCTGGGGGTCATGTGAGAACTACAGAAATGGCGAAAGCCGGTCTGCGCGAACAGAACCGACTTTCTGGTGCAAAAACGAGAGTAGTTGCAGGAGGAATAATGGCAAAAAATCCACGCTATTACCATACCGCTGTACATAAAAACATAACCCGCGACCGCTTCATCCGCTCGGTTAACCCGATTGTGGCAGAGAAGATGCGCGCCATCCTGGAAGAACTGAAACGTAAGGAGAGTGGCCGTGGGTAACGTATCCAATTTAGCCGAAGCCAGAGAGGCCAGAAGGCTCCAGAAACCGCGCACGAATGACGGTAAGGGGTTTGCCTTGCTGCACCGTAAAATTATGGATGTGCCGTTCTATAAGGACGCTGAGGCGGCTCATTTATGGGTTCACCTGCTCCTGCGCGCTAATCACGAACAGACACTGGTATCTACTGATGTTGGCGATGTGATCTGCGAGCGCGGAGAGTTCATTACCGGCCGAAACACACTGGCAATGGAAACGGGTTTGACCGCTGATCGCGTTAAATCACTTCTCCGTAAATTCCAGAATCTGGGCATGATCACCACCAAATCGAACAACCGTTTTACTGTTCTAAAAGTGGTCAAATATGACGAATATCAGTCAAATTTTTGTCCAGCCGATGTCCAGCCAGTGTCCAGCCCAAGCGCAGTCGTACCAATGCCTGCGGAGGTGGAGTGTCCAGCCGATGTCCAGCCAGTGTCCACAGATAAAAATATATTAAATAACTTACTACCTAACGGTAGTAAGTATGTCGCAAATGACCAGAAACCCGCTGAAGAGAAAAAGTCCCGTTTGTCATGCGATGAAGTATGGCAATGCCTGAAAGACGAACTGCCTGAAGCACGGGGATGGAGATGCCTCACTGATGAGCGACGCAATCTGATCCGCACCTTCTGGGGTAAGGCTAACAAAATTGCCCGCAACCTGGACGGCAAGCCGATGGATATGGACGGTTTCAGAAGCTATCTGCGCTACATCGCTCAGAACTGCCGCTGGATGCTTGAAGACCGACCAGACCAGAAATCCGGGAAAACCTGGCGCCGCATGAAATTCGATAAGTTCCTAACCGAAAAGCTCTACATCGAAGTGCGCGAGGGGGATCGTGATGACCGCTGAATTCATGGCTGTACCACAAAACCTCGAAGCAGAGCAGAGCGTTATCGGTGGCCTGCTGCTGGATGATGACAACAGCGAGCGAGTCCAGAAGGTTCTGGCGATGCTCAAGCCTGAGTCGTTCTACAGCCGACCTCACCAGCTGATCTTTGCCGAGATGCGCCAGATGTTCCGCGACAACAAGCCAGTCGATGGTCTGACATTGTTCGACGCGCTCGAAGGCAAAGGGCTCGCGGAGCAGGTAGGTGGCTTTGCTTACCTTGCGGAGATCGCCAAGAACACTCCCAGCGCTGCAAACATCGTGGCTTACGCAGCATCAGTCCGGGAAGCCGCAATGGAGCGCTACGGTATCAACCGCCTGACCGAAGCTACTGAACTGCTGTATTCCCGCAACGGCATGAGCGCTACGCAGAAGTACGAGGCCATTCAGGGTATTTTCACCCAGCTCGCAGACCATTCAAAAACCGGCAGTCGTCGGGGGTTGCGGTCTTTCGGCGAGGTTATGGATGACTGGGTAGCGGATCTGGAGAAACGGTTTGACCCTTCAGGCGAACAGCGCGGCATGAGTACCGGTATCCCGTCACTCGACCGGCTGCTGGCGCCGAAAGGTCTGGTTAAAGGCTCTCTGTTCGTGATTGGCGCAAGGCCAAAGATGGGCAAGACAACCCTGTACGGGCAGATGGCGATCAACTGCGCGGTTCGTGAGAAAAAGCCAGCGCTGATGTTCAGCCTCGAAATGCCTGGCGACCAGATCCTTGAAAAGCTGGTTGGTCAGAAGTCGGGCATTAACCCGAGCATTTTTTACATGCCCGCTACGGATGACGCCGATGACCAGTACCAGGGCGACTACGACGGCGACTTTAAGAAGGCGATCGCCACAGCCGGGAGACTGAGTGAAATCGACATGCTGTACATCGACGACACCCCGGGCCTTTCACTGGCGCACATCGTTAGCGAAAGCCGCCGAATTAAGCGCGAGAAAGGCTGCGTAGGCATGATTCTGGTTGATTACCTGACGCTGATGACCGCCGAAAAAGCAGACCGTAATGACCTGGCCTACGGGATGATCACCAAAGGGTTGAAGAACCTCGCCAAAGAGCTTGGCTGCGTCGTCGTGCTGCTGACTCAGCTCAACCGCGAACTGGAGAAGCGAGTGAATAAACGCCCGTTGCCGAGCGATTCTCGCGACACAGGACAGATTGAGCAGGACTGCGACTACTGGGTTGGTATCCACCGGGAAGGTGCTTTCGATGACAGCGTTCCGCCTGGCGAAACCGAGTTAATCCTGCGACTCAACCGCCACGGCAGTACCGGTACGGTTTATTGCAATCAGATCAACGGTGCAATTTACGACACAGACCAGCAGGCCGCAGCCGCAGAACGCCGCGGGCGCGAGCAGCAGCCGAAAAAGAAAGGGGGGTTCTGATGACCATAACAATTCGTGGGCAGATTCTTGCAGCCCTGCGTAATAACCCGGGCCTGAATAGTGCTCGCATTGCCACCATGATCGGCATGACCACCAAAAAGATTTCCGGCCCGTTAAGTACGTTGTTTGCAGACGGCCTGATCGAGTTCGAAGGAAAGCACGGCCAGCGGCTTTATCGGCTGACAAGCTACGGCATGAAATACGCACCGGAAACCATACCGGCCATGCCGAAGGGAAATTCGAAGCTGGTGCAGCGCACAGAGGCAAACGTGATCTGCCAGGAGTGCCGCAACAGTCCGGCGATGAGAAGGGTATTGATGGTTTGGGGGAGGGTAGGGGTATGACACGCATCCGTAACTTTGGCTGGAATCGCCTCAAGCTGGCAACTCTTTCATACGACGAGATAAGCGCTCTCGAAGAGCAGGTTAAGAAGGAGCACGCCTGTAGCGATGGCATCCACATGTACGACAAAGCAGGCCGTGACAAGCTCGATGCTCTGAGCTTGGCCGTATACAACAAGAAGAAAAAAGGAGTGCAGTCATGAGCATTCTGGACATTCTTAACACTGGTTTAGCCCTGATGGGGTGGTTATTCATCATGTTCAAAACGGGACAGTGGTTTATCTCTCTTGCGCTAAAGCAGTGGGAGAAGCGCAGAAAACTATCTCGTAGACAGAAGGCAGTAAACGAATTTTACGATGCGTTTGACTTGTCCAGCATAGAACCAGGAACAACGGTGCGCCTGGCGACTAAGGGCGATCTGACAATCATGATGTATCGCACAGAAGGAGCAGCCCAATGAGCAACATCTAAGATTAATCATTGACTTTGAAAGATGCCAGTCTGAGCTGTAGCTACTGATGAGCGAAAACCTTCACCACAGAGATGGGTAAGAACTTCCATAACCTATTCCATTGATTTAGAATTGGATAAATTACAGCGCAATTTATTTACTAAATTTTGAGGGATTATGGGACTCTATATACAAAATGAAGTTATTAGTGACTTGAAGAAAACGAACAGCTACCTATTAATAAATGTTCCAGATCAGAGAAATTATGATTCCGGAAAATACAATAGTGATGTTGGCGGTGGTGAGTTTTTTTCTGGGAAATTGTTGGCTCTCTGGCGCGAGTTTTATAATTTGGTGGAAAATAGTAGTGTGTCGTTGGATGATAATACGCAATACTGTCAAGGTAATAATGCATTGGGTTTTTATTTCACAGTACAAGATTTCATGGATGATAAATTCTTGTTTGTTTCTAGACTTGTCGAGGTTTTATATGAGTATTATTTCTGGACAGGTAATTTATCACATCTGATTAGTGATAAAGAAATTGACAAACTCGTTCAATATTATATCCACTCAGCACAAAATGAAAAGAATCTCTTATGGATTAAAGAGAAGATGCCGTATGCTCTTATGAAGTGGGTGTTAACAAGTAAACGATTTATGGAGGCTAAAGATTT
Source organism: Enterobacter sp. BWH52 (assembly GCF_001037565.1). Taxonomy (NCBI): domain Bacteria; kingdom Pseudomonadati; phylum Pseudomonadota; class Gammaproteobacteria; order Enterobacterales; family Enterobacteriaceae; genus Enterobacter; species Enterobacter sp. BWH52. The sequence continues at coordinate 2,712,505 of NZ_KQ089854.1, read as the reverse complement.
CCTTGCGAATTATAATGAATATAAAGAAGCTTCAATCAAATCTGAAGTCATAAGAGATGCAGAAAGTAAAGTTCGGATAGAAACTCTTACAAAGGAGTCTTTATCATCGATAAGTGAAAGGTTTAACACGATTGTTCACGCTATCAAAAAAGATGCGGAGGAAGTAAAAAAATTGGCTAATGATGTTGGCAAGTCATTAGAGGAGGTACAAGCCCTTGAGGAGAGGGTTTCTAAACTCAGAACAAAATATAATTTCGTAGGTCTAAGCTCAGGATTTAGTCAGATAAAAGATAAGAAAGAAGAAGAATTAAGAAGTTCGGAAGTGGCTTATAAAAATTTGTTTGGGTGCATGTTTATATGCCCTTTAATAATACTTTTAATTCATGTATTCCTTCCTGAGAAAGTTCCGCAAGGGTATAATGTGTTACAAGTACTTTTACCTTTTGTTACCATGGAAATGGTTATGCTCTATTTTTTCAGATTGTCTTATTTAGAAGCAAAGTCATTGCGTGCGCAACTTTTACAGATAGATTTAAAACTCAGCCTTTGTTCCTTTATTGATAATTATGTCAAATATAGGAAAGAGCATAATACGAATGTGAGAAAAGTTCTTGATAGCTTCGACTCTGTAATATTTAGTCCAATACAGGCAAATGAAAACAATATCCCCTCAATGTTCGATGGGATGGAGGCTTTGGCCAATTTAGCTGATAAGATTATCAAAAAATAGCAATCACATCGTCATGCTCTCATTTTCGAGGTATGTTTGATTTTTCATAATCAATCCGCCATAATCATGTCACCGGAGCCTGAACAACTCTGGTGACTTCTGCGCATTTAAGGGGACTTAAATGCGACCACAATCTGAACTCCTCACCTTGTCACAGATGCAGAAATGCACCTGCGATTTTCTTCATTCTGCGTTACCTCTCGGAGGTGGCGTATGAAGCAGCACTACTGCATCGTCAATGACACCGTTAAAGAGAACCTCATCGCGTACATTCGCACCCTGCCGGTAAACCCTCGCGCGCCGATGGTGGTCGAGGCCAGGGAAGAGACGCGAACCGATAAGCAAAACCGTCTTATGTGGCCGCTGCTGAAGGACCTGTCTGACCAGGTTGTCTGGCACGGCGAAAAGCTGACCCGCGAGGAATGGAAGGACCTCATCACCGTTCTGGTGAATCAGACTCAGGACCAGGAGCAGAAATCCGCGCCGGGCATCAACGGCGGCCGCGTTTATTTCGGCGTCCGCACATCCAAATCCAGCAAGCGCTACATGGTCGATGTCATCGAGGCGATTTACTGGTTCGGCACCGACCGCGGTGTGAGGTTCTCCGAAGCATCCAGTAAGCGCATCGCCTGGGCGCAAGAGTGGAGGACTTCCCATGGGTAATCCTCTCGCACGCGTCATCACAAATCACATCTTCCGCGTTCCGGCACGCCGCCAGCGTAAGCCCGCGGTTAAGCCGTCCGAAATCCCGACCTTTAAAGATTACACCGCCCGCCTGGTCGATCAGAAATGGCTGCGTCTCGCAGCGAGGAGAAATCATGCGTGAATTAAAAGCTGGCGGCATGGCGGTTGTTATTTCTTCCGGAAACACGGATGAAGTTGGAAGGGTAGTTACTTTGGTCTGTGCTATCAAAAGTGGAGAATTTTACAAATTTCCTGATGGGGAAAAATACGCGCTTGTCACCAAGACGCCTGAGTTCGTTTGGGTGGTAGAAGGCGATGTATCTGTTTACACCCACACCAAGAAAAGCTCTGGTGGGATGTCGATTTTCAGGGCAAAAAGCCTCATGCCAATCGAAGGCGGTGACTTCTCTGATGAAATCCAGTCAGAAAAGGAGAAGTCACATGCGTAAACCATCCCGCCGTAAGTGCAAAGTATGCGGCGAATACTTCGTGCCGAAATCCCATGACATCCGGATCCGCTGGTGCTGCCCGGAACACGGCGCAATCCTCGCAATGGAAGAACGCGAGAAGGAGAAGGTGAAAGCCGCCGCTAAGCGCATCAAGGAGCAGAAAGAGGCAGAGAAGGCCGGGCGCAAACGCCGCAAGGAACGCCTGGCAGAGCTACGGCCTGCCGGGTACTACAAAGCCCAGGCTCAGCAGGCATTCAATGCGTACATCCGCGCGCGCGATGCTGATTTGCCATGCATCAGCTGCGGTGAGACCAATCCGCCTGATCTGCATGGCGGCCAATGGGACTGCGGCCACTTCAAGACTGTAGGCGCTAACCCTGAATTGCGCTTTGAAGAGCGCAATGCCCATAAGCAGTGCAAGTCATGCAATGCCGGAGCGGGCAAGTACACCGCCAAGGAGGCGACCGTAGCGCAGCAATACGAAGCTGGCCTGGTCGCTCGTTACGGGCAGGATTACGTCGACTGGCTCAATGGCCCCCACGAAATGACCATCTACCGCCGGGAAGACTTCATCCGGATCCGCGATGAGTACCGCGCCAAGCTCAAAGCACTGAAACAGCGGGAGGCAGCGTGAAGACATTCACTCCAGTTGAAGCGAGAAAGTTCGTTGCCAGCACCTGGTATGAAACGACACAGCTTTCGAAAAGAGAAAGGCTGTATGCGAAAGCTCGCGAGCTGATAAGCGGCGATCGAGCGGAAATTATCTGTCAGACAGAGAACCCTGAATACAGAAAGTCAGCACGGGAGTGGTGGAATCATGACCAGATCTGATTTCGAAAAGTACCAGGCAGAAAGCGTTAAGCGCGCCAATCTGCCACCAGTAGCAAAGCACAGCCAGACCAAAACCAATCAGCCACAGAAGGAAGCCGCATGAACAGTCAGCAACTGGAATACGTACGTCAGCAGCTCATTGTGGCGACCGCAGACCTCAGCGGTGCGACGAAAGGGCAGTTGGTAGCTTTCGCTGAGAACGCGCAATTCACCGCGACGGCGCGCAGTCGGGGCCGGAAAAAGGTATTCGACAAGGATAAGCAACGCATGGTCAACCCGGACGGCCCGCCGATGAGCGGCACCCAGTCCCGCGCCAAAGGCTCATCTATCGCGCTGGTCGGCCCGGTTGAGTTCGTGACTGCATCGTGGCGCCGCGCTGTCCTGTCGCTGGAAGGCCACCAGAAAGCATGGCTGCTGTGGAACTACAGCGAGAATATCCGCTTCGAATACCAGGTGGCGATAACCCAGTGGGCGTGGGCCGAGTTCAGGGAGCAGCTCGGCGCTAAGAAAGTGGCGGGCAAGACGATGGAGCGCCTGAAGAAACTTATCTGGCTGGCGGCGCAGGATGTGAAAGCGGAAATGGCGGGGCGTGAGACGTACGAATATCAGGCGCTCGCGGAACTGGCGGGCGTGGCGAAATCCACCTGGACAGAAACCTATCTGCCTCACTGGCTGGCTATGCGTAACAGCTTTAAGCGACTCGATAGCGGTGCGCTTATCTCAGTAACGCGATCACGTTCACAACAAAAGGCGACAAATTTAGATGTAAGTCTTGCAAAACCGAACTGAAACGCATATATTTCATGTAAATCTGATATCGTCGCCATAGCTTTGATTGTCGACACAAGAATTTAAGCCCGAGGTTAACGCCTTGGGCTTTTTCGTTCTACACAACAGGAAAGAGCATTGGCGTGAAGGGCTCGTAACCCAATCCACGCAGCAGCATGGAGCGCCAACGAAATGCTCAGTGCTCTGTCCGTTGTGGTGTAACTCAATTCCCGCTTGCGGGTTGAATGGGTAGAGTAATGCATCAACCGGTTATCCGGCAGGGCAGGCATGATGCTAATGCTGAACCTGAGTATCGGTTCGAGTCCGATCGCCACACACAGAACCCACTACCTGGGACACTTCGGCCAGAGAGCCGACATTGCCTTATCCTCACATTGCCAGCCTGTCGCTGGCTTTTTTATTTTCAGGCTCCGGGAACCATCATCGACACGCCTACTTGTTAAATCGTCCCGAGGGCCTGAACCAACTACACACGGAATAAATATGTCTGAGACCTTCACTATCGTAGGCGTTGGTCTTACATCGTCATCAGTCGGTGTAACCTTTGCCACGCTGTTTCCGGAGGCGACTCCAGCAGTGATGCTCGGATCACTCGCCGGAACGGCGCTATACGTTCTGACCTCAGATCCCCATCAACTCTGGAAGCAGGCTATCTTTGCGCTGATATCGTTTATCAGTGGCGTGTTCTTCTCCGCACCCATGGCGAAAATCATGGCCGGAATCATCAACACGCCGTTAAGCCTGATGAAGCCACCGGCCAGCATTGAAGTATCGCCAGCTGTCGGTGCAATTGTCACTGCTTCCATTTCCGTGGCAGTCCTGCTGCGCATTCTCCGCAAATCCAAAAGCGGGAAGATGCCGGGGCTGGGGGAGGAAGATAAATGACATGGCAGCTTCTTCTGATGGATGCAAACGCCATAGTTTGCCTGTTAATCATGGTCAGGCTGATGTTTTTCCGTAAAGAGGGAAAGCGTCATCGCCTGAGTGTCGCGGTACTGGCCTATCTGGTCATCCTTGCCGCAGGATTCAATGCCTTCAACATTCTGCTCGGCCACTACGTTCAGGTTAACCTCGGCGATCTGCTGCTTAACTCCGTCATCTGCATGGCGGTGTGGCTGGCGCGCGGGAACCTGGCGAAGGTCGTCATTACGGAATAGCCATGACCAAAGACGATATCTTTAACACCATCCTCGGCAAAGAGGGCGGTTATGTTGATCACCCGAATGATAAGGGCGGACCAACGAACTGGGGAATTACTCAGGCAACTGCCCGCGCGCATGGTTATACCGGTGATATGCGAAACCTTACACGTGAGCAGGCTCTGGCGATCCTTGAGTCTGATTACTGGTATGGCCCGCGCTTTGATCAGGTGGCAGAAGTATCCCCTTCCATTGCCGCCGAACTTTGCGATACCGGTGTGAACATGGGGCCATCGGTGCAGGTTAAATGGTTCCAGCGCTGGCTGAACGTTTTCAATAACCAGCAGCAGTTCTATCCGGATCTGATCGCCGACGGACAGATCGGCCCGCGTAGCATCAGCGCGCTGAAGTCCTTCCTGGCGAAACGAGGCGGAGAAGGGGAAATCGTATTGCTTCGCGCACTGAACTGTAGCCAGGGCCAGCGTTATCTTGAGCTGGCAGAGCAGCGGCCGGCTAACGAGTCATTCGTTTATGGCTGGATGCGCGAGCGGGTGAGCCTATGACGACACTTAAATCTGTACTGGCGGCAATCGGAGTTGCGATCCTGATGGTGCTTGGTGCGTTTGGTGTGGGCCTTTTTCGCGGTCGTGAACAGGCTGAAGAAAAAGCAGACCGGCAGCGCACAGAAGAAAAGGCAGCAGCCATTGAGTCAGTAGCCGAACGCCGTGTAGAAGCAACGAAAGAGGCCAGCAATGTACAGCAGAATGTTAACCGCATGGCTGATGACGATGTTGATCGCGAGCTGCGTGACACGTGGAAGCGTCCCGGTGGTGGTTGATACAGCCTGTGACTGGGTAAAGCCAATCTACCTTACTGATCACGACATTGATGTTCTTGACCGCCAGACGAAGCGCGACATCCTCGCGCATAACAAAGCGTGGCAGGCGAACTGCCAGAAAACAAAAGAATCGGGTGCAAAGTGATGAAAGCCAACCAGTGCAGTGAAGGTTTCGACAACTCATCCAGGTTCCGCGAGGAATGGGATAAGCAGACACAGGGGAAATAGAGCCTCATCCCTGAGGTTCTGACACAGTCTCTCCTCTGGACTTTAACCGTAGCAAATTCTCACAGCCTCGCATCCGCGGGGCTTTTTTATGCGCATCTCACGCGCATCTAAACGAGAGCCTTTCAGTAAGCGAGCCTGAGAAAAACCGTTACAGGTGGCGACCTCTCTCGGGCGGCTTTTCTGTGAGACAGGCTCACTTTCTAAAAGGTAAATACGCTATGAATAATCCGTCAGTTATTCCGGCCTTCGACTTCCGAGAAATGGTGCAAGCCAAAAACGGAGAGGTCATTACCACATCCAGAAAAGTTGCCACGTACTTCGGAAAGCGACACGGTGATGTGCTCAGGAAAATCGAGCAGGTTAAGGCCGATTGCTCAAGAGAGTTTAGCCAACGCAATTTTGCGTCGGCTGATTATATCGATGAGCAGGGTAAGGTTCGCCCGATGTATAGTCTGACGAAAGATGGCTGGATCATGGTTGTGATGGGATTCACCGGGAAAGCTGCTGCGGCTATCAAAGAAAGCTACATTTCAGCGTTCAACTGGATGTCTGAGCAACTTAGCCGTCGTCTGGCCATGGGTGAAGAAATGCAGCACCGCTACGCCATCAAAGAAACTCGCTCAAAGTTGAAGGGAACGATCGGCAGCCGCTTGATGAACGAACGGAAGAAGGAAAAGCGCGTGCTGAGGCTCGAACATGAGCACATCATGCAGGTAACGCAGCCGGAATTACTTATTGGCTGATCGCGGCATTACAGAAGCTCTTCACTGAGGGGCTTCGATAATGATCTGTGTAACCCCGCAAGGATGGTGATCACATCTTGCTGACGGGTAAGCCGTAAGTGGCTAAGCACTTCTGAGAAGCAGGGCAACCGCTGCGACAAGGCAAAGAGGTAATCATGTCCGACATCTACCAAATCACGTTAACCACCCAAACAGGCGAAACCTTCACGGGCAAGATGTCACGACGTCAGCCTGAGCTGGTTAACGGCTTTGTGCCGCTGGCGACCGAGACGGGCCAATGGCTGTATTTCGCTCCTGCCGATGTGAAGCGCGTGGAGTTCACGCCTGTATCGGCAGAGCAGACTGAACAAACAACGGAGTAACCAATGGCTAACGATGACGAGCGCAGGCCTTATCCGCCAGTTAACTTCATCGCCTCCGACAACTGGCAGCCATACACCAGACTGATCCCAGCCAATGAAGTGCATGAGTGGATAAATCGACAAATCCTGAGCGATACCGGCGGCATCCATAACCCAGACCATGGGCACCTGTTAGAGGCTGATCTCTGCTTCATGTGGGCGTCTGACTCGTTCACGAAGAAAGGGCGCTACGTACTCGGTCAGGCTGAACAGGTAATGCTACGCGCTGGTGGCTGGCAGAAAGCCAGAATGGAACAGCAGATGCATGAATGGTTCGGGCGCATCCCGAAGTTCATCATCACGCTGGCAGCAGATTACTGCTCACAATGCAGTGACCTGGAATTCTGCGCTCTGGTAGAGCATGAGCTTTACCACATTGCCCAGGCTACCGATGATTTCGGCGCGCCTAAGTTCAACAAAGAGACCGGGCAGCCAGTGCTTACACTACGCGGCCACGACGTCGAAGAATTCACTGGTGTCGTACGTCGATACGGTGCCAGCAAAGAAGTACAGGAGCTCGTTGATGCGGCCAATGCGCCAGCAGAAGTGGCTCACCTCGAAATAGCCAGGTCATGCGGGACGTGCATGTTGAAGCTGGCATAGACTTTATTAGGATTGTCATGGAGGTAACCGATGGCAGCATTATCGACAGAGGTTAAAGCCTTCATCGTTCAATCGCTCGCCTGCTACGAGACCCCGGTTAAAGTCATTGAGCTTGTAAAGGCTGAATATGGCATCGATGTCTCACGCCAGCAGGTGTCGCAATATACGCCCGGCAACGCAATGGCGGCCAAGTTGAGCCAGAAGTGGATTGACCTGTTCAACGCCACCCGTAAACGATTCCAGAATGAGATCGCCGACATCCCGATCGCAAATAAAGCGTACCGGTTGCGCGTTCTCGACCGAATGGCGACCAATGCTGAAAAGATGAAGAACTACGGCATGACCTCTCAACTTATCGAGCAGGCCGCCAAAGAAATGGGCGATGCCTACACCAATCGCCAGAAAGTCGAGCATACAAGCCCTGATGGCAGCATGACTCCGCAACCGACAATCATCCAGCTACTACCCGTTGAGCCGAAAGCATGAGTAACGCCGTTCAACTGCCGATCCCCGCAAAGCTTGCACCATTGTTCACCGCCGTGAATAAGCGTTACCGGTGCTCGCATGGTGGGCGTGGTAGTGCCAAGACGCGCACATTCGCACTGATGACAGCCGTAAAGGCGTATCAGTCGATGATGAACGGTGAAAGCGGCGTGGTGCTCTGCGCGCGTGAGTTCATGAACTCGCTGGAAGAGTCGAGCATGCAGGAGGTTAAACAGGCGATCCTGTCAGTGCCATGGCTGGCTGCTAACTTTGACATCGGCGAGAAGTACATCCGCACCATCGACAAAAGCGTTAACTACGTATTCTGCGGTCTGCGGCATAACCTCGACAGCATCAAGTCGAAAGCGCGCATCCTGCTGTGCTGGGTTGATGAGGCTGAATCAGTAAGCGAAATAGCCTGGCAGAAACTGAGCCCTACTGTGCGTGAAGAGGGATCGGAGATATGGGTGACCTGGAACCCGGAGCGCGACGGTAGCGCTACGGATAAGCGTTTCCGCAAAGAGGCAGGCGACGACTGCATCACCGTTGAGATGAATTACACGGATAACCCGTGGTTTCCGGACGTGCTTGAAGGTGAGCGACAGAATGATCAGCGCCGCCTCGACCCGGCAACATACGCCTGGGTGTGGGAAGGCGCTTACCTTGAAAACTCCGATAAGCAGGTGCTGGCCGGGAAATACCGGATCGCTGAGTTCTCGGAAAGCCTATGGAAAGAGGCCGATCGCCTGTTCTTCGGAGCCGACTTCGGTTTCGCTAAAGACCCGAACACTCTGGTGCGCTCGTTCATCCTGCATAACCGGCTGTACATTGAGTACGAGGCATACGGGCAGCAGACAGAGCTCGACCACATGCCAGAGCTGTATGAGACAATTCCCGGATCGCGTGACTGGCCCATTAAAGCCGACTCAGCACGGCCTGAGACAATCAGCTATCTCAAACGGCAGGGCTTTAATATCTCAGCTGCCGAGAAATGGCAGGGGAGCGTTGAGGACGGCATCGCACATCTTCGCGGCTTCGACGAAATCATTATCCATCCGCGCTGCAAGAACGTGGCGCGCGAGGCTCGTATGTGGTCGTACAAAACGGACCGCATCACTGGTGAGGTATTGCCGAAACTCGCCGATGGCTATGAGCACTGCTGGGACGGAGTCCGCTACAGCCTTGACGGACATATTAAGCGCAAGGGCCAGATGGCAGGGATGATGATTCCCAAAAGGTTGCGTTAAAAATTAAAGATTCACCAAGAATTGACGTTATTTATTAATGATGTACTTACAAGGAGATAGTTATGCAGCATCATTTTAAAAACGTCATTTTCCAGCGTATCGCGAAGGGTTCAACGGTTGGCAATCAGGTAAAGCTAAGCGATGTTCTTGCTAATGGGAAGACGGAAGCAGCTCTGCTAGAGGCTCTTCAGAAGCAATTTAAGGGCGATACTATAAAGCTGAAAAGCTACCAATAATTTCAGGCCACCTCGGTGGCCTTTTTCATACCTTAACGCCACCAACGGATAACCCATGACTGACAAATTAACTCTCGCCGTCAACCATGCGTTGAACGATGCGCGTATGGCGCGCGCCCGTATGGGTCTGATGGCACCGACGATGGGGCTGGATAATAAGCGCCATTCAGCATGGTGCGAGTATGGCTTCCCTGAGCAGGTAACCTACGAAAACCTTTATGCCCTGTACCGACGCGGTGGTATTGCCCACGGCGCAGTAGAGAAACTGGTGGGCAAGTGCTGGCAGACTAACCCGGAAATCATCGAGGGTGATCAGGCAGACAAAAAGCGCAAAGAAACCGCCTGGGAGAATAAGTCCAAACAGGTATTCACCAACCGGTTCTGGCGCTCATTCTCTGAGGCGGACCGTCGCCGTCTTGTCGGTCGTTATGCAGGAATCCTTCTGCACGTCCGCGACGAAAAAGACTGGAGCCTTCCGGTTACCAAAGGGCGAGGTCTTCAGAAAATATCTGTGGCGTGGGCCGGATCGCTCACGGTGAGCGAGTGGGACACTGGCCTGAACTCGAATACGTACGGTCAGCCGAAAATGTGGCAGTACGCCGAACGCTTGCCGAATGGCTCAAGCCGCCGCGTTAATATCCATCCCGACCGCGTTTTCATCCTTGGTGATTACTCAGACGATGCTATTGGCTTCCTTGAGCCAGCTTATAACGCCTTTGTGAGCCTGGAGAAGGTAGAGGGCGGGTCTGGTGAGTCATTCCTGAAGAACGCCGCTCGCCAGTTAGCACTTAGTTTCGACAAGGAAATCGACTTTGGCAGCATTGCATCTATGTACGGCGTTAAAGTAGATGAGTTGCAGGATAAATTTAATGACGCTGCTCGCGAGATGAATCGCGGAAATGATGTGCTGCTTTCTCTCCAGGGGGCCAGCGTAACTTCCCTCGTTTCTCCGGTTTCTGATCCGTCTCCAACCTATAACGTAAACCTGCAAACAGCCGCCGCAGGAGTTGATATTCCTACGCGCATTCTGGTTGGTAACCAGCAGGCTGAGCGGTCCAGCACTGAAGACCAGAAATACTTTAATGCTCGCTGTCAGTCGCGCCGAGTAGACCTCGCTTTCGAGATAGAGGACTTCTGCGACAAGCTTATTGACTTGCAGATCGTCAATTCAGTCAGCCAGAAAGCAGTTATCTGGGATGACCTGAACGAACAGACCGGTACTGAGAAGCTCACCAACGCCAAGACTATGGGCGAGATTAACCAGACCATGCAGGGCAGCGGCGATGAACCCGCGTTCACCCGTGAAGAGATTCGCACGGCTGCGGGCTATGACAATGACGACGAAGAGCCTTTAGGAGAAGAGGATGGCGACGAAGAAGACGAAGCCACCGATTCTGCCGCGTAACTATCAGGACCCGACCGGGGCCGATGCGCTGGAACGCCGGGCAATGAAAGACTTCGCCAGGCGGATGAATAAAATTGGCAAAGCGTACAAATCAGCACTCGACAAAATACCTTCCTCCCTTGCAGTAAACGCCAGATACGAATACCAGCTAAACCCAACGCTACTCTCCATCATCCTGAACGATGCCAGTTACCTGGTTGATCAGGTGCTGCTTGAAGGTGGAGACTACGACCTGTGGTTTTACGAGTACATCGATCTGGCTTCGGAGAAAGGGACCGGGCAGTCGTTCTACAACCTCAGCCAGCAATCCCCGGTGTATGCAGCAGGGCGTGAGTCGCTGGCGTCCATCCTCGCAAGCGACCCGTACCAGCAACGAATGGCGCTGGTGCATGCGCGTGTATTTGAGGAAATGAAGGGGCTGACGGCTGACGTTAAGCGCGACATGGCGCGTGTGCTGACTGATGGCGTTGGCCGTGGTCTCAATCCGCTGGACATTGCCCGCAACCTGACGCACCAGACCGGCATCGAGAAGCGCAGGGCAAACCGTATTGCACGAACTGAAGTGACTACCGCGCTGCGCCGGGCTAAGTGGGATGAAGACCAGGAGGCGAATGACCTTTACGGCCTTAAAACGCTTCTGGTTCACATCTCGGCTCTGTCACCGACAACCCGACATACCCACGCAGTGCGCCATGCCCACCTTTACACCAACGAAGAGGTGCGTGCCTGGTACAGCAAAGATGGCAACTCCATCAACTGCAAATGCAGCCAGCAGTCAGTTCTGGTCGATGACGACGGCAAACCTCAGTTCCCGGACACCATCACGAAACTCAAACAGGAATATAAATCGATGCAGGCGCGCGGTTACGCCTGGGCGGAGAAATAACTATGCCTATGCAGGTCAATATCACCACGAAGGTGAACAGCCAGTCTATCAGGCGCGAAACATACAACGATCGCGAGCATCTGGTGCTTCCGAGTTACACGCTGCCGGCGAACGTCGTCATGAATGGCGGGCTGTACACAGAAGATGAAATCAACGCCCACTATCAGGGGCTGGAAGGCACGCTCGCGCCGCTGGGTCATCCACAGGTTAACGGTCAGTTCGTGTCGGCCTTCTCTCCTGAAGGTCTTAACGTCGGCTACGTAGGCGCGTGGAATCGTAACGTTAAGAAGTCCGGCAATCGTATCTACGTAGAAAAATGGGTGGATGTGGCTCGAGCTGAAGAGTCGGAAGGCGGGCGAGAGCTACTGGAGCGCGTTGCAGCTATCGAGCGTGGTGATGACGTACCGCCGATTCATACCAGCGTCGCAGCTTTCCTCGACCAGCTTGAGCCTAACGAGCAACAGCGAGCCACCGGTGCTGGATGGGTGGCGAAGATCCACTGCATGGACCATGACGCCATTCTGCTGCATGAGGTGGGCGCAGCGACGCCGGAGCAGGGAGTAGGCCTGATGGTCAACGCAGACCTCGCGCAGCCGCTGAGGGCCAATTCAGGCGCTTTGGTGGGCGAATCCTACCGTGAGCGGGAGCAGCGACTCGACCGGGCAGCCAAAGCTAAGTTTGCAGCCGGGCCAGATGAATACGCCTGGGTGGCTGACTTCACTGACTCTCAGGCTGTGATCATCCGTAACGGCGGAAACGCAGAGGTGTTTGGTTACAAGTCTGAAGGCGGTGCTATCACCTTCGACGATACCGGAACGGCAGTGGCTCGCCAGGAATCATGGGTGACCGTAGTTGCCAACAAATTTAAATCTCTTTTCACACCGCAGGAAAAGCCTGCACCAAACCACAAAACGGAGGGCGACATGCCTTTAACCACTGAAGAGAAACAAGAGCTGATCAGCGAAATCGGCAAAGGCCTGGCCGCTAACTTCGCCGATGCCCTGAATCCGATTAAGGATGCGATCACCGGCCTGCAGGCTAACCAGGACAAGCTCGCTGAAACCCTGACTGCCAACTCACGCGCCGAAGAGAAGGCGAAGCGTGAAGCGGTAGCCGCTAAACATGGCGATGTGATTGCCAACGCGCTGTCAGGCGATGCTCTGGACGCGATGTACAAGTCGCTGGGCGAAGCTGCTCCGCTGGGCACCAACAACGCACAGCAACACAAAGAAACCGGCGCGCCATCTGCTGCCGAATATTTCAAATAAGGAGCCGGAATAATGCCACGTTATCGTCGCGTTAACATTGACGGTCAGTCTCTGTACAAGACCGAAACCCGCACCACGGCCGCCGAGCTACTTCCAGGCACTGCGGCAACCATCAACTCCTCAGATAAGTTTGCTCAGGCCACTGCGCTGACCGGCCGCCTGTACATCATCGATGTCGGTTACCACCAAGGACTGACCATCACAGAAGCAATCCCGTCGGGTGATTTCGCCGTCGGCAACTACGTCGAAGAAGGTCGTGAGCTGGCGCTGCGCTGCCTGCCTGGTGCGTATAAAAAAGACAGCCCGATCAAGCTGGGCACTGCCGGTCAGTTTACCCTGGCAACCGATGACACTGATTCAGTGATCGGATACAGCCAGGATGAATACACCATCGCGGCCAGCACCACCGACTTCATCCGCGTGCGCATGCGCGTTGGCACTGCCGCCGCTGCTGGCGCGTAACAAAAGGACAAAAACATATGTACTTCTCAAAAGAGACGCTGGCGACTAACTCCCGCCTTGGCGGGCACTGGAGTGAGCTGTGGGCAAACCGCAACATGTGGAACCTACAGAACGATTCCATCATTGCGGCTAACCGCGCAATCATGACGCCTGACATGCTGGCCTGTAACGCCGTTGGCGGTTTCTCCCGTGACTTCTGGGCTGAGATTGACAACCAGGTGCTGCAACTTCGGGATCAGGAAGTTGGCATGGAAATCGTGAACGACCTGATCGGAGTTCAGACGGTGCTGCCGGTAGGTAAAACCGCCAAGCTGTATAACGTGGTAGGCGATATCGCTGATGACGTGTCAGTAAGCATCGATGGCCAGGCGCCGTTCTCCTTCGACCACACTGACTACGCGAGCGACGGCGACCCGATTCCGGTGTTCACGGCTGGTTACGGTGTTAACTGGCGTCATGCTGCTGGCCTGAACTCTGTGGGCATTGACCTGGTGCTGGACTCGCAGATGGCGAAGATGCGCAAGTTCAACCAGAAGCGCGTCAACTACTACCTGAACGGCGATTCAAAAATTCAGGTTCAGTCTTATCCGGCGCAGGGCATCAAGAACCACCGCAACACCAAGAAGATTAACCTCGGATCTGGTGCTGGTGGCGCGAACATCGATCTGACCAGCGCAACCACGACTCAATATTTTGAGTTCTTTGGTAAAGGAGCATTCGGTACCACCGCACGCACCAACAAAGTAGCTCAGTATGATGTGATGTGGGTTTCCCCTGAGATCTGGGCAAATATGGCTCAGCCTTACGTAGTTAATGGTGTAGTGAGCGGCACTCTCCTGCAGGCTGTTCTGCCATTCGCACCGGTGAAAGAAATCCGCATGAGCTTCGCGCTGACCGGTAACGAGTTTATCGCGTACGTTCGTCGCCGTGACGTGATCTCTCCACTGGTGGGTATGGCCGTAGGTGTTGTTCCGCTGCCGCGCCCAATGCCTAACGTTAACTACAACTTCCAGATCATGTCTGCTGAAGGTCTGCAAATTACCGCAGACGATCAGGGCCTGTCCGGCGTTGTCTACGGCGCTAACCTGGCGTAAGGAAACAGCATGGCTAAATACGAAGTTGTGCGCCCATGGTTCGGCGTGAAGGTTGGTGACGTGGTGGAGTTGAAAGAGCTTCACCCGGCGCTGAAGTCTAACGTTAGGCTGATGAAAGGCGAGGCAGGTGGTGAGCTGAAACCTGCGACACCTGATGCCGGTACCGGTGAGAAATCTCGCAAAGAGATTATTCAGGACCGCCTGACCCAGCTGGGTATTGAGTTTAAAGGCACCCTGGGCGCGGAAAAGCTCAGTGAGCTGTTGCCGGATGGCGAACTCGAAAAGCTTTTCCCTGCTGAATAACAGCCGCCGCTAAGGCGGTTTTTTTATGCCCCGCTCCGGCGGGGTATTTCACGGAGTCGATAATGGTAACTCTCGAACAGGCGAAGGAGTATCTGGAGAGCCAGGGAATTACCATTCCCGATTTTGTTCTTCAGGCTCTCGTCGACCAGGCCAACAGCATTCAGGAGTGTCTCGATGCGCATTATCCGGCATCGACAGCTCTGCTGATTCAACTCTATCTGCTGGCGCTTATGGGGCTCGGGCAGGGGGATAAATACATCTCCAGCCAGACGGCTCCAAGCGGGGCGTCGCGCTCTTTCCGGTACCAGTCGTTCACCGACCGCTGGAAAGCATCAGTGAACCTGCTGCGCGGGCTGGATAAGTACGGCTGCGCCACTGCCCTTATTCCTGCTGACCCTACCGCCACCCCGGCATTCGCTGGTATCTGGATCGGTAAGGGCGGCTGTATGTGCGGGGGCAAGTGATGACGTACAAATCAGTTAAGCACGGGCTGCCGCGTTCGTTCACCCGCGTCTGGGTGATGACCGACACCGGGCGGGAGACTACCGGCTACGTGAAATCGGATGGCGAGTGGCATATCAACTGTGAGCGCATCCGGGCGACTGGCGCGAAGGTGCTGAGGTGGAAAGATGGCTGAAAGATACGTTGTGCATGCCTTTAAGTGCGAAAGCAACTGGTCGCTGTTCATCTGGATAAACGACTCCGGCGTTAAGTTTATTGGTCGCCATGCTGAAACTTACGTGAAAGCCAAAGCTGACTTTCTGGAGCAGGCTGATGCTAAGCGACTCGCCAGTCAATCAGGCGCGATTCGGCCTCTTGATGATTTCAAAATCGTTGAGAAGGTGGAGGTATTCACTCTATGAGCAGCGTTGCCAACTGGTCTTACACCGCCACGGCGACCATCTGGCGCAAGCTGGAAGGCAATGACGAATACGGCGATCCGCTGGGCTATGCCGAGCCTGAGCAAATCCCTTGTGATTACGAGGGCGGGCTCAGCAAGAAGTTAGCCAGTCTGGGCGCTGAAATCGTCGTGAAGAACACCGTCTGGACGGAGTTCGCGCTGGCGGCCACGGGTGATTACCTGCTGATTGGCGTATCGACCGAAGCGGACCCGGTTGTCGCCGGTGCCGACGAGGTGCGGCAGGTTATCCGCTATGCCGACACGTTTGAGCGACTGGCGGATGATTACGCCATCCTGACCGGAGTGTAGCCATGGGCATAAAAGTGAAGGGCATCAGCCAGGCGAAGAAGCACCTGAACGATGTCATCAACGACGTGAAGGGGCGCAAGGTAATTCGCGCACTACAGTCGGCGATGATGCTTATCGGTACCCGGGCGGCCTATTACACCCCGATCGACAGCTCAACGCTGATTAACAGCCAGTTTCGGGAAATAGATGCTGGCGGCGTGCTGATCACCGGAAGAGTCGGTTACTCGGCCAACTATGCCGCGTACGTGCATGAAGCGTCAGGCAAACTGAAAGGTCAGCCGCGCGCGCACTTCGGTATAACCAGCAACCGATCTGCGTTCGGTCCGCAGAAACCGAAAGAGTTCGGCGGCGGTACCGGAAAGGGCAACTACTGGGATCCGCATGGTGAGCCTCAGTTCCTTACCAAAGGCGCTAATGACGAGCGTGATAATGTTGACGCGGTGATGCGCAAGGAGATGTCGCTATGACACCGATGATGCATGAGCGGGTTCGCAACATGTTCGGTGACGCCGGGCTAACTACCGGTTTCACAGTGCAGCAGCTGATGTACGACGACCCGGGAGACCTGTCGAAGGCGATCATAGTATTCAGGCCAAACGGCGGGTCAAATATCCGCACCGATCTCGGTTCTGAGTATCACGTCCTGGTCGACGTCGTCGGCGCGAAGGACAAGCGCAAAGACGCGCTCAATGCTGTGCAGCGCATCGTAGATTACGTCCAGGCCAACCCCATGGCTGACGAGTGTGTCGGCTACATCCAGAACATGGGCGCAATCCCTGCGCCGGTGCTCACAGAAGAAGGGCGAATAGTCTTCCGATTGCAATTTGCCTGCACGTTTGGCGACTAGCCATTCCCAACCAAATAACCCGCTCCGGCGGGTTTTCTTTTATACGTCAAAGAGGAGTTTCACATGGCTAATTGCCAGAACTCGAACGAGCGCCTGTTCGGCGGTGCGGTCGTGCTGGAAGTCGCCGATGGCTGCCCGGACGTCAAACCACTCGAAGGTGAGTGGATGGCGCTGGCCGCTGGTACGTCGAAGGGCTTCGACTTCAACCCTAACTCGGTTACCTCTGATGCGGATGACGGCGGCGGCTATGTCGAGACCATCATCACCAACAGTGATTTCACCCTGAGCTTTGAGGGTGAAGTGCGCAAGAAGGATAAGCTGGATCAGTACGGTGTCGGCAAATTCATCAAGTATTTCGCTGACGAGCTGAAGGCCAAGCGCCAGCCTGGGATCTGGGTGCGCATGGACTACGGCCCGGTTGAATTCGTCGGCTACATGAACATCACGGCGCTGAGCTCTGACGGCGGTACCAACGACATCGTCACGTTCTCCACCGAGTTCAAAGTCGGCGATGCAACCACCATCGAAGTGAACGAACTGACTGCTGTAGCAGTGACTGGCGTAACGGTAACTCCGGCTACCAGCACCGGCACGGCAGGCGGCACCAGTACTTTCACGGTGAACATCGCACCAACCGGCGCAACCAACAAAGACTTCACTGTAGCGACTACCGATGCGACCAAAGCAACGGCCACCGCCTCCGGCAACACCGTTACCGTGACGCGTGTCGCCACCGGCAGCGCGCAGATCATCATCAACACCGAAGACGGAAACTTTGTGGCCGTGCATACGGTTACCGTTACCTAACGGACATTCCAAAGGGCGGCGTGCTGCCCTTGATAATGACCGTTTACTGGAAGGCCTATGACCGCTTTAACCGATATTGGCGAACTCTCTATCAGCGACAGCCGCGAAGGCGGGAAAGATTACCTGCTACGCCCTTCATTTGAGGCTATGACGAGGATCGGCAGCCCGGAAGAGATTGTGCAGGCGTACGCCACCATACACGGCAATGACGTTGCACATCTCATTGAGGTGTGCGCTGGCACGCTGGGACGCTTTCCTGAATGGCTATCTCCATCATTCAATCGCTCTGCTGAGAAGCTTTTATCAACGTGCATGCTGGTACTTCAGGCGTGCTGCGATGACGACCTGACACCAATGATCGGCGAGTGGAAGGGGTGGCGGCACTGCGTCGTCTACCGACCGGGCAGATTGCCAAAGAACGACATCATCGTGCTCGCGCAGCACCTCATGCAGCACGGCATCGTCGGAAAAGCCAAGGTTCGCCAGTTGCAGCGCCATGAAACAGGCGAGCGCACTACAGAGTTTAAAGCATTCGACTACATCAGCGCAGCTCGCAGCCACTTCGGAATGAACCGCACTGAAGCCTCTCAGTTAACGATGACCGAATTTCAGATGCTGCTGGCGGCTAAATACCCGGACCAGAAAGGCTTCACTCGCGATGAATACGACAGCATCGCCGACGAATACCTGGCTAAACAGGCCGCGCGCAGGGCAAAAGCAAAGCAATAACCGGAGAATAACATGGCAGGTGAGAAGAACGCCGGTAGCATCGTTTATGAAATCAGCGCCGACGTTGAGCCGCTGTTACAAGGCGGCAAACAGGCCATTGATACTCTGGATAAACTGGATGCTGCGGCCCAGCAATCTGGAAAGGGGATGGATAACCTCGACCAGAGTACGTCTCAAACTGGATCCGCGTTTACTGAACTGGCTGGTTATGCCAATTCCATGGATAACCAACTCCGCAAGCTGAATACCAACGTGAGCGGAATTGCCCGCGCAATGGAAGAGGCCCGCAGCGGTACCGGCGGTGCGAGCAGCGAATTCAGCCGTGCAGAATCCATCATCGAGGCGCTTGGCAACCAGCTGGCGGTGCTTGACGAGGCGCAAGAGAATGGCGCGCGCAGTGCCGCAGTCCTGGCTGCACAGTTGCGTGCAGGGTCGAAAGCCACCGACGAAGAAAAGCAGAAGATCGGCGAGTTGACCGGGCGGCTCTTCGACATGAAAGGTGCTGCTGATACTTCGATGGGCAGCAACAAAGGCTGGAAGTCCAGTATGCAACAGGCCGGTTACCAGGTTCAGGACTTCATCGTGCAGGTGCAGGGTGGGCAGTCGGCTCTGGTGGCCTTCGCACAGCAGGGTTCACAACTCGCTGGCGCGTTTGGTCCGGGCGGCGCGGTAGTTGGCGCAGTGATCGCGTTGAGTTCTGTCATCGCTGGCGTGCTGATTACATCGCTTAATGGTGGAAAGAACGCCATGGACGCGCTGAAGGATGCAGCCGAAGCGATGGATAAGGTGATCACCATTTCCCAAAATGGCGTGGCCGCTCTGTCTGATAAGTACGCGAACCTGGCAAGAACAAACGCCGAGGCAGCAACCATCCTGAGAAATCAGGCAATGATTGAGTACAACGCTGCCATAGCGAAGATCCCTAAATCCATCAACGATGCTTCCAGTTCTATCGTTGGATTCACCGACAAGTTGAAGACTTCTTTCGTTGGTGGTATTGCCTCCATCGATGAATTCAACAAAAACCTTTCTACAGTCGGGGCAACAGCTGGCACATACTCGGCAGCCATGGAGCAAGCAAGGAACGCCGGGGCAAGGTTTACCGTTAACGCCAACGCGATCCAGAACACAGTAACCACGCTCGCGGATAAATTTGGCGTGTCTGAGCAGCGCGCATTCGAGCTAAGCAAGCAACTCTCTGATGTGGCAAACAACCCAACGCCTGAAGCGCTACAAAGGCTCGTTCTTGAACTTCAGAGCACAGAGAGTTCGTCAAAGTCAGGTGCTGATGCAATAAGGACGTTCCTTGGCCCGCTGACCGAACTCGTTCGAGTGGCCGGTGAGGCTCAGATCAATCTCTCCGGAATGAAAAAAGAGGTCGACAATCTTACCTCGGGGCAGAAGAACCTTATAAAGCAGTCAGAACGCAATCTGGCACTGTCTAAGCTCCAGGGGGAGGCCCGCGCGCGGTTGCAGGCGCAATACGCTGCCGAAGATGCAGGATTTGCTAAGGATGATCCACACACCAAGCAGATGCAGGACGATGCTGCTGCTACGTTCAAAAACACGCAGGCGCAAAAAACACTTCAGTCAGAGCAAAAGAAAGGCGCCTCCCAGGCTGATTCTATTGCTCAGAAACTTGCTAACCTCAAACAGCAGTCAGAGCTCGCCGCCGACTCAACCAATAATCTGAGTCGCGAACAGGCGATCCTGAATGCGCAGCAGTCTCTCGGAAAAGGAGCCACAAAAGAACAGATCGCGCTGGCGGGGCAGTACGCGGCGGCAAAATGGGATACGGCCAACGCACTCAAAGCACAAGCCGCAGCCGAGAAACTCCTGCCAGAAGCGCGCGAAAACGCCAGCTATAAGCAGGATGTTCAGGATCTGAATACCGCTCTGGCTGCTAAGAAAATCAGTCAGGAGCAGTTCAATCAGACATCTGAGAGGCTGGAGGCTACACACCAGGCTAACCTTGCCAAAATCCGCGCCCAGCAGGCGGTAACGCCGCAGCAGGAGGCTGTTGCACAGGTTGATCCAGTGCAGCAATTAGCTAATCAGCACGCACAGCAACTGGCCCTTATCCAACAGTTCGAACAGCAGGGGTTATTAGCTCACCAGAATGCATTAGCCCTTAAAAATGCTGCCGATACGCAGTATGAGCAGCAAAGAACCGCTGCACAATGGGAGCTTCTTAGCCAGCAGAGCCTGGGGTACCGCATGCTGACAAGCGCGGTGGATGCGTTTTCAGTCAATGCATCCAATGCGTTAACCGGGCTGATCACCGGAACGATGTCAGCGCAGGATGCTATGCGTTCACTCGGGAATACGATGCTGAATAGCGTGGTCAATGCTCTAGTCCAGGTTGGAGTTGAGGCTCTCAAAAACTTCATTATCGGTCAGACAATGGGCGCAGCTTCTACCGCTGCTTCTGTCGGTATGGCTACCACGACGGCGGCCGCATGGGCTCCAGCCGCAGCGCTGGCCAGCCTTGCATCCTTTGGCGCAAACTCAGCGCCAGCGATGGCTGGTATTGCATCTACCGTTGGGCTTGCTCAAGGGCTGGCTTTGGCTGGAGCCAGATACAATGGCGGACCTGTGTCAGCGGGAAGCATGTATCAGGTAGGTGAGCGAGGTAAGCCAGAGATTTACCAGGCCAGCACCGGTAAGCAGTACATGATACCGGGCGACAACGGCAAGGTAATCAGCAATAAGGATATGCAGGGTGGCGGAGGCATCAACGTTGTCTTAAATGTTCAGAACTATAACGGCTCATCAATAGATGCGCAGGCCAGTTCTGACGGCAATGGCGGCGTGACTGTGGATGTGATCGTCGCTGACCTGAATAACGGTGGGCCAATCAGTAACGCCATAACCAGCAACATGAACGTTAAACGCACGCCAAGGGGGCAGGGCTAATGCCAATTATCGACTATCCCGACTGGCTGCCACTGGCGCAGAAGGCCAGCAAAAACATGACTCTCGATACCGGGTTCCAGACCGATCAGTCAGCGGTCGGGCCCGCTATCTTTGAGAATCAAACTGATGACCTGAAAGTGACCTGGTCACTGACGTGGATCTTCACTCTTGCGCAGGAGCGCGCTTTCCAGCAGTGGCTACGCAGCCCGAACTATCTCAACCGGGGCCTGAACTGGTTCCGGATGAATATCAATCTGGGCGGTAGTGGCCTGCAACTCCAGGAACTTCACTTCACGCAGATGCCAGTGCAAACAAGTATCGACGGCGGAGTGGTGACCTGGACGGGAACCGTTATCGCCAACCATCTGTACAACGCTGACGACGAGTTTGACGACATCATTGTTGAACTGCCGCCGCCGTGGGATTCGTGGCTGGATATCGTGGTTACGGGTTATCCGGATGGGCGCGATCCGGAAAGTCTTCCGAGGGTTCCCTGATGCCATCGTTCCGTCAATATAAGCAGCAACGGCCGACGCGCGGACTGTACGACACCATTACGTTCTACCATCCATCCTTTGGCTACGTCCGCCTGGTCGATAAGCAGTTCTTCCCGAAGACGCTCGGCGGCCAGACGTACACGCCGGCGCGCTTTGAAATCGAAGAGAGTCAGCAGAGCGGTACTCCGGTTATCGACGCGACGGTGAAGCTTGGGCGGCTGTCGTCGGATATCAAAGCGTTGATGAAGCAGTGGAAGGGGTCGTCGCGGCTGACAGCCATCACTGCTACCAGGCAGATCTTCGACAGTGGCGACGTCTCTGCGCCTATTAAGTCGTGGCAGTTATACGTCAAGACGGTGGATATTGATGCCGACGCCGCATCGGTCACTCTGTCTGTCACCAACCCGCTGAACAACAACATCGGAAGGCTCTATGACCCAACGGAATACACTGGCCTTCAGTACCTCTGATTTTATCAGCAGGATGATCGGCGTGCCGTGGGCTAACCGGGCCTGTTCGTTCGAAAAGGTGGATTGCTGGGGGCTGGTGGTGCTGTATTACCGGCACGTCCTCGGCATTGAGTTGCACCAGACGCCGGACTACGAAGCCGGGGCCGACTTCTTCACCTGCTATCAGGGCGACGTTGTCTTTTGGCGCCAGGTCGATAAGCCGGTCGACGGGGGAATATTTGTCGGGTACCGCGGCGCGCAACCGGCGCACGTTGGGCTGGTGGTTAACAGGCAGGCGTTACATTCGCGCGGCGATAACGGAAGTGTACGCATGGACTCGTTGCTGGTCATTCAGCGGGCATTCACCAAAGTGGAGTTTTTCGAATATGGCGCTGGTTGAGATATCTAATTTTCCAGGAACGCCAAAGCTGCGTTGCAGGGTGCCAAACGGCACCCTTTTTTATGACTGGCTGGCGGCCAATGACGCTACCTTTCACCTCGATCTGCTGATCGTCCGCAACGGCGTAAAGCTGGGCGACGATGATGAACTGGCGTTTGAGCTGAGTGAGCTGGACCACATCCAGATATTCGACCAGCCGAAGGGCATTGTCGGCGACATCCTGAGCCCGATCTTTAAAGTGGTGGGCCAGGTGTTTTCGTTCCTGGCGCCGAAGCCGGCAATCGCGAACAACGGCGGTAATACCGTCGACTCACCGAACAATAGCCTGACCGGCCAGACAAACACGGCGCGCGTTTACAAGGCCAAGCCGGACATTTACGGGCAGATTCGTTCGTTTCCGGACCTGATTCAGGAGTCGGTGTTCGAATACGTGCATCAGACTTCTACCGACGGCGGGCTGAAGTACGTTACAGAGTGGATGTGCATCGGGATCGGCAATTACGACTACGAGTCCGTGCGCTACTCAGAATCAAGCCTGGGCTCTCTGGCCGGCGCCGAGTTCCAGTTCTTCCAGCCTGGCGAAGTAATCCCGCAGATTGTCGAGGGATACGGGTTCGATGACGTCGACGGGCAGGAGGTCCCCGGGCAGAACGAAGCCAGCGACTTCCCGATCGAAACAGCAACGGCAAACACGGTGGTCAGCGGAACGTATTCCGGCGGCCAGATAGCGATGAAAATCGTCAAGCAGGCTGAGTTTGACTATTTCATGGGGCTGGTACTGCCGCACGCGGTGACCTTCACCATCAACGTGACGTATAGCACGGCCTCCGGCAACGTTACTACCGATGCGACATTCTCCGGAGCGCTGATCTCCGCTGTTGAAACAAACGACGGCGCGGTTGTTAACCCGGTGCGCTGGTACACGTTTACGATGAACCAGCTTGAGGGTCCGCAGGACATCCCGGCGAATGCCACGATCAACACCACGAAGTTCGTCCTCAACGATAACGAGGCGCTGGTAGTTGGGCCGTTCTTTTCCCCTGTCGAGTCAACACAGCTGTGGCTGCATACACAGTCCAGTCTCGGTGGAAAGAAGGAAACGAACTGGAAGGTGGTCATCTGGAAAATCGACGACGACTACAACCAGGTCCCGGGCACGCAGCAGACATTTACGTACCGGCAGACGACGCCGCACCAGTCGACGAGTGAGGTTTTTTATCGCACTGACAAGATCACTCCGACCGGCGGGTTCGGGAAATACGCAGTCAGCTTCCAGCGCACGGATAACTCCGGTGACGCGTCACTGCTCAAGGTCGAAGAGATCCACAGCATCAACATCAGGACAAACGTCGTTCATCCTACCGACACGCTTGTGCGAGTAAAAGTCCGCGCGACAGAGAACGCTCTTGGCAGCCGCGAGCGCAAATATAACGCACTGGTGACGCGCCACACCATTACGTACGACCTGGACACGCAGACGGTGGATTACACCCTGAGGCCGTCGCGCTCGTTCGCTGATGCAGTGGCTCACACCTGGCTCATCATGGGTGAGCAACCGGTAAGCAGCATTGACCTGTACGGGCTGTACTCGATCGCCGAAAGCCTGCCTGATGAGCGACTGGGCTACTTCGACTACACGTTTGACGACGAGAACGACTCTCTCGGCGACCGCGTGCAGGCGATCTGCAATGCGGCGTCGGTGGTGGCGTACTGGGATGACGGCGTGCTGACGTTTACTCGAGACCAGAAGGTTGATTACCCGGCGGCCGTATTCAACCGGGCCAACATGAAGACGGACGAGTACAAAATGACGTACGAAGCCACGTTGCCTGGTGGTTATGACGGTGTGCAGGTGTCATACGTCCACCCGACCACGAACAACAAGACGTACATCAACTACCGCGTGCTGAACGGCGCCATCGTCGAGCAGGAAGCGGAGAATCCGAACAAGCTTGAAATAGTCGGCTTCCGTAATGAGTATCAGGCCCGGGATCGCGCATTACGCGAAACCAAGCGCCTGATCTACTCGCGCGTGAAGATGAACGCCAAAGTGTTTGAGGACGGAATTATCCAGGTTGGAAGCGTCATTCAGATGCCTGACATCTACGATAGCAACCAGCAACAGGGTTACATCACCGGGCGTGCCGGTAATAACTTTGATACCAGTGAGCCGATCACGTTTACCGGTTCGATGTATGTGCTGGTGACAGACAGCCTAGGTAACCCGACGCTGCGCTATCCAGCGGCGGCGCGTGGCGACACGAAGTACGGATTCACCGCGGCTATCCCTAACATTCAGCTCAACATATGGAACGGAGACACTGTGCAGCTTCCGTCGCGCTACCTCATTGCGACCGTGGAGGAACTGGACAGTCAGCTATGGACGGTCAATAGCATCAAACCGAACACAGATAACACGGTATCTCTGACCGTCGCAGAATACAGCGACGCCATCTACCAATAAGAACCGTCCCCGATCAACCATACCCGGCCACCGCGCCGGGTTTTTTTATGGAATCAATATGGCTACCACACCTACTCAGAAACCGGTCCCGAGCGAATCACCGATTGATCTGAAATACAACGCCGGGAAAATTGACGAGTTCGTTACCTCGATGGGATGGACTTACATTGACCGTTTCGGCAATAAGCATTATACGATCGAGGGCCTGCGCTGGCTGGCACAGCAGGCCATCTCCCAGTTCGGGTATATCACCCTGGACAGCTTTGAAGACGGAAATACGCTTACGCTTCCAAACCAGGTTCTGCGACTTGAAGCGACCGGCGAATATTATCGCTGGGACGGTCCTTTCCCGAAGGTGGTGTCTCCTGACTCCACTCCAGAATCTACAGGCGGCATAGGTCCTGGAGCATGGTTAAGTGTTGGTGACGCATCTCTTAGAACACAATTAGGGAATACTGATGGGTTCAGATTGCTTGGTGAGTGTCCAGATTTATCCACCCTCCGTGAAACTGAACCAAAGAGCATTGGCCAGTTAATCCGGGTACAAAATTATTACTCAGACAAATTTGGTGGTGGGGGATTCTTCCGCAGTGTTAATCCCGGATCGCTGGTAGACGATGGCGGTCTTTATATCAAAACGTCCGGCGGAGCTGTGTGGCGTCGGTGCGTCAAAAATAAACAGGTCAGCACAGAAGAATATGGATGCTGGGATGGGAATACAGGATCTGACAACTCTGCACGCCTGTTGAAAGCATGCGCCTCTGGTCTTGACGTGAAAATGATGGGGGAGAATTATAATGTCGTTAGCATCCCTTCAAGTCGCTTCAGCCTGACCGGTAGAATGAAAGCCTCTACTACTGATTTTTCCACAGCATACGGTCGTACGCTCCTGACATTGACCGGAGCGAATGTAACTTATGATATCGATATCGACATGCAGAATTTCGGCGCTGGTGGTTTTATCAACCAGGGTACAGACACTGTTGGTCGCATCAAGGTTTCGAATATCTATGGTGCTAACAGAACGACTTATGGCCTCCAGAACGCAGTAACGGATGAAGGAACAAGAAACACCATTTCTGCCATTATTCGTAATATTCAGAAGGGGGAAACTGGTGTTGATCCGCAGCCTGCTGCATTCACCGTAGGTGCTACAGCTCAGCGAGGAAACTACCCAGATGTTAACATCTATGACAGTCAAGGTGGGGTAATCGTTGCAGCCACCACTGAAACGGTATTCGGTGTTATCACTGCCAGGTTGATCCACGATAATGGAATTTACTGCCTTGATGGTAGTCGCGTTTCGATCTCTGAAATGGTTGTTGATAACGGATTAGGCGAGCCCGTTGTAAATGCTGGCGGGATAGTAAACATAGGGGTTCTGCGTATCAGAGAGTGCTCTGGATATGGCATTACATACTCGTATAGTGGAACAATGCGCATCGATGCCCTGTATATCGACAACACCCTAAGTTCATCTATTATGCCAATTCTTCGTAGCAGGCCTGATAATGTTAGCAGCACAATCCGGATAGGCCGAATCGAGGGAACATGCGTTCTTGCTGGAGTTACTGCTAGCATTCTTCATTCTATGTTCTCTATAACGCAGGGTGTGACAGATTTGTTCATTGGCGATGTAAACCTGCGAGTGAATTATGTAACCGGATCATATCTTGGCATGGCAGATTTCTCGGGTTGCTCAAGGATCCAGTTAGGTAACTGGACGATAGATTTCAACGACACCACAGGCACACTCACATCAGCAAGCATCGCTTACTTCGCTCTACCTTCGACAGCTCAGCTCGCCGGTTCTCAGGTTGGGTATCAGAACTACAGATCAACCACAGCCACAGTGCGAATGACTAATGTCGGCAACGACACAATAGATTTTGCTGTAGGTCAGGCGCTACAGGTAAATGCAGGACCCTACATCAGTAGCGCTGTTACAGCCAACTGTCGCATATTTCACGCGGCGGCAGTACCAACAGCAGGCAAGTGGTATAGTGGAGATAAGATATTTATCATCACTCCGGGTACAGCAGTGAAACTTGGCTGGGTTTGCACGCAAACTGGAGACTTCTCAGGCACTGCGCCGACATTCCAGTTGATGGTGTAAAAGAAAAGGCGGCTAATGCCGCCTGTCTTTCGATGCGAAGAGGACATGCTTTGACTAGATTTGGCTTTACTTGCAATCGGCATGGGATACAATGCGGTGATTTGCTGTCTGGTGCTTGCAAATGTCAGATTACACATCGATATTTACGTACATATTTCCGATCATATACTTTACTATACTTTTCTTTCTTGCTGCTCATTCTTTCATCAGGAACGGGATCAGATTCAAATCTGTAGGTCTGATGTTCCTTGTGATAACTCATTTCGTTGGCTACGCGTCTTTACCTTTCCGTGTTGATGCGCTTGTTCCCGCTGAAGTATATATGCCAGTAGAGTATATAAATGATGTTTCACTAAAATCATTCATCGGAATCATAATATTTTATCTGTCATCTCATTTACTATCGCCTAAGCCAAGAGGAATGGCGAGAGGGAAGATATTTTTCGGATCTGCAAACCTATTTGTAGCAATATCATTGTCGGTATCTATCCTTGCAATGATCATCTTCTACATAACCAAAGGTTCATCATTCGACTCAGATAACTACGCATCTAAATTAGGGGAAAATGCGGGAAGCGGGCTTTTGCTTATGCCTATGTCAGCTTTTGTTCCCGCCGTTATTGTCTATAGCTTCACATCTAAATCAAAATATGCATTTGCCAAGTCATGTGGCATTTCTATCTTGTTTGGTGTTGCGTTTTATATACTGATAGGTGGTTCAAGAAACGTAATGTTCTCAGCGTTATTAATGGCAACCTTGATATGCTTCGTAACAGGAAAGATAAATAAATTTAAGTTTCTGATTATTGGATGCATAGGTCTTTTCCTTGTGGCGGCACTCGGGATGCTTCGCTACTCAAACTCCATGTCCAGTTCCGGTGCCGCGCTAAGTCTAGCTATACAGTACCTCACTGACAGCCTCTCGCCAATAAACTACCAGTACGAGGCGGTAAAATACTACGACAATACAACTAATCCTGACGCTGTTGGCGGCATATATTACATGTTTAGTCAGTTTTCGGGGTTCGTGCCGCGCTTCCTTTGGGAGGAGAAGCCAATCGTTACAATGAATAGCTCATACTATTTTACGACGAACATACTGGGTATGAGTAGCGGATTGAACATGGCCTCGACATTGCTAGGGTCATCACTTGTTCTGTTCGGCGGATATTTTTATTGGCTGGCTTATGCGTTATCAGGTCTGGTTGTAAGGACGTTGGATATAATAATAAACAGTAATAAACTTACAGTCATGTCAATAGCAGGTTTCGTAACGGTGCCTTTCACTTTCTTTATGGCACGAGAAAGCCTTGAGCTATTTATGTTCATCTACTTTAAAAACCTAATTGTCGTAAGCTTTGTCTACCTTTTATTCAAAGTGGCCTCATCTATTATCCCAAAGAAAGCCGCTTGACCTATTAATTCACCCCTCAAATATCGAGGGGTGCATCTAACCCTTCATCTTATTAGTTACTTCAAGCGCCAGCCAGGCCGCTATAAGCAGCAAGAATATGGCAACAACCCACTTGTTATCTACAGAGCCGGTGACAAGCAAGCAAACCATTGAGACGCCCAACACTCTGGGTAGGTTTATCCCGTCCTTCATATATCAGTACCTGGCAGCGCAAAGACGAACAGCACAACAGCCATGATGAGTAGCCACTCCATCTTTTTCTCCTTTAAAAAAATCAGTTTACCACATGGCTGAGAATGATCACTTGATCAGTTCTTCTGAATGATAATACTGTATTAATATACAGTTGTGTTTTAAGGGGTGGGAAATGGAGGCAAAAGCACAGAGATACAGGCTTGAACAGTTATGTGGGGTTAACCGCTACTCATGCCTGGTTGAAACGTCAGGCGGTTATGCGCTTTTTCAGCCTGATCTTGTGCCATCCAACGGAACACGCGTGCTGGTGCATGCGTTCGGACAGCTACAGTTCGCGGTCGTTATGGGCGGTGCGCTCATCACAGAAGACGGTGAAAGCATAGAAGGCGATGGTTTAGATGAAGTTGAAGTCATGGGAGTGGTGACCTTCTTTATAAACGGCGCTGCGGCGTTCACAGACGACAATCCGGTGATGTGATGTTTGCCCTGGTCGATGTGAACTCATTTTATGCCAGTTGCGAGACGGTATTCAGACCAGACCTGCGCGGGCGGCCTGTTGTCGTTCTGTCGAATAATGACGGCTGCGTAATAGCACGTAGCGCCGAGGCAAAGGCAGCCGGGATAGCGATGGGTGAGCCGTTCTTCAAGCAAAAGGAGTTGTTCCGGCGCGCTGGTGTTGTTTGCTTCAGCAGCAACTACGAGCTCTATGCAGACATGTCCAGCCGGGTAATGACTACGCTGGAAGAAATGAGCCCACGCGTGGAAATTTACAGCATAGACGAAGCATTCTGCGATCTGACCGGCGTAAGAAACTGCCGGGACCTGACTGAATTTGGGAAAGAGATACGCGCGACTATTTTACAGCGGACGCATCTTACAGTCGGCGTCGGGATAGCCCAGACCAAGACGCTGGCGAAGCTGGCTAACCATGCTGCGAAAAAATGGCAGCGGCAGACGGGAGGAGTGGTCGATCTCTCAAACGTCGACCGGCAGCGCAGGTTAATGGCACTGGTTCCGGTAGAGGATGTCTGGGGCGTTGGTCGTCGCATTAGCAAAAAGCTGAACGCCATGGGCATCAAAACCGCACTGGACCTCTCAGAGCAGAGCACGTGGATTATCCGTAAACACTTCAACGTTGTGCTGGAGCGAACCGTCCGGGAGCTGCGCGGCGAGCCATGTCTGGATCTGGAGGAGTTCGCGCCGGTAAAGCAGGAAATTGTATGCAGCCGATCGTTTGGCGAACGCATTACAGACTATGAGCAGATGAGGCAGGCTATTTGCAGCTATGCGGCCCGTGGTGCTGAGAAGCTGCGCGGCGAGCACCAGTATTGCCGTTTTATATCAGCCTTCGTTAAGACCTCTCCATTTGCCCTTAATGAGCCGTACTACGGAAACAGTGCATCGGTAAGGCTGCTCACGCCAACGCAGGACAGCAGAGACATCATCAACGCCGCGGTAAAGTGTCTGGACAAAATATGGAAGGACGGTCACCGGTACCAGAAAGCGGGCGTCATGCTGGGTGACTTCTTCAGCCAGGGCGTGGCCCAACTAAACCTGTTCGATGACAGTGCTCCCCGAGCTGGTAGTGAGAAGTTAATGGAGGTACTGGATCACCTGAATGCAAAGGACGGAAAGGGCACGCTCTATTTTGCCGGGCAGGGTATACAGCAGCAGTGGCAGATGAAGCGTGAAATGCTGTCACCTCGATACACTACGAGATTTTCAGATTTGCTTGTTGTCCGATAAAAGAGGTGCGCACCTGATAAATCTTACAATCGGATCGGTGGTGATTATGCTGATGGCAGAGGTAGGCGTAAAGCTGCATGTTGCGAAACTGGAAGGAGCTACGCAAAGTTGGGGAGATTTCGGATCGAAGCGATCCCGAAGTTCACTCGTCGCCCACTCGAAAAAGATGGCAACGGTTTGATCTTGAATGGATGTATTGGTAAGCATTGAAACCCGTTTTTAACGGGTTTCTGATATGTAAGTGTTTGAATAAATTCAAAAAGGACTGGTTGAAGCGGAAACAGGAATCGTATTCGGTCTCTTTTTATCCGCATGAAAATAAACGATAAAATCCGGTTTTCGTCTCAGCAGAAGGTTCACTTCCTGTGCGCCTGCCTCAAACATACCACAACCCGGCAGGCGTAAGTCCAGTCCTTTTTGGCTGTTTTGTTAAATTTTTGTTTGTATTTTGCCTGAGACGACTGCGGGATCAATGCGCGCCTGTACGGAAGCCGCAATATCATCAAGTAACGCAAAGCGGCGACGGTATTCGGCGCGTTTTTTGCTGGCAATCTCCTCCAGTGCTTTACGCTCCATCTGGAGCGGCAACTGCCAGCAGAAGGGGGAGAGTTTCTTTCCGTTCAGGCCTTCCCAGAACTCGTCGTAGCTGGCGTGAAAATGACGGCCTTTGCTCAGACGGTAGCGCAGCGCGCGGAAAACATGGCCTTCATCGCTGACGGCAAAAATCGCGCTGATGTTCGAGCGTGAGGCAAGCTGGAAGATCACCTCCATCAGCACGCGTTTCGGGAAAAGACCATGGCAGGCACGGGTAGCCTGCTTAATCACCTCCCGTGAAACATGACGACGTGGACCCTGAAGGCCGCCGATCACCAGCACCGTACGGCCGTTACTGCGTGCGACACAGAACGTCAGGCTGGCAAGCAGCGTATTGTCATTGTCGTGCAGCCAAAGCGTGCTTTCGCCTTCGCGTTCGGCCTTACCTGCGGACGAGGCGTGGACGGTATAGATTTCGCCGTTTTTTGCCTCGAACCGGACAACCGGCACCTCTTGCGGGCTGGTCAGCGCGTGGGCGAGGGCGATGTTTTTCAGACTATCAATCCACTGATAGTGGCTGACGATAGCATCGGCCCGGTCGTTTGAGTTCAGGCCGCGCATCAGATACTGGCGGTGAGTTTTGCTCGGCAAGGTAATTTGAGAGGTGAGCAGCCTGTCGAAATCATCGCGCCCGGACAGGGCCTCCAGCATGCGATGGGTGGAGGACCAGAATAAAAGCGAGCGCAGAAGGAACTTTAACCGGTAATCACGTTTGTGCCAGATTGGGCCGGGAACGCGTTTTCCTCTCACCAGTTCAGAAATAATATTTGTGCGATGCGGATAAAAAACATCGTTTTGCAGGTGTATGTTTGACACGTGAAAATCCCTCTTTTTATTCCGCTCTATTTTAAAGGCCAGGGAATAAGGGATTAATAGCGCAGCGATCTTTATTTCCGGCTGGTTTATGGTTTGTTTGGATTCGCGAAATCCGACGCCAGTTCATGACATTTTCTGTGGCAGCTATACTTCTTACAGGAGGCGTTATGTATCAGAAAATAGAGGGAGAACACTGGCGTCATGTCTGGGTTGTCAGCGATATTCATGGTTGCTATCAGTGGCTTATGGATGAGCTGAAACGACGACATTTTAATCCTGATACGGATCTGCTGATCTCGGTGGGGGATATTATCGACCGCGGGCCTGACAGCGTAAAATGTTTACAGCTGATGCAGGAAAACTGGTTTTATGCGGTACGCGGTAATCACGAGCAAATGGCGTTAGATGCGCTTAAAAATAATGATTTTAGTCTCTGGTCGATAAATGGTGGTAACTGGTTTACCGGGCTTAAGGACGCTCAACAAAAACAGGTGAAGGGTTTACTCAACGCGTGTCGGGACTTACCGCACATTATTGAAATAACCTGCAAAAACGGTCTCAACGTGATTGCTCATGCGGATTATCCCTCCGCCGAATATGGCTGGCATAAGCCGGTGGATGCCCAGCGCGTGCTGTGGGATCGCGACCGGTTAATGGGCTTTATGGTGGGCAAAGGGCAGGGCATTAGCGGCGCGGATCACTTCTGGTTTGGACATACGCCTGTGGACAAACGCTACGATTTTAACAATCTGCACTACATTGATACGGGGGCAGTATTCGGGGGCTTTCTGACGCTGGCGCAGCTTCAGTAATAAATAACCCGCCTTCGGGCGGGTTCTCTTTGGGTCAGGCAAGACGCAAGACCCAGGCATCGGTTTTACTGTCGTAATGCTCACGGTACAGAACGGAATGTTCCCCATCAAGGATTGCCGGGACGCTGGTATCTGCATCCCAGGCGTCCAGCTGCATGCACAAATCCGGATCGGATTTGCAGGGAATACTTAACGTTCGTTCGCCTTGTGATTCGCCGCGCAATTCAGCGTCGTCGATTTCAAAAGCGCCAATGCGTACGCTGGTTTTCGTCATAATGCTCTCCGGTTTGTTGCCCAAAATCTGGTATGACCAGTGCAGTCACCCATTTTTGATCCTAGACAAGGAGAGCGAAATCGCCAGTAAAAAAATGCGCTTTTTTTCAGGCGCTGCGGTTGTTACCGGTAAACAGGCGGCCATCGCGTACCAGTTCGCGCGGATAGCTGTTTTTCAGCCGCGAGCCGACTTTTTTCGCCAGCCCCAGCGGATAGCCCTGATACGTCACGATGACTTCATCCTGTAACGGGCCGTCTTCCGGGTAAACGTCACGACCGCGATACCACTCTTCCGCTTCCTGATGCGTCAGGGCAAAGGTGTTCTCACTGCCGGCCAGCGCAATGACCGCTTCGTGCTGCCAGCGATAGCCTTTGTTGTGGATCTCCGCCAGGCGAATACCGAGGCGGGAGAAACGCACCTTACCAATCAGCGGTTCGATGTTGACCGGGAACAGCCACAGCTCTTTGTCACGCATCCAGAGGCGCAGGCTCTCATCCCAGTGCAGGCCGACTTTGCTCGCAGCCGCTTGCGCCTGTGCCGCCTCACGGCCTTTGACCGGCGCGAACGGGAAGTTGCCGACCTTAAACTTAGGGGCAGGCAAGGGATCGACGGCGCGGGTTTTACGCAGACGGGCAACAAAGAAGCCTTCGCAATCGTAAATCTGCGGGAAGACATGCAGGAAGCCTTCAGGCGTGGCCGCATGGCTGGCCGAGTCGAAGAGGGTGTCCAGCGGCAGAAACTCGACGGCATCCACATAGCGTTGCTTGAGCCACAGGCAGACGTCCTCGTTTTCATCGCGATTCAGCGTGCAGGTAGAGTAAACCAGCGTCCCGCCTGGGCGCAGGGCATGAAACGCGCTGTCGATCAGTTCGCGCTGCGTGGCGGCGATCTGCAGGTTGCTTTCAACGGACCAGTTTTTTAACGCATCAGGATCTTTACGCACCACGCCTTCGCCGGAGCAGGGCGCGTCGAGCAGGATGGCATCAAAGGCTTCCGGCAGGGCAGCGCCAAACACGCGACCGTCGAAGTGCGTTAACGCGACGTTGTGGATCCCGCAGCGGCTGATATTGGCGTGCAGGACTTTGACGCGGCTGGCGGAAAATTCGTTGGCGAGGATCGCGCCGCGGTTGTTCATCCGGGCGGCAATCTGCGTGGTTTTAGAGCCCGGCGCCGCCGCGACATCCATAACCCGCTCAGGCTGGTTCCCGTCGGCAAACAGCGCAGCAACCGGCAGCATGGAGCTGGCTTCCTGAATATAAAACAGCCCGCTCAGGTGCTCGGCGGTGCTGCCGAGCGGCAGGCTCTCCTCTTCATCCCGTTCGATCCAGAAACCCTCTTCACACCACGGCACTGGCGTTAATTGCCAGCCGTAGGGGGAGACGAGATCCAGAAACGCCCCGACGCTGATTTTCAGCGTATTGACGCGAATACTCCGGCGCAAAGGGCGCTGGCATGCGGCGACGAAATCGTCGAAAGAGAGATGAGCTGGAAGCGCCTCGCGCATCTGTGCGAGGAATTGTTCGGGAAGAAATACGGAGTTTTGAGCCACGGGCACACCACAGGGAAACATTCAGGTGCGCAGTGTAACATAAAGGCTCCGGCGCGTTGACACCGGAGCCTGCGAGATTAACGCGGCAGCGCCGTTCCCCATTCGCGCCACTCTTTCGGTTCACTTTCCAGCAGCAGGAAGTGTTTACCTGCCTGCGCCTTAGGCGCCAGAGGCGTGCCAGGCGGCGTCGCGAAGGCAATGCCGCCGCGAATGAACTGATTAAAGGTCCCCGTTTTGACCACGCCACCGGTCAGGCCGAAGTCCAGCGAGTAGCCTGAAGCGAGCCAGAACACCGAGTTGTTGCGAACCAGATGCTGATAACGCTGGCTGATGCGCAGGCCGACCATCACGCGATCGGACAGATTACCCAGCGTCAGGCTTGTTACTGTCCCCACTTCAATGCCGCGGAACAGGACCGGCGTACCGATGCCCAGCGAACCGGCTTCCGGCACTTCAACCACAATGCTCAGACCGTCCAGATAACGGGAGTCGGTGATGGTTGCCTCCTGCAACTCAAATTCACGACGCGCGTTGCCGCGACCCGGTTCAACGTTTATGTACGGCTGAAGTATGGTGTCGAGATGCTCAACCCCTGCGGCAGAAATTTGCGGCGTAACCACCGAGAAGCGCGAGCCTGCCCGGGCGAACGTCTGCACATATTCCGGATAAAGCACGGCGGTCGCCTGAACTTCGTTGCGCGCGGTGATCAGCGTCAGCTTCTGGATCTGCCCGATATCAATGCCGAGATAGCGGATGGGCATGCCTTCAGCCAGTTTACCGGCATCAAAGGTGTGCAGGGTAATCTGCCCCCCGACTGCGCGCGCCGCGGTTTCGGACGGGAAGAGGATCCGCTTGTCACCTTTACGCATGTTGCCGCCCGCGCCGCTCAGGTTATCGAAGCTGATCGCACCGCGCAGGGCACGGGAGAGGGGAGACGCCTGTACGGTCAGCCCGCTGCCGTTGAGCTGCACTTTCGCGCCGCCTTCAGCCCAGAACACGCTGTTTGGCGTGAGCAGCTTGCGGTACTCCGGCTTGATATGCAGTTCGATATCAAACGCGTCTGCACGAGGACGAACGGTGATCACTTCCCCGACTTCAAACTTACGATAAAGCACGACGGAGCCTGCCTGGACGTCCGGCAGCGTTTCAGCGCTTAAGGTCAGCGTGGTGGTCGGCAGGTCGCCGAGGCTGTTTTCAATGGCTTTGTCCAGATTGGCGAACAGCGGATAACTCTCGCGCAGCGCACCTTTGCTGCCCGGCAGAATGCGGATCCCGCCGTTAACCCACTCGCTGGCGCTGGCGCCGAGGAACTCAACGCCGTCCAGACCCACCTTCACGTCGACCCGGCTGTTAACCACAAATTTACTGTCGCCGTGAACCAGATTGCTGTACTGCGGATCGATGGCGGCGGAGAAGGAGACCCCTTTTTCTGTCAGCTTACGTTCGAGGACCTGGCCCACCTGCACACCGTGCAGGATCAGCGGTTGCCCGGCTTCGATACCGTAGCTTTCCGGCGCATTCAGCGTAACCGTCAACACGCCCGGTTTTTGCAGCAGGGCTTTATCCGCCGGGGCGATAACAAAGTTTTTGTTCGGCGCGCCTTCACCGGGGATCAGCTCAAAGGTGCTTCCCGTCAGCAGGGAACTGATGCTGGCGTCGCTGAGGGAGAGCTTCGGATTACGCAGTTCAATGCGCGTTTTTTCCCGCAGGAGATCCACCACGCTCGGATCCACCGTCATTTCGCCGGTAACGGAGCCGCCCGCATTGAGGGTTAATTTTGTCAGTTGCCCGACCTCTAAACCCTGGTACATCAGCGGGGTCGAACCGGCTTTCAGGCCTTTGGCATCCGGCAGGGTCAGCTTGACGATGACGCCGCGCTGGCTGTGCGCCAGGTCGGCGTACAGGCCAAAGGTATCTTCTGCGGCGGCAGGGCTGGAGTCAGCAGGTGAGTCGAAGGCGATAGCGCCATTCACCAGCGCCGCCAGGCTCTCAAGCTTCACTTTCGCACCGCTTAAGCTCAGGTCGGCATCGACGCCGGAGACGTTCCAGAAGCGACTGCCTTTTTTCACCAGGTTGGTAAAACGGCGCTCGATGAGTACATCAATGGTCACGCCATCTTTGTTCGGGTTAATGGCGTAGTCGTAAACGCGACCAACCGGAATTTTGCGGAAATAGACCAGAGAACCACTGTTCAGCGAGCCCAAATCCGGCGCACGGAGGTGGATCATCAAATCGCCGTTATTCAGCCGATATTTCGGCTGGGTGTCCAGCGCAACAAAGTGATCCTGTGGTTCGCCTTTGCCGGGCATCATGCCGATATAGTTACCGCCCACAAGCGCATCCAGCCCGGAAACGCCGGCCAGGGAGGCTTTAGGCGTGACCAGCCAGAACTGCGTTTCGGCGCGCAGGGCATCCTGCATATCAGACTTAATGCTCGCCCGGACCTGAATTTTGTTCAGCCCTTTGCCGAGGGAAATATCCTGCACGGTACCCACTTCCACCCCCTGGAAGCGAACGGGGGTACGTCCGGCGACAATGCCGTCCGCAGACTGGAAATCAATCGTGATGGTACTTCCGCGATCTTCATAGCTCGTCCAGATAAGCCAGCCTGCGATCATCAGCGCGATGACAGGTAGCAACCAGAATGGCGAAATGCGGCGTTTTGTTTTAATTCTCGCTTCAGTCGGCGAAGCGGGCGTTTCCTGACTCATGTGCGTCCCAAAGTAAGCGGCTGTCCAGCCATTCCACTGCAAGAATAGTCAATATCACCGCAGAGCCGAAATAAAAAGCTGCGGGTCCCATGGTAAAAGCAAGTAACTGATCGCGATTGATGAGCGACATCATCAGCGAAATCACGAACAGATCCAACATCGACCAGCGACCAATCCAGGTCACGAATCGCAGAAGCAGGATGCGGGTGCGTAGTCCTTGTTCGCATTTAAAGTGAATGCTGATAAGCAGCGTAAACATCACCACCACTTTGGTAAAGGGCACCAGAATACTGGCGATGAAAACAATGGCGGCGACCCCCACGTTACTGTGCGCCAGAGAGATAATCCCTGAAAGGATAGTATCTTCCTGACGGGCGCCGTTCACATAAATTACGGAGATCGGCAGCATGTTGGCCGGGAACAAAAATACCAGGGAGGCGATAAGCGCCGCCCAGCATTTTTGCAGGCTGTTGTTGCGTCGCAATCTTAACGGAATGTGGCAGCGCGGACATCTCCCGCGTTTATCCGGAAAACCGGTGTAATGGCACCCCAGGCAGACGCGCAGGTTGTCATCAGGCCGGGTCGCGGGACGCTGCGGGTAAAATCGCTCCCAAAGCTGTTCAACATTGAGATGAATCAGGGTCAGAATACTCAGCAGGACCAGTGAAATAAACGCAAAAAGGCCAATGCCAGGTTGTAAAAATGCATAATCCTGCACCTTGATAGACGCCACGCCGACGCCCACCAGATAGATGTCCAGCATCACCCACTCCTTGAGCTTTTCCAGCATGAGCAGGACGGGGCGCAGGTTCATCCCCAGTATGTTGCCAAACCACAGGTAGGCAATTGCCGCGACCAGCACCAACGGCGCGCCGACGACGCAGAACAGCACCATGGCGGCCGTAAGCGGATCGCCCTGGCGCGTCATCTGCCAGATCCCCTGCAACACGTTAGCGTCAATACGCACGCCAAGCAGGTAGAGCTTTAACAGCGGCTCGGTCCAGGCGAAGGGCATCAGCAGCAGCATGGTGACCGCCATTGCCGCCAGACGCGTCAATGACCAGTCCCGGCCATCGCGAATTTTGGCATCGCAGCATGGACAAAAAGCACTTTGGTGCGATTTCATCTTCGGCAACATAAAAAGCGTATCGCACTGGGGACAACGCTGATAATGTGCACGGGGCAGAGCCTGGCTTACCGTACGGACAACGATCTTTCGTGTCGGCGTAATTTGGGGTGTTTTTAGGGCCATCAGTCGCAAACAGATTAGTATTGTTGAAAGTTATAATAACTCATGAACGGATTCATCTTGAGCATGAGCGCATTTAATGCTTATTTTAATAGGCTATGCGGTAACTATGTAAGATAACTAAGTGATTGAATAATGAACAAAACAGAATTCTACGCGGATCTGAATCGCGATTTTAAGGCATTAATGGCAGGGGAAACCAGTTTCTTAGCCACTCTGGCAAATACCAGTGCGTTACTGTTCGAACGCCTTTCTGACGTGAACTGGGCGGGCTTTTATCTGCTGGAAGGCGACACGCTGGTACTGGGGCCTTTCCAGGGGAAACTCGCCTGCGTGCGTATCCCGGTAGGTCGCGGCGTGTGCGGTACCGCAGTGGCGACCCGTCAGGTTCAGCGTGTCGAAGATGTTCATGCGTTTGACGGCCACATCGCCTGCGATGCCAGCAGCAATTCTGAAATCGTACTGCCGCTGGTGGTTAAAAATCAGATTATTGGCGTTCTGGATATCGACAGCACGGTCTTCAGTCGCTTTACTGCCGAGGATGAGCAGGGGCTGCGCGCGCTGGCCGCAAACCTGGAAAATGTTCTGGCAGAGACCGATTATCATAAATTCTTTGCGAGCGTCGCAGGATAATCAACGGATAACGTAGCATTTACTGATAGCGTCATTATAATGTCGCCTGTTCATGCCTGCGCTTGTTGGCAACGTCCGTTGTAATCAGGAAATTTCATGGAAAATCAACCTAAGTTGAATAGCAGTAAAGAAGTTATCGCATTTCTGGCCGAGCGTTTCCCGCAGTGCTTCAGCGCTGAAGGTGAAGCGCGTCCTCTGAAAGTCGGTATCTTTCAGGATTTGGTCGCGCGCGTTGAGGGGGAGATGAACCTCAGCAAAACGCAGCTTCGTTCTGCCTTGCGCCTTTATACCTCGAGCTGGCGTTACCTGTACGGTATCAAGCCGGGTGCGACCCGTGTCGACCTTGACGGCAACCCGTGCGGTGAGCTGGACGAGCAGCACGTAGAACATGCGCGTAAGCAGCTTGAAGAAGCCAAAGCTCGCGTGCAGGCACAGCGTGCGGAACAGCAGGCGAAAAAACGCGAAGCCGCAGCGGCAAACGGTCAGGAAGACGCCCCTCGTCGCGAGCGTAAACCGCGCCCGGCACCGCGTCGTACTGAAAATAACGATCGCAAACCGCGTGCTGACAAACCAGCAGCTAAAGCCCCACGTGCGCCGCGCGAAGAGCCGCGCCACACCCCGGTTTCTGACATCAATGCGCTGAGCGTAGGTCAGTCTCTGAAGGTGAAAGCGGGTAACAACGCGATGGACG
Source organism: Enterobacter sp. BWH52 (assembly GCF_001037565.1). Lineage (NCBI taxonomy): Bacteria > Pseudomonadati > Pseudomonadota > Gammaproteobacteria > Enterobacterales > Enterobacteriaceae > Enterobacter > Enterobacter sp. BWH52. The sequence continues at coordinate 2,672,567 of NZ_KQ089854.1, read as the reverse complement.
CCACCGTACTGGAAATCACCAAAGATGGCGTTCGTGTACAGCTGACTTCTGGTATGTCAATGATTGTACGCGCAGAACACTTGTTGTTCTGAAACGGAGGCCGAGCCTGGCATGAACACTTTTTTTAAGCTCACCGCGCTGGCTGGCCTGTTTGCTATAACAGGCCACGCTTTCGCTGTGGACGATATTACGCGTGTTGATCAAATTCCGGTTCTCAAGGAAGAGACTCAGCACGCGACGGTGAGTGAGCGCGTGACGTCGCGCTTTACTCGTTCGCACTATCGTCAGTTCGATCTCGATCAGGCCTTTTCGGCCAAAATCTTTGACCGTTATCTGAACTTGCTGGATTACAGCCATAACGTACTGCTGGCCAGCGATGTCGAACAGTTCGCTAAACGCAAATCCGAAGTGGGTGATGAGCTGCGCTCCGGAAAACTCGATCTGTTCTACGATCTGTACAACTTATCGCAAAAGCGCCGTTTTGAGCGTTATCAATACGCGCTGAAAGTGCTGGAACGTCCTATGGACTTCACCGGCAACGACACCTTTAATCTGGACCGCAGCAAAGCGCCATGGCCGAAAGACGAGGCTGAACTGAATGCGCTGTGGGATGGAAAAGTCAAATATGACGAACTGAGCCTCAAGCTCACAGGCAAAGACGAGAAAGAGATCCGTGAGACGTTAAACCGTCGCTACAAGTTCGCTATTCGCCGTCTGGCGCAGACCAACAGTGAAGATGTTTTCTCGCTGGCGATGACCGCGTTTGCGCACGAAATTGATCCGCACACTAATTATCTCTCTCCACGTAACACCGAACAGTTCAATACCGAAATGAGCCTGTCTCTGGAAGGTATCGGTGCTGTGCTTCAGATGGACGATGACTACACCGTAATCAACTCCATGGTGGCCGGTGGCCCTGCATCGAAAAGCAAAGCGATCAGCGTAGGCGACCGTATTGTCGGTGTGGGCCAAACCGGAAAGAGCATGGTGGACGTGATTGGCTGGCGTCTTGATGACGTAGTTGCGCTGATCAAAGGGCCGAAGGGCAGCAAAGTTCGCCTGGAGATCCTGCCAGCCGGTAAGGGGACCAAAACCCGTATCGTTACTCTGACCCGTGAGCGTATCCGTCTGGAAGATCGCGCGGTGAAAATGTCGGTGAAAACCGTGGGTAAAGAGAAGGTTGGCGTTCTGGATATCCCTGGTTTCTACGTCGGCCTGACCGATGATGTGAAAGTGCAGCTTCAGAAGCTTGAAAAGCAGAATGTCAGCAGCGTGATCATTGACCTGCGCAGCAACGGCGGCGGGGCATTGACCGAGGCCGTCTCGCTGTCCGGGCTGTTTATCCCGTCTGGCCCGGTGGTACAGGTGCGCGATAACAACGGTAAAGTGCGTGAAGATGCGGATACCGATGGTGTGGTCTACTATAAGGGGCCGCTGGTGGTGCTTGTCGATCGCTTCAGCGCCTCTGCATCGGAAATCTTCGCTGCTGCCATGCAGGATTACGGCCGGGCGTTAATCGTCGGCGAACCGACGTTTGGCAAGGGCACCGTTCAGCAGTACCGCTCTCTGAACCGTATTTACGACCAGATGCTGCGCCCTGAATGGCCGGCGCTGGGCTCAGTACAGTACACCATTCAGAAGTTTTACCGCGTCAACGGCGGCAGCACGCAGCGCAAAGGCGTGACGCCGGATATTATGATGCCGACAGGTACCGAAGAGACGGAAACGGGCGAGAAGTTTGAAGATAACGCGCTGCCGTGGGATAGCATTGATGCCGCGACATTCGTGAAATCGGGTGATATGAAACAGTTCGGACCGGAACTGCTGAAAAATCACAACGATCGCATCGGGAAGGATCCGGAATTCCAGTACATCATGAAGGACATCGCGCGTTTCAACGCCCTGAAAGCAAAACGGAACATTGTGTCTCTGAACTACGCTCAGCGTGAGAAAGAGAACAATGAAGATGACGCGACACGTCTGGCGCGTATCAACGATCGCTTCAAACGTGAAGGCAAGCCTCTGCTCAAAAAACTGGACGATCTGCCTAAGGATTACCAGGAGCCCGATCCGTATCTGGACGAGACGGTGCATATCGCGCTTGATCTCGCGAAGCTGGAAAAAGAGAAACCTGCTGTGCAACCTGCTCCGACAAAATAATCCCCCAACAGGCACAAGCAATTGTGCCTGTTTCTTTTTGTTCCTCATCCTTCCGTCAGGCAGATTTCCAATTGTGTAAAGTTGTGTCTTTCTGGTGACTTACGCCGTCTGGATGCTTGAAAATAGCCGTAATACCCATACGATGTGGGTAATCGCATAGTGCGTTTTGTTAAACTGAGGTTAAAAGAATATTATGATGCGAATCGCGCTCTTCCTGCTCACCAACCTGGCGGTGATGGTGGTATTCGGGCTGGTGCTAAGCCTGACGGGAATTCAGTCGAGCAGCGTTCAGGGTCTGTTGATTATGGCGCTGCTGTTTGGTTTCGGTGGCTCTTTCATTTCACTGCTAATGTCGAAGTGGATGGCACTGAAATCCGTGGGCGGTGAAGTTATTGAGCAACCGCGTAACGATATGGAGCAGTGGCTGATGAGCACGGTTGCTCAGCAGTCAAAGCAGGCGGGCATTGCCATGCCGCAGGTAGCCATCTACCACGCGCCGGATATCAACGCGTTTGCTACCGGTGCGCGTCGTGACGCGTCCCTGGTGGCCGTCAGCACCGGTCTGCTGCAAAACATGAGCCGTGACGAAGCGGAAGCGGTTATTGCTCACGAGATCAGCCACATCGCCAACGGCGATATGGTCACCATGACCCTGATCCAGGGCGTGGTGAACACCTTCGTTATCTTTATTTCCCGTATTCTGGCGCAGATTGCTGCCGGGTTTATGGGTGGCAACCGTGATGAGGTTGAAGAGAGCAACGGCAACCCGCTGATCTATTTTGCTGTTTCAATGGTGCTGGAGCTGGTGTTCGGTATCCTGGCAAGCATTATTACCATGTGGTTCTCCCGTCATCGTGAGTTCCATGCGGATGCCGGTTCCGCGAAACTGGTGGGTCGTGAAAAGATGATTGCTGCGCTGCAACGTCTTAAAACCAGCTACGAGCCGCAGGAAGCAAACAGCATGATGGCCTTCTGCATCAACGGCAAGTCAAAGTCGCTGAGCGAGCTGTTTATGTCTCACCCGCCGCTGGATAAACGTATTGAAGCGCTGCGTAGCGGCGAATATCTGAAGTAACGTAATCGGGTTGAAAACAACCGGGCAGGAGTCCTTCTCCGCCCGGTTTTTTTATGCCTGCGCCTTTGGCTGGGTGACACGAAGACCGCTAATGACAGCCGCGAGGGTCGCCAGTGTCCCTGCGGTAATCAGCGCAACGTGTGTCGCATTCTGCCCGGCCAGGTTAAACATCAAGGCTACCAGTGCGGCCCCGGTGCTTTGCCCTAACAGTCTTGCCGTGCCCAGCATCCCGCTGGCGCCACCGCTGCGATGACGTGGGGCAGAGGTGATAATCGTGTGGTTATTAGGGGACTGGAACAGACCAAAACCGGCCCCGCACAGGATCATGCGCCAGATAATATCCAGATCCCCTGGCGAGGCGGGCAGGAGCGCCAGTGCAAACAGTCCCACCGCCATGACAACCAGCCCAATCGCCCCCAGAAGCCCGGCATGAACGCGCTCAATAAGGTAACCGGCCAGCGGGGCCATCACCATGGTTGCCAGAGGCCAGGGCGTGAGCAGCAAGCCTGTTTCCACTTCCGAACGGCCAATCACGCTCTGCAAAAAGAACGGCAGCGCAACCAGCGCCAGCATCTGTGCGCAGAATGAGCAAATGGAGGTACAAATGGATAGCGAAAACAGCGGAATACGCAGCAAATCCACCGGCAGTAACGGCACGGGCAGCGCCAGCTGACGTCGTACGAAGAAAAATCCGATGATAAGCATGGCAACGATTTCTGCGGCAATGAGCGACAGAGACTGCCCCTGAGCAAATCCGCTCAGCGCGGTAATCAGCAGGCCAAAGGTCAGCGCGTTCATCACGGCGCTGGGCAGGTCAAAACGCGGCATGGTGTTTTTCGGACCATTTTCCGGAAGATAGCGCAGGGCGAAGAAGATCGCCACAATACCCAGCGGCACATTAATGGCAAACAGCCACTGCCACGAGGCAACGGACAGAATGGCGGCGGCAATCGTCGGCCCGGCAGCGGACGACACGGCCACAATAAAGGAATTAATGCCCATGCCGCGCCCCAGGTGGCGGTGAGGATAGATAAGCCGTATGAGGGCCGTGTTCACGCTCATTAGCGCCGCGCCGCCAAAGCCCTGCGCGATACGCGCCAGGGTGAGGGTGTGCAGTGAATCGGAAAGGGCACAGAAGAGCGAGGTGAGGGTAAAGACCACCAGCCCGCACTGGTAAACCCGGCGATAGCCAAACATATCGCCCAGGAAAGAGAGTGACAGGAGGGAAATCACAATTGCTATCTGGTACGCGTTCACAATCCAGATAGAGCTTGCGGGAGAAGCATTAAGGTCTTTTGCAATGGTAGGAAGAGCAACGTTGGCAATCGCACCGTCAAGGACAGCCATCGAAATACCGATGACAATAGTGGCAATTGCCCCGTACCGCTGCGGTAAGGGCAGGCCATCAGAAACGTTTTTTTGCATGGGAAAAGAATGACTCAGCGTGAAATTATTTTCAGAGTAACTATTTTAGCATCGTTATTTCGGTTTTATGTCGCAGATTTGTAACGAAGTAAACCCAGATAGATTGCAGCACGCATCACACGAATTTATAATAAAAACCGGTTCTGATTTTTATAAAACACTCTCCATGAGGTGATAAATGGCAATCGCAGATTTGGATAAGCAGCCAGATTCTGTTTCTTCCGTGCTGAAGGTGTTTGGCATCTTGCAGGCGCTCGGAGAAGAGCGTGAAATTGGTATTACAGAGTTGTCGCAGCGTGTGATGATGTCGAAAAGCACCGTTTATCGCTTTTTGCAGACGATGAAATCATTGGGTTATGTCGCGCAGGAAGGAGAATCAGAAAAATATTCTCTGACGCTGAAACTGTTTGAACTGGGCGCCCGCGCCTTGCAGAACGTGGATCTGATCCGCAGCGCTGACATTCAGATGCGTGAACTTTCACGACTGACGAAAGAGACAATTCACCTCGGTGCGCTGGATGAAGACAGCATTGTTTACATCCACAAAATTGACTCCATGTACAACCTGCGCATGTATTCACGCATCGGTCGTCGTAACCCGCTCTACAGCACCGCAATTGGTAAAGTACTGCTGGCCTGGCGCGATCGCGAAGAGGTGAAGCAGATCCTTGACGGGGTGGAGTACAAACGCAGCACCGACCGCACCATTACCAGTACGGATGAACTGCTGAGCGTGCTGGATAACGTGCGTGAGCAGGGTTACGGGGAAGATAACGAAGAGCAGGAAGAGGGGCTGCGTTGCATCGGTGTGCCGGTATTTGACCGCTTCGGCGTTGTCATTGCGGGCCTGAGCATTTCGTTCCCAACGCTGCGTTTCTCTGAAGAGCGTCTTCATGAATATGTGGCGATCCTGCATACCGCAGCGCGCAAAATTTCAGAGCAGATGGGATATAACGATTATCCGTTCTGATCGACGCTTTCAATAAAAACGCCGCAACAGTGCGGCGTTCTTGTAAGCGAAATTCAACGCTGATTAACCGTTATCAATCACATCAGATGATTTACGCAGCACAGGACAGTTGGTTAACCCGATGATCCCGCTGTCGGAATGAATGTACTGCGCCGTGCTTACCCCCCGGGCGGTAAGATATTTACACTGGATACCCAGACCCGCGGCATTTTCTTTGCTTCCCATTAATACGCCGTACCCACTTAATAACAGGCCGATCCACACAATGGCCAGTACAATTACTGTACGAATAAGTAAACGCATCGTTGCCTCTTTTTTCTTTGTTGTCATGGAGTAAGCGTAACGGGTTTACGCAGTGAAACAAGTGCACGATTCCGAAAAGCGTCTGTTGAAGGTACAGTTAGCCCCTGTTTAAGATAACCGTGATAACCTGGCTGCATCAGGTCATAAGACGGAGTGTGGAGTGAAAAAAATACGCTGGGTAATTCTGATTATAGTGTTGATAGCTTGTGTGGTGCTGTGGACGCAGACTATCAATGTGATGTGCGATCAGGATGTACAATTCTTTAGCGGCATTTGTTCAATCAATAAGTTTATCCCCTGGTAGAGGCCATTTTTACGCTGAGTGATGTCCTTACGTGGCGGCAGTGGTAAAATGACTGTTTTTACTGAGGTGGTGAAATGGGTGAGTTACTGAATTCGGGGCTGCTGAGCATTGCATCCCTGGTAATGTCTTTGGTGGTGCTGGTCGTTGGGCTGGTACTGTGGTTCTTCGTTAACCGCGCCAGCTCCCGCACAAACGAGCAGATTGAACTGCTGGAAGCATTGCTCGATCAGCAGAAACGGCAGAATGCGTTGCTGCGTCGTCTGTGCGAAGCCAACGAGCCGGAGGAGAAAGCGGTACCTAAGGACGCTGTTGCTCAACAACAGGACGAGGAAGACTTCATTCGCCTGGTAGCCGAACGATAGTTTGCCCGGAAAGGGAGGTGGCCTGACGTACGGCGTAAATCCCCTCCCTTATCAAATGTGATCCACAACATCCCAACATATAATTAAGCAGCAGTTAAGTATTGTTTCAGCATACTGAAAACTGGTGAATATTTATCCTTATTCGATAATTACCGTTTCGTTGAATAAATTGTGTGTTTTATCTTTCCCGAAGTGTTTTATTTTTATCGAAACGTTTTGCTTGCCTTGTTTTGAGGCAGAGTCATAAAAATTTCATTATTTTGGTGCAGAATAACGCTAATTAAATGGTGGATTTTAATACAATTAGCAAAATGTAATTAACATCGTATATTCCCTGACACATGTCGGTGCGTTGCAATGTTTTCAGCATAACTTTTCACAAAATGTTCTAACTCAGTCATTCTTTTAAAGAAAATCAGGGATTGGGATGGACGCTTTGAAATGATTGAGCTATGTTTAAAAAGTCTTTGATTACAGGGCGCGTCAACGCACCCTGCGGGCAGTGAGGTCAGGTAGCGCTTCATTTGACAATTCGCATAACTGTGCAGATTGTTATGGAGTAACACCTGAATTTGTGCGGCGGATCGAGACATGTTTAAAAATGGCTTGCCATATTAAACGTTGTGTGTGATAACACGTTTTGGGTCAAACGAGGTACAGTTCTGTTTATGTGTGGCATTTTCAGTAAAGAAGTCCTGAGTAAACACGTTGTCGTTGAATACCGCTTCTCTGCCGAACCTTATATTAGTGCCTCAAGCAGTAATGTCTCAGTTTTATCTAAGTCAAAGCCTGCGGGCTAAGAAAACACTCTAAGGAATTTTGCAAATGGCAAAGATTAAAGGTCAAGTTAAGTGGTTCAACGAGTCTAAAGGTTTTGGTTTCATTACTCCTGCTGACGGCAGCAAAGATGTGTTCGTACACTTCTCTGCAATCCAGGGTAACGGCTTCAAAACTCTGGCTGAAGGCCAGAACGTTGAGTTCGAAATTCAGGATGGCCAGAAAGGCCCAGCTGCGGTTAACGTAACTGCTATCTGATCGAATCACTGCTGACTGAAGTGCTCAGCGCTTCGATCCCAGACATAAGCCTCGCCGATGCGGGGCTTTTTTATTCGCTTATTTTTCAAAATATTACGTAATCCTCCGCTGTTATTATCTTGTTGCAAACCCTCGAGATTATTAGCATTGTTTTCCCGCCTTCTTATCCGCTTTTCCCGTTAAATCAGGGCGTTGATCAACAGCCCTGGGGTTAAGGTGAAAAAAAAGACAATAACGACCACCGGAAACTTTACTCCGGCACGTTTTGCACTTCTGTGTCTCGCTATCTTTTGTAGTCTTGCGTTTCTGCTGGGCCGCGTGGCGTGGCTGCAAATTATCAAACCGGATAATCTGGTTAAGCAGGAGGATATGCGCTCCCTGCGCGAAGTGGCGATAGACGCCCCGCGGGGGATGATTGTGGACCGTGAAGGACGACCCCTTGCGGTGAGCGTACCTGTCCAGGCCGTCTGGGCCGATCCCAAAACAGTGCTGGAAAAAGGGGGGATCGGTTATGATTCGCGCTGGCAGGCCCTGGCAAATGCCTTACACCTTTCTCTGAGCACGCTCGCATCGCGAATCAACAGTAACCCGCACGGGCGATTTATTTACCTTGCCCGTCAGGTTGATCCCTCCCAGGCAAAGTGGATCGATAAGCTGCGTCTTCCGGGTATCAACCTTCGCGATGAGTCCCGCCGCTTTTATCCTGCCGGGCACGTGGCGGCGAACCTGATTGGCTTCACCAATATTGATGGTCAGGGCATTGAGGGTGTCGAGAAAAGCTTCAACACGCAGCTTACCGGGAAGGCAGGCGTGCGGCTGGTCAGGAAAGATCGCTACGGACATGTGGTGGAGAACCTCACGGAGGTGGCTCCCGTACCTGCACATAATATCCAGCTTAGTATCGATGAACGCCTGCAAACTATCACCGAAGACGCGCTGGATAATGCCGTGGCGTGGAACAAAGCTGAGTCAGGCGCGTCGGTGCTAATTAATATCCAGACGGGCGAAATTCTGGCGATGGCGAGCTTCCCCGACTTCAACCCCAACAACCGGGAAGGGGCAACGCTGGATGATTTTCGCAATCGCGCGATCAGCGACACCTTTGAACCTGGCTCGACCGTTAAGCCTCTGGTGCTGATGACGGCGCTACAGCAGGGGCTGGTACAGCCTGACAGCGTCATAGACACGCATCCCTACACCATTGATGGCCATCGTATCCGCGACGTGGGCTACTACCCCGAGCTGACGATGACCGGCATCCTGCAAAAATCCAGTGACACGGGCGTGTCCCGTCTTTCGCTGGCGATGCCTGTGCAACGGTTACTGGATACCTATAAACACTTTGGCTTTGGCGAGAGTACCGGGCTTGGCTTAACGGGAGAAAGCGCAGGTTTACTGCCGCAGCGGAAATTCTGGAGCCAGTTAGACCGGGCGACCTTTGCCTTTGGATATGGCCTGATGGTAACCCCCCTCCAGCTGGCGCATGTGTATGCCACCATCGGCAGCTATGGCATTGAACGGCCTCTGTCCATCACCCGAATCGATCCGCCGGTGATTGGCAAGCGGGTGATGCCCGAGGAAATTGTTCACGAGGTGGAGCACATGATGGAGAGCGTCGCGTTACCCGGCGGTGGTGGAATCAAAGCGGCGGTGCGTAACTATCGCGTGGCGATAAAAACCGGGACGGCCAAAAAAATCGATGAACACGGTAAGTATGTGGATAAATACGTCGCCTATACCGCAGGCGTTGCGCCTGCCAGCGATCCCCGTTTTGCGCTGGTGGTGGTGATTAACGATCCGCAAAACGGTGCCTATTACGGCGGGGCCGTTTCCGCGCCCGTTTTCAGCGAAATCATGGGGAACGTTCTGCGTCTGGAAAACGTAAAGCCTGACGGGCTGCCGGCAGATTCTGACCATCTGATCGTGATGCATCACCCAGCCGTTTATAACCCTGGCGAATAGCGGTACACTTCGCCTTTTGGTTTACGCCCTGGAGCTGTCATGTCTTTCAGTTGTCCCCTTTGCCACGCGCCGCTGACGCGCGCGGAGAAAACGTTTATCTGTCCACAGGGACATCAGTTTGACCGGGCGAAAGAGGGCTATGTAAATCTTCTGCCGGTACAGCACAAGCGCTCCCGGGACCCGGGTGACAGCGCGGAGATGATGCAGGCGCGCCGGGCGTTTCTCGATGCCGGGCATTATCAACCGCTCAGGGATGCCGTTGTCGCCTTACTCCGTGAATATCTGACAGAAGGCGCATCCGCCATGCTGGATATCGGCTGCGGCGAAGGTTACTACACCGCCACGTTTGCTGACGTGGCGGCTGAGAAGGGCGCCGAAACGTACGGGCTGGACGTATCTAAAGTGGCTATCCGTGCGGCAGCCAAACGCTACTCAGCGGTAACGTTCTGCGTGGCCTCCAGCCACCGCCTGCCGTTTGAGGAAGCGAGTATGGACGCCGTGGTGCGTATCTATGCGCCGTGCAAGGCTGAGGAGCTGGCGCGCGTCGTTAAGCCCGGTGGCTGGGTTATCACCGTCACGCCAGGGCCGCGTCATCTGCTGGAGCTAAAAGGGCTGATCTATGATGAAGTTCACCTGCATGCGCCTCACTCTGAACAGCTGGCAGGCTTTGCGTTAAAGCAGGCGCAGTCGGTAGCGTATGAAATGATGTTGCAGGGAAGTGAAGCGGTGGCGTTACTGCAAATGACGCCGTTTGCGTGGCGGGCAAAACCAGAGGTGTGGGAAACGCTGGCAGCGCAGACAGAATTTCGCTGCCAGACGGATTTCAGCATCCATTGCTGGCAGCGCGAAGGTTAACCCGCGAAGTGTGCCCAAAGGATTTGGGCACCAATCCCGATCAACACGATACCGCCCAGAATTTCGGCGCGTTTGCCTAACAGCGGGCCAATGAACCGACCCACCATCATCCCCAGCGTTGACATGATCAGCGTGGCGCAGCCAATCGCCAGCGCGGTGGCGATAATATTGACCTGCAAAAACGCCAGACCGACACCCACGGCCATTGCATCCAGGCTGGTTGCGATGGCGGTTGTCACCAGAAGCCAGAAGCCGTGGCGTTGCAGCGGCGCATCATCTTCATCGCCGTTGCCACGAAAACCTTCAATCACCATACGTCCGCCGAGGAACACCAGCAGCACGAAAGCAATCCAGTGATTCCACTCCAGCACAAACTGGCTGGCGAGCATCCCCAGTCCCCAGCCGATAAGCGGCGTCAGCGTTTCGATAGCGCCAAAGATGAGACCGGTACGCAGGGCTTCGGAAAATTTAGGTTTATGGAGAGTGGCACCTTTGCCGATAGAGGCGGCAAATGCGTCCATGGACATGCCAAAAGCCAGAAGGATCGTAGCGGAGATATTCATAAGAGCGTCCAGACCGGGGATATCCATATGACACATCACTGCCCCCAGTAAACAGCAGTTGATGTATCTATGGTCTCGCCTGATCGCTTCTGGCACAGTAATTGTGCTTAAAAACGATCCGTACGCGCCACGTTTTTCAACGAGTATGTTGACACGTACATTTCCCGCAGGCAGGAAATCGGCTACTCCCCAACGACGGGCGCAACCTTAACATATTTTGAGAATATAAAACAACAACGAAGATGGCTTTATATAGCCACTATGTTGATAACGATTTTCATTTAGATTTATGCGTGAAAATATCGTTAATAAATATAAGTCAATTAACAGTGGAGATATAGCACCGGCTATATTGCTGGTTCAAGAATAATGCAATATATAGCCGATGCTATAATGATAACTCATTGAGTTTTAACAAGTAATTTGTATATCTTTTCCAGGTCATCAATATTTCTGACCCGGATGAGCAGGCGGCGTTGTTCTAATTGCATCACCAGAACCCCGTCTTCGGATAAATTCATCTCTTTAATACGGTTATATTCTATCCAGACATTGGCGAAGAAGAATCCGTGTTTTTTAAAAATGAGTTTTGGCGAGCGGATCCAGAACAGGTAAATCGCCATTAATGCCAGCGCACATAATAACCATGTGGTTAATATTGCGCCGTGGCTGGTCACATTATTGTAAATGAGGATGACTACCAGACCGGCGAAGATAAACGCATCAATACGTCCACGGCGTAAGAGGGGAAGGGTCAGCAGCGTCTCGCCGTGGCGGCGAGGCATAATAAACTCGTCATAGATCGCGTAAGCCAGAAGGGCAACAATAAATAAAACCAGTACGGTGTCCGTGACAGTCATTCATCCTCCAGATAAAAAGACCGGGGGCAAGCCCCCGGTCAGTAACGCATTTTATTACAGACCCAGCAGGCCGACAGCGTAGCCCGCGATACCGATGACGAAGAAGCCAACGATGATCCAAAGCGGGTTCACTTTCTTACGCAGCAGCCACATACAGGCGAAGGTTAACAGCAGCGGTACCAGGCCCGGCATCAGCTGGTCCAGAATGGTCTGCACGGTGGTAACGCGCGTCTGACCATCCTGACCGGTGATCGTTGATACCACCAGCGGGATGTTTACGTGCGTCCACTTGTTAACCAGCGCCCCCATTACAAACAGGCCGAGAATTGACGCCCCCTCAGTCAGTTTTTGCAGGAAGCCGCCGCCCATATCCTTAACGATATCCACACCTTTACGATAGCCGTACGCCACGCCGTAGTAACGGGTCAGCAGACGCACCGCGTTGAACAGGATGAAGAACAGCAGAGGACCGAGCAGGCTGCCGCTCATGGCGATCCCGGCGCCCAGCGCCGCAAAGACCGGACGCACGGTACCCCAGAAAATCGGGTCGCCCACGCCTGCCAGCGGCCCCATCAGACCAACTTTGATACCGTTGATGGCACCATCGTCGATTTCAGCCCCGTTCGCACGCTGCTCTTCCATCGCCAGCGTCACGCCCAGAACCGGCGCCGCAACATAAGGATGGGTGTTGAAGAATTCCAGATGACGCTTAATTGCCTGACGGCGTGCTTCGTTGTTTTCCGGATACAGGCGTTTGATGGCCGGCACCATGGAGAAGCAGAAGCCGAGCGCCTGCATACGTTCGAAGTTCCATGAACCCTGAAACAGGTTAGAACGGATGAACACGCCACGAATATCACCCGGAGTGAGTTTTTTCTCAGTGGTAGTTTTTGTCATATCAACCATTTCGCTCACCTGTTAGTCCAGTTCGTTATCGAGATCGTTGTTACCAGCAGCCTGCGCAGGGGCACCCGCGACACGGTTGTATTTCGGGCTGAGCTGGATATAAAGAATCGCCATCACCGCACCAATCACACCCAGCGCAACCAGGTTGAAGTTGGTGAACGCAGCGGTAACGAAGCCGAGGTAGAAGAATGGCATCAGGTAGCCCGCGCGCATCATGTTGATGACCATCGCATAACCGACCACCACGATCATACCCCCGGCGATATTCAGACCGCTGGTGACCACTTCAGGGATCGCATTCAGCATGCCCTGAACTTCGCTGGTACCGACAGAAATCGCCACGATAACTGCAGGGATCGCGATACGCATCGCTTGCAGGAACAGGGAAGAAACGTGGATCCAGGAGAGCGCGGTGAGGTTGCCGTTTTCGGCCGCCTTATCCGCCGCGTGCTGGAAGGCCACGGTAATAGTACGGACAATAATGGTCAGCACCTGACCCGCTGCGGCCAGCGGGATGGCCAGCGCGATACCGGCACCAATACTCTGATGACCGGCGATAACCAGAACGGTCGAAATAATGGACGCCAGCGCGGCATCTGGCGCAACTGCCGCACCGATGTTCATCCAGCCGAGGGCGATCATTTCCAGGGTACCACCGATGATGATACCGGTTTTCATGTCACCGAGAACGGCGCCAATCAACGTACAGGCCACCAGAGGGCGGTGGAACTGAAATTCATCAAGTACGGACTCCATACCCGCAATACACGCGACGATGAACACCAGCACAATCTGAAGAGTAGTAATCTCCATTGCACTTCTCCTATTACATAAGCTCTATATGAAAAACCGGCCCGGGCTTATTTCCCCACTTTGCCGATCAAATCCATCATTTTCAGTTTCTGATCCGTGGAAACCTTACGGGCTTCCAGCTCGATACCGCGTGCATTCAGCTTGTTGAAGGCCTCGATATCTTTCGCATCCACTGAAATCGCGTTGTTGACCTGCGTTTTGCCCTGACGGAAAGCCATACCGCCAATGTTAACGGAGGTGATTTTCACGCCGCCTTCAACAATGCGTTCGACGTCTGTCGGGTTGGTGAAGAGAAGCATCACGCGCTCACCCGCATATTTCGGGTTGTTGTAAACGCGGATCATCTTGGCGACATCCACGACGTGCGCGGTGACGCCCGGCGGTGCAACCTGGGTAAGAAGGGTTTTACGGACAGTGTCGGCGGCCACTTCGTCACTGACCACGATGATGCGTTGTACGTTGGTCTCTTTGGTCCAGCGCGTCGCCACCTGACCGTGGATTAGACGGTCATCAATACGCGCAAGGCCGATAACCATGTAATCGTTCGGACCCATTGGCTTCGCCGGTGCAGCGGCTTTTGGTGCAGCAGGGGCAGGGGCAGGTTTTTCAACCGGCTGCGCTTTCAGCGCCTTCACCCCTTCGCGACCGGTTTCCACCGCCAGCGCCACCAGCTCGTCAAAGCCTGGGTTGTCGTCACGCGCCATGAAGGTTTCCACCAACATCGGGATATTCACCCCGGCGACGACTTCATAATGTTCTTTATCGACGACAATGCGGCTGGCAGCGTTGAACGGGCTGCCGCCCCATGTATCCACGAGAAACAGCACGCCTTTGCTGGTATCCAGTTTCTCAAGCTGAGCAGTGTATTTTTCAATCAGCGTCTCGGCATTTTCACCGGGAACGAAATCGATCCAGCCGACGTTTTCCTGCTCGCCCAACAGCATTTCTGCCGTTTTGAGTAACTGCTCCGCAGCCCAACCATGTGTGCCTATGACAATAGCAATGGTCACTTGCTACCTCCTTTTATTATCATTTATACGTCTGCCAGGCAGGCGTACTGAGAATCGTATTGGCGAACCGAATCGATTCAGATAAGGGTTAGAGTTCAAAAAAACTAAGACTTCCGCGAATTATTTTAGATAGTGAAAAAATAATTTATGTGATGAAGATCCGTAATTTAGCTACGCCTTACAGATTTTTCTCTAAGATAATCCGCGTGTGTTACAGAAGTTTGCAAAGGAACGTAAATCTTTGCTAAAAACCAATTGTCTCTGATATGTTTAGCGTCCGTTTAATTATTCAGGAGTATAGGGCTACAGCCCACTATATGGACCGTCACCGACGTCAGTCATCTTCCAGGCCATTCCGCGCCTTAATCACCGGCGATCTTCGCCACGCATCGACTCTCATTCCCTTTGAAATGCCCGACATTAGCGGGGCACCGTTTTGTCATTCCTTTAGCAGGAGCGTGTCATGGAATTCTTAATGGACCCGTCAATCTGGGTAGGCTTGCTTACGCTGGTCGTGCTGGAGATCGTTCTCGGTATTGATAACCTGGTGTTTATCGCCATCCTCGCAGATAAACTGCCGCCGAAACAGCGTGATAAAGCCCGTCTGATCGGCCTCTCACTGGCGCTGATCATGCGTCTGGGCTTACTGTCTGTTATCTCGTGGATGGTCACCCTGACGAAGCCCCTGTTCACCGTCATGGATTTCACCTTCTCCGGCCGCGATTTAATTATGCTGGTAGGGGGACTGTTCCTGCTGTTCAAAGCCACAACAGAGCTGCATGAACGGCTGGAGAACCGGCAGCACGATGATGGCCACGGTAAGGGTTATGCCAGCTTCTGGGTGGTTGTTCTCCAGATTGTGGTGCTTGATGCGGTCTTCTCACTGGATGCGGTGATTACGGCGGTCGGCATGGTGAACCATCTGCCGGTGATGATGGCGGCGGTGGTGATTGCGATGGCGGTAATGCTGCTGGCGTCGAAACCGCTGACGCGTTTCGTCAACCAGCATCCGACGGTCGTTGTGCTGTGTCTGAGCTTCCTGCTGATGATTGGTCTGAGCCTGGTGGCAGAAGGGTTTGGCTTCCATATTCCGAAAGGCTACCTGTACGCCGCGATTGGCTTCTCGATTCTGATCGAGCTGTTTAACCAGATTGCGCGCCGTAACTTTATTAAGCAGCAGTCGAATCAGCCGCTGCGAGCCCGTACCGCAGATGCGATTCTGCGACTGATGGGCGGGCGTCGTCAGGTGAACGTGCAGGCTGATAACGAGAACCGCAACCCGGTTCCGGTGCCGGAAGGCGCGTTTGTGGAAGAAGAACGCTACATGATCAATGGCGTGCTTTCGCTGGCTTCCCGCTCCCTGCGCGGTATTATGACGCCGCGCGGCGAAATCAGCTGGGTGGACGCCAACCTGAGCGTCGACGAAATTCGTCAGCAGCTGCTCTCCTCGCCGCACAGCCTGTTCCCGGTCTGCCGGGGTGAGCTGGATGAGATCATCGGTGTGGTACGCGCGAAAGAGATGCTGGTGGCGCTGGAAGAGGGCGTTAACGTCGAGGCCGTAGCGGCCGCGTCGCCCGCAATCGTGGTGCCTGAAACGCTGGATCCGATCAACCTGCTGGGCGTATTGCGTCGTGCTCGCGGGAGCTTTGTTATCGTCACCAACGAATTTGGTGTGGTACAGGGCCTGGTGACGCCGTTGGACGTGCTGGAAGCCATTGCCGGTGAATTCCCTGATGCGGATGAAACCCCGGAAATCGTTGCCGACGGTGACGGCTGGCTGGTGAAAGGCACCACCGACCTGCACGCGCTCTCGCACACGCTGGGCGTCGAAAACGTGGTCAATGATGATGAAGACATTGCCACCGTGGCGGGGCTGGTGATCTCCGTTAACGGGCAGATCCCGCGTATCGGTGATGTGCTGGAGCTGCCGCCGCTGCAAATTACCATCGTCGAAGCCAACGACTATCGCGTTGATATGGTGCGTATTGTTAAAGAGCACTCTGCGCACGACGAAGAAGAGTAACGTTATCTAGCGTAACGGCAGTAAGGGCACGATGTGTCCGTTGTGACGGGCTGGCGGAGAGTGGCTTTCCGCCAGCCATTTCGGAAACTCGCGCAGCGGCATTGGCCGCGCATACAAGTACCCCTGCAAAATATGTACGCTGTGACGGCGCAGGTAGCGTGACTGCTCCTCGGTTTCCACCCCTTCCGCAACCAGTTCAATATTCAGTCGCTGGCCAAGCGCAATAATAATATCTGTTACCGTTGAGTTCACGGCGTCGGTGCCGATCGCGGTGGTGAAGGATTTATCAATTTTCAGCACATCCGGATGCAGTTTTTCTAGCCATGAAAGTGAGCTGTTGCCGGTACCAAAATCATCAATCGCAAGTTTCACCCCTTTGCGGTGCAGCTCCCGCACGATGCGGTAATCCACATCCAGCAACGCATCGCGTTCGGTTAACTCCACGATCAACTGTTGAACAGGGCTGGCGTTAAACCAGATGCGGTTGAGATCCTGGATAAGCGCAGCGCGGCGAAAATGGCTGGCGGCCACGTTAATGCCGATATGGAAATCGCGCGAGGCAGGGAAATAGCCTATCTGCCGCACCGTTTCGCTGATGACGTAGCGGGTAAGCGGAACAATCAGGTTATGTTCTTCGGCCAGAGGGATAAAGACATCGGGCGAAATCCATCCCTGACGCGGGTTGTTCCAGCGCAGGAGGATCTCGACGCCGGCGCATTCCCGGGTGCGGGCATTCACCAGCGGCTGGCAGAAGAGTTCAAACTCCCGGGCCGCAATTCCCATGTTGATTTCCCAGGTGAAACTGATTCGCCGCGCCGTGGCGAGCCAGGCGATATAGCCCATCAGTAAGCTGAGCATCAACGCCAGCGGCAGCTGGGTGGGCAGATTTTTTAACGCCATTTCGCCAGGCCCGGGGCCGCTCACCGTGACGCTGAAAGGGTAATGTTGTGACGACTGTTCCAGCAGGGAGGCGTTTTCATCGAAGGTCGGCGTAGTCGTCACCTGTTGCCCGTCGCGGAGGAAGTTATCTCCTACTCTCAGGACAACGTCGGTGATCTGCGGCCGCTGCGGCTCGAGAATCATTTTAGTGATGAGATCGATATTCACCACCTCCATCACCCCGTCGTTGCCGTCGCCCGCAACGGGAGACCACTGAATCAGTACCGGGCTGCCTTTTACCAGCCACCGGTCAGTCGACAGCAGCAGCCTGGATTCACTGACTGGAAGCTCCGGCACAAACTCACTGACGAGCACATTACGGCTGCCAAAGACGCTTGAGCAATACAGTATTCCGTCTTGAATGAGGGCGATGGAGCGTACGGTCTGGAGGATCGCCGCCTGTTTTCGCAGGATCAGATTTGCTTCGGAACAGGGTATGCCAACCAGTGAAAGTAGCGTTTCACGCTGGGCCTCTAACGAGAGAAGCACCTTATCAAGCGCACGCACGGTGTGTTGGGTAAAGTCGTGGATCCGATCCTGATTTATGTTGCGCTGTGAAATAAAGCGAATGCCCAGCGTCAGGACGAGCGTAACGAGCGCAACCGTGACACAGACGATAACGCGTTTTCGGCGATAGTCTTTAATGATCGTTTGTGCAGTTTGCATGAACGGTCGCCTGTTAAGCACCGGCCAGAAAAGCCAGACGCAACAGTGACAGTGTAGTGGGGAATACGTGAAGCGACGAGACGAGAGGGGAAAATTCGCCCATCCGTTGCAGATGGGCGAAAGGAAGGCTTAGTCGCACTGCACCTTAATGGCCAGACCGCCGCGCGAGGTCTCACGGTACTTCGCGTTCATGTCCTTGCCGGTTTCGTACATGGTTTCAATAACCTTATCCAGCGACACGCGTGGCTCGCTGGTACGGCGCATCGCCATACGCGAGGCGTTGATCGCTTTGACGGAGGCGATGGCGTTACGCTCAATGCACGGCACCTGCACCTGACCGGCAACCGGGTCACAGGTCAGACCGAGGTTGTGCTCCATACCGATTTCCGCCGCCACGCACACCTGCTCAGGGCTGGCGCCCAACAGTTCCGCCAGACCCGCTGCCGCCATAGAGCAGGCCACGCCCACTTCACCCTGACAGCCTACTTCGGCACCAGAGATGGACGCATTCATTTTGTACAGCGCGCCGATAGCGCCTGCCGCGAGGAAATAACGGATATAGATATCCGGTGTCACGGGCTCAATAAAGTGATCGTAATAGGCCAGCACCGCCGGAACGATACCGCACGCGCCGTTGGTCGGCGCCGTCACCACGCGACCACCCGCTGCGTTCTCTTCGTTAACCGCGAGGGCAAACATGTTCACCCAGTCGACCACGTTCATTGGGTCATTGGAGAACTTGTCGGTGGTGACCAGCATGCGGCGCAGCGCAGAGGCACGACGCGGTACGCGCAGAGGCCCAGGCAGAACACCCTCGGTGTTCATCCCGCGGTCAATACAGGCGCGCATGGTTTGCCACACGTTAGCAAAATAGTCTTCGATCTCTTTCTTGCTGTGCAGCGCCAGTTCGTTCTGCATCACCATGCCGGACAGGGACAGTCCGGTCTCTTTGCAGTAGCCCAGCATCTCGGTGGCCGATTTAAACGGATAGGGCACATTGACGTCGCCCGCGCTCTCTTTACCAAAGTGTTCTTCGTCAACGATAAAGCCGCCGCCGATGGAGTAGTAGGTTTTACTGTAGATCTCTTTTTCGCCGCTCCAGGCGTGGATGGTCATGCCGTTTTCATGCAGCGGCAGGTTGTCGCTACGAAAACGCATCCCGTCATCCTGCGGGAAGTCCACTTCGTGCTGACCGTTAGCCAGCAGTAAGCGTCCGCGCGTTTCCACGTCGCGGATAAATGCCGGAATGGCATCAATATCAACAGTGTCCGGCATATTGCCTGCCAGACCCATAATAATGGCGATATCGGTGTGGTGGCCTTTACCCGTTAATGACAGTGAACCGTAAACGTCTACGGCGACACGGGTAACGCTTTCCAGTAATCCTTTTTCGACCAGATCATCGACGAACTGTTTACCGGCCTTCATCGGCCCTACAGTGTGGGAAGAGGAAGGACCAATCCCCACTTTGAACATGTCGAATATACTAATCACTTTCACACTCCTGACAGGGTTACTGGGGTTCCAGTAACGATGTTATAACTGCGCATAGTGTAAGAGGGAACACCAACCTCGGCTTAACTATTCACATGAATTAAACTAATGGTTAACGATGGTTTTGCTAATAGCGCGACGCCGATCGCAAACCTGCCAGAAAAGGGTGGAATGTAAAGTATAGTCAAGGCTTCAGGCCGATTTGCAGGGCCAGCTCACGAATGATGCCTGCCGTCATGCCCCAGACAAAATAATGCTGATACCACGACAGCCAGACCCGATGATCGTGTCCGCGGCGGTGAATATCCAGTGGGTGATAGCGGCCCAGACGAAGGGCCTCTTCCAGCGGCATTTCGAACACCGCTGAAACTTCATCGACGCTGGCGTGATACTGAAGATCGGGCGGAATAATGCCAACGACCGGCGTGACCTGAAAACCGGTTACGCTGTCCACTGGCGGCAGCACGCCGATCACCTCGACTGTCTCCGGGGGGATCGCCACTTCCTCATGCGCTTCACGCAGTGCGGCGGCAATCAGGGATGCATCGGTGCTGTCCACCGCGCCGCCCGGAAACGCAACCTGACCGGCGTGTTTTCGCATATGCGGTGAGCGCTGGGTAAGCAACAGACCCGGCTGCTCACGGCGCACGACCGGGATCAGCACCGCCGCCTGACGTTGATTCAGCGTGGCGCGGCTAACCTGGGGCCGCAGAAGCTGAAAGCGCGACAGAAAATCATCCAGCGTCAGGTTGTCTTTCTTCACCGTAAATTCTCCAGTTGTTTCAGGATACGATTCACTTTATCAAAGGTTTCCTGATATTCCGCCTCGACCTGGCTATCGGCCACAATGCCACCGCCTGCGGAACAGTACAGGTTACCGTCGCACGCCGTCAGGGTGCGAATAGTGATGCTGGTATCCATGGTGCCGCACAGACTCACATAGCCGATGCTGCCGCACCAGGCGTTGCGGCGATGTGGTTCCAGTTCGTCGATGATCTCCATCGCCCGGACCTTCGGCGCGCCGGTGATGGAGCCGCCCGGAAACGCGGCGCGGAGCAGATCGCAGGCGGTTCGCGAGGCCGGCAGGCGTGCGGTGATGGTGCTGACCAGATGATGCACCGCCGGGAATGGCTCCACGACGAACAGCTCCGGCACGCGCACGCTGCCCGGCTCGGCGACGCGACCAATATCATTGCGCATCAGATCGACAATCATCAGGTTTTCAGCGCGATCTTTGGGAGAGGCCGCCAGCGTCTCCGCCTGCTGGCGGTCGGCGTCGGCGTTGGCAAGGCGCGGCAGTGTGCCCTTTATCGGGCGGGTCTGAATCATACCGTCAGCCAGGTGAATAAAACGCTCAGGCGAAAGGCTGAGGATGGCGCCGTGTTCAAGGCGTAAAAATGCACTGAACGGGGCCTTATTGCTGGCATTGAGGCGGGTAAACGCCTGCCATTCGTCTCCCTTGTACGCCGCCTGGAAACGCTGGGCAAGGTTGACCTGATAACAGTCGCCACTGTGAAGATACGCCTGCACACGGGAGAATTTTTCCGCGTATTCCTCCGCGCTCATGTTCGAGCGCCAGCCGGAGGTCAGCATAAAGTGTTCCGGGGCGGCGGGCCGTTGCGCCTCAAGCCAGGCCAGACGCGCCTGTACGTCCCGGTGGCTCAGCAGAGAAACCGTCTGCTTACGGTGATCCACGATCAGCGCCCAGTCATACAGCCCCACCGCCATATCCGGCAGGGAAATATCCGCCTGCGCATGCTCAGGCAGCGTTTCGAAACGGCGACCCAGATCGTAACCAAACAGGCCCAGCGCGCCCCCCTGGAAAGGCAGATCCGGATCAGGTGTGGCAGTTAAGCCCAGAGCATCGATCTCGTTCTGAAGCCGCATCAGCGGATCGTCCGTTGGCGACAGCGCATCGGTCGTCAGCGTTTTAACCGGGTCGGCCACCAGAATATCAAAGCGGCTGTAGGGGTGATCCGCATGGCCGGAGTGCAGCAGCATGGCAAAAGGAAGGTGGCTCAGACGGGCAAACCAGAACTCCGCGGCGTCAGCACGCCAGGGCAAGGTCATAACAGTGGGGAAGCGCATGTTCATGTATGGCATACTACCGGGCAGCGTGAAATAATTAGCGCGAATAATTTAGCAGGAGTTAACGATGTTTGCAGGTTTACCTTCTCTCAGCCATGACCAACAGCAGAAAGCCGTTGAACGTATTCAGGAGCTGATGTCCCAGGGGATGAGCAGCGGACAGGCAATTTCCCAGGTCGCGGAAGAACTTCGCGCCACCCATACCGGCGAGCGGATCGTGGCGCGCTTTGAGGATGAAGATGAAGAATAACCGGCTTACACTGCCGCGATAATCTTGATCTCAACCTTATATTCCGGTTTCATCAGCGTGGCCTGTACGGTGCAGCGTACAGGCGCGTGACCCGCCACCACCCACGCATCCCATGCTTTATTCATCGCCGCGAAATCGTCTTTATTCGCCAGAAAAATCGTCGCATCCAGAATGCGGGATTTGTCGCTGCCCTGTTTTTCCAGTACGGCGTCGATCTGCGCCAGGGTGTTGGCGGTCTGCTCGAAGGCGTCGGCGTCCAGATTGGCAGGGACGCCGGTGTAGTACAGCGTCTGGTTGTGGATCACCACATCAGACCAGCGGGCTTCGGCATCAATGCGCGTAATTGTCATAAACGTATCCTCGTTATCTTTCGTCGTCAGGCGGCAAGACTGCCATAATGTTCCGCCGTCGTCACTATTTGGGGTGGCACCGGAGAGAAGGGGCTGACATAATCCCTGTGCAAAAATACAGTGAGAGAACACCGTGGCAGACGATTTTTCCCCAGAGGGTCAGTTAGCACAGGCTATTCCCGGCTTTAAACCGCGCGAACCCCAACGTCAGATGGCGCATGCCGTTGCGCACGCTATCGACAAGGCGCAGCCGCTGGTCGTGGAGGCCGGTACCGGTACGGGGAAAACGTATGCTTACCTCGCTCCTGCGCTGCGGGCGAAAAAGAAGGTGATCATCTCTACGGGATCAAAAGCGCTCCAGGATCAGCTCTACAGCCGCGATTTACCCACGGTGGCGAAAGCGCTGAAATACAAAGGGCGTCTGGCCTTGCTGAAAGGGCGTTCTAACTACCTGTGTCTGGAGCGTCTTGAACAGCAGGCGCTGGCGGGCGGCGACCTGCCGGTACAAACCCTGAGCGATGTGATCGTCCTGCGCGCCTGGGCCAACCAGACGGAGGAGGGGGACATCAGCACCTGCGCGAGCGTGCCGGAAGACTCCCCGGCCTGGCCGCTGGTGACCAGCACCAATGACAACTGCCTCGGCAGCGACTGCCCGCTGTATAAAGACTGTTTTGTGGTGAAAGCGCGTAAAACCGCGATGGACGCCGACGTGGTGGTGGTGAACCATCACCTGTTTCTTGCGGATATGGTGGTCAAGGGCAGTGGTTTCGGCGAGCTGATCCCGGAGGCGGAGGTGATGATCTTCGATGAAGCCCATCAGCTACCGGACATCGCCAGCCAGTATTTTGGTCAGTCGCTCTCCAGCCGTCAGCTTCAGGATCTGGCGAAAGATATTACCATTGCCTATCGCACCGAACTCAAAGATACCCAGCAGTTGCAGAAGTGCGCGGACCGCTTGGCGCAATGCGCACAGGATTTCCGCTTACAGCTTGGCGAGCCGGGCTATCGCGGCAACCTGCGCGAACTGCTCGCAGACAAAAATATCCAGCGCGCGCTGCTGCTGCTCGATGATGCCCTTGAACTCTGTTACGACGTGGCGAAGCTGTCCCTCGGACGTTCAGCGCTGCTGGACGCCGCCTTCGAGCGCGCCACGCTTTACCGTGGGCGGCTGAAGCGGCTGAAAGAGATCAACCAGCCGGGCTACAGCTACTGGTACGAATGTACCTCGCGCCACTTCACCCTGGCGCTCACGCCGCTGACCGTTGCTGATAAATTTAAAGAGGTGATGGCGCAAAAGCCCGGCACCTGGGTCTTTACCTCGGCCACGCTGTCGGTCAATGACGATCTGCACCACTTTACCGAGCGCCTCGGCATTGAGCAGGCGGAATCCCTGCTTCTGCCGAGCCCGTTCGACTATGAGAGACAGGCGCTGCTGTGCGTGCCGCGCAATCTGCCGCTGCCTAACCAGCCGGGCGCGGCGCGCCATCTGGCGGCCATGCTGAAGCCGATGATCGAGGCCAACAACGGGCGCTGCTTTATGCTCTGCACCTCACACGCCATGATGCGCGATCTGGCCGAGCAGTTCCGCGCCACCATGACGCTACCGGTGCTGTTGCAGGGAGAAACCAGTAAAGGCCAGCTGCTCCAGCAGTTTGTCAGCGCCGGTAATGCCCTGCTGGTGGCGACCAGCAGCTTCTGGGAAGGGGTGGACGTGCGCGGCGACACGCTCTCGCTGGTGATTATCGATAAGCTGCCGTTTACATCGCCGGACGATCCGCTTCTGAAAGCGCGCATGGAGGACTGCCGTCTGCGCGGGGGCGATCCGTTCGACGACGTCCAGCTGCCGGACGCGGTCATCACGCTTAAACAGGGGGTAGGGCGACTGATCCGCGACGTCACCGATCGCGGGGTGCTGGTGATCTGCGACAACCGCCTGGTGATGCGTCCCTACGGCGCGACCTTCCTCGCCAGCCTGCCGCCCGCGCCGCGCACGCGGGATATTAAACGCGCGGTCCGCTTCCTGGCGAACCCGACGGCGGAGTAATTCTTCCCGGAGTGTGTTAAGATGCGCGCCATTTTGTGACTGACCATTGCGAGAGCGCGACGACTGATGCGAATTCTGGCTATTGATACCGCGACAGAGGCCTGTTCCGTTGCCCTGTGGAACGACGGTACGATTTTTGCTCATTTCGAAGAGTGCCCACGGGAACACACCCAACGTATTCTGCCCCTGGTAAAAACCATTTTAACCGAGGGCAACACCGCCCTGACTGACCTCGACGCGCTGGCCTACGGCCGTGGTCCGGGCAGCTTTACGGGCGTACGTATCGGGATTGGCATTGCGCAGGGGCTGGCGCTGGGCGCTGACCTGCCGATGATCGGCGTCTCCACGCTTGCGACCATGGCCCAGGGAGCATGGCGCATGACCGGCGCCACCAGCGTGCTGGCTGCGATTGATGCCCGCATGGGGGAAGTCTACTGGGCGGAGTACACCCGTGACGAAAACGGCGTCTGGCACGGCGAAGAGACGGAAGCGGTGCTTAAACCTGAAGCCGTCACCGGGCGCCTGAAACAGCTCTCCGGTGAGTGGGCGACGGTCGGAACCGGCTGGGCGGCATGGCCTGAGATGGCGAAGGACACCGGCCTTACGCTGGTGGACGGTAACATGCTCCTGCCCGCCGCAGAAGATATGCTGCCGATTGCCTGTCAGCTACTTGCCGCAGGAAAAACCGTGGCGGTTGAACACGCTGAACCGGTTTATTTACGAAACACCGTCGCGTGGAAGAAACTTCCTGGCCGCGAGTGAATCTCAGTAACAGGAACTGAGAAAAAGGAGTCGCATCATGGCGGTTCAGACTAAAGTTGTACGCTTTCTTATGGCAGGCGCGGTTGCCATAGCACTGAGCGGGTGCGTCACCGTTCCTGATGCGATCAAGGGCACCAGCCCGACGCCACAGCAGGATCTGGTACGCGTGATGAATGCCCCGGAGTTGTATGTCGGGCAGGAAGCGCGGTTTGGCGGCAAGGTGGTTGAAGTGCTAAACCAGCAGGGGAAAACCCGGCTGGAGATTGCCACTGTCCCGCTGGACGACGGCGCGCGGCCTGTTCTGGGTGAAGCCTCGCGCGGGCGGATCTACGCTGACGTCAGCGGCTTCCTCGATCCGGTAGATTTCCGCGGGCAGCTGGTGACCGTCGTCGGGCCGATTACCGGTTCGGTGGCGGGGAAAATCGGCAATACGCCATACAAATTTATGACCATGCAGGTGAACGGCTACAAACGCTGGCGTATCGCCCAGCAGGTGGTGATGCCGCCACAGCCAATCGATCCGTGGATGTGGGGACCGCATCCGTATCGTTACGGCTACGGTGGCTGGGGGTGGTACAATCCAGGCCCTGCACAGGTTCAAACAATAGTAACTGAGTAAGTTACTGTTATTGCTAGGAAAGAGACAGCGGCTCAGCCGCTGTCTCTGTTTTTTTACGGATAAAACGAAAAAAAAGAGTGACGCGCTTCGCAACCTGCAATCTGAACAATTAATAAACTGGTACGCTGAGTTAATATAATGTTAATAAACTGTTTATTATCGGGGCTGTGATGACGACGAACACTCATTTCAGAGGTGATGCATTGAAAAAGGTTTGGCTTAACCGTTATCCCGCGGATGTCCCTGCGGAGATCAATCCTGACCGTTATCAATCCCTGATTGAATTATTTGAACACTCGGTACGGCGCTACGCTGACCAGCCCGCGTTTGTGAATATGGGCGAAGTGATGACTTTCCGTAAGCTGGAAGAGCGCAGCCGGGCGTTTGCGGCCTATTTACAGGAAGGGTTGGGCTTGCAGAAAGGGGATCGCGTCGCGCTGATGATGCCAAACCTGCTGCAATACCCGGTGGCGCTGTTCGGCATCCTCAGGGCAGGGATGATCGTGGTTAACGTTAACCCGCTCTATACCCCGCGCGAGCTGGAACATCAGTTGAATGACAGCGGCGCGGCGGCGATTGTGATTGTCTCCAACTTTGCCCACACGCTGGAAAAAGTCGTTGAAAAAACTCAGGTTAAGCACGTCATCCTGACGCGCATGGGTGACCAGCTCTCTACCGCGAAAGGCACGCTGGTCAACTTTGTCGTTAAATACGTTAAGCGGCTGGTGCCGAAATACCACCTTCCGGATGCCATCTCCTTCCGCCGCGCCCTGCATGCGGGCTACCGGATGCAGTACGTGAAGCCGGAGATCGTGTCCGAGGATCTGGCCTTCCTGCAATACACGGGCGGCACCACCGGCGTGGCGAAAGGGGCGATGCTGACCCACCGTAACATGCTGGCGAACCTTGAGCAGGTTAACGCCACCTACGGGCCGCTGCTGCACCCGGGCAAGGAGCTGGTGATCACCGCGCTTCCGCTGTATCACATTTTTGCGCTGACCATGAACTGCCTGCTGTTTATCGAGCTTGGCGGTCAAAACGTATTGATCACCAACCCGCGCGATATCCCGGGGCTGGTCAAAGAGCTGGCGAAATACCCGTTCACCGCCATGACCGGCGTGAACACCCTGTTTAACGCGCTGCTTAACAATAAAGAGTTCCAGCAGCTCGATTTCTCCACGCTGCACCTCTCCGCGGGCGGCGGGATGCCGGTTCAGCAGGCGGTTGCCGAGCGCTGGGTGAAACTCACCGGGCAGTATCTGCTGGAAGGCTATGGCCTGACGGAGTGCGCCCCGCTGGTCAGCGTTAACCCGCATGACATCGACTACCACAGCGGCAGTATCGGTCTGCCGGTCCCGTCGACGGAAGCAAAACTGGTGGATGATGAGGATAACGAAGTGCCTCATGGTGAGCCAGGGGAGCTATGCGTCAGAGGGCCGCAGGTGATGCTGGGCTACTGGCAACGTCCGGATGCCACGGATGAGATCATCAAAGACGGCTGGCTGCACACGGGCGACATCGCGGTGATGGATGACGAAGGCTTCCTGCGCATCGTCGATCGCAAGAAAGACATGATCCTGGTGTCAGGGTTTAACGTCTATCCGAACGAAATCGAAGACGTGGTGATGCAGCACAGCGGCGTGCTGGAAGTGGCGGCGGTGGGCGTTCCTTCCGGCAGCAGCGGTGAAGCGGTGAAGATATTTGTGGTCAAGAAAGATCCTTCTCTGACCGAGGATGCGCTGATAACGTTCTGTCGCCGTCAGCTGACGGGCTATAAAGTGCCGAAGCTGGTGGAATTCCGGGATGAGCTGCCGAAATCCAACGTCGGGAAGATATTACGACGAGAATTACGTGACGAAGCCCGTGCCAAAGTGGACAATAAGGCCTGAGCTTCACGTTAATCGCCCAGACGCCGGTTAAGCCGGCGTTTTTTATGGGCGCAAACAAAAGAGAGTCCGATTTGAATTACCAGATGATCACTACCAACGACGAGCTGGCTTCGCTGTGCGAGGTGACGCGTGAATTTCCCGCTATCGCCCTGGATACGGAATTTGTCCGCACCCGAACGTACTATCCGCAGCTGGGTCTGATTCAGATGTATGACGGCAAACACGTGTCATTGATTGACCCCCTCGGCATTACCGACTGGGCGCCAATGCGCGAGCTGTTGCTGGATACCGCCGTGACCAAATATCTGCACGCGGGCAGTGAAGATCTGGAAGTCTTTCTCAACACTTTTGGCATCATGCCGCAGCCGCTGATTGATACCCAGATCCTCGCGGCGTTCAGCGGTCGTCCGCTCTCCTGGGGCTTCGCCGCGATGGTGGAAGAGTACACCGGTCTGACGCTGGATAAGAGCGAATCGCGTACCGACTGGCTCGCGCGTCCCCTAACGGCGCGTCAGCTTGAATACGCCGCGGCAGACGTCTTTTACCTTCTTCCAATTGCCGGCCAGCTTATGAAAGAAGCTGAGGCGTCCGGCTGGCTGTCTGCCGCACTGGACGAGTGCCGCATGACGCAGCAGCGTCGTCAGGAAGTGGTTGATCCGAAAGAGGCCTGGCGTGACATCACCAACGCCTGGCAGCTGCGCACCCGCCAGCTGGCCTGTCTGCAACTGCTGGCTGACTGGCGTCTGCGTAAAGCACGTGAGCGCGATCTGGCGGTTAACTTCGTGGTGCGTGAAGAACACCTGTGGGCGGTGGCGCGCTATATGCCGGGTAGCCTTGGCGAACTGGACAGCATTGGCCTTTCCGGGAGTGAGATCCGTTTCCACGGTAAAACGCTGCTCGCGCTGGTAGAGAAAGCTCAGCAGCTGCCGGAGGACGCACTGCCAGAACCACTGCTTAACCTGATGGATATGCCGGGCTACCGCAAGGCGTTCAAAGATATCAAAGCGCTGGTGCAGACGGTGGCGGGGGAAAGCAAACTGAGTGCCGAACTGCTGGCTTCACGTCGTCAGATTAACCAGCTGCTGAACTGGCACTGGAAGTTGAAACCGCAAAATGGTTTACCGGAGCTGGTCGCCGGATGGCGGGGGGAACTGATGGCCGAACGCCTGAATACCCTGCTGGAAGGGTATCCGCGCTAAAGAATTGTAGCCCCGGTAAGCGCAGCGCCACCGGGGAAATTGCCGGGTGGCGCGTTGCTTGCCCGGCCTACAAAACCACAACCGGATTAACGCGACTCTTCCGCTTCCGGAAGCGTGACGTTCAGCTCCAGAATCGAAATATCCCCGTCTTTTTGCTCCAGCTGAACGGTGACCATTTCCGGGTCAATCTGCACGTATTTGCAGATCACTTCCAGAATGTCTTTGCGCAGCTGCGGCAGGTAGTGCGGTTCGGCGTCGCTACGACGACGTTCCGCCACAATGATTTGCAGACGTTCTTTTGCGATGTTGGCGGTGCTTTTTTTCCGCGAGAGAAAAAAGTCCAGTAATGCCATAACTTATCCTCCGAACAGGCGTTTGAGGAAACCTTTCTTCTCTTCTTCAATGAAGCGGAAAGGACGTTCTTCTCCCAGCAGACGGTCAACGGTATCCGCATACGCTTTACCCGCGTCTGCCTGTGTATCCAGGATCACGGGCTCGCCCTGGTTAGAGGCGCGCAACACGGACTGATCTTCCGGGATCACGCCAACCAGTTTGATGCGCAGGATCTCCAGCACGTCTTCCATGCTCAGCATGTCACCTTTGTTCACCCGGCCCGGGTTGTAGCGGGTCAGCAGCAGGTGCTCTTTGATTGGCTCCTGGCCATTTTCCGCGCGACGGGATTTCGAGGCCAGAATGCCGAGAATACGGTCGGAATCACGTACTGACGAGACCTCCGGGTTGGTGGTGATGATGGCTTCATCCGCAAAGTAGAGCGCCATCAGCGCGCCGGTTTCGATACCGGCCGGGGAGTCGCAGACCACGAAGTCGAACTCCATCTTTTTCAGATCGTCGAGCACCTTTTCCACGCCTTCGCGGGTCAGGGCGTCTTTATCACGGGTCTGGGACGCCGGAAGAATGTAGAGGTTCTCGGTACGCTTATCTTTAATCAGCGCCTGGTTAAGGGTGGCATCGCCCTGAATGACGTTCACGAAGTCATACACCACGCGACGCTCGCAACCCATGATCAGGTCCAGGTTACGCAGACCGATATCGAAGTCGATTACGACGGTTTTCTTTCCCTTCTGGGCCAAACCAGTAGCGATGGCCGCGCTGGAGGTGGTCTTGCCAACGCCTCCTTTACCCGAAGTCACAACAATAATGCGTGCCATAGAAATTCCTTGTTAAAAGGGATCAATTTAACGGTTGAACGGTCAAAGCGTTATCTGCCAGTTGCAGACGGGCCGCTTTGCCATAAAATTCGGCTGGGATTTTATCGCTCAGCCAATATTCACCTGCGATAGACACCAGTTCTGCCGTCAGGTGAGTACAAAAAATTTGTGCTTCTCGATCGCCGCTGGCGCCCGCAAGCGCACGTCCACGCATCATACCGTAAACGTGAATATTGCCATCAGCAATCAGTTCAGCGCCCGCACTGACGTGGCTTGTAACAATCAGATCACAGTTTGGCGCATAAATGCGCTGACCGGAACGAACCGGCAGATCAATCAATCGCGTTTTTGTGACTGGGGCTACATTTTGCGCCGGAGGCGGGGGAGCGGGAACGGTTGCAGGCGTTGCACGTGGGGCTTTTTCTTTGCCCTCGTTTAACAAGGGCAAACCCGCGCGTTCAATTTCGGCTTTTAACTCTGCGTCTTTGCAGCCGCTAATGCCCACGATGCGCAACCCCGTGGAGGCGACGGCCTGCTGGAGCCGCTTCCAGTTAATCGGCCCCTCAAGGTCGCTTACATTGACGACGACAGGAGCATGCTTAAGAAAAGCGGGAGCCTGCGCGATTTTGTCTTCTAACGCCTGACGAATAACCTCGGGTTTTGCATCATGCAAATGAACCACTGATAAGGTGAAGCTACTGCCTTTAAGCTCGATGGGCGTATTTGACATCCTGGCCTTACTCAATTTGCTATTAACCGCAACACATCGCCGCGATATTCCGAAGAGTATCAGGCATGTTATAGTCAGGAGTATATTGAGGCAAGCAACCACCCGTTAATTCAGAGTAAAAACATGTTTTGTGTGATCTACAGAAGTACCAGCCGCGACCAGACCTACCTTTATGTCGAAAAGAAAGACGATTTTTCCCGCGTGCCTGAAGAATTAATGAAAAGCTTTGGCCGACCGCAGCTGGCGATGCTGCTGCCGCTGGACGGCCGTAAGAAGCTGGTGAACGCCGATCTGGAGAAAGTCAAAAAGGCGTTAACCGAGCAGGGCTATTATTTACAGCTTCCGCCGCCACCGGAGAATTTATTAAAACAGCATCTTGAGGTGAGCGGAAAGAAATAAGCCCGGGTCCTTCCGGGAACAACTCATCAACCGATTGGGGTCGACCATGTATCAACATCATAACTGGCAAGGTGCATTACTGGATTATCCCGTCAGCAAAGTGGTCTGCGTGGGCAGCAACTATGCAAAACATATTCAGGAGATGGGCAGCGCCGTGCCGGAAGAGCCGGTTCTGTTTATTAAGCCAGAAACCGCACTGTGCGATATTCGCCAGCCGCTGGTTCTGCCGCAGGGACTGGGCTCGGTGCATCATGAAGTGGAGCTGGCGGTGCTGATCGGCGCGACGCTGCGCCAGGCGACCGAAGAGCATGTAGAGAAAGCGATTGCGGGTTACGGTGTCGCGCTTGACCTGACGCTGCGTGATGTTCAGGGCAAAATGAAGAAAGCGGGGCAGCCGTGGGAAAAAGCGAAGGGTTTTGATAATTCATGCCCGATTTCCGGTTTCATTCCGGTGAGTGAATTTACCGACGATCCGCAGAACACGCCGCTCAGCCTGAAGGTCAACGGCGAGATCCGCCAGCAGGGAACGACCGCTGACATGATCCATAAGATCGTTCCGCTGATTGCCTACATGAGCCGCTTCTTCACCCTGAAACCTGGCGACGTGATCCTCACCGGCACTCCGGAAGGTGTGGGGCCGCTGCTTAGCGGCGACGAACTGGATGTCAGTTTTAACGGCCTGTCGCTGAAAACCCGCGTGCTGTAAAAGCACCTTGCCGCCTGAAAAGGGCGGCAAAACTTGCATCAACGTGCCAGACTCGTTATAAGGTGCGCTCTATTTTGACGTGTGGACATCCCGATGAACGATATTCCTTTCTGGCAAAGCAAAACTCTCGACGACATGACCGACGCGGAGTGGGAATCGTTGTGTGACGGCTGCGGGCAGTGCTGCCTGCATAAGCTGATGGATGAAGATTCGGACGAGATCTATTTCACCAACGTAGCCTGCAAGCAGTTAAACATCAAAACCTGCCAGTGCCGCAACTATGAGCGCCGTTTCGAATATGAGCCGGACTGCATCAAGTTAACCCGTGAAAATCTACCGACCTTTGAGTGGCTGCCGCATACCTGCGCGTATCGCCTGCTGGCGGAAGGGAAAGATCTGCCCACATGGCATCCGCTGTTGACGGGGTCGAAAGCGGCGATGCACGGCGAACGTATTTCCGTGCGCCACATTGCGGTGAAAGAGTCCGAGGTGCGGGACTGGGAAGACCACATTATGAATCACCCTAATCGGTGATAATAAAAAACCCGCCGAGGCGGGTTTTTTATTGTTCACAATTGTGTCGAGTGGCGCTGCGCTTACCCGACCTGCAAAACTGACGTTGCCGTTCTGCTTTTACCTTCCAAAAAGATCGCGTTTCTTTGGTTTGAACGGCTGGGCAATCAGCACCAGCAGCGCCACCACAAAGTAGGCGACAAAAATGCCCACCAGCCACTGCGGCATCTCCAGCGTCAGGAATTCCCACTGGCGTACAGAGCAGTCACCGGAGGCCACAAACACCTGCGGCAGCCATTTATCCAGCGGCAGCCAGCTCGGGAAGCGGGCGGCAAAATCGCAGGTCATAAACGGCGACGGGTGAAGCTGCATTTGGGTGTGCTCCCAGGCAAGCGCAATGCCTTTCCCGGCGCTGTACAGCCAGATGGCAATTGCCGCATAGCGTAACGGTGATTTGGGTGCAATCGCACCTACCAGACCCGCGCCCATAATGCCGAACAGCGCACAACGCTCATAAATACACAGTACGCAAGGTTTCAGCCCCATCACATGCTGAAACCACAGCGCGACCATTTCCAGCGCAAAGGCGGTCAGGGCCATCAACAACCACGCTCCGCGACCGCGTGAGCACTGGTTCAAAAATCGCAACATAATCATTTCCCTGGAACATGCTTAGACAGCGCAGTGTAAACGAATTTTAATGCGCCGCAAGTATACCTGCTTGCAATAACCATTGCGTACAGGGAACGAGAGTAATTTTGATGCACAGTAAACCAACCAGGGTAAGCACCAGCGTATACGGCAGCGCCATCCAGACCATTCTTCCATAAGAAAGTCGTATGAGTGGCGCCAGCGCCGAGGTCAGCAGGAAGAGGAATGCCGCCTGACCGTTCGGGGTTGCCACGGAGGGGAGGTTGGTTCCGGTGTTGATCGCCACCGCCAGCAGCTCGAACTGTTCACTGCTGACAATCCCTTGCTCCATCGCGGCTTTGGCCTCATTGATGTATACCGTCCCGACAAAGACGTTATCGGATATAGAGGACAACAGACCGTTAAACAAATAGAACAGCGTTAGCTGCGAATCTGGCGTGGCCTGAAGCACAAACGCGATGATCGGCGCGAACAGATGTTGGTCAATAATCACCGCCACGACGGCAAAAAACACCGCCAGCAGGGCGGTAAACGGCAGCGCTTCGGTAAAGGCTTTTCCGATAGCATGTTCGTCCGTAACGCCGCCCAGGCTGGTTGCAAGGATAATTACCGACAGGCCAATCAGCCCCACCTCGGCAAGGTGGAAGGCCAGCGCAGCGATAAGCCACACGCCGATGAAGCCCTGTGCAATCAGGCGCAGCGTCTCCTGGCGCGTGCGTTGTTTGCGGCTCTGCTCGTCAAACTTATGCAGCTCCTGGCGGACCTGATCGGGCAACGTCGCGCCATACCCAAAGAGGTTGAATTTTTCGACCAGCACACAGGTGGCTAACCCGCAGACCAGCACGGGTACGCTGACCGGCGCCATGCGCAGGAAAAATTCGCCAAAATGCCACTCAGCTGCTTTGGCGATAATCAGGTTTTGCGGCTCCCCGACCATGGTCATCACGCCGCCCAGCGCCGTCCCCACGCCTGCATGCATCATCAGGCTGCGCAGAAATGCGCGGAACTGTTCCAGCACATCGCGGTTGTGCGCCTCAACGTGGCTGTCGTCCTGCAAGTTATCGCCAGGACGAGACGAGGCCACCCGGTGGTAAATCCCGTAAAAGCCGACGGCGACGCTGATCACTACCGCCACGACCGTCAGCGCATCCAGGAAGGCAGAGAGGAAGGCTGCGGCGAGGCAAAACGCCAGCGAGAGCAGCGTTTTCGACGGAATGCTCAGCAGCAAACGGGTGAAGATAAACAGCAGAAGCTGCTTCATAAAGTAGATCCCCGCCACCATGAAGATCAGCAGCAGCAGGACTTCAAGATTCGACGCTATCTCGTTTTTAACATGCTCCGCGCTGGTCATTCCAATGACCACGGCTTCCAGCGCCAGCAGCCCGCCGGGCAACAGCGGATAGCACTTCAGCGCCATCGCCAGGGTAAAGATAAACTCGGCGACCAACATCCACCCGGCAACGAAGGGATCCAGCAAAAAGATAACGGGATTAACGACCAGGAATACCAGTAAAGTGAGTTTGTACCAGTCAGGTGACTGACCTAAAAAGTTGCGCCACAGCGCGCGCCCAAATGAAATTTCCACGACAGACGTCCTTTCCCCGTCAAATAAGACAAGACATCAGTATACGCAAAAATGGCGGCAGAGCGGGGGATTAAGCCATTTGTAAATTTCATAAAAATGAAACGGCGATCCCTCTTTTCTGTCTCTGCTGCGCTATCTGCCTCTGCACGCCTCTGGTATGATGAGTGCAATTTGCTAAAGCTGTGTAATGGAAATCTCACTATGGTCATTAAGGCGCAGAGCCCGGCGGGTTTCGCGGAAGAGTACATCATTGAAAGCATCTGGAATAATCGTTTCCCTGCGGGATCAATTCTACCTGCTGAACGCGAACTCTCTGAACTGATTGGCGTCACCCGTACCACGCTGCGAGAAGTGCTCCAGCGTCTGGCGCGCGATGGCTGGTTGACGATACAGCATGGCAAACCCACTAAAGTGAATAACTTCTGGGAAACGTCCGGGCTGAACATTCTGGAAACGCTGGCGCGTCTCGATCACGAAAGCGTACCGCAGCTGATTGATAATCTGCTTTCCGTGCGCACCAACATCGCCACCATTTTCATCCGCACCGCGTTTCGCCAGCACCCTGAAGATGCGCTGAAGGTACTTGCTACCGCCAATGAGGTGGAAGACCACGCGGATGCCTTTGCGACCCTGGATTACAACGTGTTCCGTGGTCTGGCGTTTGCTTCCGGCAATCCGGTTTACGGTTTGATCCTGAATGGAATGAAAGGGTTATATACGCGCATTGGTCGTCACTACTTTGCTAACCCTGAAGCCCGCAGTCTGGCGCTCGGCTTCTATCATAAACTGAGCAAACTCTGCACCGAAGGGCTGCACGATCAGGTCTATGAAACCGTGCGTCGTTACGGCCACGACTCCGGTGAAATCTGGCACCGGATGCAGAAAACGCTGCCGGGTGATTTAGCGATTCAGGGCCGGTAAAAGAAAAAACCTCTCGATTGAGAGGTTTTTTTTCGCCGGGTGGCGGCTTCGCCTGACCCGGCCTACAGGTCCCGTAGGCCCGGTAAGCGTAGCGCCACCGGGCAAAAAATCCCACTACAGCGTATTCAACCGCGCCGGACACCGCTCCAGCAGCTCCACGCTGCCATCTTCGTTCTGCTGCTCCAGCAAGACGTCAAATCCCCACAGGCGATGCACATGCTTCAGCACTTCCTTACGCCCCTTATCCAGCGGTGCGCGGTTGTGCGGAATATAGCGCAACGTCAGAGAGCGATCGCCGCGCAGATCCACGTTCCACACCTGAATGTTCGGTTCAAGATTACTCAGGTTGTACTGGGACGACAGGCGCGAGCGGATCTCGCGATAGCCCTCTTCGTTGTGGATCGCGGAGATCTCCAGGAAGTTGTTGCGGTCATCATCCAGTACGGTGAAGAAGCGGAAATCACGCATGATCTTCGGCGACATGAACTGGCTGATAAAGCTCTCATCCTTAAAATCACGCATCGCGAAGTGCAGCGTTTCCAGCCAGTCGGAACCGGCAATATCCGGGAACCAGTATTTGTCCTCTTCGGTGGGCGACTGACAAATACGCTTGATATCCTGGAACATGGCAAAGCCGAGCGCGTACGGGTTAATGCCGCTGTACCACGGGCTGTTATATGCCGGCTGGAACACCACGTTGGTGTGGCTGTGCAGAAACTCCATCATAAACCGCTCGGTAACTTTCCCTTCGTCGTACAGGTGGTTCAGAATGGTGTAGTGCCAGAAGGTCGCCCAGCCTTCGTTCATCACCTGGGTTTGCTTCTGCGGATAGAAATACTGGCTCACCTTGCGCACGATGCGCAGGATCTCACGCTGCCAGGGCTCCAGCAGCGGGGCGTTTTTCTCCATAAAGTAGAGCAGGTTTTCCTGCGGCTCGGAAGGGTAGCGACGCGCCTCGGCGACGGTTTTCTCCTCTTCACGTTTTGGCAGGGTGCGCCACAGCATATTCACCTGGCTTTGCAGATACTCCTCGCGGCTTTTCTGCCGGGCTTTCTCCTCCTGCAAGGAGATCTTCTGCGGACGCTTATAGCGGTCAACGCCGTAGTTCATCAGCGCGTGGCAGGAGTCCAGCAGTTTCTCAACCTCGTCCACGCCGTAGCGCTCTTCGCAGTCGGTAATGTAGTTACGGGCGAAGATGAGGTAATCAACGATTGAGCTGGCGTCCGTCCAGCTGCGGAACAGATAGTTATTTTTGAAGAACGAGTTATGTCCATAGCAGGCGTGCGCCATCACCAGCGCCTGCATGGTAATGGTGTTCTCCTCCATCAGATAGGCAATACATGGGTTAGAGTTAATGACGATTTCATACGCCAATCCCTGCTGCCCGTGCTTATACAGCCGCTCTGTCTCAATGAATTTTTTACCAAACGACCAGTGCGGATAGTTAATCGGCATCCCGACGCTGGAGTAAGCGTCCATCATCTGTTCCGAGGTGATGACTTCAATCTGATGGGGGTAGGTATCCAGACGATAGAGTTTGGCCACCCGGTCGATCTCCGCCAGGTAGACATCCAGCAACTCGAAGGTCCAGTCGGGTCCATCGCTCAGACGGGTGCTGTCCCTGGACATGGAATCTAGTGTAGCCATTAGCGCGCCCTCGTTGTTGGTCGCTCTCTCTGACTGGAGAGCCTCCTTTCAAGCATAGATCACCCCATTCAAATACGCGGGGCGCAGAAATTTTTTCTTTGCGATTTCACGTTTTCGATACGGCAAAAAAAGCGGTGCTCACAGAATTTTCTACTGGTTAAAAATAACGCGCAGCAGGAGATCCCAAATAAGCGCTATCCCCTGATACAGCGGGATATGTGAGTTGAGTCACCATAAAAAAGTCATATGTTGAATAATATTTTCAACTAGGTTATCAATCTGTAATTAGATGATTGTTCTTTTGCTCATAATGGAGTGGCTATGCGTGTTGTCATACTGGGAAGTGGTGTCGTTGGCGTAACCAGCGCCTGGTATTTAAGTCAGGCGGGACATGAGGTTACCGTTATCGATCGCGAATCCGGTCCGGCGCTGGAAACCAGTGCGGCGAATGCGGGGCAAATCTCCCCGGGCTACGCTGCGCCGTGGGCGGCCCCGGGCGTTCCGCTGAAGGCGATCAAATGGATGTTTCAGCGACATGCGCCGCTGGCGATCAGCCTCGACGGCACGCAGTTCCAGCTTAAGTGGATGTGGCAGATGCTGCGCAACTGCGACACCCGCCACTATATGGAAAACAAAGGGCGCATGGTGCGTCTGGCGGAATACAGCCGCGACTGCCTGAAGGCGCTGCGTGCCTCAACGGGCATTGAATATGAAGGACGCCAGGGCGGCACGCTTCAGCTGTTCCGTACCGCGCAACAGTACGAAAACGCGACCCGCGATATCGCCGTGCTTGAAGATGCGGGCGTACCGTATCAGCTGCTGGAAGCCAGCCAGCTGGCGCAGGTGGAGCCAGCGCTTGCCGAGGTCGCGCACAAGCTGACGGGCGGTCTGCGTTTACCGAACGATGAAACCGGCGACTGCCAGCTTTTCACCCAGCGTCTGGCGCGCATGTGTGAGCAGGCCGGGGTGAAATTCCGCTTCAATACTTCTGTCGACAAACTGCTGTCGGAAGGGGAGAAGATTTACGGCGTGAAGTGTGGGGAAGAGGTAATCAAAGCCGATGCCTACGTGATGGCGTTTGGCTCCTACTCAACCGCGATGCTGAAAGGGATCCTGGATATCCCGGTCTATCCGCTGAAAGGCTACTCCCTGACCATTCCTGTGAAAGAGGACAGCGGTGCGCCGGTCTCGACCATTCTTGATGAAACCTACAAAATCGCCATCACCCGCTTCGATAACCGGATCCGCGTCGGCGGCATGGCGGAAATCGTGGGCTTTAATACTGAGCTGCTTAAACCGCGTCGTGAAACGCTGGAGATGGTCGTGGGCGATCTCTTCCCGCGCGGCGGCTTCATTGAGCAGGCGACGTTCTGGACCGGCCTGCGCCCAATGACCCCGGACGGCACGCCGATTGTGGGCCGTACGCCATACAAAAATCTGTGGACCAACACCGGCCACGGTACGCTTGGCTGGACCATGGCCTGCGGTTCGGGCCAGCTGCTGAGCGACCTGATCTCCGGGCGGACGCCGGCAATTCCGTTTGACGATTTGAGCGCCGCACGCTATCAATCAGGGTTTACCCCATCGCGTCCACAACACCTGCA
This sequence comes from Enterobacter sp. BWH52, assembly GCF_001037565.1. Taxonomy (NCBI): domain Bacteria; kingdom Pseudomonadati; phylum Pseudomonadota; class Gammaproteobacteria; order Enterobacterales; family Enterobacteriaceae; genus Enterobacter; species Enterobacter sp. BWH52. The sequence continues at coordinate 2,633,716 of NZ_KQ089854.1, read as the reverse complement.
CGGCGCGCATAATTAAGGAGTCGCAATGTCCCGTCCTATTCTGGCCCAGCTGGATTTGCAGGCGCTGAAGGATAACCTGCAAATTGTTCGCCGTGCTGCGCCGGGTTCTCGTGTCTGGTCGGTGGTGAAAGCCAACGCCTACGGTCATGGTATCGACCGTATCTGGAGTGCGCTCGGCGCCACCGATGGTTTTGCCCTGCTGAATCTGGAAGAGGCCATCCTGCTGCGCGAGCGCGGCTGGAAAGGACCGATCCTGCTGCTGGAAGGATTCTTCCATGCGCAGGATCTGCCTCTGCTGGATAAGTACCGCCTGACGACCAGCGTTCATAGTAACTGGCAGATCAAGGCGATTCAGGACGCGAAGCTGCATGCCCCGCTGGATATCTATCTCAAAGTGAACAGCGGGATGAACCGTCTGGGCTTTCAGCCTGAACGGGTGCACACGGTCTGGCAGCAGCTTCGTGCGCTGAAAAACGTCGGTGAGATGACGCTGATGGCGCATTTCGCCGATGCGGAAAAGCCGGACGGAATTGCCGATGCCATAGTCCGCATTGAGCAGGCGGCAGAAGGGCTGGACTGTCCGCGCTCGCTGTCGAACTCAGCGGCAACGCTCTGGCATCCTGAAGCGCACTACAACTGGGTGCGTCCGGGGATCGTTCTGTACGGCGCGTCACCCTCAGGTCAGTGGCAGGATATCGCCAACAGCGGCCTGAAGCCGGTGATGACGTTACGAAGCGAGATTATCGGCGTGCAGACGTTAAAAGCGGGCGATACGGTGGGCTATGGCAGCCGTTATCGGGCAGCGGGCGAACAGCGTATCGGTATCGTGGCGGGGGGCTATGCAGATGGTTATCCGCGCATCGCCCCGAGCGGCACGCCGGTGTGGGTCGATGGCGTGCGCACCGGCACGGTAGGCACCGTCTCAATGGACATGCTGGCCATTGATTTAACGCCGTGTCCCCAGGCGGGGATCGGGTCACCGGTTGAGCTGTGGGGCAACGAAGTTAAAATTGATGATGTGGCCGCTGCGGCGGGCACCGTTGGGTATGAGCTGATGTGCGCGCTGGCACCCAGAGTGCCTGTTGTGACGGTGTAACTTGTGTATGTGCCGGGTGGCGGCTTCGCCTTACCCGGCCTACAAAAGCCCGAAAGTAGGTCGGGTAAGCGTTAGCGCCACCCGGCAAAAAAGCAGCTACTCCGCCTCTTCCTCCATCGGCCTTACGCCGACTTTGCGCACCGCATTATCTTCTTTCTCGGCTACCGTCCAGATCATCCCGGCAAACTCCACCTGGTCACCGACGACCGGCGCAGCCCCTAATAATTGCTGAATAATTTCACCCAGTGTTTGCTGGTTATCGCGATTCTCCAGTCCACCTTCCAGGCCATAAATCAGCGCCACATCCGCAAAGCGGGCGCTGGCTTCGAGGATAAAATCGCCGAAGAAACGCTGGTCCAGCGCCACCGGGGGCGACTGGCTGAACAGCTTGCCGAGGGCAGGCAGGTCGCGCTCGCGGCCAATCACGCAGAGAATATCGTTCTCACGCAGCCGCGTGCTGCCGGTCGGGTGAAGCAGGGCGTTATCCCGGAACAGGGCGGCAATGCGCGTTTCAGCGGGCATATGCAGATCGCGCAGGGACGCGCCCACGCACCACTTATCGGAGCTTAGCTGGTAGACAAACTGTTCCCAGGGATTCTCAGGGTGAATATCTAGCCCCACGCGGGAGACCGGCCAGCCAATGGGCGGTACCACCACTTTGGCTTTTTTCGCCGCCCAGCCCAGCGACGTCCCCTGGAACAGCAGCGACACCAGCACCACGAAGAAGGCGACGTTAAAGAACAGGCGGGCGTTGTCCAGCCCGGCCATCATCGGGAACACTGCCAGAATAATCGGCACCGCGCCGCGCAGACCCACCCAACTGATAAATATCCGCTCACGCAGGTTAAACCCGCGGAACGGTAGCAGCCCGGCAAACACCGACAGCGGACGGGCGAAGAAGATCATCCAGGCCGACAAAAGCAGCGCCGGTACGGCGATAGGCAGCAGGTCCGACGGCGTCACCAGCAGGCCCAGCACCAGGAACATGGCAATCTGCGCCAGCCAGGCCAGACCGTCGAAGTTCTGCAAAATGGCGTGACGGTTGCGAATCGGTCGGTTGCCCAACAGGAAACCGCAAAGGTAAACCGCCAGAATACCGCTGCCGTCCAGCGCGGTGGTGACGGCAAAGATCAGGATCCCGCCGCTCAGGGCCAGCAGCGGGTAAAGGCCGGAAGGCAGCGTAATACGGTTGATCGTCTGCTGTAACAGGTAACCGCCGCCGAGACCAATGATAATCCCCAGGCCAAACTGCTGGAGGATGTGCCAGGCGAACATCCAGCTCAGGCCGGTTTCGTGCTGCTGGATCATCTCAATCAGAGTGATGGTCAGGAACACCGCCATCGGATCGTTACTGCCGGATTCAATCTCCAGCGTGGAGCCAACACGTTCGTTCAGCCCCTTGCCGCCGAGCAGCGAGAAAACCGCTGCCGCATCGGTCGAGCCGACGATCGCGCCAATCAGCAGGCCTTCCATAATATCGAGGTTAAACAGCCAGGCCGCCATCATACCGGTCAGGCCGGAGGTGATCAGGACGCCGACGGTCGCCAGAGACAGCGCCGGGCCTAAGGCAACGCGAAACGAACTTGCCTGGGTGCGCATACCGCCGTCCAGCAGGATGACCGCCAGCGCGAGGTTACTCACCATATAGGCGAAAGGGTAATTATCGAAGGGGATACCGCCGATTCCGTCGACTCCCGCCAGCATGCCGATAGCCAGGAAAATGACAAGAATAGGTATGCCAAGGCGCGATGAAAATGAACTTAATAAAATGCTGAAGGTTACCAGGATGGAACCCAGAATGAAAAGACTGATTATCGCTGTGGCACCCAATGTCGTCTTACTCCCACCTCAATGTGAACGCTGTTATTAAAACCCTAACATATTAACAACGGTAACAGCGTTTTATTGAGGGGGAATAACGGCTTTTTTATGCCTTTAAGACCGGATGACCGCTGATTGTTAACCGACTGCCTGAATTATCGTGTACAAGGTGCGCCCGGACACCCAGCGGCAGCGTAACGGTTTGCTGCTCATGGCCGAAATCCAGGCCGGCGATCACCGGGATATCCAGGCGGGAACGAATGAAATCAATCATCGTTTCCAGGGAATAGCCTGCATCGTAATCGTTGGGGGCTGAACCGCTAAAACTGCCCAGCACAATGGCCGACTGCCGATCCAGGATCCCGGCGTGATACAGCTGCAACAGCATGCGTTCGACACGGAACGGGTGTTCATTGATATCTTCCAGCACCAGTATGCCATCCGTGATCTGCGGCAGCCACGGCGTACCAATTAGCGACACCAGCATCGCGAGGTTGCCGCCCCACAGCTGTCCTTCACATTCCCAGTGCGGTCCATTGCCTTGCCACTCGATGGTGAACGTCGGGTTTTGCAGGGCGCGCCAGAAATGGTCCTGCGTAAACGCATCCAGCTCCGGCGCGCCAAAGTTACCGGCCAGCATCGGGCCGCTAAAGGTAATGACGTTATGCAACGCCAGCAGGCCGAGCTGGATCGCCGTGAAATCGCTGTGTCCGCAGATTAACAGCGGATCCTGCTGCTGGCGCGCGGCCAGCCCGGCCCAGTCGATGCTCTCCAGCAGCCGGCTTGCGCCATAGCCGCCGCGCACGGCCAGCACAATGGTGTTTTCACCTTCCAGCGTCGCCAGGCTGTTGATATCGCTCAGTCTCTGCGCCTCCGTACCGGCAAAACGCTGCATGCGGCGGGGGATAATTGTCTGATTTTCTACCTGATGGCCCATTTCCAGCAGGCGTTGAACGCCCCGCTGTGCCGCCTCCTGATTGATGCAGTAGCCTGACGGTGCGATGAGATGAAACTGAGGCATGGCAATTCCTTGCTGAATGAGAATCTAATTGTCTATATCATGCCGCTTATACGCCGCCTGCTTCAAGGGGCGACGTACCGCGATGACCGGCTATAAGGATAGATGACGTGAAATTGAGATGGTTTGCTTTTTTGATTGTGCTGCTCGCTGGCTGTAGTTCAAAACATGATTATCAAAATCCCCCCTGGAACCCTGAAGTGCCGGTAAAGCGGGCCATGCAGTGGATGCCGATCAGCGAACAAGCCGGAAAGGCCTGGGGCGTGAGCCCGCGTCTGATCACGGCGATCATTGCCGTGGAGTCCGGCGGCAACCCGACGCTGGTGAGTAAATCGAATGCGGTGGGGCTGATGCAGTTAAAAGCCTCGACGGCGGGAAGAGAGGTCTATCGCTACATGGGCTGGAAGGGACAGCCATCCACCAGCGAGCTGAAAAACCCGGAGCGTAATATCTCTATGGGAACCGCTTACCTGAGCATTCTCGAGCATGGCATTCTGAAGGGGATTGACGATCCGGAAGTGATGCAATATGCACTGGTGGTGTCGTACGTTAACGGAGCCGGCGCGCTGCTCCGAACCTTCTCATCCGATCGCAAAGAGGCGATAGAAGAGATTAACGATATGGATAAAGATGAATTCTTCGAGCACGTTGTGAAGAATCATCCGTCAGCACAGGCTCCACGTTATATCTGGAAAGTCCAGAAAGCGATGGACGCTATGTAACGCCTTTGTCGGGCGGCAGCACGCTGCCCGACGCCTATCAGCGCACTTTATTCGCGCGTTCCCGCGCTTCACGCTCCAGTGAGAAGATGATGCGCTGTAGTTCGCGTTCGGCGCCTGGCCCGACATTCAGAAAGCGAAAGCTCAGTCGCGGCGTGGTAATGGTTTCGTTTTTGCCGTCCACCACCTTGCGCTCGCTGATGGCAATCAGCTGGGCGTCAAACCAGAAGCGTCCCCATCCGCCCATATCCAGCTCAATCTGACTAAAACGCATACCTTCCACCAGCCCTTCCGGCTTCGGCGTATCCATTAACGCGCCCATCCCGCCCAGTGACAGGTCGAAGAGACGAAAGCGAATCTCTTTTTTGTCCGGCATTTTTGCCTTACAGAAATAGGCCGGGTGAAGCGGAGCGCTGATGCGAAAAAACTCCCGGCGTTGCACGAACCAGAGGTTAGCGGGCAGGGGAGCGATAAACGCAGGCAAACCCTGGTACGCGATCGTGGTCAGACGAGGCAGCACAAACTCGACTTTCGCCCCCTGCGTTTCGGCCATCACCGAGAGATTCTCTGCCTGTAGCGCGGCACGGTTTTCATCGCTCTGGCTACCCAGATCGACGATCAGGTGCTCTGCCGTCACGTCCAGGATCTTGCTGATAAACTGGCTGGTTGACCAGTTGATGCGCAGCGGCACCTCGCCTTTTTTCAGGTCGCGTAACACCCCTAATACAGCCAGCGGATTTTGTTTCAGGAACTGCTCACTGTAGCTACTCACGCCAGATGGCTCCTCGATAGATGACAGACTGTCTCTGGGTTATCGGCACGCGGGCATGAAACTTAATACAAACGATCTGTTTTTCTCCGCCGATATTGATTTGCTAATGGAAATGATAATAATTGCCGTTCCCAATACCATCTAATAACAAGACGACACTATGAGCACTTCACGTTTTGCGTTATGCGCGTTGGCAGGCGCCGTCACGCTGGCATTGCAAACACAGGCTTTCGCAGAAGAATCCACCATCGTGGTGACAGGCACAGAGCAGGGCAGCGCGCTTCCTGCCTGGACCAACAGCGCCACGAAATCAGCCGTCGCGGAAAGTAAAACGCCGCAGGTGATCAACACCATTGCCGCTAAAGAGATTGAGCAGCGGCACGCCAGTTCGGTAAACGAGATCCTGCGCTATGCGCCGGGCGTTTCCACGGAGGTGCGCGGGAGCACCTCTTACATGAGCGAGTACAAAATCCGCGGGTTCAACGTCGATCAGGAGTTCTACAACGGCCTGCAACTTCCCTATAACGTCACCGGGAACACCAAAGCGCGAATCGATCCGCTGCTGATTGAGAGCGTCGATATCCTGAAGGGGCCGTCATCCGTGCTGTATGGCGGCGGCTCACCGGGCGGGCTGGTCAATATTCAGAGTAAAAAGCCGCAGAAAGAGGCGAAAACGGAACTGGGCTTTAATACCGGAAACCGCAATCTGAAGGAGGGATACCTGGACTCCACGGGGCAGATCGCGAACAGCGACTGGAACTATCGCCTGCTGGGCAAAGCGACGGAAAGTGACGAACAGGCGCACACCACGCGCTATGAAAACTATCTGGTGGCCCCCTCCCTGACCTGGCAGCCTGATGACAAAACGCGCCTGACCATTGACGCGCTGGCGCAAAATACGCCGAGCCTGACGCCGTCTGATCCGATGCCGCTAAGCTATCTGCGGTCTAAATACGCCGATCGTCGTGACTATGCCGGGGATGAGTGGAGCGGCTTTAAGCAGCGCCAGTGGATGCTGGGATACAGCTTTGAGCATGAGTTTGACAGTGGCTGGGGCTTTAACCAGAAAGCGCGCTACTTTGACGTGGACACCCACCAGCGCAGCGCCTATTCCACCGGGACGGGCAGCGAGGTCTACCAGCTTAACCGCTTCGCCTATACCACGGATGAAGATTTGCAGAGCTTCAATATTGATAACCAGGTCACCCGAACCGTCGCGCTGGGGGACTGGAAACATCATCTGCTGGCGGGCTTTGACTACCAGAAGCTGAACTCTCACTTCCATTATCGTTACGCCTCATCCACCCCGGGTATCGATATGCGTCATCCGGATCACTCGCAGATCGATAACGATGCGCTGGGGCTTGAAACCGCGCAGAAAAACCGACTCAGCTATCAGCAGAATGGCTATTACCTCCAGGATCAGATTGCGTTTGGCGGGCTGAACGTGCTGGCCAGCCTGCGCTATGACGACTACCGTTCCGTCACCACTAACTATCTGCAAAACGGTGACAAAGCCTGGGTATCGCAGGATCGCCTCACCAAACGACTGGGCGCGCTTTATGCCTTCGACAATGGACTCTCGCCGTTTATCAGCTATTCAGAAGGGTTCGCCCCAGTATCGCCGCAGGGCACGCTGACCGCGAAAGACGTTAAGCCCACCACCAGCAAGCAGGTGGAGGGTGGGGTGAAATACCTGCTGGCGGAATACGCAACCACCTTCACCGCCTCGGTGTTTAACATTCGTCAGAAAAATGTGGTGACCAGCGATCCGGGCTTCCTCAACTATCGCCAGACCGGGGAAGTGGAATCGAAAGGCGCGGAGCTTTCCGCTATGAGTCGTCCAACGGATAACCTGACGCTGATTGCCAACTATGCCTACACCCACGCCATCAATACCGAAGATGACAAGTACCAGGGCAAACGACCGACGCAGGTCCCTGAGAACGCCTTTAATCTGTGGGGCGATTACACCTTCGACAGCACGCCGCTGAGAGGGGTAACGCTGGGGGGAGGCGCACGCTACACCGGGCCGATGGAGATCTCGCCAGCCAACGACGCAGGCAAGCTGGGCGGTACGACGCAGTACGATCTGGCGGCATCTTACCGCATGGGTGAACTGGCGCCATCGCTGGAGGGGCTGACGCTGAAAGCGAGCGCGCAGAACGTCACCAACAAAGAGACGCTCACCTGCTATGACGCGACCAACTGCTGGATAGGCCGCGACCGCACCTTCCAGGTCGGGGCGAGTTACAGCTTCTGAAAAAAGCCCGGTGGCGCTAGCGGGTCACTTTATTGCACGGAACCTGACCCTCGCCCCTTTGGGGAGAGGGTCAGGGTGAGGGGCGCTACTGCGCCGCCTGTTTCGCAGGTGCAACATCATCGTTTGCCGCAGGCTGATTCTCCGGTACGGTGTCGCATGGCTTCTCTTTCGGGCAGACCATGTCCAGCATCCTGAGCGTCACGCCGTTACTCCAGCCGAAACCGTCCTGCAACGGATACTCACCGCCGCCACCGCCGGTACCGGTCGAAGAGACATCGTACTTCTCAACCAGTTTCTTCTCGCGATCGTAGGTATGCTGAACGTTTTTCAGGAAACGCCAGGTCACGTCCATCGCCACTTTCTGCTGACCATAGTTCTGCAACCCTTCCACCGCTACCCACTGCAACGGCGCCCAGCCGTTCGGCGCATCCCACTGCTGCCCGCTGTTGATGGTGGTGGTAGAAATACCGCCCGGTTTCAGCAGGCGCGACGATGCGGCTGCGGCCACTTTATCGGCGCGATCCTGTGATGCGGCCTTCACATACAGCGGGAAGAGGGCCGCGGCAGTCAGCTGATTACGCACCTTCCTGGTTTTCAGATCGTAATCCGCATACCAGCCCTCTTTATCGTTCCACAGGTGGCTCTCTATGGCTTTCTGACGCGCGGAGGCCAGCGCGTCATATTTACTTGCGCTGGCGGTATCCCCGTCTTCCTGGCTGGCACGGGCCAGCAGTTTTTCCATCTTAAACATCAGCGCATTCAGATCCACCGGCACGATGCTGGTGGTGCGGATGGTATCCAGCTTCTGAGGATCGTCCATCCAGCGGGAGCTGAAATCCCAGCCCGAGGCCGCGGCAGAGCGCAGATCGCGATAGATCTCGGTGGCCGGACGGTTAGGGTTATTTTTGGCGGTGGTGACGTCATCCAGCCACGACTCAGGGCGCGGCGTGTCCCGATCGTCCCAGTAGCGGTTGAGGATCGCGCCGTCATCCAGCTTCACCACGCGTTTGTTCGCCTGACCAGGCTGGAGCCCATCAGCCCCCTCCATCCAGTAGGCATACTCTTTTTCCATCTGCGGACGGTATTTCTTTAACGCGTCGCTGTCATGCGTGGCCAGCAATTCCACCATCAGCGAGAAGAACGGCGGCTGAGAGCGGCTCAGGTAGTAGGTGCGGTTACCGTTAGGGATATGGCCCCAGGTATCAAGCTCGTAAGCGAAGTTGTCCACCATGTCGCCGATCTTATCCCAGTGGCCGCTCTCGGCCAGCCCCAGCATGGTGAAATAGCTGTCCCAGTAATAGACTTCGCGGAAGCGTCCTCCCGGCACGACATAGGGTTTTGGCAGAGGCAGGAGGGAGTCCCATTTGTTCGCTTTGTCGGTGGTGCGGGTCAGAACAGGCCACAGATCGTCTATGTGTTCGCGCAGGCTCTGGCCCTCAGGGGGAACATATTTCTCACCCTCCTTCGGCAGGATAAAGTTCATCTCCACGAAGTGGCGCAGGTCAAAACCGGACTGGGTATGCTGCATCCGGTAATCCGCCAGGATCATTAGCGGGTCGCTTTTGGGAACGGCATCCGCGAAGGTTTTCTGATCCGGGAACAGTTTGGCGCTCTGTACGTCATTAAAGAGGGGGCCAAGAAGAATATCAGGTGAGCTTTGCTGGCTCGTTGGCTGGTCTTCAGCATAACCAAATGCGGTAACACCGAGTAGTGCGCCTGCCAACGCAAGGGGTAAAAAAGCGGGGCGTCGTGCGCGAGGTCTTATCATCGGTTCGTCTCCTGTCTTCACTGAGCAGCGTGACCGCTGTTGTCAATTACCTGAAAACCTTAGACGAATATCGTTAACTTCGCGTGTTGAATATCCCATTTTTCACATAACCAGATAATTCGGGTGCGCTTTCACAACACCGGGGGTGGATTACTTAATTTTTAACCACCTCACAGAAAGGCCGGGTAAGCTTCAAGCCACCCGGCTTAAGCCCTACAACCCTTTTTTATCCATAAGCACCGCCAGATCCACCAGACGGTTCGAGAAGCCCCATTCGTTGTCATACCACGACAGGATCTTCACCATATTCCCGCCAATCACCAGCGTTGAAAGCCCGTCGATGATCGATGAGCGCGGGTCGCCCTGATAATCACGGGAGACCAGCGGTTCATCGCTGTAGCCCAGGATGCCTTTCAGCGGCCCGCTGACGGCGGCCTGACGGAACGCGTCATTCACCTCTTCGGCGGTCACGTTGCGGCTCAGCGTCACCGTCAGATCGACAATCGACACCACCGGAACCGGTACGCGCAGGGAATATCCGGTGAGTTTGCCGTCAAGTTCGGGGATCACTTTCCCGAGCGCTTTTGCCGCGCCGCTGGAGTAAGGCACAATGGATAATGCTGCCGCGCGCGCGCCGCGCAGATCTTTTTCCGGCTGGTCATGCAGCGCCTGGCTGTTGGTGTAGGCATGCGTGGTGTTCATCAGCCCGTGTTCAATGCCAAATTGCTGGTGCAGCACCTGCGCCGCTGGCGCCAGACCATTAGTGGTGCAACTCCCGTTGCTGACTACAAAATGCTGGGCCGGATCGTACAGCGTGTGGTTCACGCCCATTACCACCGTCAGATCATCATTTTTAGCCGGGGCGGAAATAATGACGCGTTTTGCGCCGCCGCTCGTGATATGCACCGCTGCTTTTTCACGTTCGGTGAAGAAGCCGGTGGCTTCGATTACCACCTCAACGCCCGCGTCTTTCCACGCAATGTTTGCCGGGTCGCGTTCACTGAATACGGTGATGCGTTGCCCGTCAACCTGTAGCGCGCCGTCCGCCGCTTCAACGGGCACCGGCAGCGTGCCGAGCAGAGAGTCATATTTCAGCAGATGGGCGAGGGTTCTACTGTCCGTCAGATCGTTAATGGCCACAATCTGGAGATCCGGGTTGCCCAGCGCCGCGCGAAGAACATTACGTCCGATACGGCCGAAACCGTTAATACCGACCTTAACCATGATGCACTCCTTATCTGTGTTGTCTGGAGTGACTTTAGGCGTCAGGTCGGATGGCGTAAATGACAAAAAAGGATCAGATTACGCCATTCTGCGGCAGTGGAAGCGCTGGCGATATTCGCCCGGCGTGAGATGAAGCTGCTTTTCAAAAACGCGGCGCAGGTTGATGCTGGTCCCAAACCCGCTTTTTTCGGCAATGACCTCAAGCGGATACGAGGTCTGCTCCAGAAGCTGTCGTGCGGCGGCCAGGCGCGCTTCGGTGACATAACGGGCCGGAGGTACACCGACGTCACGCGTGAACACGCGGGTGAAATTGCGCGGACTCATGGCGACCCGTTCGGCCAGCCTTTCGACGCACAAATCTGCGGTGAGGTTTTGCAGGATCCAGCTTTGCAGTTCGCTAACCGGTCCGGTCGCGCCGGACTGCTCCAGTTTATAGCGGCTGAACTGTAGCTGGCCGCCAGGCCGACGCAGGTACATCACCATATCCTGCGCCACGTTGCGGGCGAGGGTGAAGCCGTAATCATCCTCCACCAGCGCCAGCGTCAGATCAAACCCGGAACTGACGCCGCCGGACGTCCAGACGGGGCCATCCTGAACATAGAGCGGGCCGCCCTCAACGTTGACCGCAGGATAGCGGGTTTTCAGAGTTTCCAGCAGCCGCCAGTGGGTCGTCGCCCGGCGCCCATCGAGCAGTCCGGCCTGTGCCAGCAGCAGGGCCCCGCCGCAGACAGAGGCGACGCGGCGCGCATGCGGCGCGGCCAGGTGCAGCCAGTCCACCACCGCGGTGCTTTCCTGTTCATTCATGCCACGACCGGTAATGATGATCGTATCCAGCGGCTCGCGCGGATCCAGCTCCGGCAGGCGATAGTCCGCCAGCAGGTTTAAGCCGGACTGGCCGTGGATCACCAGGTGAGGCTGGGTGGTGGCGATAATGATGCAGTAGCGGGGCTGCGCCAGGCCGTCCGGGTGCAGCCGGTTGGCCTGCATCAGAATGTCGGCGATACCGGCAGCCTCAAACAACATGCCACCGTCAGGTACGATAATCAGGATCTTCTTCATGTCCTGAAAAGTACCTTTATCACAAAATAAGTCAAGCGGCAGACAAACACCGTCGCAGAGACAAATGAGGCGTGCCGGGTGAAAGCGTGGAACGGCAGATGTTGGAAAGAAGTAAAAGAAATATGTAGTAACGGTAAAACTTTTTGCGTTAGGTTTACTGTTACTGCCGCTGAAACCCCCAGTTTATGGGCTGCAATGAAGTGTTCTGAACAATAAGAGAACAAAAAGATGTAGCCATGCTTAATTATTAAGGCTCAAAAAATAACCTCGGAGGATAATTTCGGCTAGGTTATTTCGGATCGCGAAATTAAATCCCTGCCATTTTCTTCACCGTCATTTGTTAATGCGGGACGCTCGCACCCAATAAAAGTTATCTTCCAGATGCAACAATGAAAATATCCCAGATATATCCCACAGCGCACAGAAAAAATGAAATTCTACTAATTATGGTAGTGGCGATAATAAGGGGTTACGTTAATGATAGTGGTTCTCTTTTGCCTTTTTAGCCATTAATTTTCATACAGTTACGCTAGAAATTCGTCTAAGAAAAAGACGATTTCAGCTAAGTGCGCATTTTTTATGAGATTAATCCTATAATGCATTGGGCGTATCATTAAACGCCATTAAGCAGGCAAGAAATATTGAATTGATGACAAGCTCATGTAAACTTGTCTACCGTTTGTCAAAATATGTCAGGAGCATGCTGGGCCCATTTCTGTTGGGTTCGTGCGGTAGCTATGCCTTAAAATAGTTACCTGCTGAAAATATCCCGACTATTTTAACAATAGCACCTAAGTCAAATTTTATCCCCCTCTCTTCATCCTCTAAATATCGCTACGGAAAAGCATATGAAACTGCGTGTATTGTTATCACTTCTGTTTGTTATGGCGGTGGCGGGCTGTAAGGCGCCGCAAAAACCAGCGATCACCGATGATACGATTGTGACCAGCCAGGTGAATGGCATCACGCTGACGCACCGTCACGCTGTTACCCCTCCGGCGGAGTTCACTCAAGTGAATGAACCGTATCGTGCCATGTACCCGGCATCCCTGATGAGCCGTCCTGACTACGGTGGAAAAGTGATCCGTACGCTTGAGACCGGCAAAACTTACGTCGTGCTGGGGCAGGTTGAACATTTCTGGATGGCGCTGGCCGATGAAGGGAGTGAACAGCTGATTGGTTATGTGCCGATGCGTGCCGTGATCAAGGCTGACCAGTACGAAGCCACCGTGCGTAAACAGGCACTGCGCCCGAAAGCGCGTAAGAAAACCACCTGTGTTGATGTCGATGGCAACAGCAAAGCCTGCAAAGACAGCGCGAACGGTACCTGGATCCTGAACTAAACGGGTTTCACGAGCATATTTTTATGAATAATAAAAATTTTCATCGGATGTGGTTCCCTTTTTTTGCGTTGATTTTCGCGCTGATCGGTGGTTGTACGTCGTCTTCACACAGCGACCCCTCCCGCTACAATCTTCAGTTTCAGGCTCATCCTCAAATCAATGATTCTGCGCCGCTTAAGGTCAGAGTGTTGCTGCTGAAATCCGATGCGGATTTCATGTCCAGTGACTTCTACTCCTTACAGAACAACGCGTCAGCCACGCTTGGCGCGAATCTGCTGAACAGCGATGTGTTCTTCCTGATGCCGGGCCAGCTTTCGAAAACCCTGAGCGGGCAAAGCTCACCGGAAGCGCGTTATATCGGCGTGATGGCGGAATACCAGGCGCTGGACGGCAAAAAATGGCGCGTCTCACTTCCTTTGCCTGTTCCCGGCGAAAACGCGATTTACCAGTTCTGGAAATGGTCCGCAGATGAACTCCAGGCCAGCGTCTTCCTTGACGTAAATGGTATCCGGGTCATCAGCCAGTAACGCCCTTCATAACAGGAAAGAGATCATCATGACGAAAGCAGAAAAGGTCGTCTGGACCGAGGGCATGTTCCTGCGTCCCCACCATTTTCAGCGGACAGAAAGTTACCTCCTCAACCACGTTCGTGAGTGGGGGGCCTTGCAGCGTTCGTATCTCTGGGGCTTTCTCGACCTTGAGCTGGATGAAGCGATGCTTCGCCAGGGCTGTATTGCCCTCAGCTACTGTAGCGGTTTGCTGCCTGACGGCACCTTTTTCCAGGTGCGCAGCGACCGCAACGGTCCGGCTCCGCTAAAAATCCCCGATAATCTCACCAATGAAAAGGTGGTGCTTGCGCTGCCGGTTCGTCGCGGTGGCCGTGAAGAGGTGATTTTCAGCGAGGAGCAGTCTTCTCTGGCGCGTTTTATTACCTTTGAACAAGAGGTGGAAGACGACAACGCGATGTCGGTCGGGGAGGCGACGGTTCAGTTTGGCCGCCTGCGTCTGACCCTGATGCTGGAGAAAGATCTGACGGCAGAATGGACCGCCATCGGCGTGGCGTACGTCGCTGAAAAGCGCAACGACAACCACGTGCGGCTGGATAACAGCTACATCCCGCCAATGCTGAACGCCAATAACAGCCCGCAGCTGTACGGCATGATCAATGACCTGCACGGCTTGCTGGTGCAGCGTAGCCAGCAGATCGGCGGCCGCCTGCGTCAGCCGGGGCGTTTCAATACGTCTGAGATGGTTGAGTTCACGCTTCTCTCGCTGATCAACCGCCACCTTGGCGATGTCTCACATTTAAAAACGCTGCCGCTGCTTCATCCGGAAGCGCTCTGGCGCAGCTGGCTGCCGTTTGCCACGGAGCTCGCCACCTGGACGCCGCAGCGTACCGCAGAGAGCATACTGCCGGTATACGACCATGACGATCTCGCCGTTTGCTTCAGCAAACTGATGCTGATGCTGCGTCAGGGACTGTCGCTGGTGATGGAAGATCATGCCATCCAGCTGCCGCTGCACGAACGCTCCCACGGTCTGAACATCGCCACCGTGCCGGAGACCAGCATGGTCCGCGAATTTGGCTTCGTGCTGGCGGTAAAAGCCAATGTCCCCGGCGAACACTTGCAAACCCATTTTCCTGCCCAGATGAAGGTTGCGCCAGTCTCGAAAATCCGCGATCTGGTTCAGCTTCAGCTGCCGGGCATCATGCTTCGGGCAATGCCCGTCGCGCCGCCGCAGATCCCGTGGCATGCAGGCTACAGCTATTTCGAACTCGAAAGGGGCAGCGAACTGTGGCACGAGATGGACAAGTCCGGGGCATTCGCGCTGCATCTCGCAGGGGAATTCCCGGGTCTCGATATGGAGTTCTGGGCCATCCGTAGCCCGACAGAATAATAAAGCGAGCGCTTAATATGCAGGAACGACAGGATACCGGCAGTGATGCCGTGTTTACCGGAGCCAGTGGGAACAATCAGCTGGTGGCGGCCGCCAATCCGCTGCTCAATGCGATTCCGCAAATCCGTCATTCGGTTTCCCACGACGATCAGGTCGGGCTGCGCCAGCGCCTGATTGACGAAATTCGCCGTTTCGAGGTGCGATGCCAGCAGGCGGGCTTACCGTATGAAGTGATTGTCGGCGCGCGCTACTGCCTCTGCACGGCGCTGGACGAAGCCGCCGCGCTGACTCCCTGGGGAAGCAGCGGCGTCTGGTCAAGCAATGGTCTGCTGGTGACGTTTCATAACGAAACCTGGGGCGGCGAGAAGTTTTTCCAGCTGCTGGCGCGTCTGTCGCAGAATCCGCGCGAACACATTCTGCTGCTGGAGATGATCAACTACTGTCTGCTGCTCGGCTTTGAAGGCCGCTACCGCGTGCTGGACAATGGCCGGACCCAGCTTGAAACCATCAAACAGCGCCTGTGGCAGATGATCCGTGGCGTGCGCGGCAGCTACCCGCCGCCGCTCTCGCCGCACCCGGAAGATCGCCCCGTTCTGCGCAAGCTCTGGCGGCCGATGATCCCACTCTGGGCGTGCGTGGCGCTGGTCGGTTTTATCGCCTGCCTGTTTTATATCGTGCTGAACTGGCGTCTGGGTGATAACACCAGCCCGGTACTGGCGAAAATTTACCAGTCCCAACTGCCGGAAACCACGATCCAGCAGCCTGCGCGTCAGCTGCCGGCAGTGCTGAACCTGCGCGGCTTCCTGAAACCGGAAATTGATGCCGGTCTGGTGGCCGTTAAGGATGAGGCGGATCGCAGCGTGGTGATCCTGAAAGGGGACGGACTCTTTGCCTCGGCCTCAACGGTGGTGCGCGATCGCTATGAGCCGGTCATCGACCGCATCGCCCAGGCGATGAATAACGTCAGCGGCAAAATTCTGGTGGTGGGGTACAGCGACAACGTGCCGATCCGCAGCGCACGCTTCGCCTCCAACTATGAACTCTCGCTTGAGCGCGCCCGTTCGGTGCAAAAACAGCTCCAGGGTAGCCTCTCGCAGCCTGAGCGCGTCAAAGCCGAAGGGCGGGGCGAGATCAACCCGGTAGCGCCTAACACCACGCCTGAAAATCGCGCCCGTAACCGCCGCGTGGAGATTACGCTGCTGGTGTCGCCTGACAATACCCAGGCCGAGCTGAACGGATTGCCGCAAGGAAACTAAGGATGCTGACTACTCTACTTTCTATACTGACCAATCGCATTCTGTGGAGCTTCCTGGGCGTAACGGCGCTCGCGGCGGTCATCTGGATGATTGGCCCGCTGTTGTCCATCGTAGATACCCGCCCGCTTGAATCAGAGCAGAACCGCGTCATCAGCATTGCGGTGGTCTACCTGATTTGGGCCCAGAGCCATATTCTGCCACGGCTGTATAACGCCTGGCTGAACCGTAAGCTGATGGACAAGCTCAACGAAAATACCACCAGCCCGGAGGCGGCCGATCCGCAGAAACGTCTGAACAGCGAGGAGCAGATCCTTGCCGGGCGTTTCGATGAAGCCGCCCAGATGCTGAAAAAAGCCCACTTCAGCAAAGCGGGACATGGCGCACAGTGGACGCAGCGCTTCAGCACGCAATACCTCTATCAGCTGCCGTGGTACGTCATTATTGGCGCGCCGGGTTCCGGTAAAACCACCGCGCTGGCCAACTCCGGGCTGCAATTCCCGCTGGCGGATCGCTTCGGTAAAACCGCGCTGCGCGGCATTGGCGGCACGCGCAACTGTGACTGGTGGTTTACCAACGAGGCGGTTCTGCTGGATACCGCGGGGCGCTATACCACTCAGGAGAGTGAGCAGGTTCAGGACGCCGGGGAGTGGCTGGAATTTATCAACCTGCTGCGTAAATACCGCCGTCGCCAGCCCATCAACGGCGTGATTATTACTATCAGTATTTCCGACCTGCTTTCGCAGTCCGCTGAGGCCTCCCGACAGCAGGCGGTCAACCTGCGCCAGCGTCTCTCCGAGCTGCATGAACAGCTGGGTATTCGCTTCCCGGTTTATGTGATGGTGACCAAAGCGGACCTGCTTAAAGGCTTCCGCGCCTGGTTTGCGGATTACGACAAAGCCCAGCGCGACCAGATCTGGGGCTTTACGCTGCCGTGGGAGCAGACCAAACACGCCGATTACGATCTGATGGGCAACTTCCAGCAGGAATTTTCCCTGCTGCAACAGCGTCTGGATGCTGGCCTTCCGGAAACCATGCTCAAAGAGCATGACGCCAAAACCCGTGCGGAAGCCTATCTCTTCCCGCAGGAGTTCGCCGCGCTGCGTCCGCTGCTGGCAGACTACCAGAGCACGGTCTTTGCCCGCTCAAACTTCGAAACCGAATTTTCGCCGCGCGGCATCTACTTCGCCAGCGGCACCCAGGAAGGGATGCCGTTTGACCGCGTGATGGGCGAGCTGAACCGCGCGCTCTCCTTACCTGAAGGGGAGGAAAGCACGCGCTGGGATTCGGTGAGCAAAGAGGCGCCGATACCGGGCGCGAAGGGTCAAAGCTTCTTCATTAAGAACCTGCTGCAAAACGTGATTTTCCAGGAAGCGGGTATCGCCGGGGAAAACCGCTGGTGGGAGCTTCGCAACCGCGCCGTGATGTGGTCCGGCTACGCGGCGCTGCTGGCTCTGCTGGTGATCCTGGGTGGCCTGTGGCTGACCAGCTACGCTAAAAATAAAGCCTATCTGGAAGAAGTGGACGCAAAAGTGCCGATGCTGGAGCAGCAGAGCAAGGCGCTGCAAAACCAGCCCCAGCGCGATCTGTTTGCGCTTCTGCCGCTGCTTAACAGCCTGGTGGATCTGCCGAAAAGCGATGCCTTCGACGTTAACGACCCGCCGGTTTCCCGCCGCATGGGGCTTTATCGCGGGGATGACGTCAGCGATGCCTCGCAGTCTCTGTATCAGAAGGCGCTGGATCAGATGCTGCTGCCTGCCGTGGCGATGCACATTACCACCTGGCTGCGCAACGACAACGGCAGCGACGTGGAATACAGCTATGAGGCGCTGAAAGCCTATCAGATGCTCTACCAGCCGAAGCACTATGACGGCAAATTCCTGCACTCGTGGGTGATGCTCAACCTGCAACGCAACCTGCCGCAGAACGTGACGCAGGCGCAGCTTCAGGAGCTGGAATGGCACCTGACCCAGCTGCTGGAGCCAAAAATTCAGGCTTCACCGTATGCGCAGGATGAGGATCTGGTGGCCCGTGAAAGGGCGCTCATCAACCAGCAGCCGCTCTCCACCCGCGTATATGGCCGCCTGAAACGTCTGCTGGAGCATGATGAGAACCTGAAGCCGGTTTCGCTTTCAGATCTCGGCGGCCCGCAGAGCGAGCTGGTGTTTTCCCGTAAGAGCGGCAAGCCGGTGAGTGAGGGCGTGCCGGGGCTCTATACGCCGGACGGCTACTGGAAGAGCTTCAACGACCAGATCGACAGCGTGACCACCGCCCTGCACGAAGATGATGCCTGGGTGCTGGGAGCAGCCACCGCCCAGGAAGATAAACAGCAGATCGATAACGCCGTGCGCCAGCTCTACATGCGCGACTTTATCGTCAACTGGGATCGCTTTCTCGCGGACATACAGCTCAACAACAGCGCCGATCTTTCCCAGCGCATCAACACCGCGCGCCTGCTTTCAGGCACCAACTCGCCGCTGCGCCGTCTGGTACTTAACCTGAGCAAGGTGCTGACCCTGTCGCGCACTGCGCCTGCCCCGGAAGATGCGCAGAAAGCGGAAGACCAAAGCAACCGCGCCACCCGTACGCTGGAAGCGCTGTTCAGCAACGGTGACAATGCCCCGACGCAGGGCGCGGTTGTGACGCAGGCGCCTGAGCAACTGGTGACCGACCACTATGCGCCGATGATTGAGCTGGCGCAGCCGCTGGAGAAGGGCGGTAAGACCATCGTCTTTGATGATTTTCTCAAGCAGGTTGACGAGCTTTATCGCTACCTGACAGCCGTTCAGGATGCAGCAAACAGCGGTATGCCCGCGCCGGGCGGCGATGCCATCAGCCGCCTGCAAGCCAGCGCGGGCCGTCTGCCGGGCGGGCTGCAAACCATGTTCAGTAATATGGCCGTGGGCGCAAGCAGCGATACCCAGCGTCGCGATCTGGAGAACGTGCGTAAGCGCATCAACGTGGAAGTGGGCGGGTTCTGCCGTCAGGCGATTGCCGGGCGTTACCCGCTGGTGCGCAGCGCCAGCACCGAGGTGACGCCGGACGATCTCGCCCGCATGTTCGCGCCGGGCACCGGACTGATGGACACCTTTTTCCGCGACAACCTGACCAACAAGGTGGACACCACCCAGGCGAACTGGCGCTTTATGCCGGGCATCGACGGTAAAACGCTGCCGGGCAGTGAAGGGCTGCTGCGTCCGTTCCAGCAGGCGCAGTCTGTCCGCGATGCCTTTTTCGCCAACGGCGCGACCACGCCATCCTTTAAGGTGACGGTGCGCACCGTGCGGATGGACAACACCATTCTGAACCTGACGCTGGACGTGGACGGCCAACTGCTGCGCTACAGCCACGGTCCGCAGGCGGTGCAGATCATGAACTGGCCGGGGCCGGGCGGGACGAACCAGGTGCGTATGCAGCTCGGTCTGGCCAATGGCAGCACCGCAACGCTGGTGACTAACGGTTCCTGGGCGCTCAACCGCTTTTTCGACAAGGCGCGCACCAGCCCTGGCGCGGGTAGCCTGAGCCGTCAGGCCACGTTCAACGTCGACGGACATCAGGTCACGCTGGAGTTTGCCCCGAACAGCATCCGCAACCCGTTCCAGCTTCCCCGTTTCTCATGCCCATAACCGCAAGGACAGCCGTATGACGAATACCCCTGCGATGAACCGTTATAGCTGGTATGGCAAATTACCCAGCGCCGGAGATTTTTTGCAGCGTCGCTTTCCGGATACCCTGCAACGCCAGTGGTCGCACTGGTTCCAGGTCGGCCTGCTGGCCTGGCAACAGGAAGAGCAGCGCAGCGGCGAGCGCCCGTTTTCTAAAGCCCCGGTGTGGAACTTTGTCGTCCCGCCGATGCTCGGTAGCCAGATGATTCAGATGGGCTGCCTGCTGCCGGGCCGTGACAGCGTAGGCCGCCACTATCCGGTATGCCTGCAACTGAGCTTCACCCCCGCCGAGTGGTCATCCCGCCTGCTCGGGCAGGCTGAGAGCTGGTACCAGCAGCTTGGTCGTCTGGGGCTGCACGCGGTGCGTAACAGCTATTCTGCCTCCCAGCTGGATGAAATGCTGATGACCATCCCGGCGCCCCAGCCGGTTGAGCCGCAAAAGCGTTCCGACATTCTCGACGTGATTGGCTATGACGACGAGGGTCAGAGCACGCTGGGCTGGCCGCAGGCGGCGGAGTGTTTTGATCCGCTGCGCCAGACCAGCTACTGGTGGACAAACCGCTGCGACGGCTATCCGCTGTACACCCACGTCCACAGCGGAAACTTCACCGGGCAGCTCTTTACGCTGCTGTTCGATCCGGCAGGCGGCGCCCGTCCGGGCCGCCACGGTCTTTACCCGCCTATGTTTGAATAAGCAGGGATCTTATGAATATCGATGAATTTCTCGCGCCGATAAGCCCCGACAACCCCTGCGGTGAAAACCTGGAGTACGACGCTGATTTCCAGGCCATGGGGCAGGCCAGTCAGGGCAAAGCCGAGCAGCAGTTTGGCGACACCATCATTCCGGCAGAGCCTGCCGACTGGAACACGGTGGAAAAACTCGCCACCAGCCTACTGGGACGCACCAAAGATCTTCGCGTCATGCTGGCGTTAACCCATGCCTGGACACGTCGTCGCGGGCTGGCAGGTTACGCCGACGGGCTACTGCTGGTGCAGGAAGCCCTGTCCCGTTACTGGGAGCAGCTTTACCCGCTGCTGGAAGAGTATGGCGAAACCGATCCGTTCTACCGCATCAACGCCCTCGCCGGGCTGAGTGATAAATCTGACCTGACGGTCGCGGTACGTAACGCCTCACTGCTCCGCTCAAACGGCGATGAGATTTCGCTCCGTGACGCCCAGGCGCTGCTTGACGGCAGTAAAACCGAGTGTCCGGATTATCCGGGCGGGCGTCCACGACTGATCGATGAGCTGGCCCGGGGCGATCAGCCCGGCACCGAAGCGGTAATCGTGATCAACGAACGCCTGCTGGCCATCCGCGAACTGCTTACCGGCTATCTCGGGGAAAGTGGCGTACCGGAGATGGAACAGCTGCTGAAAACCGTCGGGCTGGTCGCCAGCGCGTGTCAGGTGACCGACATCAGTAAGCTGCTGCCGAACCGTGACGCGCAGGCTGAACAGCACGCTGAGCCGCAGCCTGCGGCAGCGCAGCCCGTTCAGCCGGTCACCGACTGGCGCAGCGTGCAGGTGACCAGCCGCGCCGACGCGCAGCTAATGCTGGAAAAAGCGAAACAGTACTTTGCGCAGTACGAACCCAGCCATCCCGCACCGCTGATGATTGAACGGGTGCAGCGGCTGTCTGAACTCAACTTTATGGACATTATTCGCGACCTGGCGCCAGACGGCGTTAACCAACTGGAAAACATCTTTGGACGCCGCGAATGACGCGTCCTGGCATTATGACGACAGGCATGGAGTCTGCCGTTTCACCTTCACCGCGCATCTTTGATGGAGAACATCATGGCAATGAGTAACAGTGGACAGAAATTCATCGCACGCAACCGTGCTCCCCGCGTGCAGATCGAATACGACGTAGAGATCTACGGTGCAGAACGCAAAATTCAGCTGCCGTTTGTGATGGGCGTTATGGCCGATCTGGTTGGCAAGCCGGTGGAAAACCTGCCAGCCGTCGACGAGCGTAAATTCCTGGAAATCGACATCGACAACTTCGACGAACGCATGAAGGCGCTGAAGCCGCGCGTGGCGTTCCAGGTGGATAACACCCTGACCGGCGAAGGTAAGCTCAACGTCGATCTGACCTTTGACAGCATGGACGACTTCCTGCCGGACGCGGTGGCCCGTAAAGTAGAGCCGCTGAACAAGCTGCTGGAAGCCCGCACCCAGCTCTCTAACCTGCTGACCTACATGGACGGCAAAAACGGCGCGGAAGAGCTTATTGCAAAAATCCTTCAGGATCCGACGCTGCTCAAATCCCTGAGCCAGTTGCCGAAAAATGACGAAAGTGCGAAAGGTAGCGAGGAATAATCGATGAGCAACCAGACTCAACAACACGATCAGCAGGCGGGCCAGGCGTTCAGCCAGGACGAGTTCAGCGCGCTGCTGAATAAAGAGTTCCGTCCTAAAACCGATCAGGCGCGCTCTGCCGTAGAAAGCGCGGTTAAAACCCTGGCGCAGCAGGCGCTGGAAAACACCGTGACCTTCTCAAACGATACCTACCGCACCATTCAGAACCTGATTGCCGGTATTGACGAGCAGCTTTCGCAGCAGGTGAACCAGATCATTCACCACGAGGAGTTCCAGAAGCTGGAAAGCGCCTGGCGCGGCCTGAGCTACCTGGTGAACAATACCGAAACCGACGAGATGCTGAAGATCCGCTTTATGAGCATCTCCAAGCAGGAGCTGGGCCGCACCCTGAAGCGCTACAAGGGCGTGGGCTGGGACCAGAGCCCGATCTTCAAAAAAATCTACGAGCAGGAGTACGGCCAGTTCGGTGGCGAGCCGTTTGGCTGCATCGTAGGCGACTACTACTTCGACCACAGCCCGCAGGACGTTGAGCTGCTGGGCGAGATGGCGCGCATTGGCTCCGCGGCCCACTGTCCGTTCATCACCGGTACCGCACCGGGCGTGATGCAGATGGAGTCCTGGCAGGAACTGGCTAACCCGCGCGATCTGACCAAAATCTTCCAGAACACCGAATACGCCGCCTGGCGTTCACTGCGTGAATCGGAAGATGCCCGCTATCTGGGCCTGGTGATGCCGCGCTTCCTGTCGCGCCTGCCGTACGGCATTCGCACCAACCCGGTCGACAGCTTTGATTTTGAAGAGCAGACCGACGGCGCGAACCACAACAGCTACTCCTGGGCGAACGCGGCCTATGCGATGGCGGCCAACATCAACCGCTCCTTTAAAGAGTACGGCTGGTGCACCTCGATTCGCGGCGTCGAATCCGGCGGGGCGGTGGAAAACCTGCCGTGCCACACCTTCCCGAGCGATGACGGCGGCGTGGACATGAAGTGCCCGACCGAGATCGCCATCAGCGATCGCCGTGAAGCGGAACTGGCGAAAAACGGCTTTATGCCGCTGGTTCACCGCAAAAACTCCGACTTCGCCGCCTTCATCGGCGCGCAGTCCCTGCAAAAACCGGCCGAGTACCACGACCCGGATGCCACCGCTAACGCGCGCCTGGCCTCCCGTCTGCCTTACCTGTTCGCCTGCTGTCGTTTTGCTCACTACCTGAAGTGCATCGTGCGCGACAAAATCGGCTCCTTCCGCGAGCGCGAAGAGATGGAACGCTGGCTGAACGACTGGGTGATGAACTACGTCGACGGTGACCCGGCGAACTCCTCCCAGGAAACCAAGTCCCGTAAACCGCTGGCGGCGGCGGAAGTGCAGGTGCAGGAAATTGAAGACAACCCTGGCTACTACGCCGCGAAGTTCTTCCTGCGTCCACACTACCAGCTGGAAGGTCTGACCGTTTCCCTGCGTCTGGTATCTAAACTGCCGTCGCTGAAGACGAAGGACGCGTAAGAGCGTCAGACTGCTGACTACGTGCGTTTTGTGAGTTTCGCCCGGCGGCGCTACGCTTGCACGGGCCTACAATCAAACGTGCAATCAATTGATATCGTTGCTCAATGTAGGCCGGGTAAGCACAGCGCCACCCGGCAAGAAAGACGGCTAAATTGCTAATGCTGTCCTTAACTGGTTCCACAATAAAGCACAGTAATAAAGACTTCACATTCATTCCGTTATTTCGGGGGAATGTAAGACTGTCAAATGACACGGGTCGTTTGATATGAGGCAGAGGTAAAATATGGACGGTTTTATTCAGCCCCATGCTTTCCTGTTTGCCATATAAGGGCTTTTTCGAAAGCAATATTGTTCATCCACGAAGAGTAGATATTATGGCTATTGATATGTTTCTGAAGGTCGAGGGTGTTACGGGCGAATCTAAAGATTCTAACCACACCGGCTGGACTGATATTACCTCCTTCTCCTGGGGCGCGTCCCAGCCAGGTAATATGAGCGTTGGCGGTGGCGGCGGTGCCGGTAAAGTTAACTTTAACGACCTGCACGTTAACGCTCTGATCGACAAATCCACTACAGCAATCCTGAAACACTGCGCAAGCGGTAAACACCTGACCAAAGTTGAACTGTCCGTCTGCAAAGCGGGTGGTCAGCAGGTTGAATACACCCGCATCACCCTGGAAGACGTTCTCGTGACTTCCGTTCAGTACACGGGTGCAGACAACGGCGATACCGTTGGCGTGACCTATGCATTCCAGGCTGCGAAAGTGAAACAGCAGTACTGGGAGCAGACCACTGCCGGTGGTAAAGGTGCTGAAAGCAGCGCTGGCTGGAACATCAAAGAAAACAAAGAAGCGTAACAGGAGTGGGCCCGAAAGGGCTCACTTTATCCTGTACTTTCTAAAAGGGAAAATATTTATGCGTCCTGCTTTTGGTGCCGCCTGGAACAGATTTAGAGAAGTTAATGTCAATGTCGAAACGGTGGGCAAATTATTGGGTGGAAAAGTCCAGCACAATATTGAAGCCGGAATTTTCCAAAATGCATGCCCCATTCGTATGAGCTACGTTTTAAAATATTGTGGCGTTCCAATTCCCTCCAACAGCAGATATGCGACGGTTACGGGGAGTGATAAAAAACGTTACATGTATCGCGTAAAGGATATGATTGCTTTTCTGCCAACTGTACTGGGTAATGCAGATATGACGGTGACGTCTCCAACACCAAGCCAATTTGCAGGTAAACAAGGTATTATTATCTTTAGCGGTCACGGCTGGAGCGATGCCACTGGACATGTCACGCTCTGGAATGGGAATATTTGCTCCGATGATTGCCATTTCTTGGGTTCTCCCGGTAATGGTTCGTTTATTCCTGGCAGCGCTACGCTCTGGAGCCTGAAATGAGACGTTTACTCGCTTTCGTACTCGCGTTAAATACCTCATATACCATCGCCCATACTCTCCCGGACGTTAACACCTTTTCTCAACAACAGATTTTTGAAAACTGGGTGCAGAATCGCTGTATCGGCAAGATTGCGGACAGTGCGACGCTGAAAAATGATGCAAAGGCAAGCGCCGCAGCATGGCTGGAAGTCAGTAACCTGCCTGCCGAGAATTTCGAAAAAGCCGACGAGGTTATTAACTCCTTACTGAAACAAAAGCTAGGTGGTACGGCACCGGCAAACTATGAGGTATTAAAGTGCAGCTTAATATCCCATAGCGATGCGATTCGCCAACTCAATGTCCAAAAATAAACTTTCTGCAAAAGCTACACATTAAAAATACAAGGAGTTTACATGGCAAGTCCGTCAAACGTTGCTCCAGGTTACTGTGTCGTTCAGCAACCCGGCACTCTGGATTTTCAGGCAAGACAGCTATTTGGCACTGCGCGCAATGAAAAATCCGAGTATTTTATGCAATTGAATAAAGACACTGCGTGGCTCAAACCCGGACAAATATTAATTGTTGCTGACCCGCTTGGCGATAATCAAACTCAACAGATCAATAGCTTAGCCATTGCAAAAAAGAAGGTGACCAACGCGCTTGCGACTTTGGATGGAGCCACCGCTGAGTTTTTGAAAAATAATTATGATAATATAAAAGCCATAACAGGCTGGGGCGATACAATCGTCGGGGGCGTGAGCGGTACAGGTGAGTCATATTTTAAGCAAATTGAAAATATTTTAATTAAAATTGAAGCCACCTATCAAAATCAGTACAGGACACAAGGTGCGCTTTTTGGCCAACAATTTTATGCTGAGCGCAATGCGCTTTTCGCGCAATTGAAACCCTTGTTAAATAAAATAACTAAAAAACAGCTTAAGTTTAAAGATTATGCGGATCTTAAGAGAGCATTAGGACTGTCCACGAAATCAATAGTCCATGAATGGAGTACAGTTGGTATTGGTGCAATCCCTGGCTACTCAACATATATTGACAGAGCAGCCAGAATATCCTCTTACCTGAAAGCAGGTGGATGGGTTGCTTTAGGTTTTTCTTTTATGAATACGTCTAACGAAGTTTATCATGCCTGCACTACTGGAAGAGAACATGAGTGCAGCAGAGTTGCAGTGACAGAATATAGCAAATTTGGAGGCGGTGTCGCTGGTGCTGCATTAGGCTCCTCCCTTGCGGCTCCTGTTTGTCTTGCATTAGGTGTGCCCACAGCGGGGACAGGTACACTCATCTGTGGTTTAGTGGTTGGTGCAGTCGGGGCAGCGGGCGGAACACAAATCGGTGGGTTTGCAGGAGAACAGCTAAACAATTTAATTTTTAGCGGAGAATAAAGTGATTTTTAATAATATTTACTCTGCTGTTATTATCTGTCTCTTTATTGCTTTTATAGGCATAGTTATTTCATTTTATATAGACTATCGGAAAAATTATCGCCAAGTTAATCAAATATATGCGATATTAACAAATCAACAGTTGCTCAAAAAAGAAGATTATCAAACCTGGCAAAATCTTGGGTTCTGGGGATTTGGTTTCCTCACCACAATTTTATCACGGGTCTTACAGGGTAAGCGTGTGAGATTAACTGAGTGTCGTTGGCTTGAGCCACAGTCGTGCAATAAAATTTTTTCTGATTTTGATTTGTCATGGGTTAAGTCGTATAGAAGAAAAATATTTATTGCCACTGTTATATTTTTACTGCTGTTAATTCTTTCGAGCATTAATAGTGTCTAATTTTATGTTGAAAATTTTAACGATGCCTTTCTGAATTAACCCCCAAACCCCGCCGTTTTCACCCCCGAGAGCGGCAGCGTTTGAGCGCTAATCATACCAGCAGGAATACGCCATGCGATTCACGATTATTTCTACGAAACCCGGTCATCAGCCGCCGCAAAGCAGCTGTGATTTTTATGCCCCGGGCGGCACCATTGGGCGCGGTACGGATAACAATCTGGTGCTGCCAGACAATGACCGCACTATCTCGCGTTTGCAGGCCATCGTTCACGTCGACGCCAGTGGCGAATGCCGCGTCACGAACCGCGGCAGCGTTACCCGCGTGGTACTGAATGATATCCCGCTGGAGCGTGGGCGTCAGGTTGAGCTTCAGGACGGGGATATTCTCGGTATTGATGATTATCGCATTGAAGTCAGCGAACTCATTCATGACACCCAGCCCGTAAGCCGCATGGCGGCCAGCATGCAGCAGGCGCGCCCAGCGGCGACACCTGCTCCGGCGCCACAACCGAAACCGGCCAGCGCCGCGCCTCGCGGAAAAGCTGAACCTACGGCCGTGCCGTCGGAAATCTGGGACAGCCTGATGCAGGAGTTTTCCATCTCCGACAGCATCTCCAGCAACCGGGCAAAACCACAGCCCGCGGCATCCCACGATCCGTTCTCTCAGCCTGCGGCCCCGGAGCGGAATGCCGAAGATCCGCTGTCAATGTTTAACGACGCCGAACCGTCGCTTGAACGTAAAAACGTTGACCCGGACACGCTGTTCAGCGATGAAGCGTTGTTTAAAAAAGAGAGCATCTTTGACGATGTCACCCCTTCAACGCTGGTACAGCCGGACGAAAGCAAACCTGCCCAGCCAAAGGAAGAGGCGTCGGACGAACTTGATCCGTTAGCCCTGTTTGGCGGGTCGGCGAGCGCACCTGCCGCGCGTCACGATGACCCCCTCGGCCTGATGGGTGGCGCGCCGTTAACCCATCCGGATGAAATCGTGGCCGATAAGCCGGAGCCAAAGCCTGAACCGCAAGCCGCACAGGAAGAGGATGCGCTGGCCAGCTCACCGCTGTTCGATCCGGAACCGACTGAACCACAGGATGCGCCGCGCGCGGAAGAAGAGCCCGCGCGTCCCGATTACGCTGGCTTCACCATGCCAACGCCGCAGGCCGTGGCGCGCAGCAACGCGCAGGCGCCTAAAGGCCGCCTGCGTATCGACCCGGTTAAAAACGCTGCTTCGCCTGCTGCCTCCGCGCAGACCGGCGAGCGGGGCGAGGTGCTTCAGGGCGAACTGCTGGAGGCGCTGCTGGAGGGCATGGGCCTGAGCGAAATGCAGCCGGTACCGCAATTCGACCGGGAAAATATGCGTCAGCTGGGGCAGATCCTGGGCATGTTCTCGCAGGGGACCGTGGCGCTGCTCTCCTCGCGCTCCATCCTCAAGCGTGGGGTGAAGGCCGATATGACCATGGTGCTCGACGATGCGAACAACCCGTTCAAACTGTTGCCGACCGGGAAAACGGTGCTGATCCAGATGTTCGGCACGCCGATGCCGGGCTTTATGCCGCCGACCAAATCGGTGCGTGATGCGCTAATCGATCTCCAGGCGCACCAGCTGGGGATGATCTCCGGTATCCGCGCCATTATCGCCGCCATGCTGCAATCCTTTAATCCGGAACAGCTGGAAGAGCAGGCGAAGCAGAACGGGATGACGTCACGCCTGGCGCTGCCGGGCAGCCGTAAAGCCGCGCTGTGGGATTATTTCGTTCGCAGCTATGGCGAGACGGCGGGCGAGATCGAGGACGACTTCCATACCCTGTTTGGCGAAGCCTTCCTCCATGCCTATGACATGGAGGTCAATCAGTACAAAGACTCACAAAGCGGATCGGAAGAAAAATGAATATCGCAACGGCTTCTCTCTCCCGCCAGGGGACGCGCGCCAGCAACCAGGATCAGACGGGAGAAACCATCGGGGAACGTTCAGCCTGCTTTGTCGTCTGTGACGGCATCGCGGGCCTGCCGGGCGGCGAGGTGGCCGCTGAGCTGGCCCGCAACAGCATTATTTCCCGCTTTGACGGCGACAAGCACCTGAATGCGCAGCATATTCGTGACTACGTCCAAACGGCGAACCGCACCATCCTCAGCGAACAACAGGCCGTGCAGGACTATCGCCGGATGGGCACCACGCTGGTCAGCCTGTTTATCGACAGGGATTACCGTCTGGCTTACTGGGCGCACGCCGGAGACAGCCGCCTGTACCTGTTTCGCCGCGGCTGGCTGTGGCATGTCACCACCGATCACAGCCTCGTCCAGCAGATGAAAGATGCCGGGCATCAGACCGACGATCTCAACAGCAACCTGCTGTATCTGGCGCTGGGTATTGAGAATGGCGGACCGGAAGCGAGCTACAGCGATGTCGTGCAGGTCGAGGACGGTGATGCCTTCCTGCTCTGCACCGACGGTTTCTGGCACGGCGTTAGCGAAGAGCAGATGAAGCAGTCGCTGCACATGGTCAATACGCCACAGGAGTGGCTGACCTTAATGAACCAAATCATTCAAAAGAATGCCGAACAGGAGGGCAATGCTCAGGATAACTATACCGCCGTGGCGGTGTGGATGGGCAACCCTCAGGACACCACTTTGCTGCATACGCTCTCTGACGCAGCACAATTTCTTCCCTGCGGAACTGATTAGACACACAAGGATTGATATGAAACTTTGGCTATCGGGTTTGGCTCTTCTGACGGTGGCGACCACCGCAC
Source organism: Enterobacter sp. BWH52 (assembly GCF_001037565.1). Lineage (NCBI taxonomy): Bacteria > Pseudomonadati > Pseudomonadota > Gammaproteobacteria > Enterobacterales > Enterobacteriaceae > Enterobacter > Enterobacter sp. BWH52. Next base: position 2,604,061 of record NZ_KQ089854.1, on the reverse strand, counting down.
AGGCTGAAAACTTCCGCATCGTGCAGTCTCCTGCGCAGAAGCTGGATATCTGGATCGACAACATTAAAGACAATACGCCGCAAAGCTGGTGTAAGGCGGACGTTGCGCTGCGTATCGTGGCGAACGGCAAGAAAGAGGTTTCGGTGCTGGAAAACTTCGTGCCGCGCCTTGGCTCGCTGCTGGAGCACCAGTGCAGCAAGCTGAATACCCTGAACTGGACGCTTAACGATCCGGAAGGCACGACGCTTGCCCGGGGCACAGCGGCTAAAGCACAGGACTGGGCGCTGGTGGTGAAACAGCAGGAAACGGCGGCGGCAACGACCACCACCTCAGGCGCGCTGCTGCCGCCTGACCAGAATCCGGAGACGCACACCGTGGCGGCAGATCGTACGCCATGGCAGGAGTTCACCCTTCAGGACGGTTGCCACCTGCGCACCTTCTGGGAGGGCGGTTCCTCCGCGCCGGCGCTGTTTATTCCGGATTCCGACACCACCCGCTGCGGCAACGGTAGCTGGCTCAGCGGCCACACCGTGGTGACGCAAAATCGTAACGGGACGCAGAAAGCGATTCCGGTCACCTACATTCACGGCTTCCCGGTGATGGGACTGAACAACGCGGTCGATCCTGAAAAGGCGCTGATCACCTCCGTTAACAAAGAGCGCATGGTCTTCAGCACCCCGAACAGCGACCAGAGCTGGATGATCCTGCCGTACGACAGCACTCTGAACGGCTGGAAGAGCAACGGCACGGTGGCGGTGGAAATCACCCGTGAGATCGCCAGCGACGACGCCAGACTCCAGGCGCGTATCGCAGAGGTGAAGAAGATCTGGAGCGCATGGGTTGCACCGGGCGCGGAGCTGAACGTTGTTCTGATTGACACGCTGCGTCCGCAGCTGCGCGATCCGGCAGTGGGCGCCTGGCGCGCGGCGAATTAAGGGGGGGGGCTATGAATACGCTTTATCAACGTCTGGCGGGTGAGTCGATTAGCGACGCGCTGCTTCGCCTGGAAGCCGAAATCAAAGCTCGTCCGGCGGATGCCGATCTGCGCGCCGCGTTTGTGCAGTTTCTGATCCTCAGCGGCAACTGGGCGCGCGCCCTGACCCAGCTGAAGAGCTGGCTGGCGCTGATGCCGCAGGCAAAACCAACCGTAACGCTGCTGGAGCAGGCCATTCAGGGTGAACAGCAGCGGGCGCGCGTGTTCGCGGGAGAGGCGCGACCGGCAATGCCCGAGGCGCAGTGGCCGTGGCTGTCGACGTTAGCCCAGGCGCTGACCGAACGCGCCGGGCAAGCGCAAACGCTGCGCCTGGCGGCACTCGAACAGGCCCCGGCAAGCCGCGGGCAGGTCACGCTGGAGAATGAAGAGAGCCACACCTTTGAATGGCTGATGGACGGCGATGCCCGTCTGGGGCCGGTGTGTGAAGCCCTGGTCAATGGCCGCTATTTCTGGGTGCCGTTCTGCGCCATCGATGCGATCCGTTTTCAGGCTCCGGCCAGCGTGACCGATCTGGTGTGGCGTCATGCGCTGGTCCGCCTCACGGACGGCACCGAGCAGGTGTGTCAGATACCGGCGCGTTATCCGTTTGCTGACGGCGCTTCCGATAGCGTTAGACTGGGGCGCACCACCGAGTGGCTCCCGCTCGACGACGACGGTGTCCTGTATGAAGGCATGGGGCAGAAAGCCTGGCTGAGCGAGCAAAGCGAAAGCCCGCTGCTCACCCTGAGCCTGGTGACGTTTGCTGCGGATGGTGCGGATGAGTAATCCCGCTGGCGAAGGCGATCTGCTGCGCAGCGGCTGGCAGGCCCGCAGCAGGCAGGAGAAGGTGGGGGCGCGGGACAAAATGCAGCCCTCACTGCTGGATCGCCTGACGGATAACGATCCGGAAAAAAAACGCGAGTCCGCCAACAGCAATCTGATTACCCACGCCGCGCTGCGTCGTAACGTCCTGCGGGATTTACAGTGGTTGTTTAATACCATCAACCACGATGCCTCCAGCGATCTGAGCGGGCTGACGCAGGTGAGCCGTTCCGTCGTTAACTTCGGCGTCGCGCCGCTGGCGGGGAAAAGAATGTCTGATATCGAATGGCACGACATTCAGCGCAAGCTCACCGAAGCGATTATTAACTTTGAACCGCGGATCCTGCCCCAGGGGCTTCAGGTTCGCTGCGTGTCCGATACCTCCTCGTTAGATCTGCACAACGTTCTGTCTATCGAAATCAAAGGCCGCCTGTGGTGCGTGCCGTATCCGCTGGAGTTTCTCTTTCGCACCGACGTCGATCTGGAAAACGGCCATTTTGAACTGAAAGATGCGGGGTAATGATGGAAAGCAAACTGCTCGAATATTACAACCGTGAACTGGCCTATCTGCGCGAGATGGGCGCGGAGTTCGCCGAACGCTACCCGAAAGTGGCGGGGCGGCTCGGCATGCGCGGCATCGAAGTGGCGGACCCGTACATTGAGCGCCTGATGGAAGGTTTCGCCTTCCTGACCTCCCGCGTGCAGATGAAAATGGACGCCGAATTCCCGCGCTTTTCACAGCGTATGCTGGAGATGATTGCGCCAAATTATCTGGCGCCTACGCCGTCGATGGCGATCGCTGAAATTCAGCCCGACAGCAGCCGGGGCGACCTGAGCAAAGGCTTTATTGTGCCGCGCGGCACCATGATGGACAGCCTGGCGCTGAAAAAAACCGGCGTTACGTGCAGCTATACCACGGCGCACGAGGTGAACCTGCTGCCTTTAAAAATTGAGCGGATCGAGCTGGGCGGCGTTCCCGCCGATCTGCCGCTGGCCCAGCTCGGCCTGAGTCAGCGGGGGATCAGCAGCGCCTTACGGGTCCGCATTGCCTGCGATGGCCCGCAGCATCTCGGGCACCTGGATTTTGACCGCCTGGAGTTCTTCTTAAGCGGCCCGGACATCGAGGCGCTGAAGCTGCTGGAGCTGGTGATGGAGCACCACGCGGGCATCGTCTGCCAGACGGTCAGCAAGCAGCCCCAGCGCCAGCTGCTGTCGTCTGACGCCCTGCGTCAGGAAGGTTTTGATGCGGACCAGGCCCTGCTCCCGGACGATCTGCGTAACTTTGACGGCTATCGCCTGTTGCAGGAGTACTTCGCGTTCCCGGCGCGTTTTCGTTTCATCAGCCTGAGCGGGCTGGGCAAGTTGATCCAGCGCTGCGAAGACGAAAAAGCGTTTGATATCTTCATTCTGCTCGACAAGAGCGACGATCAGCTGGAGCGCGTGGTGGATGCCAGCCACCTGGCGCTGCACTGCACGCCGGTGATCAACCTGTTCCCGAAAGTGGCGGCCCGGCAGAAGCTGAGCGAAAGCCAGCATGAATACCACCTGGTGGTGGATAACATCCGCCCGCTGGATTATGAAATTTATGCCGTGAAAAAAATCTATGCCAGCGCGGATGGTCAGCGGGACGACCAGACGTTTCGTCCGTTCTGGAGTACCTGGAGCGGAGACGCGGGCAACTACGGCGCCTATTTTTCCCTGCGCCGTGAGCAGCGCGTTCTCTCCGAACACGCGCTGCGCTATGGCACCCGTACGGGCTATATCGGCTCGGAGGTCTTCGTCTCGCTGGTGGATGCGCAGCACGCGCCGTGGCAGGAAAACCTGCGCTATATCTCCGCCGAGGTGCTGTGCACCAGCCGTGACCTGCCGCTGATGCTCCAGCAGGAGCTTGGGCAGTTTATTATGGCCGACTCCATGCCGGTGAAGGCGTTAACCCTGCGTAAAGGCCCGACGCCGCCGCGTCCGGCACTGGCCGAAGGGTTCAGCACCTGGCGGCTCATCAGCCAGCTGCAAATGAACTACCTTAGCCTGATGGACAGCGAAAACGAAGAGGGCGCTGCCGCGCTGCGTCAGCTGTTAGGGCTGTACGCCAACCTCGCCGAGACGCCGGTTGCCCGTCAGGTGGATGGCGTTCGTCACTGCGTGCTGGAGCCGGTGCACCGCCGCGTGCCGGAACCCGGCCCGGTGGTGTTCGCCCGCGGGATCGGCATCACCCTGACGGTGGACGAACGCGCCTTTTCCGGCGCCAGCCCGTGGCTTTTCGGCAGCGTGCTGGAGCGCCTTTTTGCCCGCCTGGTCTCCATCAACAGCTTTACGGAGTTCACGCTCAAGAGCCAGCAGCGCGGCGAAATCGGCTACTGGGCGCCGCGTATGGGTAAAAGGGCGCTGGTATGAGTGAAGTTGCCCCTGCAACGCTGCGCGTGCATCGCCTGACGCCGCTGCCCGATGCGTTCTGGCGCGGGGTGCGCGAGACGCCGTGGCGCTACGATCTGTTCCAGCTGTTAAGACGCATTGATGCCCAGGGCGGCGAGCGTTACCCGCTGGGGCGCGCACCGCTGCCTAAATTTGAGCCGCTGCGTATTGGTCAGCAGCCTTCAATGGGCTTTGCGCCGTCAACGGTTGCTGAGGTCCGGCAGCGGGAAGAGAACGGACTGCATGAGGTTTCCATTCTGAGCTTCGGCATGTTTGGTCCTAACGGCCCACTGCCGGTGCACATGACTGAGTATGCCCGCGAGCGTATTCATCATCATCAGGATCACAGCCTCAGCGCGTTTGCCGACCTCTTTCACCACCGCCTGACGCTGCTGTTCTACCGCGCCTGGGCGGACGCGCAGCCTGCCGTTTCACTGGATCGCGACGACAACAGGCGCTTCGAAGGGTATCTGGCATCGCTGATTGGCATGGGGCAGCCTGCCCAGATGTCGAAAGGCAGCCTGAGCGCGCATGCCCGCTTTACTCACGCCGGGCACCTGACCCGTCACGGGCGGGACCCGGAAGGGCTGGAGAAAATCCTGCGCAACTATTTCAACGTGCCGGTCAGGCTGGTGGCCAACGTCCCGCAGTGGATGCCGCTCTCAACGCGGGAGCAGGCACAGCTGGGTGAGGGGCGTCGCCTGCCGCGCATGGGAGAGTCCGCTTTTCTCGGCATTGCGGTACGCGACGTGCAGCATAAATTCCGGCTCGAGATTGGCCCGTTGAGCGCAGACGACTACAACCGTTTTCTGCCGGGCGAAGGATGGGTCACCGAGCTGCGCGACTGGGTGCGACAGTACGCCGGGGTGGAATTTGAATGGGAAACACGGGTGATCCTGCGCGCCGATGCGGTGCAGGGCGCCACGCTCGGCAGCGCCGGGCGATTAGGGTACAACACCTGGCTCGGCCTTCAGCCTCAGCCTGTTCCGCGTGGCGATCTGGTGTATCGCGCAGAGCGATAATCCTTCCGTATACCGAATCATTGTTAATGGAAACTAACATGTCAGAAATTAGCCGTGCCGTGCTTTTCGGCAAACTGGATACGCTGTTATTTACCTCTCTGGAAAGCGCGACTGCCTTCTGTAAGCTGCGCGGCAACCCGTACGTTGAGCTGGTGCACTGGCTGCATCAGCTGATGCAGCAGCAGGATGGCGATCTGCAACAGGTCATCCGTCACTTCGCCCTTGATGAACAGCAGCTGACGCGCGATATCGTGGCGGCGCTGGATGCCCTGCCGCGTGGCGCGAGTTCCGTGTCTGATCTTTCCGAGCATATCGACAGCGCCGTCGAGCGCGCCTGGGTCTACGGCTCGCTGAAGTTTGGCGTCAGCCGCATCCGCGGCGGCCATTTGCTGATCGGCATATTGAAAACGTGGAATCTGGCTAACGTGCTGAAAAGTATTTCGGCGCAGTTCACCCGTCTTAACGTTGAGGTGCTGGTCGAGCAGTTCGACGCCATTTGCGCCAGCAGCAAAGAGAGCCAGCAGGCCGCCGCCGCTGCGGACGCGCCTGCCGGGGCAGTACCGGCTGCGCAGGGCACGCTGGCGCAGTATGGTCAGGATCTGACGGCGCGCGCCCGGGAAGGCAAGATTGACCCGGTGGTGGGGCGCGATGAAGAGATCCGCCAGATGGTCGATATCCTGATGCGTCGTCGCCAGAACAACCCCCTGCTGACCGGGGAAGCCGGCGTCGGGAAAACCGCAGTGGTGGAAGGGCTGGCGCTGCGTATCGCCGACGGCGACGTGCCGGAGCCGCTGCAAAACGTTCAGCTGTGGCTGCTGGATATCGGCATGCTTCAGGCCGGAGCGGGCATGAAAGGGGAATTTGAGGCGCGCCTCCAGGCGCTGATTAACGAGGTGCAGTCCAGCGCCACGCCAATTATTCTGTTTATCGATGAGATCCACACCCTGATTGGCGCTGGCGGTCAGCAGGGCACCGGCGATGCCGCTAACCTGCTCAAGCCTGCCCTGGCGCGAGGCCAGCTGCGCACCATCGGCGCGACCACCTGGGCGGAATACAAAAAATACATTGAGAAAGATCCTGCGCTGACCCGCCGCTTCCAGACCGTACAGGTTCACGAGCCGGATGAAGCGAAAGCCGTACTGATGCTGCGTAGCACCGTGTCGCCGCTGGAAACCCATCATCAGGTTTTACTCCTCGACGAAGCGGTCAGCGCGGCGGTGAAACTGTCGCATCGCTATATCCCTGCGCGTCAGCTACCGGATAAAGCGGTGGCGCTGCTGGATACCGCCTGCGCGCGCGTGGCCGTCAGCCAGAGCGCGCCGCCTGCTCAGCTGGAAGACTGCCTGCGCCATCTTGCCGCGCTGGATGTGGAAATTGAGATTGCTGAACGCGAAGCGCGCGTGGGGGCCGGTGATGCCGATCGCGTCACGGCATTACGCGCCGAACGCGACGCGTATGAGACAAAACGCGCAGCCCTGGCCGAGCGCTGGGAAGAAGAACGCAGCCTGGTGCAGGAGATTATCCGCCTGCGCGCCGCGCTGTTCGCGGCGGGCGAGGAAGATACCGCTGAGCTGCGCGGCAAGCTGGCGGAACAGCAGCAGGCGCTGAAAGCCTTACAGGGTGACGAGCCGCTGCTGTTTGCCGCGGTGGATGAAAACGTGGTTGCCGCGGTGGTCTCTGACTGGACCGGGATCCCGCTGGGCCGGATGGTGAAAAACGAGATCGACGCGGTTCTGAACCTTGCCGACACGCTGAACCAGCGTGTTATTGGCCAGCGTCACGGTCTGGATCTGATTGCCCGCCGCGTGAAAACCTCGCGGGCGAAGCTTGATGATCCGAACAAGCCGGTGGGCGTCTTTATGCTGTGCGGTCCGTCCGGCGTCGGTAAAACCGAAACCGCGCTGGCGCTCGCCGAATCCCTGTACGGCGGCGAGCAGAACGTCATCACCATCAACATGAGCGAGTTCCAGGAAGCGCACACCGTCTCCACCTTAAAAGGTGCGCCTCCGGGGTACGTAGGGTATGGTGAAGGCGGGGTATTAACCGAGGCCGTCCGCCGCCGTCCATACAGCGTCGTGCTGCTGGACGAAATTGAGAAAGCGCACCCGGACGTCCACGAGATCTTCTTCCAGGTCTTCGACAAAGGCTGGATGGAAGACGGCGAGGGGCGCCATATTGATTTCCGCAACACCATTATTATTCTGACCTCCAACGTCGGCACCGAGCTGATTAGCGCCATGTGCGCCGATCCGGACCTCATGCCGGAGCCTGACGCGTTAAGCGGCGCCCTGCGCCAGCCGCTGCTGGAGGTGTTCCCGCCTGCGCTGCTGGGCCGCCTGCTGGTGGTGCCGTATTACCCGCTGAGCGACGAGATGCTGGGGCAGATTGTGCGTCTTCAGCTCAGGCGCATTCAGCGTCGTCTGGAAGAGAATCACAACATTATTTCTGAATTTGACGACAGCGTGGTCGAACAGATTGTTCAGCGCTGTACCGAGGTTGAGTCGGGCGGGCGTATGGTGGATGCGATTCTGACCAATACGTTGCTGCCTCAGATGAGCCAGATTTTACTTACCGCCAGCCGCAGCGACGAGCAGTACCGACGTCTGCATGTCACCTGCGAGCAGGGCGAGTTCCACTGTCAGTTTGCCGCGTAATAATCATCAAGAGAACTGTAAAAGATGACGGATAATGATAACAATCGGACTGTCCCAAACGCGCTCCCGGTCGGGTACCGTTTCAATGAGTTTGAGATAAAAGAGGTGATTGGCGGCGGCGGATTCGGCATCGTCTATCGCGCCTGGGATCACCAGCTCGAACGCACTATCGCTATCAAAGAATTTATGCCTTCCTCCCTCGCCGTGCGCGGCGAGGATATGACGCTGGTGCTGCGCAGCGAGCGCTTCGGCAAAGCGTTTTCTGCCGGTCTGAACAGCTTCATCCAGGAAGCCCGCCTGCTGGCGCGCTTTAACCACCCGAACCTGCTGCACGTACTGCGTTTCTGGGTGCAAAACGACACGGCCTATATGGGAACGCTGTTTTACAGCGGCACCACGCTGTCGCGTCTGCGCGAAGAGAAACCGGAGCTGATTAACGAGGCGTGGATCCGCCGCATGCTGCCAATGCTCTTCGGCGCCATCAAAACGATCCACGACGAGGGTTATCTACACCGCGACATCTCGCTGGATAACATTCAGATTCAGGATAACGGCCTGCCGGTGCTGCTCGATTTCGGATCGGCGCGCCGCACCATCGGTAATCTCTCGGATGAGACGGAAACCATGCTGCGTCCGGGCTTCGCGCCTATCGAGCAGTATACCGACGACAATGAAAGCGAGCAGGGGCCGTGGACGGATATCTACGCGCTCGGCGCCGTATTGCGCACCCTCATCGTCGGCTCTCCGCCGCCGGTCAGCGTGGTGCGTTCGATTCAGGACACCTGCAAACCGCTGGTGGAGCTGATGCCGCAGGGTTATTCCATTCCGCTGCTTCAGGCCATCGACAAGGCGCTGGCGCTGCATATGGAAGACCGTCCGCAATCCATTGAGGAGTTTGCGGCGCTGATCGAGATGCCCGTCGCCGGTATCGACGAGGTGCTGACTGCGAAGAAGACCGGTACGATGCTGGTGCCGGTGGAAGAGGAGGCATCTGCTTCCGCGCTGGACTGGCGACGTTACAAGCTTCCGGGGCTGGTGGCCGCGGGCGTGCTGGTTGGGGTGGTTGCCGGTGCGATGCTGTTCGGCGGCGGCAGTCAGGAAACGCCAGAGCAGACGGCGCAAACCCCTGCCGTGAGCCCTCCGGCTGAGACCTCATCCCAATCGGAAACCAGACCGGCAACGGCAGACGTGAGCGAGCCGGTAGCGCCACCTGCTACGGCGCAGCAGAGTGCGCCGCCTGTCGACGCCAGCCCGGTCGCGCTGGTCTACATCCGCATGCTTGATGGCGAGACGCTGAAGGTGAACGGCGAGTCTAAAGCGCTGCGTCCGGGGAATAACGGTTACGCATCGCTGAAATTGCCTGCGGGCGAGACCCGCATTGAACTGGAAGGCAATGGAAGAACGCGTACCCAGACGCTGGATATTGCGAAGCCAGGCACCTGGCTGGTGAATCCGTAAGCCTGCGGGTAACAGGACGGAGCGAATGTATAACATCAAGTTTGTCTATCTGTTCCACGAGAACGTCTCGCCAGCGCTGTTTGCGAAAATAATCCGCCCGTCCGTTGCCGGACAGTGGATTATGTCGGTTCCCGACCATTCGCTGCGCTCACTCTTCACGCGCTACGATCTGCTGCGCACGATCACCGGTGCGAATCCTTATCAGTCCGGGCGCGATACCCGTACGCTGATCGCGCAGGATTTAGAGATGGGCAGAGTGGTTGCCATTGACGAAAGTTTTCGTGACTGGTCATCAGTAACGGAAATTTTTTATATCAACGCCAAAGGGCAACTCCAGGCTGCCTCGCTGGTCGGCCTGGGCTGGTATCCGGTGAGTACGATTGTTGACCGCTACGAAACTATGGTGAGAGCGTACGGATCTCGCCCTGCGCCAACGGTACTGCCAAAACAGGTGGTGAAATCTAAAACGGCACAGGTGCCGGATGAACCTACTCCGGGCAAGGACGGTAAAACCTATGCCGGGCAGCTTCAGAAGATGACCAAAGCAGAACGCTGGCAGGCGCGTAAAGATCTGATCGCGAAGGGGAGCAATAGCCTTTATCCGGATGCCCAGATCGCCGCGAAACGTCTGGCGGCGAATAATATCGCGGTGGAAAAAGCGAAGCTTGCGGAAAATATTTATAAGACCGTGAACCCGCTGGAAACCACACCGGGCGTGCCGGAGGGATGGACGGATATCAGTAATGACGATGTGCTGTTAGGAAAGTTCGGGCTGAATAAATCCATGCTCTTTGACGATGATACGTCCCCCAATTTTCTGGCGCGCGTCTATCAACCGAAGCCGGAAGTGTTTGGTGCAGATATGAACCCCACGCTGGTATTCAGGGGATCGCGCGAGCCTGGCTTCGCCTCTCTGTCTGAGAATGTCTCCTCTCTACTGACCAAAGGGGAACTGGCGCCGGTGGTAAACGGGGCTGACTGGTCGAACAACTTCTCACAGGGCATGGGTATGGCTTCAGATTATTATAAAAAGGCCGTGAGTATCGGTAAGGAGCTGGCAAGGTCAGGCCAGAATATTGATATTGCCGGTCATTCCCTTGGCGGTGGTCTCGCCTCTGCAACCTCTATGGGCAGCGGGAAAGCGGGGTGGACGTTTAACGCCGCCGGCCTCAATGCCGGAACCGTAGAAAAATACGGCGGTAAGATATTAGGCAGTACGGATAATATCCAGGCGTATCGGGTTGAAGGTGAACTGCTGACGAAGATTCAGGAAGTTAACCCCTGGGAAGATCTGAAAACGATGAAAGGGCATGTCCCTTCGTGGATCCTCAAAGAGGAAATCTCTGCGCTGAGCCCTAATGCTGCCGGAATACCCCATGACCTTCCCGGTGGAACCGGAAGTGCGCTGGACCGCCACGGGATTAATCAGGCGATTGATTGCATAGAGCAACAGAAGGATGAGGATATTTCGATAATCGGGAGTCGATTGTGAAAAAAGGGTTGATGGCTTTTGTCGCGTTATGTTTTTTATTCATGATTCAGGGGTGTAAGCAGGATATGGACCTTAATCCACAGGACTACTTCAGCGGTCAGCAGCTTGAACTGGCGAAAGCGATTGAAGAAGGCGATGTCGACGCGGTGAAGACGCTTGCACCAGACAGCGATCTTAATAAACCGGGAAAGCAGGATATGACCCTGCTTTTTTGGGCCATCGGCAACGCGATTAATGATAAAAAGACATCGCCCCATTTAAAGGTGATTACGTTGCTTGTTAAGGCTGGCGCAGATCCGCTCCAGCCTCGACCGCAGGGAAAAAGCAGTCCTGCCGAATTTGCCCTAAAGGGAGACAGTGCGGACTGGATCGACGCGATGCTGGACGGTGGCCTCTCACCCAACGTGAAAGATAAGGTTTTCCACGAACCCATCATCTTCCAGTCGCTAAAAGCGAAAAATACAGAGACGCTGGAAGCCATGCTCGATCGCGGTGCTGACGTCAACTCAACCAACTCACTGGGTAAAACGCTGGTGTTTGATGCGCTGGATAACCAGGCTTACGATCATGTCTTGTTGCTGCTCGATCGTGGAGCGGACCCGTCAGTTAAGGCTAAAAATGGCTGGTCAATGAGCAATGCGCTTGCGGACGCGCTGAGTGGACTTGATCGAGGCAGTGAGCAATACGAGAAGTTAAACGAAATAAAAGAGAAACTTATTCAGAAAGGGGGCGTGTGGCCACCTGCGCCGGTTAAGTGATTGCTCAACTTTCATGAAAGCCAGAGATAAGGTTTTTTCCGGAGTTTCCATAAGCCTGCACTCTTTGGATTTATAAAAACGAAAGTTCGTACCTCCAGACAAATCAACCCAGCATTGCATCAATCCAAAACCACCTCGTCGAAATTAGCTTTACGTTCATAAACGTTCCCAGCATAAACCATTACGGAATAAAGATTATGCTCAACCGAATTACCGTCCAGCTCCCGGTTGAGGGGCTGCTTTTCTGGAAACTCTCCGGCCGCGAAGCGATGTCCGAGTCGTTCGCGCTGACGCTGACCCTGCTTGGTATGGACGCGCGCATTGACCGCAGCAAGCTGCTGGGCCAGCCGGTCACGGTGACCATCCCCACGCAGAGCCTGCTCACCCCCCGCTATATCAACGGCAAGGTGACGCGCGTGGCGGTGAGCGCCGTGGAGCTGACGGGCACCCGCTACGCGGTGTACCAGCTGACGGTGGAGCCGGACCTGTGGCCGATGAAGCGCGACCGCAACCTGCGTATCTTCCAGGGCCAGACGGTGCCGCAGATTGTCAAAACCCTGCTGGGTGAGCATCAGGTTAACCTCGAGGACAAACTCACCGGCAGCTACCGCGTGTGGGACTACTGCGTGCAGTATCAGGAATCGAGCCTGGACTTCATCAGCCGCCTGATGGAGCTGGAGGGGATTGCGTACTACTTCAGCCACGAGGCCGACAAACACACCCTGGTGCTCACCGACGCCGCCACCCAGCACCAGCCTTTCAGCGGCTATGAGGTCATTCCTTACCACCAGACGCCGTCCGGCGGCAGTACGGATGAAGAGGGCATCAGCCAGTGGGCGCTGGAGGACAGCGTGACGCCGGGGATTTACAGCCTCGACGACTATGACTTCCGCAAGCCGAACGCGTGGCTGTTCCAGGCCCAGCAGAACCCGGCGTCACCGAAACCGGGCAGCATCGACGTGTACGACTGGCCGGGGCGCTTTGTGGAGACGGGCCATGCGGAATTCTACGCCCGCATCCGTCAGGAACGCTGGCAGGTGGAGCATCAGCAGATTCAGGCGACGGCCACGGCGGCGGGCATTGCGCCGGGCCACATCTTTACCCTGACCAACGCCCCGTTCTTCAGCGATAACGGGGAGTATCTGGTCACGGCGGCGGGTTACCACTTCGAGGAGAACCGCTACGCGAGCGGTGAGGGGGAAACCATTCACCGCACCGATTTCACCGTTATCCCGGCGTCGGTGTCCTACCGTCCGGCACAGTCCACGGCGTGGCCGCGGACCTACGGCCCGCAGACGGCGAAAGTGGTGGGGCCGCAGGGGGAGAGTATCTGGACGGACAAATACGGTCGCGTGAAGGTGAAGTTCCACTGGGACCGTCTGGCGAAGGGCGATGACACCAGCTCCTGCTGGGTGCGTGTGTCGAGCGCCTGGGCAGGCCAGGGCTACGGCGGGGTGCAGATCCCGCGCGTGGGCGATGAGGTGGTGGTGGACTTTATCAACGGCGACCCGGACCGTCCGATCATTACTGGTCGCGTGTACAACGACGCGAGCATGCCGCCGTGGGCGCTGCCGGCTGCTGCGACGCAGATGGGTTTTATGAGCCGCAGTAAGGATGGCCACAAAGATAATGCCAATGCCCTACGATTCGAGGATAAGGCTGGGCAAGAGCAGATCTGGATTCATGCTGAAAAAAACATGGACACCGAGATCGAGAACTGCGAGACACATGACGTAGGGGTAGACCGTAAAAAAATTATCGGCCGGGATGAGCACGTAACGGTTAAGCGTAACCGGGACGTGAACGTGGGGGCGAATTCAACCAGCAACACGGGTAATCAGCACAAATTCAATGTAGGTAAAAACCAAACCGTATTGACTATGGATAAAGAGGGAAATGCTCTGCTGGAAGCGACAACCTCGATTAAGTTAAAGGTGAATGATAACTACATTCTTATCACGCCATCGACAATTGAAATTATCGTTTCCGAAGGGACACTCAAGGCTGAGAGTATTACTGTGGCATCCTTCAAAGGGACGGAGTTGACGAAGTTAGGCGGCGGAATAAATGCCGAGATGAAAGCTAATGATACTCTTCATCTCAATGGTACAAACCTGACAGATATTAAAGGCGCTGTTGTTAAAATTAACAGCTAATATGTAGAAGGATTTTTGAACATGGGACAGCCTGCCGCCAGAGCGACCATAGATGTCAGCGCACATTCGGGGCCAATACAGTCGGGAAGCCCGGACGTCATCATCGGTGGTTTTCCCGCCGCTCGAAAGGGTGATACGTTATCCTGCTCGACGCACGGCAGCGGTATTATTGTGGGGGGCTCCGGTACTGTCTTCGTTAACGGTATGCCACTTGCACGTCAAGGAGACAAGACGAAGTGTGATGTTAGCGGCTTACCGGCACCTGCCATACCGAAAGCAGCAGCACCTCAATATTGGGGGGGCACGCTGGCGAAAAATGCCGGCGAAGATGGGATGATGCACGGCGAACATTTTGATGCTCGTGTTCTGGGTGCGTACGCCAGCCTCGAAGATAAAAACCTCAACGGTGATTTTGATACCGCTTCAGCTGGTTTTGCGTTGGCGGATATTACAATTGGGAATATGAAAAGTAAGGATCTGCTACGGGCAGAAATGCGTAATAAACTCGCCGTCGCCAATGCGACGGGGTCTCTGTATGGTGGCGGCAACGATATTTATGGCTTGAATGCGAATGCCGCTGCGACAGGTGAGCAATACGGTGGTTCGGTTGCTGCGGGTAAAGAAGGAACGTTGTATGGTGGACTATCAGGGGATGTAACTATTGGTACAGCAGAAGCTAAAGCCGTATTAGAAGTTTATACCGGCAATGATGGGAAGTATGGTTTGACTGCTGACGCCGGTGCGGAAGCGAAAGGAGTGAAAGGCGAAGTTTCGGGTAACCTTGATATTCTGGGCATCGTTTCCGGAGAAGCAAAAATCGACGGTAGCTTTGGGTCTGCTGGTCTCGCGGGAGGTGGAAGCGCTTTCTGGGACACTAAAGATTATTCCGTTAACGTCAGGGTGACTGGTGGGGCTGCAGGGCTTGTAGGGCTTAAGGGTGATGCAAGTCTGAAAGTGGCATTTAAGCCTATACTGGATTTCTTTGACTATTTGTATGGCGAAGAGGATGAGCCAGCCGTCACCTCTGTTCCGACAGAAAGCGGGGATGGGACAATTATTACCGGGTGTGTTACTGTTTTGATAGGCGATTAAGGGATGTGAGAGGACAATGAAATAATGAAATGGGCTGGCTTAACGATTTTTATTTTAATCACTTTGATCTATATCTGGAATGGAAAAGATCTGTATACAAAAGAAGAATGGCGTGGCTTTGGAATAAAATTCATTTCAGTACTGATTGGTGCATTTGTATTGGTCATTGTTTTGGTTGGCTTTTCTAAGTTCATCCCGTTGCTTACCAGAGAAACTGCACGATCATTATCAGTAATAATACCAGCTTCCTTTATGGCAGTGCTTCTGTCGAAGTTTTTTGTCGTGATGTTGAATAATATTTTCGATATTATTATGCGATTCCACAAGCGCTATAACACTGCAGCAAACTATACAAAATTATTATCACTATCTGGTAAGTATGGGGCAAAATTACGCCTGGTAGTAAAGTGTCTAGCCTCGTTAGGCTGTATCTTAATGTTCTATGGTATCTGGTTTGGCAGCACTGTCTGAGTTGAAGAGGTTTTATGAACACTGGTAATAATTATGCTTTTCCCATCGTCTCAACCGCAAGCAATGAAGAGATTAAGGCGAACTACTGGAAATGCCTGTATACCTCTGCTGATAAAAAAATGCTTCAGTACTGGGTGATTTTGCCAAATCGTGTTAAGCCAGCTGAACTGACCCCGCAGCACCTTCCTGAGGTCGGCTTGACTAACTTGGGTCGCTATGCCACCGATGATGCGCAACCCTATATGGAAGTTTGGGCCGCTTATGAACGCTGTCAGTGGGAGATGAATCCCTCTGATTGGCTGTTTAATAAACTGGAACTGATGGGCGAAAAAGTGTTGAATCAGCGCTTGATTGCGCATCCTTCCGGTAGTGGCCTTTTTGCAGATGTGCTAACTCTCAAAACGCACTCGTCCGGCGACGAGGTCATTTCACGTTATACCGTACAGAAAGATTACAATCCGCAAGAAGGAGGCGGAAATTATTTCCTGATTAAAGCGGCCTGTGCCGCTCGCGACTACCCTGCGCTGGCGAATGATATTTACTTTACTGTAGTGAACTGGGATTTACTGCATCGTAGTAACTTGGTTCTGGCTGAACTGCTTAAGACCGTGAACCTCAGTGCTAAAAACAGCAGTGGATTTAAAGTACCGGAATCCTGGCAGGTGAATCCCCTTACAGAAACGCGCCTGGTGGTCGAGCACTCGTTTGATGGCATTAACTACGGTGTCATTAATCTTTGCTTTTTTTCGCAGGAGATGTTGTTTACCGCGCAGGATGTTTTTAGCGTTTCGATTAAACGGTTTCACGATCGAGAACCTGCCGTTACGCTTAAGACTGAAGCACTTGCTACTATTCCAAATGAGTTTAATCCATCCCTCGGAAAAACACTGTGGACATGCCGGGGGGAAATGTTCAGCGCAGAGGAAGAAATGCGCGCTGTTTACCAGTGCTATATTTTTAGCGTGGGCAAAGTCTGGTGCTATGCAGAACTGATTGGCAGACACCGTAACTATCATGATTACCACTTCGAGGCGAATAAACGCTGCCTCGAAATCATCCTGTCAACATTCCATATAGAAAATGTCTAATCTTTGACTCGATATTCAGGACAAATTCATGCGTACGCGTAGCTTTTCTTTTTTTAGATGATCGGTGACTTTGTCGGTTTCCCTGCCCTGTCAATATCATCTCCACCATAAACCGTCACTATCAGGAGTCGAGCCTGGACTTCATCAGCCGTCTGATGGCGCTGGAGGGATTGCTATGCCGATATCCGTCAGGAGCGCAGGCAAGTAAGTCGGGCATCAGAAAATTCACACCACCACGGCGGCAGTGGTTACGCCAGAGCACGCTTTCAAAGATTCTTTCAAGTGAAAAGGATATATTTAAGTTGGATCATGAGTAAAGAAAATTATACCGCGCTGGATTATATCAATGATGCTATTGATGCAATTAATAGTCGATTAGAGAAATATCCTACATTTCTTTATATGTTATGGAGAAGAATCAGTAAGATTATATTAAATCTATTCTCATTGGTGTTGAAAAATATAAAAGTAAATTACACACATTGAATCTCGGAGTGCTTGCGTCCAAAGAGTTTGATACTACTGATGACGAAATTTCTCAGCATTGTCCAATGCTAGGTATATAGCTTCGCAAATGGTACAAGGATTTAAGATTATTCTTCCTCATGAGCAAGGCGTAGAATACTTAAAAAGGCAAAAAAGATATCGCAAGTGATGCGCAGTGTTTGATTACAATCTCCCTTCTTCAAATTAATCAAAGATTTTTTGGTAAGAGAAAAGATGAATAATGGTCTGTCATATGACCCCCCCTGTTGCTCTATTTAAAGGGTGTGTGATGCAAGATCTTCACAGTAAAGACTCAGTAATCAATCATTATGCCGATCGTTATCAATGTTATATGCCAATTGATGTCCGTAATGGATTAAGAAGCAATAGTATAGATGCGTCGAATTCATCTCTCCCATGGGATGTAACATTACCTTTAGTCACGACTGAAGATGTTTCACGTGATAAAGCGCTTGGGGCGTTTGTGGGATTGGCTGTTGGGGACGCCGTCGGCACCACTCTTGAGTTTAAGAAAAGAGACAGTGAACATGTAGCAGATATGATTGGTGGCGGGCCTTTTCAATTAAAACCTGGTGAATGGACAGATGATACGTCCATGGCATTATGTCTGGCAGAGACTTATCTTTCAGAAAACAGAATGCACACCGATGTGCTTAGAAAATATATCCTGAAATGGTATCTTGACGGAGAGAATAGCAGTAATGGTCGGTGCTTCGATATCGGCAATACGACGCGGTTCGCGCTTGAACAGTATATGCGTGTCGGACCTTCCTGGTATGGTAATACAGAGAAACACACTGCTGGTAATGCTGGGGTTATTCGTCAAGCACCGGTGTCTATCTTTTGTCGAAAATCACTGCGTGCGATTTACTTCGAATCACAGGCTCAGAGTCGAGCACGCATGGCGCGGTAGAATCAATTAACGCATGCCAATTTCTCGGATTGGTATTGCACTATTTAATCAACGGTTATCAAAAAGAAGAAGCTTTTTCGCCTCATGTTTTCCCACTGTGCGCGCGTGTAATGATCATAAACGCGGGTGAGTATAAGCAAAAAACTCGCGACCAGATTCGTTCAAGTGGTTACGTTATTGATACGCTTGAGGCCGCGATGTGGTCCGTATGGAATACGGATAATTTCCGTGATGCCATTCTGCTGGCAGCCAACCTTGCCGATGATGCTGACAGCGTTGCGGCGACGGCGGGACAAATAGCTGGAGCATTATATGGTTATTCCGGTATTCCGCAGGAGTGGAAAAACAATCTTGTACAACATGAACGTATCGCCAAAATGGCTGGTGAATTGTTCGATAGAGCCCCCGAAGACACTTTCTTATAACTGTTTATCTCAATGAAACTACAGGAAAAGTAGTTTTATTTTGTGGCAAGCGAAGTCAATCTTACAGCTACTCATTATCACATCAACGGCGTTTCCGCTTTGCATACTGAGATGAGTTAACTTCTGGCACTGAGATTCGTCCATAGTGGAATAAAGATTATGCTCAACCGAATTACCGTCCAGCTCCCGGTTGAGGGGCTGCTCTTCTGGAAACTCTCCGGCCGCGAGGCGATGTCCGAGTCGTTCGCGCTGACGCTGACCGTGCTCGGCACAGACGCGCGCATCGACCGCAGCAGGCTGCTCGGCCAGCCGGTCACGGTGACCATCCCGACGCAGAATCTGCTGACCTCCCGCTATGTTAACGGCAAGATTACCCGCGTGGCGGTGAGCGCCGTGGAGCTGACGGGCACCCGCTATGCGGTGTACCAGCTGACGGTGGAGCCGGACCTGTGGCCGATGAAGCGCGACCGTAACCTGCGTATCTTCCAGGGCCAGACGGTACCGCAGATTGTCAAAACCCTGCTGGGTGAGCATCAGGTTAACCTCGAAGACAAACTCACCGGCAGCTACCGGGTGTGGGACTACTGCGTGCAGTATCAGGAGTCGAGCCTGGACTTCATCAGCCGCCTGATGGAGCTGGAGGGGATTGCGTACTACTTCCGCCATGAGGCGGACAAGCACACCCTGGTGCTGACCGACGCCGCGACGCAGCATCAGCCGTTCAGCGGCTATGAGGTCATTCCTTACCATCAGACGCCGTCCGGCGGCAGTACGGATGAAGAGGGCATCAGCCAGTGGGCGCTGGAGGACAGCGTCACGCCGGGGATTTACAGCCTCGACGACTACGACTTCCGCAAGCCGAATGCGTGGCTGTTCCAGGCGCAGCAGAACCCGGCGTCACCGAAACCGGGCAGCATCGACGTGTACGACTGGCCGGGGCGCTTTGTGGAGACGGGCCATGCGGAATTCTACGCCCGCATCCGTCAGGAACGCTGGCAGGTGGAGCATCAGCAGATTCAGGCGACGGCCACGGCGGCGG
This sequence comes from Enterobacter sp. BWH52, assembly GCF_001037565.1. Lineage (NCBI taxonomy): Bacteria > Pseudomonadati > Pseudomonadota > Gammaproteobacteria > Enterobacterales > Enterobacteriaceae > Enterobacter > Enterobacter sp. BWH52. Next base: position 2,584,779 of record NZ_KQ089854.1, on the reverse strand, counting down.
GCATTGCGCCGGGCCACATCTTTACACTGACCAACGCCCCGTTCTTCAGCGATAACGGGGAGTATCTGGTCACGGCGGCGGGTTACCACTTCGAGGAGAACCGCTACGCGAGCGGTGAGGGGGAGACCATTCACCGCACCGATTTCACCGTTATCCCGGCGTCGGTGTCCTACCGTCCGGCGCAGAGCACGGCGTGGCCGCGGACCTACGGCCCGCAGACGGCGAAAGTGGTGGGGCCGCAGGGGGAGAGTATCTGGACGGACAAATACGGTCGCGTGAAGGTGAAGTTCCACTGGGACCGTCTGGCGAAGGGCGATGACACCAGCTCCTGCTGGGTGCGTGTGTCGAGCGCCTGGGCGGGCCAGGGCTACGGCGGGGTGCAGATCCCGCGCGTCGGCGATGAGGTGGTGGTGGACTTTATCAACGGCGACCCGGACCGTCCGATTATTACCGGGCGCGTGTATAACGACGCGAGCATGCCGCCGTGGGCGCTGCCGGCTGCGGCGACGCAGATGGGCTTTATGAGCCGGACAAAAGACGGTTCCGTGGACAACGCCAACGCCCTGCGCTTTGAGGACAAGGCGGGCGCAGAGCAGGTGTGGATCCAGGCCGAGCGTAATCTGGATACCAGCGTTAAAAATGATGAAACGCACAGCGTCGGCGGGGCGCGCAGCCATTACGTGAAGAAAAATGAGCTGCATCGCGTGGAGGCTAATCAGATCCAGGCCGTGAAAGGCGGAACCGAGATCCTGACGGGTAAAGGCAAGCTGGATGCGGCGGTAGAGCAGTATGTTATTGCTTCCGGGACGAAGCTGCGGCTGGTCTCTGGTGAGAGCGCCATTGAACTCAACGCGAACGGCAAGATTAACCTGATCGGCAAAGAGTTTAACTTCTTTGTCGAAGGGGATGGGTATATCACCACGGGCGGTAAGCTTCATCTGAACACGTCGGGAACCAAGCCGGGCACTACGGCGCCGGGATCGGGGCATAAAGGGGATATTGATGCGGCGGTGCAGGAGAAGTTTTCTCCGAATAAAAGTGCTAAGAATCCGGCTCCCGCAGCTTCAGCGCCAGCAGCAACCAGACCAAAACCAACAACAAAATTTGCATCAGCGCCACCATTAAAAGGGAGTTACGTCTATCAAAATAATTCCTACAACTCTGATGTGATGCCCTTCAGTGAAGATGTAGTTAAGGAAATCAATAAGTCACCAACGCTTCAGACACAATTAAAAGATCTAAAAGATAAAGGGTGGGCTATTCAGCCGGGAGCAGCAGGAGGGGGGAGTTACGCTGATACGAATAACAAATTGATTGTCATGGACCCTGAACACATGGAAGATACAGCCACAACGGTGCAAACTCTGGCACATGAGGCAGGGCATGCAACTTATCCTGTTGCGGTAGATTCTTCGAGTAAGGAAAGCTTCATCAACAGCCAGCTTATGGATGAAGGTGGAGCAACGCTGAATAACATTAAAATACAACGCGAGATCCTTGCAAACGGCGGTATTGATATTGATATAGCGGGAAGTGCCGAAAACCTAAAAGCATATAATTCTGCCTATGATAAAATGGTAAGTGGTGAGTTATCTCGCATTGATGCAGCCAAAGCAATAGGAAAAGTGTATGGTAAAGGGGAAATAGCCTCAGGGACTAATCTAAATTATAATGATTACTATGGAGGATTCTATGGAAAGTAGGATGATTAAAGCTACATTCCTCATTGTTCTTCCACTATTTTCAATATTTACCTATGCAGGGCATAATAAAATGAATCAAGATTCGTTGTGGCAAATGATTAAAGAAATGAAATCAGTGTGGGGTAAACAAGTTGAGGATGTCAGTAAACTGTTTAACCAACCGCTGATTAATAATACACAGGAGAAAGAAGACCGTTATACTTCAGCTCCCTTTACGTTAACTGATGGCACACGGATCAGTAATGTGGATGTTCGTTTATGGGGAAATGGTGATAATAGCGTATCTTTGGTTTCTTTCGTAGTTAATCAACCATGTATTACTCTTGATCAAGTCAAATCTCATTTTCCGGATCTAAAATTGTCTAATATCCCTCGCGGAAACACGCCGGGACAATCAGTTGGATATCGCACCCCTACCGATGAACGCGGGCTGGCATGGGCATTTAGCTTTCCAGTTCTGAATCAGGAATGCCTGGGCAGGGTAGTTATGTCACGCTACGAACAATAAGTTGCGAGGCAATTTTACGGGCTGTGAAAGAAGATAATTATCAAACGGCCAATAATATCGCTGCCCCTAAAGTTTTTGCGGAAAAAAAGAAAGTGCTAACGTTCTAATGATCATATTTCTCTGAGTCGCTAAGCAGTAATTAATATTGGCGGTATAAATTTTAGCGCTTTTAATTTTATTTTTCGAATAAATCATCCCGAGTTCACTTATGAAATACACCCTCCAGGAAGGTTCCTTTACCCTTTTTCCTGCCGCCTGTCAGGACAACAGCATGAACATCATTCGCGATGACGAAAGCGGGCTGTCCGTGGTGGTCAGCCGCGGCGTTATCCCCGATGGTAGCGATTACGAACAAGAGTTTCACCGCCAGTGGGACGTGCTGCGTCCTCAGATGGGGGAAATTGCACAGAGCGAATTTCAGCACGTAAAAGCCGGGCCAGACGGAAACATTAGCGGACTGGAAGTTGAGACCACCTTTGACCGTAACGGCCAGCGCCTGTGGCAAAAACAGCTGGCCGTGCAGACGCCGGGCAAACCGGTACTGATGATTTTTACCCTCTCGGCCTTAAAAGCCTTTACGGAAGAGGACGAGGCGCGCTGGAGCGCACTGAAGCAGAGTCTGACGCTAAACGACAACCGGAATGTGTAAGGCATGAGCGATAACAACGCGGCCCGTAAGGGCGACGAGATTATTCACTCCAGCATTTTTGCTGATATTACCAGCATTGTGGCGGAAGGTGCCGCCTATGCGGTGATTGGCGCGGCGGTGGGCGCGGCAGCGACCGTCGCGGCCCCACTGCTGGGAGCCGGGGCCGCAGCAGCAGGCGTGGCGGCGATTGGATCCAGCTGTCTGTTGAGCGGCATTATTGGTGGGGTTCTGGCGAACGTCGCCGGGATCACCGACGATATCAGCAACGCCGCTGAAGGATTAGGCAATGCGCTTTTCCCGCCGTCGCCCGCGGGTAAAATCACCACCGGTTCGAGCAATGTTCTGACAAATAAACTTCCCGCTGCACGCGCCGCCGGGACGTTAACGCCTGCCGATACCCCGTCCCCTGAGCCGCAGTCGCCGGGCAGCTTTGCCGACTACGCGGGTATGCTGCTCTCCGCTGCCGGACAGTTTGGCAGCGAAATGTGGCAGCCGAGCGTTGCCTCAGCCGCCGCAGGGACCTCGCCGCTGGAAGAAGACAAGGTGGCGTGTGATAAACACTCCGGGCCACAGTATCTGGCGGAAGGCTCCAAAAGCGTCTTTATCAACGGGCAGCCCGCGGTACGTGCGAAAGATCGCACCACCTGCGAAGGCACCGTTTCCGACGACGTCTCCCCGAACGTGATCATCGGCGGCGACACCCTCACGGTCCGCGATATCAAAAGCGGTAAAACGCCGGGTCTGGCGTTGGGGATGATTGCGCTCTCCCTGCTGCGCGGGCGTCCGGGCAAGATCCTGAAAAACATGCCCTGCGCGCTGGCTGCTGCCGGTGGCGGGATGCTGGCTGATATGGCCGTCAACGCCGTGTTCGGCTCCTCGCACCCGGTTCACGCCGCCACTGGCGTGAAGGTGCTGAACGACGACGATGAACTCGATTTCTCGCTGCCGGGGCGCTTTCCGCTGCGCTGGCAACGCAGCTACAACAGCCTGACCACCCGCGAAGGGCTTTTCGGTCTGGGCTGGGCTACCACCTTTGACAGCTATCTGACGCTGGAAGAAAACAATGCCACCTGGTTCGATGAAACCGGGCGCGAGCTGAGCTTCGAGCTGCCGCCGGTCGACCGCGCGTTTTACAGCATCAGCGAAGGCATCATTATCCGCCGCAATGAGAGCGGCGACGTGGCGATAGCTGACGATGACGGCGCGGTGTGGCGTCTGTATAAACCGACCCGCGCTAACCCAGCCATCATGCGCCTGGCCTCCCTCAGCGACGAATACGGCAACGCGTTGCTGACGGAATGGGACGAGCACGGGCGGCTGGTCGGTCTGCACGATGAGCCGCGGGCGATCGATGTCACCCTGCGCTATGACGATGAACGTTTCCCGCAGCGCGTTACCTCGGCGAGCCATTTTGACGGCAACCAGACATGGCCGCTGATGCAGTGGGGGTATGACGCGCGCGGCCAGCTGGCCAGCGCAACGGATGCCTCCGGCGTGGTTACCCGTGAATACCGTTATAACGATGATGGCCTGATGGTCTGGCACCGTCTGCCGGGCGGGCTGGAGAGCGAATACCGCTGGCAAAAATTCGACCACTGGCGCGTGGTGGAAAACCGCACCAGCACCGGCGACGGCTGTCGCTTTACCTATGATCTAGCCGCCGGGCTGACGACCGTCGAACACTACGACGGTCAGACGCGAAAGCATTACTGGAACGCGCAAAACCTGATTGTTCGCTACGTTGACGAGCGCGGTGAGAACTGGCGCTACGAGTGGGATGACAACGAACTCCTCACGCGTCGCATCGATCCGCTGGGTAATGCCGTTACTTTCGTCTATGACGAGATGGGCAACCGGGTGCAGGAGATCGACGCCGATGGCAATACCCGCACCACCACCTGGCTGGAGCACCGTGCGCTTCCGGCGTCCATCATCGAAGCCGACGGTAGCGCCACCCGGTTCCTGTATGACGAACATCACGGGCTGAAACGCGTGGTGGATCCGATGGGGCAGACCACGCTGCTGCGTCGGGACGAGTTTGGTCAGGTTGTGGAAGAAGTCGATGCCGCCGGGAACAGCCGCTACCAGGAGTACAACGAAGCCGGGCAGATGGTGCGTGTGACGGACTGTTCGGGCCGTGTGACACAATGCCGTTATCATCCGCTAGGCTGGCTGGTGGCTGAGATAAGCGCCGACGGCGAAGAGACGCGTTACCGCTACGACGCCGCGGGGCGTCCGGTGCAGCTCGACCGACCAGAAGGCTGGACCGAGTCGCTCAAATGGAACGAACGTGGCCTGCCGGTGAAGCATGCGGGCGCCGACGGGAAAGAGAGCGAGTTCAGATACGACGAGGCAGGGCGCTTAACCGCCACCCGTAATACGCAGGGTGAAGAGGTGCGCCGCCGCTGGGACAGCCGCGGGCGTCTGATTGCCCTGGAAAACGAGAACGGCGAAGCGTATCAGTTCCGCTGGGGGCCAGACTCGCTGCTGCTGGAAGAGGTGGGGCTTGATGGCGTGGCCTCGCAGTATCGCTATGACGCCTGCGGGCGCACGATTGCGCGCACCTTTGCCGCCGGTCATCCGGAGGCCATCACCCATGCCTTTGCCTGGAGCGCGAGCGGCCAGCTGGTCGCCCGCACCACGCCGGAAGGGCAGACCCGCTACCATTACACGCCGTCCGGCCTTCTGAGCCGGATTGGGCTTCATCCTGCGCTTTCAGCCGACGTGTGGACCACCGAGGCAGAGCAGGAGCTTGTGTTTGAGTATGACGCGCTCGGGCGCGTCACGCGCGAAGCGGGCGAGCATGGTGAGCTGGCGTGGGGATATGATGCGCTGGGCAACCGCACCTCCGTCACGCTGCCCGATGGCCGCGAGCTGAAACAGTTCTACTACGGCAGCGGGCATCTGCTCAGCATCGCGCTTGATAAGCTCTCGGTCTCCGACTTTACCCGCGACGAGCTTCACCGCGAGACCAGCCGCACGCAGGGGCTGCTGACCACCCGCAGCGAATACGACCGCCTCGGCCGACTGCACCGCCGGGACGTTTTTACCGGCAATGCCCAGCGCCCGTCGCCGCGCCGCTGGTCCCGCCGCTGGGATTACGACTACCGTCATAACCTGGTGCGCGAAGAGCGGGACGATAACCCGTTCAGCTGGTACCGCTGGCAGTACGACAGCGCAGGCCGGCTGCTGGTTCAGGACGGCACGCTGCCCGGCCAGGAGCAGTGGCGCTGGGATGCAGCCGGTAACCCGCTTGAAGGCTCTGCTGAGAAGGTCACGCACAACCGCCTGACGCAGCTGAACGGCATTCGCTGGCGCTATGACGTCCACGGACGCACCGTGGAGAAAGATAACGGACAGACCCGCTGGCACTACCGCTACGACGGTGAGCACCGCCTGACGGAGGTGATCAGCCAGCCGCGGGACCGCAACAGGCCGCAGACGCAGGTCAGCTTCCGCTACGATCCGCTCGGGCGACGCATCAGCAAAACGCGCCGCCAGATGCTGGGCGGCCAGCCAACCGGCAAGCCGGTCACCACGCGGTTTGTCTGGGAAGGGTTCCGGCTGTTGCAGGAGGTGCACGGGGACGTGCCGCTGACCTACGTCTACAGCGATCAGAACAGCTACGACCCGCTGGCGCGCATTGACGGCGTTGATGCTCCGGAGATTTTCTGGTTCCACTGCCAGCCCAACGGCACGCCGGAGCGGATGACGGATAGCGAAGGACAGGTGCGCTGGGAAGGGGTAAACAGCGCCTGGGGCAAGCTGCTGCGGGAAAGCGAGACGCAGGTATCAGGATATTCCCAGAACCTGCGCATGCAGGGGCAATACCTGGACCGCGAGACAGGGCTGCACTACAATCTGTTCCGGTATTACGACCCGGACTGCGGAAGGTTTACGCAGCAGGACCCGATAGGGCTGGCGGGGGGGATAAACCTTTACCAGTATGCGCCGAATGCGCTGGGGTGGGCAGATCCGTGGGGGTTGACTCCTGACGATCTCATTCGTTACCGGCCACATGATTCTCTTTCTGCTCAAGGTGGAGCTAGAAGCTCTGCTATTTCTAGGGCATGGGTGCAAGAAAAAGCCTTATTGCAGGATGGTGGGGCTGGCACAAGAAATTGGACAGCGCAAGAGAGGGATTTAATTTTGAAGACTCCCAACAAGAGCCTAACCTCTGTGATGTCCCGGGCAGGTTATACCGGGCATCATATCAATTCGGTAGAAGGCAATGGTACACTTGGTTCCAAATGGCAAGGTGATCCGAGGAACATTGTATTCTTGAAAAATCATAACCATCCCGACAAGTTCAATGAGCATGTCCATGGTGATCAAGGACATAGAGGGAATACTAAGAACTCGACGCGTGGGCGCTTAATCGATAGAGAAAGAACACTAAAATCTAGACAACGATGTAAGCAATTATAGGTGGAAAGATGAACATAAAAAATGCAGTCCAAGATCTTGTGAACAAATTTAAAATGAATGAATTGAATATGGGAGAGATAGACTATACAGACGATGAAAATGAGACTTCTTTTCCCGTGAATTTAAATGGGGAGGTTGATTTTTTTTATCGTCATTTGATTTTAAATGACAGTCCAACATTTGATGGTACTTTTTATTTACAGATTATTGAACCTCAAGATCTCAACGAAATATTATCCGGTTGGCGAGTTCAAAATGATACGGCTTGGCGCGATGAATATATAATCTTTGCTGAAAGAAATGGTGACGTTCTTTTTTGTGACACCCAAAATCTAACATCTCCTGTTTATGGTAGCATTCAAAAACGAAACTTTATAATTTCTGGTTCCTTAGCTGACTTTTTGAATGCTTTTTGTTCTGCTATTGAGATGGAACAAAATAATTATGATGGTGATGCTACAGATGATGAATTTAATTTAAGAGAAGATTTTCTGGAAGATATCGATGTGATGCTTAAAACTAAACTAAAAGATGTTGAGGTTGAAGGGTTTAAGAAATTCTTTTTTGGTTAGTTTTTAAGTTTTTTAATAATAAAGATTTACTGTCTTAGATACCTCCTTGCTTCTAAAAGCATTTATTTCTTATTCCCCTTTTTATAGGTGAGGAGGTTTATTTGCTATTGCTAATGAATAAACACATGAATAATATTTACATCTCTTGTAGAAAAAGGAAACGAATTTCATGATAAAAAAATAAGCCGAGGCTTTAGAGCAATAACAAAATGTCCGGCAGGCTCTTCCTGAGCCGCAGATCGAATGGAAAATTGCCAACTGCAACTCTGCGTACATGTACAGTGCTTGCTTTGCTCTCAAGGAGAACGATGAGGCGAAAAAATGGGGGGAGAGGATACTTAGTACACGTGGATCGGATATAGAGACAGCGCCGTTAATCGACCTCGGCATGGTTTTTTATGAGTTGAATCAATTTGATGAAGCGTACAAATATTTTAATGATTCTTATAACTACGTCAAAGAACGAACGTTTCAAGACAGAGCTGAAAAATACCTTGAGTTCTATTTTCCTAAGGGTGCGCAAGTTCGTTTTTTTCATAAAAAACAAATCAAACTTTAAACAAGAAGTTCATCCCATCGCCATTTTTAACGATTTGATTTTATGCTTTCTGCACGCAACTTACCTTTTTCTTTACGTCATGCTCATTCTTTTAAGTGTAAAGTCTTTAGATATTAGACTCTGAGCATTTAAAAGTCTTTTACCAGCTGTACGCAATAATGAAATTATGACAACTGCGATCGTCTGCTGGTAATCCACCTCGAACGACTTGCTGGAAAGGACACGCACAACCCCCTGACGCATGCTTAATCCGTTAAATCAAGGGGGATTGGCTCCTAAGCACGTTGATCCAACAACGCCAGGTAGATCGTATGTATTACCATCAGTATGGGCAGAATGGCTTGAAGAAGTAGCGATTCCAGGCTCCGGTAATGTAAAATAGGTTACTATATGAATATTAATAAAGATGATGATCTCCTTGTGATAGTAAAGAAAGAAGGAATATATTATTGGTTCGTGGCGTTCAAAGAAATGTGGGTTTTAGATAGAATTAAATGGATAGAGGATTTTGTGAAAAGTGGGGTGGAAATAAATCTACAGGATGTCCATAAGGAAAGATATAACATACCCGTAGTAAATGAAGAAAACGCGCAGATTTTTATTGATGGGTTAATTAAAGATGGCTATTCATTCGATAAGGATGACATAGCTGATGAGTTTTTTAGTAGGCTTTCGCAAAAAACAACTTGGTGGGATATATATGATCTTATGCTGGATTTGCTTATAGATTTTGATAATAAAAGACTATATTCGGAGTATGTTGAAAGTATGCATTATCAAAAATATGTTCCTGATGGTTGGCAAGGTGAGCTTGTTGATTTCTGCGGTAATGGAACGTTACCTCAAGATGAAATGTTCTGGATAAAGAATGGAACAAATCATAGAAACGTTATCATTGCTAAAGGGTAAAAAAATTTTCAGCATACCATTTTAGATTATGCAATGGTCTTACAACACGCGAGTTAATTTTTGTGTTAACCGATAAAAAGCCATTATTAACCGTTGTAACCCTATTTGATGCTTAGGGCAAAAGCTTCTTTGCCTGCACTGCCACGAGGCACATTTTTCTATTACTTAAAAATCATCTGAACGAAGAAGGGGTTGTTGTCTTTAGCTATGTGGAAAACCAAAATGGCTGGCATGATTGGTTTTATTTAAATGGCATGAAGCGTAACGCGTTGTCTCGATCAGGCCCTGCTTATTATGATAAAATGCGATTCAAAACTTTTAACGATTCCCGCTCGCAAAAAAAGGATTTAGAAGATATATTATTGTCGACCGGCAGACCTCTCCTAAGAAACGGTGGTGTCAGCCTCGCTAAGTATTAGAGTCTGGCCTTACTTGTTGAGTGATTAATCGAGGTGCCTTTTCAGACGTTAAAGCTTGCGACTACACAAATCATTTCTTTGGAGGTGAGCAAGAAGTCAGATCTCTAAGATATTTTTTTGACTCCCTAATAAAAAATGTACGTGAAAGCGTGGATTTTTCCCGTTCATAAAAATTAAACGTAAACAAGAAGTTCATCACATCGCCATCTTCAACAATGTAGTCTTTTCCTTATGCACGCATCTTGCCTCCTTCTTTCGCGCCTGGCCCTTCCTGACCCAGCTCTTCCATAAACTCTTCACGGTCGGCATCGTCCAGTTCAGTATTATCGGATTCAACCGTGGCGCAAACTACTAACACTAACGAACCCGCAGCGAATATGACCGTCTTGGCCGCCTGCATCGCCGGGATATAGTTACCGGTAATTTTCAGTGCTCTTGGTTGCACCGCTGGGATACTACCGGTAACCCGCTCGAAGGATCTGCTGAGAAGGTTACGCACAACCGTCTGACGCACCTCAACGGCATTCGCTGGCGCTATGACATCCACGGCCGCACCGTGGAGAAGGATAACGGCCAGACCCGCTGGCACTACCGCTACGACGGCGAGCACCGCCTGACGGAGGTCATCAGCCAGCCGCGGGACCGCAACAGGCCGCAGACGCAGGTCAGCTTCCGCTATGACCCGCTCGGGCGACGCATCAGCAAAACGCGCCGCCAGATGCTGGGCGGTCAGCCAACCGGCAAGCCGGTCACCACCCGGTTTGTCTGGGAAGGGTTCCGGCTGTTGCAGGAGGTGCACGGGGATGTGCCGCTGACCTACGTCTACAGCGATCAGGACAGCTACGATCCGCTGGCACGTATTGACGGCGTTGATGCCCCGGAGATCTTCTGGTTCCACTGCCAGCCCAACGGCACGCCGGAGCGGATGACGGATAGCGAAGGACAGGTGCGCTGGGAAGGGGTAAACAGCGCCTGGGGCAAGCTGCTACGGGAAAGCGAGACGCAGATATCAGGATATTCCCAGAACCTGCGCATGCAGGGGCAATACCTGGATCGTGAGACAGGGCTGCACTACAATCTGTTCCGGTATTACGACCCGGACTGCGGGCAGTTTACGCAGCAGGACCCGATAGGCCTGGCGGGGGGGATAAACCTTTACCAGTATGCGCCGAACGCGCTGGGGTGGGTGGATCCGTGGGGGTTAAAATGTGGTTTTTCTCAAAAAGATCGTATAACACAAAGATGGGTGGATAGATTAACAGGGAAAAAACCCGCTGATGTTCATAATATTTTGACATCCAAAGGTTGGACGAGAACATATCCACAAGCCAATAAACCAGGAGCTATCCAACATATTCAATATGTCAAAACAACAAAATCAGGTACTACGTACAAATTAGATTATCATCCCGGAGGGACTCCAACTCAACCTAATATTCATGGTAATGATTACTGGAAAGTTTATCGCGAAGTTGATGGTGCTGATGTAGTATATGGGAGAATTGGTCATGGAGAGTTTAAAAATTATGATTTAATAACCGATTCACCTGTTTATGTTGACGGAGTTTTACTTAATGGGGGGGTATAAAATGATTGATTTTAATGCTGATATTTTATCAGGAAGAGCACTAGGTAACGTTTTTTTGGGGGATAATATCAGTAAGTACATAAGCGAGTTATATGCTGGCTATAAGGTAACTTACTTTGATTATTTCTTGCCTGATGATAAGAAAAGGCTTGCATATATTGTAGATGACACAATGACAATCGCTACCCTTGAAGATGGAACGATCATTTCTATTGGTTGTAACGTAAACTATAAGGGGAGGTATAATAAAATATTACAAACAGGCCAAACGATGGGGGAAATAATAGGGTTGACTTACAAACAGCGTATATTTAATGGCTGTATTATTATAAATGACGACTTTGGTTTTTCATTCGAGTTGCCAGCGCCATATGATGAAATTGCAGATAGCATTGCACATGTTCCACTAGATCTTGTTCTTAATGAAATCCGTGTTGCTGATTACTCTGATTGGAACCCACAAAAAATAAAACGCTGAAGTGTGGGTTAGGGTTGATCCCTCGGATTATTTACTTTACATAAAACCCTAGGTAAGCATTCTCTGGCGTCATGACATCCACTGTCGTAAGTAAAATACCCAGCGCCCGTCGCAGCGCCGCTGGGATTACTACTACCGCAATAACTTGGTGCGCGAAGAGCGGGACGATAACCCGCTCAAATGGTACCGCTGGCAGTACGACAGACAGTGCCGGGCGTCTCCTGGTTCAGGACGGCACGCTGGCCGGAGAGGAGCAGGGGGTCTGGGATGCAGCCGCTAACCCGCTCGAAGGTTCTGTTGAGAACATTACGCACAACCGCCTGGCGCAGCTGAATGATATTCGCTGGCGTTATAATACCCATGCTTGCACTGTAGAGAAGGATAACGGCAAAACCCGAGGAACCGCAACAAACCGCAGACGCAGGTCAGCTTCCGCTACGATCCGCTCGGTCGCCGCATCAGTAAAACGCGACGCCAGAAGCTGGGCGGACAGCCAACCGGCAAGCCATCACCACCCGGTGTGTCTGGGAATGACTGCCTACTGGGGGAAGCGCACGGGGATGTGCTGTTCACCTTCGTCGACGAAAGTGGTCAGGACAACTACGATTTGCTGGCGCGTGTAGATAGTGTTGATGCTTCATATATCTTCTGGGTCCATTGCCAATCCAACGGCACGGCACAACTTATAACTGATATCTAAAAGCAGTAATTTTGGTGCAGGTTCGAGTATTGGTAATGTTTTTCCATAACAATCATATGGAACAAGAATAAAAGTCTAGGGAATATAATGAGTGATAAGATCATGCAAACAGTAGATCTGCTAATTTCACATAGTCAAATATTGTTACGATCCAGAGACTATGACGAAAAGCTGAGTCAGTGGGGAAAAGGTAATGTTTCTCAAGGCGCTGTTTTACACAAGGATTATGTTGTATTCGATCCATTACCAGAGGACGCATTTGGAGCAAACGTCAATATCAAAATAGATAATGCTTTTAAATTAGATCAAAATGCACAACGCTGCATTGTTGTTCCATTTTTTATTACGGATAAAAATAAGATCCAGATCGCATCTGCGACAGAGAAATTTGATGTAAGCATTAACGTAACCGGCAAGATTTATTCGCTCTTTTATGAGGTTTGTGAAGGGGACGAGATTTATTATAATTTTACTCTTGTGCCTGAAAAAGAAGCAATCCCTGCTAAGTTTTTATTAGACGACCCTTGGGGAGGGAAAAAATACAATCCTCTAAAAGAGGGTTTTTTTTAAAGTTAATAATAACTAAATCGAATGAAAAAAAATCATACGTTAAACAAGAAGTTCACCACATGAACCTCGTTAACGAAGTAATCTTTCCCTTCCGTACGCATCTTGCCTGCTTCTTTCGCGCCTTGCTCACCCTTGCAGGTGATAAAGTCTTAAAACGCGATAGTCTGCGCACGAATGAAGCCCTTCTCAAGGTCGGTGTGGATCTTACCGGCCGCGTGAGGCGCAGTCGCACCGACAGGGATGATTCACGCGTTCACTTCTTTCACGCCCGCGGTGAAGTAGGTTTGCAGGCTGAGCAGCTCATAGCCCGCGCGGATCACGCGGTTCAGCCCCCGCTCGGCCATGAACTCTTTATGGTCGCCGTCGATGATTTCAGCGATATCGGATTCAACCGCGGCGTAAACCGCTACCTCTACAGAACCTTTACCGCTTGAAGACTCTGCTGAGAAGGTCACGCACAACCGTCTGACGCAGCTGAACGTCATTCGCTGGCACTACCGTTATGACGGTGAACATCACCTGACGGAGGTCATCAGCCAGCTGCGGGACCGTAACAGGCCGCGGACGCAGGTCAGCTTCCGTTACCCTCATACATTGTGACATTCCCAACAGTCAATCAATATAGAAGTGATCCTTTGGGTTATCATCAAGCGTTACAGGTAAAATTAGATGTAACTGGCTTAGATGTAATTGAACCCCGGAAAAATACATTTTTGATCTTAAACACAAAAGATCTCGTTGTCTCTAAAAGAATTGTTAAAAGTGGGAGGAGTTGTGGTTGAGGTGAAAAAATATTATAAAGGAAGTGTTGATTTTATTGCAGGTGAAGGGACTATTCTCAATGAGTTCATAGGAGAAGTAGCCACGCGACAAATAAATATTATAGATGGAAATTATTATGCTTCTTCCTCTTTGCTAGATAAAAAAGAAAAAGTTGGCTTCCTGCTGTATGATGGTAAGAAAAGCGACCTGAACTTAAGTGACGCCGAAGAAATTTCAAATGAGGAATTTGAAGTTTTCTGGCAAACATCAACGGGTTCATTGCAAGAAAAAAAGCGAATAAAATACTTGTCTGGAGATGCTGTGGAACCTTTGAAAAAATCCACAGTTATTGCTCATATTGTGAATAATAAAGGGAAGTGGGGTAAAGGTTTTGTTCTGTCCCTTTCAAATAAATATCCTGCGGCAAAAAAAAGCTATCTTAGTTGCTTCAAAGAAAATAACTTCCCAGAATTAGGGGTGGTTGATTTTGTTATGGTTGATGCTCAGGAGAAGATATTTATTGCGAATATGTATGCGCAGGATGGTATAAAGAAAAATATCAACGACAAAAAACAATACGTATGTTATGACTCTCTGAAAGTTTGTCTTGAAAAATTATCTGACTTTGCTTTAGTTAATCGCCTTTCTATACAAATGCCAAGGATAGGAGCTGGCCTCGGTGGTGGTGATTGGAATGTTATAGAGTCCTTAATACTAAAAAATATTTGCTATAAAATGATTGATTGCAATGTAATAACTTTATAATTTTAAATAAAGTTTAACCATAGATTATGGTGTTTTTGGCGGTTTCTTAGGCAAAGTTTTTATTTAAAAGGACAAGATCTTAAGTATTATAATATCTATAACAATATACTATTGATCAAGGGAACGAGTTTCACGACAACCAAAAATACGCCGAGGCTTTAGAGCAAAACCAAAAAGCCTGGCAAGCGCTTCCTGAGCCAAAGCTCGAATGGGAACTCGCCAACTGGATCGCTGCCTGCATGTACAGCGCATGTTTTGATCTCGCGGATTATGCTGAGGAAAACAAATGGGGAAAAACGACATTACGGACACGTGGATCGGATATAGATACTGCACCCTTAATCGATCTCGGCATGGTCTGTTATGAGTTAAATCAATTCGAGGAAGCGTATAAATATTTTAACGATGCTTATAACTACAGCAAAGAGCGTGCGTTTCAGGATAGACCTAAAAAATATCTAGAGTTCTATCTGCGCAAAAGGGATAAGTTCGTTACTCTATAAAAAAATCAAACATTACGCGTGGATCCGACAACGCCAGGTAGGTCGTGTGAATTACCATCAATATGGGCAGAATGGCTTGAAGAAGTAGCGATTCCAGGCTCCGGGAATGTAAGATAGGTTACTATATGAATATCAATAAAGATGACGAACTCCTTGTGATAGTTAAGTATGAAGGAACATTTTATTGGTTCGTTGCGTTCAAGGAAATGTGGGTCTTAGACAGAGTAAAATGGGTAGAGGATTTTGTGAAAAGTGGGGTGGAAATAAACCTACAGAATACCCATAAGGAACGATATGACATACCAGTTGTAAATGAAGAAAACGCGCAGATATTCATTGATGGTTTAATTAGCGATGGTTATTCATACGATAAGGATGACATTGCTGAGGAGTTTTATAAAAGGCTTTCGCAAAAAACAATTTGGTGGGATATATATGAACTTATGCCGGATTTATTTATAGACTTTGATAATAAAAGATTATATTCGGAATATGTTGAGAGTATGCATTATCAAGAATATGTTCCTGATGGTTGGCAAGGTGAACTTGTTGATTTTTGCAGTAATGGATCGTTACCTCAAGATGAAATGTTCTGGATAAAAAATGAAACTGATCATAGAAGCGTTTTGATCGCTAAAGGATAAAATATATTTTCGGCAAACCATTCTTAGACAATGCAATGGTCGATTCAACACGCCAATTTGTGTTTGTGTTAAGCGAGACAAAGCCGTTACCAATCGTTTTGACCATCTTCAACGCTCAGGGTGAAAAACTATTTTGGTCTGCATCTCCTGAAAGTGCTATTTTCTATTACTTAACATTAAACCAGTCAAAGGAAGTGGTTGTTGTATGTAATTTTACAGTAATACAAAATGGCTGGCATAATTGGTTTTATTCTTGGGATATGAAACGTAACGCGTTGTCTAGATCAGGACCTTCGTACTAAATTCACATTTAACATTAAAATTACAGCGACAAGAGTGCCTGAAACTGGCGTACGCAAAGGGGGTATACCTGCTAAAGGTGAGAGACTTGCCTGACCAGCAGAGCGTTTACACCAGCACCCTTTTCAGACGTTAAAATTTGCGACTGCCGACATCATTCTCTTTACCATGTAAAAAAAAATCCACGCCCAAGCGGGGATTTTTCCCATTAAAAACAACTCAAAGGTTAAACAAGAAGTTCATCACATCGCCATCTTTAATGATGTAATCTTTGCCTTCCGCACGCATCTTGCCTGTTTCTTTCGCGCCTTGCTCTCCCTTGTAGGTGATAAAGTCTTCAAACACGATAGTCTGTGTACGAATAAAGCCTTTCACGAAATCGGTGTGGATTTTATCGGCCGCCTGAGGCGCAGTCGCACCCACAGGGATGGTCCACGCACTTCTTTTACGCCCGCGGTGAAGTAGGTTTGCAGGCTGAGCATCTCATGGCCCGCGCGGATCACGCGGTTCAGACCCTGCTCGGCCATGAAATCTTCACGATCGGCGTCGTTCATTTCAGCGATATCGGATTCAACCGCGTTCCAAAACGCTACCACTACAGAACCTTTATCGCTTGAAGAGTCTGCTGAGAAGGTCACGCACAACCGCCTGACGCAGCTGAACGGCATTCGCTGGCGCTATGACATCCACGGCCGCACCGTGGAGAAGGATAACGGCCAGACCCGCTGGCACTACCGCTACGACAGCGAGCATCGCCTGACGGAGGTCATCAGCCAGCCGCGGAATCGCAACAGGCCGCAGACGCAGGCCAGCTTACGCTATGACCCGCTCGGGCGACGCATCAGCAAAACGCGTCGCCAGATGGTGGGCGGACAGCCAACCGGTAACCCAGTCACCACCTGGTTTGTATGGGAAGGGTTCCGGCTGTTGCAGGAAGTGCACGGGGATGTGCCGCTGACCTACGTCTACAGCGATCAGGACAGCTACGACCCGCTGGCGCGTATCGACGGCGTTGATGCCCCGGAAATCTTCTGGTTCCACTGCCAGCCCAACGGCACGCCGGAGCGGATGACGGATAGCGAAGGACAGGTGCGCTGGGAAGGGGTGAACAGCGCCTGGGGCAAGCTGCTGCGGGAAAGCGAGACGCAGGTATCAGGATATTCTCAGAACCTGCGCATGCAGGGGCAATACCTGGATCGTGAGACAGGGCTGCACTACAATCTGTTCCGGTATTATGACCCGGACTGCGGAAGGTTTACGCAGCAGGACCCGATAGGGCTGGCGGGGGGGATAAACCTTTACCAGTATGCGCCGAATGCGCTGGGGTGGGTGGATCCGTGGGGGTTGAGCCGCGAGTGTAGCGGTAAAACAAAACCTGATTTCTATGTTGGTCCAAATGGCCCTAGTTCGACTATGCCTTCTACAGCATATCGTTATATGGATAGCAAATATGCTCCACAGACAATAGAAAATAAATCAGCCCCGTTAAGTTATTTTGGGTATACGAAATATAAATCTGCACATGAAGCCAGGGACGCCTATCAAATTTTTTATGAGAAAGGTAATCCTGATTCATGGAGTGATGCACGTTTATTAGGTGAGTTTGATACATTACAACTGTATAAAAATGGAGTGCCTCAGGTGCAAGTACCTCTTGCCAATGGTGGTCGAGGGCCTGGATATGAGCTTTTCACCAGTGCATATCCTGAGTATGGTAAAGGTGGAGCATTACAGTTGCTACCAATCGAACGTAATCACCCTGTTATTTTTGAACGTGTTACTATAATTCCGGAGTAAAAGCGATGACAGATGAAGAGTTACGAAAGAATCTTGTTTTTTTAATAAAAAAATATGTTCCGGAAAGTCAACAAAAAGCATTTTATGATGATATATCAAAGTCTACTGTGCCAGTGAAAGGTATTTTAGCTGACTTTAATAAAATCAAAACCAGAACTGTTGATGAAGTTGATGGAGATTTAATACGGGATATTTACTTTTATTTTTGTTGACAGATAATTACGTGGGTGATTTATTTTTCCGTTCGTTTTTTATATTTTTTTGGTTGGGAATGGCTCGGTAAAGAGATGAAAATTATCTTTACCGGCAATCAAAATATCAGCAATGGCGTTTAGGAAATTATTAGTTACGCTGATCTCACAGAAAAAAAATAATTGAAAATATTTAATTATGCTGGTGATTTGTATAATGGAGAGGACTAAATCAGGCGGTTAGTTGTTGCCGAATATCCTAATTAAACTATAATGGGGGTTTCAGGGTTTGCGCTTGTTACTAACATGCTGCTCAAAGTTTGAGCAGCAGGGGAAGGGTGCTTCCCCTATCAGTTTTCATATTACAGCTAATCATTAACCCCTTAAAGAATTTCACAAGCATTTTATTTTTAATGGACTGACCCCACATTATCGGTAGAACGATAATAAAAATCGAGGTAATGTAATGAATGATAAAAAAATACAAATAGTTGAGCTACTGATTTCACATAGTCAAATGTTGTTACGATCCAGAGACTATGACGAAAAGCTGAATTACTGGGGAAAAGGCAATGTTTCTCAAGGTGCTGTTCTTCACAAAGATTATGTTATATTCGACCCATTACCAGAGGACGCATTTGGAGCCAACGTCAATATCAAAATAGATAATTCTTTTATATTAGATGAAACTGCTCAACGCTGCATTGTAGTGCCATTTTTTATTACAAATAAAAATAAGCTTCAGGTCGCATGATTGAATTTAAATTCAACCCGATTACCGGTGAGCTAAACCTTGATGGTCTTCCTTTAAAAATAGATACTGAAGAAGGCTTTTGTAAGTGTGATTTATACCACGAATTAGTAAAACGCAAAGCTGTAAATAAAAATATGTCGAATCACTACCTTGTTGACTCAGTAATGTTTTTCGATAAAGAATTTCAAGTTACTATACGCCCGGTGTGCTATGGTTTTCATTTTATGCTTCATCTTGTTGATAAAAATAGTCAATACTATAAATCATTAAATGATTGGAATGCACGAACTAATGTTCACATGCTAAATGAATCAGTGAAAAGCCTGTCTGATTGGCTGAAAGAATCACTGAACCTGGACACGCCTGATACCACGGAAACAGACATCATTAGGTGGAACTTTGAGTGGGGGCGGGTTTCAGTCTCATATGAGACAAAGTCATTTAATCATGGGGTATATATAGTTTGGAATATAAAGTAGTCACTTCCAAAAAAGGTGGTTTAGATATGTTAGAAATGAAACTTGATGTTCATACTGGATTTGTAGAAATTAACAACTACCCCATCGAATTAAAAGATGTTGATACTTTTAAAAATTCCGCATTTTACAAGTTTTTTCTCGCCATTGACTACAGTAGGTCCTTTTTATTTCGCTATCGATAATGTTAAATGGAAAGATCAAGTTTTCATTTTGGAACTGAGGCCTTCAGCATTTTCTTTTTCTCCATCATTATTCCTTACTAGTAAGGATGGAAGTTTTTATAAAACGTTAGAGGATTGGGATAAAAGGGCTAGTCTGAGTAATTTATCGGATGAGCAGCAGCGTTTGACAGTATGGGTTGAGAATGAAATAACATCAAAGCCTAATCTTAAAATTAACAATCCCCCATATGGATTTCAATGGAGGCATGAATGGGGAAATATTGTTGTACAGTCTAATGAAAAAAGCTTCGATTGTGGTGTTTATATAGAATGGAATGTTTGACTAAATGATGTTAATGATTAATAAAATCCTCCATTTCTTATAGCCTTACTTTTTTATTGATAAACTTAAAATTTAAATAATGAAACTTACTAATCGACTGAAAAAGAAGTTATTAGTCCTTGATGGCATTGACAATGATTTCATAGAGTATGGAAAGGAAATAACATGCCCTGAATGCGAGGGGGTAATAGTCTACTCTATCGTAAACTCATATGAGTTTGACACGCTCACAGAAGAGGTAAAATGCTTTTTGGTTAAGAAAATGAGAGGTGTGAAGCTTGATAGTGAACATAAGAAATATAGCTATGATGAAAGCCAATTAGATGTTTCGAAAAACACATGTTCAAAGTGTTTAAAAGAGTTTTCCGCTATATTAACGTATAAAGAAGTGCAGCCAGCCCGATACCGGGTATATCTTGTGGGGCTTTTTGAAGGTGATTTGAAGCAGATCAAACTTTAAACGTTGAGGTTTACAAATGATTGAAAATCTCATTTGTATTAAAGAAAAAGACCTGCTTCAATGGGCATGTGGTGAAAGTAACATACTGGTTAGTGTGCCATTTTTAAGCTATGCATTGGTCGACTTAACACGCCAGTTAGTCTTTGTGTTAAGCGAGCCTAAGCCATTACCAACCGTTTTGACCATCTTCAATGTGCAGGGCGAAAAACTATTTTGGTCTGCCCCTCCTGAAGGTGCGACTTTCTATTACTTAACATTCAACCTGTCAAAGGAAGTGATCGTTGTCTGTAGCTATCCAGCAAAAAAAAAATGGCTGGCATGATTGGTTTTATTCCTGGGATATGAAGCGTAACGTGTTGTCTCAATCGGGCCCTGCGTATTAAGTTCAAAAGCGCCAAAAAAATGATAACTATAACCGGTGGCAAAAAAGGAACTGTATCAGCAGTTATATCAAGCAGTTTAAAAAAGGCTACGAGGAAAAAGATGACTACGGTTTACATTGTCATATTGACGTATATAAACCCCTTGAGGAGGTTGACCCAACGATACCTTCTCATGTTGAGTGACTAAAAAAGGGTATTCAGAGGGGATATTTCTGACTTCCGGAAGACGGATCCCAAGAACTGGTGGGGTCATTCTCGCTAAATCTGAGAGTCCTGCATCTCTTAAAGAGCGCTAGCGCGAGGGCTCTTTTCAGGCGTTAGGCTTGTGTCTGCCGAAATCATTCCCTTAGATTCCAGCATGAAAACTGATCTCTTAGACAATGTGTTTTAACCTCACAATAAAAATATCCACGCCAAAGCGTGGATTTTTTTCATTCAAATCAAACGTTAAACAAGAAGTTCATCACGTCGCCATCTTTAACGATGTAATCTTTCCCTTCCGCACGCATCTTGCCTGCTTCTTTCGCGCCTTGCTCACCCTTGTAGGTGATGAAGTCTTCAAACGCGATAGTCTGCGCACGAATGAAGCCTTTCTCGAAGTCGGTGTGGATCTTACCGGCCGCCTGAGGTGCGGTCGCACCCACAGGGATGGTCCACGCACGCACTTCTTTTACACCAGCGGTGAAGTAGGTTTGCAGGTTCAGCAGCTCATAGCCCGCGCGGATCACGCGGTTCAGGCCCGGCTCTTCCAGACCCAGCTCGGCCATGAACTCTTCACGGTCGGCGTCGTCCAGCTCTGCAATATCAGATTCAACGGCAGCGCAAACCGCAACCACTACAGAACCTTCAGCCGCGGCAATTTCACGCACTTTGTCCAGATACGGGTTGTTCTCGAAACCGTCTTCGTTAACGTTGGCGATGTACATGGTTGGCTTCAGGGTCAGGAAGCTCAGATATTTAATCGCTGCTTTGTCTTCGTCAGTCAGGTTTTTCAGCGCGCGCAGCATGCCGGCGTTTTCCAGCTGTGGCAGACATTTTTCCAGTGCAGCCAGTTCCGCTTTCGCGTCTTTGTCGCCGCCTTTGGCTTTCTTCTGCACGCGGTGAATGGCGCGCTCGCAGGTGTCGAGGTCAGAGAGGGCCAGCTCGGTGTTGATGACGTCGATGTCGTCAGCCGGATCCACTTTGTTGTTAACGTGGATAATGTTGTCGTTCTCGAAGCAGCGCACAACGTGGCCGATCGCTTCGGTTTCACGGATGTTGGTCAGGAACTGGTTGCCCAGGCCTTCACCTTTGGAAGCGCCTTTTACCAGGCCCGCGATGTCCACGAACTCCATGGTGGTTGGCAGAATGCGCTGCGGCTTCACGATTTCCGCGAGCTGGTCCAGACGCGGATCGGGCATAGGCACAACGCCGGTGTTCGGCTCGATGGTACAGAACGGGAAGTTCGCCGCTTCAATACCTGCTTTGGTGAGCGCGTTGAACAGGGTGGATTTGCCCACGTTTGGCAGACCGACGATACCGCATTTGAATCCCATTTCTAAATCACCTTAATATCTTGATAATCAATCCGTTAACGATAACCGATTGAAGAAAAGTAAATAACTACGCCTATTATACACGTAACCCGCGCGACGCGCGGTAAAAAAGCCCCAAGACGCCGATTATTGCGCTTTGAAAGCGTGCAGTCGATTGGTGGCTTTCGTCAGGCCGTCCTGAAGCCAAATCTCGGTGCAGCGGGCCGCTTCGTCCACCGCTTCGTCAATCAACTTCTGCTCAGAAACCGGGGGCTTACCCAGTACGAAACCAACAACTTTGTTTTTATCGCCCGGATGGCCGATTCCCACGCGCAAACGGTGGAAATTAGGGTTATTACCCAGTTTGCTGATGATGTCTTTCAGACCGTTGTGGCCGCCATGACCGCCGCCCAGTTTGAATTTCGCCACGCCTGGCGGCAGGTCCAGTTCGTCGTGCGCCACCAGGATCTCATCCGGATTGATGCGATAAAACGTTGCCATGGCCGCCACGGCTTTGCCGCTCAGGTTCATAAAGGTGGTTGGCACCAGCAACCGCACGTCGGCACCCGCAAGATTGATGCGTGAGGTATACCCGTAAAACTTGGGTTCTTCACGCAGGGAAGCGCGCAAACGCTCCGCCAGCAGATCAACATACCAGGCGCCGGCGTTATGGCGGGTTGCGGCATATTCTGCGCCCGGATTGGCGAGGCCGACAATCAGTTTAATCGTCACGATTTACTTCCTAATGGGTTCCAGATCTGGCGCGTAGTTTACTGTCTGGCGCGCCGCTTGACAAAGTTCTGCCTGCTGTACACCGAAATGCGAATAATTTCCTCTTTGAATAATTAGAATTTCAAGCTGTTCAATGTCTTATTTGTAAATTTTTGTCCGGGAGTTATCAGTAAATGTGATCATTCACGCAACTCATATAAGAGGCGTTGTCTATACTTTACACACAAGGAGAAGGGGCTTTTCCCCTGACAACCCAAAGTTCCGGAGGTGACATATGAAACGCAAAAACGCTTCAATGCTCGGTAACGTGCTAATGGGGTTGGGACTGTTCGTGATGGTCGCCGGTGTCGGTTATTCAATCTTAAACCAATTACCGCAGCTTGACCTCCCACAATACTTTGCGCATGGCGCGGTGCTGAGTATCTTCCTCGGTGCGGTACTGTGGCTCGCCGGGGCGCGCGTGAGCGGACATGAGGAAGTCTGCGATAAATACTGGTGGGTGCGTCATTACGATAAACGATGCCGCCGCGACCAGCGCAAGCATAGCTAGTACCCCATAAAGAACACCGAAACGACTTCATCTGAAGTCGTTTTTTTTTGCATGACGCATTGACCCTCACGTAACGTAAGGCTTCAGAGTAACGACACTGGCAGAACAAAAGGAGCCGTTATGTTGATACAGGTGGGAGAACTGGCGAAACGTGCCGGGATCACCGTGCGGACTTTGCATCACTACGAGCAAACAGGGCTGTTGTTACCTTCTGCCAGAAGCGCGGCAGGCTACCGGCTTTATAACCTGGCGGATGTGCAGCGTCTGCATATGATCCAGACGCTGGCAAAAGCCGGGCTGGAGCTTGCCGAAATCAGGGATTTTCTGAAACAGCGTTCGCTGTCATTAGCCGAATTACTCGACGGGCAAATCACTCTGCTGGACAAGCAACTGCGTAGTATCCATACGCTGCGCAACCGGCTGGTGGAATTGCGTACCGGGCTGACCGACGATGCGACGCCGGATCTGGAATCCTGGCTACAGACTCTGGAGTTAATGAATATGTACGATCGCTGGTTTAGCAAAGAAGAGTTGCAGCAACTGCCGTTTGCGGTAGAGAAAGAGGCGCTGGCGGATATCTGGTCGGGGCTGGTGAGGGAGGTTAAACACTTGCTGGAACAGAACGTCAGCGTCACGGACGCGCGGGCGACCGATTTGGCTTCACGGTGGATGGAACGCCTGGAGCAGGATACCGCAGGCAAACCGGAATATTTGACCCGCCTGAACGAGATGCACAGCGTGGAGCCGCAGATGCAGGAGCAAACCGGCATTACGCCGGAGATAACTGATTACATCACGCGGGCGTTTGCCGAATCAAAGCTCAGCATCTGGGAGAAATATCTCACTGCCGAAGAGATGGCCTTTACCCGGGCGCACTACTTTGACCGGATGATGGAGTGGCCGCCGCTGGTGGCGAAGCTGCATCAGGCGCAGCGAGATAATCTCAGTCCCGCTTCTGACGATGCGCAAAAGCTGGCAGAAAAGTGGCTGGTTTTATTCCAGTCCTATGCGGGAACAAACCCGCAGACCCAGCAAAAATTTCGCCTCGCCATGCAGCAGGAGCCGCATCTGATGAAAGGCACGTGGATGACGCCTGCCGTGCTTGAATGGCTCCAGCAGGCGATCGGGGTGATGATGCAAAGACGCGTCTCTGCATCAGATGACTCACAGATCCGCTAATGCAGCTTCACGGTTAGGGTAGAAGGACAATCGGCCAGGGATCGGCTGCACGCCTGCGCGCGCCATGGTGCGCAGGGGCTGGAATTCGAGGTTACTTATCCGCAGCTCGCAGCCTTCCGGCAGGCGGGCAACAAAGCGCTGGAAGGCATCCAGACCGCCGGCATCCAGCACCGGGACGGCATCCCACTTCAGCACCACAATCCGTTTGCCCGCGATGCGGGATTCCAGATCGCTGAACAAACCTTCCGCTGCGGCGAAGAACAGCGGACCAATCACGCGCAGCACCAGCACATCGTCAGGCACCTCAACGTTAACCGGGGAGAGACGCGTCATCTGCGCGATGCGGCGCATAAACAGCAGCGAGGCCAGCACTATGCCGACGCTGATAGCGATAACCATATCGAACAGCACGGTCAGCGACATGCAGATCAGCATCACGATAATGTCGTCTTTCGGCGCGCGGCGCAGCAGGTTAACCACCTTATGCGCCTCACTCATGTTCCAGGCCACCATCAGCAGCAACGCAGCCATGGCAGAGAGCGGAAGCCATGAAAGCAGCGGGGCAAGGATCAGCAGCGCCATGATCACCAGCAGGGAGTGAATGACCGCCGAAACCGGTGATGTCGCGCCCGCACGTACGTTCGCGGCGGAACGGGCAATCGCAGCCGTAGCCGTAATACCGCCGAAGAACGGTGCAACGATGTTCCCTAAGCCCTGGCCGACCAGCTCGCTATTGGCTTTATGCTTAGTGCCGGTCATGCCGTCGAGCACAACGGCGCACAGTAGAGATTCAATCGCGCCCAGCATTGCCATGGAGAATGCAGCGGGCAGCAGAGCGCGAAGGGAATCCCAGCTCAGGGTGAAGCTGGAGCCCGGCATGTCCCACGGCAGAACCAGCTGCGGCAGCAGCTGCGGAATGCCGCTGCCCTGTGAGCCGTCCGCCAGAACATAGTGGAACTGGGAGCCAATGGTGGCGACCTGTCCACCGAGCAGGTTGACGGCGCCCATCACCGCGCAGCCCAGCAGCAGAGCGGGCAGATGGCCCGGGAGACGAATGCCTAAGCGAGGCCAGACGATGAGTGTGCCGAGGGTAACGATGCCAATGGCCGCATCGCCCAGGTTGGCCGTCGGCAACGCCATAAACAGCGCGCCCACTTTCTGTAAATAGTGCTCCGGAACATGGGCCATTTGCAGGCCGAGGAAATCCTTAATCTGCATGGTCCCGATGGTAATCCCAATCCCCGAGGTGAACCCCAGCGTTACGGAAAGGGGAATATATTCAATCAGGCGACCAAAGCGGGCCAGACCAAACAGAATTAAAAAGATGCCGGACATCAGGGTGGCAACCAGCAGGCCTGCCAGACCAAACTGTTGGGAAACCGGGTAGAGGATCACCACAAAGGCGGCCGTCGGGCCGGAGACGCTGAAGCGGGACCCGCCCGTCAGCGCAATCACAATCCCCGCAACGGCCGAGGTGTACAGCCCGTACTGCGGCGCGACGCCGCTACCAATCGCCAGCGCCATCGCCAGCGGGATGGCAATAATCCCGACGGTGATCCCGGCTATCAGGTCACGAACAAAGCGTGACGACGTGTATTTCTCTTTCCAGCAGGCGTCGATGAGGGCGCGAAAGGGCAGAACATGTGAGGAGGTTACTTTTTTCACAATTATCTATCATCCGTGTGCGCATCATCTGTCATATGAATGGCAGGTGAAGGAGGCATAAGTCATACAAATCAATACTATAAACAAAAAAACCCGCCGTAGCGGGTTTTTTGGCCGTGTTCGATCAGTGTTCGAACATTGCAGAGATCGATTCTTCGTTGCTGATACGACGAATTGCTTCGGCCAGCATCCCGGACAGAGTCAACGTACGCACATTTGGCAGCGCTTTGATCTCGTCGCTCAGTGGAATGGTATCGCACACCACAACTTCGTCAATGACGGAGTTACGGAGGTTGTTTACCGCATTGCCGGAGAAGATCGGGTGAGTGGCGTAAGCGAATACGCGTTTCGCACCACGCTCTTTCAGCGCTTCAGCGGCTTTACACAGCGTACCGCCGGTATCGATCATGTCGTCCACCAACACGCAGTCACGGCCAGCCACGTCACCGATGATGTGCATCACCTGAGAAACGTTAGCGCGCGGACGGCGTTTGTCGATGATCGCCATGTCGGTATCGTTCAGCAGCTTCGCGATAGCACGCGCACGTACCACGCCGCCGATGTCTGGAGAAACCACAATCGGGTTGTCCAGATTCAGTTGCAGCATGTCTTCCAGCAGGATTGGGCTGCCGAATACGTTATCAACCGGCACGTCGAAGAAGCCCTGAATCTGCTCTGCGTGCAGGTCGACCGTCAGTACGCGGTCAACGCCGACGCTGGACAGGAAGTCAGCGACTACTTTAGCGGTGATTGGCACACGCGCGGAACGGACGCGACGGTCCTGACGTGCATAGCCAAAGTAAGGAATAACAGCAGTGATACGGCCAGCAGAAGCACGACGCAGCGCGTCGACCATAACAACCAATTCCATCAGGTTGTCATTCGTTGGAGCACAGGTGGACTGGATGATGAAAATATCACCACCGCGTACATTTTCATTAATTTGTACGCTGACTTCGCCGTCGCTAAAGCGACCTACAGCGGCGTCGCCGAGGGAAGTGTACAGGCGGTTGGCAATACGTTGTGCTAGTTCCGGGGTGGCGTTACCAGCAAAAAGCTTCATATCAGGCACGAGAAGAACCTCAGGCATGCGTCCAGTGGTGGATAGCGTTCGCCGCAAACTGCGGGGCCTAAGCAAACGCTATCCAGGCGGTGTATTAAAGAGCGCGATGCAACGTCTGGAACAGGGTGACGTTGTCACCGAAACTCAGTCTGCGCCAGAATGGCCTGCTGTAGGGGGGAGATGTTCATCCCGCGTGCTACAAAACCATGCAGCCAAACCGGCGCTTGCTCAAGCACCTGACGGGCGGCGGTTTCGGTGTCAAATTCAGCAAAGACACAGGCCCCTGTACCGGTCAGGCGCGACGGCGCGTATTCTAACAGCCAGGAAAGCACCGCATCAACCTCGCGAAAACGTTTTCTTGCGATATCCTCGCAATCGTTGCTGAATTCACAATTTAATAACGTTTTTATTGACCGTACCGGGGTATTTCTTTTCAGGTCAGGATCTTTAAAGATGACCGGGGTAGGAATGCTCACGCCAGGGTGAACGATCAGATACCATTTTTCCGGCGGATCGACCGGCGTGAGGATTTCACCGACACCTTCAGCGAACGCCGCGTGGCCGCGCACAAACACCGGTACATCGGCGCCCAGCGTCAATCCTAACGCTGCCAGTTCGTCCGTCGTCAGACCGCAGTCCCAGAGGTGGTTAAGCGCCACCAGTACGGTCGCGGCGTTTGATGAACCGCCACCAAGACCGCCGCCCATTGGCAGGCGTTTGTCGATACGGATATCCGCACCGCTTCCCGCTGGCAGACGACCCGACGACGACGCCGTTTTCATCAGAAGGCGAGCAGCGCGCACGATCAGGTTATCCTCATGCGCCACGCCGTCGACCGGCGTCAGCAGGTGAATCTGCCCGTCCTGACGCGGTTCGATGGAGATCGTGTCGCCGTAATCGACAAACTGAAACAGCGTTTGCAGGGTGTGATAGCCGTCAGCGCGCTGTCCGGTAATGTAGAGAAACAGGTTCAGTTTTGCGGGAGAGGGCCAGTGGGTCATCATTTAACGATCCAGTTGTCCATTTTCAGCTTGATACGCTGGCTACCCTGCGTCAGCTCCATATTGGACGGCAGCGACGGTTGCGTCTTGCTGTCATACGCGCTGTACACCACTTTCCAGGTTTTACCGCCCTGAGTGTAATTTACCTGGCTCAGACGGTATTGATCGTCGAGCGTGTAGTCGGTTGCGTCACCCGGCAGGCCAAGGATCCACTGGCGCAGACTATTGAGCGGAATCGGCATCCCGGTCAGCTTGCCAATCATCTCTTCGGCGTCGGTTGCCGTGTAGTGCTGGCATTTGTTATCGGTAATCTGCGCTTCGCCAGGCTTCGCGTTCAGCTCCAGTTCGGTGCTGCCCAGCGGGTTCAGCAGCAGCAGGCGATAGTTGTCCTGACCCGTTTGCTGCCAGAAGAAGCGAGCGTAAACTTTTTGCTCGTCAGAGAGATAAGCAAATGCACCGCGGGTCTGATACTGGCTTAATTTCAGCACGTCCTGCTGGTGCTGACGCCACTGCGGTGAGTCAGGGCTTTTGCCCGGGCCTTTCGGCTGATGAACGGAACAGGCGGTCAGAACCAGGGCCGCCAGAGGCAGCAGGCGAATCATTCGGGTCATAATGATGACAAATCCTTGAGATACGTTGCAGTTATAATTGTTAATGCTAGCGTTGAAGGGTGCCACCGTCTACGTTCAAATTATCTCAAAGCGTGGCGTAAGCTATTACTCCGAAAGGGGGCAGTCTCTTTTATTGATCTCGCGCATCCTGTATGATGCGTCCTGCTAACCTTATTAACGCTGGTACTACTCCCGCTCAACATGACCCTATTAGCACTCGGTATTAACCACAAAACGGCCCCGGTTTCACTGCGAGAACGCGTTACGTTTTCGCCGGATACGCTCGACC
The DNA here is from genome assembly GCF_001037565.1 of Enterobacter sp. BWH52. Taxonomy (NCBI): domain Bacteria; kingdom Pseudomonadati; phylum Pseudomonadota; class Gammaproteobacteria; order Enterobacterales; family Enterobacteriaceae; genus Enterobacter; species Enterobacter sp. BWH52. Next base: position 2,555,550 of record NZ_KQ089854.1, on the reverse strand, counting down.
TGGCGCTGGACAGCCTGCTTGCACAGCCGATGGTGCAGGGTGGCGTGGTGCTGTCGACGTGCAACCGTACCGAGCTCTATTTAAGCGTGGAGGAGCAGGACAACCTGCACGAGGCGCTGATCCGCTGGCTATGTGACTACCACAACCTCAACGAAGAAGAGCTGCGCAACAGCCTGTACTGGCATCAGGATAACGATGCGGTCAGCCATCTGATGCGCGTGGCCAGCGGTCTGGATTCGCTGGTGCTGGGCGAGCCACAGATCCTCGGCCAGGTGAAAAAAGCCTTCGCGGATTCCCAGAAAGGGCATCTGAAAGCCAGCGAACTTGAACGAATGTTCCAGAAGTCATTCTCCGTGGCGAAGCGTGTGCGAACCGAAACCGACATTGGCGCCAGTGCGGTTTCGGTTGCTTTCGCGGCCTGTACCCTTGCCCGTCAAATCTTCGAATCGCTGTCGACCGTCACCGTACTGCTGGTGGGGGCGGGCGAAACCATCGAGCTGGTGGCGCGCCATCTTCGCGAACACAAGGTGAAGAAGATGATCATCGCCAACCGCACCCGCGAACGTGCACAGGTGCTGGCAGATGAAGTGGGCGCTGAGGTGATTGCGTTGAGCGACATCGATGAACGTCTGAAAGAGGCGGACATTATTATCAGCTCTACCGCAAGCCCGCTGCCGATTATCGGGAAAGGGATGGTCGAGCGTGCGCTGAAATCGCGCCGCAATCAGCCGATGCTGCTGGTGGATATCGCCGTTCCGCGTGATGTCGAACCGGAAGTGGGCAAACTGGCGAACGCCTACCTGTACAGCGTGGATGACCTGCAAAGCATCATTTCGCACAACCTTGCCCAGCGTAAGGCGGCGGCTGTGCAGGCGGAAACCATCGTTGAACAGGAAACCAGCGAATTTATGGCCTGGCTGCGCGCGCAAAGCGTCAGCGAGACCATCCGCGAATACCGCGGTCAGGCGGAGCAGGTGCGTGATGACCTGACGGCCAAAGCGTTAGCGGCCCTTGAACAGGGCGGCGACGCGCAGGCGATTATGCAGGATCTGGCCTGGAAACTGACCAACCGCCTGATCCATGCCCCAACCAAATCTCTTCAGCAGGCTGCCCGTGACGGGGACGATGAACGCCTGACAATTCTGCGCAACAGCCTCGGGCTGGAATAGCGCCCTATACCCATTTTCTAAGACAAGGTGCATTTACGCCTATGAAGCCTTCTATCGTCGCTAAACTGGAAGCTCTGCACGAGCGCCATGAAGAAGTCCAGGCGCTGCTCGGCGATGCCGGGACCATTGCCGACCAGGAACGTTTTCGCGCGCTGTCGCGTGAATACGCGCAGTTAAGTGATGTTTCAAAATGCTTTACCGACTGGCGACAGGTCCAGGAAGATATCGAAACCGCGCAGATGATGCTCGACGATCCTGAGATGCGCGAGATGGCGCAGGAAGAGTTACAGGATGCGAAAGCGCGTTCAGAAGAGATGGAGCAGCAGCTTCAGGTGCTTCTGCTGCCGAAAGATCCGGACGATGAGCGTAACGCCTTTGTGGAAGTCCGCGCCGGTACCGGCGGCGACGAAGCGGCGCTGTTCGCCGGGGATCTGTTCCGTATGTACAGCCGTTATGCCGAATCCCGTCGCTGGCGCGTGGAGATCATGAGCGCCAACGAAGGCGAGCATGGCGGCTACAAAGAGGTTATCGCCAAAATCAGCGGTGACGGCGTGTACGGTCGACTGAAATTTGAATCCGGCGGTCACCGCGTGCAGCGCGTGCCTGCGACGGAATCGCAGGGGCGCATTCATACCTCGGCCTGTACGGTGGCGGTGATGCCGGAGCTGCCGGAAGCGGAACTGCCGGATATCAACCCGGCGGATCTGCGCATCGACACCTTCCGCTCTTCAGGGGCAGGTGGTCAGCACGTTAACACCACCGACTCCGCTATCCGTATTACTCACCTGCCCACCGGGATTGTGGTTGAGTGTCAGGATGAACGTTCCCAGCACAAGAACAAAGCTAAGGCGTTATCCGTGCTGGGCGCCCGTATCCACGCGGCGGAAATGGCGAAACGCCAACAGGCGGAAGCCTCTACCCGCCGTAACCTGCTGGGCAGCGGCGACCGTAGCGATCGTAACCGCACCTATAACTTCCCGCAGGGGCGCGTAACCGACCACCGCATCAACCTGACGCTGTACCGTCTGGATGAGGCAATGGAAGGCAAGCTCGATATGCTGATTGAGCCTATCGTGCAGGAATACCAGGCCGACCAGCTGGCGGCACTGTCCGAGCAGGATTAATGGATTTTCAGCGCTGGTTACGCCATGCCGCCAGTGAGCTTTCTGCAAGTGAAAGCCCGAAGCGCGACGCCGAAATTCTGCTTGAGCATGTGACGGGTAAAGCCCGCACGTATCTGCTGGCTTTCGGCGAAACCGCGCTGACCGCTGAACAGCAATCGCAGCTGGAGACGCTGCTTGCCCGCCGTAAAACCGGCGAGCCGGTGGCGCATCTGGTTGGCGAGCGCGAGTTCTGGTCCCTTCCACTGTACGTCTCAGCGGCCACGCTGATCCCGCGCCCGGACACCGAGTGTCTGGTGGAGCAGGCGCTGGCGCGGTTACCGGCGCAGTCGTGTCAGATCCTCGATCTCGGCACCGGCACCGGGGCGATTGCGCTGGCGCTTGCCAGCGAGCGGCCAGACTGCACCGTGACGGCGGTAGACGTGATGCCTGATGCGGTCGCCCTCGCGCGGCGCAACGTTGAACGGCTGGGGCTGAACAATGTTTCCGTTCTGCAAAGCAGCTGGTTTGCCGCGCTTGAAAGCCGCATGTTTGAAATGGTTGTCAGCAATCCGCCCTACATCGACGAAGACGATCCACATCTCGCGCAGGGCGACGTGCGTTTTGAACCGTTGACCGCGCTGGTCGCTGCGAATCAGGGACTTGCGGATCTTGATCACATTGTGACAACGTCACGGCAACATTTGCTTCCCGGTGGCTGGCTGCTGGTGGAACATGGCTGGACGCAGGGAGAGGCGGTGCGAGCGCTGTTTACGCATGCCGGATACGCTGCCGTGGAAACCTGCCGGGATTACGGCGGCAATGAACGTCTGACGCTGGGGCAGCGGTCATGAGCATGTTTACGCTGCTGATCTCCGTTCACCTGGTTTCCGTTGCCCTGACCATTGGCTTTTTTATTGCCCGCTACTGGTGGCGCTACAACAACAATCCGCTGATTAACGCCCGCTGGGTACGCATCGCCCCGCACTGTATCGACACGGTGCTGTTCCTTTCCGGAGCCGGGTTAATGTGGAAGACCGGCTATCTGCCATTTACTGATAAAGGCGCATGGCTGACTGAAAAGCTGTTTGGCGTTATCATCTACATCGTTTTGGGTTTTATCGCGCTTGGGCGTCATCGTCCGCGCAGCCAGCAGACAGGGTTTATCGCCTTTTTGCTGGGTCTGGTGGTGCTGTACATCATCATTAAACTCGCCACCACAAGAATACCGTTACTGGGGTAAGTCATGAGGTCCTTAGCCGATTTCGAATTTAACAAAGTGCCGCTCTGCGATGGTATGATCCTGATTTCAGAGATGATCCGCGACGATTTTACGTCACAGTACGTTTACGCTGAACTGGAGAATCTGGTCAGCCTGGCGCGCGAAGAGATCAATCAGGCACGTCCGCAGGACTGGCAATTAGAGAAGCTGATTGAGCTTTTCTACGGCGAATGGGGTTTCTGCGACACGCGAGGCGTGTACCGCCTGTCTGACGCACTGTGGCTGGACCAGGTGTTGAAAAATCGTCAGGGCAGCGCCGTCGCGTTGGGCGCCATTTTACTGTGGGTTGCGCACGAGCTGGAGATTCCACTGGTGCCGGTCATTTTCCCGACGCAGATGATTTTGCGGGCGGAGTGGCTGGACGGTGAGATGTGGTTAATCAATCCGTTTAACGGTGACACGCTGGATGAGCATACGCTGGATGTCTGGCTGAAAGGCAACATCAGCCCGATAGCTGAGCTGTTCAATGAAGATCTCGATGAAGCCGATAACGCCGAAGTGATCCGCAAGCTCCTGGATACGCTGAAGTCTGCGCTGATGGAAGAGCGTCAGATGGAGCTGGCCCTGCGCGCAAGCGAAGTGCTGTTGCAGTTCAATCCGGAAGATCCGTACGAAATCCGCGACCGCGGCCTGATTTATGCGCAGCTCGACTGCGAGCACGTGGCGCTGAATGATTTAAATTATTTCGTCGAACAATGTCCGGAAGACCCGATCAGCGAGATGATCCGCGCGCAGATCAACGCGATCGCGCATAAACACATTACACTGCATTAATCTTAATTCCGATTCACACCTGAATAAGGCGATCCTATGAAACAAAAAGTGGTTAGCATTGGTGATATCAACGTGGCAAACGACCTGCCGTTCGTGCTGTTTGGCGGTATGAACGTGCTGGAATCCCGCGATCTCGCTATGCGCATCTGCGAACACTACGTGACCGTGACCCAAAAACTGGGCATCCCGTACGTGTTTAAAGCCTCTTTTGACAAAGCCAACCGCTCCTCCATTCACTCATACCGTGGCCCGGGCCTGGAAGAGGGGATGAAGATTTTCCAGGAGCTGAAACAGACGTTTGGCGTGAAAGTGATCACCGACGTGCACGAGGCGTCTCAGGCACAGCCGGTGGCTGATGTGGTAGACGTGATTCAGCTTCCGGCGTTCCTCGCTCGCCAGACTGACCTGGTAGAAGCGATGGCGAAAACCGGTGCCGTGATTAACGTGAAAAAACCGCAGTTCGTGAGCCCAGGCCAGATGGGTAACATCGTCGACAAGTTTATCGAAGGCGGTAACGACCAGGTTATCCTGTGCGACCGTGGTTCAAACTTCGGTTATGACAACCTGGTTGTGGATATGCTGGGCTTCAGCGTGATGAAGAACGTCTCTAACCAGTCTCCGGTGATTTTCGACGTGACCCACTCCCTGCAATGCCGCGACCCGTTTGGCGCCGCGTCTGGCGGGCGTCGTGCGCAGGTGACCGAACTGGCGCGCGCCGGTATGGCAACCGGCCTGGCGGGTCTGTTCATTGAAGCGCACCCGGATCCGGCTAACGCGAAATGCGACGGTCCATCCGCGCTGCCGCTGGATAAGCTGGAGCCGTTCCTGAAACAGATCAAAGCGATTGACGATCTGGTGAAGAGCTTCGACGAGCTGGATACCAGCAACTAATAAAAAAACCCGCTTCGGCGGGTTTTTCTTTGCCCGGCGGCGCTACGCTTGCGCGGGCCTACGGGTTTTGTAGGCCGGGTAAGCGCAGCGCCACCCCGCAAAAAAATTACGCAAATATCGTCATCAGATACGCAATAAACAGCGCCATATGCGCCGCGCCGTTCAGCACATTGGTGCGGCCGGTGGAGAAGGAAATCTGGCACAGCAGCAAGGATGCCACCATCACAATCATCTCTGGCGCACCCAGCGCAAACTGCAATTCATTTCCCGTCATAAAGGCAATCAACGTCACCACCGGAACGGTAAGGGAGATGGTCGCCAGAACAGAGCCAAAGAACAGATTCATCGCACGCTGCACCTGATTATTGAGCACCGCTTTCAGCGCTCCCAGGCCTTCTGGCGACAGGATCAACAGGGCCACCAGGAAACCGGTAAAGGCGACCGGCGCGTTCAGTTCAGTTAACAGCGCCTCCAGCGGGTTCGCATTCATCTTGGTGACCGCAATAACGGCAATCAGATGCACGATCAGCCATACCGTGTGCCACGCGCTGCTGTGAGCCGACGGCTTACCGTGATGCGGGTCATCGTCGTCACCGTCGTCTTCATGCTCGTAAACAAACAGGCTCTGGTGCGTTTTGGTCTGGATCAGCAGGAACACGCCGTACATCGCCGCGGAAATCAGCGCCACCAGCAGCGCCTGGCCGGTGGTGAAATTTGCACCCGGCAGCGCCATCGGGAATACCAGCACAATAATCGCCAGCGGGAACAGGGCGATCAGGTACTGTTTAATGCCAAAAAGGTTCATGTACTGGGTGGCAAATTTGCGACCACCTAATAAAAGTGAAAAACCAACCAGGCCGCCGGTAACAATCATAATGATGGAATAGAGCGTATCGCGCATTAGCGTTGGCGCGGCGTCGCCGGTGGCCATTAATGCGGAAATGAGACTGACCTCAAGAATCACAACCGAAAGGCTTAAAATTAATGACCCATACGGCTCTCCAAGACGGTGGGCTAAAACATCCGCATGGCGTACCACGCTAAATGCGCTGGTTAAAATACCCACCAGAGCCAGAATATTGATCCCCACAACCACTGGCAATGACTGACTGCTTCCCCAGAAGAGCAGCACAGCCAGTGCCAGAACCGGGAAAATGAGAGAGGTCTCCTTGTGGCGGGTTTTCACCGCCTCGTGTGTTGCTGTCATGTGTTTCTCCAACAATGCAGGTGCTTGTAATTATAGATAGATTTTAAAAGTATTAAATTAACAGAAATCTGTTAAATACCCTGTATTTTTTACTTAATTTTACCCTTTATTATAATTTTTATGCCTGAGGCTTATAATGGCCTATCTCTGTTAAATATTAATTTAATAACAATGACTTGCATTTTTATATTGTTCATTTCTTTCTGTTGGCTGGCACCCTCGCGTATCGTCGTCCACACTTATCTTTTAGCCAAAAGAGGGGTTAACGATGCCATACAAATCGAAAAGCGAATTACCAGATAACGTGCAAAACGTATTGCCTGCCCACGCCCAGGAAATCTACAAAGAAGCCTTTAACAGCGCCTGGGATCAGTACAAAGATAAAGAAGATCGCCGGGACGATGCCAGCCGCGAAGAGACGGCCCATAAGGTGGCCTGGGCCGCCGTAAAAAATGACTATGAGAAAGGGGACGATGATAAATGGCACAAAAAGAAATAGCCGCGAATAATACGCTGCCTCCCTTTTGACATTTCAGGCGGTTGACCTGCCGCTGTATTGCATCTGGCCCGCGAATTGCTTATCGTTGCTCAACTGCTGTTAAAATGAACAGCACAGAATGCCGGGAAGGCGAATTACAGATGTCGCAAGGAAGCATGCAGTGGCGGAGGTGGAATGTGTTAACGCGTGATTTCTTGATGAAGGCAGATTGTAAGACGGCATTTGGTGCTATTGAGGAATCGCTTCTGTGGTCGGCTGAACAACGTGCGGCGTCGCTTGCGGCAACGCTGGCCTGCCGCCCGGATGATGGCCCGGTCTGGATCTTTGGTTACGGCTCGCTGATGTGGAACCCGGCGCTCGAATTTGTTGAATCGGCAACCGGAACGCTGCCTGGCTGGCACCGCGCCTTCTGTTTGCGCCTGACCGCCGGACGCGGCAGCGCGTGTCAGCCAGGACGCATGCTTGCACTAAAAGAGGGCGGGCGCACCACGGGCGTGGCATACCGGCTGCCGGATACCACGCTGGAAGATGAGCTGACGCTGCTGTGGAAGCGCGAGATGATCACCGGCTGCTATATGCCCAGCTGGTGCAAGCTGGAACTGGATGACGGCCGCACCGTCAACGCGCTGGTGTTCATTATGGATCCGCGCCACCCGCTGTATGAAGCCGACACCCGAACCCAGGTGATTGCCCCGCTGATTGCCGCCGCCAGTGGACCGCTGGGTACTAACGCCCAGTACCTTTTCTCGCTCGATCAGGAGCTGACGCGTCTCGGTATGCAGGACGACTGTCTGAGTGAGCTGGTGGTGAAGGTGAAAGCGCTGCTGGAAGGGAACCCGCTCAGCAATACGCTGCGGCCAGGTTTTGCCTGATAATACGCCCGGCTGGCCGGGCGTTTATGGTTATGCTGCCACGTAACTTACGGAATGTTCGAGCGACTGGCTGTGGCTGTCGATCAGCACATCCCAGGTGCCGGTGTAAGGCACCGTCAGCCAGGCCTTATCGTCCTGGACGGTAAGGATATCTGCCTGCGATTGTTTCTGTCCTTTCGAACTTATCAGATGGATGCGGCAACGCTCTGAGCAACGCACCACTACCGTATCCCCGCCAAACAGTTTCAGACTTGTTTTAACTCGTGCCATTTTATACCCCGTCGTTTTTGCCCATCCCGAGCGTGATGTTGTTCACAATTTACTCATTGCATAACACCAAAGGGGCAGGAGTGGGATGCTGATTTCGATCAAAAAATGGCGCAACGATTAAACAAAAATGACAAAATCCCTGAAACCTTTCAGCGGACGCACTTTTTCCCTGTTTAACGCGCGTCCGGGAAAAATTATATGCGGAAATGGCCTGCGGTCTCAGCAAGGTCGCCCGCCTGGCTTTGCAGCGCGCTGGCCGCCGCAGCAGACTGTACAACAAGCTCGGCGTTCTGCTGCACCATGCGATCCAGATGAGTCACCGCGTGGTTAATTTCATGGATCCCTTTCATCTGCTCGCGGGTGGCAATAGATATTTCACGCATTATGCCTGACACGCTCCCGACGCTGGCGCGGATCTCATCCATGCTGTCGCCCGCAAGGTGCACAAACCGGGAGCCGGTTGCAACGCTTTCGGTGGTGGAATCAATAAGGGATTTGATCTCTTTCGCCGCCTGAGCGCTGCGGCTGGCCAGGTTACGTACTTCCCCCGCAACGACCGCGAACCCACGGCCTTGCTCCCCGGCACGTGCCGCTTCCACCGAGGCGTTAAGCGCCAGAATATTGGTCTGGAAGGCGATGCCGTCAATGACGCTGGTGATATCGCCGATTTTCGCGGAAGCCAGTTCGATGGACTGCATGGTGCTGATGGCCTGAGCGACGACGTCGCCGCCGCGGGATGCGGCGGCAGAGGCCTTGCTCGCCTGTTCGTTCGCTTCTGCTGCCGACTCGTTTGACTGCGTAACGGAGGCCGTGATCTCTTCCACGGCGCTGGCGGTTTCGCGAAGGCTTGATGCCGCCTGCTCGGTACGCCCGGAAAGATCCTGATTACCCGCCGCAATCTCATGCGCGGCGTTTTTCACTGAGGCGCTCGCATCACGCAGCTGGACCATCACCACAGAAAGCTTATCGCTGAAGGCGTTAAACGCCTGCGCGATTTGCGCCACTTCATCGCCCCCCTTATCCGGCAGACGCTGCGACAGATCGTTAGTACCGTTGGCAATGTTGTTCATCGCGTCACGGATACCGAACAGCCGCTTAAGCAGGCGGGCAATCAGGAGGTGCATGAGGGCTCCGCTCAGCAGGGCGAGGATTGCCAGCGACAGTGCAGAAGCTTTAAGCAATGAGCGCATCCCGGCGGTGGCATCGCCGTTATCAAGCGCCACAACCAGCAGCCAGTGCGTCCCCGGCACGGCGGTGGCCAGGAACGTTTTTTCGCGTCCGTTTGACGTTCCGTCAACCAGGTTGCCGCTTTTCAGAGTGGCAAAATCGGTCCCTTTGATCGTTTCAGTAAACGGCTTAAGCGTCAGCGCAGGATCGCTGCCGGCAATTACGGTGCCGTTGCTGTCCAAAAGCAGTCCACTGCTGGCCGGAGTCGGGTGAATACCGCGCACGTTAGCCACCACGCTGTCCATTGCCACATCGCCCGCCACCACCGCTTTCAGGGCGCCTTGCTCTTTAACGGGTACCGCGAACGTCACCACCAGTTTCCCGGTGCCCGCATCCACATAGGGTGCAGTCACTACCGGGCCATCAGCGCTGACGACCTGCTGATACCACGGGCGAAGGGTGGGATCGTAATCAGCGGGCACCCCGGTTGGGTCAGAAAATTTAGCCGTTTTGCTGGCATAACCCACGTAGACGTTGGTAAATCCACCCGCCAGTGCAAGCTGTTTAAACACCGGAACCGGATCGTCGCTGAGCGCGACCGACTGCGCCGAAGTGATGACGGTTATTTTGCTGTTCACCCAGTCGGCAATCGCCATGTTGTGGCTGGCGCTGGTGCTGGTCAGAATATCGCGCTGCGACTGCTGATTATCCTGGCGCGTGACCTGAAAGTTAATAATGGTATTAAGAAGAAGGGCGACGACCAGACAGCCTGTCGTCGCGGCAATGATGCGGGCGCGAATGGATCTGAACATAAGTGTAATACCTGCTGTGTTGTTTCCATGCCTATCGGCAACGGTGCAGGTAAACTTGATGCTGAAACCGCGTCCATAAGAAAATAATTTTTTTAGCGGGTTATTATTAAAAAGTTAATACTTTATCGGCGGAAAGCGTCCATTCAGCCAGCTCCACCAGCGTACCAATTTCCACGCCATCAATCAGCGGCAGCCCGGTAATGCCGCGCCCGTCGGTACAGGTTTTGCACAGTTTGACCGGAACGTTTTGCGCGGTCAGGATCTCCAGCATTTGTTGAATGTTGTAGCCCTCTGCGGGTTTTTGCCCCTTCAGCCCGGCCGTGACGGCGTCGGACATCAAAAAGAGGCGCAGCTCCAGCTCACTCTCCTTATCGCGCAGCGCGATTGCCAGGCGCAGGCTGTTAAAAAGGGATTCACTGCCGTAGGCCGCACCGTTGGCGACGATCACAATCTTCTGCATGTTGACTCCTGTTCTTTGAAAAGGCACGAATATTGCTTCTCGTACCGAAGAATACGTATCGGGGAGAGAAACGATGACGATAGTGGCTGGCAGTTCCCCTGGCGCAACCGAATGGTTCCAGCGTGCGAGAATGTTGCGCGAGGAACAGCTCGGCAGACTGGCGCAGCTGGGCGCACTGGTGAACGGCATCAGTCGACTGGTGCATATGCTACAGTGCGAGCGCGGTGCGTCAAATGTCTGGCTCTGCTCGCAGGGCAAATTGTACGCGCCTGAATGCAAGGCCAGCAGGGCCCTGGTGGATGAAAACCTCGCCGCATTGCACCTTCAGTTTAACGAACCGCTGCCGGGCAGCGCCCTGTGCGAACGTATTGCCAGCGCACTGCACGGCCTTGAGACGCTAACGGCGCTGCGTGATGGCGTTACAGGTCAATGCGTCACCGCGCCGCAGGCGATGGAACATTACAGCCGCATACTGCGTCATTTGCTCAGTATCGTACCCCAACTCAGCGACAGCATTGACGATCCGCACATCGCGGGCCGATTTGTGGCCCTTTACAGCCTGATGCAGGGCAAAGAACTTGTGGGACAAGAGCGGGCGCTGGGGGCTATTGGTTTCACCCAGGGATTCTTTGACGATGAAACCCGCCAGCGGCTGGTGGATCGCATTGATGGCCAGCAGGCCTGCTTTGAGGTTTTTATCTCCCATTGCACTCCAGACGTGCAGGAGTCATTTACCCTCAACTGCCTGCCGGGTCTGGAGACTGAAAAACTCAGGCGTGAAGCGTGCACCCGCCAGCCTCCGGCAGATAACGGTGATACCGCCCTCAAATGGTTTGCCCTGCAAACCGCGCGCCTTGAGCACCTGCGCACGCTGGAGGAGGTGGCGATTGCCGATCTGATGACGGCAGTTGAGGAGCGCCGCTATAGCGAAAACCTGCACGCAGACGATGAACACGACGATATCCTGGCGCGATTTCCGGATAAACCGCTGCTGCCGCTGGTGCGCCAGCAGGCGCGTGAAATTGAGCAACTCTCCCGTCAGCTTGCTTCCCTGCGCGACACGCTGGAGGAGCGTAAGACCATCGACAAAGCCAAAAGCGTGCTGATGACGCACCAGAACATGAGCGAGGAGCAGGCGTGGACCGCCCTGCGCAAAATGGCGATGGATAAAAACCAACGCATGGTAGATATCGCCCGTGCGCTGCTTACGGTGAAAAATCTGTGGAAGATACCCCCTGGGGAGTAGTTGCACAGTCAGTGGGCAATTTATGCCTGATTGAGGTGCGTAATACAGCGCTCTTCTTGCAGAAACCCCGTAACGCCGGGGATGAAAAGCTGGCATTACCTTTGCATTAACAGATTAACCATTTTCGACGATGCGCCAACGGCGGTGCATGCGTCTTCAGGATAAAGGCGTCCAGCGGTGCTTCAGCACCGTCGGGCGCTTTTTTTTGCCTTTTTTCAGGAGCAATTATGGCGGATTTGTCGAGACGGCGGTTATTGCAGGCCAGCATGCTGGCGAGTGGTGCGATGCTGTTGCCGGGTGTCATGCAGGCCGCATGGGCGGCGGGGTCAGATAAGCCGGAGCAGGATACCGTGCGTATCGGGTTTATACCTCTGACCGACTGCGCGCCCGTGGTTATCGCGGCCCTGAAGGGGTTCGATAAAAAACACGGCATTACTATTGTGCCGACCAAAGAGGCGAGCTGGGCGGCGGTGCGCGACAAGCTGGTGGCGGGCGAACTGGACGCCGCGCACATTCTTTACGGCCTGCTGTACGGTCTGGAGCTGGGTATCGCGGGCAAGCCGCAGCAGATGGCGAACCTGATGACCCTCAACCAGAACGGTCAGGCCATTACGCTCTCCAGCGATCTGGCGGAGAAGGGCGTTCGTGACCTCGACGGGCTGAAAAAGCTGATTGCGCAGCAGGCGCCGGGAACTTACACCTTCGCGCATACCTTCCCGACGGGAACGCACGCCATGTGGCTCTACTACTGGCTGGCCAGCGCGGGGATTAACCCGTTTGACGACGTGCGCACCGTGGTGGTGCCGCCGCCGCAGATGGTGATGAACATGCGCATTGGCAACATGGTCGGGTTTTGCGTTGGCGAGCCGTGGAACGCGCGGGCGATTAACGACCGCATCGGATTTACCGCCGCTACGTCGCAGTCCATCTGGGCCGATCACCCGGAAAAGATCCTCGGCACCCGACGCGACTGGGTGGCGAAAAATCCGCACACCGCACGGGCGCTGGTGAGCGCCGTGATGGAAGCCGCGCGCTGGATCGAGGCGTCAGCGGAAAACAAACGCGAAACCGCGCAGATCCTCTCGCGCCGCGCCTGGCTCAACTGCAAGGAACAGTATCTCACCGGACGCATGCTCGGCGAGTACGACAACGGGGTCGGTCAGCGCTGGCAGGATGCGCACCCGATCCGTTTCTTCAACGAGGGTGCCGTGAGCTACCCGTATCTCTCCGATGGCATGTGGTTCTTAACCCAGTTCCGCCGCTGGGGCTTGCTCAACGCCGCGCCGGATTACGCGGGCATTGCACAGCGCATTAACCAGACCGCGGTCTGGCAGGATGCCGCGACCGCCGTGGGCGGCATGTCCACACCGTCATCACCGTATCGCAGCAGCACCCTGATGGACGGCACCGTCTGGAACGGCACCGATCCGGAAGGGTACGCCAACCGCTTCGCCATTCACCGTAAAGGGGCCTGAGTATGCAGCATCTGCAAAATACAAAACCACAAGAGACGTCAGAGAGCGGGGAAGTGATAGTCCTGCCTCCGTTACAGGTTCGCCGTCGTGCGCCCGCGTTTACGCGTCGGATGAATGATTTTTTACAGCGCGTCATCCCGGCGCTGCTCGGTCTCGGCCTGCTGGTGGTGCTCTGGCAGCTGACGGCGATAAACAGTAAAGGCTTTCCGACGCCGCTCAGCACGCTCGATTCGGCCATGACCCTGTTTGCCGATCCGTTTTATCGCGACGGGCCAAACGATATGGGCATTGGCTGGAACGTGCTGGCGTCGTTGCAGCGCGTCGCCATCGGCTTCGGTCTGGCGGCGCTGGCGGGCATTCCGCTGGGCTTTTTGATTGGCCGCTTCACCTTTTTCTCCCGCATGTTCAACCCGCTGATCGCGCTACTGCGTCCGGTCAGCCCGCTGGCCTGGCTGCCTATCGGCCTGCTGCTGTTCCAGAAAGCGGAGCCTGCATCGAGCTGGACTATTTTTATCTGCTCCATCTGGCCGATGGTCATTAACACCGCCGAAGGGGTGCGCTGTATTCCGCAGGACTACCTCAACGTGGCCCGGGTGCTGCAACTCTCAGAGTGGACCATCATGCGCCGCATTCTTTTCCCGGCCGTGCTGCCTGCGGTGCTGACCGGGGTACGTCTTTCCATTGGCATTGCCTGGCTGGTGATTGTCGCCGCCGAGATGCTCACCGGAGGTTTAGGCATTGGCTTCTGGATCTGGAATGAGTGGAACAACCTCAACGTCGAAAACATTCTCATCGCCATCGTCATCATTGGCGTGGTCGGGTTGCTGCTGGAGCAGGGGCTGATGCTGATCGCCCGTCGCTTTAGCTGGCAGGAAAAATAAGGAGTGAAGATGAAACCGTTAATTCAGGTCCAGGCCGTGAGCCAGCGTTTTTCCACCGCCAGCGGCGAGTTTCTGGCGCTGCAAAACGTCTCTTTTGATATCCACGAGGGCGAAACCGTCAGTCTGATTGGTCACTCCGGCTGCGGCAAGTCGACGCTGTTAAACCTGATCGCCGGGATCACGCTGCCGACGGAAGGCGGGCTGATTTGCGACAACCGCGAAATCGCCGGGCCGGGGCCAGAGCGCGCGGTGGTGTTTCAGAATCATTCGCTGCTGCCGTGGCTGACCTGCTTCGACAACGTGGCGCTGGCGGTGGATCAGGTCTTCCGTCACACCATGAGTAAGGCCGAGCGCAAAGCGTGGATTGAGCACAATCTCGACCGGGTGCAGATGGGCCACGCGCTGCACAAGCATCCCGGGGAGATCTCCGGCGGCATGAAGCAGCGCGTCGGGATTGCCCGCGCGCTGGCGATGAAGCCGAAAGTGCTGCTGATGGATGAGCCGTTTGGCGCGCTCGATGCGCTGACGCGTGCCCATCTTCAGGATTCGGTGATGCAGATCCAGCAGGCGCTGAATACCACCATCGTGCTCATCACCCACGACGTGGACGAGGCGGTACTGCTCTCTGACCGCGTACTGATGATGACCAACGGCCCGGCGGCCACCGTGGGTGAGATCCTGCGCGTCGATCTGCCGCGCCCGCGCAACCGGGTGCAGCTGGCGGACGACAGCCGCTATCACCACATGCGCCAGCAGATCCTCCATTTCCTCTACGAAAAACAGCCGAAAGCGGCGTAATGAGGGGGCACGATGCGACTGGTCATTATCGGTAATGGTATGGCGGCAACCCGGCTGATTGCGTCGCTCACCGGGCGTGTTCCCGGTCGTTTCGCTGTCACCGTCATCGGTGACGAGCCGGAGCAGGCATACAACCGCATCCAGCTTTCGCCAGTGCTGGGTGGCGAAAAGCAGGCGGAGCACATCTGTCTGCACGATGAAGACTGGTACACGGCACGAGGCGTGACGGTGCTGCGAGGAGAAACGGCGCTCGCAGTAGACGTCAACGCGCGTGAAGTGCATACCTCTGCTCGCACGCTGGGCTGGGATGCGCTGGTGTTTGCCACCGGTTCTACCCCTGTTGTACCGCCGATCCCCGGCGGCGATGCGCCGCATGTGTTCACCTTTCGCACCCTGGCAGAAACCCGCGCCATCCAGAATATCTCCGGGCCGGCGGTAGTGCTGGGCGGCGGCGTACTCGGCGTGGAGGCAGCGGCAGCGCTGGCGCGCAAGGGTGACAACGTCACGCTCGTGCATCGCGGTCCGTGGCTGATGGAACAGCAGCTGGATCAGCAGGCGGGACTGTTGCTGGAAGAGGCGCTGGCGGCGCGGGGCGTTAGCTGTGAACTCGCCTCCGGCATCACCGCCATCGCTGACGATGCCGTGACGTCGCTCGACGGACGCCGCATTGCCGCCACGCGCGTGGTGCTGGCAACCGGCGTGCAGCCCAACGTTGCGCTGGCGAATGCCAGCGGCATTCGCTGCGCGCGCGGCATCGTGGTGGATCAGGAGATGCAAACCTCCGTGCCGGGTATCTACGCCATCGGCGAGTGCTGCGAAATTGACGGCCAGACGTTTGGCCTGGTGGCCCCCTGTCTGGCGCAGGCGGATATTCTTGCCGCGCGGCTGGCCGGGGAGGTCACCGCGCCGTTTACCCTGACCGACAACGGCGTGCGCCTTAAGGTGACCGGCGTGGATCTGTTCAGCCTCGGGCGCGCGACGGCGCAGGCGGACGATGTGGTCTGGAGTTCATGGGATCCGCTGACCCGTCACTATCGACGTTTACTGATCCATCAGGGGGCGCTGGCTGGCGTGCTGCTGCTGGGTGACTGCCGCAGCGCGGCAACCTTTACCGATTTACTGGCAACGGCTGCGCCCGCCCACGCGGACTGGCTGTTCGATCGTTTCACAACGCAACCGCAGGTTGCAGGACAGAACGCTATGACAAAACCTACTCTGGTGGTGGTTGGGCACGGTATGGTCGGCCATCATTTCCTCGAAGACTGCGTTAACCGCAATTTGCATCAGCAGTATCAGATTATTGTTTTTGGCGAAGAGCGCTATGCCGCCTATGACCGCGTGCATCTGTCGGAATATTTTGGCGGACGCAGCGCGGACTCGCTCTCGCTGGTGGCGGGGGAGTTCTTTGCCGATAACGGCATTGAGCTGCGCCTCTCGCAGCAGATCGTTGCTATCGATCGTGATGCACACGTAGTGCGTACCGCCAGTGGCCATGAGACTCACTGGGACAAGCTGGTGCTGGCGACCGGCTCGTACCCGTTCATACCACCCGTTCCGGGCAACGATCTGCCGGGGTGTTTTGTCTACCGCACCCTCGACGATCTGGACAACATTGCGGCCCATGCGGCAGGCTCTCGCCGCGGCGTGGTAATTGGCGGCGGCCTGCTGGGTCTGGAGGCGGCGAATGCACTTAAGCAGCTCGGGCTGGAAACTCACGTGGTGGAGTTTGCGCCGAACCTGATGGCGGTGCAGCTCGACAGCGACGGCGCGGCAATGCTGCGCAAGAAAATTGAGGCGCTGGGCGTAGGGGTGCACACCAGTAAATCGACGACGGAGATTGCCACCGCAGACGACGGGCTGGTGCTGAGCTTTGCCGATGGTGAACAGCTGGAAACGGACATGGTGGTCTTCTCTGCCGGTATTCGTCCGCAGGACGCGCTGGCGCGCAGCAGCGGGCTGGTTATCGGCGAGCGCGGCGGTATCTGTATTGACGACGGCTGCCGGACTTCCGATCCGGACGTGCTTGCCATCGGCGAATGCGCGCTGTGGGAGGGAAAAATCTTTGGCCTGGTGGCCCCGGGCTACCAGATGGCGCGCGTGGCCGCCGCTGTGCTGGCGGGTGAGGAGAAGCGCTTCACCGGCGCGGATATGAGTACCAAACTCAAGTTGCTGGGCGTGGATGTGGCGTCGTTTGGCGATGCTCACGGGCGCACGCCGGGTGCGCTGAGCTACCAGTGGACGCACGGGCCGCAGCAAATCTACAAAAAAATTGTGGTCAGCCACGACAGCAAAACCCTGCTGGGTGGCGTGCTGGTGGGCGATGCCAGCGAATACGCCACGCTGGTGCAGATGATGCTCAACGGCATCGGCCTGCCAAAAGAACCGGAAACGCTGATCTTACCCGTATCGTCAGGCAGCGCGCCGAAAGCGCTGGGCGTGGCGGCGCTGCCGGAAAGCGCGCAGATCTGTTCGTGTCATAACGTCAGCAAAGGGGATATCTGCCAGGCGGTAAGCGCGGGCGCAACGGATATCGGCGCCATTAAGCAGTGCACCAAAGCGGCGACCGGCTGCGGAGGCTGTAGCGCGCTGGTGAAGCAGGTGATGGAGTTCCAGCTTGCGGAGCAGGGCGTGGAGGTGAAGAAAGATATCTGCGAACACTTCCCGTACTCGCGTCAGGAGATTTACCACCTGGTGCGCGTCAACCATATCCGCACTTTTGACCAGCTTATCAGCCGCTACGGTCAGGGGCACGGGTGCGAGATCTGTAAGCCGCTGGTGGGATCGGTATTGGCTTCCTGCTGGAACGAGTATCTGCTGAAACCGGCGCATCTGCCGTTGCAGGACACCAACGATCGCTATTTCGCCAATATTCAGAAGGACGGAACCTACTCCATCGTCCCGCGGATGCCTGCGGGTGAAGTGACCGCCGACGGGCTGATCGCCATCGGCCAGATCGCGAAACGCTATAGCCTTTACAGCAAAATTACCGGCGGGCAGCGTATTGACCTGTTTGGCGCCACGCTCGAACAGTTGCCGGAAATCTGGCAGGCGCTGGTGGAGGCCGGGTTTGAGACCGGACATGCCTACGGGAAATCTCTGCGCACGGTGAAATCCTGCGTCGGGTCGACCTGGTGCCGCTACGGCGTGCAGGATTCCACCGGCCTCGCGGTCAGGCTGGAGCACCGCTACAAGGGCCTGCGCGCGCCGCACAAAATCAAAATGGCGGTCTCCGGCTGTACCCGTGAGTGCGCAGAGGCGCAGAGCAAAGACGTGGGGGTGATTGCCACGGACAAAGGCTGGAACCTCTATCTGTGCGGCAACGGCGGGATGAAGCCGCGCCACGCGGACCTCTTCGCCAGCGATCTGGACGACGAAACGCTGATCCGCACCGTTGACCGTTTCCTGATGTTCTACATTCGCACGGCAGATCGTCTGCAACGTACCAGTACCTGGATGGATAACCTGGAAGGCGGCCTCGACTATCTGCGCGAGGTGATCCTCAACGACAGCCTGGGGATCGCCCACGAACTGGAGCAGGAGATGGCTCGGGTGGTGGAGACCTACCAGTGCGAATGGCAAACCACCCTTAACGATCCTGACCGCCTGGCGCTGTTCCGCACTGCGGTGAACGTCCCCGCCGCGGAGGAGAACAAGCGCTGGCAGGAAATTTGTAATATCGATGAGATCCCGGAGCAGGCGGGCATCGGTGCGCATCTTGGGCGCAAACCGATTGCGCTGTTCCGCTTTGGCAAAAACGTTTATGCCCTCGACGATCGGGAGCCGGGTAGCCGCGCGAACGTGCTTTCACGCGGCATCCTCGGCGATGCGGCGGGGGAACCGGTGGTGATCTCGCCGCTCTACAAGCAACGTATTCGTCTGCGCGACGGCTGTCAGGTGGAGAATGGCGAACCCGTGGTGCGCGCCTGGCCGGTAAAAATTGAAAACGGCAAGGTATGGGTTGGAAATGAAGAGCTGGTGATGCGTGCGGAGGCCTCATGACCGAAACCCGGACAACGTGCCCTTACTGCGGGGTGGGCTGCGGCGTGGTCGCCAGCGCAGACGGTGAAAAGGTGAGCATTCGGGGGGATGAAACTCATCCGGCGAATTTCGGTCGTCTGTGTGTAAAAGGATCTGCCCTCGGGGAAACCACGGGGTTGCAGGGACGCCTGCTGCGCCCGGTGGTCGATGGCCGGGAGGTGGCATGGCCGCAGGCGCTGGGCGAAGCGGGCGAGCGGCTACGGAACATCATCAACGAATGGGGGCCGCAGGCGGTGGCGTTTTATGCCTCCGGCCAGCTGTTGACCGAGGATTACTATGCCGCCAACAAGCTGATGAAAGGCTTTATCGGGGCGGCGAACATTGATACCAACTCGCGGCTGTGCATGTCATCGGCGGTGGTGGGCTACAAACGCGCCTTCGGTGAAGACGTGGTGCCGTGCAGCTACGAGGACGTGGAAAACAGCGATCTGGTGGTACTCGTTGGCTCAAACGCGGCCTGGACGCATCCGGTGCTGTATCAGCGGCTGGTGCAGGCAAAGCACAACAATCCGCAGATGAAAGTGGTCGTGATCGATCCGCGTAAAACCGCCACCTGCGATATCGCCGATCTCCACCTCGCGCTCAGACCCGGCAGCGACGCCGGGCTGTTTGTGGGGTTGCTCAATCTGATTCAGGGGCGGGGCGAGTGGCCGATCCCTCGCGTGGCGGCGTTTTGCGATCTGCCTTCAGACGAGATTAGCACCTTCTACGACTGGTTTATCACCGCGCCACGCGCGATCACGCTCTACACCATGGGGATCAACCAGTCCTCCACCGGCAGCGACAAGTGTAACGCCATCATTAACGTGCATCTTGCCAGCGGGAAGTTCAACCGTCCTGGCTGCGGCCCGTTTTCGCTGACCGGACAGCCAAATGCCATGGGCGGGCGGGAAGTGGGCGGGCTGGCGAATCAGCTGGCGGCGCACATGAACTTCGAGCCGGACGATCTTTCGCGCGTGGCGCGTTTCTGGGGAACGGAACGGCTGGCGCAGACCCCGGGCCTGATGGCGGTGGAATTGTTTGACGCCATTGCGCGCGGCGAGGTGAAGGCGGTGTGGATCATGGGCACCAACCCTGCCGTGTCGCTTCCCGACAGCCACGCGGTGTGCCAGGCTCTGGCGGCCTGCCCGCTGGTCATGGTATCTGAGGTGATGCAGGAGACGGACACCAGCCGGTTTGCCCATATCCGTTTTCCCGCCCTGGGCTGGGGCGAGAAAAACGGCACGGTGACCAATTCTGAACGCCGTATCTCCCGCCAGCGTGCCTTTCTGCCTGCGCCGGGCGAGGCCAGACCGGACTGGTGGATAATCGCCCGGATGGCAGACCAGCTCGGTTATGGCGATGCCTTCGCCTGGGAACACCCTCAGGAGATATTTTGTGAACATGCGGCGCTGACGGCGTTTGAAAATAACGGCGAACGGGCGCTAAACCTGCGCGAACTGGCGTCGCTGTCGCGAGAGGCGTGGGACGCGCTGGCGCCTTATCAGTGGCATGCCGGTGATTTACCGCAAAGAAATCTTGTACCGGTTGATCCTTCCTCGCATGGGGCAGGCGTCGACGAATTGTACCCCTTGATACTGAATACCGGGCGGATCCGCGATCAGTGGCACACCATGACGCGCACGGGGTATGTTCCGCGCCTGATGCAGCATATTGATGAGCCTTTTGTTGAGATGAACGCAACCGATGCGGCGCGCGCTGGGCTGACTGACGGCCAGCTGGCGCGGATAAGCTCCCCGCGCGGGGTGATGGTTGCCAGAGTACGTATCTCCACCGCGCAGCGTGCGGGCGAGCTGTTTGCGCCGATGCACTGGAACGCGCAATTTGCACGGCAGGGGAAGGTCAATGCGTTGGTAGAAGGGCGGATTGATGCTGGTTCCGGCCAGCCGGAGAGTAAACAAACCGCGGTGAGGATCATGCCCTGGCTACCGGCCTGGCAGGGTGAACTGTATGCCCGCGAGCTGCCAGCGCTGCCGCCGTCGGTCTGCTGGTGGCGTAAAGCCTCACGTCTGACGGTGGCGGGGGAGCAGCCGTTGCTGTCGTGGGTCAGGGCGTACGCCAGCGGTCGGGGCTGGCAGTTACAGGTGGCACAGACGGGAGAACGCAGCAGCGTGCTCGCCTGGCATCACGGCGAGCTGATGCTGGGCTACTGGGAGGGCCATACGCTGCCGGCGCTGGCGCATGCGTTTATTGAAGAAGCCTTTGCTGCTGCACCCGTACAACTCGCTGAACGCCATGCGCTGCTGCACGGACAACGGCCGGGCGAAGATGCCGATCCCGGGCGAATTATCTGTAGCTGCTTCAGCGTGGGTGAAAATACGATACGTAAGGCGATAGCCGGAGGCTGTGATTCTGCCGCAGCGCTGGGCGTGAAGCTGCGCTGCGGCACGAACTGCGGCTCCTGCGTGCCGGAGCTGAAAGCGCTGTTGGGATAATAGTGCAAGGGCGTCGGTTGGCGGCTTCGCACCGGTACGAATTTGTAGGTCGGGTAAGGCGAAGCCGCCACCCGACAAATCTTTTCAGGATATTCCTGAAATTTCTGTTAAGACTGGTTTTCAGTGCTTATGGCGTTAACATAATAAGTGTTTGTTCATAAACACAGGTTCTGATTGACGACGTTGAAGGCTGTATCGTCCCGCATCCGTTTTTTGCTGTTACTCTCCCTTTTTACGGCTGGAGCCGTTCACGGTGCGCCGAAATCCTTCGTGCAGCAGGCGCAGAATCCGTTTGATAATAACGGCGATAGCCTGCCGGATCTCGGTATGGCGCAACCGACCACCGAAGGCGAAAAGCATCTGGCTGAAATGGCAAAGGCCTTCGGTGAAGCCAGTATGACCGATAACGGCCTGACGGCCGGGCAGCAGGCGCGACAGTTCGCGTTTGGCAAAGTGCGGGATGCCGTCAGTGGGGAAGTCAACGAGCAGATTGAATCCTGGCTTTCACCCTGGGGAAACGCCAACGTCAATGTACTGGTGGATGACGACGGCAACTTTAACGGCAGCAGCGGTAGCTGGTTTATCCCCTGGAACGACAACACCCGTTATCTGAGCTGGAGCCAGCTTGGCCTGACGCAGCAGACAGATGGGCTGGTGAGCAATGTCGGGATCGGGCAGCGCTGGGTTGCCGGAAACTGGCTGCTGGGCTACAACACCTTTTACGACAACCTGCTGGAAGACAACCTGCAACGTGCCGGGCTGGGCGCAGAGGCGTGGGGTGAAAACCTGCGCCTGTCGGCCAATTACTACCAGCCGTTCGCTGGCTGGCAGCCGCGTTCCGACATCCGCGAACAGCGCATGGCGCGCGGGTACGACGTAACGGCCAAAGCCTGGCTTCCCTGGTTTCATCACCTGAACACCAGCGTCAGCTTTGAACAGTATTTTGGCGATAACGTCGATCTGTTTAACAGCGGTACGGGGTATCACAATCCGGTTGCGGTCAACCTGGGGCTGAACTATATCCCCGTTCCGCTGGTCACCCTGACGGCTGCCCATAAGCAGGGGGAGAGCGGCGTTAGCCAGAATAACCTCGGGCTGAAGCTCAACTATCGCTTTGGCGTGCCGCTGGCGAAACAGCTTTCCGCCGGGGAAGTGGCGGCGACGCGCTCGCTGCGGGGCAGCCGCTATGATTCACCTGAGCGCGATAATCTGCCCGTGATGGAATTCCGTCAGCGCAAAACCCTCTCGGTATATCTGGCCACGCCGCCGTGGGATCTTAAGCCAGGCGAAACCGTGATGCTGAAGCTGCAAATTCGCAGCAAGCACGGTATCCGGCAGATCCACTGGCTGGGTGATACCCAGGCGCTCAGCCTGACCTCACCGGCAAACGGCAACAGCAGCGATGGCTGGAGTGTGATCATGCCTGCATGGGATGATTCGGAAGGGGCGAAAAACGCATGGCGGCTAACGGCCGTGGTGGAAGATAAGGATGGGCAGCGTGTCTCCTCCAATGAGATCACGCTTTCCGTGGTGCAACCGCTCGTCGCAATGCCTGCCGACGATCCACGGTGGAAGTTGCTGCCGGATGAGTAAGTTAAAAAATGCGCTCCTGATGCACCCAGACGGCGGCTTCGACGCGGGATTTTAACTTCATTTTTTTCAGCATGTGTTTGACATGCACTTTGACCGTGCTCTCGGTGATGTCCAGACGGCGGGCGATCATTTTGTTCGGCAGCCCCTGGGCAATCAGCTTCAGAATGTCACGCTCGCGCGGGGTCAACTGGCTGACGTCACGATCAGACGTGGCGCGGTTCGCACGCAGGCTGGCGGCCAGTACCGGCGTTAACGCTTCACTCAGCACCATCTCGCCTGCGGCAGCCTGTTGCAGCGCCTTGAGCAGATCTTCCGGCTCCATATCTTTCAGCAGATAGCCGTCTGCCCCTCGCTTGAGGGCGGTGACCACGTCTTCTTCATGGTTTGAGACGCTGAAGACCACCACCCGGCCAGAGAGGGATTTCTCCCGCAGCTTGTCGAGGGTTTCCAGGCCATTCATGCCCGGCATGTTGAGATCGAGCAAGATCAAATCAGGATCGAGCGATTCGGCAAGTTCAATACCCTGTTCGCCGTTGCTGGCTTCCCCGACGACGGTGATATCTGGCGCCATGCTGACAAGCTGTTTAACGCCAGTGCGCAGCATCGGATGATCGTCAATCAACAGGATAGATGCCGGTTCCTGATTAGTCATGGTTTTCTCCTTGAGCAGTTATGAGGGGCTTTTCGGGTATAAAGGTGACCACTACTTCGGTGCCACCTGACTCTCCCCGGCGAACCTGGCAATCACCGCGCAGGCTTTGCGCGCGGTCTCGCATGATAATTAAACCATAATGGTTCGTTCGTTCGGCATTTTCCGGCACGCCGCGGCCGTTATCCTGAACCCTGAGCTTCACCTGATTATCCTGGCAGCTGACGGTGACCGTAACGGCCGTCGCCTCGGCATGCTTGAGCACGTTGCTCAGGGCTTCACGGGCAATTTGCAGCAAATGGATCGCCTGGTGAGAGGGGACAAAACGCGGTGGCAGCTGGTAATCCAGCTTCACCGGGAAGCCCAGCCGGGCACTAAACTCCTGACAGCTGGACTCCAGCGCAGGGCGCAGCCCCGGCTCGGTGAGCTGCAAACGGAAGGTGGTCAGCAGCTCGCGAAGCTGAACCCACGAGGTGTTAAGCTCGTTGCGGATCTGGCTGAGCAGCTGTTTGCTGCTCTCGGGCATGCCTTCGTCCTGCATTTGCAGGCAGCTCACCTGCATCTTCATGCAGGAGAGGGACTGGGCGATGGAGTCGTGCAGCTCGCGGGCGATGGTGGCACGCTCCTCCATCACGATCAGCTGCTGCTGTTTCTCCTGGTGGCGGTCGAGCGCCAGCGTGGCCGTGAGCTGCTCAACAAGCGTATCGACCAACTGCTGCTGGTCGTGGCTCAGGTGACGTCCGGCGGGCAGGGTGGCCAGCAAAATACCGTACTGGGTATGGCTGTCCATCAGCCGCCACTTGAGGGTCGTGCCGCTGGTGGTAAGCGGCGGCAAGCCGCGCGGGCACAGATGACACCCTTTATCGTCGCAGGAGATGTCCGACTGACAGGTAAATTCCTGATGGTTTTCCTCATCTTCAACGTCGTAAACCCGAAGCTCAAGATCGCGGAGCAGAGTCAGGTTTTGCAGGCCGTTCAGTACTGGCGAGAGACGTTCGCAAAGCGGGACCTGCATATGCAGGCGACGGTTCGCCTGCCAGAGGAAAGAGAGGATCTCGTTTTTTTGCTCAAGCCCGGCGGTTTTCTCCTGGACGCGTTGTTCCAGTACCGCGTAGCTCTCTGATAGCTCTGCCGACATGGTATTGAGCGCCTCGCCAAGCATCGCCATTTCGTTGCGCCCGCTGATGTGCGTGCGCTGGGTAAAATCGCGCTGTGTGACGGCGCGGGCCATCGCCAGGAGCTGTTTCCAGGGGTTAAGCAACCGCGCGCGCAGCCAGATAACCGTGAAAATCAGCAGCAAACCCATAAACAGCGCCATTGCGCGGTGAACCATCACCACACGGTCAATGCGTAACTCTGTGGTGCGATCGAATGAGGAGACAAGATGATCGATGCGTGACACAAACCCGGCGACATCCTGGGCGACCGTTTCCCGGTCTTCCGCCCGCTTTAAGCCGGGCTCCAGCTGGGTATGCCAGTAGCCCTGAAGCGCCTTAAGCTGAGATTGCTGACCGTCACGGATGGCGGCTCTTTCCAGTTCAGGGCTGAATGCGGTACGCTCCATTTCGTCGATAAGCGGTTGGTCAGCCTGCGTCAGCGGCACCGACGCCAGTAGCCGGTAACTCTGCATACGTAGCGAGCCTGCCTCGTTGATGGCATGCGCGTTACCCTGTACACCCTGTACCAGCCAGCCAGAAATAGCCATGCCGGTCACACCGATAGCGGTGGACAGCAGAACAATAAGCGCCAGCTGGTTAACCAGCGTCAGCGGAGATAAACATCTTTTTAACATAGAGTTGCCGGGCTCCTGACGTGACCTGATTGCAGGAATGGCGCTATTCTGGTGCATACCCTGGAGTATACCCATACCAATAAAGGATTACCTCTAAATTGCCAGAGGGGTAACGGTTAGTGGGTGGACGAAGCAGGGATGCCTCAGCACCGTGAAAAACCACACCTTTTTTACGTTTTGCATCTACTCATTAAGAGTGATGGCTTTTTTTTTGCCGCAAAACCTCCCACTTTTCCTTTGATTTATATCAACTTACCGCCGCCCTAAAGCCCTAATGTTTGCAGCATCATTCGAGAATCAGAGGTGTCTATGAGTCACTCTTCCGCTCCCGAAAGGGAAACTGGTGCCGTTATTACAGACTGGCGTCCAGAGGATCCGGCGTTCTGGCAACAGCGCGGCCACCGTGTAGCAAGTCGTAATCTGTGGATTTCCGTTCCATGTCTGTTACTGGCGTTTTGCGTCTGGATGTTGTTCAGTGCGGTTGCGGTTAACCTGCCAAAAGTGGGCTTTACCTTTACCACCGATCAGCTGTTTATGTTGACCGCGTTGCCGTCGCTTTCAGGCGCACTGCTGCGCGTTCCTTATGCGTTTATGGTGCCGGTCTTTGGTGGTCGTCGCTGGACGGCTTTCAGTACCGGGATCATGATCATACCGTGCGTGTGGCTCGGTTTTGCGGTGCAGGATACCTCCACACCGTTTAGCGTGTTCGTGATTATCTCTCTGCTGTGCGGTTTTGCGGGGGCGAACTTTGCGTCCAGTATGGCAAACATCAGCTTCTTCTTCCCGAAAGCGAAGCAGGGTGGCGCGCTGGGCATTAACGGCGGCCTGGGTAACATGGGCGTGAGCGTGATGCAGCTGATTGCCCCGCTGGCGATCTCTGTCTCCATCTTTGCGGCCTTTGGCGGCGGCGGTGTGACGCAGCCCGACGGTTCCGTGCTGTTCCTGCAAAACGCCTCCTGGATTTGGGTACCGTTCCTGGTGGTCTTTACCCTGGCGGCGTGGTTCTTCATGAACGATCTGTCCGCGTCCAAAGCGTCACTGAGCGAGCAGCTGCCGGTTCTGAAGCGTGGCCACCTGTGGGTGATGGCGCTGCTGTATCTGGCGACCTTCGGCTCGTTCATCGGTTTCTCCGCAGGCTTTGCCATGCTGTCTAAAACCCAGTTCCCGGACGTGCAGATCCTTCAGTTTGCCTTCTTCGGTCCGTTTATCGGCGCGCTGGCACGTTCGCTGGGCGGGATGATCTCCGACCGTCTGGGCGGGACGCGCGTTACGCTGGTGAACTTTGTTGTAATGGCCATCTTCTGTGCGCTGCTGTTCCTGACGCTGCCTGCGGGTGGTGAGGGGGGTAACTTCTTTGCCTTCTTCGGCGTCTTCATGGTGCTGTTCCTGACCGCCGGGCTGGGCAGTGCGTCTACTTTCCAGATGATCTCTGTCATCTTCCGCAAGCTGACCATGGACCGCGTGAAAGCGCAGGGTGGGAGCGACGAGCAGGCAATGCGT
Organism: Enterobacter sp. BWH52; assembly: GCF_001037565.1. Taxonomy (NCBI): domain Bacteria; kingdom Pseudomonadati; phylum Pseudomonadota; class Gammaproteobacteria; order Enterobacterales; family Enterobacteriaceae; genus Enterobacter; species Enterobacter sp. BWH52. The sequence continues at coordinate 2,528,640 of NZ_KQ089854.1, read as the reverse complement.
GAAGCCGCCACCGATACCGCTGCGGCGCTTGGGTTTATCTCTGCGATAGGCGCGATTGGCGGCTTCTTTATTCCAAAAGCGTTCGGTATCTCACTGGATCTGACCGGCTCTCCGGCGGGTGCGATGAAAGTATTCCTCGTCTTCTATATCGCCTGCGTGGTCATCACCTGGCTGGTATATGGCCGTAATACCAAGAAAAACAAGTAAGCTTGATTATCCGTTTGCGCGGCCTGAGTGCCGCGCTTTTTTTAATCGCTGAATAGTTACAACATACTAATGGCGTTACCCGTGCTCACCCGCAGGTAACGATGTGATCGCCATCGCTTAACAGGTGTCTCTACCCCTTAATACCTAAGATGTTAAATTCTGCCTCACATATTGTACGATAAATAAAATATATCTATATAAATCATAAGGTTAAGAAATATTAACGGCTACCGCTTTGGTGGTATTTGATCTAATACCCCCCCTCAGAGTCCCCCTTCGTCTTGATCGTTATCAATTCTCACCATCTTTCATAGCGTTACCTTCGCTGCAAATCAGCAATGTCGATTTAGAGAGCCACAGGCTCCACACAGGAGATACCCGATGAGCAAATTTTTGGACCGGTTTCGCTACTTCAAACAGAAGGGTGAAACTTTTGCCGATGGGCACGGCCAGGTTCTGGATACCAACCGGGACTGGGAAGACGGTTACCGTCAACGCTGGCAGCATGACAAAGTTGTCCGTTCTACCCACGGCGTAAACTGCACTGGCTCATGTAGCTGGAAGATTTTCGTTAAAAACGGTCTGGTGACCTGGGAAATGCAGCAGACCGATTATCCGCGTACCCGTCCGGATATGCCGAACCACGAGCCGCGTGGCTGCCCGCGTGGGGCCAGCTACTCCTGGTATCTCTACAGCGCAAACCGACTGAAATACCCGCTGATGCGTAAACGCCTGATGAAAATGTGGCGTGAAGCGAAAGTGCAGCACAGCGATCCGGTTGATGCCTGGGCCTCCATCATTGAAGATGCCGACAAAGCGAAAAGCTTCAAGCAGGCGCGTGGTCGCGGTGGTTTCGTTCGCTCTTCCTGGAAAGAGGTGAACGAGCTGATTGCGGCTTCCAACGTCTACACCGTGAAAACTTACGGTCCTGACCGTGTGGCAGGCTTCTCGCCAATCCCGGCGATGTCGATGGTCTCTTACGCCTCCGGCGCGCGCTACCTGTCACTCATCGGCGGAACCTGCCTGAGCTTCTACGACTGGTACTGCGACCTGCCGCCAGCGTCGCCACAGACCTGGGGCGAGCAGACCGACGTGCCGGAGTCCGCTGACTGGTACAACTCCAGCTACATCATCGCCTGGGGCTCTAACGTTCCGCAGACCCGTACCCCGGATGCGCACTTCTTTACCGAAGTACGTTACAAAGGGACCAAAACCGTTGCCGTGACCCCGGACTACGCCGAAATCGCCAAGCTGTGCGACCTGTGGCTGGCGCCGAAACAGGGTACCGATGCCGCCATGGCGCTGGCGATGGGCCACGTCATGCTGCGCGAATTCCACCTCGACAAGCCAAGCCAGTATTTCACCGATTACGTGCGTCGCTACACCGACATGCCAATGCTGGTGATGCTCGAAGAGCGTGACGGCTATTACGCCGCAGGCCGTATGCTGCGTGCCGCAGATCTGGTGGACGCGCTGGGTCAGGAAAACAACCCGGAGTGGAAAACGGTCGCCTGCAACAGCAACGGCGAGCTGGTGGCGCCAAACGGCTCTATCGGCTTCCGCTGGGGCGAAAAAGGCAAATGGAACCTGGAGCAGCGTAACGGCACCACGGGTGAAGAGACGGAACTTCGTCTCAGCATGCTGGGCAGCCAGGATGAGATCGCCGATGTCGGCTTCCCGTACTTTGGTGGTGAAGGTTCCGAGCACTTCAACAAGGTTGAGCTGCAAAACGTTCTGATGCACAAACTGCCGGTTAAGCGCCTGCAACTGGCGGACGGTTCTACTGCTCTGGTCACTACCGTCTACGATCTGACCATGGCGAACTACGGTCTGGAGCGCGGCCTGAACGATGAAAACTGCGCGACCAGCTATGATGACGTGAAGGCTTATACCCCGGCCTGGGCGGAGCAGATCACCGGCGTGCCACGCGCGCAGATCACCCGTATCGCGCGTGAATTTGCGGAAAACGCCGACAAAACCCACGGTCGCTCCATGATCATCGTCGGTGCCGGTCTGAACCACTGGTATCACCTCGATATGAACTATCGCGGCCTGATCAACATGCTGATCTTCTGCGGCTGCGTCGGGCAGAGCGGCGGCGGCTGGGCGCACTACGTGGGCCAGGAAAAACTGCGTCCGCAGACCGGCTGGCAGCCGCTGGCGTTTGCCCTTGACTGGCAGCGTCCGGCCCGTCACATGAACAGCACCTCCTACTTCTATAACCACTCCAGCCAGTGGCGCTACGAGACGGTTACCGCCCAGGAACTGCTGTCGCCGATGGCGGATAAATCCCGCTACAGCGGCCACCTGATTGACTTCAACGTGCGCGCTGAGCGTATGGGCTGGCTGCCGTCTGCGCCGCAGCTGGGCACGAACCCGCTGCGCATTGCGGAAGCGGCGAAGAAAGCGGGCATGTCACCGGTTGACTACACCGTTAAATCCCTCAAAGACGGCTCAATCCGCTTCGCGGCAGAACAGCCGGAGAACGGTAAAAACCATCCGCGTAACCTGTTCATCTGGCGCTCTAACCTGCTGGGTTCGTCCGGTAAAGGCCATGAATACATGCTGAAATACCTGCTCGGTACCGAAAACGGTATTCAGGGTAAAGATCTCGGCAAGCAGGGCGGCGTGAAGCCAGAAGAAGTTGAATGGAAAGACAACGGTCTGGACGGCAAGCTGGATCTGGTGGTAACGCTGGACTTCCGTCTGTCCAGTACCTGCCTGTACTCCGATATCGTGCTGCCTACCGCCACCTGGTACGAAAAAGACGACATGAATACGTCGGATATGCATCCGTTTATTCATCCGCTGTCTGCGGCCGTTGACCCGGCATGGGAATCAAAAAGCGACTGGGAAATCTACAAAGACATCGCGAAGAAATTCTCCGAAGTCTGTGTAGGGCACCTGGGCAAAGAGACCGACGTGGTGACGCTGCCAATCCAGCACGACTCCGCTGCCGAACTGGCGCAACCGCTGGACGTGAAGGACTGGAAAAAAGGCGAGTGCGACCTGATCCCAGGCGTAACCGCGCCGCACATTATTCCGGTTGAACGTGATTACCCGGCAACGTACGAGCGCTTTACCTCTATCGGCCCGCTGATGGAAAAAATCGGTAACGGCGGGAAAGGGATCGCCTGGAACACCCAGAGTGAAATGGACCTGCTGCGCAAGCTCAATTACACCAAAGCGGACGGCCCGGCGAAAGGCCAGCCGATGCTGAACACGGCGATTGATGCGGCGGAAATGATCCTGACCCTGGCCCCGGAAACCAACGGCCACGTGGCGGTGAAAGCCTGGGCGGCCCTGAGCGAGTTTACCGGTCGTGACCATACGCACCTGGCGAAGAATAAAGAGGAAGAGAAAATCCGCTTCCGCGATATTCAGGCCCAGCCGCGCAAGATTATCTCCAGCCCGACCTGGTCTGGCCTCGAAGATGAACATGTGTCCTATAACGCCGGATACACCAACGTTCACGAGCTGATCCCATGGCGCACGCTTTCTGGCCGTCAGTCTCTGTATCAGGATCACCAGTGGATGCGTGACTTCGGTGAAAGCCTGCTGGTTTACCGTCCGCCAATCGACACCCGCTCCGTGAAAGCGGTGATGGGTGCGAAATCAAACGGTAACCCTGAGAAGGCGCTGAACTTCCTGACGCCGCACCAGAAGTGGGGTATCCACTCCACCTATAGCGACAACCTGCTGATGCTGACCCTGTCGCGCGGGGGGCCAATCGTCTGGATGAGCGAAGCGGACGCCAAAGATCTGGGTATCGAAGATAACGACTGGATTGAAGTGTTCAACAGCAACGGTGCCCTGACGGCACGTGCGGTGGTGAGCCAGCGTGTACCGGCCGGGATGACCATGATGTACCACGCGCAGGAACGTATCGTTAACCTGCCGGGGTCTGAGATCACCGAACAGCGCGGCGGTATTCACAACTCCGTGACCCGTATTACGCCGAAGCCGACCCACATGATCGGTGGTTATGCCCAGCTGGCCTACGGCTTTAACTACTACGGCACCGTAGGATCGAACCGCGATGAGTTCGTGGTGGTACGTAAGATGAAGAATATTAACTGGTTAGATGGCGAAGGTAATGACCAGGTACAGGAGAGCGTAAAATGAAAATTCGTTCACAAGTCGGCATGGTGCTGAATCTGGATAAATGCATCGGCTGTCATACCTGCTCAGTCACCTGTAAAAACGTCTGGACCAGCCGTGAAGGTATGGAGTACGCCTGGTTCAACAACGTGGAAAGTAAGCCGGGCACCGGCTTCCCGACCGACTGGGAAAACCAGGAGAAGTGGAAGGGCGGCTGGATCCGTAAAATCAACGGCAAACTGCAACCGCGCATGGGTAACCGTGCCATGCTGCTGGGTAAAATCTTCGCTAACCCGCATCTGCCGGGCATCGATGATTACTACGAGCCGTTTGATTACGACTATCAGAACCTGCACAACGCGCCGGAAAGCAAACACCAGCCGATCGCCCGTCCTCGCTCGCTGATCACCGGCCAGCGCATGGACAAAATTACCAGCGGTCCAAACTGGGAAGAGATTCTGGGCGGCGAGTTCGAAAAACGCGCCAAAGACCAGAACTTCGAGAACATGCAGAAGGCGATGTACGGCCAGTTCGAAAACACCTTCATGATGTACCTGCCGCGCCTGTGCGAACACTGCCTTAACCCGGCGTGCGTGGCGACCTGCCCAAGCGGCGCCATCTACAAGCGTGAAGAAGATGGCATTGTGCTGATCGACCAGGACAAGTGCCGCGGCTGGCGTATGTGCATCACCGGCTGCCCGTACAAAAAAATCTACTTCAACTGGAAGAGCGGTAAGTCTGAGAAGTGCATCTTCTGCTACCCGCGTATCGAAGCCGGTATGCCGACCGTCTGCTCAGAGAGCTGCGTAGGTCGTATCCGCTACCTCGGCGTGCTGCTGTACGACGCGGACGCGATTGAAAATGCCGCAAGCACCGAGAACGAGAAAGATCTGTATCAGCGTCAACTGGACGTCTTCCTCGATCCAAACGATCCGAAGGTTATTGAGCAGGCGCTGAAAGACGGTATTCCGCAGAGCGTGATTGACGCCGCACAGCAGTCTCCGGTGTACAAAATGGCGATGGACTGGAAGCTGGCCCTGCCGCTGCACCCGGAATACCGCACGCTGCCGATGGTCTGGTACGTGCCGCCGCTGTCTCCGATTCAGTCTGCGGCGGATGCGGGTGAACTGGGCAGCAACGGCATTCTGCCGGACGTGGAAAGCCTGCGTATCCCGGTTCAGTATCTGGCCAACCTGCTCACCGCCGGGGATACCCAGCCGGTACTGCTGGCGCTGAAACGTATGCTGGCGATGCGTCACTTCAAACGTGCGGAAACTGTTGACGGCGTGAACGATACCCGCGCGCTGGAAGAGGTTGGTCTGACCGAAGCGCAGGCGCAGGAGATGTACCGCTATCTGGCAATCGCTAACTACGAAGATCGTTTCGTGGTGCCGAGCAGCCACCGTGAACTGGCTCGCGAGGCCTTCCCGGAGAAAAGTGGGTGTGGCTTTACCTTTGGCGACGGTTGCCACGGGTCAGACAGCAAATTCAACCTGTTCAACAGCCGCCGCATCGACGCGATGGATGTGACCAGCAAAACGGAGCCGCACCAATGATTGAACTCGTCATTGTTTCGCGTCTGCTCGAGTACCCTGATGCTGCGCTTGTGCAGCATCAACAGGAACTCTTTGATGCACTCGCGTCATCTGAAAACCTGGATAAAGAGGATGCCCAGAAGCTGGGCGTTTTCCTCCGCGATCTGCTGGCGCGCGATCTTCTTGATGCGCAGGCGGACTACAGCCAGCTGTTTGACCGGGGTCGTGCCACGTCTCTGCTGTTGTTCGAACACGTTCACGGTGAATCCCGCGACCGTGGTCAGGCGATGGTGGATCTGATGGCCCAGTACGAGCAGCACGGTTTGCAACTCGACAGCCGCGAGCTGCCGGATCACCTGCCGCTGTATCTGGAATATCTGGCGCAGTTGCCGAAAGAGGAAGCGCTGGGCGGGTTGCAGGACATTGCTCCCATTCTGGCGTTGCTCGGCGCGCGTCTCCAGCAACGTGAGAGCAGCTATGCAGTCCTGTTTGATCTGCTGGTGAAACTGGCTAACGCCTCGGTTGACAGTCAAAAAGTGGCGGAAAAAATCGCGGATGAAGCCCGGGACGATACCCCACAAGCACTTGATGCCGTCTGGGAAGAAGAGCAGGTGAAATTCTTTGCTGACCAGAGCTGTGGCGAATCTGAAATCTCCGCGCATCAGCGTCGTTTTGCCGGAGCGGTGGCTCCGCAATATTTGAATATCTCTAACGGAGGACAGCACTAATGCACTTCCTGAATATGTTCTTCTTTGACATTTACCCGTATATCGCGGGCACCGTGTTCCTGGTGGGAAGCTGGCTGCGTTATGACTATGGCCAGTACACCTGGCGTGCTGCCTCCAGCCAGATGCTGGATCGTAAAGGGATGAACCTGGCGTCAAACCTGTTCCACATCGGGATTTTGGGGATTTTCGCCGGTCACTTGCTGGGGATGCTGACCCCGCACTGGATGTACGAAGCGTGGCTGCCGATTGACGTGAAGCAGAAGATGGCGATGCTCGCCGGTGGCGCCTGTGGCGTGATGACCCTGGTGGGTGGTCTGTTGCTGCTGAAACGCCGTCTGTTCAGCCCACGCGTGCGGGCTACCACGACCGGAGCGGACATCCTGATCCTCTCCCTGCTGATGGTGCAGTGTGCGCTGGGTCTGCTGACCATTCCATTCTCTGCGCAGCATATGGACGGCAGCGAGATGATGAAGCTGGTGGGATGGGCGCAGTCTGTCGTGACCTTCCGCGGGGGCGCCTCTGAGCATCTGGACGGCGTGGCGTTCATCTTCCGCGTTCACCTGGTGTTGGGTATGACCCTGTTTGTGCTGTTCCCGTTCTCTCGCCTGGTGCACATCTGGAGTGCGCCGGTGGAGTACCTGACGCGCAAATATCAGGTTGTGCGTGCCCGTCGCTGATTCGCTGTATTAATACAACCCCGCATATGCGGGGTTTTTTTTGTCCCCGATCCAGGGTTTCGTGCGGATGCCGGGTGGCGGCTGCGCCTTACCCGGCCACTATGCTCGAATCGAACCTTGGTCGAAGCTTCTTATCCGTCCCCGCATGGGAGAACCATGGGGCATTGTGCTTTTGGATAGTGCTAAAGAATCTGGAAGTGATGGTGGTGGGGGAAGGATTCGAACCTTCGAAGTCGATGACGGCAGATTTACAGTCTGCTCCCTTTGGCCGCTCGGGAACCCCACCAGGGGTAATTCATATTTTGAGGTAAAGCTGGAGATGGTGGTGGGGGAAGGATTCGAACCTTCGAAGTCGATGACGGCAGATTTACAGTCTGCTCCCTTTGGCCGCTCGGGAACCCCACCACGGGGTAATGCTTTTAACTGGCCTGCTTCCTGTTGGAAGCGGGGCGCATCATATCAAATGAGACGCCCCTGTAAAGCATTCCTTTAGGAAAATGAAGCTGTTTGCCTGCTTTTTATCCGTAAAGGCGTAAAGCTAATCAATTCATTTTCCGAGGGATTAAAGAATAATCGTTCTGTTGCCGTACACAAAGACGCGCTGGGCAAGTACCTGATACAGCGCACGGCTTAGTACGTTCTTCTCAACGTCACGGCCGGCACGCATCATATCTTCTGCCGTGTAGGTGTGATCCACGTGAATCACGTCCTGCATGATGATTGGGCCTTCATCCAGATTATCATTCACGTAGTGCGCGGTTGCGCCAATGATCTTCACGCCACGCTCGTATGCCTGGTGATACGGACGCGCGCCAATAAAGGCTGGCAGGAAGGAGTGGTGGATGTTGATAATCTTGTTCGGGAAGCGCGCCACGAAGGATGGCGTCAGCACGCGCATATATTTCGCCAGCACCACGTAGTCCGGGTTATGCGCTTCAATCGCAGCAGCCATCAGGTTGTCGTGCTCTTCACGGGTATGGCCTTCGTGACTGACCAGCTCAAACGGAATGTCGAAACGTTCTACCAGCGTACGCAGCGTCTCGTGGTTGCCAATGACGGCGGCAATTTCGACGTCCAGGCCACCGTAGTTGGCTTTCATCAGCAGATCGCCCAGGCAGTGCGCCTCTTTGGTGACCAGAATGACAATACGGCGACGGCCCGCCGGGTTCAGCTCGCGCACCGAGCCTTCCGGCAGGGCGCTGTCCAGATCGGCAAGCAGGGTTGTGTCGTTGAAAATGCCTTCCAGTTCGGTACGCATAAAGAAGCGACCGGTACGGTGGTCAACGAACTCGTTGTTCTGCACGATATTCAGTTCATGCTTGTAGCAAATGTTGGTAATTCGTGCGATCAGCCCTTTTTGATCGGGACAGATAGTGCGCAGAACTTTACGTTGTAATGATTGCATCGCCGGGAAATCCTGTTTATGTATTTGCGAAGTCTGAGTTGTCAGGCATTACTGCCGCAACACTTTTTAAATTTTTTTCCTGAACCACAGGGGCAGGGATCGTTACGACCGAATTGCGGACGTGTGCCGTCAATATAATACCATTGCCCGCTGTCCTTTAAGAACCGTGAGCGTTCAATGATGGCGCCGGGTTTGTTTTGTTCGCTAAAGCGGGCGACAAAACTGACATAGCCCTCGTTGGCATCGCGGCCGGGAGCGGCTTCAAAGACGGTGAGGCCCTGCCAGACGGTGTTGGCAAATCCGGCTTCAATCTCTTGGCGAAAATCGGCAGCATGGCAGGACGGATGCCAGGTTTTAATCAGGTAGTCTGCGTTTTTGATCACAAAAGCAGTATACCGCGAGCGCATAAGGTGTGACGGGTCTGGTGCAACCTGCTTGCCAGAAAGATATCGCTGGCAACATAGGCTATACTCCAGAGCGCTACCACAGGGGCAGAGTTGAGACACGATTCTCTTCCTGGAACAAAAAATAAGGCGTTAAACGCTTAAGGTAGCAATATGTTAACTGAGCAGGTGCGTTGACGCTATGTCGGGAATCCAGGGGAAGTAAAACAGGGCTAATGAGAAAGGTAAAAATTGGACTGGCGTTGGGCTCAGGTGCAGCCCGGGGTTGGTCACATATTGGCGTTATCAATACCTTAAACCAGATGGGGATTGACGTTGATATTGTCGCAGGATGTTCTATCGGGTCGCTGGTCGGATCCGCGTACGCCTGCGGTAAGCTCCCGGAGCTTGAAAGCTGGGTGCGCTCCTTCAGTTACTGGGATGTGCTGCGCCTGATGGATCTCTCCTGGCAGCGTGGCGGCCTGTTGCGCGGCGAACGCGTTTTCAATCAGTTTCGCAAGATAATGCCCCTCGCTGACTTCAGCCACTGCCAAATGCCTTTCGGGGCCGTTGCAACCAACCTCAGTACGGGCAGGGAGTTATGGCTCACCGAAGGGGATATTCATCTCGCCGTTCGTGCATCCTGTAGTATGCCTGGATTAATGGCGCCTGTGCCTCACAATGGCTACTGGCTCGTTGACGGTGGCGTAGTGAATCCTGTCCCTGTCTCTCTGACGCGCGCCATGGGGGCGGATATCGTCATTGCCGTGGATTTACAGCACGACGCTCACCTTATGCAGCAGGATTTGATGCCGGTTAATCTTCAGAGCGATGACACGGAAGAGGAGAAACTTGCCTGGCATGCTCGATTACGCGGCAGAATAGGGCGCCTGGCTGCCCGTCGCGCGGTGACCGCACCGAACGCCATTGAAATCATGACGACCTCTATTCAAATTCTTGAGAATCGCCTGAAGCGAAACCGTATGGCTGGCGATCCTCCGGATATTCTTATTCAACCCTATTGTCCACAAATCTCTACCCTTGATTTCCACCGGGCTGAGGCCGCCATAGCAGCGGGCTCGTTAGCCGTCGAAAAGAAAATAGATGAACTGTTGCCTTTTGTGCGTACAGCACGTTGAGCACTTTTTTGATTACTTCAGCAAAATCTGACAGGCGATAGTACCAATAGCATGCCACTATTGAGTAACTGTCAGCCAGGGGAGGAACCATGACACAGCCATTGGCCGGAAAACATATTTTGATAGTAGAAGACGAGCCCGTTTTCCGATCGCTACTGGATTCGTGGTTATCCTCACTGGGTGCAACCACGTCCCTTGCCGAAGATGGCGTCGAGGCACTGGAAAAAATGGCCAGCATGGCGCCGGATCTGATGATCTGCGATCTCGAGATGCCGCGCATGGACGGATTAATGCTGGTAGAAAACCTGCGTAATGAAGGTTATCAGACACCGATACTGGTGATCTCGGCCACCGAAAATATGGCGGATATTGCTAAGGCGTTGCGTTTAGGAGTGCAGGATATCCTGCTCAAACCGGTTAAAGATTTAAACCGTCTGCGCGAAACGGTGTTGGCCTGCCTGTATCCCAATATGTTTAATTCCCGGGTGGAAGAAGAAGAACGTCTTTTCCAGGACTGGGATGCTTTAGTCAGTAATCCTCTCGCGGCCGCGAAGCTGCTTCAGGAACTTCAGCCGCCGGTGCAGCAAAATATCTCTCATTGCAGAGTAAATTATCGCCAGCTGGTAGCGGCTGACCAGCCTGGACTGGTGCTGGATATTGCGCCGCTCTCGGATTCCGACCTCGCTTTTTATTGCCTGGATGTTACCCGAGCGGGAGATAACGGCGTTCTGGCGGCCTTATTACTCCGGGCGCTGTTTAATGGATTGCTACAGGAACAATTATCCCATCAGGGGCAACGACTTCCTGAGTTAGGCAGTTTACTAAAACAGGTCAACCAACTTTTTCGCCAGGCCAATTTACCGGGGCAGTTCCCGCTTCTGGTTGGCTATTATCACAGCGGGTTGAATAACCTTATTCTGGTGTCTGCGGGATTAAATGCCACACTGAATACTGGCGAACACCATATTCAGGTGAGTAACGGCGTGCCGTTGGGTACGCTGGGAAATACTTACCTTAATCAAATTAGCCATCGCTGCACCTCCTGGCAGTGCCAAATTTGGGGTGCCGGAGGGCGGTTACGCTTAATGTTGTCCACGGAGTAAGCAGTCAGATTTTATTTTTCAGATTGCTTTACCTGTGTTTTTGCTGGCAGTGCTACTATCGCTGCAAGTTTCATGCGTATTTGTCTTAATTGATCGGCAACGCGTTCTTTTCAGACCCGTATTAGTGGATGAGACTGTATACTCAACGCGTTATTCAATGCATAAAAGTTCAAAACTTGAACAGTTCAGGAGAATTTCAATGGCTGCCCTTAATTCGAAAGTCAGAAAGGCCGTTATCCCGGTGGCGGGATTGGGTACCAGGATGTTGCCAGCGACGAAGGCAATCCCAAAAGAGATGCTGCCTCTGGTTGATAAGCCATTAATCCAGTATGTCGTGAATGAATGTATTGCAGCAGGTATCACCGAAATTGTGCTGGTGACGCATTCATCTAAAAACTCTATCGAAAACCATTTCGATACCAGTTTCGAACTCGAAGCAATGCTGGAAAAACGCGTTAAGCGCCAGCTGCTGGAGGAAGTGCAGTCTATTTGTCCTCCACACGTTACCATTATGCAGGTTCGTCAGGGCCTGGCGAAGGGCCTGGGGCATGCAGTATTATGTGCACACCCGGTAGTGGGTGATGAGCCGGTCGCGGTTATTCTGCCTGATGTGATCCTTGATGAGTACGAGTCCGATCTTTCCCAGGAAAACCTGGCGGAAATGATTAAACGCTTCGACGAAACCGGCAGCAGCCAGATTATGGTTGAGCCAGTCGACGACGTGACCGCTTACGGCGTGGTTGACTGCAAAGGCGTTGACCTGCAACCTGGCGAAAGCGTACCGATGGTTGGCGTTGTTGAAAAACCTAAAGCGGACGTCGCGCCGTCTAACCTTGCTGTCGTTGGTCGTTACGTACTGAGCGCTGAAATTTGGGCGCTGCTGGCGAAAACGCCTCCGGGTGCGGGCGATGAAATCCAGCTGACGGATGCTATCGATATGCTGATCGAGAAAGAGACCGTGGAAGCCTACCATATGAAAGGTAAGAGCCATGACTGCGGGAATAAGCTCGGTTATATGCAGGCATTCGTCGAATATGGTATTCGCCATAACAGCCTGGGTGAAGAATTTAAAGCCTGGCTCAAAGGTAGCGTGGGTATAAAGTAATAAACTCACCAGCCTGTGAACAAGACCGGTGTGGCGTCGCCCACCGGTTTTTTTATGCCTGTCACTCTGTAATTGGCGGGGGATTGTCAAGGACGTTAAATACGGAGCCTCACAATATGACAGAATGTAAGGAGATGTTCGGGCGAATATTACAGGCATAAAAAATCCCGCATTAAGCGGGATTTTTCAGAATCTTTCCAGATTAATCCTTGATCAGGAAGTCATCCAGTTGTTTACCTTGTTCGTCCATTGCTTTCTTGATTACAGCAGGAGTACGGCCCTGGCCAGTCCAGGTTTTCTCTTCGCCGTTCTCATCGATGTAGCTATATTTAGCAGGACGTGCCGCGCGTTTTGCTTTGGTACCGGTTTTAGCCGCAGCCATGCTGTTCAGCAATTCGTTTGGATCGATACCATCGGCAATCAGCATTTCGCGATACTGTTGCAGTTTACGTGTACGTTCTTCGATTTCAGCCGCAGCTGCGCTTTCTTCTTCACGACGTTCGTTAACTACAACTTCTAATTTTTCGAGCATTTCTTCAAGCGTCTCAAGGGTACATTCTCTTGCCTGCGCACGAAGAGTACGGATGTTGTTCAGAATTTTAAGTGCTTCGCTCATTGTAGTAATCTCAAACTTATAATGGGGGTGGGTTTGTTGTCCTAATAATAGAGCCTTAATTTCACTTGTGCAATAGGTGGGAATGTAAGGAATTCAAAAAATACAAAATAAACGACGCTATTATTAATTACGCTAACTTAAATTTCATTGTTTGTTGGGGCTGCGAGATATCGTTTCAAACGGCAAAAGCGAGTCATTTGCATGTTTGTTTTGTGACTTTTACCTCAGGAATTATAGTTGCGGTTGATAAATATCAGCCTTTTGTATTACCCCGTGTAAACGCAGCGAAGCCAGGAATAGTTAATAAATAGTGAATTTTAATGAACGAAGAAGACACTATAAAAAGAAGTGTTATCTCTGGTTGCGGTCTCACCTTATTGTCAGTGTTTAATGCCTTTACTGCCTGTTTTAACGCATTATTTTGCGCTACTCGCGAAGGATTTACCGGTGCATGGCAGGTTGGAGTGTGCTGCTCGCCGCAGCTGACGGTACAAAATATGGTACAATGATCCATCGGGAATATTTCACATTGATTAGGGTTCTTCGGCCAATGGCACAACTTTATTTCTACTATTCGGCAATGAATGCAGGGAAATCGACGGCGTTACTGCAATCCTCATACAATTATCAGGAGCGGGGGATGCGTACCGTTGTTTATACCGCCGAAATCGACGATCGCTTTGGGGCAGGGAAGGTAAGCTCAAGAATAGGGCTTTCATCGCCTGCAAGGCTGTTTAACCCTCAAACGGACCTGCTGGAGGACATTCGTGTCGAGCATGCCTCTAAGCCTGTCCATTGCGTGCTGGTAGATGAAAGCCAGTTCCTGACCCGTGAGCAGGTCCATGCGCTTTCAGAGGTCGTTGATGAGCTGGATATTCCCGTTCTTTGCTATGGATTACGTACCGATTTTCGTGGGGAGTTATTTGCCGGCAGCCAGTATCTGCTCGCCTGGTCGGATAAGCTGGTTGAGCTGAAAACAATCTGCTTTTGTGGCCGCAAGGCAAGTATGGTTCTTCGCCTGGACCAGTCGGGTAAACCCTATGCTGATGGCGAGCAGGTGGTGATAGGAGGCAATGAACGTTATGTCTCGGTCTGCCGCAAGCATTATAAAGAGGCGCTGGCTGTAGGCTCGCTGACGGCGTTACAGGGCGACAATCGAAAATAACAAGAATGTTTTACCGATCCTCAGATATAAAAAAACCCGCTGCTGGCGGGTTTTTTATCACACTGTCAACTAAGCGTTTTTCTTCGCTTTCTTGTCAGCCTTTACAACTGCGGGGATTTCAACTTTTACGGCTGCGACATCGCTTTCAGTGAAGTTACGACCGTAATAAGTATCCAGCAGGATCTGTTTCAGTTCGGAAATCAGTGGGTAGCGCGGGTTAGCACCAGTACACTGGTCATCGAATGCATCTTCAGACAGCTTATCTACGTGAGCGAGGAAGTCAGCTTCCTGAACGCCTGCTTCGCGGATAGATTTAGGAATACCCAGTTCCGCCTTCAGACTTTCCAGCCATGCCAGCAGTTTTTCGATCTTCGCGGCAGTACGGTCGCCCGGTGCGCTCAGACCCAGGTGATCGGCGATTTCAGCATAACGACGGCGCGCCTGTGGACGGTCGTACTGGCTGAATGCAGTTTGCTTGGTTGGGTTGTCGTTATAGCGGATAACGTTGCTGATCAACAGGGCGTTCGCCAGACCGTGAGGAATGTGGAACTGTGAACCCAGCTTGTGCGCCATAGAGTGACAGACACCCAGGAAGGCGTTAGCAAACGCGATGCCCGCGATTGTTGCCGCACTGTGTACACGTTCACGCGCAACAGGGTTTTTCGAACCTTCGTTGTAAGAAGCTGGCAGGTTTTCTTTCAGAAGTTTCAGCGCCTGCAAAGCCTGACCGTCAGAGAACTCAGAAGCCAGTACGGAAACGTAAGCTTCCAGAGCGTGAGTTACCGCATCCAGACCACCGAACGCACACAGTGATTTCGGCATTTCCATGACCAGGTTGGCGTCAACGATAGCCATATCTGGCGTCAGTGCGTAGTCAGCCAGCGGGTATTTCTGACCGGTTGCGTCATCAGTCACAACGGCAAATGGAGTCACTTCTGAACCAGTACCGGAAGTAGTGGTGACGGCGATCATTTTCGCTTTCACGCCCATTTTCGGGAACTTGTAGATACGTTTACGGATATCCATAAAGCGCAGCGCCAGTTCTTCGAAGTGAGTTTCCGGATGCTCGTACATCACCCACATAATTTTCGCGGCGTCCATTGGGGAACCGCCACCCAGTGCGATGATCACATCAGGTTTGAAGGAGTTCGCCAGTTCAGCGCCTTTACGTACAACGCTCAGGGTTGGGTCAGCTTCAACTTCAAAGAAGACTTCAGTTTCCACACCAGCCGCTTTCAGAACAGAGGTGATCTGGTCTGCATAGCCATTGTTGAACAGGAAACGGTCAGTCACGATGAGCGCACGTTTGTGGCCATCAGTAATCACTTCATCCAGCGCGATTGGCAGAGAGCCGCGGCGGAAGTAGATAGATTTCGGAAGTTTGTGCCACAACATGTTTTCAGCTCGCTTAGCAACGGTTTTCTTGTTGATCAGGTGTTTTGGACCAACGTTTTCAGAGATGGAGTTACCACCCCAGGAACCACAACCCAGAGTCAGGGAAGGTGCGAGTTTGAAGTTGTACAGATCACCGATACCACCCTGAGAAGCAGGGGTGTTGATCAGGATACGTGCCGTCTTCATCTTCTGACCGAAGTAAGCAACACGCTCAGGCTGGTTATCCTGATCGGTGTACAGGCAAGAGGTGTGGCCGATACCGCCCATTGCCACCAGTTTCTCTGCTTTTTCTACCGCGTCATCAAAATCTTTCGCACGGTACATTGCCAGCGTTGGGGAGAGTTTCTCGTGAGCAAACGGCTCACTTTCATCAACGACTTTCACTTCACCAATCAGAATCTTGGTGGTAGCAGGGACGCTAAAGCCAGCGAGTTCAGCAATTTTATACGCTGGCTGACCTACGATAGCTGCGTTCAGTGCACCATTTTTCAGAATCACGTCCTGAACGGCTTTCAGTTCTTTACCTTGCAACAGGTAGCCGCCGTGGCTGGCGAAACGTTCACGAACGGCGTCGTATACCGAATCAACCACGACAACAGACTGTTCAGATGCGCAGATAACGCCGTTATCGAAGGTTTTAGACATCAGCACAGAAGCAACTGCACGCTTGATATCTGCCGTTTCGTCGATCACAACAGGGGTATTACCTGCGCCTACGCCGATGGCTGGTTTACCGGAGCTGTATGCTGCTTTAACCATACCAGGACCACCGGTTGCCAGAATCAGGTTAATGTCCGGGTGATGCATCAGAGCGTTGGACAGTTCAACAGAAGGTTGGTCGATCCAGCCGATGAGATCTTTTGGCGCACCCGCAGCAATGGCTGCCTGAAGCACGATATCTGCTGCTTTGTTGGTGGCGTCCTTCGCACGTGGATGCGGAGAGAAAATGATTGCGTTACGTGTCTTCAGACTGATGAGAGATTTGAAGATGGCGGTAGAGGTTGGGTTAGTGGTTGGAACGATACCGCAAATGATGCCGATCGGTTCTGCGATGGTGATGGTGCCGAAAGTATCGTCTTCTGACAGCACACCGCAGGTTTTCTCATCTTTATAGGCGTTGTAGATATACTCTGAAGCAAAGTGGTTTTTGATCACCTTATCTTCAACGATACCCATGCCGGATTCGGCAACGGCCATTTTAGCGAGAGGGATTCGAGCATCAGCAGCAGCCAGAGCGGCCGCGCGGAAGATTTTATCAACCTGTTCTTGGGTGAAATTGGCATATTCACGCTGGGCTTTTTTTACGCGCTCGACGAGGGCGTTCAGTTCAGCGATATTGGTAACAGCCATAATGCTCTCCTGATAATGTTTAAACTCTTTTAGTAAACCAGCGCTCGATACGTCTGACAGTATAGTCAGAGCCGATCCCACTTGCGTAACACACAGTAAAACAAAGGATTACTCACTGCTCCAGCTCACTAATTTACTAAAAGAGCCTTACCTTAGCATCATACCTTTTTGATAGGTGATCTCCCTGGCGGCGTAACCAAGATTACTCACTTCTGAGTACGAAAATTATGATCGAGATCAATTTTGTCCTAAGCTGATACCTTTCAGCAGGGTTATTTTGTGCTAATTATTCTACTGTTAAATAATTAAGTAACTATTGGAAGCGGCGATATCATTGATTACACAAATGTTTAACATCATGAATTGATAACGTTTAAGAACAGATTTCTGGTGAAGTGTGCGGCTAAAAAGCGTATCTTCAGCGCGGATTTATCATGACATGCAGTTTCTCCCTGGACATGCTCAATTGCGGAGCTTAATGTGATTCAAACGCTCTTTGATTTCCCTACATATTTCAAGTTTTTTATCGGCTTGTTTGCTCTGGTTAACCCGGTAGGGATCATCCCTGTCTTCATCAGTATGACCAGCTATCAGACGGCTGCGGCACGAAATAAAACCAACCTGACGGCAAACCTGTCGGTGGCGATCATCCTACTTACGTCTCTTTATCTCGGGGACGCCATTCTTCAGGTCTTCGGCATCTCGATTGATTCGTTCCGTATAGCAGGCGGGATCCTGGTGGTGACGATTGCCATGTCGATGATCAGCGGCAAGCTGGGGGAGGATAAACAGAACAAACAGGAAAAATCAGAGACAGCTATCCGCGAGAGCATTGGGGTTGTGCCACTGGCACTGCCGCTGATGGCGGGCCCGGGGGCGATCAGTTCCACCATTGTCTGGGGAACGCGCTACCACAGCCTGATGCACCTGATTGGCTTTTCCGTCGCCATTGCGCTGTTCGCGCTGTGCTGCTGGGGCGTATTTCGTATGGCGCCATGGCTGGTTCGCTTGCTGGGACAAACGGGCATCAACGTGATTACCCGTATCATGGGTCTGTTGTTAATGGCGTTGGGCATCGAATTTATCGTTACCGGTATAAAAAGTATTTTCCCCGGGTTAGTACACTGAATTTCATTTGAAAGAGCGGAGCCAGCGGCTCCGTTTTTTTTACGTGATTATCTGCAAATCATATAAATAAAGTTGAAATAGGCGCCAGTCATAATAAGTTCTACTAATAACCCTCTTTTGTTGTTTTTCAAGAGGTTGTTTATTTTCATTTCCCCTTGCCGCGCATAAATCCCTCAAACCATCTGTTATTTTACTCACATGATACTCTGGGGCTTGCTGACAGATAACCGAAATGATATTAGTAATTTCGATGCTGACTCAGACGAATGTGCTAAATAATAATCAATTGTTAAATTATCGTGAAAATTCGTTCAACTAAGCCATGTCGTCGCGTTTGGAGCAACAAAATTTCTTATCTGTATGAATTATATCTCTTTTTGTTGATTTCGGCGTAAGCCAGGGTTAGCGCCTTAGTTATGCCAGCCATCGTAAAAGAGAAATGCTTAACAAATTTGCAAAATGTATTGGCGAGAGTTGGCACCATTTGGTACTTTCCGGCCTTATATTTTGCAGCATTAAACAAGTTGATGAGAACTATTTTCATATAGCCCTCACGTAAGATATCCAATGCATCTCTCTGACAGGGGAAAGGTGTAAAGAATCGACGCAAGACCGCCGTACGAGCGGTCAGTAATAATGAAGTCGGTGATAGCAAGAAGTAAAAAAGAACCTGACAGTAGCAAAAAAAACTCCTGCGCTGTACAGGCCCCAACAGGGGATTACACAACTGGCGAAGGCCAGTCATTATAATGAGTGGAGTATCAACACAATGTCCATCATCACAAAAAAAAGTCTGGTAGCGGCGGGGATTTTAACTGCGCTAATCGCGGGCAACGCTGCAATGGCTGCGGACGTTCCTGCTGGTGTTCAGCTGGCTGAGAAGCAAACGCTGGTACGTAATAACGGTGCGGAAGTGCAGTCTCTTGATCCGCACAAAATTGAAGGTGTTCCAGAGTCTAACGTTAACCGCGATCTGTTTGAAGGTCTGCTGGTGACTGACGTAGACGGCCACCCGGCTCCGGGCGTGGCGGAAAAATGGGACAACAAAGATTTTAAAGTCTGGACCTTCCATCTGCGTAAAGATGCCAAATGGTCCGACGGTACGCCGGTTACCGCCGAAGATTTCGTCTATAGCTGGCAGCGTCTGGCGGATCCAAATACCGCCTCCCCGTATGCGAGTTACCTCCAGTATGGCCATATTGCCAATATCGATGACATCATCACGGGTAAAAAGCCAGTAACCGACCTGGGCGTAAAAGCCATCGATGCCAATACCTTTGAAGTGACGTTGAGCGAACCTGTTCCGTACTTCTATAAGCTGCTGGTTCACCCGTCCGTCTCCCCGGTACCAAAATCCGCGGTGGAAAAATTTGGTGAAAAATGGACGCAGCCTGCGAATATCGTGACCAACGGTGCATATAAGCTGAAGGACTGGGTCGTTAACGAACGTATGGTGCTGGAGCGCAACCCGCAGTATTGGGATAATGCGAAGACCGTTATCAATCAGGTCACCTACCTGCCAATCTCTTCTGAAGTGACGGACGTAAACCGCTACCGCAGTGGTGAAATCGACATGACCTATAACAACATGCCGATTGAACTGTTCCAGAAGCTGAAAAAAGAGATCCCGAAAGAAGTTCACGTCGATCCGTATCTGTGCACCTACTATTACGAAATTAACAACCAGAAAGCACCGTTCACCGACGTACGTGTTCGTACCGCACTGAAGCTGGCTCTGGATCGCGACATTATCGTGAATAAAGTGAAGAATCAGGGCGACCTGCCAGCTTACAGCTACACCCCGCCTTACACCGACGGTATGAAGCTGGTTGAACCTGAATGGTTCAAATGGTCCCAGGAAAAACGTAACGAAGAAGCGAAAAAACTGCTGGCTGAAGCTGGCTATACCGCCGACAAGCCGCTGACCTTTAGCCTGCTGTACAACACCTCTGATCTGCATAAAAAACTGGCTATTGCCGTCGCGTCTATCTGGAAGAAAAACCTCGGCGTGAACGTGAAGCTGGAAAACCAGGAATGGAAGACCTTCCTCGATACGCGCCACCAGGGAACCTTTGACGTGGCACGTGCAGGATGGTGTGCGGACTATAACGAACCGACCTCATTCCTGAACACCATGCTGAGCGACAGTTCGAACAACACCGCACACTATAAGAGCCCGGCGTTTGATAAGCTGATTGGCGAAACCCTGAAGGTGGCAGATGACGCCCAGCGCGCCGATCTGTACGCGAAATCAGAACAACAGCTCGATAAAGACTCTGCGATCGTTCCGGTTTACTACTACGTTAACGCCCGCCTGGTGAAACCATGGGTAGGGGGTTATACCGGTAAAGACCCGTTGGATAATATTTCCGTTAAGAATCTTTATATTATCAAGCATTAATGGCAATACGTGGGGCGAGCGAGCTTGCCCCACTGTGTCTATTTTGTAACATTCATCAGGCACACGCCAGAAGGTACGGGCAATGTTGAAATTTATCCTGCGTCGCTGTCTTGAAGCGATTCCAACGTTATTTATTCTAATTACAATTTCCTTCTTCATGATGCGTCTTGCACCGGGCAGTCCTTTTACCGGTGAACGCACGCTTCCGCCAGAAGTTATGGCCAACATCGAAGCGAAATACCATTTAAACGATCCTATCACCACGCAGTACTTCAACTATCTGAAGCAGCTTGCACACGGTGATTTTGGTCCGTCATTTAAATATAAAGACTATTCCGTTAACGACCTGGTGGCGTCCAGCTTCCCGGTATCGGCTAAATTAGGAGCTGCTGCATTTATCCTGGCCGTTGTTCTCGGTGTCACTGCGGGCGTTATCGCCGCGCTTAAACAAAATACCCGATGGGATTACGCCGTAATGGGGGTCGCAATGACCGGGGTGGTTATCCCCAGCTTCGTTGTTGCGCCGTTGCTGGTCATGATATTCGCCATAACCCTGAAATGGCTTCCCGGAGGCGGCTGGAACGGCGGGGCGCTGAAGTTCATGATATTGCCGATGGTGGCATTATCTCTGGCCTACATCGCCAGTATCGCCCGTATTACCCGCGGTTCAATGATTGAAGTCCTGCATTCGAACTTCATCCGTACCGCCCGTGCGAAAGGGCTGCCGATGCGCCGGATTATTTTCCGTCATGCCCTCAAGCCTTCACTGTTACCGGTACTCTCCTATATGGGGCCTGCTTTCGTCGGCATTATCACCGGTTCAATGGTGATTGAAACCATTTATGGCCTGCCGGGCATCGGGCAGCTGTTTGTTAACGGGGCGCTTAACCGTGACTATTCGCTGGTGCTGAGCCTGACGATCCTCGTGGGCGCGCTGACCATTCTGTTTAATGCCGTTGTCGATGTGCTGTATGCCGTTATCGACCCTAAAATCCGTTACTAACTGGAGCACGCCATGATGTTGAGTAAGAAAAACAGCGAGGCGCTGGAAAACTTCAGTGAAAAGCTGGAGGTTGAAGGTCGTAGCCTTTGGCAGGACGCCCGCCGTCGTTTTATGCATAACCGCGCCGCCGTTGCCAGCCTGGTCGTGCTGGTGCTTATTGCGCTGTTTGTCACCCTGGCGCCAATGCTCTCTCAGTTCACCTATTTCGATACGGACTGGGGCATGATGTCCAGCGCGCCGGATATGGAATCCGGGCACTATTTCGGTACCGACTCTTCCGGGCGTGATTTGCTGGTGCGAGTGGCGATTGGCGGCCGTATCTCCCTGATGGTTGGCATCGCGGCGGCGCTGGTGGCGGTGATCGTCGGCACGCTTTACGGTTCGCTTTCCGGATACCTCGGCGGGAAAGTAGACTCCGTGATGATGCGTCTGCTAGAAATCCTGAACTCCTTCCCGTTCATGTTCTTCGTCATTCTGCTGGTGACCTTCTTTGGTCAAAATATCTTGCTGATCTTCGTGGCGATCGGGATGGTGTCCTGGCTGGATATGGCGCGTATTGTGCGCGGCCAGACGCTGAGCCTCAAACGTAAGGAGTTTATCGAAGCCGCACAGGTTGGTGGCGTTTCTACCGCCAATATTGTGGTGCGTCATATCGTTCCTAACGTGCTGGGCGTGGTGGTGGTATACGCCTCCCTGTTGGTGCCAAGTATGATCCTGTTTGAATCTTTCCTGAGCTTCCTGGGATTAGGTACGCAAGAGCCGCTGAGTAGCTGGGGCGCTCTGTTAAGTGATGGCGCAAACTCCATGGAAGTGTCACCGTGGTTACTGCTGTATCCGGCGGGCTTCCTGGTCGTCACCCTGTTCTGTTTCAACTTTATCGGCGATGGCCTGCGTGATGCCCTCGACCCGAAAGACCGTTAAGGAGCGCCGTCATGACTATTATTGAAACGGCAACCGCGCCACAGGCGCAACAGCGGACCAGCGCACTGCTGGACGTTAAAGACCTCCGCGTGACGTTTAAAACCCCCGACGGTGATGTTACTGCCGTTAACGATCTCAACTTCGACCTGCGTGCCGGTGAAACGCTGGGCATTGTGGGCGAATCCGGTTCCGGTAAATCCCAGACCGCATTCGCGCTGATGGGCCTGCTGGCGTCAAACGGCGTGATCGGTGGTTCGGCGACGTTTAACGGAAAAGAGATCCTGAATTTGCCGGAACATGAGCTGAATAAGCTGCGCGCGGAGCAGATTTCAATGATTTTCCAGGACCCGATGACGTCCCTGAACCCCTATATGCGTGTGGGCGAACAGCTGATGGAAGTGCTGATGCTCCACAAGGGGCTGGGTAAAGCCGAAGCGTTTGAAGAGTCCGTCAAAATGCTGGATGCGGTGAAAATGCCTGAGGCACGTAAGCGCATGCGCATGTATCCGCACGAGTTTTCCGGCGGTATGCGCCAGCGCGTCATGATCGCGATGGCATTGCTTTGCCGGCCAAAACTGCTGATCGCTGATGAACCGACCACCGCCCTGGACGTGACCGTTCAGGCGCAGATCATGACGTTGCTGAACGAGCTGAAGCGCGAGTTCAACACCGCCATCATCATGATCACCCACGATTTAGGCGTCGTTGCCGGGATCTGCGACAAAGTGTTAGTCATGTATGCAGGCCGCACGATGGAATACGGTAATGCCCGCGATGTGTTCTACCAGCCAGCCCATCCGTACTCTATCGGGCTGCTGAATGCCGTTCCGCGTCTTGATGCGGAAGGGGAGTCGCTGCTGACTATCCCGGGTAACCCGCCAAACCTGCTGCGCCTGCCAAAAGGCTGCCCGTTCCAGCCGCGTTGTCCGCATGCGATGGAAATCTGTAACAGCGCACCGCCGCTGGAAGCGTTTGTCCCAGGCCGTCTGCGCGCCTGCTTTAAGCCGCTGGAGGAGCTGGTATGAACGCAATCGACGAAAAAAGAAATGTGCTGCTCGAAATCGCTGACCTGAAGGTCCATTTCGATATCAAAGACGGTAAACAGTGGTTCTGGCAGCCTGCCAAAACCCTGAAAGCGGTGGATGGCGTCACGCTACGCCTGTACGAAGGGGAGACCCTGGGCGTGGTGGGTGAATCTGGCTGCGGCAAATCGACATTTGCGCGTGCGATCATCGGCCTGGTGAAAGCCACCGACGGGAAAGTGGCCTGGCTTGGCAAAGATCTGCTGGGGATGAAGCCGGATGAATGGCGCGACGTGCGCAGCGACATCCAGATGATTTTCCAGGATCCGCTGGCATCCCTGAACCCGCGTATGACCATTGGCGAAATCATTGCCGAGCCGCTGCGCACCTATCATCCGAAGATGCCGCGCCAGGAAGTTCGCGATCGGGTGAAAGCGATGATGCTCAAGGTGGGTCTGTTGCCTAACCTCATCAACCGCTACCCACATGAGTTTTCCGGCGGTCAGTGCCAGCGTATCGGTATCGCACGCGCGTTGATCCTTGAACCAAAACTGATTATCTGTGACGAGCCGGTTTCGGCGCTGGACGTCTCCATCCAGGCCCAGGTGGTTAACCTGCTACAGAAACTGCAACGGGAAATGGGGCTGTCGCTGATCTTCATCGCCCACGATCTGGCGGTGGTAAAACACATTTCGGACCGTGTGCTGGTCATGTATCTGGGCCACGCCGTGGAGCTGGGCACGTATGATGAGGTGTACCATAATCCTCTGCACCCTTATACCAAAGCGCTGATGTCTGCGGTTCCCGTTCCGGACCCCGATCTGGAAAAAAATAAAACCATTCAGCTTCTGGAAGGTGAACTGCCTTCGCCAATCAACCCGCCTTCAGGCTGCGTATTCCGTACTCGATGCCCAATAGCCGGGCCGGAATGTGCAAAAACACGGCCGGTTCTGGAGGGCAGTTTCCGACATGCGGTTTCCTGCCTGAAAGTAGACCCGTTATAATCGCAAGGGCTGACATGATGTCAGCCCTTATTTTTCGAGGTTAATGTGTCGCGATTATTCACGTCGGCCCGTCAGCGGCTGTATCACCTTTTATTTGATCCTGAAACGGTTTCCGGTCGCCGCTTCGAAGGTCTGTGTGGTTTATTTGCGCTGATTAGCGTCATTATTATCTTTATCGAATCCGGCGCCGGAACGCAGTACCACATGACGTATGAGGAGTGGCACGTTTTCGTCTGGCTGGAATTGATTGTCACGCTGGTGTTTACTGCGGAATATGTGCTGAGGGTCATTAGCTGGCCAAATCCGGCGAAATACGTTTTCAGCTTCTGGGGATTTATTGATTTAGCCACCATCCTGCCGCTGTATGTCATGTGGCTGTGGCCTGAGATCAGCCTGAATTATGTGTTTGCCTGGCGTGCAATGCGGGCGATTCGCGTGTTACGAATTCTCAAACTGCTGCGCTTTATGCCGTCGCTGCGGGTTTTTTGGGTCGCCATTGTTAGCGCCCGCCACCAGCTGATTCTCTTCTATTCGTTTATTGCTATCGTGATGATCGTTTTTGGCTCCCTGATGTATTTAATCGAAGGGCCAAAATACGGGTTTACCACGCTTAATGCGTCTGTTTACTGGGCTATCGTCACGGTGACCACCGTGGGCTATGGCGATATTACCCCGCATACGCCGCTCGGACGTATTGTGGCATCGGTTCTTATCCTGATCGGCTATTCAGTAATAGCGATACCAACGGGGCTAATTACCACCCATATGAGCAGCGCCTTCCAGAACAGCAAGCAGCAACGCAAATGTCCGAATTGTCAGCAGGGGAATCATGAACCCGGCGCGCGGTTTTGTCACCGCTGTGGAAATGCCTTACCGGATTAAATAAAAAAGGCTGCGCGGGCAGCCTTTTTTATTATTCGCGCCAGAGAATATGGCACAGTTTGTGATCTTTCTCGCGGCACAGCAGGACGCGGGCAAAGATGTCGTTAATTTCTCCGCCGTCTTCATCTGCCAGGCCAATCACCACCTCTGCGAAGAAGTCCGGGTTGAGGTCAAAATCGACGTGTTCGGCCCAGTCTTCAGACGGATCGAACAGCTCAGCACCGCCACGCTCTTCAAATTGCAGGTTGAAAAGAATGACGTCAGCAGGGTCGAGATTATCGACCGCCAGCTCGAGAAAAATATCGTAGGCCTGTTCGAGCGTTTCGTCTTCGGTCAGGCGATTGTTCAGATCCATTTCCATGATGACTACCTGTTAAACATCGTTGGGCACGTTTTACAGCAACGGGCTAAAGAAGTAAAACAGTCGTTCGGCAATTCGCTGCCACAGCGGACGTTTCGCCCACAGTCTGGCGTCCAGCAGGCGTGAGCGGGAGATATAATCGTCCTGAACCGCCGCCAGATCGCCACCGAATCCGGCGTCATCAATGACCAGCGTAATTTCAAAATTCAGCCACAGACTGCGCATATCGAGGTTGACGGTACCCACCAGGCTCAGCTCTCCGTCCACCAGCACGCTCTTGGTGTGTAACAGCCCGCCTTCGAACTGATAAATTTTAACGCCTGCGGCCAGCAGCTCACTAAAGAACGCGCGGCTTGCCCATCCCACCAGCAGGGAATCGTTCTTGCGCGGCATAATAATGCTCACATCCACTCCGCGCTGTGCCGCTGTACAGATGGCATGCAGAAGGTCGTCGCTGGGAACGAAATAGGGCGTGGTCATGATCAGATATTCCCGCGCGGAGTACGCGGCGGTCAGCAGTGCCTGATGGATCAGATCTTCCGGGAAGCCAGGACCGGAGGCGATAGTGTGGAT
The DNA here is from genome assembly GCF_001037565.1 of Enterobacter sp. BWH52. Lineage (NCBI taxonomy): Bacteria > Pseudomonadati > Pseudomonadota > Gammaproteobacteria > Enterobacterales > Enterobacteriaceae > Enterobacter > Enterobacter sp. BWH52. Next base: position 2,502,436 of record NZ_KQ089854.1, on the reverse strand, counting down.
AGTGTGCCCGCTGGCTTCCTCAAACGGCATGATATTGCCATCCGGCGGCGGGGGAAGAATGCGTTTCCCGGTTTCAATTTCCCAGTCGCAGGAGTAGACGATGCCCATCGAGGTCGCGATCGGTCCTTCCATCCGCGCCATCAAATCGATCCATTGCCCCACGCCGGAATCCTGCTTGAAGAAGCGGGGGTCAACCATGTTCATGCTGCCGGTGTAGGCGATATAGTTATCGATCAGAACCATTTTCCGGTGCTGGCGGAGATCCATGCGGCGCAGAAAGACGCGGAAAAGATTCACTTTCAGCGCCTCGACCACCTCGATACCGGCGTTACGCATCATGCCTGCCCACGGGCTACGGAAAAAGGCCACGCTGCCGGCGGAGTCCAGCATCAGGCGGCAGTGGATACCGCGACGTGCAGCGGCCATCAGTGATTCGGCGACCTGGTCCGCCATGCCGCCCGGCTGCCAGATATAAAACACCATCTCGATATTGTGTCGGGCGAGCTGGATATCACGGATCAGCGCCTGCATCACGTCATCAGAAGAGGTCATCAGTTGCAGCTGATTGCCTTTTACCCCAGCAATCCCCTGGCGGCGTTCGCACAGCTTGAACAGAGATGCGGCCACGCTGCTGTTCTCTTCAGCGAAGATATGCTTGCAGGCTTTAAGGTCGGCAAGCCATTTCGCCGTGGAGGGCCACATGGCGCGGGCGCGTTCGGCGCGGCGTTTACCCAGATGAAGTTCACCGAAAGAGAGATAGGCGATGATGCCCACCAGCGGCAGGATGTAGATAATCAGAAGCCAGGCCATGGCGGAAGGTACCGCTCTGCGTTTCATCAGAATGCGCAACGTCACCCCGGCAATTAACAGCCAGTATCCTAAAATGACCAGCCAACTCACCACGGTGTAGAAGGTTGTCATAAATAAAAAATCCTTTTGAAAGCGTATTGTTATGAGTTTACGCATCAGGATTCATCTGGCAAATAAAAACGGCAGATAAAAGCGCTGGTTTGCCGCCTGCTTAGGCATATAATGGCATCTCTGTTAGAGAAAGAGTTGTAGACATGAAGCGCAGTAGAACTGAAGTTGGGCGCTGGCGCATGTTGCGACAGGTGAGTCGTCGTAAGGCTCGTTGGCTGGAAGCACAATCCCGCCGCAATATGCGTATCCACGCCATCAGAAAATGTGGCCTGAACAGACACCGTAACGCGCTGTTGTTCGCAGTCCAGGACATCTGAAAAGCATGAAGGGCACCGTAAAGGTGCCCATTAAACATCCAGGCTATCAATTTTTGCAGTCTCCTTCCGTTTGCTTTCCACGATATACTAAGTCCCCATAACGTCATGATATTAAAAGATGAATCCTTATCTCTGGATTTTTATTGTACTTTTGGCGCTGGATGCGCTCAGAGAAGATTTAGGACTTTCGTCATTTTCCTCATTGGCAGATTATGTTTTCGCATGGGGAATACATTGGCTTTATTAAAGGAAAAAAGGATGAACGGAAAAGTAATGGCAGCACTCTTTGGGATTGCGATATTAAGCGGTTGTGCCAGCAGCAAAACCTCACCCGAACGGCACGCGTTTTATTTCGTGTCGCATCAGTCCAGCTTTACTGGCGGCAATTACACCTCCAGCGTGCAGAAAAATTATCAGCTGAACGTGGCGCAGTTCCGCGAGCTTTATGCCCGGGGCAAAGCTGACCGCGCGGAAGGGCGGACTCAGGCTGAAGCCAGTGAATACGCGCAAAGCATTCGCGATCAGCTGAAAGAAAATGCGAAGTCGCAGGAATTGTTCGCAGGCAACGCGAAGGATAAATGGTCTTCGGACATGGACAGTAAAGACGCCCTGTTATTTGGTAACGAACTGGCCGCGACTTATCTTGATGGCTATAACGGCGTACAATAGCGCAACTGATTCAGGGGATACCGTAATTACCGGTATCCCCGCTGTTTTTGAGCGAAAGGAGTAAGACGTGTTTGCGGAGTTTGGTGTACTGAATTTCTGGACCTATGTTGTCGGCGCATTTTTTATCGTGCTGGTTCCAGGACCGAACACCTTGTTTGTGCTGAAAACAGGGATTGGCCACGGCGTTAAGAAAGGCTATCTGGCAGCCACCGGTGTGTTTATTGGTGATGCCGTGCTGATGTTTCTGGCCTGGGCAGGCGTCGCCGCGTTGATCCAGACCACTCCGGTATTATTTAATATTGTCCGCTATCTGGGCGCGTTTTATCTGCTGTGGCTGGGCGGAAAAATGCTCTGGTCCGTTATGACGCGTCAAAAAAATGCGCACGAAAGTAGCGCCGAACCGGCAAGCGCAATCCTTAAGCGTTCGCTGGTGCTGAGCCTGACGAACCCGAAAGCGATTCTCTTTTACGTGTCGTTCTTCGTACAGTTCATTGATGTCAATGCGAAGAATACCGGCACGTCGTTCCTGATCCTCGCCACAACGCTTGAGCTGATCAGCTTCATGTACATGAGCTTCCTGATTTTCTCAGGCGCGTTTGTCACGCGTTACCTCAAAACCAAAAAGAAACTGGCGAAGCTGGGGAACGGGCTGATAGGTCTGCTGTTTGTCGGATTTGCGGCGAGGCTGGCGTCGCTGCACTGAATGAAGAAAAGGCTCCTGAGGGAGCCTTTCGTTTCAGAATACTTTTTTATACGGACGAACCGTGACTTTCTCGTACACGCCGGCTGCGACGTACGGGTCTGCTTCTGCCCAGGCCTGCGCGGCTTCAAGAGATTCAAACTCGGCAATCACCGTGGAGCCGGTAAAACCCGCCGCGCCTGGATCGTTGCTGTCAACGGCAGGCATCGGGCCTGCGGTCAGCAACCGACCTTCATCCTGTAGCAACTGTAAACGCGCCAGATGGGCAGGGCGAACGGAAAGACGTTTTTCCAGAGAATCAGGTACATCTTCAGCGTAAATCACGTAAAGCACGGCAAAGCTCCTTAACCGGTAAAAGTGACAATTACGTTATGTGAAAGCACAAATGACTGCAATGTAAAGATAATAACAATGTTAAAACCCTGATCTGGATGCCCCTTTTTTGCCCTCATGTACGCTTAAATTGCGCCAGGACAAAGTGTCTTATTGAATATGATTGCTATTTGCATTTAAAATCAAGGTTCGGTTTTTTAACGTTGATGATTATGACTTCGATGACCCTTGATTTACCTCGCCGCTTTCCATGGCCGACGCTGCTTTCCGTCGTTATTCACGGTGCTGTCGTGGCGGGTCTGCTCTATACCTCGGTTCATCAGGTTATTGAAATGCCGGCGCCAGCGCAGCCAATTTCTGTGACCATGGTATCGCCTGCGGATCTTGAGCCGCCGCAGGTTGCGCCGCCGCCACCACAGCCCGTTGTTGAACCCGAGCCGGAGCCAGAGCCAGAGCCGGTTCCTGAACCGCCGAAAGAAGCGCCGGTGGTGATCCATAAGCCGGAGCCGAAACCTAAGCCGAAGCCAAAACCCAAGCCGGTCAAAAAGGTGGAAGAGCGGCCGAAACGCGAAGTGCGTCCGGTTGAGCCACGCGCCACGCAGCCGGTTGAAAATGCCGCCCCGTCACGTCCGCTGATGAATAACACCACGACCGCGACAAAACCGACGGTAACGGTGCCAGCAGGCCCGCGCGCGCTGAGCCGTAACCAGCCGCAGTACCCGGCACGTGCTCAGGCGTTACGTATTGAAGGGCGTGTACGGGTGAAATTCGACGTTACGGCCGATGGACGTGTCGATAACGTGGAAATCCTGTCCGCACAGCCGGCGAATATGTTTGAACGTGAAGTTAAATCGGCCATGCGCAGGTGGCGCTATGAAGCCGGTAAACCCGGCAATGGGTTGATTGTGAACATTGTCTTCCGCCTGAACGGCGGGGCACAGATGGAATAAAAGAAGCCTCCGCAAGGAGGCTTTTTTTTACCTGAGGATCAGCTCCGTGGAAGCTGGCGGGGCTTACCGTCGCTATCCACCGCCACATAGATGAACAATGCCTCCGTCGCCTTATAGCGCTGACCAATCGGTTCAGAAGAGACTTTTTTCACCCAGACTTCAATGTTGATGGAGACAGACGTATTGCCGCGTTTTACGCAGCGTGCATAACAGCACACCACGTCCCCCACCGCTACAGGACGCAGGAAGGTCATGCCATCGACCCGGACGGTTACCACGCGCCCGTGTGCAATCTCTTTTGCCAGGATTGCACCGCCCATATCCATCTGAGACATCAACCAGCCGCCAAAAATATCGCCATTGGCATTCGTATCCGCAGGCATTGCCAGTGTGCGTAAAACCAGTTCGCCCTGTGGGGCGTCATTTGTTGTCATTGTTTTTAAACTCGTAACTGAAGACTTCAGGCGGGATGCTACTATGATTTCTGGCTGGAGAGAATAGGGTTAGCGCCCGCTGAGCAGGCGCCTTAGGGTCAGAAGGACAGGGTCACGCCTGCGTAATACGCACGGCCTGGTTCGTTATAGGTCGATGCACCGTCATTTTCACGATAAATCTGCTTGTCAAAGAGGTTGCTGATGCCGGCATTCAGGCGCAGGTTTTTGGTCAGCTGATAGTTACTGCCGATACCCACGATGGAATACGCGCCGATCTCTCTGTTGGACATCGCATTTTCCTCTTTGCGGATTTCAGCGTTTTCTCTGGGCTTCTGGCGGCCGTACATCGTCCAGCTTACGTTGGCTGAAAGCTTGCTGTTAACCTCCCAGTCCAGCATGGTGTTGACGGTATATTTGGGGATAATCGACAACGGATTACCGGTGTCTTTACTTTTAGACTGAATCATATACGTCGCATTAGTACGCCAGGTTAGCGTGTCGCGAATAACAGGGACGGTGAGGTTGCCTTCCAGCCCTTCAACAACGGCCTTTCCTCCGTTCTGCCACTGAAGGATATTTGCGCCGCTGCTTGTCTGGCCCAGCACATCCGTTCCTGAAACGATCTTGTTTTTGTAATCGTTGCGGAACCAGGTTATGCCAGCCTCGTAGCCTTCCAGCGCAAAGGCCAGGCCAATCTCTTTGTTCACGCTGATTTCAGGATCCAGATCCGGGTTGCCTAACAAATAACAGCTTCCTTCGGAAACGTTGTTCGGGCAGCCATTACCGCGGGTGGAAAGCAGATAGCCTTCGCTGGATTGATACAGGTTTGGCGCTTTAAATACCCGAGCGATACCCGCTTTAACCTTGAACATGTCACCCAAATCCTGAGAGACGTTCAGGCTAGGGCTCCAGTTGCTGCCGAACTGATTGTGATAATCAAAGCGGATCCCTGGGATCAGGTTGGTGCCCTGACGCGCTTCAATATTGTCCTCAAGATAGATGCCGGTGAGGTCAGCGCTGTTTTTGCTGTTGCGCTCAGAAGCCGTGCCGGGAACGCCGTTAATCACTTCTCCCGACACATTTGTCGCCTGCATTGAGGCCGGATCGTTCAGTTCATCACGGTTCCATTCTGCACCCACGGTTAGCGTCTGTTCGACCAGCCAGAAGAAAGGAATGTTCAGCTCACCCGTTGAACGGTATGACTCCAGCCGGCTGGTATCGTATTTATCGCTATTGATCATCCCCTCAACTTTGCCCGTAGAGCCTTCTTCCAGGCGGGTGTTGTTGGTCTTTTCATAATAGACACCGAACTTTGACTGACCCCAGTCCCAGATGCCGTTGTGCGTAATGCCATAAGACTGGCGGTACATTCGGTTGGTTTCGTGTCCATACAGGGACGACACCAGACCGTCAGGGCTGACGTTGCTGTTGCTGTATTGAGTATCACCCGCGTAGATATTGCCCTGGCGGCTGTAGCTGTAGTCGAAATCGATAATCTGCTGTGGCGTGAGTTTCCAGGAGAGCAGGGCATTGATGTCCTTGTTGCGCACGCCTTCACGTCCGGCGGCGTAAGAGCCGTTTTGCGCGGTGTTGATGTCCTGAGCATCTGCGTCGGTTTTGTTGATATTCCCGTACAGGCGCATCGTTAACGCATCGCCCGCAAGAGGGCCGCTCAGATCAAAATTAGCGCGTTTTGTCGCCCCCTCTTTATCATTTTCAGGCTGGTTAGTGTACAGGGAGAGTGAGCCGTGCCAGTCGTTGGTCGGGCGTTTGGTAATGATGTTGACGACGCCGCCGGCCGCCCCCGAACCATAGCGGGCGGCAGCAGGTCCCCGGAGCACTTCAATGCGCTCAACCATCTCTGGCGGAACCCAGTTAGTATCCCCGCGGGTGTCGCGCTCCCCGCGCCAGCTGTAGCGCACCGAGTTACGTGACGTCACCGGCACACCGTCAATCAGAATCAGCGTGTTCTCCGGCCCCATACCGCGGATGTCGATCTGGCGGTTGTTACCGCGGCTGCCTGTCGCGCTGTTTCCGGTGAGGTTAACCCCGGGCATTTTGCGAATAATTTCTGAAAGATCGTTAACCGGTGGATCCTTTTCTATGTCCTTTGCCGTGATGATGGAAACCCCCGGCTGTTGCTTCAGCGCCTCTTCAGCGGTGGCCTGAACAACCATTGTTTCACCATCGGCGAGAGTCTCTTCCGCTGCGTGTGCGCTCTGGTATAGCGTTGAAAAAATGGCGAGCGTAAGTGTAGCCGGGGCAAATCTTATTATGTTATTCATCAACTCATTTCCATTTGTTAAAAATGCGATGACGAATATTAATGATAGTCATTCTCATTATAATAAAGTGACAGCAATCTCCATAAAATCTTCATGATTCAGACATTTTCGCAGGAAGGATGTAGAGAAAAGAGAAGGCGGGAAAAGAGGCCAGACCGCGTGGCGATCTGGCCAGAAGGATCAGTGATTGTCATCCTGCGGCATGTGGCGATAAATATAAACGCCGCTGAGCAGGGTGAAGATAAGAGTCAGCGCCGTCAGGCCAAACACCTTGAAGTTGACCCAGATATTCTGCGGGAGCCAGAATGCGATATAGATATTCGCCAGACCACACAGAATAAAAAATAGCGCCCAGGCGATATTCAGACGCCCCCACACAGCCTGCGGCAGGGTCAGTTCTTTCCCCAGCATGCGCTGGATCAGTGGCTTCTTCATCACCCACTGGCTGATGAGGAGTGCGCCCGCAAACAGGCCGTAAATCACCGTGACCTTCCATTTGATAAATTCATCATTGTGGAAGAACAATGTCAGACCACCAAACACCGCCACCATCAGGAAGGTGATGAGCGCCATCTTTTCAACTTTGCGATAGCGAACCCAGCTGTAAATCAGCACCACAGCCGTTGCCACAATCAGCGCCAGCGTGCCGGCATAAATGTCGTACAGCTTATAAAAAGCGAAAAATACGATCAGCGGTAAAAAATCAAGAAACTGCTTCATTCTGCGATCCCAGTTACTGACGAATTAACATGTACAGGCGGAACAAATAGACCAGCAGCACGGCTGAAATCAGATTGCTCAGCGTATTGGCGACAACCGCTCCGACGTTTGGCGTTAACACCGCAAAATTCGGCGCAAACAGCAACAGCAGAGTCTTGGCCAGCAGCCAGCTGATAACGGCCGGGGCGACCAGTCGCATATTGGCCCATGCGAGCCTGATGCTGCTGCGCATGGCGGTGAAAATGCCCAGTTTGTCCTGCACAACCATTACTGGCGCGAATGAAAGCACGATAGCCAGCAGCACGCCCGGAACGACCACCAACATGATCCCCATCTGGACCAGCAGCGTGGTCAGGAAGATGAGGATAAACAGCTTTGGCAGCACCGGAGCACTGGCCCCGATTGCACGTAACGCGCTGACGCGTTGGCCGGCAGATACCAGTTGGATCATCAGCAACACGCCACCCGCCAGAATGGCGTTGCCAATCAGACCCGAGAAGGTAGATGCCGCAGATGCGCGCAGCAAGATTTGCTGTTGCTCAGGCGTCATATTCTGCACAAGGTCAAACAACCCTGCGCTGCCTGCAAGATGATCCCCCTGGCTCAGCGTGGCAATCTGTTCATCACTGGGTGAGAACGCATGACCCAGCACCACCGTAATAAAGGCGCACAACAACGCGATCAGTAAAAAGGTAATGAACTGATTGCGGAAAAAATTTCCCGTGTCACGGTAGACAGACTTCGCCGTGATAGACATGCACTCTCCTTGAGTATTGCAGGTGTTAATTAGCCGGCAATTGTACACCGGATAACACGCTGGTGGCAGCATCAAGGCTTGTATGGAAAAGCATATCTTTGTAAAGCGGCGGTAATCCATAGCGGGCGCGGGCGCGATTGCATGCCTCATTGACCTGCCCATCCTCTCCCGACATCGCGAAAGTGCGACACGGGCTGGGGCGATCCGCGTAAATGGAGCAGCGGGTGGATACCCCAGGTTCACCTTCCAGTGCCACACAGCGGCTCTGTTTTTGATTGGTGCCGCGCATACAGCGCAGAAAAGGGGTTAAGGGTTCAGTGAGATCGACCGGAACGGTGCCGCCGCCATCGCTGGCTTCAGCCCAGTAGAAAGAGACTTGAAAATACGCACAACAGGCTCCGCACGTCATGCACGGGTTATGATCACTCATGGCACACCTGCAAAAGTAGAACGCATCAAATCACATTGTGAGAGCGATAAATTATCCAGCCGCTACAGGAAGCGCAAGAGAGGGAAAACAGAAAATTTTGTAACCATGAAATGCCAAAAATTGACGCGGTAACAACTTATTGCTTTATGAGGCGTCACCAAAAATTAACCTAGATCAATGAATGTTAACTTACTGGTTTTAATGTGATCTGTGTTAGATCACTTATTACTCATTTGTGAGTATATTCTCCTCCGCAATTAAAACCACAACGATGGAGCGGATATGAAAAAATTAGCGGTGGCAGCCCTCATCTTAAGCAGTCTCTCTGGCGGCGCTTACGCGCATGAAGCAGGTGAATTCTTTATTCGTGCCGGTTCGGCAACGGTACGTCCAACGGAAGGGTCCGACAATGTGCTGGGTATGGGCGGGTTTAACGTTAGCAATAACACCCAGTTAGGCCTGACGTTTACGTATATGGCAACGGATAACATTGGCGTCGAGCTTTTAGCCGCCACGCCATTCCGTCACCGCGTCGGTTTAGGACCGACCGGGGACATTGCCACGGTGCACCATTTGCCACCAACGCTGATGGCGCAGTGGTACTTCGGCGATTCCAGCAGCAAGGTGCGCCCTTATATTGGTGCAGGCGTTAACTACACCACCTTCTTTGATGAGAAATTTAACGATACTGGTAAAGAGGCCGGGCTCTCCGATCTCAGCCTGAAAGACTCGTGGGGCATGGCGGGACAGGTTGGTCTGGATTATCTGATTAATCGTGACTGGCTGATCAACGCCTCTGTCTGGTATATGGACATTGATACGGACGTGCGCTTTAAAGCTGGCGGGCAGCAGCAAAGTATCAATACCCGTCTGGATCCGTGGGTATTTATGTTCTCAGCAGGCTATCGTTTCTGACAGAAGATATATCCCCTGTCAGCCGGTGATTGCTGTATGGTGGTTGTTCCACACACCTGTCTGGAGGGGATATCCCCAACATCAAATTTGAGTGTCCGGTTTGTGCAGGTAAACAGTTTCAGTTCACGACGTTCAGCCCAGCACATAGCCTACCTCACGGTGCTATCTGTTCCGTTTGCGGAACAGATAGCACCATTCATTCATGCCTGCCGAAGCTCAGACGACGACGGTGGCCAAAGCCAGTAAACTAGAAAAGGCCTCTGAGAGGCCTTTTTCGATCGTGAAATCACTTCTGAATTAAATAACGAATGGTTGGTCCGTCCTGCTGGATATCCAGCACGGTATAGCCGTGATTTTTGGCATCAAGCGGAATGTTATTGATCGACTGGGGGCAATCGCTCACCACTTCCAGAATTTCACCTTTCTTTAGCTGCGGTAGCGCTTCAAGCGTGGCGACGGCCGGGTAAGGGCAAGGTTCACCCACCATATCGAGACGATAATCAGGCACGATCTCTTTCATGCGGCATTCTCCTGAGTTTCAGTTTTGGCGGTGGCGCGTCGGAAGAAGCGCTTCTCATGTGCAACAACCAGTAAGAAGGCGATGAGCAGCAGGGCATAGGTCACCAGGAGCCCCCCGAGTGGACCAAAGGTTTTCAGCAGGTTGACCTTGTCCCAGTTTGTTGCCAGCACCGGAGAGACGTCATCCCAGTAGCAGGCCAGAAGGGTAGAGCCAATCACGTTACCCAGACCCACCCACCAGTAATGCACCTGGCCTTCCACAGCGCGATACATCCAGCCGGTTTCACACCCGCCCGCCAGCACGATGCCAAAGCCAAACAGCAGCCCGCCAATCACGGCATTTGGGCCCGCCCACATAATTTTTGGCTCCACGCCGAGCTGAACATAGCTGAAGATGCCAATTGCGCTCACGGCCATGCCGGCAATGATCGCCTTCGCCATCATGGTGCGTCCGGTGATCCACATATCGCGAAACGCGGAGGTAAAGCAGATCTGCGCGCGTTCAATCAGCAGACCAAAGCCGACGCCGAACAGCATGGCCAGACCGAGTTTGGGCTGATTCATTGCCGTGCAAATCGCCCAGGCAACCATAGCAAAAAAGACCAGCATACCGAGGCGGAAACGACGACGCGCCTGATCGGGTTTTTGCGTTAACGGAGAGGCAGCGCTAACTTTCGTCATTTTCACCGGAATGCGGAACAGCGGCAGCAGGGTGAATTTAGCACCGAAGTAGGAGCCGATGGCGGTGGCGACGGCAAAGAACCAGGCATGCAGCGAGAACTGCGGAATGCCGGTAAAGAACGCGGCCAGATTACAGCCCATCGCCAGACGAGCGCCAAACCCGGCAATGATGCCGCCGACCACGGCCTGCATAATGCGGATGCGGCTTTTCGGCATGCGCAACTTAACGTTGTTGGCCCACAGCGCGGCCGCAAAACAGCCGCCGAACATGCCAATGATCATCATTCCGTCGATGCGGGTCAGCGGTGTGCCCTCAAGATGGATCAGTTTGAAGTAGCCCCACTCTTCGGCATGGACGCCTGCCAGCTGTAATAGCTGCCCACCCCAGCGGGTAAACTCGCCCGTAACAGCCCAGAAGGTGCCGGTAATACCGAAATAATAGGTAGAGAGAATGCCTGCCGCGATAACGGCCGGAACAGGTGACCAGAACTTAACCAGGTAAGTCTGTTTGAAGGAATACCATGACATGAATAACCTCTGAACTCAGAAGGGTAACGCTAAAAAGAGCCCAGATCATACGCTTACGCGAAAGTTTGGAAAGTCATTCACACCGAAAATATCGACAGGATCAATTTTGACCTGCTTCTTTCAGGAAGAGAGGAGGGAAAACCGCCTGACGCCGGGGCCAGACGGTGTTAACGGTTACGCCTTGCGCGTGGCCGCTTTCATGGATGTGACGAATGCGTGTAATTCAGCCAGCATCTGCTGTGGCTTATCCACGTTCTTCTCGATAATTTTCACGATAGCCGAACCCGAAATGGCCCCGGCGGCTTTCGCGTCAATCGCCGCAGTAACCTGATCCGGTGAGGAAATGCCAAAGCCCTGAAGCGGCGGTGCAGCATGGTATTCTGCAAGCTTCTCCACCAGATGATGCAGCGGCAGCGCGGCTTTGTTTTCCGCACCGGTGACGCCCGCACGGGAGAGCAGGTAGGTGTAACCTCGTCCGTAAGAGGCAATCTGGCGCAACAGATCGTCATCGGCATTCGGTGGACAGATGAAAATCGGCGCGACGTTGTGGCGCATTGCCGCCTGACGGAATGGCGCAGACTCTTCAACGGGCACGTCAGCCACCAGCACGGAGTCAACGCCCACGCGGGCGCACTCTGCGTAAAACGCATCAATGCCGCGGCTGAACACCAGGTTGGCGTACATCAGCAGGCCGATCGGAATGGTCGGGTGCTTCTGACGGATCGCCGCCAGCATTTCAAAGCACTGGCTCGGCGTCACGCCCGCGGCAAACGCGCGTAGCGTTGCGTTCTGAATGGTCGGGCCATCCGCCAGCGGATCGGAGAACGGAATACCGAGCTCCAGCGCGTCGGCACCGGCATCAATCAGGGTGTCGATAATCTTCAGCGACTGCTCCGGGCCGGGGTCGCCCAGCGTCACGAAGGGAACGAACGCGCCTTCCTGGCGGGCTTTCAGTTGTGCAAATGCGTTGTCGTAGCGTTCCATCAGATTTCCCCTCGTGCTTTCAGAATATCGTGAACGGTGAAGATATCTTTGTCACCGCGACCGGAAAGGTTTACCACCAGCAGCTGCTCTTTTTCCGGGTTTTCCTTCATCATTTTCAGCGCGTGCGCCAGCGCGTGGGAAGACTCCAGCGCCGGGATGATCCCTTCATTGCGGCACAGCGTTTTGAAGGCCTCCAGCGCTTCGTCATCGGTGATGGAGACATAATCCGCGCGGCCGGTGCTGTTCAGGAACGCGTGCTGCGGCCCTACGGACGGGAAATCCAGCCCGGCAGAGATCGAGTAAGACTCCTCAATCTGCCCTTCATCGGTCTGCATCATCGGGGCCTTCATGCCGAAGTAGATCCCCACGCGGCCATGCTTCAGCGGCGCACCATGCTCGCCCGTTTCAATGCCGTGGCCGGCAGGCTCAACGCCAATCAGCCCAACGCTGGTTTCGTCGATAAAATCGGCAAACATGCCGATGGCGTTAGATCCGCCGCCAACGCAGGCGATCACCGCATCCGGCAGGCGACCCTCTTTTTCGAGGATCTGCGCTTTAGTCTCTTCGCCGATCATGCGCTGGAATTCACGCACGATGGTCGGGAACGGGTGCGGGCCCGCGGCGGTACCGAGCATGTAGTGGGCGGTTTCGTAGCTGCCAGACCAGTCGCGCAGCGCTTCATTACAGGCATCTTTCAGCGTGGCAGAACCGCTGTGCACCGGGATCACTTCCGCCCCCATCAGACGCATACGGAACACGTTTGGCGACTGGCGCTCAACGTCCTTCGCCCCCATGTAAATGCGGCATTTCAGGCCGAGCAGGGCGCTGGCGAGCGCTGAGGCCACACCGTGCTGCCCCGCGCCGGTTTCGGCGATGATTTCGGTTTTACCCATCCGCTTCGCGAGCAGCGCCTGGCCCAGCACCTGGTTAGTTTTATGCGCGCCACCGTGCAGCAAATCTTCACGCTTAAGATACAGCGTAGTTTTAGTGCCTTCGGTCAGGTTGCGGCACTTTGTCAGCGCCGTCGGACGACCGGCGTAGTTTTTCAGCAGGTCAGTAAACTCCGCCTGAAACGCCGGATCTTTCTGTGCGCTCACGAACGCTTCTTCCAGCTGGCGCAGCGCGGGCATCAGGATTTGTGGGACATACATCCCACCGAACTCACCAAAATACGGGTTAAGTAATGTCGTCATCTTCTTTTCCTTAATATGCACGCAGAGTTTTAAATACCGATGCCAGCTTGCTGGCGTCTTTAATGCCCGGTTGGGACTCTACGCCTGAATTGAAATCGAGGCCGGCGCAGCCGGTTTTGGCCGCTTCCACACAGTTATCGGGGCTTAATCCCCCCGCCAGCAGGACATTGTCCAGCACTTCGCCACGCAGCAGTGACCAGTCGAAACGCTGCCCCGTGCCGCCCTGGCCGTTGTCGAGCACGTATTTATCAACATGCTTCAGGTTACGCGCGGGCAGGGTGGCGCCAACGCTTTGCGCTTTCCAGATCTGAACCTGAGGCGCCAAAGCATGTCGCAGAGCATCAATGTACGCCTGATCTTCATCGCCATGCAGCTGAACCGCGCTCAGGGATAACGCGTCCGCTTTAGCCGCAACGTCGTTAATATCCGCATCGCGGAACACGCCCACGTAGTTCAGTGGCGCAGCCGCCATCACCTTGCGCGCCTGTTCCTCATTAACGGCGCGAGGAGAGGACTCAACAAAGATCAGACCACCATAGATTGCGCCCGCTTCATATGCGGCCTGCGCATCCTGTTCACGGGTCAGGCCGCAGACTTTGTTCTCACCCAACAGCACGCGGCGCACGGCCGCATTAAGATCGTCGTGTTCCATCATCGCGGAGCCGATCAGGAAACCGTTGGCAAAGTGGCTGAGTTCGCGCACCTGAGCGTAGCTGTTTATCCCGGATTCGCTGATCACCGTGACGCCCGCGCCCAGACGCGGCGCAAGCTGGCGCGTACGGTTGAGGTCAATCGACAGGTCGCGCAGGTCGCGGTTGTTAATGCCGACCACTTTGGCTTCCAGCGCGATGGCGCGCTCCAGCTCCTCTTCGTTGCTCACTTCGGTCAGTACGCCCATATTCAGGCTGTGCGCGACGGCGGAGAGCTGGCGATACTGCTCGTCATCCAGCACGGAGAGCATCAGCAGGCAGGCATCGGCCTGGTAAAAGCGCGCCAGCCAGATCTGATACGGGTCGATAATAAAGTCTTTGCACAGAATCGGCTGCGGCGCGATGCCGCTGACTACGGGCAGAAAATCGAAGCTGCCCTGAAAATATTTCTCATCCGTCAGCACAGAAATGGCAGACGCATGATGCTTGTAGATACCGGCAATACGCGCCGGGTCGAAATCGTCACGGATCACGCCTTTGGACGGAGACGCTTTTTTACACTCCAGAATAAACGCGGTACGCGCGCCCTGAAGCGCATCATAAAAACGACGGCTGCTCGGAACGACGTCATTCTGAAAACTGGCGAGCGGCTGCTGTTGCTTGCGGGCTTCCACCCAGATGGCCTTATCGGCGACGATTTTCGCTAAAACGGTCTGCATTATTTACCCTCTTGCCGCAAGTGCGGTAACGCGATCGTAAGCTGCACCGGAGCGCAGTACGGCCAGAACTTTTTGGGCGTTGGCTTTTAGATCTTCCTCGCCATGTAAACGCATCAGCATGGCTACGTTGGCCGCCACGGCGGCCTCATGGGCGGCCTCACCTTTACCTTGTAATAAGCGCGTGAGAATGTCACGGTTTTCTTCCGGCGTGCCGCCCGCCAGGGCGTCCTGATGGTACGGGGTCAACCCGAAGTCAGCGGCCTCAAGCTGATAGTTCAGCACTTCGCCGTTATTCAGTTCCGCCACCAGCGTGGGCGCATGCAGGGAAACTTCATCCATCCCGCCGCTGTGTACCACGGCGGCGCGTTGGTAACCGAGGACGCGCAGCGTCTCCGCAATCGGCAGGACCAGCTCCGGGCTGTAAACGCCAATCAGCGCCAGCGGCGGGTGCGCCGGGTTAATGAGTGGACCGAGCACGTTAAACAGCGTGCGGGTTTTAAGCTGCTGGCGAACCGGCATCGCGTGGCGGAAACCGGTGTGATACTTCGGCGCAAACAGGAAACAGACGCCCAGGTCATCCAGCGCTTCACGGGAACGCTCGGCGTTCATGTCCAGGTTGATACCGAAAGCTGCCAGCAGGTCGGACGATCCTGAACGGCTGGACACGCTGCGGTTGCCGTGTTTCGCCACTTTCAGACCGCATGCCGCGGCCACAAAGGCGCTGGCGGTGGAAATATTGATACTGTTACTGCCGTCGCCACCGGTCCCGACAATATCGGCAAACGGGTAGTCCGGGCGCGGGAACGGGGCGGCATTTTCCAGCAGCGCGGTTGCCGCGCCGGCGATCTCCTGCGGGCTTTCGCCGCGCACTTTCATGCTCACCAGCGCAGCGGCCAGCTGCTCAGGCTTCAGCTCGCCGCGCACGACGGCGGAGAACAGCTGGTGGCTCTCCTGCTGGCTCAGGGTCTGAGCCTGATACAGTTTTTCCAGAATCGGTTGCAGGGTGTTGGTCTGCTCCAGCTTTTGCAGCGCCCAGTCGAGCGTTTGCTCCAGCAGGCGCGCGCCGTTGGACGTCAGGATAGATTCCGGGTGGAACTGCATCCCGCAGACGCGATCCGCATCATGACGCACCGCCATCACCATCCCTTCAAACGAGGCGTTAATGGTCAGCCCGGCCGGAATGTTGCTGCCAACCAGCGAGTGGTAACGCGCTACCGGAAGCGGGTTCGGCAGCCCGGCAAACATCGCCTGACCGTCATGTTCAATGCTTGACGCTTTGCCATGCAGGATCTCCCCCGCCTGACCCACGTAACCGCCGTAGGCTTCGACAATCGCCTGATGGCCAAGGCAGATGCCGATAATCGGCAGCTTGCCGCGCATACGGGTCAACAGCTCAGGCATACAGCCTGCTTCGCTCGGTGCGCCTGGGCCCGGGGAGAGCATCAGCACCGGGTTTTGCATGGTCGCCAGACGGTCAATCAGCGTCTGGGCCGGAACGTGGTTGCGATAGATAACGACGTTGTGACCATTCGCACGCAGCTGATCTGCCAGGTTGTAGGTAAAGGAGTCGATATTATCGAGCAGCAGAATGTCAGCCATCAGAAAATCTCCTGTGCATGGTGTGCGGTAGCAATGGCGCGCAGTACCGCGCGCGCTTTACTGCGGGTTTCGTCGGCTTCCGACTGCGGAACAGAATCCAGCACAATCCCGGCCCCGGCCTGGACGGTGGCAATGCCGTCCTCAACGTAGGCGGAGCGGATCACGATGCAGGTATCAAGGTCACCGTGAGCGGTGAAATAGCCCACGGCACCACCGTAGCTGCCGCGACGGCGTCCTTCCGCTTCGGCGATCAGCTGCATAGCGCGGACTTTCGGCGCGCCGCTCAGGGTGCCCATGTTCATGCAGGCGCGGTAGGCGTGCAGAACGTCGAGGTCGTGGCGCAGTTCACCCACCACCCGGGAGACCAGGTGCATGACGAAGGAGTAGCGGTCGACTTTGGTCAGGTCCGCCACGTAGCGGCTGCCTGGCGTGCAAATGCGTGCCAGATCGTTACGCGCCAGGTCAACCAGCATCAGGTGTTCGGAGAGCTCTTTATGGTCGGTACGCATTTCCAGTTCGATGCGGCTGTCGAGATCGCGGTCCAGGGAGCCATCGGCACGACGGCCACGTGGACGGGTTCCCGCTATCGGGTAGATCTCAATCTGGCGGCTGGTGGCGTCGTACTTGAGGGAGCTTTCCGGCGACGCGCCAAACAGGGTGAAATCATTGTCCTGCATAAAGAACATGTACGGGCTTGGGTTGCTCTTTTTCAGCACATCGTAAGCCGCCAGCGGCGACGGGCAGGGCAGTGAAAAGCGACGGGACGGCACCACCTGGAAAATCTCCCCGGCACGAATCGCTTTTTGCATCTGACGCACCACCGCGCCGTACTGATCGTCGGTCTGACTCACCTCGCAGGTCATCTTTTCAACACGCTGCACCGGCAGCGCGGGCGGTGCTTCCGACATCTGCTGTTGCAGTTGGGCGATGCGCTGCGCGAGGCGATTTTTCTCAGACGCAGACGGCGTGAACAGGCTGGCCTGGATGCGGGTGTATTTTTTCTGATGGTCGATCACCAGCAGGGTTTCGGCCAGGTAGAAGCAGTAGTCCGGGCAGCGGTTACCCTGCTCGGTTTCCGGTAAATCTTCAAAGCCAGCAACCAGGTCGTAAGCAAACAGCCCGCCAAAGAACATCGCTTCGCGCTCATCTTCCGGCATGGCCACCAGATTTTGCAGCAGACGGAAGGCGTCAAAAACGGAGAGCGAGCAGAGGCGGGCATCCTCATCCAGCAGCTGGCTTACCGGTGGGAAATGCAGAATTCGCAGGTCCGGATGACGCTCATTTTCAATACCTGAAGGCAGAGCCGCATCCAGCAGCGGCAGCAGCGATGCGCCATTCTCAGATAACGCCTTAATGGTGACGGTGTCACCCGACGCGGTAATGCGCAGCGCGCTGTCAACCAGCAGCAGGCTTTTAAGATCGTCCTTGCTGTCAATGTCAGCAGATTCCAGCAGCAGCGTCGCGGGACGTGCGCCGCACACCTGATGAAACAGCGCGGTAGGGTTATGGCGATAGGCCGCCTCGCAGGTCAGCAGTTCGAGGTGGGGTTTGGCTGTTTGCATGTTGTTGTTCTCATATTCTGTTCAATAAAAAGCCCGCTGGGTAGCGGGCCGGGTATCTGTTTGCTTATCGCAGACGCGTAACACTGCCCGAAGATCAGGAAGTACGCCACCAACCGTGCAGAGCGAAATGTGCTGTCATTTTCAGATACCTTTCTCGTGTGAACTTGCGTACTAGTTAACTAGTTCGATGACGTGTTGTCAACCCCTGATTTCAGTATTTCACGGTTAGTCGGTATCATAGGGGCTTCGGATGTCTCCAACCTGTTATGGGAAGTGCTTTGAGCGATACCACCTACGCCGTAATTTATGATTTACACAGCCATACGCAGGCTTCAGATGGCCTGCTGACACCCGAAGCCCTGGTCCATCGCGCCGTTGAAATGCGTGTCGGCACGCTGGCAATAACCGATCACGATACCACTGACGGCATTCCCGCCGCGCGCGCCGAGATTGTCCGCAGCGGACTGGCGCTGGATCTGGTGGCCGGGGTCGAGATCTCGACGGTCTGGGAAAACCACGAAATTCATATCGTTGGTCTGAACATCGATACAGAACATCCGGCCATGCGTGCTTTTTTGCAGGAACAAAAAACACGCCGCAATCAACGCGCGGAGATGATTGGCGAACGTCTGGAAAAAGCGCATATTCCCGGTGCGCTGGAAGGCGCGCGAAAGCTGGCGAACGGTGGGGCGGTGACGCGCGGCCATTTCGCCCGTTTTCTGGTGGATGCCGGTAAGGCGACGACCATGGCGAATGTCTTTAAAAAGTATCTGGCGCGCGGGAAAACCGGATACGTTCCCCCACAGTGGTGTACAATAAAACAAGCTATTGATGTGATTCATCATTCTGGCGGTAAGGCCGTGCTGGCCCATCCGGGGCGGTATAATCTTTCTGCTAAATGGCTGAAAAGACTGCTGGCACACTTTGCCGAATGCGGCGGTGAGGCGATGGAAGTTGCCCAGTGTCAGCAGGCACCCAATGAGCGTTCGCAGCTCGCGACCTACGCCCGTCAGTTTGGCCTGCTTGGCTCACAGGGTTCAGATTTCCATCAGCCCTGCGCGTGGATTGAACTGGGGCGCAAGCTCTGGTTACCCGCGGGCGTTGAGCCTGTCTGGCAGCTCTGGGAACAGCCACAGCAAATTGAAGAGAGGGAAGTATGAGTCAGTTTTTCTATATCCATCCGGATAACCCCCAGCCACGTCTGATTAATCAGGCCGTGGAGATCGTCCGCAAAGGCGGCGTTATTGTCTACCCAACCGATTCTGGCTACGCGCTGGGCTGTAAAATTGAGGACAAAGGGGCGATGGAGCGCATCTGTCGCATCCGCCAGCTGCCGGACGGCCACAACTTTACCCTGATGTGTCGCGATCTCTCTGAACTGTCGACCTACGCTTATGTTGATAACGTGGCCTTTCGCCTGATTAAGAACAACACGCCCGGTAACTACACCTTCATTCTGAAAGGGACAAAAGAGGTGCCGCGTCGTCTGTTGCAGGAAAAACGTAAAACCATCGGCATGCGCGTGCCGTCGAACCCGATTGCCCAGGCGCTGCTGGAAACCCTCGGCGAGCCGATGCTCTCCACATCGCTGATGCTGCCGGGCAGTGAGTTTACCGAGTCCGACCCGGAAGAGATCAAAGATCGTCTGGAGAAGGTGGTGGAGCTGATTATCCATGGCGGCTATCTTGGCCAGCAGCCGACCACCGTGGTGGATCTCACCGAAGACGCGCCAGAAGTCATTCGTGAAGGCGTGGGCGATGTTAAGCCTTTCTTGTAAGGGTGTAAGCAGATATACTACGCGGCCATCAAAGCAGGGCGCCGCCCTGTTTTTGACCTGATTCGACGCCTGTGAAGGCGACACCTGAGGAAGCTCAATGAGCGAGAAGTTACAGAAAGTGCTGGCGCGTGCCGGCCACGGTTCGCGCCGTGAAATCGAAGCCATTATTGAAGCAGGCCGCGTGAGTGTGGACGGTAAAATCGCCACGCTCGGTGACCGCGTTGAAATCGTACCGGGGCTGAAGATCCGCATTGACGGCCATCTTATCTCCGTGAAAGAGTCTGCTGAACAGATCTGCCGCGTGCTGGCTTACTACAAGCCTGAAGGCGAACTGTGTACCCGCAACGATCCGGAAGGTCGCCCGACGGTGTTTGACCGTCTGCCAAAACTGCGTGGCGCCCGCTGGATTGCCGTAGGACGTCTGGACGTGAACACCTGCGGCCTGCTGCTGTTCACCACCGATGGTGAACTGGCAAATCGTCTGATGCACCCGAGTCGTGAAGTGGAACGTGAATACGCCGTTCGTGTTTTCGGCCAGGTTGATGAGAACAAACTGCGCGACCTGTCGCGTGGCGTTCAACTGGAGGACGGCCCAGCGGCGTTCAAAACCATCAAGTTTACCGGTGGTGAAGGCATTAACCAGTGGTACAACGTTACCCTGACAGAGGGACGTAACCGCGAGGTGCGTCGTCTGTGGGAAGCGGTCGGTGTCCAGGTGAGCCGTTTGATTCGCGTCCGCTATGGCGACATTCTGCTGCCGAAAGGCCTGCCACGTGGCGGCTATACCGAGCTGGATCTGACGCAAACCAACTACCTGCGCGATCTGGTTGGCCTGACGCCAGAAACCACGTCGAAAGTGGCGGTAGAGAAAGATCGTCGTCGCATGAAGGCGAATCAGATCCGCCGTGCGGTGAAGCGTCACAGCCAGGTTAGCAGCAATCGCCGCTCTGGCAGCCGTAATAACAACGGTTAATCGAAAAGCCCGGTGAATATACCGGGCTTTTTTTCTTCAGTAATCAATCCCCATTTGCGCTTTGATACCCGCATCGAACGCATGCTTAACCGGACGCAGCTCGCTGACGGTATCGGCCAGCTCCAGAATATCCCGATGACACCCGCGCCCCGTGACGATAACCGTCTGATGCGCTGGGCGGTTTTTCAGGGCAGCCAGCACGGCCTCCAGAGGCAGGTAGTCATAAGCCACCATATAGGTGATCTCATCCAGCAACACCATGTTCAGCGACGGGTCTGAAAGCATTCTTTTGGCATGCTCCCAGACGGCGAGGCAGGCTGCGGTATCGGTTTCTCGGTTCTGGGTATCCCAGGTAAAACCGGTCGCCATCACCTGAAACTCAACGCCATGCGGCTCGAGCAGATTACGCTCGCCGTTGGGCCATTCACCCTTGATAAACTGGATCACGCCCACTTTCTGCCCATGTCCGACTGCGCGGGTGGCGGTACCAAATGCGGCGGTGGTTTTTCCTTTACCGTTGCCGGTGAACACGATGAGGATCCCGCGCTCGTCCTGAGCGGCCGCCACGCGTGCATCAACCTGTTCTTTCAGACGCTGCTGGCGCTGCTGATGCCGATCTTCACTCATTGCGATATCCCCGGTTTGCGGCCTGGCTGGGCATCGAATGTCATTCCGGTTTTACGACGGCTGTCGTCACCCATCAGCCACAGGTAAAGAGGCATAATATCGGCCGGGGTTTTAAGCTTTTGCGGATCTTCTGTCGGGAAGGCGCTGGCACGCATTTTGGTGCGCGTACCGCCCGGGTTAATACAGTTAACCCGCAGGTGGCGGCTTTGGTACTCTTCGGCCAGCACCTGCATCATTCCTTCGGTGGCAAATTTTGAGACGGCGTAAGCCCCCCAGTTCGCACGCCCCTGACGCCCCACGCTGGAGGAGGTAAAGACCAGCGAGCCGGAATCGGAGTTGAGTAATAAAGGAAGCAAGGCCTGGGTCAGAAAAAACGTCCCGTTGACGTTAACCTGCATCACCTGCTGCCAAATCTCTGGATCCTGTTCATCCATCGGGCGCACTTCGCCCAGTAACCCCGCGTTGTGCAGTACGCCATCCAGACGCGGATAATGCGTGCTGATACGCTGGGCAAGGGCCTGACATGACGCTGGCGTACAGGTCAGCAGATCGAGCGTATACCAGGGCGTGGGGGTACCGCCGGCGTTTTCGATTTCACGGGCGACGGCCTTGAGCTTTTCTTCATTACGTCCCAGCAGAATAAGGCTCGCACCGTATTCAGAATAGGTCAGCGCCGCTTCGCGACCAATCCCGTCGCTGGCACCGGTAACCAGAATGATGCGGTTCTGTAGAAGGTTTTTTTGTGGCTGATAATGCACGGTGGCTCCTCAGGCGCATTGGGCGTAACTTGCACCTTTATTTATGACTTTTCGGCTTTATGCCCGAAACAGCGTCAGAATTCAATCAGTCTACAGGACAGATCGCTGGGAAATTAACAATTTGCAAAGATTTAAACCAGAAACGGGGGATTCCTGAAGCCGCCTCGCAGAGGTAATGTCCAGAGCGAGACGCCTGCGCAGGGCTGTTGTACACTGGCGTGAAAGATTCGTGGTTAAATCAAGGTGGAACGCGTGGAATTACTTTCTCAGTATGGGTTGTTTTTGGCCAAAATCGCGACGGTGGTTATAGCTGTCGCGGTGATTGCCGTCCTGATTGTCAACCTGACGCAGCGTAAGCGTCAGCGTGGTGAGTTACGCATTACCCGCCTGAGCGAACAGTATAAAGAGATGCAGGAGGAGATGTCTCTGGCGCTGCTTGACGATCATCAACAGAAGCTGTGGCTAAAAGCCCAGAAGAAAAAACATAAGCAGGACGCCAAAGCTGCGAAGGCGAAAGCTAAACTCGCCACGCCACAGGCTGACGCAAAACCGCGCGTCTATGTGCTCGATTTTAAAGGTAGCATGGATGCGCATGAAGTCTCCTCACTGCGTGAAGAAGTGACGGCGGTGCTGGCCGTGGCGACAGTCCAGGATCAGGTGGTGGTACGCCTTGAAAGCCCGGGTGGCGTAGTGCATGGGTATGGACTGGCGGCTTCGCAGTTACAACGTCTGCGGGATAAACAGATCCCGCTCACCGTGGCGGTAGATAAGGTCGCGGCGAGTGGCGGCTATATGATGGCGTGCGTGGCGGATAAAATCGTCGCGGCACCGTTCTCCATTATCGGCTCGATTGGGGTAGTCGCGCAGATCCCTAACTTCAATCGTTTCCTGAAAAATAAAGAGATCGACATTGAACTGCATACGGCGGGCCAGTACAAACGTACGCTGACGCTGCTCGGCGAAAATACCGAAGAGGGACGGCAGAAATTCCGGGAAGATCTGAACGAAACCCACCATCTGTTCAAAGATTTCGTGCACCGCATGCGCCCAACGCTGGACATTGAGCAGGTGGCTACGGGCGAACACTGGTACGGCACGCAGGCGCAGGAGAAAGGGCTGGTGGATGAAGTGGGTACCAGCGACGACCTCCTGCTCAACCTGATGGACGGCCGTGAGCTGGTGGGGGTGCGCTTCACCCGACGTAAGCGCCTGCTCGACCGTTTTACCAATAGCGCGGCAGAAAGCGCGGATCGCCTGCTGCTACGCTGGTTGCAGCGCGGACAAAAGCCGCTGCTGTAAAGAAAAACGCGAGGCAGATGCCTCGCGTTTTCGTTTTAATCGACCAGGTGGTACTTCTCTGAGAGGGTATGCGCCAGGTATTTAAACATGTTAAATACGGCGGTGCTTTTTGGGGTGGGTAATCCTTGTTCATCAAGGAAGTATTCACCGCTGAACACCAGCACGCCATTACGTTGTTCCACGCCAGTCGCTTCAATCCCCGCCAGGGTGTCTTCATGGTCGCGAATGAGTTTGTTTGCTTCGATAAGCAGTGAAGCTCGGTCAATGGGTTGGGTCGTATTCTGCATATTCCACTCCTTAAACAGTGACAATAGTCTACGCCTGGGTCGCTTCGGGGGCAAATTTTCCCTGTTATCCGAGGGGATAAGGAACAGGGGCTGGCTGGCGGGATTTGCTTTTGCATGCTAATAAAGTTGCGTAACGAATTTTATCAGGTACAGTGTGCGCTTTCGTCATTCTGGCAACAGAATTGCTTGACATTCGACCGGGAATTCGTCACGAATGAACTTTGATGTGAGAAAAATACCCGAAAACTCAATGACCTGGATGTCGCCATTCTGACGTTCGGTAACACATAGGGGTTGATATCCCCTGACGACGTCGCAATATCAATGGCTCGTCGTCAGCGGAAGGGAAATCAACGTGCGGCGTATTCCTGGAAGAATTAAATTAGGTAAAGGTGAATATGGGTAAAGCTCTCGTCATCGTTGAGTCCCCGGCAAAAGCCAAAACGATCAATAAATATCTGGGCAATGACTACGTGGTTAAGTCCAGCGTTGGTCACATTCGCGACTTGCCGACCAGTGGCTCAGCCAGCAAAAAGAGCGCAGACTCTACCTCCACCAAAGGGGCTAAAAAGCCTAAAAAGGATGAACGTAGCGCGCTTGTCAACCGCATGGGTGTTAACCCATGGCACAACTGGGATGCACATTACGAAGTGCTGCCAGGCAAAGAAAAAGTCGTTAACGAGCTGAAACAGCTTGCTGAAAAAGCAGACCACATTTATCTCGCAACCGACCTTGACCGCGAAGGGGAGGCCATCGCATGGCACCTGCGGGAAGTGATCGGGGGTGATGACAAACGCTACAGCCGTGTAGTGTTCAACGAAATTACAAAGAATGCGATTCGTCAGGCGTTTGAAAAGCCGGGTGAACTGAATATCGACCGTGTTAACGCTCAGCAGGCGCGTCGCTTTATGGACCGCGTTGTAGGCTACATGGTCTCGCCGTTGCTGTGGAAAAAGGTCGCTCGCGGCCTGTCTGCGGGGCGTGTGCAGTCTGTTGCTGTTCGTCTTGTTGTTGAGCGTGAACGCGAGATCAAAGCGTTCGTCCCGGAAGAGTTCTGGGAAGTGGATGCGAATGTCACCACGCCGGGCGGCGATGCGCTGCCGTTGCAGGTGAGCCACCACAACGACAAACCGTTCCGACCTGAAAATCGCGATCAGACCATGGCCGCCGTGGCGCTGCTGGAAAAAGCGCGTTATCAGGTTCTGGATCGTGAAGACAAACCGACCAGCAGCAAGCCTGGCGCACCGTTTATCACGTCAACGCTTCAGCAGGCGGCGAGTACGCGTCTGGGTTACGGCGTGAAGAAAACCATGATGATGGCCCAGCGTTTGTATGAAGCGGGTTACATCACCTACATGCGTACTGACTCCACCAACCTGAGCCAGGACGCTGTCAACATGGTGCGCGGCTATATCGAGGACAACTTCGGTAAGAAATATCTGCCGGACAGTCCTAATCAGTACGCCAGCAAAGAGAATTCTCAGGAAGCGCACGAAGCGATTCGACCTTCTGACGTTTCCGTTCTGGCAGAATCGCTGAAAGATATGGAAGCGGACGCCCAGAAGCTGTATCAGCTGATCTGGCGCCAGTTCGTAGCCTGCCAGATGACGCCAGCGAAATACGACTCCACCACGCTGACCGTCGGCGCGGGTGATTTCCGCCTGAAAGCGCGCGGCCGTATTCTGCGCTTCGACGGCTGGACAAAAGTGATGCCTGCGCTGCGTAAAGGTGATGAAGACAGAACGCTGCCTTCAGTCAACAAAGGTGACGAGCTGTCGCTGGTTGATCTGGTCCCGGCTCAGCACTTCACCAAGCCACCTGCGCGCTTTAGCGAAGCATCGCTGGTGAAAGAGCTGGAAAAACGCGGCATCGGTCGCCCGTCCACCTATGCGTCAATCATTTCGACCATTCAGGATCGTGGATACGTTCGCGTTGAGAACCGTCGTTTCTATGCTGAAAAAATGGGGGAGATTGTCACCGACCGTCTGGAAGCGAACTTCCGCGAGTTGATGAACTATGACTTCACCGCGCAGATGGAAGACAGCCTTGATGAGGTTGCCAGCCATAAGGCAGAGTGGAAGAAAGTTCTCGACAGCTTCTTCAGCGATTTTACCAATCAGCTTGAGAAAGCCGAGAAAGATCCTGAAGAGGGCGGCATGCTGCCGAACCAGATGGTACTGACGAGCATCGACTGCCCAACCTGTGGCCGTAAAATGGGGATCCGTACCGCGACCACGGGCGTGTTCCTCGGTTGCTCTGGTTATGCGCTGTCACCGAAAGAGCGTTGCAAAACCACCATCAACCTCGTGCCGGAGAACGAAGTTCTCAACGTGCTGGAAGGGGACGATGCGGAGACTAACGCACTGCGCGCCAAACGCCGCTGTAAGAAATGCGGCACGGCGATGGACAGCTACCTGATCGATCCAAAACGCAAACTGCACGTTTGTGGCAATAACCCGACCTGCGATGGTTATGAGATCGAAGAAGGTGAGTTCCGCATTAAGGGCTATGACGGTCCGATCGTTGAGTGTGAGAAATGTGGTTCCGAAATGCACCTGAAAATGGGACGCTTCGGTAAGTACATGGCATGCACCAACGACGACTGTAAAAACACGCGTAAGATCCTGCGTAACGGTGAAGTTGCGCCGCCGAAGGAAGATCCGGTTCCGCTTCCTGAGCTGCCGTGTGAGAAGTCAGACGCGTATTTCGTGCTACGTGACGGCGCTGCCGGGGTATTCCTGGCGGCCAACACCTTCCCGAAATCGCGCGAAACCCGTGCGCCGCTGGTAGAAGAGTTGTACCGCTTCCGTGACCGTCTGCCGGAAAAACTGCGTTACCTGGCCGATGCGCCACAGCAGGATCCGGAAGGCAACAAAACCGTGGTGCGCTTCAGCCGTAAAACGAAGCAGCAGTACGTGGCGGCAGAGAAAGAGGGCAAAGCGACCGGATGGTCAGCCTTCTTCGTCGACGGGAAATGGGTTGAAGGCAAGAAATAATCTTCCCTTACCGTAACTTACCTGTGAAAGGGCCGGACTTCCGGCCCTTTTTTATTACGTAATTATTATTTTTTGTTCCGTACTATACAGCCTGGCTATAAATGATATAGTGGTTATAGTTAACCCGTTTCTTATTATCAAATCGTCTTAAGCGATTGACGCATGCGCTAAATCGGATGGTCTGGCATGAAATTACAGCAGCTTCGCTATATCGTTGAGGTCGTCAATCATAACCTCAATGTCTCTTCCACCGCAGAGGGTCTTTATACCTCGCAGCCCGGCATCAGCAAGCAGGTGCGTATGCTGGAGGATGAGTTAGGTATTCAGATCTTTGCCCGCAGCGGTAAGCACCTGACTCAGGTCACGCCGGCTGGACAGGAAATCATACGCATCGCACGGGAAGTACTCTCCAAAGTCGACGCCATTAAATCCGTTGCCGGGGAACATACCTGGCCGGATAAAGGCTCTCTGTATATTGCCACCACGCACACCCAGGCGCGTTATGCACTTCCCGGGGTGATCAAAGGTTTTATCGAACGCTATCCCCGCGTTTCCCTGCATATGCATCAGGGCTCACCGACGCAAATCGCAGAGGCCGTGTCTAAAGGTAATGCAGACTTCGCTATCGCGACGGAAGCGCTCCATCTGTACGATGATCTGGTCATGCTCCCGTGCTACCACTGGAACCGCTCTATTGTTGTGACCCCGGAGCACCCGCTGGCGGGGAAGGGCGAAGTGACAATCGAAGAACTGGCGCAATACCCGCTGGTGACCTATACGTTCGGCTTTACGGGCCGGTCTGAACTGGACACCGCGTTTAACCGCGCCGGATTAACGCCACGGATTGTCTTTACGGCGACGGATGCGGACGTCATAAAAACGTATGTGCGTCTGGGCCTGGGCGTTGGGGTTATTGCCAGCATGGCGGTGGATCCTGTCTCAGACCCGGATCTGGTGCGTCTGGATGCGCATGATATTTTCAGCCACAGCACCACCAAGATAGGTTTTCGTCGCAGCACGTTCCTGCGCAGCTATATGTATGATTTTATTCAACGCTTCGCGCCACATTTAACGCGCGACGTGGTGGATACAGCTGTAGCGTTACGCTCCAATGAAGACATCGAAGAGATGTTTAAAGACATTAAACTTCCCGCCAAATAATCACACCCGGTATCTTTCTGGTACGGAAAGATACCGTCATTCCCCTTTAAACCTGAATTAGAATTATCATCATCTACGTCCACTGTCATATATCGTCATAACCCATTAAATGACTATGGTTTTACTGTCGCAAATTTGCGACAAAAGTAGAAACTAATTTACAGGTGTGCAAATTATTCTTTTCAATTATTTATTTCGGGTCAAAAGATTGAATTTTCCCAGGCCCAGATACGTAAATTCACTGGCTTTTCGGCTAAAGTTTCTTTAGGATTTATCTCATCAGATGATTACTTGTGCCAATTGTTTGGTCTCTAAATGATAAGCGATGTCGATTGTATGAGGTTAGCAATGCCGTCAGGAAGTGAAGAACCGCAAAGGGATCCCGCGCTTAAGCGTAAAGCCTGGCTGGCGGTCTTTCTTGGCTCTGCCCTGTTCTGGGTGGTGGTTGCTCTTCTTGTCTGGAATTACTGGGGTTGATTATGGTCATGACGGTGCGTACAGAAGCGAGAAAAGAGATGTGTCAGCTTCGTGACAATGCTCACAAAGCCCGTAAGGCGCCAGCAACCAGCGTGCCAGCTTCCTGGAAACTGACGCCACAGCAGCAGGCCTTTATTGATGTGTTCGCGGAAGACGAACCCAAAAAACAATAATTTTGAATTTTGCGTAATGATGCAAATAGTCTGAATAAAGACTGTGCGCTTTTGTACTCCTTAATAAATACACATCAGCAATATAGAACGAGGGCAGACCTCGCAACCTTAAATAATTAAAGTCTGGTGTCCCTATGATGAATAACATGACAACCGTAAAATACTGGTCATGGCTCGGCGTATTCTCAGCGTCGATCCTCTTCTGGTGTCAGCTCCTCTGGCTGGCCTTGCACTAAATCGTAAAACCTCGCCACGGCGGGGTTTTTTGTTTTATCCCTCGTGTTGGACCATTCCTAAATTTATCAATTTGGGTTGTTATCAAAACGTTACGACATCTTTGTGTTATCTTTAATTACAGCCCTGATGATTGTCAGGACATCCCTGTTTTTAAGGAGGAGCTTATGTCGTTAACCCTACGCGAAGCCAGTAAGGACACATTACAGGCGGAAAATAAAACCTGGCGCTACTATAGCTTACCGCTGGCTGCCAGAACGCTTGGGGACATTTCGCGGTTACCCAAGTCGTTGAAAGTCTTACTGGAAAACCTCTTGCGCTGGCAGGATGGCGACTCGGTTACCGAGGAGGATATCCAGGCTCTGGCAGGGTGGCTGAAGAATGCACATGCAGACAGAGAAATTGCCTATCGCCCGGCCAGGGTGCTGATGCAGGATTTCACCGGCGTACCAGCGGTTGTGGATTTGGCTGCCATGCGTGAAGCCGTTAAGCGTCTGGGGGGCGATACTGCTAAGGTTAACCCCCTGTCCCCGGTAGACCTCGTCATTGACCACTCCGTCACCGTCGATCACTTTGGTGACGACGATGCTTTCGGCGAAAACGTCCGTCTGGAGATGGAACGTAACCATGAACGCTACGTATTTCTGAAATGGGGTCAGCAGGCGTTCAGCCGCTTCAGCGTTGTTCCACCGGGCACCGGCATTTGTCACCAGGTCAACCTGGAATATCTCGGCAAAGCCGTCTGGAGTGAATTGCAGGATAAAGAGTGGGTGGCTTACCCGGATACGCTGGTGGGCACCGATTCACACACAACCATGATTAACGGCCTTGGCGTTCTGGGTTGGGGCGTCGGTGGTATTGAAGCGGAAGCGGCCATGCTCGGCCAGCCGGTATCAATGCTCATTCCCGATGTGGTGGGCTTTAAGCTGACCGGTAAATTGTCCGAAGGCATCACCGCCACGGATCTGGTTCTGACGGTCACCCAGATGCTGCGTAAGCATGGTGTGGTGGGTAAATTCGTTGAATTTTATGGCGATGGTCTGGATTCCTTGCCGCTGGCGGACCGGGCCACCATCGCCAACATGGCGCCGGAATATGGCGCGACCTGCGGCTTTTTCCCGATTGATAGCGTTACGCTGGAGTATATGCGCCTCAGTGGTCGCAGCGAGGAGCAGGTGGCTCTCGTTGAGGCCTACACCAAAGCGCAGGGCATGTGGCGTAACCCGGGTGACGAGCCGGTATTTACCAGTACGCTGGAACTGGATATGGGCACCGTTGAGGCAAGCCTCGCAGGGCCAAAACGTCCGCAGGACCGCGTCGCCCTGAGCAACGTTCCCAAAGCCTTTGCCGCCAGCAATGAGCTGGAGGTTAACGCCGCGCAAAAAGATCACCGTCCGGTGGACTATGTTCTGAACGGGCATCAGTATCAGCTTCCTGACGGCGCCGTGGTGATCGCCGCTATCACTTCCTGTACCAACACGTCCAACCCGAGTGTGTTAATGGCTGCCGGGCTGTTGGCAAAAAAAGCGGTAGAACTGGGGCTCAAGCCACAGCCGTGGGTTAAAGCCTCTCTGGCGCCTGGTTCGAAAGTGGTTTCCGATTATCTGGCGCAGGCCAGACTCACGCCTTACCTCGACGAGCTGGGCTTCAACCTGGTGGGCTACGGCTGTACGACCTGTATCGGTAACTCTGGTCCACTGCCTGAGCCTATTGAAGTGGCGATCAGGCAGGGTGATTTGACCGTTGGCGCGGTACTTTCTGGTAACCGAAACTTTGAAGGGCGTATTCATCCGCTGGTGAAAACCAACTGGCTGGCCTCGCCGCCGCTGGTTGTAGCCTATGCGCTGGCCGGAAACATGAACATTAACCTGGCGACCGATCCGATTGGTCACGATCGCAAAAATGAACCGGTCTATCTGAAAGACATTTGGCCATCATCGCGTGAAATTGCGCGCGCGGTTGAGAAAGTTTCCACCGAGATGTTCCGCAAAGAGTATGCGGAAGTGTTCGAAGGCACAGCGGAATGGAAAGCGATCGACGTGGTGGGTTCCGATACCTATGACTGGCAGGATGATTCCACCTATATTCGCCTGTCGCCATTCTTCGACGAAATGCTGGCGGAGCCTGCACCGCTGAAAGATATTCACGGCGCGCGGATCCTGGCGATGCTGGGCGATTCCGTCACCACCGACCATATCTCTCCGGCTGGGAGCATCAAGGCGGACAGTCCGGCAGGTCGATATCTGCAAAGCCGTGGCGTGGAACGTCGCGATTTCAACTCCTACGGTTCGCGCCGTGGTAACCACGAAGTGATGATGCGCGGGACCTTTGCCAACATCCGCATTCGCAATGAAATGGTTCCGGGCGTGGAAGGGGGCATGACGCGCCACCTGCCGGATACAGAGGTCATTTCAATTTATGACGCAGCCATGAAGTATCAGCAGGAGGGGACGCCGCTGGCCGTTATTGCCGGTAAAGAGTACGGCTCCGGTTCCAGTCGCGACTGGGCGGCAAAAGGTCCGCGTCTGCTCGGGGTTCGCGTGGTGATTGCCGAATCCTTTGAACGTATCCACCGCTCAAACCTGATCGGCATGGGGATCCTGCCGCTGGAGTTCCCGCAGGGCGTGACGCGTAAAACGCTGGGTCTGACCGGGGAAGAGCAGATTGATATCAGCGGTCTGCAAAATCTGCAACCGGGTAAAACCGTTCCGGTGAAATTAACGCGCGCAGATGGTACGACAGAAGTGCTGGATTGCCGGTGTCGTATTGATACGGCAACAGAGCTGACCTATTACCAGAACGACGGCATTTTACATTATGTGATTCGTAAGATGCTGGACTGAAAATTCGCCCGGCACATGTGCCGGGCGTTTTGCGTTTACTCGCTCAGTAAATGCCCCATTTTGGCGGCTTTGGTATCGAGATAATGCGCGTTTTTCGGGTTTCGGCCGACAATCAGCGGTACGCGTTCCACGATATTGATGCCCGCTTCAGTGAGGATTTCCACTTTTTTCGGGTTATTGGTCAACAGACGCACTTCGTCCACGCCCAGCAGCTTGAACATATCTGCGCACAGGGTGAAATCGCGCTCGTCAGCAGCAAAGCCGAGCTGATGGTTCGCTTCGACGGTATCGTAGCCCTGATCCTGCAACGCGTAGGCGCGGATTTTATTCAGCAGGCCGATATTGCGACCTTCCTGACGGTGATACAGCAGAACGCCACGTCCTTCCTCTGCTATATGAGAAAGGGCGGCTTCAAGCTGAAAACCGCAGTCGCAGCGCAGGCTGAACAGCGCGTCACCGGTCAGACACTCTGAATGAACGCGGGACAGCACCGGCGTTTGCCCCGAAATGTCGCCGAATACCAGGGCGACGTGATCTTGCCCGGTTGCCAGTTCTTCAAAACCCACCATCAGGAAATCGCCCCATGGGGTTGGCAGTTTGGCTTCTGCCACACGTTTAAGCTGCATGTGATTCTCCAGACCAGGCTGACACGTTTCGTGCCTTTGCCCCATTATGCTTTCTGTATTGGACTATTTTGCCACAAGCCCGGCAACTTCACCTAATCACCACCACGCTTTACAAACGTTAAACGCACAATCCGACATATCCACCTGAATGATGAAATTCAGTTATGATTGTGGTGCTTAGTGAAAAAGGAGAGGACATGCTTTCAATTGCCAGACGAACGGCCGCCGGCGCCGCCGTATTGCTCGTTATCCCCCTGGTCGTTTGGTTCTCCGGCTGGATGTGGCAGCCCGGACAAAACGAGACGTGGCTGAAAGCCTTATACTGGATAACCGAGACGGTCACCCAGCCGTGGGGGATTATTACGCACGTGCTGCTCTGTGGCTGGTTCCTGTGGTGCCTGCGCTTTCGCCTTCGCGCGGCGCTGGTACTGTTTGCCATTCTCGGCGGGGCCATACTTATCGGGCAGGGGGTGAAGTCGTGGGTGAAAGATCGCGTGCAGGAACCCCGTCCTTTCGTCGTCTGGCTGGAAAAAACGCACCATGTTCCGGTGGATGAGTTCTACAATTTAAAGCGTAAAGATCGCGGTGCGCTGGTAAAGGAGCAGCTTGCGGAACAGCAGGATATCCCGACCTTTTTACGCAAACACTGGCAAAAAGAGACCGGCTTTGCGTTTCCTTCCGGGCATACGATGTTTGCTGCCAGCTGGGCGCTACTTGGCGTGGGACTGCTGTGGCCGCGTCGGCGTACCCTCACGATTGCGATTTTGCTGGTCTGGGCGACAGGCGTAATGGGCAGCCGGATGCTGCTGGGGATGCACTGGCCGCGTGATTTGGTGGTGGCAACGCTGATCTCGTGGGTACTGGTGACGCTGGCGACCTGGCTTGCACAACGTTTTTGTGGACCATTGACGCCGCCGCCGGAAGAGAAGGAAGAAATAGCCGAAAGGGAGTCTGGCGGAACCTGAAGGTTGATATTCCGCATTTTGACCATAAATCCATGTAGGGCGCGTTACTTTTTCCATTTCGCGCCCGCCACTAAAATGGTAGCTTATAAGGCTGATTGCAGTGAGTTGAACACGCTTTATACGCTCGAACCACATAACGGGAAGTCATGTGAAATATTTACTCATTTTCTTACTGGTGTTGGCGATTTTTGTCATTTCGGTCACATTGGGCGCGCAAAACGATCAACAGGTAAGTTTCAACTATCTGCTGGCGCAGGGCGAGTACCGGGTGTCGAGCCTGCTGGCTGTGTTATTCGCGGCGGGGTTTGTCATCGGCTGGCTTGTATGCGGCCTGTTCTGGCTTAAGGTTCGTGTTTCTCTTGTTCGCGCTGAACGTAAAATTAAACGACTTGAACATCAACTTACGCCTGCGTCTGACATTCCGGCGAGCTCTGGTGTGCCGGTAGTCAAGGAATAATCGAATATGCTGGAGTTGTTGTTTCTGCTTTTGCCTGTCGCCGCAGCCTATGGCTGGTATATGGGCCGCAGAAGCGCGCAACAAACAAAACAGGATGAAGCAAACCGACTCTCCCGTGACTACGTAGCGGGGGTGAACTTCCTGCTGAGCAATCAGCAGGATAAAGCGGTGGATCTGTTCCTCGATATGCTTAAAGAGGATACCGGCACCGTTGAGGCGCATCTCACCCTGGGAAACCTGTTCCGCTCGCGCGGAGAGGTTGACCGTGCCATTCGTATCCACCAGACCTTGATGGAAAGCGCTTCGTTGACCTATGAGCAACGGTTGCTGGCCGTGCAGCAGCTTGGGCGGGATTACATGGCCGCGGGGCTTTACGATCGCGCCGAGGATATGTTCTCTCAGCTGGTGGATGAGACGGACTTCCGTATCGGTGCGCTTCAGCAGCTTCTGCAAATCTATCAGGCCACCAGCGACTGGCAAAAAGCGATTGATACCGCTGAACGGCTGGTCAAACTCGGCAAAGACAAACAGCGCGTCGAAATTGCCCACTTCTATTGCGAGCTGGCTCTCCAGCAGATGGGTAGCGATGACATGGATAAAGCCATGGCACTGTTAAAGAAAGGCGCAGCGGCCGATCGCAACAGCGCGCGCATCTCGATCATGATGGGGCGGGTCTTTATGGCTAACGGTGATTACGCCAAAGCCGTGGAGAGCCTGCTTCGCGTTATCGAT
Source organism: Enterobacter sp. BWH52 (assembly GCF_001037565.1). Taxonomy (NCBI): domain Bacteria; kingdom Pseudomonadati; phylum Pseudomonadota; class Gammaproteobacteria; order Enterobacterales; family Enterobacteriaceae; genus Enterobacter; species Enterobacter sp. BWH52. Next base: position 2,468,185 of record NZ_KQ089854.1, on the reverse strand, counting down.
CAGGACAAAGAGCTGGTCAGCGAAACGTTGGAAATGCTGCAAACCTGCTATCAGCAGCTCGGTAAGCAGGACGAGTGGGTTGCGTTTCTGCGTCGCTGTGTTGAAGAGAATACAGGTGCCACAGCCGAGCTGATGCTGTCAGATGTCGTCGAAGAGCATGAAGGGAGCGATACCGCCCAGGTATACATTACCCGTCAGTTGCAGCGTCATCCTACCATGCGTGTCTTCCATAAGCTGATGGATTACCACCTTAATGACGCAGAAGAAGGGCGCGCTAAAGAGAGCCTGATGGTGCTGCGAGACATGGTGGGTGAACAGGTGCGCAGCAAACCGCGCTATCGCTGCCAGAAATGCGGCTTCACCGCCTATTCGCTCTACTGGCATTGCCCTTCCTGCCGGGCGTGGTCCACCATTAAGCCAATCCGAGGTCTGGACGGACAGTAATTTTTTAAAACGCTGCACTTTAGTTACAACATACTAATGGTTACAGTAATTCCATCAGCACCGTGCGGTCTGGGGTTCAGCAGGAAAAGCATTCGATTCTGTTCATTTACCCCGAGGGCAGGTAGAATGCACGCCGTTTATCTGTTCCGCGCCGCTGCGCGCCCATAGACGAAAAGGGCTGGTCATGACGTCTGTTACATCCTCCACTTCCCGCGTAGTTACCGATTCTCCCGTAGTTGTTGCTCTGGATTACAATAACCGTGACGCCGCACTGGCCTTTGTTGATGGCATTGATCCCCGCGATTGCCGTCTGAAAGTAGGCAAAGAGATGTTTACGCTGTTCGGCCCACAAATTGTCCGCGATCTGCATCAACGTGGTTTCGACGTTTTCCTCGACCTGAAATTCCACGACATTCCAAATACCACTGCGCACGCCGTTGCTGCGGCAGCTGAACTCGGCGTGTGGATGGTTAACGTACATGCATCGGGCGGGGCACGCATGATGACGGCTGCGCGCGAAGCGCTGGTGCCGTTTGGTAATGACGCTCCGCTTCTGATCGCCGTCACCGTGCTGACCAGTATGGATGAATCCGACCTGCGCGACCTGGGTGTGACGTTGTCACCTGCCGAACATGCAGAGCGTCTGGCGCGCCTCACGCAACAGTGTGGTCTCGATGGCGTGGTCTGTTCGGCTCAGGAGGCGGTTCGCTTCAAATCTGAGTTAGGCCGCGATTTTAAACTGGTGACGCCAGGTATTCGTCCAGCAGGCAGCGAGTCAGGGGATCAGCGACGTATCATGACGCCAGAGCAGGCGCTGAGCGCGGGTGTAGACTATATGGTGATTGGTCGCCCGGTGACGCAATCCGCTCATCCGGCAGAGACCCTGAAAGCGATTAATGCATCACTGAAAAAGGGGGCATAATGCGTGACGCCAACAGTCGTCTGGTCTATTCAACGGATACCGGGCGCATTGAAGAGCCAAAAGAGAAAGCTGAACGTCCAAAAGGCGATGGTATCGTGCGAATTCAGCGCCAGACCAGCGGCAGAAAAGGGAAAGGCGTTTGCCTTGTCACCGGCATTGACCTGGATGATGCAGACCTGGTAAAGCTCGCCGCTGAGCTTAAAAAGAAGTGCGGATGCGGTGGGGCAGTAAAAGACGGCATTATTGAGATTCAGGGCGATAAACGAGATTTAATTAAAACGCTGCTGGAAGCCAAAGGAATGAAAGTCAAACTGGCGGGCGGCTAAAATAAATGAGCCACGGACATTGCCGTGGCTCTTTTTTTTACGTGCGTAAGTCAGACCTGAAAATACTTAATATATTATTATGCCGCTGAGAGCCGTTATGGTGATTATTTGCCCACCTGGTGACCGATAATACCACCTACGGCAGCACCACCTAATGTACCCAGCGTACTACCATCCGTTAATACTGCACCACCAAGCGCACCAGCACCGGCACCAATCGCGGTGTTACGGTCACGTTTAGACCAGTTAGAGCAAGCGCTCAGGGACATTGCTACAGTGATTGCCAGAACAGCGGCGGCTAATTTTTTGCTGGTAAAGGTCATAATACTTTCTCCTGAATTATCGATTCACGGAAAGGAATGCACTTTAAGTATAGACAATATCCATTCTTAAATTCTGTTCCCGTGAAAGCTGGTCGCGCAGGCGTTTCATCATCACGCAGGTGATAGTCACTTCCTGTTATATCGCTAATATTAATTTTACGTGTTTAGAACGGTTTCAACAGGTAAAAACTCTTAAAGGAAGGGTCGGAATACTCTCAGAGAAAGGTTTAAGTGCGCCCATTATTCGGGCGCAGCAGGATAATCAGGCCGTTTTTTTTACAATATCGACAGTCAGACCGTCTTGTTCTAATTGCTGGCGATATTCATCACGCAAACGCTCATCCGTGATTACACGGCTGAAGCGCGAGGCCGGCCCCATCGTATAAGGGTGTACGGCGCCAAATTTAGAACTGTCGGTCAGCACAATCGCTTCACACTCTTTGGCGAGTACGGCGTTAACCACGTCTGAACGCATCATGTCGCGGCCGGTAAAGCCGGTGTCGGGCTGCCAGCCGTCAATACCTATGAATGCCTTACTGAAGTGAACCTGCTGAACATATTGGCGCGTTAATGGCCCCACCATGCTTTCGCTTTTCTTCTGGTAAATGCCGCCCAGCAGAATCACCTCGCAGCGAGTATCCTTCAACAGATGGGCAATATAGCTGCTTACGGTGATGATGGTAACGTCTTTTTGATCGGCAAGCGTGCGCGCCAGAAGGGCGTTACTGCTGCCATTTTCAATAAAGACGGTCTCACCGTTATTCACCAGGGATGCAGCAAACTCCGCCAGCTCCCGCTTGAGCGCATAATTGTTCATCATGCGGGTTTCAACGTCGTCGCTGTCCAGTGGAACGGCATATCCGTGCGCACGCCGCAGGTAGCTCTGTTTTTCCAGAAGATTCAGATCCTGACGAATGGTGACTTCAGAAACGCCGGTGGCTTTAGCGAGATCGACCACGCTTACGCGTCCCTGATCGATCACCATCTGCAAAATGATTTGTTGTCGGGAGTTCATAGCATCCATTTAAAAGGCAAGGTCGGAAACGACGTGGTTACACTTCCCACGGGGCTTTAGGTTGAGTGGATTCTGGAGCGTTATCAGCGCCGTTCTCAGCCAGCAGTTCAGACTTGAGGATCTCAAGATTACGGATAGCAGAGTGATAATCGCCTGCGACAAGAATATCCAGCACAGTATCAATACGCTGCGCCACGGCTGTTGCATCAATGTTAGACATAAGCTCACCCTGAAGCGAAAAGTTAATATTATCAATGATGCAGAAAATTGATTCAAAAGAGAAGGTAAAAAATGCAATAACCAAAGCCCATAAATGAAAGTGATAAATTTAACCCCCGTCTGCTGCGGGTTGTAGGGGTGGATTAGTCTAAAACTGCGCGCAACGCGCTTTTTTATAAGAGGAATTCGACTATGACAGTTATCAACCAGACAACCTGCACATTGTTTACTGATGCTGAACGATTCACTCAACTGGCGGCTTATTATGAGGCCGAACGGCGTACGGTGTGGATGATGTTACGCGCCACGCCACGGCCTTGCTTCAACCATGCGCTGATCGAGGAGATCATGAATCTCTCCTGGCTGGTTCGACAGTCCGGATTTGTCGTTGATTTTTGGGTCACCGGATCGCTGGTCCCCGACATCTACAATACCGGCGGTGATTTACAGTTCTTCGTTGAGTGCATCAAAAACAACCGACGCGAAGCGTTACGCGCCTATGCCCGGGCCTGTGTGGACTGCGTTCATGCCGCCTCGCGAGGGTTTGATACCGGCGCTGTCACGCTGGCTATGGTGGAAGGAAGCGCTTTAGGGGGCGGGTTTGAAGCCGCGCTGGCGCATCATTTCATTCTGGCCCAGCGCGATGCCCGATTAGGCTTTCCGGAAATCGCGTTCAATCTGTTCCCGGGCATGGGCGGCTATTCACTGGTGGCGCGTCGTGCCGGCATGAAAATGGCGGAGGCGCTGATCTACAAAGGTGAGACGCATACGGCGGAATGGTATGAGCAGCATGGTCTTGTGGATCTCTTATTTGAGCCGTTACAGAGCTATGTTTCGGTGCGGACGTTTATCGACACGCTACAGCCGAAGCTGAACGGCGTAAGGGCCATGCTGCGTGCACGTACGCGCGTGCTGCCACTTCCGCGAAGCGAGTTGATGGACATTACTGAGGATTGGGTTGATGCCGCCTTCTGCCTTGAACCGAAGGATATCGCCTACATGGAGCGGCTGGTTATGCTGCAAAATCGCCATCAGGCGACGGGCTTACGCAAAGCCAGCTAACGGACATTCCTGGCCTGATAACGTTTTAGCCATCGCTCGAATGCGGCAGCGGGCATGGGCTTAGCAAAAAGATAACCCTGCCGTTCGTTGACGCCATTCTTCGTCAGAAAGGCGTCTTCTTTTGCACTTTCCACCCCTTCAGCAATGACCTGCAAATTTAACGCCTGCGCCACGGCGACTATCGCACGCACCAGCGACTGTGAAATGGACTGCTTATGGATATCCCGCACGAAAGACTGGTCAAGCTTAATGGCATCGATAGGGAAGCGCGCCAGTTGCGACAGGGAAGAGTACCCCGTACCAAAGTCATCCAGATGAATTTGCGCTCCCAGGCGGCTAAATTGCTGGATCACTGACAGGGCCAGTTCTTCATTTTCAATGAGACAGCTTTCGGTTAATTCCACGTCAATCGGGCAGTATTCAAAATTCAGGTCTTTCAGCGCCTGCTTCAGGTCACTGAAGATGGTCTGGTCCGCCAGCTGACGGGCGGAGACGTTGACCGCGACGCGCATGTTGATCCCCTTGTCGCGCCATTTTGCTACCTGGCGCACCACATCAAGCATAACCCAGCGGCCCAGAGGCACAATCAGCCCTGATTCCTCGGCATAGGAGATAAACTCCATCGGCGGGATCAGGCCACGCTCTGGCGACTGCCAGCGCACCAGCGCCTCCAGACTTCTGACTTCGCCGCGCCAGGTCATTTTGGGCTGGTAGTGGATTAACAGCTGATCGTTATCCAGCGCTTTACGCAGGTTGGTATCCAGCCACAGGTATTCAAATACGCGCTGGTTCATCTCTGGCGAGAAGACGCAGAATTTGCCCCGGCCATTTTCTTTGGCGGTGTACATGGCGGTGTCGGCATTGCGAATGACGCTTTCGCGATCGTTACCGTGCTGGGGCGCAAGCGCGATGCCCAGCGAGCAGCCGGTGTAAACCTCAATCAGCCCGATGCGGAAAGGTTGACGCAGTCGGGTCAGTATTCGCGACGCCATCGCTTCCAGCGCGCCCTGCGAGGTATCGGTGGCCATCACGATAAACTCATCCCCACCCAGGCGCGCCAGGGTTTGTCCTTCGTCCAGGCAGCTCAGGATCGCCAGCGCAACGGCCTGTAGCAGCTGGTCGCCAAACATATGCCCATAGGCATCGTTCACTTTTTTAAAATTATCCAGATCGAGGTAAACTACGCCAACCTGCGTGTCACCCCGAGCGGTGATGGCATCAGAGATCAGCTCATGGATGGCATTTCGGTTAGGCAAACCGGTAATCGTATCCGTATTGGCGAGAACGCGCAGGCGCTCCTGGGCCCGACGCTCCTCGGTTATGTCGGTACCTGAACAGATGAGGAAAATTTCATTTTTTCCGCTGCCGCTGTGAACAAATTTATTTCTGAAGAGAAACAGGCGCTGCCCCTTGCGGGTCTTGATCCAGCGTTCAACTTCGTAGGAGCTGCCGTTACGAAAAAAACCGGTGATGTTGCGTTTGGAGGCCGCGGCTTCGCTGCGGCTCATAAACAGTTTGAACACGTTTTGCCCGATAACTTCCTGTTCCTTCAGGCCCGTATATTCTTCACTTAAACGGTTGAAGCGCTGAATATTCCCGTTCTGGTCGAGGATCACAATCACGGAGTTAGCCTCGGAAACTACCTGTTCGGCGAAGGAGAGCCCCTGCGCCAGGTCGCGCGCAACGGAAGGGGTATCGTTCCAGGCTGATGCCGTTCCTGCCCACTCATTTTTGTTAATTTTACGGCCGACAAGATGAACGGGAACGTCCACACCGTACAAAGGCAGGGTCATGGCAATGCTGGAGGTGATTACGGTGAGCTGGCGGATCAGCGCGGCCTGTTCATCATCCAGCGCAACCACCTGAATGATGTCAGCGCTTTCACTGGCAGCAAGATGCAGAGCATTGCTGTCTGCTGTCAGTCGCCACCAGGGGCTATGCGTACCCATGTAACGAAACAGCAAATTCTGCTCCAGATCGTCCATCACGTTTTCTCCCGCGGCTGCTGAGTAGCGCACAAATTATTCATTTGCAGTCGACAATGACGGCTCTCTTTTACTGTAGATAATTCTGGAGAAATGTGGCGATGGGAAACAGAAAAGTGTGAGAAAAAACGATGATTTTGCGGGAGATAATTCAGGAGAGAACTCCCGGCCATCCCTTAACGGAACGGCCGGAAGTTTACGCGGTTATCAGGCGACAGGGCGCGCGATAATACTGCGGGTTTCCATGCGCACTTCAGCGATGGTGACATCAATCACGTCAGTGACCTTGTAAACCGTTTCGCCTTTAATTTGCACGGTCCCGTTTTCCTGGCTACAAACCAGTTCGTCGCGGACGGCATGCAGGAACGGGGCAGGAATAAAGGCAACGGCGCCATTATCCACCAGGCGAACGCGCATACCGCCGCGGCTGATGTCAATGATTTCAGCCGGGAAACGGGTATCAGTCCCTGCCTTATCATTCAGGAAGCGCGCGTACAACCAGTCGCCGACATCACGCTCCGCCATACGGTTGAGACGGCGACGTTCTGCCATCTGCAATGTCGTACCATCCTGTGGGCGGGCAACAGATTCCCCTTTGATGATCGCTTTCAGCAGACGATGGTTAACCATGTCGCCGTACTTACGGATCGGGGAGGTCCAGGTCGCATAAGCCTCAAGGCCAAGGCCGAAGTGCGGGCCAGGCTCGGTGCTGATTTCCGCAAAGGACTGGAAGCGGCGAATACGGCTGTCGAGGAACCCTGACGGCTGTGCGTCCAGCTCGCGGCGCAGTTTGCAGAAACCTTGCAGGGTCAGCACTTCCTCAGGATCGACGTGTACGTCATGGGTTTTCAGCAGGGCAGCCAGCGCTTCGGTGTTCGCCGGATCAAACCCGGTGTGCACGTTGTAAATGCCAAAGCCTAATTTGTCGCGCAGCACGCGTGCAGCACAAATGTTGGCGGAAATCATCGCTTCTTCAACGATGCGGTTGGCAATACGGCGCGGCTCAGCGACGATATTCAGCACTTCACCTTTTTCACCCAGCACAAAACGGTAGTCCGGACGATCTTTGAAGACCAGCGCGTGAGTTTGACGCCATTCGCTGCGGCTCAGGCAGACGCGGTGCAACAGACGAATTTGTGCGGCAATGTTGTCCGACTCGGGTTTCCAGTTGCCCGTGTTCTCCAGCCAGTCGGACACGTCGTCATAGGCCAGCTTGGCTTTGGATTCGATGGTGGCGGCGAAGAATTCAATATCTTCTTCAATGGTACCGTCAGCCGCAATGGTCATCCGACATGCCAGCACCGGACGTACTTCATGCGCACGCAGCGAACAAAGATCGTCGGAGAGTTCACGCGGCAACATCGGAATGTTAAAGCCCGGCAGGTAGTTGGTGAACGAGCGCACTTTGGCCATTTCGTCCAGCTTGCTGCCTTCGACAATCCATGCGGTAGGGTCGGCGATGGCGACGGTCAGATGCAGTTTGCCATCGGCTGTCTCTTCGGCATACAGCGCATCGTCCATATCCTCGGTGCTGGCGCTGTCAATGGTGACAAAGTCCAGCGCCGTCAGATCGCGACGTTCCAGACCTTCGTCCTGCATTTCAGTCGCCACGCCATCAGGCGCTTCTTTTTCGAGGTTGTGGCGCGCCAGCGTCACCCACCATGGGACGAAATGGTCGTCGCCGAAGGTAATGTATTGGGTAAGCTCGGCGTAGAAACCGCGATCGCCTTTTAAAGGATGACGGCGCATCTCAGCAACCGCCCAGTCACCCTCAACAAAATCATGCTCAACGCCACGCGCGGCGCGGCACGGAATAGCATCTTTCAGGAGAGGATGGTCCGGCACGACGGAAAGACGATCGTCTTTTTTATGCACTTTACCGACAAAGCGGGTCAGGAAAGGTTCGATCAGTGCTTCCGGCTCGGCAGACTCTCGTTCCTTTTCGGTATGAATAACGGCCGAAATGCGGTCGCCATGCATCACTTTCTTCATCTGAGGAGGCGGAATGAAGTAGCTCTTCTGCCCGTCAACTTCAAGAAAGCCAAAGCCCTTTTCCGTGGCTTTTACGACCCCTTCTGCACGCGGCGTCTGGGAATGCAGTTGCTGTTTAAGCTGCGCTAGCAGCGGGTTGTCCTGAAACATAATGTTCTATTTTCGTAGCCATTGAGCGGCTGACAGTTTTACGCGAATCTCACGGCTACAGCAAGCGCTCTTTAGGTAAAGAGTATGGTTATTCCTCTTTGCCGAGCGCCACGCGCAGACGGTCCAGCCAGCCATAAAATGCATCTCGGGTTAGCAGATTGATGGCCTTCTCTGGCGAGAGACCTGACCCGGTCAGGGGCGTTAACTGGGTGGCGCTAAAGCGATCCGGAGAGGCGACGAGCAGCGCAAGAGCGGCTGAGATCATCGAAGACGCGGGGCCTTCACTTAGCGGATGGTTAAGCAGAATTTCGCCCGTCAGATTAAGCAGCATCGGCTCATGACACAGCACAGGGGTGAGCGCTTCAAGCGCCGGTTCCGCCTGCCAGCGTGAGAGCGCCTCAAGCTGAAGCGCACTGGCATATTTTAGCTCTACCGCAGGTAGCGTGGCGGTCCATCTGCTGAAGCTAACCGGCAGCGTATGGGGCTGAATGTGGTGCCCGGGCAACCAGCGTACCGGATGGCCAAGCAATGCCTGAAATACCGCGACCACTCGCGCCTGAAAACCGACAAAGCCGATGATCTGGTTGATAAGCACAATGTCATACGTTGTGAGTCCAACCTCATCAAGCTGGTTTTGGGCTTTGTCATCGATCACATCGGGTGAGCTTGCTAACTGGCGGGCATACTGGGTAATTTCTGCAAGGCGTCGATTGCTTTCCCGGGAGGAGTCCGGCCCCGGAAGAGGGGCGAGCAGGGCAGCGTAGTGGTTACAGAGCCGCTGAACACCACACGCCTGGGCAACCGTTAATGCCGTGCTCAGCCTGTCGTAGGCGCTGAGCGTATGCAGACGGCTCACGGGAGTATCAAGCGGGAACAAAAGATGACACAGGGTTCGGGCAGGCGCAAGCCAACCAGCACAGCTTGCGAGAATGTCATCGGGCAGGGCTAAATCGAGCAAAAAACGGTCGTCGACGTTAGCGGCTTCGGGCACCAGCGGCAGAACGTCCGTCTGCGAATGATTCGACTGGGTTTCATGATACCAGTGGCCTTTGCCGGAAAAACGGCGTTGTTCCATGGGCGTTCCTTGATCTCAAAATGGCGATCAATATCCTGGCGTAAGGCGGATGAGGGGAAAAATATTGTTAGGTGATAACAAATAGCAGAACGGAATAACGAGGAGCGGGGCGGTGAGAAACTCTCTTCCCTGGCGGGAAGAGAGTGACAAGCTTATTTGATTTCCAGCTCGTTCATTGCAGCGATGTTGAAGCCGCCGTCAACGTGAACCACTTCGCCGGAGATACCTGCGGAAAGGTCAGAGCACAGGAATGCCGCAGAGTTACCCACATCTTCGATGGTAACGGTACGACGAATCGGGGTAACCGCTTCGCAGTGTGCCAGCATTTTACGGAAATCTTTGATACCGGAAGCGGCCAGGGTACGGATTGGACCCGCAGAAATAGCGTTAACACGCACGCCTTCAGGACCCATTGCGTTCGCCATGTAGCGCACGTTGGCTTCCAGAGACGCTTTCGCCAGACCCATAACGTTGTAGTTAGGGATAGCACGTTCTGCGCCGAGGTAGGACAGGGTCAGCAGGGCTGCGCCCGGGTTCAGCATCGCGCGGCAGGATTTTGCCATTGCAACGAAGCTGTAGGAGCTGATGTCGTGGGCGATTTTGAAGCCATCACGGGTAACCGCGTTCACATAGTCGCCGTCCAGCTGGTCGCCAGGAGCGAAGCCGATGGAGTGAACAAAACCGTCGAATTTCGGCCATGCTTTTGCCAGTTCAGCAAACATGCCATCAATGCTTTCGTCTTGTGCAACGTCACATTCCAGAACAATGCTGGAACCCAGCTGCGCGGCAAATTCTTCAACACGGCCTTTCAGCTTGTCGTTCTGGTAGGTGAACGCCAGCTCAGCGCCTTCGCGATGCATTGCCTGTGCGATGCCGTATGCGATGGACAGTTTGCTGGCAACGCCAGTCACCAGAATGCGCTTACCGGAAAGAAAACCCATAGCTTTAATCCTTATATTCATTGCTTATTTTGCCTTGTAATTCATAGCGTTACAGGCAGTATTTCAAAATCATTCGAAATTAGCTCGAAATTATAGCCCACTCACAGCCCCATGTGTCACGATATTTCTCGCTCCTGCGCCGTGAATGGGCTCACGGAAGAGGTTGAACTGACTCTTCATCAGGCCGTTTCGTGTGTATCCCAGCAGTATATCACCGCACGCGGGGTTCGCCTCATCCAACCAGCGGGCACCGTGACGCCGCCCTCATGCTGATGTGTCCAGCGCCTTTTGCGCAAAATGATCCGTTTAGCCCTTTAAACGCTTTAAAATTGCGCGAGGGTCGATAACGGCTATGCCATTTTGCGTCTTTATCTGTGTGCGGTAAGAAGGAAGATGAAAAATATAACGTTGGCCGAAAAACTGATCATGCTGTCAGGTGCGGCGCTTTTTGCGCTTATAATCGCGGTGAACTCCTTTTGCGTGAATGATAATCCTGGTTTCAGGGTGCCTATGACCACCTATTTGATCGTCATGATTGCGCTGTTCTTTCTGGATACCATTATCTTTATTTTTATCCAGATGCTGTATGCCTCCGACCGATCGCGTTTTTCCTTATTCATTCTGAGCCTGGCATTTCTTAGTGGGCTGGTTTATTTCATTGAGACGATCATTGTCATTCAGCTTCCGGAGCATGCTGGTTTTACCCAGGCGGCAAAAACCAACGATACGGCGGTATTCTATTTTTTTCGGCAGCTGAGCTTTATCGTATTACTGGCGCTGGCGGTCCGTGTGGAAAAAATCACGAGACGATCCACGCTCAGATTCCGAAATAAGATCAGCATGACGTTAGCATTAATGATGACACTGGTTATGTTTCCGATGCTGGCCCATTATCTCAGCAGCTACCATCCGGCCTGGACATTAACGATTGCAGCATACGAAGATGAACATCATTATCCTGTCTGGGATATCAGGTACTTAAACGTTCTGATCCTGCTCTGGTCGGCTTTACTTTGTTATATGATCTCTGTGACACGCCTGGCGTCCGGGATCTGGAACAGTATTATTGTGGTTTGCCTTTCCGCCATCGTTTACAATTTTTTCCTCTTACTGCTTGATACCTACAATCTGTCGCTCTGGTATATCAGCCGGGCAGTAGAGGTCCTCAGCAAATTATTTGTGATTTGTACCTTAATGTTCCATGTCTTTAACCTGTTGAAAATTTTCGGCGATCGGGTTGATCGCGATCCGCTTACTCAGATCTACAACCGTAAATATTTTTATGAGGCACTTCCGCGGGTCCGCTCCCTCAGGACAGAAAAGGGGACCAGCATTATGATGCTGGACATCGACAACTTTAAGTCGATTAACGATAACTGGGGCCATCTTGTGGGGGATCGCGTGATTCTGGCGGTCGTGGATATTATCAAAGACAGCATTCGCGATAACGACATCTTTGCCCGACTGGGAGGCGAGGAATTTGGTCTGCTGCTGCCGGATACCGACGGTAAGCAGGCTATTGCCGTCGCAGAGCGTATTCGCCAGAACGTTCAACAGCGCACCGGGCCGGGCTATCATTATGCTCTCCCTGTAAAGGTCACATTAAGTATCGGCGTGTGCTCAGCCATTCAGAATAACGTCAACGGCAATGATATTATGCGTGACGTGGACGAGGCGTTGTATGAGGCTAAGCACAACGGTAAAAACAGAATTGTTACCAGACAGGCTGAATGAAGCTGAGGTTACAGGATGGGGATGAAAACATCAAAATCGACACACTCATCGCTGTACCCATTAATTTTCATCAGGTAAATACCGTCGCGCAACGTCAGGCGTTGATTTACCATCGCCTTAACGAAGGCAATCTTGTTAAACGCGCTGTAGATTTCCCAGCTACCGCTAAAGGGCATTCTTGCGTATCTCCCACGCACAATGCAGGATTTTTTATTTGTCACCGTGTCGCTTTGTAACGCGTACGATATTAATACCTCGACCAGATACGATCGGCTTTTGCCTAACTCGGGGCGGCGGGGCATCAGAATAATTTTATCGATATCATGGCGGTTTTCTGTCAGGAGCTTTTTGATTTTTTTAGTAATATCATGCACTGAGGTATCAAAAAGATGATCGTGTTCGATAAATTCATGCGTATAGATAAACGTTTCATCCAGATAGCAGACCTCGAGCTCAGGCGTTTCATGTTCGCTTAATAAAAAAGAGGGCTGTAAGATGTCAAAATTCCACCCTCTGGCACATCTGTACTCAGAGGGTGTCAGCCCCATCATTTTTTTAAAGGCTCTGGAAAATCCCTGACTGCTCTGGTAATGGAATAAATACGCAATATCCGTCACCGGAATCGACGTCATTCTCAGCATAATGGCGGCACGGCTTAACCTCCGTCGGAGAATATATTCACCTAAAGAGAGCCGATACTTCTCTTTAAACCATGTTTCGATGGTTCTTCTGCTGTATCCAATATCTGCAACCAAATCACCGATGTGTAAAATAGTAAAGTTATTTTCTTCTACCCAGGAGAGAATATAGTTGCTGATGCTGTCTTTCATTTGTGCGTCAGTGATAGCTTAACGGTAAATCAGTTTGCTGCCAGATGTTAATTCGCGGGCGTAGGGATCCTGGCGATAACCTTAATTTCGAAATCAAAACCCGCAAGCCAGTTAACGCCTATTGCTGTCCAGTTTGGGTAGGGGGGGTGCGGAAACGCCAGTTTTTTTGCCTCCATGATGGCGGGGAACTGGTTTTCAGGATCGGTATGAAACGTCGTGACATCAATCAGATCGTCAAAAGTACACCCTGCGGCTGCCAGAGTCGCCCGTAAATTATCGAACGCCAGCTGCACCTGAGCTGGGAAGTGGGGTTCAGGTGTGCCATCGCTGCGGCTGCCAACCTGACCGGAAACAAATAACAGATCGCCAGAGCGGATTGCTGCTGAATAGCCATGCTCTTCATAGAGGGCATGTCGATTAGCCGGAAAGACGGGGTCACGTGGATGCATGGCTTTTCCTTTTCTGTCAGAGGTATTGTTGTGGTTACGCAGTAGAAGTAACATACGCGATGTATGTCAAAAATGTAATCCACATACGCCGCGTATGTCAAATTATAATTACCGCTTAATGAAGGAAGTCCCATGGCTACAAAACGTCGTGCTGAAACGGCCCAGGAAAATCGCGAGAAAATGATTCAGGCGGCGCGGAAGGCATTTGCTGAAAAAGGCTATGCCGCAGCGTCAATGGATGAACTCACGGCAAGCGTGGGGTTAACACGCGGCGCGCTATATCATAATTTCAACGACAAGAAGGGATTACTGGCGGCGGTGGTCGCGCAGATAGACAGCGAAATGGCAGCAAACGCGAAAGCGATTGCCGCCGCCGCCGATGATGACTGGGAGCGACTGCTGGCGGAGGGCATCGCCTATATCAAAATGGCGCTCGTTCCGGAAGTTCAGCGTATCGTCCTTCTTGACGGCCCGGCTGTTCTGGGCGACCCGGCGCAATGGCCCAGCCAGAACAACTGCCTTGAGTCGACCCGTCAGACCATCGAAAAAATGATGGAGTGCAACGTAATCAAAAAGATGGATACCAGAGTCGCAGCCCATCTGCTGAACGGCGCTGCGCTGAATGCGGCTCTGCTTATTGCCGCGAGTGATGAACCGCAGAAGACCCTTCCGCATGCCATAGAGGTGTTTACTCTGCTGGCAAGCGGGTTACGCAACGGCTAACGATCTTTACGCCACGCGTCCGCCGTCAATGCTTCACCAAAGTGTCCGGCAATCAGGCGTTTTGTCAGGTCATGGAGCGGGGAGGCCAGTACGTCAGCGGTACTGCCGCGCTCGACCACTTCTCCCTGGTGCATCACCAGCACCTGGTCGCTGATGTGTTTCATCATGCCCAGGTGCTGAGTCACGTAAATATAAGAGATCCCCTGCTTTTCCTGTAACTCCAGCATCAGGTTAATGAGCTGCGAACGCATCGACATATCCAGCGACGCCAGCGCTTCGTCGGCGATAATAACTTTCGGGCGCAGGATCAGCGCGCGGGCCAGACCGAGACGCTGTTTTTGGCCCGGGGCCAGCATGTGCGGGTAATAGCTGACATGGTCGGGCAGGAGGCCTACCAGACGCAGGGTTTCGACAATCCGTTTGCGACGCGCTTCCGGCTCCAGGTCGGTATTCAACCGCAGCGGGAAATCCAGGATCTGGGAAATACGCTGGCGCGGGTTCAGGGACGTCGACGGATCCTGAAAAATCATCCGGATGCGCTGACTGCGAAAAGAGTAGTCCCCAAATTCCAGAGGATGATCGTCAATCAGTATTTCACCGCCGCTTGGCTCGACCATGCCCGCGAGCATTTTTGCCAGGGTCGATTTGCCCGAGCCGTTTTCACCGATAATCGCCAGCGTCTGCTTTTCGCGCAGCGTAAAGCTCAGCGGTTTAACCGCCTCGACGGTCTGACGGTGAAACAGGCCGGTGCGATAGCGAAAGGTCTTACTCAGGTTACGTACTTCCAGTAAGGTTTCGACCATTTCACTCTCTCTCCATGTTCAGCGGGAAATGACAGGCAAACAGATGGTTTTTCGGCCCTGTCAGGCGCGGTGTTTCAATGCATTTACGCTGAGCATACGGGCAACGTGGTCCCAGACGGCAGCCAATGGGCAGCGATTCCAGCAGCGGTATCGCGCCAGGCAGCGTATTCAGACGGCTTTTGTGCGGCATCGCGCTGCCAAAGTCCGGGATCGCCCTGATCAGCGCCTGCGTGTAGGGATGATGTGGCGTCGTCACCAGGTCTTCACTTGGCGCGGTTTCTACCGTCTGGCCGCAATACATTACATCAATTTTATCCGCCCACTTGCTCAGCATTTGCAGGTCGTGGCTGATCAGCAAAATGGTGGTGTTGTTATTCTGGTTCAGACGCGTGAGCAGGCGGAAAATCTGCGCCTGGGTGGTTGGCTCCATCGCGTTCGTTGGTTCGTCCGCAATCAGCAGACGCGGCTGATTCGCCAGGGCGATGGCAATCATCACTTTCTGGCATTCACCGTCGGTCAGTTCGTAGGGGAAACTGCGCATCGCGTCTTTATGGTCTTTGATCCCGACACGGTGCAACAGCTCAATGGCACGGCGTTTGCGCCAGCCGAAACGCTGCCACCAGCGGCCTTTATAGGTCCAGCCGGGGATGTTCTGCATCAGCTGTTTCCCGACGCGCTCGGACGGATCGAGACAGGATTGCGGCTCCTGGAAAATCATCGAGACGTTATGGCCCACCAGTTTACGGCGTTCGCGCGGGGAGAGACGCAACAGATCGATGTCGTCGAAGCGCATACGATCGGCGGTCACCCGCCAGTTGTCTTTCGCCACGCCGCAAATGGCCTTGGCGATCAGACTTTTCCCCGAACCCGATTCGCCCACCAGCCCGCGGATTTCGCCCTCTGCGAGCGTAATGCTGATGCGATCCACGGCCTTGACCCAGCCTTCGCCCGTTTTAATTTCTATCGTGAGGTTGCGGATATCGAGTAACGGCATTATTGCACCCCCGCATTGATTGCGCGGCGGATCCCGTCGCCCAGCAGGTTAACGAGCAGCACGCTCACCATGATGGCCGCGCCCGGCAGCATGACCGTCCACGGCGCAACGTAAATCAGCTCCAGCGCATCGCCGAGCATGGCGCCCCATTCCGGGGAGGGAAGCTGCGCGCCAAGGTCCAGGAAGCCCAGCGCTGCGATATCCAGAATCGCCATCGACAGGGCGCGGGTGATCTCCGTCACCAGCCCGGCGGCAATGTTAGGCAGCACGGCAAACCACAAAATATTAAACGTGGTGGCGCCATCCAGACGGGCGGCGACGACATACTCTTTTTCCAGCTCGTCGTGAACCAGGCTGTAAACCGAACGCACCATGCGCGGCAGAATGGCCAGCCAGACGGCGAACATCGCATGGGTGAGGTGCGGCCCCGCGAAGGCCACGACGATAATCGCCAGCAGCAGTGAAGGAATAGAGAGCAGGGTATCAAGAATATGGTTAAGCACGGCCGACCGCAGCCCGTGGGTTGAGCCGGCAAAAATGCCCAGCGCCAGGCCGCAGATCGCGGCAGCCAGGGTGACCACGAACGCGCCGCCTACCGTAGGTGCGGCGCCGCTCAGTAAACGACTTAGCACGTCACGTCCGAGATCGTCAGTCCCCAGGAAGAACGAAACCTCCCCGTAACGCGACCACGACGGCGGTAAAAGCTGATAACCAAGGAACTGCTGATCGATGCCATACGGTGCAAACCACGAACCCAAAACGCACAGCAACACGAGGCCAATGCAGCCGTAAAAGCCGATCATCGCCGTGGTGTCGCCGTAAAAATTACGCCACACGGTACGTAGCGCACCGGGCGTGCGCTTTTCGCTGTAGACGTTATCGTAAGGCATACCATTCCTTATGCTTCAATGGGTTGGCCATGGCACCCAAAATATCGGAAACAACGTTAACAATAATGACCAGGGAGCCAATCACCATCACGCCGGCAGAGATCGCCGCGTAATCCTGCTGGCGAATGGCGTTGATCATCCAGCGTCCAAGGCCCGGCCAGCTGAAAACCATCTCGGTGATCATCGCCAGCGTCAGCATGGTTGAAAATTGCAGCCCAAGACGTGGGATTACGGGTGGCAACGCATTGTGCAGCACATGGCGACGGAGAATCGTCAGGCGAGACAGTCCGCGCGTGGCGGCGGCCTTCACATAGTTTTGATCGAAGACGTCGATAGTGCTGATACGCATCAGGCGAATTACTTCGGTCGTCGGCGCGACGGCCAGCGTGAGCACCGGCAGCACCATGTGGCGCAGCGCGCTCACGATCATTTCGTCGCGCCAGACTGAATCAGAAAGCCAGGCGTCAACGATGGCGAAGCCGCTCACCGTTTGCACGTTATACAGCAGATCAAAACGGCCAGATACCGGCAGCCAGCCTAACGTCAGTGAGAAGAAGAGGGTAAGCAGTAGCGCCAGCCAGAAAACAGGGATGGAAAAGCCAATTAAGGCAAGCGCGCTGATGAATTTATCCTGCCACTTATTACGATAAATGCCCGCCAGCATCCCCACCGGGATCCCCACCATGAGGGCAAAGCCAAAGGCGAGTACACACAGCTCCATGGTGGCCGGGAAAACCACTTTCAGCTGCTCGGAGATGAGCTGTCCGTTAATGCTGGACACGCCAAAATCCCAGTGTAGCAGGCCATTAAACCAGAACAGCCAGGCGTCCCAGAGGGATGAGCCCTGAAGCGGGGCGTGCGGCGTAAAGTAGCTCAGGCTAAAGCCGACAAAGGTCAGGAAGAACAGGGTGACCAGCAGTAACAGCAGCCGACGCAAGGTAAATATAATCATGGTTTCTTCACCTCTTGTTCTTTCTCACGGGTGACGCCCGCGAAGGAGGCGTTACCAAACGGGCTGAGTACCAGCCCTTTAATATCGTAACGGTAGGCCTGGAGGCGCAGGGAAGAGGCAAGCGGCAACACGGGAAGTTCTCTGGCCAGAATATTTTGCGCTTCATCATAGGCCTCAATGCGTGAGGCAAGCTGTTGAGACGCCAACGCTTTTTGCAGCACGGCATCAAATTCCCGGTTACACCAGTGGGCGTAGTTGGTCTGGGAGTTGATTGCCGCACAGCTCAGCAGAGGACGAAAGAAGCTGTCCGGGTCGTTACTGTCGGTGGACCAGCCAGCCAGCGTTAAGTCGTGATTCATGTCCATCAGACGCGCCTCCTGGAAACGGCCTTCGACAGGCACGATGATCACCTTAACGCCCACCTGCGCCATATCAGCCTGCAACAGCTCAGCCGTTTTAAGCGGGCTGGGGTTCCACGCCTGAGAGCTGGTGGGCACCCACAGCTGTAGCGTCAGGTTTTCTGCCCCCAGCGCTTTAAGCTGTTCGCGCGCTTTCGCCGGATTATATTCGGTAATCTTCGCCTCGCCGTCATAGGCCCAGGAGGCGCGCGGAAGAATAGAGGCGGCGGTTTCCGCGGTCCCGTAGTAAATCGACTGCATCAGACGCTGATTGTTGATCGCTAACGCCAGCGCATGGCGCACGGCCGGATTATTCAGCGGCGGCTTATCGGTGTTAAACGCCAGATAAGCGATGTTCATTCCCGGGCGCAGGGTCAGGCGCAGGCGTGGGTCGTCGCGCAAAATGGTCAACTGGCTGGCCGCAGGCCAGGCAAGCACGTCGCACTCGCCGGTCAGCAGTTTGGAGAGTCGGCCTGTTCCACCTGAACCCAGATCGACAATTACCTGCGGCATCAGCGGTTTGCCGCGCCAGAAACGATCGTGGCGTTGCAGGCGAATGTATTGTCCGGCGCGGTACTCTGCTAACTGGAACGGACCTGTGCCCACAGGCTCACGATCGAGACGTTCCTGACGATCCTTTTTCGTCAGCTGATCTGCGTATTCGGCTGACATGACCGAGGCGTAGTGCGTCGCCAGATGCCAGAGGAAGGAGGCGTCCGGGCGAGTCAGGCGAAACTCAACCGTGCGGTTATCCAGCTTACGAACGCTTTTGACCGAGTCCGCGAATTGCAGACTGTCGAAATAGGGGAAGTTCCCGCCATTAACGTTATGCCACGGATGATTTCGGTTGAATATGCGCTGGAAGGTGAAAACCACGTCATCCGCGTTGAGTTTACGGGTTGGCGTAAACCACGGGGTGTGCTGAAAGGCGACATCATCGCGTAGACGAAAGCGGTATGTAGCACCGTTATCAAGCACTTCCCAACTTTCAGCAAGCTCCGGAACCAGCCGATAGGTATAAGGATCGACGTCGAGCAGGCGATCGTAGAGCTGTGCGGCCAGCGTATCAACAATCAGGCCGCTCCCCGCTTTTTGTGGGTTAAAGGTATCAACTTGCCCGCTGACGCAATAGACGAAACCACTCTCTCGGATATCAGGGGGCACAGCGCGATCGGGCGCAGCAAAGGCCAGATTGCTGAACAGACCGAGTGCAAACAGGGACGATAAAACCAGGCGCATAGTTTTTAAGGTTTTTAGATTCGATCTGCAAAGTGTATCGCACTTACGCCTGCTTCGTAAAAATGTCTGGGGGTAAGTGCTGATAATGTCAGCGCATTTGATGTTTTTTGAGCAATGCCCTTAACTGATGGTAGGTCAGGCCCAGCAGTTCAGCCGCCCGTTTCTGATTATATTTCGCCTCTTTCAGGCTCTGCTCGAGCAAGTTTTGTTCCTGCTGATGCTGGAACTGGCGTAAATCGAGCGGCAACGCCGGATCCTGCTGGCGCGTCGCCGGAACCGGGGGCTGTTTATCCTCGCGACGAAACGGATCGAGAATAATGTTGTCCAGTTCGGTTTCGCTGCTGCCATGCCGGTAAACGGACCGTTCCACCACGTTTTTCAGTTCACGAATATTGCCCGGCCAGTGGTAACCGAGCAGGGTCTCAGTGGCCTGTTTGCTAAAGCCCGGAAAGAGCGGCAGGCCCAGTTCCCGACACATCTGAATGGCAAACTGATCGGCCAGCAGCATGATATCGCTGCGCCGCTCCCGCAGCGGCGGCAGCTGAACGACATCGAAAGCCAGCCTGTCCAGCAGGTCGGCGCGGAATTTGTCCTCTGCCACCATCGCGGGCAGATCGGCGTTAGTGGCGCACACCAGGCGAACGTTGACCTGGAGCGGCTGACTACCGCCAACGCGTTCCAGTTCGCCATACTCAATGACGCGCAGCAGCTTTTCCTGCACCAGCATCGGCGCGGTCGCCAGCTCGTCGAGAAAAAGCGTTCCGCCATCGGCGCGCTCAAAGCGTCCGGGATGGCGTTTTTGTGCGCCGGTAAAGGCGCCAGCTTCATGACCAAACAGCTCGGTGTCGAGCAGATTTTCATTCAACGCCGCGCAGTTAAGGGAAATAAAAGGGCCGTCCCAGCGGCCAGACAGAAAGTGCAGGCGGTTAGCGATAAGTTCTTTACCCGTTCCGCGCTCACCGATAATCAGCACCGGTTTATTCAGCGGCGCGAGGCGCGAAACCTGTTCAAGCACTTCCAGGAAGCTGTTGGCTTCGCCAAGCAAATTATCTTTATATTCAGCCATGATGAAATTAACCACTCCTTAGTGATATTCACCAGGTGAGAATAGCCGCTGGATGGATAAATATCAATCACATTGAGTAAAATCAATAAGATAAAAAGTTGGCATGGGATTTGTATTATCTGTTCAGCAGGGCATCGCCCGATAACAGAACTATGAGGATTGAATTATGGGTATTTTTTCTCGTTTTGCCGACATCGTGAACGCCAACATCAACTCGCTGCTGGAGAAAGCGGAAGATCCGCAGAAGCTGGTGCGCCTGATGATTCAGGAGATGGAAGACACGCTGGTTGAAGTACGCTCCACCTCCGCCCGCGCGCTGGCAGAGAAAAAGCAGTTAACACGTCGTATCGAGCAGGCGACTGCCCAGCTTAACGAGTGGCAGGAAAAAGCGGAACTGGCGCTGCGTAAAGATAAAGAAGATCTGGCCCGCGCTGCGCTGATTGAGAAGCAGAAGCTGACCGACATGGTTGCCACGCTGGAACATGAAGTGACGCTGGTGGATGATACTCTGACGCGTATGAAGAAAGAGATTGGTGAGCTTGAAAACAAACTCAGCGAAACCCGTGCACGTCAACAGGCGCTGGCGCTGCGCCACCAGGCTGCAAGCTCGTCCCGCGACGTGCGTCGCCAGCTGGACAGCGGCAAACTGGATGAAGCAATGGCGCGTTTCGAATCGTTTGAACGTCGTATCGACCACATGGAAGCGGAAGCCGAAAGCCACAGCATCGGTAAGCAGAAAACCCTGGATCAGCAGTTTGCTGACCTGAAGGCCGATGATGAAATTAGCGAGCAACTGGCTGCGCTGAAAGCCAAAATGAAACAAGACAACCAATAATAATTCCTGCGGCACCTGAGCGTGCCGCATCGTTAGACAAGGAGTACACATGAGCGCGCTTTTTCTGGCTATACCCCTGACCATTTTCGTGCTGTTTGTTCTGCCCATCTGGTTATGGCTGCACTACAGCAACCGCTCTTCACGCGGTGAGCTGTCGCAGAGTGAACAACAGCGGCTGGCGCAGCTCTCTGCCGAGGCAAATAAAATGCGCGAACGTATTCAGGCGCTGGAAGCCATCCTGGACGCGGAACACCCAAACTGGAGGGAACGGTAATGGCTGGACTGAATCTGAATAAAAAACTGTGGCGGATCCCACAGCAGGGCATGGTTCGGGGCGTTTGCGCCGGGCTGGCGCACTATCTGGATGTCCCGGTAAAACTGGTGCGTGTGGTCACCGTATTGTCGATTTTCTTCGGTCTGGCCTTTATTACACTGGTGGCATACATCATTCTGTCGTTTGTACTCGATCCTATGCCGGAAGGTGAGCTGAATGCTGAGAACACGCCAACCAGCAGCGATCTCCTGAACGCGGTGGATGAACAGCTGAGCGCAGGGGAGAAGCGATTGCGCGAGATGGAACGTTATGTCACCTCCGATACCTTTACGCTGAGAAGTCGTTTTCGTCAGCTTTAAGAGAGAACTTACATGAAACAAAACTGGCAACAGGCCGGTCAGAAGGTAAAACCCGGCCTGAAAATCGCAGGTAAACTGGTTCTGATGACGGCGTTACGTTATGGCCCGGCCGGTGTGGCGGGTTGGGCGATCAAGTCTGTTGCCCGCAAGCCGGTCAGAATGATGCTGGCGGTCGCTCTGGAGCCGCTGTTACAGAAACTGGCAAAACGCGTTTCCCGGCGCTACTTGTCACGCTAGATCCTCCCGCATAAGCCCTTTCTCCCCCAGAGAAGGGGCATGACTTTCCTTTCTGCGTTTCTTCTGCTTTTCTGCTTTCTTTGCGGCAGCTCACAATAATGCTTTGCGCTGCGCTGAGAATGCTGCTTTCTGCCCCCGGGTCCGTTGACAGTTATTTTTCATGGGAGTAGATTGCCACTCCGTGGGACCGCTACCATGGAAAATAATGTGAACGCAAAAATTAAAAAACTCATCAATCATATCTACGGTGAATCATTTTCAGATGCACACCTTAACGTGTTATTAACTAAGCTTGAAAAAGCGGCGACTAATATTACGGAAAAGCGTAAGTCAGGCTGGGATGAAAAAGACGTTGTGCTGATTACCTATGCCGATCAGTTCTCCACAAAAGGGGAGCAAGCGTTGCCGGTATTTACCCGGTTCTATAATGAATGGCTTTCTCGTACGTTTTCCCATGTCCATCTGTTACCTTTTTATCCGTGGTCTTCGGATGATGGATTTTCCGTTATTGATTATCACGAGGTTGCTCCTGAAACAGGAACCTGGCGAGATGTCGCGGAATTAAAACATTCAGCCAGCTTAATGTTTGACTTCGTTTGCAATCATATGTCAGCGAAAAGCGAATGGTTTGCTAATTATCTTGCGCAGAAGCCGGGCTACGAAGATTTCTTTATTTCTGTCGACCCCGAAACCGATTTATCCGCGGTGACGCGTCCACGCGCATTACCGCTGCTGACGCCGTTCACGCTTCATGATGGCAGCGTTCGTCATCTGTGGACCACATTCAGCGATGACCAGATCGATCTCAATTTCGCCTCGCCGCAGGTGCTGATTGCCATGGTTGACGTTCTGCTCCATTACCTCATGGAAGGGGCGCGTTATATCCGTCTGGATGCGGTCGGGTTTATGTGGAAGATCCCGGGAACCACCTGTATCCATCTGGAACAAACCCATTGCCTTATCCAGCTGTTCCGCGCCATTACGGACGCTGTGGCGCCTGGAACGGTGATCATCACTGAGACAAATGTTCCCCACAAAGACAATGTCTCTTACTTCGGTGATGGTGAAAATGAAGCCCAGATGGTCTATCAGTTTTCCTTACCTCCGCTGGTGCTGCATGCTGTTCATCGTCAGGATGTTAAAGCCCTATGCCAGTGGGCGGGGTCACTGGCGCTGCCTTCAACTCATACCACCTGGTTTAATTTCCTGGCCTCGCATGATGGTATCGGTTTGAACCCGTTACGCGGCATCCTTCCGGAATCAGAGATCCTCTCGCTGGTTGAAAAGCTTCAGCAGGAAGGCGCGCTGGTCAACTGGAAAAATAATCCTGACGGTACGCGAAGCCCCTATGAAATTAATGTCACCTATCTTGATGCGTTGAGTTTGCGAGACAGCTCAGATGATGAGCGCATTGCACGGTTCATCCTGGCGCATGCTGTGTTGTTAAGTTTTCCTGGCGTACCGGCTGTATATATTCAAAGCATTCTCGGTTCGCGTAACGATTATGAAGGTGTCGAACGTCTTGGATATAACCGCGCAATAAACAGGAAGAAATACACCGCAGGTCAGGTTGATCTGGAACTCAATAATAAGAAGAGTATTCGTTATCAAATTTATTCTCGTTTGAGTGAGCTTATTGCTATTCGTCGCGGCGAGAGTGCGTTCCATCCGGATAGCCAGGCTATTTTTGACGCAATCGGCGAACATATTCTTAAAATTGTTCGTGTTGCTGAAAATGGCATGCGAATGACAGCATTATTTAATTTTAGCAATAAAATGCAGACCATTTATGGACAAACGCTCTTTGGTAGGGAATTACTATCAGGACACGATATTAGCGGTACGGAACTGAACCTCAATCCATGGCAGGTAATGTGGATTAAAGAAAACTAAAAAGGACCCTAAAATGAAAATGCCCAAAATTGTGCTGTTATCAGCACTGGTTTCGTGCGCCCTGTTATCAGGCTGTAAGGACGATAAAGCATCTCAGGTCACAATTGAGTTTATGCACTCGTCGGTAGAACAGGAGCGTCAGGCAGTTATTACGAAACTGATCGAAAAATTCGAGAAAGAGAACCCGACTATTACGGTGAAACAGGTACCCGTTGAGGAAGATGCCTATAACACCAAGGTCATTACGTTGGCCCGTACCGGCGCGCTGCCGGAAGTGATTGAAGTCAGCCATGACTACGCCAAAGTCATGGATAAAGAGCAACTGCTGGACCGTGACGCGATCGGCAACGCGATTAAAGCCGTCGGTGAAGATACCTTTTATGACGGCATTTTACGCGTTGTTCGCACTGAAGACGGCAAGGCATGGACGGGGGTGCCGGTTAGCGCCTGGCTGTCCGGCGTCTGGTATCACAAAGATGCGCTCGCGGCAGCAGGAATCGAAGAACCGCACAACTGGGAGCAACTGCTGAAGGCCAGTCAGTCGCTCAACGATCCGGCGAAAAAACATTACGGTATCGCGCTGCCAACCGCAGAAAGCGTCATGACCGAGCAGGCTTTCTCGCAGTTTGCGTTGTCAGGCGGAGCCAACGTCTTTGATGCAAACGGCAACGTGAAAATCGATACCCCTGAAATGTCGAAAGCGCTGGCGTTTTATCGGGCACTGGCCGCGAACACCATGCCGGGCTCGAATGATGTCATGGAGATCAAAGACGCCTTCATGAACGGCTCTGCGCCGATGGCCGTTTACTCCACCTATATCCTGCCCGCGGTCTACAAAGATGGCAATCCGGCCAACCTGGGGTTCGTGGTCCCGACGGAAAAATCATCAGCCGTGTACGGCATGATCACCTCGTTGACGATCACGACCGGCCAGACCGAAGAGGAAACGCAGGCGGCAGAAAAATTTGTGACCTGGATGGAGCAGGCTCAAAACGCGTCTGACTGGGTGATGATGTCCCCTGGTGCGGCGCTGCCGGTGAACAAACTCGTGGTGGGCACTGAGAGCTGGAAAAACAACGACGTGATCAAAGCCTTTGGTCAACTGCCTTACGAGCTGATTGCGCAGTTCCCGAACGTCCAGGTATTTGGCGCCGTAGGCGACAAAAACTTTACTCGCATGGGAGATGTTACCGGGTCCGGCATTATCAGTTCCATGGTGCATAACGTAACGGTGGGACAAAAAGATCTCAATGCGACGTTAAGCAACAGCCAGAAGAAACTGACTGACCTGATCTCACAACGATAGGAGCGCTTTGCGAAGGGAATTATGAAGACGTTGTTTTCTGGTCGTTCAGATATGCCTTTCGCCATGCTGCTGTTGGCCCCCAGCCTGATTTTGCTGGGGGGCCTGGTGGCCTGGCCAATGATTTCCAACATTGAAATCAGTTTTTTACGTTTACCGCTGAACCCGCGTATTGATGCGGTGTTCGTCGGCCTGGATAACTACATTCGCATTCTGGGCGATGCTGCGTTCTGGCACTCCCTGTGGATGACGTTCTGGTATACGGCCCTGGTCGTGCTCGGCAGCACCGGGTTGGGACTGGCCGTAGCGATCTTCTTTAACCGTGAATTCCGCATGCGGAAAACGGCACGTTCACTGGTGATTCTGTCCTACGTGACGCCGTCTATTTCACTGGTATTTGCCTGGAAATACATGTTCAACAACGGCTACGGGATTGTGAACTACCTGGGCGTTGATCTGCTGCATCTCTACGATCAGGCGCCGCTGTGGTTCGATAATCCTGGCAGCAGTTTTGTCCTGGTTGTGCTGTTCGCCATCTGGCGTTACTTCCCGTACGCCTTTATCTCGTTCCTCGCAATTTTGCAGACCATTGATAAATCATTGTACGAAGCGGCAGAGATGGACGGGGCGAATGCCTGGCAGCGTTTTCGTATCGTGACGTTGCCCGCCATCATGCCGGTGCTGGCCACGGTGGTCACGCTGCGAACCATCTGGATGTTCTACATGTTTGCGGATGTGTATCTGCTCACCACCAAGGTCGACATTCTGGGCGTATATCTCTACAAAACCGCCTTTGCGTTCAATGACCTGGGTAAAGCAGCCGCCATTTCCGTTGTGCTGTTTGTGATCATCTTCGCGGTCATTCTGCTGACCAGAAAAAGGGTAAACCTCAATGGCAACAAATAAACGCGTTCTGGGCCGTATCGGTTTTTATCTGGGACTGGCGCTATTCCTGATTATCACGCTGTTTCCGTTTTTTGTGATGTTGATGACGTCATTCAAAAGCGCGAAAGAGGCGATCTCGCTGCACCCGACCATTCTGCCGCAGGAGTGGACGCTACAGCACTACATCGACATCTTTAACCCGCTGATTTTCCCGTTTGTGGATTACTTCCGTAACAGCATGGTGGTGTCGCTGACCTCCTCGGTCATTGCGGTGTTTCTCGGCACGCTGGGCGCGTATGCGTTATCCAAACTGCGCTTTAAAGGACGCACGACGATCAATGCGAGCTTCTACACCGTCTATATGTTCTCCGGGATCCTGCTGGTGGTGCCGCTGTTCAAAATCATCACCGCGCTCGGCATTTATGACACCGAACTGGCGCTGATCATCACCATGGTGACGCAGACGTTGCCTACCGCGGTCTTTATGCTGCGCAGCTATTTCGACACCATCCCGGACGAAATCGAAGAAGCCGCGATGATGGACGGCCTGAACCGCCTGCAAATCATCTTCCGCATCACCGTGCCGCTGGCGATCTCGGGTCTGGTGTCGGTCTTTGTCTACTGCTTCATGGTGGCGTGGAATGACTATCTGTTCGCCTCCATTTTCCTGTCCAGCGCCAGCAACTTCACGTTGCCGGTGGGGCTGAACACGCTCTTCAGTACGCCAGATTACATCTGGGGTCGCATGATGGCGGCATCGCTGGTAACGGCACTTCCGGTCGTCATTATGTATGCCCTGTCTGAACGTTTCATTAAAAGTGGTTTGACCGCCGGCGGCGTGAAGGGCTGAGGCGGCCGATATTAACAAGGAGTCAGTCATGAAAAAATTAGTTGCGACAGCGCCTCGTGTAGCGGCGCTGGTGGAATACGAAGATCGTCCTGTTGCAGCACATGAGGTGAAGATTCGTGCCCGTTATGGTGCCCCGAAACACGGCACCGAAGTCGTGGATTTCCGCGCGGCAAGCCCGTTCATCGATGAAGAGTTCAACGCTGAGTGGCAGATGTTTACCCCGCGTGAAAAAGGTGCAGCGCGCGGCATCGAATTTGGTAAATTCCAGCTGGGGAACATGATCGTCGGCGACATCATCGAATGTGGTGCGGACGTGACGGAATACCAGATCGGCGACAGCGTCTGCTGCTACGGCCCGTTGCAGGAAACGGTCATCGTAAACGCGGTGAACAACTATAAGCTGCGCAAAATGCCGCAGGGCGCATCCTGGAAAAACGCCGTTTGCTACGATCCGGCGCAGTTCGCCATGAGCGGCGTGCGTGATGCTAACGTCCGCGTAGGGGATTTCGTCGTGGTTGTGGGGCTGGGCGCGATTGGCCAGATTGCGATTCAGCTGGCGAAAAAAGCCGGCGCGTCAGTGGTTATTGGTGTCGATCCTATCGAACATCGCTGTGAGATCGCCCGCCGTCACGGTGCAGACCACTGCCTGAACCCAATCGGTACCGATGTCGGTCTGGAAATTAAGAAACTGACCGGCAAGCAGGGCGCCGATGTGATCATCGAAACCAGCGGATTTGCAGATGCGCTGCAATCTGCGCTGCGCGGTCTCGCCTACGGTGGAACGATCTCCTACGTGGCTTTCGCCAAGCCGTTTGCGGCAGGCTTCAACCTTGGTCGCGAAGCACACTTCAATAACGCCAAAATTGTCTTCTCCCGCGCATGCAGTGAACCCAACCCGGATTATCCGCGCTGGAGCCGCAAGCGTATTGAAGAGACCTGCTGGGAATTGCTGATGAACGGTTATCTCAATTGCGAAGATCTGATCGACCCGGTCGTCACCTTCACCACCAGCCCGGAAAGCTATATGAAGTATGTCGATCAGCACCCGGAACTCAGTATCAAAATGGGCGTCACTTTTTAAGCTAAGGACAGCAATCATGAAAATCGCAACACAAAACCAGGCCTTTTTCCCGACCGCTATCATGGAAAAATTCGAATACATCAAAGCGATGGGATTTGATGGCTACGAAATTGATGGCCGACTGCTGGTGGAAAACCTCGACGAAGTAAAAGCGGCTATCAAAGCCACCGGCCTGCCGGTCACGACGGCCTGTGGCGGATACGATGGCTGGATCGGGGATTTCATTGAAGAACGCCGCCTGAACGGTCTACAGCAGATTGAACGCATTCTGGAAGCGCTGGCAGAAGTGGGCGGAAAAGGGATTATCGTTCCGGCTGCCTGGGGGATGTTTACCTTCCGTCTGCCGCCAATGACTTCGCCACGTAGTCTGGACGGCGATCGCAAAGCGGTCAGCGCTTCCCTGCGCTGGCTGGATGAGGTGGCAGCGCGCACCGGTACTACCGTCTACCTGGAGCCGCTGAACCGCTATCAGGATCATATGATCAACACTCTGGCCGACGCGCGTCGTTATATCGAAGAGAACGGCCTGAAGCACGTGCAGATCATCGGTGATTTCTACCACATGAATATTGAAGAAGACTCCCTGACGGAAGCGCTGCATCAGAACCGCGACCTGCTGGGTCATGTGCACATTGCTGATAACCACCGCTATCAGCCGGGCAGCGGCAGCCTCGATTTCGCCAGCCTGTTCGATCAGCTGCGTGCCGATAATTATCAGGGTTACGTCGTGTACGAGTGCCGGGTGCGTGCCGACGATCCGGCTCAGGCCTATAAGGACTCTCTCACTTACTTGCGTGAATGCTAAGGATGACGAGCGTGATGAGTGCTTCTACACCTTTGCCTCTGCGCGTCGCCATCATTGGCGCCGGGCAGGTTGCAGACAAAGTGCATGCCTCGTATTACGCCACGCGCAGTGATGTTCAAATGGTGGCTGTCATGGACAGCCGCCTTGAGCAGGCACAGGCGTTCGCGGAACGTTATGCTATTCCATCGGCATGGCAGGACGCTCACGAGATGTTGCAGGAAGTAAAACCGGATGTGGTGAGCGTCTGTTCGCCTAACCGGTTCCATTTTGAACATGTGATGGCGGCTCTCGAAGCAGGTTGTCATGTGATGTGTGAAAAGCCGCCGGCGATGACGCCGCACCAGGCGGATGAGATGCGTCTCGCGGCGCGCAAGGCCGGAAAAGTCCTCGCGTACGATTTTCACCATCGCTTTGCGCTGGATACCCAGCTCCTGCGCGATGCGGTAATGAACGGAACGCTCGGTGAAATTTACTTCACCTCCGCGCAGGCGCTGCGTCGTTGCGGTGTGCCGGGGTGGGGCGTTTTCACCAATAAATCGCTCCAGGGCGGCGGGCCGCTGATCGATATCGGCATTCATATGCTGGACGCCGCGATGTACGTGCTGGGTTTCCCGCCCGTGAAGCGGGTAACCGCGCACAGCTTCCAGAGACTGGGGAACCGGAAACACACCGGCCAGTTTGGCGAATGGGATCCTGCGCAGTTTACCGTGGAAGATGCCCTGTTTGGCACGATTGAGTTCTGCAACGGTGGCATTCTGCGTCTGGACACCTCTTTTGCGCTTAATATCCGCGAGCAGTCGATCATGAACGTCTCTTTCTGCGGTGAGAAGGCGGGTGCAACGCTGTTCCCGGCACACATTTATAACGACGAAGCCGGTGTTTTACAGACGCTGACCCAGCGGGAAGAAGCTGACGATCGCCGACATCTGCGCAGTATGGACGCGTTTGTTCGCCACGTATTGGGCGAGCCGGTCATGATTGCCGATGCGGAGCAGGGGCTGGTGATCCAGCAATTAGTCGCGGCGTTATATGAAGCCGCGGAAACAGGGGAAAGCGTGACGTTATGCTGAACCAGTCTGTATTAACCGATCCGGGCTTTTGCCCGCATAGCCTGAATAAGTACGCGTCCATTATGGCCTGCGGCAATGGCTACATGGGCATTCGCGCCACGCATGAAGAAGATTACACCCAGCAGACCAGAGGCATGTATCTCGCGGGGCTGTATCATCGCGCGGGACGCAACGAAACCACAGAGCTGATCAATCTGCCGGATGTCACCGGAGTTGAAGTTGAGCTGGACGGCGTCAATTTCACGCTCCTTTCAGGCGAAATTCTTGAGTGGCAACGCGAGCTGGCCTTTGCTAACGGCGAACTGCATCGTAACGTTGTCTGGCGTTCGCCGGACGGAAAACGCTATCGCCTCGAGAGCCGTCGTTTTGTTTCGCTGGACCAGTTACCCTTAGTGGCAATGCAGCTCTCAATTACACCGCTTGATGGCGCCGCTCAGGCCGTGCTGAAAACCGGCATAGATGCGACACAGACGAACAGCGGCAGGCAGCATCTGGATGAAATCTCGGTCAGGGTTTTTGACCAGCACTACATGCAGGGTGTGTATGAAACGCAGGACCGGGCGTCTGAAGTTGTTGTTTCGGCGTTTTGTCAGCTCTCCGCTCAGAGCGACAGCTGTTTCACCGCCAAAAATCGTCGCCTCAGCGTTCATCATTCTCTGACTATCTCGCAAGGTGACACCGTCACGCTTGAGAAGATCGTCTGGCTGACCCATCGCAGCGATAAAGCGCTCTCACAGGAGTCTTTCGCCCGCAACGCGCTGGCCGATCTCAAAGTCTGCGCGGCAAGAGGCTACGATGCGTTGCTTGAAAGCTCAGCGTACGCCTGGGAAGCGGTCTGGCGTGACGCTCGGGTGGAAGTGACTTGTGCAGAACAGCAGGATCAGCTTGCGCTGGATTATGCCGTCTGGCACCTGACGACAATGACGCCAGCCCATAGCGAAAGAAGCAGCATTGCCGCGAAAGGGCTGACGGGGGAAGGGTACAAAGGGCACGTCTTCTGGGATACCGAAATTTTCCTGTTGCCGTTCCATCTGTTTACCCGTCCACAGATTGCCCGCAGCCTGCTGCGCTATCGCTGGCTGAATCTTTCTGGCGCGCGTGAAAAAGCACGCCGTAACGGTTGGCCGGGCGCGTTGTTCCCGTGGGAAAGCGCCGCCAGCGGAGAGGAAGAGACGCCAGAATTCGCAGCCATTAACATCCGCACCGGGGTTCGCCAGAAGGTCGCCTCCGCACTCGCTGAACACCACATCGTGGCTGATATTGCCTGGGCCGTTGTCGCTTACTGGCAGGCAACACACGACGATGCCTTTATGCGCAATGAGGGTCTGACGCTGCTGATGGAAACCGCTTCGTTCTGGATGGGACGCGCGACGGAAATTAATGGTCGTCTTGAGATCCATGACGTGATCGGACCGGATGAATACACCGAGCATGTCAACAACAACGCTTACACCAACTATCTGGCCTGGCACAACGTGGCCTGCGCGCGTCAGTTTATGGCGAAATTTGGGCGTGAAGATGCGCGTTTTACGGAGAATGCCGGTAAGTTCCTGGCGCGCCTGTGGCTGCCAGAGGCCGACGCAGAGGGTGTGATCCCGCAGGATGATACCTTCATGGCAAAACCTGCCATCGATCTGAGCCGCTATAAAGCCAAAGCGGGTAAGCAAACCATTCTGCTTGATTACTCTCGCGCGGAAGTGAACGAGATGCAGATCCTGAAGCAGGCCGACGTGGTGATGCTTAACTACCTGCTGCCGGAACGGTTTACGCCGCAGCAATGTGCCGCCAATCTGGCGTTCTACGAGCCACGCACGATCCATGATTCATCCCTGAGTAAAGCCATTCACGGCATCGTGCTCGCACGCTGCGGTGACACCGAGGGGGCGTATGCCTTCTGGCGCGATGGGATTGCCATCGACCTGGGGGACGACCCGCACAGCAGTGATGACGGTATTCATGCCGCCGCCACCGGTGCGATCTGGTTGGGCGCCATCCAGGGATTTGCTGGCCTGCACATTAGCGAAGGGGAGCTGCATCTTGCGCCGAAGCTGCCTGCTCACTGGCAGAAACTCGCCTTCCCGCTGCGGTGGCGGGGCGCAACAATGCACATTACCTGTGAAGATGACCAGTTAACCATTGAAACCACCGCACCTGTCACGTTGACGCTGTGGGGTGAAACGCTGCATGTATCAGGGCGAAAGGTCTGTGAGCGTAAGGACTTTCTTGTACCTGTGAATGGGACCGCTACCACGGAGGGGCGCCATGACGCTTAACGCTGTTGTATTCGATCTGGACGGGGTGATCACCGATACCGCGCATCTTCACTTTCTGGCCTGGCGCGCCGTGGCGGAGGAGATTGGTATCACCTTCGATGAAGTATTTAACGAACAGCTGAAGGGAATAAGCCGTATGGACTCCCTCCAGCGCATTCTGAAACATGGCGGGAAAGAGGGGATGTTCAGTGACGAGCAGCGCCTGGCGCTGGCGACGAAAAAAAACGCGCTTTACGTCCAGTCGCTGGCATCACTGACGCAGGATTCGCTGCTGCCGGGTATTCGCGACGTGCTGGCGGATATTCGCGCCGCGAAGGTCAAAATTGGCCTGGCATCCGTATCGCTTAATGCTCCTGGGATTTTGCACGCGTTGGGTATTCATCAGGCTTTCGATTTTTGCGCCGATGCTTCGCGTATTAGCCGCTCAAAGCCGGACCCGGAAATCTTCCTTGCGGCCTGTAAAGGACTGAACGTGCGTCCTGAAGAGTCCATTGGTATCGAAGATGCCGCCGCAGGGGTAGATGCGATCAACGCCGCAGGAATGCTGTCGGTCGGGATTGGGCCTGGCCTGAACCATGCGGGATTACAACTTCATTCAACGCAGGAACTGACCTGGGAACGCCTGACGGCGTTCTGGGCATCCCGGGCGTATTGATAAGGAATTAATAATGGCTCAACTGTCTCTGAAACACATTCAGAAAATTTATGATAACCAGGTCCACGTGGTGAAGGATTTCAACCTCGAAATTGAAGACAAAGAATTTATCGTCTTCGTCGGTCCATCGGGTTGTGGGAAATCCACGACGCTGCGAATGATTGCCGGCCTCGAGGAGATCAGCGCGGGTGAACTGATTATTGACGGGGTTTGCATGAATGATGTTCCCGCAAAGTCCCGTGATATCGCGATGGTCTTCCAGAACTATGCGCTCTATCCGCATATGACGGTCTACGACAACATGGCGTTTGGCCTGAAAATGCAAAAAATTGCGCCCTCCGTCATTGAAGAACGCGTTACCTGGGCGGCACAGATCCTGGGCTTGCGCGATTACCTCCAGCGTAAACCTGGCGTGTTGTCCGGCGGTCAGCGTCAGCGCGTGGCATTAGGCAGGGCGATAGTGCGCGAAGCGGGGGTGTTCCTGATGGATGAGCCCTTATCCAACCTCGATGCCAAACTTCGTGTGCAGATGCGCGCTGAAATCAGCAAGCTGCATCAGAAGCTTAATACCACCATGATTTACGTGACGCACGATCAGACGGAAGCCATGACGATGGCGACCCGCATCGTGATTTTAAAGGACGGCATCATTCAGCAGGTGGGCGCGCCGAAGCAGGTCTACAACGAGCCGGCGAATATGTTCGTTGCAGGATTTATTGGCTCACCGGCGATGAACTTCATTCGTGGCGCAATCGACGACCGCTATTTTGTGACGGAAACGCTGCGTCTGGAGATCCCGGAGGACAAGCTGGCCGTACTGAATGCGCAAGGTTACCAGCGTAAAGCGGTTGTCTTTGGGATCCGTCCGGAAGATATTCTCACCGTACAGCAAAGCGGCGAAAACATCACGGCAAAGATCAGCGTTGCTGAGCTGACCGGGGCTGAATTTATGCTTTATGCCACCGTGGGTGGGCATGAACTGGTTGTCCGTGCGGGAGCGGCGGATGATTACGTTGCCGGAGATAATATCGGCATCCAGTTCGATATGAATAAGTGCCATTTCTTCGATGCTGATACTGAAACAGCTATTAGATAAGAAAGGTGTTCGCCGGAAATGAAAGTTTCCGGTTTTTTGTATGTTAATTATAAAGGAATATTTTAATGAGTACTCTACTAAGAAGTGCTGCGCTCGTCCTGTGCGCAGGGGTGAGCTGCGCGCAAGCAACTGAATCAGCCAAACAGTGGGAATTTAATATTGGCGCCATGTATGAAATTGAAAACGTCGAAGGTCAGGCCGACGATAAAGATGGATTATATGAACCCTCCGTGTGGTTTAATGCCACTTGGGATGCATGGACCATTTCGCTGGCTATGTATCAGGAAGGGCCGGTTGATTACAGTAGCATGACGCGCGGCACCTATTTCGATCGTCCCGAAGTAGAATTACGCTATCGTATTATTGGTACCGATGATTTCACGCTGGGACTGACGGGTGGTTTCCGTAATTACAGCTATCATTTCAAAGATGAGGATGGCGCGAAAGCGGGCAGCGCAAATATGCAGCGCTATAAAATTCAACCGGACTGGGATGTAAAATTAACCGATGACTGGCGGTTTGGCGGATGGTTTGCCATGTACCAGTTTGCGAATGACCTGGCAAAAACCGGTTATTCTGACAGCCGTGTTGAAACGGAAACCGGTTTTACCTGGACAATTAACGAAACCGTCTCTGCAAAAGTTAATTACTATTTAGAGCGGGGTTTCAATATGGACAGTTCACGTAATAACGGTGAATTCTCCACTCAGGAAATTCGCGCCTATCTGCCGATTTCATTGGGTCAGACGACGCTAACGCCTTATACCCGTCTGGGACTCGATCGCTGGTCAAACTGGGACTGGCAAGACGATCCTGAGCGTGAAGGACATGATTTCAACCGTTTGGGTATGCTGTACGCCTATGATTTTAACAATGGTTTATCCATGACGCTGGAATATGCCTACGAATGGGAAAACCATGACGAAGGGGAAAGTGACCGCTTCCACTATGCCGGTATCGGCGTGAATTACGCGTTCTGACAGGACGTTACCAGGGGCGTTTGCCCCTGGTTTTTAGCGTAATGAAGCCGCATCTGAAAAATGCGTTTCAACCAATACCTTATGCGGGGCAGGTTTACCCGCAATGCACCTGAACAACAAATCGCAGCTCTCTTCGCCCAGCTTTCTCGTGGGGATATCAAAACCGCCTGGTGCAGGGGTTAAAATGAGAGATAGCATCGGGTCGCTGTATCCTGCCATTGCGACCTGTTCCGGGATCGTCAGATTTAGCTCATCCGCGGCACGATAAAGACTCAGCAATTTCATGCTGTCCGTCGCAAAAACCGCATCGGGCGGGTTGTCTGATGAGAGTAGCTGACAGGCCGCCTGAAGCGCGCTTTCATGGGTATATCCGCCATCAATAACCCAGTCCGGATTAATCGCAATACCGTGCTTCTCAAGGCTCGATTTATAGCCCGCCAGGCGATCGATAGAAACGTGATAATCGAGAGGGGCATGCAGGCAGGCAATTTTAGTGCGACCATGTGTGATAAATGAGTCGGTTAATATGGCGCTGTCGTGGAAATTATCCGTGTCGACAGAATAGATATTCTGGTAATTGCCTTCCACTTTACCAATAACGACCACGGGCACACCGTATTCGTCCAGCGTCGCGAAAAAAGACTCGTTCGCCGGCGAGCTTAGCATGATGATCCCTTTGATCATCTTCTGCTTTATTTTACCCACGCATTTTTGCAGATCATCTTCGCTGCTTTTGGACGTTTGTAAAATAACATCAAAACCTTCTTCTTCTGCTTTTGCCGTTATGGCATGCAGTACATCAGAGAAAAACGGATTCCCTGCGGTGGTTTTGGTTGAACGGGTCGAAATAACCATAATGGCGTCGAAGCCAGAAGAGGTGAGTGCGCGGGCAAGTTTATTCGGTTGATAATTTAATTCTTCTATCGCCTTCAACACCTTTTCGCGCGCTTCAGGAGAAATATTCGTTTGTTTATTCAGAACGCGCGACACGGTTGATTTCGAAACGCCAGCAACGCGGGCAATATCATAGATGGTGGGTGACATACACCTTACTCACTCCAGACGGACAGCAATTGCGCCCATCTTACTGGAGAGAAAACGGCAATAGCAATAATTAAGAATTGATAATCAACGATCTGCCCCAATTTACTGTATTCTGAAGTGACTTTTTTCAGGGTTCCAGGCAATGAAGGACGGCGATGAAGCGACTTAAAAACGAATTCAATTCTCTGGTGAACCGTGGCGTTGATCGCCATCTGCGTCTTGCCGTGACGGGGCTGAGCCGCAGCGGTAAGACAGCATTCATTACGGCGATGGTCAATCAGCTGTTGAACCTGCATGCAGGGGCGCGCCTGCCACTGCTTAGCGCAGTGCGCGAGGAGCGGTTGCTGGGGGTGAAACGCGTACCGCAACGTGATTTTGGCATCCCCCGTTTCACCTATGATGAAGGTCTGGCGCAGTTATACGGGGAACCTCCCGCCTGGCCCACCCCGACGCGTGGCGTGAGCGAAATCCGGCTTGCGCTTCGTTTCCGCTCGAATGAATCCCTGATGCGTCACTTCAAAGAAACGTCCACGCTCTATCTCGAAATTGTGGATTATCCGGGAGAATGGCTGCTCGATTTACCGATGCTGGCGCAGGATTACCTGAACTGGTCCCGACAGATGACCGGTTTGTTGCAGGGGCAGCGGGCAGAGTGGTCGACCCAATGGCGCCAGCTTTGCGAAGGGCTGGACCCGCTGGCGCCGGCGGATGAAAACCGTCTGGCCGTCATAGCCGAAGCCTGGACGGATTACCTGCATCAGTGCAAGCAGGAGGGGTTGCATTTCATTCAGCCGGGCCGCTTCGTTCTGCCGGGTGATTTAGCCGGTGCTCCCGCGCTACAGTTTTTCCCGTGGCCGGACGTTGACAGCATCGGCGAATCGAAACTGGCGCAGGCGGACAAGACCACCAACGCCGGTATGCTCCGCGAGCGATACAATTATTACTGTGAGAAGGTGGTTAAGGGCTTTTATAAAAATCACTTTTTACGCTTTGACCGCCAGATCGTGCTGGTGGACTGCCTGCAACCGCTCAACAGCGGGCCGCAAGCGTTCAATGATATGCGGCTGGCGCTGACGCAGCTGATGCAAAGCTTTCATTATGGCCAGCGTACGCTGTTTCGCCGTTTGTTCTCGCCGGTCATCGACAAGCTGCTGTTTGCCGCCACAAAAGCTGACCATGTGACGGTCGATCAGCACGCCAACATGGTATCCCTGCTGCAACAGCTGGTGCAGGATGCCTGGCAGAATGCGGCCTTCGAAGGGATCAGCATGGACTGTCTGGGGCTGGCGTCCGTACAGGCTACGCAGAGTGGGTTGATTGACCTGAATGGCGAGAAAATTCCGGCCCTGCGGGGCAACCGTCTCAGCGACGGTGAGCCGCTCACGGTCTATCCGGGGGAAGTTCCGGCGCGTCTGCCGGGCCAGGCATTCTGGCAAAGCCAGGGTTTTCAGTTCGAAGCCTTCCGTCCGCAGAGCATGAACGTTGACCAGCCATTGCCGCATATCCGTCTGGATGCTGCGCTGGAGTTTTTAATTGGAGATAAATTGCGATGACGGAACCGTTAAAACCACGCATTGATTTTACCGGCCAGCTTGAGCAGACGCCCCATGAGGCGTTTAAAACGGCGCAAACCTTCAGCGGCCCGCAGGCTGACAACTTTGCTCCCGTGCTGGCAGACGAGCCGATGGCTGAAGAGGGGCAGGCGGAAGCGGTGGTTGATGCGGCACTGCGCCCGAAACGCAGCCTGTGGCGCAAGATGGTGACCGCCGGGTTAGCCCTTTTTGGTGTGAGCGTAATCGGTCAGGGCGTGCAGTGGGGCATCAATGCCTGGCAAACGCAGGACTGGGTGGCGCTGGGGGGATGCGCCGCCGGGGCGTTGATTGTTGGTGCGGGCGTTGACTCAGTCGTCACCGAGTGGCGTCGCCTCTGGCGTTTGCGTCAGCGTGCCCACGAACGCGATGAAGCGCGGGATCTGCTGCACAGTCACGGCACAGGAAAAGGGCGTGCTTTTTGTGAAAAGCTTGCGGCTCAGGCCGGGATTGATCACTCTCACCCGGCGCTTCAGCGCTGGTATGCGGCGATCCACGAAACCCAGAATGACCAGGAAGTGGTCACGCTCTATGCCCACATTGTTCAGCCGGTGCTGGATGCGCAGGCTCGTCGTGAGATCAGCCGCTCGGCGGCGGAATCTACCCTGATGATCGCCGTCAGTCCGCTGGCGATGGTGGACATGGCCTTTATCGCCTGGCGCAACCTGCGCCTGATCAACCGCATCGCCAGACTGTATGGCATCGAGCTTGGCTATTACAGCCGGCTGCGCCTGTTCAAACTGGTGTTGCTGAATATCGCCTTCGCCGGGGCAAGCGAACTGGTACGGGAGGTCGGGATGGACTGGATGTCGCAGGATCTTGCGGCGCGTCTCTCTGCCCGGGCGGCGCAGGGGATTGGTGCCGGTCTGCTGACGGCACGCCTGGGTATCAAAGCGATGG
Source organism: Enterobacter sp. BWH52 (assembly GCF_001037565.1). Lineage (NCBI taxonomy): Bacteria > Pseudomonadati > Pseudomonadota > Gammaproteobacteria > Enterobacterales > Enterobacteriaceae > Enterobacter > Enterobacter sp. BWH52. The sequence goes on along the minus strand of NZ_KQ089854.1, from coordinate 2,429,524 downwards.
AGGTTTGTCGTCCACTCCCCTGGATCGATGGCGATAAGCCGCGGCTGGGGGATTTCCGTCGCGAATTGATTGGCCAGCTTAAAGAGACGCTCAATAAAAAACCTGCTCAGTGAGGTTTTGTTTACTAATCGTGCGGGCTGTCAATATTTGTTGACAGCCACCTTCCCGAACACCGTGATCTGACATATCATTTTACTGTTATTGGCTTAAACGGTGAATTTCCCATGCGTCTGGAAGTCTTTTGTGAGGACCGTCTCGGTCTGACCCGCGAGTTACTCGATCTTCTTGTTTTACGTAGCATTGATTTACGTGGCATAGAGATCGACCCTGTCGGGCGAATTTACCTCAATTTTGCCGAAATTGAATTTAATACCTTCAGTAGCCTGATGGCGGAAATCCGCCGTATCGCTGGCGTTACGGATGTACGCACCATCCCCTGGATGCCGTCCGAGCGGGAACATCTTGCGCTGAGCGCGCTGCTGGAAGCAATGCCGGAGCCGTTTCTCTCTCTCGATCTGAAAAATAAAGTCGAGCGCGTTAACCAGGCCAGCTGCCAGCTGTTTGCGCAGACTCAGGAAAAACTTATCGGGCACCACGCCACGCAACTGATCACCGGTTTTAATTTCCAGCGCTGGCTGGACAGCAACCCGCAAAATACCCATAGCGAGCATGTCGTCATCAACGGACAGAATTTCCTGATGGAGATCACGCCGGTCTACCTGAAAGGGGAAAATGCCGCGCGGGTGCTGACCGGCGCAGTGATCATGCTGCGCTCCACAGTGCGAATGGGGCGTCAGTTACAGAACCTTTCCAGCCAGGACGTCGGCGCATTCAGCCAGATTATTGCGGTGAGCCCGAAGATGCGTCATGTGATCGACCAGGCGCGCAAGCTGGCAAATCTTACGGCGCCGCTGCTGATTACCGGGGATACCGGTACGGGGAAAGATCTGCTGGCGCATGCTGTGCACATGGCCAGCCCGCGTGCGGCAAAACCGTATCTGGCGCTGAACTGCGCCTCTATTCCTGAAGATGCCGTTGAAAGTGAGCTGTTCGGGCATGCGCCGGAAGGTAAAAAAGGCTTCTTTGAACAGGCGAATGGCGGCTCGGTGCTGCTGGACGAGATTGGCGAAATGTCGCCACGCATGCAGGCGAAACTGCTGCGTTTCCTCAATGACGGCACGTTCCGCCGCGTGGGGGAAGATCATGAAGTTCACGTGGACGTGCGCGTCATCTGCGCCACCCAGAAAAATCTGGTGGAGCTGGTGCAGAAAGGGGTATTCCGCGAAGATCTCTACTATCGTCTCAACGTTCTGACGCTCAATATTCCGCCGCTGCGCGATTGCCCACAGGACATCATGCCGTTGACAGAACTGTTCGTGGCCCGTTTTGCCGATGAGCAGGGCGTGCCGCGTCCGAAGCTCTCTGCCGACCTGGGCACCGTGCTGACGCGTTACGGCTGGCCGGGCAATATTCGTCAGTTTAAAAATGCGGTCTATCGCGCATTAACTCAGCTTGAAGGGTATGAACTGCGCCCTCAGGATATTCTGTTGCCGGATTACGATGCCGGGACGGTCTCGGTAGGCGAAGAGGCAATGGAAGGCTCGCTGGATGACATCACCAGCCGTTTCGAGCGTTCGGTGTTAACGCAGCTATATCGCAGCTATCCGAGCACGCGCAAGCTGGCTAAACGTCTTGGGGTGTCACATACCGCGATTGCGAATAAGTTGCGCGAGTATGGGTTAAATCAGAAGAAGGGTGACGAATAAATAAAAAAGCCTCTTTGCAGAGGCTTTTTTACGTTTAGGCTTTAAGCGCCTCAAGTGCAGCGGTGTAATCCGGTTCGGTAGTGATTTCGTTGACCAGCTCACTGAAAACAACGTTGTCGTTTTCGTCGATCACCAGCACCGCTCGAGCAGCCAGACCCTTCAGCGCGCCTTCGGAAATGGCAATACCGTATTTCTCCAGGAAATCCGGGCTGCGCAGAGTGGAAAGGGTGATGACGTTGCTCAGGCCTTCAGCGCCGCAGAAGCGGGACTGGGCAAACGGCAGGTCAGCAGAAATGCACAGCACTACGGTGTTGTCCATTTCGGTCGCCAGCTGGTTGAATTTACGCACTGATGCAGCGCAAACGCCAGTATCGATGCTTGGGAAAATGTTCAGGACTTTACGTTTGCCAGCAAACTGGCTCAGCGTGACGTCAGACAGATCTTTAGCCACCAGAGTAAAAGGCTGTGCTTTGCTGCCAGACTGTGGGATGGAACCTGCAACAGCAACCGGGTTGCCCTGGAAATGAACGAGTTGTGACATAGATATCTTCCTGTTTACAAATAGTTAACGTCGTGGCTAGTGTATGTCATCCGCAGTTAGCACGGCAAACCAATTTTCTGCCTTTCCGGCCTGCAAGGAGTCAGTGATGAGAAGCGTTAAGGTCTATGAAGAAGCCTGGCCATTGCACACCCCGTTTGTGATCTCGCGCGGCAGCCGTAATGAGGCCTGCGTGGTCGTGGTTGAATGTGAAGAGAACGGCGTAAAAGGCGTCGGAGAATGCACCCCTTATCCACGTTACGGAGAAAGCCTGGCGTCAGTCATGGCGCAAATTATGACGGTAGTGCCCGAGTTGCAGGCGGGCCTGACGCGTGAGGCTCTTCAGTTTCGGTTGCCGGCCGGCGCGGCACGCAACGCGATTGACTGCGCACTCTGGAGTCTGGAAGCGGCGAAACAACAAAAGCCGCTGCCTGCGCTGCTGGACGTTGCGCTGCCGCAATCGATCGTCACCGCGCAAACGGTGGTCATCGGTGAACCAGAGCAAATGGCCGCCAGCGCTCAGGCGTTGTATGCCACCGGTGCAACATTATTAAAGGTGAAGCTCGACGATCGTCTGATTAGCGAACGCATGGTCGCCATTCGTGCGGCGGTACCTGATGCCACTCTTATCGTCGATGCGAACGAATCATGGCACAGCGAAGGGCTGGCAGCCCGTTGTCAGCTGCTTGCCGATCTGGGCGTTGCCATGCTGGAGCAACCCCTCCCGGCAGAAGACGATGCCGCGCTGGCGAATTTTATTCATCCGCTTCCCGTCTGTGCAGACGAAAGCTGTCATACCCGTGAGAGCCTGTCAGCCCTCAAGGGACGTTACGAAATGGTGAACATTAAGCTGGATAAAACAGGTGGATTAACCGAGGCTCTGGCTCTGGCACAAGATGCGCAGGCGCAAGGCTTTGCTCTGATGCTGGGCTGTATGTTGTGTACGTCCAGAGCGATCGGCGCTGCGCTCCCGCTGGTGAACAGCGTGCGCTTTGCCGATCTGGACGGCCCAACCTGGCTGGCGGTTGACGTCTCACCCGCGCTGAATTTTACCTCCGGCGTACTTCATCTTTGAGGCTGCCAGCGCAGGAGATCTGTCATCGCCCGCAGGTATTTTTCGCTCGCTTCATCCGAGGAGATGGGCGGAAACTCTGCGGTGATACAGTGAAGGCTGAGGTCTGCGCACCAGCTGCCAAACGACCCGGGTGTTTCATAGCCAACGCTGCTCACCAGAGGTAGAGCAAACGCATCCGCCAGCCACTGCCCGAGCGCCGTATGACGAGGATCTTCAATACAGGCGAGGGGATCGTGGAAAGAGACAACCCAGGCCGGGTGGATCTTATGAATAAGCTGGCACAGCGCCTGAGTCTCCGGTTCGGAACCGGGTTTGTCTCCTGTGAGCAGGACCACATCTCGCTCCTGCGCCGAACTGTTCCAGCGATACACCGTTTCACCGGCGCGCCAGTTTGCCGCCGGGAAGTTCCTGTTCAGGTCAACGCCGCGTGCATTCGCCCGTAATCCAAGCTGACAACCGTCCGGGTTGACGGACAAAATCACATGATGACGTCGTAAATCGGGGGCCAGCGTACGTAGCGCGCACGAGAGCGTCACGACAGACGAGTTTTCATCGCCATGCGTGCCTGCAATGATTAAGCCGCTATTGCGATCGGCCTTGGGGGCCGGAAACCAGATCAGCGGCGCGCCTAAAAATGAGCGTCCATAATGTTCAGTTCCTGGCGGGAAGGCACCGCGTTCCGTTCTTGGTCGGGTAGTTGCCATAGTAAACCCTGATGATAAAGTCACTTCTGGCAGTGTTGTGCAAAAGCCGCGCTTAATCAAATAGTTTCCGTGTGTGTGGAAAATTGCCTGACATCAACTTTCCGGAGGAAGCATTTGCATTTCTCCGTTTCGAAACAAATAATTACGCATCTGCCTGTTACCTGACATCATTAAGGGGATCGTATGAAGCATCCTGTTTCGCTTCTTTGTACTGCGCTGTGGCTGTGCGGGCTTTCTTCACTTTCATATGCCGCGGAGGTTCCCGAAGGAACGGTTCTGGCGCAAAAGCAGGAGCTGGTTCGACATATCAAAGATGAGCCCGCTTCGCTCGATCCGGCAAAAGCGGTGGGGTTGCCCGAGATACAGGTGATCCGCGACCTCTATGAAGGGCTGGTGAATCAGAACGAAAAAGGGGAGTTAGTTCCCGGCGTGGCGACGCGCTGGCAGAGCAATGACAATCGCATCTGGACGTTCACGTTGCGGGATAACGCTAAGTGGTCTGACGGTACCCCGGTGACGGCACACGATTTTGTCTATAGCTGGCGTCGTCTGGTTGATCCTAAAACAACGTCACCTTTCGCCTGGTTTGCGGCGCTGGCGGGCATTAACAATGCCCAGGCCATTATCGACGGCAAAGCTGCTCCGGATACGCTCGGCGTGACGGCGGTGGATGCTAAAACGCTGCGCGTGCAGCTTGACAAACCGCTGCCCTGGTTCAGCAATCTGACGGCTAACTTCGCGTTTTATCCTGTTCAAAAGGCCAATGTGGAAAGCGGTAAGGAATGGACGCGCCCTGGCGCGCTCATTGGCAACGGTGCGTATGTGCTGAAAGATCGCGTGGTGAATGAAAAACTGGTGGTTGAGCCAAATTCTCATTACTGGGATAACGGCAGGACGGTGCTTAAAAAAGTCACCTTTGTGCCGATCAACCAGGAGTCCTCAGCGACCAAACGCTATCTTGCGGGCGATATCGATATTACAGAATCGTTTCCGAAAAACATGTACCAGAAGCTGCTTAAAGATATTCCGGGACAGGTATATACACCGCCACAGCTTGGGACCTATTACTACGCGTTTAACACGCAAAAAGGCCCAACCGCGGATGCCCGCGTACGTCTCGCGCTCAGCATGACTATAGACAGACGTATTATGGCGGAAAAAGTCCTGGGGACCGGTGAGAAACCGGCCTGGCATTTTACTCCCGATGTCACTGCGGGCTTTACGCCGGAAACCTCGCCATTTGAGCAGATGTCGCAGCAAGAGCTGAATGCGCAGGCGAAAACGTTGTTGCAGGCGGCAGGCTATGGCCCTCAGCGTCCGCTAAAATTAACGCTGCTGTATAACACGTCTGAAAACCACCAGAAAATCGCGATTGCCGTTGCATCCATGTGGAAGAAAAATCTGGGTGTTGACGTTAAGTTGCAGAATCAGGAGTGGAAAACCTACATCGACAGCCGCAATACCGGGAATTTTGACGTCATCCGTGCATCGTGGGTAGGGGACTACAACGAGCCGTCGACATTCCTGTCGCTGCTGACCTCCTCCCATAGCGGGAATATCTCACGATTCAACGACCCTGCTTACGATAAGATTATTCATCAGGCGACGCTCGAAACCACTGAAAAAGCGCGTAATGCCGACTACAACATGGCCGAGAAGATCCTCACCGAGAAAGCACCGATTGCCCCTATTTATCAGTACACCAATGGACGTCTCATCAAGCCATGGGTTAAAGGTTATCCGATAAATAACCCAGAGGATGTTGCGTACAGCCGTACAATGTATATTGAAAAGCATTAAAAAGAGGTCAGGGCGCTACGTGATTATGGTAAATATCCATTAACCGCATAAGCGCCCGCTCTCAGGGTTGATAGTTTTACAGCCTGATTATTACCAAATATCCCCTTCATATCAGCCCATCACTTATTGTCATGATGAATATCTTCAGAGAGATTCTTTCTACCGTTTATAGAAAAACGCGTAGTCATTTATTCGCCATTCCTGTAGCAGTATAGTCATTACTGTTTTCAAGATTAAATTTATCCGATACAGGATTTTTTCATATTCAGGCCATTTATTGAATTAAAACCTTATTTCTCTGCGCTGTTACGGGGCGTGTTAATAAATGCATTGATGTAAATCAATTATTCAACCTCATGGAACAATAAGTTCAATATTTCCAAACAAAGCAGTCATTCCTGCCAAATTAATGTGAATAAATGGTTAATTTTTACTGTATGTCATGTATCTATGGCATTTATGAGTACAATAATTTAGTGGAATATTCTTAAGAAAAGTCCAATGGTAGATCTTTGATCTGAAAAGTTGATTTTAAATGGGCTTTTGCTCTAATATGGTTTTGTAAAGAAACGTCACTCACTTAACATTTATTTCTTTTAAAGAAAGGGACTGCTATGGCCGATTCATTCCAGAATGAGGTGCCCAAGGCACGCATAAATTTAAAGCTGGCTCTGCATACAGGTGGCGCGCAAAAGAAAATCGAACTGCCACTTAAACTCCTCACCGTCGGTGATTTCAGTAATGGAAAAGAGAATCGCCCATTATCGGAAAGGGAGAAAATCAACGTCAATAAAAATAACTTCAACAGCGTACTTTCGGAATTTAACCCGGAAGTGAATCTGACGGTTCCTAACACAATGGCCGGGGATGGCTCGGAAGAAAGCATAAAACTGAATTTCTCCGATATTAAGGATTTCGAACCTGAACAGGTTGCCCGCCAGATCCCCCAGCTCCGCGCCATGCTGGCCATGCGTAATTTATTACGCGACCTCAAATCCAATCTCCTTGATAACGCCACTTTCAGAAAAGAACTCGAGAAAATTCTTAAAGACCCGGCGCTGTCTCAGGAATTACGCGACGAAATGAGTGCACTGGCCCCGAAATAAGCGGCATGTGTAATTTAATGGATTAACCGGGAATATGCTGATGTCTGTGAATACTGAAACCGCCTCCGCGCAGGGGCAGACCACCGTACTGGAAAAAGAGGGCGTTTACGCCTCCCTGTTTGAAAAAATCAACCTGACCCCGGCCTCCAGCCTGGGTGATATCAATGCGTTTCTGGATGACGCCGCGCTTTCTGACGCTCCGGCGGGTGAACGCCTGACGGCGGCGATGCAGGTGTTTATGGACTGCATCCGCAAATCCGGTCAGCCGGTGGAGAAGCTCGACAAAACGCTGATTGACCACCATATCGCTGAACTGGATTTCCAGATCAGCCGTCAGCTGGATGCCGTAATGCATCACCAGGAGTTCCAGAAGGTGGAGTCCCTGTGGCGCGGCCTGAAGCAGCTGGTGGACAGTACCGACTACCGCCAGAATGTGAAAACCGAAATACTGGATGTGTCGAAAGAAGATCTGCGTCAGGACTTTGAAGACGCGCCGGAACTTATTCAGAGCGGCCTCTACTGGCACACCTATACCGCCGAATACGACACCCCGGGCGGCGAGCCGATTGGTTCCGTGATTTCATCCTATGAATTTGACGCCAGCCCGCAGGATGTGGCGCTGCTGCGCAACATCTCTAAAGTATCAGCTGCCGCACATATGCCGTTTATTGGCTCTGTCGGTCCGAAATTCTTCCTGAAAGACTCGATGGAAGAGGTCGCTGCAATTAAGGATATCGGCAACTACTTCGACCGCGCCGAGTACATCAAGTGGAAATCCTTCCGCGACACCGACGACGCCCGCTACATCGGCCTCGTGATGCCGCGCGTGCTGGGGCGTCTGCCGTATGGCCCGGACACCGTACCGGTACGCAGCTTTAACTACGTTGAGCAGGTGAAAGGCCCGGATCACGAGAAATACCTGTGGACCAGCGCGTCGTTCTCCTTCGCGTCAAACATGGTGAAGAGCTTCATCAATAACGGCTGGTGCGTGCAAATCCGTGGCCCGCAGGCGGGCGGGGCGGTGAAAGATCTGCCTATTCATCTGTACGATCTCGGCACCGGCAACCAGGTGAAAATTCCGTCTGAGGTGATGATCCCGGAGACCCGCGAGTTTGAGTTTGCCAACCTCGGCTTTATCCCGCTCTCGTATTACAAAAACCGCGACTATGCCTGCTTCTTCTCGGCGAACTCCGCGCAGAAACCGGCGTTGTACGACACCGCAGATGCCACGGCCAACAGCCGCATCAACGCCCGTCTGCCGTACATCTTCCTGCTGTCGCGTATTGCGCACTACCTGAAGCTCATCCAGCGCGAGAACATCGGCACCACCAAGGACCGCCGTCTGCTGGAGCTGGAGCTGAATACCTGGGTGCGTAGTCTGGTGACGGAAATGACCGATCCGGGCGATGAGTTGCAGGCTTCTCATCCGCTGCGTGACGCGAAGGTGGTGGTGGAAGATATCGAAGACAACCCGGGTTTCTTCCGCGTGAAGCTGTTTGCGGTGCCGCACTTCCAGGTGGAAGGCATGGATGTGAACCTGTCTCTGGTGAGCCAGATGCCGAAAGCGAAAGCGAAAGCGAAAGCGTAACGTAAGGCAGGAAGCATGAGAACGGAACAACCGTTATGGGGCAGGGGCCAGATGGTCTCTCCCCAGCACTTCCAGCAACAGGCCGCCTATGCGGCCTGGTCTGCGGAATGTATCGCCCGACTGGGTCTCTCCCATCCCTGGGGGGTGATTAATGCCACTTTCGAACCGGATGTACTGAAGTTGGGCCGTCTACAGGCCCGTCATCTGCACCTCCGGTTCCCTGACGGGACATTAATCGATACGGATAATGCTGACGACCTGCCACCGGTGCTGGCGCTTGAGAGTGAAACACAGGACGTGGTGGTGGTTCTGGCTCTTCCGCTGCTGCGCGCGAATGGTGGCAACTGCCTTAAGCCCGATGAGGTGGCCGCGCGTCCTGTTCGCTATCGCCAGCGCTGGCGGGATGTCCGCAACCTTTTTGGCGATGACACCCGTCAGATTGCAGTGATGCGGCCAGAGCTGACGTTGCGATTTGCCCATCAGAACAACAGCGATTACCTGACCTGTCCGGTTGCCCGCCTGCAACAAGATTCGCAGGGGAACTGGGCACTTGATGAGACATACCTTCCGCCGCTGCTGGCGTTGCTGGGCAGCCGCTGGCTGATGACCCAGCTGGAGCAACTGTTGACGCAACTGCGCGCCCGTCTGGGCCGCCTGATGGACATGCGCCGGGAAAGTAATGAGCGCATGGCGGATTTTGCCGTAGCCGATGTTTCATTGTTCTGGCTGCTCAATGCCCTGAACAGTGCTGAGCCCGTGCTGGGTCAGTTTCAGCGCCACCCGCAAAGCCCGCCTGAGCGTCTCTATCCGGAGCTGGCAAGGCTTGCAGGCAGCCTGTTGACATTCTCGCTGGAGCATCAGGTCAGTGCGATCCCGGCATGGCAGCATGAGCAACTGAATAACGTCTTCCCGCCGCTGTTTGATTTACTTGGCGATCTTCTGGAAGCCAGCCTGCCGTCGCGGGTGGTGGCGATTGAGCTTGAGCATGATGACCGGCTTCACTTCTGGCAGGCCCGTCTGCATGATCCACGTCTGCGCGAAGGCGCTGATTATTACCTCTCCGTGCGTTCACCGATGCCGGTGGCACAATTGCAGGAGCAGTTCCCGCGCCAGTGCAAGGTCGGCAGTCCCGATCATGTCAGGAGTATCGTCAATTCATCGCGGGTGGGCGTCCCTCTGATGCCGCTGCGCCATGTGCCGGCAGCCATTCCACTGCGTCTGGAAAATCAGTATTTCAGCCTTGATGTCTCTCATCCCCTGGCCATCGAAATGTTCCAGAGCGGCACCTGTATGTTTTACGTTCCGGGAATGCTCGCCGAGCCTGAACTTGAACTCTTTGCGGTACTGAGAACATGAATGATCGTAAACGCGCTACTGCCGCGTTCATTGATATTGATGCCCTGTTACAGGACACCTGGCTACAGGTGATCAGTCTGCGTCACGGCCCGACATTCCAGGACGGGGAAGGGCGTACGCTTTGGGAGCGCTGCATTGATGATGTCGGGCGTGTGCAGCGAGAACTGAAAGCGAGCGGACTCGATGAAGCCAGCTGCCAGCATATTCTTACGGCACAGTGTGCGCTGCTTGATGAGGCAGTCAAAGGTCGCGGTGTGGAGGATGACGCCTGTATACAGTGGTATGACATTCCCCTACAGGGATATTTCCTTGGCACCATGGACGCCGGTGACACGTTACGCGATCGGATGCGTGATGTGCTGCGTGAACCGGCTCCTGACCACGCCGTTGTGACCTGCTTCCAGCGAGTCATGATGCTCGGATTCCTCGGCAACTTCCGCTCCCTGAACGATCCAGAGCGGCAGAAACTCATGAATGCACTTAATGAATATGTTGCGCCGTTCAGCTATTCACAACCCCATCCCGTTCTGGCGGAAAGCCATGCCGGACGGGGGATAGGGGGGTGGCTGGCATCATGGCCCGTGCGCATTGGCCTGAGTGTGGTGGTGGTCACCGCATTATGGTGGGGACTGGATTGCTGGCTGGATAAGACACTGCTTACCCTGCTGCCGGGAGCTGTGAAATGAGCCCTGCACAACAGCGCGGGCTTGCGCTCTGGGCTGCCCTGCTGAGTGCAGTGGTCTGCCTGTGGTTTCTGCCAGCATCCCGGCTGGTTTCCGTTCTCGTCCTGCTGGCGGTACTGGGGCTAATCATGGCGTTCTGGGCTGTCGCCTGCCGTCGCGTGCAGCACGATTTCACCCTGTGTCTGGAGGACCTGCCTGAAGCCAATTATTGCCAGCCCGTGGTACTGGTCTGTGGCGATCTGCCGCTTGCCTGGCCGCATCAGTCACCTGTACTTACTGTCACGCAGGGCTGCTGGATCCGTGTGGAGGATCATCTGGAACTGGAGCAGGCCGCCCGTCAGGTACTGTGGTTGCGCCCCGACTGGGGACGTCAGCTGTCAGTGATGGTCAGTGTTTGTCCGCAGCAGCACCCTGATAGTGAGCGCCTTACCAGTCGTTTGCTTGCCCTGCGCTGGCAGATTAGTCGGTTGCGTAAAGCAACCGGCCATTCTGTGCCACTGGTTCTGAATGGACAGGTCGGCAGTGCGATGATGAATGACATGCTCTGGCAGACGGCGATCCTGGGAGAAGGGGTAAAGGTCTGGAGTGGGACTTCAGCGCCTGGCTCAGTTGCTGAATGGGTTAATACTGGTGGAACGCCTGCGATGCAGCAACAGGTGCTGATGAACAGCCTGATGAGCTGGTTCCAACAGCACGTCCAGGCTGTCCTTATGGATGAAAACCCCGATATTCCTGTCATTGAACCTGTTGCGGTTCTGTGGGGATTGGGTCCGATCCTGGCCGGAAGCATGGCCACCTCTGTCTGGACAGCGTGGTTGTCCCGCCATACTGCGATGCAGCAGGTGTCTGGCTGGCAGCCGGCGGGAACGGACAGTACGGTTATTTCCCTGTTCCCGAATTTTGTCCTCCCTTTACTGCCAGAAGGACGAGGCCTGACACCGCATGGACGAACCTGGCGCGGTGCGCTCGGAATCTTCACGCTGGCAGCCATTGCTGCGCTACTCAGCAGTGGCTGGAATAATCGCCAGCTGCTGCAACGCGTGAGCTTCGATATTGCACGCTATGAACGTATACCGATGAATGACTCCGGGCCGAAAGCTGACGCCGTTGCCGTGCTGCGCGAGGATGCGGCATTGCTGGACGACCATGCACGTAACGGCGTACCGGCCCGGCTGAGTCTGGGCCTGTATCAGGGCGGACGTCTGCGTATGCCAGTGCTGAATGCGATTCGCTCTTATGTGCCTCCGCCTCCGCCGCCTGAACCGGAACTCAAACCGGCACCGAAAATTGTCCGCCTCGACAGCATGTCGCTGTTCGATACCGGAAAGTGGGCGCTTAAACCCGCCTCAACAAAGCTGCTGGTGAACTCGCTTGTGGGGATCAAGGCGAAGCCCGGCTGGCTGATTGTGGTCGCGGGCCATACCGACAGCACCGGGGATGACCAGTCCAACCAGGTGCTGTCGCTTAAGCGTGCGGAGTCGGTGCGCGACTGGATGCGGGACACCGGCGATGTGCCGGAAAGCTGTTTTGCGGTGCAGGGCTATGGTGAAAGCCGTCCTGTCGCCACCAACGACACCCCGGAAGGGCGTGCGCTCAACCGCCGTGTCGAAATCAGTCTGGTACCGCAGGCGAATGCCTGTCAGGCGCCGGGCAAGACCCATGCGTCATCGCAGGATGATGGCGCTGATAACAATGTAACGGAGTAATTAACATGGCAATTCCAGTCTATCTGTGGCTGAAGGACGACGGCGGCGCGGACATCAAAGGGTCCGTGGACGTTCAGGATCGTGAAGGCAGTATCGAGGTGGTGGCCCAGGAGCATAACCTGTACATCCCGACCGATAACAATACCGGCAAGCTGACCGGCACCCGTATCCACACGCCTTTCCTGTTCACCAAGGAAATCGACTCCTCCAGCCCGTACCTGTACAAGGCGGTGACAACCGGCCAGACCCTGAAATCTGCCGAGTTCAAATGGTACAGAATCAATGACGCAGGCCAGGAAGTGGAGTACTTCAACACCAAGCTTGAGAACGTGAAGCTGGTGAAAGTGAATCCGAAGATGCATGACATCAAGGATCCTGCTTTCGAGAAGCACAACCACCTCGAGCAGATTGAACTGCGTTACGAAAAAATCACCTGGACCTACAAGGACGGCAACATCATTCATTCCGATTCCTGGAACGAACGCGCCACTGCGTAAGAGCCCCGAGCAGACGGTCAGCCGTCTGCTTTTTTTGCTGAGCGCCTGTACTGACGGGTGGTCAGCAAAGAAAAACACAATCTGCCTGCCCGACCTGATGCGCTTTGGGTTCCTGAATAACAGGGAACAGCGACGGGCGGTAGCGTGTCCGGAACTGATAAAGAGAGAGTCTCATGGAAAATCCAGCCATCCTGTTACGCCGTCTTAACCCTTACTGTGCCCGCGCGATGGAAGGGGCCGCTTCCCTGTGCCAGACCCGCGCCCATGCGGAAATCCTGCCTGAGCACTGGCTGCTGAAACTGCTGGAACAGGGTGAGGGCGACCTGACGGTGCTGGCGCGGCGCTACGAATGGGATATGGATACGATATGGCAGGATATGCTGGGTTTTCTGGACAGCCTGCCACGGTCAGTGCGCAGCCGTCCGCAGCTTTCGGAGGGCGTGCAGTCACTGATGCAGGACGCCTGGCTGCACGCCTCGCTGTCGGGGGAAGAACATATCCGCAGCATTCACCTCCTGATGGCTCTGGTGGAAAAACCGAAACTGCTGCGCTGCGACGGCCTGTGGCCGCTGCTGACGCTGGCGCAGAGCCAGCTTGAGCGCCTGCGCCCGTTGCTGGATACGCAGTCGGATGAACGCCCGGAGGTGCAGCAGGAAGCGGAGCTTACGCAGGGGGATGAGGTGGAGTTTGTCGGCCGTCCGGTGAACGCGGATATAAAAGGAGAGCTGAACCCGGCGTTGCAGAATGCGCTGGACAGGTTCACCCTCGACGTCACCGCCCGCGCCCGTGAGGGCAGAATCGACCCGGTCTGTGGCCGCGACAATGAAATCCGCCAGATGGTGGACATTCTTTCCCGGCGGCGCAAGAACAACCCGATTCTGGTCGGCGAACCGGGAGTCGGCAAGACCGCGCTCGTGGAAGGACTGGCGCTGCGCATTCATGAGGGCAATGTGCCGGACGCGCTGAAGCCGGTCTCGGTGCGCACCCTTGACCTCGGCCTGTTACAGGCCGGGGCGGGTGTGAAGGGGGAATTCGAGCAGCGCCTGAAAAACATCATCGACGCGGTGCAGCAGTCACCCCTGCCGGTGCTGCTCTTTATTGACGAGGCGCACACCATTATCGGCGCGGGCAACCAGGCGGGCGGCGCCGATGCGGCCAACCTGCTGAAACCGGCGCTCGCCCGGGGTGAGCTCAGAACCATCGCCGCCACCACCTGGAGCGAGTACAAACAGTACTTTGAGCGCGATGCCGCGCTGGAGCGTCGTTTCCAGATGGTTAAAGTTGATGAGCCGGACGACGACACCGCCTGCCTGATGCTGCGCGGACTCAAGTCACGCTACGCGGAGCACCATGGCGTGCATATTACCGATGAAGCGGTTAAAGCCGCCGTCACGCTCTCCAGACGCTATCTGACCGGACGCCAGCTTCCGGACAAGGCGGTGGATTTGCTGGATACTGCCTCTGCCCGTGTCCGTATGAGCCTCGACACTATTCCGGAGCCGCTGACCCGCATGAAGGCGCAGCTCACGGCACTGGCTATGGAAAAGCAGGCGCTGCTGGAGGATATCGCGGTGGGCAATACCGCCCACGGCGAACGTCTGGCCGCCATCGGAGAGGAAGAAGTCGCCATCATTTTGCAGCTCGACGAACGGGAAACCCGGTACGGCCAGGAGCTGAAACTCACGGAAGAACTGCTTGCCTGCCGCACGGATATCTCCCGCCAGGGAGAGATTGCGGACCTTCAGATGCAGCTTACTGCCGTGCAGCAGAATACCCCGCTGCTGGGGCTGGATGTGGACGCGCGTACGGTTGCCACCGTTATCGCCGACTGGACCGGCGTACCGCTCTCCTCATTAATGAAGGACGAACAGACCGAACTGCTGAGTCTGGAGCAAAACCTCGGCGTACGGGTGGTCGGCCAGGACAGTGCACTGAATGCCATTGCGCAGCGCCTGCGCGCCAGCAAAACCGGTCTGGCGCCGGAGAACGGGCCGCAGGGCGTGTTCCTGCTTGTGGGGCCGAGCGGCACCGGCAAGACCGAAACCGCCCTGGCGCTGGCCGATGAACTGTTCGGCGGCGAGAAGTCCCTTATCACCATCAACCTTTCGGAATACCAGGAGCCACACACCGTCTCGCAGCTTAAGGGCTCACCGCCGGGCTACGTGGGTTACGGCCAGGGCGGCATTCTGACCGAAGCCGTCCGTAAGCGCCCGTACAGCGTGGTGCTGCTGGATGAAGTGGAAAAGGCGCACCGGGATGTGATGAACCTGTTCTACCAGGTCTTTGACCGGGGTTTCATGCGCGACGGCGAGGGACGGGAAATTGACTTCCGCAACACGGTGATTCTGATGACCTCGAACCTCGGCAGCGACCTCATCATGCAGATGCTGGAGGAACAGCCGGAGGCGACAGAGCCGGACCTGCATGAACTGCTGCGTCCTGTCCTGCGGGACCACTTCCAGCCCGCGCTGCTGGCGCGCTTCCAGACGGTGATTTACCGTCCGCTGGCGCAGGCAGCGATGCGTACCATTGTGGAGATGAAGCTGGCGCAGGTCAGTAAACGTCTGCATCGTCATTACGGCCTGACCACGCACATTGATGAGAACCTGTATGACGCGCTGACGGTGGCCTGCCTGCTGCCGGACACCGGGGCGCGCAATATCGACAGCCTGCTGAACCAGCAGATTCTGCCGGTGCTGAGCCAGCAGTTGCTGACCCATATGGCAGCGGGGCAGAAGCCGCATACCCTGACGCTGGGCTGGGATGAGGAAGAGGGCATAGTGCTCGAGTTTGACCGGACAGAAGGTGAGCATGCATGAGCAGTAATCTTCCCTTACGATTCAGCCACAGCCATCACCTGCTGTCGGTGAAGGGCTGCGATGCAGGGCTTGATGTACTGGCGTTTGAGGGTGATGAAGCCCTGAGCACACCGTTCAGCTACCGTACTGAATTCACCAGCGCGGACCATGCCATCAGCAAAGAGATGATGCTGATGAAAGCGGCTTCCCTGACGCTTCAGGCCCCGGTTGACCAGGGTTACGGCATCAAAATACAGCAGCCGGTGCGGGTGATTCAGGGCGTGGTCACGGGTTTTGAACGTCTGGGTACCTCAAAGGATGAAACCCGTTACGCAGTGACGCTTGAGCCGCGTCTGGCCCTGCTCAGCCGTTCGCACCAGAACGCCGTCTACCAGGACATGTCCGTCCCGCAGATTGTGGAGAAAATCCTGCGCGAGCGCCACGGCATGCGCGGCCAGGACTTCCTGTTCTCACTCTCAAAAGAGTATCCGCGCCGTGAGCAGGTGATGCAGTACGCTGAGGACGACCTGCACTTTATCACCCGCCTGCTGGGTGAGGTCGGTATCTGGTTCCGCTTCACCACCGACACGCGCCTCAACATCGACGTGGTGGAGTTTTACGACAGCCGGCAGGGATATGAGAAAGGCCTGACGCTGCCGTCGGTGCCGCCGTCAGGGCAGCACTCGCAGGGGGTGGACTCGGTGTGGGATATGGAGTGCCACCATAACGTGGTACAGAAGGCGGTCAGCACCCGCGACTACAACTACCGTCAGGCCTCGGAGGATATGAACACCCGGGTTGACGCAACCCGCGGGGATACCACCACCTACGGTGAGGCCTATCACTGGGCCGATAACTACCTGACGCCGGGCAGCGCGTATGACCGCAACCCGGCCCCGGAGTCCGGGGCGTTTTATGCCCGCATTCGTCACGAACGCTACCTGAATGGCCAGACGCAGACCGTTGCCTTCACCAGCTGCCCGGCCCTTTCACCGGGTATGCTGCTGATCGTCACCGGCGGGTACGAAGTGGCAGAAGTGTTTGCGCAGGGCGTGGTTGTCACGGCGATGCACAGCCATGCGCAGCGTGATGCGGACTTTTGCGTCAGGTTTGACGGTATCCCGGACAGCCCGGATTTCAGTTTTCGCCCGGAACCTGGTTCACGTCCGGTGATGGCCGGTACCTTACCGGCCCGCGTCACGAGCACCACCGAAAATGACACCTACGGGCATATCGATAAAGACGGCCGCTACCGCGTTAACATGCTGTTTGACCGTGAGAACTGGGAGACCGGGTTCGAGAGCCTGTGGGTCCGTCAGTCCCGGCCGTACGCAGGGGACACGTACGGCCTGCACCTGCCGCTGCTGGCGGGTACCGAGGTGGCGATTGGTTTTGAGGACGGCAACCCGGACCGGCCGTACATTGCCGGCGTGCTGCACGACTCGGCGCACGGCGACCACGTCACCATCCGCAACTACAGACGTAACGTGCTGCGCACGCCGGCGAACAATAAAATCCGCCTCGACGACGAGCGCGGGAAAGAGCATATCAAGGTCAGTACGGAGTACGGCGGCAAGAGCCAGCTCAATCTCGGCCACCTGGTCGACAGCGAGAAACAGCAGCGCGGTGAGGGGTTTGAGCTCAGGACGGACAGCTGGGGCGCCATCCGGGCGCAGAAAGGGATTTTTATCAGTGCTGACGGCCAGGCGAAGGCGCAGGGCCAGGTCCTTGATATGGAGCCTGCACTCGCACGGCTTTCAGCAGCATTAGTGGAAATGGAATCCCTTGCTGCCTGCGCACAGCAGGCTCAGGCTCTGGCTGCCGATGTTGGCCGTCAGCAAAAACTCCTGAAGCAGAAAATTGAACAACTGCATGAAGAGGTGATTCTGGGCAGTGCGCCAAAAGGCATGGCACTGGTGAGCGGCGAAGATATGCAGCTATCAGCCAGTGATAATATGACACTGACAGCGGGTAAACAGCTGGATGTTGGTGCGCAGAAGGACTTTACGCTGGCGGCCGGTAATCAACTCAGCCTGTACAGCCGTGAAGGGGCAAAACTGTTCAGCTCGCAAAACGACATTGATATTCAGGCGCAGGGCGGAAACATCACCACGTGGTCCACGCAGGATACGCATGTTTCAAGCGGCAGGAAAATGGTCATTACAGCACAGGACGAGCTGACGCTGATTTGTGGTGGTGGCTATATCAAAATCAACGGCGGGAATGTTGAGATTGGTGGTCCGGGTAAACTGCTGATTAAGAACACGGGCATCAGGAAAGCGGGCACGGGCAGTATGCAGGGGGTGATGAAGTCGTTTGAACCTTCTACGTTTGATGAGAAATTTGTCATCAGAAATGCATTAACCCAAGAGCCGCTTCCAGGAAAAGCCTATAAAATAACTATGCCAAACGGGTCAGTTGTCACTGGTATAACAGACGCGCAGGGCGCAACGACGCTTAATTCTTCGGATTTGATAGATGATATGATAATAACACTTACCGGTCGTTAAATAATATTAATGGAATACATATGTTAGGATTAATACTCTTTATAATGTGTTTATATTCTCTTGTAATTGGTAGCATCTTATATATTTTTGTTGGCTTTTTGCATAAACCTATTAATGGTGGGTGGAAAAAAGCAGGCAAGTGGTGTATGTGTGTGGTTTTATCATATTTCATTATATATATCCTCCAATCACATGGTGTCCCAGTAATAAGATAAGTGGCGGCTTGTCTAATAGATAAAAAAGGATGCTTCTAATGAGTGAAAAAACAGATACAACCAGGGCTTTAGAGTTAAAGTATGACGACAATGGAAAACCTTCATGGCGTTCATGCCCTTCTCATAAAAATATAAAGGTCCGCGGAGGATGTGATTTACCTCCTCATCTCCCTGGTTTGATAATACTCGTCCATGGGGTTAACTCAACAGGTGAATGGTATCAAAATGCGGAAGAGTCTCTCTGCAAAGGATTAAATGACAGGTTAGGGCTCAATGGTTCTCAATTTGAATTGAAGCCGAACAAATATAGTACAGATTGTGAGAAGGAGGAAGGGAAAAGTAACTCGTCACCTTCACCTTTAGCTCGTAGAAAACTTATTGAAAATTCTGAGCGCTCTCCAATCATTCGATTCTATTGGGGGTATTCTTCTGTGAGGGGGGAAGAGGATAAATATATTATCCCGTTAGCTAATGCGGATGGTGAAGATTATCATGAAATGAAAAGAACAGGTATAAAACAAGATGACATTCAAAAAAAAGGGCCATATATATGGGGAGGTGGCCCATTCCAAAATGGCACGAATAACTTACACTCGCTTTGGAGTGACTATGGATTCGATGAGAATCTGGCGGGAATCTCTGGAGCAAAACTTCAGTATCTCAATGAAGATAAAGATAGACTTTTAACAAATGCTCCACCAAGAAAATACTATTCACAT
The DNA here is from genome assembly GCF_001037565.1 of Enterobacter sp. BWH52. Taxonomy (NCBI): domain Bacteria; kingdom Pseudomonadati; phylum Pseudomonadota; class Gammaproteobacteria; order Enterobacterales; family Enterobacteriaceae; genus Enterobacter; species Enterobacter sp. BWH52. The sequence continues at coordinate 2,410,463 of NZ_KQ089854.1, read as the reverse complement.
GCAGCTAAGAGATTAGCAGATCTTTTAGACCTTATCCGGGATAAATATCCAAATGATACGGTTAGTATTATCTCTCATAGCCAAGGGACAATGATTTCGCTAGCCGCAGTCGCATTAGCAAAAAAAGGGCCAGATACTCTTTTTATATTAAACTCCCCTTATGCAATGCATAATAGCCAGCTTAATGAGCTTTCAATTCCTCAGAAAGAGAGAATTTCTCCAAGCGGACGCGAAAATACATTATCATCAATAATTGAAAAAATTGCAAAGCAATCCACGCATCTGTCCTCTGTTGGTTATAAAGGGTTATGTGTAGGCAAGTTTACTGATAAAACGAATTGGAAGCCTGAAGGTGAGAATGTAATACGGGCTGGAAAAATACAAGAGCGTGATAATCATGGCAGAACGTATATTTATTTTTGCCCTCATGACCGAGTTATGGGGTCATTACCGCTTCGCTCGATAGGGTGGCAAGGGCTACCTAATGATAAAAATGGTAATCCACATCCATTAATTGTGAAATTTAAAAATAATTTGTACCAGAGGATGTTGGCCAGGAATACGCCATGCGGTTCTTATCCTGATAAGCAGACACCATTTGGTACTTTACCTGATGGAAAACCATTTTGGGATGATGATGGTGATAAATATCAAAGTAGTAGCATTACATATCCTGACCCTCCAAAATGGCAAACAGTGTTTGTAAATGCAGAGAAAGTCCCTGAGCCTATTAATCCCAGTGAGCTGGCCGAATTTGACGAAACCAGAGTAGGTAAAGAGCATGGCTCAAAACAACAGGATGGGTGGGGTGAGATAGCCCCTAAAACTGGAAAGAAAAATGACAATACATATGATAACTATGTCAATTTATATCCAAACCAAGATGTCGTAATCGGCTATAAGGAGCTTCCAAGTGGTTATGTGCAAGAGATAACAAGGAAGGAAACTTTCGAAGAAAAAGATAAAAGGTTACGAACTTATGTTTCTCAACCAACAGATCACAGCACACTGCCCGGAAACAAGGAATTTATGACCAGAGTAGTAGCTTATGATTTACCGATAGGTTACTGCGATGCTACATGGGATAAAGAATTTCTTTCAACGCTCCGATATCTTGCTGATTGGACCACTGGCGCAGACCCTTATATGAACACTGGGGTTGTTGAAAGAATTAATGAACCTTCAATGATAAGTCGGGAAACGGGTATCGAGGAAATTATTCGAGAAAAGGCAAAGGAGTATGGTTATTAAATGAGTAGATACGTCGTTGTTTTAGGGGATGCCACTACGCATGATGGTAAAGTTACATCAGCCTCATCCAGTTTCGATATAGCCGGTAAAAATGCCGCACTTTGAATGATACCGTCAGTTGCCCGGAACACGGTATGAATAAAATTATTGAATGCGATGTTTCTGCGTATGAAGAAAACGGGCGTGGAATTATATTGCATGGCTGCAAGACGCAGTGTGGTGCGAGTGTCATTGCAAGTTATGCAGCTATCAGTCAGTGATAATCTTACGCTGACAGGGGGTAAACAGCTGGATGTTGGTGCGCAGAAGGACTTTACGCTGGCGGCCGGTAAACAACTCAGCCTGTACAGCCGTGAAGGGGCAAAACTGTTCAGCTCGCAAAACGATATTGATATTCAGGCGCAGGGCGGAAACATCACCACATGGTCCACACAGGATACGCATATTTCAAGCGGCAGGAAAATAGTCATTACAGCACAGGACGAGCTGACGCTGATATGCGGTGGCGGCTACATCAAAATCAAAGGCGGGAATGTTGAGATTGGTGGTCCGGGTAAGCTGCCGATTAAGAACGCGGGTATCAGGAAAGCGGACATAGGCAGTATGCAGGGGGTGATGAAGTCGTTTGAACCTTCTACGTTTGATGAGAAATTTGTCATCAGAAATGCGCTGACAAAAGAACCTATACCAGGTAAAGCGTACAAAATCACCATGCCAGATGGTTCTGTTGTTTCCGGTATTACAGATGCTTCTGGAGCAACGTCACTCAATTCTTCTGATGTTATCGGCAATATGATTATCAGCTTAGTAAAGGCGAATTAAGATGAGATGGAATCAGTCAGACAGGAAAGTCCTTACAATTATAGCCATTATTGGTGTATTCCTGTATGCCATTTATAAAGGCTTACAGTTCCTGGCAGGAGCCAGTATGGGAGCCAGTTTTGGGGTGGGTCTGGGAGGAATGAGCGGTTCTCAGAAGGTAGAAGAGTCACGAAAAGTTGAAACAGATGCTCCTGCTCAAATTATTTATCGCATAGATAAAAATCGATACCTGACGCTGGAAAACTACATATCCTGTGATAGGGGTGGACAAGTATATTACAATGACTCTCAGAGGGGAATAAAAACACACCTGGGATGGGATAACGATTTTTATGATTTCTCATATCGCCGGGGAAATAATATTGCGGCTTATCAAGGCTCTATTATTAATGGGGCGGATAATGGTTATCTGGCATTCCCAGGCGCATCTACCAGACAATATTGTGGTAGTGGAAGGTCAGAAACAGGTTGCCCTGTGTTTTTCTTCTTTTCAGCGGATCATGGGAACACATTTATATATAAAATTGTAGCTATGGAATACAGCACCCCAGAACGTTTTAGTCAGCTTAAAGTAGTAGTGGCTAATGATGGTGTTTATCTAAGGGATGAGTCTAAAACGGAGGATAGCTATTCTCGCCCTACAGGTCTCAATGACCTTAGCTCAGTGAATAAATTAAGGTTTTCTGACGGCAATTTAATCAGTGTTTATGATGACTGGCAGAAAAAAATTGATGAGTTAGTGAAAGAAGAACTGATAAGAAAAAAAATGCCCTATGCAAACGAGTATGGACCTAGATTTCATATATTCGACTATCTCAGAACATTAACGCCACCGAAAACACATGAGGAAAGGAATTTAATGGCAAACGAATTGTCTGAAATCCAGATTAGGATTGAAGATGAAGTTTATAAAGATGGAATTAAATTTCCGAAGCCTTCAACGTCAAGTATTGATGTTAAATATCAATGTAATAAAAATATTAAAGCTAAAGCCATCACATATACTAATGAGTCAAATGGGAAAAAGGAGGTGGTAAAAAATGAACAATAATTATGAACCTGTTCGGGAACTTGAATGTAAGTTTGATGATAATGGGCATCCTTCCTGGCGTTCATTTCCCTCTCATAAAAATTGCCAAATCAGAGGTGGGTGTGATTTACCTCCACATTTGCCTGGAATTATTATTCTTGTACATGGTGTTAACTCGACAGGAGAATGGTTTTCAATTGCTGAGGACAAAATTTGTGAAGGCCTGAATAAGAGACTTGGATTAAAAGGGACTGATTATAAACTGGTGGCTAATAAATATTTTTCTGATGAAAAAATAGAGATTGAACCTCTTATAGAAAGAGATTTGCCTGTGCCTAAGAAGGAAACCTCTCCAGTCATTCGCTTTTACTGGGGGTATGCTTCACCTAAAGGTAATGAAGATAAATATGATATACCGTTAGCCAATAGGAAAGGCGTTGATTACCATCACTTAAAAAGGCAAGGCATGCCTCATGAAAATATTATTGCTCAGGGGCCATTTTTCTGGGGCGGCGGGCCATTCCAGAACGGTACAAATAATCTGCACTCTTTATGGAGTGAGACAGGGTTTAAAGAGAGAGTAGCAGGTATCAAAGTCCAGTGGTTTAATGAAGACAAAGATCGCCTGTTAACCAATGCGCCACCGCGAAAATACTACGCGCATGCTGCAAAACGCCTTGCAGACCTGGTTGACAGTATTCGTAATAAATATCCCAAAGATACAGTAACCATTATTTCTCACAGCCAGGGAACCATGGTTGCAATGGCTGCGGTAGCGATAGCCAGGAATGCACCTGATGCATTATTTGTACTTAATTCTCCTTATGCACTGGATCATAACGATCTTAATGGGGCGTCACTTCCGGCAGATGAGTGCATTTCGCCAGAAGGGCGGCAGAATACGTTATCTGCCATCATTGATAAGGTGGCTTCCAGAAAAAATCATTTATCATCACTGGGCTATGAAGGGCTTTGTGTCGGACAGACGGCAGATAAAAAGAACTGGCGACCAGATGTCGCTCTTGCCAGTGAAAGTGGCAGCAGTCTTGCCGAACGAGATAACCACGGACGCACTTATATTTACTTCTGTCCTCATGATCGAGTTATGGGGTCACGTCCGCTACGCTCAATTGGCTGGCAGGGATTACCCAATAATTCTCAGGGGCAGCCTCATCCTCTGCTGAAAAAGCATCAGGGAAATTTATTTCAGCGCATGCTGGCTCGCAGTACTCCATGTGGCGAAGCGCCAAATCCCGCAACACCTTTTGCAAAATTGCCGGATGGTAAACCGTTCTGGGATGATAAAGGCGACAAGTATCAAAGCAGTAGTTTCACCTATCCAGATCCTCCGGAATGGCAAACGGTTTTTATTAATGCCGAAAAGGTACCTGAACCTATAGATGCTGCAAAATTAGCTAATTTTGATGTATCACGTGTTGGAGCTGAACACGATGACAGACAGATAGATGGCTGGGGGGAAATTAATCCGGATAAAAATCTAAAAAACGACAATACCTATGACAATTACATCAATTTATACCCCAATCAGGATATTGTGATTGGATTTAAAAATGTGGGAACTGAATCTGAGCCCCGAATGGTGCCTGTGACCCGTAAGGAGACATTTGAAGAAAAGGATCTTCGCATAAGAACCTATGTTTCTCAGCCCACGGATCATAGTACTCTTCCTATGCGTGCTGATTTCATGTCTCAGGTGGTGGCATATGATTTACCGATTGGGTATTGCGATGCAACCTGGGATAAAGAATTTATGGCAGATTTACGGCGAAAAGCGGACTGGACGCAGGGAGAGGATCCTTATCTCTCCAGTGGAGAGCCAGACAAAGTACCTGAACCTGATTTAATTAGTCAGGACACTGTTGTTGATGAATTTTATAAAGAGCAAAGTAAGCTGCCAGCATATAGAGCTGTAAATAAAGCATAAACACACTTCGGTAGGTTGTTGTTCAGTGAGTTTGCTAAAATTCAACGCTATATAGTCAGTTGTTTTCTTCGAATTAAAGGATTAGCAAATGGGGAAATTTGTCGTCGTTTTAGGGGATGCCACTACGCATGGTGGCAAAGTCACATCAGCCTCATCCAGTTTCGATATATCCGGTAAAAATGCCGCACTTTTGAATGATACCGTCAGTTGCCCGGAACACGGTATGAATAAAATTATTGAATGCGATGTTTCTGCGTATGAAGAAAACGGGCGTGGAATTGTATTGCATGGCTGCAAGACGCAGTGTGGTTCGAGTGTCATCGCAAGTATGCCGGATATGGAGGTTGGCTGATGGGATGGTCTCTGCCGGAAGTGCCTGAAAAAGAGCAGGCACCATCCTGGTCACCGTGGAACTGTCTGTTGATTATTATTCTCGGACTTTTCACCGGGCTGCTTGTTGCTGTACTGAAATCTCCGGCGACAGGGTTACTTTCATTGAGCAGTGGGGCCTGGTTGCCACTGACGGCCTGGACATTTGCGGGCATTTCGGCTGCCATCGCGGTCTACACTTTCAGGCAGGAAATGCTGGCAGTTCGTGTCTGGAACTGGAATGAGTGGTGCCGGAACATGCGTCTGAAGTGGCGCTTACGTGCACAACAGCATCTTGTCATTCTCAGCCATGTTTTCATTACTGCCGATACGGGACTGTTAGATCGTCTCGCACATACGCAGGAAGAGGAAAGTGCAGACACATCGCCTCTCACGATGTTGCCAGACGAACCGCTTACACCCGGTATTTCACGTTTTGAGCAGCTGCTTCGTCATCTCATTGCTCAGATAATGCCCTCGATTCGGCGGCGATATCCTTCCGGCCCACTCCAGATTATTGTTCAGACCAACGGTAGCGACAAAGACCGTGAATCTCAGTCATTCTATCGTATCTGGTCAGCAGGTTCCCCTCCCTGGAAAGCTGAGATTCATTTTCAGGACGCAGACTCATCCTTTGATGACTGGAATCAGTTTGTGGCGTCAACAAAGCGGCCCGTACTGGTACTGGCAATGCACTATCGTTTGCCCAATGATGTTCTGCCGGAATTTGCCAGCGCGTTATTTTTGATGCCACCATCGATGCTGAATCCGGGTGAGCAAAAAAATGCGTTACGGCTTTTCCGGGCGATGCCGCTCAACACCCGTATGCTTGCAACGGAACTCACTGAATTACGGGATATGGCCCTCACGCCTGCCAGCAAGAAACACCTTGTCTGGCACAGTGGGCTCTCAGATGCGCCACGACAGTCAGTGAGCAGGGTGCTGAATGATCTGTCGGTTCCTTTGTACGATAGCATTGGCACTGGCGGTGTCATTGACTATGACACCGCCAGTGTCCGGTATGGCGGTCTTGCTGGCTGGGCAATGACCGGCGCTGCGGCTGAGATGGCTGCTTATGGCCCCGCCAGCCAGTGGCTTCTTCTCGAAGGTGAAGACGATGCCTGGGCTGTGTCGCTCGGAAACGCCGCCCCCGCAATCGGGCATGATCATTTCGCTATTCAACCACCCTTTCCCGGGGGATCTGTTCTTATGGCATTACTGCTTAATGCTGGGCTGTACAGTCTGATGATCCGCTATTTCCCTTCAACTGCATTCTCCTGGGCAGGGGTCTCTCTTCTTCTGCTGTCATTGATAGTGACATTGCCTGGGCTGGCCATTTTGCTGAGACGAATTACAGCCCGTCTTCAGCGCCCGGAATTTATCAGGGTTGCACGACACTCCGGAAAGGAATAACCGGCATGAAAAAGGTTTCAAAGCCACTGGGAGCAGGACTACTTATCGTGGCAGTTCTGCTGATGATACTCTTTATTTTTGCACAGACAGCGCAGTTACCGTCCGGTAGCGGTGACGATAATTTCTGGTATGTGCTGGCAGGTTGCATCATTCTGACCGCCACATTATGCACCCTGGTGTTCTTTACGTTGTCCAGGCAACAAAATCCCTCTCCCGTTACGCCTGATGGTGAAAACAATCCCAACGAAGAAAGCGCGTCGGATCAATATGATTTTTCAGCACTGAGCAGGAATCTCAGAAGGCGGCACTCGTTCTTCTGGCGGCGTAAAGTCCGCCTGCTGCTGATCACCGGCGATGAAGCCGCGATTGAGCAACTGGTACCCGGCCTGCAACAGCAGCAGTGGCTTGAAGGCAACCGCACCGTGCTGATTTATGGCGGCAGCCTGGCATCGGAGCCTGACCGCGAAAAATACACAGCGCTGCGTAAACTACGCCGCGGGCGCCCTCTGGACGGGATTATCCGTGTACTGCCCGAGTCGCTTAAGCTGACCCCACATATCAGCGACAGCGATTTACGCGGCCTGGAAAAAATCAGCGAACTGCTGCGTTATTCCGCTCCGGTCTGGCTGTGGCAACTGTGCAGCAGTCACTGGTCGCAGGGTACGCGTCCTGAGCAGGCGGTAGGCGCAAGCTTTCCACCACGCGCAAAAGAAGACGATGTGATCCGCCAGCTGGAACTGATGCTGCCGGCCCTGCGGACGCAGGGGATGAGTCAGGTCGCGGAAAACAGCAGCCACGACTTCCTGCTGCGCCTGAGCCAGCACCTGAACGACGGTGCTATTGCCCGCTGGGCTCAGCAGTTGCAGCCATGGCTCTTTGTTTCTCAGCAGCGCGTCCCGCTGCGTGGTCTGATGTTCAGCCTGTCGGAGAAGAAACCTGCCGGAATGTCAGCGGGAACAGCCGACGCTGAGAATTATGGATCACAGCGTCATGCCCTGACTCTGCCAGCAACCTGGCAGGGTATTGTTGACGACTGCACCCGCATACATGGCCGTCGTGTCGGTATGCGGTGGGAACGGGCGATGGCCTGGACACTGATGGCCATCATCAGTGTCTGGGGGGGAGGGACGCTGCTGTCGTTTGCGGTCAACCGGTCACAAATAGTTTCTGTTGCACAGCAGGCTCATGCTCTGGTGGAGCACCCTTCCGTATCGGATTACCAGCTGACGGCCCTGCATGAACTGCGCAATGATGCCGGCCGCCTGCAGCACCATATTCAGGACGGTGCGCCGTGGTACCAGCGCTTTGGTCTGGACCATAATCAGCAGCTGCTTGACGCGATGCTGCCCTGGTACGGCGTGGCGAACAACCGCCTGATACGCGACCCGGCAAATGAAGCGCTTAAGCAGAAGCTCATTGCGCTGGTCAATTCGGCACCCAACAGCGACCAGCGGACACAGATGGCGAAACCGGGTTATGACCAGCTGAAAGCCTGGCTGATGATGACCCGGCCGGATAAAGCTGATGGTGCATTCTACGCGCAAACCATGAAAACCGTGCAGCCGACGCGTTTAGGCATCTCAGCTGGCCTGTGGCAAAGCCTGTCACCAGATTTGTGGGCTTTCTACATCACCGAACTGCCAGCGCAGCCACAGTGGAAAACCACACCGGATGCGCAACTGGTCAGCCAGAGCCGCCAGGTGCTGTTGCAGCAAATTGGACGGCGCAACGCGGAAAGTACGCTGTACGAGAACATGCTCAAATCCGTGCGTCGTAACTTCGCCGATGTGTCTCTGGAGGACATGACCGGCGGTACCGATGCCCGTCGCCTGTTTACCACCGATGAGGTGGTGCCGGGCATGTTCACCCGTCAGGCCTGGGAGGGAGGTATTCAGCAGGCCATTGAGAAAGCGGCGAACTCCCGCCGCGATGAAATTGACTGGGTGCTGAGCGACAGCCGGAAAGCCGTCTCCTCAGACCTGTCGCCGGAAGCACTGAAAGCACGTCTGACGGAACGCTACTTCACCGACTTTGCCGGTAGCTGGCTGAGCTTCCTCAACAGCCTGCAACTTAATCCGGCAAACAATATTGCAGACGTCACCGACCAGCTGACGCTGATGAGTGATGTTCGCCAGTCACCGCTGATTGCCCTGATGAACACCCTCGCCTGGCAGGGGCAGACCGGCCAGAAGAGTGAAGGCCTGTCGGACTCCATCATCAAATCGGCTAAAGACCTGGTAGGCGGGAAGGACAAACCGGTAATTGACCAGTCAGCCTCAGGCCCGCAGGGCCCACTGGATGAAACCTTTGGACCGTTGCTGGCACTTATGGGTAAAAACAAAGGCAGCAACGTTATGTCGGCTGACAACTCACTGAGCCTGCAAACGTATCTTACCCGTATCACCCGTGTGCGTCTGCGTCTGCAACAGGTCGCCAGCGCCTCTGACCCTCAGGAAATGATGCAGAGCCTGGCGCAGACCGTGTTCCAGGGCAAAAGCGTGGACCTGACCGACACCCAGCAGTACGGCAGCCTGATTGCTGCAAGCCTGGGCGAAGAGTGGAGTGGTTTTGGCAGCACCATGTTTGTGCAGCCACTGACCCAGGCCTGGGAAACTGTGCTTCAGCCATCGGCAGCGAGCCTGAATGACAAATGGAGTCGCTCCGTGGTGGCGAACTGGTATACGGCATTTGACGGACGTTTCCCATTCGCTATCAGCAAGAGTGATTCCTCTCTGCCAATGCTGGCTGAGTTTGTGCGTAAGGATAGCGGACGCATTGAGCGCTTCCTGACCACGGAACTCGGCGGTGTGCTGCACAAGGAGGGCAGCCAGTGGGTGCCGGATAAGGTTAATAGCCAGGGGCTGAGCTTTAATCCAGCCTTCCTGCGGGCGATTAATCAGCTCAGCCAGCTATCGGATATCTTATTTACCGACGGCAGTCAGGGCATCAGTTTTGAGCTACAGGCGCGTCCGGTACCGCAGGTGGTAGAAACGCAACTGACTATTGATGGACAAAAGCTGCACTACTTCAACCAGATGGCAGACTGGCAGAGCTTCCGTTGGCCTGGTGACACCTACAAGCCCGGAACCATGCTGACATGGACCACCGTCAATGCGGGCGCACGTCTGTTTGGTGATTACAGCGGAACCTGGGGCTTTATTCGCTGGCTGGATAAAAGTAAGAGAGAGCAGCTAGACCGCAGTCAGTGGATGATGAGTTTTACCGCCCCGGATGGTCGGACCCTACAGTGGGTACTGCGTTCACAACTGGGCAGTGGGCCGCTGGCGTTACTGGCACTCCGGGGTTTTACGCTGCCAGATCAAATATTCAGCGTCGACAGCGCGGCTATGGCGCAGGCGCTGATGACCAACACAGAAAACAGTGACATGGACGGAGTCGAATAATGGACGCTTTGCAGAATCTGGTTGTTGCCTGCCAGGCGGATGAAACCTTGCTGCGACAGCAGGCGCAGTCACGTATGGAAAGCTGGCAGCGCTGGCTTACCCCTATCAGTGAGATCAATCCTACAGGAGAAGACCCGGGTTATGACGATGATTTCCAGCGTATCCGGGAGGAGGTCAATAAACTTTCCGGCATTGATACCGGCCTGATTTGCCAGCTGGCTGAAAAGGTGCTGACCACAGAGGCCAAAGATGTCCGGGTTGCTACTTACTACTGTTGGGCGCGCTTGCACCAGGACGGTGAAACCGGGTTTGCTGAAGGGCTTGAGTTACTGGCGGGATTACTAACCCAGTATGGAACACAGCTCCATCCTCAGCGCGAGCGAAGCCGTAAACCGGCGCTGGAGTGGCTCGCAGGCTCTCGTCTACTTGACAGCCTGTTACTCTGGCCAGAAGTGGTACGCGACGATGCCCAGCGTACGACCGGTGCGTTGCTGCTCATCCGAGACAGTCTTGAAACTGAGCCTGAAGCGTCACGTCCAGATCTGAGTGCCCTGTACAGCGCACTGGGATCCCGCCTGATGAAAGCCGGTGGCGTGGATGCGGTAATACCTCAAAACGCCAGCAGTCAGACACGCGCGCATCCAGCAGCTCATACGGTAGAACAGGACACGCCAGTGCTGAGCCGCATCACGTCCGGTCAGGATTTGCTGGCTCAGGCCCGAACCCTTACGGGATATTTGCGTGAGCAACCTGATGGCTGGCTTGCCGCACACCGGCTGATGAAAAGTCTGCGTCACGACACGCTAAGAGCAATCCCGGCACCGGATGCCGAAGGGAAAACGCGCATCGAACCGCCGCGGGCTGACCAGCGTGCAATGCTTAAACGGCTGTATTTGCAACAGAGCTGGCTGGAGATACTGGAACAAGCGGACAGCACTTTCTCGCGTGGCGCCAATCATCTCTGGCTGGATTTGCAGTGGTACATCCATCAGGCCCTGATTAAATCAGGCCAGGATGTGCTGGCCGATATCATTACCGCTGACCTGAAAGGGCTGCTGCGGCGCCTTCCTGGACTTGAAACGCTGGCCTTCAATGACGGCACACCCTTTGCTGATGAGGTCACGCTGAACTGGATAAACCAGAGCGTGCTCGACGAGATGTCCAACTGGCGGGATGAACCTGTCAATGCCGTGAGTGAAACTGGCAACGATATTCTGGCCCTTGAACCGGAAGCTTTGGAGAAAGCGGACACGGATGGTCTGGATGCCACATTCCACTGGCTGCAGACGCGCCCGGGTACGGACTCAACGAAAGACAAATGGCTGCTGCGCCTGCTGATGGCACGTGTGGCGGAGCAGAAGGGTAGGAATGAACTGGCCCTGCATCTGCTGGGTGAACTTGACGGTGCAGCACAGGCCATCACCCTCACGCAGTGGACACCGGCGCTGTTGTTTGAAGTGAAATCGCGCCGTCTCAGGCTGCTGCGCATGAAAGCCGCCCGCAGTGAAACCGACAAGTCACGGCTTCAGCCAGAGATGGACCAGCTTCTGGCGGGTCTGATTGCGCTTGACCCGGCAGGCAGTGCGGTGCTTTGCGGGTAAAGCGACTGACATACCTTTAAAACACACATATTCAGGTTCATATGGACGACTTAACCCTGCGTTATTACGACGCTGAAATGCGCTACCTGCTGGAAGCCGGCGAAGAATTTGCCCGCGCTCACCCGGAGCAGGCAGCAATGCTCAATCTCGATAAAGCGGGCGCGCGCGACCCATACGTGGAGCGCCTGTTCGAGGGCTTTGCCTTCCTGATGGGCCGCCTGCGTGAGAAGCTTGATGACGACCTGCCTGAACTAACTGAAGGGCTGGTCAGTCTGCTGTGGCCGCATTACCTGCGCACTATTCCCTCGATGTCGGTGGTGGAGTTCACTCCTGTCTGGCGTGAGATGAAAGAACCGATGCGTATTGCCAGAGGTTTCGAGGTCAATTCGCGGCCGATCGGTGAAAAAGGCACGCGTTGTCGCTACACCACAACTAAAGAAATAACCCTTCAGCCACTGGCGTTGGAGCATGCCCGCCTGTCGACTGATCCTGACGGGCGCTCTGTCATCAGCCTGCGCTTCAGTTGTAGCCATCTTGCTGACTGGAGCCGTGTCGATCTCAGCCAGATCCCGTTCTATTTCAATGCTGACGCGCCGCTGGCCTGCGCCATGCATGAAGCCTTTACCATGAATACTGCGCGCCTGTGGCTACGCATGCCGGGTGACGCGGACAGAAGGCCGATGGACGGGTATTTCACCGCACTGGGATTTGGTGATGATGACAGACTGTGGCCGAAGGGGGACAGTAGTTTCAGCGGTTACCAGTTGCTGCTGGAGTACTTCACCTTTCGCGAAAAATTCATGTTTACGGGGCTGCGCGGGCTTGACAGCGTGGTCTTTCCGGCTGAGATCCCGTGGTTTGAAATCGACGTGGTGCTGGCGGAACGCTGGGAGCATGACTTCAGCTTTACCGAAAAGCACCTGCGCCTGAATTGTGTGCCGGTCATTAACCTGTTCCCGCTGGAATCCGATCCGCTGACGCTCAATTCTCTGCAAACCGAATACATGCTGCGCCCGATGCGCGTGCAGGATGGCCATACCGAGATATATACCGTGGATTCGGTGATGTCATCGAGCCAGCATACCTACGTGCCGTTTTCGAGCTTCCGTCATAAGGGGGGAATGATGCGTCATGAAGCACCGGAATATTACTACCACACCCGCGTGCGCCGCGGTCCGTCCGGCCTGCATAACACCTGGCTCATCCTTGGCGGCGAAGCATTTGATAATCATACCGTCCCGGAAGACGAAAGCCTGTCGCTGACGCTCACCGGCACCAATGGTCAACTGCCACGACGTGCGCTGCAAAGCACCGTGCTTGATACGGTGATGAAAACCACTTCGGTCAGCATTGCCGTGCGCAACCTGTGTGCGCCGACGCTGCCTTGTTACCCACCTGCGCAGGACCGTTTTCACTGGCGCGTACTGAGTCACCTTGGCAGCGGATTTCTGTCGATGATGGATAATGCCGACGTGCTGCGCGGTACCCTGGCGCTGTATGAATGGACCGACAGCGAGATGAACCGTCGCCGTCTGGAAGCCATCCTCGAGGTGAAGCACAGTGAAACGGAGCGCTTTGAACAGGGCTACCTGGTCCGTGGCGTGCAGATTGAAGTCACGCTGGACAGCAATGGCTTTGCCGGACGCGGCGACATCTGCTTATTTGGCGAGATGATGAGCCGATTCTTTGCGCTATACACTGACATCTATTTGTTTAACCGCCTGATTATCCTTCTGCAACCGACCGGAGAACGCCTGGAATGGGAAGAGAAGCACAACCGCCGCATTCCCGGCTGAGCCCACGGCTGGAAGCCGACCTGTATCGTATTAACTTTTACCGTTTATGCCAGTTGCTGGAGAAGCGTAACCCGGGCAGGCCGCTGATGGGCTCGACCAGTCACCCGGGCGATGACCCGGTACGCTTTGCCCCGCATCCGGGGATGGGATTTCCGGCCAGTGAGCTGAAAGCCGTGGAGTATGATGAGGATGATGACAGCCGGCCACCACTTATCCGCACGACCTTTATGGGAATGTACGGTGTCGACTCACCCCTGCCGATGGCGTATCTCGATGACATCGCTCAGCGTCGGGAAGGGCATGACGCACTACAGGGTTTTCTGGATATTTTCAGCCATCGCATTCTGACGCAGTTTTACCGTATCTGGCGTAAATACTCTTATCCGGCCACCTTTGAACCCGGTGGTACGGACAGCATCTCGCAGTCACTGCTGGGCCTGGTGGGATTGGGTATTCCCGGCACAGCAGACCACATCGCCACACCGGTATCCCGTTTTCTGGCTCTGCTGGGTGTTCTACAGCAACCGGGCAAAACTCAGGAGGGAATGCAGGCGCTGGTGACGTTGCTGGCCCCGGATACCACCGTGAAGGTCAGTCCATATTGCCTGCGGCCGGTGGAAATGGGTCAGCCGCTGGGCTTTTACGGTGATGACGATTTTCTGCTGGACGGCAACACGCCACTGGGTGACGAAGCGATGGATGCGGGTAGCCAACTGCTGGTTGCGCTTACAACGGATAATGAACAGGAGGCACAGGGCTGGAAGCCGGACGGTCTGCTGTATCAGGACTTTCTGGTGATGCTTCGTGTCTGGCTCGGCTGGCGTTTTAAAGCAAAGATCACCCTGACCACACGGACCCGACTGCTGGCCGTTCCGCCGCTTGGCGAAGGCCCTTTCTGGCTCGGGATGAACGGCGTGCTGGGTGCTGATGAGGGGGAACTTAAAGACGATATCCCACCGACCTTTACGACGGAACTGGGCTATTACACTGGTCTGAAGCCGGCAATACCACAACAAGGAAACCGACGTGTTACGTACAAGTTTGATTAAATCCGCAGGCTGGTTGCCTGCACTGCTGGCGTTCAGCCTGACGGGGTGCGGGATGACGCAGGGTATCACCGATGGCACCAAATCGGCATTTAACGCCGTGTTCTACAAAAAAATTAAGATGCTGCACCTGGATTTCACGGCGCGTGAAGCGCTAAACACCGATTCCCGCGAAAGTAACTCACTCTCCGAGCCGGTGGTAGTTCGTGTCTATCAGCTGAAAGACCGTAAAATCTTCGATAAAACGGTTTACCAGCAACTACTGAACGATGGCGAAACTATCCTGAAAACCGACCTGATGGCGACCCGCGATGTGGTCGTAAAACCGGGCGGTGATACAAATCTTGATATGCCAATGGAAGAAGAAACGCAGTTTGTCGCGGTAGTCGGCCTGTTTCGTCACCCGGACCTGGTCAACAATA
Source organism: Enterobacter sp. BWH52 (assembly GCF_001037565.1). Lineage (NCBI taxonomy): Bacteria > Pseudomonadati > Pseudomonadota > Gammaproteobacteria > Enterobacterales > Enterobacteriaceae > Enterobacter > Enterobacter sp. BWH52. Next base: position 2,395,364 of record NZ_KQ089854.1, on the reverse strand, counting down.
CCTGGAAGCAGGTTCTAAAACGTGAAGATCTCGATCCGGATAAGCCGCGCATTCTGGAGGCCGGGAATAACCACCTGACGTTACAGCCATTGAAGGATGACTGATGCCAAAGGGACATAATGCGCCATCGCTGTATGAAATGCTGAGCGGTAATTTCTCAGGAGGCCTGAGCCTCAGCCAGGTCAGCGAACAGAACCAGGTGATTTTATCAGTACTCGATAACATGCAGCGCATCCTCAACTGCCGCGCCGGTACGCTGGCCCACCTGCCGGACTACGGCCTGCCGGATATGACAAAAATCCTCCAGGGAATGCCCGGGACCGCCCACCAGCTGATTACCACACTGTCGGCCGTGTTGCTGAAATACGAGCCGCGCCTGAGCCGGATTAATGTGGTGATGCAGGAACAGATTCAGCCCGGTGAACTCCGCTACGCCATTGATGCGGAGCTGAAGGGGGTCGGGCTGGTGCGCTACGGCACGGAATTTATGCCCGAGGGCAGGGTATTAATCCGTCATCTGAAACAACAGCAATACCTCGATGCACGAGCCGCCATCTAGTTATTACTCAGGTTAAAACAGTTATGACAATAAATTCTGAACGCCAACTTAAAACCGGCGGGGATCCGCGCACGCTTGCGGATTACGCTGCCTTGCGCGACGAAATGAACAAGCTCACCCATCCGGCACGCCCGGATGTTAACTGGCAACATGCGGAAACGCTCTGTCTGTCACTGTTCGAGCATAACGGTGTGGAGCTACAAACGGCTGCCTGGTATACGCTCGCCCGCACGCATCTTGCCGGACTCTACGGCATGAATGAAGGGCTGGCGCTACTGGCTGCCCTGGTCGTCCGTCAGTGGGGTAGCCTCTGGCCACAGCCTGTTCATGCGCGAGTTGAAATCCTCAGCGCACTGAGCAAACGCCTGCAACAGGTGATGAGAACGCTGACGTTGACGTATGCCGATTTAGGGCAGCTTTATCAGGCTGAGGAGAATCTGAACGCTCTGAGTGACATGTTGCAGCGCCTCGAACTTAAGCATGCTGCTCAGCTTGATGCCCTGCGCTCGATGATGCAGAACGCAGCAGTGCGTCTGGAAAACAGCGAAAATACGGGCGTAAGTCTGCCGGGGAACGCGGTGGGGGCCGCGGAACTCCACCTCACAGAACCGACAGAGCGTTGTAAAAGGGTTTATGTGGTTCAGCCCGAGCCGTTGCTGAATAAAGAGCCTCCTGTATCCGTGAAGCAGTGGAAGCCATTTGCTGCGGGTATGTTGTCCATGCTGGTGGCTGCCAGTGTTGTCGCAGTGGGATGGCAGATGATGCATGCGCCAGATTCGGCGCAAATGCAGCTGGCCGCGTCCCTGGCTCCTATACCTGAAGGACTCTCTACAGCACAGTTGCAGGCGTTGCAACAAACGTCACCGCCACCTGAACCGGGGATCAGTAAGACACAGCAGATGTTAGCGCAGCTTTTACACCTGAAACCAGACTGGGCAGTAAGCTACGGCGACCGTCTGGTGCAGCAGGCGCTGACGCTGTGGCCTGAAGAGGCCAAATCCCTGGCGCAACAGTGGCACACGCAGATTAGCGTTGCCGGGCTAGCAGAGTCAGATCTGAATGGCTGGCATCAGGGGATGACGCAGTTACAGCAGTTGACGAACAGGCTGAACGCGCTGGATGAACAGAAGGGGAAGTACATGACGGTGAGTGAACTGAAATCAGCCGTGTTTGCCATGTCGCAGTCCTTCAGCCATACCGTTCCGCTTGAGGAGCAGCTTCGTCTGCTTTCCATTTTACCGGCCGGGCAACCCCTGTCAGCAGCGCAGCTAAACCAGACCGAACAGCATCTTCAGCAGTTGATTGCCAGCTATGCTCTGCTGAAGCACCAAAAAGAATAATGAGACTGGCGAAAAACACGGAGTTGACATGTCAGCAAGAGAGCGTTTTTTTAAGAAAGTGCAACAGAGTATCGGGGACAAACCGATCTATGTTAATACGGCTGAGGCCGAAGTCAGGGCGTTTTGTGAGCGGATGGAGGATCTTGCGCAGCAAATCATTACATGGTTTGAAGGTTCTGGTATTGAAATATTTTTATCTAAAAAACATATCACCGATTTAAGTACCGTTGGCTACAGCCTTAGTAGCGGTATATGTCGTTATGCTATTACGACGATCATTTTGCAAAATGGGGATCGCAGCGTCACCATTATGCCAGAACAGGTGATCAGGGGGGCGGAGAAGGGGTGTGTGACGATGAGTATTACTGTCCCCGATAGTCTGTCGGGGGCGAGGATATTCCATTTAAGCATGGCGCCTGAAGCAGGCTGGTATATTCGTCGCGGGCATCAAAGTGCAAAAGAGAATATCCTCATGACTGAGGACTGTTTTTTCCAGGCTATCGACTGTCTGGCCTGAACGTCAGCCACCCTAACGGAAGGGGCGTGCAATAACGTAGTTAATATATATTAACTACGTTAACTTATTAAGCACCACTAAACATCGGCACTCTACAGTATCTCTCCTTAAATATATAATTACCGTTATTGAAGGAGTATCAGTAACCAAACGACAAGCCAGATATTTACCGTAACACATGCTTTTTATCCGCCTTAAGTAAAACTGCACAAATCAAACTGCAAAACAATAAACCAGCGACGAACGTGAGGACAAATTCGTATGGCAATGCTATAACCCTTAATGCCAACCAAAATATAATGCCCCAGGAAAACGTATGCTAAGAAATATTAGTGTCAGAACGTTCATTGTCTATTTCCTTTTATGTGTATTTTTGGTAAGTGATGGAGTTATAGCGCTATTTTCACGGAATTCTTCGCTTTTTATTGCAGTCATAATTGTACAATTCATCGCATTATTTTTACTCTGGGCGTACATGACAAAATATCTTGTGACGCCGATCAATACTGTGAAAAAAAGTATTGAAGAAGTGACGTCAGGCAAACTTGGCGTGTCGATACCTGAATTTGGCAACAACTGTGCGGGACGTCTGATCCCGGGGATTAATAGTCTCTCCAGCAACATTGCAACGCTGCTCCGTGAGATCCGCGCCTCCTCGCAAACCGCGATGACCCTGTCAGATCAACTCTCTTCACGCAGCGCGCAGCTTTCCGTCAAAACAGAACAGCAGTCAGCTTCGCTGGTGCAAACGGCAGCCAGCATGGAAGAGATGGCTGCAAGTACAAAAAATAATGCCGACAATACCCGTTTAGCCAGCGAACAGGCGAATCTCGCGACGTTGCAGGCGCGTAAAGGCGGAGAGTTAATGGGGCAGGTCGCGAACAATATGCAGTCGATTACCGACTGCGCCCAGCAAATGACAGAGATTATCTCGCTGATTGACGGTATCGCTTTTCAGACCAATATTCTGGCGCTTAACGCCGCCGTTGAAGCGGCAAGAGCGGGCGACCATGGTAAAGGGTTTTCTGTGGTCGCGGGCGAAGTGAGAAGCCTTGCGCATCGTAGCGCCGAAGCGGCAAAAAATATTAAGTCATTGATTGAAGTTACCAGCCATAACGTGACACAGGGCGTTAACGTGGTCTCTGAAGCCGAAAAAAATATGCATGATATTGTTACCGGTTCGGGCAATGTGAGCAGACTGATGGATGAAATATCCGCCTCAACATCAGAACAGGAAAAAGGTATTTCACAAATTACGCAGGCATTGTCTGAGCTTGAACGCGTAACGCAGAGCAACGTGTCGATGGTTGAAGAACTCAATGGATCGTCAGATGTGCTGCGCAATCAGGTGATTGAGCTCCAGACACGAACACGTAATTTCCGTCTGGAAAATGAGCTCCAGGCTGACAATGCGTTAAGAAGCCGCGAATGGGCGGTGAATTCCTGAGCGTATTCAGGACGATGCCTCACATAATTATTGCTTAACCCTCGGCGAAAGCTAGACTGACACCGAAAGAGATAAAACGGTGGAGGCGCTGTGGAGAGCATCGAAGGGTCTGAGGTTAACGTACCTGACGCAGTTTTTGCATGGGTGTTTGATGGACGTGGCGGCGCAAGGCCGCTTGAAGATCAGGATCATATCGACAACGAACATCCATGCTGGCTGCACCTCAACTACACGCACCCGGACAGCGCCGAGTGGCTCGCGTCCACGCCGCTATTGCCCAACAACGTTCGGGATGCGCTGGCGGGAGAAAGTCTCAGACCCCGCGTCAGCCGGATGGGTGAGGGGACGTTAATTACGCTGCGTTGTATAAACGGCAGTACGGATGAGCGTCCGGATCAGCTGGTGGCCATGCGTGTTTATATGGATGAACGGCTGATTGTTTCCACCCGCCAGCGAAAAGTGCTGGCGCTGGATGACGTCATTAACGATCTGAAAGAGGGCACGGGACCAACGGATTGCGGCAGCTGGCTGGTGGATGTGTGTGATGCGCTGACCGATCATGCCAGCGAGTTTATAGAAGAACTTCACGATAAAATCATCGATCTGGAAGATAACTTGCTCGATCAGCAAATCCCCCCACGTGGTTTTCTGGCGTTGCTGCGTAAACAGCTCATCGTGATGCGCCGCTATATGACCCCCCAGCGCGACGTTTATGCGCGACTGGCCAGCGAACGCATGAGCTGGATGAACGACGATCAGCGCCGCAGAATGCAGGATATCGCTGACCGGCTCGGACGTGGTCTGGACGAGATTGACTCATGTATTGCCAGAACGGCAGTCATGGCGGATGAGATAGCCCAGGTAATGCAGGAGTCGTTAGCCAGGAGAACGTACACCATGTCGCTGATGGCGATGGTCTTTTTACCGAGTACCTTCCTGACGGGGTTGTTTGGCGTAAACCTCGGAGGGATCCCCGGCGGTGAATATCACTATGGCTTCACGACATTTTGCGTCATGTTAGTGGTTTTGATTGGCGGTGTTGCGTGGTGGTTGCATCGTAGTAAATGGCTGTAAATTTACGCTTTTCTGTGGCAGAGTCGGCTTCAAAACGACATTTTAATTGAGCGAAGTCAATAAACTCCGACCATGTTAGGTGCAATATTACTCCCGCAGGTGAATGCAACGTCAAGCGATGGGCGTTGCGCTCCATATTGTCTTACTTCCTTTTTTTGAATTACTGCATAGCACAATTGATTCGTACGACGCCGACTTCATAGTCGGCTTTTTTTTGCCTCCTGTCTATCTGCGTCTACCCTTTAGGGGTCAGCACCCTAATCTGGAGGAAAAGATGAGTATGCTACTTGCCCTGCAACGCCTGAACACCTGGCAGTCCGATCCGGTGCCCACCGATCCGACGCCGATACCTGACCCTGTCCCACGTCCGCAGCCGATGCCTGATCCACCGCCGGATGAAGAACCGATTAAATTGTCGCATCGTTAGCGCAGATCTGCGAGGATACGCGCCATCTGACTGCAATCATTACCACGAGAGTATATTGTGACCGCTTTTTCCACGCTGAACGTTCTGCCTGAAGCCCAACTGAGTAACCTGAATGAGTTGGGCTACCTCACTATGACCCCTGTCCAGGCCGCCGCGCTGCCGGCTATCCTTGAAGGCCGTGACGTGCGCGTGCAGGCGAAAACCGGCAGTGGAAAAACGGCTGCATTCGGGCTAGGCCTGTTACAACACATTGATGCAACCCTGTTTCAGACTCAGTCCCTGATACTCTGCCCGACGCGCGAGCTGGCCGACCAGGTCGCGGGTGAGCTGCGTCGTCTGGCGCGTTTTTTGCCTAACACTAAAATTTTAACGCTCTGCGGCGGGCAACCGTTTGGTGCGCAGCGCGATTCCCTTCAGCACGCGCCGCATATCATTGTAGCAACGCCGGGCCGTCTGCTCGATCACCTGCAAAAAGGCACCGTTTCACTCGATGCACTGCAAACGCTGGTGATGGATGAAGCTGACCGCATGCTGGATATGGGCTTCAGCGATGCGATTGACGAAGTGATCCGCTTTGCGCCAGCCACGCGTCAGACGCTGCTCTTTTCTGCCACCTGGCCTGAGGCGATTGCGGCGATCAGCGGGCGCGTGCAGAAGAACCCGCTGACCATTGAAATCAATACTGTCGATGCGTTGCCGGCGATTGAGCAGCAGTTCTTCGAGACATCGCAGCAGGGCAAAATTCCACTGCTACAAAAATTGCTGAGCCAACACCAGCCAGCGTCCTGCGTGGTGTTCTGTAATACCAAAAAAGACTGTCAGGCGGTGTGCGATGCCCTGAATGATGCCGGACAGAGCGCATTATCGCTGCATGGCGATCTGGAACAGCGCGATCGCGATCAGACGCTGGTGCGTTTCGCTAACGGCAGCGCTCGCGTGCTGGTTGCAACGGATGTGGCGGCCCGTGGCCTGGATATTAAATCGCTTGAGCTGGTGGTGAATTTCGAACTGGCATGGGATCCGGAAGTGCATGTCCACCGCATCGGGCGTACTGCGCGTGCGGGTAACAGTGGTCTCGCCATCAGCTTCTGCGCACCTGAAGAGGCGCAGCGCGCTAATATTCTTTCGGAAATGCTGCAACTGAAACTCAACTGGGTGAATACCCCAGGTAATATCAGCATCGCTCCGCTGGCGGCGGAAATGGCCACCCTGTGCATCGACGGCGGTAAAAAGGCCAAAATGCGTCCCGGTGACGTTCTGGGGGCGTTAACAGGGGATATCGGTCTCGACGGGGCAGATATTGGCAAGATCACGGTCCACCCTGCGCATGTCTACGTAGCGGTTCGCCAGTCGGTTGCGCATAAGGCCTGGAAACAGTTGCAGGGCGGGAAGATTAAAGGGAAAACCTGCCGCGTTCGACTGCTGAAGTAAGCTTAAAACGCGTCTCAGAAACGATATCTGAGACGCTGCCAGGTTACTTGACTTCTACCACGTTCAGGCGCAGTTCATCGAATTGCGCATCCTCTTCCTCTGGCTGCCAGCCAGCAGGCTGCATCGGGATCTCTTCGCGATCAAACGCCAGATCCCCGCCATTCACCACCTCTGAACCGTGGTTAATCCCTTTGAAATCGAACAGTTCAACGTCGGCGAGGTGCGAAGGCACCACGTTCTGCATGGCGCTGAACATGGTTTCGATGCGGCCCGGATAGCGTTTATCCCAGTCACGCAGCATGTCGCCAATGACCTGACGTTGCAGGTTCGGCTGTGAGCCGCACAGATTGCACGGAATGATAGGGAAGGCTTTGGCCTGAGAGAAACGCTCAATGTCTTTCTCGCGGCAGTAGGCAAGTGGGCGGATCACGATGTGTTTGCCGTCGTCGCTCATCAGCTTCGGTGGCATTCCCTTCATTTTGCCGCCGTAGAACATATTCAGAAACAGCGTTTGCAGAATGTCGTCCCGGTGATGGCCAAGCGCAATCTTGGTGGCACCCAGTTCGGTTGCGGTGCGGTACAGAATGCCGCGACGCAAACGTGAGCAGAGCGAGCAGGTCGTTTTGCCCTCTGGGATCTTCTCTTTAACAATGCCGTAGGTATTCTCTTCTACGATTTTGTACTCAACGCCCAGGTTCTCAAGGTACTCCGGCAGGATATGCTCCGGGAAGCCAGGTTGTTTCTGATCGAGGTTAACCGCGACCAGGGAAAAGTTCACCGGTGCGCTTTGCTGTAGATTACGCAGGATCTCCAGCATGGTGTAGCTGTCTTTACCGCCCGACAGGCAGACCATGATGCGATCGCCTTCTTCAATCATGTTGAAGTCTGCAATGGCTTCGCCCACGTTACGGCGCAGTCGCTTTTGCAGTTTATTCAGGTTGTATTGTTCTTTTTTGTTAACTTCTTGATTTTGTTGCATTTATTACTACCTTCGGAGCCGATAGGGGCATAATAGGGGCAAAAATTTTTCAGCGTGCGAGCTTATCGTTAAGCATCAGCACCTGTTCGCCATTCATTTCTTCAATCCACGCACCGTAGACTTCATAAACCATTTGCGCGTTTTCATGCCCCATCTGGCTGGCTATGAAAGACGGGTTAGCGCCGGCAGATAAAAGCCAGCAGGCAAAAGTATGCCGCGTATGGTACGGATTCCGGCGGCGAATACCAGCACGTTTTACAGCTGCGTTGAATCTCGCACCGATGCTTGATAAAGAGTAGTAGGCTTTCTGCTCTCCTTTGCGCATCCGGGGTATGAAAACGAATCGCAGGCTTTGTTTTTCCACTGCACCATACTCGCGATGATTAAAGACAATTTGGGTTTTAGGCTGTAGTGCTGTCAGCTTACGCTGTGCTTTCAAGGCTTCAAGTGCCGGCTCTAATAGGGTGATAACCCGGTTACCTGCTTCGGTTTTTGGTGGGCCGAACATGCCCAACGCATTAAGATTGCGCTTTATATGGGCTGTACCTTTTTCCCAGTCAATATCTTCCCAGGCAAGAGCTGCGAGCTCTCCATGACGGACGCCAGTATATACTGCGAACGTCCACATATTCAGGCTTTGGCCACGCTCGGATTCCGCAAGCAAACTAAACTCCTGCTTCGTTAAAGGATCCGGTTTTACTTTCCCTTTGTGTAATTTCTTGATCCCTTCGAAGGGCTTGCCACTGATAAAGCCTGATTTGTGTGCAAACCGAAGAAGGGAGCACAGTAGCGATATATAGTTATTCACGGTACGCACAGTGCGTCCCTGTTTGTTGCTTCTGGGATTTGCCAGGTAAAGTGTTTCACCGTTCAACAACTCCTTCCTGTATTTCAGAATGTCGCTGTGGCGTATAGTTGAAACAGGCGTATCTCCGTTAATGATGTGCATTAACGTACCGAGTTGTGAGCGCGTCTTACGCATGGTATTCGCGCTAATTTCGGTTTCTTTAATGCTCGTCCACAGTTCACACAGCTCTGAAAAGGTTTGAACTGAAACAGTGGTTACGGTTTTTTTTGCTCTGGACGATGAAGGAAAGCGCTGGTGGTAATCAAACTCTCCAAGGTTGATCTCACTAACGATCACAGCCCGAAGATTTCCGGCTTTTTTGATGTTCGCCGGAGTGTTAATCCAACCTTTGAGAATTTCGCGGCAACGCTTTCCCCGGTACATAAACCAGATACAAATCTTATTGTTTCTGATTTCGACACCTGTAGGCAAAGCTGCCATCTTACGCATCCCTTATTAACTGATTAATTCTCGGATAGTTGTACCAGGTTGTGCCACGCAAGGTTTTTTCTCCGGAAGGAGAAACCCGTTTAAAATGGACACCTTCCACCCAACAGCCCTGGCGATACTTCTCAATCTGTCGTTCGGTCAGGCCTGTTTTTTCTGTGAGCCTTGCGCCAACAACCCATTCTTCGTTAAAAATTACCTGCGACATGGTTCACCTCAGGTAACCGGCATGAGTATAGATATGCCAGTCTGTAGTCGTTGATATTTCAGTTTCAGTTTGCCTGGCCGGGCAGGGAACGCAGTCGGCGCATGCCGGTCATTGCTGTGGCCACGTAGCTTGCCTTGCAGTTGACCACTTCAACCCAGACCTTCACGCCTTCCACTCTCACCGTATAGGTCTCTTTCATCTTGCTACGCCCATAGTCACCATATCTTTGCTGGTGGGCTGCGAGTGCGATTTCACATGCCTGGCGAGCCAAAGGGAATTGCTTACTGCCTCGATTAATCAGTCGCATTTCTTCTCCTTGAGGGAGGGTTTCCCCTCCCGATCTCGTTAGTCCACGTATTCCGGTTTCATATCCGCCAGGGTGATGCTGAACTGACCATGCAGTTCGTCGCCCAGATGGCGTTTCGACGATGCAAGAACGCGCTCTACTTCTGCGAACCGCGCAGCTGCATCGGGCTCATCTGAAGGTGGCAAGGAATTGATGGCTGCTTCGACTTTGTTCCGTGCATCAACCAGGTAATAACGCTTCACGGCCTTGTTTTTCAGCTCAGTGAACAGGGCAGAACCCAGAGTTGCTTTCACGGTTTCAATATCTGCGCGCAGAGCTTTAGCGCTATCCACATCCTGAGCCGCCTCGATGCGATCACGGAAATCATCAGCAAGTGCATCGATGTTTTGAGCTGATTCCTGAGCCGTTTGAGTCGTAGTGACGTTGTCACCTGAAATGTCTGCAAGGCTTACGTGCTGCGCCGGTGCGGGGTTTACCTCTCGTTCTTCACGGCGATCATCGAGCTCATCCGGGGTGTAAACGCCCAGAATCACATCCGGGCAGAACAGTCTCGCCCAGCGTTTGACGGCCAGGTACGCCAGCTGCTGGCGAGGATCGTCTGCCCACAGGGTAGAGTTTCTGGTGCGGGCCTGAGCCAGCAGTAAATCAAGTTCCCTCGGCTGATCTTCGCCTTTAAGGGTTGCGCGGATAATGATGCCGATCCCGGCTTCGTCAGCCAGGGTCCAGCCCGGGACGCGGTACTCGCCTTTGTCGCCTTTGCGGATATGGAATTTTCCAACGACCTTTTCCCATGGCCCATACCATTCATATTCAAACCGGCTGGCCAGCACGCCGCTGCGTGAAATGACGGCATTAACGAGCTGCGCTTCATACCCGAGCACACCGTTAATCAGGTGCGTCTTCTGCGCCACGGCAAAGGGATTCATCTGCCACTGTGCCGCTTGCATCGCAACAGCCATGCAGTCGGCCTGATTGCCCTGCAGATGTTTAGGAACGGTGGCAGTGCCCTGCGCCATGATCTGCGCAAATGTACTGATGGCATTCAGATACTGGGAATCGAACAGAGCCACGTTGGAGTTAATAACGGTGTTCTGGTCAGCAACGGTAACGTTAGTGTTATGCATAAATCCCCCTTAAGCCTGAGTGCGCAGCGCTTCGAGGCGGCGCAGGTCGAAGTCGTTCAGTTCATCTGTGTAATCGGTAGTGATCGGCGCTGGCCACTCGCCCGTATCGAAGCCTGTGGCAATAGCACGCATTGTTTTGCGGTACTCGAGCATGCCCAGCTCCAGCAGTTCAGTGGATGCCTCAATGATGGCGATCCAGTGGTAGTTCTCGTCTTTGTTGACGAAAATCCAGAAGAACTGGTCCAGCGCCGCGGTCTCGCAATACATAGCCGCACTGAGGTGGTAGTCCCGGTCAATGATTTCCCGGTGCAGTCTGGCGCGTAGGCTTTCTTGCTTCACATTCCACATGCTGATGGTTTTCAGGTCAGCACCGATGCGCACGCCGTCCAGTTCAATCTCGAGGTCAGGGCGTACACGCACTTCTAAACCTGTTTCGTCGTCGAAACCGAAGTAGCTCACTTCAACGGCGCGGCTTGGATGTGTCAGCAGCATGCCGGCGGTCGGGTGCGCCAGGAGTGCAGACTGAATTGCCCGCGCAGTGGCCAGTTGCTGGCGGGTAACCAGAATCTTTTCGCCAGGGTTGTCGCGCCAGGCATCCAGCAGTTCGTCGGCGAATATGGCATCGGGCTTAACTGATTTAACCGCCTGGATCATGTCTGCTTTGCTGCCGGAGACTTTCAACGGCGTCGGTTTCTGCGCTTCCTGTGCGACCAGATCAGGATTGATGATCGCTAATTGCTCGAGTAGCGCGTCACGGCTGCCGCTGGTTTTAACCGGCGTCTGCAGAGTGGCGTTGTACTCTTTGATGCACGCTTTCATTGCCGTTGCCGTTTGCTTCTGGCCTTCTTCAATACGCTGGTACTCAGCAGGGAGAGCCATATAGCTTTGAGCCGTTTCTTCCAGGCTCGCGCCAAGCGGCACTGGAGCGGGAAGGGCTGCGTTATGTTCTTCAAGCAACGCTTTAATCTCGTCAGCGCTCAGCAGTACCGGCAGGCTGGCGTTGTACCCGTCGATGAACTCACGCAGAGTAGCGGTGGTCGTAAACGCATCTTCAGGGATCTCTGGTTCTACGCTGAACTCTGCTTCGAGGTTTTCCGGCTGCAATGCAAGGGCGTGCACCAGGTTTCCCATGTCCAGCACTTTGGATGCTGTGCGCGGGATAGTTTTAGCCACATGCCGCGCGTTGAAGTACATCAGGCTGACGCGGGCATCTTTTACCTGGGTTGAGCTAATACCGTTTGCTACGTGATAAACCTCATTCGGCAGACCTTCGTAGCGGCCAGGCTCGAAGTAAGCCGGGTATTCAATTACCGGTTCTGCTTGCTGTTCTTTCAACGCTACGGAATCTGTCTGCGAATTAGCTGCATCAGTGCTTTCGCTCGGTGGTACCGAACCAACATCTTCGTCTTTCTCTGGCTTAGCCGTTTCCATCTGCACATCGCTGGTGGTCTCCGCTGTGTTTTCCTTTTTTTCGACTTCATTTGAGGGGATATCGATGACCGGGGCGGTATTTCCGCCCATCAGGCCATCGATGGAGAACACTCCACTGCCGAGATTTTCAACCTGCGGTTGTTCAACTGGGGCTTCAGTCTCAACTGCAGGAGTAGGCAACGGCAGTAGCTCCACAGCAGAGATAAATTCAGCCGTCATGGTTTTATTCACGAACTCAAGATGCGCCGCTGGCGTGTGGTGGATGTTCTCTGGTGCGATACGGATCAGATTGAAGATTGCCGCACGGTTCACCGCCAGTATGCCGGGCTGATTACGCAGGATGGCGCTCCATGACTTCCATGGCTCTTCTTTCTTAGCCACGATTTCTTTGGCACGTCGTAACACGCTCGAAGGAATTTCGAAGTGGTGGAAGTCCATAGGCAGTAGGGCACATGCGATCTCAAGATCGAGGGTGTCCAGAGTGTGGTGCGCGCCTTCGCCGCGATCCGTTACATAGCCACCGTCGGCATTGGTACCAGAATCGGTGCGATGAACATTACTAATGCGGTTACTGGCTGCCCATTCGCGAACAAGAATGCCGCGGTCAATGTAATCAGTCGCAGCCCAGATTCTGGTGAATCGGAGAACCAAAGCGAGTTCGTGACGCTTCTCCTGGCTGAACACCTTGCGAATGGCGTCGGTGTAGCGCCACAGGTCTTTGGTGTCGTATCCCTTAACCTCTTCGCAGTTTTCTGCCGCCAGCAGCAGGTTCTGGACATAGCTGTTGTCAGTGTCCATCTCCAGCGCGCTGATACCTTCGTATTCTTCGCGGGCTACGTGATGGCGCAGTTCGTCGGCGGTGAACTGGGCGAGCAGCTGCTTGCGGAAGGGCATACGAACAACTGGATAACGAGTGGTTTCGTCATCATTTTCGTCAATCTGGATACCGTTATCAGGTTCCAGAACCTGATCGGTTGTAACGTCGGAGTTGCTGGTGCTTTCTGATTTGAGAAGTGTAAGCTTTCCGCTTCTCCACTCCCTAACTAACTCATTGCGGTCACCTGCATCTACTCTCAACCAGTCGGCCATGAAAGCAGCAAGTAGCTTTACTTCGTGCTCTTCATCTGGCGCAAATACCTGCTTAATCGCCTGAACCAGTTTCCACTCAGCGTTCAGGCTGAGTTCGTCAACTTCAGGGATATCGTTCTTCGCCTGTAGCAGGTTCTGGAGATAGGTGTTGCCGTCATCCAGTGACATTTCGCTGGCAGCCAGCTGCTGCTCTTTAGTGATATGTGACTGGTATTTGTCGCTGGTCAGGTGGACGGCAAAACGGACCGCTGGAGTGCGGTTTTCAAGCGGGACACTTTCGATGGTAGTTTCGACATTAACGGTCGTTTCCGGTGCGGGAGTGTTATCACCGGCACCAGTCGACTCAGCACCAGCCTTTGGCAGCCAGCTGCGTCCATCGTCCTGCAGTTCGTAGCGTTTGCACCAGGTGTAATCCACTGTGCTTTCTTCAGGCAGATCGTTGTAAACAGGGAAATCGGTGCGAACCGGTTTGGCGTAATCCTTACCGCGGCCGGTTTCAATACCGGCATCTTCTAGCTCAACATCGAGCTGCAGGTTTGCACGGGCTTCTGATTTAGCAGTGAACCAAATCACTGCGTCTTCTTTGCCAGATTTCTGCGTAGCCTTCACTACATAGAAAAATTCCATGTGAGATCCTCTTTTTTGGATGTAAGATCCCCGGGCCAGAGATAGCGCCCATTGGGTGAACTTTGGTTTTTTAAGTAGTTTTCCGGTGTAACTTTGGTCGGGAGCACCGGACGTACGGGCCGCCTTGCGCGGCTTTTACGTTATGCCTCGTGGGCCATCTGGTCGTACGAAGCACAACGTTCAGAGCAGTATTCTTTTTCTTTGCGCGCCAGCTGGGCGCCGTTGCGATAGAGAAGGGTACTTTTAACTACTTCCTCCGGTTCAACCGGCTTGCCGCAGTACCCGCATTTCGTTGAGCTACACATCTGGATTCCCCTTTTGCGCCAACAGGTAGCACAGGCGGCGAAGGAGTACCTCGAAGAAGTTCAGCTTTACGGCCTGTTGCCGTCCTGGTTTGCGTGCGAAATCAATCATTCTCACCCTCGTTTGCCTTATCGCCGGCCAGCGGAACGTTTACACCTGATGCGCGTTAATCTCTCCACCTCATCCGACTATTCGTATGCCGTCGGCGGCTACTTCGTGGGCGTCCTGCCTTGGTGGTTCGTAGTGCGTCTTGGTGAGTTAGATTAAACACAAAGTTTAAGTCTTAGTCAACATAATGAGTAATTTTAAATAAACAAAATGTTTAAATGGTGCTTATGGAGAGTGAAATTTTGTTCTTTGGAGGCAAAAAAATTCGACGAAATGGTACGGGCTGGCAGTCCGGGAAATGGGCGCTTAGTACAAAAGATGTGCTAGTTATTCGAGGGGCATAAAAAAAGGCCACTTTAGGGCCATTTCTTATAGTAGGTCTTTACGAATCATTGCTTAAAGGAGTACTCAATCATCCTGCGAACGAATCCGGCCTTTCATATATTTATCATATAGTTCGTCCAGCTCTTTCAGGCGAAGTGCAAAGATGCGAAGCATGTTCTGTTGCTCTTCTTCGGGAAGCTGACGGTAAAGTTCCAACAGGCGTTGTTCGTCCGGCTTCAGTCCATCTTTTTCGCCGACATCTTGGCCAAGCAGCCACTCAAGGCTCACCCCAAGCGCATCCGCCAGCTTAATCGCTGAGCTTTTACCAATTGTCCCACGAACGAACCAGTTATTGACCGACTGAGCACTGACGCCACAAATACGGGCCATGTCTGATTTGGTCAACTTCTTGAGCTCAAGAACCTCGTTAAGCCGCTGAACTTGTGGGTGGTTAATCTGATGAGTTTTTTCTTTCATGGACGAATTCTAAACCAAAAGTTTATTAGCTCAATATTCAAAATGTTGACACAAACATAAACAATATGTTTAATTGCGTTGTTGATACAGGAGCTATTTATGAAAGCAATTGATAAAGCAATTACCAAAGCAGGAACTGCTACGCGCTTAGCCCAACTGCTAACCGTAAGCGCCATGACTGTTAGTCATTGGCGTAATCGATATAAGGGCGTCGTCCCGGCAGATCGAGTTTTGCAAATTTATGGGGTTACCGGCGTAACTCCGCACGAACTGCGCCCAGATCTCTACCCAAACCCAACAGACGGTTTACCTAAACAGGAGCCTTAACTATGCAAACTGTTTCATTTCAACAGAGTAGCAGAGCTTCCTCTAATCCTCTGATATTCCAGTGTCATCAAAGCGAATCTACAGCGCAGGATATTGCTCATCGTGATATCTGCTCAGCGGTACGAGCTTGGGCGGCGGCAGAAGGGCGCGTAGCTGTTGCACTTCAAATCCAGGAAGCGGCGGAAGAATTTCAACTTGATGGAGTGGATTTCTCAGGTCAGGCCGATGTCTGGAACGTGAAGCTGTTCCGCTGGCTCGACAACAAAGAGGACTCCCTATCGTACCGAAAGAACGTCGAACAGCTGGTGCCCGCGATCATGTCTGTATTACCACTTCGATACCGTGACCGTGTCGTAAAGAACGACTCGTTTGCCTACCGGATGGCCAGGTTGGAAAAAGAAGTGAGTGAGGCGAAGCAAGCTCTGATGCTCGATGCTCCGAAGAAGGAAAAGCTGAAGGAGTTAGGCGAGGGGATTTTTGAGATGTTCCGTGTCGATCCGGACCTTACGGCACCGCTGCTGGCGATGGTCACAACCATGTTGGGGGCAATGTGAAGACTTCAGAAAAGGCGAAAGCCGCGGTGCTCGAACACCAACGGCTTTCAGGTGCAAAAACGGAGTGTAATTGCGGAGCTAAGTATGTCAAACACAGCTGAAATTATCAATTTCCCCCACAGAACCGAACAACCGGGAGGTCGTATGGCCGACCTGTCAAACGGGTATACCAAGGTCGCTAACGAGATCCAACAGCTCAAGCCTCGTCTGAGAATGTCAGGCCGGGAGTGGCAGTGTTTTGAGGCGGTGATCTGGCTTACCTACGGCTGGAACAAGAAACAGGACCGCGTTACGAACACGGTGATCGCCGAGCTTACTGGGCTGAGTGATTCCCACGTTTCTGATGCGCTCAAATCACTCGCAGAACGCAAAATTATCTTCAGTCAGAAGCAGGGCGTGATGAAAACGGTCGGTATAAATACTGACCTTTCAGCCTGGATTTTAGACAAACCGAAAACGGGAAAAGTCTTCCCGAAATCGGGAAAAGTGTTACCGAAAACGGGAAAAACCTTCCCGGAAACGGTAGACACCCAAGACTATAACAAGAACAACAATAAAATATCCTCGTCTCGGAATTCTGACGAATCCCGAAACCAGAAAACTCAAAAGTTTCTCTCTCGCCATCCTGAAGCTGCCGACGGGATATACACCCCGGCAGGTAAATCATGGGGATCCGCTGACGACCTCAAGGCCGCACGCTGGATTTACGACAGGCTTCTCACCGTCAACGCATCGCTATCAGAGCCAAACTGGGCTGAATGGGCAAACACCATCAGGCTGATGCGTGTCCAGGACAAGCGTACTCACTACGAAATCTGTGACCTGTTCCAGTGGGCCAACCGGGACGAGTTCTGGAAAGACAACATCCTGAGCCCTTCAAGTCTGCGAAAGCAATGGGATCAGCTCACCACCAAACGGCTGCGCGCAACCGGGGCGGTAAAACCTTCCCGGGGCGGTATCGACCTGCATAACACCGACTGGATCGACGGGGTGCTGGAATGAAAAACCTTGCAGAGAGCATTCGCGATTTTGACCGGGAACAGGCTCGCCGCGTGGCGCATAACTTGCCTGAGCAGTACACCGAGCGCGAACAAACGCAGCAGGTGGCGCAGATTATCAACGGGCTGTTTGTACAGCTGGCGGCCGCGTTCCCGGCAAGCCTGGTTAACCGAAGCCAGGAGGATGTGAACGAGATTCGCCGTCAGTGGGTGCTGGCCTTCAAAGAAAACGGGATAAACACCATGGAGCAGGTTGAAGCCGGCATGCGTATGGTGCGTCGCCAGGATCGCCCGTTCCTGCCATCACCTGGCCAGTTCATCAAGTGGTGCAGGGAAGGGCGCTGCGTGCTGGGGATCACTACCGCTGACGTGATGGCTGAATACTGGAAGTGGCGTAAGCTGGTGTTCCGTTACCCGAGCAGCGAGCAGTATCCGTGGCCGAAGCCTGTTTATTACCACATTTGCCTCGAGTTGCGGCGCCGCGGAACCGATGGCCAACTGAGCCACAAAGAGCTTGAGCGTGAAGCTGGCGAGATTATGAATATGTGGGAAAGGCGGGTGGTGGCTGGGAAGCCGATTCCACCTGTTCGACGGGCGCTGGCCGCGCCAGTGGCTCCGAAGGGGCCAACGCCTGCAGAAATTCTCAAAGCCAAGTACGAGCGCATGAAAGCTGGTGGGAGGATATAGCGATGAGATGATCCGTTGTGAGTTAACAGCGTTTGTTAAAGTAAATGAATAAAAATTATAGTTTTTCAACTTCCATCTAATAACAACACCATACCTATGGTAATTGTGCCCACGAAATGTAAAAATTGACTAGGTTGAAGCAACCTCATAAAAGAGTCCGTTGATAAGTTTGTCTGATACTAAAACCGGAATGGTTATGAGCGATAAACTAGGGTTCTTTAACTATCAAAATTTGAGTTCTGCCGTCTATTACTAGATAGGGATTACCTTATGTCTCTCCGCTTAAGACAAACATTTAATCTTTTTCCTGGTGTACGCCTCAACATTGGTAAACGTGGTGTAAGCGTGAGCATTGGTGTTCCGGGGGCAACACTAAATGTTGGACAAAAAGGAATTAAAACTACGATAGGGTTGCCTGGATCAGGTTTGTCGTATTCATCAACTCTTTTACCCTACGAGAATAAGCGACCAGTAACAAATCCATTCAATCCAAACACTAATGAAACTCATTTAGATGAGCCTAATACCACACCCAATAACACTCCATTAAACGCCAAAGTTTATCTGCCGCAAGCTGGCATGAATGAAATTTCTAGCGCTTCTGTTGAGGTTCTGACAAGTACATCTCTTTTACCTTTACGAGATTTGATTGCCAAAGCACGCGAGCAAAAAGCCGAGGTAAAAGCTGACTTACAAGAAGCGCTAGCAGAGGAATCGAAACAAAAGAGTGAATTGGTTCGTCGAAAATCAAGTCTGTTCCGTTGGTTTTACAAGCGCCGAATTGCTGAACTTGAAACAGAACTTCCTCAATTGAAAGCAGAAATTGATCGCCTCATATCCTGGGAAGACAACACCAAAATTTCGATAACTTTTGAAAGCAGTGATGCTTCGCAGCGAGCATATGCTGCAGTAGTAAGAGCCTTCGACGCTTTAAAGTCAAGTAGCAAAATATGGGATATTACGGCGGATAGGGCTACAGACCAATTTGCTGAAAGGACATTAGCCACTAGAACTGTGAACCGATACCCCGTTAACTTCGATTTCAGTTCAACTGACATCATTCAGTTCGCAGGGCGAGCGATGTGGTTTGAAAATATCAATGGTGATGATATTTTGCTCTACCCTGGTGTTGCTGTCCTTCCTCGTGCCGATGGTGCCTTCGCTCTGATCGACTTACGCGAATTAGAAATCAAAGCAGAACCTCGAGGATTTCATGAAGAAGATGGTGTACCGATTGATGCCAAAGTTGCTGGTCATACATGGGCAAAAACGAACAAGGATGGCTCTCCAGACCGCCGATTTAAAGACAATTATCAAATCCCTATCTGTATTTATGGAAATATTACTTTTCAGTCTCAATCCGGAGTTACTGAAGAATACATGGTATCGAATGCTGAAGCCGCACTTGCCTTTTCAGAGGCTATGAAACGCTACCAACTTTCACTTAACGAATGAGAGGCGATATAGCATCTTCTGATGTCTCTATCGCTTCCCTCCCTTCTAGTGTCTGATCATTAAAACTCATATCAGACGAGCTAGTAACTCACTGATTATGACGTGGCGCTTTTGTGTCATGCTGAAAGACCTACTTCTATGTTTCCTGAAAGCCTGCTAGCCCTCAGGCTAAACGAACCTTAGAAATTTCTAAGTGGTAATAATCACATAAGTCTTCTTCATGTGTGTTATAACCGAGTTAGAAATCGCCACCACAGGCGGTTAAGAGGCTTCTCATGAAACTACTTATCACAAGAGCAATCGGCCTCAGCAAGTTCTCGCCACGTTGGGTTAAGGTAATCTGTTTACGGTTGACTAAAAGTGGTGTTTGAGTATCATGCGGACAACAATTTTAGAGGGTTGCAGGAAGAATGTTTGCAACCTGTAAATAGCCTTTTCGAAGCGCAGAGAAGGTTTGTCTCTTGCTGCGCTTCGATAGAGCTAACGTTCCCCATCACATTCTATTTTTCCAAGGTACTTCTCAATATCTCGTCCTGAAGGGAATGCTGTAAAACCAGGGCGTCTTATATTTCGTCTACTTTTATCATAAAAAACCGAAAGGATCCCCGAAAGGATGAATTGTAATCCTAGGTGGGATTCACCTTCACCGTGGACCAAACTAATAAATTTTGCTTTAGTTACCTTTTTTTCTTTGGGTCTTTGCTTAAACAGGCTCCACTCACTAAGAGAACCAATATAACCAATTAAGTCATCAAATGTCGGTTTATCGCCACATCCATATGCTTCGACGATTTTATTAAATATCCAAGCTAAATTTCCCTCGCGCTTTTTATCTATCTTTGATTCCATTGTTACCAAAGCGAGAAAAGGCCCCCTAACTTTGTCGACTTGATTATTGGAGTATTGAGTTTTGCATAACTTTGAAGCATTCCATAAAGTTTGACACTCTTTTGCTATATCACCATCGTTAAGGTGTTTTTTTACCGAAATTATTGCTACAACTCCCTCCGGAGGAACTATCGCACTATTTCCAAACCTTTGGAAAACTGGATATCTTTCAGAATCGTAGACAATTATGTCTAACTGAGATGAATTTTTATCAAAATCATACCTCCGCTCTTTACCTGTAGTGCCAGTTTTTACTGCAGGCCGAAGTATGAACCCAGTAAGAATCTCTAATCCTTGAGGAAGATATTTTGAAAAATATTCGCGCAATAACTCTTCTACGAATCGACCATCCTCACCATGATGCGCTGACCCTTTATGTTTTTGAGAAGGAATAAGTGTTTCAAATTGCCTGTATATAGATATAAGTGCATCAACCTCTTGCGACCAATAGTTTTGAAGTCTCTTTCCGTCCATATATTCCCCCTGTTTCGGTGATTACGTCAATGCATTTATATAATATGAATTGATACTAGCATGATTTTTTATAGCATTGATATAGTGAAAAGATAAATGGTAAAAATTAACAATAAAAGGTGCTATTCTTCATAGCACCTTTTATAAAAGGTTTAATTATAAATCTAATCTCTTTTGCTTTTAGGTTTAACCCCACCTTTCCTTCCTAAACCGAAACCAACCCTATACAGATCTGGCATATCAACACGACCATCTTTTTTTGTTTCAATTAGTCCAAGATTCTCTAGATCTTCCCTAATTCCTGACCAACCACGTTCAGCATGTTGAGCGGGTAGTCTATTAGTATTCACTTGCTCTGGCCCAAAAGGAAAAGAACTCATCCATCTTTGCTCGACAGTTTCAATATCACAAGGTACATTCAAACCTTTTAAAGTAGATAAAACATCAGGTACCCAAGGATAATCTTCTGCAACTTCAGTAACTCGTATCTCAGAAGCCTGCTGAATACCACGCTTTAGACTTTCATAATGTAATGCATATTCATGATTTGGATAGCGAGAACTTGAGTCTTGAGCTGCTTGACTGATCGCAGCTAAAAATGACCTTGGTGAGGTTTGTCCTCTGCCATCCGATAAATGATTTACAGACCAAGTGTATGGTACACCTCGTCTTTTATCTTTACCCATCCATGGTCCAGCTAATTTTTCAAAAGCCTTCCTTTGGGCTTCGCTTTCTCTTTTCATTTCGTCTGGAAGTTGAAAGGAGTTGTTGACAGAAGTAAGTTTTCTAGATGTGGCGTTCTGACATATTTCACGTAAAATATTAGCATTCAAATCCATTGAATTAATTAATCTTTGCCAAAGTAAACCATGCAGATCATGTCTGCTCCATGTCAATTCTGCTTTAGTTGCCAATATTTTAGAAGCATCAGGAAAGTTAAAAACTGTTCTAGCCGCTTGGTCTTCACGTAAAAATACCTTTGCTGATAAACCATTATATGATTTCAGCCATAAGACTGCACGCAATAGACCGCGAACAATCTCATCCATTCTCTGCCAATCGTTACTTGTCCTGTCCAAAGCGTCAAAAACAATTAGTCCATTCCAATTACGAGATGTACTCATTAGCCTTGCAGCTTTTTCAGGCTCCGATTTGAACCAATCGATAGTTTCTTGCCAAGTATTAGTAGGTATAGAGATGTTTGATTTTCCAGCTACCCAACGAATAATCACTGTTCTCCAAATATCATATGGAGCATAATTTTTACTCAGCAATAGTTGGAAAGTATCTTCATTTGGATAACTATCAACATCCTCAACATTTGAAAAACCGACAAATATTTCTAAATTTTGTAATTCGGGAACATATTCTTGCATGGTAGCGCGAAGATGTCGTGATTTGAGAACAGCTGTCCAAAATGATTTACCAACACCACGCCCTCCTATTACAATATTGGAGGCAAGCTTCAAAGCTTTGATATGAGATAATGGCACATAGAGGTCGCCAATATCAGGTTCATCTCCAAAGCTACTTGATTCTAGGGAGGCGGCGGATATCGCACGCCTAATTATTTGAACATCAGTCATCAGATATCTCCGAGTCAAAAACACTTTCAATCCCTTCAATTAAGGGTCCAAAAATTGACTTTATAGAATTTTCATCAATTGTGGCTAGTCGTCCATGTAGAGCTAAGGAACCAGTAAAACTACGATGCCACTGAATTGCCCAAGGATTATGAGGAGCCCCCTCATCAGAGCTATCGAAATTCCAGCCTTCTACTAATTCTCTTACCTTCCATTTGTAATCTTCATCGTTGGAAGGTCCCACTGCATTGATTGGCGCCGCTTCGATTTCGTCATATAAATTATTGGAGAAAAGATCGTATGCATGATCTCTGAGTGACATAAGATATTCAATCTTGTCTGTTTCTGGAACCATAGAGGCAACAATTTGTAATCTTTCGCGAATATCGTTAGCAACTTCACTGTTCAACCAATGTTCGAATAATATTTTATAACCGTTCCATGTCTGCAGCCCATCTAAAGCAAATAGTAGTATTAGATTAGCCCCCATATCTGTAACACAACATGAGGCAATCTCATCAATGCCAGAACGTGAATCAATCAATATGATATCAGGGGATATAACTTGTTCGAGTTTATCAATTAGTCTATTTAATCTTTGTGACCATTTTTCTTTTTTACCTTGTTGATCTACTTTTGGCATCCAAACCCTACCGAGTTTTGACACATACTCTCCAGCCTCAACTCCATGAGCCGGTACAACAAAAATTTCGCCATCATGAGACAATGGGCTTGTTGCTATCATTGAGTCAATTAGTTGTTCACCATTGTCTACTAAATCTTCTACAAGCCAATCTGTGATACCATATTTAGGTTGACGATCAATAGGTAATAGAGCTGTAGATAATCCAGGTGATTCTAGATCAAGATCTAATACTAAAACTTTCTTGCCTTGTTGTGCGAGTTTCCAAGAGGCTGCCGCAAGGGATGTAGAACGCCCCACACCTCCTTTTATAGAGAAGAAAACAACTCGCGGAGCATTTTTGGTTATTTTTGAAACGTTTCCCCAAGTAGATTCATTTGCATACCGATCAGCGAGGAATACATTTTCAAAGCCATTGATTCTGAATAGCTGGGCACCATCCTTCACATATTCAATATCATTTTCAAACAATGTTGAAACGTTATGATAATGTCCGTGGAGTTCCTTTGAAAGCTCATTTTCAAGAGCATGTAATCCCTCGATTTTCTGAGGATTATCCTTGATTGATTCTGGTGCAACCAGACGAACCCTTCCATTCAGGTCACGGTTTAATACTAACCAATCCAAAGATTGAACCAGATCAGTAAATTTACTTATGATTTGAGTAGATAATGGTACGATTTGGTCGAAAGTTATCATACTAATCCTGCTAATTTGGCTTTTCTTATCAATTGATTAACTTGATCGGCTGCTGCTTTATGTGGAGAGACTTTAGCAGCATCGAAGCTTGATTGGTTGTAATAACGCTGCGAAGCATTCCAATCATGGAAAGGGTTTGTTCCATTCAACTGGTAATCTGCTCCACTGGTATGCGACGAGCGATAGCTCTCGAATCGATCCCAAACTTTATCAGCGTGTACTGCATCAGAACTTTTTTGTGGCATTTGCCTCACGTTATCGAACGGCATACCAAATGCTTTCATTAACGATTTCAGACCACATTCTACTGAAAATCCATATAGTTGATCTGCATTAGCAAATCTTCCAGAAGAAAATAATTGATTGGCATCAACTAAATGCCGGTCATGTGAATCTACAAAATCCGTGCTCATTTTTTGACCTTTTTTGTTGAATCTTCATCAGATCATTGCATTGCTTTACAGTACACTAATAGCATAGTGTTCAACAACCTATACCTGCTAAGCGTTCGTCGCAAAATTGTTTTGATGCTCAAATAATCTGCATCCTCTAAAGATAGATATCAGCCAGATTTGCATCTTTTCAAGCCCGGGACTTGGAGTCTATAAATTTAGTTTTCTTGCATGAAGCGTGCCGATATGTATTTTTATAGTCTAACTGAAACTATATGCTTGCTAAGGATGTTGCTGGCACGGTGTTATTATACAAACAACAATTATAAATAATGCTATTTATGGCTGGACACTGAAAATTAGTCATATATATCTGGAACAGATACAAAGATAAGGCATATCTCATCGAAATTAATTCTTACTCTATTACTTTGAATGTATTCAAAATACCAAATTTTGAGGTTTTTCCTTGGGGACATTTTCAGCAGGCAGTTATAAAAGCCTAAGGTTATTGTTAAAATGTATCTCGTTCGAACTCTAAATGTTACATCTAACAATAAATTTCTCTTCAAATAAAATCACCAACTCTGCGAAGGTATTTATGTTACTAGGCGATTACGGCGTTAACTATAAAGCAATGCGTTATAGAACTTTGCGTAGTAGTTTTGTTCTCTTAAATGATTGCAAAAGTCATCAAGAGAGTTTATAAAAGTACTGTATATGCATACAGCTTGCCATTGCGGAGGGAAAAATGAAAATCGAGCTAACCATTGATCGCATGAAGAAACTTCCTGATGGAGCTATACCTGCCCTCGAGTCAGAACTGCTCAAAAGGCTCAGTAAACAGTTCGATGATTGCCAGATTACGATTAAGCGTGCCAGCAATGATGGGCTGACTGTTTTCGGAGGCGACAAGAAAGAGGTCGAACATATCGTGCAGGAGACCTGGGAGAGCGCGGACGAGTGGTTTTATTAATCGCGTGAATTTCACTGGAGCAGTTTCAAAGAGTATCGCTGTTTGCGTTCCCCTGGCTGTTCCCGATTACTGTTTACCGCGTCAATAAGTCGCTCTGGGGGAAATAGTGTGTAGTGCAGATGCCTTTAATGCAGATGATCAATGGTACGACGTGGTCAGAAGGGCCGATAAAGCAGTTATCTATAGCTTCCCGGCGGAAGGGAGATATCTGGTTTATCGAGTAAATGGAATAGTTTCATTACGACCGTTACTCGAAGAGGAAGAAATATTCACTCTCAACGGGTTTATGCAATTTGCAAAACGACTAGGGTACCGAGTTACACCACCGTCTGATATTATTCTTTCATAGGCCTGAACAACCTATACCTGATGCGCCACGGAGAGAACCATGGCGCTAGAATTACAACTTATAAAACACCACTCAGGAATACTGATCCCGGCTACGCCCGAGACCAGCGATATCCTGCAATCCAAAACCCGGCTCGGCGATGTTCTTGTTGCCGAGTTCAGGCGGGTACGAAACCCGGCATTCCATCGACGCTTTTTCGCGCTTCTCAATCTCGGTTTTGAATACTGGGAACCAACTGGCGGGGCTATCTCTAGCAACGAGCGGAAGCTGATCACCGGCTACGCCAAATTCCTGGCTTCGTATGGCGGGAATGAGAGCGCGCTGATCGATGCTGCTGAGCAGTATCTGGAACAGGTTGCTTACCGGCGCGTCACGAATGGCATTAGCCTGTGCAAATCCTTCGATGCTTACCGCTCATGGGTAATCGTTGAGGCAGGGCACTTTGATGCCATTCAGCTGCCAGACGGAACACTCAAAAAGCATCCTCGCAGCATCTCGTTTGCCAACATGGACGAGCTCGAGTTCCAGCAGCTCTATAAAGCTGCGCTCGATGTTCTTTGGCGCTGGGTCCTGTCCCGTTCATTCCGCAGTCGTGATGAGGCCGAAAATGTCGCCGCTCAGCTGCTTGGCTTCGTGGGGTGACGGGTATGAAATATTCTTGGTTCCATCATACCGACTGCAGCACCGAACAGGCCGACGAACTGGTCAAGCGTTACAAAGCGCGCGGCGTGCGCGTTGAGCGCAGCCTAAACCAGGATTACGTGACCTGGACTGTCAGTGCATTCCTTCCGACCTCAAGTACACCAGCGCGCCCGGATAGCCGCTGGCGAAACCGGATGTGGGGGTGAGCATGGTTATTTATCGCAGCAAAAAATGGCTCGCTGCCGTCGGGCAGATAGAGCGTTGTGTTCTTTGTGGTGCATGGGGAACGCAGGTGGCACACCGGAACGAAGGGAAAGGCATGGGATTAAAAACCGATGACTGTGCGACAGCTGCGCTCTGCGTTTGCTGTCATGACAGCATTGATAACGGGAATAAGCTGAATAGGGAAGAGCGCCGGCAGCTTATGGACCGCGCGATTGTTCTGACAGTGATTGAAGTTGCCCGCCGCGGGCTGGTGGTGCCCGCATGAAAATTTACGAAATTACGCCGATTGGCAAGCCCAGAATGACTCAGCGTGACCGATGGCATAAACGGCCAGCAACAGCAGCGTACTGGGCTTACAAAGAACAGGTCAGGTTGCTGGGCGTCCGTCTGCCGGAGTCTGGATATCACGTCACGTTCGTGATCCCCATGCCAAAGAGCTGGAGCAAGACAAAGCGAGCGCAATATGTCGGCCGGCCTCATCAACAAAAGCCGGACAAAGACAACCTGGAAAAAGCTTTGCTGGATGCAGTGTTTGACGAGGATAGCCATGTTTGGGACGGACGGGTTACCAAAATCTGGGGAGAGACAGGGCAAATCATTATCGAGGAGGCCAGATGAAGCCAGAAACGCTTGAGGTACTCCGCGCGCGCTGGCAGCGCCTTCGCATTTACCGCTACCGGGGATCGGTGCTGGTGGATTACCGCATTCTTCGTAATTTTGTTCGTATCTATCATTCAGCAGGAGCAGCCTAATGAACCTCGAAAACACCGTGAAATACCACTTCGCCAAATCGACGCTTATTAGCGACTCTCCGCGCGCTACGGCGTCAGACTCATTAAGCGGAACGGATATCATGGCCGCTATGGGCATGACGCAGGAACGGGCCGCCATGGGTTATAGCGCCTTTCTCGGGAAGATGGGTATCAGCAACAATGACCGGGAGAGGGCGATCGAATTGCTGGCCCAGTACGCACTGACCAAGTGCGACCGGGTTGCTGCACTTCGCAAACTGGATGCTGGGGTTAAACAACTTGTGATGCATCAGCTGGCCACCTTCTCGTTTGAGGACTATTCCCGCAGCGCCGCAAGCGTGAAACATTGCGTATGTTGCGACGGACAGGGGTTCATTGACGCAGATGTGTTTACGATGAAGACCAGCACCCATTGGCACGCAAAAGATGTTATTAAAAAATCTACCGCTTGGGGGCTGAAAGTTATCCCTTCTCAATACGAAAATAAACGCAAGGTGCGAGAATTGGCCCGGTTGCTGTGCCCAGAATGCAAGGGGAAGAAGGTTGTCAGTTGCGCCTGTAAAGATTGCCATGGACGCGGGAAAGCCGTTAATCAGGCTCTTACAGAACGGCAGGGCGTTCCGGTTCTGACCGATTGTAAGCGCTGCAGCGGGCGCGGGTATGAACGAATTCCATCAACTGAGGCTTACGCCGCGTTGTGCCAGATAACGGATGCAATCAGCCTCGATACCTGGAAGAAGTCTGTTAAGCCATTCTACGATCAGCTCATCACCAAGTTTGATATCGAAGAGGCTTGGGCTGATGCGCAGCTGAAGCAGATAACAAAATAGGGCGTGAAATTATCGTGAACTATTTACTTTTCCCGAATCTGTGGTAATTTTGCTCTAACGATGGGTTATTGCCTTCGTTTAAAGCCCTGCGGTTAACCCCGTGGGGCTTTTTGCTTAATAGCGATTTAAGAATTTCTAAAACCATCACTATTCATTGCCTCTTATAATCTTTATATCGAAGAGGAGGGTATGATGAGAGAAGGCTATTACTGGATCCAGTACAATGGCAGCAGGCAGATCGCTTACTACATGCACGAAAAAATCGACGATTTAGAGTCGGGTGAAGTTATCTATGGTGCATGGTACGTGACTCGTGGAGATGACCTTGCCAATAATGGCGAGGTTGAAGTAATTAGCGAGCGTATTGAAGAGCCAAAGCTGTAACAGCAAAAAATTATATGAAGCCTCTTAACTGTGCTAGGCGTTAGTACCCATGGAAGAAGTAGCGAATCTTCAAGCCGACAAATTTCAAAACTGGCCAGACATAATGCTGGATTAAATATAGGACTGGTGGAACAACCAATGTCGCACCAGTTGCGCAGAGTGCGTATACCGCCGAGTCCTTTGCGATTAATGAGTAATTTAGGTTAAGTGTTTCAAGATTAATTGCATTGGCTGTACTCGAACCTAGAAATCCAGAGCCAAAAACAACCAGAAACACGTAAAGTGATACTGTTATGAGCCTTAAAATTAACCGAATGTATTTCACGATGAACACCTGCTGATTGATGTCATCGTTTTACACAAATGCCATCTTTTTAGCTAGCTTCTAGGTCGCTTGGTTCTAAATAATATCCTGTTCATTGCCTTACCCTCACATTGCCAGCCTGTCGCTGGCTTTTTCATTTGAGGCTCCTAGAACCATCATCGACACGCCTTCTTGTTAAATCGTCCCGACGGACAGACCCTTTTCAAACACACAGCACCCGCTAACTACGCGAGGTGAGAGTATGTATCGCATGGAAAAAATAACCACTGGTGCTGCTTATGGCGCTTCAGCCGGGAGCATCCTAAACGGCATGCTTAATGCCTACAGCCCCGAGCAGTGGAACGCTATCGGCGTGCTGGTGGGTATCATCATTGCCGTACTGACGTATCTGACAAATCTCTATTTCAAGATCCGCGAAGACAACCGCCGCAGCAGGAGCCGAGATGAACCCAACATTGAGGAATAAGCTGGTGGGTGCCATCGTTGGCGGGTCCGGAGCAATTACCATTGCTGCAGTAATGCTTGGCAATGCAGATGGACTGGAAGGACGGCGCTATTACGCCTATCAGGACGTGGTCGGCGTCTGGACCGTTTGTGATGGGCACACCGGTGCCGACATTCGCCGCGGTCACCGCTACACCGACAAAGAGTGCGACAACCTGCTGAAGGCAGATCTGCGAAAGGTGGCAAATGCCATCGACCCGCTAATAAAGGTCCATGTTCCCGAAACCACTCGTGCCGCACTTTACTCTTTCACCTACAACGTGGGAGCTGGGGCGTTTAGCAGATCGACGCTGCTGAAAAAGTTAAATTCCGGCGACGTTCTGGGTGCATGCAAAGAACTGCAGCGCTGGACGTATGCCGGTGGTAAGCAGTGGAAGGGGCTGATCACCCGACGCGAGATTGAGCGTGAAGTTTGCGAGTGGGGCCAGCAATGAGCCGATTAACCGCAATCATCTGCGCTGTCGTTATCTGCCTGCTGGTTTCGATGGCCTGGGCGATTAACCACTACCGCGACAACGCCATCACATACAAAGACCAGCGCGATAAAGCCACTGAGAATCTCAGCTTGGCTAACGACACCATCAAAGACATGCAGACCCGCCAGCGTGATGTCGCTGCACTGGATGCCAAATACACCGGAGAACTGGCTGATGCGAAAGAAACCATTGAGCGTCTGCATAGCGATGTCATTGCTGGTCGTAAGCGGCTGCAGCTCAACGCAAACTGTCCCACGAACGGAGCGACCGGCTCCGGCGGCCTGGGCGATGCTTCCGGCCCCCGACTTACTGACTCCGCTGAACGGGATTATTTCACCCTCAGAGAGCGAATCGTCACAGTGACGAAGCAGGTCGGCTATCTGCAGGACTACATCAAAGATCAGTGCCTGAAATAAAAATATTTTCGAGTGTTCATGTCTATTTATGGCTATTCAAATGTACTCATGGCTATTAATTGTCTAGCTATATCTGCTTGAAATTTAATGATTTAATCAAGCCTTGCATCCGTGAGGCTTTTTATTTTGCGGTGACACCCCGCACTAAGAACTGCCGACCGAATCGGTAGAGCATGTGCCTGCGATAACTGCCAGATCCTGATTGGCTATCGCATGTTCGATGCAGATGAAACACACCGAACCCTAACCTGTGAAATGAGCCTTTGGAGACGTCAGTTTAATGCTGGCGAGCTTTCGGTGGGCTGGCGTTTCAATTCGGCAAAGGTTCATCTCACATGTAAGGAAAACGCTATGAATAATCCGTCAGTTATTCCGGCCTTCGACTTCCGCGAAATGGTGCAAGCCAAAAACGGAGAGGTCGTTACCACATCCAGAAAAGTTGCTACGTACTTTGGAAAGCGACACGGTGATGTGCTCAGGAAAATCGAGCAGGTTAAGGCCGATTGCTCAAGTGAGTTTAGCCAACGCAATTTTGCGTCGGCTGATTATATCGATGAGCAAGGTAAGATTCGCCCGATGTATAGCCTGACGAAAGATGGCTGGATCATGGTTGTGATGGGATTCACCGGGAAAGCTGCTGCGGCTATCAAAGAAAGCTACATTTCAGCGTTCAACTGGATGTCAGAGCAACTTAGCCGCCGTCTTGTCATGGGTGAAGCAATGCAGCACCGCTACGCCATCAAAGAAACGCGCTCAAAGCTGAAGGGAACGATCGGCAGCCGGTTGATGAACGAACGGAAGAAGGAAAAACGCACGCTAAAGCTTGAGCATGAGCACATCATGCAGGTGACGCAGCCTGAGTTGCTGATTAGCTAAGCCGGCCATTACAAAGCTCATCTGAGGGTGGGCTTGATAATGGTTTATTGGGATAAATCCTAAGTGTATTCTATGGCTTCCACTAATGAAAAGGAGGTCCGTATGTCAATATTAATTCCGCTTTTTAAACCTATCCATACTACTGATAATGCCGGAAGAAAAGTTCTAATCCAGGCTATTAACACCTCTTCAACTGACTGCATTCATGGCGTCATCATCGGCCAAAACGGAAGTGAAAACCCCACCAATTGGGACTTAAATGGCACTGCGAGAGATAGGCCAAGTGATTGCAATATTGATTTAAGAAAAGAAGAGTTAATGTATCTGAAAGAGACGGCTTTAAAGATGCTTCCGGATGAAATTAAGAAGTTCATCTAGTCGATAGAAACCGCCTTCGGGCGGTTTTTTGTTGTCATCACCATGGGGCTGCTCATCGTAATGGCAATATCCCCACAAGCGGATAAAGAGGCTCTCAATGTCCGACATCTACATCATCAAACTGACTACGAACGACGCGGCGAGTACACGGGCAAGATGTCACGGCGTCAGCCTGAGCTGGTTAATGGATTTGTGCCGCTGGCACGGAAACGGGCGAGTGGCTTTACTTCGCTCCTGGCGACGTGAAGCGCGTGAAGTTCACGCCATTGGAAGAGAGTATCGAAGAAAAGGGCGAATGATCGCCCTAATTGTTAACCGCGAGCCTCTCGACCTTCTTCATCTTCAGGTACTCGGTATCGCCAGTATTTATCTGGCTTAACCCAAACGACATTTTCTCCACTATCGACTCGGAATTTATTGATCAACTTTGTTGATAGCGCTTGGTTGCCATCCGCATTTTCTTTCAGGTGTTGCTCATTACCACTCTTTATCAGGTAATCGACAACATCTTGCTGATAGAGGCATCCGTCGGTTGTTAATGT
The DNA here is from genome assembly GCF_001037565.1 of Enterobacter sp. BWH52. Classification (NCBI taxonomy): domain Bacteria; kingdom Pseudomonadati; phylum Pseudomonadota; class Gammaproteobacteria; order Enterobacterales; family Enterobacteriaceae; genus Enterobacter; species Enterobacter sp. BWH52. The sequence continues at coordinate 2,363,923 of NZ_KQ089854.1, read as the reverse complement.
GGACAACATCCAAGCTGTAACATCGGGAATATTTAAAATAGACGCGTTTGGGTTTACGGCTTTGGGTTTGTGTTTGTCAAAGACTCTTCGGTAAAACGTCCTTTTTCAAGTTTTTTTCCTGCAAACCATTGGCAAGTGTAATCACCAGTAAAGGCGCCTCCAAATTTGTGTATTTCATATACTGACATCTCTGGACCGCCTGATTTCAAATACACAGAATCACCAAGTTTAAAAAGCGCTTTTCTTTCAGTAGAAGAGTTACTCATAACTGATTTCCATATTAAAGAGAACATATGGCACTCACCGACAAACAAGAAATGTTCTGTCGCGAGTACCTCATCGATTTAAACGCCACGCAAGCGGCTATTCGGGCGGGGTACAGCGCAAAAACAGCCAACCGTACTGCGTCCGAAAACCTATCAAAACCTGACATCCAGTCCAGAATTGCCGAACTTAAAGCGCAACGCAATGATCTGGTTGGCATAAATGCGATATACGTCCTAAATCGTCTCGTTGAGATAGACCAAAAACGTGGCAGGCGAACTGCCAGAAGGGGAAGTCAATTTGAAGTAGTAAAGCGGTTGGGCCGCCGCCGAAAGGCAGTGCAGCAGTCATGATGCTGCCCCGAGTCGCGTAATAGCGAGCAGGTATAGCATACCGATGTGAGGGTAAATAAGGGAACATGCTCCGGTAAAGCAGCACGAAGGCCATACGCGTACTGGTTATAAGCGGCGATGAAGCGACAGCAATTCAAGGGCATGAGCGTAGCCACTGCGAGAGTGTGGCATGCATTACAGCAGGCATTCACTGAGTGCCTGTGATAATGCACAATAACTTCTCGTCATATGGAGGGGTTATGGAAGAGAAAGAGCAGTGGTTTTTTTCATGGAATGCTTACGATGCAACCACATGGGAACACTTACCGGCGTATTCGTATGGTGAAGTCTACAGTTGCGATGGTGGACAATCCTCAGGTGAAATATTCGAGTCCTTAATGGCTGAAAAACAGAGGCTGCGAGAAAACCTCTGGATACAGTGCGTAGCATTCAACAAAGTTTAACCGCCTCAGGGCGGTTTTTTATTGGAGTAAGCAATGGCAAAACCGGACTGGGGCGAGCTTCAGCAACGGTTCCTGTCCGAACATGCCGCAACCGGCGTATCACCAAAAGAATGGTGTGAAGCGCAGGGACTGAACTACGCTACCGCACGTCGATATATCAAAAAACCTTCTGCGCAAACTGCGCAAAAACCTGCGCAGAAAAAAATGCGCACTGCGCAGAAAGATAAAAGCGCAAATGAGCTGGTGGATGATAATGAACTTACTGCTCAGCAGCGCTTATTTGTCGCGGAGTATCTGAAGGACAATAACGCCACCGCCGCCGCTGCACGTGCTGGTTATAGTGACCCAAATTATGGTCGTCAGCTCATAACGAATCCTAACGTTGCGCAGGCTATTGCGCAGCAGCAAAAGGCCTCCCTTGCGCGCACTCTCGGAAGTGCCGATAAAGTCCTCGCTCAGATGTGGCAGCTCGCCACTTTCGATGCAAATCAAATCTCACAGTATCGCCGCGGTGCGTGTCGCTACTGCTGGGGCTTCGGTCACCACTACCAGTGGCGCGATGCTGTTGAGTTCGAAGAAGAAAAAGCGAAGGTTGAAGGTAAAGAGGGCGCGAAGCAGCCAGAAGACACTGGCGGTTACGGCTACGACCACAATAGGGAGCCTAACCCAGAATGCCCGCGCTGCAATGGTGACGGCATTGGGCAGCCTTACTTCCCTGACACTCGCAAACTCCCGGCAGCTTCTCGGCTCGCTTACTCCGGCGTGAAGGTCGGCAAAAACGGCGTCGAAATTACAGCAATCAGCCGCGAGCGGATGTTCGAAGCGGTAATGAAGCGCCTGGGCCTGGCCGATAGCGAGTTCGCCCAGCGCCTGCAGCAGATTGAAATCGAACGCCGGCAGCTGGAGGTCGAGAAACTCCGTAAAGAGCTGGCCGGTGAGGGTGAGGACGATGAACCAACCCCAGTGCAGATCAATATCAACGTAGTGGATGCGAGGGCAGACGATGGGGATCAGCCCGACAGTTAACATTCCTCAGGCGCGCTTCCTCGCGATGCAGCACAAATTCAAAGCCTACGTTGCCGGGTTCGGTTCCGGTAAGACATGGGTGGGGTGTGGCGGGATCTGCAAAGGGATGTGGGAACACCCGAAGATTAACCAGGGTTATTTCGCGCCGACGTACCCGCAGATCCGTGACATCTTCTACCCGACGATTGAAGAGGTAGCATTTGACTGGGGTTTAAGCGTCAAAATTAACGAGGGGAACAAAGAGGTTCACTTCTACGAGGGGCGACGGTACCGCGGGACCACAATCTGCCGCTCTATGGAGAAGCCCGGCTCGATAGTTGGTTTCAAAATCGGTAATGCGATGGTGGATGAGCTGGACGTCATGGCGGCTGCCAAAGCGCAGCAGGCATGGCGAAAAATAATCGCCCGAATGCGTTACAAGGTTGATGGGCTGCGTAATGGCATTGATGTCACGACCACGCCGGAAGGGTTCAAATTCGTCTACCAGCAGTTCGTGAAGGCGGTACGTGAAAAGCCAGAACTGTCGGCCCTGTACGGTCTGATTCAGGCCAGCACGTTCGACAATGCGAAGAACCTGCCCGCGGATTACATCCCGTCGCTGCTGAGCTCTTACCCTGACGAACTGATTCAGGCATATCTGCGCGGGAAGTTCACCAACCTTAACAGCGGGACCATTTACCACACGTTCAACCGTAAGCTGAATAACTGTTCTGACGAGATTCAGGACGGGGATCCGCTGTTTATCGGCATGGACTTCAACGTGGGGAAAATGGCCGCGATTGTACACGTTAAGCGAAACGGCCTGCCGCGCGCTGTTCGTGAACTGGTGAAGGTCTACGACACGCCGGCGATGATTAAGCGCATACAGGAAGAGTTCTGGCGCTACGAGGATGGTCGCTACGTTAAAAGCCGGGAGATTTACATCTATCCGGATGCCTCTGGCGACTCACGCAAATCGCAGAACGCCAGCAAGACAGATATTGCTCAGCTCAACGATGCCGGATTCAGCGTCATTGTTGATGATGCCAACCCGCCGGTTAAAGACCGCATCAACTCGATGAACGCCATGTTCTGCAACGCCAACGGCGAGCGCCGCTATCTGGTTAATGTTCAGAGCTGCCCAGTTTACACCGAGAGCCTCGAGCAGCAAATCTGGGCGGCCAATGGCGAACCGGATAAATCAGCGGATAACGATCACCCCAATGATGCTGGTGGGTACTTCATTGTGAAGGATTACCCGATCGTGAAACCGGCATACTCAATCACCATGGACACCACTTTCTGATATGGCAAACGACGACATCACCTGGGTTCGACCAGAACACCGGGCGGCTTCTGCTGCCTGGCGGAAATACAGGGACTTCTGCAAAGGAGTTGAGGCCGTAAAAGCGGCGGGTTATAAGTATCTGCCTTATCTCGACCCAACCGATAAATCCACGCGCAACCGTAAGCGCAATGAGGACTATCTTAGCCGCGCGGTGTTCTATGCCATTGCCGGTAATACAAAAATCGGCATGCTTGGAATGGCGTATCGAAAGGATCCCACTTTCAACGGACCGGAGAAGCTCAAATACCTGTTAGACAATGCTGACGGGGCCGGTACCAGCATCTACCAGCAGTCGCAGCTGGTAGCTGAGAACGTGCTGGAGGTTGCGCGAGAGGGCATTTACGTCGATTACGCTGGAGAGTCCGACGAAGCAATCATCCTCCGCTATCCGGCAGAGAACATTATCAACTGGCGAACAAAGCGTATTAACGGACGCGATCAGCTGGTGCTGGTGGTCCTGCGCGAATGCGTAGAAGAGCCGGATGGTTACGCTTATAAGGATGAAATCCAATACCGCGAACTGGCGCTGGAAGAAGGGCGGTTCATCTGCCGGGTATGGCGCCGGGCTGGTGGCACAGCAAGCGGAACCTACACCGTTGACAGTGAGTACCACCCTAAGCCGAAAGGAAAGGACTACTGGGACGAAATCCCTTTCACCTTTGTCGGTGCTCAGAACAACGATCCCACTATCGATGATTCACCGCTGGCTGCGCTGGTGGAGATAAACCACGGTCATTATCGTAACAGTGCTGACTATGAGGACAGCGTGTGGTTCTGTGGCCAGGTGCAGCCGTACATGACTGGGCTCGATACCGGCTGGCGCGATCACCTCGAGAAGAAGGGCGTTAAAATTGGTTCCCGATCACCGCTTTTACTTCCCAGAGAGGGCTCGTTTGGCTATGCCCAGGCGCAGCCGAACATGCTGGCTAAAGAGGCCATGGACAGCAAGCGCGATTACATGGTGCAGCTGGGCGCCCGACTGATTGAGCAGAACGCCACGGCGAAGACGGCAACCCAGGCGAGTGGTGAGCAGACATCATCAACATCCGTGCTCGGTATCTGCGTTTCAAACGTTTCTGAGGCCTATACGCTGGCGCTGGGATGGTGTGCGAAATACCTCGGCATTAAGGGGGAATCGACGAGCTACACCATCAATCAGGAATTCATCGCGAAGGTTGCTGAGTCGGGCATGGTGACGGCAATCGTCAACGCTTGGCAGTCCGGTGCGCTGCGCGACAGCGATATGATTCGCGCACTGCAGAAGCTTGACCTTATCGACCCGGCAGACAGCCCGGACGAAGTGATTGATGCACTTCGCAACCAAGCCCCCACATTGACCGGTGGCTGATATGGCAACAGTAAACGAAAGCTTGCGCGATGAATCAATCGCACATTCCATCTGGTTAAGCCGCTACGCCACCGGCGTGGCAAACCGGATGGTGAAGTTGCTTAACGAGACGGATGCTGACCTGTCGGCACGTCTACTGGATGCGCTGGACAGATTGCCTCCTGAGAGCTTCACCGTTAGCCGTCTGCAGAGTTTACTGGGCAGTGTGCGCGATCTTAACCATCAGGCCGTAGCCACCATGCAGGCAGGGCTCGAGAGTGAGCTGATGGCGCTGGCAAAGAACGAAACCAGTTATCAGCTGAGCCTGTTCGATTCCCTTCTGCCTTCACAGGTCCTGTCTCACTATCCGCTGCAGGGCATCACCGCCGATATGGTGTATGCCGCGGCTATGGCGCAACCCTTTCAGGGGCGGCTGCTGAGTGAGTGGGCGGATAATCTGGAGTCGGACAGGCTGGCGCGGATCGTTAACGCCGTACGTCGGGGGTATCTTGCCGGCGACACGGTAGAGACTATCGCACGCAATGTTCGCGGACACGCCAACAAAGACTACCGCGACGGCGCGCTGCAGATGAGCAGGGCAAACGCTGCCAGCATCGCTAAAACAGCCGTGAATCATCTGGCTGCCACAGCACGCAACAGCTTCGCCAGTGCCAACAGCGATATCGTGAAAGGCAAACAGTGGCTGTCTACGCTGGACAATAAAACCAGCCACGACTGCATTATTCGTGACCTGCTGCGCTACACCCTGGATAACAAACCGGTCGGGCATAAGGTGCCTTACCTGCAGGGCCCCGGGAAAATTCATTTTTGCTGTCGTTCTACCGAAACCCTGATCCTCAAGTCGTGGCGCGAACTCGGCATCGATATCGACGAGATGGACGAGGGGACTCGTGCCAGCATGGATGGACAGGTACCGGGGAAAACCTCGTATCTGGAATGGCTCGCACGCCAGTCGGCACAACGCCAGGATCAGGTTCTGGGTGCCGAGCGTGGGCGTCTGTTCCGCGCGGGGGAAATAGACCTGGCTGATATGTTTACAGACAAAGGCGAATGGATCAGCCTGGAACGTCTGAAGCAGCTCTCAGGCGCAGACAACTAACAATCACATCTTACTCCACGCCCTGGCATCCGCCGGGGCTTTTTTATGGGCGAGGCCCGGCAAAATCCCGAGGGGAAATTATGTTAATTCGAAACATGCTTCTGAAATATTTCGCACCTGAAAGCGGCGGTGAGGGCGGCGGTGGCGGTGGTATCGAAATCACTCCTGAAATCCAGAAGCTGATTGATGAGCGCGTGACCAGCGAAGTCACTGGCCTCAAAACGAAAAATAGCGAACTGCTGGGCACCATTAAACAGCAGAAAGAAAACCTATCCCGATTTGAAGGTATCGATCCAGACGCTGTGCGCGGCATCTTGCAGCGCTTCTCCGACGACGAAGAGGCGAAGCTTATCGCCGCCGGGAAAATTGATGAGGTGCTCGATAAGCGCACCGAGCGCATGCGTGCTGATGTCGATAAGCAGATTAAAGCCGCAAATGAACGCGCGGACAAAGCTGAAGCGTTCTCCAACAAATTCCGGGACCGCGTCCTGGGTGATGCAATCCGAGCTGCAGCTGCGAAGACAGGCGCGCTGCCGGAAGCATCCGACGATCTGATCCTACGTGCCAAAGGCACATTCCAGCTCAACGACGAAGGCGAGGCCGTAGCAGTTGATGCAAATGGCGATGTTCTGTTCGGTAAAGACGGCAAAACACCACTGAGTCCACTCGAATGGGCGGAGTCTCTTAAGGAGACGGCTCCGCATCTGTTCCCACGTGCAGAGGGCACCGGCGCGGGCGGACACAAACCAAACGGCGGTGGCAGCCTGAAACGTTCCGAAATGAGCGCCAGCGATAAAGCGGACTACATCCGCAAACACGGCCAGCAGGCCTTCCTCAAACTTCCGAAATAAGGGATTAACCCATGTCTACCACTGTTAATAGTGACCTGATTATTTATGACGATCTGGCGCAGACCGCTTTCCTCGAGCGCCGCCAGGACAACTTGGCTATTTTCAACGCGTCCTCCAACGGCGCGATCCTGCTGGATAACGAGCTGATTGAAGGCGATTTTCGTAAGCGTGCTTTCTACAAAGTTGGTGGTTCCATTGAATCGCGCAATGTGAACTCTGTCGATAAAGTCACAGGTAAAAAAATCGGTGCCGGTGAAGCGGTATCCGTTAAGGCACCTTGGAAATACGGTCCGTATGAAACCACGGAAGAAGCTTTTAAGCGCCGCGGCCGCTCCGTTGATGAGTTCTCTGAAGTAATCGGCGTTGATGTCGCAGATGCCACGCTGGAAGGCTACGTGAAATACGGCCTGAAAGCACTTACGGCTGCCATCGGCGCAAACGCGGATATGGTGGTCACCGCCGATATCGAAACAGACGGCAAGAAGACCCTGACGCGCGGCCTGCGTAAATACGGCGACAAGTTCAACCGTGTGGTGCTCTTCGTGATGCACTCTGCCACTTACTTCGACATTGTTGATGAGGCGATTGCCAACAAAATCTACGAAGAGGCGGGCGTGGTGGTTTACGGCGGGCAGCCAGGCACCCTGGGTAAACCTGTGCTGGTGACCGACACCATGGACGCTGATGCGATCCTTGGGCTGGTATCTGGAGCGGTTACCGTCACCGAGTCTCAGGCGCCGGGCTTCCGTTCCTACGATATCAACGATCAGGAAAACCTTGCGGTTGGCTATCGTGCTGAAGGCGTGGTGAACGTTGATCTGCTGGGCTACAGCTGGGATACCGCCAAAGGTGATAACCCTGACCTGACCGCCATCGGCACTGCGGGCAACTGGAAGAAACACTTCACCAGCAACAAATCTACGGCAGGCGTGCTGATTAAGCTGGAATCCGCTGTGGGGGAGTAACGCTGTCAGCGGATAAAACCTCCGCAACTGCTGACAGCACAGACGCGGTAACTGTTTCTCTTAAGTACACGCTGAATGGCTCCGGTGTATCCGGTAAAACCGTCGCGTGGTCGTCCACAGGTGGCACGCTTAACACGGCCAGTTCTCAAACCGGCTCTGCTGGTGGTGCAACGGTGAAACTCACATCAGACGTTGCTGGCACCTTCACGGTAACCGGCACGGTTGAAGGAGTGGCGAAAACCACGGATGAGATCACCTTCATTGCGCCTGCCGGAGAATAACGAGTGGGGCGAAAGCCCCATAAACAGGATGATTCGATGGTCAATACCGATATCACCTCTCCTGATGCTAACAGCTACGCCAGTGAAGAGGATCTTGCCTCATTTGCGGAAATACGCGGCATTGAACTGCCTGACAAGCTCACACCTTTGTTGATTAAGGCCGCGGATTACCTGGAAGGTCTGGACTGGGTTGGCTCAAAAGCTGACCCGCGACAGGCTCTGGCCTGGCCACGCGTGAATGTCGTTCTTGATGAACATGATTTCCCGCCGGATGAAGTTCCACGGCAGGTAATAACCGCGCAGTGCATGCTGGCGGTAGAGGCAATCGACGGCGATTTACTCTCCAGCGTGCGCGAAGCCGCTGTGAAAACTGAACGTGTGGAAGGTGCTGTCACCATGACCTATGCGGTCGCAGATGGTGAAGTCTTCACGCCGTCCTATCCTGCCGTTATGGCGCTGCTGGGCGACCTCGCTGGTGGTCGTGGTTACGCCATCAATGCATTTGCTGAGAGGGCCTGATATGGCGATTGATTACCAACGTATGCAGGCCAGAACGACTCGCATGCTCAGGCAGAACGGCGCGACGTACAACGTCACCCGTAAAGGATCGGTAACGGTTATCGGCGGCGTTGAGCATAAAACTGAAGAGGTCCGTTTTACTGCTGTGGGCGTGAAGACCGAATACGCGCCAGGCGAAATTGATGGGACGGTCATCGTTAACGGCGACGTGCAGATTGTTTTTACGTCAGAGCAGGAAATTAAAATCGGCGATGTGGTTGATATTGATGGCAAAGCGTACCGTGTTGTCAAACCGAACCCGGTAAAACCTGCCGTGCTGGTGCTCTGCTACAAAGCGCAACTGAGGGCTTAGCATGGGCGAGAACGCGGCTTTCCTGGCTAAAATCACGGCTTTCGTTAACAAGGCGAAAACGAATCAGGAAGCAGTGGTACGCGCGGTCGGAATCAAAATTCTTAACCAGCTGGTGGTGATGTCCCCAGTGGGCAACCCGGAGTTGTGGGAAGTTAACCAGACAGCCGTTTCCTATAATCGCGCTGTTTACGACCACAACGAGGCGCAGCGCGCCAATCCCGACAACCTGACTAAAACCGGGCGACTGAAGAAAAAAGCCCAGGTGGTGGATGGGATGGATATCAAAGCACCGCCGGGGTATACGGGCGGACGCTTTCGCGGTAACTGGCAGGTGTCCTTTGATGCGCCAACGACTGACGAGACAGGCCGGGTTGATAAGACAGGTGATCTGACAAAAGCGGCCGGGAACTACACGCTGTCGCTCTTCAAAGTCGGGATGAAGGCCATTTATTTCTGCAACAACGTGCCCTATGCCTACCCGCTTGAAATGGGGCATTCCACACAGGCTCCGGGCGGCATGGTCCGCATAACTGCAGCTGAGTTTCAACGCTTCTTTGAGGAAGCTGTCAGGGAGGTGACTAAGTGATTCCTGATATTGCATCTGCACTGGCCGCCAGATTGGGTGCCTGGGCCGATGCCGAGGGCATTTCGATTGCATGGGAGAACGTGCCGTTCACACCTCCTGCTAACGAGATGTACCTGGCCGTTCACGATATGCCCGTTACGCCGCGAACAATCGATCTCGGCTTGCGCTGCCGGACTTATTCTGGCGTGTACCAGATTAATGTCGTGGCGCCAGCCGGGTCCGGCCGTACCTCAGTCGTTGCCCTGGCGGGCAGGGTAGCGGAGTTGTTCCCCGAGGGGCTGGAAATTGCAGGCAAAGATTTTACCTGCTGGATTAACAGCGCGCCTGGCATATTCCGCGGCGTCCCTACACCTGTGTCCTACTCCGTTCCTGTCAGCCTGAATTATCGGGCAGACATTACCAACTGATTCCCTCTGTGATGTCCCACAACTGACCGGCCTTGAGCCGGTTTTCCCGTTTCTAAAGGAGTAACCATTATGGGCTTTGCATTGCCTAACGGCGCTCATGTCTATCTGGCATCGGGCTACGGCCCGGCCATTACTTTCACCGGCGCGACGAATGCTGAGCACGCGGTGATCACAGTTAGCGCCGCAGACGATATAGCGGTCGGCGATATCGTTCACGTGAACTGCAACTGGTCGGGTATTGATAACGTTATCGCGAAAATCGATGCGATTGCGGAGAATGCTGTCACTCTTCGCAACATCAATACCACCAACAAAAACAAATACGCGGCGGGCGGCGGTTCCGGTTCGATCCGCAAGGTGCTTGAATGGACCGAGTTGCCGCAAATCACTGAGCTTTCTAAATCCGGTGGCGATCAGAACACAACGCAGATTCAGTTCCTCAGCGATGACCGCCAGCGCAACCTGAATACCTATAAATCTGCTGTCTCTCAGACCTACTCGATTGCACATGACTCCGCGCTCCCGGTTTATCCACTACTGCGCGAATTGGATGAAGATGAAGAGACAGTTGCAGCGTACATGTACGTGCCAAAGGCGAAGGAAAATCGGTACTGGGCGGCCACGGTATCCTTTGATGACACGCCGACCACAGCGGTTAACGAGGTAGAGACAGTGAGCGTGGTGCTGAACCTGCAGTCACCGGCGATGACGTTCTATAAGTTGACCGACGCTGCCGCCTGACCCGTCAAAACTTTCATTATTCTTTGCCTCCCTTTGCGGAGGCATTTTTTTCGTAAGAGGTATCAATGGCTACCAAATTCACCCTCCAGCCCAAACCAACTTTTAAGGCCAACGTCTCGATCCCGCGCGCTGGCGATGAGGATGGTGTACTGACCTTCACTTTCAATCATAAGCCACTTAAAAAGCTGGCTGATCTGGAAAAACTGGAAGGCAAAACTGCCACTGATTTTCTGATGGAAATTATTTCTGGCTGGGCCCTCCCCGATGCATTCAACGCGGAAAATCTGTCGGTGCTGCTGGAAAACTATCCGGCTGCAATGAAGGCTATCCCTGAAACCTATTATCGCGAACTGATGGGGCAGCGCGAAAAAAACTGATAGCGGTTGCCTCTGCATTCTATACGCCTGAACCCACAGCGGCAGACCTGGCACCCTATGGGCTTACGCCGGATGACTACGACGATCAATACATCGACGTCTGGCCAGATGTATGGCCTTCATTCCTGGTGTTTCAGGCTGTCAGCACGCAGTGGCGCACGGGCATGGGAGGCGCATCAGGGCTTGATTACAACGTGCTGCCCTGGGTGATGCGCCTGCACCACGTCGAGGACGAGGCAACCGCGCTTTCGGACATCCGAATCATGGAGAGCGCCGCACTAAAAGTTATGCATAAAGAGAGGGCGGAATGAGTAACGACATCGCCACGATTTCCCTGCGCGTAAATACCAGTGAGCTGGAGCGTGGTAACCAGGCACTGGATCGCTTCCAGGAGACCGCGTCCGCCGCTGCAGGTAAAGCGGATGACCTGAACAGTACGTTCCGCACCGGCATCGATAACCAGAAGAAGAACAGCGAAAGCCTGAAGCAGCAGCGTCAGGAACTGCAGAACCTGCTGAATAAAATTAGTCCGGTAAACAAGGCGCTGGATGAGCTGGACACTATCCAGGAGAGCCTGGCGAAATTTCGCGGTAAAGGGCTGGTGGGAGACGAGGACTTTACTCGTTACAACAGCGTGCTTGAGACGACGCGGGCAAAACTGGCACAGGTAATGGAGTCTGAGACCGCAGAGGGGCGGGTTCGCATTGAACAGGCTCAGGCAGCGCAGCGGGCAGCTGCAGCGGGCAAAACCTTTATCGATTCGCTGGAGGAGCAGGTCGCAGCAATCGGGAAAACACGCGCTGAACTGTTAGAGCTAAAAGCTGCCCAACTCGGCGTATCCGATCGTGCTGCCCCAATGATCGCAAAGCTGAAAGAGCAGGAAGAAGCATGGAAGTCTGGGGCTATCAGCGCGGGCCAATATCGCAATGCTATGCGTTATCTCCCGATGCAAATGACCGACATTGTGACCTCACTGGCTTCCGGTATGCCGGTTTATATGGTTGCTATTCAGCAGGGCGGTCAGCTACGTGACTCGTTTGGCGGTGTAGGCAATGCGCTGAAAGCGATGTTGTCGATGGTGACTCCTGCCCGAGTGGCCATTGGTGGCCTGGCTGGCGCTGTACTGATTGCGGCCAAAGCGGGATCGGACTACTTCACCGCCTACGACGAAATCAACAAGGCCATTATCAGGACTGGAAACATTGCCGGCACGTCAGCGCTCCAGATTATGGCTTCCTCTCAGTCTATTGCTGCCTCTACTGGCGCTACTGTAGGAACCGTTCAGAGTTTGATGACTGAGCTGGTTGGCATGGGATCGCTGACACAGCAGCAACTTGAAAAAGCAGCGGGCTCCACGGCGCTGGCGGTTCAGACCGGTATAGTCTCTGCGCAGGACATCACCAAAGCCTATAAGGACATCGAAAAAGACCCTGTTAAAGCGCTGCAAAGTCTTAACGAACAATATAATTTCCTGACAGTTTCACAACTTAAGCATGTTGACGATCTGATAAAGCAAAAGGACCAGACCGCGGCCGTTACGCACGCTATGGACCTGTTTGGCGATACGATGGCAAAACGCGGAGAGCAGGCTTACGACTCGCTGACGCCGTTTGGCCGCCTGTGGCTGGATATCAAGGGCTGGGCGTCTGAGGCCATGCAGAGTATCGGTCAGTGGGTAGCTGAGCTGGCATCAAATACTCTGAAGGAATTCAACGCAATTTATTACAGCGTTGCGATCGTTTTCCAGAAGCTGAACCAGATCATTTCTTCCTCTATCGCTGCCGCGATTAACCTCGTTCCCGACTGGGCGAAAACAGATACTTTGCAGGGATGGCAGGACTACAACGAACAAATGGCCGGCGCTTATGGCGACAGCGTTTCTCAGCTGAAAAAAGACTGGGATGCGGCTGATATCAGTGCAGGTAAATACCTCGATACGACCAGAAAGATAAGTACCGCAACCACCCAGAAGGATCGGGAAGGAGTCGCTGCTTTTGGCAAAAAGACCAAAACCGGAAAGCAGGGCACTTTATCAGCTGGCGATCGCAGCACGGATGCTGCCCAGGCCGAGTTACTGGCGCTTCAGGCACAATTACGCGCGCTGCAGCAGCATAAAGGGCTGAACGACACTATCAGCCAGCAGCGCAAAGATCTGTGGACAACTGAAGCGAAATTTCAGGTGCTGGAGGAGGCCTCGCGTTCACGTTCACTGACAAAGCAGGAACAATCCCTGCTGGCCAGTAAAGACCAGGTGCTTCAGTTGGCACGGCAGAAAGCCCTGTTAGGTGATCAGATTACCGCACAGGAACAGCTGAACAAGCGCATGGATACCTCGCAGAAATACGTCACTCAGATGGCAGAGAAGCAGGCTGCATTAGTGAACGGTGCCGGGATGAGTGACCGTCAGGCACAACGTGAACTCGCGACAAGTCAGCTTGCCGCTGGCTGGAAGAATGCTGGAGGTTCGCTTGACGACGAGGGCTATCAGAAGCAGCTTAAAGCGGCGAATGATTACTATGATGCAGAGGACAGGTTGCGTGGCGACTGGCTGACCGGCGCGAAAAAGGGCTGGGCTGAATTTGAGGACAGCGCGACCGATGTTTACTCGCAGGTGCAGACGATTACCAGCAATGCGTTTACCGGGATGGCCAGCACCCTTACTGATTTCTTCACCACAGGTAAATCTAACTTCTCAGATTTTATGACTACCTTCCTGAAGGGCATCGCCCAGATGCTGACGCAACTGGCTCTGGTTAATGGAATGAAGTCAGCCTTTGGTGGAACGGGTATCGGTGCCTTCTTTGGTTTCTCTGGTGGAGGTCTGGTGCCGAGATTCGATAGCGGTGGCTACACCGGTGATGGTGGTAAGTACCAACCGAAAGGCGTAGTTCACGGTGGTGAGTTTGTTTTTACGAAGGAAGCTACCAGTGCGCTGGGTGTCGGTAATCTTTATGCGCTTATGCGTGGAGCTCAGGGGTATGCAAACGGCGGGTATGTTGGCACCGCGCCCATGTATGGATTGCAATCCGCTGGCGCTGGCAATGTTACTGTTCAAACGTCTGTTGTTGTGCAGAACCAGAACTCTCAGCAACAGAGTTCCGGCAATGACGATGCTGTTTCTCGAGCTTACAAGCAGACCATCGATCAGTCTGTTCGTGCCGGGATAGCTAAACAGCTCCTACCTGGTGGTTTGATCTGGAATGCAACGAAATCACGTTAGAAGGTAAAACGACGATCCAATGAATCAATGCGCGTAAAACCGCGTAAATCCGCTAGGTTGTTCTAGTCCTTGGCCGATAAAACACTCTACAAGCACTTTTCATGGAGTTGTTCAGTGAAAGCAAAAATTGCTATTTGGTTAATTGGTTTTGTGTTGGGCGTGCCGGTGACGATAGCAGGTGTCGAATGGGCGATGTTCAAATACAACAAGCAACTTGTTAACTGCGGTACAGATGCTGTTCATGCCAGCATGAGTGTGATGGATTTGGAGAAGTACTCAAACAGTACTGAGGAGCTGAACCTAATAGCTGAAAATTTGGACAAGTGTAAGAATGAAGCTAGTCCTCTTAAATCTAATCTCGATTTCATGCGTGATGAAATGGGGCGGAGGAATTATTAACCTCTTTTAAGTTTTATTTTTAAACCCGCTTCTGCGGGTTTTTTTATGCCCGGAGAAAACATGGCAATCGAAACGTTCACCTGGCGAACACAGATACAGTCGGGAATGGAAGGGTCATTCAGCCTTAAAACGCGCTCTTCAACCTTTGGCGACGGCTATGAGCAGATCGCCGGGGAAGGCATTAACCCTGAAAAGCAGTCATGGCCTGTCACACTGACGGGGAAAAAAGCGGACATGCTTCAGGCCCTGAAGTTCTTTCGTTCTCACGTCACAAAGTCATTTATCTGGACATCGCCAGTTGGCGAAACAGGGCTCTATCGGATTGAGGCCGAATCAATCAAGTCACAACCCTTATCCAGCAACGTTCTGACCATTTCCGCAACATTCAAGCAGGCGTACGCTCCATGATCACAGAAGACTATCAAAGCCTTGAGCCTGGCAACAAAGTCCGGCTTATCGAGGTTGATGGCTCTACGTTCGGCGTGGATGATGTACTGCGATTTCACGCGTACAACCTCCCGCACACGGAAGAGGAAATCGCCGCCGCTGGTGGTGATGAATCAAAGCTGGAGGCGAAAAGCATCTGGTGGCAGGGGGAAGAATATGCCGCCTGGCCGTATCAAATTGAAGGGCTTGAAGCATCCACAGAAGGCAATAGCGCCCAGCCAACGCTGACGGTTGCAGATATCGAAAGCAAGATTACAGCGCTGTGCCTTGCCTATGACGATATGCTGCAGGCGAAAGTCACTATCCATGACACCTATTCGCACTATCTCGATGCGAAGAACTTCCCTGCAGGTAACGCAACAGCTGATCCGCAACAGGTCAGAAAACGAGTTTTTTACATTG
The DNA here is from genome assembly GCF_001037565.1 of Enterobacter sp. BWH52. Lineage (NCBI taxonomy): Bacteria > Pseudomonadati > Pseudomonadota > Gammaproteobacteria > Enterobacterales > Enterobacteriaceae > Enterobacter > Enterobacter sp. BWH52. Next base: position 2,348,516 of record NZ_KQ089854.1, on the reverse strand, counting down.
ATAGCAAAGCCAGCGAAATTCCGGGCGAGAGTATCGAATTCGTGCTCGATAGCCCGATGTCGTTACAGGGAAAGATGATCCCTACACGTCAACTTCATTCTCTGTGTACCTGGTGTATCCGGAATAAATATCGCACCGGCGACGGCTGCGACTATGCCGGAACCCGCTATTTCGATAAAAACAACAACCCGGTGAGCGACCCTTCTCTGGACGAATGCAACGGCACGCTTACGGCCTGTAAGCTCCGGCATGGAGACGGCAACGAACTGCCGTTCGGTGGGTTCCCTGGCACGTCTTTGATCAGGAGTTGATATGCGTCAGAAAACCATCGATGCGATTATGGCTCATGCTGCAGCTGAGTATCCTCGCGAGTGTTGCGGCGTGGTGGCGCAGAAAAGCCGTGTTGAACGTTATTTCCCGTGCCGGAATCTTGCCGCGGCGCCGGAGGACAATTTTGTACTTTGCCCCGAAGACTATGCAGCTGCAGAAGACTGGGGGAAGGTGATCGCCATCGCTCACAGTCACCCAGATGCCACGACGCAACCGAGCGAGCTGGATAAAGCGCAATGCGATGCAACCCTTTTACCGTGGCATATCGTGAGCTGGCCGGAGGGGGATTTACGGACCATCCAGCCGCGTGGAGAACTGCCGCTGCTGGAGCGACCGTTTGTGCTTGGTCACTTCGACTGCTGGGGTCTGGTGATGAGCTATTACCGGCAAACACACGGGATAGAGCTTCACGATTACCGGGTCGATTATCCCTGGTGGGAAAACGATTACCCGGACAACTTCTATCAGGATTGCTGGTATGAGTGCGGATTCCGTGAATTCGACGGGCCGCCAAAACCTGGCGATATGGTGATCATGCAGGTTCAGGCTGATAAGTGGAATCATGCGGGGATTCTGCTGGAAGGCAACATGCTATTGCATCACCTTTATGGGCATCTGAGCCAGCGCGTACCTTATGGCGGTTACTGGCGTGAGCGCACAATGAAAATACTGCGCTTTAAAGACTGTTTCTGATAACCGCCTGTGACAGTTTTTATGGGGGAAAAATGGCTGCATTACTCAATGTTGAGCCGGTCCGCACAATTCGATTGTACGGCGTGCTAGGCGCCACCTTCGGGCGTGAATATCGTTTATCAGTAGCTTCACCAAAAGAGGCCATCCGTGCCCTGAGCGTTATCGTGCCGGGTTTTGAGCGTTTCCTGAATACCAGTAAGCAACGAGGTTTAACTTATGCGGTATTCAGCGGGAAACGAAACCTCTTAAACGATGAGCTCAGTATGGACAGGAGTACAGAGGAAATCCGCATCGCGCCGGTGATCATCGGCAGTAAGCGAGCCGGGGTGTTTCAGACAATCCTCGGGGTTGCTCTTGTCGCTGTTGCTGCGTTCGTCACGGGAGGGGCCGCGATCGGGATTGGTGGTACCGCTTTCGCTGGTGGATGGGGAGTTGTGGCGGGGATTGGGGCATCAATGGCGATCGGCGGCGTAGTCCAGATGCTTTCTCCACAGACAACCGGGCTCGCCAGTAAGCAATCTGCGGATAACCAAGCCAGCTACGCCTTTGGCGGAGTCACAAACACCGCAGCGCAGGGCTATCCGGTACCGCTTCTTTATGGTCGCCGACGCATAGGCGGCGCAATTATTTCAGCCGGGATTTACGTTGAGGATCAACAATGAAGAAATACTTAAGATTGACCATTTCAGGCCTGCATCGCGTTGATGACGGAATCCTAATCGGCGGAAATGCGACAGTAATAGTAAACCGTGGCGGAGAGGTTATTTGTCGCGAGACACTTTCTGGAAAAGTTTCCGATAAATATTCAAAGCTATATGAAATTGAAGATACCGGTATTCCAGTATCAGTAACGTCGTCCAGTGATTGTCAGTTTTTCAAAGCAGAAGCTGATTTTGTAAACCCATTTAGCGAAACAAATATCTGATTAATTTTCTCTTGCAATAAGCCACCTCAGGGTGGCTTTTTTTATGGGCGCAATATGGCTATATCTACTCCGATTAGAGGCCGCAAGGGCGGCAGCTCAAGTTCCCGGACCCCGACTGAACAACCAGACGACCTCCAGTCCGTAGCAAAGGCCAAAATTCTTGTTGCGCTAGGAGAGGGGGAATTTGCCGGGCAGTTGACGGCGAAAGATATATACCTGGACGGAACGGCTCTTGAGAATGCTGACGGATCTCAAAACTTCAGCGGCGTTACGTGGGAATTTCGCGCGGGAACTCAGGCGCAAAAATATATTCAGGGCATACCCGGTACCGAAAACGAAATCAACGTGGGAACTGAGGTATCGAGCGCTACAGCGTGGACGCGCACGTTTACTAATACGCAGCTTTCAGCGGTTCGCCTGCGCCTGAAATGGCCTTCGCTTTTCAAGCAGGAGGATGACGGCGATCTGGTCGGCTACTCGGTTAATTATGCGATTGACCTGCAGACGGACGGCGGCACATGGCAGGCGGTACTTAATACCAGCGTGACCGGCAAAACGACTTCAGGTTACGAGCGCAGCCACCGTATTGATTTGCCTCAGGCTGGCAGCACCTGGACAATCCGGTTGCGTAAGATTACCTCTGATGCCAACAGCGCGAAGATCGGCGACACGATGTCGCTGCAGAGTTTTACTGAGGTAATTGACGCCAAGTTACGCTATCCAAACACAGCGCTGCTCTATATCGAATTCGATTCCAGCCAGTTTAACGGTTCTATCCCGCAGATCTCCTGCGAGCCCCGCGGCCGCGTTATCCGCGTACCGGATACTTACGACCCCGAAACCCGCACTTATAGCGGTACGTGGACTGGGACATTTAAATGGGCCTGGACCGATAACCCTGCCTGGATTTTCTACGACCTGGTGGTTAGCGACCGTTTCGGACTTGGGGATCGTCTTACAACGGCCAACATAGATAAATGGACGCTCTACCAGGTTGCGCAGTATTGCGATCAAATGGTACCGGACGGCAAAGGCGGAAGTGGTACCGAACCACGTTATACCTGCAACGTCTACATTCAGGAACGCAACGACGCTTATACGGTTCTGCGTGATTTTGCTGCAATCTTCCGTGGGATGACCTACTGGGGCGACGACCAGATTGTGGCGCTGGCGGACATGCCGAGAGATGTAGATTTTACATACACGCATGCGAACGTTATTGATGGGCGCTTTACCTATTCCAGCAGCACCACAAAGAACCGTTACACCAATGCGCTGGTGTCCTGGTCTGATCCTGATAACGCTTATTCTGATGCGATGGAGCCTGTTTTTGAGCAGGCGCTGGTTACGCGTTATGGGTTTAATCAACTTGAGTTAACTGCTATCGGTTGTACCCGTCAGTCCGAAGCGAATCGCAAAGGGCGATGGGGGATCCTCACCAACAACAAAGATCGCGTTGTTACTTTCAATGTAGGGGAAGATGGCAACATTCCGCAGCCTGGCTATGTAATCGCTGTAGCGGACCGAAATCTCTCCGGGCGCGACCTGGGTGGCCGTATCTCTGCGGTGAATGGTCGCTTGCTGACGCTGGACAGGGCGCCGGATGCTTCGGCAGCCGACAGGATGATTGTCAATCTTCCATCGGGTGTTTCACAGTCACGCACCATTCAGTCGATTACGGGCAATAAAGTGACCGTTACGACCGCTTACAGCGAAACGCCTGTGGCTGAGGCCGTATGGGTCATTGAGTCTGACGAGCTCTACGCACAGCAGTATCGCGTTATTACGGTAACTGATAATAATGACGGCACGTTCACAATCGTCGGTGCAAATCACGATCCGGATAAATTCGATCGCATTGATACCGGAGCCATCATTGACCAGCGGCCGGTGAGCGTGATCCCGCCGGGCAACCAGTCGCCGCCTGCGAATATCGTGATCAGCTCGTTTTCCGTGGTTCAGCAAAATATCAGCGTCGAAACAATGCGCGTGAGCTGGGACCAGGCGCAGAACGCTATCGCCTATGAAGCGCAATGGCGCCGCAACGACGGGAACTGGGTTAACGTGCCGCGCAGCTCCACCACGTCATTCGACGTCCCGGGGATTTATGCCGGGCGCTACCTGGTGCGCGTGCGCGCAATCAATGCCGCAGAAATTTCATCCGGATGGGGATATTCAGAAGAGAAAACTCTGACGGGTAAAGTGGGCAATCCACCGAAGCCGGTTGGCTTTATCGCTTCTGAAAATGTGGTTTTCGGCATCGAGCTGAACTGGGGATTCCCGGCGAATACCGACGACACGCTGAAGACGGAAATTCAGTACAGCCTGACCGGTACCGAGGGCGATGCGATGCTGCTGGCCGATGTGCCTTACCCGCAGCGCAAATATCAGCAAATGGGCCTTAAGGCTGGGCAGATTTTCTGGTACCGCGCGCAGCTGGTGGACCGCAGCGGCAACGAATCAGGTTACACAGAATGGGTGCGCGGTCAGGCCAGTATCGATGTGTCCGACATCACCGATGTGATCCTGGAGGAGATTAAAGACTCCGATACGTTCAAAGATCTGATCGAGAACGCGGTGGACAGCAATGAAAAAATTGCTGGCATGGCTGACGATATCCTGAAGGCGAATAATGAGCTCGAACAGCAGGCGCTGAAGATAGCCCAAAACGCCCAGGACATCGGGCAGGTTCAGACCGATGTGAAGGAACTGATAAGTAACGTTGGGGATGTGTCGTCATCTCTGTCTCAGCTTGAGCAGACCGTAGCAACGGCAGATACCGCTCTTGGCCAGCGAATCGACAGCATCAGCGTGTCTGTGGACGGTATGACGGGAGGAGTGAAGAACTCCGCCATCGCGATTATTCAGGGCAATCTGGCGCAGGTGGCCGCGCGCAAAACGCTGTCGGCATCGGTCGCCGGTAACAGCGCGCAGCTGGACCGCATTGATGAGGTGATCGTCAACGAGAAGGAGGCAACGGCGCGTTCGCTGCTGAGTTTGCAGACTGACGTGAACGGCAACAAGGCATCCATCAACAGCCTGAATCAGACATTCTCCGACTATCAGCAGGCAACGGCCACGCAAATAAACGGCATAACGGCGACGGTGAACGGGCATACCTCCGCCATCACAACTAACGCTCAGGCGATAGCGAACGTAAATGGCGACCTCAGCGCGATGTATAACATCAAAGTTGGCGTTTCCAGCAACGGGCAGTATTACGCTGCGGGGATGGGGATCGGCGTGGAGAATACACCAACCGGTATGCAGTCGCAGGTTATCTTCCTGGCTGACCGCTTCGCTGTTACTCACCAGGCCGGCGCGACCGTTACGCTTCCGTTCGTTATTCAGAACGGGCAGGTGTTCATCAGAGAGGCGCTGATAGGCGACAGCACCATCAGCAATGCCAAGATCGGTAACTACATTCAGTCCAACAACTATGTCGCTGGCTCAGTCGGGTGGAGGCTGGATAAGGCCGGTACGTTTGAGAACTACGGTTCGACAGCTGGTGAGGGGGCCATGAAACAGACCAACCAGACAATCAGTGTACGGGACTCCAACAATGTGTTGAGGGTGCAGATCGGGAGAATCACTGGTACATGGTGACGGGAGGCCTCTTGTGGAGCCTCTTTTTTTTCAGGAGATACGATGGCGGAATACGGTGTTCAAACATGGGACGCATCAGGCAAGGTTAACAACTATGGAATTAAGCCAGTCAGCGTTTGCGGCTATCTGCAACTGGCCGTTAACCAGAAAACAGGCTCTTATTCCGTTGCCCTTCCACCGGGTTGCAAACTGACCTACTTTCAGGCCATGAACGATGATAAGTGGGGAACGGGAAGAAGGAAGATCACCATCTCAGGCGGTACTGCAACGGTTTCCTCAGTGGGAGATACCGACTACTCCGCAGGGACTGAACCCGCAGTTGCAGCTTTTCTCATTTTCCAGATCGAGAGGGCATAAATGGCGCAGTACGGCGTTTTACTTGCGACGACAGGTGGCGAAGTATGGGTGACAGCAAACAGTTCACCGCTGGCATTGCAGGCGCGCAAAACGGCTGCGCTACAGGGAACATCGGGTTTCAATACTAAGGTGACGCACACCTTTCCCTCAGGTCAGCCCGTTGTCGCCTTCGTTCACTGCACGGTTGAAGTGGAAATCACCCAGACGGTAAGCGGAAACACCATCACGATTGATTTTCTCAGACCTAATGCAACCGGCACAGCGTACGTTTATTTTTTCTCTATTTTCCCCCAGACAAAGCCAGACTACGGGCTGGCCGTGTGGGATGCATCAGGTTCGCTGATTTTAACCAACGAGACGCGCACGCTTGGTGATGTCGTTACCATAGGCACTACCGGAGTGGATGCCAGCTCAGGCTATAACATCAACACAACCCGGGCGGGGAAGTGGGCCTGCATGCCTGTTATGCTCGGCCTGATTACCGGGGTTGTATCAGCAGGAGGTCAGCCGCAGCCTTACTCGGCAATATACAAGAGCATGGCGAAGCTTGAGGGGAGCAATACGCGGATATTTGCCAGACCTCAGACAACCCCCACCGGGAGTCTGCAAAACGTCGCGTACTCAAACATGAGAAACGTCATCATGGCCATTAACTGCGCCAACTATGATTGATCGTTTTCAACGATCAATTTTGGATAATTGATCTACCAAATCAATTATATCCCATTGATTCATATTGTTATTGTGTAACCTTATGAATGCCCTGGGATATAACCACGATGAAAAACATGATTCTTTGCCTGGCGGTGGCGGTTTTGCTCTCCGGTTGCGCTGGCGTTATTGAGAAACAGCAACCTGTTTGTTCTGGTACAGCCCTTATCGGCGGGCAGGAAAACAGTGTCCAGATTTACGGAGTGCGTAAACAAAACAATCAGACCCAGTACCGCGCCGGTTATCCCTTTAACTGGACCTGGGTTAGTGCCAACACGTTCATCAGCACCACCTGCCAATAACTCATTCTGTTTCAAAACAAACCTCGCTCCGGCGGGGTTTTTTATTGCCTGGAGAAAATATGCTTTATAACACCGGCACCATCGCCATTAACGGAAATACCGCAACCGGCACCGGCACGAACTGGACGGCACCCGCCAGTCAGGTCCGCGCTGGCCAGACGATTATTGTCATGTCTAACCCGGCTCAGATGTTCCAGATTTCATCCGTGAACAGCGCCACGTCAATGACGGTAACGCCTGCTGCATCACCGGCGCTGAGCGGCCAGAAGTACGGCATTCTGGTATCAGACAATATCTCGGTTGATGGGCTGGCGCAGGCCATGTCTCAGCTCATCAAAGAGTATGACGAGAACATTGGCGCGTGGGAGACGTTCGCCACCACCTCAGCAAACCAGAGCATCACAGTTACCATCAACGGCACCGCCGTAACCATCCCAGGCATCGGTAAACTGGCGCAGAAAGGGAGCAATGGTGCGCTTGCAATCGCTGACGGCGGGACCGGGGCAACAAAGGCAGAAGACGCTCGCACAAACCTCGGTTTAGGAAGTAGCGCGACAAAAGACGTTGGAACCTCCACAGGAAATATTATGGAAGTGGGTGCCTTCGGGTTTGGCGGGAAAGGGATGTCGATACCAAACAGCGTATCAACGGTGGCCGCACTGTGGGGGCAATTACTGGACAATGGCTCTCGAGTTTTCCGGCATGACAGCGCAATAAATTCTCAAGCCTCATATTCACCGTCGCTATATTTCGCTGCAGCTGATACGCATGCAATCATCAGCGTTGCTTACAGCACAGCGGTAGTGGGGGTATTAGCTAGAAACACCGCAGGAACCTCAGGAAACTCAACGTTTAACATGCTTTACGGTACCGCCAATACGACCCGAGCCAGCGACGGTACGCTTAAAGCAGCATCACCTGTGGTGAAAGTATTTTCGAACGGCTCATACCAGACTAATGAGGAATCAGAAGGCTGCACTGTAACCCGTCTGGCCACAGGTGAATATCTGGTGGAAGGCTGTGAGGGGCTGAACTCCGACGCTGCATGGGGCGGCATTGACGGCGGTTTTGACATCCCCACCGACCGCAACAAGCAGCCGCTCATTTGGCTGGACTATGAGGTTCATGCTGATGGTTCGGTACTGGTGAAAACCTATCACCGTGTGCATCCAGAAGCGCCAGCGTTCGCCAGGAACGAACTACAGGGTATCAATGAGGGCGATCCGGCCGACATTCCTCACGACCAGTATATTTCTGTACGTGTCCAGATGCCGCAAAACAGCATCTGGAATCAGCGTGCTGCTATTTCTGAGGCTCCTGATTCATCCACTGGTTAAACAGTGAATCTGCGGGCATATCCAGGCGAACATCGATCCAGCTGTTCGCCGGGACATCCATCAGCTCTCCTTTCGTTTTGATGATCTCTCCGTCATCGCCCAGCATGTATTTGCGCTTAAACAGGCGGATTGTCAGCTCGCCGTTGTCGGCTTGCTCTGCCTCAACCACACCCAACTCCCCCATACCGCCAGGGTCCATTGGGGGCAGTAGTTGCCATCCCTCAGACGCCAGGCCTGCCGAACCGGCGAGCACGTAAATACCTACGTCGAGGCGAGAAAGAGTTACTCCCTCGGCCTCAGAGTTCGCCGTTCCACAGCCGCACCAGGAGAAACCATCCTCTGCTATATCGGCGCGCTGGCAGGCTTCCTGGTTCGCTACGATTCGGGCAACCGGAGACGCAGCTTTCAGTGTGCCATCGCTCGCCTTTGTGGTATTGCCCGTGGTGTAAGCCTCCTGATATGACCATGACGAGCCACCGTAATACGAAAACCACGTTCTCCTCAGAATGTAAGCCTGATGAATGCGTGTCGGACGGCTTCCCCGGTTGACGACTATTGATGTAATACCCGTATTTGCAGTTAACCCAAGCTGGGTAAGACCATCATTGGAGTGAGAGGTGAAACAGGTAGGTGTGAATGCATCCATAGCGTCCAGTAGTGGTCCGTCGCCGTGGATAGACCCAATACCGAATGCGCCTACCTGCATCACGTTATTTGCGGCGGTACCTACGTCCTTTGTCGCGCTACTTCCTAAACCGACGTTTTATAGATTGCTCTTGAGCGGCCTGGCCGATAACTTCACCTGATTTTTTTGCAGAATTTATTGGGTGAAAAATATGCAAATTGGCTATGTAAGGGTGTCAACAAATGACCAAAATACGGATCTTCAGCGGCAAGCACTGGAACGGGCAGGATGTGAACAGATTTTCGAAGAAAAAATGAGCGGGACAGTGGCGAACAGGCCAGCACTCAAAAAACTTCTCAGGGCACTGAATGAGGGGGATACGCTGGTGGTCTGGAAGCTGGATCGCCTTGGGCGCAGCATGCGTAATTTGGTTCTTCTGGTGGACGAGCTCCGGCAGCGCGGTATCCACTTTAAGAGCCTCACGGACAGTATTGATACATCAAGCCCGATGGGGCGCTTCATCTTTCATATCATGTCAGCCCTGGCGGAAATGGAGAGGGAGTTGATTGTGGAGCGCACCCGGGCAGGTCTGGCTGCCGCTCGTGAGAAAGGACGAATCGGCGGCAGGCGTCCAAAGCTTACCCAGGAACAATGGGACCAGGCGGGCCGACTTATTGCGAACGGCCTGGACAGGAAGCAGGTAGCGATAATTTATGACGTTGCCGTATGCACGCTTTATAAAAAATTCCCTGCTTCAAAACAGGCTTAAATCTGCTCACATAGAGTTGCGGCAATAAAATTTACAAAACTCATAATCCGAAGCGACGTAGAAACTTAGAAACGAAACGGCGAAGCTTTAAACAGTCAGGGTAGGTCCTCTGTCTTGCATGCATACCCAAATGAAACTACTGTATATAAAAACAGTATACGAGGTGTGCACTATGGAATTTATTAGGCCTGCAGAACTGCGAGAAATTATTGCTCTTCCGCTTTTCAGTGACTTAGTGCAGTGTGGTTTCCCAAGCCCAGCGGCTGATTACGTTGAACAGCGCATCGATCTCAATGAGTTACTTGTTGCTCACCCGAGCTCAACCTATTTCGTCAAAGCCGCGGGCGAATCTATGATCGAAGCCGGGATCAGCGATGGTGATCTGCTGGTAGTGGACAGCTCCAGGACTGCTGAGCATGGTGACATTGTCATCGCTGCGGTGGAAGGGGAGTTCACTGTTAAACGCCTGCAGCTGCGCCCGACCGTGCAACTCAATCCTATGAATAGCGCCTACAGCCCGATTGTTGTTGGCAGCGAAGACACGCTGGACGTTTTCGGCGTCGTGACTTTCATCGTTAAATCTGCGAGCTGAACATGTTTGCTCTCTGTGATGTGAATTCGTTCTACGCATCATGCGAGACTGTATTCAGGCCGGACCTGAGAGGGCGACCAGTTGTCGTTCTCTCAAATAACGATGGCTGCGTGATCGCGCGCAGCGCAGAGGCAAAAGCCGCAGGGATAGCAATGGGCGAGCCTTTCTTCAAGCAAAAGGAGCTTTTCCGGCGTGCTGGCGTTGTTTGCTTCAGCAGTAACTATGAGCTGTATGCTGATATGTCGAACCGGGTAATGACGACGCTTGAGGAAATGAGCCCCCGCGTCGAAATTTACAGTATCGATGAAGCTTTTTGTGATCTTACTGGAGTGCGAAACTGCCGGGACCTGACTGAGTTCGGCAACGAGATCCGCGCTACGGTTCTGAAGCGTACGCACCTCACCGTTGGCGTTGGCATTGCCCAGACAAAAACACTCGCTAAACTCGCCAACCACGCCGCAAAGAAATGGCAGCGGCAGACTGGCGGAGTAGTTGATTTATCGAATATCGATCGCCAGCGCCGACTCCTTGCCCTGGTACCCGTAGAGGACGTTTGGGGCGTTGGCCGCCGCATAAGTAAGAAGCTTAACGCCATGGGCATTAAAACGGCTCTGGACCTCTCAGAACAAAGCACATGGATTATCCGTAAACACTTTAACGTGGTACTCGAGCGAACGGTCCGGGAGTTGCGCGGTGAGCCTTGTCTTGATCTGGAGGAGTTTGCGCCAGCAAAGCAGGAAATCGTCTGCAGTCGGTCATTCGGCGAACGCGTCACGGACTATGAGCAGATGCGCCAGGCTATTTGCAGCTATGCGGCCCGTAGCGCTGAAAAACTTCGGGGTGAGCATCAGTACTGCCGCTTTATCTCTGCGTTCGTGAAAACCTCTCCCTTTGCGCTTAACGAGCCCTATTACGGTAACAGTGCGTCCATGAAGCTTCTCACACCCACTCAGGATTCCCGCGACATCATCAACGCCGCGGTAAAGTGCCTGGACAAAATCTGGCAGGATGGCCATCGCTATCAAAAGGCTGGAATCTTGCTGGGAGATTTTTTCAGCCAAGGCGTGGCTCAGTTGAACCTGTTCGACGAAAACGCGCCGCGTGCTGGTAGCGAAAGGTTGATGGAAGTTCTGGATTATCTGAACGCGAAAGATGGAAAGGGAACGCTTTATTTTGCCGGGCAGGGCATACAGCAGCAGTGGCAGATGAAACGGGATATGTTATCTCCACGATATACTACGAGGTATTCAGACCTAATAAAAGTTAGATGATTCTTTAATCGGTCCATTCATCCGAACCTAATTACCGGCTATGAGTATTAACAATAATATGTCTACGACTATGCTTTTGTAATGTAAATAAGCCCCTGCAATTATACAGGGGCTCACGGATATGATGCCGGGTGCCTCCCGGTGAGTCATTGAACTAACCACTCGTGACTCGCTGCTTCAGAAATTCACGATGAGCCGATTGATATACAAATCATCAGGTTAATTAGCCCTGCCGCTGAGGAGGATTCATCATTAAACCGAATGTAACAGCAATGCTTAGCAAATGATACAGTATTTACTGATGTGTCTCATGATTTTTCGCAGTTTGCACGGTCAAAGTATTTTCAGATGGTGAAGGTTAAAACATCGATGTTCATTTTTTTACTTTAAGTCTTGAAACAAAGGTTAATGTTTTATCTTCTGGGCAAATCATTAGAAAAATTGCTGTGGGACATTCTTCTAAACGTATAATTCGATGCAGCATCTGGTAGAGTCTTTTTTTTAGTTTTTCTGCTCCATCTTTTTCAGACTCCCACTCTAAAACTGCCTGACCCTCTGAACCAACGAATGCATGGGGTGGAAGTTTAACGCCTCGGTTTGACTTACTTGAATAGTTTCGGTCATGCAAGAAATCCAAGATGAGAGGGTTGATATTATTATCTGAGGATTGGGCTTCAGCAACTATTAATACTGTGTAATGTAGGATTTTCATGGAAACCTTATGGTTGCTTCAGCAATAGAGTGATATTGCCATGGTGTTGAATGTCCATATCTTAATTATAAATGTCTGTATGGGGGTAAAAAAAAGCCTGCATTAAACAGGCTATAAAAATGAAACGTAGTTATAATAATTATTTCATGAATGTTGGTGTTGAATCCCTAGCGTCAAAGATACTTTTGCGCCGCATCTAATATTTCCTGAGAGGTAAGCTCTCGATCTGATGCCACATAAACCACTTCATGGTCACCTGTTAAAGAGGGAAAACCTGCTGACATTATCTGAAGGTTTATCACTTCTCCATTAGGATATTCTTCGCGTATTGATGTCACACCTTTAAGCACAGTGATAACTTTACTTGGCTTACCATTAAAAAAAATGATTACTTTTTTCATATATCACCATGTATTTTTAGGGTTTCTAGCCCCTGCAGGTGGTCGAAAGGGTTCTGTTTGTTCATTTTTTTTGCCTCTTTCGAAATAAAAACAAGCATTATACTGTCTTAACGTGTACTGTAACGGTCCATTTGAACTGGAGATGTCTATGTCTGCACGTAAAAACACTCAATTCCGCCGAAGTTATTTAGTAAAATGTCTTTGTCCAAACTGCTCAAAGGATTCCGAACATAGTTACAGTCGTGTACAAAAGGGGGCTCAGTTGGTGTGCCCATACTGCAGTGCTTTATTCAAATCTTCCCAGCGCTTCTAAAAAAATTATAAAAAAAATAAGAAGTGATGCTTTTGGAGGCTGCCTAACCTCTTACGCACTTTAGTATTTTATAAGCAGTTAGCTTCTGCTTTGAGACTGTTCATGCAGCAGTCCTGCATTTCATCACATCGGTCAGCAAACTTGATGGTAAGTAAATATGCTGGCCTGTTGTAATGATGTGAGTAACCGAACATCACCTTTCACTGATAAAGTCATGCTGCCTTAAGTAAACCATCTAAAAATTATCTATCGCAAAGTGTTACATTGGCAGCGATTGGACCTTTAGTTCCAGCTATGATAGCGAATTTGACTTTTTGTCCTTCAAATAGAGTATTAAATGTTTCTCCCAGCAGGGAAGAAGTGTGAACAAGAACATCTTTACTTCCATCGAGTGGGGAGATAAAGCCAAACCCCTTATCTTCGTTAAACCACTTAACAAGACCTATGATTCTAGATGACATACAAACTCCGTTTGAACATTTCAAACTGACAAGCAAGCTCATGATAAGAAACGTATGCTGGTATATGTATGGACTCAAGAGGAGGGATATCAGAGATAACACCTAGTTATGAGAACGGTTTTTGGAAAAGTTAGATTCATCATCGCAACGAATCAGCCAAACCATTAAGGCACGTGTTGAATGATTAAGCAAATTTTATTTTAGCCTTCTAGAGGTCCGTTAAAATAAGGTTAGCTATTATCAACTAATCCTGTATAGTCAAATCTGGATTACCATTAGGAAAATATTTGTCTCGTAAAATGACAGGAATTGTCAAAAGTTTTGACTTCAAGAGCGGAAAGGGATTGATTATCCCATCAGATGGCAGAAAAGATGTTTTTTTGCATGTTTCTGCATTAAGTAATAGTGAAAGCCAAACGTTAAACCCAGGTGTTCGTGTTGAATTTTATCGTATAAATGGACTTAGTGGTCCGATGGCTGCAAATATATTTCTTTCTTAAAGTAAGATAATATTGAGCTAAATATAAAGTGCACATCAAAAGTACGGCAGATTATATATCTGTTTGTTCTATCAATTTTCTCCCCTGATTTTTTACATTTCCAACATCACGGGCCACCGCATGCCAGATAAACATCTCAGCTGGCACAGTGCCGTCGGCGACAATCTCTTCTGCTTCTTTGCCCCCGACGTTCTGTCGCATCCATTCGCGCGCCGCTTCAGGTGACAGAACCAGCGGCCTGCGGTCATGGATATCGACCAAGCCTTTATCGGCTGCAGACGTCACGATGAGAAAACCCTCAGCTTCATCGCCGCGCTCGAATGGTGTGCTGCCGATCGCTGCCATGAATATCGGCTTGCCATCGGAACGGTGAATAAAGTAGGGCTGTTTCTTGTCACCTTCCTTCTTCCATTCAAACCATCCGTCGGCAAAGCAGATCGCCCGGCCATGCTGCCATAACGGCTTGAACATCCGGCTCGTGGCCGCAGTTTCGACGCGCGCGTTTGTCAAAGGTGCTTTATCCCACCACCCTGGCGCGTAACCCCACAAAACAGGATCGAGGTGCAATTGCTCGTCGCGTTCGCTCAGCAGCAACACCTTTGTGCTGGGTGCCACGTTGTAACGTCCGATTGGCTCAGGGTCGTATGCGATGTCGCGATCGGCTTCATCGGCCAGGTAAGCCAGATATTCTTCACGCGTTTGAGCTTGTGCAAAGCGTCCACACATAGAAACCTCGAACCAGATGTCAGACTTAAAGTATAGGGCAGGGAGAATAAGGGTGGCGCACTGGCTAAAGTTAGGGGCAAATTTAGGGGCAAAAATGCGAAATAGGGGCAAAAAAAGGGCACTAAAATTGTAGTTCTGGGTATCTTTAGGGAGAAACTATTATGCTATAACTAATTGATTTAAATGAAAAATCAAATGATATCAATGGGTTGGCAAAATCAGCGTAGCTTATTCAGGTTGTACTGTTCTTTCTTGTTAATCTCTTGATTTTCTTGCATCTATTCGTTACTCAGATCTCAAATGGGGCACAGGGTGAGGAAAACGATTTCAAAGCGTCAGCTTCGTGTTCATCTCTTCTATCCATGTAGCATAGATTTCATACACCATCTGCGCATTTACGTGCCCCATCTGGTTAGCGATAAAAGACGGGTTTGCGGCTACCGGTAAAAACCAGCATGCGAAAGTGTGTCGTGTATGGTACGGATTGCAGCGCCGAATGCCAGCACGATTTACAAATGAGCCCCACAGGAGAAGTTTGGTTAAGACTGAAGGGTTGTCTACACTTACAGCTTACGCAGTAAAAACGGAGGTGAAAATGACTGACCGTCCCGTTCAAGGTGACCATCCTGATTATAATCCCAGCCCGGATAACCCGGAAAAGGATGGAAGAAAACCGAAAGATGATCCTGGCTCAGCGCCTGAATCAGGCGATAAAGATCCAGAGTAATGACCAACCGCCTTTACGAAGGCGGTTTTAACACCCATTACGGCCTCTCTACGCGCACCGCTATTCACGTTATCCTCATCAACGTCGTCTGATAACCGCTCAGAATCCATCCCTTTTTTGCCGGATGAACGGGTGAGATAAAGCACGGATTTCATTCCCGCGTACCAGCGCGTTTTACAGTTCTCCTGCTACGCTTTTGAGGGGGACAAGGGAGCGCTTCTATGAAAAATAAAGACGAGCAGACAGGATTAGTTGGGCTGGCGATTGGTGCCGCCGTTATCGGGCTGGTTTCATCCCAGAAGATCATCAACCGTGAAAGCATTGTCGATGAACTGGTAAGGCTCGGCAGGCAGAAGGGGGATGGTGTCGAAGATGAGGTCTTTTTAAAAGCGGCTGAGTTAGTGAGAAAAGGGGTATAAGCGATGGCTGACATTCGTCATGCACAGTGTCATTGTGGGGCGGTGAAATTTACGGTTGAGCTGACGGACGGCCTGAATACCGCACGTCGATGTAGCTGCTCGTTTTGCAGGATGCGTGGGGCGGTCGTGGTTTCAGCGCCTTTGACGGGCATTAAGGTGACGCAGGGCGCGGACACGCTCACAGAGTACCGTTTCAACACCGGCACGGCGCGCCATTTCTTCTGTTCGATTTGCGGTATTTACACGTTCCACCAACGACGTTCCAATCCCAATGAATATGGTGTGAATGTCGCCTGTCTGGAAAATGTCACGCCATTCGACTTCCCGGAAGTGGCGGTAATGGATGGAGTAAATCACCCTATGGATGGCGACAGCGGGGTATTTGGCTATCTCTCTTTCCGTAAAGAACAGACGAAACAGCGATGAAAACTAGCCCGCAGATCGCTGCGGGCTAACGGGATTAGAACTGGTAAACCAGACCTAACGCTACAATGTCATCCGTACCGATGCCATTGTTCTTGTAGAATGAATCATCTTCATCCAGCAGGTTGATTTTGTAATCAACATAGGTGGACATGTTTTTGTTGAAATAATAGGTAGCACCGACGTCAGCATATTTTACCAGGTCTTTATCGTCCTGGCCATTGCCCAGGTCTTTACCTTTAGACTGTAAATAGGAAATGGCCGGACGCAGACCGAAATCGAACTGATATTGTGCGGTGACTTCGAAGTTCTGGGTTTTGTTTGCCACCGCATCTGCATTGTCGCCGTACGGCGTCATATTGCGGGTTTCGGAATACATTGCCGCCAGATAAATGTTGTTGGCATCGTATTTCAGACCTGCGGTCCATGCATCCGCAGTATCGCCGCCCGCAGTAGTGTAATTTACCTGATCGTTGGTACGGTCAGATGAAGTATATGCTGCACCTGCGCTGAAGCCCATGCCGAAATCGTAGGTTGCGGATATACCGTAACCGTCACCATTTTCATGACGTGTATCACGACCGTTGTTGGTCCCTTCATTGGTAGAGCAGAAATTCTCGTCGCAGTTATTACCTTCATTATTACCCTGATACTGCACCGCGAAGTTCAGACCCTGCACCAGACCAAAGAAGTCGGTGTTACGGTAGGTCGCCACGCCGTTTGCACGACCGGTCATAAAGTTATCGGCATAAGTATAAGAGTCGCCACCAAATTCTGGCAGCATATCGGTCCAGCCTTCAACGTCGTACAGGACGCCATAGTTGCGGCCGTAATCGAAGGAGCCGTAATCGCCCACCTTCACGCCCGCGAAGGCCAGACGCGTCCAGGACTGATTGTCAGAACCTTCGGTGTTGTTTGCCTGAATGTTATATTCCCATTGGGCGAAGCCGGTCATCATGTCGTTGATTTGGGTTTCACCTTTAAAACCCAGACGCATATAGGTTTGATCGCCATCTTTAGACGCGTCGTCAGAGAAATAATGCAGACCATCTACTTTGCCATACAGATCCAGTTTATTGCCGTCTTTATTATAAATTTCAGCTGCGTGAGCGGCTCCAGCCATTAACAAAGCGGGGATCATCAGTGCCAGTACTTTTCTTTGCATTTTGATTATTCCTTTGCAGTTATTTTTTTATTGCTTAGTGAACTTTCCGGGCTGGAAAGGTGTCCCATGCTAAATCACTCTGGCGGCGGATGAATAAAATATAATTGTTACGGGTTAAGTAAAATCTAAACTAAATGATGCGGTTGAAATAATGATAAACGTCATGAATGGATTATTATAATCAATACAAAATAAAAATTATTAATTACGCGGAAAACAAGGTAATCTCCACGCCGTTATATGCCTTTAAGATTATTTCATCCATAATTCACGTGAATATTGTTCAGAACATTGAGGCAATTTTCACCGATCTTCTGGATTCGCCCGGTGCACGTGCATCGGGCTTTTTTATAGCAAAAAAATGCCCGGACAAGCCGGGCATACAGGTTATTCACTGGTCGATTTTTCGGCTTTTCCTGCCAGTTGCGCCAGAAAGTCATAACGCTTCTGAAGATCCGCTGCCGCATCCTTCCATAGCTGCTCTGCTACTTCAGGCTGCTGGGCGTTCAGCCTGCGGAAACGCTGCTCCTGAAGTAAGGTTTCGGCAAGGGCGTCTGACGGCGGACGCGAATCCAGCGCCAGCGGCAATTTCCCTTCATCGGCACGGCGCGGGTCAAAGCGGTACAGTGGCCAGAAGCCGGTTGCGGTGAGCTGACGCATCTGGTCGTGGCTGAGTGCCAGATCGTAGCCATGCTCCTCACACGGACTGTAGGCGATGATCAGCGACGGGCCTGGATACGCTTCCGCTTCCTGAATGGCTTTCACCGTCTGGTTGAGCTGCGCCCCAAGCGAAATTTGCGCGACGTAGACGTGCCCATACATCATCATGCTGACGCCCAAATCTTTACGCGCCTTGCGCTTGCCGTGCTCACCAAATTTCGTGACCGCTCCCAATGGCGTTGCTTTCGAGGCCTGTCCGCCGGTGTTGGAATAACACTGAGTATCGAGCACCAGAATATTGACGTTTTCGGTCAGGCTCAGGACATGATCAAGACCACCGAAACCAATATCGTAGGCCCACCCGTCGCCGCCGATCAGCCAGATAGATTTTTCAACCAACGCGTCAGCATCAGTCAGGAGTTGTTCAGCCCCTTCAACACCCTGAAGCGCGTGGCGCAGTTCAGCAACCTGCGCGCGACGAACGTCAGGTGTGGCCTCCGCATGCAGGGCATCATTCAGTTCTGCCGGGATCTTATCGGCAAACTGTGCCAGCAGACGCATTACGCGGGCGCGGTGCTGATCGACCGTCAGACGGAATCCCAGACCAAATTCTGCGTTGTCCTCGAAAAGCGAGTTTGCCCACGCCGGGCCGCGACCGTTTGCGTCGGTAGTGTACGGCGTGGACGGCAGGTTACCTCCGTAGATCGACGAGCAGCCCGTCGCGTTGGCAATCAGCATCCGGTCGCCGTAAAGCTGGGTAAGCAGTTTGATATACGGTGTTTCGCCGCAGCCGGAGCACGCCCCGGAGTACTCGAAGAGCGGGGTGATGAGCTGCGAGGTACGAATGTCAATGCGTTCCAGCTTGTTGCGATCGATTTCGGGCAGGTCGAGGAAGAAATCATAATTCACTTTCTCTTCTTCAACATGTTCAAGACGCGACATCATATTGATGGCTTTGATTGACGGGTCCTGACGATCTTTCGCCGGGCACACCTCGACGCACAGGTTACAGCCGGTACAGTCTTCCGGCGCCACCTGAAGAACATATTTCTGACCACGCATATCGCGGGATTTTACATCCAGCGAGTGCAAACTTTCCGGTGCGCCATCTAACGCTTCTGGTGACACCACTTTGGCGCGAATAGCCGAGTGCGGGCAGGCCGCCACGCAGTGGTTGCACTGGGTGCACAGCTCTTCTTTCCAGATAGGGATCGCTTCGGCAATGTTGCGTTTTTCCCAGCGGGTCGTGCCCATCGGCCAGGTGCCGTCAGGCGGAAGCGCAGAGACGGGAAGGGTATCTCCCAGTCCGGCAAGCATCGCCGCCGTGACGGTTTTGACGAAATCCGGGGCGGCGTCAGACACCACTGGCGGCCGGTTGGGACTGCTGGCATTGACCGGCTGCAACGGCACCTCGAACAGCGATTCGCGGGCCAGCGCCAGCGCCTGCCAGTTGCGCTCAACCAGTTCCTGACCTTTGCTGCTGTAGCTTTTGGCGATCGCCCCCTGGAGTTCCATCAGCGCGCTGTCGCCCGGCAGAATATTGGTCAGGTGGAAGAACGCCATCTGCATAACCGTATTGATGCGCGCCGCCAGGCCGCATTCGCGGGCGATCTTCGCGGCGTTAATGACATACAGGCGCGCCTGTTTCTGGTTAAGCACTGCCTGCACTTCCTGGGGCAGGCGTGCCCAGACCTCGTCGGCGCTGTAAGGGGTGTTGATCAGGAAAATACCGCCGGGCTTCAGGCGCTCGGCCATCTGATATTTATCAATGAACTGGAGCTGGTGACAGCCAACAAAATCCGCCTGAGAAATCAGGTATGCCGAGCGGATCGGGTGTTCGCTGACGCGCAGGTGGGAGACGGTCAGTCCGCCCGCTTTTTTGGAGTCGTAGACGAAATATCCTTGCGCATACCACGGCGTAGAGTTGCCGATAATTTTGATGTTGTTCTTGGTCGCCGAGACGCTGCCGTCGCTGCCCAGACCGTAGAAAAGCGCTTCCAGTTTCGCATTCGAGGGCAGGGTGTTTTCCGGCAAAGGGAGAGAAAGGTTAGTCACGTCATCATAAATGCCGACCGTAAAGCGCGGCTTCGGTTTTGCCTCGCGCAGTTCAGCAAATACCGCAAGGACGCACTCCGGCCCGAACTCTTTTGAAGACAATCCATAACGCCCGCCAATGACGCGCGGCAGCGTTTCGCGCTCACCGCGGTTAAACGCCTCAGCCAGAGCGGTCATCACATCCAGATAAAGTGGCTCAGCCTGTGCGCCAGGTTCTTTGGTGCGGTCCAGTACTGCCACGGCATGCGCGCTGTCCGGCAGGGCTGCGAGCAGGTGTTTCGCTGAGAAGGGACGGTAGAGGCGAACTTTGAGCACGCCAACTTTTTCACCACGCGTCAGCAGCTCATCGACCACCTCTTCGCAGGTGCCGATGGCAGAGCCCATCAGGACGATCACGCGCTCGGCCTGCGGATGACCGTAATATTCAAACGGCTTATATTCGCGGCCCGTCGCAGCGGCAAAATCGTCCATCGCCTGTTCAACGTGCTCATACACCGCGTTGTACCACGGGTTTGTCGCCTCGCGGGACTGGAAATAGGTATCCGGGTTCGCAGAGGTACCCCGGATCACCGGATGTTCCGGATTGAGGGCGCGAGCGCGATGCGCATCGATGTCAGCCTGCGGCAGCAGATTCAGAATGGTGTCGTCCGGCAGTGGAACGATTTTGTTGATCTCGTGGGACGTGCGAAAACCATCGAAGAAATGAATAAATGGCACTCGGCTTTTCAGCGTAGCGATATGCGATATCAGCGCGAAGTCCTGTGCTTCCTGTACGCTGCTGGCGCAGAGCATAGCGCAGCCGGTCTGACGCACGGCCATCACGTCTGAGTGGTCGCCAAAAATAGAGAGAGCGTGAGTGGCTACGGTGCGTGCGGCAACGTGCAACACAAACGGCGTTAATTGCCCTGCCAGCTTGTAAAGCGTGGGGATCATCAACAGCAGCCCCTGAGACGACGTAAACGAGGTCGACAGGGCACCGGTCTGCAACGCACCATGCACGGTGGCAATGGCCCCGGCTTCGGACTGCATCTCAACAACCCGCGGGACATCGCCCCAGACGTTTTTTATCCCATTACCAGCCCAGGCGTCAGCCTGTTCAGCCATCGTGGAGCTGGGAGTGATGGGGTAGATGGCGATCACTTCGCTGGTACGAAACGCAACAGACGCGACTGCACCATTGCCGTCAATAGTTTGCATAGGACAACACCCTTACATTGCGCAAAAAGAGGGGTCTGTAAAACGACGACAGACCCTGAATATTATCTGTGTATTTTAGCAAAGCTCAGGTTTTACGATTTTCGCTTTTGTGTCCTTGGTATGCGCTGTATCAATGACTCGAAGGCTATTCGCGTTAAAAAATTGCGAGAAATTGTTACCAGGGCGCATAAATACGCACATCCGCTCTCGACGATGCGGCGCGTGATGCCTATTATGCATAGGTTTCGCGTTAATTATGGGGAGGAAGGTATGCGTTCAGCATTTTGGGTCGGATGTGCCGCGTTACTGTTGTCGGCATGTAGCAATGAACCAGTACAGCAGGCGACAGCGGCACACGTTACGCCGGGTATGCGAGCGGCTATGTCCAGTTCAGGTCAGGCCAACTGCGCAATGATCGGCGGTTCACTCTCCGTTGCCCGTCAGCTCGACGGCTCAGCCATCGGCATGTGCGCGTTGCCAAATGGCAAACGCTGTAGTGAGCAGTCGCTTGCCGTTGGTTCGTGCGGAAGCTACTGAGTTATTCAACTCGCTTAAACATCAATGTCTTATTGGCTGTCGCCAGCGTTAACTGGTCTTCGGTCAGGTCTACCTGTGCGCCTGTGCGTAGCATATCGGCGATGGTCTGATCCAGTTCATTTAGCTGCGACTCGGTGCAGAGTTTCCGCGTCATTGCCAGCGTTTTGACCGTCAACTCTCCTTCGGACAGTTTACCCTGGCCGTTGAAGCCGTTGCACATTGTGCCGGAGACGACAATGTTGTTAATCAGGCTGATATTGGGTTGCGCACTGAAGCGAATTTCAGGCTGCGTTTTCCCGCCTTTGACTGCTTTGCCATCCATATTTTCAAGAACGAAACGGTGATTCTCTAACTGATCGGTCTGAACGGAGGCTTTACCAGGATTAACGCATCCAGCCAGTACAAGGCTGATTAAACTTACTGCCGCGAGCTTTTTCATTTTTCTTCTCAAACTATCAATGCTGTAAATATTTTTTCAGTGTAACCATACCCTCCTGGGTGTTAATGGGGTTTATCTGAAAGTGCGGGAAGGGACCGGGCGGCGGCGCGCCCGGTCAGCGAGTTAGTGCGATTTAAATCCAGCTGCGGCCATCAGCATTTTAAAGAGCATACTTACGCAGGCCAGCGCCAGGACGCTGCCGCCCCAGATGATGGCAAGCCACATCAAACGTTTCCATACAGGTTGTTGCATCAGTGATAACCCTCCCCATGCTGTACTTTTCCTCGAAAAACGTAATAACTCCAGAAGGTGTAGACCAGAATCACGGGAATGATCAACAGTGCACCCACTAACATAAAGCCCTGGCTTTGGGCTGGCGCAGCGGCCTGCCAGAGGGTAATGTCCGGCGGGATGATATGCGGCCAGATGCTGATCCCAAGCCCGCTAAAGCCAAGAAAAACCAGCCCTAACGTCATGATAAACGGCAGGGTATGGCTCGCAGGATCGTGCAGGCAGCGCCACTGGCACAGACTCAGGATCGCAACCAGCGCAGGAACAGGCAGCAGATAAAACAGATTCGGCAGAGTAAACCAGCGCGCAGCAATGGCTGGTTGGGCGAGAGGGGTCCAGATACTGATTATCGCAATGAATACCAGAAGCAGGGGCAGAAGCACTTTCGATAGCTGACGCATCCGCTTTTGCAGGGCATTTTCGCTTTTCATTACCAGCCACGTTGAACCTAGCAGCGCGTAAGCCGCTACAAGACCCGCACCGCAGAAAAAATTGAACGCGGTAAACCAGTCAAACGGACCACCGCTGTAAGCTCGACCGGTGACGCTGAACCCCTGGATGACCGCACCGACGGTGATGCCCTGGCTGAAGGTCGCCACAATTGACCCGCCAATAAAGGCCTTATCCCAGAACGGGCGGTGCGCCGGTGTGGCCTTGAAGCGAAATTCGAAGGCGACCCCACGAAATATAAGCCCGATCAGCATTATTGTCAGTGGAATGGTTAGCGCGTCGATGATAACCGCATAGGCGAGAGGAAAGGCGCCAAACAGGGCCGCACCGCCAAGCACCAGCCAGGTTTCGTTGCCATCCCAGACGGGAGCCACGCTGTTGACCATCACGTCGCGGTCGTCCGCATTCGGCGTTGCCGGAAACAGGATGCCTATCCCCAGATCAAAACCGTCCATCACGATATACATCAACGTGGCGAAAACGATAATCACGAACCAGATAATGGAAAGATCGATACCCATTACGGTTACTCCTTAAATTCAGTGGTGACGGCAGAAAGCGGACGAGCAGGGCGGCCATCGGATTCAGTCGCGAAGAATTCATGGGGCTGCGGCCCTTTTTTAATCAGACGCACCATATAGCTGTAACCCACGCCGAATACCGCGGTATAAACCACGAAGAAGGCCAGCAAACTGATGCTCATGTGCAGATCGCCATGCGCGGAAACCGCATCCTTCGTACGCTGTAGTCCATAGACGACCCACGGCTGGCGGCCGACCTCCGTTGTTACCCATCCGGCGAGGATCGCGATCAGCCCGGACGGTCCCATCAGCAGGGCAAACCACAGGAAGGAACGTGATGTATAAAGGCGCTGTTTGTAACGCAGCCAGATTGCCGTCACGCCCAGGAGCAGCATCAACATCCCCAGGCCGGCCATGATGCGGAAAGACCAGAAGACAATGGTGGCGTTCGGGCGATCTTCTTTTGGGAACTCCTTCAATGCCGGAACCTGTTTATCGAGACTGTGGGTCAGGATCAGGCTGCCGAGAGCGGGAATTTCCAGGCCAAAACGGGTCCGTTCCTGCTCCATATCCGGCCAGCCAAACAGCAGCAGTGGAGTAGGCTCACCCGGCGGATTCTCCCAGTGACCTTCGATGGCGGCTATTTTCGCTGGCTGGTGTTTTAAGGTATTAAGCCCGTGCATATCCCCCACCAGCGCCTGGACTGGGGCCACGATTAACGTCATCCACAACGCCATGGAGAACATAGTGCGAATAGCGGGGGTATTGTTTCCGCGCAGCAAATGCCAGGCCGCGGAGGCACCAACAAACAGTGCGCTGCTGAGAAATGCCGCTATCGACATGTGCAGCAGGCGGTAAGGGAAGGAGGGGTTAAACACCACGGCAAACCAGTCCACCGGAACGACCTGACCGTTGATGATTTCATACCCTTGCGGTGTCTGCATCCAGCTGTTTGACGAGAGGATCCAGAACGTAGACATGAGGGTCCCGAGGGCGACCATGCAGGTCGAAAAGAAGTGCAGCCCCGGCCCGACCTTATTCCAGCCAAACAACATCACCCCGAGGAACCCCGCCTCAAGGAAGAACGCGGTAAGCACTTCATAGGTCAGCAGGGGGCCGGTAATACTGCCCGCGAACTGCGAAAACCCGCTCCAGTTGGTGCCAAACTGATAAGCCATCACCAGGCCGGAGACCACGCCCATCCCAAAGTTGACGGCGAAGATCTTTGACCAGAAATGGTACAGCGATCGCCAGACGGGATTTTTTGTTCTCAGCCACAGCCCTTCCAGCACGGCGAGATAGCTCGCCAGGCCAATGGTTATCGCCGGAAAAATAATATGAAAGGATACGGTAAAGGCGAACTGTATTCGCGCAAGATGAAACGCATCTGGACCAAACATGCATTGCCTCAATGTTAAACGGTGTACTGTTATGATAAAGAGGGGGGGAATGAGATATCAGAAGCAGAAATTGATAATTTATCTATAACAGTTGTGTGAAAAGGTGAACTTAACCTGGCTGATATAGCTAACAAGTAAGAATAAAAAATTTCTTTTTATGATTATTACGCATTAAACAGCTTGCTTTGTCGCCAGCAACATGCGTTAATGGATTTCTGGTTTTGAATCCAAATAAATATCTGACGTAGTTTTATAAAGCAGTTCTCATCACGTTGTGCCTCTCCGCAGCCTCTCTTGGGTCTTTATCTACATTCCGATTAGTTTTGTATCGAACCATTTTTTGCCTGATCGGCTCATGAGTAATTTACGTTTTTACGTTTACAGGAGAATCCTATGACTTCTTATATCCATTTCCGCTGCCCATGCTGTCATGGCTCGCAGTACCGCACCTCAGCTTTTGATGTGTCTGACAAAAATCCGTTCGGCGCGAAATGCATTTTCTGCAAATCGCCAATGATCACGCTCGACCACCTGGCCGCAGCGCGTTCGGCTCAGAATCACATTACTGAGTACCGCAAGTAATCTGCCGCGTTTCCCATAACAGTTAGCAAAATCTTCTCTTTTTCTCCTGCTGATATACACTGTCAGCAATAAGGAGAATCTGATGAAAAAATACCAGCGTCTGGCGCAACAAATTATCTCGCAGATTGAGCTTGGCGTATGGTTGCCGGGCGATAAGTTACCTTCTCTGCGAGAGCAGGTGGCAAGCAGCGGCATGAGTTTTATGACCGTGGGCCACGCGTATCAGATGCTGGAAAGTCAGGGGCGCATTGTTGCCAGACCGCAGTCAGGCTATTACGTTGCCGCGCGCCCGACCACACACCAGTCTGCACCGCCCGCGCAGGTGATGCGCGATGAAGTGGTCGACATCAACACCTATATCTTCGACGTGCTACAGGCCAGCCGCGACCCCTCCGTTGTCCCTTTTGCCTCGGCGTTTCCCGATCCGCGCCTTTTCCCGCTTCAGCAACTCAACCGATCGCTGGCTAACGTCAGCAAAACGGCTACCGCCATGAGCGTGATCGAAAACCTGCCGCCGGGTAACGTCGACTTACGTCATGCCATTGCCCGTCGCTACGCTCAGCAGGGAATGAATATCTCCCCGGATGAAATTGTGATCACCGCGGGCGCGCTTGAGGCGCTCAACCTCAGTTTGCAGGCTGTGACTGAACCAGGGGACTGGGTTATCGTTGAAAATCCCTGTTTTTATGGCGCACTCCAGGCGCTTGAACGTCTGAAACTGAAAGCGCTGTCGGTTGCCACTGACGTGCGTGAGGGCATCGATCTCAGTGCCCTTGAGCAGGCGTTAAAAGATTATCCGGTGAAAGCCTGCTGGCTGATGACCAACAGTCAGAACCCGCTCGGCTTCACGCTGAGTGCAGAGAAGAAAGCTCAGCTGGTGGCCTTACTCACCCGGCATAACGTCACGCTGATTGAAGACGATGTTTACAGCGAACTCTACTTTGGCCGCGAAAAGCCGCTTCCGGCAAAGGCCTGGGATAAGCAGGATATGACGTTGCACTGCTCCTCATTCTCCAAGTGTCTGGTGGCTGGTTTTCGTATTGGCTGGGTGGCGGCGGGAAAACATGCGCGCCGTATTCAGCAGTTGCAGCTGATGAGTACGTTATCCACCAGTTCTCCCATGCAGCTGGCGCTGGTGGATTACCTGGCGACCAAACGTTATGACGCCCACCTTCGCCGCCTGCGACGCACGCTTGCTGAACGCAAACAGCAGGCCTGGCAATCGCTTTTGCGCCATATGCCTGCCGGCGTCAAAATCCATCATAACGACAGCGGCTACTTTTTATGGCTGGAACTGCCTGAACAGCTGGATGCGGGGCGGTTGAGTGAGAAGGCGTTAACCCATCAAATCAGCATTGCGCCCGGCAAGATGTTTTCCACCTCCAATATCTGGACACCGTTTTTCCGTTTCAATACCTCATGGGGATGGGGCGAGCGGGAGGAGCAGGCGGTCGTCCAGCTGGCGGGGGTAATCCGCGAAATGATGCTGCACCCAGTCACACCTTGATGAAAATTCCTGAAGCGACATGACGCGCGGTCTACCTTTAGTAAGGGAGTGCGGATTGGTGACGTGACGTTGTCACGTACATGTCCGCCAGAACGTGTGCTGACAGCGAAAACAATGTCGATTTCAACAGGACGATGCTATGCAAAATCAATTGCTGATTAATGGTGAACTGGTGGCCGGCGAAGGTGAGAAGCAGGCGGTTTATAATCCTGCCACGGGTGAAGTGCTGCTGGAGATTGCTGAAGCGTCGGAAGCACAGGTGGACGCTGCCGTCCAGGCTGCCGATCGCGCGTTCACAGAGTGGGGACAAACGACGCCGAAAACGCGCGCCGAATGTCTGTTGAAACTGGCTGATGTGATAGAAGCCAACGCTGACGCGTTCGCAAATCTGGAATCCCTTAACTGCGGGAAACCGCTGCACTGTGTCCAGGGGGACGAGATCCCGGCCGTGGTCGATGTGTTTCGCTTCTTTGCCGGGGCCGCCCGCTGCCTGAACGGGCTGGCTGCCGGAGAATACCTCGAAGGACATACTTCGATGATCCGCCGCGACCCGGTTGGCGTTGTCGCCTCTATTGCGCCCTGGAACTATCCTCTGATGATGGCGGCGTGGAAGCTGGCGCCCGCGCTGGCGGCGGGAAATTGTGTCGTCATCAAGCCGTCTGAAATCACCCCGTTGACGGCGCTGAAGCTGGCGGAACTGGCGAAAGATATCTTCCCGCCAGGCGTGTTGAACGTGCTGTTTGGTCGCGGCAAAACCGTAGGAGATCCGCTGACCGGTCACGAAAAAGTCCGTATGGTTTCTCTCACCGGCTCTATTGCTACAGGAGAACATATTATCGGGCATACCGCATCTTCAGTTAAACGTACCCATATGGAATTGGGCGGAAAAGCGCCGGTCATTGTCTTTGACGATGCAGATTTGGATGCCGTGGTTGAAGGCGTGCGTACGTTTGGTTTCTACAATGCTGGTCAGGATTGTACCGCAGCCTGTCGTATCTATGCCCAGAAGGGGATTTACCCCGCGCTGGTCGAAAAGCTGGGCGCAGCCGTTGCCAGCCTGAAAATGGGCGCGCCGGACGATGCTTCAACCGAGCTGGGCCCGCTCAGCTCCGCAGCGCATCTTTCCCGCGTTTGTGCTGCCGTGGACGAGGCCAAAACCCTTGGACATATCCGCGTCGTCACCGGTGGCAGTAAAAAAGAGGGGGCAGGATATTACTTCCAGCCAACGCTGCTGGCCGGGGCGAAGCAGGAAGATGCGATCGTCCAGCGAGAAGTGTTTGGCCCGGTGGTCAGCGTGACAGAATTTGAGGATGAAGCGCAGGTGCTGAACTGGGCTAACGATTCGCAATACGGCCTGGCCTCGTCCGTCTGGACAAAAGACGTCGGACGCGCCCATCGCCTCAGCGCACGGTTGCAGTATGGCTGCACCTGGGTCAATACCCATTTTATGCTGGTGAGCGAAATGCCGCACGGCGGGATGAAGTTATCCGGTTACGGAAAAGATATGTCGGTCTACGGACTTGAGGATTACACGGTAGTCCGACATGTCATGTTTAAACACTAAACCCTCATGCCCGGCGCAGTGCCGGGCGATTCAGCTTACCAGCCACATACCTCGTGTTCATTTTCCGTATCGTAGGCGCGAACGGTGTTCACCAGATCCTTCACGACATCTGCCGCGACGTCCGGGATCAACAGCTCCATTGGCGCTTCTGTTTCATAATCCACTGACACGCCGTTGCTGTTGTTGGTGACGGTCACAGTATAGGTAGCCTTACCCATTATTTACTCCTTATGCGTGTTGACCACTTTACCGATGCCCGCACCGCTGAGCGTGACGGCAGGATCCGCGAAAAAGTCGATATTAAAATAGGTGTCGTCGGTCAGAAGCTCAATGCGGTGCCATTTTTGCGGTGGGGAGATGCCAAAAGAACCGGCCTCAATGACCACTTCCAGATCGGGCTCGGTGGCGTCGCCATCGGCAAAGCCAAAGTAACGCACCGCACCCTGCATGACGGACAACCGACCGTACACGCCGGCTTTGGTGTTGTGATGGGTAAAAAGCGCTTTTGGGGCGGTCTCTTTATTCCAGAACGGCGTCGAGCGGGTATGAACAAAGTTTTCAGGAATACGTAACATCATAGTTTCCTTCATGTTGGCGGGTGCTTAAAGGGACTTAAGCACCTCAGGTTCAACAAAGAATTCAATATTGAACAGGGTGTCGTCGGTCATCACCTCAATGTGGTGCCATCTCTCTGGCGGGAAAACGCCGAAACGACCCGCTTCAATGACGAGCTCGCTGTCAGGCTCAGGTGTAAATTCATCAGCATAGCCCAGATAACGCACTGCGCCACGCATCACCGAAAGGCGAGGGTAAACGCCCGGACGCGTGCCCGTATCAAGGTGACGTTTAAAAATGCCAGCTGGGGCCGTTTCTTTGTTCCAGAAAGGCGTGGAACGGGTGTGAATGCAACTCTGCGGAATGCGTAGCATGTTTCCTCCCTTAAAAGCCTGCTGTTATTAGACTGCTTTCTGCGGGGATGGATTTATCAAAAAGTGCATTTAGTTTGCATGTTATCAATAATAACCGTTTTGCTTTACCCGGCGTTGTTACACAAGGTACTCAGTTGTTATTATCCATAGTATTTAAGTGGTTATGATGTAACGAAAAAACTTGATCTGTGTCAACATATGACGCATATTGCGTGCGGTTATTTTTCGGCTCAGGTAAACAGAATGACGTTGTATCAAAAGATGTTGGTGTTCTACGCAATCATGGCCTCCATCTGCGCATTAATCACCTGGTTCCTGTCTAAAGATCGTAAACGTATTCGCCTGTTGAGCGCATTCCTGGTGGGTTCCACCTGGCCGATGAGCTTTCCTGTTGCCCTGTTGATCTCTCTTTTCTGAAGCACGCTTCCAGAATCGGCATCCAGACATAGCATTCCATACATTGAGGCTGTATAAATATACAGTTTGTCATACATGGAGTGCTTATGAACAGTTTCTATTCGCAGCAAGCAGGCTGCACTGTGCGCTGGCAGGATCTTCCCGGTTTCGGTGACCCGGTTGTGTTTATCCACGGGTTGGGCTGTGCATCGTCGTATGAATATCCTCGTATTGTCTGTGATACCCGTTTCGGGGGGCGCAGAGCCATTCTGATCGATCTTCCCGGTAGCGGTTACAGTGACAAACCTGACATCTACCGTTATCGCACGAGCGAACAGGCGCAGGTGGTGGTTGAACTGTTAAACCATCTCGGCCTGGATAGTCTATGGCTCTATGGTCATAGCATGGGGGGGAGTATCGCGATCTAAACGGCAACGCTGTTAACGTCGCGCGTTAAGGGCCTGATAGTGTCTGAACCCAATTTTCATGCGGGTGGCGGGATGTTCAGCCGGGCAATTGCGGCCCAAACGGAACAATATTTTCTGGCTCAGGGCTATGATGACATGCTGCGGGCGGAAACGTCGCCGTGGACTGGAAGCCTTCAAAGTAATGCCCCCTGGGCCGTCTGGCGCGGCGCAACAAGCCTGGTCGAGGGCGTTAAACCTGACTGGGAACACCTGTTCTTGTCATTGCGCTGCCCGGTAATGTTAGTTTTTGGTGAGCGATCCCTACCTGATGACGATTTTAATCGTCTGCAACAAAACGGCGTTGCTGTAAAAATTATCCCTGATGCGGGCCATTCAATGTCCTGGGAAAACCCGTCAGCGTTGGCTCAGGCTTTGTCTGGCTTCATAAACGGCTCATGAATGGGCAGCCCGCATTGTTGCGGGCTGGAATGATTAAGACAGCAAGGCAGACAAGGCTTTCCGTGCCGCAGGCTGAACGTCATACGGACACTGATAATCCACGTTCTCAATCGCGCGGGTGTAGAGCGCAACCAACCAGTCATAAACATAGGCTGTCGCCGCATGGACAGGCTGCTCGCCAAGTCGGGTAAGACGGGGTGAGGCGCTGCTCACAACGGGCGTCACAAAAATTGGCTCACCTTTGCGGATCCGGCTTGCAGGCCGTTCAGAGACGGGTGTCAGTTCATAGCCAAGCCAGCTAATGAAATTGCCTGTCGCGGCATGCAGCTGCGCGGCGCTGCTTTTATCTTTTTCTGCAATGCGTTGCAGTTGCAGCGGCAGATCCAGCCGATAGCTGGTAACGATCAGCACATCCGCAATCTGCTGTAATACCTCTGCGTCCAGGCCCAGACGGGCAGCCGCCGCGTCGTTGCGACTCCACTGACGAAGATGGTTAACCCACACGTTATGGGCCAGCCGCGCTTTGTCTTTGGTCTGCAACGCGCCTGGATTTTCCTGCGTCTCTTCCGCAAACAGATCGATAACATCGTTAAACAGGCCGTTGACCTGTTCCTCACGAGGCTGGTGGACGGTCAGCAGCGTCTCAAACGCGTTTAACGGCGGCAGAAGCCCCTCAAGCAGTTCACCATGACGAGCGGCACTGCCTTGCAGCGTTCGGACCATTTTTTCGGCCATTGCCCGCCCTGCGCCTGGCTCCTGAGTGAGAGGCGCGACATATGGGCGCATCAGCGTTGACAGCGACTCTAGTAACAGCCTTTTCAGCGCGCGGAGACGCTTCTGGCGCTGTGCCGGCAGGGTAGCCTGCGACAGCCACTCAATCACTCGCTGCATGCTGTGGCTATCGAGCGCCTGAAGCGTGCCCCAGCGCAGACCCGGCTGGCCCAGCAATTGCTGCACCGCTTCGTCCAGATTCTGCTTTGTGGTAAACCGCGCATCATGAGGGGTAATGGCCCAGACCAGCCCCGGCAACGCGGATTCTTCAACCGGCTGCGTCTCTTTGACCCAGTTTTGCAGGAGCCTTGCCGTTTTCGCGGTCTGCTGGTGGTGCGCCGTTGCATTGCAGATAACCAGGACATCCGGCTGAATGTGCTGACGATAATGCTCCAGCAACCACAGGCATTTTGCCTGCATCATCAGCGGCGTGTTTTCCTCAGAAATGGCCGGAATATCAATGACGTCAACGGTATCCAGCACGCAGTTCTCAACGGGCAGCACAACTTCGCGGGTCAGAGATGCCAGTACATCAACTGGCAGGCTAATGGCGTTAAGCAGCTCGCCGTTTTTTACCGGATGAAGCAGTGTTTCCTGTGCTTCCGGCACGGTAAACGCCCCGTGAGTAAGAAAGCCTTCGCAGGGTAGACCAAAGCTGTCCACCAGCAGACTCAACGGCGCCGCAAGTGCGCTGGCATGGCTGGTTTGATGCAGCACCTGGGCGAATTTAAGCCACTGCTGGGTTAACTCCTGCTGCTCACCCCACAGCAGAGACCAGACGCTGGCGCGGGTGCTGAGATCAAGCGACGGAACCAGCAGAGCAAACTGGTGCCACAGGGCATCATCAATATGCTGCTTAGCGCCGGGTACTACGCTTTGCCAGAACCGGGCAATGGTCGCGACTTCCCGCGCCGTCATTCCCGGCACGCTCTGCGGTTGACGCAGCACCCGCCACTTCTCAAGCCGGGCTTCAATCACCGATTTATCCACCGCGCGGATCTGCGGATCCAGCGTGGTGCGCGCGATAAACAGCTGCACCAGCTCGGCCTCCGTTACCAGGCGCAGGCGCAGGGGAAACGCGTCGTCTGCGACCTCGCGGGACGCTCTGCTGAAACGCACGGCCATGTTGGTCGGTGCATGCCCGGGGTTAATATGCGAGAAGTAATCAAAAGTGCGTTGACCCGGCGTTACGTTCAGCCGTTCGTCCCCGCTGCCGCACAGGGCAGCCAGCAGGTGCGCTTTCGCGGCCTGCGAGTGGCCATATAGGCCGATACTGCCCTGGCTGACAAGGGCGCGATCGAGCGCCTCTTCACGCGCGCTTAGTGCGTTAAGGCGGGCAAGCAGGGCGTCGGCTTCGTTATCCAGCATCGGGGCGTGCTGTCGCGTCTCGTTGATCCACCCGATTAAGGCCTGAGTGGTGGCAGTCGTCGCAGTCATTTGAGGTATACGCTCCCGCTGTCGATCCAGTAGTGGCTGCCGCTGTGTCGGCGATCGGCCAGAGTATTCAGTTTAAAGGTCAGGGCATCCGGCGGCACTGGCGTGCCGTCCTGTAGCCAGGCATCACTCAGCTCGAAAGATTCCGGACCTTCCTGCTTAGTGCCGCCACGCAGCTTCAGGCGCACGTTCAGTACGCCGTCGCCCGCAATGGCTTTCGCCAGCTCGGCAGAGTTGATGCTCAGGGTATAGAGCGGTGTCGCGGGCCAGCGGGCATTGGCCAGCTGCCGGAAGCCGAGCGTAACGTTGCCGCGCAGCGGGAAGTGCAGACGGGCGTCCAGTTTCGCGCCGGGTTTATCGAGGTCGATATCGTGATACCAGACGTTCTCGTCCCGCAGGGTATTGATCGTGTTATCCAGCACGCCCAGATAGCGCACCGTAGAGTACGCGCCGATATCCGCTGCTTTAAAGTTAAAACGCGGCAGACGAAGATCCAGCGCCAGGCTACAGAGCATCGCTCCTACCGCAGCGGTGGATTTCGGGTTGCCGATCCGTCCCTGCTGGCTGAACGGATACCATTCATGAACCTGATATTTATCCAGCCAGACGATGCGGTTGACGGGCACCGGTTGCAGGTGGCGAATCAGGGCCTGAACGCCCGGCAGGCAGCCCGGCCGTCCCGTGATCAGCAGGATATCGCAGCTGTAGTGAGAGATCGCCTCACATACCGCATGAAGCGGGGCGGCAAGCGTGAACTGACCCGCCAGCATGGCGTCCCGCATCTCCCGAAAGCTGACGTGCAGCGGTACGCTGAACAGATCAAAGTGTTCTGAGCCGGCAGGCAACGCATGGTCAATCGCCTGCTGGAGATAATTCATCACGTTGCGCGTCGGTTTTTGCGTAAGCAGGTCGCCAAAGGTGGCATGCAGCCCGGCCAGCGGATCGTCAACATCGCTCGATTCCCACGCCGCCAGGATCGCGTGACCTATCGGCATAAAAAGCTGAAGCGCCGTCTGCTGGCGCAGGACCGCCTGGGTATCGATCCGCCCGGAATCACCGAACAGGGATGCCATCAGTTGGGAGGCATCGGCTATGCCGGATTTCTGAAGCTGGGTTTGCAGCGCGGGCAGAACGTAGCGCTGGATCACGTCCAGCAGCGTATCATCGCCAGCGACCTTGAACCCTTCGCGGAACAGCAGCTGCGGGGTGATTTTGACGTTATTTCCGGAACCATCATCTAACTGATAGTGCGTGATGGCCATATCCGTCGTGCCGCCGCCGATATCAATCGAGGCCACGCGCAGCGCACGCCCCGGCAGGACGCCAGGCTCAGGCGCGCGATCCGGACGGGCGAGGGAGGCGAAAAAGGCCTCGGTCTGGCCACCGAAATGGGAAATGGCTTCGTTATACAGCCACACCAGCTGGCCGCAGCTGGCCTCGTCCCACTCCATCTGGATCTCAGGGACCGGCACCACGCTTTTTTCCTGCTGCTTGCGGCTGGCAAAATCTTCATCCTGCGGGTGCCAGCCCATCGCTTTCCAGACGATGGCGATGGCTTCGAACATGCGGCGACGGAAAATCTCGCGCTCCTGTTTCGGCATTGCCGAAGGCAGGGTGAGGATCAGCGTCCGCAGCTGGCGGGGAGAGGCCGGGAAGCCGAGCCGCAAGCGGGTGGCCACGCTGTTAATCTGGCCAAGCGCCTGAGCCAGCAGCTCGCAGAGCATGTGCGTCATCAGGGTGCTGCGGCTGTACTGCGGAGAGAACACCGGCAGACGCTCATCCTGCGGCAGCGTAAAGAGTGGTTCCCCGTCGTCGTTCATCAGGTTCATCAGCGGAAACGCAGTTGCCAGCGGTTCGCGCTGGGTTTTGCTGTTCATCTGGCTAAAGCGCCAGTCCTGCACTACCGGCGTCTCGTCCCACAGATAGCGACGCGGGCTGGAAATTCCACTGTTGCCTTCCGTGCCCAGACGCTGCATTGCCAGCTTACGCGCTTCATCACCCACGCGGACAATGGACGGCCAGACGAATGCATCCTCCCGGCCGCTTTCCACCGAGAAGTGCTGCTTGCCAAAACGCGCTTCGGAAAATTCAAGACGGCTGGTAAACAGCGGCTCATTCAGGAACTGTGGCTCACTCAGAGATCGTACCTGAAGTTCAGCCGTCTGGCGCAGGCCGTCGTTGGCATCACCATGATCTTCAATAATCACGCCGCAGGTGTGGGTGTTGCCTACGTCAAGGATCAGATCGACAGGAATAGCAGGGGTGCTCAGGGTATGGGTGACAAACTTCACTTCCGGCACGGTGAGTTGTTCCCCGAGCATGGAGAGCAGGTTGAGCCAGTGTGCCTGATATTCAAAGCTGCGCATGGCCTGATGCAGCTCCCGCTCGGAGCGTTTTTCAACCCCGTCGGCAAACTGCGTAAAGGCTTCGCGCAGCCAGCCGTCAATCCAGGTCTGGTCAAGGAAACTCTCAACCTCACTGTCGCGCCAGGCGAGCGCGAAACGCGTGCCGTTAAGGATATCGTTTTCAACCGGCGACAGCGCAGACGTCGCATGCTCTGCAATCTGGCTGTCGAGCGCGACGGTGACCCGGTGCGTATTGCCAGCCGCGTCGGGCGTGGAAAGCTTTCGTACCTGGACGCGCGCCCAGTTATCCGGGCCATCAACAAACGTCCGCGGCGGGTTAAAGCGCAGGAAAGGGAGCGGCAGCCAGACGCCGTCCAGCACGTTCAGGGAGTTATGCAGTGGAATGGTGCTTTCAGGCTTGACCACTTCCGGCTGCCCGCCATCGGTGGCAGGCAGCGTGTACCGGCCGTTAACCAGATCAAAATCCAGGCGCAACAGCGGGCCATTTGCCGTTTTACGCACGAAACGCCCGTTGCTGGCAGTGTCCTGCGGAGTCAAGCCAAAATCGAGAAACTGCACGCCGCTGTTAGCAATCAGCGTCACGCTCTGTTTATAGTCGCAAAGATTAACCAGCATAGGATCAGACACCTGCTTTCTTGAACGTCAGAGGAACGATGGTGTTGGCATCGTAACGTGCGGTGCATTCCGCCACGTCGCTGGCACCTGCCTTACAGGTCACTTCCGGCATCGGATAGCGTGAACCGTCGGTGCAACGAGCGTTTCCGCGCGTTTTGATCAACAGCTCGCCGTTGCTGTGTAATCCGGAAAAGACGTCTACCCGGCAGACAATGTTGTCGCCATGCACAACCCGGGCGAAACCTTTATTGTTCTGGATCTGGTAGCGCAGCGACGGCGGTTTGCCGGTGAGCGGATCCTGCACATCGAGAAACGCGCGCCAGGTGCCATTCAGGAAGCGCGTTAACCCCGCTTTGACCTGGTTTGCCTCCATCACCATCGCATCTTTCGGTATCGCGGTAATGACCACTGGTTCGGCTGCCGGTGCAGGCGTTTTCACCTTCGGCTCTACCACTTCGGCCTGGTGCAGCGGGAGTTTCAGCTCAAGCGGCTCGACCGTCTTTACGGGGGCCGGAGCAATGGCAACAGGCACTGGCGCTGGTGTGGCAACAGGCGCTGCGGTCAGGGCCTGTTTTGGCCAAAGCAGCGGGGTGGCAATGGCCGCAATAATGACGGCGGCAACCGGCAGCAACCACAGGGGGGAGCGACGTTTTTTCTGCATGGCCGCCGGTGCGGGCTCTGGCGGCGCGGCGTTCATGCGCACCGGCTCTGGCGTATACAGTTCATCTTCGGTGATACGGACGGTAGCCACAGGCGTGATAAGCGGCGCGTCGGCCTGCTCAAAGGTCACTACCGGGGCCGGTTCTTGCTCCTGTTCAGGTTCAGGCTCGTTAATCACCACTGGCTCAGGTTCAGGGACCAACGATTCGCGCAGGCAGTCCAGCACGTCGTCGCGCGCGTTCTCGTTAAGATTGACGAAACCCCAGAAGCAGATCACCGGTTTGCCATCCACCAGGAAAACAAAGTTTTCACCGGGAAACTGAAAGGCTTTTGAGAGCAGAGAGCCAAACAGTTGCTGCGCCGTTTTCGGTGACTGAAGGCATTTTTTACTCAGAGACTCCACGCTGGCGAGCGTGTTTTCCAGATAGCGTAGGGCGCGATA
This sequence comes from Enterobacter sp. BWH52, assembly GCF_001037565.1. Classification (NCBI taxonomy): domain Bacteria; kingdom Pseudomonadati; phylum Pseudomonadota; class Gammaproteobacteria; order Enterobacterales; family Enterobacteriaceae; genus Enterobacter; species Enterobacter sp. BWH52. The sequence continues at coordinate 2,311,469 of NZ_KQ089854.1, read as the reverse complement.
ACGATCATCTTCATCCGCCGCCTTCCAGCTGGAGACGGTTCCCTCAACCGGGGAGTACCAGTCAACGCGATCGCCGCCGTCGTAGACCTGGGGGATGGCCAGACAATCGACGATAGCCTGTTGTTTGCGCAACCGAAGCGCTTCGCGGATTTGCAGCGCTGATTCAAAAACGGCCTGTCCGCCGCCACCAACGGCCTGAAAATCATCCAGATTACCGCTGCGTAAAAGTGTTTTTGCCACGATTTGGTCCTGTAGACTTCTTCACGCCATTACTTTAACGAAACAGCTAAGCAAGCAAACGGCGGAGGAGACGATAAAAGGGACGATTTCTTGCGGCATTGATCGTGATGGTTGTGCTTGACGAATAATGAACCTTAAGGCAAATCGGTTTCTGCGGGGTGATGCTAAAACCAGCGAAATGTACGGCTTTAGAATAACCTGATAGTGATTCGTTATTTGTCAGGCCAATACGTCTGTGCTGTTATTACTGTTCACTATAATAAAACCGAAAGGGTAATAACCATGTCTACAGGGAAAACCGTGCTCGCCCTCGCGCTGAGCGCGCTGCTACCGGCAAGCGCCGCATGGGCGGCAAATAAAGACACCATTATCTACTGCTCCGAGGCGTCGCCGGAGTCGTTTAACCCGCAGATCGCCAGCTCTGGACCTTCGTTTGTCGCCAGCTCGCAAACGCTGTATAACCGTCTGATTAACTTCGACCCGGTAAAAAACACGCCGGTGCCTTCTCTGGCCGAGTCGTGGACCATTTCGCCAGACGGCAAAACATACACGTTTACCCTGCGTAAAGGGGTAAAATTCAACAGCAATAAATACTTCAAACCTACCCGTGATTTTAACGCTGATGACGTTATTTTCTCCGTTATGCGTCAGAAAGACCCTAAGCATCCCTATCACAATGTTTCCCAGGGTAATTACGAATACTTTAATGACGTGGGCCTCGACAAGCTCATTCAGGATGTGAAAAAGATCGACGATTATCACGTCCAGTTCACGCTGAGCGAACCCAACGCGGCGTTCCTGGCCGACTGGGGAATGGACTTCGCCTCGATCCTCTCTGCCGAGTACGCGGACGCGATGCTGAAAAAGGGGACACCTGAAAATGTGGACACCTGGCCAATCGGCACCGGCCCGTATGTGCTTCAGCAGTACAAGGTGGATTCGCTGATCCGCTACGTCGCCAATCCGAACTACTGGGACGGTGAGGTGCCGACCAAACACCTGATCTTCTCCATCACGCCAAACGTTGAGACGCGTCTGGCGAAGCTGCAAACGAACGAGTGTCAGATCATTCCTGCGCCGTCGCCGGTGCAGTTTGAAGCGATCAAGAAAAACAAAGACCTGACCCTGCACTCGGTGGATGCGCTGAACGTGGGGTACCTGGCGTTCAACACGGAGAAAAAACCGTTTGATAACGTGCTGGTGCGCCAGGCTCTGAATTACGCGACGGACAAAAAGGCCATTGTGAACGCGGTCTTTATGGGGTCTGGTACGGTCGCTAAATCGCCGATCCCGCCGAACATGCTCGGCTTTAATAAAGACCTGAAGGATTACGGCTACGATCCGGAAAAAGCGAAAGCGCTGCTGAAGCAGGCGGGTCTGGAAAAGGGCGCGGAAGTGACCCTCTGGTCCATGCCGGTTCAGCGTCCGTACAACCCGAACTCACGACGCATTGCGGAGATGATCCAGGCTGACTGGGCGAAAGTGGGTGTGAAGGCGAAAATCGTCTCTTACGAGTGGGGTGAGTACCTCTCCGGCATGCGTAAAGGCGAGCATGATTCCGCGCTGTTCGGCTGGATGTCTGATAATGGCGATCCGGACAACTTCGCCGATGTGCTGCTGGGTTGTAACAGCATCAAAACCGGATCTAACGCCGCGCGCTGGTGTGATAAGGGGTATGATGAGCTGGTGCAAAAGGCCAAACTGACCAGCAACCCGGACGAACGTGCGAAGCTGTATGGACAGGCACAGGAGATTTTCTATCAGCAGGCACCGTGGATTGCGTTAGCTAACGGCAAAACGTTCTACGCGACCCGCAGCAACGTGACCGGGTACAGCGTGAGTCTGATGGGCAGTGACTTCTCGAAAGCGAAGCTGAACTGATCGTATTCTTGCCGGGGGGCGGCTATGCCTTACCCGGCCTACAGTTAGCACCCGGCACGTGATAAGGAGTGACAATGTCACATTTAAACAAAGTTATCGCCCGCGTCGATGCCACCATCGAAGAGAGCGTGATTACCCACATGAACGAACTGCTGATCGAATTAAGCGACGATGCAGAGCTCAGCCGTGAAGATCGTTATACCCAGCAGCAGCGCCTGCGTACCGCGATTGCGCATCATGGCAAGCAACATAAAGAAGAGGCGGAGGCACGCCATGCCCACCTCACGCAGGGTGGGACTATCCTGTAAGGGTTAAAACTGGCGCCGTGCCACCAGCCAGGCGCCAACCACCAGCATCACTGCGCCGCAGACCGGGCCAACCAGCGCGCGCAGGGGAACGCCGTTGCTCTTGAGGATGTCCATCACCAGACCGCCAATCAGCTGGCTTGCCACCAGTACGGCAATGGTCGTTGCCGCGCCCACATTCTGATATCCGCTAATACTGGCAAAGACAAAAAATGACCCCAGCAGGCCGGGGATCAGCGTCCACCAGCGCACCGTTGACGCCAGTTCGTTAAACCCCGCCATGCCATTTTTCACCAGCAACATGCTGACAAACAACACAATCCCCACCAGCGAGTTCAGCAGCATGGCGATAAGAATGGTGGAAGAGGATTGCGTAATGCGCACCATAAGGGTGTTTTGTACCACCAGCCCAATCCCGGCGGCCACCAGAAATGCTAACGTCAACGATTGATTCATGGCAGAGCATCCGGATCGCTGCGCTCATCGAGCTGGAGTTGCATAAAGGTTAAATCCAGCCAGCGACCGAATTTGGTTCCTACCTGCGGCATATTTCCGGTGGTAATAAAGCCCAGGGTTTCATGCAGATGAATCGACGCCTGGTTCTGCGCCTCAATACCGGCAACCATCACATGTTTACCAATCTGGCGGGCTTCCTTAATTAATTCCGTCATTAGCAGTCGACCAATGCCTTTGCCCTGATGATCGGGATGAACGTAAACCGAGTGCTCCACCGTATGGCGAAAACCGTCGAATGCTCGCCAGTCGCCAAATGAGGCGTATCCCGTCACTACACCTTCTTCTTCACTGACCAGCACCGGATAACCCAACAGCGTGCGCGCCTCAAACCATGCAATACGGTTATCGGTATCGACAGTTGTATCGTTCCAGATTGCGGCGGTGTGCAGCACCGCATGGTTATAAATTTCACCGATAGCGGCACAATCTTCTTTGCAGGCATGACGAACAATCATGGTTAACCTCTGGCTGTGTTGTTCACTATAGTAGTATGATTTTCTCACAATATTACACAGTTCATGTATTCCATCGCTACGACAAAATCCCTGTTTTTTTGTCACAAAACTGCCCCGAAAAACCATCCGTACACTATAGTATGACGTCATGAATACAATGACAGACAATATGAATCAACGCATTAGCGCCCGCATACGCCTTGAACGCGAGTCGCGTGGCTGGTCATTAAGCGAACTGGCCGAACGGGCAGGTATCTCACGCGCCATGATCCATAAGATTGAACGGGGTGACAGTAGCCCAACGGCGACGCTGCTTGCGCGGTTATCCGGTGCCTTCGGTATTAGCATGTCTACGCTCATTGCGCGCGCGGAAATGCAGGAGGGCAAACTGTTACGTCTGGCGAACCAGCCCGTCTGGCGCGATCCGCAAACCCACTATTTGCGTCGCCATGTGTCGCCGCGCACCGATATGCCTATCGACCTCGTCCAGGTGGAGCTACCCGCAGGCAGCGATGTGCCGATGCCCGCTTCCTCTTACGCGCTGGCGCGACAGCTGATTTGGTTGCAGGCAGGTGAACTGGTCTTTCTGGAGGGGGATACCCGCCATGAAATGAAGGCCGGAGATTGTCTGGAACTCGGGCCGCCGAACGACTGCCGGTTTATCAACGAAACGGATGAATCGTGCCTCTATCTGGTCGTGCGGCTTAATCAGTCCGGCTCATAATGCAAAGGCGATCCGCTGGATAACGTGCCAGACTTGAATGACATTTTCAGCAGTAAGGAGCGAAGAATGAATCAATCAACTACGCAAAACCGACGCTGGGTACTGGCTTCCCGTCCACACGGCGCGCCGGTTGCCGAAAATTTCCGCCTGGAAGAGCAGCCGATCCCCACGCCCGCAGAGGGACAGGTGTTATTACGCACCGTATGGCTCTCGCTTGATCCGTACATGCGGGGCCGTATGAGCGATGCGCCATCCTATTCACCTCCTGTCGAGATTGGTGCGGTGATGGTGGGCGGCACGGTAAGCCGCGTCGAGACCTCCCGCCATCCGGATTATAAAGAGGGTGAATGGGTGCTGGGTTACAGCGGCTGGCAGGAGTATGAACTGTCCGACGGGCAGGGGCTGGTGAAGCTGGGTGAAAACCCGTCGCATCCTTCATGGGCACTCGGCGTGCTCGGGATGCCGGGCTTCACCGCGTATATGGGGCTGCTCGATATCGGCCAGCCTCAGGCAGGAGAAACCCTCGTCGTGGCGGCGGCCACGGGGCCGGTTGGCGCAACGGTGGGGCAGATCGGAAAAATCAAAGGGTGCCGGGTCATCGGCGTGGCTGGCGGGGAGGAGAAATGCCGTCATGCGGTCGACGTGCTCGGTTTCGACGCCTGTCTGGATCACCATGCGGATGATTTTGCCGAACAGCTGGCGAAAGCCTGCCCGCAGGGCATTGACGTGTATTATGAAAACGTCGGCGGTAAAGTCTTTGACGCCGTGCTGCCGCTCCTGAATACCTCCGCGCGCGTGCCGGTTTGCGGACTGGTCAGCGGCTACAACGCGACCAACCTGCCGGAGGGGCCGGATCGCTTGCCGCTGCTGATGGGGACCGTCCTGAAAAAACGCATCCGCATGCAGGGCTTTATCATCGCTCAGGACTATGGTCATCGTATCGTCGAGTTCCAGCAGGAAATGGGACGCTGGGTGAAGGAAGGCAAAATACACTATCGCGAGCAGGTCACCGAAGGGCTGAACGCGGCGCCGGAGGCGCTGATTGGGCTGCTGGAAGGGAAAAACTTCGGCAAGGTCGTGATCCGCGTGGCGGCGGACTAAACAGAGCATCGGTTATGGCGGGCAAAGTCCGCCATAATTATTTGTGAAGATACGATATATTGTCTTTAATTAATCCATAAGCATTGCGCGCCATCGGCCCAGCTGAGCCAGAAGTGGTAAACGTAATAGTAATTGAACAATTTTTATTTTAACGCGCGCCCTTCATACCAGGCATGACGATACAGGATATATCAAACCGGCGATGTTTTTTTAAACAGTCGCTGAAAATGGCATTTTGTTTTGGCTACGGGAATTAAACATGCTTGATTTGGAAAACCTGGAAAAAGCACAAAGAATCAGTCTGACGATGCAAGTTGAGAACAGTTTAAAGGGAGCGTTAATTACGGGCTCATTAAAACCTGGGGCTCGACTCATCACGAAAGAGATTGCGGATAAATTAGGCACCAGCATCACACCAGTGCGCGAAGCCCTGCTGCGCCTGGTGTCGGCAGGCGCATTACAGGCCACGCCTGCTCAGGCGTTTTTGGTGCCAGAGGTTACGCTGGAGCGTTATAACGAAATTAACGCCATCCGAAAACAGCTTGAGCCGATGGCCGTTGCGGCGGCATGTCAGAATATGACCGAGACCAAACTGGGTGCATTACGCGCGCTGTCAGATAACTTCAGCACCGCCATGCATCAGGGCGACGTGCAGAAGGCGATCCATGCCAACCGCGTGTTCCGGTTTACGCTCTATCAGTATGCCGAAATGCCGACCCTGAACTCGCTGATTGAGCAGCTATGGGTACGGATTGGTCCGTGTATCAACTACCTGCACGAAGAGATGAAAGATATCCCTGCCACGACTTACCATTATGCCGATCTGCTTTCTGCGCTTGAGCAAAGGGACGTGACGGCCAGTCGGGAAGCGATCGACCGAGCCATTGATGAAGCCAATATCCTCCTGCAACGGCAATACTACAGTTAAGGATCGCACTGGCGCACTTATTTTTTTATTCGTTTTAAACTTCCCTGAGTATATTCCCGGCGCTTAAGGCTACCGGGAATGATGTTATTTTTTTACCGGCAACGTGCGCTGCCGGAAAATGTTTTACTCAAAGCGATAAGAGACCGACAGGCCCACGCCATAGTTACGGCCAGGGGCGGGTTCGTAATAGCGATTGTAGCCGGCGTTTACAATCTCTGAACCGACGTACTCTTTATCGAACAGGTTATCGACGCGACCAAAGATGTCCATTCCCCATTTGCCGTAATTGAGTTTATACCCGGTATTCAGACCGACCACGGTATAAGAGGGCGCTTTGGCGGTATTGGTGTCGTTTGCCATCACGTCGCTCATGTAGCGGGCATCTGCCCCCGCGTACCAGCCTTCCTCAGGCTCCCAGCCAAACGACGCATACCCCATATTACGGGCAATCCCCGGCATTCGGTTGCCGCTACAATCTGCTTTATCGCAGACGTTGGTACGGTAGGTCGCATCGAGATAGGTCCACGCCATTTTCAGCTTCCAGTTTTCGGCAAACTGCTGGTCAAGCGCAATTTCCACACCCTGACGGCGCGTTTTCCCCGCATTTTTGTAGGTAGTGCGACCATCTTTGTTTTCGTCCACTACGATCTCGTTGTCGGTATCCGTGCGGAACAGCGCCGCCGTCAGGATGCCATTGCCGATGCGGGTTTTGCTGCCAATCTCATAGGTGTTGTTGGTTGACGGTTGCAGGTTGATATTGAGGCCGCCTTTGCCATCAGAACGGTATGAGAGTTCGTTGATGGTAGGGGTCTCAAATCCCCGTCCCGCCGCGGCATACAGGTTCCAGGCGTCGGTCACGGCGTATTTCACCGCACCAGCCGGGAGCCATTTATGGTAGCTGGCGTCACCGCTGTCATCGCCGTTTTGAGGGGTAATGTAATGATCGTTGGAGTCAAACCAGACGGAGCTGTAACGCACGCCCGCCTCAACGGACAGCTTTTGCGTGAGCTGCCATTGGGTTTGCAGGTAGGGATCAAGGTTCCACATCAGGTTACGTTCGTCACGGCGTTTGTTACCCTTCACGCCAAAATCCGGCACGCCGTTGTTCATCACGAAGTTTTCATACCCGCGGCGATTTTCACTCATATTTTCGTAGTTCAGGCCGGTGGTAAACGTTACCGGCACCAGAAGCTCACCGCGGTGGGTCCAGCGGGTATCAATACCCTGATAGTGGCGCTGCATATCAATTACGCCACCCGAATGCGCAGGATTTTCAGTCTGCGCGGTATCCGGAATGGACTGGTACTGGGTCATTTCACGCTCACCGGCGTACATCATCACGCTGAGGTCGTCCTGTTCGCTCAACTGACGGTCGTAGCGGATCCCGGCCTGGGTCTGCTTAATGGTTTTACGCGTGTTGTACTGATCGCCACGGGGTGACTGGCGTGGGTTGTTCTGCCACTCCTGATAACTCAGTCCGCCCGGATCGTTGGCTTTCATGTCGACGCTGTTAAAAATCAGCGTTAGCTTGCTGACATCATCAATGCGTACGCCCAGTTTCGCATTGGCGAGGTTTTTCCGTGCGCCGCTGTGGTCGCGATAGCCATGGGTGGTGAAGCGGGTTGTGGATACCGCATAGTCCACATCCCCCGCCTGAGTCCCGTCGCCCACCGCACCGGTGGCCTTCATGCCGTAACGCCAGGTGCCGTAACTGCCGTAATAGCTGCTGGCTTCAATTGTGGCTGGCTGTTGTCCGGTCTGGGTGTTGATGTTGATTACGCCGCCGGAGGCATTGCCGTACAGGGCAGAGAAGGGGCCGCGCAGCACGTCGACGCTCTCAATGCTGTTGAGGTCTATGTTTGACGTCTGCCCCTGGCCGTCGGGCATGGTTGCCGGAATGCCGTCCACGTACATGCGGATCCCGCGTACGCCGAAGGTTGAACGCGCGCCGAATCCGCGAACGGAAAGTTGCAGATCCTGAGCATAGTTCTGGCGGTTCTGGATTTGCAGGCCAGGCACGCTCCCAAGGGATTCAGAAAGGTTGATGCGCGGTGTGGCATGTCGCATATCCTCGCCGCTCACCACGCTGACTGCGGCCGGGGTGTCCAGTTCGGAGACAGTTTGCGGCGTGGCGCTGACGATCAGGGTCTGTTCATCCGCGGCCATCGCACTCAGCGGGCCAAAAATGACGGGAGCGAACAGCAGGGGTAGTGATGCCTTGCGGGCAGTAATAATTTTCATGGAGTAAACCGGTTAAGAAAAATTCGAACCAAATCAACTGGAACCTGTGTATATATGTTAAATCCTTTGTAAATGTTATGAAAACTATAACCGCACATTTCGTGAATGTAAGGCTTTGAAGGAAAGAAATACTCCACATTCAACTGATTAATGATTACTATTCTCATTAAAATAACGGCAAAGCGATGACTTTGCCCACCGGAAGTGATGTCAGCGGTAAATCTCCTCATTTAAAAAGGAATTGTTATGTCTTTACGTCATCTGTGCTCGCCGCGCCTGCGTGGGTCTCTGCTGTTGGGCTCTTTACTGTTTGCCGGTACGTTCCAGGTTCATGCCGCTGAAGAGATGTTGCGCAAAGCGGTCGGCAAGGGCGCGTATGAAATGGCCGTCAGCCAGCAGGAAAACGCGCTGTGGGTTGCGACGTCACAAAGCCGCAAAACCGATAAGGGCGGCGTGGTTTATCGTCTGGATCCGGTCACGCTGGAAGTGACGCAGGCGATTCATAACGATCTCAAGCCGTTTGGCGCCACGATCGATAACGCCACCCAGACGCTGTGGTTCGGTAACACCGTCAACAGCGCCGTGACGGCGATTGACGCCAAAACGAGCGAGGTGAAAGGGCGCCTGGTGCTGGACGATCGCAAGCGTAGCGACACGGTGAAGCCGCTTCAGCCGCGCCAGCTGGTGGCCGATGACACGACCAATACGGTGTACATTACCGGCATCGGCAAGGAGAGTGTGATCTGGGTTGTTGATGGCGCAACGCTGAAGCTGAAGGACACTATCACGAACACCGGCACGTTCAGCACCGGACTGGCGCTGGATGCGAAGGCAAAACGCCTGTATACCACCAATGCGGACGGCGAGCTGGTGACCATTGATACGGCAACCAACAAAATCCTCAGCCGTAAAAAAGTGCAGGATGACGGAAAAGAGCACTTCTACCTGAACCTGAGCCTGGACACTGCCGGCCACCGTGCGTTCGTGACGGATTCAAAACAGCCAGAAGTGCTGGTGGTGAATCTGAAAGATGGCAGCGTGATGCAGAAAATCGCCGCGCCAGAATCGCTGGCCGTACTGTTTAACCCGGCGCGTAACGAAGCCTATGTGACGCACCGCGAGGCGGGCAAGGTGAGCGTGATCGACGCCAAAACTTACAAAGTGACCAAGACCTACGATACCCCGGTTTACCCGAACAGCCTGGCGCTGTCCGCGGACGGTAAAACGCTGTACGTAACGGTGAAACAGAAATCAACCCGTCAGCAGGAAGCGACCCAGCCTGACGATGTGATTCGTATCGCGCTCTGATGTGGGATTTGCCCGGTGGTGGTGCGCTTACCGGGCATAAAAAAACCATGAAATGCAGGCCGGGTAAGGCGAAGCCGCCACCCGGCTTTTTTATTAACGCGACGTCTCTTCCACCAGTGGACCGTCCTGTTTGTCATCTCCAGGATGAACCGGTGCGGTACTGTGGATTTCATTCACGCGTTTACGAACGCCAAACCAGCCAGCAATCAACAGCACCGCCAGCAGCGGGATTGTGGCGATGGTGTAGGTACCGTTCGGGTAGTCGAAGGCCATCAGCACCAGCACGCTCAGCAGGAACAGCAGGGTAAGCCAGGAGGTCACCGGTGCGCCCGGCAGCTTGAAGCTGACGTCAGCCGCTTTTCCTTCTTTGATCGCTTTGCGCAGACGCATCTGACACACCACAATAAAGGCCCAGGAGGCAATAATGCCCAGTGCAGCGACGTTCAGCACAATCTCAAACACCTGAGACGGCACCAGATAGTTCAGGAACACGCCAAAGATATACACCACCAGAGTGGCCAGAATACCCGCGTAAGGCACCTGCTGCTTGCTCATCTTCGACATAAACTTCGGCGCAGAGCCCCCCATCGACATGGAGCGCAGGATACGGCCCGTCGAATAGAGTCCGGAGTTCAGGCTGGAGAGCGCGGCGGTCAGTACCACGATGTTCATGATGCTGCCCACGTACGGCACGCCCAGCTTAGAGAAGAAGGTTACAAACGGGCTTTGGCCCGCCTGGTATGCGTTCCACGGCAGCAGCAGAACCAGTAGCACCACGGAGCCCACATAGAACAGGCCGATACGCCAGATCACGCTGTTGATGGCTTTTGGCACCATCGTCTGCGGATCTTTGCATTCACCTGCCGCCGTACCGACCAGTTCGATGGAGGCAAAGGCGAACACCACCCCCTGCACCAGAACCAGCGCTGGCAGCAGGCCGTGCGGGAAGAAACCACCGTTATCGGTAATCAGGTGGAAGCCGGTTGCGTTACCGTCCAGCGGTTTACCGGTGCCGAGGAATACGGTCCCGACCACCAGGAAGATCACAATGGCCAGCACCTTAACCAGCGCGAACCAGAACTCCATTTCGGCGAACCATTTCACGCCGATCATGTTCATGGTCCCGACAATTGCCAGCGCTCCGAGGGCGAACGCCCACTGCGGCACATCGCCAAACGCGCCCCAGTAGTGCATATACAGCGCAACGGCGGTGATATCGACAATACCGGTCATTGCCCAGTTAACGAAGTACATCCAGCCCGCGACATACGCGGCTTTTTCACCAAGAAACTCGCGGGCGTAAGAGACAAAGCTGCCGCTGGAAGGGCGGTGGAGTACCAGTTCGCCGAGCGCACGAAGGATGAAGAAAGAGAAGATCCCGCACACCAGATAGACCAGGGCGAGAGCGGGGCCAGCCATTTGCAGACGTGCGCCTGCACCTAAAAACAGACCTGTACCGATAGCGCCGCCGATGGCGATCATCTGCACCTGACGGTTGCCCATCGCCTTGTGATAGCCCTCTTCATGAGAGTTCAACCAGCGACGTTTCGCAGCATGATGATCGGCTGCGCTTTTATTGCTTGTTTTCATTGAGTTACCTGTTTGCCTGTCTGAACCATTAACGTGATAGTCCTGCCTGGCAGATGCCGAAACAAACGATTGCTTCTGCGCAGACACATGCTGCCTTTCCAGTCATTCTGTGTATGGATAAGGCAAAACATGGCGAGGCATCCTACCCGCAATTGATAAGCGACGCAAAATATAACCGTGCCGAAAGTGATGCACGTCGAAGGAAATCGTGTGGTCAGAGCAGACGGGGATCACAACGCGCTGAATCGTGGCGTTTTTTTAGGCAAAAAGGTCTGCGAATGCTGATTTAATCATCAGGTTTACTTAATAGTTACTTATAGGTAGAGACTATGTATGCCGCAGGGCTGCAATGAGTAATGCAAAGGCGGTAGTGTGCTGGCGGCGGCTCGGATAATACAGATGGTATCCCGTAAAAGCCGGACACCAGGCTTCAAGCACACCCACTAACCGGCCCTTAGCAAGGGCGTCCTGAACCGCATCTTGCGGAACATACGCCAGCCCCAGACCGTTTTCGGCGGCATCGATGCGCTGCGGCAGGCTGTTGAGGATCAGCTGGCCGTCAACCCGCACGCGCAGCTCACGTCCGTCCCGTTCAAATTCCCAGGCATATAATCCGCCGCGTGTGGGCAGGCGCATATTAATGCAGCGGTGCTGATCGAGCTGCTCCGGCGTTTTCGGTATGCCGAAACGTTGCAAATACTCTGCTGACCCGACAACCGCCATGCGCATGTCCGGCGCAATACGTACCGGTCTTTTAACATGGCGGCTTACTCGATTTATGAATTGAACTCATGGTTCCTTTCTGATTATGCACTCTAATGCTCCCCATGGCTTTACGCTACTGTTAACGCAACAGCAAACGAGGAGTAAATCATGAAAATTATCCGTAGCGGTTCGTTACCTTCCGTTCGGGGTCCAGAGGCCTGGTTTACCGGCAGCGTGCGCATTGACGCGCCTTTCCAGGCGACTGAACCGGCAAAAGTCGGTGGCGCGACCGTCACCTTTGAACCCGGCGCACGTACCGCCTGGCATACGCATCCTCTTGGACAAACGCTGATCGTGACGCAGGGGCGCGGCTGGTTACAGGAGTGGGGGAAAGAGGCGGAACCGCTGAATCAGGGGGATATCGCCTGGATCCCACCCGGCGTGAAGCACTGGCACGGCGCAAGCGCGCAGACGGCGATGACTCATATCGCCATCGCAGAAGCGGTCGACGGGAGTCCGGTGGCGTGGCTGGAGAAGGTCACCGACGAGCAGTATCCGAACGAGTAGTCTGGCGTTTCGTAAACAAATTATTAACGTTATGATTCGATCCGTTTTCTTCAGCATTTGCAGGCGGAACGGTGAAAATCAATATCATAGGTACCAGCGGAAGTGGGAAAAGCACGTTTGGCAGGCGAATCGCGGAGGCGCTGGCTATCCCTTACATTGAGATGGACAGGCTTTACTGGCGAGCGAACTGGCAGGGAACACCGGACGATGAGTTTCTTGCAACCCTGGAAAAAGCGCTCGCCGCCTCGCCTGACTGGGTCCTGGACGGGAATTACAACCGCACACGCGACGTTAAGTGGCGCGACGTCGATCTGGTGGTGTGGATAGATCGTGGGTTTATCCGCACGCTCTGGCAAGCGGTGACGCGGGCCTCCAGACGCGCCTGGCACAAACAGGAGCTCTGGCCCGGCACGGGGAACCGCGAAAGCTTTCGTCGGTCGTTCCTTAGCAAGGACTCTATTATCATCTGGACGATCAAAACCTGGCGCAGCAACCGCAAACGCTATCAAGCGGATATGCAAAACCCGCAGTACAAACACATTCGCTTTCTCCGCATTACCCGACGGCAGGATGCCGAAAGACTCATTGCCTCGCTTAAATCACGCCGATGACAGACTCTCTATTGCCGTTTTCCGGCAATCCAAATGTAAATTAATTGTTTCTCAGAGGTGAAATCCGCCTTTAATAATGACGACATGTTAAGTCAAACGAGAACGCAACATGTCATGGCGAATCAGCATTCTGGATAAAAGCCCCGTCGCAGAACACGAAACAGCCGCCGATGCGCTGGCGCGAACCTTAGCACTGGCGCAGCAGGCAGAAACGCTGGGTTATCACCGCTTCTGGATTGCCGAACACCACAATACCCCGCAGCTTGCCAGCCCCTCGCCGGAGCTGCTGATTGCCTGGATCCTCGGGCAAACAAAGCGTATTCGCGTGGGCTCAGGCGGCGTCATGCTGCAACATTACAGCCCCTACAAAGTCGCCGAAAATTTTAACGTACTGGCCGCCATTGCGCCGGGCCGGGTTGATCTGGGCGTTGGCAAAGCGCCCGGCGGTCTGCCGCTCTCTACCCGCGCCTTGCAGTACGGCCTAAATCCGCAGGAGAAAGGCAGCTTTGCGGACCAACTGACGCAGCTTGATCGCTGGATCCGCCCTGAAAATCAGTCAGCGGAGGAGGACGTTCGCGCCACGCCGCTGCCACCGGCGCCTGCCCGGGGATTCCTGCTGGGCGCCAGTACCGAAAGCGTGCTGCTGGCGGCCTCCCTCGACTGGCATTTTGTCTTTGCCGCCCATCTGAATGGTGATCCTGAGCTGCTGCGCGAGGTCGTCACAGCCTGGCGTCAACACAGCGTCCGGGAGGTGATTGTGGCCGTGCAGGTCATTGTTGCCCCAACCCAGGCTGAGGCCGATGCGCTGGCGCAGAAGGTTGAAGTGTGGGGTGTGGAGCTGGCAAACGGACAGCGCGTCACCGTCGCCAGCGAAGAACAGGCCTACGCCTTTGCGCGGCAGGCGGGGAGTGAACCGGTGCGCATTGCGCGTCGGGCGCAGTCTCTGCTGGCCGGAACGGCGGCGTCGGTGCTTGAACAGCTCAACGCGCTGCATCAGCAGTGGGGGATTGACGAATTTATCATCGACACGCCGGTCGCTGATGGCGCAACGCGCGTGCAGTCCCTGCGACTGCTGGCCGAGGCGCGTCTTAACAGGGAGGTTACCGTATGAGCTTTAGCGAACAACTGATTGCCTGGCGCCGTGAGCTGCACCAGAACCCTGAACTCTCCGGTCAGGAGGTCGAAACAACGGCCCGCCTGCGCGAGTGGCTGACGGCAGCCGGGATTGCGCCGCTGCCTTACGATCTCCAGACCGGGCTGGTTGCGGAGATCGGCACGGGCAACGCACTGGTTGCGCTGCGCGCCGATATCGACGCGTTACCCATCGACGAGCGCAGCGGGGTGCCGTTTAGCTCCCGGCGTGCCGGGGTGATGCATGCCTGCGGACACGACATTCACACCAGCGTGATCCTAGGCGCCGCGCTAAAGCTGAAAGAGCGGGAAGCCTCGCTTAACGGTCGCGTGCGGATCCTGTTCCAGCCTGCGGAAGAAAATTTCGGCGGAGCGAAAAGCATGGTGCGGGCCGGGGCGTTACGCGACGTACGCGCGATTTTCGGGATGCATAACGAGCCGTCACTGCCGGTCGGCGAGTTTGCCACGCGCGGCGGCCCGTTCTATGCCAACGTCGATCGCTTCGTTATTCACGTGACCGGCAAAGGCGCGCATGCCGCACGTCCCCATGAAGGCAACGACGCCATCGTGCTGGCAAGCCAGCTGGTAACCGCGCTGCAAAGCGTAGCCAGCCGTAACGTCAATACGCTGGATTCGGTTGTTCTGAGCGTGACGCGCATCGCCGGGGGGAATACCTGGAATGTGCTGCCGGAAAGCGTTGAGCTGGAGGGCACGCTGCGCACGCACCGCACGGAAGTGCAGCAGAACGTGAAAGCGCGCGTCGGTGAAATCGCCGCCGGATTTGCCAGCGCCTTTAGCGCGCAGATCAACATCACCTGGTACGCCGGGCCCACCGCGCTGGTGAACGATGAGCACTGGGCCGTGTTTGCCACCTCGGTCGCGCGCGAAGCGGGATATGAAACCCGGCATGCGGAACTGCACATGGGCGGGGAGGATTTCGCGGTCTATCTGCAAAACATACCCGGCGCGTTTGTCAGCATTGGCAGCAACAGTCCGTTTGGGTTACATCACCCGGCATTTAACCCGGACGAAGCATTAATCGAACCCGCTGCCCGCTATTTTGCTCAGCTCGCGGAAAAAGCCCTGCAACACTTTTAATTAATTTGAGGTGAATATGACTGCACATCGTCAATTGCGGCTGGGGACCATTTTGCATGGTGCATCCGGTAATATGTCTGCCTGGCGCCATCCCGCGGCGGTCGCGGATGCCAGCATTAATTTTGATTTCGTTAAAGAAACGGCTTTAAAAGCAGAAGAGGGCAAGCTCGACTTTATATTTGTGGCCGACGGCCTTTATATTAACGAGAAATCCATTCCGCATTTTTTAAACCGCTTTGAGCCGCTGACGGTGTTGTCCGCGCTGGCGAGTATCACCTCGCGCCTGGGGCTGGTCGGCACGTTGTCCACCTCCTACAGCGAGCCCTTCACCGTTGCACGCCAGTTCGCCAGCCTCGATCACCTGAGCAACGGACGCGCGGGCTGGAACGTGGTGACGTCACCGCTGGAAGGGTCAGCCAGGAACTTCTCACGTGAAAAACACCCGGAGCATGCGCTGCGCTACCGCATTGCCGATGAGTATCTCGACGTGGTGAAAGGACTGTGGGATTCCTGGGAAGGGGATGCCTTTATCCGCAATAAAGAGAGCGGACAGTTCTTTGATGCGTCGAAACTGCATACTCTGGATCACCACGGTGATTTCTTCCAGGTTTCCGGCCCGCTGAATATTGGCCGCACGCCGCAGGGACGTCCGATTGTCTGTCAGGCTGGCGCGTCCGACGACGGTAAAAAGCTGGCGGCAAAACACGCTGACGCCATCTTTACCCACCATGACACGCGGGAAGAAGCCCAGGCTTTTTACCGCGATGTTAAACAGCAGCTGGAAAGTCACGGCCGTCGCGCAGGGGATTTACATATATTCCAGGGCGTCAGCGTGATTGTTGGAAACGACGCCGATGACGTAGAAAACCAGTATCAAACTACGGCGGCACTGGTCTCCATTAATGATGCGCTGAATTACCTCGGACGATATTTCGAGCATCACGACTTCAGCCAGTATCCCCTCGACGCGCCGTTCCCGGATATTGGCGATTTGGGCAAAAACAGCTTTCGCAGCACCACCGATGAAATCAAGCGTAACGCCCGTGAGCGCAACTTAACTCTGCGTCAGGTCGCGCTGGAAGCCGCATCGCCGCGCCCGCGTTTTTCCGGCACACCGGAGCAGGTGGCCGATGGTTTACAGGCCTGGTTCGAAGAGAAGGCGGCGGATGGCTTCATCATTCAGGGCGGCACGCCGGACACCTTCCCGCGCTTTGTTGACCAGGTGGTGCCCGTTTTACAGGCGCGTGGCCTGTTCCGCACCGACTATCCCGGCACCACGCTGCGCGAAAGTCTGGGCTTAGACGAGCCCAAAAATCAGTTCACACAACAATAAAAGAGAAAAACGCTATGCAGAAATCATCGCTTATTCTGGCGCTTGCGCTGGCCTTTACCCCTGCCGTCTGGGCAGAGAACGTCAATATTAACGGCACCGGCGTGAGCATTGAGGCCAATAAAACGCCGATCAATACCGCCAAAAACAGCGATGCGATCGCGCAACTGCCGAAAGACTATCGTTTTGCCGTGCCGGGGAAATTTACCGTGGCGGTGGCGGGACTGAATCAACCGCCACTGACGGTCTTTTCCGACGACAACAAAACTCTGCTGGGAAGTGAGGTCGACATCGCGCGTCTGGTAGCGGACAGCCTCGGACTGGAGCTGAACGTGGTGCCCACCTCTTGGGAGGACTGGCCGTTGGGGGTTGCCTCCGGGAAATACGACGCGGCTATCAGCAACATCACCGTCACTAAAGCGCGCAAAGAGAAGTTCGACTTCGCCACCTACCGCAAGGATTCACTTGGCTTCTACGTGAAATCCACCAGTCCGATCAACTCGCTTGTGAAGGCAGAGGATATCGCCGGGCTGCGCATCATCGTGGGTTCCGGCACCAACCAGGAGGCCATCCTGCTGGCATGGAACGAAGAGAACCTCAAAAAAGGGCTTAAACCCTTTACGCCGATCTACACCAAAGACGACGCGGCCCAAACACTGGCGCTTCAGTCCGGACGCGCGGACGCCTACTTTGGCCCGAACGTGATCGGTGCCTGGAAAGCGGCGCTTAACGGTAAAACCAAACTGGTCGGCAGCGTCGATGGCGGCTGGCCGAAGGCAGCGCATATCGCGGTGACGCTGAAAAAAGGCAGCGGCCTGGCCGAACCGGTTCAAACCGCGCTGAATGGCGCGATCAAGAACGGAGATTACGACAAGGTGCTGAACCGCTGGGGGGAAGGCGTGGAGCGTATCCCCAGTTCCGAAGTTAACCCGGCGGGTCTGGGCGATTAAGGAGGCGCTATGCGCGAACAATTTCGTGACGTTTCGCCAGAAGATACCGATCTTCAGCCTATTATCGAGGGGCTTTTTGGTGAATACGCTGCTCGTTACGGCGACTACTTTTCAAAGGATGCGGAAGTCGAGCTGACAGAGTGGTACCTGGCGCCGCAGGGGCTGTTTATCGTACTGGAGCGCGATGGCGAGATCATCGCCACCGGGGCGTATAAGCCCTTCGACGAACATACCGCAGAGATCAAACGTATCTGGACGAATAAAACGCTGCGCCAGCAGGGGCTGGCCGCGCGCGTGGTACAGGAGCTGGAGCGCCGGGCGGTGCTGGCGGGCTACAGCCACATCTACCTGACCACGGGGTTTCGTCAGCCGGAGGCGGTGCGGCTCTATCTCAGCCAGGGGTATCAGCCGCAGTTCGATCTCAACCGCGACCCGGAAGAGTACAGCCAGCCGCCGTTCGACGGTCGGCTGCGTTTCACCAAGACGCTGATCCGCGAAGCGCTCAGCAAAACCGCATAAGGAGCGACGATGAGCAACGTTGAAACCATAAAAGTGGTCCCGGCACGTTATCCGCTGCGCGCTGCTGGCGCCGTGGTGGCGCTGTTTGTGCTGGCGGTCGTGATCCAGTCCGTGGCCTTTAATCCGCGCTGGGAGTGGGCGGTATTTGCCCGCTGGTTCTTCGACCCGGTGATCCTCGAAGGCGTCGGCCAGACGCTGCTGCTGACGTTGATAAGCACCGTACTGAGCGTGGTGATTGGCGGCATGCTGGCGCTGGCGCGGCTCTCGTCATCATGGCTGTTGAGCAGCCTGGCGTGGGGTTACATCTGGCTGTTCCGATCGCTGCCGCTGATCGTGGTGCTGATTATCCTCTATAACTTCTCCTATCTCTACGACACGCTCTCTCTCGGCGTGCCTTTTACCGACATTACCTGGGGCAGCTTTGAAACCATCAACGTTCTCGGGCAGTTTTCTACCGCCATCGTGGGGCTGACGCTGGTGCAGAGCGCCTATACTGCGGAGATCATTCGCGGGGGCTTCCTTGGGGTCGACCACGGTCAGTATGAGGCGGCCGCTGCGCTAGGTCTGCCGGCGTGGCGTCGCACCGTGCGCATAATTCTCCCGCAGGCGCTGCGCACCATCCTGCCGTCCGGGTTTAACGAAATTATCAGCCTCGCAAAAGGGACGGCGATGGTGTACGTGCTGGCGATGCCGGAACTGTTCTACACGATCCAGATGATCTACAACCGCACCCAGGAGGTGATCCCGCTGTTGATGGTGGGGGCCGTCTGGTATCTGGTGATCACCACCGTACTGTCTGCCATCCAGCATGTTATTGAGCGTGGACTCGCCCGCAGCGAGCGCCGCTCCGCCGTAAACCAGAACCGGGCGGCGAGTCGCTCGCGTTCGGTCACCACTTCGCCAGCACAGGAGCCTGTTCATGCAAGCCTCTCCTGAAGGACACATTTCCATTACCGGCGTCAGTAAGTTTTTTGGCCGACATAAAGCGCTCGATAACGTCACGCTTGAGATCCCGCCGGGCTCCGTGACGGTGATCCTCGGCCCCTCTGGATCGGGAAAATCGACGCTGCTGCGCGCCATTAACCATCTGGAGCGCGTAGACGAAGGCTTTATTCAGATTGACGGGGATTACATCGGCTATCGCCGTCAGGGTGACAAACTCTACGAACTAAAAGAGAGAGAGATCCTCAAACAGCGCGTCAACGTTGGGTACGTGTTTCAGAACTTCAATCTTTTTCCGCATCTCACGGTGCTGGAAAACCTGATTGAAGCACCCATCGCGCATAAAAAGTTCAGTAAAAAAGAGGCTGTTGAAAACGCCTACAGCCTGCTGGATGTGGTAGGACTGCGCGATAAAGCCGATGCCTGGTCGCGTCACCTCTCCGGCGGCCAGCAGCAGCGTATCGCCATTGCCCGCGCGCTGGCGCTGCGCCCGCGCGTGATGCTGTTTGATGAACCAACCTCGGCGCTGGATCCGGAACTGGTTGGCGAAGTGCTGGACGTAATTAAAAAACTCGCCCGTTCCGGCACTACGCTGGTGGTGGTCACCCATGAGATCGGCTTTGCCCGGGAAGTGGCGGACCAGGTGGTATTTATGGTCGACGGTAAAATTGTGGAGCAGGGCAGCAGCGATGACGTTTTAAACCGACCGTCTCATCCGCGAACGCGCCAGTTCCTCTCAAAAGTGCTGTAAGGAGCGCAGATGAAATATGGACTCCTGGCGGGGCTGGTCTTCACGACGGCGAGCCACGCCAGCATTGATTTAAAGGCCAACGAACAGCCGCTGCCGGTGACGGTTGATCAACAGGCAGTGGCGAAAATCCCGGCGAACTATAAATTTGTTGAGCCGGGTACCCTCACGGTGGCGATTTCAGCCCTGAATTCTCCGCCGCTGGCGCTGCTGGCCAGTGATAACCGCACCCGTATTGGCAGCGACCCGGATATCGCCCGGTTGCTGGCGGGCAGTCTGGGGCTGAAGCTGAAGCTGGTGCCAACGGCGTGGGAAGACTGGCCGCTGGGGATCACTTCCGGGCGCTATGACGTGGCGTTGGTGAATATCGCCGTCACCGAGCAACGTAATGAGAAGTTCGATTTTGCGACCTATCGCGTCGATTCCCTGGCCTTCTCGGTGAAATCCACCAGCAACGTACAGTCGATCACCAGTGCGAAAGATCTGGCCGGGAAAAAGGTGATTGTCGGGTCTGGCACCAATCAGGAGCGTATTCTGCTGGGCTGGAACGAAGAGAATAAAAAGGCCGGGCGCGAGCCTGCGTTGCCGGTTTACCTGACCGACGACGCCTCAGGCAATCTTTATATTCAGTCCGGCAGGGCGGATGTGTTCTTTGGACCGCAGTCCGTTTCGGCCTACAAAGCCGCGTTAACCGGCAAAACCCGCGTCGTGGGTTTAGGCCCGAAGAAAGCCTATGTCGCCACCACAACCAAAAAAGGTAATGGGCTGGTGTATGCGTTGCAGGCTGCGCTGGACGGTGCGATTAAGCGCGGGGAGTATCAAAAGGTGCTGGCGCGCTGGGGGGAAGCGGGCGAAGCGGTGACGTCTTCAGACGTTAATCCGCCCGGGATAACCTACTAATGGTGCTCTATACCCTAAATAATTCGAGTTACAGGAAGGCGGCAAGGGAACGAATCCCCGGGAGCGTACATAAGTACGTGACTGGGGTGAGTGAATGCAGCCAACGCACCTGCAACTTGAAGTATGACGGGTATACACTTAGGGTTTTCATCCCTGAGGGGGCAACATGATCAAACTCTATGGCGTACCTGGCTGGGGATCGGCAATCAGTGAAGTGATGCTGACTCTGGCAGACATCCCGTATCAGTTCGTCAACGTGGACGGGTTTGACCAGCCCGGCCCGCAGCGCGAATTGCTGTTGAAACTGAACCCGCTGTGCCAGGTGCCGACGCTGGAGCTGGAAAACGGGGCGATCGTGACGGAAACCGCGGCGATCGCCCTGATGGTGCTCGACAGACGTCCCGACCTCGCGCCGCCCGTTGGGCAGGCCGAGCGCCAGCAGTTTCAGCGCCTGCTCATCTGGTTTGTGGCGAACGTCTATCCCACCTTTACGTATGCAGATTACCCGGAACGCTGGGTGCCTGATGCCCCGGAACAGTTGAAGAAAAACTGCATTGAGTACCGAAAATCGCTTTATCTGTGGTTCGACAGCCAGCTCAGCGCCTCGCCGTTTGCGTTTGGCAAACAGCTGACGCTGCTTGACGTCTATATTGCCGTTGCGCGTACCTGGGGTCCACGCCATGAGTGGTTTGCCACCAACACGCCTAATATTACCGCCGTCGCGGATGCCGTCTGCGCGCTGCCGGAACTGCACAAGGTGCTAAAAGCTAACGATATAATCTGATAACGTGGAACGCTCACCTATAAAAGGAGCCCTGCCCATGCCACATGTTGATATCAAATGTTTTCCACGCGATCTGACTGACGAACAAAAAACGGCCCTGGCGGCGGATATCGCCGAAGCGATCGCCCGTCATCTGAACAGCAAAGATCGCTCAATCTCCGTGGCGCTTCAGGAGATTCAGGAAGCTGACTGGAAGGTGCAGGTCTGGGATACCGAGATCGGCCCGAAACTGGATGAACTGATTAAGAAGCCCGGCTATTCGATGTAACTTGCCTGCCGGGTGGTGCAATATCACCCGGCGATCCCCATTTTTATTCCCTTTCGCAAAAATCGATAATAAAAACCATAACGATTCCGCTACAATTCATCCTTCCGAACAATATTCGTTAAATCAGCAGGTAAGCACTGCAACTGCACCAGATTAAGTACAAATTAGTAAAAGGATAATTTTTCCATGACAAAATTACCTCAGTTTTCACTCGCCTTTATTCATCCTCGTTACTGGCTCAGCTGGGCAGGCATTGCCGCGCTCTGGTGCACGGTTCAGCTTCCGTACCCGCTGCTGTTGAAAACAGGTCACAGGCTTGGGCGTCTGGCTATGCGCCTGCTTCCACGCCGCGTGGAGATCGCCAGACGAAATCTTGAGCTTTGCTTTCCTGATATGAAAGAGGACGAGCGCGAGCGTTTACTTGAGCGTAATTTTGAATCGGTTGGAATGGGCGTCATCGAAACCGGGATAGCGTGGTTCTGGCCTAACTGGCGCGTGCGGAAACACTTCAGCGTGACCGGCTACGAACATATGGAACAGGCGCGGGCGCAAGGTAGGGGCGTGGTGCTCATTGGCATGCATTTTCTCACGCTGGAATTAGGCGCACGCATCTTTGGCATGCTCAACGCGGGTATTGGTGTGTATCGTCCCAACAATAATGCGTTGCTCGACTGGCTGCAAACGCGCGGTCGTCTGCGTTCCAATAAAACCATGCTTGACCGCTATGACCTGAAGGGCATGATCCGCGCACTGAAGCAAAACGAGATCCTGTGGTATGCCCCGGACCACGACTATGGCAAAACGAATAGCGTGTTTGTGCCGTTTTTTGCCGTCCCGGACGCCGCGACAACTGCCGGGAGCTACATGCTGGTGAAAAGTGCCAGACCGGCCGTGATCCCGTTTGTACCGCGCCGAAAAGCAGATGGCACAGGATATGAACTGCTTATTCTGGAAGATATCAGCGATACGTTGCAGGGAGGCGATAAAGCGTCGGTGGCCACGCAAATGAACAGAGCGATTGAGCGCGCCGTGATGATGGCGCCTGAGCAATATATGTGGCTGCATCGCCGGTTCAAAACCCGCCCTGAAGGCCAGCCGGACCGGTATAAACGCAAAAAACAGGTCGCGTCTACTGCAAGAACCTTATCTGCCAGCGATATTTCGGACCGGTCGAGTATCCAGCAGTAGTCGGTCAGGGCGGATGCCGGTGCGCTCCGCCCTTTATAAATCCTGCCGCGCTGGATAGAATTACCGCATCCACATTGACGGGATGCCCCACATGACCGGAAGAGTCGATTATCATCTAGAAAAATACCTCCTCACCGAAGCCGGCGAGCCGGAACGGCTGACGCGCCAGTGGGCCGAGGTGATGCGCGAGTGTCATGACCAGAAATCCGGGGCAGAAGAGCGGCTGCGTCTCGCGCTGCTGAACGTGGATTATGTGACCAGCTTTGAGCTTCCCTTCCGGTTACTTCTTACCCGTGCACCGCAGCTGATTGATGGCATCAGAAATGAGTTCCAGCTCAGTCAAAAAAATGTCCTGTTCAACGGCAAGCGGTTTGGCTGCGTTTACAGCCTTAAACAGGATTTGAAGGGCATTCCAGATGAATTTACCTACCACCTGAAGACCCGTATTCAGCGGATCGATGCCTCCGGCGGTTCGGAAGTGCCTTACCGGCAAATCGCTCAGCAGGTGAAAGCCCCCCGCGAGCGCCTCCAGCTGGCGCTGGAACAGGGGCTTGCGGTCACCGCGCTTGACGGGCTTTTCTGGTTTGGCCTCCAGCGCATAGCCGCCGACGTGCAGCGGTTAAGGAAGACCGGGATGAGAATAGTGACGTCCGATACGGAGGTGTTCGACACCTTTACCGGAACAACACGGCGCATTCCGGTTTATCGTCTTGAGGACGCTGCCGCTACTTAGCCTGGAGCAGGATCGCCAGCAGTCCCGGAAAGCGGGCGTCCAGATCCTCTCTTCTCAGTGAGATCATATTCTCGCGCCCCTGCGGGCGCTGCCAGATCACGCCGCTGTCGCGCAGCACGCGCCAGTGGTGAGTCATAGTGGATTTCACCACCTCTTCCGGGCGCAGCGCGTTACAGCTCAGTTCGCTGCCGTCGGCCAGCCTGCGAATAATCGCTAATCGCAGCGGGTTGCCGAGGGCGAACAGCACATTTTCCAACACTATTTGTTCAGGTTCCGGGTGGTTTGGGATCATCGTTTTCCTGCGTCTCGCGTGAGATTGAGCTATATCAACAATAGGTCAACCGTTAAAAAATAGTTCGATAATACTCGTACAATGGGACTATTATAACAAACGAACGAATACGCGACCATCCCGGTCGTCACAAACCAGTCTTGAAGACTTAAGGAAATAACATGCCCCGACCCATTCCACTCGAACGTTATCGCAACATCGGTATCTCCGCGCATATCGATGCGGGCAAAACAACCACCACTGAGCGCATCCTGTTTTACACCGGGATGAGCCACAAGCTGGGTGAAGTACACGATGGCGCGGCAACCACCGACTGGATGGCGCAGGAGCAGGAGCGCGGGATCACCATTACGTCGGCGGCGGTAAGCTGTTTCTGGCCTGGTATGGACAGAGGCTTTGAACCGCACCGCATCAATATTATCGACACCCCCGGGCACGTGGATTTCACCATTGAGGTGGAACGTTCCATGCGTGTGCTCGACGGCGCGGTAATGGTCTATGACTCCGTCGGTGGCGTGCAGCCGCAGTCGGAAACCGTCTGGCGTCAGGCGAATAAATACCATGTTCCGCGTCTGGCATTCGTCAACAAAATGGACCGCCCGGGCGCAGATTTCTTCCGCGTGGTGCGGATGATGCAGGAGCGGCTGAAAGCCAATCCTGTCCCGATTGTGATCCCCGTGGGGGCAGAAGAACACTTCACCGGCGTGGTGGATCTCATCAAGATGCGCACCATTCTGTGGGACGATGCGACGCAGGGCATGGCATTTAGCTACGCGCCGGTGCCTGACGATCTGCTGAGTACCGCCCAGACGTGGCGAGAAAAAATGGTCTCGTCTGCGGCAGAAGCCAGCGATGAGCTTATGGATAAGTACCTTGAGACGGGCGAACTGGATGAAGCGGAAATCATCAAAGGACTGCGGATCCGGACTATCTCCGGTGAAATACAGCCCATGCTGTGCGGCAGCGCTTTCAAGAACAAGGGCGTGCAGCGCATGCTCGACGCGGTGATTGAATTGATGCCGTCTCCACTGGACGTGCCCGCTATTGATGGGGTAGACGAAGACGGACAGCACGCCGAGCGCCACCCAAGCGATGATGAACCGTTCTCGGCGCTGGCCTTCAAGCTGATGAGCGATCCGTACGTCGGCCAGCTGACCTTCATCCGCGTCTATTCCGGCATACTGCGTAAAGGCGACGCGGTGTACAACCCGGTGAAGGGCAAGAAAGAGCGTATCGGGCGCATCGTGCTGATGCATGCCAACGATCGCCATGAGGTGGACGAGCTGCGCGCAGGGGATATCGCAGCCTGTGTCGGGCTGAAAGACGTCACCACCGGTGACACGCTGACCGACCCGAATGCGGTGATCACCCTTGAACGGATGGAGTTCCCGGATCCGGTTATTTCGTTGGCGATTGAGCCGAAAACCAAGGCCGATCAGGAGAAAATGGGGATCGCCCTACAGCGCCTGGCGGCGGAAGATCCGTCGTTCCGCCTGCACACGGACGAAGAGTCCGGTCAGACGATTATCTCCGGGATGGGCGAGCTGCATCTGGAGATCATCGTCGACCGCATGAAGCGCGAGTTTGGCGTTGAGGCGAACATTGGTCGTCCGCAGGTCACCTACCGTGAAACCCTGCGTAAAGCGGTGAAGGATATTGAAGGTAAATTTGTCCGACAGTCCGGCGGGAAAGGGCAGTACGGTCATGTGGTCCTGAGCCTTGAGCCGTTAGCAGCCGGGAGTGGTTTTGTGTTTGAAGATGCCACCAAAGGCGGGGTGGTGCCGCGGGAGTACATCCCGTCGGTGGAAAAAGGGTTGCGAGAAGCCATGAATACGGGTGTGCTGGCGGGCTATCCGGTGGTGGATGTGAAAGCGACCCTGACGTTTGGTTCTTACCATGACGTTGACTCCTCGGAGATGGCCTTCCGCATGGCGGCGATCCTCGGCTTCAAAGAGGGCGCACGGCGGGCGGACCCGGTTATTCTTGAGCCGGTCATGCACGTTGAGGTGGAAACGCCGGAAGAGTATGCCGGGAACATTATGGGCGATCTCTCCTCCCGTCGCGGCCTGGTGCAGGGGATGGCAGAGCAGTACGGCAGCCAGATTATTCGCGCTGACGTCCCGCTGGCTGAGATGTTTGGTTATGCCACCACGCTGCGCTCGATGTCCCAGGGGCGCGCGACGTATACGATGGAATTCCATCATTTTGCGGAAGCTCCGCGGAATGTGGCGGATGAGATTATTGCGAAGCGTGTGAAGAGTTAATTAATTGCACATGGTAGTCATTTGGCTACCATGTGTCTTTATTATCGCGACAGGGAGTTTATGCCTGTTACTTAATTAGCGTCGCCGATCGCACTTTCCATTTTCCTTGCTCTTCAACGAGACAATCTGCAATAACATGATCTTGCTTCTTACCAAATGCGACATAGACGTTTGTGCATACGGCGTCAAAATCAGAATGTAAGACGGTTATCTGATTCCAGTCATCATCCCAGTCCTGCGCTTTGATAAACATATCCGCATCGGGCATATCTTTATCGTTACTGTCGCCAGAGTACATTTCTTTAATTGCTGCAATGGTCCCTGAGGCTACGTACTCGTTCATAATGTCTGGATTGAGTACGGGTGGTTTGTTCTGATCTAACTGCGCTATATACCATTGATTGAATTTAAGTGCCGCCTGACCCGGTGCATAAATATTTTCTGCGGCCGCGAGCGGAGACAGGGCGAAAAGTAAAAAGTAGAGTGGTTTCATTAATCATGCCTGAACAGTTCGTAATGAGGTTGTATGTTGCGGTAAGCCTGCCCAGGATACATGGTGCGTTGCACAAAATCGCTGATCCACTGTTGACCATCGTATATACAAACGTGACCGCTATCATGACCAACTATATTTTGGATAACTGCGACGTCACCAGCATGGGGTTGATCATATACCAGGTGAAAGCCTGCATTGACTAATGTGCGCCCCATATCTTTTGCCAGACGCGTGTTGGGGAGTTTTAATCGACCACCCGCTCTGATCGCTTCTGTTACGTAACGAGCACAATTACCCGTGCTGCTGGGCTGCGCGTGTGATTTCGCATATGATATTGCGCCATCTTTGTTCCATGACATGGATATTTCCTTTACGAAAGATTGTTTATACAACAGCTTCTGAAATATCCTCCGTTTAACATCGTCATGATAAACATAAAATGCCATAGAAATTTTATATAATTCATATGGGTATAATTAAAAAATCATTCCAGCGCCTTCACCATTTTCCCGCTCGCGACAAACGTACCCGCTCCCAGATGATGCAGCGTATTCAGCTTATCCCCGTCAAACTGCCAGCGTCCGGCGACAAATGCGCGTTCATCCGCCGCGGCGGAAACCACTTCGCCAAACAGAGTGTCATATTTCTCTGCCGCAGAGGTGACAGGTAATAACCGGCACTCCATCCAAGCCAGACATTTCTCTTCTATAACCGGCAGGTCAAGCTCAGGGCCATAAATAACCGGGATCCCGTAGCAGTTAAATTTATCCTCGTCGCGCCCGCTGACGCTGCCGACCGCCCAGGTCCAGTTGGCTGCCGCCACGCCGGGGATCACAATGCCGAATTTCCCGCTGCGTTCGATCAACTCCCGTGACCACGCGCTTTTGTCTACCACAATCGCGATACGCGGGGGTTCAAATTCCACCGGCATAGACCATGCGGCGGCCATGACATTGCGACGATCGATGGTCTCATCCCGGCTGGTGATGAGCACGGTTGGACCGTGATTCAGAAGGCGGCTGGCGTGACGTAATTCAACAGGGCGAAAGTGGCTCATAGGATCTCCTCGTGTACACGATGAGTATGACGAAAAAGCACTTTTACGCATATGCAAAAGGGAAAATAGTTTATAAACAGGGGATATCACCTCCTGGAGCAAATCATGTCCCCATTTCTGAGTGCTTATTTTGCCCGCACGGGCTGGCAGCAGCCCGTACAGGTTAATATCGATACCCTGCGGGGGCTGCATTTACACCATAACTGCGCGATCCCCTTCGAAAATATCGACGTCGTTTTGCCGCGGGAAATCCATCTGGACGACGGGTGTCTGGTGGATAAACTGGTCACCGCACGTCGAGGGGGGTATTGCTTCGAGCAAAACGGCTTGTTTGAGCGGGTATTGCGCGAAGTCGGGTTTACGGTGCGCAGCGTGCTGGGGCGGGTTGTGCTGGCCAATCCGTCGCAGATGCCGCCGCGTACGCACCGGTTGCTGCTGGTTGAGCTGAACGGCGAGCGCTGGATCGCCGATGTGGGATTTGGCGGACAAACGCTGACGGCGCCGATTCGTTTGATCGCCAACGAGGAACAGGAAACCCCGCACGGGCGTTATCGTTTGCTGAGCGAGGGTAACGACTGGATACTGCAATTCCGCCATCACGACCACTGGCAGTCGATGTATCATTTTGACCTGGCGACCCAGTACTTCAACGATTACGTGATGGGAAACTTCTGGTCGGCGCACTGGCCGCAGTCCCATTTCCGTCATCACCTGCTGATGTGTCGCCACCTGCCGGACGGGGGCAAGCTAACGCTGACCAACTTTAATTTTACCCACTGGCAGAACGGTCATGTGGAAGAGCAGATCCATTTGCCGGATGCGGAGGCGCTGTATCAGCTGATGCAGGCGCGGTTTGGCCTGGGCGTTGATGACCCGAAGCACGGCTTTACCCTGGCAGAGCTGACGGCCGTGATGGCGGGGTTTGATACGCATCCGCAGGCGGGGAAATAGCCCGGTGGCGGCTACGCCTTACCGGGCCTACGGGAGTGTGAACGTAGGTGGAATAAGGCGTAGCCGCCACCCGACAAAATTAACGGCGCGATCTCACAACCTGATAGCGACGGGTAAAATACTCAAACGGCGCGCTCCACACGTGCACCAGGCGGGTGAACGGGAAGATAAGGAAGATCGTCATCCCCAGCACCAGATGCACGCGGAAGATCGGCGCGACGCCGCTCAGCATTTCCGACGAGCCTCCCTTGAACGTCACGATCCCCTGCGCCCAGCCGACCAGCTTCATCATCTCGCTTCCGTCAGGATACTGGGCGGAGAAAGGAATGGTCGACAGCCCAAGGATGCACTGAAGCAGCAGGATACTCATGATGATAATATCCGGCGTGGTGGACGTGGCGCGCACCCGCTGGTTGAACAGGCGGCGGATCAGCAGCATAGAGCCGCCAATCAGCGTTAGCACCCCGCAAATGCCCCCCGCAATCATGGCTAACTGCTGTTTAACCGCGATGGGTAAAAACCAGGCGTACATCCAGTGCGGGGTTAACATGCCGAACAGGTGCCCGAAGAAGATCCCCAGAATGCCGATATGAAACAGGTTCGAAGCCCAGTTCATCCCGCGCTTGCTGAGCATCTGGCTCGACGAGGCGCGCCAGGTGTACTGCCCGTAGTCGTAGCGCAGCCAGCTGCCAAGGAAAAAGACGGTGGCGCAGATGTACGGATAAATGTCATAGAAAAACACGTTCAGGTAATGAGTCATTTTGGGCCTCCGGCGCTGACGTCCACGTACTGCGGCGCGACGTCCTGGCTAAAGCGTCGTTGATATTGCTGCATCGGCGAACTGTCGCACGATGTGGCGTTGTCTTCGATAAACTTGACCTGTTCCTCTTCCCACACGGCGTCCAGCGCCTGACGGGTATCATCCCGTATTTCACCGAACACCTGTTTCGCCACGCTGTCGCTGGAAAGCCGTGTTTCCGCCAGCGACAGCAGGGCGTCAAACAGCTGGTAATGCGCGACCTCGCGCTGTTTCAGGCGGCCTCCAATCAGCGCCAGTATAGGCGCGACGTTTTGCAGCCCTTCACGTGCCTCGTCGTCGCTGACGATACTGAGATATTCCAGATAGAGCGGCAGATAGTCCGGCAGCTCGCGGCAATCCAGCTCCAGCCCGGCTTTCTCATACTGGCTCATCAGGTCGACCATCGCCTGACCGCGATCGCGCGACTCGGCGTGAACGTGCTCGAACAGCAGCAGCGACGTTGCGCGTCCCCGCTCGAAGACTTCACACCATTCGGCCTGCTTATCCAGCAGCGGGGCGCTCAGGTGCTGCTGCGCAAACGGCAGCAGCATGGGCGCATCCTGTTCCACCAGGGAAAGCGCTTCGTCACGGTTTTCCCACAGCAGCTCATCGGGATACTCAATGAGCAGCGCGATGATTTTGAGGATTTGCATTACTCTCCCTCCCCGTGATCGCGCACTTCGGTGATGTTGATCGCGTCGATGCGGCTGCTGTTGAAGAGGTTGAATTTTGTGTCGGAGCCGTGACAGCCGTCGCCGAAGGTGAAGCCGCAGCCGTTTTTCTCCGGGAAAGCGTCGCGTGCCATTTCGCGGTGGCTGGTGGGGATCACGAAGCGGTCTTCGTAGTTAGCAATCGCCAGATAGCGGTACATCTCTTCAACCTGCGCTTCGGTCAGGCCGACCTCTTCAATGGCGCGGGTATCGGTCACGCCTTCCACGGTCTGGGAGCGCTTGTAGTGACGCATTGCCATCATGCGCTTCAGGGCGCGCAGCACCGGGCCGGTATCGCCCGCGCTGAGCATGTTTGCCAGGTATTGCACCGGGATGCGCAGGCTTTCTACCGCAGGCAGTACGCCGTCGCTCTGCGGCAGACCACCCGCGTCCGCGTAGGACTGAATCGGTGACAGCGGCGGCACATACCAGACCATCGGCAGGGTGCGGTATTCCGGGTGTAGCGGCAGGGCGAGCTTCCAGTCCATCGCCATTTTGTAAACCGGGGAACGCTGCGCTGCGTCGATGACGTTCTGCGGGATGCCCTGCTTCAGGGCTTCTTCAATCACCGCCGGATCGTTCGGGTTAAGGAACACGTCGCACTGGCGCTCATACAGATCGGTTTCATGCTCGGTGCTGGCCGCCTCTTCAATGCGGTCTGCGTCATACAGCAGCACCCCGAGATAGCGGATGCGTCCGACGCAGGTTTCCGAGCAGACAGTCGGCTGGCCGGACTCGATGCGCGGATAGCAGAAGATGCACTTCTCTGACTTGCCGCTTTTCCAGTTGAAGTAGATTTTTTTGTACGGACAGCCGCTAATGCACAGACGCCAGCCGCGGCATTTGTCCTGGTCGATCAGCACAATGCCGTCCTCTTCGCGTTTGTAAATCGCACCGCTCGGGCAGGTGGCGACGCAGCTCGGGTTCAGGCAGTGCTCGCACAGGCGCGGCAGGTACATCATGAAGGTGTTTTCGAACTGGCCGTACATCTCTTTCTGGATCTTCTGAAAGTTTCGATCGCGGGCGCGTTTTTCGAACTCGCCGCCCAGCAGCTCCTCCCAGTTTGGTCCCCAGACGATCTTATCCATCCGCTTACCGTCGATCAGCGAACGTGGGCGGGCGGTAGGGAGGTGATCCCCCTCCGGGGCGCGGTGCAGATCCTGGTAATCGAAGGTGAAAGGTTCATAGTAATCGTCAATCTGCGGCAACACGGGGTTGGCGAAAATTTTCGACAGGACGCCCATTTTTCCGCCGAGGCGTGGGGTCAGCTTGCCGTGAATACCGCGGATCCAGCCGCCTTGCCACTCATCCTGATCTTCCCAGTTTTTCGGATAGCCGATGCCGGGTTTGGTTTCGACGTTATTAAACCACGCGTACTCCATCCCTTCGCGCCCGGTCCAGACGTTCTTACAGGTGACCGAGCAGGTGTGGCAGCCAATGCATTTATCGAGATTCAGTACCATGCCAACCTGTGAGCGTATTTTCATTTTTTCGCCTCCTGTACCTGATCCCGACCTTCGCCGTCCAGCCAGTTAATGTTTTTCATTTTGCGGATCATGATGAACTCGTCGCGGTTCGAGCCGACGGTGCCGTAATAGTTGAAACTGTACGCCAGCTGCGCGTAGCCGCCGATCATGTGGGTCGGTTTCGGGCAGACGCGGGTAACCGAGTTGTGGATCCCGCCGCGCCGTCCGGTTACTTCTGAACCCGGAATGTTCAGGATTCGCTCCTGAGCGTGGTACATCATGGTCATGCCCGGCGGCACGCGCTGGCTGACCACCGCGCGGGCGGTGAGGGCGCCGTTGGCGTTGAAGGCTTCAATCCAGTCGTTGTCCTCAATGCCCAGCTCGCGCGCGTCGGTTTCGCTGATCCAGACGATGGGCCCGCCGCGCGACAGGGTCTGCATCAGCAGGTTTTCGCTGTAGGTGGAGTGAATGCCCCATTTCTGGTGCGGCGTCAGAAAGTTAAGCGCTTTTTCAGGGAAGCCGTTCGGCGGGATCTCGCGCATATGGGTTACGCTGCGGGTATCAATCGGTGGACGATAGGCCACCAGACTCTCCCCGAAGGCGCGCATCCAGGCATGATCCTGATACAGCTGCTGGCGGCCGGAAATCGTGCGCCACGGGATCAGCTCGTGAACGTTGGTATAGCCTGCGTTATACGACACGTGCTCGCTCTCAAGGCCGGACCACGTTGGGCTGGAGATAATTTTGCGCGGCTGCGCCTGAATATCGCGGAAGCGGATTTTCTCATCTTCTTTGTTCAGCGCCAGATGGGTGTGATCGCGCCCGGTCAGTTCGCCGAGGGCTTCCCAGGCTTTGACCGCGACCTGACCGTTAGTTTCCGGGGCAAGGGCGAGGATCACCTCTGAAGCATCAATGGCGGTCTCGATGCGCGGACGGCCTTTGGCCGGGCCGTCGAGCTTGACGTAGTTGAGCTTGCCGAGGAAATCGACCTCATTCTGGGTGTTCCACGATATGCCTTTTCCGCCGTTGCCGAGCGTGTCCAGCAGCGGGCCAAGCGCCGTAAAGCGCTCGTAGGTTTCCGGATAGTTGCGCTCGACGACTGCAATGTTTGGCGCGGTTTTGCCGGGGATCAGATCGCACTCGCCTTTGCGCCAGTCCAGAATATCAAAAGGCTGCGACAGCTCCCCCGGGGAGTCATGCTGTAGCGGCTGTAGCACCACGTCAGTTTCGGTGCCGAGATGCCCTACGCACACTTCAGAGAACACCTTAGCGATGCCCTTGTAAATCTCCCAGTCGCTGCGGGACTCCCACGCCGGGTCAACGGCGGCTGAGAGCGGGTGAATAAACGGATGCATGTCCGAGGTATTCATATCGTCTTTTTCATACCAGGTGGCGGTGGGCAGGACGATATCCGAGAACAGGCAGGTGCTGGACATACGGAAATCAAGCGTCACCAGCAGATCAAGCTTGCCCTCAATGGCGGCGGTTTGCCATTCCACCTCTTCAGGTTTCACGTCGTCCGTTGAGCCTAAATCCTCACCCTGAATACCGCTCTCGGTGCCAAGCAGGTATTTCAGCATGTATTCATGGCCTTTCCCGGACGAACCGAGCAGGTTAGAACGCCAGACGAACAGGTTGCGCGGGTGGTTCTTGCCGTTGTCCGGCTGTTCGCAGGCGAAGCGAATATCACCCGATTTTAACGCCTGTACGGTGTAATCCTGCGGCGACATCCCGGCGGCGTCGGCGCGAGCTTTCACGTGCAGCGGGTTGAGGTTGAGCTGCGGCGCGGAAGGGAGCCAGCCCATACGCTCGGCGCGGACGTTGAAATCAATCAGGTGACCGGTAAACTTCGATGCGTCTGCGAGGGGAGAAAGCAACTCCCTTGCGGTGAGCTTCTCATAGCGCCACTGGCTGGCGTGGTTGTAAAAGTACGATGTGCTGTTCATCTGGCGCGGCGGACGGTTCCAGTCCAGCGCGAAGGCCAGCGGCAGCCAGCCGGTTTGCGGGCGCAGCTTTTCCTGGCCGACATAGTGCGACCAGCCGCCGCCGCTCTGCCCGACGCAGCCGCAGAAGACCAGCATGTTGATCATCCCGCGGTAGTTCATGTCCATGTGGTACCAGTGGTTCACACCGGCCCCGAGAATGATCATCGACCGTCCGTGGGTCTTATGCGCCGTGTCGGCAAATTCACGGGCGATTTTTTCTATCAGATAAGCGGGGACGCCGGTAATTTGTTCGCCCCAGGCTGGGGTGTAGGCTTTTATCTCGGCGTAGTTTGTCGCCGCGTTACTGTCTTCCAGACCGCGATCGAGGCCGTAGTTTGCGAGCACCAGATCGTACACGCTAACCACGCGTCTCTGGCTGCCGTCGGCCAGCGTCAGGGTTTTACTCGGTACTCGGCGCGTCAGCACCGGCTCCTGCTTCACGCTGCGGAAATGCGGGTTCTCGTTGCCCCCGAAGTAAGGGAAGGCCACGTCTGCCACGCTGTCGTGGGTGATGAGCAGGGAAAGCGTCAGCTCGGTTTCCTGTCCCGCGGCCAGCGACTCCAGGTTCCATTTGCCTTTTTCACCCCAGCGGAAGCCGATGGAACCATTCGGCGCCACCAGATTTCCGGCCACGTCAAAGGCGATGGTTTTCCACTCCGGATTATTGGTTTCACCCAGCCCGTCGGCCAGATCCGATGCACGCAGCATGCGGCCCGGCACCACGCGACCGTCAGCCTGTTCATCCAGCAGAACCAGCATCGGCATATCGGTGTAGCGGCGGCAATAGTTGAGGAAGTAATCGCTCGGGTTATCAAGATGGAACTCTTTGAGGATCACATGCCCCATCGCCATGGCAAGGGCGCTGTCGGTACCCTGTTTGGGGGCCAGCCACTGGTCGCTGAGCTTTGCCACCTCCGAGAAGTCCGGCGTAATGGCGACGGTCTTGGTGCCTTTGTAACGCACTTCGGTAAAGAAGTGGGCGTCCGGGGTGCGCGTCTGCGGCACGTTCGAGCCCCAGGCAATGATATAGCTGGAGTTGTACCAGTCCGCCGATTCCGGCACGTCGGTCTGTTCGCCCCAGGTCATCGGCGACGCCGGAGGCAGATCGCAATACCAGTCATAGAAGCTCAGGCAGGTGCCGCCGAGCAGGGAGAGATAGCGCGTACCGGCGGCATAAGAGACCATCGACATGGCCGGGATGGGGGAAAAACCGGCTACCCGATCCGGGCCGTAGTTTTTGATGGTCCAGACGTTGGCGGCAGCAATCAGCTGGTTAAGCTCTTTCCAGTTTGAGCGGATAAAACCGCCTTTACCGCGCGCCTTCCTGTAGCTCTGCGCTTTCTGCGGATCGTTCTGAATGGCGTCCCAGGCCAGCACCGGGTCGGTATACTGCGCCAGCGCCTCGCGCCAGAGTTCGATCAGCCTGCGGCGCACCAGCGGGTATTTCAGGCGGTTGGCGCTGTAGAGATACCAGGAGTAGCTTGCGCCACGTGGGCAGCCGCGCGGTTCGTGGTTAGGCAGGTCAGGGCGGGTGCGCGGGTAGTCGGTCTGCTGGGTTTCCCAGGTCACCAGGCCATTTTTGACATAAATCTTCCAGCTACAGGAGCCGGTGCAGTTAACGCCGTGGGTGGATCGCACAATCTTGTCGAACTGCCAGCGCTGACGGTAGCTGTCCTCCCAGTCGCGGTTGGTGTGGTACACCTGCCCGTGCCCATCGGCGAAACTGTCGCCTTTTGTTTTGAAGTAACGGAAGCGGTCCAACAGTTTGCTCATGACATTTCTCCTGCTTCGATAGCATGGCCGGAGGGTGAGGCATCACGCTCCGGCGAAGAGGTAGTTATTATTTTTGTGAGGATTTGCGGCCGTACACCAGCCAGGTGACGAGCACGCAGACGATGTAAAACACGAGGAAGACCTTCATGGCGCCCACCGGAGAACCGGTCATCGCCAGGGATGTGCCAAAGGCTTTGGGAATAAAGAACCCGCCCACCGCACCGATGGCAGAGATAAAGCCCAGCGCGGCAGCCGTTTCGGTCACCGCTTCATGCTGTGCCTGTTCGTCGCTCCCGCCCTGTTTTTTTACGCGGTCGAGGGTGATTTGGCGAAAGATAATCGCGATCATCTGGAAGGTCGAGCCGCTGCCCAGGCCTGCGGTCAGAAACAGGCCCATAAAGACCAGATAGAAGGCGATAAAACTGCCTGAACCAGACCCGGGGAGTGTCAGGAAAATCAGGGCGCTAAAGATGGCCATAAAGACGAAGTTGATCAGCGTCACCCGTACGCCGCCCAGCCTGTCTGAAATCATCCCGCCAGCCGAACGCGCCAGGGCGCCAATCAGCGGACCAAAGAAGGCGAGGTGGAGGATATTTACGTCCGGAAACTGGGTTTTCGACAGCATGGCAAAGCCTGCCGAGAAACCGATAAACGAGCCGAAGGTTGCCAGATAAAGCAGGCTCAGCAGCCAGAGGTGAAAGCGCTTAAGTACCGGAAGCTGGCTGGCAATGGATGCTTTCGAGCTGGCGATGTCGTTCATGCCAAAAAACGCCGCAAGGGTGGCCAGAATCAGCAGCGGCGCCCAGATCCACGCCGCGTTCGCCAGCCACATCGTCGAGCCATCCTCCTGGGGGACGCCGTGAACGCCGAGAAAGGTAAACATCGGCAGGAAAATCACCAGCGGCGCAACCAGCTGCATCACGCTCACACCCAGGTTACCCAGCCCGCCGTTAATGCCCAGCGCGCTGCCCTGTCTGGCTTTCGGGAAGAAGAAACTGATGTTTCCCATGCTGGAAGCGAAGTTGGCGCCGGCAAAACCGCACAGCAGTGCAATGATGATAAAGACCCAGTAAGGCGTGGCGGTATTCTGGATGGCGATCCCAAGCCAGACACAGGGTACGACCAGGATAACGGTGCTTAACACGGTCCAGTAACGCCCGCCAAATATCGGCACCATAAAAGAGTAGGGGACACGCAATATCGCGCCGGAGAGAGAAGGTAATGCCGTTAGCATAAAAAGCTGATCGGTGCTGAAATTAAATCCGACCTTATTAAGGTTTACCGCAATAGCGCTAAACAACATCCAGACACAAAACGCGAGAAGCAAACACGCCACGGAAATCCATAGGTTTCTTCGTGCGATATGTTTCCCTTTATTCTCCCAAAATTGCGCATTTTCCGGTTTCCAGTTACTCAACAGATGCTGGTTACTCTTCTCGCTTTGATGTGACATATCACCCTCTTGCTTACCCAAGTGGAGAGAAAAAATTAAATAAAAACAGAAAGATACCTGTCGGTAGCTTGTAGGAATTATTGGATGTTATGGGATACATCTGAAAGGATAGATAAAAAAGCGAATCCCTGAGTTTGGAATGGGAATCTGGGTTCGCTTTATGTGTTACTAATTGTAACTTTTTGCGGAAATTAATACCCCGATGGGAGTATTAAAACAATTCGAGGGAGATAAGTTTATCCAGATGCTTATTAAAGGCCGCGTCGTCCATTTCAGGCATATTTAATACGTATATGCCATCAAGGCCACATACCAGACCAATTAAACGCCAGGCGATATTTTCCGGCTGGTCAGCAAGCGTAAAGGCGTTGGCCTCCGCCCCGGCCCTGATAATCGCAACCGTTTCCTGGTGCCACATCTCCATAGTCAAAACGTAGGCGCCTTTAATATCGCTATCCCGGCTGGCGAGAATTTGCGCCTCTCGCCACAGCCGAATGTAGGGCTCAAACCCGCCGTCATCGCTGCCGAGCATGGCATGCAGGCGCTCGCGCCAGCCAGCGTTTTCGCCAACGATTTCAGCATCCAGCAAATCGCGGATTAGCCGGACAAACGCCAGCGACTTAAGCTCGCCCGCCGACGCAAAGTGGTGATGCAACTGCCCGGTGGCGACGCCCGCTTCGGTGGCGATGCGGCGCACGGTCATTGCAGCGAATCCTTCGGTCAGCGCCACGCGCATCGCGGCCTGGAGGATCTCTTCCCGCCGCTCGTCCTTGCTCAGATAACGCATAATTTCTCACTCTCAATGGCAACGAAACGAGTGTAACAAAGAGCTGGACAAGTGTTCAACTTTACGTAGGATCGCAATCTGGACATGTGTCCAATTTTTAACTGAAAAGGAAATTTATGTTTCGTCAGTGGTTAGCGTTAGTGATTATCGTGCTGGTATATATCCCGGTGGCGATTGACGCGACGGTGCTGCACGTGGCGGCGCCAACATTGAGCATGACGCTGGGTGCCAGCGGCAACGAATTGTTGTGGATTATTGATATTTACTCGCTGGTGATGGCGGGGATGGTGCTGCCGATGGGCGCGCTGGGCGATCGCATAGGTTTTAAGCGCCTGCTGATGATCGGCAGCGTGCTGTTTGGCCTGTCATCCTTAGCGGCGGCTTTTGCGCCGTCCGCGGGCTGGCTGATTGCCGCCCGCGCGTCGCTGGCGATAGGCGCGGCGATGATTATTCCGGCTACGCTTGCAGGGATCCGCACGCTGTTTATTGATGCGCGGCACCGTAATATCGCCCTCGGCGTCTGGGCTGCCGTTGGGTCGGGCGGCGCGGCGTTTGGCCCGCTGATTGGCGGCATGCTGCTGGAGCACTTTTACTGGGGTTCGGTGTTCCTGATTAATGTGCCGATCGTGCTGATGGTGGTTTCGCTTGCTGCGCGCTTTGTGCCTGCTCAGCAGGGTCGGCCCGAGCAGCCGCTCAATATCAGCCATGCCATTATGCTAATTGTGGCGATTTTACTGCTGGTCTATAGCGCCAAAACCGCCTTGAAAGGGGTGCTGTCGCCGTGGATGGTGACCATTACGCTGCTTACCGGGGCGGTGATGCTGTTTATCTTCGTCCGTATCCAGCTGCGCGCGCGCGTACCGATGATCGACATGCGTCTGTTTTGCCATCGCATTATTTTAAGCGGCGTGGTCATGGCGATGACCGCCATGATTGCGCTGGTGGGCTTTGAACTGCTGATGGCGCAGGAGTTGCAGTTTGTGCATGGTTTTACGCCGTTTGAAGCAGGGATATTCATGCTGCCGGTGATGGTGGCGAGCGGATTTAGCGGGCCGATCGCGGGTGTGCTGGTCGGGCGTCTGGGGCTACGCATTGTCGCGGCCGGAGGCATGGGGCTTAGCGCGGTCAGTTTTATCGGCCTGTCGACCCTCGATTTCAGCACCCAGCAGTGGCAGGCGTGGAGCCTGATGGTGCTGCTGGGCTTCAGTGCCGCCAGCGCACTGCTGGCATCGACGTCAGCGATCATGGCTGCCGCGCCGAAAG
Source organism: Enterobacter sp. BWH52 (assembly GCF_001037565.1). Classification (NCBI taxonomy): domain Bacteria; kingdom Pseudomonadati; phylum Pseudomonadota; class Gammaproteobacteria; order Enterobacterales; family Enterobacteriaceae; genus Enterobacter; species Enterobacter sp. BWH52. Next base: position 2,272,410 of record NZ_KQ089854.1, on the reverse strand, counting down.
AGAAAGCGGCCGCCGCAGGCGCAATCGAAACCATGTCCTACGAGCTGGGTGCTGGTCTGGGGATCGCCATTTTCGGTCTGCTGTTAACCCGCAGCTTTTCGGCGTCAATTGTACTGCCGCAGGGGCTGAGCGCGTCGCTGACCGATAAAGCCTCGTCGTCCATCGGTGAAGCGATGAAGGTGGCGCAGGAGCTGACGCCGTCGCTGGCCGAGCCGGTGATGACGGCGGCGAAAACTGCGTTCATCACCTCGCACAGCGTGGCCCTGGGCAGTGCGGGAGGCATGCTGCTGATTCTGGCGGTCGGGATCTGGTTTAGTCTGGCAAAGGTCGGAGGGCAGCAGTAATAAAAAAGGCCAGCCGGGAGGGCTGGCCTTTTGAACTAACAGATCTTAGAACTGGTAGGTCAGACCTACAGCCACGATGTTGTCGGTAGCCACTTTGGCATCTTTGGTGAACTGGCTGTCATCCACGAGGTTGATTTTGTAATCAACGTAGGTGGACATGTTTTTGTTGAAGTAGTAGCTCGCGCCAACGTCAACGTATTCAACCAGATCCTGGTCGCCATAAGAACCGATGTCTTTACCTTTGGATTTCAGGTAAGCGATGGATGGACGCAGACCGAAGTCGAACTGGTACTGCGCCACAACTTCGAAGTTCTGCGCTTTGTTGGCAACGTGACCGTTACCGAACGCCGTCATGTTGCGGGTTTCAGAGTAGGTGGTTGCCAGGTAGATGTTGTTCGCATCGTACTTCAGGCCAGCAGCCCAGACTTCTGCGTTTTCGCCACCGGCGTTCAGGTCGCTTGCAGCACGAACCTGACGGTCGGTACGGTCAGATTTCGCGTAGGTCGCACCCACACCGAAGCCGTCGAATTCATAGGTAGAAGAGAGACCCCAGCCGTCACCGTTGGATTCGGTGATCTCTGAACGGTCGTTTTTACCCTGGTACTGAGCAGCCACGTTCAGGCCGTCAACCAGACCAAAGAAGTCGGTGTTACGGTAGGTTGCAACGCCAGTGGTACGGCCGGTCATGAAGCCGTCAGTCTGCGTCCAGGTATCGCCACCGAACTCTGGCAGAACGTCAGTCCACGCGCCGATGTCATAAGCCACACCGTAGTTACGACCGTAGTCGAAGGAACCGAATTCATCGAATTTCAGACCAGCGTAGGCCAGACGGGTTTTGTTGCCGTCGGAACCCTGAGCTTCGGAGCGATTGCCCTTGAACTCATATTCCCACTGGCCGTATCCGGTCAGCTGATCGTTGATCTGAGTTTCACCTTTGAAGCCCAGACGAACATACGTTTTGTCGCCGTCGCTACCAGCATCATCAGAAAAATAGTGCAGACCAGTAACTTTGCCGTACAGATCCAGTTTGTTACCGTCTTTGTTAAAAACTTCAGCCGCGTTAACAACGCCAGCTGCCAACATGGAAGTCACTGCCACTGCAACTAATTTAAGTTTCATCTTAAATAATCCTTATAATTTTATTTAGGTATTTCCTAAGCCACCCGAGCGATTTTTAAACGAGGTTTATCGTCAATGGCAGACTATTTTTAAAATTCCGTAGACTGCTTTCAATAATAAGTTTCAAAATATTAAAGATAATTTCAATTAGTGTGATCCCGATCGGGTAAATTGCCCTTAAATCGCTCAATCAGGTTAATATATAGACATAAATTGATTATTAACAAAGCACGATAATATGGCTGTAAATAATTGTCGGACGTTTTAGTTTTTCGATGGAATTAAAGGGTTTTGACAGAGAGTGTCAACGTGTGGGGCGCGATAACATCTTTTAAAACAGCGGATTATGAATTTTTCGGTGAGCCAGTGTCTGTTTTCTAAGTGAAATATTCAGAAATAAACTATTGCACTTTGTGCTATATAGCGCGGTAATATTGGCGCTGAACTAATTACCTGTGTTGTCAGTTTATGTCAACTTCCACAACGGCTCTGGCTATCTGTGGGCATTCTATACAGAAATTTTAGTTGTCTCGAATGTTACTCATTATATTCGAGGGTGTGATCACACATTAAATAATTGTTAATTTTGTGCCGGGCATATTGGGTACCCGGCAAAAAATAAAAATACTATTTGCGGGTGGCATACCAGCACAGTAACGATCCGGCGCACACCATTAATGCCCCTTGCCAGAATGAGAATGAAAGCGGAGAGCTCAGCACAATAGCCGCCAGCGCGGCGGAAAGAACGGGCGTGAAATAAGAGACAGCCGCAAGCACCGTGACGTTACCGTGAAGAATACCGATATTCCAGGCGGCGTAGCCAAAGCCAAGCGCAACCCCACACATCAATAGCTTCACCACAACCGGGACGCTGAACACCATTTCGGGCTGATCGCTGACGGCATATTTGACCCACAGGCTCAGGGCGGTCAGCAGGACGAAAAGGGTAATGCCATTTTGCCCTTTGGCATACTTGCTGGTGACGGTGCAGTAGGCGGCCCAGATAAAAGCGCCAGCAAACGCCAGCCCATAACTCAGCGGACTTGAAACGACGTTCTGCATGATGTCATTCAGTTGCAGACCGTTTTCGCCACCTAAAACCCAGCACACCCCCAACAGCGAGATGAGAAGCCCAGGGATGACCCACAGGGTGGATTTTTGCCCGTTGAACAAAATCGCGAAGGCAATCGTCAGGCTTGGCCACAGATAATTGACCATACCGACTTCAATCGCCTGTGAGCGCGTCGCGGCATATCCCAGCGACAGGGCCAGGCACATCTCATAGCTGACAAACAGGATGCTGCCCGCAAGAAGATAGCGCCTGGAAAAACGCCGAAGATCGGGAAAACCCACCGTTACCAGACACAGCAGCCCGCTGACGGTGTAAATCATCGCCGCGCCGCCCACCGGGCCCAGTCCTTCACTGACGCTGCGGATGAGACCCACCATGGTGCTCCACAGCAATATGGCCGCCAGGCCTGTCAGCGTTGCTCTTTTTCTGTCCATTACCCTGCCAGTCTTCAAAAAATCAAAGGGAAAACTTATAGCATCTATCCGCTACACCTGGCGAATTTTCTACGGGGGAGATACCCCGAAAAGAGTAGCAAATCGTACCAGCGGTGACTATTTGGGGGGCTAAGTATAGCGACCTTGATTTGACGCAATAAAAAAAGGGGCTTTGCTGTTAGTTTGCCGCGCGAAGTCTTATCAGATAACGAGGACAACAATGGACGTCAGCCGCAGACAATTTTTTAAAATCTGCGCGGGCGGTATGGCCGGAACAACAGCCGCGATGCTGGGATTCGCTCCCAAAATGGCGCTGGCTCAGGCACGCAACTATAAACTGCTGCGCGCGAAAGAGATCCGTAACACCTGCACATACTGCTCCGTGGGTTGTGGGCTATTAATGTATAGCCTGGGTGATGGCGCGAAGAACGCCAAAGAAGCGATTTATCATATTGAAGGGGACCCGGACCATCCGGTGAGCCGCGGGGCGCTTTGCCCGAAAGGGGCGGGGCTGCTGGACTACGTCCACAGTGAAAACCGTCTGCGCTACCCGGAATATCGTGCGCCGGGGTCTGACAAATGGCAGCGTATCTCCTGGGACGACGCTTTCTCCCGAATTGCAAAACTGATGAAAGCGGATCGCGACGCCAATTTTATTGAGAAGAACGAGCAGGGCATCACGGTAAACCGCTGGACCTCCACCGGGATGCTGTGTGCCTCTGCGGCAAGTAATGAGACCGGCATGCTGACGCAAAAATTTGCGCGCTCCCTCGGCATGCTGGCGGTTGATAACCAGGCGCGCGTCTGACACGGACCAACGGTAGCAAGTCTTGCTCCAACATTTGGTCGCGGTGCGATGACCAACCACTGGGTTGATATCAAAAACGCAAACGTCGTGGTGGTTATGGGCGGTAACGCCGCTGAAGCCCATCCGGTGGGGTTCCGCTGGGCGATGGAAGCGAAAAACAACAACGATGCGACGCTGATTGTCGTCGATCCACGCTTTACGCGTACGGCATCGGTGGCTGATATCTATGCGCCGATCCGCTCCGGTACGGATATTACGTTCCTTTCCGGCGTACTGTTGTACCTGATCGAAAACAATAAGATTAACGCGGAATACGTTAAGCATTACACCAATGCCAGCCTGCTGGTGCGGGAAGATTTCGCTTTCGAAGATGGTCTGTTCAGCGGCTATGACGCCGAGAAACGTCAGTACGATAAATCATCCTGGAACTATCAGTTCGACGAAAACGGCTACGCGAAACGCGATGAGACCCTGAGCGATCCGCGCTGCGTGTGGAACTTGCTGAAACAGCACGTTTCCCGCTATACGCCGGACGTGGTGGAAAACATCTGCGGTACGCCGAAAGCGGACTTCCTGAAAGTGTGTGAAGTGCTGGCCTCCACCAGTGCCGCCGACAGAACCACTACTTTCCTGTACGCGCTGGGCTGGACGCAGCATACCGTGGGCGCGCAGAACATTCGCACCATGGCGATGATCCAGCTGCTGCTCGGCAACATGGGGATGGCCGGTGGCGGCGTGAACGCCCTGCGCGGGCACTCTAACATTCAGGGCTTAACCGACCTAGGCCTGCTGTCGACCAGCCTGCCGGGTTACCTGACCCTGCCGTCCGAGAAGCAGACCGACTGGCAAAGCTGGCTTGACGCCAACACGCCAAAAGCGACGCGTCCGGACCAGGTGAACTACTGGAGTAACTATCCGAAGTTTGCCGTCAGTCTGATGAAATCGTTCTACGGCGACGCGGCGCAGAAAGAGAATGACTGGGGCTTTGAGTGGTTGCCGAAATGGGACCAGGCTTACGATGTCATCAAGTATTTCAATATGATGGATAAGGGCGACGTCACGGGGTATATCTGCCAGGGCTTTAACCCGGTGGCGTCATTCCCGGATAAAAACAAAGTCGTTCGCAGCCTGAGCAAGCTGAAGTACATGGTGGTTATCGATCCGCTGGTCACCGAAACGTCTACGTTCTGGCAGAACCACGGTGAATCAAACGATGTCGATCCGGCATCCATTCAGACCGAGGTGTTCCGCCTGCCATCGACCTGTTTTGCGGAAGAGGACGGTTCTATTGCCAACTCTGGCCGCTGGCTACAGTGGCACTGGAAAGGTCAGGATGCGCCGGGTGAAGCGCGTAATGACGGCGAAATTCTGGCCGGGATTTACCATCGTCTGCGCGAGATGTACCGCACAGAAGGCGGCAAAGGCGCTGAGCCGCTGCTGAAGATGAGCTGGAACTACAAGCAGCCGGATCATCCTGAGTCCGAAGAGGTGGCAAAAGAGAACAACGGCGTGGCGCTGGCCGACCTGTACGATGCCAACGGCAATCTGGTGGCGAAGAAAGGCCAGTTGCTCAATAGCTTCGCGCTGTTGCGTGACGACGGTACCACCGCCTCGTCCTGCTGGATCTACACCGGCAGCTGGACTGAGCAGGGTAACCAGATGGCCAACCGCGATAACGCCGATCCGTCAGGCCTGGGTAACACCCTGGGCTGGGCATGGGCGTGGCCGTTAAACCGCCGCGTACTGTACAACCGTGCCTCCGCAGACGTGAACGGTAAGCCGTGGGATCCGAAACGCATGCTGATCGAGTGGAACGGCACGAAGTGGACGGGGAACGATATCCCGGACTTCAACACCGCCGCGCCGGGTAGCAACACCGGGCCGTTTATCATGCAGCCGGAAGGGCTGGGACGTCTGTTTGCTATCGACAAACTGGCGGAAGGGCCGTTCCCTGAACACTACGAGCCGATGGAAACGCCGCTCGGCACTAACCCGTTGCACCCGAACGTGGTGTCAAGCCCGGTGGTACGCATCTACGAAGACGACATGCTGCGTTTAGGTAAAAAAGACAAGTTCCCCTATGTCGGCACTACTTACCGCCTGACCGAGCATTTCCATACCTGGACCAAGCACGCGCGGCTTAACGCCATCGCGCAACCGGAACAGTTTGTGGAGATAAGCGAAACCCTGGCGAAGGCGAAAGGCATTGCCAATGGCGATCGCGTGAAGGTCAGCAGCAAGCGCGGCTTTATTCGCGCGGTGGCGGTGGTCACCCGTCGTCTGCAAACGCTGAACGTGCACGGCCAGCAGGTGGAAACGGTGGGCATACCACTGCACTGGGGCTTTGAAGGGGTAGCGCAGAAAGGCTACATCGCCAATACCCTGACGCCAAACGTCGGCGATTCCAACTCGCAAACGCCGGAGTATAAAGCGTTTCTGGTCAACATCGAGAAAGCGTAAGGAGCGATTAAATGGCGATGGAAACACAAGACATTATTAAACGCTCCGCGACCAACCCGATAACGCCCGCGCCTCGTGCGCGGGACTACAAGGCAGAAGTCGCCAAGCTGATCGATGTCTCTTCCTGCGTGGGCTGTAAGGCCTGCCAGGTGGCCTGCTCGGAGTGGAACGATATCCGCGACGAGGTGGGGCACTGCGTTGGGGTCTATGACAATCCTGCTGATCTGAGCGCCAAGTCCTGGACGGTGATGCGCTTTAGCGAAACCGACCAGAACGGCAAGCTGGAGTGGCTGATCCGTAAAGACGGCTGTATGCACTGTGAAGATCCGGGCTGCCTGAAGGCGTGCCCGTCTGCCGGGGCAATCATTCAGTACGCCAACGGGATCGTCGACTTCCAGCAGGATAACTGCATCGGCTGCGGCTACTGCATCGCAGGCTGTCCGTTTAATATCCCGCGCCTCAATAAAGAGGATAACCGGGTCTATAAATGCACCCTGTGCGTCGATCGCGTCAGCGTCGGCCAGGAGCCTGCCTGCGTGAAGACCTGTCCTACCGGGGCGATCCACTTCGGCACCAAAAAAGAGATGCTGGAAGTGGCGCAGCAGCGGGTGGATAAGCTCAAAGCGCGCGGCTATGACAAGGCCGGGATTTATAACCCGCAGGGCGTGGGCGGCACGCACGTCATGTATGTTCTGCACCACAATGACCAGCCGGAGCTGTATCATAATCTGCCGAAAGATCCGGCGATCGATACATCAATCAACCTGTGGAAAGGGGCGCTTAAACCGCTTTCAGCGGCGGGCTTTATCGCCACCTTTGCCGGGCTGATTTATCACTACATCGGTATCGGGCCGAATAAAGAGGTGGATGACGACGAGGAGGAGCATCATGAGTAAGTCGAAAATGATAGTGCGCACAAAATTTGTCGATCGCGCCTGTCACTGGACGGTAGTCATCTGCTTCTTCCTGGTGGCGGTATCCGGCATATCGTTCTTCTTCCCGACGCTACAGTGGCTCACGGAAACCTTCGGGACACCGCAGATGGGGCGCATTCTGCATCCGTTCTTCGGCGTGCTGATTTTCGTGGTGCTGATGTTTATGTTCGTGCGTTTTGTTCATCACAATATCCCTGACAAGCAGGATATTCCGTGGCTAAAAGGGATTGTTGAGGTTCTGAAAGGCAACGAGCATAAAGTCGCGAAGGTGGGGAAATACAACGCCGGGCAGAAGATGATGTTCTGGACCATCATGAGCATGATTTTTGTGCTGCTGGTGACCGGGGTCATCATCTGGCGTCCGTATTTTGCGCACTATTTCCCGATTCAGGTAGTGCGTTATGCGCTGCTGATCCACGCGACCTCGGCCATTATTCTGATCCACGCCATTCTGATCCATATGTATATGGCCTTCTGGGTGAAAGGATCGATTAAAGGCATGATTGAAGGGAAGGTGAGCCGCCGCTGGGCGCAGAAGCACCATCCGCGCTGGTACCGCGACGTTGAGCGTCTTGAAGCGCAAAAAGAGAGTTCGGAAGGGTTGAAGTAAATCTTGCGCCGTCGGCATTGTCCGGCGGCGCTGCGCTTGTGCTGGCCTGCTTCCCCGTATCAAAATCGCTCTGCAATATACCGGAAGGGATATTTTGTAGGCTTCACTTTGCCGATCTTGCGTTTCGGTAAATCCACTTTGTCTACGTGAATTTCTTTATAGGGGATCTGTGAAAGCAGATGCGAAATAATATTCAGCCGCACCCGTTTTTTATCTTCTGAGCGCGCCACAAACCACGGCGCCCAGGCGGTGTCGGTCGCTTTAAACATCGCGTCACGGGCGAGGGTATATTCATCCCACAGATTAAAAGATTTTATGTCCATTGGAGAAAGCTTCCAGATCTTGCGACCATCATTAATGCGATCGCGCAGGCGGCGTTCCTGCTCTTTTGGCGTTACTTCAAGCCAGTATTTCAACAATATGATCCCGGCATCGACCATCGCTTTTTCCATTACCGGCGTTCCATCAAGAAATTTTTCGGCCTGCTCTTCAGTACAGAAACCCATTACTTTTTCCACCCCCGCGCGGTTGTACCAGCTGCGGTCAAAAATAACGATTTCCCCGGCAGAGGGCAGATGAGGAACGTAACGCTGAAAATAGAGCTGACTTTTCTCTTTATCGGTGGGGGCCGGTAACGCAACAACGCGAAACACCCGGGGGCTGACGCGTTCGGTGATGGCTTTGATGACGCCGCCTTTACCGGCGCCGTCTCGCCCTTCAAAAACAATACAGACTTTTAACCCTTTGGCGACCACCCATTGCTGGAGCTTAACCAGTTCAACATGGAGGCGGCGCAGCTCTTGCTCGTACGTTTTGGTTTTGAGCGGCGCGTTTTTAACGACATCATCAACAACACGGGTTTTCTTCTTACTGACCATGGCGGGTCTCCCTATGGGTCCGGTCGCGGGATCGAGGCCGTACTAAGCGTGTAATCGGCCTGAATGAATGGATTAATGTGTCAGAAAGCTGATTTGAACTGGTTCACCATACAAGTTTAATCAATAATGCACGCTGCGTATTTTTTAACAGTGGTCGCGGTATGAAAAAGACAATTTTTTCGTTAGCACTGGCTACCTTTGGTCTGGGGATGGCTGAATTTGGCATCATGGGCGTGCTGACAGAACTGGCCCATGATACGGGCATTTCGATTCCCTCTGCCGGAAATATGATTTCGTTTTACGCTTTTGGCGTGGTGATCGGCGCGCCGATTGTGGCGCTGTTCTCCAGCAAATTTTCGCTGAAAACAACGCTGCTGTTTCTGGTGGCGATGTGCGTCGTTGGTAACACACTCTTTACCTTCTCTGACTCCTACGTGGGGCTGGCGGCGGGGCGCTTAATCTCTGGTTTTCCGCATGGCGCGATTTTCGGCGTGGGGGCGATAATCCTGTCAAAAATCGCACCGCCGGGTAAAGTGACGGTCGCTGTGGCCGGGATGATTGCCGGGATGACCGTTGCCAACCTGCTTGGCGTGCCACTCGGGACGTGGCTGGGACATGAATTTAACTGGCGTTACACCTTCTTTTTGATTGCGGTCTTTGACGCGCTGGTGATCCTGTCTGTTCTGCTGTGGGTGCCAGACATTCACGACACGACAACCACCCGGCTGACAGAACAATTCCATTTCCTGAAGAAACCGGAACCGTGGTTGATTTTTGCCGCTACGATGTTTGGCAATGCCGGGGTGTTTGCCTGGTTTAGCTTCGTGAAGCCGTTTATGGTCAACGTGTCAGGCTTTTCCGAGGGCGTGATGACCGCGATCATGATGCTGATGGGGCTGGGCATGGTGCTGGGAAATGTCTTCAGCGGCAAGCTGTCGTCGCGCTTTAGCCCGCTGCGCATTGCTGCCACCACCGACCTGGTGATTGTGGCTTCGCTGCTGGCGTTGTTCACCTTTGGCGAGCTTAAAATAGCTTCACTGGTAATGGGATTCGTGTGCTGCGCCGGGCTGTTTGCGCTCTCTGCGCCGCTGCAAATACTGCTGCTGCAAAATGCGAAAGGCGGCGAGATGCTGGGGGCCGCAGGCGGACAAATGGCGTTTAACCTCGGCAGCGCAATTGGCGCGTATTTCGGTGGAATGATGATTACGCTCGGCTTTAGCTGGAGTTATGTCACGCTGCCGGCAGCGATCTTATCCTTCTCAGCGATGACCTCTCTGTTGATGTATGGTTATTTATGTGCCAAAAAGCGTCAGGCCAACGCAGGAGCGCTGGCCTGATTCCACATGTTGCCCGCTGGTCGCGGTGCTGGAGTGGACTACACGAATTTCGCCAGCGGGTCAGCGGCGGCAAAAGCAACCGCTTTGTCTGCTGCTGGCGGGTAAATCAGTTCGTTGGTGATGGCGACTTTGATCTTTTTGCCTTCCTCGCGCACGGATTTAATGCGCTGATCCCAGCCCTCGGTGTATACCGCACCCCAGCTACCCAAATCCAGACAGGTGACGTAGTTCACCTGACGGTAAGGATACGGCTCCAGATTTAACAGGCTGGCCGCCGCGTTGTGTCCGGCGAATTTCCCCAACTGGATCGCGTGCTGGCAGGTCATCAGCGCCGTGTTGCCCACATCGTCCGTTTTGGCATGCGCCATATCACCCGTCGCGTAAACCTCCGGATGCGCAGGAACCTGCAATGTGTCGGTGACGATAAGGCGTCCCTGAGTGTCGCGTTCCCCGTCAATTTGCAGGCTGAGGGGGTTAGCTTCTACCCCTGCCGTCCACACTACAGTGGCGCTGGCAATGCGTTCTCCGTTTTTCAGCGTTACGCCGCTGGCATCGATGGCTTCAACTTCACTGTTTAAACGCCATTCAACGCCCAGCGCGCTGCTTGCTTCTTCAATGGTGTTTCTCAGCGCCTCGCTGTAACGCCCGCCAATGGTTGCACCCCTTTCAACTACGATTATTTTAGTCTTTGTATTGGCGCCGAAGCGAGTGCGGAGCCGGGCAGGGAGTTCCGTTGCCAGCTCGATGCCGGTAAAGCCGCCGCCACACACGACCACGGTATTACGCTCCGGGGTGGAGGGGCGCGAAACCAGCGAATCAAGATGTTGCTCGAATAACCTGGCGGAGTCGAGTTGGTCGATATCAAAGGCGTATTCAGCCAGACCGGCAACAGGAGGACGTTTAGTCTGGCTACCGGTTGCGAGGATCAGACGTTCCCAGGCGACGTCAGCAATCGCGCCGTTTGAATCGCGATACAAAACGGTTTTAGACGAGGTATCAATACGTTGTGCTTCGCCCGCAATAAAGGTAATGCCCAGCTCAGCAAACAGTTCGGTCAGCGGCGCGACCATCGTCGACACGTTCTCTTCATAAAAGCGTGGGCGAACGCGTAGCTCCGCAACAGGGGCCAGCACGGCAATGCTGAGGCTATTGTTACCCGCCAGAGCAGAAAGGCGCGCGGCGCTGACCGCAGCCCACATACCGGAAAACCCACTACCCACAATTAAAATCTGCTTTTTCATACTCGATCCTTTAGTGCGTCAGGCTGTATGTCTGACATAACTGCCACTATACTTGTCGGAGTTAACTGCGACAACTTCTTTCTGAGTTAAAAATCGTTATAATGCAGCGAACAATGACCCGGAGTGAGCCATGGCGTTTTACAGTTCTGGTGTGGAATATGGCATTCATAGCCTGATGTGTATGGTGGATGCAAAAGGCAATGAACGTGAGATGAGCGTCCGGGAGATGGCGGCCTTGCAGGGCGTGCCGTACGACTATCTTGGAAAAATCTTCACCCGTTTATCACGCGCGGGGCTGGTTATCAGCACCGAGGGTAAAGGGGGAGGCTTCCGGCTGGCGCGTCCGGCAGAGCTGATCAGCGTGCTGGACGTGGCGCACGCCATCGACGGCGAGAAGAATATGTTTGAGTGTCGGGAAGTGCGTCAGCGCCTGGCGGTGTTTGATGAAACGCCACCTGCCTGGGTCTGTGACGGCCCGTGTGGGGTGCGCTCGGTCATGGACAGCGCGCAGCAGCGGATGGAAGAGGAGTTAGGGCGCCATACCATCCTGGATCTGGCGCGGAAGATGTATCGAAAAGCGCCTGACACGTTCCAGATCGAGGTTCAGGAGTGGATTTCCGATCGCCGTTCGTCCACGTGAAAAGCCGGGCAGGGCAAAGCCGCTACCCGGCCGCCGCGGTTAAGAACGTAAATCAATCACCATACGGCCACGGATCTGGCCCTGTTCCATCTCTTTAAAGATAGCGTTGATATCTTCCAATGGGCGCATCGTGACTTTCGGAACCACCTTACCTTCAGCCGCAAACTGGAAGGCTTCGAGCAGATCCTGACGGGTACCCACCAGAGAGCCCACCACCTGAATCCCATCCAGGACCAGACGTGGAATATCCAGGCTCATCGCTTCCGGCGGCAGGCCAACAGCCACCACGCGGCCTCCGGCGCGAACTGCGTCAACGGCAGAGTTGAAGGCCGCTTTCGCTACTGCCGTCACCACCGCCGCATGCGCACCGCCGGTTTTCTCCTGAATCACTTTTGCCGCATCTTCACTGCGAGAGTTCACGGTTAAGTCTGCGCCCATGCTGGCAGCGAGCTTCAGCTGCTCGTCATTCACGTCAATGGCGATAACCTTCGCATTGAAGACATTTTTGGCGTATTGCAGCGCGAGGTTGCCCAGACCGCCCAGGCCATAGATCGCAATCCACTGGCCGGGTTTGATGTCAGAGACTTTTACCGCTTTGTAGGTGGTGACCCCGGCGCAGGTGATGCTGCTGGCCGCCGCGGAGTCCAGCCCGTCCGGGACTTTAACCGCGTAATCCGCGGTTACGATGCACTCTTCCGCCATGCCGCCGTCAACGGAGTAACCCGCGTTTTTCACGTCACGGCACAGCGTTTCGTTGCCGGTATTACAATATTCACAGTGGCCACAGCCTTCAAAGAACCACGCCACGCTTGCACGGTCGCCTACTTTTAGCGACGTGACGCCAGGACCAATCTCTTTGACGATACCAATCCCTTCGTGGCCGAGGATCACCCCGGTTTTGTCGCCAAAATCACCATTCTTAACATGGAGATCGGTATGGCACACGCCACAGCACTCCATCTTCAGCAGCGCTTCACCATGTTTAAGCGCGCGTAAGGTTTTCTCTGTAACATTAACCTGATGATCCTGAGTGACAACAGCAGCCTTCATGTGTTTCTCCTTTCATGATGAGTATCTGCATAGCAGGTGTAATACCCATTAAGGATTAATACTTTGACGCTGTAATGCAAGGCAACCGCAACATAATGTCATCATTTAGCTCAGTTTCAGATTAAGAATACGGCAATCCTCTAATAATCAGTAGGGAAAAACACTGACGTAAAAAAGACCCGGCGTAATGACCGCCGGGTACAGACTTACAGTTGGGCTTCTATCTCCTCAATCTCTTTTCGCCATTGCGCCTGCAACTGCGGTTTTTGATGTTTGGGCTTACGCGCCAAATCTTCTTCCAGCAACGTTTCCAGGGCGACAAGGCGTTCGAGCAGATCGTCTGACGCTGAAGAGGGTGCCTTCAATGCGGCGTTCGATGCCTCAGGTACAACCGGACCGGCGTCCTCACGCAGGCGCTCAAAGACCGCCTCCGCATCGTGCCATTCGCTCAGCCTGCCGTCCTCAATCAGCCAGAAGCGGTTACAGCACTGGCTAATTAACTGACGATCGTGGCTCACCAGCAGCACTCCGCCTTCAAACTGTTGCAGCGTTTCCGCCAGCGCCTCTTTGCCCTCCATATCCAGGTGGTTGGTCGGTTCATCTAGGATCAGCAGGCTATAACGGGCAAGGGTCAGGCCGACGAACAGCAGGCGCGAACGTTCCCCGCCGCTGAGCGTACTGACTTTTTGCCCGTGCCGCGCCCACGAGAAGCCGGCACTGATGAGCGCCATTTTACGGGTTTGCGGATCTGGCGCGAAAGATTCCAGCGCATCCAGCAGCGCCGTATCGTCTGGCAACTGATGCAGCGTCTGGTCGTAGTAGCCGGGTGAGACGCGCGGATGACGCTTAAGCCGCTCGTCCGAGATCTCGTCGCAAAAATGTCGCCAGATAAGCTTCAGCAGCGACGATTTTCCGCAGCCGTTACGACCCACAATTGCCACGCGATCGCCGCTCTTCAGCCGCGCGCTGACGAGGGTAAACAGGTCTGGCAGACCCGGCGCCGGGGGGACGCCGAGGTCGGTTATTTCCAGCAGGCGGTCGGCCCGAAGCGCGTCCCCGCGCAGGGTTAAGGTCCACGGGCTTCCCGCCGTCAGTTCCGTCTGGTTTTCTTTAAGCCGTTCGACCTGTTTTTCCATCTGCTTAGCCTTACGGGAGAGATCTTCGTTGTCGTAGACCTTGCCCCAGGTCGCGAGGCGTTTGGCGCTGGCCGTGACGCGGTCGATCTCTTTTTGCTCTGCCTTATGCCTCAGCGCATCGCTTTCGTCTTTCGCCTCCAGCGCCTGACGGGCGGCAGTGCAGGGAAGGGCGAAGTAGTGCAGTGTTTTATCGCGCAGGATCCAGCTGCCGTTGGTTACCGCGTCCAGCAGTTGCCTGTCGTGTGAAACCAGCACAAAGCTGCCGGACCAGCTCTGTAAAAACTGCTCCAGCCACAGCAGGGTCGGCAGGTCGAGGTGGTTGCTCGGTTCGTCCAGAAGCAGCAGATCCGGATCGCTTATCAACGCCCGCGCCAGCAGCAACCGCGTATGCTGACCGCCGCTCAGCGTGGCGGATTGCAGCGCCGTTTCCTGCGTCGTAAAGCCCATTCCGGCCAGCAGCGTCTCGGCCTTCCAGCGAAGACTGTCGCGCTCACCGGTCGGCAGCTGCGCCAGCACCGCATCCAGCATGGTCAGGGGATAAAGGGTCTCCGGCAGATGTTGTTCCACGCGCGCCAGCAGGCAATGTCCCGCCAGTGAAACGGTTCCGGCAGCAGGGGACTGCGTTCCGTCGAGGATTTTCAGCAGCGTACTTTTTCCGCAGCCGTTATCACCCAGCAGGCCAATGCGGTCGCCTTTTTTCAACGTAAAGGAGAGAGAGTCGAAGAGCGTGCCAAACGCGGTATCAACACGTAAAGAATGTGCAGTGAGTAGAGTGCTCATTGTTGCTTACCCAGGAGTTACAGGCATGTTTATGCCTCGTCAAACATCGCTGACGATAACTCAGTAAGCCCGAGAGAAGGGATTTCAGGGGTTAGTGTCTTCGCTCAAGCGGAAGTTATCGCAGCACGATACCGATAACGCTTGAGCTGGTGCGATCACCAAATGTATGTGAAACATTGAAAATTTCACAGTACAGCATAATTGGCCTCCTTATATATTCAGTAGGTTAATGGATGAAGGGAGTGTAGCGGGGGAAAATGGGTTTGGCTAGTGGGAAGTGCCGTATATTCCCCTCACCCTAACCCTCTCCCCAAAGGGGCGAGGGGACTGTCCGGTGCGGTTTTCACCCTCTCCCCTTTGGGGAGAGGGCTGGGTGAGGGGCGATGCTTAAATCGAAGTACGACGATAGCTACGGTATTCCGGCATCCAGAAATTATCATCAATCGCTTGCTGCAACGCATCGGCAGAGGTTTTCACCGCGACGCCTTGCTGCTGCGCCATTTTGCCTACCGCGAAGGCAATTGCGCGGGACACTTTATGAATGTCTTTCAGCTCCGGCAGTACCAGGCCTTCACCGTTATTCACCAGTGGTGAGTGACCTGCCAGCGTTTCGCTCGCGGACATCAGCATTTCGTCGGTGATGCGGGACGCGCCGGAAGCGATCACTCCCAGACCAATACCCGGGAAGATATAGGAGTTATTGCACTGCGCAATGGGGTAGAGCTTGTCCTTCCACACCACCGGATCGAACGGACTGCCGGTCGCGACCAGCGCATTGCCTTCGGTCCAGGCGATGATATCCTGCGGCGTCGCCTCCACGCGTGAGGTCGGGTTCGATAGCGGCATCACGATAGGGCGTTCGCAGTGCTTATGCATCTCGCGAATGATCTCCTCCGTGAAGAGGCCGGTCTGCCCGGATACGCCGATCAGAATATCCGGTTTCACGTTGCGCACCACGTCAAGAAGCGAGAGCACCTCGTTATCCGTATCCCAGTTTTTCAGGTTCTCGCGCTTCTGCACCAGTTTGGTCTGGAACGGGAGCAGGTTAGGCATACCGTCGGTCAGCAGGCCAAAACGGTCCACCATAAAGACGCGGGAGCGGGCGAGCTCTTCGCTTAAGCCTTCGCGCTGGGTCTGGGCAATAATTTGCTCGGCGATGCCGCAGCCCGCGGAGCCTGCACCCAGGAAGACAATTTTCTGATAGCTGAGCTGGCTGCCTGCCGCACGGCTCGCAGCAATCAGCGTACCGACGGTCACTGCCGCAGTGCCCTGAATGTCATCGTTGAACGAGCAGATCTCATCGCGGTAGCGGTTCAGCAGCGGCATGGCGTTTTTCTGTGCGAAGTCTTCGAACTGCAACAGCACGTCCGGCCAGCGGTGCTTCACGGCCTGGATGAAATCATCCACAAACTGATAGTACTCGTCGTCGGTAATGCGCGGGTGACGCCAGCCCATGTACAGCGGATCGTTCAGCAGTTGCTGGTTGTTGGTCCCCACGTCCAGGACTACCGGCAGGGTGTAGGCCGGGCTGATCCCGCCGCAGGCGGTATACAGCGAGAGCTTACCGATGGGAATACCCATCCCACCAATGCCCTGGTCGCCAAGGCCCAGAATACGTTCGCCATCGGTTACCACGATCACCTTGATGTTGTGGTTCGGCACGTTTTGCAGTATGTCATCCATGTTGTGACGGTTCTGATAAGAGATGAACACACCGCGGGAACGACGGTAGATCTCTGAGAAGCGTTCACATGCCGCGCCGACGGTTGGGGTGTAAATGACGGGCATCATCTCTTCGAGATGGTTCTGCACCAGGCGGTAGAAGAGGGTTTCGTTGGTGTCCTGGATATTACGCAGGTAGATGTGCTTATCGATTTCGGTTTTAAAACCCTGATACTGGATCCAGGCGCGTTCCGCCTGTTCTTCAATGGTTTCAACCACTTCAGGCAGCAGGCCCAGCAGGTTAAAGCTGCTGCGCTCTTCCATGCTAAAGGCGCTGCCTTTGTTCAGAAGGGGAAACTCCAGTAAAACCGGACCGGCGTAAGGAATATAAAGGGAACGATGTTTTTTCAGTTTGTTGTCCATGTCACTCACTCTTTTTAAGAAGATCCGTCCCTGACACTGCTGTTTGTCATCTTTCTGGCCTGTGCTACGGGGTGCGGTCGGTTGGTATTATAAAGGAGCTGAATATTAATTACCGCAACACATAAACAAAAACACCATCGGGATTACCGATGGTGTTGTGAATATCGTGCCGGAACTTACTTGCCGGAAGGGCGTTTTCTGCCGGTAGCGTGGGTAACCTGCGTTTCGCTACCCTCCTCAATAACCACTTTACGCTTGTTAGAGAGCTTGTAGTTCAGTCCCAGAATGTGGCGTGCCTGACGGTTCGATTTCATTTTAACTCCTCAATCCCGTTGATAGTTTTAAGGACAAGTTTGCTCACGCAAACGAAATGTAACCCCTTAGGTTGCAGATCCAGCTTAGCAGGTTTTTACAAAGGTGCATTTTGCCCGCTGACCACATAGTTGATGGTTTGCTGGTAGATGTCACTGAGGATGTCATTGTCTGTGGCTTCCACCCACTTGGTCAGTTCCATCAAAATGTCATCTTCGGTAACAACACCGTGCTCTGCCTGAAGACCCTGCGCAATCGCGTTAACGAGTTCGGGTTGTGCTGCTGTGGTATGTGCCGGGTAATAAGTAAACATGCTGCCTCCGTGTCGTTGTCTGTTTAATGTTACGGCGTGCAAAATCGTAATTCACATTCAGATTGGCAAATATTTTCGCCGTTGTGGTTCAGATTCGTCCTGGAAATAAAAATATCATCTCTCCTGGCACACAAATAAAATTCAGGGTTTCCAGCGGCGTAAATTTGTCGTTTTTTCATAAGGCATGGGCGTCGGCCAGGAGATCAATTCCACAATGCTGCCCCAGGGGGTCTGCCCATAGCAGAAAGCATTCCCTTCACCTTGCTCATCCGGAAACGTGAGCGGCTTTGGCGCGGTAAATATCTCCCCGCCGGCAGCGGTGAAAGCGGCTATCGCCTTATCAAAATCATCAACATAAACAGCAAAATGCTGGAGGCCAAAGTCGCTTGCGCGGGCGGGCATTCCCTGTTCAGGGCCATGCATTTCGAAAAGTTCAATGCCGGGTCCATGGGGCATAACAAGCATACGAATGGCGTGAATTTTTGTGCCGGGAAATAATTTTAAGGTGTGCTGCTGGGCGGCCTGATCAATATTATCGGTTTCCGCATCGACAGAATGATATAAAACCTGTGCGCCGAAAGCGCGTTCAAAAAATAGGGTGGCTTTTTCAATGTCGGGCACCGTAATACCGATATGGTCGATGCCCCTTACTGACGATGGCATAGTAAACTCCTGCTATAAAAAATTTAAATATAGCAGGAGATAATCAGGATATTACCACTTCATTTCGCCGGTATTCACTTTGGCACTCAATTCCAGCGAACTGGCTTCCGCCAGATTCGGCCATTGTTTTTTCATCGTGCTAATGACGCCGGTTGACGCTTTATGTGTCATGAGGGCCTGTTCAAACTGATGTAGATAGCGACGGGTAAAGTCGATAGCGCCGGTACCCGCTGGCGGTGTCCCAAGGTAGTGGCCCGGAATAACGTGTTCGGGCTTAAGGGCTGCCATGCTATCCAGCGTCTGCTGCCACTGTTTGCGGCTTTCCGGCGTTTGGGTATCCGCCGTCCAGACGTGAATACCCCACGAGACGCCCGTGCCGCCGAGGATGGTTTTTGCGGATGGGATCCAGACGTACGCCGCATAGCTCTCAGGCTCTTCAATATTCACTCTTTCACCATCAATCATAAAGGTGGTTGAGGCAAGCACTTGCGGCACGTAGAGTTGTGACGGCGCGCCGTCTTTCATCTGTGGCCCCCAGAAGGCGAGCTTCGCGTCTTTTGTGGCCCTGATATGGTCCACCACCTGTTGCGTGGCGACAACTTTGGCATTAGGGAAGGCTTTCACCAGCGGTTGCAGGCCGAAATAGAAATCCGGATCGCCGGAGGTGATCACGATTTTGTTCAGCGTTTTACCGCTGTGGCGAATTTTTTCCACCAGCGCTTCGCCATCTTTCACGCTGAACTGGGCGTCAAACAGTACCGCCTCTTTCGGGCCAGACACCAGCGTGGAAGAAACGGCAAAAATGCCTTTTTCCTGCGGGTTGTACGTATCAACGGTCAACGGCGCGGCAAAGACGGCCGGAGTGAAAAGGGTTGTCAGCAAAGCAAGGCGGGCGATAGTCATGGTCATGTCTCTGTTCTTCAGGAAAGTCTCTATTGTACGGATCTCTTCATTTGCCAGAATTCCTGAAACAGGACATGCTTAGTTTCATAAATCGAGCAAATGGAGGTCAAAATGGATCGCGTTATTGCCGCCCAGGTGTACAACCGCATCTGTGAGCTGGGGAGTTTAAGCGCGGCGGCGCGGGCGCTGGGGATCTCCCGTCCGATGGTGAGCCGTTATCTGGAGCAAATGGAGAAGTGGGCCGGGGCGCGGCTGGTGAACCGCTCCACCCGCAAGCTGACGCTGACGGCGGCGGGGGAGAAGGTCCTGCAAAAGACCCGCACGCTCTCGCAAATTTCTCAGGAAATTGAAGATCAGTCAGTGAAGGATTTACCCTCAGGCACGCTTCGTGTCGCCTGCGCGCACTTTACGGCGATGCATATTATCGTTCCGGTGCTGCCCGATCTGTTGCAGCGTTACCCTCAGCTGCGCATTGAGCTGGATGTTAACAATCATCCGGTAAGTCTGGTGGGCGAGCGAATTGACGTGGCGATCCGCATCACCGATAACCCTGAACCGGGCATGATCGCCCGCCGACTGGGAGAGTGTCGGTCCGTACTTTGCGCCTCGCCGCACTACCTTGCCAGTCGGGGCGTTCCAGTGCAGCTGGAGGATTTATCCCGGCACAACTGCCTGCATTACAGCTTTTTTGCCGGTCAGTCGTGGCGTTTTTTGACGCCAGAAGGGGAGTCGGTCACGACGGCGGTCAGCGGCAATCTCAGCGCCAGTATCTCGTCATTGCTGATGGAGGCGGCGATAAACCACTGTGGTATTGCCATGCTGCCCGAGCGCGAGGCCGACGCGGCGCTACGGCAGGGCAGCCTGGTGCCGGTGCTCGGCGCCTTTACGCCAAAACCGATCGGTATTTTTGGTATTTATCAGTCGCGAGACTATCAGCCTGCGGCGCAGCGTGTGTTCCTGGATGCACTTGCAAACCACCTTGCCACGCGCTCGGACTAGTCTGTCTTCCCTGCAAAATGGATTATGCGTCCTATACTTATCCCTTTGTAAGCCAAAAGGAGAGCAAGAATGACGATTCATAAGCACGGTTCAGCACACTGGTCTGGCGACATCAAACGCGGCAAAGGGACGGTCTCAACAGAGAGTGGCGTCCTTAACCAGCAACCTTACGGCTTTAACACCCGCTTCGAGGGCGAAAAAGGGACTAACCCGGAAGAGCTGATTGGCGCAGCGCACGCGGCCTGTTTCTCTATGGCCCTGTCGCTAATGCTGGGCGAAGCGGGTTATACTGCCGATTCCATCGATACCACGGCGGATGTCTCGCTGGATAAAACCGACAGCGGTTTTGCCATCAGCAAAGTGGCGCTACAAAGCAAGGTGACGGTACCGGGTATCGATCCGCAGCAGTTCGACGGCATTATTCAGAAAGCGAAGGCGGGTTGTCCGGTATCGCAGCTGTTGAAAGCCGAAATCACGCTGGATTACAAACTGAACTGATATCAGGCCGGGCAAATGCCCGGCTAACCTTTCACTGCCGCAGGGAAAACCTCGGCAAGCCACGCAATAAACACTCTCAGGCGATGCGTTAAATGCCGACTCTGGGGATAGACCACGTGAAAAGGATACGCCTTAGGACGCCAGTCGCTCAGGATCTCTACCAGCGCGCCCGTTTCCAGATGCGCTCTCGCAGCATAGCCAAACGTCTGAATAATCCCTAAACCCGCCAGCGCCGCGGCCAGATGTGCGTTGCTTTCATTGACCCCAAGATGGTGCGGTACGCTGATCTCCAGCGGCTCACCCCGGTCGAGGAAGCGGAACGGAAATGCGCGTCCGGTAACCGGGGAAAGGTAGCTAATCAGCTTATGGCCGTTGCGCAGCTCCTGCGGATAGGCAGGGATGCCGTGAGCTTTAAGATAGCCCGGCGCCGCGCAGGCGATCATCCCGGCATCACCGATATGCCGCGCGATAAGCGAAGAGTCATCCAGCGCGCCGCCGCGGATCACGCAGTCCACGTTTCCGCTGATTAAATCTACCGGACGATCGGCTACCCCCAGGTTAATGCGCAGATCCGGGTAGCGCTGAAAAAAATCCGGCAGCAGGGGGATCAGCACGTCCCGGGCGGTTGAGCCCCCCACGTCAATACGCAAATGGCCTTTGGGCGTGCAGCACGATGCGCGAAAGGCGGTATCAATGTCCTCTATATCAATTAATACCCGTAGCGCTTTCTCGTAGTATTCCATGCCTTCTGCCGTCGTGACCACCCGGCGCGTCGTGCGATGCAGCAGCCGTGTTTCCAGGTGCGCTTCAAGTGATTTTACCAGCTTGCTCAGCGTGGCTATCGGCATGTTCAGGGAGTCTGCCGCTCGGGTAAAGCTTCCGGATTCAACCACCCGCGTAAAGGCACGCATTGCCATTAGCTGATCCACATAGATCTCCTCTGATTATTTCCTGCTGTGAAAATTCATTTTCATTTTTGCCCGTTTATCGCTAATCCCGCAAGGTCTAAAGTCTGCCTGACGCGGGCAAACGCTCCTCTTTTACATCACAACAAAGGTTATGAGTATGAATACAACGCTTGCAGGAAAAATCGCTCTGGTGACCGGTGGCAGCACCGGTATTGGTCTCGCAACGGCACAGGAGCTGGCGGCGCAGGGAGCGAAGGTCTATATCACCGGACGTCGTCAGGCCGAACTGGAAGCTGCCCGGGCAGACATTGGCGCCGCGGCGGTAGCTATCCGCGCGGACGTCTCCAGAATGGCCGATCTGGATGCGGTTTACGCGCAGATTGCTAAAGAAGAAGGACGACTCGATATTCTGTTCGCCAACGCCGGGGGCGGCGACATGCTGCCGCTGGGCGCTATCACCGAAGAGCAGTTTGACCGGATTTTTGCCACCAACGTGCGCGGCGTGCTGTTCACCGTCCAGAAAGCGCTGCCGCTGCTCTCATCTGGTTCATCCATTATCCTCACCGGATCGACGGTTTCGATTAAGGGGACGGCGAATTTTAGCGTCTACAGCGCCAGTAAAGCCGCCGTGCGTAACTTTGCCCGCTCCTGGGCGCTGGACTTACAGGGCCGCGGGATACGCGTCAACGTCGTCAGCCCTGGCCCCGTGAAAACGCCCGGTCTTGGCGATCTGGTTTCCGAATAACAGCGTCAGGGATTATACGATGCGCTGGCGGCCCAGGTACCGCTGGGTCGCCTGGGCGCGCCGGGCGAAGTCGGGAAAGCCGTGGCGTTTCTGGCGTCCGATGCCGCCAGCTTTATTAACGCCACGGAGCTGTTTGTCGATGGCGGGATGGCGCAAATCTAGCGGTTACGCCAGCAGCGTACGCTTCGGCCTTCGGCTGCGGGCTGAAGCGGCTGCGGCCGTTCACATCCCTGCATCGCCAGCGGGCAGCGGTCGCGGAAGTAGCAGCCATCGGGCAGGTGGCGATTACCGGGAAGATCGGTTTTGCGTAATGCCAGATCTTCGTCCAGCGGTTCTCCGGTACGGGGAACGGAGTCAAGCAGCAGCTGCGTATACGGATGCCGCGGCTGACTCAGCACCTGGTCCGCCGGACCCAGCTCCACGATCTGCCCCAGATACATCACTGCCACCCGGTCGCTCATGTGCCGGACCACCGAGACGTTGTGCGAGATCAGTACGTAGGTCAGATTTCGCTGCTGTTGCAGGGCAACCAGCAAATTGAGGATCTGCGCCTGGACAGAAATATCCAGCGCGCTGGTGGGTTCATCCAGCACGATGATGTCAGGATCTGAAGAGAGCGCCCGGGCGATAGCGATGCGCTGGCGCTGTCCGCCCGAAAACGCATGCGGCAGGCGGTCAAGATATTCTGCTCGAATGCCCACCTGCTGCGCCAGCGTCTCAGCCAGCTGACGACGCTCCCGTTCGCTGCGGCGTTGCTGTATCCACACCGGCTCGGTGATTATGCGCCAGACGGGTAAACGCGGATCGAGGGACGAGAGCGGGTCCTGAAATACCATCTGCATACCGCCTGCCGCATTTGCGCGCTGACAGGCACCTGTACTCGGTTTGAGCATGCCCATCAGCAGTTGCGCCAGCGTGCTCTTTCCACAGCCGGATTCCCCCACAACGCCCAGCGTTTCGCCGCGATGGATCCGGAGATCCATGCCGTTGAGGGCGTGTACCTGCTCCGTCACGCGCCCCAGCCAGTTTTTGCGCGCAGGAAAATTCACATGCACGCTATCCAGTTCCAGCAGTACCTCAGACATGTCGTCTCTCCTGTTGTGGGTACCAGCAGGCAGCCTGTTGGCCTTCTGCGCCCGTGGAAATTAAGCGTGGCGTTTCGCTGCATTTCGCCCCGGCAGCAAAACAGCGTTCGCGAAAGGCACATCCGCGCGGGAGGTGGCTGAGGTTAGGCACCGTGCCGGGAATGGCCGGGAGGATCTCGCGCGGTTCACCATTTTCCGGGGCACACCGCAGCAGGCCAATCGAATAGGGGTGTACAGGATGGTGGATCAAAGTCTGCGTGCTGCCGCTTTCGATCACGCTGCCCGCGTACATAACGTACATCCGGTCACAAAGCTGCGACACCACCGCCATATCGTGACTGATAAACAGCACCGACGTCCCGCTGGCGCGCGCTTTGTGTTTCAGTAGCCGCAGCACCTGACGCTGAACGGTCACGTCCAGCGCGGTGGTCGGCTCATCGGCAATGATCAGCTCCGGCTCGCAGGAGAAGGCAAGGGCGATCATCACCCGCTGGCGCATGCCGCCGGAAAGCTCAAACGGATAGCGTTCCATCACCTGTGCCGCATCCGGGATTTGCATCTCGCCCAGCAGGGCGATCGCCTTCTGCTGCGCGTCGCGGCGGGAAAGCGACTGATGCTGGCGGATCACCTCCACCATTTGCCTGCCAATCCGGCGCGTAGGGTTAAGCGCCGTCATCGGCTCCTGAAAAATCATCGCCACCCTGGCGCCGCGCCACTGACGAAGCTGTTTTTCCGACGCGTTCAGGACATCTTCCCCGAGCAGGGTGACCCGGCCATGGTGAACATGGTAACTGCCTTCCGGCAGCAGGCGCATCGCCAGCATCGCGGTGACCGATTTTCCCGAGCCGGATTCGCCCACCACGCCGACAATTTCACCCCGGCCAATCTCCAGCGAGACGTGGTTGAGCGCGTGGACGTCACCGCGAAAAATGGGGAAGCTCAGATGCAAATCTTCAATCGATAATACGGAATCACTCATGACTGCTTCCCTCCTGATTTGGGATCCAGCAGGTCGCGAAGACCATCGCCAAACAGATTAAACCCAACCGCCGTGATCAGAATTGCCGCCCCCGGAAACGCGCAGTACCACCACTGGTCAAGCACGTAGTTACGCCCCACGGCCACCATCGCGCCCCATTCGGCGGTCGGCTGCTGCGCGCCTAATCCAATAAAGCCCAGCGTGGCGGCCATCAGAATGGCGCTGCCGATATCCAGCGACGCCTGTACGATCAGCGGCGGAAGGGCGTTACGCAGGATATGCCAGCTGATCAGGTGCCAGCGCGATGCGCCAAAGGTGCGGGCGGCCTGCACGTAGGTGAACTGGCGCACCAACAGCGTTTGCCCGCGTGCCAGCCGCACGTAAAACGGAATGCGTACAATCGCAATCGCCAGCATCGCGTTAAACAGGCTTGGGCCGAGCGCGGCGGCCAGCGCCATCGTCAACACCAGCGAGGGGATGGAGAGCATAATGTCCATGATACGCATAATGATGGCGTCGCCGCGTCCGCCGAGTACGCCGGACAAACAGCCGAGCAGAGAACCGATGCCGCCCGCAATCACCACCACCGCCAGCCCCGCCGTGATGGACTGCTGGCTGCCCACCAGCACGCGGCTGAACAGATCCCGGCCCACCTCATCGGTGCCAAACCAGTGCTGGGCTGAAGGCGCCTGCAATCGCGCGGTCAGATCCAGCGCATTCGGATCGTGCGGGACTATCCACGGCGAGACCATCATCATCAGCAGCATCACGATCATAATCACCCCGCCGATCAGCGTGAGCGGGCTTTTGCGTAACATCCAGAATAGCTTTGCCCAGTTAATGCGCTGTTTAGCGGTGCTGACAGGGACGGGCGTTTCCTGAGTTAACATCATTCGGCACCTCCGCGCCCGATTCGCGGGTCGATCCACAGATACAGCAGATCCACCACCAGATTGACGAAGACATAGGCCAGCGATACCACGACCGCGAAGCCCATGACGGCAGGGAAGTCCAGCGCCTGAATGGAGGTCACCACCCAGGCTCCCATTCCCGGCCAGGCAAACACGGTTTCGGTAAGGACTGCCCCGTACAGCAGATCGCCCAGCGCCAGCCCGAGCACGGTAATGGAGGGGATCATGGCGTTGGGTAAGGCGTAGCGCAGCACGATGTACCACCCCGGCAACCCGCTCGCGCGGGCGGTACGAATATAATCCTCGCTCAGTTGCTCCAGCATCGCGGAACGTACCTGACGCGCCACAATACCCAGATGCACAAAGGCCAGGGTCAGGGAGGGGAGAATCAGGTGCTGTAGGGCGTTGAAAAACACCTCGCCGTTGCCTTCCAGCAGAGCGTCCAGTAGATAAAAACCGGTAACGTGGGCGGGCGGATCGAGCCAGTCGTCCAGCCTGCCGCCGCCGGGCAGAATTTGCAGTTGCCCGTAGAACAGAACGATAACACCCAGTCCCAGCCAGAAGGCAGGCGTCGAGATGCCGGTCATCGCCATCAGTCGCACCAGGTGATCCAGCCAGCGGTTACGGTACACCGCCGATAAAATGCCCAGCGGCACGCCAATCACCAGGGCCAGCAGCAAAGAGCAGAAGGCCAGTTCCAGCGTGGCGGGGAAAAAGGCTTTCAAATCTTCCGCAACGGGGCGACCGGTGCGAATGGATGTGCCCAGATCGCCATGCGCCAGCGCCTCTACATAGCGGCCAAACTGAATATAGAGCGGTTGATCCAGCCCCAGCTGCTGGCGGATGCCCTGCACGATTTCATCGCTGGCGCGGTCACCGGCCAGCAGGCGGGCCGGATCGCCGGGGATCAGGTGTGAAATAATAAAAGTAATAATACAGACACCGGCCACCACCAGGATTAACCCCCAGCAGCGCTGGCGCACAATGCTCCAGAACGTCATACACTTCCCCCCGGCGTGGGCCGTTACTTACTCATGGTGGCGATGTTAAAGACCTGCTCAAGCATCGGATTAAAGGTGAAGCCTTTGACCTCTTTGTTCATCGCCAGCTGATAGTTCTTCTGGAACAGATAAACGTAAGCCGCCTCGTCAATCACCACTTTCTGCGCCTGCTGGTAATCTTTGGTGCGCTCCGCCTGATCGGTGGTTTTCAGTGCCGCCTGCAACAGCGCATCGACCTCTTTGTTCTCATAGAATGAGCGGTTACCCGGCAGCCCTTTTTTGTCCGATTCGAACCAGTAATTCATGAACATGTACGGGTCAGCGAAGTCCGGGCTCCAGTTACCAATCGCAATGTCATAATCACCTTTGCCGACGCGGTCGCGCATGGTGGCGTTCGCCAGTTTCTCGAGCTTGACGTTAATCCCCAGCTTGCCCAGGCTCGCCTGCGTGGAGAGGGCGATAGGCTCCCAGTTCGGGTCGTTATCGGAGTAGAGGAACGTCAGGCTGGCGGGTTTATCGTTGACTTTTTCCAGCGCCGCTTTGGCTTTGGCCTCGTCAAAGCTGTACTGCATGGCGTTCGCATCAAAGCCCCACATGCCCTCCGGGATCGGGCCGCGCATCTGCTTGCCGTTCCCGCTGAGAATGCCTTTCACCATCCCCTGATAATCGGTCGCCCAGGAGACCGCGCGGCGCAAATCCACCTGATTCATCGGAGGCTTACTGTTGTTCAGATAGAGGTAGGTCACCCGCAGGGACGGGTATTCCGCCACGGCCACTTTGCCTTCCTGCTTCAGAGCGGCAAGCTGATCCACCGGCAGGGCGTCGGCGATATCCAGATCGCCACGGGAAAGTTGCAGGCGACGCGAGGCGCTTTCACCGATAATCTTGACCGAGACACGCTTGAAGTGCGGCTTTTCACCCGGCCAGTGTGGGTTGGGCACCATCACCAGCTGCTGACCTTTCCGCCAGCTTTTCAGCATAAACGGTCCGGAACCCGCGGTGTTTTGCGCCAGGAAACCGCGTGCGTCGTCGGCGGCATTGGCTTTCAGCACCGCCGGGTTGACGATCGACGCGCCGTCATTGGCCAGCGTGTAGAGGAACGGGGCGAACGGCTGGCTGAGGGTGAATTTCACCGTATGCTCATCCACCGCGTCCACTTTCAAATCTTTCGGGAACGCTTCGGAAGGTCCCTGGTTAATTTTCAGCAGACGTTCAAACGACAGCTTGACCGCTTCGGCGGTCACCGGCGTGCCGTCGGAGAATTTTGCATTATCTGCCAGGGTGAACGTCCACTCTTTCTGGTCGTCAGACGCCTTCCAGCCCGTCGACAGATCGCCTTCCACCTCCGTGGTGCCAGGCTTGTATTTCACCAGACGCTGGTACGAGGGGTAGGTCACCGTCCAGTCGTTGTTATCGATAGTGACCGCCGGATCCAGCGTTTGCGGATCGGCAGCTTTCCCAATCACCAGCATATCTTTTGGCACCGCCGCCAGCGCGAGAGGGGCGCTCAGGGCGAGCGTAGCGGCAATCAGGGTTGTAAGCAGCGTTGTTTTCATGGCGGGGCTCCAGAATTACAGTGAGTGTGTGGTCGGATAACAGGCGAACTGGTCATCTAACAGCGGGTAGCTGGCGGCATTCGGCAGTTCGAAATGCCACCATTCGCTGCTGATGCCCACAAAACCGCCGCCGTACATAACGGCGTTCAGGAGCAGACGATTTCGCTGCGCCTCAGGCGGAACGGAAGGGTGCCAGGCATGAGAACGGTCGTGCATTTCGTCAAACCCGGCACCCATATCCAGCACGTTGTCGTGTTCATCCATCAGCGTGACGTCAATGGCGGTGCCCCGGCTGTGGTTAGAGCCAATTGCGACATCCACCACGTATTCCGGATTGGGGCAGGCATCCCAGAGTTGCGACTGCGCCTGCTGGGGGCGGTAGGCGTCGTAAACCACCAGCTTCAGACCGGCCAGCGCGGCGATGCCGATCGCTTTCGCCAGCGCGGTGGCGGCATCCGTATGCAACAGGCACGCGGCGTGCTGGTAGATCGGGCGGCCAGTGATGTTATCGGCGGTCGCGTATTTCAGATCGATATGCAGCGTGGGAAAGGTTTTCGCCACATCAATCAGTTGACTCTCTTCAGGCATAGCTCCGCTCCTTTAGCGTTCAAATTGACCAAACTCTTGTTGTAGTTGTCGGTTGATTGCCAGACGTTCCGGCAGCGCATCCCCCAGCGCCTCCACAACGCCCGACAGCAGCAGGTTGAACAGACAGCTCACCGGCGCCAGCGAATCCCAGAAATGGCCGGTATCGGTCTTCACCTGGAGTAAATCAATCGGGTAATCCCGCGCCCACGGGCACCAGATATCGGTGATCAGCGCCATCGCCAGGCCTTTTTCGCTCGCCACGCGGCAGTACTGGCGGGCAATGGCGGAGTAGGCGCGGGTATCCGTCAGCACGATATACGGGTTCGCAAAGCCGGAGTTAAGCGACTCCACCCAGCTACCGGAGAGCCCTTCTGAATAGCTCACCCGCGGGCGCAGATACTCCAGATGGCTGAAGAACGCATTGGCGATCCCGCGCGTGGACTGGATCCCCAGCACGAAAACGGCGTCGGCATGGGTAAGTTGCTGGACCACCTGCCTGAACGTTTCGCTTTGCGCCAGCTGGTAGACATGGGCAATGGCGTCCACCTCCAGCGACAGGGAGTTCTGAAGGCGATCCGACAGCGGCTGTTGCTGCTTCCAGGAGTCGAGACGCTCGTTAATGCCCCAGGGCTGGTGGGGATCGCGCAGGCTTTTTTTGGCGTCGTCCAGGTTGCGATAGCCCAGCTTGCGCAGAAAGCGTCCGACGGTGATCCCGCTGGTGGCCGTGGCCAGCGCCACGCTCTCTGCCGTTTCAAAGGGGATCTGCCCGACGTGCGCCAGCATCCAGCTTGCCACCCGTTTTTCGCTCGGGGTGAGCTGGCTAAAGGTCGCTTCGATACGGCTCAACACCTCAGGTTTGGTCGTCATACCGCCTCGCTGTTAACTGGCTGTCAAAGGCCGGGTTTCTGTTACCGGATTAACAATGCAGGACGCGTGCCATGTTCACATTGCGGCGAAAACGCGCTGTGCAGCAAAGTTAATGCAATATTTGTTTAACATGTGATCAACATTTGTGCAGCGTAGTTCACTTTTGGTGCAGTGTGCAGGCTGAAGGGTATCTATTTGGTGAATACGTCAGCCTCTTCACATTTTTTGGTAAGATGAAAGCTCTGGGAAAAAAGAGGGAGCCTTACATGGCGAATTTGCCCTGGCGGGTCAGCGTGCGCCTGATGGCTCTCGCAAAAAAAATAGCGATGGTCATCGGGATCATTGTGCTCGTTCTGCTTTCGGTGCGGGTTTATCTTTCGCAGCAGGGGCCAGCCCTGCATCACTGGCACACCTGGCGGGCTGATGAAATGTCCGTGCAGGAGATGGATAACGCGACCTTCGTAGCGTATGTCGCGCGGGAAAACGCCATCTTCACCGCTCTCGACGCTGAGGTGACGGCGAAAGTCACCCCCGCAGAGCGCACGCCGCTGAACCGTTATTACCGCCAGAGCCTGGTGTGGCCAGGACACTTTTCCCCGGATGCAAACCGGTCGTTCGTGCTGATGCCTGCCGGAAAGCCGCGCGGGGGGGTGGTATTGCTGCACGGTCTGACGGATTCGCCCTACAGCGTCAGGCATCTGGCAGAGAATTATCAACAGCACGGCTTTGTGGCCGTAGTGCCTCGTTTGCCCGGACACGGCACGGCACCGGGCGCGCTGACAGACGTTGACTGGGAGGCGTGGCTGGCGGCAACGCGCCTCGCGGTTCGTGAAGCGACACGCCTGACGGGGAACGATCTCCCCCTGCATCTGGTGGGCTACTCCAACGGCGGGGCGCTGGCGATGAAATATGCCCTCGACGCCCTTGATGCGCCTGCACTGCGTCAACCTGAGCAGATCGTTTTGCTCTCACCGATGATTGGCGTCACGGCGTTTGCGCGCTTTGCCGGATTCGCCGGGCTACCGGCTATGTTACCGGCGTTTGCCAAAGCCGCGTGGCTCAACATTTCGCCAGAATATAATCCTTATAAATACAATTCGTTCCCGGTGAATGCGGCACGTCAGTCCTGGCTGCTTACCCAGGCGCTGCATGAGCAGATAAATCGCGGTGTTCATGATCACAAACTGGCGCAGCTTCCGCCGATACTTGCTTTCCAGTCGGTCATGGATTCAACGGTCAGTACCCGCGCCGTGGTCAGCGGGCTGTTTGACCAGCTTCCGGCAAACGGCAGCGAACTGGTGGTTTTTGATATCAACCAGGCCGGGAGTTTCCGTCCACTGTTCAGGCCATCATCCTGGACGGCGGTGGCTGACCTGCTGCCGGAGGCAAAAAGACGTTACAGTGTCACAATTGTGACCAATGCCAGCCCCGACAGGTTTGATATGGTGGCAAAGAAAACGCCAGCGGGCAGCACCCGGGAAACGGTGATGCCGCTGTCGGTCGCGTATCCGCAGGAGGTTTATTCCCTGTCACATGTTGCCATTCCGTTCCCGCAGGATGACGATCTTTATGGCCGCCATCCTGCGGTGAAAAACCGCTACGGTATCAGCCTCGGGACGATAGCCCTGTGGGGAGAAACATCGGTTCTGAGCGTCGGCAAAGATGCGCTGATGCGCGTGACGTCGAATCCGTTCTACGACTATATGCAGACGCGGATCGACAGCCGTATCGGTGATAATTAAGCCCAACGTGGAATAGATTAGGTCACACCGGGGAACTGTGTTAAACAGTACCGTTCAGGCGTATACCCCATACCGGACCCCGTTTCTGTGCTGACAACTCTCATTTATCGAAGCCAGCTGAGCTTAACCTGCACCTCTGCAGCGTTAAGCGCGCTGGTTGAACAGGCCAGGATCCGTAACACGGAGCAGGGCATCTCAGGCATTCTTCTCTCCCGTGGACGTGACGTTCTGCAAATTCTCGAAGGCACGGAACAGCGCGTCGTCGCGCTTTTTAACTCCATCCGTGCTGATGACCGGCATACCGGCGTAGTGGAGCTGATGCGCGATTACGGCCCGCGCAGACGTTTCGAAGACGTGGGAATGCTGCTGTTTGACCTGGACGTTCAGACCCCGAAAGCGGTTCTGGCGTCGGTTCTGCATTACAGCAAGCTGGAAAGTTATCTGACTTCTGAGGATCGGGTCTTCAAATTCATTCAGACCTTTATCACCGGTAAAACCGCTATCCCACCCGCTTCGGACTATGAGCCCGATAAATGGACGCTTTCGCGAGAGCGCGCGCCGTTTGGTAAAGGGTTAGGTCTGCTGGCGGGACAGCCCTGCCAGTTTGCGCTGCAACCCATTGTCGAGCCGTCCGAAGGCAAGATCAGTTCTCTCGAAGCGCTTATACGCGGAAACGACGGCGGCAGCCCGGAGCATTTCTTCCGTAGTCTCGATCGTGAACTGATTTACGAAGTCGACCTGCAAACAAAAGCCTGGACCTTTGCGCTGGCGCAAAAGCTCGGCATCGGCAGCCACAAACTGGCGGTGAACCTGCTGCCAATGTCGCTGGTTAACGTGCCGGGCGCGGTAGAGTTCCTGGTAACGCAGATCAAAAAGCACAATCTACAGCCGGAGCAGGTGATCATTGAAGTCACTGAGAACGAGATGATTTCAGGCTTCAACCAGTTTAACAGCGCGATTAAACAGCTGCGGGCGGAAGGGGTTGGGCTGGCGATAGATGATTTTGGTTCCGGCTATGCTGGTCTTTCGCTGCTCACGCGGTTCCAGCCGGATAAACTCAAAATCGACAGAGAGATCGTCAGCGATATCCACCTGAGCGGGCCCAAGCAGGCGATTGTGAAGTCGATAATCAGCTGCTGCACCGATCTGGAGATTACGCTGGTCGCAGAAGGCATTGAGAAGATAGAAGAGTGGTGCTGGCTTGAATACGCCGGTATTCGGCGCTTCCAGGGCTTTTTGTTCGCCCGCCCGCAGCTCAATGGCGTGGGTGATATCCACTGGCCCCATCGGGTGGGTTAAGCAAATTTTCCCTCGCCATATTTCCCCGACACCCTGCCTGTGCTTAAATAGCTAAACCGGTTTAACATGATTTAGCTAAGAAGGTGATATGGAGACGATCTGGGTACTTGGCGATGCAGTGGTGGATCTGTTGCCCGACGGAGAGGGCAAACTGCTGCAATGTCCTGGCGGCGCACCAGCCAACGTCGCGGTAGGGGTAGCGCGTCTGGGCGGCAGAAGCGCCTTTATAGGCCGGGTGGGCGACGACCCCTTCGGGCATTTTATGCAAAAAACGCTTGCGGATGAGCAGGTTAATACAGAATGGCTGCGGCTGGACCCGCAGCATCGCACCTCCACGGTGGTGGTGGATCTCGATAACGACGGTGAACGTTCCTTTACCTTTATGGTTCGCCCGAGCGCTGACTTGTTCCTCGACGCCGCCGACCTCCCGTCATTCCGCGCCGGGGAGTGGCTGCACGTCTGCTCAATCGCGCTCAGCGCCGAACCCAGCCGTTCCGCGACGTTTCAGGCGATGGCCGCGATCAGACAGGCGGGGGGATTCGTCAGCTTTGATCCCAATATTCGCGCCGATCTCTGGCACGATGAAGTCGAGCTGCGTCAGTGTCTTGAGCGGGCATTAGCCTGTGCAGATGTGGTGAAAATCTCGGTGGAAGAGCTGGCGTTCTTAACCGGAAATGCGCAGGTCCATGAGGGGCTGGCGGCGCTGATGCGCACCTGTCCGGCCAGGCTGGTGCTGGTAACGCAGGGAAAAGAGGGCGTCACCGCCTGGCAGGAAGGCGCGTTGACACACTATGCTGCATCACCCGTGGAATGCATTGATACCACTGGCGCGGGGGATGCTTTCGTCGCCGGGCTACTGTTCGGTCTGGCACGTTATGGCCAGGCCCGTCTCTCAGAGGTCATCACGTTAGCGCAGCGCTGTGGGGCGCTGGCGACAACCGCAAAAGGGGCAATGACCGCGCTGCCTTATCATCACGAACTGTAATTCACCTCTCCAGGCCACCATTCGGCGGCCTGAATTGTCGCCTCGATCACACTTACTAAAACGGTTTAGCAAAAAACATTGCCGATCTAAAATTCAACGGTTTAGTATCACCAGCCTAAACCGGTTTAGCAATTTAGCACTTTCACCGATAGTTATTAGGGATGCGACAAAATGTATAAAAAACGCAGACTTGCCGTGATGATAGGCATGCTGGCCGGCAGTACCTCTGTTTTTGCCCAGACGGATATTACCCGTATCGAAGCGCGCCTGGCGGCGCTGGAGCAGCGTTTGCAGGAGGCGGAAACCCGCGCGCAGGTTGCTGAAAAGCGCGCCACAGCAGCGGAACAGAAAACGCAGCAGCTGGTGGCTGCGCAGCAGAAAGCGCAAACCTCCACACAGGCGGTGGCGCAACGCACCACGGTGCTGGAAGAAAAAGCCGACCGGACAGGCGGTTTTGAATTTCACGGTTACGCCCGTTCCGGCCTGCTGATGAACGACGCGGCCTCCAGCAGCAAAAGCGGCCCTTATCTGACGCCCGCCGGGGAAACGGGCGGGGCCATCGGGCGTCTGGGGAACGAAGCGGATACCTACGTTGAGCTGAATGTTGAGCACAAACAGACGCTGGAGAATGGCGCGACGACGCGCTTTAAGGCGATGCTGGCCGACGGTCAGAAAACCTATAACGACTGGTCGGCAGACAGCAGCGACCTGAACATTCGTCAGGCCTTTGCCGAGCTGGGCAATTTGCCGGACTTTACCGGCGCGCTGAAGGGCAGCACCTTCTGGGCGGGTAAGCGTTTTGACCGCGACAACTTCGACATTCACTGGCTGGATTCCGACGTGGTATTTCTCGCCGGGACCGGTGGCGGCGTCTACGACGTGAAGTGGAACGATACGCTGCGCAGTAACTTCTCCCTTTATGGCCGTAACTTCGGCAGCGAAGAGGAGATCGACAACAACGTTCAGAACTACATCCTCAGCATGAATCACTTCGCCGGGCCGGTGCAGATGATGGTCAGCGGCTTACGAGCAAAAGATAACGACGACCGTAAGGACAGCAACGGCGATCCGATTAAAACCGACGCGGCCAATAACGGAGTACATGCGCTGGTTGGTCTGCATAACGAGAGCTTCTACGGCCTGCGGGAAGGTTCCGCCAAAACGGCGCTCCTTTACGGCCACGGTCTGGGCGCCGAGGTGAAAAGCATTGGTTCAGACGGCGCGCTGCTGTCAGAAGCCGATACCTGGCGTATTGCTAGTTACGGTGTCACGCCTCTGGGCGGTGGCTGGCACATTGCGCCCGCCGTGCTGGCGCAAAGCAGTAAGGACCGCTACGTGAAGGGCGACAGCTATGAGTGGATCACGTTCAACACGCGTCTGATCAAAGAGGTGACCCAGAATTTCGCCCTCGCGTTCGAAGGCAGCTATCAGTACATGGATTTAAGCCCGGAAGGCTACAAGGATCGCAATGCGGTTAACGGTAGCTTCTACAAGCTGACCTTCGCCCCGACGTTAAAGGCGGGCAAGATTGGCGATTTCTTCAGCCGTCCGGAGCTGCGCCTGTTCGCCACCTGGATGGACTGGAGCAGCAAGCTGGATAACTACGCCAGCGATGACGCCTTTGGCAGCAGCGGCTTTAACGCGGGCGGGGAATGGAACTTTGGGGTGCAGATGGAAACCTGGTTTTAACCCTTCACGCTCCCGCATCGCGGGGGCGTTTCAAACACCATAAAAAGAGGTCAGGAAGAGGTATCTATGGATTTTAATCATATTGCGCGCGAGCTGATTCCGCTGCTCGGTGGCAAAGAGAACATTGCCAGCGCGGCACATTGCGCCACGCGCCTTCGTCTGGTGCTGGTCGATGATGCGCTTGCCGACCAGCAGGCTATCGGCAAGGTTGAAGGCGTGAAAGGCTGTTTTCGCAACGCCGGGCAGATGCAGGTGATCTTCGGCACCGGGGTGGTGAATAAGGTTTACGCCGCGTTTATTCAGGCGGCAGGAATTAGCGAGTCCAGTAAATCGGAAGCGGCGGATATTGCGGCCCGCAAGCTGAACCCGTTCCAGCGTATCGCGCGTCTGCTCTCCAACATCTTCGTGCCGATTATCCCGGCGATCGTGGCCTCGGGTCTGCTGATGGGCCTGCTGGGGATGGTTAAAACCTACGGCTGGGTTAATCCGGATAACGCGCTCTATATCATGCTGGATATGTGCAGCTCGGCGGCGTTTATTATTCTGCCGATCCTGATTGGCTTCACCGCCGCGCGGGAGTTTGGCGGCAACCCGTATCTGGGGGCAACGCTCGGCGGCATCCTGATTCATCCGGCGCTGACCAACGCCTGGGGCGTAGCGTCCGGCTTCCACACCATGAACTTCTTCGGTCTTGAAATCGCCATGATTGGCTATCAGGGAACCGTATTCCCGGTACTGCTGGCGGTGTGGTTTATGAGCATTGTGGAAAAACAGCTGCGCCGGGCAATACCGGATGCGTTAGATCTGATCCTGACGCCGTTCCTGACCGTCATTATCTCCGGCTTTATCGCGCTGTTGATTATTGGCCCGGCGGGACGCGCGCTGGGCGACGGGATCTCCTTCATTCTTAGCACCCTGATTGCCCACGCGGGCTGGCTGGCCGGGCTGTTGTTTGGTGGGCTCTATTCGGTGATTGTCATTACCGGCATTCACCACAGCTTCCACGCCATTGAAGCCGGACTGCTGGGTAATCCGTCGATTGGCGTTAACTTCCTGCTGCCGATCTGGGCGATGGCGAACGTGGCGCAGGGCGGGGCGTGTCTGGCGGTGTGGTTCAAAACCCGCGATGCTAAAATCAAAGCCATTACCTTACCGTCGGCGTTTTCCGCGATGCTGGGCATCACCGAAGCGGCAATTTTTGGCATCAACCTGCGTTTTGTGAAGCCGTTTATCGCGGCGCTGATCGGTGGTGCGGCGGGCGGTGCCTGGGTGGTGTCGGTGCATGTCTACATGACCGCCGTTGGCCTGACTGCGCTTCCCGGCATGGCGATTGTCCAGGCCAGCTCGCTGCTCAACTATATTATCGGCATGGTGATTGCCTTTGGCGTGGCGTTCACCGTCTCTCTGCTGCTGAAATATAAGACGGACTCTGAATAATGACCTTACCTTCCCGCTGGCCTGCCGTGTTGCAGGCCGTGATGCAAGGCCAGCCGCGTGCGCTGGCGGACAGCCACTATCCGCAGTGGCATCCCGCGCCGGTGACGGGGCTGATGAACGATCCGAACGGCTTTATCTGGTTTGCCGGACGCTATCATCTGTTTTATCAGTGGAACCCGCTGGGCTGCGATCATCGCTACAAGTGCTGGGGACACTGGAGCTCAGCAGATCTGGTGCACTGGCAGCACGAGCCAATGGCGCTGATGCCTGACGAAGAGTATGACCGCAACGGCTGTTACTCCGGCAGCGCCGTGGATAACAACGGCGTGCTGACCCTGTGCTATACCGGCAACGTTAAGTTTGACGATGGCGGCCGCACCGCCTGGCAGTGTCTGGCGGTGCAAAATGACGACGGCACGTTTGCCAAACTGGGACCGGTGTTGCCTCTGCCGGACGGGTATACCGGGCACGTCCGCGATCCGAAAGTGTGGCGCCATGACGGGCAGTGGTACATGGTGCTCGGGGCGCAGGATCGGCATAAGCGCGGCAAGGTGCTGCTGTTTACGTCAGCCGACTTACACATCTGGGCGTCCTGCGGCGAAATCGCCGGTCACGGCGTCAACGGACTCACGGACGCGGGCTATATGTGGGAGTGCCCGGATCTGTTTGAGCTTGATGGCACACACGTCTTGATCTGCTGTCCGCAGGGGCTGGCGCGCGAACCGCATCGCTATCTCAACACCTATCCGGCCGTCTGGATGAGCGGGGCATTTGATTATCAAACCCCTGCATTTACGCACGGCGAGCTGCATGAGCTTGACGCCGGATTCGAATTTTACGCGCCGCAAACCACGGTGGCAGAAGATGGCCGCCGCCTCCTCATCGGCTGGATGGGCGTGCCGGACGGCGAAGAGATGCTCCAGCCTACGCGGGCGCACGGCTGGATCCACCAGATGACCTGTGCTCGCGAGCTGCGCTACCGCGACGGTAAGCTCTGGCAGACCCCGGTCCGTGAGCTGGAAACGCTGCGCGAGGATGAACACCACTGGCAGGGACGCGCCAGCGATGCCCCGGTGCTGGCGGGAGCGCGTCTTGAGTTCGAACTGAGCGCCTCGTGCGTGAACGTGGATTTTGCCGGCGCGTTGCGACTGATTGTGGATGATGCGGGGATCCGTCTGGAACGCGCCAGTCTGAAAACCGCAGACACGCTGACCCGCTACTGGCAGGGCACTGTTCATCATTTACGCGTGCTGTGTGACCGTTCCAGCGTCGAAATTTTCATCAATCACGGTGAAGGCGTCATTAGCAGCCGCTATTTTCCTGACCATCCGGCCCAGGTACGCTTCGAAGGTGCGTCCGACATCACATTACGCTACTGGTCGCTGCGCAGCTGCATGATAGAATAGAGGTTTTGGCAGCCGGATCTAAGTCGTTGTGAGAAAAACAAAACGCGTCACCATTAAAGATATCGCTGAGCTCGCGGGGGTATCAAAAGCCACCGCCAGCCTGGTGCTGAACGGCCGCAGCAAAGAGCTTCGGGTGGCGGAGGAGACACGCGAGCGCGTGCTGGCGATTGCCAAAGAACATCATTATCAGCCCAGTATTCACGCCCGTTCGCTGCGAGACAACCGCAGCCACACCATTGGTCTGGTGGTGCCGGAAATCACCAACTACGGGTTTGCCGTTTTTTCTCATGAGCTGGAGACCCTCTGCCGCGAGGCGGGTGTTCAGCTGCTGATCTCCTGTAGCGATGAAAATCCGGGCCAGGAGACGGTGGTGGTCAATAACATGGTGGCCCGCCAGGTGGACGGGCTGATTGTCGCCTCCAGCATGCTCAACGACGCGGACTATCAAAAGCTGAGCGAACAGTTGCCCGTTGTGCTTTTTGACCGTCATATGAACGACAGTACTCTGCCGCTGGTCCTCACCGATTCAGTTACCCCAACCGCCACACTGGTGGCCGACATCGCGCGCCAGCATCCGGATGAGTTCTACTTCCTCGGCGGCCAGCCGCGGCTTTCCCCGACGCGTGACCGTCTGGAAGGGTTTAAGCAGGGGCTGCGTGACGCTGGCGTCGAGTTACGTCCGGAGTGGATCATTCATGGTAATTACCATCCGAGCTCCGGCTACGAAATGTTTGCCGAGCTTTGCGCACGCCTGGGCCGCCCGCCAAAAGCCCTTTTTACCGCCGCCTGCGGTCTGCTGGAAGGGGTGTTGCGCTATATGGGGCAACATAATCTGCTGCAAAGCGATATGCGTCTGGCCAGCTTTGACGATCACTATCTCTATGATTCTCTGACCATTCCTGTCGATACCGTTCGTCAGGATAACCGCCAGCTCGCCTGGCACTGCTTTGATCTGATTGGCAAACTGATTGAAGGGGAAACGCCGGAGCCGATCCAGCGTAAGCTGGATGCCACCCTGCAACGGCGATACAAGGCCGTGGAGTGACAGGGTAACGTATGAGGGGTACATCTATAACTTTAATTAATTAAAGATTGGATTCAGCCGATAACCAAAGGGAAATTATATCCCTGAGGTGTGTTATGTCGTTGAAAAAATCATCCCTGATTATCCTGTTTTCCCTGCTTTTCTTCTTTGTGGCCAGCACTATCACCAGCGTTGGGCTCATCATTAAAAGTAATACTTCGCTGGATAATGTGAACAAAGAAATTCAGGTTGTCCTGTCCATTATTGATCCCATTAACCACAGCCGAACCCTGCGCGTCAGGGTTATGGAGTATGTGAAAATGGTGGAAGCGGGGGACGCTACCGACCCGTCTGCGAAACTGGCCTCGGTTAAAGAGGCGCTGACCAAAGCCGATAGTGCATTTTCGGCGTTTATGGCCTCGCCGCGTTTGCAGGAAGAAGCCCCGCTGGTCACTGCCTACCAGGAGGCGTGGCAAAACTACCGTAACCAGGGACTGGCACCGCTGATTGCCGCTGCCGCCGCTCACGATGTGTCGCGGTTCAACGCTCTTATTCCCGTGGTGTCTCAACTCGATCGCCAATATGAAATTGTGCTCGATCAGGTTCTCTCCGTTCACCAGAAGTACGCCAAAACGCTGAACGAGGATGCGAGTCATAATTTCGTGTCGGGTCTGGTTATTATCGCCTGCATTGCGGTGCTGTTCGTGGTGGTTATCTTCGCCGTCAGCCTGCTGATGAAACGCGTGGTCTTTGCGCCGGTGAACCTGGCGCGCGAGCACTGTCGCCAGATTGCGGCCGGGAAGCTGGACGTACCGGTACCGATCAAGCGTGATTCCGGGAATGAAATCAATCACCTGATGTCCTCGATGGAGCAGATGCGCCAGGCGCTGCTCTCCACCATTTCTCAGGTGCGCGACGCAAGCCACACCGTGACGCATGCGGCGCAGGAAATTGCCTCCGGCAATATCGACCTGGCCTCCCGTACAGAGCAACAGGCTTCGGCCCTGACCCAGACGGCCGCCAGCATGGAAGAGCTGAGCGCGACGGTGGCGAATAACACCGACAACGTTTTCCAGGCCGGTAAGCTGGTGCAGGATGCCGTGAAAAATGCCCATACCGGTGAAGCGGTAACCCGTGAAGTCATCGAAACGATGAATACTATCGCGTCCAATTCGAAGCGTATTGAAGACATCACCAGCGTCATCAACAGCATTGCTTTCCAGACTAATATTCTGGCGCTAAACGCGGCCGTTGAAGCGGCGCGTGCTGGCACGCAGGGGCGAGGATTTGCCGTGGTAGCAAGTGAAGTGCGCACCCTGGCACAAAAAAGCGCGGTGGCGGCGAAAGATATCGAAAGCCTTATCGCCCAGTCTGTTTCCAGCGTGAAAAACGGTGCACAACTGGTGAATCGTTCGGGAGAGGTGATTGATTCTATTATCAGCTCTGTGAATAAAGTGCATACGCTGATGGAACAGATTTCGGTTGCCTCAGAAGAGCAGAGCCGCGGGATTGGTCAGGTTGGGCAGGCCGTAACGGAGATGGACGGTGTGACCCAGCAGAACGCGGCGCTGGTGCAGCAATCCGCCGCCGCCGCGGCCTCGCTGGAGGAGCAGGCGCAGCAGCTGTCCCAGAGTATCTCGAGCTTTAGTTTGCCTGCTACGGCGTGATGTTCAGAGAGGCTCCTGAGGGAGCCTTTTTAATGTCTGCATGTAGCCGCTGCACAATCTCCTTCAGCCATTACTGTTATCCGTACAAAGCCGCTATCACATAAATTTTATCTTTCCCCGGCAATATTTCTGTTCCTCATCCGTCTACCTCATCAGAGACCATAATCATTCAATATAAACGAGGTACACATGAGAAATTTTGATATGCACGGAAAAGGTCACGGGCGTGGTTTGGGCCGCCATCGTATGGGTAAGGGCATCGTGATTGGCACAGTCCTGTTCGTGGTGCTTGGCCTGCTGGTCATGTCCCTGTGGAACGCGTTGCTCCCGGCCATCCTGGGGGTTAAAGCCATTGGCTTCTGGCAGGCGCTGGGGATCCTGCTGCTGAGCCGCATTCTTTTCGGTGGGCTGGGTTTCCGTCCGGGCATGTTCGGTGCGCACCGCCGTATGCACGAACAATGGATGAATATGAGCCCCGAACAACGTGAGGCCTTCATTCAGCAGCGTCGGGCGGGATTTGGGCGCCACGGTCATTGCCGGTGGCACGATGGCCGGGATGAAAAGCGAGATGATAACGGTGCAAAAGCGCCGGAAGCCGAGTGAGCGATATGAAAGCCGGTGAGGCGGGGGAATCATTACTGATCTCGGCACTCAATGCCTGCCGCACGCGGCTAAAAGCCTTCATTCGCGGAAGGACTGCGGTTCGTGATGATGTCGATGATATTCTTCAGGAAGTGACCTGGCAGTTGATGAAAGTGGAACAACCGGTCGAGAACGTCGCCGCCTGGCTGTTTCGCGCCGCACGAAATGAGATGATCGACCGGGCGCGAAAAAAGCACGAGGTTTCACTGCCGGGGTACCTGACAGCAGATGACGAGGACTTTCCGGAGCAGGAGATTGCAGAAACGTTATTCGGCGTACCGCAAACGCCGGAAGAGGAGTATCTCAACATGCTGCTATGGGAAGAGTTGGGGCAAGCCCTGTCGGAACTGCCGCCACCTCAGCGCGAGGTGTTTGAAAAAACGGAATTTGAGGGCTACAGCATGAAGGTGCTGGCAGAGGAAACAGGCGACAGTGTGCAGGCGTTATTATCCCGTAAACACAAAGCTGTGCGATTTTTGCGTAGTCGCCTCAAGGATATTTATGAAGCGTTGACAGGGCAATAAACTTCGACCACTCTGAAAAACAATATCTTAGAGGGGGCGTTATGCTTCAACGGTTAGCAAAGAAAAAGGTGCTGTTACTCTCTGCTCTGATGGTTTCGGGGCTGGTCAGGGCAGAGGAGTCGCTTCCGGATGTGGTGAAGCACTTCAGTGAACAGCAGGACATCAAGATCATTAAGAAAATTGACGCACCCGGCGGCGCGCCAGCGTGGCTGGGGCAATATCAGGACATGGGCGTGACGCTCTTTCT
Organism: Enterobacter sp. BWH52; assembly: GCF_001037565.1. Taxonomy (NCBI): domain Bacteria; kingdom Pseudomonadati; phylum Pseudomonadota; class Gammaproteobacteria; order Enterobacterales; family Enterobacteriaceae; genus Enterobacter; species Enterobacter sp. BWH52. Next base: position 2,230,491 of record NZ_KQ089854.1, on the reverse strand, counting down.
GACCCCTGACGGAAAGCACGTCGTGTCTGGCTATCTGTATGATGAGAAGGGAACCAACCTCAGCGAGGCCTTTTTCCAGAAAGAGATCTACGCCCCGATGGGCCGCGAGATGTGGAAAAAGCTCAATGCGGCGCATCCCCTGAAGGAGGGCGCGGAGAGTGCCCCGCGCAAAGTCTTCGTCTTTGCCGACCCGTTCTGCCCGTACTGCAAGCAGTTCTGGGCTGAAGCGCAGCCGTGGGTGAAGGCTGGCAAGGTCCAGCTCAACACGCTGCTGGTTGCGTTTCTTAACCCGAACAGCGGGCGTAACGCCTCCGCGATCCTGAATGCGAAAGATCCGGTGTCGGCCTGGAAAGCGTACGAGCTGTCCGGCGGTAAAAAGCTGCCGAAACCTGAAGGAGCGGCGTCCCGGGAAACCGTTGAGATCCTGCAAAATCACCAGACGCTCATGGACAGTCTCGGCGCGAATGCCACACCGGCTATTTATTACCTGAATGAGCAAAACGAACTGCAACAGGTCGTGGGTATGCCAGACGCAAAACAGCTTGAGGCAATGTTCGGACCGAAGCCGTAAAAAGAAAGGCAGAAACAGGACGTTTCTGCCTTTTTTCAGTCAACTACCCCAGCGTCCCCGGAGGTAATTTACTGCTTCCTGCGTCTGCGGCTGGTTAAGATAGTCTTCACGGAACAGGATGGTGCCCTTAACGTCTGGCAGTGAATCATTGAGGTCGAGCTGTTTTTTCAGCTCCGGTACGCCGCCGTTCACCGTCCAGTCCGGTTCATTTCTGGAAGGCGCGCCCACTTTGTAGAACGCGATCCCGATATACAGACGGGTGTGGGTCGGTTTCACTACGTCAGCCCACCATTTTGTCAGCACATCGTAACGTGCCGCGTCGCGGGCGAAGGGCCAGTAGATCTGCGGCGCAATGTAATCCAGTAATCCCTGCTGTACCCATTTGCGCGTGTCAGCGTAGGATTCATCATAGGCTGCGGCGCCGCGCGTGTCCGAGCCTGCCGGGTCGAAGGAGCGATTGCGCCAGACCCCCGCCGGGCTGACGCCAAATTCGACCTCAGGTTTAGCCTGCTTGATCGCCCTGGAGACCTGCACAATCAACTGCTGCGTATTGTGTCGACGCCAGTCCGCTTTTGACGCAAATCCTTCGCCATAGCGCCTGAAGGTCCAGGCATCATTCAGGGGGGAGCCCGGCGTCTCGGTGTAAAAATAGTCATCGAACTGAACGCCGTCGACAGGGTAATGATTTACCACTTCCATCACCACCTGGGTTATCCAGTCCCGCACCTCGGGAATGCCCGGGTCGAGAACAAAACGATCCCCCGAGGTGCGAATCCACTCCGGATGCAGGACGTACACGCTCGAAGGATGAAGCGACGAGGTGCGGTTAAGCGCGGCGATGGTCGACGGCTTCGTGTTGGTGGAAACGCGGTATGGGTTAAACCAGGCATGAACCTTCATCCCACGCTTGTGCGCTTCATCCAGCATAAACTGAAGCGGATCGTAACCGGGATCTTCCCCGATAGTCCCCGTCAGGGTATCTGACCAGGGCAGTATTTTAGAAGCCCACAGCGCCGTACTGTCCGGTTTTACCTGAAAGAAGACGGTGTTGATCCCAAGATTTTTCAGCTTATCGAGCTTGTCCGTCAACGCCCGCTGTTGCTGGGCGATGCGCTGGTCCGCGCTACGGCCATTCACCGATGAAACGGGAGGCCAGTCGAGACGGGAGACGGTCGCCAGCCAGATCCCGCGCATGGGTTCGTTAGTCTGCTGTACAGGTTTCGCCTGCGGCAGCGGGGTTACGAGTGATTTAGGTGGTTTGGAAGTGCAACTTACCAGTAAAAGCGCGCAGCCAAGCAGCGCGCCAGTCCGTTTTACGTGTCGCATCATTTGCGTGTTAGCTCCTGGGTGTCCGGCTATCCGTCCAGGGATTAAACGCCGGTTCGTCCTGCTCCCCGTTACCGTCATCGTGAAGGGAGTCGAGGTAGAGGGCTTCAACTTCCGCCCGCGCCCATGGGGTGCGGCGCAGGAACTTCAGACTCGATTTAACACTCGGGTCCTTGCGAAAACAGTTGATTTTGATTCGGTTGCCCAGTTCATTCCAGCCATATCGCGCAACCAGCGCGTTAACCTGCATTTCGAGCGTTACGCCATGCAAAGGATCGTTGGAAACATGTGCTGTCATAGGCGTCCGGTAGTCTCATTTTTTATGGGGATGTGATAAACGCTCAAAGGTTACAAGAAAGCAGGGGACGCGGCAATTTCAGCGTGAGGTTCTTCACCCGTGAAGGGTGAAGAAGATTTTCCGGTTAACGCTATTTTTTAAACAGTTCAGGTGCCCACGGCGTTGGGTCTACCTCCATAAAGGGCGCACGCTCAAAGCGGTACTTCAGCGCCCAGGGCACCGTACAGTCGAAAATCGTTTTGCAGGTGATCCCGTTGCCACGAATGGAGGGGCTGTAGTCCGGCGCCTGAGACGGATCGAGCTGGTGTCCGCGGATCCCCGGCAGATGGGTGATGCTGACATCGCCCTGCATACGGGTCGTCATCGCCCACAAGATGTCGTCGCTGTCGAAAATATCCACATCTTCGTCGACAAGAATAATGTTTTTAAGCTCGGAATAGGTGGCTAACGCAATGAGAGCCGCCTGACCCTGACGCCCTTCGTCAGAGGGCTGGCGTTTTTTCACCTGCAATATGCCAAGGAACTTGCCGCCGCCAGCGGTATGCGCATAGACGTTTTGCAGAAAACCGGGAATGGCTTCTTCCACCGCATTACGGATGCTGGCCTCCGTTGGCAAACCGGCCAGCGTGGTGTGCTCTTCGCCCGGTCCTACCAGGGTTTGCAGGATCGCCTGATGACGCATCGTGACGGCCTTCACTTTGATTACCGGTAAGGAGGGGTTAGCCTCCCCGCAGTAGCCGGGAAATTCCGGCATCGCGTGCCCGGTGTGGGTATGCTGATCTTCTTCTACGCGCACGCCCGGCAGCAGTTCGCCTTCGATGATAATTTCCGCACGCGCAATCGCTTTTTCATTTACGGCCACACCCTGCACCAGCTCGACGGGGGTCTGACGTAACGCACCGGCGACACCCAGTTCGTTGTAGCCGAAGGGCGTGGTAGGGGCTTCGAAACAGGCGCCAATATAGATAGCGGGATCGAGACCCATATTGATCGTGACCGGCAACGGTTTACCCGCCTCCTCTGCTTTCTTACGGAACACTTCAATATGGCGGCCCGCGGCAAGAAACATGGAGAGTTCATCGCGCTCCTGAACGCAGAGACGGTGAATAGTGACATCGGTCAGTGAGGCATCTTCCGGATCGCTTGCCAGCACCAGCCCCAGACAAAAGAACGGACCGGCATCTATCGGCGTGTTGGTCGGTGCCGGAAGCAATTTACGCAGATCGAATTCCGGATCGTCGGCATAAAACACCTTTTCCTGACACGGCGCCTGGGCCGCCGGAACCACAACGGGAGCAATCGGGTTTTTCACGGCCTGGCCGACATGTTTTGCCAGTTCAGAGGGATCGCAGCCCAACAGGAGCGCCGCTCGCTCGCGGCTGGCGTGCATTCCGACCAGTATACGGGAGTCGGGGTATCCCTTAATAGCGTTAAACATCATCGCCGGGCCAATGCGCGTCGGACGTTTTACCGTGCCGCCAGCACCAATATGCCGGTACACACCCGCCAGCTCCGCGTCAGGATCGACCGGATGGCTGGTTTCAAGGTATTGACCTTCATGGCGTTTTAGCAGTTCGATAGCACTTCTGAGATCGTTGATGTGGTTTTCCATATTTTTCCCCCCTCGGATGAATGCATCCATTCTTAACCGGACGAAGAGGGCTATCAATTGCATCATTTATGCTATTTTAATATGAATTTTATTATCAATAATAAAGGCATGGTATGCAGTTTCGACTGATGCGCAATTTTATCGTGGTGGCGGAAGAGCTTCACATGCATCGAGCGGCGGAGCGCCTTAACATGGCGCAGCCCGCGCTGAGTCAGCAGATAAAAACGCTTGAAGATCGTCTGGGGGTAATGCTCTTTAGCCGGGCGAATCGTCGCCTGACGCTGACGCCAGCCGGTGAGGCGTTTCTCAGTAAAGCCAGAGTCGCGATTTTAATGACCGATCAGGCGATTCTGGATGCCAGACAGACGGCCAGAGGAGAACAGGGCGTGCTGAATCTCGGATGTGTTTCAAGTGCGATATTCGACAGTAAGCTGCCCGCCGCGCTGCGGCTTTTACATGAGAAATGGCCAGCCATCAGCCTTTCAATGATGACGGGAAACGTGCAAACCCTTTATACCGGCGTGCAAAGCAACCAGCTGGATGTGGCCATTATTCGTGCCCCGTTACCGCTGCTGCCTGACGATCTGCAAAGCCGTCCTTTCACAACGGAAAAAGCCGTGCTGGCCTTACCTCGTCAACACAGCCTGGCGGGCTCCGCCGCGCTGACGCTTGCGTCGGTGAAAGAGGAGAAGTGGATCGCCCTGCGCGACCCGGAGGGGATGGGGCTGGAGCAATATTTCTATGATGCCTGCCACAGCGCGGGCATACAGCCTGACGTTGTGCAAAATGCCACCGATGTCCCCACGGTGATAAGTCTCGTCTCGGCAGGGTTTGGCATCGCCATGCTGCCGGCTTCAGCGAAGGCGATATGCGTACAAAACGTCGTCTTTGTGGATATTCTTGACCGACTCCGGGAGAGCGAGCTGACGCTGGTTTGCCACCGGATTATTCGCTCTGAGGTGCTGAAAAAATTGATGAGTATCCTCGATCATACCTGACGTCCGGCGGCCTGAAGAAGCTGTTCTCGCAGCCAGCGGTTAGCCGGATCCTGGCTGTTTTTCGGGTGCCAGTACATACCGATGACGATCGGCGGGAGATCCAGCGGCGGTGGAAAAATATCAAGCGTTTGCGTAAACCGTAGCAACATGCGTCTGGGTAAGGTGCAGAGCAAATCGGTACCGGCAACAATCGCAGGCGCCATCGCATAGCTTTGCGTCGACATCACTACGTTACGCTGGTGGCCAAGCCCCGCCAGATGCTGATCGACAAAGCCCGCGAACGGGTCGCCCTCGGATGAAACCACTAGGTGGGAAAGGCTACAATAGCTATCCAGATCCATCGGACTCGTACCGCGCGGATGGCCTTTTCGCTGGGCTGTGGCATATTCATCGTCAAACAGCTTGCGTCTGACCCATGCATCGTGCGCCACCGCGTTAACGCCGACATAAATATCCACATCGCCATTTTCCATCTGCGCTGGCAGCAGTTGGGTTTCCGGGAGCGCAAAACGCAGGCGGATACCTGGTGCCGCACTGCTAATCTGATTCTGCAACTCTGCCCCCAGCATCAGCGCCGGGTTCTCGTGCAGGGCAATCACAAAGGTGCGGTTGCTGTTCTGCGCGTTAAACGTGGTGGGTTCAAGCATCGCCGATATACCCTGCAAAACCGTCGCGACCTGCGGCCTTAACGCCTCGGCGCGCGGCGTCGGTAACACCCCACGTCCGTGTGGGGAAGGGACAAACAGCGGCTCACCAAACAACACGCGCAGGCGCGCAAGGCGGGCAGACATCGCCGGCTGGCTGATGCCCAGCCGCGCGGCGGCATGGGTGATATTCTGGTCCCTGAGTAACGCATCCAGCGTCAGGATCAGGTCCATATCCATATCGGAGGGGGACATCTTATTTTGCGTCACGGTTGGTATAGGTCACCGGAACCCACGCGTAGCCGTCCCGCTCACCTTTCGTCACATAGCCGATCCCGGGGAAAGGCAGATGTGGCGCCGCAATCAGCGCTTTATTTTTCACAAACTCAGCGAAAGCAGCGTTGCGCACCCGGGCGGCGCCGTCCTGATCCTCATCGTAAGCAATCGTCACGTTGGGCTGTGGGAACTGAACCGCGGCAACGTGAATGATGTCGCCGACAAAAGTCATTTTTTCACCTTTGCTCTCCAGCGTGTAGAACGCGGAGCCTGGAGTGTGACCCGGGTGAACCGTACCGCTGATGCCCGGCAGAAGCTGTTCCGTGCCGGAGAAGGTCGTCACTTTTCCGGCATCCAGATAGGGCTTTAAGGTCTTGTGCGCGACGTCGAAGTAGTTCTGGTCATAGCCAGACTTTTTCTGGTTCTCGTCGTTAAAGAAGAAATCGATATCCGGTTTGCCGACATACACCTGCGCGCGGGTAAACACGCGCTGACCGTCTTTAACCAGGCCGCCAGCGTGATCGGAGTGCGCATGGGTGATCAGAATATCGGTAATATCTTCGGGTTTGATGCCCTGGGTCGCCAGGCTCTCAATCAGCCGCCCGCCTTTGCCGGGGCCAAACAGCTGACCGGAACCGGTATCCACCAGAATTTTGTGGCCGGGGATGGCGATATAGAACGCGTTAATCGACGCTTCCACCGGATTGGACTGGAAGTTTTTAGCCAGTAACGCATCGGTATTTTCCGCCGTCGTCCGGCGCAGTAAGGCGTGCAGATCCTGCGGCACGCTGCCGTCCGTAAAGGCGGTGACAATCGTATCGCCAACCTGAACGCTGTAGCCGCCAGCCTGCTGTTTCACCACATGCTGCGGAACGCTGGCCACCGCGTGGATAGCGGGAAAGAATAAAACCGAACCGGCCAACAGGGTTGATATCGCAAGTTTTTTCACAGTAAACATGATGGGCTCCTCAATAGTAAGTTCATCATAGTTCAACTGCGATTTTTGAGAACCGCCGGGAAGTGAATGTGACCTATCCATGGAATGGATAGGTCTGAGAGGATGCTTTACAGCACGCCGGTACCGCCGTCAGAGCACCACACTTGCCCGGAGGCGTATGAGCAGGTATCGGAGGCAAACAATACATACAGCGGTGCGATTTCAACCGGCTGGCCCGGTCTGCCCAGGGGCGTATCTTCCCCGAACTTCTGAACTTTGGACTGCGGCTGGCCGCCGCTGGACTGAAGAGGCGTCCAGTATGGACCTGGCGCGACGGCATTCACCCGAATTCCACGCGGTCCCAGCTGCTGGGCCAGAGACTTGGTAAAGGCTACGTTACAGGCTTTGGTCTGCGCATAGTCCACCAGGATCGCGCTCGGTTTAAACGCCTGAACGGAAGTGGTGTTAATGATCACGGCGCCTTCCTGCAAATGGCGTAGCGCAGCTTTGGTGATCCAGAAGGGGGCATAGACGTTGGTCTTAAACGTCGCGTCAAAATCTGCCGTGGTGAGATCGTCGATAGATTCACAGTACTGCTGGCGTCCGGCGTTATTCACCAGAATATCCAGGCCGCCCAGTTCGGCAACGGCTTTTTCCACCAGCGTGTCGCAGAACGACTCCACGCGAATGTCGCCCGGAATGGCGACCGCTTTACGGCCTTCAGCCTGAATCAGCGCAATGACCGATGCCGCATCGGACTCCTCTTCCGGCAGATAGCCAATAGCGACATCTGCGCCTTCACGGGCATAGGCGATCGCTACCGCGCGACCAATTCCGGAATCACCGCCGGTAATCAGCGCTTTTTTTCCTGCCAGTTTTCCTGACCCGATATAACTTGTTTCACCATGATCCGGTATTGGCTTCATTTCCGATGCCAGCCCGGGGGCCCTTTGCGGTTGTTCAGCAAACGGTGGACGAGGGTAATGCAGCGTGTGATTATTTCCTGTAGACATACCGGCCTCCTTAATAGTGAATTCCAAGATTAGTCGTTAATTAAACGTAAGCGGGCAAAATTGACAAATTCAGACAAATCTATCTTCCGGTAGCGGATATAAAATATTTTCTCAAGCCAGCATGTAATACCAGAAAAGGGCGACCTCATCTTTTTCCGGCAGGGCGTTGTAAAGGTAGCGATCGTAACCGCCGAGAATAAACCCATAGTGACGATAAAAAAGACAGGCAGAAACATTAACGTTCTGCGTCTCCAGCCGTAACCCGGGCGCATTGAGGCTTCGCGCCCAGACGTGGGTGGCGGACATCAGCTTGTGCGCCGCGCCCGTACGACGCTTTGAACGCTCCACGGCAATGTAATCCACCGATATAAATTTATTCCAGTTGCAGGACGCGGTAATAAAACCGGCGATTTCACCGTCATCCGTTTCGGCGATAAGAAATATTGAATCCGGATTAACACAATGATTTTCCAGCGTCTGGAGATCCAGTTCATAGGTTTTAAGATAAGGTTCGGTCAGCGCCTCGATATGCAAATCACCATTGAGAAAAGGCTCTCTGGCAATCTCATCGACCGTAAAAGAAAAATCACAGCATTCAAGACGGGCAAGGTCGGTGCTTAATCCTTTTCGAATATGCATAGTATTCCTTAAGTGGGAGTTATAAATAGATAATAGACGAAGCGGCATACTCTGCTGGCATAACACTCTGTAGATCCTGGTCTAAGCTTGTATTTCGTTCCGCGTAAAATGTGGTCATTCGAGGACAATGAATGGAATTCAGAACATGTCGCAGGCACTGGGGTGCTGAGTTTATTTCCGATGACGTTGTACGTTTTCGCGTCTGGGCAGAAGGGCAAAAAGATCTCACGTTGCGTTTAACCGATACCGACATTCCCATGGCGGCGGTGGGCGACGGCTGGTTTCAGATTGACGTGCCCGGCGTCAGGCACGGTACGACGTATCAGTTTGTTTTACAGGATGGAATGGCGGTGCCGGACCCGGCCTCGCGCGCGCAGCAGGCTGACGTCAATGGCCCGTCGGTGGTGATCGACCCGCGTCGCAGCCTGCCCGCTCAGCGCGAATGGCAAGGACGACCGTGGGAAGAGACGGTGATCTACGAGCTGCATATCGGCACCTTCACCGGGGAAGGAACCTTCAGGGCGGCCATAGACAAACTGCCTTATCTGGCCGAACTGGGTATTACGCAACTGGAAGTGATGCCCGTGTCTCAGTTCGGGGGCGCGCGCGGATGGGGGTATGACGGTGTACTGCTGTATGCCCCGCACTCGGCTTATGGTACACCGGATGATTTTCATGCCTTCATTGATGCCGCCCACGCGCTCGGGCTTTCTGTGGTGCTGGATATCGTACTCAACCACTTTGGCCCGGAAGGGAACTACCTGCCGTTGCTCTCGCCGGCGTTTTTCCATCAGGATCGTATGACCCCGTGGGGCAACGGTATTGCCTATGAGGTTGAAGCTGTCCGGCAATACATCACTGAGGCGCCGTTATTCTGGCTCTCGGAGTATCATCTTGACGGTCTGCGCTTCGACGCCATCGACCAGATCCATGACGACGCTGAGACCCATATTCTTCCCGAGATAGCGCAACGGATCCGCGACGCCTTTCCGGATCGGCATATCCATCTGACCACCGAAGACAGTCGCAACGTGATTTTCCTGCATCCGCGTGATGAGCATGGTCAGACGCCGCTTTTCACCGCCGAATGGAATGATGATTTTCACAACGCCGCGCATGTCTTCGCGACGGGAGAATCACACGCCTACTATCAGGATTTTGCCTTTGAGCCGGAGAAAAAACTGGCGCGGGCGCTGGCAGAAGGCTTTGTCTACCAGGGGGAAATCTCGCTTCAGACCGGAAAATCGCGCGGGGTAGAGTGTCGCGAGCAACCCCCACAGTTTTTTGTCGATTTTATTCAAAATCACGACCAGGTCGGCAACCGTGCCCAGGGGGAGAGGCTTATCTCTCTGGCTGGGGCGGATAAAACGCGCGTGCTGTTCGCGGCGCTGCTCCTGTCGCCCCATATTCCGCTGCTGTTTATGGGCGAGGAGTATGGCGAAACGCATCCGTTCCTCTTTTTCACCGACTTCCACGGCGACCTGGCGAAAGCGGTGCGGGAAGGGCGCGCGAAAGAGTTTACCGGCCATGCCGGGCACGATGAAACCGTACCGGACCCCAATGACGTAAATACCTTTATGCGGTCGAAGCTTGACTGGAACAAGGCAGACACGGAGGAAGGCAGGGCGTGGCTGCACGTCACGCGCGAGCTGATTGTGCTGCGTCAGCGCTTTATCGTCCCGTTACTGAAACAGCGGGGCACCGTGGAGGGTAACGTCCTGCAAACGGCGCTCGGCATGGTTGCCGTGAGCTGGCGTTTTCCGTCCGGCACGTTGTCGCTGGCGTTGAATATCGGCAAAAAGCCGCTCGCCTTACCGGACCTGCCCGGAAAAACGATCTTTAGCTGGCCGGAGGCAGTCGAAAACCTGCCGCCGAACAGCATTGTTGTTCGCTTTGCTGATGGAGAAGCAGCGCTATGATCCCTTCCTCTACTTACCGAATTCAGTTTCGCAACGGCATGACCTTTGACCGCGTTGCAGACCTGATTCCGTATATGAAAGACCTTGGTATCAGCCATCTTTACGCGTCGCCTGTTTTCACCGCAACCACGAATTCCACCCACGGCTATGACGTGACCGACCCCAACGAAATTGACCCGGCGATTGGCGGGCGGGAAGGGTTTGACCGCATGGCGGCGGCGCTGAAACAGGCGGGGATGGGGCTGATTCTGGATATCGTTCCTAACCATATGTCGACCTCGCTGGAAAACCGCTGGTGGCGCGATGTTATCGAACATGGCGGGCAGAGCCGCTATGCGGCGTATTTTGATATCGACTGGTCCCGACCGCTGACGTTGCCGTTTCTTGGCGACACCTTTGAAGCCGAGCTGGAGCGGGGGACTATCACCTTAAAACGTGACAGTGTCACAAACAGCGCAGCGCTGGTTTACTATGATACCGCCTATCCGCTTAATCCCGGCACGTATGCCGAAGGCAAGAGCATCGCTGAGATCCACGAGGCGCAAAGCTGGCGGCTGATGTCCTGGCGTGAAGCGCCGAAACAGCTTTCATGGCGTCGCTTTTTTGAAATCACCGGGCTGGTCGGCGTGCGGGTAGAGGATGAGGCGGTATTCGCAGATACGCACCACCTGATCCTTGAGCTTGTCCACGCCGGGGTTGTCGACGGCCTGCGCATTGACCATGTGGACGGGCTTGCCGATCCGCTGGGCTATTTGCAGCGACTGCGTGCGGCTACCGGACCGGATTGCTACATCACGGTGGAAAAAATCCTCGCCAAAGGGGAACAGCTTCCTCCGGAGTGGCCCATCTCAGGTACTACGGGTTATGAGTTTATCGCCTCCCTGGCGGAAGTGCTGGTGGATGATACCAACCTCTCGCGGCTGGAGATGCTCTACGACGAGACGCTGGGTACGACCGTGGACAGGCAGGCGGAACTTCGCAACGCCAAAGGGCTGATGACCGATCGTAATTTTGAGGGTGAATTTACCACGTTGCTCAAAATAGCCAGCGAGCTGGCCGGGCATAACGGCGCCGAAGTGGAGCATGATGATATCCGCCATGCCCTGCGTGAGCTGCTTATCGCGTTTCCGGTGTATCGCACCTACGGCACCGCTGAGGGACTGACGCCACCGGATGTGGCGCTGCTCAGCCGTGTGGTCGCCAGCGTCAACGCCTCTGAACCCGCTCTGAGCCTGATCGTGCGTATTCTTACCGGCGATCTGCCGGAGCATGACCACGCGCTGGCCTCGCTTTTCCGCACCCGTTTTCAGCAACTGACCGGGCCGCTGATGGCAAAATCGGTAGAGGATACGCTGTTCTTCCGCCATAACCTGGAGCTGGCCCTGAACGAAGTCGGCGCCGACCCGACGCCGCGCGCGTTTTCACTTTCCCGTTTTCATCAGGAGATGCGCATTCGACTTGCCCGCCAGCCCGATGCGCTGCTGGGAACTTCCACCCACGACACCAAACGCGGCGAGGATGCACGAGCTCGTCTGTATACGCTGACGGAAGCGCCAGATCTGTGGGGAGAAAATCTGGCGCGCTGGCGGCAGATGAACCAGACGCAGGTCCGATTCCTCAACGATGGCACCGCGCCGAACGCCGCCGACACCTGGATGATCTTCCAGGCGCTGGCGGGCGTCTGGCCAGCAACCCTGTCGCCTGAGGATCGTGATGGCCTTAAGTCACTGGAAGAGCGTTTCCTCGGCTTTATCGAGAAAGCCCTGCGCGAGGCCAAGCAGCGTACCGACTGGATCGACAGCAACGAAGGTTACGAGAGCGTGGTCTTGGACTACGTGCGCCATCTGCTTTCCCCGGATAACACCCTGTTCCTGCGTGATTTCAGTGCCGCACTCCAGCCGTTTATTCGGGCTGGGTTAATGAACAGCCTGAGCCAGACGGTGATCAAGCTGACTGCGCCTGGCGTACCGGACATCTACCAGGGCAGCGAGGGGCTTAACTTCAGCCTCGTCGACCCGGATAACCGCCGCGAACCGGATTTCGTCGCACTGGCGGAAAACCTCAGCGTAGCGGATGGCACCGTTTTTAACGATGCGCAACGCTGGCGAGACGGCAGCGTGAAGCAGTACGTTACCGCCACGCTGTTACGGCTTCGGCCACATTACCCCGCACTTTTCCGCTACGGCGACTGGCTGCCGCTGAAGGTAACCGGTGAGCGGGAGGAGAATCTGATCGTTTATGCCCGCATAAAAGATGACGAGGCGCTGATCGTCGCCGTGCCGCGTCTGGTGTTTGACGTCACCGACAATGCGATGCTGTGGGCCAACACTATCGTGGCCATACCCCAGGAGCTGGCCGGGAAGCACTACCGGGATCTGTTTACCGGTGAGCGTCGCCTTCTGCCAGAGACGCTGGATTTAACGTCTGAAAAGGGATGTTTGTTGGTTCTGCTTACCTGCGACTAATCGAGGAGAACAAAAATGCCAAAGGATACAACGTTTGAAATTCGGGCCGGTCATGGCCAGCAGTTGGGCGCAAATTATGACGGGAAAGGGGTAAACTTCGCCCTGTTTTCCGCCCACGCGGAGCGGGTGGAGCTGTGTCTGTTTGATCCTTCGGGAAAAACAGAAATCGCCCGCCTGGAACTGCCGGAATATACCCATGAGGTCTGGCACGGCTATGTGCCGGATCTGAAACCGGGGGCGCTGTATGGCTACCGTGTGTATGGCCCCTACGATCCGGAGAACGGTCACCGTTTTAACCCCAATAAGCTGCTTATTGACCCCTATGCCCGTGAACTGGTGGGTGACATTGAGTGGAACGATGCCCACTTCGGCTATGAGCTGGGACACGATGAGCTGGATCTCAGTTTTGACACGCGAGACAGCGCGCCATTTACGCCCAAATGTAAGGTCATCGACCCCAATGCCGTTGACTGGCAGGACTCACGCCGGCCCGATATCCCGTGGCCGCATACCGTGGTCTATGAAAGCCACGTAAAAGGCTTTACCCAGCTTAACCCGGCTATTCCGCCTGAACTGCGCGGTACGTTTGAGGGAATGGGGCATAAAGCCTCGGTGGAGTACATCAAAAGCCTCGGCATTACCTCGGTCGAGCTGCTACCGGTTCACTGGTTCCCTGACGATCAGCACCTGCTCGATCGCGGCCTGAAAAACTTCTGGGGCTATAACTCGCTCGGTTTCTTTGCGCCAGCGTCCCGCTATTACGGCCCGGCGGGCATCCAGGGTTTCCGCGACATGGTGCGTGCCTATCATGACGCGGGCATCGAGGTGATCCTCGACGTGGTCTATAACCACACGGCGGAGGGCAACGAGCTGGGACCAACCCTGTCGTTTAAGGGGATTGATAACTTCTGTTATTACCGCACCATGCCGGATCAGCACCGATATTACATCAACGACACCGGCACCGGGAACACCGTTAATACTTCGCACCCGCGCGTGTTGCAGATGGTCATGGACTCCCTGCGCTACTGGGCGGAGTCGATGCAGATTGACGGTTTCCGCTTTGACCTCGGGACCATTCTCGGACGTGAGCCGGAGGGGTTCGATCCGCGCGGCGGCTTCTTTGATGCCGTGACCCAGGATCCGGTTCTGTCGAAGCTGAAGCTCATCGGTGAGCCGTGGGATATCGGCCCCGGCGGGTATCAGGTGGGGGGCTTCCCACCTGGCTGGGGTGAGTGGAACGACAAATACCGCGATACGGTACGTGAATACTGGAAGGGGGATAACGTTTCTAACGATTTTGCCGCCCGTCTGTTAGGGTCCGGTGATTTATACGATCTGCGCGGGCGTCGTCCGTGGGCCAGCGTCAATTTTATCACCGCGCATGACGGCTTCACGCTGAACGACCTGGTATCGTACAACGAGAAACATAACGCCGATAACGGGGAAGATAATAACGACGGACATAACGATAACCGGTCGTATAACTACGGCGAAGAGGGGCCGACGGAAAACCCGGATATCATTGCCACCCGCGAGCGGCAAAAGCGCAACTTCCTCACCACGCTCTTCTTCTCGCACGGCACGCCGATGCTGCTGGCAGGCGATGAGTTTGGCCGGACGCAAAAGGGCAATAATAACGGCTATTGTCAGGACAGCGAGATCTCCTGGGTAAACTGGGAAGGACTCACTGAAAACGACGAGAAGCTGCGCGACTTTACCCGTCGGTTGATTGCCCTGCGCGCGACGCAGCCGCTGCTGCGACGTGAGAACTGGCGCGACGGGCTGGAGATCCGCTGGTTTAACGCCGGTGGCGGACCGCAGCAGTCGGAACAGTGGGACGAGGGTTCCACCCTTGGTCTTGCCATCAGCCGTCCTGATCTTGAGCAGGAAGAGGGCGTCTGGCAAGACGTGCTGATGCTGTTTAACCCGTTTGAAGGTACGGTGCCATTCCAGATCCCGCAGTTTGGCGAAGGGGGTTGGGTGCTCGAACTCTCGACGTCGGAGGATGCCCCCACGGGGGAAATCATCACTGAATCTGTCGATTACGAGCTGGCCGGGCGGAGTATCACCCTGTTCCGCCGTCCTTAAAGCGAGGCCGCCGCGCGTGCGGCGGTATCATACAGGGAGGAGATCGCGCGGAGTAACTGCGCGGTCTCGCCAATCGACGCGCCCGGAATACCGCTTTCCGCATGAATGTTGATCAGGCAGGCCTCCCGCACCTCCCGGTACTTCATGCACAGCGCTTTTCCCTCCTCCGTAGTGGAGAAAAAAAGCTCTTTTCCCGCTTTCTCGCTGGTGACGTAGCCCGCCTTGACCAGCTTTTTCAGCGCATACGTCACCACGTGGGTATCTTCCACGTTCAGCACAAAGCAGATGTCAGCCAGCTTTTTCTTACGGTTGCGGTGATTCACGTGGTGCAGAAGCGAAACATCAAAGGCCCCCATATCCGGTTCACCCGCTGCGGTCATGCAGCGCACCATCCATTTGTTAAACGCATTGCTGGTCATGATCAGCGCATATTCCAGCTCTGATAATTCAGCACACCGCTCTGAGACGAGATGACGGGAGGAGACGATTCGCCCGTCCGCAATATCGTCGTGGTTTAACGCTGTCGTCTTTTTCTTTACTGTCATAACGATCCTTCCCCCGAAATGTAAACCCGTCGATAAAATAAGAACATTTTATTGATAAATTGTTTACATGTTTTTGACGTTCAGATATAGCTTTTTAGTGCAGGTTCTGTGGAGCCTCACGCAAAACACAACATCGCGCGCCGTAATGCACCGGCTTCGCTCTGCTGCGAAGTATAAAAAATAGCCGTCGGCGCGCAACGCTCACTTTGGATAGGGTAACGTTTATGGACAGTTCTACACTGTTGCCACTTATCGGGATTCCGGTGGTGGTTATTGGTTTTGCACTGCGTTTCAACCCGCTGCTGGTTGTCGTGGTGGCGGGCCTGGCGACGGGCCTGCTGGTTGGCATGGATTTCGGTATGCTGCTGGAAACCTTTGGCGAAAAGTTCGTGAATAGCCGCTCGCTTGCCACCTTCATTCTGATCCTGCCGGTGATTGGCCTATTGGAGTATTACGGGCTGAAAGAACGCGCCCAGGCCTGGGTCGCGAAGATCGCCAGCGCCACCTCGGCGCGTATCCTGATGCTCTACTTTGTTGCCCGCGAAGGGACGGCTGCGCTGGGCCTGATGTCGCTTGGCGGCCACGCGCAAACGGTGCGTCCGCTGCTGGCGCCGATGGCGGAAGGGGCAGCTCTGAATGAATACGGGGAACTGCCGCAGACTATCCGCGACAAAATCAAAGCCCATGCCGCCGCGTGTGACAATATCGCGGTTTTCTTTGGGGAAGATATTTTTATCGCCTTTGGCGCGGTACTGCTGATTGATGCGTTCCTGAAAGAGAACGGGATCGAGGGGATCGAACCGCTGCATATCGGCCTGTGGGCCATTCCGACCGCCATTGCGGCACTGATCATCCATATGACGCGTCTGCTACGCCTTGATGCCAGCATTCGTCGCGACGTGATGGCCTGGAAAGCAGAGCAGGGTACGCAGGAGATCGCACCATGATGACCCTCATCACCATTAACCGCGTGTACTACCTGATCGGCTTCGTCGTGATGCTGCTGGTTGTGATGACCCTTCGCGATCGCGCTAACCCGAAACGCTATACCACGGCGCTGTTCTGGTTTCTGTTTGGCGGGATCTTCCTGTTTGGCGATCTGATGGTGCAGGAGCTGGGTAAGTCCCTGGCGTATCGCATTATTGGCGGCGCCGTTATTGTGATTGCGCTGCTGGCCGGTTTCGGGCTGGTCGGGAAGGGGCATTATAAAATGTCCACCGAGGAGGAGCGTGTTGCCTCGTCGAACCGGCTGAAAAACTCGCTGTTTTTACCGGCACTGATGATCCCCGTGGTAACGGTCATCGGGACGCTATTTCTGAAAGGCGTGTCGATTGGCGGCGTTTATCTGCTCGACCAGAAACAGCTTACGCTGGCGGCGCTGTGCGTGGCCTGTGTGGCAGCTATCCTCACCGGCTGGTGGCTGACAAAAGGTACGCCGCTGCATGCGGTTCGTCAGTCGCGTCGGCTGGTCGATACCATTGGCTGGGCGGTGATCCTGCCGCAGATGCTCGCCATGCTCGGCGGGGTGTTTGTGGTGGCGAATACCGGCGAATCGGTACAAAAGGTGGTCAGCCTGTTTGTGAACCCGGACAGCCGCTTCATGCTGGTGGTCATTTATTGCGTGGGGATGGCGCTGTTTACCATGATCATGGGTAACGCCTTCGCAGCCTTCCCGGTGTTAAGCGCCGGTATCGCTCTGCCATTCCTGATTAACGTCCATCACGGTAACCCGGCGCCGCTGCTGGCTATCGGTATGTACGCTGGCTATTGCGGCACGCTGATGACGCCGATGGCCGCCAACTTCAACATTGTGCCCGCCGCGCTACTGGAGCTAAAAGACAAATATCAGGTTATCAAGATCCAGATCCCGACCGCGTTAACCCTGCTGGTGGTGAACGTGTTCTTAATGTATTTCCTCGTGTTTCGCTAAGGAGCTGCAATGGAATTAACGCAACATCAGGCTGACGCCTTCGCCAGAATGCCGTTGACCTATTTACGTCAGGAATACCCGAACCACATTATGCATCTGCTCAACGATGACGGCGACGTTCTGCCGCCTCGCGAGCTGCACCCGATCTTTTACGGCTGTTTTGACTGGCACTCTGCGGTGCACGGCTACTGGCTGCTGCTGCGCTGCCTGCGTCTCTGGCCCGAACTGCCGTGCCGGGAAGAGATCATCACTCTGTTCGAAGAACACCTGACCGACGAGAAGGTGGCGAAGGAGTTGGCCTATTGTACCGCGCCGTTCCGCGCGTCGTTTGAGCGGCCTTATGGCTACGGCTGGCTGCTGGCGCTGGCGCAGGAGCTGAAGCAATCGTCACTGCCGCAGGCGGAGCGCTGGTACCAGACGCTGCAACCGTTAACGCTGGATATTCGCCAGCGGCTGGTGGATTACCTCAGCAAGCTTACCTATCCGATCCGCGTCGGGACGCACTACAACACGGCGTTTGCGCTCGCGCTGGGGCTGGATTATGCCCGGGCGGTGAACGATGACACGCTTGAGCGCGCCATCCTGGACGCGGCAACGCGGTTTTACCTCGCGGACACGCAATATCCTGCGCATTATGAGCCGGGTGGCGACGAGTATATCTCCGGAGCGCTGACCGAGGCCCTGCTGATGAGTAAGGTGGTGGGGGATTTCCCGACCTGGTTCGATGCGTTTCTGCCTGAAGTGGGCGCCGTTTCTGCGCTCATGAACCCGGCCGAGGTGAGCGACCGCACCGACCCGAAAATCGCGCATCTGGACGGTCTCAACCTCAGCCGCGCCTGGTGTATGAAGCACATTGCCCGTGCTCTGCCGGAAAATCATCACGCCCGGAAGCCATTACACGATGCCGTTGCGCGCCATCTCTCGGCAAGCGTGGAGCATGTTGTCGGCAGTCACTACAGCGGCGGGCACTGGCTGGCGAGTTTTGCGCTGCTGGCGCTGGAGTAGCGCTTAGTTATATTTTCGTGCTCATCCTGTTTCCGCAGGATGAGTGATTTTACGCAACCGACTCGCGCTGACGACGACCGCTACCGCAGAAGCCGCGGCGGCGACCCACAGTGCAACATGAATTGACCTTTCATCTGCGGCCAGCAGAACGGCCACGGCGGCGGCGCCCAGACACTGCCCGAACGTGCGCATAATGGATAAAACACCGGATGCATAGCTCGCATGCTCACGAATAACGTTGGAGAGCATTTCCCGGTTATTGGGACTCTGAAAGCAGCCAAACCCCATGCCGCATACCAGACTCCGCAGGCAGATATCCCACATTGTAGGGCGGTCGGGTAATGTCGCAAGAAGGATCAAACCCACGACAAAAATCACCAGCCCCAGGGTGGATATCGCCGGGGCTGAAATCGTGTCCGCCCACCGGCCTGCATGCGGCGCAATCAGTACGATCCCTAGCGGCCACGGCGTAAACAGCAGGGCAGACAACACCGGACTGTAGCCGTATTCGCTCTGAAACAGGAAAGGCAGTGCAATAAAAGTGATCCCCTGGCTGACAAAAGCAATCATTGACGTGAAGGCCGCGAGGGTAAAACGTTCATTTTTAAACATCGTCGGCGGCAGCAAGGGGTTATCCGTGCGGCGGATCTGCCAGATAAACGCCATGCCGCTCAGCGCAGCGAGCACCGTCCAGCAAAGACTGCCGGGGTGATAAGTAGCCTCCTGGAGGCTGTTCGCCGCCATGATCGTCGACCCCAGCAGCAGCGCCGACAATATGGCGCCCGGGGTGTCGAAGGGCGCTTGCTTTCGAACCGCATCCCGCGGCAGCGCTTTGACCGCCAGCAGTAAGGCGAGGGTGCCGGGAACCACGTTTATCGCAAACAGCCATTGCCAGCTCAGGGTGTGAAGGATCGTCCCACCCAATACCGGCCCGATAGCGGAGCTGGAGGCGATGAGCAGAGCGTGTAACCCCAGAATGCGGCCAAGTAATCGCCCGGGAAATACGGATCGCAGGATTGCGGGGGCAATACTCAGCGTCGCCGCGCCGCCGATCCCCTGAAGCACGCGCATACCGATGAGCACTTCGGGCGTCTTCGCCAGCGCGCAACCCAGCGATGTCAGGGTAAAGGTTGTCAGACCTGCCAGAAAAACGGGGCGATAACCCAGGCGGGCCGCAAGCGCCGCGAATATCGCCAGCGACATCGCGGCCGCCAGCAGATACCCGTTGGCAAACCAGACGGCAATACTGGCAGGTACCTGCATCTCCTGAGCCATGGAGGGCAGGGCAATGTTGATCATGGTGCCATCAAACACGCCCATTAAGGTGGTGGTCATAATTGCGGCCATCACCCGTGCGCGCGCCGGGCCAGGCAGTCCTTCGTCGCCGGGTTGACTGGAAAAGAGCGTCATCAGGTTGTCCTCTGAGAAGAGTGTATGGATGACAAAACTATAAAGATGGCTTTTACAGGGCGGAAGGCGCACCATTTGCACTTTATCGTTGCATGAAACGCCTTATCTGAATGTACAGGAATGAGCGCTATGACCGATCCTGTTTTTAATTTACTGATTGCACTCGACATATTGCTGAGCGAAGCGAGTGTCGCAGGTGCGGCACGCCGTCTGAACCTCAGCACCTCGGCCATGAGCCGGACATTAAGCAGGTTACGCGACGTTACAGGCGACCCGATCCTGGTGCGCGCCGGACGTAACATGGTACTGACCCCGTGGGCCGAAGCGACCCGGGATCGCGCCAGGCGTGCAGTGCACGAGGCCAGGGCGGTATTGCAGCCCTCAACTGAAACGTTCAGCGCGCGAAGTCTGGCGCGTCTTTTTACCATCAGGGCAAATGATGGTTTTGTGGTGGCGTTTGGGCCTGCGCTTATAGCGGCTGTGGCCGACGCCGCGCCGGACGTCTGTATACGCTTCGCGCCGAAGCCGGAAAAAACGTCGCGCTATCTTCGGGAAGGGCTGGTTGATCTGGAGATTGGCGTCCAGAGCAATATGGGGCCTGAAATACGGCTGCAACGACTGTTTGAGGATCGGTTTGTGGGCGTCGTGCGTAAGGGGCATCCGCTGGCTAATCAGGCAGAAATAGGGGTGAAGGATTATGTCGCCTGGGGCCATGTGGTAGCGTCACCTGAGGGCGCGTTGCACGGTTCCGTTGACGATGCGCTGGCCGAACTGGGGACAAAACGTAAAATCGCCAGCGTCGTTCCGGGATTTCCGACGGCGCTGTCCGTGGCGCTGGCATCAGATCTTATTGCCATGATACCCGCGCTCTATTTACTCAATCAGCAGGTAACGGAGCAGTTACACGTTTTCGAGCTGCCGTTCAAAAGCCGTCGTATTACGGTTTCACAGATGTGGCACCCAAGAATGGAACGCGATCCTGGTCACCGCTGGTTGAGAGAGCAAATTCTTGCGATATGCGGTGTGGAGAGGTCAGACATGATAAAGAGCGCTGTATAGCGATTGCTATACACGCCGCTTATGTTATGCTTGTAAAGCAATTGCTATACAAGAGGTATACCCATGAAATCAGATGTTCAACTCAATCTCAGAGCCAAAGAATCCCAGCGGGCGCTTATCGATGCCGCCGCAGAGATCCTCCATAAATCACGTACAGACTTCATTCTGGAGATGGCCTGTCAGGCAGCCGAGAATGTGATCCTCGATCGACGTGTATTCAATTTTAACGATGAACAGTACGCAGAGTTCATTGACATGCTCGATGCCCCGGTCGCGGACGATCCTGCCATAGAAAAACTGCTGGCAAGGAAACCGCAGTGGGACGTGTAACAGCGCCAGAGCCCTTATCCAGCGTCCATCAACTGGCGGAGTTCGTCAGCGGAGAGGCCGTGCTTGACGAATGGCTAAAACAAAGAGGTCTGAAAAACCAGGCGCTCGGCGCAGCCCGAACGTTTGTCATTTGTAAAACGGGCACGAAGCAGGTCGCGGGATTTTACTCACTGGCTACCGGCAGCGTTAACCATACGCAAGCGACAGGTAATCTGCGGCGTAACATGCCGGATCCCATTCCCGTGATTATACTTGCCCGTCTGGCTGTTGATGTCTCGTTACGCGGAAACGGGTTGGGAGCCGATTTACTCCACGATGCGGTTTTACGCTGTTATCGGGTAGCTGAGAATATTGGGGTGCGGGCGATCATGGTTCATGCACTCACTGAGGAAGCCAAAGCGTTTTATATCCACCATGGTTTTAAAGCATCGCAGACTCAGGAACGGACACTGTTTCTCCGGCTTCCTCAGTAGAGGCAAAGGAAAGGGTGGGATGCGATGGGCTTATCTGATGAGTGATAGGATTCATAATATATCATTTAACTTATGTTGTGTAAGAATTCAGTTCATAAGGCAAATGCGCCACATTTAGTTGTTTTAAATGAATATTTCTAATTTAGATACCAACTAACTTCCAGGTAACTTCATGAACTAACAGAGAGTCCGCTTCTTATGGGCATTTCCTGTCAACTTATTTTACTCTAGTTCATGAACTATTTCCCTCCGTAATCGCATAACCAGATTTATAAGTTCTTAGGGTTTATCTGATTGCATTCTTGAGCAATCCATGAATTTCGGTAATATATAGATGCATCATTACTTAATCAGAACTGATATCTCTGAGGGCGGTAGCGTTGTCAAGGCTGGCTTGGTTTATAGTCTGGTAAGAGGGCTATTAAGATCTATGTTGGATGAGCGGCGTGAAGCGAGCACTAATGGTATGTTGGTGCAGTTTGTAAGTCTTACAAGGTGTTATAACCCTTACTATTTTGCTCTGATAGGGTTAAAAATAATTCTGATAGGTAGGCTTAATTTTCAAAAGGGATAACTCATGGATAACGAATATATGTATCAGGAAGCAATTGGAAATATCAAGTATCAAGCTCACAAAATAACATATCTTGCTAATGGTTTCAATGCTTCACTTATAGATGCTATTAATCTTTTTTTAAAGTCTGGCAACAATAACGTTAATCCAGTCGATAATGATGTTTTTTTTAAAGCTCAAGTGAATGCAGATTCATTGTTAAATGCATATGCGTCATTGATAGATTATTATTATATCGCTATTGCGATTAAGATGAATGCCCCTTTAGATGTTATTAATAGTGTTCAATACAAGAAAATCACTAACGAGTTAATTGCAAAGAAAGAGTCATGGAGTAAATATCTACAACATTTAAAACCAATTCTTGAGGAGAAGTTTGAGCCTGAAAACGACATATGGAATGAGTTTTATTTTATGTGGGGTGGTGTTTTTAAACAAGAACTAGTTAAATGGAGAGTGCTTAAGACTGAAGATCCTGCATTCTCAGAATTGACGAAAGAAAATGGGAAGATTGACATTCTTCCCAACGAAGCTGTTCTGGAATATTACCGCCTTACACATTTCCTTTACTGCAATAGAACAGGTTCCGGTCATAAGTATAATATTTATTTGGAACTTAACAACTACTTGAAACACAATAGATATCCATTAGTTAAGTATGAGACACAGAGGCTTAAAGATGGTGACTATGCTTATGCGTTTTATACTATACATCAAAATGAATATCATTTATTAAAAGCTGGCATTATACGAACTTTCGCTGAGATTGATTTTGATACTCTGAAAGAGGGATTGAAGCATTGTTATGAAAACAGAGGAGTAATCTCTAGTCTGGAGATGGAAATTGGTTTACCCATTATCAATGTTGACCGGGCGAATGGTTATGAATCGAATTCATGTCTTTATTTTCAATTGGATGGAGTTCTGATGTCAAGGAGCGTGGATTCTATATCGGTCAATGCACATAGCCTTTTTTCAGTCTCAGGATCGTTACTTCGAGAAATAAGCAATGCTCTTGACTGCAAGTTGATACCAGATATATAGTAATGCAACCAGAATGTTACGCCATTCACAGCATGGTGTAATTATAACTATATAGAGGGTTGATTTTCTTCGAGTTGGTAATCCCCGCATATCCTTCCCCGCGAACATACTACGCTGGAGTGCGGGTGTTTGCGTTAGCAAACTGGCAAAAAAAGCAATAACTCAGAATGTCAGTGTAAATAACCTAATATTCTATTTGGTTATTCAGTAAGTGTACTCTGAACCCAACGCAAGAAACGGGAGGGATTTCAGAAAACACAATGTATTCCCTTTAGTGGAAATCAGCTTTCGAATATATTTATCATGTACGCAGTTGGCACAAATGCAATGCTCTTCGTCCATATTTTCCATCATTAATTTTGCTGGTGATTCTGAGATAGAGTGTAACCTTTTGAATATCCTCTATGTCAGAACGATGAGAGAGCCGCGGGGGTGTTTCGCCGCGCTGACAGCAGCGTGCATAATTGCGCACCGGTCGGGTATGGGAAAATTATCTGCTTCACCGTAGTGAGTCAGTTCACGAAATCGTTGCGATAAGCAAATAGCTAGGAACTATTTTTGATTGCCATCCCATGCCCACAGGGAAATCCTCGCGAATTAGAATACGTTCGCTAATCGTGATTTCTGCACCTGTTTCAAACAAAACCTCCCGTTCATGGCCTTTCCTTGAAAATCCCTCTTCGTTATCTTCGTGCGAGAAGAAATAAGCCCTAGATTTGGGCTGTGTAACGGTCAGCATTACTAGATCAATGTAACCTGCCTCAAAGGCTTTACCCAAGTGCCATCCATTTGCAATTGCAGCTCCCGGACAGAATGATGTAGCTAGCGGTCTTTGAGAGGTGTATTGCCAAGGCAGATCAGCAAATTGCCCGCCGTGGAAAAGTACCTGTCCTTCAGGAGGGATTGCACCATATTGTTTAATGAGAGTGTCAACGTTACTAAGATTCAGCACATTATAAGTTTCCTGATACCGCTCAAGTGCAGCAGGCGTTGGCTCAGGCATAAGATGTCGCCAGTTCTCGAATATGGGATTGCTCCTGAAGTAATCGCTAACATGTCTGGTTAGCCCAGGAGAATGCGCAAATGCGGTAAGCGCTCCTGCTTTGCAGGGGGCATCAATGAATCCATATTGGTCATCCTCATATAAACCAGGATACAAGCGGTTAACTCTATCTGCCTCTGGCGGAGCCTCTGCAATTCTGTAGCGTTCCGGTAGAAAACCATCGGGCATTTTAGCCGGGCATGGAGTGCAGAAAGGATTTAAAACTTGTAATTGCATAGCTGACGTTCCATGTATGTAATGTAACTAGCCATTATCGGCATGAGCAATAAAGCCAGTATTTTACCTCCGCGAGAACATTGATGTGAATCGCCACGGATAATCTAGACACTTCTGAGCCGTTGATAATATTGGTTTACATATTCTGTCGGTGACATCTGATCACTCGAACCATGCCGACGCTTACTGTTATAACACATTTCGATGTAATCAAAAATATCGCTACGGGCTTCTTCCCGCGTTCCATAGAACTTTTTCTTTATCCGCTCGCGTTTCAACAACTGGAAAAAGCTGTCTGCAACCGCATTATCGTGGCAGTTACCGCGACGGCTCATGCTGCTCTCCAGGCCGTGTGATTTCAGGAACGACTGCCACTCATGGCTTGTGTACTGACTGCCCTGATCCGAGTGAACCAGCACCTGTTTTTGGGGATTACGCCGCCAGACAGCCATCAGTAGTGCGTTCAGGACAATGTCCTTTGTCATCCGGGATTGCATTGACCAGCCGATAATTTTGCGTTAGAACAGATCGACAACCACGGCAAGATACAGCCAGCCTTCGTAGGTCCTGATGTAGGTTATGTCTGTTACTCAACGCTCATCCGGATTGAACTGTCGTCAGACTCTGTTCACTCCGCACTTTTGCCCACTGTCCCGTAGATCCAGATGGATCTTTCGATCTCCATATACGCATCCCGATTCCAGCCAGAACTGTTTAATCTGCCCTGTAGTCTTAGGTCTGCCTGATGGCGTTGCGAATGCGGCTGCTGAAGCCAGGCGTAAAAGCCACTGGGATGAACATCCAGCCCCCGACAGAGCAGGCGAACAGGCCAGCAACAGCTGTTGTCACGGATAAAGGCGTACCTCAGTCGGACAGCTTTGCGAAGTACGCCGCGGCTTTTTTTAATATGTCCCGTTCGTCGGTAACTCGCTTCAGCTCTTTCTGGAGACGGCGGACCTCGGTCTGAGCATCTGACTGTTCTTTATGAGTGGAAGAATCTGGACCGTACTTCTTTATCCAGGCATAAAGGCTGTGGGGGGTGATATCGAGACGTGTTGCAACGCTGGAAACAGAATTACCACGATCAATAACCTGCTTGACTACTTCAATTTTAAACTCTTCGGGATAACGCTACCGCTCATGGGCACCTCTCTTTAAGCCATCTTAAATGACTCTGAGGTGTCTGTTAAAACCGTGGCGATTTAGTTCAATTCATGAGGTTAGTTAACATCTTGTCACGCCATTTCCAGCTCTTTACTTGATGAAGGTTGGAATCAGGCATAGTCTACGATGAAATCAAGCGCGAGCTGATTAAGAAAGGTTGAACTTACTAGACGCTGGAAGGTGCATTTTAAGTGGAGTGATTTCAGACCATGTTGTACAAATATGTAGGGAATGTTGACGACAATAAAGTCATCGAGTATTTAGATGCTTTTGTTGAGAAAGGTACAGTATATGCCAGCAGAGCCTTAGGATTTAATGATCCAGCCGAGCTAAAGCTAATTTTTGACTTCAATGCCGAATTTGAGGTGATCAAAAAACGATTTCATCAGGCCCGTCCAGATAGAACAGAACAAGAATTTTGGGCATGGTACAAATCATTTGATGAAAACTCCAGGTGGGGTATTGAGAATAGTATGCGAGAGCATACTTTGACGACAAAAGGTATTGTGTGCCTTACGCGTGACTATGATAACTATTTGATGTGGTCACATTACGCTAGTTCGCATACCGGATTCTGTATAGGCTTTGATGATGCTTTCTCTCATAGTATTGAAGATCGTGGGATTGAGGGCGATGTTCTCTATGTTGATTCATATCCCCATTATAACTATTACACTGATTCTCCGAAAGACTATTTAAACGCCACATATCTTCATAAGGGTAAACCGTGGGCTTATGAAAATGAGTACAGGGTAATTACTGAGGGTTCTGGTGTTAAACAATTTGATAAGTCTCTTATCAAAGAAATTACTTTAGGTTGCAGGGCTTCAGTTAAACTTCAAGATTACGCCAGTAAGCAAATAGACAAAGGAATAGATGTCTACAAAATGGCATTAGATCGTAATTCATATAGATTAATACGAATTCGTGTAAAAGAAGGCCATTATTTCCAAGGTGACACATAGTCCGTAAGTAAAATCAGGCGGGTAGAAACCCCCGCCTAATACATTCTAACCCAGATTATTAGTAATTTAACTCGCCGAATAATCCGATCATCAGGTCTCCGTCCAAAATTTCCATAGCTGCGACATTAAGGAGCTGTTCTAGAGATGGCCGGTATTTGCCGTCATATTTAGTGCGCAAGGCGTCGAGAGGATAACGCAAATACGAACGATAGTGCCCGTTCAGCTCTTAAGCCGCCTCAATAAGATCGACAATGTGTGTTGTGTGTTGTGCGCTCCAGCGAAAAGGCGTTACGATTGAGTATCTGGTCCTGCTCTGTCAGTAGCGCAGACAACGCCGCCGCCTGCGCAGCGATTTTCTCATTTAGTTTAGTCAGCCTGCGGTAGTCAGCCTTCAACCGACTGCTATGATCCCTAGTGCCATAAGCCCTCGCAAAAAAATCTGCTCCAGCAACGTGTAGCACTTCTTCCAGCAAAGCCGTTGCTGCGCAATGTTTTCCCATACCTGCATCATTTCTGTTTCACGGGAAATAAGCCTGTCCAGCAGCGGCCAGTGTGGCTTTCGTAACGTATGCTCGTGGAGATAATCACGGTACGCTTTAATTGTATTAAGCACCTCATCGGCAGTACGGGTATGCAGGTATTTCATGTCTTTTCCTCATCATTTGCGGCTCCACCAATTATGTCCAGGCACCACAAGGATGTCGGGAACGCAGGAGAGAAATATTTTCAGTCGCTGCGTTACTTCACTTCTGGATCTGGCATTTTTCGGATCTTAGCGGAGGAGGAGAGAAAGTTAGTACAGATAAAGCACTAATGAATCAAAACTATTGTGAATAAGAGATTATTGCAAATATTTAAAGTAAATACTTTCATTATTAGCATATAAGCATAAAAAGGCGACGCCCTGTCTGCGTCGCCGGAAGGATGAAATCAAAGGTGGTCGAACCGGCCGGCCAAGGGGCCTTTTACCTGCATGTCAAATTCCCACACCGTTCTAAGCTCCCCCTCAAGCGGATCGGCGCTACTGCGATAGAAGGTATTGAAAAGCGTGCCATCCGGATACCGGAACAGCTTCAGTTCACCAAAGGTTTCCCTGTTGACCAGCAGGGAATAATTCTGCAGGGCATGGCGAACCTGATAAATGAGACAGTTATTGATCCTGACGGGCAGTCCGTGGACACCCCGGACAGGGGTATCAATCTGTAGATTTAGCGCAGCATGCCTGTCCGGCTGGTAACTCAGCTCCCGTAATTCGTCACTGAACCGGGAACCATAAATAATGAGCACAGAATCGCGCTGATCTGCTGTGTGCTGCCGGACAGCCTGCAGCAGATCCGGCAGGTTGCTTACCGGTGTATTAAGGGTGGAGGGTAATTTACCCAGCATAAAATGCAGCCGGTGAAGCATGCTTCCCTTCAGGTCTGCCGTGGCAGGAAAATCGCCGTAGAAATTCGTGTTCAGATGGCGGGCCACATATTCTCTGGGCACTCCTGCCGAATAGCACCTCATTTGCCAGTCATGCCGGAAATCCGGGTCCGCAGTGAAGTTGAAGCGTGCAAGGAGAGGGTCTTCTGACAACGCCCCTGGCAACTCTGCCGTCAGACGAATATCGGTCTTTCTCAGTCGTTCCGTATCCACTTCTGCTGCCAGGATATCAGCTGTCCTGCTGCGGCTAAACGCCTCAATATACCGGTCCAATATGCCATTGAAAAAGGGAACCTGTCCGGCATATTCGGCGGCCGACAGCATATACCCCTGATAAGGGACAAACGGGTCTCGTTTGAGTCTTTCGAGTGTATGAATGATCTGCTCTTTACGAAAATAAGAAAACAGGCCCCCGGCCAGTGCCTCCGAAACGCGTTCGGTTACAGGCTCTGACGTTCTGGCGAGCCGGATGGCCAGGAGCGCAAACGCACCATAAAGAGAATCCAGATCATCCTTTATCCCTGAATAGACTCTGCCGGATATTAACGGTCTCTCATTAAACGAGGTCAGGGCTTCAATGGTCTCTGACAGGGCACCATACCAGTTGTCATGGTTCTGCGGCCGGTAATGTTCGATTCTCAGGATTATATCGATAATATCCGTGGCCGTTTTGAAAGCGGGCGTGGCGGCGTCATTGTCATCCCTTTCTTCAAATAATGACGACAATCCCAGACGGTTAACCAGGTCAGCGAGATCAATATTCCCCTGGGGCTCTAGGTTGGCAACGATATACCCTGATATCAACAGCCGCATATCGCATAAGGCATTACTGAAAATGATGGCTGATGCTGCCTTTTCATTATACGTACCGCCCCTGAGCATCGTGGTCCATTGCGGGCCCGAAGGTTCCAGATTAATATAATCAGGATTGAGGAAGAAGCTGTGCCATCGAAATTCTTCCTCCCAGTACCGGGAGAAGCGACTTTTCTCATTCCATAGACACAGCACATCATGCGCATGTCTTGCAGACGACACATTGTCGGCCACTACCGGAGGAATAATTAGTCTTACGGTGTAGTGCAGATGGAATAAAAGGCGGCTGGCATAATCCCCGGCGTCAGGTTTACCGATGACGTCCCCCATACTCCAGCCTTCCCACAGACTGATGAAACTGCGGATCAGATCCTGGTGTGTCTGCTCCTGGCTGACGGATAGGGTACCGCCGTTTCCTGCTTTCCATTCAGTAAGGGTGTGCCATACGCTAAAGAGCGACTGTATAAACTGTCTGAAATCCGTGAAACTGGTGCTGTCAGATTCCCTGTAGACGTGTAAGGGGACATACATCGCTTCACTGAAGTAGGCACCCGTCGTCTCAGTTGATTTTACCGTTTCCCTTATAAACTGCCTTAACTCAAAATGAAACGACTGGCTTAAAGAATAGCTCAGGCCTGAGGCGTCCTGTTCGTCCAGAAAATTACCGTCAGCATAACAAAAGCTCCTTTTGACAGACGTGTAGGTTCCCGTAAGTCTTTTTACAGCCATTTTAAAAATGCCAATGTTTTTATCATTCAGGGCATCATAGGCCTCACCAAAAAAATCATAGGGGATGTCATCATAATCTTTCTTTTGCCGAGGTATGCCCGTCGGAATACAACGTCTGTACAGCCAGTTCCACAGCTGGGAGGTAATGACTCCTTTTGCCGACAAAAGGGTTAAGTTGCCGTTTTCTCTGCCGGACGAAGGTAGAATCACAATCTCAGCCTCCTGATCCGAAACGGGCCGTAATCGTCTCAGAAGGAAAAGTAGTGGCCTCAGGTAAATATCCTTTACGATTTCATTTTTCTTAACGGGGCAGGTAAGCGTGTTCATCCCGTCGTTCATGGCGTCTGCGTAGGGCAGTATTTTTATCGTTTTCAGATACTGGTTGCCAATATAATGACCCGGATACTGCAACCAGGATCTTATCATGGATTGCTGTATATACTGGCTCACCATCTGTGATTGATAGTATTTTTTCATCAGACGGTCCCGTTTGTCATCATCTAGGACATTGAGACTGGTGACAAAGAACCAGATGGACAGAAAGATATTGAACAGCATCCAGATAAAGGCGGTAACCGCTATCGCAGTATTGAGATAGTTATCCCCGAGTGACGACGCTATCCCCGCCATCAGAATAAAGCCCGCCAGGGAAAGGGCGCTTAATCCTGCAAACATATACCCGGAATTCAGCTGATAGGCAGACTGGATATGAATCCGGGATGATTTTTTCTGAAAAAGAACACTGATCAGACCGACAACCAGCGGGAACACAATACCGATGAGGGTCACCTGGCTTCCCAGCAGGCTGGACATCCACCCGGGCAAGGCGGTAATACCTTTAAAATGTTGACGGGCAAACGGATCAAAGACAGGGCGGGCATAGTGAGCCACCGCCACCGCGCCGGCTGCCACTCCCCAGAGTATCAGCATGGCCCGAATGTAATGCGTGGAGCAATAAACCTGCAGCCTTTCCGCCAGATTCCAGCTGAGATTTTTATGATCCCGGTTGGCTTTGAGTTTGCGGCGGAGGTCAGCTCTGACCTGCCAGGTCACGCTGTTAAGGAGCTTTCCAAACATAGATATCCTGAATTCCCTATATGCTAAGTGCAGAAATAATAAGCGTTAACCCACTTTTTATCGCGGGGAAATTCACGATTAATTTTCAGTGTATTGCTTAGGCTCGGCTGGAATGCGAAGAGCAACGATATAACCATTCTCGGGCACGCCAGCGCGACAGGGAGACAAAGAAGGTCGGAGACACTGAGGGGAGCGGGTCTGCATCTACTGAAATAGTGATTTTTATCCTGACAGGGGAGAATACTCAGTAAATGGTAGTCATTTTTACCAGAGATCGCTGTCGTGGATGAAAACGCACTTTACGCTGATAGGAAATGCGCCTCTTATGAATATATCCTGACAGCTTACTTTGCTTCAGTTCATGGACCTTTTCCTAACGTAACAAAAGGTTGTAGAATGCGTTTTAGCATCACCGTGGTAGGGTGTATTAACACAAGCGGGCGGGCGCGATAAGGTGAGAGGGTAAGGTTACTACCCAACCTCAAGGGGGTCAGACGACTCCAAGTCCATTACATGGCACTTTTATGTGTCGGGACTTTGCCTACTTGAGGAAACACTATGAACACATCATCTTCTCTCGCGTCCCAGACCGTCGACCGTAAACTTGCTCGCACGGCATCGGTCGCATTAAATCAAGCTGAGGTGACAATGGACTTCTCTCGTCCAAGCGCAGACTGGATAGCACATGGCTTACCTCGCCCTGGACTGTGCGCAGAGCGGAGTGAATGAGCATGAGTTCGAATAGTCTTGCGCCTCAGTATATAAAATATGAAATCAGACGGGGAGTGGAGCCTAGCCACATGGAGAAGTACACGTTTATTGATCGATATTTTCACAGCCAGCGCGAGCTGTTGGACATCAGGCATTCTGAAGAGCGGGACATCAACACGCTGTTTACCTACCTGAATAACCTCCACTCTACGGCTGATAAGCTGCTTGAGCTATTCAACTGCTGCATTAAAACTGCTCCAGAATTCAAAGTCCTTCGGCTTATCAGAAATTATTTTCATCATGTCGGGGACGTCGACGAAATTCGTCTCCATGTCAAAATCGAGGAAAATGTTCTCGTTAGCCA
Organism: Enterobacter sp. BWH52; assembly: GCF_001037565.1. NCBI lineage: Bacteria > Pseudomonadati > Pseudomonadota > Gammaproteobacteria > Enterobacterales > Enterobacteriaceae > Enterobacter > Enterobacter sp. BWH52. The sequence goes on along the minus strand of NZ_KQ089854.1, from coordinate 2,198,805 downwards.
TTCGCAACACCTTCTAATACCACTAGAAGTGTTTGCAAAAAGCGTGAAATCATTTATCGATAACACGATACCTGACGAAAAAAACAAAAATTACAAATCCAAATTGCGATTCGTACAGAGCGAAATGAGTAATATCGCTGAGATCTTCGACTACACCGCAAATCTCATGAAAGACCTCGAGATGTTCTGTCAAAAGCCTAGTCTAAGGCTTGACGGAAGGGTATACGAACTCGGATTTGATATGTACAAATTTGTTTTCAACATCACGAATATTATTGCAGACAAATGCCGAGAAATCCCAGAGCTATGCGAAAAGAAGGTAATCCGGGACCTCGATTGGTCATATCGTGCTGAAAATAACATTGGCAAACACGACGTTTTTTGCAGCCCGTCCAACGTACCAATCACCACCACCGAAGGCTTCGTATACGCTAAGAGTATTGATCTGGTTCGTTAACTTGCTTGTGCTGTGAACCGCCTGCGTTTGCAGCCCGAGTAAGCAAACAGACAAGGAGCGGCACATTGTCTGTTTAAAACCAACTCTTTCATGGGTGGATAAAAGTAAATTAATACTTCAGAAATACGTAAGCGTCCAGCGAGAACCGTATTGACGGGGATGGGTTATTCAGTTGGCAGTGTGATGCGCCAGGGGAGTAGTTCGCTGACCCGGTTTATCGGCCAGTCAGCAATGACGTCAAGGACATAACGGAGGTAGCTTTCTGGCTCCACTCCGTTCAGTTTGCATGTCCCGAGCAGGCTGTACAGCAGCGCTCCCCGCTCTCCTCCATGATCCGAACCGAAGAACAGGTAGTTTTTGCGGCCCAGGCTGACCATCCGTAGCGCATTCTCAGCTATGTTGTTATCTGCCTCGGCCCAGCCGTCGTCAGTATAGTAAGCCAGCGCCGGCCACTGGTTCAGTACGTACGTGAACGCTTTCGCCAGTTCTGAGTGTCGCGACAGCGTTTTCACCTTTTCACGCAGCCAGCTTTCCAGGGATTTCAGTCGCGGTTTAGCTTTTTGCTGACGTTCTGCAAGGCGTCGCTTCGCCGGCATCCCCCTTATTTCCGCCTCGATGGCATATAACTCACCGATCCGTTTCAGGGCTTCCTCCGTCAGCGCTGACGGGGTGCGAACGTGCACATCGTGGATCTTGCGGCGGGCATGAGCCCAGCAGGCAGCTTCCGTTATCTGTCCATTGCGGTACAGTTCGTTGAACCCGGCGTACGCATCCGCCTGCAGAACACCACTGAACCCCGCAAGATGGGTCCGCGGGTGGATACCTTTTCTGTCCGGGCTGTAAGCGAACCACACTGCCGGCGCCAGCTCTGACCCGGCGTTACGGTCGTCACGAACGTACGTCCACAACCGCCCGGTCTTCGTTTTCTTATTACCTGGCAACAGCACCGGGACAGGCGTGTCATCAGCATGGAGCTTGCCGTCAGTCAGCACATAGTCCTGAAGCGCCCCTTCCAGCGGTGACAGTAGCCGGCAACACGCATCCACCCAGCCCGACAGCAGTGAACGGCTCAGCTCCACACCCTGGCGGGCGTATATTTCAGACTGGCGGTACAGCGGGGTGTGCTCTGCATACTTTGAGGTCAGCACGCGGGCCAGCAGCCCCGGGCCGGCGATACCCCGCTCGATGGGCCGTGAAGGCGCGGCTGCCTGCACGATGGCATCGCACTGAGTACAGGCATGTTTTTCACGTACTGTCCGGATAACCCGGAAGGCGCTGCGCATCAGCTCCAGCTGTTCGGCGGCATCTTCACCAAGGTAACTCAGCGCACCACCACATTCCGGGCAGCATGACGCTGCCGGCAGCAGCCGTTTTTCGTCACGGGGAAGTGATTCAGGGAACGGTTTGCGGGTACGGGTCTGCCGCAGCGGGCGCTGCACGGCCGGGTCATCCACCCGACCGGTAAGGATATCGCTTTCTTTCTGCAACTGCTTAAGGTCGGCTTCCATCTGCGCGATACGGCGGGAGACTTTTTCGGAGCGGCTGCCGAAGTTCATTCGGCGCAGCTTATCCAGTTGCGCCTGCAGGTGATCTATTTCGCGTTCACGCTCGTTCAGCTTTTCCAGAAGGGCACGGTTCAGCGCCTCCTGTTCGGCAAGGAGACGTTTCAGTTCATCGATATCGTCAGGAAGTAAGCTGTGCATACCGGGTATATTACCAGGCTCATTCAGCGTCGACCAGGATAAAGAGGCCTACAACATAGTCAGTGACGTAAGCAGTCTTTTAGGCTGCCGCCAGTCGATCCCTTCAAGGAGCATCGCCAGCTGTGCCGGTGTGAGGAACACTTTGCCATCCCGGGCTGACGGCCAGGCGAAGCGGCCGCGCTCCAGCCGTTTGGTCAGCAGACACAGTCCATCGCCGGTTGTAGTGGTCAACTAAAACTGGCCACCACGTTAGAGTTTTTCCAGTATCGATTTTCTGATTCGTTTGGTGATAACCCACCGTTATATTCGTGTGGCCTGAGTGTGCTGTAATATCCAACGATATAGCCCGTTATTGCGTGGGCTGCATCGCTGAAGCTTACGTAACCTGTCACCGGCACCCATTCGTTCTTCAGACTCCTGAAGAAGCGCTCCATCGGGGCATTATCCCAACAATTTCCTCTCCGGCTCATACTCTGCCTGATCCGGTATCGCCACAGTAACTGCCGGAACTGCCTGCTCGTATAATGACTACCCTGATCGCTGTGGAACATCACCCCGATGGGCTTACCGCGAGTTTCCCATGCCATTTCAAGCGCTTTCATGGTGAGTCTGCTATCCGGCGAGTACGACATTGCCCAGCCCACTGGTTTTCTTGCGAACAGGTCGAGAACAACAGCGAGGTATGCCCAGCGTTTGCCTGTCCATATATAGGTCACATCACCGCACCACACCTGGTTTGGCTCTGTTACGGCGAACTGTCGCTCAAGGTGATTTGGGATGGCAGCGTGCTCATGACCACCTCGCCTATACCGGTGAGCCGGCTGCTGGCAACTGACCAGTCCCAGTTCTTTCATGAGTCTGCCTGCAAGCCAGCTCCCCATCTGATATCCCCTTTGGGTTGCCATTGTGGCGATGCTTCTTGCTCCGGCCGAACCGTGACTGATGCCATGCAGCTCAAGTACCTGACTGCGTAATACAGTTCGTCTGCCGTCTGGCTTTTCAGGACGATTTTTCCAGTATTTGTAGCTGCTGCGATGAACCCCGAACACATGGCAAAGAGTGGCCACAGGATAACGCGCCCTGAGTTTCCCGATTATCGAGAACTGTTCAGGGAGTCTGACATCAAGAGCGCGGTAGCTTTTTTAGAATATCGTTTTCCATTTCAATACGTTGTAGCTTTTTCTTCAGCTCTCGTATTTCGATTTGTTCCGGCGTTATTGGAGAGGCTTTTGGTGTTTTGCCCTGACGCTCATCACGCAGTTGTTTGACCCATTTCGTCATCGTGGAAAGACCAACATCCATAGCCTTAGCAGCGTCAGAGACGGTGTAATTTTGGTCGACAACCAGTTGAGCTGATTCGCGTTTGAATTCAGGACTAAAATTTCTTCTTTTCATTGGAGCATCTGTGTTGTTCTGAGGTGAGCATATCACCTCTGTTCAGGTGGCCAAATTCAGTGTGCCACTACATTGACTCAGATTTGAATTCTCGTGCTCCTCGTATTTTGCTTATAGGGGCCTCCAGAGGAATAGGGCTTGCGATGGCCGAAGAGTTGCTGAAGCGAAACTGGTTAGTGACTGCCACCGTGCGTGGTGATGGGCGTACAGCGCTGCACGAACTTTCAGTACGTTACCCTGAACAGCTTACGATTGAGCGTCTTGATATAACGGATAACACTCAGCTGAATGACTTACATTCAAGGCTCAGTGGCCAGAAATTTGAAGTTTTATTCATTAATGCCGGGATTGTAAACAAAAATCAGGGCGAAACCGTTGGCGAGGTCAGTGCCGAAGAATTTATAGATCTAATGATTACAAATGCACTTTCACCGATTAAGGTCGCGGAAGCGCTTCAGGACACGCTCACTCCTGAAGGTCTGGTTGGAATAATGTCTTCTGGACAGGCAAGTCTTACTAATAACACGACAGGCGGCCTGGAAGTTTATCGCGCCAGTAAAGCTGCACTGAATCAGTTTATGAGAAGCTATGCGATCAGACAGTCTACGCTGTATCCAAATCGCGCTTTTCTTCTTCTTGCTCCTGGCTGGATCCGTACAGATATGGGAGGGAGTAATGGTGCTTTTAGCCTGGAAGAGGCCATTCCGGATATCATTAAAACAATCGAGCAGAAACAAGGTAAACCGGGCCTGGAATATTTAGATCGCTTTGGAAAGACCATACCCTGGTGAGCATAAACAATCGTGATTGAAAGATTTACACTGAAACACCGGCCAGTTTATGACTGGCTGTTTAGTTCAAGAAAATTAACAATAAGATAATGTGTCCATCAGTACCCATAAAAGCCGTCGTTAGTCGATATTGAGCTGTGTAAGTATGAACACGCGGCACTTATCCTCATAAACAGTATATATGAACAAGGTAACCAGCAAAGCTCGCCCCATTGAACTCACAGCTCTGAGCTGCCCTTCTGCTTATTGAGTTAGTCCGCCCCATGCTCACAGCAGAGCTGATGGCTACACAGCACGTCCGCTTTGTGCAATAGCGGAACACGCTAATGCTGGTGTACAGGTGCTGACTCATTTCCTCCTCCACTTTCATCCCGTTATACTGTGAAAAAAAAGGGGGTAGGCGTGAAACTGAAAATGCAGGATTTGAGGCTGTTTAATCTCGTGTTTGAGAGCGATCCTGGCTGGATACTGGATTTCTCTAACCGCACCTTGTCTGCTTTTTTTGATGAAGAACTGAACATTGATATTGATGATAAACGTTATCAGGAAGAGGGGACATCAAAAGCCAAACGAGTTAGATGTTTGCTAAAACAGACTGATCGTGAGACCGCTCTGCGGGTTCTTGGCGCTCTCTGGCAGTATAAAACAGAATCCATGCCTGAACAGGCTGAACAAAGCCGTAATGACTATCTTGCACTGATTTCCCGCTTAGAAAATGCTGACACCAATGAAGCCAAAGGCGTAAAGCCTGTCCAGGCATGGCATGGTGTTGACTGGCCTTCACTTATCGCTGAAATGAACGAGATGAAATCTCTGCCGCCACAACTACGTGGTTTTCGGTTTGAAGCTTGGCTTGCTGAACTGTTCAGTATCTTTAAGCTTGCTCCCCGTTCGTCTTTCCGAAATACAGGCGAACAGATTGACGGAAGTTTCCGACTGAATGATGAATTTTACCTGATGGAGGCAAAATGGCATCAGAAAAGAACGTCGGCTGCCGATCTCCATGTATTTGAAGGAAAGCTCAGTACCAAGGCAACCTGGACACGCGGCGTATTTATCAGTTGGATGGGATTTACGCCTGAAGGTCTGACGGCTTTTGGTAAAGGGAAGCGGGTTATCTGTGTCAGTGGTTATGATCTTTACCACTCACTGAGTCATGGGATCCCTTTGCCCGACCTTCTGGACGCTAAAACCCGGCACGCCGCTGAAACGGGAGAGCCCTATGCTGAGTTCGACCGACTATATGCACTGAAGAACAAACAGTTCGGCACGCTGAAATAACGGGTTGGGAAGCGGTGACCCGCTCCCCCGTTTCACACAGAATGCTGTTAGTAATGTCCGCATATCGCTCAATGAAGACCTGGCAGCGCTATAGGCGGTTCGCTCCGTATTTTGTTTCGCGAGTTATGTTTTTCGCGGTTGCGTATTGAAAAAAAGATGAACAGTACCTATTTCAGTATTTCCCGTGCTAATGGCTTTTCCTTTTCAGGAGTATCCTTACGTGAATGCGAAAAAAAAGGCGGATGATTCGAGTGGGCGTTTTAACACTAGCCCTGAAGTGAGAACTCTGGTCTGGATCCGTGCTGCGGGTCATTGTGAACTCTGCGGAACCGATCTGACACATGATTTTCGTATCGGTACGACGATGAAATGGGGAGAAGTGGCCCATATTCTTCCTGCCAGCCCGAAAGGCCCCAGGGGAAATGCCACACACAGCGTAGAAGAGGCATTGGCACGGACGAATGACAGCGAGAATCTTATGCTGCTGTGTCCGGGATGCCATGACCGGGTTGATCGTGACGGCGACAATTATCCCGAAGACGATCTTAGCGGACTTCACTCTGCCTGCCTGACCAGAATTCGCCTGGCGGCTTCCACGCCCGGGGAGGAACGCGCCATACCGGTTATCGTTCAAAGCCAGCATCATCAGACACTGGTTGCAATTCCGGCGCAGGCCCTTCTTACCGCCATGTCTGCAGAAGGGCTGACGGCACAGTGCCATCCGGTTACGGTTGTGTTCCCTGAGCCCAGTTCACGGGGAAGGGATGCGGGTTACTGGCAGGCGATTAAGGATTTAATCACTGAAAAACTCGAGGCCGGGCTTGCCCGCCGCGGGGGGCAATTTGGCGACAAGCCGGCTCTGGCCATGGTTGGGCTTGCGGATATTCCGGCGTTGTTTTTCCTCGGCCAGACCATTGGCGACCGCTATAAACGCTTTCAGTATTCATTTAACAGAGAACATATATTGCGCTGGCCGGATACAGATGCCCTGCCGCCGGCGTTTATCTCTTCTGAACTTCCGCAAGGTGAGGGGCCAGTTGCTCTGGTGCTGTCTCTTTCCGCAGCGGTACCGCGAGGCGATGTTACCGCCGCACTGCCGGGTGCCCGGATTGTAGAATTCACTGTCCCTGAACCCAGCTACGCCATGGTGACAAACCGCAGGGTCATCCATGCGTTCAGGGATGAGCTGCAGAAGCTGCTCAGTCAGTTAGAAGCCACCACGACCCAGGCCATTCATGTTTTTGCCGCGGTGCCTGCTGCGCTGGCCATTGAATTTGGGGCTTTGCTGACGACCCAGCATCAGCATCCCTACATCATCTTTGACCGTGACAAAAATAACGCAAACCAGTTTCGCCCCATGCTTAGCATCGGATGTACAGAGGAGCAACGTCCATGAGTAACGAACAGACTAAACACAGCAGCTGGGAGTATTTTCTTCTCCGTGCAGCCCGAAAAATTTCGTTATCAGCAGCTCAGTACAGCGTCATTGATGCTCGCTACTCTCAGCTGGAAAAAATTCTTTCTGCTGCCGATGATCCCCTGCTGGCGGATGCCCATATTTTTCCCCAGGGTTCTATGCGTCTTCAGACAACGATTAATCCGGTGCCTGGGGCGCCAGCAGATCTCGGGACAATTGATGCAGATGCGATTGTCTGGTTACCCCATGCCAGAGGGATCGATGCCCGGACTGTATTAGAGGTTATTGAACGTCGTTTCCAGGAAGGCAGTAGGGTTCAGGAGGATATTCAGCGACTTCGTCGCGGTGTCAGGATTGTTTACGCCGATGAAAATCCGGGTTTCCACATTGATGTCACACCTGCACGTCCCTGCCATCACAATGAGCAAAGCGACGGACTGGGCATGCTCGAAGTACCCGACAGGGAGCACGGCTGGAAGGCAAGCAGTCCCATTCCTTATGCAGACTGGCTGCATGATGCGTCAAAGCAGGACATCATGCTTGAACATGTTGTTGAGTTTAATAAAAGTCATGCAGCAATGGACTCTGCGACCCAGGCCCCGCTGCCTGAATATAAAGAATATCAAAAAGATGATCCGCTGCGTGCGAGCATTAAATTGATGAAAAGGCACAGGGATGAATGGGCGATCAGGACGAAAAATGAAGGATATCGGCCTATTTCGGCAGTTATCACCACGCTTGCGACTCACGCTTATCTGGATGTTGTCGCGCAGTCAGTATATACCGCCTTCACCCCGCTTCAGGCTATCCTGGCAATCGTTAACAGGATGCCTGACCATATTCACCGTTACGGTAATGAGTATTACGTCTGCAATCCTGAAGATAACGGCGAGAATTTTGCGGAAAAATGGAATCGTCCGGATGAAGGTTATAAATACGTTGATGCCTTTAATAAATGGCATGCGAGTGCCCGTTCGGCGCTGACGCTGGGGCTCGACAGCCACGCGTCGACAGAAACCTTTGCGAAGGCGGTCCAGGAGCAGTTCGGTATTGGTCCGACATTCGTTCGCGAAGTTAACGAGAGCATTCCGGCAAACTGGACGATGCCCGGGCGGCAAGACGGTGTGACACGAAACTCTGTCGCAATGGGGTCTCTGTTCGGGAGTTCAGTCAGCAGTACCCAGTCTCAAGCAAATGTTGCACCTGTCGGGCGACTCGGCTGATATGAAGGATGAGATGATACAACGGGGCATTTCCGCCCTTAAAGACTATCTGGGCGCGGACAATGCTTCGGCTCTTCTCAGGCCCGCTGAACTGCGGGTCGGTGAGGCGGTCGCCTTTTATTTTCCTTTACCCGTTGATTACACCGGCCTTGAGCGGAGACTACGGATTGGTTTTCCCAACGATTTCCCGTCTGAATCCCCTAGCCTTCAGGTTGAACCTTCACCGTGGTTAGTCTGGCCCCATGCCATGACGTCCGGGTTGTGTCTCCATGGATTCAGGGAAAAGCCCGTTACGGGCTCACCTGAGAAAATTGTTCAGGACAGCTTATCCCGTTTTGCGAGCATTGTGTCTTTTTCTCTGGAAAACGCAGATCCTGCACGGCGGGAGACGGAGTTTCAGAATGAAATTTCCACTTACTGGCTCTGGCAGCTTAAACGGTCGGCACGTAACCTGATTCTTTTGGGGGAGCCTGAATCGGGTTCAGTTTTGTATGTTGTAAGCGATCCGAGGTATACCGGTCATACTGGCCTCAACCCGGTATGGGTTTCGTCTGACAAGAACGCTATCCGCCAGCATTTCAGACGTGCCACTGGCCGTTCGGTTGTGATAAGAAGCCCCCATGAAGCAGGTTTCTTTGTCAAACTGACGTCTTTCCCTGGCATTAAGGTGCCTGAACCTCACGCGTTTCTCGAATGGCTTGCTCCCCATATTTCTGAAGAATCCCTGTCCGCGATGTCTAAATGGTCAGAAAAGAGTAGTACTTTGCTTTCCCGATGGGTTGTCATGGCATTACCGGGTGGGGACGGGGCGGCAAGATTTACTGTTAACCTGTGCACCAGAAAGAAGGAAACAGACCGTACACATTTTTACGGCCTGAGATCCTCACGCCGTCAGTCCGGGTTAAAGAAAGAAGGACCTCCGGCCAGTATTCTGTCATCGCGTGTGAACGTTATTGATCGTGGGGCATTTTTTTCACGGGATCGAAGCAACACAGCAAAAACACTTGAGAACTCGCATGTTGTCTTTGTCGGTGTAGGGTCGCTGGGATCTGCTGTGAGTATTCAACTCGCCAGGGCCGGTCTGGGCAGGCTGACCCTTATTGATCCTGACAGACTGGAGTCACCCAATCTGGGGCGGCATATGCTGGGTGCTGAGGATTTAGGCAAATTTAAGTCTCAGGCCATGCGCCATCGTCTGCTTCAGGATCTGCCTGTGCTTGATGTCACCGCGCTGGATACATACATCGAATGGGTTATGGGTCAAAAACCCGATATTTTCGAGGATGTTGATCTGGTTATTATCACGACAGCGGACTGGGAATCAGAGTCTGCCCTCTGGGAAAAGAAAGCCTCCGGAGCGAAATGGGGGCTGATACAGGCCTGGAGTGAGCCGCATACACTTGTCGGGCATGCACTGATCGCACCTGAAGGCCGCTTTGATGCAAGATATCTTTTTAGCGACAGAGGTGACTTCAGGCACCGGTTTACCGACTGGCCGGATGGGGGCGTTGTGCCTCTTCCTGCCTGTGGTGAAAGTTTTATACCGGGAGGCTCGGCGGGAATGAATGGTGTTGCAACAATGGTCACTCAGGCCGCAATACGTTACCTGACTACTGTAGGGGATGTCACTCAATGGCATTCCAGTGTGTATCGCCCTGATGAGGCCGGAGTGTTGGGGGGACGCTATACGGGACCTGTACTTCCTGAAGGAGTTGTCCATAGTGTTTTTGAACGTAACTGGCCGAAACCCGGGCAAAACGCATGAATGAAATAGCATGGTGCTGGGCCTGGCCGGATATGAATGCGGAGCTGCAGGTTGGGCGGCAGGTCTCTGAGATGTTCGGTCACTACCGGCAGTCACAGGGAGAAAATGAGCGAGGCGGGCAGCTGTTTGTCGATCCCGCCAATCCCGGCGGTATTGTACTGTGTCATGCTTCAGCGCCACATCCTGCGGACCGCGCTGGCAGAACGTGGCTCGAACTGAACAACGATCGCTGCCGCACTGAAATCGAGAACGCAAACAGGAAGGGATTGCGCCTGGTTGGATACTGGCATACGCATCCGCAGGCAGTTCCTCACATCTCAGGGACTGACATTGCCAGTTTTGCGCGATTCGCGAGGCAAAATGCACGTGATCTTCCCCATCCCGTGGCGGTGATTGTCGGCACGTCACCATCGACCACAGGCATTAAAGCCTGGATATTTCGGGAGGGCAGGTATCAGGAGGCAGTGTATACAGCATCCTTGTCGCGGCCTTAACGGACCCAATTCATCAAGACCCTTTATTTTGCATCAACGCAAAAAGCTCTGCCTGAAATAATGCATCATCCAGAGCATTATGGCTGGGTCTTCCTTTGGCAGATAAACGCTGTGTCATCATTGATGATTTGGTCTCAGACCACGTACAGCCTGTTGCCCCCATAAAGTAAGCTTTAATATCTAATGCACTGAAGCCAAATGGGTTGTTCCCCGTATATTTATGGAAGTAGTAATTGATGAATGACCAGTCAAAGGGGGCATTCAGTCCCGTAAAGACCGGCTTCTGGCTCGGTTGAAGGTGGGATGTGAGCCAGGTGGATAACTGAAGCATGGCGTCCGCGGGGGCTATGCCGGTGGTAGCCAGTGCCTGAAGGTTAAATCCCGTCACTGCCAGCGCCTCAGGATCAAAGCCAGTGCAGTCAGGCTTCAACTCGGCATAAAAACGCACGTCGGGCGCATGCACCAGACAGGCCCCAATGGAAAGCAGACTAAATAATCCCGGGACCGGGCCGGATGTTTCAATATCGACTGAAACGAAAATCTCGCTAGCATTCATAATCACTCCTGCGATTGAGGGCACTGCTATTCGGCTTGTAAAAGAAAACGATACGCTATTACGGGTGGTAAGTATCTACCACATCACCCTTTAAGTAATGCCTTTATCAGGCTAAAACCATATGCGAACTTCCGCTGTTCGCTCACAGCGGACATTCAAGTTGGTCAATTTATCCGCACCGAGCCAGAATCGGGCGTTGCTAAACAGTCTGAGTTGATCAATGGGGAACAGATCAAATGCTTAAAGGCGATGGCTGACGTCCAGGCCTATCAAATAGGCTTGCTTCTATCACCATTTCTCACGCCTTGCCGGTGAATCAGCCTCCTTTTCTACAAAATTTGCAGGCTTTGTATAAGTTGAAAGCGGTGCAGAACTGAGCGAAATCTCCACCCCTAAAATATGTAACACTTTGTATAGACGCTCAAAACTTGCTTTTGAAGGATTTGCCTCAAGGCGAGCATAAGTCTGCTGAGTTACACCCAACATGGCAGATAATTCTCTTTGAGTTAATCCTTTTGATTTACGAAAACCAATTAAAAGTGGACGTAACTGGCTAAGAAGTCTAACGGGAAAAATAGTATCCATAAGTAGGTGGCCATGTCGATTACTTCATAATAAATTCACTCCTCGTAAAAAACAGCCTGTAAGATGTTTTATTACTTTACAGCTTACAAGGTGTAAGGATGAACTCGTTGTTTAACTAGTACTGCTCAAATTTTAAAGGTTGCATCTCGCGCTGGCTGGGATTATATTTATTAAGGACTAGCATATAGTGGTGTACGCTGTTAACCTCATTGTAATGAGGCTTATCAGGGGATGAAGAGAGAGGGCGGACTCTGCTTTGCCCTCTCTCTTTCATGGACTTATTTAACTTTAAATGTTTTTAAAAGTCATTGCCTTATTGCAATAGTTTTATTAAAAATTCCAATTAATGTGTTTATTTTTTCATTTATCTTAATTTGCTTTTTCTCTTGCTCGAGAGAAAGCTTCCTGAATTCATTTTCCCTGCTCGGCACGGCAATTATCAATTCTTCATAAATCTCCTTTGCTCCTGATACTTTTTCCAACTCGCTGCTGTATTTTTCAATAAGAGTTCTTATTTGAATATTTACATTTCTGTATTCATGGCTGGTAGCACTTAAAACAAGTTGACAGGAATTTTTTTTGGGTACCTCAATTAACTCTACGCTTTCCTTTACGACATTGAATTCAGATGTGACTGAGTATACATATTGATACGCGCCTGATTTTCTGACTTTACTCAATAATCCTTTTCTAACTAAACACTGAATTTGGTTATAAGCAAAAGCTTTTGCCTTAAAATAACTTTTCGGAAGTGAAAATCGCTCGATAAGAATTTGAGCCACATCGTTACTGGTGAAGTTATCTTTACCAATATAGATTATTGCAGAAAATATGTACGACTCAGGGTTGGATACTCGACTATTCATATGACTAAAACAAGGCAGTTAACTTAGGATTGCTAAGTATACAACAATGGCAGATACTTAGACAATCTAAGCATTCGAGGCCAATGAAGATGAATCAGTGTCTGAAAAAAATCCGATACCAGAAAGACTTAAGGAAGCGAGATGCAGGGCGGGTTTATCACAGCGCTCATTGGGCCTCCTTGTTGGGTTTGATCCCGCTTCGGCTAGCAGTCGTATGAATCATTATGAGAAAGGGCGCCATGTCCCCGATATTGATACGCTTCGACGGATGGCGGCAGAGTTAAACGTGCCGTTGAACTACTTTTTTTGTGATGATCAGACCACAGCTGAACTTGCATTACTCATATCCCGGATGACAGAGGAAGAGCGAAGTAATCTTATCGAAGCACTCAAAAGGCATCCAGGCGAAAAGCATGCTGACAAAAAATGATATTACATATAAAGCGACTGAACTTTTTGAAGGTAACGAAAGTGTAGCATTACCCTGATGCAATGAACCAAGCAGGGCATTACAGTGGGAGACGCCCTCTCAGATAACAAACTCAAATGAGGGAGCCCAATATATGTTTATCAATACAACCAGCATTCCGCCGACAACCGGGAAGCTGTCGGCTAAATCTTCCATGTCAGAATTATGACGACTTATGTAGTTCCCGAATCACATGGTTGGCCAACAGACTTTCCACCGGTATAATCGAATTGATTTTTACCGCTTTGACAATTTCTATCAACGAAAGGGTATTTTGCGCTAATTGGTCTCGCAATTCACTTACTTCAGCCTGCAACTGCTGGTTTCTGGCCAGTAAGGCCTGACGGGTTTTACGGTTAACGTATTGCTGTTTTTCTTTTGGCCGTAAATTCAATGGACTAAGTTGCTGATCAATATAGGCAGCAATTAGGCGTTTTCGCTCCAGGCTGCTCAGCGTGCTTAAACCACCATTAACGATACCTTTTGCCCTGAGCCGAATATGCAAGGCTTTGGCAGAAATAGGGGACTTGTCAAAGCCTTCAACCAGCATTAGTTGTAATTCGTGTTCGAGTAGTGTGTCCAGTTCCTTGCCGCGCATCAGTCGTTCTCCTTCATCAATTGTTGGTATTCAAGTGCAAAAAGCTGGGCTAGTGTACGGACTTTGCCCTCGGTAATTACTTCACCAGACAGCACATTCTCCGTAGCAACTAGTTGTTGAGTTTTAGCTCGACGCTGCCATTGTGCTTGTATTGCCTTGAGTTGATGTAACCGTTTTTCGATGTCGGCCAGTCTGGTCTGGTAGTCAGGCTGACGTTGTGTAAGTTGTGTTAACTTAGAATATGCTTTCTGTAACGCCTGTTTTTTGGCGATCAGATTGGGTAGCTCATCCATCCGGCCTGTCAGCGTGAAATGTTCACAAAAGGCAGCACTTTGGCATTTCAGTCGATAAGGACATCCCCAGAGGTTAACTTCCCGCATACAAGAGCCAAATTTCAGCGGATACAGCACGGCATGCCTTGCCACCATAGCAGAGGCTTGCTCTGGTCCTTCTGCGGTGCGGATTTCTTCAAAGGCGGCAGCAACATCTTCAAATAGACCCTCAGCAAATGACGCCTCGATGAATCTGGCTACATCATCCCGATCGTCAAAAGTATGCAGGTTGGCTTTGATGGTATTATCCATTGCCATGTGTTCCGTGGCCGCCAGTTGGCCGGTCTGTTTGACGATATCCAGTGGCGTAGCAACGGAGGACGAATAGGGCGTGGCAGTTAGTGCTGTCGATATCGGCTGCAAGGGCATCAACGAGGCTGCTTTTCGCCGTCCTGCAAGCGCCAGATGTTGATAGTGCTGATTCTGCGTGATGTCCACTCGCCCCATCAGCATTGCCTGTAAGTGGTCAGAGATTTCCGCAATGGCAAGAAAGGTATTGATGTTGTGCCGGGGAATGTGGGTACGCATCCGCGTGGAGGTACCATCCTCCTCCAGTAATTGATATTTGCTGAATACTGATCCATCAGGCTCAACGTTGCCTAAAAATTTATTCATAAGTGTGTTAGTGAAGGGTATCGGTGTAGCCAGCAAAGCCAGTGTGCGCTTTAATGCCAGCGAACCCTTCTCGTGTAGAAATAGCAGGTCCTCGTAGTTAACTTGGTAGCGTTTGCCATTTTCCATCCAGGCGTGTGTACAGGGTTCGTTGGCATTCGTCAGGCCAAATTCGGTCTTGATGTAATGATTAAGATCAGTCTTGGAATAATAGATAGCTTTGCTGTTTTTCGGCCCTGGTATTTCTTGAGCGGGCAGCACACCTCTTTTGCTAAGGGCTTTGGATGTTTTGTCCCGTTGTCCTGCCCGGCCCCGAAAACTTGAGGTAGTTTGGGTGATGTACTTCACCACATCATCCAGTTCGACTTGTTCACCGGGCATGTTGCTGATGGCCTGTGGCAGGTAATCAGCAAAAGATTTTGCCCGTAGATAGGTAAGATGGCTGCGTATTGGTGCGGTCAACATTTTAACGGTACTGAATATACTCTCGACCAGCGGTACTGCCAGCGGTTCTACCCAATGCGTTCGCTCCCCAGCACCTTTGACACCAACATAACGGATACCAAGAAAATAATCGGGTAATCCCTTGTCCTGAAACCGTTTGCAGAGTGCCGGATCATCAATCTGGCGTTTAAACAGGGCATCCTGTCTGAGATTAAACGCTTCAATGGAGCGAAAGCCGGTAATAACCAATAACAACAGGCAATTTAACGCGATTTTCTCAGCATCACTTTCCACCCGCTGGATTAATGCAACTATGTTCAGAAATCCGCGAATGGTAATCAACGCATCTTCACCATCGGTAGTGGTATCAGACAGCTTGGCCTGCTGTTTCAGCGCCATGGTTTCCCGGGCTTTACGAGTGAGGTTTGTTTGATTGGTATATTGCCCATCGGATACATATTGCAATGTCACCAGTGTGAATGACTGGTGATTAACCAGTTTTTGCAGACTGACACAGCGTCCTTTGTAATTGGCGGTATTGGGGTCCCCTAGAGATGAAGCTGCGCTGAGGTTATCCATCGATCGTTGAATTACCCCTGTGGTTAGATACACTGGGTGGGTTTGCCCGGTCACCTCAAATAGTGAGTGGTACCAGCGCTTTAAAATCATGAGTGTTGCCACAGCCACCGCTGGGGATATACTACGATTTCGCCTCCGATACACCAGTACCAGCAGGGCTTTCATAAACCGGGCATAGTCTTCTGCCACGGCATGACGCCCCTCAATACCTTTGGTACGGCCGATTTCATCAAAGCGTAATTTATTTTTGCCATTGCCACGTAACCAACCACTTCCATTGCTACCGCAGACCCAAACAGGATCATCCCATGACTGCTCGAAGTCTGCTGCCAGATGCTGTTCAAACCAGCTTTGTTGCTCGGTGATAAAGGCGTAAAACTGCGCAAAGTGTTTTTTCATCGCACACCGCCTTTTTCCTGATGAAAGCGGCAACGAGCAATCACGGATTGAATTTCAAATTGTGTGGTTTCATGGATTGAAATAAGTGGATTGCGGGCGTTACCAACACTGTCTGAAATGGAAATCAATTCATCGACTTCTTTAACTACACTCTCCAGCACCGCCTGATGGTCACCATCAGTAAAGGGGCGGAAATACAGGCAACCGTAGCAGCAGCGTACTTCACTGAATGGGCATTTGCCATCATCTCTGGAGCAACCGCCAATCCCATCATGCAACTCATCACCGATTATGCCGACCACGCGCTGGTCTTGCCATTTCGTTGAAGAGGTCAGTTCACCAGTCAACATCATAGCCACCATGTTTTGCCATACCGGATTGATACCCAATGCTTTGGCTCGAATCAGTGCCAGTGCAGGCGTCGCCAGAATGTAATACTTGGCAACAGTAAGGGAGCTATGTCCCAGAATATGCGCAATTTCCTCGGCGCTGACCCCTTGCATAGCCAGTGAATGCCCCACGTTGTGGCGCAAGTCGGTCGGGGTAATGGTTGGCAAAGCCGCTTCGCCACGCTTTACGGCTGCCTGATAATCTGGCGGACTGAAACAGAGGAAGGCCTTGTTAATCGCTCTGGACACATTAAACGGTGCAGAGTTACTAAATTCAAATAGCTTGCCATCAGGTTTTAGTTGCGCTCGCTCGATATAGTGCCTAATCAACGCGCCGATTTCAGCTGGAATCGCCAAAAACAGACGTTCAGTCGTTACGTGCCGCTGTTTGGCGTAAGGAAGGAGTAAGCTATATCGTATTAATCCGGTTTCGGAGTTTCGGGTATCAATACGTAAATCTTTTACCGCCAGCTTGGCCAGTTGTACCGGTCGGGCACCGGTGACATACGTCAGTCCCAGAATTACTGCATCTCGCATGGTGTTCAGACTGTAGTTTTCGCCATACCGAATCGCCACAGCCATTTCAAACAAGCCTTTACTGATCATGTTTTTTTCGAGGGGATCCAGAACATGATCAATTTCCTGATAGATTCCCCAGTCATGGGAGTGCGGGCGAGGGATGAATTCGAGGTCTTCATAATCTTCGAGGGTAAAACCAGGGAATGCTTCGGTACAGAGGATTTTTAGGCCGAAAATGATAAAGTAGAAATATTGAGGTTTAATTTCCTGAGTTTCGAGGTAATCTTTCAACACCGTAAAAGTGAAAGCAGATTTGCTTATGCAATGATCAGTTGCCAAAGACCACGCATGGAGTAGCCCAGGAACCTGAGCTGGACACTTGGCAGATGCATAATGGAAGCAAATATATTTGATTAATTGGTTGCTGATTTTATCCTGACGAAAGTGGGCATAGCAGCGGCTTCCTGAATAATCGAATACCCAACTGTCACTTGTTGAGCTGATATATTTGTCATCAAAATGATCTGCCGATTTAAGATAAATACTAACTGGTATATTAACCTTTAAAATACTCTCAACAAATACAGGTGTGTAAATGTTGCTGTTCGACGCATTTAACTGTTTATTGATTCGACTCATATGCACTCCATTCATCGCATACATGGGAAAAGGTTGATTTCAGGGCTTCGTTATCAATCACAATTCGCTGAAGATTGGCCGTATTAGCCTGCTGAGATAGAAATCTTTTAGCGTAAAGATCAGGCATATGGCTATTGTGACTCCAACCGCCAAGTAGCCGTAATTCATCCTTGGCTTCATCCATCAATCCAACGATAGAAAAGTCTATGGCTGCCAAGTGTGAGTTGGCCTTAATTTTTTGAAGTTTATCACGATAAATACGTTGAAGTGTTAAATAAGCCCAAGTATGCCGCGTTATATGAGGCGAGATGCTTTCAATGGCATCATAATATTCATCTTTTTTATATTCAGGATACTGCACACTCATAATGTCATCAATACGGGTAAAGATATCATAGACTGCATGGTATGACAGTGGCGGATGTAGTCTTTGGGTGGAAGTGAACAGAAAACTATGGGAGGCTTGAGGGCGGATTTTATGGATATATATATTTAGAAAATGAAAGTCCAGTTTATCTAATGCCAGCACCCGGTTTGCATAAACATTTTTTAATGAAGGCAATCTTTTTCGTTGATCCGAAACGTCGTCATCTACTGTGGTCACAATCAGGCTGAACTGATCCCCTCGGAGATTTGGTTTGATCGAATGACACTCCAAAAGCAGTAATTCACTGACACGCAATCCGTAATTTAAAAGCAATCTGCAAATCAGAAAATTACGTAGCTGGATTTCACCAGCGGGGAAGGGATTGAGTGGGTTTTTCTTTGAAATTGAACCGGGTGTAATGATTTGGTAAAAAGCCATGACCATCTCAGCAGTCAGACTTCGAAAGCGTTTATGGGTCGTGCCATTGTTCATCTGACGAGAATGGGTAAGAGTACGGAATTCTGCCTTATGTATCGATAAACGTCCCGTTAACTGCGTGGCAAGTCGTGTAAGCTCTTTAGGCGTGCCATCTATATATCTCGGCGAGATATACGTGTTAATCAAATATCTGATAAAACGAATAACCGAATGTACATGCCTGATATTTGTACAACGTTGAGGCGTGGTCTGCGTAGTAGACCTTATGGTTAACGCTGGTACATATAAATTCGTATTTTCCAGATAATGAAAAAAGGCTGTAAGTTCATCAATGGCAATCAATGGATTGTGGTTCGAGGAATAGAAACTGAAGCAAAAAGTCACACCATGTTTCTGGTGCCAGAATTCATAGAAAAACTTGAGCGCTTGAAGTGAAGCGGATTGCGTGGCTGATGAACGCAAAGCAAGATGGTCGATAAGATATATTAACGGATATAAAAGCGGCTGGCGCGTGTGAGTATCCATCAGTGCCCATAAACGCTGCCGTTGGTTGATATTGAGTTGTGTAAGTATGAACACGCGGCACTTAACCTTATCAATGGTGTGGATATGAACAAAGTAACCGACAAACATAACGTCCTGCAAGAAGAAGATAGAGGGGTAGGTAAGTGTATGATTAATCGTATCCTGTGGCCGGTTATGAACTAAATGACCGACGGACTAAATTTAACATAATATACATTATGCGCACTAAGATTAATTAAGAACAAATCCAGCCGTTTCGGGCCCAGCCTTAGTTCTGCTCATTCAGCGAATTATGCCCATAGATTCTATGCCATCAACGTTCATAACTGTCGTTACAGTCTTGCGTGTTCTCTACGGCGGTCACCTGCACATCCTGAAAGCGCAACCCATCCACACCGGAAATTTTCCCAAACTCTGTCGCGTCAATAAAAATCCCCTCCAGCGTTAACCCGGCCACAGGACGCTCCGGATACCCCGCAATGAAAAATGCCCGCGAGAAATATTTGTTGTCTGAGCGACGCGCCGTCATATTTTTAATCGTCAGTCCGCTGACCTCAGTAAGACCGGCTTCGCCCTCAACACCTTCAGCCAGCTTGCGCCAGTGTTCTGGTTTATCAGATAAATTGCTCTGGTCGCCATAGCTGTACTGCGGAAACCAGTTCAGCTGGATCAGCACCGGAAAACGTACGTCCGTAAGACGTAAATTTTGGACGGTGATATCACGGATAAACCCGCCACGGTTGCGGGCCGACTTAATGCGAAACCCGACGCCCGTTCCGTTAAACGCGTTATCTTCTATCAGGACGCGTTCAATGCCACCTGAAGTTTCACTCCCCAGCGTGATCCCGGATCCCTTATTCAGCGTACATCCTCGAATCACTATATCCCGCGCGGTACGTGCTTTTTGCGCCGCTTCGCGTCCTCGTCCAGATTTGATGCAAATATTGTCGTCATTGCAGGACACAATGCAGCGTTCAATCCGCGCCTGTTCGCAGGAGTCGACGTCAATCCCGTCGGTGCTCGGCCCCGCAGAATTGCTGATTTGCACACCCTCAACCGCGATACGGCGCGAATAACAGAGGTGTATGTTCCAGAATCCGGACTCCCGACTGGTAAAATCACGCAGCAGAATGTTCTGGCTTTCAAAGACCAGGATATTGCGCGGGCGCTGACAGTCGTAATCAACCACCCAGCGTAATCCTCTGGCGCTGTAATCGCCAACCATGCCGCTGCGTTCGTCATCGCCCCAGAAGCGTTGCCACCAGATGACACCCTGCCCGTCTATCGTGCCTGTACCGGTAATGCTGACGTTTTCACAATCAATGATATTAATAATGCCTGCCGGCCAGCGCATATCAATGCCGGCCACCCGGGTGTTTATCAGGGGATAATCAGCCAGATCCTGGCTTCCAACGAGCTGTGCGCCAGCATCCAGGCGAAGCGAAACACCGCTTTTCAGAAACAGTGCGCCGGTCAGAAAACGGCCTTGCGGAATAACAATGACATCGTTCTCTTGAGCACTGTTTATGGCCTGCTGAATGGCAGACGTTGACAGGCGTTGCGCGGTTGGGTCCGCGCCACACGCCAGAATGGAGATCGCTTTCATGGCTTGTCCTTAAACAGATGAAAGCCTTAGTCTAGAAATCCGCGTGAAGGATAACCTTTGTCTGTTTGACAGCCTGGCGGTCAGGCTGGCAAAAAAGCGGATATTTACTGGCTTGCGATCACCGTAACGCCCTTTTCTTTCATGGCGCTCACCCAGCGTTCATCCGTTGTGTTTTCAACAACCAGCGTATTCACCAGCGACAGGTCGCCAATCACGAACGCCGAGGCCGTGTTGATCTTTTCCGGTGAGGCCAGTACCACCGTTTCCGCCGCTCTGCCGGAAAATGCACGTTTGATGCACGCTTCTTCATAATCTCCGGTGGTCAGCCCGGCCTCAGGATGCACGCCGGTGACACCCATGAAAAACAGATCCGCATGAATATTATTGATGCCTTCAATTGCGGCCGCGCCGACCGTGACGATGGAGTGTTTATACAAACGACCACCGATCAGGATCACCTCTATGCTCGGATGGCCGACCAGACCCAATGCGATACCCGGGCTGTGCGTCACCACGGTTATCGGTAAATCGGGTGGCAAGAATGTAATAAGTTCGGAGGTGGTCGTCCCGCCATCAATGATCACCACCTGCCCCGGTGAAATGAGCTGCGCGCCTCGCCGTGCCACGCGTTTTTTTGCATCCATTTTGACGGACTGACGCTCGGCAAAAGGCGCAATCGCTGAAGATGCTGGCAGTGCACCGCCGTGAACACGCTGCAAACGCCCTTCTGCCGCCAGTTCACGTAAATCCCGGCGGATAGTGTCCTCAGACACCGAGAAAAAGAGGCTGAGCGCAGTTGACTGGACCTGGCCTTCCGCCTCCAGTTTTTCCAGAATCAACTGTTTACGCTGGCTTGTAAGCATGATTTATTCCTGATGTTGCACGATATGTCTTGTATTTGCACGATAGTGCTGTTTATGATGCTTACTCTACGAGAGGAGAGACAAACGTGCAATCAAAACGTGCAGATATACGCATCATCAACAGCGAAACGTTGTCCGACAACTGGTATAACCTGAAAAAATACACTTTTGACCTCCAGCGCAGCGATGGCGACTGGCAGCGGCAAGAGCGTGAAGTGTATGACCGGGGGAATGGCGCGACGATCCTGCTCTATAATCGCGACAGCAAAACCGTCATTCTGACGCGTCAGTTCCGTTTCCCGGTGTTTATCAATGGTCACGAAGAGGATCTCATTGAGGCGGCCGCCGGGTTGCTCGATAACCTTGACCCGGAAAGCCGGATTAAGGCCGAAGCGGAAGAAGAAACCGGGTTTAAGGTGACGCGCGTAGAGAAAATTTTTGAGGCCTATATGAGCCCGGGCTCGGTTACCGAGAAACTCTACTTCTATCTGGCGGAATATCATCCGCAGGATCGGACCAGCGCGGGCGGCGGCGTTAAAGCTGAGGGGGAAGATATCGACGTGCTGGAAATGACGCTGGACGACGCGCTTCGGGGCATTGAAAATGGGCAGATCGTCGACGGAAAAACCATCATGCTGCTCTATCACCTGGCCCTCAAAGGCATTTTATAATCTCACCATTAGCCAGATACCTGCCCCGGCGCAGGTATTTGCCTGTGCTATTCTTGCTGAACACCTCAACATGGAGATGCGAAAATGGCCGACTGGGATCCCTCTCTTTATCTACAGTACAGCGCAGAACGCACACGTCCCGCCGCTGAGTTACTGGCCCGGGTGCCGCTTGCTGACATAACCTCAGCCGTGGATTTGGGCTGCGGGCCAGGCAACAGCACCGCGCTGCTGAAACAGCGCTGGCCTTCTGCGCAGATCGCCGGCGTGGATAACTCCCCGGCCATGCTGGAGGAAGCCCGACAGGCCCTGCCAGACTGCCACTTTGTTGAGGCGGATATCCGGCACTACAAACCTGACCAGCCGCTCAGCCTGATCTACGCCAACGCCTCATTGCAATGGATCCCGGACCATTACCACCTTCTGCCACACCTGGTTTCACTGCTCCAGTTAAACGGCGTGCTGGCGGTGCAAATGCCTGACAACTGGCTTGAGCCGACGCACGCCCTGATGCGTGAAGTTGCCTGGGAACAGGGCTACCCCGATCGTGGCCGCGAGCCATTGCCGGGTATCCATGCCTACTACGATATTCTGACGGAAGCGGGATGTGACGTGGATATCTGGCGCACCACCTACTTCCATCAGATGAGCTCTCATCAGGCGATTATTGACTGGGTCAGCGCGACGGGGTTACGGCCGTGGTTACAGGAACTCAACGAAAGCGAGCAGAAAAACTATCTGAAACGCTACCTTGAGCTGCTGGAAGAGCAGTATCCGCTCCAGGAGAACGGGCAGATACTGCTGGCTTTTCCGCGCCTGTTTATGGTGGCTCAGCGGGTTCCGTAAGCCGGATCAGGAACGCGCTTCCTTGAGCAACTGCTGAATCACGGCCTCCTGCTTGTCGTAGTTACCTTCGCCAAACGCGGTGTAACGCAGTTGCCCTTTCGCATCGAAATAGTAATGCGCTGGCCAGTACTGATTTCCGAACGCGCTCCAGATTTTGTAGTTATTATCCGTCACTACGCGGTACGGCAGCTGCCATTTATTGACCGCGTTTTTCACCGATGATAACGGCTTTTCCCAGGGGTATTCCGGGGTATGGACGCCAATCACCACCAGACCTTGTGACTCATATTTCTTCGCCCAGTCTCGAACATGCGGAAGGGTATGCTGGCAGTTGATACAGTCCCAGGTCCAGAAATCGATAAGCACAACTTTCCCCCGCAAGGCCTCAGACGTGACAGGGTCACCGTTTACCCAGCCCGTACCGCCGCTTAATGATGGTAGCTGGCCGCTCGTTGTTGCGTCAGCGACTGGTTGCAGTTTCACCTGCGTGGAGGATGGTTGCGCAAGGCTCAACAGAGCGTTTTCCAGCTGGTCGGCAATACCGTTGGCACCTTTCAGGGCTGAGGTCATCCCGCTGGCGTTGAACGCAACGGCAGCTAACATCATCACTCCCGCTCCCTGACGCAAACGCGCCATCAATGCGGATTTGGCTCTCAGAGGGGTTATCAGCTTACGGCCCCCCGCGACAAGCAGCCCCAGCATCAACGCGCATCCACTGCCGTAAGCGGCTAACAGCGCTCCGGTTGCGATGGCCGAGTGGCCCGCAATATTAATGCTGAAGATCGCCCCGAGAATCGGTCCGGCACAGGGGGACCACAGAAGTCCAACGGCCAGCCCTGCCAGAAAAGCCGAAACCAGGCCGCGTCGCTGAACGCTGTGGGTGTTGAGAACGTTTCCCGCACTGACCGCCGGACGGGCAATGCGCTGAGCAAACTGCGGGAAGATCAGAGCCAGGGCGGCAATGCTCAGTATCAGCAGCGCAATCCAGCGACCGATAACGGTGGCGTCAGCGATCCACTCGCTGGCAACCGTTACTACCATCGCCACCAACGTGAACATCACAATCATTCCCGCCAGAAGCGCCAGAATGTGTTTGCGCTGCCCCTGAAAGCCAGCGAACAGCAGAGGAATGACGGGAAGCGTGCACGGACTGAGCAGGCTAATCATGCCGCCCAAAAAAGCGATTATCAGAAACATAACGACCTCACGATACGGTTGCTGCGAAGGTGCAGTGAGGTTATTTGACCGTACGAATGTGTTCAGGCCGTGTGCGAAAAGCTGAATTTTGTCTGCCTGCGTATCGGCATGGGGTGCAGATACACAGGCGTACAATTAACCGCGCGGAAGAGTCACGCTTACGGCCAACCCGCCCTCTGCCCGGTTTGCAATATGCAATTTCCCGTCAAGCTGGGCGGTGAGCTGCGCGGCAATGGCGAGGCCTAACCCGGTGCCGCCCGTTTCGCGGTTGCGCGACGTTTCAACCCGGTAGAACGGCTGTAACACCGCCTCCAGTTCTGCCTCCGGGATGCCGGGGCCGTTATCCATAATGCGGATCGCTACCTGCCTTTCATCTTCATCAATCTCTATAACCGCGCTATCGCCAAACTTGAGCGCATTATCCAGCAGATTGGTCATTACCCTGCGCAATGCCTGTGGACGAGTAACGATCGGCAGACGCGCATTGCGTGCATGAAACTGCACGTTTTTACCAATGTCCTGATAATCACTGGCGATGCTGTTAACCCACGCGTTCAGCTCCAGCTTCAGCGTGGTCTCTTCCAGTGATTCTGATGACCGGGCATAGGCAATCCCCTCCCGTACCAGGCGCGACATATTATCCAGGTCGCTCAGCAGCTTATCGCGGAGTTCGGGCTGATCTGCCATTTCGATCCGCAGCTTCATTCGCGTGATGGGCGTCTGGAGATCGTGAGAAATGGACGCCAGAATCTGCGCGCGTTCACGCAGATACGTTTGTATCCGCGACTGCATCTCATTAAAAGCGTGTGCAGCCTGGCGCACTTCAACCGGTCCTTTTTCAGTCATCGGTGAATGGGCCGCAGGATTGAGGGAATCAACCGCACGCGTGAATTGCAGGAAAGGCCGGACAACCTGGCGTACGGCAATCCAGGAGCAGAGCGCGACAAGTAACAGCTGAAGAACTAGCACCACGGGTAACCAGCTGGCGACAGGCGGCATGCGCGGGATCAGATCGATAGTGAGCGGTGCGCCGTCGCGGAGCGTCAGATGGGCCTGAATATGGGAGATCGGCCCTGGCACCGCCGTAAACTGGAGCGGATATTGGGCTGAAAGCGTCTCTTTCAGGGTGCGAATTGCATCCCGCGAGCGCTTGTCCGTTGGTGCGGCGCCTGCCTCGCCGGGGCCAAGGATATAACGATAATTACCGCGACTGAGCCGTTCCAGCCACTCTGGCCGCTCTTTGGCCGGAAGCCGGTCGAGAATGGCCACGCTGGTCGCCACGTCATTCTCAAGATTGCCCAGCATAACCGTGCGCGCGCTGTGCATTCGCTCAACCATGACCAGCGTCAGGCTGAGCGCGTTAGCCAGTAAGAGTCCAAGCAGCACAATGATCAGCAGCCGGGCCAGTAAGGTGCGGGGCCACAGCGTCATTCATTGGCCTCGACGATGGTCACCGGCATGGTAAAAACGTAGCCTTCGCTGCGAACGGTTTTAATGTAGGCCGGCGTGCGGGCATCTTCATTCAGGCGCTGTCGCACGCGGCTCACCAGGAGATCAATCGAACGCTCAAACAGCTCGGCATCACGTCCCTGCGTCAAATTCAGCAGCTGATCGCGGGTCAGCACCCGTTGAGGATGATCGAGGAATACGCGCAAAAGGCGATATTCCGCCCCGCTGAGCGCCACAACCATCCCCTCGTTATCAATCAGATGACGCGCCACGGTATCCAGTTGCCATTCACCGAACACCACCAGGCGCCCTGCCTCGGTCACCTGAAGATTAGGCGGCATAGTACGAAAACGACGCAGGATAGCTTTGATACGCGCCAGCAGTTCGCGGGCCACAAACGGTTTCACCACATAATCGTCGGCGCCCATCTCCAGTCCCAGGATCCGGTCCGTGTCCTCGTTGCGCGCGGTGAGCATCAGGATCGGCAGATCCTTATGCCTGCTGCTGCGCAGCTGTCGACACAGCGTCAGGCCATCATCGCCGGGCATCATCACGTCCAGCACCACCAGGTCGATATGCTGTTTGTCGAGCACTACGCGCATCTCTTTCCCGTTCGCCGCGCCAGAGGCGTGGTAACCGGATTTCACGAGGTAATCGACAATCAGTTCACGAATATCCCTGTCGTCATCGACGACAAGGATGTGATCAATATGCTCCACCGCAGGCTCCTGATTAAGAGGTAACGGATTGAAAATAGCACATATCAGAGCTTATCCGCGTCGACAACGGCTTTAACAAAGTCCTGCGGATCTTCCTGCGGCGGGTTGTGGCCAACCGTTGCGCCGAAAGTACGGTGCTCATATTTTCCGGTGAATTTCCCCGCATAGGCTGCGGGTGCAGGATGTGGTGCTCCGTTGTTACCACCCTCGATGGTGATGGTCGGCACCGTAATATTCGGCAGCGTAGCTAGCTTTTGTTCGTAGGCGTCATATTTCTGCTCACCCTTCTCCAGCCCCAGACGCCAGCGGTAATTACTGAGCGTGACGGCAACGTGGTCCGGGTTATCGAGGGATTTGGCGCTGGCATTGAAGGTGGCATCGCTGAATTTCCAGTCAGGCGAAGCCTGGGACCAGATCAACCGGGCAAAATCGTGCGTATTTTTAGCATAGCCCTCCGCCCCGCGCGGCGTGGCGAAATAGAACTGATACCACCACTGAACCTCTGCCTTCGGCGGTAAAGGCTGTTTGCCAATCGCCTGGCTGCTGATCAGGTAGCCACTTACCGAGACCAGCGATTTCACCCGTTCCGGCCAGAGCGCTGCAACGATATCTGCCGTACGCGCCCCCCAGTCATAACCGGCAAACACCGCCTGTTTGATATTCAGGGCGTCCATCAGGTTGACGATGTCTTTTGCCATTGCCGAAGGCTGGCCGTTTCGCGGCGTTTTATCAGAAATAAAGCGTGTGGTGCCGTACCCGCGCAGGGACGGCACAATGACACGATACCCCTTCGCGGCCAGCGCGGGGGCCACTTCTGCATAACTGTGAATGTCGTACGGCCAGCCATGCAGCAGGATCACCGGTTGCCCCTCTTTTGGCCCGATATCGACGTAACCGACGTTCAAATCGCCAGCGTTAATCTGTTTAACCTGGTTAAAGGCCGACGCGTAATCCTTACCCGTCGCTTCTGCCTGGCAGGACATCACGGTGCCAAGTGATACGGTCAGGGCGACGGCTGAGTATGCGAGTTTATTAAACATGATGTTATCTCCGGGTAAGTTCAGTTGACGGAGATATAACACCATGCGTTTGTACAGGAGATGTGTGCGGATGCGGTTTTATTGCATACCTGTGTATGTATCACAGAGGCAGATACAGTGTGATACAAACCCAGGTATTAAACGACTAAAGCGAGATTCGGTACCGGACGTAATCGTCGGCTTCACCATAGTGATCATACAGCTTACGCGCCGGATTGTTCATGCGGGTTACCCAGTAGAGTTTTGACCACCCTTCCCGCTTGCCTTCATCGATCAGGGCGTCGATAAGCGCTTTACCCGCCCCTGCGCCACGTTCGGCAGCTTCAACAAACAGATCTTCCAGATAGCAAACGGGCGCGGTTGACCAGGTCCCTTCATGCAGGACGCACATGGCGAAGCCGATGACGCGGCCGTCCTTCTCCACGACACGGCAAAACAGAGATGATGAATCTGCGAGCGCCCTGTCCCAGGTGGCCGCGGTAACGGACTCGTCAAGGTAGCACTCATAAAAATGGGTATAGCCATCCCACAGCGGTCGCCATTGTGGGTAATCATCTGTGCATAAAGGACGTACGGTTAGCGTCATCTGTTCTGACCTTACAAATCAATTGCCATTTCAATACAGCGTAAATGCGCGTCGGCCATACGCGAGTAATGCGTATTTTCACCCAGCATGGCAAAACCCACTAGATTTTGCAGCCATGGCGAATCGCTTCGTTACGGACGTGCCAGAGTGTTTCGGCTTCTTCGGGCCTGGCTTTTCTCAGCATCATATAACCCCTTTTATGGATAAACCTGAATAACAAAAGCACGACCAAATAGAATGTGATATTGATGAAAATACCAGAACCCAAACAAAAGCATAACGCTTAATTATGGAGATCAGCGGATGACCATACCCACGCTTACCACCGAGCGCCTGATATTACGCCCCCTGATTGCAGAAGATGCCGTCCAGATCCAGCAACGCTATCCGCGCTGGGAGATTGTCCGCTATATGGTGGCTTCAGTCCCCTGGCCCTACCCGGAAAACGGTGCAGAAAATTATGTCAACAACGTTGCACTGCCCGATATGGCCAAAGGGATTGCGTGGTTCTGGACGATTCGCCGTCGCGAAGCGACTGACGAACTGATGGGGTTGATTTGATTGTATGACGTGGAGGACAACAACAGGGGGTTCTGGCTCGCGCCGGAATTTCAGGGCCAGGGATATATGCGCGAGGCGAGCATTGCGGCCACGGATTACTGGTTCAATACGCTTAACAAACCGGTGTTGCGCGCGCCGAAAGCGGCTGCAAACAGCCGCTCCCGACGTATTTCAGACAGCAGCGGCATGCGGCTCATCAGGACGGAGAAGAAAGCCTATGTCAGCGGTTTGCTGGATTCGGAGCTGTGGGAAATCACCCGCGACGAGTGGAATGCCCGTCAGGTCAGCTGATAATGCTTATCCGGCATCAGTCTTTCAGGTATGTTCTCTTCATCGTTCATCTGCAACAGATCGCGCTCCATCATGTTGCAGATGGCGTCCAGCGGCAGATCGTTATCTTCCGTTCCAAACGGATCTTCCAGCTCTTCCGCCAGCGTGTCCAGCGAGATAAAGGTGTAGGAAATCAGTGCAGAGACAAAGGGCGTCATGTAATGCAGATCAACGACCAGCGCAAACGGCAGCATAATGCAGAACAGATACACCGTCCGGTGCAGGATCAGCGTATAGGCAAACGGGACTGGCGTATTGGCGATACGCTCACAGCCAGCCAGCACGATGGACATATCATTCAGGCGGTTGTTGAGGCTGTGAAACAGAATGTCTGAAAGGTGCCCGCTACGCCGCCGCACGGCCAGCCACTCCCCCATGATCAGCAGGATACGGTTCGCCGGCGAGTTGGCGTCCATCACTTTGCGTAAATCGTCTGGAGCCAGATAGCGGGACAGCTGATCGGCATTGGTTTCTCTGCGTAGAGTCATTCGCAGACAGTTAGCAAACGCGATTTGCAGGCGGACAAACTCTCCAAGATGTTTATCATCCGGCAAGGTGTTTTTTACCTCGCGAAACAGCGAGCGCGCCGCTATCATCAACTGCCCCCAAAGCAGACGCGCCTCAACGTAGCGCGAATAACAGGCGTTATTGCGAAACCCCAGGAAGATGGCGATAGCCACACCCAGAATGCTGAACGGCGCGACGGTAAACCGGATACCCAGCGAGGTGTACCACGGCAGCATGACAATCACGGCGATGGAAAGCAGGAAGTTAAGCAGCAGTCGGGTATAAATTTTGGGAAGTACCGAACCATGCCAGACAAAAATCAGTTGCAGCCAGTGCTGTTGAGGACGAACAATCATAATCAGCTTCAGAAAAGTAAAGAGCGCGGCTATTAAACGTGATCCCCCTCACGGTTGCAAGCATGTTAATAGTTCATTGCATTTTCTGACCTGTTAAGCCTGAACCGCACGGTGCCGCAAGTGCGTTCTAAAAAAAGAACGGATAGTATGTTGTAACTAAATAGGGTCTTTAAAAAACCCGGCCAACGCCGGGCATTATGATTAGCAGAGCGGTTTCACCGCATCGCGCATGCCTTTGCTTAAAATTGCATCCAGATCCAGCGCAACCTGTTCTACCAGTCCGTTCACCAGAGTGAGATCCTGTTCCCAGTGCTCGCTCACGCTTAACACCGACGATACCAGTTCACGGGTAGTGACCTGTTTGTCGTGATGTTGCGTCCACAGCTGCTGGTAACGCTCAAGCCAGTGCGCATCGTCCTGCACCGGATAGCGCTCACCGTTGCGCTCGGCACGGTAAAATGCAATCAGCGCCGCCAGAGCAAAGGTCAGACGTGCTGGCAGTTTGCCGGTCGCCTTCTGCCCTGCCAGCAGTTGCGGCAGAATGCGGGTGCGGTACTTGGTCATCCCGTTCAGTGCAATCGACAGCAGCTGATGCTTAATGTACGGATTACGGAAACGCCCCGTTACGGCACTGGCGAAGGAGTGCAGCTCGTCGCGCGGCAGATCCAGGACGGGAATAATTTCCTCATAAATAGCCTTCTCGACGAACGCGCAAATTTCCGCGTCGTTCATGGCTTCCCCTACCGTATCCAGGCCGGCCTGAAAAGCGACCGGAACCAGCGCCGTGTGCGCGCCGTTGAGGATCGCCACCTTACGCTCTTTATACGGTTTAATATCGTCAACAATCAGGACGTTAAGCGAGTATTTATCCAGGCGCAGTTCTGCTGCAAGTGATTTTGGCCCCTGAATAACAAACAGATAGAAATGTTCTGCCGTGTCGAGGAAGCAGTCTTGATAGCCCAGACCAGCTTCCAGCTCTGCCACCTCATCACGCGGATAGCCGGTAACAATGCGGTCAACCAGCGTCGAACAGAAAGTGTTAGCATCATTCAGCCACGCAATGAATGCCGCCGGCAGTGCCCACTCCTGTGCATAACGTAGCACCAGTTCACGCAGGGCATCGCCGTTGTAGTCGATAAGCTCACAAGGAATAATGATCCAGCCTTTATCCGCAGCCCCGTTAAAGTGGGTAAAGCGTTCGAACAGCAGACGCGTCAGTTTGGCCGGATAGCTGGCAGCAGGCGCATCGTCATACTTATCGCCCGCATGATAGCTGATGCCCGCTTCCGTGGTATTGGAGAAGACAAACCGCATGTCCGGGTTATGGGCGAGCTTCAGAAATTCATCGTACTGGCTGTAGACGCTGATTTCACGATTTACGGAACGAATAAGACGCGCATCGCTTACCGCTTCTCCCTGCTCATTCAGACCACGAATAATCGTGGTATACAGACCTTCCTGGGTGCTCAGCGACGGCGGAAAATCGCTCTGGATCGGCCGCACAATCACCACACCGGCATTGAGATCGGTATGCTCGTTTAAGAGGTCGATTTGCCAGTCAACGAACGCGCGCAGGAAGTTACCTTCGCCAAACTGGATGATACGTTCAGGGTAGCACGCACCGGGGAAATCACGACGGTTGAGAGTGTTCACAATGGAGGTCCTTTATGATTAGTCATACAGCCTGATAAGATTGGTGTGATAACTTATCAAAACTTCAGGACCAGAACCCCTGTCTGGATCAACTCAGGACGCGATGGTGAAAAATATCAAAGAAATTTATAGAACATCGAGGTCGCCGTCATGTCCCCGTTCGGCATCAGGGCGTAGCGTGGGATCTCCCCCGCCTTTTGCCAGCCCGCTCTCTGATAAAACGTCTCCGCGCCGCTGCCGGTCGAGGTATCAAGCACCAGCACCGTAAGCGCTTTTTCACGCGCAACCGCCTCCAGGGCTTCCATCAGCGCCATTGCCGCCCCTTTACGGCGCGCCTTCTCATGAACCAGCAGTTTCGCGACATCTGCACGGTGCGGCTGGTTTTCAGGCTGATCGGTGATCAGCTGGACCGTGCCAACCAGCCCCTGCTCCGCATCAAAACAGCCCAGGACGGTACGCTCGTCGCGCCCGACGCTGTCTGCGACGCCGAGCCAGAAGGTTCGGGCTTTCCCGGCAGAAAAAGGCAGCATAAAGCTGACGGAGGCGCCGCCGTTGACACAGTTGACGAGAATATCGTTCAGGGCATCAATGTGGGTGAGGATGTCCTGTCGGGAGAGAGGTTTAATCAGCATGGGAGAGTTCATTGCGCGTCCTTAGGTTGAATCTCTCCACTTTGCTATTAACATTTTTGTAACGCAATAAGCGATGACATAGGATTTCGTTATGTCATTTTTCGCCGTGGTGTTGCCGCTTCATGGCGTACATTTGCGCATCCGCGTGTTTTAACCATGCCTGAATATCGTTGCGGTGGTGATCGAACTCGCTCAGCCCCCAGGAGAACTGTAACGACCAGGGATGCAGCTGACGCGCGTTATACTTTTCCGTTTGTTCGACGAGATACTGCATGGCGATCCAGGCGCCAGGCTCATCGGTATCCGCAAACAGCACCGCGAACTCATCTCCCCCGAAACGTACCAGCAGATCGGCCTCGCGGAACGAGGAACGCATCAGGGCGGCCATCGCTTTCAGAGCTTTGTCACCCTCCTGATGTCCGAAGCGATCGTTAATGGTTTTGAAATGGTCCAGATCCAGCCAGCCAAGGGTTAACGGTTCTGCCCGACGCTGCGAAACCGACAGTGCAAACTGCGCAAACTGGTTAAACCCGCGACGGTTAAACAATCCCGTGAGTTCATCGGTCGTGGCGGCGCTAACGGCTGCAAATTCATCCTCCGCCAGCGCGCTGAGATCGGCCAGTACGGCGGCATCCGCCGCGGTAAACTCCCGCGGCGCGTAATCAATGAGACACAACGATCCTACGCACGCCCCGTCGCGTAAACGCAGCGGGAAACCGGCATAAAAGCGCACGCCCGGATCTCCCGCCACCTGCGGATTATCCGCGAAGCGTTCGTCCAGGAGCGTGTCACTCACCACCAGCGGCGCGTCACCCAGGATCGTATGACCGCAAAACGAGAGGTCGCGAGGCTGGCTGGCGAGTGCCCGGCCGTCAGCAGATTTCACGATCGCGGCGTGGTCATCCACCAGCGTAATCATCGCCAGCGGCACCCTGAAAAAGCGTGTTGCCAGCCGCGTAAGACGATCAAACGCGGGATAATTGTCGATCTCAAGCAGACCGGATTCGCGCAGCGCATTCATGCGCTCCGCTTCATTAACGGGAATTTGAGGTGCCTTCATAACGTCTCCTGACGCTGAGCATTAGTAAAAGCGTAGCTTAAACAGAGACATTGTCAGTTCAGGAGGCACGATTTACCTCTATGACCACCCAATGATGGATTACGTTGACGATATACTGTTGTTGCTGCGCACTCAGCGGCACGCCCTGCGGAATAGCGTGCCACTTAGCCAGACAGCCCCGACAGCAGGTTGCCGTGGCATGCTGGGCGATAAAAACCGGATGGCCGCGCATCGGCGTCTGCTTACCGTCATTCACCGGGTGTGCAGGCGCCAGCCGCGCGGCGACAAATTCGGCGGCATGCTTATCGATAGTCTCTGCGCCCTTATCCCAGCAGTATTGCCGCTCTTTCGTCCCTAAATGAAATCGTGAACGAAACGTGGAGCGAGCCAGGCGCGCGAACAGAGGATCTAACGTGGACATCAGTATACGGACCGTCCAAGACGTTTGGTCAGCTGTTCCAGCGCCGCTACGCCCGCCAGTGAATTTCCGGTCTCGTCCAGTTCCGGGCTCCAGACGGCAATCGCCATCTCGTGGGGGACAATCGCCACGACCCCACCGCCAACGCCGGATTTAGCCGGCAGCCCCACGCGCCAGGCAAACTCCCCGGCATTCTGATACATTCCGCTGGTTGCCATTAAGGCGTTGATCTGCCGGGCCTGCATCGGGGAGACAACGTCCTCGCCCAGATGAGGGGCATGGCCCTGATGCGCCAGAAACAGAAAAGTCTGCGCCAGTTCAACGCAGTTCATCTTCAGCGCGCAGTAATGAAAATAGTTTTGCAGCACCGTGGCAACGTCATTATGAAAGTTGCCGAAGGACTTCATCAGCCAGGCGATGGCGGCGTTACGTGCAGAGTGTTCAAACTCAGAGCGCGCTACCACCGGATCGTAGGCGATGTCCTGCACGCCGGAAAGCTGCCGCACAATCTGGAGCATCCGCTGGCGCGGCGCGCTCAGCCGGCTTTGCAGCATATCGCACACCACCAGCGCCCCGGCGTTAATAAATGGGTTACGCGGCTTACCCTGTTCGATTTCCAGCTGAAGAAGGGAGTTAAACGGCTGACCGGACGGATCTTTGCCCACCCGCTGCCAGATCTCCTGCTCGTCATACTGGCGCATGGCGGCAACGAGGCTAAGCACTTTTGAGATCGACTGAATGGAAAATCGCTCCAGCGCGTCTCCCGCCTGAAAACGCTGCCCGTCGACAGTACAAATGGCGATGCCGAGCTTATTACCGCTGATCGAGGCCAGCGCGGGAATGTAATCGGCAACCTTACCCTGCCCCAGTAACGGACGAACCTGCGCCAGAATCTCGTCCAGCATCTCATTATGGATGACCGCAGCCACACTTTGCTCCTTGCCCTCAGGCTAAAACGGGCTGCGAGTATAACAGAGGCTTATACGTCACGTCAGGCAGGGAGACGAAAACGCGAGACGGCCTGCAACAAAAGATCGGACTGTTGATGCAGGCGCTCAGAGGCATTTGACGCTTCGCTAACCAGCACATCAGTCTGACGTGATACCTGATTCAGCGCCTGAAGCTGACGGGTCATCTGATGGATGCTATCCCCCTGATTCAGGGTGGCCAAGGAAATATCATTCAGCAGGCTGCTCAGATTCGCCACCAGCCCGGTGACCTGTTGCAAATTCTCTTCCAGACGGTTTACCACCTGAGATCCTTCCTCAATGCCCTGAAGCGAGTGGTTAATCAGCGCCTGGATGGTTTGCGTAGAGTGACTGCTTTTTCTGGCCAGCAACCCCACTTCCCGGGCGACCACCGCAAATCCGCGCCCCTGCTCTCCTGCATGGGCGGCTTCAATGGCAGCATTGAGGGCGAGAATGTTGGTCTGAAACGCCACGCTGTCGATCATCGCGACGATCCCGCGCATCTCTGAGGATCGGTCGACGATCGTCTGCATCGAGCCATTCACCGCCGCCATCATTTGCTCCCCGCCTACGGCAGCCTGTCGGGCCTCATCCGCGCGCGAGCGGGCGAGTTTTGCATAACCTGTGTTCCCCTCAACGTGGGTTTCGAGATCGGCGATATGCGCGGTCACCTCCTCCAGCTCTTTGGCTTGTCGCGTAGACTGCTGATAAAGCTTCTGATTCCCCTGCGCAAGTGACCCAATATTTTCAACCATGGCGGTAGTGGCCTCGCTGACCTGAGCCACCAGCTGCTGTAGCCCAAGCTGCATGGCGGTAATACTGCCGCAGAGCTGGCTGATTTCACGGTTAAAGCGCACAACGTCAGGCGGCGTGCCTGACAAATCCCCTGCCGCAAGCTGGTTAATATGGATAATCAGGCGGCGTAGCGGGGAGATCACCCACTTCGCCATTCCGAACCAGACGGCTATGGCAATGGCCAGCAGCACCAGCGGCGCAAACAGGAACAGCCGTTGCAGGCCTGAGAGTTGTTCCATGAGCGACTGACGCCCCTGTATCGCCTGCTTCTCACTCCGTTGCTGATAGCGTGCAAAGTTGTCATTAAAATCGGTCTGAAAGGCCTGGGCGGGTACGGCAAAAAAGAGGTCGATGCTGTTGGTTTTCACCAGCCCTTCCGCCTGCTCGCTAATGGCACCGAAGAATAGCTGATAGCTGTTAACAAGCCCCTCGTCCTGCGGAGGATTAAGCGCGAGCCATGCTTGCCATGCCTGTTGAGACGCCGCCAGGGATTTTTGCGCCTCGTCCATCAGGCTATGCCAGCTCCCTTCCGAACCGGTCTCTTTATCCTGCATAAAGTACACTCCGGAGCGGTTGAGCAGATCGCTCGCCGCAAGCAGCGAAATACGGGCCTGATCCAGCCTGCTCTGTTGCTGCCAGGCCAGCTGATTGCGCTGTTCGTTACGCTGGGCTTGATTCAGGGAGGCGGTCAGCAGGAAGGAGGAAGAGAGTTGCAGGGCGGAGAAAAGGCCAATAATACAAAAGATGCCGGTCAGCAGGCCAAACTGACGAGGAATAAAGCGCGGCGCAAGACGGCGAAAAATTTGCGTTAGGTTCATAATTTTCTTCTGTAACAATACGTTAGGCGCGAGCGAGTCTACGAAACGAAAATGACAGAACCATTACGCAAAAATGACAGGAAACGTGAATTGCCGGGTAGCGGCCTGGCCTTACCCGGCAACAATATTAGATGCGGTCCTTCCACACCGTCTGCACATTACAGAACTCATGCAGACCGAAATGAGATAGCTCTCGCCCGAAGCCGCTCTTCTTCACTCCGCCAAAGGCAACGCGCGCATCGCTTGCGCTATAGCCGTTGATAAAGACTCCGCCGCACTCCAGCTCGCGAGAGAAGGTTTCAGCCAGCGCATCGTTCGCGGTAAAGACCGTCGCCGATAAGCCAAAATCGCTGTCGTTAGCCAGCTGCAACGCGTGCGCCGCATCATTGGCGACGGTAATCGCGGCCACCGGGCCAAACAGCTCCTGACGGAAGGCCGTCATCTGTGGGGTGACGCCGCCGAGTACGGTTGGCGCATAATAGTTACCGCTCCCGGCAAGCTTCTCTCCGCCGAGCAGCAGGGTCGCCCCTTCCGCCAGCGTAGCCTGCACCTGCTGATGTAGTTCATCGCGAAGATCAAATCGCGCCATCGGGCCAATATAGTTATCTTCCTCATCCGGTGCGCCCATCTTCAGCGCCTTGACCGCGTCAACAAAGCGTTGGGTAAAGGCGTCCGCTACGCCCGCTTCCACAATAAAGCGTTTTGCCGCCGCACAAACCTGTCCGGTATTCTGATAACGTCCGGCCACCGCCGCGTTGACGGCCAGATCAAGATCCGCATCGTTCAGAACGATAAACGGATCGGAACCGCCCAGCTCCAGCACGCATTTCTTCAGCGCCGCGCCCGCCTGCGCGCCAATTGCCGCACCAGCCCGAACGCTGCCGGTTACGGTCACCGCCGCGATACGCCGATCGTTAATCGCCTGGCTGACGCCGTCATTCGTCGCGTTCACCCAGCCAAAGACCCCCTCCGGGAAACCGGCATCCGCGAATACCTTCCCGATCAGCTCCGCCGAGCCGAGCACATTTGGCGCATGTTTAAGCAGATAGCTGTTCCCTGCCAGCAGGATCGGCACCGCACCGCGCAGCACCTGCCAGAGCGGGAAATTCCACGGCATCACCGCAAGAATAGGTCCCAGCGGACGGTACTCAATCACCGCATTTTCGACCTGGGTTGATTCCGGGTGCAGCATCGACGGGCCGTGTTCAGCGTACCAGTCGCAAAGGCTGGCGGACTTAGCCACCTCCGCACGCGCCTGCACAATGGGCTTGCCCATCTCCCGGGAGATAGTCTGCGCCATCTCTTCCGCACGGCTACGCAGTGCCGCACCCAGATCGCGAAGTTTTTGCGCCCGGTGCGCCACGCTTTCGCGTCGCCATTGACGAAAACCGGTATCCGCCTGTGCAATGGCACGCTCAACGTCACGGGACGTTGCCCACGGGTAAGCAGCCAGCGTTTCGCCGGTAGCCGGGTTGACAGAGTGGGCATGGGTAGCAGATGAATACGTCATGATGTCCTCCACGTAATAACAGTTGATTGATTGTGGCCTACTCTGCTATTTCTTAAAAATGAATAATACTCACCACCTTATTCACGAATCGAGAACGGCATGGACTTAACACAGCTTGAGATGTTTAACGCCGTCGCACTGACCGGCAGCATTACCCAGGCGGCGCAGAAGGTACACCGGGTGCCCTCAAACCTCACCACCCGCATCCGACAGCTAGAAGCGGATCTCGGCGTGGAGCTGTTTATTCGCGAGAATCAGCGCCTGCGGCTTTCCCCCGCCGGGCACAATTTTTTGCGCTACAGCAAACAGATCCTGGCGCTGGTCGACGAAGCGCGAATGGTCGTCGCCGGGGATGAACCGCAGGGATTATTCTCGCTCGGCGCGCTGGAAAGTACCGCCGCCGTACGCATTCCGGAAAGTCTGGCGCGGTTTAACCAGCGCTATCCGCGCATTCAGTTTGCGTTATCCACCGGGCCTTCCGGTACGATGATTGACGGCGTGCTTGAAGGGACGCTTAGCGCCGCCTTTGTCGACGGGCCGCTCTCGCACCCGGAACTGGAAGGAATGCCGGTTTACCGGGAAGAGATGATGCTGGTCACCCCTGCGGGCCACGCGGAAGTGTCAAAAGCCACGCAGGTGAGCGGCAGCGACGTGTATGCCTTTCGCGCCAACTGTTCTTACCGGCGT
Organism: Enterobacter sp. BWH52; assembly: GCF_001037565.1. NCBI lineage: Bacteria > Pseudomonadati > Pseudomonadota > Gammaproteobacteria > Enterobacterales > Enterobacteriaceae > Enterobacter > Enterobacter sp. BWH52. The sequence continues at coordinate 2,160,693 of NZ_KQ089854.1, read as the reverse complement.
CATCTGGAGAGCTGGTTCCATGCCGACCGCGTAACGCCGGGAAGGATCCATGAGATGGAGTCCTACCACGGGATGCTCGCCTGTGTGATTGCCGGGGCAGGCATTGCGCTGATGCCCCGCTCCATGCTGGAGAGCATGCCGGGGCATCATCAGGTGGCGGCGTGGCCGCTGGCGGAAAACTGGCGCTGGCTCACCACCTGGCTGGTGTGGCGACGCGGGGCGATGACCCGCCAGCTGGAGGCATTTATCGCGCTGCTGAACGAGCGTCAGCCACCTGCGCCCAGTTGTTAAAGTTGAACGTAGTCCTGGAGTCGAAGGAAAATTTTTCCCTTCATATACAGCGTGGCCTGCCCTCCAATCAGCACGCGGTCGCCTTTCAGCTCGCAGCGCAGATCCCCGCCGCGCAAGGAGACCTGGCGGGCCGACATCTGCGTTTTTCCGAGCTTTTCACTCCAGTACGGGATCAGCATGCTGTGCGCTGATCCCGTCACCGGATCTTCGGGCACCCCTTCCCCCGGGCAGAAGAAGCGGCTGACGAAATCATACTCATCTCCCGGCGCTGTAACGCAGACCATTTTCCCCAGCGGGAGCATAGCCGCGATATCCGGCGTCAGCGCTTCCACCTGCCGCTGGCTGTCGAGCACCACCATGTAGTCACGCCCCACACGGACCTCGTTTGCCGCGTTAATGCCCAGCGCGCTGAACAGCACTGGGGGTGGAGTATCGACAACCTCGGTTGACCACGCCGGGAAATTAAGCGTCAGCCAGTCGCCGCTGCGTTGTACCGTCAGTTCGCCGACAAAGCGCGTGGTGAAGGTGATTTCCGTATGCGGATAATCCAGGTATTCAAAAATAACGTGAGAAGCCGCGAGGGTTGCGTGGCCACAGAGGTTAATTTCATCCTGCGTGGTAAACCAGCGCAGTTCAAACCCGTTATCCGTTCGGACAAAGAACGCCGCCTCTGACTGATTATGCTGTTTCGCCATCTTCAGCAGCGTCTCATCCGGTAGCCACGCTTCCAGCGGACACACCGCCGCCGCATTGCCGCCGAACGCCCTGTCGCTGAAGGCATCTACCAGATAAAAATCAATTTCCTGCATCGTTGGTTCCTCTTAGATTTATTCAGCGCAGAAATACTGTGCCCTTCAGATACAGCGCCGCCTGCCCGCCCATCCGCACGCGGTCGCCCTTGAGTTCGCAGCGTACGTCTCCTCCACGGGCGGAAACCTGGCGGGCAAACATCTGTGTTTTGCCAAGCCGTTCACTCCAGTAAGGGATCAGCATGGTGTGCGCGGAGCCGGTGACAGGATCTTCCGGCACGGCCACGCCCGGCGAGAAGAAACGACTGATAAAGTCGTATTCTCCTTCGTCCCGGGCGGTGACGGCCACTTTATGCTCCCCCGGCGTCATGGCGGAGAAATCCGGATTAATGGCTTCCACCTGCTCGCGGCTCTCCAGTACCAGCACCCAGGCGCGGCCTTTTCGCGCCTCGACGTAGTGGCTGATACCGAGTGCGGTGAGCAACTCCGGTGGCGGCGTCTGCGCCTGCGTCGGGCAGGCCGGGAAGTCCAGCGTCATCCAGTCACCTTCACGGCTGACGGTCAGGCGACCAGAGGCAGTGTCAAAATGAAGGCGTGAGTCCGGATAATCCAGTTCGTTAAACAGAATATACGCCGCGGCAAGCGTCGCGTGACCACACAGATTAACCTCGGTTAGCGTGGTGAACCAGCGCAACTCGATCCCCCCTTTGGTACACACAAAAAACGCGGTTTCCGACTGGTTATGCTGTTGTGCCATCCGCAGTAACGTCTCATCCGGTAGCCACGCGTCGAGGGGGCACACCGCCGCCGGGTTGCCGCCAAAGGAGGACGCGCTGAACGCATCTACCAGATAAAAATCAATCTCCTGCATTGTGTTACCGCCTGTTTTTGTTGTGTTGTTCTTTATCTTCAATGAAAACAACCGCGTTCGCTACCGCTGCATGAAGGTAAATTTTGTGATTCATATCACATAACGGTTGAGTTTTCGCCGTTTAAGGCTTTAAGATCGTCTCCTCATCTTTCAGGCAACGAATCCCAGATATCCCTATGACAACACACACGGTTTCCCGCAGGGTCGCGTGGCTACGCGTGGTCACGCTCGCCATCGCAGCGTTTATTTTCAACACCACGGAATTTGTTCCGGTTGGGCTGCTGTCCGACATTGCAGCCAGCTTCCATATGGAAACGGCACAGGTTGGCATTATGCTGACCATCTATGCATGGGTGGTAGCGCTGATGTCGCTGCCGTTTATGCTGCTGACCAGCCAGATGGAACGTCGTAAGCTGCTGATTGGGCTGTTTGTGGTGTTCATTGCCAGCCATGTGCTGTCATTTATGGCATGGAACTTCACCGTGCTGGTCATCAGCCGCGTCGGCATCGCGTTTGCCCATGCCGTTTTCTGGTCGATCACCGCATCGCTCGCCATTCGTCTGGCCCCGGCGGGGAAACGCGCCCAGGCGCTGAGCCTGATTGCCACCGGAACGGCGCTGGCGATGGTGTTAGGCCTGCCGATCGGGCGCATTGTGGGTCAATACTTCGGCTGGCGCACCACCTTCTTTGCCATCGGCATGGGGGCGCTGATCACCCTGGTGTGTCTGATCAAACTGCTGCCAAAACTGCCCAGCGAACACTCCGGCTCGCTGAAAAGTCTTCCGCTGCTAATGCGTCGACCGGCGCTGATGAGCATCTATTTGCTGACCGTGATTGTGGTGACCGCCCATTACACGGCCTACAGCTATATTGAGCCGTTTGTTCAGGTTGTGGCGGGCTTTAGCGCTAACTTTGCCACCGTTCTGCTGCTGATCCTGGGCGGCGCGGGGATTATCGGCAGCATCCTGTTCGGGAAGCTGGGCAATCAGCATGCGTCTGCGCTTGTAAGCAGTGCGATTGGCCTGCTGCTGGCATGTCTGCTGTTGCTGATGCCTGCGGCAGGCAGCGAGAGTCATCTGGCGATCCTCAGTCTGTTCTGGGGCGTGGCGATCATGATTATTGGTCTGGGAATGCAGGTCAAAGTGCTGGCGCTGGCCCCGGACGCCACGGACGTAGCGATGTCGCTCTTCTCCGGGATTTTCAATCTGGGCATTGGAGCCGGTGCGCTGGTGGGCAATCAGATCAGCCTGCATGTATCGATGTCGGCCATTGGCTATCTCGGGGCGATTCCGGCGCTGATCGCGCTGATCTGGTCGGTGCTTATCTTCCGTAAATGGCCGGTCGCGATGGAAGAACAGACCAGCCACGGTTGACGTTTGTTGTGCCGGGTGGCTCTGCGCTTACCCGGCAACGTTCTCAATGATACGTCTTAACAATCTCCAGCACGCCGTTAATAATAAACTGCACGCCCATACAGACCAGCAGGAAGCCCATCAGACGGGAGATAGCTTCAATCCCCCCCTTGCCCACCCAGCGCATAATCGCCCCGGAACTGCGCAATGACCCCCAGACAATAATGGCAATAAGCGCAAAAATGATCGGCGGCGCAACGGTGATAACCCAGTGCGGAAATGTCGACCCATCACGCACCGTTGAGGCGGAACTGATGATCATCGCAATCGTTCCCGGCCCTGCCGTGCTCGGCATGGCTAACGGCACAAACGCGATGTTGGCGCTCGGTTCGCTTTCAAGCTCCTCCGATTTGCTTTTGGCTTCCGGGGATTCGTGCGCTTTGTGCGCCGGGAACAGCATCCGGAAACCAATAAAGGCCACGATCAGCCCGCCAGCGATACGCAGACCGGGAATCGAAATACCAAAGGTATTCATCACCAGTTGCCCGGCGTAATAAGCCACCATCATTATGGCAAAGACGTACACAGAGGCCATCATCGACTGCTGATTGCGCTCCGCGCTGTTCATGTTCCCCGCCAGCCCCAGAAAAAGCGCCACCGTCGTTAACGGGTTCGCCAGCGGCAGCAACACCACCAGCCCAAGCCCCACTGCTTTAATCAAATCCAACATAATGCACCGCAGTCCTTATCCTTATTCAACATCGCAATTATAGGGGCAAATCCTCGTCCGTAGCCATCCGCGCAGCGTAACCATAATTGTCTCTCGTAATTCATAACCCCAGATTATCTGTATGATTTAAAAGCGTACAGAATGAGTTCCTGAAGCGTTTTAGCATTTCGTGGCATCGGCCGATTCATTCAGTTGACTTATACTTGCCTGAGCAATAATATCTGCCGTGACTAAACTACTTGCCAGGGCAACCATTGTGAAAAGCACCAGTGACCTCTTTAACGACATAATCCCACTGGGTCGTCTTATTCATATGGTTAATCAGAAAAAAGATCGCCTGCTCAATGACTATCTGTCACCGCTGGATATCACCGCAACACAGTTTAAAGTGCTGTGTTCCATTCGCTGCGAAGTGTGTATCACGCCGGTTGAGCTGAAAAAGGTGCTCTCTGTCGATCTGGGTGCGTTAACCCGCATGCTGGATCGTCTCGTCTGTAAAGGATGGGTAGAACGAAGCCCTAACCCAAATGACAAACGTGGCGTACTGGTGAAACTGACCAGCGATGGCGCGGCCATGTGTGAGCAATGTCATCAATTAGTAGGACAAACACTGCACCAGGAACTGACAAAAAACTTAACGGCGGATGAAGTGGCAACGCTTGAGCTTTTACTCAAGAAAATCCTGCCGTAAACAGAAAAAGAGGTATGACGATGTCCAGACGCAATACTGACGCTATCACCATTCATAGCATTTTGGACTGGATCGAAGATAACCTGGAATCCCCGCTCTCCCTTGAGAAAGTGTCTGAGCGTTCAGGTTACTCAAAATGGCACCTGCAACGGATGTTTAAAAAAGAGACCGGCCATTCATTAGGACAATATATTCGCAGCCGCAAGCTGACGGAGATTGCCCAAAAACTGAAAGAAAGCAATGAGCCGATCCTCTATCTGGCGGAACGTTACGGATTTGAATCGCAACAAACCCTGACGCGTACGTTCAAGAACTACTTTGACGTGCCGCCTCATAAGTACCGTATTACCAGTATGCCGGGTGAATCCCGTTATCTGTATCCGCTAAAACATTGCAGTTAATCATCGCCTGTTAAGACGTAACCGAGGAAATCATGAAATTTATCGCCTCCGCCGCCCTCACCTTGCTGGTGCTGGTTTCCGGCCAGAGCTTCGCGGAGCAAACCCCCAGTGCGGGGCAGCAAAATAATCGTGACACCATGATTATGCCGTCCACGCAAAACCAGTCGCCCTGGGACTTCAATCACATGGGCGCTGGCAGCGACAAATCCGACGAATTAGGCGTGCCGTATTACAACCACGACCTGTAATTCGTTTTTGCCCCGCTAATGCGGGGCTTTTTTCTGCCTTAACTCTGCACCCGCGTCGCCCGACGCACCCGCAAGCCAAAGACGTTGATATACAGCCCGGCCATAATCAGCCCTGCGCCACACAGTTGCAGCACGCCGAGCGTTTCATCCAGCAACAGTGCGGCGCTGGCAAGCCCGACCACCGGTACCAGCAGCGATAATGGCGCCACGCGCCAGGTTTCATAGCGTCCGAGCAGCGATCCCCAGATACCATAGCCAATGATTGAGGCAACGAACGCCAGGTAGATCAGCGACAAAATAGTCGTCAGGTCGATCTCCACCAGGCTTTTCAGCATCGCCTGCGGCCCCTCCAGAATAAATGACGCGGCCATAAACGGTACGATGGGGATCAACGCGCTCCAGACCACCAGCGATAAGACCGCCGGACGCGCCTCGTGCTGCATTATCAGCTTGTTAAAGATATTGCCGCACGCCCAGCTCAGCCCCGCCGCCAGGGTGAGCATAAAGCCCAGCAGCGCGACATGCTGACCGTTGAGGCTGCCTTCAATCAGCACCAGCACGCCAAAGACCGCAAGGCTAATGCCCGCCAGCTGCTTGCCCTGCAAGCGTTCGCCAAAGACAAACGCGCCGAGAATGATGGTAAAGAACGCCTGCACCTGAAGCACCAGCGAAGCCAGGCCCGCAGGCATACCGAATTTAATAGCGCAAAAAAGAAACGCAAACTGACCAAAGCTGATGGTGAGGCCGTAGCCCAGCAGCAGCTTGAGGGGAATTTTCGGGCGGGCGACGAACAGCAGCGCCGGAAACGCCACCAGCAGGAAGCGCAGACCCGCCAGCATCAGTGGAGGCATGTTGTGCAACCCCATTTTGATGACCACAAAATTGAGTCCCCACACCACGACAACCAGCAACGCTAACAGCCCGTCTTTCCGCGTCATTTTCCGCCCCTGAAATATTAAAATTTTGTAAACACCTCAAGGTAACAGAAAAAATAGCCCCGCGAGAAGATCATTAATTCTGGTACTGAAGAGAAGCACTTGCGGATAAATTGGGTGCTATACAAGCTGCCGATCCCATGATAATCCTGTAATAACACAACAAAAAAAGCATAAGCATTTGTCGGGCAGGAAAATGAAACCATCAATCAGGCGCTCAACCGCAGCGCTGCTGGCATCGTCATTGTTATTAACAATTGGCCGCGGGGCAACGCTGCCCTTTATGACCATATATCTCACACGCGTGTACGATATGAGCGTGGAGAATATTGGCTATGCCCTTACCGTGGCGTTGACCATTGGCGTGGTGTTTAGCCTGGGGTTTGGCATCCTGGCGGATAAATTCGACAAAAAACGCTATATGCTGATCGCCATCGTCGCCTTTATCGCCGGGTTTGTGGCCATTCCGCTGGTGAATAACGTGACGCTGGTAGTGCTGTTCTTTGCCCTGATTAACTGCGCCTATTCCGTCTTCTCAACGGTGCTGAAAGCATGGTTTGCCGACGTGCTGACCTCCAGCGAAAAGGCGCGCGTTTTCTCACTCAACTACAGTTTCCTGAACATCGGCTGGACGATCGGGCCGCCGATCGGCACCCTGCTTGTAATGTACAGCCTGCAACTGCCGTTCTGGCTGGCGGCCTTCTGCGCCGCACTGCCGCTCGGGTTTATCCATTTCTTTGTGCAGAAAAGCATAGCCTCGGACAGCCCTGAGGAGAAAATGCCATGGCAACCCTCGGTGCTGCTGAAAGACCGGGCGCTGTTCTGGTACACGCTCTCCGGGCTGCTGGCGTCGTATGTGGGTGGATCGTTCGCCACCTGCATTTCCCAGTATGTCCTCGCCGCACATGCGGACAGTGATTTCGCAGAAAAGGTGGTGGCCGTTGTGCTGCCCGTCAACGCGGCGGTGGTCGTCACCCTGCAATATGCGCTTGGACGGAAGATCACCGCCAGCAATATCCGTCCGCTAATGACCGCCGCGACGCTTTTTTTCATCCTCGGGCTGGGGGGGTTTATGCTTTCCGGCGAGAACCTGATTTACTGGGGGATCGCGGCAGCGATTTTCACCCTGGGTGAGATTATTTATGCACCGGGTGAATACATGCTGATCGACAATATCGCCCCGCCGGGCATGAAGGCGAGCTACTTCTCCGCACAAGCGCTGGGCTGGCTGGGCGCGGCGGCGAACCCGATGATCACCGGACTCATCCTGACCCATCTGCCGCACTGGTCATTATTTATCATTATGATGGCCGCCATCATTGCTGCCTGGCTGATGATATTGCGCGGGATGCGCGTGAAAAGTGAAGATAGCGTGTCGAGTAGCGCTGCGCTTACCCGACCTGGAAAACCCTAATCCCAGGCCGGGTAAGGCGAAGCCGTCCCCCGGCTAAACCAACACCTTAGTGGTGCAACATCTCCTCCACCACCTGCTCCTTGTACATCTCATTCGGGTAGTAGGTCGGCCAGTTATCCATCTCTTTCAGCAGCGCCTCGTGGGAGGTGTTGCCCATAAAGATATGGAAGTGTGAAGAGGCTTTCGGCCCGATGATATGGTCGCTGAACTGCACAAACTTAGGCGCCTCGCTCGCGTTATCCTTGCACTCAAACAGGTAGCGCACACCTTTTTTCCCCGACGCATAGGTCAGAATTTTGTAGCCGCTGTAGTCGTAGCGGCAGCTGCTCACCGTTTTGCCTCGGTGGAATTCCATCACGTTGTTTTCAATGCCGATGGCGTCCACGTCCGTCGCGTAACCCTTGCGGTAGTAGGCCTTCACCTCGGCAGCAGATTTTTCTCCCTTCTGCGCTTTCTTTTCGAAAACCGGATCCAGCGAACCATCAAGCAGGAACGGGTAAACAGACTGCCATGTTCCGTCCCAGTCAGACAGCTTCCTGTCCCTGACGTCTTTATCCTCAAAGACGCCGTTTGCCGCCTTCTGTTCCGCCTCCGTCATCTGATGACCGTGCGAATGGGCAAAAAGCGAGCCGCTTACCAGCAGCGTTCCCAAAGTCAGCGCAATTTTTCCAGGTTGTGCAGCCACAGCAAAATCCTCATTCCGTTTTATAAGAATAGGGATGTTATATTATAACATTTCAGATCGCAACCAGCCCGCGAACGCCCTCCTGCTCCATATTCTCCCCGCGCCCCTGCTGGACGATGCTTCCGCGCGACATCACCAGATAGCTGTCGGCCAGCTCTGCCGCAAAATCATAAAATTGCTCCACCAGCAGGATCGCCATATCCCCCCGGTTCGCCAGGCTGCGGATCACCTGCCCAATCTCTTTAATCACCGAGGGCTGAATACCTTCCGTGGGTTCATCCAGAATCAGTAATTGTGGACGGCTCGCCAGCGCGCGACCAATCGCCAGCTGCTGTTGCTGACCACCGGAAAGATCGCCTCCGCGTCGGTGCTTCATCTCCTCCAGCACCGGGAAAAGCTGCCAAATCTCCTCCGGTACGCTTCTTGCGTTTCCCGCTGAGAAGCGCGTCAGCCCCATCAGCAGGTTTTCTTCTACGGTCAGACGCGGAAAAATCTCCCGCCCCTGCGGAACATACGCCACGCCGGACTGTACCCGCTGGTGCGGTTTACTGTGAGTGATGCTCTTTCCCTGCCAGACCACCTCCCCGGCTTTCACCGGGATCAGCCCCATCAGGCACCTCAGCAGCGTGGTTTTGCCCACCCCGTTGCGCCCCAGCAGGCAGGTCACTTCCCCGACGACCGCCTCAAAGCTCACCCCGCGCAGAATATGACTTCCGCCGTAGTACTGATTCAGTTCGCTAACCTGTAACATCCCCTCTCCTTAGCGTCCCAGATAGACGTCAATCACCTGTTCATTGGCCTGTACCTCGCGAAGCGAACCTTCCGCCAGTACGCGCCCCTGATGCAGCACCGTGACGTGGTCGGCGATGGTCTCAACGAAACCCATATCGTGCTCAACCACCATCAGCGAATGCTTGCCTGCCAGGGTGCGGAACAGCTCGGCAGTGTATTCCGTCTCGGCGTCGGTCATACCGGCGGCGGGTTCGTCCAGCAGTAACAGGTGCGGGTCCTGCACCAGCAGCATGCCGATCTCCAGAAACTGCTTCTGTCCGTGGGAAAGCAGTCCGGCACGGCGATCGCGCTCGCTGCCAAGCCGCAGCAAAACCAGCATCTCGTCAATGCGGTCGCGCTGCTCGCCGCTGAGCGTTGCCCGCAGGCTCGCCCAGACGGACCTGTCGGCTTTCATGGTGATTTCGAGGTTTTCCCCTACGGTCAACGCTTCAAACACGGTCGGCTTCTGGAACTTACGGCCAATGCCCTGACGGGCGATGGCCGCCGGTTCCAGGGCAGTCAGATCGATGGACTGATCGTAAATAGCTTTCCCGCTTTTTGGCCGGGTTTTGCCGGTGATCACGTCCATCAGCGTGGTTTTACCGGCGCCGTTAGGGCCAATGATGCAGCGCAATTCTCCGACGCCGATATTCAGCGAGAGATCGGTCAACGCCTGAAAACCGTCGAAACTGACGTTAATGGCCTCGAGCTGCAACACCGGATCGGTCTGCTCGCGGTAACGGTCGCCCGGTAGCTGGCGGGTAAAGAGTCCTTCAGAGGGCTGCATTAATTCTCTCCCTTACGAAACAGACCGAACACGCCGCGCGGTAAAAACAGCGTCACGGCGATGAAAATCAGCCCCAGAAACAGCTGCCAGTACTCCGGCATCGCCACGGTGAAAAAGCTCTTCGCACCGTTGACCAGCGCCGCGCCAATCACCGGGCCCACCAGAGTGCCGCGCCCGCCCAGCGCTACCCAGATGGCCGCTTCAATCGAGTTGGTTGGCGACATTTCACCCGGGTTGATAATGCCCACCTGCGGAACGTACAGCGCCCCCGCCAGGCCACACAGCACGGCGGAAAGCGTCCAGACCAGCAGCTTGAAGCCGCGCGGATCGTAGCCGCAGAACGTGAGACGGTTTTCCGCATCGCGCACCGCCGTTAAAATGCGGCCAAATTTACTCTTCGCCAGCGCGTAGCCTGTGCCCAGGGCCAGAAGCAGCAGCATGACCGTTGCGAGAAACAGCGCGATCCGCGTGGTGGTCGCCGTGACGGAAAATCCGAGCAGCGTGGTAAAGCCGGTAAAGCCGTTATTGCCGCCAAAGCCGGTTTCGTTGCGAAAGAACAGCAGCATGCCCGCATAGGTCAGCGCCTGGGTCATGATGGAGAAATAGACCCCTTTGATCTTCGAGCGGAAAGCAAACCAGCCGAAGACCAGCGCCAGCAGGCCGGGTATCGTCACAATTAACACCAGTGCCCAGGCAAAATGCTGCGTTCCCCACCAGAACCAGGGCAGTTCGCTCCACGAGAGAAACGACATAAACGCGGGCAGCCCGTCCCCGGCCGCCTGGCGCATCAGGTACATGCCCATCGCATAGCCGCCCAGGGCGAAGAATATGCCGTGCCCCAGCGAGAGCATACCGGCATAGCCCCAGACCAGATCGAGGGCCACGGCGACCACCGCGTAGCAGAGGATCTTGCCGATGAGCGTCAACATCCACGTGGAAACGGCCAGCGGATGGGTGGCGGGCAACAGCGCGAGAAAAGGCAGCACCAGCAGCGCCGCAACCAGCAGACTGCCGAAGATTTGCGCGGTGCGCGGTGCACTGCGCGCCAGTGTTAAGGTCAATGGCTGGCTCATCAGTCTGTCACCCTCCCTTTAAGTGCGAATAACCCCTGCGGACGTTTCTGGATAAACAGAATGATCGCCACCAGAATCAGGATCTTGCCCAGCACGGCGCCCATCTGCGGTTCAAGAATTTTATTGAAGATCCCCAGACCAAAGGCCGCCGCGACGCTACCGGCCAGCTGGCCGACGCCGCCGAGCACCACCACCAGGAATGAATCGATGATGTATCCCTGGCCCAGCTCCGGTCCCACGTTCCCCAGTTGGGACAATGCAACGCCGCCCAGCCCGGCAATGCCGGACCCGAGGCCAAACGCCAGCATATCTACCCGTCCGGTGGGAACGCCGCAGCAGGCCGCCATGCTGCGGTTTTGCGTCACCGCCCGCACGTTTAGACCCAGACGCGTTTTGTTCAGAATGAGCCAGGTGAAGAACAGCACCAGCAGCACAAACCCGAGCACCACAATACGGTTCCACGGCAGCGTCAGGTTGGCAAAAACCTGCACCCCGCCGGACAGCCAGGCCGGGTTAGCGACCTCAAGGTTCTGGGCGCCAAAGGTCATGCGCACCAGCTGGATCAGCATCAGGCTGATCCCCCAGGTGGCGAGCAGGGTTTCCAGCGGGCGGCCATACAGATGGCGGATCACCGTGCGCTCCAGCACCATCCCGATACCTGCCGTCAGGCAAAACGCCACCGGCAGCGCCACCACCGGATAAAGCGCCAGCCACTGAGGCATCCACTGCGCCATCACCTGTTGCACCATCCAGGTGGCATACGCCCCGAGCATCAGCATTTCGCCGTGGGCCATGTTAATCACCCCCAGCAGACCATAGGTGATAGCCAGCCCGAGCGCGGCCAGCAAGAGTACCGACCCCAACGACAGGCCCATGAAGGCCTGCCCCAGCAGTTCACCCCACATCAGCCGGTGCTGAATACGGTCCAGGCTCTCGGCGGCGGCGGCACGTACCCGTGCGTCCGGCTCGGTTTGCGCCCGGGTGAACGGCGTCAGCGTGGCCTGAACGTCCGGATCGTCAGACTGTCCCAACAGTTCAACCGCGTTGAGGCGCGTTTCCGCCTGCGGACTCGCCAGCTGAAGATTTGCCAGCGCCAGCCTCAGCGACTGTCGGGTGACGTCGTCCGTTTCGCGATTAGCCCGCTGTTGCAGAAACCCGAGCATATCCGGCTGGGCGTCACGCTGAAGTTGCCGCGCGGCATGACGCCTTTCGGTGACACTGTCACTAACAAGCTGATGCGTCGCCAGCGCCGTGACGGTTAACACGCGCAGCCGGTTGGTCAGCCGCACGGCTTTGGTCGTTCCTTCGGCGCTCTTTGCCGCGCCCAGGGCAACCATTTCGCCGTCGATGCGGGTAAATGCCTTCTTCTGGCTGTCGGTATAAAGGTTCTCCTGTTGCAGCGCCTTAAGCAGCGGCAAACGTGCAGGTTCCGGCGTGGCTGCCCAGCGGGTCAGCATGGCGGTTTGCTGGCTGCGGCTAGCGGCAACAAAATCATCGGCATCCGATGCCTGCGCCATCCCTGGCAGCAGTCCGGTAAGCCACACAATCGCAATCATCATGCGCATGGCGTTCATGACGTCTCTCCCTGGTGGTGGCTTAGTTGCTGGCGGTTTTCATCGGCTGATCAGGTTTTTTGTCATTCCCGGCGATAAACGGGCTCCACGGCTGAGCGCGTACCGGCTGTTCGGTTTGCCAGACGACGTTGAACTGGCCGTTGCCTTCGATTTCACCAATCATGACGGGCTTATGCAGGTGGTGGTTGGTGGCATCCATGGTCAGCGTAAAGCCGGACGGCGCGTTGAACGACTGGCCCGCCATTGCCGCGCGCACTTTGTCCACGTCGGTTGTTCCCGCTTTTTCAACCGCCTGCGCCCACATATGCAGGCCGACGTAGGTCGCTTCCATCGGATCGTTGGTGACGACGGTATCGGCATTCGGCAGCTTATGGGCTTTCGCGTAGGCTTTGTAGGCCGCGACAAAGGTCTGGTTGGTCGGGTTATCGACGGATTCAAAGTAGTTCCACGCCGCCAGGTTACCCACCAGCGGTTTGGTATCAATGCCGCGCAGTTCCTCCTCGCCCACCGAGAACGCCACAACCGGCACGTCCGTGGCTTTCAGCCCCTGGTTCGCCAGCTCTTTATAGAAAGGCACGTTGGAATCACCGTTGATGGTGGAGACCACCGCCGTTTTACCGCCCGCAGAGAATTTCTTGATACTGGCGACGATGGTCTGGTAATCGCTATGACCAAATGGGGTGTAGACCTCTTCAATATCTTTATCTTCCACGCCTTTCGAGTGCAGGAAGGCGCGCAGGATCTTGTTCGTGGTGCGCGGGTAAACGTAGTCCGTTCCCAGCAGGAAGAAGCGTTTCGCGCTGCCGCCGTCCTCGCTCATCAGGTACTCCACCGCCGGGATCGCCTGCTGGTTAGGCGCCGCGCCGGTATAGAAGACGTTAGGTGACATCTCTTCACCTTCGTACTGCACCGGATAGAACAGCAAACCGTTCAGCTCCTCAAAAACCGGCAGAACCGATTTACGCGATACGGAGGTCCAGCAGCCAAACACCACGGCGACCTTATCCTGGCTCAGAAGCTGGCGAGCCTTTTCGGCAAACAGCGGCCAGTTGGAGGCCGGGTCAACCACCACCGGCTCCAGCTTTTTCCCGAGCACGCCGCCTTTGGCGTTAATTTCATCGATGGTCATCAGGGCGACATCTTTCAGGGGCGTTTCTGAAATGGCCATCGTGCCGGAGAGTGAGTGCATGATCCCGACTTTAATGGTCTCTGCGGCCTGGACGCCAAAACTGACCCCCATGGCGACCACGGAGGCGGACAAGGCGAACGCTTTTATAAAGGTACGACGGTGCATATTTTCACTCCTGAAAAAGAAAGCTGTGCGAAGACGTCCGTTACCGCCCGGACGCAGAAAAAGTAACGTCAGTTTCAGGAGAGCAAAAAGGGTGCCAGGTTGCAGAGGCAGGATTTAAACGGGTTCGAAGAGAGGATTTACGGTAAACGACTCAGAATGGTACAGCGCTGCACTGTAATAATGCAGCGCTGTGAACGGCGTTACCAGACGTCGCTGGCGATTTGCGTCACCAGGCGAATTTTATCCCACTGCTGGGCTTCGCTCAGGCTGTTACCCTCTTCCGTGGAGGCAAATCCGCACTGCGGGCTGAGGCAAATCTGCTCTTTCGCCACGTAGCGCGCGGCCTCTTCCAGACGCGCTTTCACCCCTTCCGGGTTCTCCAGTTCACCGTGCTTGGTGGTGATCAGCCCCAGCACCACCTGCTGTTTACCCGGGCGCACAAAACGCAGTGGCGCAAAGTCGCCGCTACGGTCGTTGTCGTACTCCAGGAAGAACGCGTCGACGTTCACCGTGCCGAACAGCACCTCCGCCACCGGCTCATAGCCGCCTTCGGAAATCCAGGTTGAGCGGAAGTTGCCGCGGCAGACGTGCAGCCCGATGGTCAGGTCGTCCGGTTTGCCCTCCAGCGCCTTATTCAGCACCCGGGCATAGGTTCGGGCAAGTTCGTCTGCATCGTCACCGCGCTCGCGGATCTGGCGGCGCTGGTCTTCTGAACAAAGGTAGGCCCAGACGGTATCATCCAGTTGCAGATAGCGGCAGCCTGCATCGTAAAAGGCCCGAATGGCATCGCGCCAGGTTGTCGCCAGATCGTCAAAGTAATCCTTCAGATCCGGGTAGACCGTGGCATCAATATCCTTGCGGCCACCGCGGAAGTGCAGCACGCTCGGGCTCGGAATGGTCATCTTCGGCTGTGCGTTACCGCTGATGCTTTTGAGGTAGCGAAAATCTTCCAGCATAGGATGATCGCCGAAGCCCAGTTTGCCCGTTACGCGCACGCCGTGGGCTTTGGTCTGCACCCCGTTGAACTGAATGCCCTGCTGCGAATCATAACGCTCTACGCCCTGTAGCCCGTCAAAGAAGTCAAAGTGCCACCAGGCGCGGCGGAATTCACCGTCCGTTACCACATGCAGGCCGCAGGCGCACTGCTGTTCGACAACATGGCGAATGGCCTCGTCCTCAACCGCGCGAAGCTGACCGGCATCGATCTCACCGCTGGCAAATTGCAGACGGGCCTGTTTAACAGAGTCCGGGCGTAAAAAACTGCCGACTACATCGGCGCGGTACGGGGCGTGGTGTCGCTGCATGGAAATCTCCTCTGTCTGTCGGCGTTAATTGCCCACAGTGATAATTCATCTCTTGAACACTTAGACTTCTGGATGTCTAAACGTCCTAAAAAGATGTCATACCGGCTCGCCGCCGACAAACGAGAAAATTTCATCTGTGTTGAAATAAATTCATGTTCACAGGGCGGGTGATGAAGATCCTGCAAACGCGAACCGCTCATCTTCCCAGCCGGTCATGCCCCCGAGCATAATCTTAACCGGCAGACCCAGACGCGCCAGCTTCAGCGCCGCCCTGTCCGCCCCGTTGCAGTGCGGGCCTGCACAATAGACGACAAACAGCGTGCCCTCTGGCCACGCTGTCATCCGCTCGGCGGTGATCTGGCTCCAGGGTAAATGCAGCGCGCCGGGCAGATGCCGCCGGGCAAAATGTTCAGGCTTCCCGACAACGTGCAGCAGAACAAAGTCCTGCTCACCGCTGGATACCGCGTGATGGACATCGGCGCAGTCCGTCTCGACGCTCAGACGACGCAGAAAATGCCCCACGGCTTCCTGCGGCTCAGCAGCCGGAAATTCAGTAACATAGCTCATGAATCTTCCTCATTTGTGGTGTTTGTGTTAACACTACTCTATCCCTTAATTCAGCACATGAATGCGTCCGCCTATGCCAGAAAACAGCAAAAAGATGACAAACTTAAGACATCCCTCGCCGCGCGCGGTCGTGCTGGCATATGACGGTTTATGTACCTTTGAGTTTGGCGTGGCGGTAGAAATCTTTGGCTTGCCGCGCCCGGAGATGGGCGATGACTGGTATCAGTTCGCCGTGGCGAGCGTGGATGGCGGCGAGCTCCGGGCAACGGGCGGGATCCGTATTCTGGCCGACGGCGATCTGCGTCTGCTTGAAACGGCGGATCTGGTTGTTGTACCCGGCTGGCGAGGGCTGGATGAACCCGTACCCGAAGCGCTCTGCCAGGCGCTCCGCGCGGCGCATGCCCGCGGCTGCCAGCTACTCTCGATCTGTTCTGGCGTTTTCGTTCTGGCAGCCTCAGGCCTGCTTGACGGGCGGAAGGCAACCACCCACTGGCGCTACACGCAAGCTCTGAAAACACGCTTTCCCGCCATCACCGTGGTCGAAGATGTGCTCTACCAGGACGAAGGCGATATTCTCACTTCCGCCGGCAGCGCCGCGGGGATTGATCTGTGTCTGCACGTGGTGCGCCGGAATTACGGTATGGAGGCAGCAAACCGCGTGGCGCGTCGACTGGTGATCCCGCCCCATCGGGACGGCTCGCAAACCCAGCAACTTAGCCGACCGGTGGCTCAGTTGCGGGAGAGCCAGCGCCTGGGCCAGCTGTTCGATTATCTTCACCAGCATCTGGCCGTTTCCCATACCGTCGAATCGCTGGCCCTGCGGGTGGGTATGAGTCAACGCACCTTTCTGCGCCGTTTCCAGGACGCGACCGGGACAACGCCCGCGCGCTGGTTATTGACTGCGCGATTGCAGCGGGCAAAAGATTATCTCGAAAACAGTCGGCTCAGCATTGATAATATTGCGGAACAAACCGGATTTGGACAAAGCGCCACGCTGCGCCACCATTTCCGGCAGCAATTTGCGCTTTCGCCCGCGCAATATCGCAAACAATTTTTACAGCCGGTACGATAAACGGGCAAAAAAAAACCGCCATAATCTGGCGGTAAATGCTTGCATGGATAGATTTGTATTTTGGTATCTACGCTCCGGTATTCCCTACCGGGATGTGGATCACCAGCAATCTACCACTGTGAGCCTCAACGAAGCATAAACGAATCGATTAACCCGCTTTGGTATTAATTTGCAGATAACGCATCAGCCCCTGATCTGCACTCTGGCGGGCATCATCATTAATCGCTTCGAGATAAAACGCACGAGAGACCCCATACGGTGCCTGCTCGGGTGGGTAAACGGCGAACTGGAAGGTTTTGCCTCTCGCCTTATTGGTACAGCCCAGCTCCCAGCGATCTTCACTTACCTGGGTGCTATTACATTCGACACGTCCGTAATCGCTGGTTAAATACGATCCGACACGGCTTTTTGCTGACTGAATATATTCTGGTTCTTCATTTGAATAGATGCTGGCCGCAGCACCCACCGCAACCACTACGCCCAGAAGTGATAGCACGATTATTTTTTTCATTTATTCGATCCAATCCTTAGCCAGAAAAATCTTATTGTAAATGATTTCCCAATAAATCTAGTTGCTCTTTGCATACCAGAAATGGGAGTTTACAACGGCGATATTGCTTTTAAGAATAGTCTTAAGTGAGTTTTATTGCGACCACAATTTTTGACAGTCTATTTTCTCAAATTTAAACAGTCGAATAATTACTCTATGAAATTATCCCTACGATGACCGTAGCGTATTTTCAGGGGATAAAGGATGTTCAGAAAAGAATTTTCGCTACTGCTGGTGATTAGCGCCCTGTTCTCAGGGCAGATTATGGCGGAGCACAAAGGGCATGAATTTGTGTATGTGAAAAACGCCGACCATCACCTTCGTCATGAAGCTGACAGCGACGAGTTACGCAGCGCGGCTGAGGAGTCTGCGGAGGGGTTGCGCGAGCACCATGCCTGGCAGAAATCGCGCAAACCGGATACCCACTCTGCGGGTTAGCTGCCTTTACGCTTCGGCAGGGTCTTCATCAAATCGTCAGGGCTGACGGAGGCCACAATGCTTCCCGGAGGCGGCATTTTGAAGATGTGATTCTTCATCTTGCCGATAACGTGCATTTCACACGGACGGCAGTCAAACTTCAGCGTCAGCACTTCATCGCCATTCACCAGCTGCATCGGCGTCGCTTTCCAGCTTTTAATATTGCCTTTCGCCTGTTTCGGACAAAGGTTAAAGGCAAACCGCAGGCAGTGTTTGGTGATCATCACCGGCACATCGCCCTTCTCTTCATGCGCTTCATACGCGGCGTCAATCAGCTGCACGCCGTGACGATGGTAAAACGCACGCGCTTTGTGGTTGTAAACGTTCGCGAGGAACGAGAGATGCGTGTCCGGGTAGACCGGCGCAGGCACCGTTTCGGCCTTACGGCTGCCGCGCGGATAGTTTGCCAGCCGTGCTTCATCCAGCATCTCTGCCGTTTCACGGCGGAACTGGTTCAGCAGGCTGTTCGGCACGAACAGCGCGTCCGGCAGATTCACCTCAATATTGCGCGCGTAATAAATGGTCTGCCCCAGCTTCGCCACGCCATCCTTGAGGTTGCTAAGCGCTTTCTCCGCATTGTTCGCCACCTCGAACAGGCCGTCGAGCGTATGCGTCACGCTGATACCGTCTTCGCAGGTCATGGTCAGGATCAGCTGCTCTTCCCAGCCCCCCAGCGCGATATCCACCGCAATGCGGCGCTCGCTGGAGGTCTTGAGTAAGGCCTGCTGCCAGTTGTGATCCAGGTTACGGTTAAGCGCTGCATTAGGACGGGCTTTGTAGAGATCGGCAGGCATTTCGTTCGGCCAGACGCGATAGCGATTTTCGCCGGTTTTCTCCACCGTATTGGCGCGGAAACCCACTACTTCACGTTTGATCATCACGTTGAGACCATCGCCGTTCGCCAGCGGCTCTGTAACCTGAACGTCAAGATGATCTTTCGCCACTTTCAGCACTTCACCCACCGGTAAACCGATAAACTTCGGTGAATCGAACGCGCCAATATCCCCTTTACGGGCATTCACGAAATAGTCCGTGCTGCCGCGGTGGAAGGTCTTGTCCGTCGACGGAATAAAGAAATGCTCTGTACGACCGGCGGACGCGCGCGCCAGGTCACCGCGATCGTCGATGATGGCATCCAGCATCTGACGATAATGGGCGGTGATATTTTTCACGTAGCTCATGTCCTTGTAGCGCCCTTCAATTTTGAAGGAGCGTACACCGGCATCGATCAGCGCGCCGAGGTTGGCCGTCTGATCGTTATCTTTCATCGACAGCAGGTGTTTTTCGAATGCCACCACGCGGCCCTGATCGTCTTTCAGGGTATAAGGCAGACGGCAGGCCTGAGAGCAGTCGCCCCGGTTAGCGCTGCGCCCCGTCTGGGCGTGAGAGATATTACACTGCCCGGAATACGCCACACACAGCGCACCGTGGATAAAGAATTCAATGGTCGCGTCGGTCGCCTGGTGGATATCGCGGATCTGGTTCAGGTTCAGCTCGCGCGCCAGAACAATCTGCGTAAACCCGACGTCCGAAAGAAACTTCGCCTTCTCAACGGTGCGGATATCGCACTGGGTGCTGGCATGCAGCTCAATCGGCGGGATATCCAGTTCCAGAACGCCCATATCCTGAACGATCAGGGCGTCAACGCCGGTCTGGTAGAGATCGGTAATAAGACGCTGCGCGGGCTCAAGCTCATCATCATGAAGAATGGTGTTCAGGGTCACGAACACCTTCGCCCCGAAACGGTGGGCGAACGGGACCAGCTCGGCAATGTCGCGCAGGCTGTTGCTGGCGTTATGACGGGCACCGAAGCCAGGGCCGCCAATGTAGACGGCATCTGCTCCGTGAAGAATGGCTTCACGGGCAATGGCGGCGTCGCGGGCCGGGCTTAGCAGTTCAAGATGATGGGAGTGCAGGCGCATACTTCGTCGTTATCCGTTATGGTCAAAATGGCGGCTATTGTAGTCAGAAGTCTGTGCCAGTGAAACCGTTTTGCGACGCTTTAGCGGGGATAATGGATCAGAGAGTGAAAATGCACCGTCCGGGCGCTGCTGTTGCGGTACGCGTGCGGTTTATCGCCGGCAAAACGCACGCCGGAATCAGCGTATAGCGTGCGCCAGACACCGTCAATCTGCATGTCCAGCTCACCGCTTATCACCACCACATGCTCGATCACCCCGGCTTCGTGCGGCGTGGACTCACTCAGCGCGCCGGGCGACAGGGTGATGGAGAAATGGTCGAACTTAAGCTGTTCATCCCAGGGGAAAAGCGGTTTCACCACCATCGCCTGCTGCTGCGGATCGAACACCGCCTGCGGTTCGCTCTCTGGAGTGATAAACGCCGAAAAAGGTACGTTCAGCCCGGTGGCGATTTTCCACAAGGTAGAGACCGTCGGGCTGGACTCATTGCGTTCGATTTGCCCAAGCATCGCTTTCGACACGCCCGTCTCTTCCGCCAGTTTCGACAGGCTCCAGCCCCGCGCCTGACGCAGCGCTTTCAGTGTGGTTGCCAGGTGTTGAGTGATATCCATAGTTCCTCCCGTTGCGGCAAAGCATACCACTTGTACGCTATAGCGCACAGTGATACCTTATCCCGGACGTTATAACGCACAACGGAGTAGCCATGCGATCGACTGCCTCTCTCTTTCCTGCCGTGCTGGCCGGTTTTGTTGCCGTTCTGGTGGGCTATGCCAGTTCTGCCGCCATTATCTGGCAGGCGGCTGCGGCGGCTGGCGCCAGTACACAGCAAATTGCCGGATGGATGACCGCGCTGGGGCTCGGGATGGGGATCAGCACGCTGGCATTGTCGTGGTGGTATAAAGCCCCCGTGCTGACCGCCTGGTCGACACCCGGCGCGGCGCTGCTCGCCACCAGCCTGCAAGGCGTGACGCTGGCGGAAACCATCGGGGTATTTATATTCGCGAATGCGCTGATTCTGCTGTGCGGCGTCACCGGCCTGTTTGCCCGGCTGATGAAACTGATCCCGCACTCGCTTGCCGCCGCTATGCTGGCGGGCGTGCTGTTACAGTTTGGCCTGAAGGCATTCAGCAATCTTGAGGGACACATTTTTCTTTGCGGCAGTATGCTGGCCGCCTGGCTGGTGGCCAAAGCCGTAGCGCCCCGGTACGCCATTGTCGCCACGCTGCTGGTGGGCGTGTTCGTGGCATGGGCCGGAGGTGACGTTGTCACGGACAGGATGACGTTATCAGTCATCATGCCGGAATTCATTGCCCCTGCGTTCACCATCACCAGCCTGCTCAGCATCGGCTTACCCTTCTTCCTGGCGACCATGGCGTCGCAGAATGCGCCCGGCTTCGCCACCATGCAGGCATCGGGCTATCCGCTGGCGGTCTCACCGCTGATCGTTGCCACCGGCGGGCTGGCACTGCTGTTGTCCCCCTTCGGCGTCTATTCTATATGCATCGCCGCCATCACTGCCGCCATCTGCCAGAGCCCGGACGCCCATCCGGATGCCAGTAAACGCTGGCTGGCCGCGGCGGCGGCAGGCGGGTTTTATCTGCTGGCGGGGGTGTTCGGCGGGTCGATTTCCGGGCTGATGGCCGCCCTGCCGCTGAGCGGCATCCAGACGCTGGCCGGGCTGGCCCTGCTCGGCACTATCAGCGGGAGTTTGTATCAGGCACTGAACCATGAAGCAGAACGCGACGCGGCGATCGTTACCTTCCTGATGACCGCCAGCGGCGTCACGCTCCTGGGAATTGGCTCCGCCTTCTGGGGGCTGGTGCTGGGAGGGATCTGTTACGCCGTCTTCTCACGCCTTCGCCGCGCGTAGCTGTGACGGCGTAATGCCGGTCATGCTGCGAAAACGGTTACTGAAATGGCTGGCGGAGTTAAATCCGCAGGCCAGCGCGATGTCGGTGAGCGGCGTGGTCGTGTGCTGCACCATCGCTTTGGCCTTCTCCATGCGGCGCTGCATGACGTACTGATGCGGCGCCAGGCCCATCGACTGGCGGAACATCCGCGCAAAGTGATACTCACTGAGTGCGGCCTGGCCCGCCAGTTCCGCCAGCGTTAAGGGTTGCGCCAGGTTTTCCTCGATAAAGGCCAGCACGTTGCGCAGCACAAACGGCGATAACCCGCCGGTCACTACCGGCAGCTTCCACTGTACGCTGGAATAGTGCTGGACTAAATGCGTCAGCAATAAGGTCGACGCGGTGCTCAGGGTGAGCTGATTGGCGTTTTGCTGCCAGTCGCAGCCGAGCAAAAACTGGCGATAAAGGGCGGTGATTTTCGGATCGCTGCCGAATATTTTTTCCTCCAGCGTCAGCGATAGCGGTCGTTTATCCCAGATTTTCTCCCCCACGTCCCGCAGGTGTTCATCGGTGCAGTAGAGGTGCACGAACGACAGGTCGTCACGAATATCCCACGTGGATTCGCTCTCTTCCGGCATCAGACAAAAACGATCCGGCCCACCGCCATTTTTCCAGCCACCCGGCGTTTTTTGATAGCTTTCATAGCCATCTGCCACGTACAGGCTAAGGGTGTGATGGTTGCTTTTCACGGTGATCGTGTCGTGCTTGTTGTACCACGCCGCCAGTTGAATGCCAGTATTGAGCGCGACGGTTTCCCGCAGCACCGCATTTTGTTGGCGTAACGTTTCAAAGGTGTCGTAAACGAGAGACATGTCCGTAAACAGGTGATTAATCAGACTGTCAGTCTAAGAAGTGTTGCAGCCTGTTACCAGCCATCGTGCGAGAAAAAAGCGCAAGAATTTGCAAGTCCGGCGCAAGGCGATGAAAGCCGGGTCCCTCTTCTTTCGCCACACTGTTGTTTTTCGCGGTATGAGAAGAGAGACACCATGAACGCATTACTCTATGGGCTGGTTGTTGTTATCTGGGGCACGACCTGGATCGCCATTTTTTTACAACAGGGGCCGGTTGCAGCGCCGGTCTCCATTTTCTGGCGCTTCGCCGTGGCCAGCGCCACGATGATGATCGTCCTGGTCGCCCTTCGCCGCCTGCGCAGGCTGGCGCTGCGGGATCATCTCTACTGCATGCTACAGGGCTGCTGCGTTTTCTGTTTCAACTTCTGGTGCTTTTACACCGCCGCCGCCCATATCAATACCGGCCTTGAGTCGGTGATTTTCTCGATGGCCGTGCTGTATAACGCCATCAACAGCTTTATCTTCTTCGGCCAGCGTCCACCCGCACGCTTCTGGACGGCGGCAGCGCTGGGGCTTATCGGGATCATTACCCTGTTCTGGAACGATCTGCTCGCCAGCGGCTGGAGCGCGTCGTTGCTTACGGGCATCGGGCTTTCCGCCCTCGGCACCTACGGCTTCTCGCTGGGGAATATGATCAGCATGCGTCATCAGCGAAACGGGCTGGAAACCATGACCACCAACGCCTGGGCGATGCTGTATGGCACCGTCGTGATGGGACTTATCGCCCTCTTCAGAGGCGATAACTTTATGCCGGAATGGACGGTGAGCTATATGGGGGCGCTGCTCTATCTTGCGCTGTTTGGCTCGGTGATTGCCTTCGGCGCCTACTTTACGCTGGTAGGCCGCATTGGTCCCGGTAAAGCCGCCTACAGCACCCTGCTGTTCCCGCTGGTGGCGCTGTCGATTTCAACGGTGTACGAGGGTTACGTGTGGCATCTCAACGGGATCGTCGGCCTGTTGTTGATACTGGGCGGGAATATGGTGATGTTTACGAAGCCGGAAACCTGGTTCCGCCGCCTGCGGACGGCATAAAAAAACGGCCTGCGAAAATGCAGGCCTTTTTTTATTAATTTGCTGTCTGATGAACATCAAACATAGTGGCATCCGTTGCCATGTCATCCACAACCTGCTTCAGGGTGCCGAGGCCCATTGGCGTATTCTCGTTCGCCAGCTCTTTCCCTTCCCCCTTACGAACAACCTTAATCACCGGCTTGTTCGTAGCCGCGTCGATCAGCTCACCTTCGAAGAACAGGTGCGTATCCATGGTACGATGGCCCGTGGCCATTTGCGTACCCGCAACCAGCAGCGCGACAGGCACCACTTCATAGAACTGCAAACCTTCTTTGTCTGAGCTCACACCCGTGATGGCGCCGCGGAAGATCAGGCTATGTTTGCCCGGCGTCGTCACAATCGGCTTACGCTGGCCAATCGCGGTTTTCAGTTTGGTATTGGTATAATTCAACAGCTCATTAAGCGTTTTTTGCCCAAGCTGAGTGGTCGGTTTTGGCGTCGGATAATAGGTTATCGGCGTCCAGATAATGCTGTCATAATTCGCCTCATTATAAGAAGGATCAACCCAACGCAGGGTTGGCTTCCCGGTTGCAGATTTCATCTCCTGCAAGCCTGAGTAATCTTTTAAAAAGCCTGAATATTGATCGGGGGCTGCGACTTTTGACGCACAGCCTGAGAGGGCCAACAGACCAGAAAGCACTGCAACTTTAAAAAAAGTGTGAGTACGCATGATGGTATTCCATGTTATCTGCAAGTATGCACTTGAAGTTATAACAAAAAATGGGGCGATGTGTTGTGGCAAAAAATGACGAAGACAGCACAAATAGCGAAAAAACTGCCCGACCGAAACCGGGCAGTGAAAATTACTCTTTCAGGTCCACTTGCCAGAACAGGTGTTTGCCGAAGGGATCAATTTCATAGCCCGTGACCTCTTTACGGACTGGCTCAAAAATCGTTGAATGAGCAATCATTACCGCCGGCATTTGATCGTGCATCATCTGCTGCGCCTGCTTGTACAGCGCCACGCGTTTTTCGCGATCGGTTATCGATTTTGCTTCGGCAATCAGGTTATCAAACGGCTTATAACACCATTTCGCCGAATTCGACCCGCCGTTGGCGGACGTACAGGTAAACAGCGGGCCGAAGAAGTTATCTGGATCCCCCGTCGCCGTTGTCCAGCCCATCAGCGCAGCCTGATGCTCCCCGCCCTTCACGCGCTTCAGGTATTCGCCCCATTCGTAGGTCACGATTTTGGTCTGCACGCCAACTTTCGCCCAGTCCGCCTGGATCATCTCCGCCATACGCTTCGCGTTCGGGTTATACGGCCGTTGCACGGGCATGGCCCACAGATCGATGCTTACGCCGTTGGCAAACCCCGCCTCCTTTAACAGCGCTTTCGCTTTTTCTGGATCGTAATCGTAGTCTTTCAGCTCGCTGTCGGCACTCCAGACGCCAGGCGGCAGCAGGTTTTTTGCCGCCGTGCCGGTGCCGTGGAAGACCGCCTCAATGATGGCCGGTTTGTTAATCGCCATCGCCAGCGCCTGGCGCACTTTTACGTTATCCAGCGGCGGCTTTTGCGTGTTAAACGCCAGGAAACCGGTATTCAGACCGGCCTTGCTCATCAGGTTGATGTCTTTGTTAGCCTTCATACGCGGCAGGTCCGCCGGGTTCGGGAACGGCATCACCTGACACTCATTCTTATCGACTTTGGCAAAACGTACCGAGGCGTCCGGCGTGATGGTGAACACCAGACGATCCAGCTTCGATTTTCCCTGCCAGTAGTCAGGGAAAGCGGTAAAGAGGATGCGGGAATCCTTCTGATATTGCGACAGCTTAAACGGCCCGGTGCCAATCGGCTGCATATCGACCTTTTCTGGCGTGCCCGCTTTCAGCATGGCATCGGCGTACTCTGCCGACAGAATGGAGGCAAAGTACCACGCCAGGTCAGCGACAAACGGCGCTTCCGGATGCGCCAGGGTGAAGCGCACGGTGCGATCGTCAACTTTATCAATGGCGGTAATCAGGCTGCCGAACTCCAGACTTTCGAAGTTGGAATAACTGCCGTTGGAGACGTTATGGTAAGGATGATTCACATCCTTCTGGCGCATAAACGAGAAAATCACGTCGTCCGCGTTGAAATCGCGCGTCGGCGTGAACAGCTTATTACTGTGGAATTTCACCCCTTTGCGCAGGTGGAAGGTGTAGACCTTGCCATCCTCGCTTACCTCCCAGCTTTCCGCCAGGCTCGGCACCAGTTCGGTAGTGCCCGGTTTGAAATCGACCAGACGGTTATAAACCGGTACGGCGCTGGCGTCCACGCTGGTCCCCGACGTATAGAGCTGAGGATTGAAATTTTCCGGCGATCCTTCGGAGCAATACACCAGCGTTTTTGCCGCGACGGTGGAACTGACCGTCAGTGCAGCAAGCGCCAGCGTTATCATTGTGAATGTGCTTTTCATCATTTATTCCTGTCTTTTTAATTCGACGGCTAATTACTTCTTTTGCCATTTCATAAATAACATTAAAGTGATGGCGCAAACACATGAAAAATAAATACAGAAGGAAACACTATGGGCTCGGAACTCTCCAGACAATTAACCCAACGCTTTTTCCGCTATCTCGCCATCACCAGCCAGAGCGACCCGAAAGTCAAAACCCTGCCCTCCACCCCGGGCCAGCACGACATGGCGCGGGAGCTGGCGAAGGAGCTGGAAACGCTGGGGTTAGACGATATTGTGATTGATGAGTTCGCCACCGTTACCGCCGTGAAAAAAGGTAATGTTCCCGGCGCGCCGCGTATTGGTTTTATTACCCATATCGACACCGTCGACGTCGGTTTATCCCCGGATATTCATCCACAAATATTAACCTTTACGGGGGATGATCTCTGTCTGAATAAAGAGAAAGATATTTGGCTGCGCGTAAAAGAGCACCCGGAAATTCTGGCTTATCATGATGAGGAGATTATTTTCAGCGACGGAACCAGCGTATTAGGCGCAGATAATAAAGCGGCCGTCACCGTGGTCATGACGGTGCTGGAAAACCTCACCGCTGAGCACAACCATGGCGATATTGTGGTGGCGTTTGTGCCCGATGAAGAGATTGGCCTGTGCGGCGCGAAAGCGCTGGATTTAAAGCGCTTCGACGTCGATTTTGCCTGGACCATCGACTGCTGCGAGCTGGGCGAAATTGTTTACGAGAACTTTAACGCGGCGGCGGCTGAAATTCGCTTTACCGGCGTCACGGCGCACCCGATGTCCGCCAAAGGGGTGCTGGTCAATCCGCTGCTGATGGCAACGGATTTCATCAGCCATTTCGATCGCCGGCAAACCCCGGAATGCACCGAGGGGCGCGAAGGTTATATCTGGTTTAACGGCATCCAGGCCGGGCAAAACGAAGCGGTGCTGAAAGCCAACATTCGTGATTTTGACAAAGACGGTTTTGCCGCCCGCAAGCAGCAAATTGCCGATGTGGCGGCGCAAATAGCCGCGCAGCATCCCACGGCAAACGTGGAGTATCGCATTGAAGATACCTACAGCAATATCAGCAATGCGATTGGCGAAGACCGCCGCGCGATCGACCTGATGTTCGAGGCGATGGAGTCGCTCGGCATCACCCCAAAACCGATCCCCATGCGCGGTGGCACGGATGGGGCGGCCCTGTCAGCTAAAGGCCTGCTCACCCCGAACTTCTTCACCGGCGCCCATAACTTCCACTCGAAGTTTGAGTTTTTACCGCTGTCGTCGTTCGAGGCCTCCTGTCGCACTGCACTGCAACTCTGTCTGCTGGCCGCGCGTTAAGCGGGCTTGCGTGCGAGCATGGTGGCGAAGCGCAGCTTGATACGGTTCCCGTTGGCATCGGTACGGTGGAGTTCCCCCACCTCTTCGTTGTACTTGATCAGCTCCCAACCTTCGTAGTAGTTACTCAGTTCACCGGGTTTGAAGGCAAACGGGAAGCCGACGGTGCACGGATAATCCTCCGTATCCATGGCGGCAACGATCAGGTTATAGCCGCCTGGTTTAGTGCAACGCTGCATATTGGCGATAAGACCAGGGATGGTATTCGCTTCGAGGAACATCAACACGACGGTGGAAAGAATAAAGTCGTATTCGCCGTCAAAGGTCAGGTTGTTCAGATCCTTAATCGCCGTTTGCAGATTCGCGATCCCTTCCGCCGCCTTAATGCGCTCAATGTTATCGATGCTCATCGGGTTTTTATCCCACGCCGTCACGTCATGGCCATTGGCAGCGAGGTAGAGGCTGTTACGGCCATTTCCGCAACCGAGATCGAGCGTTTTTCCCGGCTTAACAATGTCCGCGCTGAGCAGCACCTCTGAGTGCGTGCGGGTCAGCCCATATTTCTCAGTAAAGTAGTTTTCATCGACAGTCATTATTTTTCCTCAGATTGCATAAGCAGTGCCTTATCAGCGCGCACCAGAAGTTTGCCCTGCATCAGCAAGATAAAAGTACGGACCAGCAGCATCGCGATGATGACGTTGGTGAAAATAAACAGGGGAACAGCGAGGGCATGAAAGAACCCTGACGGACTGCTCTGCCCAAGATGTAAACCGGTGGTCGCCAGCGCCGACACCCCGAACGAGAAGCTCCAGAACGACGCGTTGAACGGCTGCGACAGATACCACGGCATCAGACGCAGCATAAACAGGAGTTGCAACAGGCCATAGCCGAAAAGCATTTTGGCGAAGGTGTCCGCTTCGCCGCCGTTGACGCTAAACCAGGCGCTACAGGCCACCAGGGCAGGCGCAAGCTGGATCCCGAGCGAGGTACGAAGGGCAGCGGGCAGCTCGCCCGCGCTGCGCAGGCGTTGTAAAATGACCGGCTCCAGGCTCAGCCAGGAAAAGACCCCGGCACCAAGGAACACCAGCCCCGCGTCGTGGAAGCCTAGCGCACCGCAGGCCATCGCGCTGATAAAATTGTTCGCCACCGTCGGCAGATAGAGTCCCGGCGTCGTGGCTTCTTCCGGATGCTTGCCGCGCCACAGCCCGGCGCTTTGCCAGGCGGCATACGCAAGCTGGATCACCACGCCCACGCTAAACAACCCCAGCGCCACCGGGCGATACCACGGCACAAAGCCGATGGCCACCAGCAGCGTTGTGGCAGGAAACAGGCTGACAAAACTGCTCATTACCGGATGCCGCATCTCGGCCAACACGCTATGTGGAAACCGTACCGCACGGGTAAGAAACGCCACGCTCAGAAGGAACCAGATCGCCACCGCCAGCGCCACCAGGATCTCGCCCGGCCAGCGCGTCACCGGCCAGATGGTGCTGGCATAACGCCAGGCGAACCCCATACCTATGGTCCCGAGGACCATACCGAAATACCCGGCGGGCAAGTTAAGAACGCGTTGGTTTAGGTTATGCATTTTTTTTAAAGTTTAAAATGTATTTTAAATGCCATTTTAAGGGGTTTCCTGTGCGGACGCCAGCACTTCGAAAAACCAAAACTTTGCTACGTTTATTGAAAGGCTTTTCAGGGATAACACGATGACAAAATATCGGCTCAGCAATGAAACGCGTCTCTGGCGCTGGCAGGACGGATCAACACCGTGCACAACGCCTCTCAGACAAATTATTGCCGTGAAGGATTTTAACGATGTGACCAGCGGGACTAAAGGCGGTTGGGTTGAGGATGAACACGCGCTCGCCCAGGACGGGGATTGCTGGGTTTACGATGAAAACAGCGTGGTGTTTGCCGGGGCCAGGATATCCGGTAACGCCCGCCTCACCCAACCCTGCATCGTAAGCCACCGCGCACACGTTGGCGGCAACGGCTGGCTTGACGCGGCAGAGGTTAGTCACGGGGCGGTAATAAGTGACAACGTCACCATTCAGCACTCCACCGTACGCGGGGAATGTCGTATCGCCGGTGACGCGCGGGTGCTGCATAATAGCCTGGTGATTGCAGCCAAAGGGCTGACACCCGACCGTGAGCAGATCCTGCAAATTTATGACCGAGCCACGGTCAGCCAGTCGCGTATTGTGCATCAGGCGCAAATCTACGGCGATGCCATGGTGACCTGGGCCTTTGTTGAGCACCGTGCCGAGGTGTTCGATCGCGCCATTCTTGAGGGCAACGCGCTGAATAACGTCTGGGTGTGCGACTGCGCCAAAGTGTACGGCAACGCCCGTCTGCTGGCCGGTCTGGAGGATGATGCCATCCCGACCGTGCGGTACAGTTCACAGGTCGCGGAAAACGCCCTCGTTGAAGGCAACTGCGTCATCAAACACCACGTATTAATAGGCGGCGAGGCGTGGTTACGCGGCGGGCCAATCCTGATTGATGACAAAGTGGTTATTCAGGGGCGGGCGCGTATCAGCGGCGATGTCCTGATTGAGCATCAGGTGGAAATAACGGACGATGCGGTTATCGAGGCGCTGGAGGGTGAAAGCATTCACGTCCGGGGAGCCAAAGTGATCAACGGCGACACGCGGATCACCCGGACGCCGCTGCTGGGGGCGCTATAGCGGGAAGATTCTGGCGTACAGGTTCACATCATCGTAACGCCCGTTGAGCATTTCCGCTTTCCGCAAACAACCTTCCAGCGTGAAACCGTTGCGCTGCGCCACCCGGTTACTGCTCTGGTTATCCACGCGACACTTGATCACAAAGCGGCGGATCTCGCCGCGCTCAACGTAATAGCGCATAAACGCCTGGAGCGCCTGAGAAAGAATACCCTGCCCCTGATGCGCCTCGTCAAGCCAGTAGCCAATGTACCCGGTCTTATTCGCAGGCTCGATCGCGTTGAAGGACAGCACGCCCACCAGCTCGTCCTTCATGAAAATCAGGAACATTTTGGCGTAACCGCGCTGGTGCAGCATCTGATTGCTCTGCACGTTGCGGCGCGTGTCCTCTTCGCTGCCGACATGCTGCGCCCAGTCGAAGGCGGTTTGCAGCCAGGTTTTGTTTTTGATTACGAGGTTATGCAGATCGGTGGTATAGCGCTCTTCGACGGCGCGAAGCTCGATTTCCTGGTTAACGGGAATGATTTCTGAAGACATAGTGCCTCTTAATTGCCGGGTGGCGCTAACGCTTACCCGGCCTACAAATGCGTCCAGAGCAGGCCGGGTAAGGCGAAGCCGCCACCCGGCACAAACCCATAAGGACTAGCGCATGATCCGGTCGTCAACGTAGTTACGTTTGTCCGGCGCGGGCGGGAAGTACTGGTACAGCCAGGTCTCGCTGATGGCATCGCCCTGACAGCGCAGGAACAGGCGCATATCCACCGGCTCGGTGGAGTCAGAGGTTGGATACCAGTCAAACAGAATGCGATACCCGTCGAACGGTTCGACATAGAGGATCTCCACCTGCTTCGCTTCACCGCTGGACAGGGTAATCACCGGCTCAATGCCCTTCGGTGCGGCGGCCTTCAGATCGCCCCCGACGAAGTCAATGGCAAAGCGACGGGCCCACACTTTCGGGTAATTTTCACCCGGCGCCCAGCCCTCCGGGAAGCCGCCCATACCGGTACGGGTAGCGTAGACGTTTGCCAGCGGGGAACGCACCGGCGGCTGCGCGCTCCAGTAGAGACGGTATTTGAAGTCCAGCTCATCACCCGCCTGCACCGGTTTCTCCGGCTGCCAGAAGCAGACCACGTTATCGAGCGTCTCGCCGGTTGTCGGGATCTCCATCAGGGCGATGGATCCTTTCCCCCAGTTGTTGCGCGGCTCGACCCACAGGCTTGGTCGCTTGTTATACCAGCCCATGACGTCCTGGTAATGGGAGAAGTCACGGTCAAGCTGTAACAAACCAAAGCCTTTCGGGTTTTTATCCAGGTAGGCGTTGAATTGCAGCTTTTGCGGGTTGTTCAGCGGTCGGCAGATCCACTCCCCGTTACCGCGCCACATCGCCAGGCGGTCTGAATCATGGATCTGCGGATGTATGGTGTCGCACATGCGGCGTTCGTTGTTGCCGCAGCTGAACATGCTGGTCATTGGTGCGATGCCGAGCTGCTTGATGTCTTTGCGCGCATAGAGATGGTTTTCGACGTCCATGATCACCTGACTCTTCTCACAGTGGATCACAAACTTATAGGCACCGGTAATGCTCGGGCTGTCCAGCAGCGCATAGACGGTAAAGGTGGTATCACCCGGCTTAACGGTTTCAAACCAGAAGGAGGTGAAATCCGGGAACTCTTCCGGGGTGTCGGTAAAGGTATCCACCGCCAGCCCGCGCGCGGAAAGGCCGTACTGGTAGGTATCATCCACTGCGCGGAAGTAGCTCGCGCCCAGGAACGAAACGATATCGCGTCGCGCCAGTTCCGGCGCTTTAAAGACGCGGAATCCGGCGAAGCCGAGGTCGCTCTGCCCTTCAAGCTGGCGGGTATCCACGCCCGTATCGCCGTAGCTGAACAGCTCAGGCCGGAAGTGGATCTCACGCGCCTGAGAGGTGGTTTGATCCAGCGAGAACATGCGCACGCGGCGGCGGAACCCCATCCCCATATGGAAGAACTGGGCGTCCAGCTGACGGCCTTCAATGTTATTCCACAGCGACTGCTTCTCATCGTAACGGATGGCGTTGTACGCCTGCGGCGTCATGGTGGCCAGCGTTTCCGGCAGCGGACGCGGCGCACCGCCCCACGCGGTTTTCGCCAGATCGTGCGCCATGGATTGCAGAACAGAGAAGTCAAAGCGACGGCTCTGACCGTCGGCAATGTCGGAGTCAGCAGCATACGCCGCCTGGGAAAACAGAGAAGCAAGGCCAGAAGTGCCGCTCAGGGCAGCCATTGCCAGGGAACCTTTGAGAAAACGTCTGCGATTCATGCCTGAGAAAACGTCCTTATGGTCGTGTGAATGAGTTTCGCGCGCAGCGAAATGACGGCAAGAAAGAACGCACAGCCTAAACAAAAACGGTTAAGAATCCAATTGTTGGCGGGTGATTATCTGAACAAACCGAGAAATATTTTCTGTCGACCAGAACGGCCTGAAAAAGGGGTAAAGTTATGTATAAAAATGTCCCGGCTGGACATCGACAGCCGGGACCAACGAGGCGGTTATTTTACGCTGACATCGATACCCGGGAAGTACTTATCAGCCAGTTTAGCAATCGTGCCGTCGGCACGTACTTTATCAATTGCGGCATCAAGCTGCTTTTTGGTGGCCTCATCCCCCTTACGCAGCCCAAAGCCGATCCCACTGCCGAGGATGGTGTCGTCCGACACCGGTTTGCCGATAAAGCCAAACCCTTTACCCTGCGGCTTACTGAGGAAACCTGCCTGCCCGGCCGCTGACATGACCAGCGAGGCATCGATGCGGCCATTCAGCAGATCTCCCCAGGCCATATTCTGATCTTTATAAGACACCACGGTGACACCGTGCTTTTCCCAGTGCTCTTTGGCGTAAGTTTCCTGAATTGAACCCTGGAGAACGCCGATGGTTTTGCCCTTCAGCCCTTCGGGGGTAGCCTCTACCGCAGAACCGGCTTTGCCCACCAGCTGGGAGGGAATGCGATAGATGGGCTGGGTGAAATCAATGCTTTTGCGACGCTGTTCGGTGATGTTCATCGCCGAGTTTATGGCGTCGAACTTTTTCGCCACCAGACCGGGGATCAGCGCATCAAACGAGGTTTCAACCCAGCTGCACTTCAGCTCGGCGGCTTTACAGATGGCATTTCCCAGCTCTACGTCAAACCCTTCCAGCTCCCCTGACGCATTGCGGCTTTCAAACGGCGGATATTCCGCTTCCAGCCCGTATCGCAACTCGGTAGCGGCAAACGACGAGAATGAACACAACAGTCCCATGCCGACAACTAACGCGCGTAATTTCATCTCAAATTCCTTAACGTGGTGTAACCCGACAAAGGGCCTGGGCACCTGCCCGTAACGTCGCCTCATCTTTCGCAAAAGAGAGACGGATTAACTTATTGTCCGTGCCATCGGCATAAAACGCCGACAGCGGAATGGTGGCAACCCCGTACTCGACAATCAGCCTTTTCACCATCTCGCTGTCGCGCTCGTCGCTAAAGCCGCTGTAATCCGCCAGCAGGAAGAACGAACCGGCACTTGGTAGCAGCCTGAACGGTGAGTCGGCGAGCAAACTTTGCAGCAGATCGCGCTTGCGCTGATAAAACGCCGCCAGCGACAGCCAGGTTTGCGGATCGGTCATGTGTTCGGCAAACGCGTACTGCATCGGCGTATCGGCCGAGAACATTAAAAATTGATGGACTTTACATATCTCATCCATCAGTTCCGCGGGTGCCACACAATAACCCACGCGCCAGCCGGTGACGTGATAGGTTTTTCCGAAAGAAGAAATAATCACGCTGCGCTCCGCCAGCTGCGGGTGCGTCGCCATTCCGTGGTGCGGTTCGCCATCAAAAACGACGTGCTCGTACACTTCGTCAGACAAAATGATGATGTCGGTGTGGCGCGTCAGCGCTGCCAGCTGGTGCAGATCGGCGGCTGAAAACACCTGTCCGCTCGGGTTGTGCGGCGTATTGACGATGATCATCCGCGTGCGTGGGGTTATAGCCGCCCGTACTTCATCCCAGTTCACGGCAAAATACGGTACCGTCAGTTTAATGGCAATCGGCGTCGCTCCTTGCAGACGGACAATCGGCGCATAGCTGTCAAAGGAGGGCTCGAAATAGATCACCTCGTCTCCAGGATGAACCAGCCCGCTGATGGCTGAGTAAAGCCCTTCGCTGGCGCTGGCGGTCACCAGCACCTCACTCGCCGGGTCATAGTGTGTGCCATAGAGCGTGGCAATTTTGTCCGCGATGCGCTCTCTGAGCGGTTGCAGACCGGTCATGGAGGCGTACTGGTTATACCCTGCCTCCATGGCGCGGGTCACGCCGGAGATAAGTTTTGGGTCGCAGGAAAAATTCGGCGCACCCTGAGAAAGGTTGATGGCGTTATGCCGGGCTGAAAGCTGGCCGATAACGGTAAAAATGGTGGTTCCCACATCGGGCAATTTGGATCGTGTCTGCACCGGCGTTTTCAAAGTCATCCTCTGTCCCTTCTCGTGGTGAATGCATAACTATTCAAACAACAACTTCATTGTCGGGACAATCGAATTGTTGTCATAATAGCCATGACAAAAATGCATAGCTAAGGTGAGATATGTCGCGTCGTTCATTTCCGCTTAATGCCGTAGAGACGTTTATCGTGACCGCGCGTCACCTGAATCTTACCCATGCCGCGAAGGAGCTTTGTCTGACGCAGGGGGCGGTAAGCCGTAAAATCGCCTCGCTGGAAAGCTGGTTCGGCTTCCCGCTGTTCGAGCGCCATGCGCGCGGCCTGCGTCTCTCCTCACAGGGAAGCGCCCTGCTGCCGGAGCTGCAATCTGCCTTTGAGCACCTGCTGAACGTTGCTGAACAGGCGCGAACGCACCAGACCGTAATTCGGCTGAAAGCGCCGACCTGCGCGATGCGCTGGCTGGTGCCGCGTCTGCTACAGGTGGAGCGCGAACAGCCGGAACTCCAGATTGCGCTGACCACCACCACCGATCATAACGTCAATTTCAAAACCGAATCCTGTGACGCGGCGATTGTGTTTGGGACGCACATGAGCGCCGGCGATCTGCTGTTCGAAGAGGCCTTAACCCCGGTGATGAGCCCGCTACGGGACGGCTCTGCGCTGGAAGCACTCACCTTCCTTCACCCCACGCGGGACAAAACGGACTGGACGCTGTGGCTGGCGAAACAGCCGGGTCCGCCGCCAGCTATGCTCAAAAATCAACACTTCGAAACCATGGATCTCGCCATTACCGCCGCCATTCAGGGACTGGGCATCGCCATCGCGGATGAAACGCTGGTGGAGGAGGACGTGCGCGCCGGACGGCTGATGCGCCCTTTTGACACGAGCATAAAAACGGGGGCGAGCTACCGGCTGGTATTACGCGACGCACCCGGCCCTGAAAACGGGCTGGATGCGTTTCGCGCCTGTCTGCTCAGTCGAGGCTGACGTGGTGTTTCATCACCCGTTTGAAGAGGCTCATACGGGCACGCATGAAGCGGTTTTCAAGCCGAAAACCTGCATGTTTATTCACACCAATACGTAACAGCACGTCCCGCCCTTTCCGGCAGGCGGGCCAGCGCGTGGGCCCTGCCAGGCTATCGCGTGCCCCCGCATCCCGGGCGAAGCTCACCCAGTAGTCCGCCACCTGAGCGGCAAAGGCCAGATCGCGTTCATTCACATACTGCCGCGAAGGTTCCACCTGTCCAAGGGTATCGAAGACGTAGGGCACTTCGTTGCCGTGCCAGGCGCCGTTGATGTACGTCGCGTGCTCCGCTTCGGCCACATAATCAAACCAGTATCGCCAGCACATGCCGCCCGCCCGCTGCTGGGCCTGCATTACCACGTATCCCATGGTGGTAAAGGCCATGTCGCGGCATACCTGCCTGCCAAGTTCCTCATCGCCCTTCACGCCAGGATAAAGCAGCTTAATTAGCCTCAGGCCAAAGCGCCGCTCACGGCGAAGCTTCTGGATCTGGCCGGCCAGATCGACCCCGAATACCGACATCACGCTGGCTTCGTCGCTGTTTGACCCAATCATCACCGGTACAGGATGCTGACGGGCCGCGAAAAAGACGTCGAGCATGGCCTCAGGCAAAACGCAATCCCCCACGATGGGCGCAGGGGCGATATTCAGCGGCGAGGTCAGCGGCCAGAACGCCTCAGGCGGGATCGCGCGAAGCTGTTCCGCGGTAGCATTGTGCAGGCCGAAATGGGCGGCAATCGCTTCGCCTTTATGCATGGCCTGCTCGCGCGGGGTGTCGGGCAGCGTGTACCCGCTTTGCACAATGGCTTTATGGAACAGTCCTCCCGCAAGCGGGGAAGCCATCAGCGACAGCACGCTGCGCGCACCGGCCGACTCGCCAAATACGGTGATGTTCTCAGGATCGCCGCCGAACGCGGCAATGTTATCGCGCACCCATTCCAGGGCCTGGATCTGATCGAGCAGTGCAAAGTTATGCACCACGCGCTCTTCCTCCCCCTCCAGCGCCGGATGGGCAAAAAAGCCGAGGTGGCCGAGACGGTAATTGATCGTCACCACCACCGTGCCACGCTTCGCCAGCGCCCTGCCGTTATACGGAGGCAGCCCGCCAGCGCCGAGGGTAAATCCTCCGCCGTGCAGCCAGACCATCACCGGAAGCGGAGCGGCGCGAGCCACTGGCGACCAGACGTTAAGATACAGGCAGTCTTCAGAGAACTGGCCGGGGTCGCCGCCGCCCAGCTCCTGGCAGCTTTCGCTGCTCTGCCAGCTGGAGGCGGAGAACGCCGTCGCCGGACGCACGCCATCCCAGCGTGCAGGGGGACGCGGGGAGCGCCAGCGCCACGGGCCAACAGGGGGTGCCGCATAGGGAATGCCACACCACACATGGGTATCGCCTTCAGTAAAACCAATCAGTGCGCCCTGGCGCGTTTCAACCACAGGGGCGGAGGGATTTTCCATACCAACCTTCTTTTTCCATCACACCCTCGCAGAGTAACGGTTTCAGAGCAAACCGCAACGCTGTTTGCTGCGCGCTTCCGCCTCCTCGTAAAGCGAAAACTCGTCGTACACCGCACAGCCGAGCGCGGCTTCGAAGGCATTGCGGCTGGCATTGCCGTGGCTGCGCGCCTGCGTTTCATTGCCAAGATTCGACTGGAAGATCCCCGCCGCGCTGACGGGCAGAAAATCCTCGTAGGTGATGGGCTGTGCCACAACCCAGCCGCGCTCGATCAGCGGCTGCGGATCGTCGCCGGGACGAAAAGCGTGGCGATGCGCCTCACCTGTCGGGGTCAGACGGTAGCGGAAATAAGCCAGCCCCTGACGGCGCAGGAACATTTCACTGTCCGGGAAGGCGCTGAAGATCTCGCGCAGGTGAAGCTGGTGGGTCAGGTTGTCTTTGCCGGTCCCGGCCTGGTTTAACAGGCTGTCGTACAGCTCGCGCCCTTTCGGCGTAAGCGCCACGCCGCGCTGCTCAATCTCACCGAAACGCGCGGTATGGGTGCCCTTGTGTTCCCCCGCGAACAGCACCGGCTCCTCCAGCGCCTTAAAGCTGGTCTGACGCAGGAGGATCGGCACCTCGCGGCGCGGCGGGCCTTCAATCAGGATTTTCGGCTCGATGCCGTACTTCGGCATTAGCTCCTGCACCCGGTCGATATCCAGCGTGCGCGGCGTGAGATGGTTGATGTGGCACCCCGGGAAACAGACCACGTCGGCAATCAGGCGATGTTCGTTGCTCAGCGCCAGATAGGTTTCCTGATCGACCGTCGCATGGCGATGCCAGCGGAAGGTTTCTAAGGCTTCCTGCACAAATTCGCGCGCCTGTGCCTCGGTAAAGTGTCCCTGCGCATCATGCAGGTCGATCAGTTCCAGACAGCGCGGCGTAAAGATGTTGCGCCGGGAGAGGATCTCCGCCGCCCTTTCGCGCAGCGCAACGTTTTCAATCAGCTCCAGGCGCAGCAGCGAGGTAAAAATGCGAAACGGATTACGGCAGAGCGCCGCATCGTCTGTCGGACGAAACGCCGTCGAGTGGACGGGCACGCCCGCCTGGGAGAGATCGTAGTAGCTGACCGGGTACATGCCCATAATGGCGAAGATCCGGCGCAGGGTGGAAAGCTCCTGCGCGGTGCCAACGCGGATCGCACCGTGACGTTCAACATTCAGGCGCGCCAGTTCGTCTGCGTTCGCCAGTTGTTCATGTAAAAGTGGGTTATTTTCCAGAACCGCCAGGTTAACGTCCGCCACCAGTTCCAGCAAGGTGCCGTACTGCGGAACTTCCTGCTGGTACATCGCCGACATAGCCTGCGAAAAGTGTTCCCGAATATCATCAGCCGTGATGGTGTTCGCCATGATGTCATGCCTCCAGTGAATACTACCTGGAGTGTAGAGAAGCCCGTTCCTTTCGTTGGGAAGAATTTACGAATTGTGATCCAGGCAGACGAGTGGTCAAAGCGTGGGCATTTTCGAAAAACGGTTGTAACTCAAACAGATCAAATGTTAAAAATATTTTGCTATCAGGTTATCAAATTCAAACATCTTAACTTGTCACCCGCGTCGCTCTGTTTTTAACATCGCCTATGGAAAAAAATGGTCTGTTCAGTCAGCGCATACGCTTGCGCCATTTGCATACTTTTGTGGCCGTCGCTCAACAGGGAACGCTGGGGCGAGCGGCTGAAACCCTTAACCTCAGTCAGCCTGCACTCTCCAAAACGCTGAACGAACTGGAACAGCTTACCGGAACCCGCCTGTTCGATCGCGGCCGTCTGGGGGCTCAGCTTACGCTCGTGGGCGAACAGTTCCTGACGCATGCCGTTAAAGTTCTCGATGCCCTCAATACCGCCGGTCAGGCGTTAAACCGTAAAGAGGAGCCGGCCAGCGACATCGTGCGCGTGGGCGCGCTGCCAACGGCGGCGCTGGGCATACTGCCTGCGGCGATCGGCCAGTTCCACCGTCAGCAAAAGCACGCCACGCTTCAGGTCGCGACCATGAATAACACCATGCTGCTGGCGGGCCTGAAGTCAGGCGAGCTGGATCTGGGCATTGGGCGGATGTCCGATCCGGAACTGATGAGCGGCCTGAACTACGAGCTGCTGTTCCTGGAATCGCTGAAGCTGGTCGTGCGTCCGAATCATCCCCTGTTGCAGGACACCGTGACCCTGAGCCGTGTGATGGAGTGGCCGGTGGTGGTCTCACCAAAAGGAACCGTTCCGCGTCAGAATGCGGAAGCGTTGCTGCAAATGCAGGGCTGCACGCTGCCTTCCGGGTGTATTGAAACGCTCTCGGCGTCGCTGTCGCGCCAGCTTACGGTGGATTATGACTACGTATGGTTTGTGCCGTCCGGCGCGGTGAAGGACGATCTGCGACGCGGCGTGCTTACGGCGCTGCCGGTAACATCGCCCGGCGCGGGAGAACCGATTGGGATCCTGACGCGGGTAGATGCCCCGCTCTCTGAAGGTGCCCAAACGCTGTTAAGCGCCATTCGTAAATCAATGCCTCTCTGACCATAAACGCAGAACCCGCCGCGAGGGCGGGTCTGTCTTACTCAGAACGTTTCCCAGTTATCACCTGAGACGACCGCCGCCGGGGTTAAAGGCGCGGGTTTCGCTGCGTTTGCAGCGGCTGGAGCCCGTCCTGCACGCGCCCCGTTGAGACGAAACGCGCCAACGGCTTCCGTCAGACGTGCGCCCTGCTCCTCCAGCGAAGCCGCTGCCGCAGAAGCTTCTTCCACCAGCGAGGCATTCTGCTGCGTCACCTTATCCATCTCGGAAATCGCCTGGCTCACCTGAACGATGCCGCGGCTCTGCTCATCGGACGCCGCTGCAATCTCCAGCATGATATCGGTGACGCGTTTAACCGCCTCGACGATTTCATTCATGGTATTGCCCGCTGCAACCACCTCCCCGGAACCCTGATCGATAAGCGACACCGATTCATTAATCAGGCTTTCAATCTCTTTCGCCGCGTTTGCGCTGCGGCTTGCCAGGGTGCGAACTTCACTCGCCACGACCGCAAAGCCGCGTCCCTGTTCACCCGCACGCGCCGCCTCGACCGCCGCGTTGAGCGCCAGAATATTGGTCTGGAACGCGATGCTGTTAATCACGGCGGTAATTTCAGAGATCTTCTTCGAGCTAGTGGAAATATTACCCATGGTTTTCACCACGCCGGAGACCATCTGCCCCCCGCGGCTGGCCTTCCCGGAGGCATCTTCTGCCAGTTTACTTGCATGATGCGCGTTATCGGCGTTCTGTTTCACCGTCGCGGTGAGCTGCTCCATGCTGGCCGCCGTCTGTTCAATCGCCGCCGCCTGCTGCTCAGTACGGGAAGAGAGATCGGTGTTACCCGCGGAGATCTCGCTGGTTCCCCGGTAGATCTCCTCCGCCCCTTGCCGCACGGTGCCTACGGTGGTCACCAGCGCGTGCTGCATCGTTTGCAGATCGCGCGTAAGGCGGCCAATTTCACTGCGCCCGGTCGGTTCGTCCGGCATGGTCAAATCGCCTTTCGCGATATTTTCGATACGCGTAGCGGCTCGCTGGAGCGGGTTTATCACCGTACGGCGCAGCACCACAAAAGTGATCACCGCCAGCGCCAGCGCCAGGCCAAACGCGCCGAACATAAACATCAGCCCTAGCCGGGTGCGGGTGTGAGCCTGCGCCGTCAGCGCGTTGGCGCGTTCGGTGCGGATTTTTATCGCCTTCAGCAGCACCGCGTTATAGGCATCGTCCAGCGGACGCGCGGTCTCATTTTCGTGGTTAATAATGGCTTCAAACATGCCGTTTTTGGCATATTTCAGCATCGGCTGCATACCGGCGATGTAGGCGTCATAGCGGGCTTTCAGATCGCCGTCCAGCGCTTCATCAGCCGGTGTGCGAATAGTGCGCTTCATATAGGCGGCAAATCCATCCTGCGACTGCCTGATGCGGGTCTCAGCCTCAGCGATGTTTTGTTTCATCGCCTCCATCTCCGCGATACGGCTCGCCGCCCCCGCGTGGATCATGTTGATACGGGCGGTGCGTAAATGGTTGGAACTGTTTGACAGCCCGGTGCGCACCTGGATTTCTGCCGTAACATCCTGCTGATCGTTATCGGCCTGGAGCAGGAAATAGCCTGCCAGACCCGAGCTCAATGCAAACAGGAGAATAATGCCACCGAGAATGGAGGAAAACAGCGGAACCAGCCGGATGTGGTGCAAGAAACTCAGCTTATGCTGCGCCTGCATCGATGTTGTGTTGTCCATGACCGTCGACTCTCTTATAG
Organism: Enterobacter sp. BWH52; assembly: GCF_001037565.1. NCBI lineage: Bacteria > Pseudomonadati > Pseudomonadota > Gammaproteobacteria > Enterobacterales > Enterobacteriaceae > Enterobacter > Enterobacter sp. BWH52. Next base: position 2,119,462 of record NZ_KQ089854.1, on the reverse strand, counting down.
GTAAGATGCGTAAAAACACGCCTGTAAAAGAGTCATCGGCACGGCGTAGAATTAGATTACGGTTAAAAGCGCCAGACAGGTCACACTTTAGAAAAGATCAGGGAAGAAATGCCAGCGGAAAAAACCGCTGGCAGAATAATCAGTTGTCGCCGAAATGGATAACGGTACGAATAGATTTTCCTTCGTGCATCAGATCGAAGGCTTCGTTGATCTGCTCCAGCGGCAGGCGGTGCGTAATGAACGGGTCGAGCTGAATTTTACCGACCATCGCATCTTCAACCATGCCCGGCAGCTGGGTACGGCCTTTCACGCCGCCAAATGCCGACCCGCGCCATACGCGCCCTGTCACCAGCTGGAAGGGACGGGTTTTGATCTCCTGACCCGCGCCGGCCACACCGATAATGATGCTCTCGCCCCAGCCTTTGTGGCAGCACTCAAGCGCTGAGCGCATCACATCGACGTTGCCGATACATTCGAAGCTGAAGTCCACGCCGCCGTCGGTCAGCTCAACGATCACCTCCTGAACCGGTTTGTCGTAGTCTTTCGGGTTGATGAAATCGGTCGCGCCCATCTCACCTGCGAGCTTAAATTTTTCCGGGTTGGTATCCACAGCAATGATGCGGCCAGCTTTCGCCTGTACCGCGCCCTGGATGACTGCCAGACCGATCCCGCCGAGGCCGAACACCGCCACGGTGTCACCCTCTTTCACTTTCGCCGTGTTATGCACCGCGCCGATACCGGTGGTGACACCGCAGCCGAGCAGACAGACTTTATCCAGCGGGGCCTGCGGATTCACTTTCGCCAGTGAGATCTCGGCGCACACCGTGTATTCGCTAAAGGTGCTGGTCCCCATGTAGTGATAAATGGGCTCGCCGTTATAGGAGAAACGGGTGGTGCCGTCCGGCATAAGACCTTTACCCTGCGTGGCGCGCACGGCCTGGCAGAGGTTAGTTTTGCCGGATTTGCAGAACTTACACTCACCGCACTCTGCGGTGTAGAGCGGGATCACATGGTCGCCGGGCTTCAGGCTGGTGACGCCTTCACCCACTTCCACCACCACACCGCCCCCTTCGTGGCCGAGCACCGCCGGGAATACGCCTTCCGGATCGTCACCGGACAGGGTAAACGCATCGGTATGGCAAACGCCGGTGTGGGTAATTTTGATCAGCACTTCGCCTTTCTTCGGCGGAGCAACATCAATTTCAACGATTTTCAGCGGCTGGCCTGGGCCGAACGCGACAGCTGCGCGAGATTTCATGATGTCTTTCCCTTGTTGTGAGGTGTGTGGATTTATTTTAGATAAGAGCGCAGTAAATGGCCGACTTCCGCCATCCGCACAGCCCGCTGATCCGGGGTGGTCTCCCCCGTCACCAGCTCATCTTTGAGGTGAATTTCAACCATTTCCCCCATCAGGCCATTGGCAGCGCCGCGCACGGCGGCGATTTGCTGCAAAATGGCGAGACAGGGATCGCCCGATTCCAGGGCGCGTTCAAGGGCATCAACCTGGCCCCGAATGCGGCGGACGCGGGTCAGAATACGTTTTTTATCTTCGGGTGAATGCGGCATACGCCCTCCTGATACTATAGGGGGGTATTGTATCCTTCATGGGAAGTTAATGTAAACATTAAGTTTTATGAGGGTATCAGGTATCATGTAATTTATAGTGTGTTTCTTTTCTTAACTCGAACATCTGAACTAAGCTATGACACATTCTGTAAAAACATAGTTGTAATAAATACCGTCGTATCCGCATTTTTGAAGGTTTCTGCATTCACGCAAATTCCCGTCCCCACCAAAGACTGTAGGTTTCTTAAGAATACAATGAGGAATAGACTAATAGGCGATAGTTAACATTTTTAAATGTCAAATGCTTTTTATGAATGAAAACTTTTATTAAGGGCTTTTAATGAGCATTTTCTTAAGACGAAGTATAAATGCATTATGCAAAGATAGTTTATTTTTCTTTCTTCTTAGTCTGGTTGTATTGATACCTTTCAATTTCCTTAGTGATAAATATACTCAGGAGATAGAAACTATCATTGAAGAACATATGGCCCCTCATTCTCTTGCAGCAATGCTTGTAATAGCAACGTCTATTACGTCTCTGACACTTCGATTTGTCGGCAGCATAAATGTCAAGAAAAAATATAATAAACTCATATATACACTCATTATTTTCCCTGTTATCAAAGTAGGGAAAGCATATGCTTCTACGATGGTCGGCATGATGACAGGGTTAACCTTAATATTATCCTTCTCTGAAGGTATATCAAAAACAATAATGCCTTTATTTTTCATTGTTTGTATTTCTATGTACTGGTTTCTTTTTGAAGCGATATTGTATGTTAGTAAAAATGGCCTGCCATCAAACGTCAGTAAAAAAACAACAAATATTTTATTGCTAATAATAGTAATTATAATACCCGCAGTGTATTTCTACATTGTATGAAGTAGCTATCAATGAATTCAAAACCAGATGGCCATACCTAAAAATTGCGGCCAGTTTTAAACTCAAGTTAAGATCCGTATTGAGCAGGCAAAGGAGATCACTATAGCCTGTCTGTACAACTGCGGCCGCGGTGTTATTGGCCTTGCGGCATTTAGCACTTATACACGTGCTGGTAACCAGCTGCTGACTTAGCCACTCTTTCTTCGCCTGCCAGCTCGGGTGTGGAGAAGCGGAAATGCTGTATCTGGTATATTCGACCTGCTTCAACGAGTTCTATGTTGAGCAGCTACAGCTGTTTAACGAGCGGTTGGGGTTTACCCTTAACGTCTCTCTCAGAGATGGTGCAACCATATTTAGGGTTTACCCCCACCTCGACCAACCCTATTTAGCTCAAAATGTTAAAAATCCGCACTTATATGGCACATTGTGAACAGAAATAACATTCTCGTCACCTAACATACCCGCTACAAACAAAATGGTGGTGTTAATGATTGTACTAAAGAGCTTTTTATTCTTCGTTGGCGCGGCGGCCGCTTGCGCACTTATTGTACTGTGTCTTTGGGTTGATATGCGGTTTGTCGGCCATGATATTCCGGAATTATCACTGACCGAAATTATGCAGGAAACGGTATTAGCGAGTATTGTCTTTCTCCATTTTCGTCTGGCGAAAATGTACGAATCCATGCGTTACTGTAATATTCTGGTGGGCGGATTTTTCCTGACAATGTTAATTCGTGAGCTGGACGCGCTTTTTGATCTCATTTCTCATGGGAGTTGGGTGTGGTTCGCGCTGATTACCGCTGTGCTGGCGTTAATTCGCCCCGTTATGCATTTTCGTGCTACCCTGGAACAGCTGGCAAAATATACCCAATCCCCCTGGTACGGTATTCTGTTGAGCGGCCTGCTGGCTGTACTGGTCTTCTCCCGCCTCTTTGGAATGCAGGTGCTGTGGCACGCCATCCTGGAGCATGGCTATATGCGTGTCGTGAAAAACGCCGTGGAGGAAGGTTCGGAATCGTTCGGTTATATGCTGTGCCTGGCCGCATCCCTTGGTTATTACGTTACCTTTCCCGCTCGCGCACGACAAAAATAATCTCTTCGCACTGCGTAGAGAGACGGCGAGGGAAATAGTGATCAACAACATCCTAAGGACGTTAGTGTTGTCATGTAAGAAAGACATATCCTAAAAAGGGGCAATCAGGCGTCGATTTCAGCGAATTCTCGCTCACGCCTGAAATCAGCGTCTATCCTTAGACTATCAACAAAAGGAGGCTGGAATGTCTGATTTCGACACTGATAAAAATGCACAATACGCTGGCGATAAAGCCAAAAACAAACTTGATGAATTATCCGGCTCTGCGCAGCAGCAGTTTGGTGAATTCGTTGACTCCCCTAAACACCAGGTGAAAGGTGCAGCGAAAAAATATGCTGCCCAGGCCAGTGATGCCGTCTCGGATGTTACTGAAGCCGTCAGAAATAACCCGTTAACGGGCTTAATCGCTGCGGGTGCGGTAGGTATCGTTCTGGGACTTCTGCTGGGACGTAAATAATTTCAGGCCCTCCGGGGCCTTTTCTTTTCCCCCTCTTTCCTTCTCTTCCCCCCCCTAATTTTGATAGTTCTCCTGATAAAAGCTCAATCCATACGAAAAAGTTGTACAATTTTGATGTACAGATTTGACCATATAGTATAAATTCGATGCCAGTGATGTTACAAAATTGTTTGTTAACGGTGGAAAATTATGCGTCGCAACCATGCTCCCTCTACAGCAGAAAGCGCTATAACCTTGTATTTTAACAAGGATAACGTCCCAACACAGCAGGAAACCCTTGGTGCCATCGTCAGTGAGATCATCAAAGAAAATGTACAACTGAGCAGAATGACAATTTGTACAAAGCTGTTGCGCAGAATTGAAGAATCCACGTCTGACGTTGAGAAAGCGCACTACAACGGTTTGATAGCCCTCTTCTTCGAGCGTTAACCTGAACACTGTTTTTTAACTTACTAAGTTAGTCATGCTGAGTGAGAATAGAGCTTCTGAATGCGATGACTAACCCCATGCTACAGCCTGCCGCGTGTAGCAGAGTGAGATTGAAGGTATGCATAGAACTAAATTTGAACGACTTAAGGATGACCTTATCGGTGAGGCCGTATTATCCATACTGAAAGAGAACGGACCTATTACCTTTGTGTCTCTTGCTAATCGCCTGCGGGCGATGGCTAACGTTGAATCAAATGATGAACGTAAAAATGCATTGATTGCCGCTGAAGATGAAGTGCGCCAGCGTGTAACCGGCGTCTCGCACGACCGGGGAAGAGTGATGGGCAATTATGACATGGGTCGCATGCGATCTCTCTTTACTCACAACACGCTTTTGACCCCAGACAAGAAACACTAATTTTAACCGAAACGGTGACCACCATGAGTAAAGCGATTATGCAGCAGACGTATAATTTTGAAGCCTTGCACGATAAAGGACTGGCGGAACATTTTCTTAATGCAGGAAAACATCTCAGTGGTGAGGTTGAAGTGTTGGGCTCGGCAATACGCTGTATTATGCTGACCGGTGACAATCTCTCTAATAAAGAGATTATCCTGCAACTGATTCACGCCCTCGAAATTACCGAGGAGCCCGAAGCCTGCGATGTCATTCGAAATACGCTTGAAATTGTTGTCGGTTTTACGCGCGATGATATCTGATAACAGATTATTGCGCTGGTGAGTGACTGTTTTTGCTGGTGGTAGAAAAGTTTCTCTGTCGTACCGCCAGCATAGTGAACCCATTAACTAAATAGCCGTACCATTCGATCAAGCTCTTCTTCTTTAACCGCCCGGGAAAGATAATATCCCTGAAAGCGTTTAACACCTAACGCGACAAGTTTTTCAAATTTTTCTTCGCTATCGACGCCTTCCGCAACGCATTCCCTTCCCGTCATGTCGCTGTATATCTGTATCGCTTTAATAATGCTATAGTCATTGTCGTTAGCAACAAAGTGCTCAACTATATCGCGGTCAAGCTTCAATCCATCAACATTAATCTGTCGGATGGGTAACATAGCGTAATCTCTGGAAAAGCAATCATCCAGAAACAGCCGACACCCCTCGGCGCGTAAACGCTGAAGAGTGACAGGAATATTTGGATCCTTTGTCACATCAATCGCTTCAGCTAATTCAAAGACAAGTTTCCCGGCCCACTGCGGCTTCAGTAACATCTCAACGGCTTTTTTCGCCATTCCCGGCAGCGCGTTCCCGGTAGCCAGTGGAGGCGGAATATTAACCGAAAAATAATATTTCCCATTGTATCTGTTGATACCTGACACGGCCGCGTGGATGACTAACGCCGTCAGCTTGAGCCATATTTCGCCATTTTTCACCCCACCCAGAAATTGGGCAGCCTTCAGAACCTGACCGTTTTTATGCCAGCGCAGCAGAATTTCAAAGCCTACTCCTTTTTTATCGCCATCGGTAATAATTTGATAAGCCGCAAAGATTTCCCGCTTATGTAACGCCTGCAAAATATCAATTTCCGCATCCGAAAACCCCTGCGGATTATTTTTTACTGCACAGACTTCATCTCTGAACACACGTGCATCGCTAAACCACACCCTGATAAGATATAATTTATCCAACCCCACTTTTCTATGGGTATAAATGGTTTTATCTGACAACCCTAACCTCGCAGACTGCTCTTTTATCGAAATACCCCGATAAAAATTCAGCAATACGGTTAATTCGCGCTTTGTTAAACCATTCAGACTTTCTTTACCTTCTTTCTCGGGTCCATCACGCAATATGCGTGACGAATCGGTATGCACGTCATAAATGTTGTCTGCACAGTCCATTACGTCTGAAATATTCGCTATCCTGATCATCGATAACGATTTGGTATTATTAACGAGACTACACAACGTGGCATAAAGCCATCTCTCTGGTATTGCGCCATAAAGCGTCACGCTACAAATAACCGGCAGCGCATTCAGCACCGATACCAACTGCTTCAGGCTTTCAAGAAAGGCAGCGACGTCGCGACCAAGAAAAACAGCAACTTCAGGTGGTTGATTTTGCATCATTTTATGAACATCACCTGAGCAAACTTCATCCTCTTCAAAATGGAGCCGCGTGGCGTTTACGCCACGTGACTTCAGAAGCAGGCTATACCCCTCGAAGGTGAAACCGCAGGCTGAAATAACAAACCGTTGCTTGTAGCACGTACCTTGTATAAAAGGTAAATTTTGAGACATAACCTGCTCCTGAGAATGCAAATAGTATTCCCATCTGTAATTAAAGCCAATACTCTTTGTCGCATTGAATAATTTTACCGCACCCTGTTTGGTTAATAAACCGTTATCAATGTTATGCACAGGAACATTTTTGCGTTAATCAACCGACTCATCCATATGCAGCATAAATATTACTTTCTTTTCATATAACGACAGTAAATATGCATTTCTCGAGGTATAATGAAAATTCCGAAAAAGAAGACCGGACACTTCATCTTATCGGCCCAGACAAAAAGAGAAAATGCTATGGATAATCACATCTCATCCAGGGCTTTGCTACATCGAAGGGATGTCATTAAAAACAACCCGCGATTTGGTGAAGCTATAACAGAACACTACAGAATTAATGATGCCATTTATAAAAAACAACCCTTGTTCTACAAAACGATGCTTCAGGAATCACGCTTCAACATAATACTGTCCATGTGTTGTTTTGTTTTTGGCAATCAGGCTGAGTCAGTTTCAGAGATTAAGGCGCTATGCACCCGTTATAATATCGCCAGCCCTAACAGTGTTATCGCGATCATTACCATACTTAAAACTACCGGGCGAATTAAGACCTGGCGCTGTAGTGAAGATCGCCGAAAAACAAAAATTGCGCCGACGGAAAAAGGACTCGATGAGCTTAAACGCTATATGTCCGGGGCGTTTACGCCTGTCAGCATTCTTTATCCGGCATTCGACATTAATGTTAACCTTCTGGACAATGACATTCTGAGGCACAACTTTTTCCGGCGCGCCGCAGAGTACCTTTTCCGCGGATTAACATTCAGGAAAGTGCTTCCGGAGGTGGGTTTATTTATTGATAAGGATGGTGGACGAATGATTATGCTCTATCTCTATTTGCAGGCCATTAAAAACAAAACAGCACACGGTGCCATAATAGCGTATTCAGCCAGCACGCTGGCAAAAGAATTTTTCGTCTCGCGTATTCACGTCAACCGCATTATCAAATCGGCGCAGGAGGCAGGTTATCTTAAAGATCGCGGCGATGGCCGGATGTCAATTTATCCGGCCTTTATCGAGCTTGTCGAAAATTATGCCGGATTATATTTTGCGTATGTCACACATTACATCAATGTGGTACCAAAAGAACGACGCCATGCTGTCAACATGACGCCTACACTCTGATCTGACGGGCGTTCGGTTTGCTGAACGCCTTTTTTACCGCTCGCGCAGCGCCTCTTTTGCCTTATTCAACGGTTTCAGCAGATAATCAATGACGGATTTACTGCCGGTTTTGATATCAACTGTGGCTATCATGCCCGGGAACACCGGGAACGCCTTGCCCTGCCTGTTGGTCAGATGGTTACTGTCTGTACGAATATAAACGCGATAATAATAAACATCCCGTTTCACCTCGTCCTGAAGGGTATCCGGGGAAATCATCGTCACCTCCCCTTCCAGCCCGCCGTAGATCGAGTAATCATAGGCGGTGATTTTCACCAGCGCTTTTTGCCCGGGATGGATAAACGCGACATCGCGCGGCGAGATTTTCGCTTCTATCACCATCTGGTCATCAAGCGGTACCAGGCTCATCAGTTTGCCGTTCGGCGGGATCACCCCGCCCACCGTCGTCACGTCAATATCCTTCACGATGCCACGCACCGGCGCATTAAACGTTAAGCGGGTGAGTGAATCTTCGCGTCCTTTCATGACCGAACGCTGCGCCTCTATTTCTGCGTTCGCTTTCGCCAGTTCTTCGCGGGCGCGAACGTAGTACTGGTTTTTCATCTCGGTGATTTTGCTCTCCAGCTCATTTTTTTGGCGTTCAAGGCGTAAGACTTCGACCTTACTGGCCGCCCCCTGCGTCACCAGCGGGCGCGTTAATGCCAGTTCACGCTGCACGAGATCCGCTCCCTGGCGTAAACCCGCCAGCCCTTTTTCAAGGCTTTCGCGACGTGACTGATAAAGCGCCGTTTCCTGTTTGACCAGCTCAACGTCGTCATCCAGCTCTGCCGGGAATGTCAGCCCAGTGTCGTTCACCTCAGCATTCAGACGCGCGGCCGTCGCCATTGCAGCGTTTAATCGAGACTCGCTCTCCAGCACGCTGGACTCGGTTTTCGTCCGGTCCAGTTGGGCAAGCTGTTGACCACGCTCGACGATGTCGCCTTCGCGCACCATCAGACTGTGAATAATCCCCCCTTCCAGGGACTGGATCACCTGCTCGTGGGAGGACGGGATCACCTTGCCACTGCCCGTCGTGACCTCATCCAGCTGGAACAGGCTGGCCCAGGTAATAAACACCACCAGCAGGGCAAACAGCGACCATGCCACCAGCGACGAACGCGGCAGGCGGGGCTCCTTCAGTCGGCTATTAAAGCGGGAGAAATCATTCATGCCACGCCCTCCGTTTTCAGTTTAACCGTACGCTGCGGCGCCTGCTGCGGGGCCATTCCGTGCTGGCGTAAAATGGCATCACGAGGGCCATCCATCACCACTTTGCCGTTTTCCAGGACGATGATGCGGTCAACCAGGTCCAGAATCGGCAGGCGATGCGTCGCCACCACCAGCGTCCGGCGCTTACCGAGCCACTGGTGCAGATGCTGGATAAACTGCTTCTCGCTGACCTCATCCAGCCAGGCGGTGGGTTCATCCAGTAGCAGAATATTCGGCGAGGTGATCAGCGCGCGCGCCAGCAGCAGCGCCTGACGTTGCCCGCCGGAAAGCCCCGTTCCGCCCTCGTTGATGATGGTGTTTAGCCCCATTTTCTGCTTGCGCACAAACTCCAGCGCGCCGCTGTTGACCAGCGCCTGATGGATTTCCTCGTCTGTCGCCAGCGGATTACCCATCAGGATGTTGTCGCGTACGGAGCCGAAGAACAGCCGCGCCTGCTGGCTGAGCAACTGCATATCGCGGCGCACGTCGGCCGGGTCAAGATGATTGAGAGCAATATCGTCCAGCAAAATGCTGCCCTGCTGCGGCTCCTGCATTCCCGCGAGGAGGTGCAGCAAGGTGCTTTTCCCCGAACCATTCCGCCCGAGCACCGCCACGCGCTCCCCGGCGCGAATGCGTAGTTTGCTGATATTCAGCACGGTGAGCTTCTCTTCTTCGTCGTAATAAAACCCCACGTCGTCCAGCAGATAATCACCGCGCAGGTGGGCTTTATGCACCTTCTTTCCGTGCTGGGGATCGTCAATCGGGCGCTGCATCAGGTCATCCAGTCCCTTGCGGGCCACCTTTGCTGACTGCCAGCGGGAAAGCACGCCAGAAATTTGCGACAGCGGCGCAATGGTCCGGGACGCCAGAATCGAGGTGCCCACCAGCGCACCGGTGGTCATGTCGCCGCTGATGACCAGATAGCAGCCCACCAGCAGCACCACCGCGTAAACAATGGACTGCACCTCCTGCGTCCAGGTGAGCAGCAGGCCCGTCAACCAGCGCTGCTTCATGCCGACGCTGGCGGCGACGTCGTTGGTGTTATTCCACTGGTTCTGGAAACGCTGCTCGGCGCGCATCAGCTTGATGTCTTCAATGCCCTGCACCGCTTCCACCAGCGTGGCGTTACGAATGGCGGATTCACGCATCCCTTCGCTGGAGAGTTTCCCCAGCGGGCGCTGCACCAGCAGGCCCGGAATAAGCAAAAGCGGCACGGCGAGCAGGACCACCAGCACCAGCGGACCGCCAATCATCCACAGAATGAAGACGAACAGCAGGAAGAACGGCAGATCGGAGAGGGCCGCAATGGTCGTCGAGGTGATCAGCTCGCGCACCGACTCCAGCTCGCGGATCTGCGCGATAAACGATCCGGTTGATTTCGAGCGTGCGCCGTTTTTAATCCGCAGCGCGTGGGCAAAGACGCGTTCAGAGATGCGCAGATCGGCACGCTTCCCCACCACGTCGGAAATGTGCACGCGCAGCATGCGCATGATGAATTCGAACACGATGGCAATCATCACGCCGCCGAACAGCACCCACAGCGTGGCTTCTGACTGCGACGGTACCACCCTGTCGTAGACCTGCATGGAGAAGACCATGCCGGAAAGCGCCAGCACGTTGGCGACCAGCGCCACCAGCATAATGTCGCCGTAGCGTCGCCAGTCCTTCAGCGCCAGTTGCCAGAACCAGTTTTTTTCATACGGTTTGATGTAGTCATCCACGCGGGCATCCGGCGTGGACTCCAGGGGACGCAGCACCATCAGCCCCTTTAACCGCGAACCGAGCTCGTCCCGCGTCAGCGTTGTCTCCAGGCCGCCGTCGCCGCTAAACTGCACGCTGACGTTCCCATCGTTGTCCATACGGTTGATGACCGCAATTTGCCCGCCGGTAAACTCCGCCAGCAGCGGTAAACGCCAGGGATCGAGCGATAGGGCTTCCGCCGCCACCCACCGCATCCCCAGCCCAAGCTGGCGCGCCATCTCCTCCAGCACCAACTGGCGTGGCGACTGGCTTTCATGGTTAATCGTGACCCGAACATGCTCCGCCGAAAAATCCAGCCGATAATATTTCGCGATGATGAGCATGCCCTGCAACCAGGGTTCGTACTGTGGATGTGTCTTCATAATGCTACGTCCTGTTCAGGGCGATGATTTCGCACTGAAATGATACCTTTCCGGGATGATTAGAAATCGAACACTGTCTAAACGAGCCCGCAAAATAATCTTTTGAAATATAGGGTTATGGCTATTCGTGTAAAGAAACGCAAAAAGCCGCGAGGATCGCTCCCCGCGGCAGTGTTTTACGCAATTAACAGCTGGTGGTTCGCCAGCAGCGTCGCCAGATCTGTCTGCACCCCGTTCAGCGTCACCAGCGTGGTGGGCGAGAACTGACCGCCGGTGCCGTCCAGGTCAACCTGGATCTCGGTGTTGCTGCCGTTCTGCACCACGCGGATGTAGTCGGCGATGTTGCCCGCGCTGCTGTCCAGCGTCGCCACGCCGTTGACGTAGCTCGCCGAGCCGGTGCCGGTATAACCGCTGTCGGAAAGCAGGTCGCGCAGGTCGATACGGTCCGTATCCGCCGTCCCTTCCCAGGTGCCGACGGTAAAGCCGTTCACCACATCGCTGCCGTTGCCGCCCGTCGCGTCAGACGCGTTGATCAGCTTATAGAGCAACGTATCGTGACCGCCGCTGCCGATGTTGAAGGTGTCGTTCCCGCCCCGGCCTTCGAACTGGTTATCACCGCTGTTGCCGGTGATCACGTCGTCATAGTCGGAGCCGTTGATGCCTTCAATATTCACCAGTGTCGCGGTATCGAATCCGGTACTCTGCGCCGTAGAGCGTCCTAAATCGACGGTGACGCCGGAAGTGGCGTTGCGATAATCCACGACATCCATGCCGCCCGTACTGCTCCACGTGTCGTGTTCAGAGGTCGTCGTCCAGCCACCGGAACCGTTGTAGGTATACGTCCCTGCTTCAGCGATAAAGGTATCGTTGTAGCCGGTACCTGTCAGGGTGCCCTGGTGACCGCCCGTAGCAGCTTCAGCCGTCAGGGCGTAACTTTCTTTACCGTCTCCTGCCGTCAGCCCGTCCCAGGTTACGTTACTCGAAACACCGTTAACGGCACGAACCAGCACCGCGTGATACGTCTCGCTGGGATCCAGGCCGTAAAAACTGATGAGCGACGAGGAATCGTTAATGCCAATCCCGGACTGGGCGTTGATGATTTCACTGGCGACCAGCTGGCCTGCCGCGTTGTACAGCTGGACAGTGTTGCCAAAGAAGGCGTTAATCCCTTCGCTGTCGACAATCTTCAGATGCAAGGCCGTACCTGGTGCGACCGTATTGGTATTCCGCTCCAGTAAAACCGTACCGTTTTGACGGAAAATGAGCAGATCCTGTGCGCCATCCCAGTCGTAATCAAGCAGAGCCGCGCCGGATACCTGAGTTGACGTAGCGGTACTGAATTTCGAAGCAGTAAAGCTTGCAGTACCTGCCAGTCCATCATTGGTGTAAAGATAAGACTGCCCGCTATTCGCCAGCTTGATGATGTCCATGTGACCGTCGAGGTTCCAGTCCACCGCCACGCTGACGTTACCCACAAACTTATCCGTGGTCGCCGTTCCAACCGCGGTGCCGGCCAGAAGGTTGCCGCTACCGTCGTTCAGCATTAACACCCCGCCCTGACTGGTTCCGCTGGAGGTACGGGACATGCTCATATACAGGTCCATGTAACCATCACCGTTAAAGTCGGCCCAGGTCATACTCACGGCATTGGACGCTGCGGCGGAACCATAGCCGCTGTACATGGTATTGGTGAAGTTTTGCCCCCACGTAAATGAGCCATTGCCCTGGTTAAACATGGTCGACAGGGCATAGTTGTTGCCCCCGTTGGTCGTATGCTGGGCAATATCCACTTTTCCGTCGTTGTTCAAATCCACACCGGACGTTTCAATCAGACTGTTGTAGTTACCTACCGTTGATCCCGATACGAAACTGGAGTACGTACCGGACTTCGAACTGCCCGTCAGCGTGCCGTTGTTATTGAGCATAACGGTGCTGGAATCAGGCCCGCCAGCATCGCCGATGACAAAGTCAGTGTAACCATCGCCCTTGATGTCAATGGCGACCACCGCGCCATACCACACCGCAGCCCCCATATTGGTCAGCGTACTGGAGGTGTATGTACCGTCTCCATTGTTAATCAGCTGCACCATGTACGAGTAACTTGTCCCTTCCGCCAGCACGTCAGCCAGCCCGTCGCGGTTGATATCCGCGTAAGTACCGGTTGTGTAACTCCCCGTCATTGAGAAATTGCCTGAAACGGTGTAAGCGTTACGGCTACTGGTATTGGCGGATGCGAATTGCTGGTTGGCCATAATCGTCCACAGCCCATCCGAATCCAGCATATAGCTGGCAGAATAGGAGTAGTTCGCGGCGGTAAATGACCAGGCCGGCGTCAATGATTCTTCACTCCCTACAATCAGGCTACCGGTAGTCAACCCAGCGGTATTACCGTTGCCGGCGCTGCTTTTCACCTGTGCCGTAACATCATAATTCTTCACGCTCAGCGCATCGCCGTCAGGGAGCTGCAAATACCATGTGTTGTTATCCGGATCGACCACGACCGCACCGCCAGTCTCTGAGGTGTAGGTTTTATCGTTCACGGTGATAACCACGTACTCGCCGTTGGTCAGTCCCGCCGATACCAGTCCACTCAGAATCGGGGTGCTATCTGTCGTCGTCTGAGGGTTAATGGTCACGGTGGTTGTCGGGATACTCGTATCCACTTTCAGCACGAAATCATCTGAGTCGGTGAAGTTACCTGCCAGATCGGTCACACGCAGCATATAGACGTGATTACCGTCATTCAGACCACTGTCCTGGAAATACCAGCTGGCGGCGCCGTTCATCGTCACCTGTCCCAGCAGCACACCGTCACGATACAGTTGCACGATCTCGCCATTGTCCGGCGCACGGTTAAGCGTCCCGTTAATCACTGGAGAGTTGTCATCTGTTGCCACCGAAGCGCCGAAGCTGCCCTGACGTTCGCCTTCCCCGTCGGTATAGCTGACCACCGTTCCCACCGTATCAGGCGGCGTGGTATCAACCGTTACCACCTGCGAAGTGGTTGAGCCGACGTTGCCCGCCTGGTCGATGATCCGCACCTGGTAGTTGTAATCCCCGTCCGCCAGATCGCGGGTGTCCGTATAGCTCCAGCGCTGGTTAGTGACGGTAGCGTCAATCCAGGTATTGCCGCCGTCGAGGCTAATCTGTACGCGCTCGTCGCTGGCCAGCGCGCTGCCCAACGAACCGTTGATCGTCAGCGAGGTGTCCATGGTGATGAAATCACTTCCGGACTGCCCGGTATCTTCGCTGATGCTGTCAATGGTGATGCCGTACTGCGGCGCCTGGGTATCCACCGTCACGTCCTGCGTGGTGGTGGCCCCGACGTTGCCCGCCTGATCGACAACCCGCACCTGATAGCGGTAATCGCCGTCGGCCAGGGTGCGCGCGTCGGTATAGCGCCACTGGGTACCGCTTACCGTGGCGTAAACCCAGGTGGTGCCGCCATCCATGCTCACCTGCACATACTCACCCGCCCCGAGTTCGGCCCCGAGCGTCCCGTTGAGCGTGTACGAGGTCGAACTGGTCAGGAAGTCATTGTTATCGAAACCGGTATCGACGGTGATGTTATCCACGGTCACCGTAATCGCCGCATCCGGCGCGACCGTATCGACCGTCACCTGCTGATGAGCGCTGGCACCCACGTTGCCCGCCGCATCCACTACGCGAACGTAGTAGTCATAGGTCTGGTTACCCAGCGTGCGGCCGTCCACGTAGTACCAGCTGTTGCCGGTGACGATCACGTTCTGCCAGGTGACGCCGCCGTCGATGCTGATCTGGGCATATTCGCCGTCGGCCAGCGTCGCGCCGAGTGAGCCGTGCAGGGTCAGGGACGTGTCGCGAGTGATAAAGTCGCTGCTGCTCAGGCCGGTATCGTCGCTGATGCTGTCGATAGCGATCGTTTTGCTGGCGTCCGGCGCGACGGTATCAATGGTCACCACCTGGCTGGTGGTGGCGCTGATATTCCCCGCCTCGTCAATCACGCGCAGCTGGTAGTTGTAATCCCCGTCGGTCAGCGTACGGCCATCAATATACGTCCAGCTCAGGCCGCTAACGCTCACGTCAGTCCAGGTCGCGCCACCGTCCAGGCTGATCTGGGCGTGGTCGCCGCTGCTCAGGGCCGCGCCGAGCGTACCTTTCAGGCTGATCTGGTTGTCGCTGGTAATGAAGTCGCTGTCGGACAGGCCGGTATCCTGCGAGACGGAATCCACGGTAATGGTCGCCGCCGCAGGCTTCGTCAGATCGATTACCACGTCCTGGCTGTCCGTTGCCCCAACGTTGCCCGCGTTATCAATCACGCGTACCTGGTACTGATACGTACCGTCCGTCAGGGTGCGGCCATCAGTGTAGCGCCAGGTGGTGCCGGTGACGGTCAGGTCGATCCAGGTGACGCCGCCGTCAAGGCTGATCTGCGCCTTCTCGTTATTGCCGAGCTGCGCGGTCAGGGAACCATTCACCACCACCTGGCTGTCGTTGGTGATGAAGTCATTCGCGCTGAGGCCGGTATCGTTTTGCAGGGAATCAATGCTGATCCCCATCGACGGTGCGGTGAGATCCACGGTTACGGTGTGGTTATCGCTGGCGCTGTTGCCGATGGCGTTGCTCACCTGCGCGTTAATCACGTACGAACCGCCGTCCGCCAGCGCGGTCACGTCTGCGCTGCCGACCGTATAGCTCCAGGTGCCGTCATTTTGAACGGTAGCCGTGTAGGTTTTACCGTTAAGCGTAATTGTCACCGTCTGGCCCGCTGGCGCATCGGTGGTGCCGCTGATAACCAGTGGCGTGCCATGTTCGGCGGCATTTACGATATCGTCCTGCGCAAAGGTGTTAATGGCGATGGTCGGCACGTCGCCGTTAAGCGTCACGTCGTGCGTTGCGCTGCCCGGGTTACCTGCCTTATCGCTCACCGTAGCCGTAATGGTGTAATCCCCGTCGCTCAGGCCAAGGAAATCACGCCCCGGCACGAAGACCGACCAGGAGCCGTCCGCACCGACGGTCGCCTGATAGCTGTGGCCGTTGAAGGAGACGGTCACCGTCTGGCCCTGTTCCGCGGTGGTGGTCCCGCTGATGGTCTGCCCCGCCAGCTGCTCGGCGTTGTTGACGATATCGTCATCGGCCACGGTGCTAATGGTGACGGCTGGCGCGATGGTATCGACCGTTAAGGTATGCGTCGTCTGGCCGCTGTTACCGGCTTTATCGTTGACCGAAGCGGTGACCGTCAGCGCGCCCTGGCTCAGGGCGGCCAGGTCGGCTGCCGGCACGTCGAGCGTCCAGGTGCCGTCGCTGCCGACAAGCGCAGTGTAGGTTTTTCCTCCCAGCGTCACGGTAACGGTCTGACCCGCCTCCGCGCTGGAAGATCCGTGCACGGTCAGCGGCTGCTGCGCTTCCGCGGCGTTCAGCATGTCGTCAACCGACAGCTTCCCAATGCTCACCACCGGCGCAGTGGTATCCACGCTGATGGTGTGCGTCGCCGAGGCGCTGTTCCCGGCGCTGTCCTGCGCCGAAACAGAAACCTGGTAGCTCGCGCCGTCGGCCAGGGTGCCCACGTCGGCGGCCGGTACGGTGGTTGTCCAGGAGCCATCGCTCTGGATAGTGGCCGTATAGCTCTTACCATTCAGGGTGATAGTGACCTGCGTACCGCTGGCGAACTGCGCGCTGGAGCCGTTGATGACCAGCGACGCGCCCGCTTCTGCCGCATTGATCACGTCATCACCGCTGAGGGTGTTGACGGTCAGCGCGACCGATGCGGTATTTACCACCACGTCATGAGTCTGAGTGCTGCTATTGCCTGCGCTGTCGGTGATAGTCGCGCTAAGGGTTAAGGTGCCGTCGGTCAGCGCGGAAATCACGCTGGCCGGAACACCCACGCTCCATTTGCCGCTGGCGTCAACGGTGGTGGTGTACTGGTTCGAACCGATGGTGATGACCACCTTATCGCCGACGCTGGCGCCGGTTGCGGTGCCGCTGACGATCTGCGCCTGCCCGTGCTCCACGCTGTTGATGACGTCATCGCCCGCCACAACGTTAAAGCTGACGGTCGGCGGCGTGGTATCAAGCGTAATCGCTTTCCCCGCGCTGCCCGGATTACCCGCGGCGTCACTCACGCTGGCCTGCACGGTGTAACCGTTATCCGCCAGTGCGGAAAGGTCTGTGCCCGGCACGTTCACGCTCCAGACGCCGCCCTGCTGAACCTGTGCGGTGTAGCTGTTTCCGCCCAGCGTCACGGTGACCGTCTGACCGACTTCAGCCGTGGTGGTGCCGGAAATGGCCACGCCCGCAGCCGCTTCGCTGCCGTTGATCACGTTGTCGCCGGCTACCGTATCAATGGTCACGGTTGGCGCAGTCGCGTCCACGCTGTATTCGCGGCCCGCCGAGGCGCTGTTGCCGTGCGCGTTGGTGACGCTCACCTGCACGCTGGCGTCACCGTCCTTCAGGCCCGCGAGATCGGCGGAAGGCACGGTGGCCGTCCAGTTACCGTCAGCATCCACCTTCGCGGTGTACGTCTTGCCGCCGAAGGTAACGGTAACGGTCTGGTTTTCCTCAACGTTCGAGGTGCTGCCGGAGAGCACCAGATCCACGCCTTTCTCCGCCGCGTTAATCACGTCGTCGGTGGCAATCGCATCAATGCTGATAGCCACCGCCGCCAGATCGACGGTCACGTCATGGCTGATGGTCACCGGGTTGCCCGCCGCGCTCTGGCCTGCCACGGTCACGGTGACGGTACCTGCTGCGAAGGCCGCGACGTCTGCCGCCGGGATCGCCGCGTTCCAGGAGCCGTCTGCCAGTACCGACGCGGCATAGGTCTTGCCATTCACGGTCACGGTGAGCGTTGTGCCTGCCGCCAGCCCGTCACTGGTGCCGGAGACGATCAGGTTTTGACCATGCTCAATGCTGTTGATCACGTCATCGCCCGCCACGGTATTCACGCGCAGCCCCGGCAGGCTGGCGTCGATGGTGACATCGCGCTCGCCCGTTCCCGTGTTGCCGTGGCCGTTGGTCACAGTCGCAGACACCGTCAGGTCGCCGTTGCCCAGCGCCGTCAGGACGGATTCCGGCACGTTCACGGACCAGGTCAGATCGCTCTGCACTGTCGCGGTGTACGTGTTGCCGCCAATGGTCACGGTGACGGTATTGCCCGCCTCCGCGTTCGCTACCTTGCCGCTGAGGGTCTGACCCGCGGCCACTTCCGCCGCGTTGATGACGTTATCGCCCGCAATGGTGTTGATGGTGACGGTTGGCAGCGCGGTATCTACAAGCAGGTTCGCGGTGTTGCTCACGCTGTTGCCCACGCCGTTGGTGGCCGTCGCGTTCAGGGTGTAACTGGCCTGACCGAGACCGGTCAGATCCGCTGCCGGAACGGTCAGGCTCCAGGTGCCGTCTGCCGCCGTCGTGGCCGTGTAGTTTTTGCCGTTGAGGGTCACGGCCACCACGGTGCCTTCTCCCAGGTTGGCGCTGGTGCCGCTGACGCGCAGATCCTGACCCTTCTCTACCGCGTTCAGCACATTATCATCGCTGATGGCGTTGAAGCTGACCGACGGCAGACCGGTATCGACGGTCACATTATGCGTGCCGCTGCCGGTGTTGCCCGCCGCGTCGGTGACTGATGCAGTGATGGTCGCGGTACCGTCGCTGAGGCCTGAAATCACATTTGCCGGGACGCCCACGCTCCAGTTACCCGCCGCGTCCAGCACGGTGGTATAAGTCTGGCCGCCGATCGTGACGGTGACCTTATCGCCCGCCGCCGCGCCGGTGGCGGAGCCGCTGATAATCTGCGCCTGATTGTGTTCAGCCACGTTAATTACGTCGTCGCCTGCCACGGTGTGGATGGTCACTGCCGGAACGGTGACGTCCACCGTAAGGTTGTGGTCCGCCGACGCCGGGTTACCCGCCTTGTCGCTCACGCTCGCGGTCACGGTGACGCTGCCGTCGCTTAATCCTGCCAGATCCGCCGCCGGAACGTTCAGCGTCCAGCTGCCGTTCGCGCTGACGGTTGTGGTGTAATCTTTGCCGTTCAGCGATACGGTCACCGTCTGGCCCGCTTCGGCGGTGCTGGTGCCGGAGATTGCCAGGTCGGACTGCGCTTCTGAGGCGTTGAGGATATCGTCGGTGGCAATGGTGTTGATGGTCACGGACGGCGCGGTAGCATCCACGCTGTACTCACGGCCCGCCGAGGCGCTGTTGCCGTTCACATTGGTGACGCTCACCTGTACGCTGGCGTCACCATCCTTCAGGCCAGCCAGATCCGCTGACGGCACGGTGTAAGTCCAGTTGCCGCTGTCGTCCACGGTGGTGGTGTAGATCCTGCCGTTCAGACTAATGGTCACGGTCTGCCCGGCTTCCACGTTGGTGGTCACACCGGACAGCACCAGATCCGCGCCCTTCTCCGCCGCGTTAATCACGTCGTCGGTAGCAAGCGCATTGATGCTGATGGCAACGGTAGCCAGATCAACGGTCACGTCGTGGCTGATGATGATCGGATTACCCGCCGCGCTGTCACCGGTAACGCTGATTTTCACGGTGCCTTCCGGCCACGCGCTCACGTCGGTGGACGGGATCGCAGCGCGCCAGGTGCCGTCTGCCAGTACCGTTGCCGCGTAATCTTTACCGTTGACGGTAACCGTCAGCGCCGTGCCCGTCGCCAGCCCGTCGCTGGAGCCTGAAACAATCAGATTCTGCGCGTGCTCGATGGTGTTGAGCACGTCGTCACCCGCCACGGTATCGACGCGCAGCCCCGGCAGGTTAGCGTCGATAGCGATCTCGCGCTCGCCGGTGCCGGTGTTGCCGTGTCCGTTGGTGACGGTCGCCGTCACGCTCAGACTGCCGTTGCCGAGTGCGGTCAGCACGTCAGACGGCACGTTGACGGACCAGGACAAATTATTCTGCACCGTTGCGGTGTAGCTGTAGCCGCCGATAGTCACGGTCACGGTGTTGCCCGCTTCGGCATTCGCCACGGTGCCGCTCAGGGTCTGACCCGCGGCCACTTCCGCCGCGTTGATGACGTTGTCGCCCGCCACGGTGTTGATGGTGACGGTTGGCAGCGCGGTGTCGACAAGCAGGTTCGCAGAATTGCTCACGCTGTTGCCCACGCCGTTGGTGGCCGTCGCGTTCAGGGTGTAACTGGCCTGACCGAGACCGGCCAGATCCGCAGCCGGAACCGTCAGGCTCCAGGTGCCGTCTGCCGCAGTTGTCGCCGTGTAGTTTTTACCGTTCAGGGTCACGGTGACCAGGGTGCCTTCCGCCAGGTTGGCGCTGGTGCCGCTGACGCTCAGATCCTGGCCTTTTTCAACGGCGTTCAGGACGTTGTCATCACTGATGGCGTTGAAGCTGACCGATGGCAGACCGGTATCGACGGTCACATTATGCGTGCCGCTGCCGGTATTGCCCGCCGCGTCGGTGACTGACACAGAGACGGTCACGGTGCCGTCGCTGAGGCCTGAAATCACATTCGCCGGAACGCCCACGCTCCAGTTACCCGCCGCATCCAGCACGGTAGTATAAGTCTGCCCGCCGATCGTGACGGTGACCTTATCGCCCGCCGCCGCGCCGGTGGCGGAGCCGCTGATAATCTGCGCCTGATTGTGTTCAGCCACGTTAATCACGTCGTCGCCTGCCACGGTGTGGATGGTCACCGCAGGTACGGTGACGTCCACCGTCAGGGCGTGGTCAACCGACGCCGGGTTACCCGCCTTGTCGCTCACGCTCGCGGTTACGGTGACGCTGCCGTCGGTTAATCCTGCAAGGTCAGCTGCCGGCACGTTCAGCGTCCAGCTGCCGTTCGCGCTGACGGTTGTGGTGTAATCTTTGCCGTTCAGCGATACGGTCACCGTCTGGCCTGCTTCGGCGGTGCTGGTGCCGGAGATTGCAAGGTCGGACTGTGCTTCTGAGGCGTTGAGGATATCGTCGGTGGCAATCGTGTTGATGGTCACGGACGGCGCGGTAGCATCCACGCTGTACTCGCGGCCCGCAGACGCGCTGTTGCCGTTCACGTTGGTGACGCTCACCTGCACGCTGGCGTCACCGTCCTTCAGGCCAGCCAGATCCGCAGACGGCACCGTGGCGGTCCATTTACCCTCAGCGTCCACCGTGGCAGTGTAGCTCTTGCCGCCGAAGGTGATGGTGACGGTTTGATTTTCCTCTACATTCGCGGTGGTGCCGGAGAGCACCAGATCCGCACCCCTCTCGGCGGCGTTGATCACGTCATCGGAAGCGATGGCGTCAATGCTGATCGCGACGTTTGCCAGATCCACGGTCACATCATGGTTGATAGTCACCGGATTGCCCGCGCTGCTCTGGCCTTCAACGTTCACGGTGACCGTGCCTGCGGCAAGGGCACTCACGTCCGCAGAAGGGATCGCCGCGCTCCAGGTGCCGTCTGCCAGCACCGTGGCTGCATAGGTTTTACCGTTTACGGTGACGGTCAGCGCTGTGCCCGCCGTCAGGCCGTCGCTTGAACCCGTGATAATCAGATTCTGCCCGTGTTCGATGCTGTTAATCACGTCATCGCCCGCTACGGTGTCCACGCGCAGGCCCGGCAGATTCGCGTCGATAGTGATATCGCGCTCTCCGCTGCCGCTGTTGCCCACGCCGTTCGTGACGCTGGCGGTCACGGTCAGATCGCCATTGCCCAGCGCGGTGAGCACAGATTCCGGTACGCTGACGGACCAGGTCAGATCGCTCTGCACCGTTGCGGTGTAGTTATGGCCGCCAACAGACACAGTCACGGTGTTGCCCGCTTCGGCATTCACCACTGTGCCGCTAATGGTCTGGCCGGTTGCCAGCTCCGCCGCGTTGATCACGTCGTCGCCCGCCACGGTGTTAATGATGACGCCAGGCAGCACGGATTCCACGTTCACGGTGTGCGAGGTGCTGGTGCTGTTGCCGACGCTGTCCGTTGCGGAGGCCGACACGGTGTAAAGCGCTTCACCCAGTTGCCCCACCTCGCTCGCCGGAACGGTTGTGGTCCATTGGCCATTGGTATCCACCGTGGCGCTGTACGCTTTGCCGTTGAGCATCACTGTGACCACCGCGCCCGCGGCCAGCCCGGAAGCCGTACCTGTGATGGTCAGATCCTGCGTTTTCTCACTGCTGTTGATCACATCGTCGCCGGACACGGTGTCAATGGTCAGCACCGGCGCGGTGAGGTTGACTTCAACCTCGTGCGTTGTGCTGTTGCTGTTTCCGGCTTTATCGGTCAGCGCCGCGGTGATGGTGTGATCCCCGGCGGTCAGGGCACTCACGTCCGCCGCAGGCACGCCCACGCTCCACCTGCCGGAAGCGTCCAGGGACGCCGTGTAATCTTTGTTATTGATGGTGACGGTCACCACGTCGCCCGCCGCCGCACCGGTCACGGAACCGGTGACAATCAGCGCCTGCGCATGCTCGGCGCTGTTGATCACGTCGTCGTCGGAAACGGTGTTAATGGTCAGCTGTGGCACCGTGGTATCCACCAGCACATCGCGGTCCGCCAAGGCCGGGTTACCCGCCTTATCCGCGACGGCTGCCGTGATGGTGTAACTGCCGTCGGTAATCGCGCCGATATCCGCAGACGGTACGGTGACGCTCCAGCTGCCGTTCGCCTGTACGGTGGTGGTGTAGTCCACGCCGTTCAGCGTCACGGTGACGGTCTGGCCCGCTTCGGCGTTGGAGACACCGTTAACGACCAGATCCTGCTGCGCTTCGGCCGCGTTGATGATGTTGTTGTCGCTGACGATCTCGATGGACACCGTCGGCGCGGTGGCGTCCACGCTGTACTCGCGGCCCGCCGAGGCGCTGTTGCCGTTCACGTTGGTGACGCTGACCTGCACGCTGGCGTCGCCGTCTTTCAGGCTACCTAAATCGACAGACGGTACGGTCGCCGTCCAGTTGCCGCTGGCATCCACCGTCGCGCTATAGGTCTTACCGCCGAAAGTGATGGTAACGGTCTGGTTTTCTTCCACGTTGGTGGTCGTGCCAGAAAGTACCAGGTCCTCCCCCTTTTCCGCGGCGTTAATCACGTCGTCGGTGGCAACGGCGTCGATGCTGATGGCCACCGTCGCCAGATCGACCTTCACGTCGTGGCTGATGGAAACCGGGTTACCCGCCGCGCTCTGGCCGTCAACGGTCACGGTGATCGTGCCTGCGCTCAGCGCGCCGACGTCAGCCGCCGGAATAGCTGCACTCCATGTCCCGTCTGCCAGTACGGTTGCCGCGTAGGTTTTGCCGTTGACGGTGACCGTCAGCGCCGATCCGCTCGCCAGACCGTCGCTGGAGCCGGTGATAATCAGGTTTTGACCATGCTCGATGCTGTTGATCACATCGTCGCCTGCCACGGTATCCACGCGCAGGCCCGGCAGGCTGGCATCAATCGTGATGTCGCGTTCGCCGGTGCCGGTGTTGCCGTGGCCGTTGGTCACGCTCGCTGTTACGGTGAGATCGCCGTTACCGATAGCGGTTAAGACGTCAGACGGCACGTTAACCGACCAGCTCAGGTCGTCCTGGACCGTCGCGGTATAGGTGTTGCCCCCGATACCGATCGTGACAGTGTCACCGCTCGCCGCGCCGCTCACTTTCCCGCTCAGGGTTTGTCCGGAAGCCACTTCCGCCGCGTTAATCACGTCGTCGGTGGCAACCGCATTAATGGTGACCTGCGGCAGCGCGCTGTCGACCAGCACGCTATGGCTGGTGTTCGCACTATTACCCGCAGTATCGGTCACGCTGGCCGTCACGCTATAGCTCGCTTCGCCCAATGCCGAGACGTTTGCCGCCGGAACGGTGACGCTCCAGTTACCGCTGGCATCGGTGGTGGCGGCGTAACTGATACCGTTCAGGGTTACGGTGATGCGGGTCCCGTCCGGCTGGTTGCTGGTACCGGAGATCAACAGGTCCTGGCCTTTCTCGGTCGCGTTGATCACGTCGTCAACCGCCAGGGTATTGATGGCAATCACCGGCGCGGTCAGGGAGACGTCAAACGCGTGCGTCGCGCTGGTGCTGTTGCCCGCTTTATCGGTGACCGTGGCGGAGATCGTCTGATCGCCGTTAGCCAGCGCGCCCACGTCTGCCGCCGGAACGCCCACGCTCCAGCTTCCGGCACCGTCCAGCATCGCTGTGTAGTCTTTGCCGTTCAGGGTCAAGGTAATCACATCGCCCGCCTGCGCGCCCGTCACCTTGCCGGTGACAATCAGCGCCTGGCCGTGCTCGGCAATATTAACAATGTCGTCGCCCGCCACAATGTTGAAGGTAATCTGCGGCACGGTAGTGTCGACCAGCACGGACGCCCCTGCACTGGCCGGGTTGCCCGCTTTATCGGACACGGTCACCGTGACCGCCGCGCTGCCGTCGGCGATCCCCTCTAGATCCGCCGCCGGTACGTCCAGCGTCCAGCTGCCGTTTGCCTGCACCTGGGCGGTGTACTGATTGCCGTTGAAGGTCACGGTGACCGTCTGGCCTGCTTCGGCAGTAGACGTCCCGCTCAGGGTCAGATCCTGCGCCGCCTCTGCCGCATTCAGCATGTTGTCGCCGCTGATGGTGTTGATGGTGACCGCTGGCGCGGCGGTATCGACGCTGAATGCCTGCGAGGAAGAGGCCGCGTTGCCGTTCACGTTGGTTACGCTGACCTGTACGCTGGCTTCGCCGTCCTTCAGGCCGCTCAGATCGGCAGCCGGTACGGTGCAGGTCCAGTCACCGTTGGCATCGACCGTCGTGGTCCAGGTTTTACCCGCAAAGATAATGGTAACGGTCTGGCCCGCTTCAACGTTCGAGGAGGAGCCGGACAGCACCAGATCCTGGCCTTTTTCTGCCGCGTTCAGCACGTTGTCGTCCGTCACGCTGTTAATGCTTATCGCCACCGGGGCGAGATCGACATCCACAACGGTACCGATGTTCACCGGGTTGCCGGAGGTATCCTGCGCGCTGGCGCTGATGGTGAGCGACCCGTCCGCCCACCGGGAGACGTCTGCGGCCGGAACCGCAGCCTGCCATGTGCCGTCCGCCAGTACCGATGCGGAATAACTCTTGCCGTTGATGGTCACGGTGACGGTGCTACCCGCCGCCAGGTCGGTGCTGGTGCCGGAGATAACCAGGTTCTGCGCGTGTTCAATAACGTTAATGACGTCGTCACCGGCGACGGTATCAATGCGCAGGCCGGGCAGCTGGGCGTCAATGGTGACATCCAGGGAAGACGATCCGGTATTGCCGTGCGCGTTCGTCACGCTGGCCGAGACGGTCAGGTCGCCGTTGCCGAGCGCGGTTAACTGACTCTGGGTTAACGGCAGGCTCCAGGTGAGATCGTCCTGTACGGTAGCCGTGTATGTCTGCCCGCCGAGGATAATCGTGACGGTATCGCCCGATGCCGCGTTAGAAACCTTTCCGGTCAGGGTTTGCCCTGCGGTCACTTCCGCCGCGTTGACGATATTGTCGCCCGCGAAGTTGTTGAGGGTAACAACCGGCAGCGAGCTGTCCACCAGCACATCGTGCGTGGCAGCGGCGCTATTGCCCACATTATCGGTGACGCTCGCCGTTACGGTGTAATTGGCTTCACCCAGCGCGCTCACCGCAGAGGCGGGTACGGTAACGCTCCAGTTGCCGCTGGCGTCGGTGGTGGCGGTGTAGTTGATACCGTTCAGATTAACAGTGATGGTGGTTCCTTCCGGCTGGTTGCTGGTACCGGAAAGCAGCAGATCTTCGCCCTTCTCTGCCGCATTGATCACGTCATCCGCTGCCAGCGTGTTAATACCGATAACGGGCGTCACAGTATTGACCACCACATCCACTGAACTGCTGCCGGTGTTGCCGGACCGATCGGTCACGGAGACGTTAATGGTCCAGGTGCCGTCCGTCAGCCCCTGAATGACGGACGCAGGCAGGCCGAGACTCCAGTTTCCTGCCGCATCCACCACGGTGGTGTAGTCTACGTTATTGATGGTGATGGTGACCAAATCGCCCGCCGCCGCGCCGGTGACGGAGCCGCTCAGGATCTGCGCCTGAGCATGGGCCAGCTGGTTAACGGTGTTGGTGTCGGTGACGAAATCGTTGATGGTCACCTGCGGCACGGTGGCATCCACCAGCCCAACGCGATCCACGCTGCTGCTGTTGCCCGCCACGTCAGTGACGGTGGCCGTCACGGTGACATTGCCATCGGTCAGCGCGCCTACGTCGGCGGCAGGCACGTTCAGCTGCCAGCGACCGTCCGCCTGTACCGTAGTCTGGTAAGATTTACCGTTCAGCGTCACGGTGACCGTCTGGCCCGTTTCAGCGGTTGTGCTGCCGCTGAGCACCAGATCCTGCTGCGCTTCTGCCGCATTAATGATGTTGTCGTCGGTCAGGTTATCAAGCGTAATGGCTGGCGGCTGTGTATCGACGATCACCACGCGTGAGGCGTCCGCGCTGTTGCCGTTGACGTTAGTAACGCTGACGCTCACCTGCGCACGCCCGTCGGTCAGCGTTTCCATCGCGCTCGCCGGAACGGTCAGGTGCCAGGAGCCGTCCTGCTGCACCTGTGCAGTAAAGGTTTGATCCGCGAATTTCACCACCACGGTCTGCCCGGCCTCCACGCCCTGCGTCTGACCAGAAAGCGTGACATCCGCGCCTTTTTCCGCCGCGTTGAGCATATCGTCAGTGGTTACGGTATCGATGGTGATAGCCACCGCATTCAGGTCAAGTTCGATCGGGTGTTCAGCCGCCACGGTGTTGCCCCAGGCATCTTCCGCGCTGACGCTGACGGTCATGCCTCCCGCCGTCCATGCCTGAAGGTCCGCCGCCGGCACGCCAATCTGCCAGCTGCCGCTGGCGTTAACCGTGGTGACGTATTCGACATTATTGATGGTAACGGTGATCTGTGTGCCTTCGGCCAGATGAGTGCTGGAGCCGGTGACGGCCAGATCCTGCTGCTGCTCGATGGCGTTAATCACGTCATCGCCAGAGATCGTGTTCACGCGCAGGCCCGGCAGTTCGGCGTTGATGTTGATATCACGTTCGCCGGTGCCGGTATTGCCGTGCGCATTGGTGACAGAGGCGCTGAAGGTTAAATCGCCGTCGCCAAACGCCTGGAGGTCGGCCGATGGGATCGTCACGCTCCATTTCAGGTCGCTGCCAACCGTCGCGGTGTAGCTCTTGCCGCCCACGGTGACAGAGACGGTATCGCCCGCCGCCGCGCCGGTGACGCGTCCACTGAGGGTTTGGTCAACCGCCGCTTCGGCGTTATTGACCAGGTTATCCCCGGCAAAGGTGTTGACGATCACCTGCGGCAGCACGGTGTCTACCAGCAGATTCGCCTCGGCGGAGCCGCTGTTACCCACGCTGTCGGTGCCGCTGACGCTGACGGTGAAAAGGGTATTCGCCAGATCCAGCACGTCGGAAACCGGCACCTGAACGGACCAGCGACCGTTCTCAACGGTGGCCTGATAGTTAACGTTGTTCAGCGTCACGGTGACAGCGCTGCCGTTCGGCAGATTACTGGTCCCGCTCAGGCTCAGGGGCTGCATGGCCTCCTGCGCATTCAGGACGTTATCCTGGCTGATGGGATCAAGGGTAAATTCCGGCGGGTTGCCGCTCAGCGTAATGCCGTGCGTCGCGCTGCCGGTGTTGCCCGCCGCATCGGTCACGGCGACCGAAATGCTGTGGCTACCTTCCCCCAGCGCGCCAATGACGGAGGCAGGCACGCCGACGCTCCAGCTGCCGTCCGCCTGGACGACACCGGTAAAGGTCTTGCCGCCAACGGTCACGGTGACAACGTCGCCCTCCGCCGCGCCGTTCGCCTGGCCGGAAATAATCTGCGCCTGCCCCTGCTCGCTGGTGTTCAGAATGTCGTCGCCCGCGACGGTGTTGATAGTGACCACTGGCGCTGCGGTATCGACCGTGAAATCGGCGGTGATGGAGGACCCATTACCCGCTTTGTCGCTGACGTTTACCGTCAGGGTGTGCTCGCCGTTAGCCAGCGTCTGTACTTCACTGGCCGGAAGCGTAACGAACCAGCTGCCGTCGCTGCCCACGGTCGCCGTGTGATTTTTGCCGTTCAGCGTGACCGACACAATCTGGCCCGCTTCCGCATCGGTTTTCCCCGTCAGCGTCAGCGGCTGATTATGTTCAGCCGCGTTGATGATGTTGTCCTGGGCGATCGTGTCGACAGAGATCACTGGCGAGGCGGTATCCACGCCAATCGTCTGGCTGCCGGACACGGTGTTGCCCGCCGCGTCTTTTCCGCTGACGTTGACCGTCCAGGTACCATCGCCCAGCGCCTGTGCGTCGGCAGCAGGCACCTTCACGCTCCATGCGCCGTTTGCTCCCACTTCTGCGGTATAGGTTTTACCGTTGAGCGTGACGGTAAGCGCCGTTCCCTGCGCCAGGTTTTTGCTGGTGCCGGACAGCGTAAAGCCCGCGGACTGTTCGCTGGCGTTGATCACGTTATCGCCCGCCGTGGTGGCGAGCGTCACGCTGGTATCCGCTGTAGAAACGGTTACGGTAATACTGCCCGCAGAGGTCGTTTTACTGCCGTCGATCTGTACGACGGACCAGGTATGTTCCCCGTCCGCCTGGGTCGGGAGTGTTACCGTCCAGGTGCCGTCCTTCGCGACCATGGTGCTGGCGATGGTGCTGCCGCTGCCGTCTTTAACCTGAATGGTCGCGCCCGGCTGCCCGGTACCGCTGAAGGTGGGGGTGTTATCATCCGTGACCTCTTTTGCACTCAGCACGCCCTGCTTGTCACCCGCGTTGTCCGCCAGCAAAAATGTCGGCGTAGCGCTTTCGACTTCTTTTGTATTATCAATAACCCTGGTTTTGGTTTCGCCATCGCCGCCGTGAGCCAGCAGTGCGCCGATCGCACCGCCCCCTAACGCCGCACCGGCAATCCAGCCCCACGGCGCATCGCTTAATACGCTTCCCTGCTCCAGGAAAGGTTCAATGCTGCTAATGGGTGCAGCCTGGGCGGTTAATTCGGTGGCGGCAACGCCTGATGCTTCGCCGGCATCGGCAAATGAAATATGCGTCAACGCCTGGTTATCGTTAAATACCAGTTCGGAATGATTATGGGTTTCCGTGTCTTCGACAAAATAATTATTGCAGCGGATCACGCTGCCATCTTTCATATAAATGAGGAGGTCATTCCCCTGGCGGACATAACGCACCACGTCCTGAGCAGAACCCTGAATTTCAATCACGCTCGGTGAGGAAATAGAAACCGAGAGATTCCCTTCACCGGTTAATTTCGTCTTCTCTGCCGTTTTGCGAATGATGACATCAACAACTTTTGCGGTACTCATATTCTTCTCCTTGCAGGTGCGCGTATTCCTGTGGATATGTCCACCAGAGGGATGTAGCTATCCTTGGGAAAAATCACCCATTATTGTCTGACTTATTTCGCGCAGAAAGGCGCGCCTTTTTTAACTTAAATCAGGTAATTTCGCGGCAGCGTTTTTCTCTATTCCGATAAGCGGCATGAGATTATCCACCGCAGAGGCGTAATTAATCGCCGCACTCCAGCCATCGTATTCAGCCATTATTTTCGCGGAGGTGGCAGACCAGACATCCTGCTCCACGCTGAGCAGATCGTTAATGCTGCGCTTGCTCAGGGTATATTCATTTTTGTAGACATCGCGGGCGCGCAACGCATTTTCCAGCTGACGTTTCCCGGCTTCCATTCGTCCACGCGCCCCGGTCCAGTCGGCCTGTGCGACGGAGGCTTTTTGCAGGACATCAAAACGGGCCTGATCGACCTGAGACGATGCCATTGCCCTTGCGCCCTCGGCCTGACGGACGCGCGCCGAGACCGCGCCGCCCTGATAAAGCGGTGCGTCAATATTGAGCTGGATCTGATCATCCCAGTACGCGCGATTATCCGACTCATAGCGGGTGCGGCCCCCTTTCAGGCTTAAGGTCGGCCAGTGCTGAGACTTCGCGGTTTCTACGCCGTACTGGGCTGAACGCTCCATGTTCTGCGCGGCCATCACCGTTGGGATCAGTGAATAATCAATCCGATTGAGAGAATCCGGCTCCACGGCCAGACCTCCCGGAACCGGTGAATAGCGTTCAGCCTGTATGCCAGTTAATACCGCCAGCCGCGCGCGGGCGCTGTTCAGGGACGCATTGTACTGCTCTACCATCGCCTGCATCCCGGCAATACGGGTGCGGGTCTGAAGCTCATCAGAGGTGGAGCTTACGCCAGCGTCGGCGCGGAGTTTTGCCAGCTGCTCAACGTTTTTAAGCGCCTGCACGTTCTCTTTTGCCGCCTGCAACAGATCGCTGTAGCGTTTCACTTCCACATAGCTGAGCGCCGTTTTTTCCGCGACGGCAGACATCGTGCTCATCAGCTGGTAGCGATAGCTGTCACGCTGAGCTGAAGACTGGCTGATGCTGTTGTTGGTCTTGCCAAAATCGTACACCAGCTGCGTCAGACTCAGGCCCCAGGCTACGGAATTTCGCAACGAGCCGCTAGAATCGGTGGTCTGGCTGTGACCCGTACTCCCGTTCAGGGCTATTTGTGGCATCCAGCCACTGCGCGCTTCGTCTATTTGTGCCTGGCCGATCCCCAGCTGTGCCGCCTGCTGACTCACCGAGGGGTCGCGATCGAGAGCGAAAAGAACACTTTCTTTCATCGTCATTGCCGCAACGGGAGATATCCCCGCCTGGCCGTTATTTGCATTAGCCGCAGTCACCACCAACGAAATTAAGGTCAGGGAGGCAGATAATCTGAGTAACCTGTTATTGCATTTCATCTTCATAATATCCCCCGACTCCAGGTGATAGCCAAATAAATACCCAGGAAGAGGTACAAATAATTCGCCAGAAATCCATTGCCCCTTCTCCATTAATTCCGGGCAAGAGTTCCCCTAACCCATTTCAATTGAGACGAGAGCCGTTCAATCCTTTTTTTCTTTTAAGAATTTACTTAAATATTTATTGATTCGCAGCATAACAAAATGTGATATAAGCAACCACACCCGCAATGTTAATGTGTTGTTACAAATAAGAAAAAAGATGGGGTTTCTGGACAAAACGTTATAAAAGACCTTTCAGATGAAACAAATAAACCCACTGTAATATAAAGAAAATTCTAAAATACCCCGGTGTACATTTTTGCGTTAATTTCACCCCGAATCAGACACAAAGATTTTCAAAGAAATGTCAATTTAAGTAATCCACCGAATAAAACTGGATTATTTTACTTTATAAACACAGATTGTTAGATATATGCACTAATTTATAATTACAAATTAGTTATAAATATCAATTAGGCGCTGGAATGTGGCAGCTTAAGCCAAATTTATAAGTAAAACATAGCGATAACAACATACCTAAAAGATACATACATGTTTTTGATGACTGATTAATGCGATATCAATAATCACACCATTAAACTGTTTTTGGATAACATCCCGCGCCTGTCCCGATTCCCTTTTCTGCAAAATGCTGTAAAATGCGAAGTATTGCGACATTTTGCAGGATACTGCGCCCATGCATAAAACCGCCAGACAGAAATATGTGCTTGATTTCATTACTGAACAAGGCCAGGCCAGCATTACCGAGCTGGCAGATCGATTGCAGGTTTCAGCGGACACTATCCGTCGCGATCTGACCGACCTGGAAAAACAGGGACTGGCACAAAAAAACCATGGTGGCGCCATCGCGCTGAATCTCTCGACGATGAACCGGGTTAGCAGGAATACCTTGCTGCCTGAAATCAAGCAGCGGCTGGGTAAACAGGTTGCGCAATGCGTGCCTGCGGGCTCGACGCTATTTCTGGATGCCGGAAGCACACTGCTGGCCGTTGCCTCTTTCCTTCAGGGGCCGCTGACCATCATCACCCCTTCTCTTGATATCGCTCAACAGGTGAGCGATCGGGAAGGTATCGACCTGATCCTGCTCGGTGGAAAGTGGGATCAGAAACAGCGCCTGTTTGCCGGAAGCGCCACCCTTTCGCTGCTCTCTCGCTACCGGGCGGATATTGCCATCCTTGGCGCATGCGCCATCCATGCCGAACTCGGATTGAGCGCCAGTCAGGAGGCGGATGCCGAAGTGAAGCGTGCCATGCTGGCCGCAAGCCAGGCGCACTGGGTAGTCGCCGACCATCTAAAACTCAACCAGTGCGAACCGTATCTGGTGTCAGGGTTATCCGAGATTAATCAACTGTTTTTAGATCGTCCCTGGGCAGAGCTCGGGGACCATAGCGCCGTGCAGGTTACCGTTTGCGCACATTAACGTGGAGAAGGTCATGAATAAAGTGAAGACAATGAATATTGCGCTGATCGGGTATGGTTTTGTGGGTAAGACGTTCCATGCCCCGCTGATCCAGTCCGTTGACGGCCTGAAGCTGGCGGTGATCTCATCCCGGGATGAAGAGAAAGTGAAACGCGATCTGCCGGACGTGCTCGTTGTCGCCACGCCGGAAGAGGCCATTCAGCACCCGGATATCGATCTGGTGGTTATCGCCTCCCCTAACGCGACCCATGCGCCGCTGGCCACCCTGGCGCTCAATGCCGGCAAGCATGTGGTAGTAGATAAGCCGTTCACGCTGGATATGCAGGAAGCGCGGGATCTGATTGCGCTGGCTGAAGAAAAACAGCTGCTGCTCTCCGTCTTCCATAACCGCCGCTGGGACAGCGATTTTCTCGGCATTAAGCAGGTGATTGCGCAAGGCAGCATCGGCAAGGTGAAACATTTTGAGTCGCATATCGATCGTTTCCGCCCGGAGGTTCGCGTGCGCTGGAGAGAGCAAAACGTTCCCGGCAGCGGCCTGTGGTTCGACTTAGGCCCGCACATGATTGACCAGACGCTACAGCTTTTTGGTCTGCCGCAGTCGGTACAGGGCAACATCGCCACCCTCCGTGACGGCGCGGAGATTAACGACTGGGCGCACGTGGTGCTGAATTATCCGGAACACAAAGTGGTCCTCCATTGCAGCATGCTGGTGGCGGGCGGCGTATCCCGCTTTACCATTCACGGTGACAAGGCTAGCGTGGTGAAAGCGCGCATCGATCAGCAGGAAGCCCAGCTGCTGGCAGGCGTCATTCCGGGTAGTGAAAGCTGGGGTGAAGACAGCGACGCTATGGTGCTGCTTAATGCCCAGGGTGAAGCCAGCGCTATCCCTGCGCCAAAAGGCGACCAGCGGCAGTACTATATAAACGTGCGCGATGCCCTGAACGGCAAGATTGACAACCCGGTCCCGCCGGTGGAAGCCCTGGCGGTGATGGCGGTGCTGGAAGCAGCTGTAAAATCTTCAGAAACGGGTACAACTCAGGAACTGGACTTAACGGCGCAGGAGCGCGCGCAACTGCAATAAGCCGCAAAAAATGCCCTGCGGGTTTGCAGGGCATTATCGGTTACTGACGCTTTTTCGGCATCATGCGCAGCAGCGTGTTGTCTTTCCAGAAATAGTGATGCATCAGCGCGGCAAAGGCGTGCAAACCAATCACGAAATATCCCAGATTCGCCAGCGTCACGTGCCACGCTTTTAGCGTATCCACCAGGTCGAAATTCCCCTCCGCCGCATGCGGCATCGTCAGGCCAAACGCAAACCAGTCATTTCCCCGGTTATACATCATCACCATGCCGATCAGCGGCAGCGCAATGAACAGCAGGTAGATAACCAGATGCCCCAGATGGGACAGCCCGGTAATCATCGCTTTTGGTTTCGGTTGAATAGGCGGAGCCGGGAATTTGAGGCGGATAAGCAGGCGCGCCACCATCAGCACCAGGATGCTGATCCCGCAGGAAACGTGGATCATATTAATGAGCGGACGATCGCTTCGCGGGAACCATCCCCTGAACTCCATGGCGCAATAGGCCATAATAACTAACAGAAAAACCAGCCAGTGAATGCTGATTTGCAGACCCGTATATTTTGTGCGCATGTTGTTTCCCGATAAATAACCATTATCGCGCCAACATAACCACCTTTCCTGAAAATGTGAACCCCCTCGCATGGAGGGGGCTCCTGATTACGACTGCAAATAGACCACCTGCGTCTGCAAATACTCATTCAGACCGTGTTTACCATCTGCCCCGCCGATACCGGATTTCCGCCAGCCCGCATGGAAGCCCTGCATCGCTTCAAAGTTTTCACGGTTAATGTAGGTCTCGCCGAACTTAAGCCCCTTAATGGCTTTCATGGCGACGTTCAGGTCCTGCGTATAAACAGACGAGGTTAAACCGTAGTCGCTGTCGTTGGCCATGTTCAGGGCCTCTTCCAGGGTGTCGAAAGCCACCACCGGCAGCACCGGGCCAAAGGTCTCTTCGTGCATGATGGCCATATCCTGACGCACGTCCAGCAGCAGCGTTGGGGGATAAAAATACCCTTTACCTTCTGCCGCTTTACCGCCAAGGACCACTTTGGCCCCCTCCTGCACCGCGCGCGCCACCTTCTGCTCCACGCGCTCCAGCGCGGCGGCGTTGATCAGCGGCCCCATGGCAATATCCGTTCGCTCAGCCGGATTGCCAAACTGGACGGTTTTCATTGCCTCGCCCAGACGATTCACAAAGCGGTCGTAGATCCCCTTCTGGACATAGACACGTTCCGCGCAGTTACACACCTGCCCGGTATTGATGACGCGTGAATCCACAATGGCCTTCACGGCCAGCTCAAGATCGGCATCGTCCATCACGATGGCCGGGGCTTTACCGCCCAGCTCCAGCCCCACTTTGGTGATGTTTTTCGCAGCCGCAGCCATGATCTTTTCACCTGCCCCGACGCTGCCGGTCATGCTGACCATCGCCACTTTCGGATTCCCGGCCAGCTCCTGTCCGACGGTTTCACCCCGGCCCAGCACCAGGTTAAAGACGCCTTTCGGCAGGCCAATCTCATCGACGATTTTGGCAAACGCGATGGCGTTGTTTGGGGTAAATTCGCTCGGTTTGATAACGATGGTGTTGCCGGTGATCAGCGCGGGAGCAAGCTTACGGGCAATCAGGAAGAAGGGAAAGTTCCACGGCAAAATGCCGGTGGTGACGCCAAGGGCACGCTTAAACACCAGAATATTCTCGCCCGGACGGTCGCTCTGAATGATTTCCCCTTCATACCGGCGCGCCCACTCGGCCATATAGTCGATGTAGTCAGCGGTAAAGTTCACTTCCACTTCCGCCAGCTGCTGGATCTTGCCGCCTTCGGCCACAATCAACGCGCTGATTTCACTGACGCGCTCGCGGATCCCGGCGGAAATTTTGCGTAGCCAGCTGGCGCGTTCAATGGCTGGCAGCGCCTCCCAGCCAGCCTGCGCGCGCTTTGCCGCGTCAATGGCTTTGCGGGCGTCCTCGGCGGTGCCGTCGGGAATACGGGAAATGACCTCTTCCGTGGCCGGATTGATCACGTCAATCCATGCATCACCCTGCCAGGCAACAAACTGTCCATCAATATACATAGGATGTTGTACGGGTACTGTCATAACCTGCTCCTGTAATCATACTGTTTTTAACAAGTAAACTTATTGTTAAAAACTATAATTACCGGGGCAATTGCCTACTCTATGAGTCTGTTTTTGTGAGATATCTCATAAAAGATACGGGTCAGCCCGTTTCCAAAATCACAAATCGGCAACAAAGGCTGCCCGTTTGCGTAAAAGATGGCGCAAACGGGCAAGAGCATTACAGCAGAGAACGGCTCACCAGCGCGTCGGTGAGAATGACGTCGTTTCGCAGGATCTGCCACGCGGCGTCCACATCGGCAGGGATATCGACATGGGCAATGAAATCACGTCCCGCCGGACCGTAGCCGTTGATGTCGTCCCTGAGTCGCGGAAATTCACCCAGCACCAGCGACAGGTAACGTTCTACCGGCCATAACCCCTCGACCGGGCCGCTAAACACCAGACCGTCGTCGCTGTTTTGCAGCACGGGCGTCAGGCCGGGATGACTCACCCATGCGGGCGCTGCGGCCTCGTCGCGGCATACGCGGGCAAACGTAGCCATTGTGCGCCGCTGCATCGTCGGGTCCTGCACCACCAGCACCCGGGCGGCGTTCAGTCCGGATTGTTTCATCAACGCCCGGCTGAAGCGGGCGTTTTCACCACAGTTGGTCGACTGATCCTCAACGTGAAGATGCTCAGCCGGAATGTTCCAGAATTCACGGGCGATGTCGGCCAGAATAGCTGCCTCAGCCCGCCCGGTGGTGGGTATCCTGTTATAGCGGGGGTGTTTCGCAATCGCGGCGTAGAGGAAGGTCGTCGAGTGACCGATCCCGCCGCTGATGATCAGAGGAACACCCTGTTCAGCCGCGTTTTTACAGGCAGCATCAAACGCGGGGATCACCGCATTACCCGCCAGAATCACCAGATCAACGGGCTGATTGTCCTGATAGTCGTCCTGAGCAAGCCACGCCCCAACGGTATTCACGGCGTCGAGGGTTGTGCCAGGCAGACAGGGGAAAAGTGCCATTGTCATCGTTACCTCCTTACAGCATACAGAGCCATCGATTATCCCCCTTTCTGCGCGTCATGCTATGGCATGAATGCTGAAAAAACGGGCTGGAACGTTCTCAAAAAGCACTCACATTTGATTAACTTGAGAAAATCGTATTCACTTGAATTATGATTTGCGTCAGCCTTAGAATCATTAGCCCGCTCACAATTCAACATTTTGAAAGGTAAACCACGTTATGCGCCTGCCCCAACGCGACCCTTATGCTCCTCGCGAGTGGCAGCCACACGAGAAACCCGCCCTGCTGGGTTCCCCTTCCACCCCGGAACATCCAACCCCAAAACGGATCGCCTATGGCGTGGTCGGCCTGCTGGTATGTCTGACCGGGGCGCTGGGTAACGCGGTCGTCACCGCTAATCTGCAAAATCTGCAAGGCACTTTTGGCGCCTGGTCGACTGAAATCGCCTGGTTGCCTGCCGTCTATGTCATGACCAACGTTTCCATCAACCTGCTGCTGGTAAAGTTTCGCCAGCAGTACGGTTTGCGCGCCTTTACGGAAGGCTTCCTGGTGCTGTATGTGCTGGTCACCTTTTTCCACCTGTTTGTGAACGATCTTAGCTCGGCGCTGATGGTAAGGGCGGCACACGGGATGGTCGCCGCCGCGCTCAGCTCGCTCGGCATTTATTACCAGATCCAGGCCTGGCCCGCAAAGCATCGACTGAAGGCGCTGACCATTGGCATTACCGGGTCGTCGCTGGCGATCCCGCTGGCGCGGCTGTTCTCCACCGAGCTGTTACAGCTTGATGAGTGGCGCGGGCTGTACTTCTTCGAGCTGGGTCTGGCCCTGATCTCCCTGGCCTGCGTGATGGTGCTAAAGCTGCCGCCGGGCGATCGGCGCAAAGTCTTCGAGAAGAAAGATTTCATTACCTTTTTTTTGCTTGCGCCCGGCATGGCGCTGCTGTGCGCGGTTCTGTCGCTAGGGCGTCTGGACTGGTGGTTTGAAGCGCCGTGGATCGGCTGGGCGCTGGCCCTCTCGCTGGTGCTGATTGTCTCTGCGATCGTGTTTGAACATAACCGCAGCAACCCGCTGCTTAATACCCGTTGGCTGTCCAGCGGCAGCATCGTACGCCTGGGGCTGATTATGCTGCTGATCCGCATCGTACTGGCGGAGCAGAACACGGGCGTCATCGGCTGGCTGCAATATGTGGGCCTACAGAATGAACAGATGACCCATCTGGCGTGGGCTATTTTCGCCGGGATCGTCTGCGGTATCGTCACCAGCTGTCTGACGATTAAGCCCACTAAACTGGCCTGGCCGATAATCACCTCGCTGGTGCTGATGATCGTCGCCTCGCTGCTGGACAGCCAGTCCAACAACCTGACCCGGCCGGATCAGCTTATTTTCAGCCAGTTCCTGCTGGGCTTCGGCAGCTCTTTCTTCCTCGCGCCTGCGATGCTGGCAGCCATTGGCGGGGTGATCGCCGACCCGCGCAACCTGGTCAGCTTTTCCGTGATGTTTGGCATGAGTCAGAACCTTGGGGGCCTGCTGGGTTCCGCGATCCTCGGCACCTTCCAGACCTGGCGCGAGAAGTACCATTCCAGCCTGCTGGCTGACCAGCTCACCACCCTTAACCCGCTGGTGAACGAACGCATTCAGCTTTACACCCAGATGTACAAAAGCCTGATTGGCGACAGTTCCCTGCTGGGAACCCAGGCCATTACCCAGCTCCAGACGGTGACGGCGCTTGAGGCAAATATTCTGGCTTACAACGATACTTATCTCCTGACGGCGAGCATTGCCACTGCCACGCTGGTCTGGATTTTATGGCGCTTGCTGCGCCTGCGCATCACCGCCCGTATGGCCCTTAAGAACGCCACTGGCAACAAGTAATGACTATTTTTCAGGAGAGGTTATGAGTCAGCAGGATGCCGCCAAAGAGCAGGCCAACACCCGTAAAAACGTGCGCGTCGTGTCCATTTTCACCGCCGCGGCTATCGGCATTGTCGGGGTACTGGTGATCCTTTATGCCTGGCAGCTGCCCCCGTTCACGCGTCATGCCCAGTTTACCGATAACGCCTACGTGCGCGGCCAGACTACGTTCATCAGTCCTCAGGTAAACGGCTACATTACCGAGGTCCATGTTCAGGATTTCGCGCAGGTTAAAAAAGGCGAGCTGCTGTTGCAGATAGATGACCGTATCTATCGCCAGCGCGTCCATCAGGCCGAGGCGCAGCTGGCAATGAAAATTGCAGCTCTTAATAACAACCTGCAACAGCGCAGAAGTGCGGAAGCGGTGATTGCCAAAAACGAGGCGGCGCTGAAAAACGCCCGTGCCCAAAGTCTGAAAACCCAGGCGGATTTGAAACGCGTGAAAGAGCTGACCGCGGACGGCTCCCTTTCCATTCGCGAGCGCGATTCGGCACTGGCCAGTGCCGCCCAGGGGAGCGCCGATATCGACCAGGCGAAAGCAACGCTTGAGATGTCGCGTCAGGATTTACAAACGGTTATCGTCAATCGCGGTTCGCTGGAGGCCGACGTTGAGAATGCGAAAGCCGCGCTGGAGCTGGCGCAGATCGATCTGCAAAACACCCGGATTGTCGCGCCGCGTGATGGTCAGCTCGGGCAGATTGCAGTGCGTCTGGGGGCGTACGTCGCCGCCGGGACGCACCTTACCACGCTGGTCCCGCCGCAGCACTGGGTGATCGCCAATATCAAAGAGACGCAGCTGGCGAATTTACGCGTCGGACAGCCGGTGAAATTCACCGTCGATGCCTTAAACGATAAAGCCTATCAGGGCCGCGTGGAGAGCATATCCCCGGCAACAGGCGTCGAGTTCAGCGCTATCACCCCGGATAACGCCACGGGCAACTTTGTTAAAATCGCCCAGCGCATCCCGGTACGCATTGAAGTACTCGGTGAGCCGGAGGCGTACCGTCTGCTGCGCCCTGGCATGTCGGTGCAGGTGACCATCGACACGCGGGAGGCGAAACAATGACGCTTCGCCCGATAGCCGGCCTGCTGATGATGGCTATCCTGGCGGGATGCCAGTCGGTTGACGTTGAGCCCGCCAAATCGTCCCTGCACATACCGGCCCAGTGGCGCGCGACGTCGGGGCCAGCCAGCCCGACAGAGCAGCTCTGGTGGCGAAATTTTCACGACAGCAATCTGAACCGCTATGTGGATCAGGCGCTGAAGAACAACAGCGACGTGCTGATTGCACGCGAGCGGATTAACGAGTACCAGGCCCGGGTGTTCGCCGCCGACGGCAGTCTGTTCCCGTCGCTTGACGCGGGCGTGACCGGGACGCGCGCACGCTCGCAGTCCGCCGCCACGGGGCTTCCGGTATACGGTACGTTGTACAAAGGCAGCCTGACCGCCAGCTACGACGTGGATATCTGGGGCGTAAACCGTAGCACCTCCCGTGCCGCTGAAGCATCGCTGGAGGCACAAAAGGCGGCGGCAGCGGCGGCTGATCTTACCGTCGCATCATCGGTGGCCTCCGGGTATGTCACCCTGCTGTCGCTGGATGAACAGCTTCGCGTTACCCAATCCACGCTGAAGTCGCGTGAAGAGGCGTTCAATCTCGCCAAACGACAATTTGAGACGGGATACAGCTCTCGCCTTGAGCTGATGCAATCGGATTCTGAGCTGCGCGCCACCCGCGCCCAGGTTCCACTGCTTCAGCACCAGATTGCACAGCAGGAAAATGCGCTTAGCCTGCTGCTGGGCAGCAACCCGGGTGACGTTGCGCGCGGTGAAAGCTTTGATGCCCTGACGCCGCTGAAACTGCCCTCCCAGCTGCCGTCGACACTACTCAACCGGCGCCCGGATATCGTTCAGGCGGAACGTCAGCTGATTGCGGCAGACGCGACGCTGGCGGCATCGCGCGCCAGCCTGCTGCCGTCAATCAACCTCACGGCCACGGGATCGGTGCAGGATCGCACGCTGTCGGGATTGCTGGATAACCCCCTACAGCTCTGGAGCGTGGGCGGCAGTATTCTTGCGCCGCTGCTGAACCGTCAGGCGCTGAATGCGCAGGTGGATATCTCCCAGTCCCAGCGGAATCAGGCTCTGTATAGCTACGAAAAAACCGTGCGTAACGCGTTTGCTGAGGTGAATGACAGCCTTGATGCCATCACCCGCTATCAGGAACAGCTTACCGAGCTGCTGGCACAGCAGGCGGTCGCGCAGGAGACGCTGCGGATTGCGCAAAACCGCTACCGCAACGGATACTCTTCTTATCTGGATGTGCTCGATGCGCAGCGCACGCTGTTCTCGGTGCAGACCAGCGTGGTACAGGTGAAAAACAACCTGTTGCTGGCGCAAATTGATTTGTATAAAGCGCTGGGCGGCGGTTGGAGCAGTGCGTGAAAACATGCCGGGTGGCGCTGCGCCTTACCCGGCCCACATGCTCTCCCGTAGGCCCGGTAAGCGCAGCGCCACCGGGTAACGGTTTTAGCCGGAGATCTGCTCCATCGCCTGCAAGATACGCTTATCCGAAATCGGATACGGCGTACCGAGCTGCTGGGCAAAGAAGCTGACGCGAAGCTCCTCGATCATCCAGCGGATCTCCCGCACGTCGTCGTCATCGCGACGCGCTGGCGGCAGTTTGTTGAGCCACTGCTGCCACGCCTGCTGCACGTTTTCGACTTTCAGCATCTGCGCGCGATCGCGATGCGGATCGACCGCCATTTTCTCCAGACGCTTCTCAATCGCCTGCAAATAACGCAGCGTATCGCCCAGACGCTTAAAGCCGTTGCCGGTCACAAAGCCGCGATACACCAGCCCCGCCATCTGCGCCTTCACGTCCGACAGCCCCAGGGCCATGGTCATATCCACCCGCCCCTTCAGGCGCTTGTTGATATTGAACACGGCGGTAAGGATCTGCTCGACCTGTTTGGCAATCTCCACCACGGTGTCGTTCAGCTCCGCGCGCACCTTTTCATGAAGCTGAGCAAAGCCCTCTTCCGTCCAGACCGGACCGCCCGCCTCGTGGATCAGCTTATCCACACCGCAGGAGATGCAGTCGTCGATCAGATCCAGCACCTTACCGTACGGGTTAAAGTAGAGCCCCAGCTTGGCTTTGTTCGGCAGCTTCTCGTGCAGATACTTAATCGGCGACGGGATGTTAAGCAGAAGCAGTCGACGCAGCCCGCGCCACATCATCTGCTGTTGTTCCTGCGGATTGTCAAAGAGCTTAATCGCCACGCTATCGCGCTCATCCACCAGCGCGGGCCAGGCTTTGACCTTATAGTTCCCGCGCTTCTGCTCATAGCTTTCCGGAAGCTGACCAAAGCTCCAGATGTGCAGCCCGCTCTGCTCGATACCGTCGTCCGCCACGGCAGACAGGGTTTCCTGCACTTTGCCCTTCAGGGCGTCCTTCAGTTCCGAAAGCGAGCGGCCTTCCAGCAGCTTTTTGTTTTTATCGTCCACCACGCGGAAGGTGATTTTCAGGTGATCGGGCACCTGATCCCAGTTCCAGTCGTCGCGGTCGATGGTGGTCCCGGTCATGCGTCGGAACTCACGCTCCAGCGCGTCCAGCAGCGGCAGCTCCAGCGGCGTGACGCGGCCCAAAAACGCTTCGGCGTAGTTCGGCGCCGGCACAAAGTTACGCCGCACCGGTTTAGGCAGGGATTTGATTAACGCAATGACCAGCTCGCGGCGCAGGCCGGGAATTTGCCACTCAAACCCGCTCTCGTCGACCTGGTTTAACAGCGGCAGCGGAATATGAACGGTCACGCCGTCCGCGTCGGCCCCCGGCTCAAACTGATAGGTCAGACGCAGCTTGAGGTTGCCCTGATGCCAGAAGTTCGGGTAGTCGAGCTTGCTGACCGACTCCGCGCCCTCTTTGATCAGCATGCTCTTTTCAAAGTTGAGCAGGTCCGGGGTCTCTTTGCTGGCTTTCTTCCACCAGCTGTCGAAATGGCGCGCCGAGATCACATCGTGGCTGATGCGCTGGTCGTAAAACTCAAACAGCGTCTCGTCGTCCACCAGAATGTCGCGGCGGCGGGACTTGTGCTCAAGCTCTTCCACCTCGGCGCGCAGCTTCAGGTTTTCGCGGAAGAACGCATGACGCGTCTGCCAGTCGCCCTCCACCAGCGCATGGCGGATAAACAGCTCGCGACTCAGCGCCGGATCGATCTGGCTGTAGTTAACCTTACGCGCGGCCACCACCGGCAGGCCGTAGACGGTGACTTTTTCCGTCGCCATCACCGCGCCCTGCCCGCGCTCCCAGTGCGGCTCGCTGTATGAGCGTTTCAGCAGGTGCTGCGCCACCGGCTCAACCCACTCCGGATCGATACGCGCGGCGATACGCCCCCACAGACGGCTGGTTTCCACCAGCTCGGCGACCATGGTCCACTTCGGCGGCTTTTTAAACAACCCGGAGCCCGGGAAGATGGAGAAACGCGCGTTGCGTGCGCCGGTAAATTCCTGTTTATCCGCATCCTTCATCCCGATATGGGACAGCAGGCCGGTCAGCAAGGCGATATGAATTTCGCGGTACTCCGCCGGTTCACTGTTGACCGGAATGCCCAGCTCTTTTACCACCTGGCGCAGTTGGGTGTAGATATCCTGCCACTCGCGCACGCGCAGGTAGTTGAGGAAATCCACCCGGCACTGACGGCGGAACTGATTTGAAGAGAGCGTTTTTTGCTGCTCGCCCAGGTAGTTCCACAGATTCACAAAGGCCAGGAAATCAGACTCTTTATCGTGGAAGCGACGGTGTTTTTCATCCGACGCCTGCTGCTTGTCCATTGGGCGCTCGCGCGGATCCTGAATGGAGAGCGCCGAGGTGATGATCATCGCCTCGCGCACGCAGCCGTGTTTTTGCGCCTCCAGCACCATGCGCGCCAGACGCGGGTCGACCGGCAACTGGCTAAGCTGGCGGCCCAATGGCGTTAGCTTGTAGGCCGTCGCCTGCTCGTCGGTGGTAATCGCCCCGAGCTCTTCCAGCAGACGCACGCCGTCCTGAATGTTGCGCTTGTCCGGCGCTTCCACAAACGGGAAGGCGGCGATATCGCCCAGCCCCAGCGCGGTCATTTGCAGGATAACGGATGCCAGGTTGGTCCGCAGAATTTCCGGATCGGTAAACTCCGGGCGCGACAGGAAATCGTCTTCCGAATAAAGACGAATACAGATCCCTTCCGACACGCGGCCGCAGCGGCCCTTACGCTGATTAGCCGACGCCTGGGAAACCGGCTCAATCGGCAGGCGCTGAACTTTGGTTCGGTAGCTGTAGCGGCTGATGCGCGCCGTACCCGGGTCGATCACGTATTTAATGCCCGGCACGGTGAGCGAGGTTTCGGCCACGTTGGTCGCCAGCACGATGCGGCGTCCGCTGTGCGGCTGGAACACGCGGTTCTGCTCACTGTTGGACAGGCGCGCGTACAGCGGCAGGATCTCGGTATGGCGCAGATCGCGTTTGCTGAGCGCATCGGCGGTATCCCGGATCTCGCGCTCGCCGCTCATGAAGATCAGAATGTCGCCAGAACTCTCGTTGCCCAGCTCGTCGACGGCATCGAAGATGGCCTGAAGCTGGTCGCGCTCGGTATCGTCCGCCTCTTCCACAATCGGGCGATAGCGCACTTCAACCGGGTAGGTTCGGCCTGAGACTTCAATGATCGGCGCATTGTTGAAATGTTTTGAGAAACGCTCCGGGTCAATGGTCGCAGAGGTGATGATGATTTTCAGATCCGGACGCCGGGGCAGCAGCTCTTTCAGGTAGCCGAGCAGGAAGTCGATGTTCAGGCTGCGCTCGTGCGCTTCATCGATGATGATGGTGTCGTACTGCATCAGCAGACGATCCTGCTGGATTTCCGCCAGCAGGATACCGTCTG
Organism: Enterobacter sp. BWH52; assembly: GCF_001037565.1. Lineage (NCBI taxonomy): Bacteria > Pseudomonadati > Pseudomonadota > Gammaproteobacteria > Enterobacterales > Enterobacteriaceae > Enterobacter > Enterobacter sp. BWH52. Next base: position 2,075,079 of record NZ_KQ089854.1, on the reverse strand, counting down.
TCATCAGCTTAACCATGGTGTTATCGCTGACGTGGTCGCTGAATCGCACCTTGTAGCCGATGCAGCCGCCCGGCTCCGTTTGCAGCTCTTCCGCAATACGGTTCGCCACGGTGCGCGCCGCCAGACGACGCGGCTGGGTGTGACCGATCAGCCCTTTCAACCCGCGGCCCAGCTCCATGCAGATTTTCGGCAACTGGGTGGTTTTACCTGAACCGGTTTCCCCCGCGACGATCACCACCTGGTGGTCGCGTACGGCCTCAAGAATGTCCTGTTTCTTCTGGCTGACGGGCAGGTTTTCCGGATAGGTAATCTCCGGGCGTGCGGCTTCACGCAGCACAACTTTCCCTGCCGCCTGTTCAATCTCTTTGGCCATTTCCTGGTAAATGGCCTGTTGTGCATCAGGATTTTTAACCTTCTTAACGCCGTGCAGACGGCGCGCAAACCGCTGTTTATCGCGCAGCATCAGCGAATCAAGCTTTTGCATCAGCATCGGGAAGGTCAATTTTTGGTGTTCTGTCATAGCGTTAACGGGCAGTGCACTGCCGGATAAAATCTCTTTTTAATGATTGCTATAGAGTACCACATCAGCGCTTTGCGCGCCTTATTCAAAAAATTCGAACATAGGCTTCGATATATTGCGCTATCCCTGTGGCAGGATTGTGAATAAAGTGTCAACAAGCAACGGGGCAACCCCCTCAATCAAATACAAAACAGGAATTTCCCATGAGCAAAGTATTAGTGTTGAAATCCAGTATTCTGGCAGGGTATTCACAGTCTGGTCAGCTGTCTGACTATTTCGTTGAACAGTGGCGTGAACAGCACAGCGCGGATGAAATCACCGTGCGTGACCTGGCGGCAAACCCAATTCCTGTGCTGGACGGCGAGCTGGTTGGCGCGCTGCGTCCGAGCGATGCGCCTCTTACCCCGCGTCAGCAGGAAGCCCTGGCGCTTTCCGACGAGCTGATTGCTGAATTGCAGGCGCACGACGTTATCGTGATCAACGCCCCAATGTACAACTTCAACATTCCTACCCAGCTGAAGAACTACTTCGACCTGGTGGCGCGCGCTGGCGTAACCTTCCGTTACACCGAGAACGGCCCGGAAGGTCTGGTGAAAGGCAAGCGTGCGGTTGTACTGACCAGCCGCGGCGGTATTCACAAAGATACCCCAACCGACCTGGTGGCGCCGTACATGACCCTGTTCCTCGGCTTCATCGGCATTACCGACGTGAACTTTGTGTTCGCTGAAGGTATCGCTTACGGCCCGGAAGTGGCTACCAAAGCGCAGTCCGACGCGAAAGCCGCTATCGACAGCCTGGTCGCTGCCTAAGATCTCCCCCTCTCACCGCCCGGTGGGAGGGTTTTTCTTTTCCTGCATATTTCGTTATCATCCGCACCCACTCTCCAGCCCGGCGGCCTGATGTCTGTCATTATCGATACGTTTATTGCACCACCCTGTCACGACGACATTGAGATCCTCTGGCAGGACGAGCATCTGCTGCTGATCAACAAACCTTCCGGTCTGCTCAGCCTGTCGGGGAAAAATCCGCAAAACCGTGATTCCGTTCACCATCGTCTGGTGCAAACCTTTCCTGGCTGCACGCTGGTGCATCGCCTTGATTTTGGCACCTCGGGCCTGATGGTCATTGCGCGTAACAAGGCGATTAACGCCGCGCTTTGTCACCAGTTCAGCCAGCGCGCCGTGAGCAAGGTTTACACCGCCCTGTTGTGCGGACATGTGGAACAGGACGAAGGGACCGTGGATGCCCCGATTGCCAAAGATCCGGCACTGTTTCCGCTGATGACGATCTGTGCCCGCACCGGTAAGCCCGCTCGCTCGCGCTATCGGGTGGTGGAACGTATTTCTCAGGATACGACAATGCCGCTAACGCGGGTTGAGCTTACCCCGGAGACCGGGCGCACCCACCAGCTGCGCATTCACTGCCAGCAGTTAGGCCACCCTATTCTGGGGTGCGATCTGTATGGTGGTCTGGAATGGCCGGGCGCGGAAGAAACGCCCCGGTTGATGCTGCATGCCAGCGTTCTGAATTTTATTCATCCGCTGAGCGGCGAGACGATAAACGCCTGTCACGCCGCGCCATTCTGAGCGGGGATTACCACATTAAATCGTCAGGGATTTTAAAGTCTGCGTACGGATCGTCTTCGTCCTGCTCTTCCTGACTCAGCGCGCTGTTAAGCACAATGCTGTCCGCATCGCGTTGGGCAATTTTATCCGCCACCACCGCCGGGATAATCGCGTAATCACAGTCGCCCTTCGCATTAATTACCAGTCGGGCAATCGACAGACGGCCGTTGATCAGCTGGGTTTGCGTCTGCTTATCGACCTCGATTTTTTTGATCAGGTTGCCGTCGGTAAAGTTAAAGGTAATGTTGCCCTTCGCCACGGTGATGCGGTTCATCTCAATCAGCTGCTTCACCTGCGCCCTGAACTCTTTTGCCAGCACCGCCTGTTTTTGCTGTTCGCTCAGCTGCTTATCACGCTCCAGCTGGGCTTTCTTGTTCTCTTCAACAGCCTCTCTCGCCTCGCGAGCCTGGACGCGGGATTTTTTCGCCGTGCGCTGGACCTTCGCCATCTTTTTACTGCTGACTAAGCCCGCTTTCAGCATCTGCTCTTGCAGGGTGAGTTTTGTCATGTTCGTTTAAACCGGTTGGAAATGTCGGGGGATTATACCTGAATCGCGCAGTTCATGAAGAACCCTCATGTTGCAGTGAAATTAAGTCACTTCCCCTGCGCCAGGGGCTCAGGCATAAATTATGCATTGATAACGTTCCGGCAACATGAACTTAGGATGCATAACCAAATGAGTCAGGCTTTCACATTTACCCTTAAGCGCAGTTGCTTTGATGAAAACTATAACCCGTCAGAAAACACGCGTACCACCACCAACTTCGCCAACCTGGCGCGTGGCGAGAAGCGTCAGGAGAACCTGCGCAACACGCTGGTGATGATCAACAAGCGCTTTAACGCGCTGGCGAGCTGGGATAACCCAAAGGCGGACCGCTATGCCGTCGAGCTGGAGATTATTTCAGTCGATATGAATATCGGCGGCGATTTTACTTTCCCGGCCATCGAAATTCTGCAAACGACGATTGTGGATAAAATGACCCACGAGCGCATCGAAGGCATCGTCGGGAATAACTTCTCATCGTATGTTCGTGACTATGATTTCAGCGTCCTGCTGCTGGAGCATAATAAAGATCAACCCCGTTTTACCCTCCCCGAGAATTTTGGCGAGCTGCACGGCAATATCTTTAAAAGCTTCGTTCATTCTGCGGAATATCAGGCGAACTTCAAAAAAGCGCCGGTGATCTGCCTGAGCGTCTCCAGCAAAGACACCTATCGTCGTACCGGTAACCACCACCCGGTGCTGGGGTATGAGTACCAGCCGGACGGCGAGTCGCTAACGGAACAGTACTTCGCGAAGATGGGCCTGAAGGTTCGCTATTTCATGCCGGAAAACAGCGTCGCGCCTTTCGCCTTCTTCTTCACCGGCGATTTACTGCGTGATTACACCAATCTGGAGCTGATCGGCACCATCAGCACCATGGAGACGTTCCAGAAGATCTATCGACCGGAAATTTACAATGCCAATTCCGCTGCGGGACAGTGCTATCAGCCCGACCTGAATCAGCAGGATCACTCATTAACAAAAATCGTCTATGACCGTGAAGAGCGCAGCCGGCTGGCCATTGAACAGGGGAAATATACCGAAGAGCGGTTTATCAAACCCTACAAAACCCTTCTTGAGCAGTGGTCTCATCACTTCACGCTTTCATTTAATACGGATAAAAGGTTCTTCTCATGAAAACATTGCTCCCGACATCGACGGCTGGCAGCCTGCCGAAACCCACCTGGCTTGCGCAGCCGGAAACGCTCTGGTCGCCGTGGAAACTCCAGGACGAGGAATTACTTGCAGGGAAACAGGATGCGCTACGTTTGTCTCTGGATGAACAGATTCGCGCCGGGATTGATATCGTCAGCGACGGGGAACAAACTCGCCAGCATTTCGTCACCACCTTTATTGAACATCTCAGCGGCGTGGATTTTGAGAACCGTCAGACGGTACGCATCCGTAACCGCTACGATGCGAGCGTGCCGACCGTGGTAGACGCGGTGGCGCGTCAGAAACCGGTGTTTGTTGACGACGCGAAATACCTGCGCCAGCTGACGGACAAGCCGATCAAGTGGGCGCTGCCCGGCCCGATGACCATGATCGACACGCTATACGATGCTCACTATAAAAGCCGTGAAAAGCTGGCCTGGGAGTTCGCAAAAATCCTTAATCAGGAAGCCCGCGAGCTGGAGGCGGCCGGTGTCGACATTATTCAGTTCGATGAACCTGCCTTTAACGTCTTTTTCGACGAGGTGAATGACTGGGGCATTGCCGCGCTGGAGCGCGCCATTGAAGGACTGAAATGCGAAACCGCGGTACATATCTGTTACGGGTACGGCATCAAAGCCAATACGGACTGGAAAAAGACGCTCGGCTCCGAGTGGCGCCAGTATGAAGAGGCGTTTCCAAAGTTGCAGACCTCAAAGATCGATATTATCTCGCTGGAGTGCCACAACTCGCGCGTACCAATGGATCTGCTGGAGCTTATCCGTGGTAAAAAAGTGATGGTCGGGGCAATTGACGTCGCCACCCAGACCATCGAAACGCCTGAAGAGGTCGCCGATACGCTGCGCAAGGCGTTGCAGTTTGTTGATGCAGATAAGCTCTATCCGTCCACCAACTGCGGTATGGCTCCCCTTTCCCGCCAGGTCGCCAACGGTAAGCTGAAGGCGTTAAGCGCCGGGGCTGACATTATCCGTCGCGAGCTTGCCCGCTAACCTTCAGGTTTGCCAGTACAGCGGCGTACCGAATCGCTCAATATAGTAATCTATCACCGCCCTGACGTTCAGGGGCGGATGACGCGCGTTCGGGTAAATCGCCGCAATCGTCAATGGCTCCGTATTAATTGAACACTCCATTTCCGGCAGCAGTGCCACCAGCTCACCGCTTTTGAGTCGTTCGCTCACCATCCAGTCCGGGAAAAGCACAACGCCCATACCGCCCAGCGCCGCAATCAGGAGCGTTTCCGCGTTATTGGAAGTCATCAGCGGTACGATGGGATAGTGAACCCACGCCTCGCCCGGCTGTCGGATCAGCCAGCGGTTAGGCCCGGACGAGCCGCGGTAAACCAGACAGTGGTGAAGGCTGAGATCGTCCGGCCCCTCGGGCGCGCCATGTTTTTGCAGATAGTCCGGCGAGGCCGCCAGATGGTAGAACTGCTGACCAAACACCCGGGCGTGAAACGAGGAGTCCGTCAGCGCGCCGATGCGGAAGATAACGTCCGCGGCGTCACGGTGCGGATCGATAAAATCGTCGGTGAGGGTCAGTTCAATGGAGAGACGAGGGTAACGCGCCAGAAGCCCCGGCAGGCCAGGCGCGATGTGCCTCTGTCCGAAAAAGACCGGGCCATTGATACGCAGCGTGCCCGACGGCTCGCGGGCGCGTTCATCCAGCTCGCGTCGCGCGTCCTCCATATTCCCGGCCATTGCCCGGGCATAGCGCACAAAAAGATGCCCGCTCTCTGTGGGCATAATCGCCCGCGTGTTGCGGTAGAAAAGCTGTTGCCCGAGGGCGTCCTCAAGCTGGTGGATCACGCGTGAGACCTGCGACGCAGAAATCCCTTCCCGCCTCGCCACCACGGAGAAATTCTGCGTTTCATAAACGTCGATGAAGATCAGCAGCGCGCGAATGCTGATATGTCCGGCATCCATCATTAATGCATTTCCTGCACAGGTGTTTCCTGCATTATGGCATTTTTCTCAATGATGTTCAGACGTAATCTTCACCGCCTGGAAAAAGGAGAAAAAGCGTTATGCACATTATTTTAATTTTACTGGTGATTGCCGGTGGCATAGGGCTGTCCGTGGAAGCCGGGCTGCTGGGGCCGCTGGGCGCAGAGGTGGGCGACCTGTGGGCGGCGTTCAGCATATTTAGCGTGGGAACGGGGCTAACGTTTCTGCTGATGCTGTTTTTCAGCCCCCGCAACAGTCCCTCATTTTTTGCGCAGCCTTCATGGCACCTGTTGGGCGGCGTGCTCGGCCCGGTTTACGTCATCATTCTCACCATTGCCACGCCTGCGATCGGCATTGCCATGACGATGATCGGCATTCTGGCAGGCCAGGTTTTTAAAAGCCTGATTATTGACCACTATGGCCTGCTGGGTACGCCGCACCGCAGGATCGATACAAAACGCATTATTGCGCTGGGATTTATCATCGCCGCGCTCATTCTCGTGGCGCAGGGGTAACGTTATGACAGTGATTATGATTATTCTGGCGGTGATTGGCGGCGCAACGCTGAGCATTCAGGCTGCCATTAACGGGCAATTAGGCAGCAGCGTGGGGGTATTCAAAAGCGCGTTTCTGACGTTTTCCGTCGGCGCGCTGGTGACCGCCCTGCTGATCTTCTTTTTTGAGCCGAAACAGGCGGTCAGCCTGATGGATGTACCCAAATGGCAGCTTCTGGGCGCCCTGTGCGGCGTGCCCTATATCGTGATTATGGTGCTCGCGGTGCAGCGCATCGGGACCGCTGTTGCCACGGTAGCGGTTATCCTGGGCCAGCTGGCCATGAGCATGCTGATTGATAACTTTGGCTGGCTGAACAATGAAGCCATTCCGTTTTCAGTGAGCCGTTTCGGGGCCGTCGTCTGCCTGAGTATTGCGCTCTTCTTCATTTACTCAAGCAGTAAACTTCAGCCCGAAGAGAATTAACCGCCCTCTTTGCGGGTAAAGAACAGCGTCACCGTGGCGACGGTGACGCCAAATTTCTTCATCTCCGTTTTATTGAACAGACGGGTACTGTCCTGCAAATACATCCAGTCATCAAAGTGCAGCAGCCAGGTTTTGCCGTCCGCCTTCACGTTCATGCTGTAGCGCCAGTTAAGGGCATTGCCCGCCGCCTGGCCTGTCGCAACACCTTCTATGTCACCCGCCGTGCCTTCATAGCGATTCTGCCCAACGCGGCGGATATGCCAGACGCGCTGCTGCTTTTCGCCGTCATCGTAGACAAAATGCTCGTTCAGGGTCAGCGTATCGCCGATAACATCCCCGGCGATCTCGACGTGAAAACGGCGGATCTGCTTACCGCTGCGATCCTGCACCATCCCCCACGCCTCGGTTTTCCCCTGGAAGTAAGTAAAAATATCAAGCCGTGGCTGCTGCTGACGATACTCTGTCACCTCGGTGCTACATCCGGCCACCAGCATCGTCAGGGCAAGCGCCACTAGCAGGAAACGTTTCATTGTGCTCCTCCAGTTAACTGCTGACGCAGTTCAGGATATTCGGTGCGGGGATCGAGCCATATCGCCAGAAAGCGTGAGCTAAACGCTGCCGTCTGGCGTGGCCCGAGTGGCGTAAATTTTTTCTGCGACGCCGTGGGGCGATACCAGAATTGTCCCTGGCCGTTATTAACCACAAACGCGAGCTGCGTGCCGGGCGTGACGTCGGGCCAGAGCGTGGACAGCATGCGTAGCCAGGCTTCACTCTGCGGCTCCTGCTGCAAAATGCCCTGCGCCTGCCACTGGTCGCGGGTCGCCTCGACCAGGTCGTCACCATCGATGTCCCGGGCATAGGTGATAATCAGCGCATTATCGCCGTCTAATCCTGTATAGCTGCCGTCGGGCGTCAGAAGCTGAGAGGTATAGACGGTAAACGGCCCCCAGGTGAGGGTGGCGTCACCCACCTTGCGCCAGCTCAGCCAGTCTGCCGCCTGCACGGTACAGGTGAAGACGGATAACGCGAGCATCAGTACCAGATTTCTCATTGTTGTCTCCCCATCAACAGGTGGAAAAACAGCATCAGCACCAGCCAGCCGGGGAACATCCAGCTGACGACGATAAAGGTCGGCTCCTGAAACGTAATGGCCCCAAGATGCTCGCCGATCAGGTAGGCTACCGGTCCGCCCAGAGTCGCCAGCACCGTCAGCAACCATCCTGGCAAGGTGGTCGTGCGGGTCAGGTGCGTCCAGACGGTGGCAAACATTAGCCACAGCGCCACCATCCATAGCGGCATCAGGGACGCGCCTGTGAACGCAATCAGCCCCGTCAGCGCCCAGAGGGCGTCCAGCAGCGCACCCGACGCCGCCAGCACAAGGGCGTATACCCGGTGTGATGGCGGTAATAACAGCCAGGCAAGCACCGCCAGCGTGATCCAGATGACCAGCCCCTGCTCGCGAAACAGCACCACCAGCGTCCAGTAGAGATCAAAACCGATGGCCAACAGAAATACCTGCCCGTAACGCTTCATACGCGTTCCGCAGTCAGCTGCACCACGCTGATGGTGCGGGCATTAAACCCGGCTTCACAGTAGCCGAGGTAGTACAGCCACATCCGCCGGAAACGGTCATCAAACCCGAGCTTTTCAATCTCCTGCCAGGCGTGAACGAAACGCTGACGCCAGTGCGCCAACGTGCGGGCGTAGTCCGGCCCCATATCGAAGAGATTACGCACCACAAAATCGGTATGGCGGGTCATCAGTTCATTCATGGCGGTGATGCTGGGCAAAAAGCCGCCGGGGAAGATGTAGCGCTGAATAAAATCGACGCTTTTGCTGTAGTCGCGATAGCGCTGATCCTGAATGGTGATGGCCTGAATCGCCATCCGCCCGCCTGGACGCAGACGCGCCTGACAGGTACGGAAAAACGTTGGCAGGTAGCGTTGGCCGACGGCTTCGATCATCTCAACCGAGACCAGTTTGTCGTAAACCCCGGTCAGATCGCGGTAGTCGCAAAGCAGCACCTCAACGCGATCCTGCAACCCTGCCCGGGCGATCCGCGCGGTGGCCCAGTGGTACTGCTCCTGCGACAGCGTGGTGGTGGTCACCCGACAGCCGTAGTGACGGGCGGCGTATTCCGCCATCGCCCCCCAGCCGGTGCCAATCTCCAGCAGATGATCGTTTGCCGTGAGCGCCAGCTGGTCGCACAGCCTGGCCATTTTCGCCTGCTGAGCCGCGTTCAAATCCTGCTCGTCCCCGTTAAACAGCGCGCTGGAGTACAGCAGGTCTTCATCAAGGAAATGGGCGTAGAAGGCGTTGCCCAGATCGTAATGGGCGGCAATATTTTCACGCGCCTGAGCGCGGGAGTTGCGCCGCATCCAGTGCCGTAGCCGCTCCACCGGTTTCCCGAGCAGGCGAAACCCTTTTTCCAGTTGCCCGAGGATTTGGCTATTACGTGCAATCAGCTCCAGCAGCGGCGTCAGGTGGGGCGTCTCCCAGTCGCCATCCATCCACGCTTGTGCCGCGGCGAGGCTGCCCCCGGTTAAAATGCGCCAGTAGACGCCCGGAGCAAGTACCTGCACCTCAGCATGAAGCGCGGCGGAGGCGTCGCCGAACTGGAACGTCTGCGCGCCTTCACGCAGCGTCAGCGAGCCACCGCGCAGACCGTTCAGCAGGCGGAAGAGCAACCATCGCGCGACGCGGACGTTGCGCGGGATATCGGGTTCAAGCGCAAAGACGGGATCGGTCATGAGCGTTCACTCCTGCTGAGGGGATGGTTATGCAGCGGCACGCGCTTCAGCCACAGCCTGAGCGCCTGCCAGTAAATGGCGAAAACGGTTTTGAGGGTCATCAACGGGATCCGCGCCAGCAGCGAACGCAGCGCTGCGCGCGTCAGCGGCGCCCGGCGTAGCGTCAGGGTGGCATCAAACACCTTCGTCTCCTGATGGTTTTCGATATGCATGCGCAGCGTGCTGTCCGGGCTGTTGAAGCGCCAGTGGTAAACCATATCCATCGGATTAAAGGGCGAGACGTGAAAAGCTTTCTCCGTCGGCGGGGCGTCCCGCCCCGCTACCGCGTAGTAATGTCGTTCATTCCACGGCGTGTTACGCACTTCGGCGAGAACCCAGCGCAGAGTGTCTTCGCCGTCATAGCAGTAGTAAAAATTGACCGGGTTGAAATGAAAACCGAAATAGCGCAGCTGAGTCAGAAGCATGACCCGCCCCGCCGGACGCTCGCCGGTCAGATTTTCCAGACGCTCAAGGACGTGCTCTTTGAGCGGCGTGCCCAACGGGTAGTCCGCATCATAAAATGCCGCGGGCGCAACGCGGTTACGGCGCACGCCGACGGAGGGCAGCGCGTCCAGCTCATCGAGATCGAGCCAGGCCATAAAGACGCTGTAGGTAAAGTGGTGCGCTTTTGGCGCAAGCCGACGATGGCGCAATGTGCCGTGGTAAAGGCAGCTGTTCATCTCAGTTGCCCTCCCCGGCCGCGATAGCGTTTACCACGTCCAGCGCACTGCGTACGCCATCTTCGTGGAAGCCGTTGTACCAGTACGCGCCGCAGAACCAGCTCCGCTGGCGACCGTTTATTTCTCCGCGTCGGGCCTGGGCTTGCCAGCTTTGCGGGTTAAAAAGCGGATGCTCATAGACAAAGCGGCGCAGCACATAGCGTTCTTCCACCGGCGTTTCCGGGTTGAGGGTGACGCAAAACAGCGGGCTACCCGGCGGCAGTCCCTGCAAGATATTCATGTTGTAGGTGACGCAGGCGCTAGCCCGATCCTGCTCGCTGAGGCGGTAGTTCCAGCTCGCCCACGCGCGCTTGCGCACCGGCAGCCAGCGCGGATCGCTGTGAAGCACCACCTCGTTACGCTGCCAGCCGATATCACCCAGCACCTCACGTTCAGCCTGCGTTGGGCTGGCGAGCATCGCCAGCGCCTGAGCAGAGTGACAGGCGAAGATCACCTGATCGAAGGTGTGAGTGACGCCTTCCCGCTCAATATCGACGCCACGATCGTGGCGAACAACCTTCTGAACCGGCGCGTTGAGGTGCAGCGTCAGGCGATCGCCAAGCTTGTCCATCATCGCGCGGATATACTCCCGGGAGCCGCCTGGCACGACGTACCACTGCGGACGATGGGTAATGTCCAGCAGACCGTGGTTTTCAAAAAAGCGTAAAAAGAGCGGCAGCGGAAAGCGTTTCATCTCCTGTAGCGACGACGACCAGATAGCCGCTCCCATTGGCAGGATGTAGTGGCGCGCAAAAAAGGGCGTAAAGCGGTGCTGGCGCAGGAATGTTTCCAGCGTGGCGGATCCATCGACTTCGCCCCGGAGCGTCTGTTTCGCCAGCCGGTTAAAGCGCACGATCTCCTTCAGTAGCGTCCAGAAGGCAGGGTTCAGCAGATTACGACGCTGGGCAAACAGCGACGTCAGCGTGTGCCCGTTATACTCCAGCCCGCTCTGCGGGTTATGTACCGAAAAACTCATCTGCGTTTTTTGCCCGCTGATGCCCAGTTCGCTGAGCAGCCCCATGAAGCGCGGATAGGTGCGGTCGTTGTAGACGATAAAACCGGTATCGATGGCAAAGGTACCCTGGGGCGTGTCGACATCTACCGTTGCAGTATGGCCGCCCGGGGTGGCCTGCGCCTCAAACACCGTGATCTGATGATGTCCGGCGAGCCGCCAGGCACAGGTTAACCCGGCGATGCCGCTGCCGATAATTGCGATTTTCATGGTCGCACCATCCTGCGCAGCAGTGCGCGCTGAAGTACATCGGGCAGGCCGGAAAGCAGGCGCAGCGCCAGGCTGAACCCGGCGGGAAACGCGATGTGATCCTTCCCTTTTGCCAGACCGCGACGAATGGCGTGGACGGCGTCCCCCACGCTGACCCGGCCCGGCATCGGGAAATCGTTTTTGCGGGTCAGCGGCGTGTCGACAAAACCGGGTGAAACGACCGTGACGGCAATCCCTTTCGGTTCCCAGTCGAGGCGCAGCGTGTCGGCAAACCAGGTTAATGCCGCTTTAGAGGCCCCATAGGCTTCGGCTCGCGGGAAGTGAAGCCAGTGCGCCATCGAACTGACCAGCACCACGCGGTTGCCGGATACCAGCTGCGGCTGCAACGCCGCAAGGCAGTTTACCGGCCCCATGAAATTGGTGGTCATGACCCGCGCCACCAGCTCGGCATCCACCTCGCCGCGGTCGAGATACTCGCAGGTTCCGGCGCAGAGAATCACCGTGTCGGCAGCACAGTCCGCCAGCGCCTGGCGACAGGCGTCCCTGTCTGTCATATCGAACAGGCGCACCGTGATGTTGGGGCTGTGCTGATGCACAGCGGCCAGACGTTGCGCATCGCGCCCGCAGGCAATCACCCGGTAACCATCGTCGGCAAAAGATTTCGCCAGCCCCGCCCCGATGCCCGAGCTTGCGCCGGTGATCAGAACCGTTTTCATGATTTCACTCTCCGCTTCACGCCGCGCACGGCCCAGCCGAGTATCGGGAGATGTTCGTAAATCATCTCTCCGGCATCGTAGTAATCCCGCTGGCGAACAATGCGATCGTCGCGCATGTCTACCACGGAGCAGCCCGGCAGCTGTCGCACTGCACCCCGGGCAATACGCGGGTGCGACCAGTGCATCATCCAGGTGACCACAAAGCGATCGCCCTGCTGCAACGGCGCATCAACGGTAAAGCGACAGTGCTGGACGTTAGCCAGCAAGTGGGTGAAATAGCGCTGGATCGCGAACACCCCGCTATGTTCGCCAAAGGGATCGATAAGCGTGGCATCGGCGCGATAAATTCCCGCCAGCGCCGAAGGTGGCTGGGTATCCAGCGTGGCGTAGTAATCAACGAACCGACTGATGACGGACGGCAACGTGCTCATGGGTCACATCCTGGGTGTAAACAACGTAGCGAAATCGCATAATTTAAACTTACACAATTAACGTTATTTGTCCAAGTTTGCGCAGATATATTTTTTATTCTTATTATTTTTCAAATACCTGAAATGTTACCTCGCGCAACCATTTTGAGCATAAAGTTGAATTTCGCCGCCAGGCTGCCGTTTTTTTAGGGATAACCTTAAGGCAAAGGTGCCATTTATCTTCCAGACTTATCCTTTTAATTCATAAGGATGTCACACGATGAAACATTTACTGATGACGCTCTTTTCCAGCCCGGAATCCTTGTTGCAGGTCATGAGTCACCAGGAAATTATCGAAGCCGTAGAGGATGGCGACCGCATCATCATCGATCAGGATGGAAACGCCTCGGTTAACTACAAAAGCCACGAGGTGCGGCAGGACTTTCTGCGCCATGTCAACGCGCTGAAGAGGGCCTGAAATGGGAACGGCAATATTCATGGTATTGATGGTATGCGGGTACTGGTACACCAGCCGCGACCTCTCAACACGGTTTAAAATCAAGCGCTCCTTTGGCTGGGACGTCTATTTTCTTGTGGCGCTGTATGGCTGTATTTTTGTTCTTCAGGGAGTGATCGCCACCGGCCTGTTGTGGCTGCTGTTGTTCGCCCTCTCCGCCGCCGATAACACGTTCCATTTCACGTCTGCAAAATATGCCGACTGGCAAATTGATTTTATGAACTGGAGCTTCCTGGGGATTCAGGCCCCGGTGGTGGTAATGCTGACCTTCGCGATCCTGTTCTGTCTCTACCGCTCGAACTGGGCCGGGAGCGCGCGGCTGGACGGCGAAGGCCGAAAAAAGCTCTACAAGCGGCTGGCGCAATCGAGCGGGATTGAACAGCTGCTCTATCAGTGCATGGAGGAAGGTGAACTGGCGCACGTCACGCTGAAATCGCGGCGGATCTATATTGGGATGATCCATACCGCCACGCTGGAGTATGAAAAAACGGCCAATATCGTGCTTATTCCGATGCTGAGCGGCTACCGTGACGGGAAAAACATGCAGCTCTGTATCGAACATAACTACAGCAAATGGTATGCCGAGCATGATATTACGCTCGATTCAGAGCCCAAAAGCGCCATGGATTTTCGCAAAGTGATCATGCTGGATCAGATCGAGAGTATTTCGCTGTTCGATCCGGCAAGCGCCAGCGCGCTGGCAATGCGTGAATAAAAAAATGGCGCCTTATCGCAACAAGGCGCCAGGATTAACCAGGATGAACGCTAAACTTATGGCGTCACAATATTGAACCAGAAGTCAAATGTGTCCATGTAGCTCAGCATCTCTTCCAGCTTCGCCCCGTTTCCGCTCACCTTCACGTCACCCTTATCCATCGCCTGCTTCAGCGTCTCTTTCTTAAGGATGATGTTGTTCAGCGTGGTACGGTCCAGCGCGATAGTTGCGTCGGCATCCTTCGCCTGCGCGTTGGCGGTATGGTTCAGCACGCCGTTTTCCAGCTCCAGCTTGTATTTGCCGCCATCCTTACCGAGATCGACATTGAAGACCGCCTTCGCGTTACCGGCCCGTACCCCGTTGATGTGCACACCCAGGTAGTCGAAGAACATTTCCGGGGTCATCGCCCGCACGGTATCCGGGCTGGCGGTGTTCGGCGTCGGCAGCTTCTTCACGCCATTACGCAGTTCTTGCGCGCCGGTCAGGTAGAAGTTACGCCAGGTGCCCGCTTCCGCCTGGTAACCTAACTGCTCCAGCGCGTCGGCTTCCAGATTACGGGCAGCCTGGTTGTTAGGATCGGCAAAGACCACTTTGCTGACCACCTGAGCAACCCAACGGTAATTACCCTGCTGATAATCCGCTTTGGCTTTCTGCATGATGGCATCAGCGCCGCCCATGTACTGCACGAACTTCTTCGCAGCCTGTTCAGGCGGCAGCTCGTCGAGGGTTGCCGGGTTGCCGTCGAACCAGCCGAGATAAAACACGTAGGTGGCTTTGACGTCGTGGCTAACGGAGCCGTAGTAACCGCGGCTCGCCCACTGTTTTTCCAGCGATTCCGGCAGTTTAAACTCGGCGGCGATCTCGTCGCGGGTCAGCCCCTTGTTTGCCATACGCAGGGTCTGGTCGTTGATGTAGCGATACATATCGCGCTGGCCTTTCATCAGCTTGACGATATTCTCGTTGCCCCAGGTCGGCCAGTGGTGCTGCGCAATAATCACTTCTGCGTCCGCCCCCCAGCGCTCAATGGCGGCGTTAATGTACTTAGACCAGGCCAGCGGGTCGCGGATTTTCGCGCCGCGCAGGGAGTAGGTGTTGTGCAGGGTATGAGTTACGTCCTCTGCGGCCTCGATCATTTTCTTCTCTTTGACATACCACAGCATCTCCGACGGAGCTTCTGAACCCGGCGCCATCATAAAGTCGTAGGTCAAACCGTCGATCACTTCTTCCTGACCGGTATGGGTAATGTAGTCGGTCGGCGGGATGAGGGTGACAGTACCCGCAGAGGTGGTGGTGCCAAGGCCTGCACCCACCTGGCCTTTTGCATCCGGCTTCAGCAGGTTGCCGTACATATAGCTCGCACGACGGCTCATCGCGTTCCCGGCCATAATGTTTTCGGAAACCGCCTCTTTCATAAAGCCATCCGGCGCGTAGATTTTCACTTTGCCAGACTTGACGTCAGCTTCGTCAACCACGCCGCGCAGGCCGCCATAGTGGTCAACGTGGCTGTGGGTGATCACCACAGCGACGACCGGTTTCTTGCCGCGGTTTGCATAGTAGAGATCCAGCGCTTCTTTCGCCGGTTCAGCGCTTAACAGCGGGTCGATAACGGTAATGCCCTTCTCGCCCTCAATGATGGTCATGTTGGAGAGATCGAGATTACGGATCTGATACACGCCGTCGGTGACCTTAAACAGCCCGCCAATGTTGATCAACTGTGACTGACGCCACAGGCTCGGGTTTACCGTATCCGGGGCTTTCTCACCCTCTTTCACGAAATCATATTTCGCCGGGTTCCAGATAACGTTCCCCTGCTCGCCTTTAATCATGTTTTGCGGCAGCGGGGCGATAAAACCTTTATGGGCGTTCTCAAAGTCGGTTTTATCGGCAAACGGTAATTTGTTATACAGGGCGTTATTTACCTGCCGGGTCGTGGCAGTGGCATCCTGCGGCTGTACTTCCGCAAACGAGGAAAGCGACAGCGACGTCAACACACCGGCAAGCGCCAGATGTTTAGCAATTAGGGTTAATTTCATTGAATGGCCTCATAGATTAATTGCGCCGCCTGGATATTTACAGTTGGCGGATAATTTTAATGCGAACTCATTGACGACCATTCTAAACAGAATACCTTTCCATCATAGTCCCATATGGGACTGGTTATTTATGGGTTCGTAATTCGGGGGCTATTGCTGCTATACTCGCTACCACGGCAAACGTTGCGGGGAGAGGCTTAGCGTGAATTTTCAGGATATCCATACCTATTATCAGCAACTCAATATTGGGCAATTTTTTCCGCACATGCTTTGTAAAGGCGAGGCCTTAACCGTTGCCGCAAATAAAAAACTCACCGTCGAGCCTGGCTATATCTATTTTTGCACTGAAGGGTCGCTGACGATATTAATGCCTGATGATGGCCTTAATATTGGCAATACTATCGAGTATATGCCGATAGGGTTAATGGAAAGGTATTGTCCACTGGCGAAGTATGAATATCGCAGCAGTGCGAAGGTGAAGCTGGTGAGAATATCCTGGGTCGACTTCGACCAGATATTTTTCCAGGGCGGGCCTGAGCGCATGCAGGCGCTGGCCACCATACTGACCTACATGTCCATATTTACCATCGACCTGCACAATGAACGCAGGCAGGTCACCAGCTACCAGACCATCAAACCAATGCTGTACCGCTATCTCTATCGGCAGGAGACCCACACGGGAGAGAATGAGGGCCTGGCGCTGTTTATCATCAAGCGCACTAACCTGTCACGAACGCATGTCTTTCGCGTGCTGGCAGATCTTAAAGCCGGGGGATATATCACCATGAAGCGCGGAAAGCTGGTGTCGATTGACCGGCCCCTGCCGGATGCGTATTGAGCTCATTTTCACGCCTTGATCAACGTGCGGGAGCGAACAGCCTTATTTATCCCGGCCAGCCGACTTAGGCCGTAAATTCTCATCGAAGACCAGCCGTTTGCGTCCTGGCTCTTCTTCACGCAGCGGCTCCACCTGGTGCAGCGTCTGCTTACAACGGTCCACCAGCACCTGATACTCCCGCGTGCCCTGCTTTTTCCACTCTATTTCCTGCGCACTTAGCTCACGAATCGCTTTCGCCGGACTGCCAAGAATTAAGTGATTCGCAGGCATTTCCGCTTTGGCCTTCACAAACGCCGCCGCCCCAACGATGCTGTTTTCGCCGATCGTCGCCCCGTCCATCACGACCGCATTCATCCCCACCAGCGCATTACGGCGGATAATGCAGCCGTGCAGGATCGCGCTGTGGCCGATATGCCCGTCCTCTTCCACCACCGTGTCCTGCTCCGGAAAACCGTGCATCACGCAGTTATCCTGGATGTTCGCGCCGTCTTTCACCACGATCCGGCCAAAATCGCCGCGCAGGCTGGCGTTGGGCCCCACGTAAACGCCTTTGCCGAGGATCACGTCGCCAATCAGCACCGCGGTCGGGTGAACATAGCTCTCTTCAGGCACGACCGGCGTCAGACCATCAATTTGATAAACAGGCATACCCTCTCCTTATGTGATATTCAGACCACCAAAACGCTGGTGATAAAGCGTGCCGGGAGCGGGCAGCTCGCCCACAGAGGTTTCCCCCTTCTCACTGACAAACGCCAGGGCTCCCGCCGCCACGCGCTGGTAGATATTAATGCACAGCTGTCGCGCGCTCTGTCCCGCCCAGTGCGCAGGAAGTAACTCCTCCGGCAACAGCGGATCTTTCAGCACCACGCGACGATAAAAATGAATGAGTAACAGCTGGATCTGGAAGCAGCGTTCCGGGGTCAAATCCTCAGGCGGCGTTTCTTTCAGCAGCGGCAACAGCGGACGGAACGAGTTGATAAACGTTTCGTACATCGCGTTTTGTTCGGTCAACTGCCAGCACTCTTCCACGCGGGCTCGTAACGCCGCACGTGATAAGGCCAGCGGTGAATGGGCCTCAAAGAAAATGACGTTTTCCGCCACGCCCGCGTCATGCAGCAGAGACTGCACGTCCGCCAGGTTCTGCGACGGCGAGGCCATCAGGCTCGGCGCCAGCGTGCCGAACCCTTGCCAGATGAGCTGTTTTTTCACGTCCGCGAGGGTGGTTTTATCCAGCCCCTCGGAGAGCAGCAGCAGCCATTTACCATCCCACGCCGGCAGTTCCGCACGGTAGATTTTATTTTCCGCGCGGCGGGTCAAACGCAGCCCCTTGTCGCTGAGACGGTAAAAGCTGCGGCGGCCAATGCGGGACACGTCCAGCCAGCCCTCTTTGTTGAGGCGAAACAGCGCGGTGCGCACAAAACGCTCGCCAAATCCCATCCCTTCCAGCAGGGCCGCCAGGCTGCCGAGCCAGATCTCTCCGCCGCGGTGCGAAAGCGCGTCGCCATACAGTGAGGAGATAAGCGACGTTCCGCTGACGGGAACAGAGCTGACTGCATGCTGGATAAAGGCTTCAAGTTTATTCATGTGATTCATTCTTTTGTTATTTTTTTCCTGGATGAATCATAGCATACGAATCTGGGGTGTACCCTCACCCTAACCCTCTCCCAAAGGGAGAGGGAACTTAATACACCCTCTCCCTTTGGGAGAGGGCTGGGGTGAGGAGAATTCAACCGTTGGCTGCCACTTTACGCAAATCAAACACCCGGCAAGCTTTACCCTCGGAGCGCGGTATGCTGCCACAGTTAACGATCATCACGTCGGTCGAGATCCCCACCATCGATTTAATCCGATGACGCAGCTGATGGCAGACCTGACAGCGCTGCTCATGGGTCAGCGTTAAGCTGCTCTGTTTCAGCTCGACCTTCACCGAAAGTGAATCAAGATGCCCGCGGCGGTTCACCTCCAGCTGATAGTGTGGCGAAAGATGTTCGAACTTAACGATCTCCTCTTCCAGCTGTGACGGGAAGACGTTCACGCCGCGAATGATGAGCATGTCGTCGCTGCGCCCGCTGATGCGATCCATCCGGCGCATGGTGCGTGCAGTGCCCGGCAGCAGGCGCGTGAGGTCGCGGGTGCGGTAGCGGATCACCGGCAGTGCCTCTTTGGTCAGGGTGGTGAACAGCAGTTCGCCCTGCTCGCCGTCGGCCAGCGGCGTGCCGTCATTCGGGTTGACGATCTCCGGGTAGAAGTGATCTTCCCAGATGGTCGGGCCGTCAGCGGTTTCAAGACACTCCATCGCCACGCCCGGCCCCATCACCTCGGAGAGACCATAGATATCCAGCGCGGTAATGCCCAGCCGTTTTTCAATTTCGCAGCGCATCGCCTGCGTCCACGGCTCGGCGCCAAACACGCCGACGCGCAGGGAACAGGCGCTGGCGTCACCGCCCATCTGACGCTCCAGCTCTTCAATTAAATTCAGGCAGTATGAGGGCGTCACCATGATCATATCCGGCTGAAAATCGCGGATCAGCTGCGCCTGCTTCTCCGTCTGGCCGCCGGACATCGGGATCACCGTCGCACCCAGACGCTCGGCACCGTAGTGCGCCCCCAGCCCGCCGGTGAATAGCCCGTAGCCGTAGGCCACGTGAATTTTATCCTTCGCGCTGCCCCCGGCGGCGCGCAGGGAACGGGCAACTATATTGGCCCAGTTGTCGATATCATTCTGGGTATATCCCACCACGGTCGGCTTTCCGGTGGTGCCCGACGAGGCGTGGATGCGCACCACCTGCTCCATCGGCACCGCAAAGGTATCGAACGGGTAGTTGTCGCGCAGATCCTGCTTGGTGGTGCACGGGAATTTTTGCAGGTCCGCCAGCTCGTTAAAATCGTCAGGGTGAACGCCCGCGGCGTCAAACTTGCGTTTGTACATCGGAACGTTGTTGTAGGCGTGGTTCAGCGTCCACTTCAGGCGCGCGGTCTGCAACGCCTGCAATTCATCAATGGACGCGGTTTCGATCGGATCAAGCTTTGTTGTATTTATCATCGCAGGGTACTCACATTATTGTTCGCTCAAACACGCTCAAGGATCATGGCAATGCCCTGACCCACACCGATGCACATCGTACACAGCGCGTAGCGCCCGCCGCGTCGGTGCAATTCATTGCTCGCGGCCAGCGCCAGTCTGGCACCGCTCATTCCCAGCGGATGACCTAACGCGATCGCCCCGCCATTCGGGTTCACATGCTCCGCGTCATCCGGCAAACCCAGCTGACGCAGCACGCCCAGCGCCTGTGCGGCGAAGGCTTCGTTAAGCTCAATGACGTCCATATCGGTGATACTGAGTCCGGCACGTTCCAGCACCTTACGGGTGGCGGGAATCGGGCCTAATCCCATCAGGCGCGGCTCGACGCCCGCGGTCGCCATGGCCACAATGCGGGTGCGCGGGGTTAACCCCTGGGCAAGCGCCATCGGCTCGCTGGCGATAATCAGCGCCGCCGCCCCGTCGTTCACGCCGGAGGCGTTCCCCGCCGTCACCACACCGTTCTTGCGGAACGGAGCTTTCAGCGCGGCAAGCTGTTCAAGGGTGGTTTCGGCGCGCGGATGCTCGTCCACGCACACTTCCGTTACGGCACCTTTTTTCCCCGCCACCTGTACCGGGATAATCTCCTGCGCCAGAACGCCATTCTGCTGCGCCCGCGCGGTGCGCTGCTGGCTGCGCAGGGCAAATGCATCCTGATCGGCACGGCTTATATTTAACAATTCCGCTACATTCTCTGCCGTTTCCGGCATGCTGTCAGTTCCGTATTGCTGATGCATGAGCGGATTCACAAATCGCCAGCCGATGGTGGTGTCGAAGATCTCCGCCTGACGCTGAAACGCCGCGGTGGCTTTGCCCATCACGAACGGCGCACGGGACATGGATTCGACGCCACCGGCGATCAGCAGCTCGCCATCCCCGGCCTTAATGGCGCGTGCCGCAAAGCCAAGGGCATCCAGACCGGAGCCGCACAGGCGGTTAATGGTGGTACCGGAAACGGTCTGAGGCAGCCCGGCCAGCAGCGACGACATGCGCGCTACGTTGCGGTTATCCTCTCCCGCCTGATTTGCGCAGCCGAAGATCACATCATCTATGCGCTCCAGATCGAGCTGCGGGTAACGCGCCAGCAGCGCACGCAGCGGCACGGCCCCTAAGTCATCGGCACGCACGCTGGATAATCCTCCACCGTAGCGACCGACCGGGGTACGCACACCCTCACAAATAAATGCGTCACGCATCAGGCTTCTCCTGTCCCACTGCCGCCGGTGCGGTGCGATTTCCCGCGAAAAAGAGCGACGGTTTTCTGTTGTTGGTTCTGAATTTCAATGTCGTATACGCCGGTCAGTTTGCCCTGATGCTTCACCCGCGCGGTAGCGGTCAGCTTATCGCCGGCAAAGCCCGGACGCAGAAAATCGATGGCGCAGCCTGAGGCCACCGCCGCCAGCCCCTGACTGTTGCAGGCGTAGGCAAAGGCGGTATCGGCCAGCGAGAACAGCTGTCCGCCGTGGCAGGTTTTATGCCCGTTGAGCATCTGCGGGGTGATGGTCATGGTCACCACCGCGTAGCCCTCGCCCATGTCGAGAATGTCCATCCCCATCGCCTGCGCGCAGGCGTCCCGTTCGTACATCGCACGGGCGTTATGCCAGGCGTTATGACTCATAGCTACTCTCCAGAAGCGCACGCTGGCGCAGCAGTGAACAGGGGCGATAGCGTTCCTCGCCGTAGTGACGTTGCAGGTTCTCCAGCAGCGTTAACAGACGCTGCCAGCCAAGGCGCTCGCCCCAGGCGATGGGCCCGCAGGGATAGTTGACCCCTAAGCGCATGGCGGTATCGATGTCTTGCTCGCTGGCGACCCCTTTTTGCAGGGCGTCCAGCGCTTCGTTGGCAATCATCGCTACCGTGCGCCAGACCAGCAGACCGGGGTAATCCGCAATCTGGACCACCCGTTTCTGCTGGTGCTGCAACCAGTAAATGGCTTTCTGCGTGGCGGCGTGCGGGTTGCCGGGTGCGGCGGCTATCACGGCCACATCCCGCTCGATGCGGTCGACCACCACCACCGGGCAGCCATGGCGCAGCGCCAGCGACTGCGCGGTCTCACCCTGCGTTTCGATCAGCAACAGATCGTCAATTTCCGTGACACCGTCACTTCTTCGCTGTACGCGCATGGGGTTGAAGCTGTCGCTGACCGGGGCGAGCCATCTGACGGCGGGTTTGTCCTCCAGCCAGCGGTAAACGCCCTGCCCGCTTTTCTTACCCAGACGCCCCGCCAGCACCAGCTCCTGCTGCACCAGCGACGGCAGAAAACGACGCTCCTGCCAGAAGGCATTAAACACGGAGCAGGTCACGGCAAAGTTGACATCCTGACCAATCATGTCCGTCAGCTCAAGCGGCCCCATCGGGAAGCCTCCGCCGTCTCGCAGGGCGGCGTCAATCACCTCGGGCGTTGCCACCTGCTCTTCCAGCGCGCGCCAGGCTTCCGAGTAGAACGGGCGCGCCACGCGGTTGACGATAAACCCCGGCGTGGACTGGCAGCGTACCGGCTGCTTTCCCCAGCTCAGCGCCAGCTCGCACAGCGCATCGGCCACTTCTGGTGAGGTCGCCAGCCCGCTGACCACCTCCACCAGCTTCATCACCGGGGCAGGATTGAAGAAGTGCAGCCCGGCGACGCGTTCAGGGTGGTTTATCTCCGCCGCAATCGCGGTAACGGAAATGGACGAGGTATTGCTGGCGAGCAGCGTCTGCGGCGGGCAAACCTCTGCCAGCTGGGTAAACAGCGCCTTTTTCACTTCAAGCCGCTCGGAGGCCGCCTCGATCACCAGATCGGCTTTCGCCAGAGCACTGATATTCGTCACCGGCGTCAGGCGGGCGAGGATCTGCTCCCCGGCGTCGGCAGAGAGTTTTCCACGCGCAACGCGTGAGGACAGCCGCTGGCGAATGCCGTCGACGGCGCGGGAAATCGCCGCTGCGTCAATGTCGTACACCAGAACCGGATGACCGTGGCTGGCTGCCACTTCGGCAATCCCGGCGCCCATGGTGCCGCTGCCAATGACGGCGACCGTATGGATATTCACCATATTATTTCCCCGTAAAGTTCGGCGCGCGTTTTGCCAGGAACGCGCTGACGCCTTCCCGGTAGTCGTCGCTGCGTCCGGCCAGGCGTTGATAGTCGCGCTCCAGATCAAGCTGGGCGTCGAGGGTGTTGGTTTCGGCGGCGTTGATCGCCTGCTTGATCAAGCCCAGGCCAAAGGTCGGCTGCGAGGCAAAATGCAGCGCCATCTGCTGTGCGGTGGCGGAGAGCTGCTCGTCGTCCACCACCTGCCAGATCATTCCCCAGGCCTGTGCCTGCTCAGCGCTGAGCTTATCGCCCAGCAATGCCAGCCCCATGGCGCGGGCGCGTCCGGCCACGCGCGGCAGCAGCCAGGTGCCGCCGCAGTCCGGGACGAGGCCGAGCTTGCTGAAGGCCATCACAAAACTGGCGGAGCGCGCCGCAATCACCATGTCGCAGCCGAGGGCCAGCGTCGCCCCCGCGCCCGCCGCCACGCCGTTAACCGCGCAAATCACCGGCTTCGGCAGTTTTGCCAGGCGGCGCACCAGCGGGTTGTAAAAAGTCTCAACGGACATGCCCAGATCGGGCGCCGGGCCGTTCGGGTCGACGTTACGGTCGTTGAGATCCTGCCCGGCGCAGAAACCGCGTCCTGCCCCGGTGATCAGCAGGCAGCGGATGGCGTCATCGCGCTCGGCCTGCTTCAGGCATTCGGAAAGCTGCTGGTGCATGACGTCGTTAAAGCTGTTCAGGCGCTCCGGGCGGTTCAGCGTAATGGTCATTACGCCCTGCTCAACATGGCTCAGAATAGATTCCACAATTAGCGTCCTTTAAAGTCTGGGGTGCGTTTTTGTAAAAAGGCGTTGATCCCTTCCCGGCGATCGTCGGTGGCCGCGAGCAGCGCAAACAGCTGACGCTCCTGCGCCAGCCCGGCCTGAAGCGGGACTTCCTGCGACTGGCGAAGCGCCTGCTTCGCCGCCTGTAGCGCCAGCGGCGAATGGCGCGCCATCAGCGCCGCCTGCTTCAGGGCGTACTCCAGCGTCAGCGAGGCCGGGTAGATGTCGCTGACCAGCCCGGCGCTGTGCGCCTGCACCGCCGTGATGCTTTCGCCCGTCAGCACCATTTTGCTGGCCAGCGATTTGCCTACGCTGCGGATCAGCCGCTGGGTGCCGCCTGCGCCCGGCATGATCCCGATGGTGATTTCCGGCAGGCCAAAACGGGCGTTATCGCCAGCAATCACGACATCGCAGAGCAGCGCCAGCTCACAGCCTGCCCCCAGCGCGAAGCCGTTTACGGCGGCAATCAGCGGTTTGGTGAAGGCGTTGATCCGCGCCCACAGCTGCGGACGGATATCGTTCAGGGTGGCGGGCAGGTCTTTCTCCGCCATTTCGTTGAGATCGGCCCCGGCGGCAAAGCAGCGTTCGTTGCCGTACATCACGCAGACGGCGATCTCAGCATCCGCGGCGGCGGCCTCAAGCTGCTCCGCGATTTGCAGGAGCAGCGCATTGTTGAGCGCGTTGCGCGCCGCCGGACGGTTAAGCGTTAACTGCAACACGCGGCCATGACGGGTAACAATCAGTTCGCTCATGCCATCCCCTTCGCATCAAAATCGACGATAACGTCGGCGGTTAACGGCAGCGCCTGACAGCTCAGCACATAGCCTGCGGCCAGCTCGTCCGGCTCCAGGCTGTAGTTGGTCGCCATATCGACTTTCCCACGCAGCACTTTGCATTTGCAGGTGGCGCATACGCCACCCTTGCAGGCGTAAGGCAGATCCGCCCCCTGACGCAGGGCCGCGTCAAGAATGCTCTCGTCGTCCGCCGTCAGGGTGATCTCCCTGTCGCGCCCGTCCTGACGGACGGTGACCTTCTGGCCATCGGCCTGCACGCTGGCTGTCCGTTTAACGGCGGTACCCGGCGTGTTAAAGCGCTCAAGATGGATCGCTTTTTCCGGCATACCCAGCGCTTGCAGCGCCGCTTCGGCCTCATCCATCATCGCCGACGGGCCGCAGATGAAGGCTTCATCGTACTGACGGAAATTCACCAGCGTTTTTGCCAGCGCCTGGAGCTTTTCCCCGTCAATGCGGCCATGGAGCAGATCGCTGTCGAGCGTCTCCTGGCTGAAGATGGCGATCAGCTGCAAACGCTGCGGGTATTTATCTTTCAGGTCCGCCAGCGCCCGGCGGAACATCATGCTCTGGCTGCTGCGGTTGCCGTAAATCAGGGTGAAGTGGCTGTGGGCTTCAGTGGCCAGCGTAGCGGACATAATCGCCAGCATCGGGGTGATCCCAGAGCCGGCGGCAATCGCCAGATAATGGCCTTCGCGTTCGGCCTGCGGCTGGTAGCCAAAATGCCCCTGGGGCACCATCACCTCCAGCGCCATGCCCGGTTTGATCTCGTCCCGGGCATAGCGGGAAAAACGTCCGCCCTCGATGGCTTTGACCGCCACGCTGATCTCACCGCACGCGGTGCTTCGGCAGATGGAGTAGCAGCGGCGCAGTTCATCCCCGCCAGGGCTGGCTTTCAGGGTCAGATGCTGACCGGGACGGAAGCGGTACGCCTCCTGTAACGCCTGCGGCACCGCGAAGGTAATGGTCACCGCGTCGCGGGTTTCGGGTTCCACTTTTGCCACTGTTAATGAATGAAACGTTGTCATGGCAGCCTCAAATACATTTGAAATAGTCGAAGGGCTCACGGCAGGTATTGCAGCGGTAGAGCGCTTTGCAGGCCGTGGATCCAAATTCACTGATAAGCGAGGTATCGGTGCTCGCACAGCGCGGGCAGCTCACCTCCGCGGGAACGTGGGCATGGCAGCTATGACCAACAGGCGGGCTGATGCCATATTCACGCAGGCGCCTGCGGGCATCGTCGGTCATCCAGTCGGTGGTCCAGGCGGGCTCCAGTTGCAGCACAATATGTACCGGGCTAAAGCCGTTTCCGGTCAGGGTTTCGCGGATCGCCCCCAGCAGATGCTCCGTTGCCGGACAGCCCGAATAGGTTGGCGTGAAGCCGATGACCCAGCCTTCCCCCTGTGCCTTCACGCTGCGCACCATGCCCAGGTCGGTGATGGTCAGCACCGGTACTTCCGGGTCGGGGATCTGGCTTAACAGCGCCCAAATCTGCGGGATTTGTGCAGGCGCGATGTCGACGAGGCGTTGCATGGCGTCCTCCTTTACCACTGCTGGCCGGGGTAAACGCGCTGGAGATACTGCATCTCTGCCAGCATCGGCCCGAGGTGTTCGGTATGTAGCCCCTTCTTACCGCCCGTGCGATACGCCACCTCTTCGGGCACGCGGAGGGTGGCTTCCGCCAGGCCAGCAAACACTTCGCGCTCCCACGGGTCCCGCAGGTCGCGCGGATCAACCGCCACGCCGTCATCAATTAGCGCCAGCTCGACCTCGTCAGCGTCGAACAGTTCAGCCGTAAAGCGCCACAGGCTATCCACCGCCTGCTGCATTTTTTGTGCGGAGGTTTCTGTTCCGTCCCCCAGCCGCACCAGCCAGCCGCGGCTAAAGCGCAGGTGATAGCGCGCCTCCTTAATGGCTTTTGCCGCGATGGCGGCAAGCTGACTGTCGCTGCTGTGGATCAGCCGCTCGTAGAGCGCCACGTTCCACGCATCCATCAGATACTGACGGGCAATGGTGTCGGCGAAGCTGCCGTTTGGCTGTTCCACCAGCAGCAAATTGCGGAACTGACGCTCATCGCGGCCATAGGCCAGGGTATCTTCATCACCCTTACCTTCCCGTTCAGCGGCGTAGGTCAGGAAATTGCGCGCCTGCCCGAGCAGATCAAGGCCGATATTGGCGAGCGCCAGGTCAATTTCCAGCTCCGGCGCGTGGCCGCACCAGGCGCCCAGACGCTGTGAGAGCACCAGACCGTTGTCGCCCAGACGCAGGGCATAAGCACATACGTTGTTCATCCCCAACCTCACATATGCTCGATACCATCAGGGATGGTGTAAAACGTCGGATGGCGGTAGACCTTGCTTTCCGCCGGATCGAAAAACTCCCCGCTCTCTTCCGGCTGGGAAGCGACGATTTCACTCGCCTTCACCACCCAGATAGAACAGCCTTCGCTGCGGCGGGTATAGGCATCGCGCGCGTTTTCCAGCGCCATGCGGTCGTCGGCAGCGTGAAGGCTGCCCACATGCCGGTGCGACAGCCCCTGCTTCGAACGGATAAAAACTTCGTATAACGGCCAGTAAACATTGCTCATGGTTGATTCCTCTTATGCGGCCTGGCGGGCGCGTTGTTTTTCTGCGTGGGCCAGAGCGGCTTCACGCACCCATGCGCCGTCGTCCCAGGCTTTACGTTTTGCGGCCAGACGTTCGTGGTTGCAGATCCCGCGCCCGTTGATCACCTCGTCAAATTCCTGCCAGTCGATTTCGCCGAAGCGGTAGTGGCCGCTCTCTTCATCGAAACGCAGGTCGGGATCCGGCACGGTCATGCCGAGCATCTCCACCTGAGGCACCGTGTTGTCCACGAAGCGCTGGCGAAGCTCATCGTTGCCAAAGCGTTTGATCTTCCAGGCCAGACTGCGGGCGCTGTTTGGGGAGTTGTCGTCGTTGGGTCCGAACATCATCAGCGCGGGCCACCAGAAGCGGTTGATGGCGTCCTGCAACATCTGCCGCTGGGCTTCGCTACCCTGCGCCAGCGCCATGCAGGCCTCAAAACCCTGACGCTGGTGAAAGCTCTCTTCTTTACAGATTTTCACCATCGCCCGGGCATACGGGCCGTAAGACGTACGGCACAGCGCCACCTGGTTCACAATGGCCGCCCCGTCCACCAGCCAGCCAATGACCCCGATATCGGCCCAGCTCAGGGTCGGATAGTTGAAGATGGAGGAGTATTTCATCTTGCCGTCGAGCATCTTTTGATAGATGTCCTCCCGGGCGCAGCCCAGCGTTTCCGCCGCGCTGTAAAGGTACAGGCCGTGTCCGGCTTCATCCTGCACCTTCGCCAGCAGAATGGCTTTCCGGCGCAGCGTCGGTGCGCGGGTGATCCAGTTCCCTTCCGGCAGCATGCCGACAATCTCAGAGTGGGCGTGCTGTCCAATCTGGCGGATCAGCGTCTTGCGGTAGGCATCCGGCATCCAGTCCTGCGGCTCGATGGCCGTCTCCTGTGCGATGCGTTGCTCAAAGCGTTGTTCTTGCGTCACATAACCACCTTTGTGATTCGTTAAATCACCACAAATAGCAAAATGGTGAATCATTTGGTTTCTTAAAAGTTACACAAAGGTTAAATATAACCCCAAGAAGCGTTTGTTTATTTTGTGACGACGCTCGCAAGCCTTTTCATGAAAGGCCGATGGCGCAAGGCTTTCTGTTGGTCATGCCAAGCAATACAGATCACAACGTTAACAATTCATTAAAACTCAGCTTGATTTTTATGATTCGAGATCAAACTATTTATAGTGAAATCACGAAACATCTGGAGAGAAGAAATGCAGCAGTTAGCCAGCTTCTTGTCCGGCATCTGGCAATCAGGCCGGGGCCGCGAGCGCACCATCACCCACGCCATCAGCGGGGAAACGCTATATCAAGTCACCAGCGAAGGGCTGGATATGGCGGCCGCGCGCCGTTACGCCATTGAACACGGCGGAGAAGCGCTCCGCGCAATGAGCTTTATCGAGCGCGCCGCCATGCTGAAGGCGGTGGCCAAACATCTGCTGAGCCAGAAGGATCGGTTTTATGCCCTGTCAGCCCAGACCGGCGCGACGAAGGCTGACAGCTGGGTGGATATTGAAGGCGGTATCGGCACCCTCTTCACCTACGCAAGCCTCGGCAGCCGTGAGCTGCCGGACGATACCCTGTGGCCGGAGGATGAGCTGATCCCACTGTCGAAGGAAGGCGGCTTTGCGGCACGTCACGTGTTAACGTCGAAATCCGGCGTGGCGGTGCATATCAACGCGTTCAACTTCCCGTGCTGGGGGATGCTGGAAAAGCTCGCGCCCACCTGGCTTGCCGGGATGCCCGCCATCATCAAGCCCGCCACCGCCACCGCGCAGGTGACTCAGGCGATGGTGAAAGCGATCGTGGAGAGCGGACTGGTGCCGGACGGCGCCATCAGCCTGATCTGCGGTGGCGCGGGCGATCTGCTGAACCACCTCGACAGCCAGGACGTGGTGACGTTTACCGGGTCGGCCAGCACCGGGCAGAGCCTGCGCGTCCACCCGAATATCGTCGCACATTCCATTCCGTTTACCATGGAAGCAGATTCTCTTAACTGCTGCGTGCTGGGTGAGGACGTGACGCCGGAACAGCCGGAGTTTACGCTGTTTATCCGCGAAGTGGTGCGCGAGATGACCGCCAAAGCCGGGCAAAAATGTACCGCCATCCGCCGCATCATCGTGCCTGAAGCGCAGGTTGAAGCCGTCAGCCAGGCGCTGATTGCGCGGCTGGAGAACGTGGTCGTCGGCGATCCGGCCCAGGAAGGGGTGAAGATGGGGGCCCTCGTCAACAGTGAGCAACGTGCTGACGTGCAGGACAAAGTCGATCATCTGCTGGCCTCGGGCTGCCAGATCCGTCTGGGTGGTAAAGCTGATTTGCAGGCGCCTGGCGCATTCTTCCCACCCACCCTGCTGTTCTGCCCGCAGCCGGACGAAACCCCGGCCGTTCACGCCACCGAAGCCTTTGGCCCCGTCGCAACCCTGATGCCCTGCCGTAACACCGAACACGCCATGCAGCTGTCGCGGGCGGGCGGCGGCAGCCTGGCGGGAACGCTGGTTACGGCAGATACCCGCGTGGCGCGGCAGTTTATTGCCGGTGCCGCGCGCGCCCACGGACGCATTCAGATCCTCAACCAGGAATCCTCGAAAGAATCTACCGGCCACGGTTCACCGTTGCCGCAGCTGGTGCACGGTGGTCCGGGACGTGCGGGCGGCGGCGAAGAGCTGGGCGGCCTGCGCGCTGTGAAGCACTATCTTCAGCGCACGGCCATTCAGGGCAGCCCGTCCATGCTCGCCGCGATCGGTAAACAGTGGGTCCGTGGCGCGGAGGTGCAGGAAGATCGCGTTCATCCGTTCCGTAAATACTTCGAGGAGTTACAGCCGGGCGACAGCCTGCTGACCCCGCGTCGTACCCTGACGGAAGCGGATATCGTGAATTTTGCCTGCCTGAGCGGGGATCATTTCTACGCCCATATGGACAAAATTGGCGCGGCGGAGTCGATTTTTGGTGAGCGCGTGGTACACGGTTATTTCCTGATTTCCGCCGCGGCTGGGCTGTTTGTCGATGCCGGGGTTGGGCCGGTTATTGCCAACTACGGCATGGAAAACCTGCGCTTTATCGAGCCGGTCAAGCCGGGTGATACCATTCAGGTGCGCCTGACCTGTAAACGTAAAACGCTGAAGAAACAGCGCACTGCCGAGGAAAAACCCACCGGCGTGGTGGAATGGGCTGTGGAGATCTTCAACCAGCACCAGCAGGCCGTGGCGCTCTACTCCATCCTGACGCTGGTGGCGCGCCAGCAGGGTGACTTTTAATCAATGCAATGGCATTAACCTTGCTGCCTCGAGTGTTTGAGCGCATCAAAATAAGCGGAAGGTAAAACAGGGACTGGATGGCTTTGATTGATCGAACCATCCAGTCTGCCTGGTTTGGATAAGTTACAACCGGAAACACTAAGCAAGTTGACCATGTAGTTAGCATGGTTATTATTTTGCGCCGGGAATATTCCCGCATTAAATTACATGGATGATTAACAAACTATGGCAATTCCTGTTTACCTTTTCTTAATTGAAGATGGTGGGTCAAAAATTACAGGCTCGGTGGATGTTCGTTACCGTGAGGGAAGCATTGAAGTCACCGGCTTCACACACAATCTTCGCCTCCTAATTGATCCTGCCGAATTTGCAAAATTCCAGAACAATAATAATTACGGTGATGACCCAGTCGATCAGTTATGGATAAGGGCAGGAATAGATTATGCGCGACGTTCGGGTTTTTAACTGGCGAGCTGGAATTATTATCTTTATATTTCTCATATTCATTGCATACCCTTTCCGCGATCTTTTTACCGTGTATGAAAATTTGCAGGAAAAAATCAAGGTTAACGATCGTTTAACTCTTTACATCACCCAGGTTGAGACGGGCTCACTGTCTAAAAACAGGTATCATATTTATCTCTTTGATGCGAAAAAAAGTCCGGAAGAATTCATGTCTAACATTAAGAATATCATTCCCGTCATGATCACCGATGATGATAAAGCTTCAGTGGCAATTAAAAATGGAGACATTTATCTTCGCGTTCGCGGTACGGTTTATTCGTTCACGACGGTAGGTTTTGATGTCCGCACGCATCTCGATAGCTCGCCTTACTGAAGCGCACTTTATCGGCCATGGGGGTGTGATGCACCCCCGCTCTTTTTTAACCTGGCAAGACTGACAAACAACCTGGCAGATGCAGGCAAACGCTTTTCGTGCGCGCCTGTCAGGATAACGCTGACACAACACAATAAACACAACAAGATGAGGTCTGCGATGGGAAGCAATTCTTCTTTTTCTGCCCGTAGAACGGCACTGGCCATGGCCGTTGCGCTCTGTTGCGCCTGGCAATCCCCTGTTTACGCTCACGGCAGCGAGGCGCATATGGTCCCGATGGACAAAACGCTTCAGGCGTTTGGCGCGGACGTGCAGTGGGATGATTACGCCCAGATGTTCACCATCGTCAAAGACGGTGCCTTTGTGAAGGTCAAACCCGGCGCAAATACCGCCATCGTTAACGGCAAACCGCTGACGCTCCAGGTGCCCGTGGTGATGAAGAACAATAAGGCGTTTATCCCGGAGACCTTTATCAACGATGTCTTTCAGTCCGGTCTTGATCAGACATTCCAGGTTGAAAAAAGCCCCCACCCGTTAAACGCGCTGACGGCTGATGAAATCAACCAGGCCGTAGCAATCGTGAAAGCCTCAGCGGATTTTAAACCCAATACCCGCTTTACCCAGATTGCGCTGGCGGAGCCAGAAAAGGCCAAAGTCTGGGACTTTGTGCTTAACGGCACGGCGGTGGATGCGCCCCGCCAGGCCAATATCATCATGCTTGATGGTAAACACATCATCGAAAGCCGGGTGGATCTGAAGGAGAAAAAGATCCTCCGCTGGGAGCCGATCAAAGACGCGCACGGCATGGTGCTGCTGGATGACTTCAATACCGTTCAGCAGATCATCAATGATAGCCCGGAGTTTGCCGCCGTGCTGAAAAAGCGCGGCATTACCGACCCGAAGAAAGTGATCACCACCCCGCTTACCGTCGGCTTTTTTGACGGCAAGGATGGGCTGAAACAGGAAGACCGCCTGCTGAAAGTGATCAGCTATCTCGACGTGGGCGACGGTAACTACTGGGCGCACCCGATCGAAAACCTGGTTGCGGTGGTGGATCTCGAGCAGAAGAAAATCCAGAAGATTGAGGAAGGCCCGGTCGTGCCGGTGCCGCTCACGCCGCGCCCTTATGATGGCCGTGACCGCGTTGAAACGGTGAAAAAACCGCTGGAGATTATCGAGCCGGAAGGCAAGAACTACACCATCACCGGGGATAGGGTGCACTGGCAGAACTGGGATTTTCATCTGAGCCTGGACTTACGCGTCGGCCCGATAATCTCCACCGTGACCTATAACGACAACGGCAAAAAGCGACAGGTGATGTATCAGGGGTCGCTCGGCGGCATGATTGTGCCGTACGGCGACCCGGATATCGGCTGGTACTTTAAAGCCTACCTGGACTCCGGCGATTACGGCATGGGTACCCTGACCTCCCCGCTGGTGCGCGGCAAGGATGTTCCGTCTAACGCCGTGATGCTCAACGAAACCATCCCGGATTACACCGGCGCGCCAATGGAGATCCCCCGGGCGATCGCCATTTTCGAGCGTTACGCCGGGCCGGAATATAAGCATCAGGAATTAGGAAAACCCAACGTCAGCACCGAACGCCGCGAGCTGGTGGTGCGCTGGGTCAGCACCGTGGGTAACTACGATTACATCTTCGACTGGGTATTCCACGAAAACGGCACTATCGGCATTGATGCAGGGGCTACGGGCATTGAAGCGGTGAAAGGCGTGCAGACGAAAACCATGCATGATGTCACCGCGAAGGATGACACCCGATACGGAACGCTGATCGACCATAATATTGTCGGTACCACCCACCAGCACATCTACAACTTCCGTCTGGATATGGACGTGGACGGCATCAACAATAAGCTGGTGGCCATGGATCCGGACGTCAAACCGAACACCGCTGGCGGACCGCGCACCAGCACCATGCAGGTTAATCAGTATGATATTGATACCGAACAGCAGGCGGCGCAGAAGTTTGACCCGGGCACCATCCGCCTGCTGAGCAATACCAGCAAAGAGAACCGCATGGGCAACCCGGTCTCATATCAGATCATCCCTTACGCGGGCGGTACACACCCGGTAGCGTCCGGCGCGAAGTTTGCCCCGGACGAGTGGATTTATCACCGCCTGAGCTTTATGGATAAACAACTGTGGGTAACGCGTTACCATCCCGACGAGATGTACCCGGAGGGAAAATACCCGAACCGTTCCACGCACGATACCGGCCTCGGCCAGTACAGCAAAGATAACGAGTCGCTGAACGACCAGGATAACGTCATCTGGATGACCACCGGCACCACCCATGTCGCCCGTGCCGAGGAGTGGCCAATAATGCCGACGGAATGGGTGCACACGTTGCTCAAGCCGTGGAATTTCTTTGACGAGACGCCAACGCTCGGCAAGAAGAAAGCCGAGCAAAAATAAGCAAACGCCGGGCGCAATGCCCGGTTTTTTTGTGCAAACATTTGAGGAATAATCGAGCCTGCTTATAGTTAATACTACCTGGCTTTAGCGAGCTATCCACCGGACGGGAAGAAAACCATAATGGAAAAAAGACACAACGCAACGCCAGAACCTGCGACATGGCCTACCCGTAAATCAATGGTTGTTCACGGGCTGGCCGTGAACCTGCCGTGGCTCGCCTTTGTGAATGCCAGCTTTGCCCTTATGGTCCTGCTGCGCAATTCGCTTTTCGGCCATATCGATGCCCTCCTGCACATCAGCCCGCCTCTGCGGCAGATGATAGACGCCTCCATGCTGGGCGTGGTGATCCTTTCCGTGGCGCTGGTGATCATGGCCTGGCGCCACATCCGCGGCGTCAGCGCCGTTTTGTTTATGTGCAGTCTGCTGTGGTCGATAAGTTGTTACTGGTTTATCAACGTGTTACATCTTCCGCATCCCTGGCCTATATTCGTTACCCTGCTGATGGCCGGTATGACCGCGCTCTATTTTCACCCGGTGGCACTGCTCTGCTTCACTGTTCCGCTATGGATAAGCCTGCCCGTTGCCAGCATGCTGCTGAATCAGGAAATTAATTATCGCTTCGCCGGGCTGTGGGTGGTGTTCACCTTCATTCTCGTGTGCGGGCGCTATATCCTGTTGAGCTGGTTTGAAGAGGCGTGGCGTCGCAACCAGCAGAATCAGCGTTTAATTTCGCGGCTGGATGCGCTGGCCCATCAGGATCCGCTGACGAAAACGGCCAACCGGCGGGCGATGGAGCTGGTGCTGGAAAACGCCGTGGAGCAAGGCAAACGCTTCGCGGTGCTGATGCTGGATGTCGATTACTTCAAACTGTATAACGACACCTATGGTCACCAGGCAGGAGACGCGTGTCTCGCGAGGGTGGCAGAGGTGCTGAACACCTCGGTGCGCACGCCAGAGGATGTGGTTTCGCGCTACGGTGGTGAGGAGTTCGTCGTGATCCTCTTTGACTGTGAAGAAAGCGTTGCTGAGAAAGTCGCCGCGCGGATCCAGGCTGGCCTGCGCACCGCAGCCATTGCGCACAGCGTGTCGAAGGTGAGTGAATGTGTGACGGCGAGTATGGGCATTGCCGGCTATACCCCAGGACTGGCCGGCCCGGAAATCATCGCCCGCGCCGATGCAGCGTTGTATCGGGCGAAGGAGTCCGGGCGGGATCGGTGGTCGCGTTAAATAATGCCGGGTGCCGGCTTCGCCTTACCCGGCGTTTTATTAATACCGCACACACACCGACTTGGTTTCACACCAGCCATCCAGCCAGTCGGGGCCGAAATCGCGCCCGGTGCCAGACTGCTTCATGCCGCCGAACGGCAGGTTGGCGTCTATCAGCGTGTGGCTGTTCACCCACACGGTTCCTGCCTGTAACCTGTCGGTATACGCTAGCGCTTTACTGATATTCTGCGTCCAGACGCTGGCCGTTAAGCCGTATTCAGTGTCGTTCGCCAGCTGAAGCGCCTCTTCCCCGTCGTCCACACGAACCAGGTTCACCACCGGCCCGAAGACCTCTTCACGCGTCAGTCGCAGATGATTATCCGGGTTGACCACCAGCGTTGGCGAAACGTAATAGCCTTTGCCGTCTGGCCCCCGGTTCCCGGCGATCAGCTCCGCATTGTGCGCCTTCGCCTCATCCAGGAACGCCTGAACCTTATCGCAATGGGCGCGCGACACCAGCGGGTTGATAAACGCATCCGGCGACATGCCCGGCCCGACGCTCAGAGATTTCACGGCCTGTTCAAAGCCGCTGACCAGCGTGTCGAACAGCGGAGCCTCAATATAAATACGCGAGCTGGCCGCGCAGACCTGCCCCTGATTCAGGAAGCTGCCGGTCATCAGCCCTTCAATTACCCACGCCGGATCGGCGTCTTTCAGCACGATGGCCGGGTTTTTGCCGCCCAGCTCCAGCGTCACGCCCGTTAGCGTATCCGCAGCCACGCGGGCAATCTGCTTGCCCGTCGCCGTCGAACCGGTAAAGCTTACTTTGGCAATGCGCGGGTGCGAGGTTAGCGCCGCGCCACAGACGGCGCCACTACCGGTCACCACGTTGAACACGCCATCCGGGATCCCCGCCTCGCTCGCCAGTTCCGCCACCCGTAACAGGGTGAGCGGCGTGGTTTCCGAGGGTTTGATCACGATGGAGCAACCTGCCGCCAGCGCGGGCATTACTTTCCACATGCCAATCATCAGCGGGAAGTTCCACGGCACAATCCCCGCCACGACTCCCACCGGCTCTTTACGCGTCCACGCCTGATAACGCGCGCCCTGCGGCAGTGGAATCGAGAGATCGAGGGTTTTACCGGCAATTTTGGTGGTCAGCCCTGCCGTGTAGCGCATCCAGTTCAGGGTGCATCCCACCTCGAAGGCGCGGGAGATGTTAATGGATTTCCCCTGCTCCAGGGTTTCGAGCTGTGCCAGCTCTTCGCCATGCTGTTCCACCAAATCGGCAAACCGCAGCAGGATGCGTTCCCGCTCTGCCGGCAGACGCCCTGCCCAGCTTCTGGCGACAAAGGCGCGCCAGCCAGACATCACCGCACGATCGACATCATCGACGCTGGCATCGGCGGTGGAGGCAATAACCTCCCCGGTCGCCGGGTTGTAGACGTTCAGACGCTTTTCGCTGTCGGATGCCGCCTGACGCCCTTCAATCCACAGGCCGTGCTGGCGATCTAAAAACTGCTGCACGCCTGGCAGGATGGCGACGTGTGATTCGGACATAGGATACTCCTTCGTTATGCTTCGCAGGGTGTGTATGCAGTCTAAGAGGGGAATCGCATTCCTGCTTTTGTCTGTGTGACATTCGCTTTGTCAGCTGTGACAGGCTCCGCAAATCGTGATAATTCCCGCTTATATCGCTGTAACCGTTGAGTGTTCTTTCCTATAGTCAGCCTCGTAGCCCTGACAAAATGCAACATAAATGCAACAATGCGAAAACAGTGACGGTGCAGCGAGAACATCAATGGCGTGTGCAAGCGAACAGGACAATTTTCAGCAGTGGCTGGCGCAAATTAACCAGGTTTGTGGGCGCTTTGCGGCACGTCCGTTAGAGGGGGCGTTTCTCGGCGAACTGGAAACCAGCTATACCCAAAGTCTGAAGCTGAGCACGGTGACCGCCGCAGGCGTTAACCTTTTTCGCACCCGTCAGGAGATCAAAAACGGCAACGACGCCTGGTTCTACACCGTGTTTCAGCTGGAAGGCAGCGCCGGAATCGAACAGGACAACCAGCGCGCGATGCTGAAAGCCGGGGATATCACGCTGATTGACGCCTCCCGCCCGTGCTCCATTTACTGGCAGGAGCGTTCCCGCCAGATTTCGCTGCTGCTCCCGCGACAAATCATTGAGCAACACGCGCGTTTTCAGGAAGTGAGGTGCGCGCTGCCTCTCTCCCGCAGTCTGCCTACCGTACAGCTGAGCTACCGACTGCTACAGGAGAGCATGGGCAATGCCGATCTCAGCGCCAGCGAAAGCGAAGCGGCGCTGGAGGCGATGGTGTGTCTGCTGCGTCCGGCCTTCCAGCAGCAACACGAGGTGCTGCCGCGCAAGGAGCGTCAGTTCCGCCACGTTCTGTCCCTGATTGATGATCATATTCAGTCAGAGGCGTTAAGACCGGAGTGGATAGCTTCAGAGAGCGGCATGTCCGTGCGGAGCTTGTACCGCATGTTTGCCGGGAAAGGGCTGGTGGTGGCGCAGTATATTAAGAACCGTCGCCTCGATTTATGCGCTCAGGCGCTGCGTTCCATCAGCGATGACGAAAAGCTGGCGGGCATTGGCTACAGCTGGGGCTTTACCGACCATAGCCATTTTTCCACCGCCTTTAAGCAGCGTTTCGGGGTTTCGCCGGGCGAATACCGTAAGCGTTACCGCTAGTTACTTTTTTAGCCACTTGCCGTTAATCCCCTTCACGTATTCACCCGGCTGGGCGCGCGCCACCAGCTTTTGTCCCGCCATTTTCGCCACCTCGTCGACGGGCAAATTATTGCTGTCAGCTAACTGCTGGTAACTTTCCGTGCGTGCGGCGTTGATACGGCTCACCAGCGCCAGGGTTTCAGCATCGTGCTGAACGGGCGCAAGATAGCCGCTCAGGGTTTCCCCTACGCGCCCCTGGGCACGTGCATCGTTGAGCGTAAGCGTGGCGGCGTGAACGTTCATCCCCAGCGCCAGTAACATCAGAGCTAATCGTTTCATGGCATCCTCAGAACAGATCGCTGCGGGATTTCAGCAGGGCTTCAACGTCTTTATCCACCTTGATATGGATTTCATGCTCAATTTTCACGTTCATGTTGATAGTGATCGGCTCTTTGGGCGCCGCCACTTCAATGCGCGGCGTGCAGCCTGACAGCAGCGCGACGACGGCCACGGTGAGTACACCAGCCCTCTTTTTCATTGTTGTTCCTCACTTTCCTTGCCTGTCGAACCGCGGAGAAGGGGTATCGCCGCATGTTGCTCAAACCATGTTTGCAGATTGTCCCCAAAGCGCAGGCTGCGCCAGAGGGTAAAAATGTTCTCTTCATGGGTGTAATTCAGGTTTACGAAACTGCTTTTGCCCTCGACGCGGCTGGTGCCTTTAATGGCCGCCTGCATGGTTAACACACCCAGATTATCCACATTGAGTTTTGTCCACGACTGCGAAATTTCCATATAGCGGAGCCAGTTGATCGCCGCCCCGGCAACCACGTTGTCTTTCACAATGGCATCCGCCGTGTCCTGGTCGATGCGCAGCGTCATCGGCCCCGGGTTGGTCAGCCAGCCATCTTTAATGATCCATTTTTCATTGTCCAGCCAGAACGGCAGCGCGCCGCTCACCGGGCCGGACATGGCAAACTGCTTCGGATTCACCGCGCTTATCAGTTCGCTGGAGGAAATATTATCCACGCGTAGTAAAGCCGGATCGTGCTGCGGCATTCTCAACTGCTGCATGGTGATTTTCCCGCCGAGCGCTTCCACCTTCACGTTGGTGAGCAGGAGCGGGTTCGCTTCGGTCCAGGGATAATCGCCCTGGAGATCCGCGGTGATATTTCGGGCTGTGACCAGGTTTTTTACCTCGTCGATTCGTAACGTTACCGGCCCGCGCGTGCCCAGCGACCAGGTACCCTGGCTTAAGCGGAACGGCAGAACAAAATCAACGCCGTTGATTTCGTTATCCGGCATCCACGCGCTGCCCGCTTTCAGCACCCCGTGCCCCCCGGCCTCAAACCCCTGATCGGAGGCCGCTGAGAAAGCCACCTGTGCGTACATTTCGCCGCCGCGCAGGGTCATTTTCCAGTCTGGCGGGATCAACGGCTGGAACACCGTAAGAGACTGTTTTGGCCACCAGGCCTTACCGCGAAGGCGTTCGCCATCCCAGCGTCCATTCACCTGGACCGGGCCGATGTCGTCCGCATGCAGGTTCCCTTTAAACTGGAACACCGTCGGGTCTGTCCCGTCAACGCTGAAGGTCAAAACGGACGGCGGCAGCACGCTTCCGCCCGAGAAGCTTGTTTGCCCGGCATTGAGCGCGAGCGCGCCGCTAAAGGTGGGGTTATCCGGGTCCCGCGACCAGCGCACCGGGTGATCCAGCACCAGGCGCGGCTTGCTGACCAGCATCGTACCGTACTGCAATTTGTCGAACCCCGTGGAAAGATCGGTCAGTTCGATAACGTTGTCGCGCCACTCCCCGGTTCCCCGGACATCCCAGCGCGCGTTCATCGGCGTGAAGTTCCCTTTACCCCAGTAGCGCCACTGCCACAAACCGTTGTCCAGTAAAAAGTCGTTAGCCTGGCCGTCCAGATGCAGTTCAAAATCGCCCATCTCGTTTTCATGCGCCCGCAGAATGGCTTGCAGGCGGCCGTCCACGCCCTTCTGCGTGAGCTTCACGCCTGCCAGCGGCCAGCGGATCTCATCGATATCCAGCGAGTCGATGATGCGCCCGCGCGAGCGCAATAATGCGCCGGGTTCAAACGTAAGCTGCGGATCGTAAAGGCTGCCGGTCAGCTTCGCCGGGAGTCTGGCATACAGGATCAGATCGTTTTGCTTGGCTTCCCCGCTCAGGTGCAACGGCATAGCGCTGTTTTCCATACTGAGCGAGCCGGGACCAATATTCAGCACCGCGTTGCCCTTCCCCGCATCCCCCTGGGTCAGCACGTTGAGCCGCCCCGTGAAGGTGGCTTTCTCCAGCCCCTGCTGCCAGTTATCCACTTTCAGCCCGACGCGACCGCTCATCGGCATACCGGAGGCTGACCAGTTCCAGCGTCCGTCGCTGACGGTTAACTGCTGAGCGGTGATCTGCCACGGTAAATCGAGCAGTGGATCGGGGTTGTCCCGCGCCATGACCACCAGCTGGCCCTGATTGTCCTCCCAGTCCAGATCGGCATCGACCAGCGAGGATAACTGTGGCACGTTAAAGGTCGCGACCGTATGCCCTTTCACCGGCACGCCGTCCGGTACCAACGGCAGGGTAAATTCACCGATCAGCTTCACGGGCTGCGGCTGATCCGGCAGTTGCACATCGAACTGGCTGATGGAGAGCGTCTGGCCGCGCAACTGCCCCTTAATGCTCACCTGCTCGCCGTTATAAGTGATGTCCTGGCGGGCTGGTGTGAGTGAAGCATGCAGCTCACCCTCCCACTGCTGCCAGGGAGAAAGGGTAAAGCGGTGGATGGTCAGCCAGGTGTTAGGCAGGATGGCCTGCCACTGCGCCAGCGTTTTCGGCGCCACCGTTGAGGACGCTGACTGCGGTAATTTGCTCAGGCAGACAGAGTTAAGTTCAAGTGCGCCAATATCCAGATCCCAACGGCTGGGGTGTGACAGGGTCACGTTTTCCACACGGGCAATTTCGCACTCTTCTACCAGATAGCGGAGATCGGGGATGATCAGGGCGTGGCGCGTGAGCCGTGGGCTTTCTTCAAACGCGATGCGCGTTCCAACAGGGAGCCAGATCCCGGCGAGCGTGGGTACCCACTGGGCGAGCGTCATCAGCAGCGTCAGCGGCACGAGTAATAGCAGCAGTAATAGCGCGATTGCGGCTTTGTATTTACCCTTCATGGGCAGTTAATATCCTGATTTTGCGAAAAAAATAAGCCGTTCTTGCCGCTCATTGTCGCATGTTTAGCCAGTCAGTTGAAGGTAATGCCATTTTTAAGAGTAGATGCTCTACAATAATTCATAGAACTTATTGATTTCAATGAATTTTGAAAAATTGTAAGATAATTTTAAACATGCTAACGTGGTTCCAAAATCACTGGAGAAAGTCTTATGAAACTCGCGGTATATAGCACAAAGCAGTACGACAAAAAGTATCTGCAACATGTTAACGAGACGTACGGTTTCGATCTTGAATTTTTCGACTTTCTGCTGACTGAAAAGACGGCTAAAACCGCTCACGGCTGCGAAGGCGTGTGTATCTTCGTTAACGACGACGGTAGCCGACCGGTGCTGGAAGAGTTGAAAAAACAGGGCGTGAAATACATTGCCCTGCGCTGCGCGGGCTTTAACAACGTCGATCTCGATGCCGCCAAAGAGCTGGGTCTGAAGGTCGTTCGCGTCCCAGCCTATTCTCCGGAAGCCGTGGCTGAACATGCCGTCGGGATGATGATGTCGCTCAACCGTCGTATTCACCGTGCCTATCAGCGCACCCGTGATGCTAACTTCTCTCTGGAAGGGTTGACCGGCTTTACCATGTACGGTAAAACCGCAGGCGTGATTGGTACCGGCAAAATTGGTGTGGCCGCCCTACGCATCCTGAAAGGATTTGGCATGCGCCTGCTGGCGTTTGATCCGTACCCAAGCGCCGCTGCGCTGGAGCTGGGCGTGGAGTATGTCGATCTGAAAACGCTCTTCTCGCAGTCTGATGTTATCTCCCTGCACTGTCCGTTGACCCCGGAAAACTATCACCTGCTTAACCAGTCGGCGTTCGACCAGATGAAAGACGGCGTGATGATCATCAATACCAGCCGCGGTGGACTGATCGACTCTCAGGCCGCTATCGAAGCGCTGAAAACGCAAAAAATTGGCGCGTTGGGTATGGATGTGTATGAGAACGAACGCGACCTGTTCTTTGAGGATAAATCTAACGACGTGATTCAGGATGACGTGTTCCGTCGCCTGTCGGCCTGCCACAACGTGTTGTTCACCGGCCACCAGGCGTTTCTGACCGCCGAAGCGCTGATCAGTATATCGGAAACCACGCTGGGGAATTTACAGCAGCTTGATAAGGGCGAAGCGTGCCCTAACGCGATCGTTTAAGACGGTCAGGCCGGGTGGCGGTAACCTCTGCCCGGCCAATAACAAGCCCATCAGAAAAATAAGCACAGGTTAACTATTAAGACGGGTAACGTTCATCGTAAATATAACAATCAAGGATATGACTGTTCCGGTGTGACCATATCAGAATGAGACTCTGATGAAGGCTGCGTGATTTGCTGCACTATCGTAACCAGTTGTTCAAAAACAGCTCTCATTTGCGTCGGGTAGGTTAAAGACAACCAGGTTGCCAGCACTGCTCCAGCCAAAAAGCCCAACTTCATACACCATCCCTAATAAATTCAGCGAGATACAAGCTTTAACGTATGTGTGGTGCCGGGTGCCTCCCGGTGAGTCGTTGGTCAGCCACCTTGACCCGCTACTGATTGCCTAAGCTACACGTGCTGTTTAACCCCTCCGCACAGGGGGATTCACCACGCGAGAAACATAACACAGTGCCCCGGCTGGTTTAGGGGATATTTCGTTTAAAAATAAATAATGACCATACAAATTTAATCTATAACTGTTTTCAGGAACCCTTCTACACTTTAAGCGGATATACCAGTAATAAGATTAATATAAGTCAGTTTTATTACGTCCCTAAATGCTGGGCTATTTACTTAGCCTTCACACGTTTTTGCCATTAGCAGAGGAGTCTGAAATATGGCATTCGTAACAACGAAAGATGGTGTCAGTATTTATTACAAAGACTGGGGTCCGAAGGATGCGCAGCCGATCGTTTTCCATCACGGCTGGCCGCTGAGCGCCGATGACTGGGATAACCAGATGCTCTTTTTCCTTGCAGAAGGCTTCCGCGTCATCGCCCTCGACCGTCGTGGTCATGGTCGTTCCGATCAGGTGAGTGAAGGTCATGATATGGATCATTATGCCTCCGACGCCTCGGCCGTGGTCGAAAGCCTTGATTTGCGTAATGCAGTGCACGTCGGCCACTCCACCGGCGGGGGCCAGGTCGCCAGGTACGTTGCGAAGTACGGCCAGCCTCAGGGGCGAGTGGCCAAAGCGGTACTGGTCAGCGCCGTTCCTCCGCTGATGGTAAAATCAGACACGAACCCCGGCGGAACGCCCATTGAGGTGTTTGACGGCTTCCGCCAGGCGCTGGCCGCTAACCGCGCCCAGTTTTACCTCGACGTCGCCAGCGGTCCTTTCTATGGATTTAACCGAGACGGAGCAGAGGTTTCGCAGGGCACAATCCAGAACTGGTGGCGTCAGGGAATGATCGGTAGCGCCAAAGCCCACTATGAAGGCATTAAGGCGTTTTCAGAGACCGACCAGACGGACGATCTTAAAGCCATTACGGTTCCCGTCCTTGTGTTGCAGGGTGATGACGATCAGGTCGTCCCCTATAAAAATGCCGCCCTTCTACAGGATAAGCTGCTCGCAAACAGCGAACTCAAAATTTATCCAGGCTTCCCGCATGGGATGCATACCACGCATGCAGATACCATAAACGCCGATATACTGACATTTATTCGCTCATAAAGACGATGATTATCCATAATACAACCGGGCATCACGCCCGGTTTTGTATTGCGGCAAGAATTGAGCAACCATTTCAGGAAGAAACGCCTACAGGAGTTTGATTTTTACTTCGTACCCCTCGAGGCCCGTCATGGCCTCACGAGCGATAAACTCTATTTCAGAAACTTCCTGCCCTGTTTTTTTTCGTAACTCTGCAATTTTTTTGGCTATAAGCGCTGAAATCTCTTCCTCTGCCTTTTGTGTCATTGCGTCAACTTTCATCTTTACCTCTTACGACCGTTAACTGTATCCATTCTCTAAATGGTTTTAACCATAACCCTTTGTAAAGCGTAGACTATCTGCGTTACGTATGCTGCATTAACCTTAAGATGAGCAGCATGATGGAGTCGTCACATTTAAACATGCATTTATGTTGCATTATTTGAACAAGCTGTTATTGTCCCAAAGCCTTAGAGCACATAAACATAAGAAAAGTTTTGACTTAAACTCGCCCCGCATCAGGGGCATTTTTTTGGCTGTCTGTAAACAAAAAACCCGCCAGAAGCGGGTTTTTGTGGTATTCGAGAAAATTATTTAAAGACTTCTGCGACGGCCTGGAAGTTAGGGCCATGCTCGCGGGCAGCGATAATGACGTAGTATTTCCCGCCCTTCTCGTCTGCCAGTTTTGAGAGTTTTTGATGAAGATCTGAAGGTGAAGAAATTTGTCCACCTGAAGCCCCTACAGATACATTACCAAGGTATTCAAGTTTGAAGTGGTGCGCTTCATCCTTGGAAATCATATCTGCCGCAGATGCGCCGAAGCTTGCTACTGTTAAAGCCAATACACTCCCTAATAGTGCTTTTTTCATATCATTCCTCCTGTTGATGAATCTATATATTTAACATTAGCACCAAATATGTAAATGATCCGTATCAATATTGTAGAAGAATTGAGCATCACGACCAGCCATCACTGACCTGAACGGCGGGTGCAGCAGTTTCATCTACTATACTGACCCTTGTAGTGAGCATTTATCTGTCCGGTTGCGCCTGAAGCAACCGAAACTTACCTGTACCATGACCATCAGGAGAACAATATGCACACGAGTAAAACCCTGAAATGGCTGCTAGCCGTATCAGCAGTTGCAGCAATGTTCAGCACCGTTGGCGTACAAGCCCAGACGACAAGCGCCGCACAAACTCAAACTGCGGGCAAGGCTCAACCGGACGCCAGACTCAGCTCCGGCGACGAGAAAGCGTTGAAGGACATGGCGCAGGCCAATATCAACGAAGTCGCCGCCGCCAGGCTCGCCCTGGACAAGGCCCAAAGCAGTGAAGTGAAAACATTCGCTCAGAAAATGGTCGACGATCACGGCGCCGCGCTGACCAAAGTCCAGACCGTTGCCCAGAAAAAGGGCGTGGAGCTGCCGACCGAACCAGACGCCGCGCATAAAGC
The DNA here is from genome assembly GCF_001037565.1 of Enterobacter sp. BWH52. Lineage (NCBI taxonomy): Bacteria > Pseudomonadati > Pseudomonadota > Gammaproteobacteria > Enterobacterales > Enterobacteriaceae > Enterobacter > Enterobacter sp. BWH52. The sequence continues at coordinate 2,030,301 of NZ_KQ089854.1, read as the reverse complement.
CCTGAACTCAAGGCTGGAAAACCAGCGTGGTGACGCTTTTGACAAAATGTATATGGAATATGCTGGCGTGAAGGACCACGAGAAGGTGCTGTCGAAGCTTAAGAGCGACGCCAGTAAAATCGACGATCCGGATGTGAAGGCTCTGGCCAACGAGCACACGCCGGTCGTTGAGCAGCACCTGAAGTCCGCCGAGCAGATGTCAACCCACTCCGGCGCATCAGCCGATAAATAACGCGTCGGTAAAACGACAATTGCAAAACAAAGTGGGGCCCGCAGGCCCCACGCTTATTTCCCCTTCCTGATGAATTATTCCGGCAAGGCGTAGACCACCACCTGATCGCCCACCTGATCCTTCAGGATCGTATTCCCGCCTGCCACGAAGGCCACATACTGGCGACCTTTATATTCATAGACTGACGGGTTCGCTACTGCCGGCGCTTCTGCCTGATCGGACCACAGCTCTTCACCGCTCTCGACCGAGTAGGCACGCACTTTGGCATCCATTGAAGCACCGATGAAGATCACGCCGCCCGCCGTCACTGCCGGGCCACCAATGGTAGGTGAACCCCAGCTCTCCGGCATGAAGAAGCCATACTGCTGGGAGGCGCCAACCGGACGACGCCATTTCACATCGCCCGTATGCATGTCCAGCGCCACGATTTCGCCAAACGGCGGCTGCCAGCACGGCATGCCCAGCCAGTTGCTCGCCACCAGCAGACGCATACCGTACGGGGCGCCTTCCTGTGGGGCAAAGCCGCTTTCGTTACCGGAGTCTTTGTCTGCGTTATCGTAATCTTCGCGGCTGTAGAGCTTCACGTACTGGACGATATGCGAGGTGTTGACGATGGCGATCTGTTTTTGCGGATCGAACGCCACCCCACCCCACTGTACGCCGCCAGCGCTATCAGGATAGGTTAGCGTGCCTTCGCCCTTGGTGGTCGGCGGAGTATACATTCCCTCATAGGTCAGGTTATCCCACAGACGGGAGCACTGGCCGCCACCGACGATATCCGCCAGCTTCCAGATTTCCGGTTTTTTCGACTGGTCGAGCAGCGGCGCGGGTTTGGTCGGGAACGGCTGCGTGGGCGAGAGAACTTCACCCTGAACCGAACCATCACCCTGCGGAACCGGACGTTCTTCGATTGGCCATACGTCCTCCCCCGTCAGGCGGTTAACCACGAACAGGAAACCCTGCTTGGTGGCCTGAATCAGCGCCGGGATCTGCTTGCCGTCTACGGTGATGTCCATCAGCGTCGGGGCGGAGTTAATATCGTAATCCCAGACGTCGTGGTGTACCCATTGACGGGACCAGACCACTTTACCGGTGTTGATGTCCAGCGCGGTGGTCGAGGTGCCAAGCGGAATAGCGTCCACGCGGTTGCCGCCCCAATAGTTGGGAGATGGCGATGAAACCGGGAGATAGACCAGCCCGTTGGCCTCATCGGCGGACATGTGCGTCCAGACGTTGGCGGTACCGGTACGCTTGCGAATCTCTGCCGGGATCGCCTCAAAGGTCCATTCAAGCTTACCGGTCTGGGCGTTGACTGAAAATACGGTGCCCGGAGGGGCTTCGGCATAGGCCCAGTCCTTCCCGGCCCAGCCCACCAGCAGATGGTTGCCGACAACGGTTGGCGGTTGCAGGACAGAGAGCGGATACTTCGCGTTAACGGTATTCCACTGGTTCAGATCCAACACGCCGTTATTCGCAAAGCCGCTGCAAGGTTTGCCTGAATCGGCGTCCAGCGCAAAGAGCTTGCCGTCAACGGTGCCCATATAAACCATCTTCTGGCATGCCTCTCCGCTCACCGGATTTTTGGCCTGCCAGTAGGAAACGCCGCGGTTTTTCAGCACTGGCTGGGTCAGCGCCTTGCGCGACGATTTCGTGTCATAATGCCACTTCTCTTTACCCGTCCCCGGATCCAGCGCAATCAGGCGATCGAATGGCGTGCCAATGTAGAGCGTATCGTTGGCGAAAATGGGCGTTGCGGACCAGACGGTGGCTGGCGTATCGCCTTTACCATCCGAGACGTCGCCGGTATGGAATTCCCAGACTTTCGTTAATTTCCCGACATTATCCGCCGTAATTTGGGTCAGGGGGCTGTATTTCTGCGCGTTAAGCTGGCCGTGGAAGCTGTCCCAGGTGGGCGTGCCGGGCACCAGCGGCGTCGCGGGCTGGCTGGCCGAGGCGACTTTCTTTCCGTCACCGCTGCCGGTTGAGGCATCGTCGGTGGTTTTTGTGGTTCCGGGTGCCTGCTGATCGGCGGCATCAATGTTAAGCGATTCCTGGGTCCCCTGAGAGGCCTCAGTGGCCTTATCCTGCGCCTGTAGCGCGAGCGGAGCGACCAGCAGCGCCAGCGCCGTCATGCTGACTTTTATGAAGGGATAATGCTTATCGTTGTGCACGGGCGGCTCCTCAGCTTCTGACGCGATGGTTGTAACGGGCGGAATGGCTGCTCAGCATAATCAGACCTATCAGGCCGACCACCATGGCTGCCGTTATGATGTACTGGTGCAGCAGCGCGGCGGCAAAACCAATACCCGCCAACACCACCAGGGTGACAATAATCAGGAAAACGCGCGCCCCGCGACGCGATGCCGCGCGTAGCATAACGGTCAGGATCGCCAGCACTACGCTGGCAATGACCACGCCCAGTGCGCCAATGGTGCCAGTGACGCCGGTAAGCGGCGTCCACCAGGCGTATAGCGCCACCGCGAAGGCTATTATCGCGGTCAGCAGCAGCAACATGCTACCGACCCGCGAGGATTGAGAATGCAACATACCAGGAATCCCCCTCTAAAAATGCAAAATTGACCGTTATTAAGGCGTTTTCGTGGATATGCCCCTGCTGCCCGCCGCTATTAAGGCAACGCGACGTGTGGAGCGGCGGCATATTTCACTAAACGTAACTGAGTATAGAAGAGGATTTTTTTATGGGGCGTTTAATAGCAGGCATACGACGCCTTGTGCCCCTTCGCCACCATAAAGATAGCGTTATGTTACAAGACAGTTCGAAAGCTACGAGCAGGTTACGTGATTGTCTATATCCTGTTTTTTAATTTGAGGCATAACGGGATAATTTTCCATCCAATAAAATAATTAAATAAGCCCCCCTTCAATATGATGGCGCCTTATGTTACTTAATAAAACAGGGTATTTATTTTTTAATTAACAGACGTGCAGGCAGGGAAAGTCAGTCGTTATTTGTTCGTTAATTTAACAAATCCCCTTCTTAATTAACCGCCTGTTAAAGCATCGTCAAAGAATAACGATAGTTATTGCAGGCATACACATAAGGTTTACGGTATGCGAAATCAAACCCCTCCCACCCGTGGTGTAATGGCGCAGCAACGACTACAGGCAGATAAAAACTAAATAAGTCGTCGCTCCTCTAACAACGCGGTAAAATATGATGAATAAAGCCACCACTCTCTCAGCTAATATTACAACACGCTCTAACTGGCACTGGCAGGATAACATCTGGACGCTGGGCCTCTACGGTACAGCCGTCGGGGCGGGAACGCTGTTCCTGCCCGTGGAAATCGGCACCCGTGGTCCGGTTATTTTCCTGGTCATGCTCCTGCTGGGGCTGCCGTTATCCCTGATCCCCCATTTACTCCTTTGTCGTGTGTATATGCGAGAAGAGAAGAATGAAAACGGCACGTTGCCGATCTTCGGCTCCTTCTTCAGCGGACGGGGTGAAAAGCTGATCACCCTGTTCTATTGTGTGACCTTCTTCCCGGTAACCCTGGTTTACGGGGTGGCGCTGATTAATGCGCTGAGTAATTTACTGGTGGAGCATCTGCATATTACCGCCCTCAGCCGTGGGCCATTGTCGTTTATCGTGGTTGCCGCACTTTATGTGGTGCTTAGCAAGGGCCGGGACAGAGTCGTGGCCATTATGAGCGCGCTGGCGCTGCCGTTCGCGGCATCTGTACTGCTGATCGCCGTATCACTTATCCCGGGATGGCATCTGTCTAACCTGACCGATACGGCCGCTGAAATGAACGCCACGCCGCTGCCGGTAACGCTGAAAAATATCTGGCTGACGCTGCCGCTTATTACCTTCTCGTTTTGCTGTGCGCCTATGGTCTCCCCGCTGAGCTCTTACTACCGGGAGAGGAAAGCGGAGGGCGAGAAAAAGGCACTGTTCGTGATCCGCATCGCCTATTTAGCCATCTTCGCCAGTATCCTCTTTTTCGTGCTGAGCTGCGTGCTGGGGATCCCGCATGACAACTTTGTACGGGCGAAGGCGGAAAACCTGAATGTGCTGTCCGTGATGAAAGGAAACGGTGATTTCAGCCTGATTTACCACATTGCCCCGCTCATCGCTATCATCGGTATGACGAAATCCTTTCTCGGCGTAGGCCTGTCGGTCGCACAAACGTTTGGTCAGCTGGCTGCCAGCGTATCCGGCAAAAAGGCCAGCGCCAGCAAGCGGCTGGCCTCTCTGGCGCTGTTCCTGCTGACCTATGGCATTGTTTATGCCAATCCGGATGTGCTCAGCCTGATTGAAATGTTCTGCGGACCACTGATCGCGGTGATCCTGTTCCTTATCCCTGCGTACCTCATATACATCCGCCCCTCGCTGGCGGAGCTTCGCGGCGTGACGGTGTTTCTGGTTGTTCTGGGCGGACTGGCAACGCTGTCTGCATTGCTCTGGACAATGCTTTAGCCTGAACGCCGTTTGACTGTACCCATATACAGTAGTATTTTACGTTCAGGCTGAATCACATGCGTAATATCCATAAGGTAAACAATCATGTTTGTGGAACTGGTTTATGACAAGCGAAACGTACAGGGGCTGGAGGGAGCCAGGGAAATCATCCTGACCGAGCTGACAAAACGCGTGCACCGGATTTTTCCTGATGCCAGCGTGACGGTTAAGCCAATGCAAGCGAACGGCCTGAACAGCGACGCCAGCAAAAGCGACCGTGAAAAGCTTAACCGCATGCTCGAGGAGATGTTCGAAGAGTCGGATATGTGGTTGATACAAGAGTAACCGGGCGCAAAGCCCGGCTCTGTTTTCAACTAACAATACCCCTGTGTATTCAGGCCGCGATTTTCCAGCATCGGTTCAATCTCAGAAGCATGCCCGCGCGACTTTTTCTCCCTGCCCTATACTTTCAGTCTGACTGACTGGAGGTTTCTATGTGTGGACGTTTTGCACAAGCCCAAACCCGTGAAGAATATCTGGCTTACCTGGCCGACGAAGGCGAACGCGATATCGCATATGACCCTGAACCCATTGGCCGCTACAACGTTGCGCCCGGTACCAAAGTGCTGCTGTTAAGCGAACGTGACAAACAACTGCACCTCGATCCGGTATTCTGGGGCTACGCGCCTGGATGGTGGGACAAAGCACCACTGATTAACGCGCGTGTAGAAACCGCAGCCACCAGCAGAATGTTTAAACCTCTTTGGCAGCATGGCCGGGCGATCTGCTTTGCCGATGGGTGGTTCGAATGGAAAAAGGAAGGCGACAAGAAACAGCCGTATTTTATTCATCGGGCCGACGGGCAGCCGATATTCATGGCGGCGATCGGCAGTACGCCGTTTGAGCGCGGCGATGAAGCCGAGGGATTTCTCATAGTGACCTCTGCTGCGGATAAAGGCCTCATTGATATACACGATCGACGGCCGCTGGTTCTGTCGCCAGAAGCAGCAAGAGAATGGATGCGACAGGATGTTGGCGGGAAAAAAGCGGAAGAGATCATTGCCGACGGTACAGTACCCGCCGACGAGTTTATTTGGCATGCTGTAACTCGCGCCGTGGGGAACGTGAAGAATCAGGGGGCGGAGTTAATCGAGGTGGCTCATAAAATGGAAAAATGAGCTGCATACCCATTATGACCAGGAAGCAATGCCGCTCGGCGTTAATCCTGGAGAATCGTTCATTCCCTTTCTTCAATCCAGTTCACAAGCTCCGCAAACTGAGTTTCTGAAAATACCGCAATACCATGCTCGGAGAGTAATGACGCTGCCACTCCCATACCCGATTTACGCTGATTACTGAAAGAACCGTTGTAGATAAACTGAGTTCCGCACGTTGGACTACCATCAGTTAACAAAGCAGCAGTACATCCTGCTTCTTGTGCTGCTCGCAGAGCCAGCCAGGCTGCAAGTTGATAATGCCCGGTAACATCTGTTCCGGTGTTTTCAATTATTCTGGCTTGTCCACGCATTACGTCTTTACCCTCAGCAGACATAATCTCAGCGGGTGGTCTCGGAACAGGTAGCCCCGCAGCCAACTCAGGGCAGTGGATCACCAGGCGCTGCTCCTGTTGCCAGCGAGCAAGTTGATGAGTCATCTGCGCTTTCTCTTTCCCGTTATAACGGACTTTAAGGCCCATCAGGCAGGCACTGACCAGTATTTTATTTATCATTATTTAATAGTATTAAGATCCAAAACGCCTACGATTTTAACACCTTAACCCTTCTCATGAATTAAAGAATTTGACGTGGCAGCGTCTTTAGCTGGTACATAGCTGACGCTATGATCGGTGCCCTGTCCCGTGGAACTTTTTGAATAATGCCGGGTGATAATACGAAGGTGGCTGTCCTGTGACACGGCGGAACATCGTTGCGAAGGATGATGCATTATCGTATCCAAGAGTCAAGGCTACTTCATTTACGGGTTTTCCCGTTATCAACAATGCCAGCGCGCTAACCACGCATGCTCGTTGGCGCCAGACAGAAAATGACATGCCCATTTGCTTAAGGAAATGGCGACGAAAGGTGCTGTCGCTCATGAACAGCGCATTTGCCCAGCGCTCTGCTGGATCATGGATTGAGGGATTGAGTAAAAACGCCTGACAAAGAGCCAGTAGGGCCGGATGTCGCGGCAACGGAATATCGAATTCGCGAACCGGCATAGCCGCCAGCTCCAATATCATCAGATTTATCAGTGCACGGTCACGCGTGCTTTCATACAGTGGCGGTAAATCCACTGACTCAAGCAATAGCTGACGTAATAATGGCGATACGCTAATAACTTCACAACGAGGATATTTTAAGAAGGCATTCACGAAATCTGGTTCTATATACAGACTGCGAGTGGTCACGCCAACAAATTTGACGGCGTGCATAGTTTCGGGTGGGATCCAAACAGCATGTTGTGGAGGAACAATCCACTCTCCATCCTGGGTTATGACATGCATTAATCCGGTCGCGCCATATAGCAGCTGCGCGCGGCGATGTTTGTGCTGTGGCAGCATAAATCCCTGCACATAGTCATTGCCTATCGCTACCACTTCACGATCTAGCTGCTCGACCTCTTCAATCTTTACGTTGCGCACACCCGTCTCCTTATGACCGATTTACAAAGGTAATTGAGCGCGGCGCGAATGGGAAGCAGGACGCTACCGGTATAAGCTGCGAAATCATTTTCAGGTCGAGGGTATGATTTTGAATGATATCGCAATCATTGCGCTGGCAGGCTTTACTACCGGTATTACCACCGTGCTTTTTGGCTTTGGCGGCGGCTTTGTCGTAGTACCATTCGTTTATCAACTAATGCTACGGCAGACCGAACTGGCACTAAACGCCATGCATATCGCGGTTGCTACCTCTACATCGGTGATGATATTTAACGCGGGCTGGGTCACCTATCGAAACTGGCGAGCTTGCGAGCTTTCATCGCAAATGTTATTCCCGTTACTATGGTTTATAGCCATTGGGGCTATCATGGGTTCCTGTCTGGCAGGAATATTTAGTGAGAGTGTTGTTCGCGCGCTGTTCATTTTCTACATGCTGGCAACAATCAGCGATTGTTTGTTGCGTAAGGGTTTTCTCGGAGGAAGTTCTCTGCGTCGCTTGTCATTTCCTGTAGTAACGGGCGGCGGAGTGACCATTGGTATGATAGCCGCATTGCTTGGCGTGGGCGGAAGCGTAATGACGGTACCCCTGTTACGGCGCCATGGTTATGCGATGCGTGAATGCATTAGTGCTTCTAATCCGCTTTCCCTGCCCGTCGCGCTATGTGGTGCCGTGACGTATGCAGTTATTGGCTGGCAAACTATTCCTGTGAATGGATTTCTCGGTTTTATCAACCTGAAAATTTTAGGTATGTTGGTACTAACAGGCTGGGCAGGAATAGTTTTTAGCCGTCGGGTTATACCTGCTGTACCTGATATTTGGCACGCACGAATCTATGTCATGCTGCTGTTCCTGGTGTTACTGGCGATGCTATTTCAGTAACCCTCTTTTATCGCAGCGACTAATGGCCCGTAATTATACCTGTCTCAATGTACCTTTCAGACACAAAGCGGACCAAAGCGTACAAAAAACCGGGCCTCGCGCCCGGTTCTGTTTACACACTAAAAAAGCCTTACGCACTCAATCCGCGATTCTCCAGCATCGGTTCGATCTTCGGATCGTGCCCGCGCCAGTTCCGGTAAAGTTCAGCTAGATCAGTGCTGTTGCCGCGGGACAAAATCGCCTCGCGGAATGTCTGTCCGTTTTCGCGGGTCAAACCACCCTGCTCGACAAACCACTGATAGCCATCGTCCGCCAGCATTTGCGTCCACAGGTAAGCGTAATACCCCGCCGCGTACCCGCCGCCGAAGATATGGGCGAAATAGCTGCTGCGATAGCGCGGCGGTACGGCTGGAAGATCCAACCCCTCTTTTTTCAACGCGGCGGCTTCAAAGGCTTCCACGTCTTCAACGGGCTCCTGAATGCCGTGCCAGTTCATATCCAGCAGCGCGGCGCTCAATAGCTCCGTCATGTCATAACCCTTGTTAAACTGGGTCGCATTGAGCATTTTTTCTCGCAGCGCATCCGGCATCGGTTCGCCGGTTTGATAATGACGAGCAAAGTGCGCAAACACCTGCGGATGGCTGGCCCAGTGTTCATTGATCTGCGACGGAAATTCAACGAAATCACGCGGCGTGTTGGTGCCTGAAAGCGTGGCATAGCGCTGGCTGGCAAACAGACCATGCAGGGTATGGCCAAACTCGTGGAACAGGGTAATCACATCATCCCAGGAGATCAGCGCGGTCTGCCCGTTCGCCGGTTTTTGATAGTTGCAGACGTTATAAATCACCGGACGCGCAGCAAACTCGTAAGACTGCTCAACAAAATTCCCCATCCACGCACCGCCCGCTTTGGAATCACGCGCGAAAAAGTCGCCATAGAACAGCGCCATGCCTTCACCCGTGTGGTCGAAAATCTCCCACACGCGAACATCCGGGTGATAAACCGGAATATCGAAACGCTCGACAAAACGGATACCGAACAGCTGCGTGGCGGTCCAGAATACGCCATCTTCAAGCACGGTATTGAGCGCGAAATAGGGTTTGATCTGCGACTCATCCAGCGCGTATTTCGCTGAGCGCACGCGTTCGGCATAAAACGCCCAGTCCCAGGCCTGCACCGTAAAACCGCCCTGCTCGTCGTCGATGACTTTCTGAATATCCGCCTGCTCCAGCGCAGCCCTGCCGCGCGCCGCAGGCACTATTCCGCGCATGAATTCGAGCGCGGCTTCCGGCGTTTTCGCCATTTGATCGGCAATGCTCCAGCTCGCATAGTTGTCAAAGCCGAGCAGCTGCGCCTGTCTTGCCCGTAACGCGGTAAGCCGACGGATCAGCTCGCGCGTATCGTTTTCGTCGCCTTTCTGAGTGCGTTCCCAGCCCGCGCTGAACAACTTTTTACGGGTCTCGCGCAACGCCAGCGCCGCCAGCGCGGGCTGTTGCGTGGTATTCAAAAGCGGGATCAGCCAGCGTTCCTTCAGCCCTTTTTCTGCGGCAGCGTGAGCCGCGGCAGCCATCTCCTCCGCACTGAGCCCGTCAAGCTGGCGAACATCGTCCACCACCAGCCCTCCCGCCTTATTCGCCGCGAGCAGGCGCTGGTTGAACTGGCTGGTCAGGGTGGCGGCTTCGGTATTCAGAGATTTCAGCTCGGCTTTTTCATCGGCGTTCAGACGCGCGCCCGCAAGAACAAAGTGCTGATACGTCTCCTCCGTCAGTCGGCGGGATTCGGCATCCAGCGCCTCGCGATCCTGCCAGACGGCTTCCACGCGGGCGAAAAGCGTATCGTTTAGCCAGATATCGTTCGCCAGCCCGGCCAGTTCGGTGGAGAACTGCTCGTCCAGCGCCTGAAGATCATCGTTAGTGTGTGCGGACGTCATGGCGAAGAATACGCTGCTCACGCGCGACAGCATGGCCCCGCTTTTTTCCAGCGCCAGCAAGGTGTTATCGAAGTCCGGCGCGGCGCGCTGCGCGATAATCGCGTCAATGTCTGCACGCTTCAGGCGCATTGCTTCATCAAACGCCGGGCGATAATGGCTGTCGTTGATCGCATCAAAACGTGGCGCCTGATAAGGCAACAGGCTAATTTCAAAAAAAGGATTGTTGACCGACATCGTTTACTCCTGTGCACGGTATTTCTCCCCAGAGTAGGCCAGCCTGCGCCAGCCTGCAATGGCGTCATACAAATGTTGCCTTAACGACGTGCCGGAGAGCGTGCTATGTTAGTACAACACAAAAAGCGTTGAGGAACAGTGAGATGATTATTTTAGTTACCGGGGCGACAGCGGGTTTTGGTGAAAGCATCACGCGTCGCTTCGTCGCCAACGGACACAAAGTGATTGCAACGGGGCGTCGTCAGGAGCGTTTGCAGGAGCTAAAAGACGAGCTGGGTGACAGCATTCTGACCGCACAGCTGGACGTCCGCAACCGCGCCGCCATTGAAGAGATGATTGCCAACCTGCCTGCCGAATGGCGTGAAATTGACGTGCTGGTCAATAACGCTGGCCTGGCGCTGGGTATGGAGCCTGCCCACAAAGCCAGCGTGGAAGACTGGGAGAACATGATCGACACCAACAACAAAGGCCTGGTGTACATGACCCGCGCCGTGCTGCCGGGCATGGTTGAACGTAACCGTGGTCATATCATTAACATCGGTTCCACCGCTGGAAGCTGGCCTTACGCGGGCGGCAACGTCTATGGCGCGACCAAAGCCTTTGTCCGCCAGTTCAGTCTGAACCTGCGCACCGACCTGCACGGAACTGCGATCCGCGTGACCGATGTTGAGCCGGGTCTGGTAGGCGGAACCGAATTCTCCAACGTGCGTTTCAAAGGCGATGACGCGAAAGCGGATAAAACCTATGAAAACGCGAATGCGCTGACGCCGGAAGATATCACCGAAACCGTCTGGTGGGTCGCGAATTTGCCGAAGCATGTCAACATCAACACGGTTGAGATGATGCCCGTCAGCCAGACCTATGCCGGACTCAGCGTGCATCGCGGGTAATTCACCCTTCCCGGCCTGCGGGCCGGGTATGTGATGGCAGGGAAAAGAATGGTAGTATGTTCAGGTTAACTCTCTGAGAAATCACAACCCATGGCCGCTGAATCGCAACTTAATCCTACCCAGCCCGTTAATCAGCAAATATATCGCATCTTACGCCGTGATATTGTTCGCTGCCTGATCCCACCGGGAACGCCACTCTCAGAAAAAGAGGTTTCGGTACGTTTTGACGTTTCCCGTCAGCCCGTGCGCGAGGCGTTTATTAAACTCGCAGAAAACGGCCTTATTCAGATCCGCCCACAGCGCGGCAGCTATGTAAATAAAATTTCGCTTTCGCAGGTACGGAATGGCTGTTTTGTTCGCCAGGCCATAGAGTGCGCCGTGGTGCGTCGCGCCGCGTCGCTCATCAACGATAACCAGTGCTACCTGCTGGAGCAAAACCTGCATCAGCAACGAATCGCCATCGACCGCAAACAGTTAAACGACTTTTTCCAGCTGGACGACGAGTTTCACCAAAAACTGGCGCAGATCGCCGAGTGCCAGCTCGCGTGGGATACCGTTGAAAACATCAAAGCGACCATCGACCGCGTGCGCTACATGAGCCTCGACCATGTTTCTCCGCCAGAGATGTTGCTGCGCCAGCATCATGATATTTTCAGCGCGCTGGAAAAACGCGACGTGGAAGCCGTAGATAAAGCGATGACGCTTCACCTTCAGGAAATTAGTGAGTCAGTTCAGTTAATTCGTCAGGAAAACCGCGAGTGGTTCAGCGAAGAATAAAACCTCGCCGCCCCCTTTCGGTTGCGGCGAAGTAATTAGCGGACCACTAATACTGGAATAGTGGCGTAGCGCAGGATAGTTTCAGCATTTGAACCCAGCAGATGGGTTGTCATGCTCGGGTTTCTTGATCCAATAACAATAACGTCATATTTCCCCTCTTTGCTGAGCTTGATGATTTCATCGCGTACGTTGCCGAAGCGAACTTCACAATCAATATTTTCCGGGGACATATCAAAGAGCCGTTTCAGCGCCTTCATCTTCTTATCAGACTCGGCGGTCATATACTCTTCGAACTTCTTAATATCGGCATTGAACCCCCGCAGTAACGAACGGCTGCTGTTAGGGAGAATGTTGACCAGGGTGATCGTCGCGCCTTCCGCCTTCGCGAGGTTGACCGCATGGCGTACCGCTTTATCGCTCAAATCCATTTCAAACACGTCAACAGGCATCAAAATTTTCTTATACATAAGCCTGACTCCTTTTCCGATGAAGGGTTATTTTCTGTCTCCAGAATGACATTGTGGATATAAACAAAGCCTAAACACTTGCATCCGTAAACTATCAATTAAGGAAAATAACTGTCCGCTTTGTAAAGTGGTGTCCTTAACCGTCAACGCCTGCATGAAATAAGAAAAAAGTGTGAGCTTGATCAAAAGCAAATAATTTCGTTAAAGAGAGGCGTATTAATAGTGCCCCGTGAACGGCAGCCGTCGAATTAGCGCCGTAGCGGATAAGTACGAGAGGAGAAAATACCATGATGACATACGACCGTAACCGAAATGCAATCACCACTGGCAGCCGCGTCATGATTAGCGGCACAGGTCAGTTCGGCGTGATTAAAGCGATCCACAGCGACGGCCTTAATGCCGAGCAGGTGCGTCGTGGTAAAACGGTTGAAGTGGAAGGATGCGAAGGTAAGTTCGAACCGATTGAGCTGATTCGCCTGGGGATGCACTAAGCTGCGCCCCGACATGCCGCCGCGGACGGCGGCATGTCATAGCGTTAAAGCCGGGTGGCGTACTCAGCAACCGTGGCCTTCGCGCCTTTTTGCAGCAACGTCTGATAAGCCTGCATGACCGACGCCACAAACACCGCGTCCTTCGGCAGCTCGTTACCGAAAATAGCCTCAATGCCCAACAGCGCATTAACGCGGCTTTCGCCTTCAGCGCTACCGTTTACCGCCGCCTGAATCACCGCCAGCTGCGGGTCACTCACCTCAATCGGGTTACCCTGCTCATCCACACCGCCGACATAACGCATCCAGCCCGCCACACCGAGGGCCAGCAGCGGGAAGGGTTTCTGGTGGACCAGGTGCCAGCGCACGGAATCGAGCATCCGCTGCGGCAATTTCTGGCTACCGTCCATGGCGATTTGCCAGGTGCGGTGACGCAGGGCCGGATTGCTGTAGCGCGCGATCAACAGGTCAGCATAGTGAGCTAAATCCACCCCCTTTACTTTCAGAGTCGGCGCCTGCTCTTTCAGCATCAGCGCATGCGCGGCTGCGCGATAATGTTCATCTTCCATGCAGTCGTTAATGTGCTGATAACCGGCAAGGTAGCCGAGATAGGCCAGGAACGAGTGGCTGCCGTTAAGCATTCGCAGCTTCATCTCTTCAAACGGAATGACATCAGAAACCAGTTCCGCACCGGCCTTTTCCCACTTTGGACGTCCGGCGACGAAATTATCTTCCACCACCCACTGGCGGAACGGCTCGCAGGCGACACCTGCCGGATCGCGTACGCCGGTCAGCTGTTCGATTTTATCCAGCGTGTCAGCCGTGACGGCGGGCACAATACGGTCCACCATGGTTGACGGGAAGGTGACGTTCGCTTCAATCCAGTCGGCCAGTTCGCCGTCAACAGCGCGCGCGTAGGCGCAGGTGACATTGCGCATCACGTGGCCGTTCTCCGGCATGTTATCGCATGACATCACGCTGAATGCTGGCAGCCCCGCCGCCTTACGCCGCGCCAGCGCTTCAACCACAACGCCCGGCGCAGATTTCGGCTGATGGGGGTTTTGCAGGTCGGCAACGATTAACGGATGATCGAACATCAGTTGTCCTGTTGCCGGGGAATGGCAATACCCTTTCTCGGTGATGGTCAGGGAAACAATGGCGACCTGTGGCTCGCACAGCGCCGCCAACACGGTTTCCAGCCCGTCGACCTGCGCATGCAGCGCGTTTTTGACGACGCCGACCACGCGCGCTGTCCACGCATCGGCAGACATCTCTGCCACGGTATAAAGGTTATCCTGTGCCTTCAGATCGGCGATCTGCTGTTCGCCGCCAATCAGGTTAACTTCGCAGTAACCCCAGTCGCTGCCCTGTTCTGCGGCGAGTATATCGGTGTACACCGCCTGGTGTGCGCGGTGAAACGCGCCAAACCCTAAATGAACAATGCGTGCCTTGAGGCTGTCGCGATCGTACTGAGGACGCGTTGCCTTCGCCTGTAATAACTGGTTTTCCATGATTGAGACTCGTTAATTAATGAACGCTGTGATCCGCTGCCGCTTCCTTTTCAGAGCGGCAGCGCCTGCTGACTACACCAACTAGAATGGCAGTCGGAGTCAAAAAACGCTGCCATTAACCATACTGATACGTCGTTTTCAGATCTTGATTTACATTAACTTTTCGCCATGTGGTGTGACATCAGTAAAAAGTTGTGTGACAGGTAACGCAAGATGTAAACCACTAGCGGCGTGAAGAGAGCGCGCCGTAGGCTACCGCTTCTTTATGCGGCGCTTCGGCTGCATCTTCGGCTTCACTCAGATCGCGGTCGCGCACTTCCGGCATCAGCAAAGCGGAGCCCAGCCCAATCAGCGAGTACGCCACCAGCATCGCCACAATTGGCCACCAGGACCCGGTCATGTTGCAGAAGATCCCCGCCAGCACCGGACCAAAGCCAACGGCTACCAGCCCGCCCGCCTCTTTCGAAATGGCCATACGGGTAAAGCGGTTCCGCGAACCAAACATCTCTGCCATGGTGATGTTTTCCAGCGCAAACAGCCCGAGGACCGCAAAGTTATGAATAACGATGATAGAGAGCATAATCACGCCCGGCGCGTAACTTTTATCGACGATAATCGACAGCATCGGGTAAGCCAGAATAATGGCTGAAATGTTAAGGAGGATATACGGCAGACGGCGCCCCACTTTATCGGACAGCCAGCCCAGCAGCGGGATGGTGAGGAAGCCGAGAATCGAACTGATCATCAGCGCATCGGTTGGGATCGCCTTATCAAATAACAGCGTCTGCACCAGATACCCGGCAAGGAAGGTCTGGATAAGCCCAGAGTTACCGGCCTGGCCAAAGCGCAGCCCCGTCGCCAGCCAGAACGATTTGCTCTTAAACATCGCGCCTAATGAGGTATCCTGCGCCGCCGCTGGCGCAACGGTTTCGGCGTCGTTAACCTTCTCAAACACCGGGCTCTCTTTAAGGTTCATACGCAGCCAGATGGCGAAGATCATCACCACCACGCTGGCGAGGAATGGCACGCGCCAGCCCCAGGCAATAAGTTCTTCACGATCGAGGGCAAAGAACATCACGGCCCAGATCGCCGTGGCGCTCAGCGTTCCGCAGTTGGTGCCCATGGCCACCAGCGAGGAGATGATGCCGCGTTTACCCTTCGGCGCGTACTCCGCCAGCATGGTGCCCGCACCGGAGATTTCTGCCCCCGCGCCCAGCCCCTGAATAATACGCAGCGTCACCAGCAGCACCGGTGCGAAAATCCCGATCTGCGCGTAGGTCGGCAGCACGCCGATTAAGGTGGTGCAGATCCCCATCATGGTGATGGTGATAAACAGCACTTTTTTACGGCCAATTCTGTCGCCCATTCTGCCGAAAATAAATGCCCCGACGATACGCGCGATGTAGCCTGCGCCGTAGGTGCCCATCGCCAGGATCAGCGCCATGGCCGCCGATTGCTCAGGGAAGAAAATTTCATGAAACACCAGCGCGGCGCCAAGGGAGTAGAGCTGGAAATCCATAAATTCCAGGGCGGTGCCCAGCCAGCCAGATACGGCGGCTTTCACCAAATCTGACGTACTTCTTTGAGGTTGTGCTTGAGTCATAATGGCTATCTCTGAAAGGTAAGATGCGTACCACTTAGAGCCTGTCTTCGCAGGCTCTTAACCGCGTGAATTATTATTGGTCGAACGTGAGCAAGACTTTGCAGCACTGCCGCTGGTCTTTTTCAAACAGTTCGATGGCGTCTGTAACGTGGTGATAGTCAAATGTATGGGTGACCAGTTTTTCAGGGTCGATCAGCCCTTTTTCCAGCCAGTCAATGACCACCGGGAATTTGTTGGCATTCAGGCGCGAAGAGAAGATCGACAGCTCTTTGCCGGTGATCCCCTGCTGCACGATCTGGCTCGGGTCGCTGGAAAATCCCATCAGCACGATGCGCGCCGCCGGAGACGCCAGCGTAATCGCTTCCTGCAAAATGGACGGATGACAGGCAGCATCGATGATTAATGTCGGCTTGATGCCTTTTTCATCCAGCGCAGTCTGTAACGACTGCTCGCCGTTGTTGAAGACCCAGTCTGCGCCGCTGCGTTGCGCCATCTCCAGCCGCTCATCAATGCGGTCTACCACGATGACCTGCTTCACCTTGTAAACGCCCTTCAGCGCCTGCACGGTGACCAGCCCCATCGGGCCTGCGCCGTAGATCAGCGCCACGTCCTGTTCGGTGGGTTTCGCCTGCCCCGTCACGTTGGCGGCAATGGTGAAGGGCTCAACCATCACCGCGTGTTTGTCAGGGATCGCATCCGGAATGTGCCAGGCATTTTTCGCCGGCACGACGGCGTATTCGCTGAAACCACCGTCGCGATGGACGCCCAGCACCACCAGCGAGGTGCAAACGTTCGGTTTTCCGACGGAACAGGGGTAACAGTGCCCGCAGCTGATCACCGGATCCACCGAAACGCGCTGGCCGAGTCGGGTGCCCTCCACGCCTTCGCCAACCGCGTCTATTTCGCCAAAGAATTCGTGACCGATTACCCGCGGATATTTTGCAAACGGGTTATGCCCGCGATAGATATGGCTGTCTGAACCGCAGATACCGGCGAGCTTAATTTTGACGCGGACGTCGCCTGCCCCCGGCAACGGGAGAGGACGCTCCTCAATCTCCAGCGCATTCGGCTGTTGGATCACTACGCTTTTCATCATTCGCTCCTCGTTTACCAGTTCCAGAGAGTGCCGTCTTCCAGACGGGCCACCGGCAGATAAGCCGGATCGTACGGGTATTTCGCTGCCAGCTTCTCATCAAACTCAATGCCCAGCCCTGGCTTGTCGCCCGGGTGCATATAGCCGTTATCGAAGCGCCAGCTGTGCGGGAACACTTCCAGCATCTGCTCCGAATAACCCATATACTCCTGCACACCAAAGTTCGGTACCCACAGGTCAAAATGCAGCGCCGCGGCGTGGCAAATCGGCGACAGATCCGACGGGCCGTGTGAGCCGGTACGCACCTGGTAGAGTGAGGCAAAGTCCGCAATGCGACGCATTCCGGTGATGCCGCCCGCATGGGTTATGGTGGCGCGGATATAGTCAATGAGCTGCTCTTCAATCAGCTGCTTGCAGTCCCAGATGCTGTTGAACACTTCCCCCACCGCAATTGGCGTGACGGTGTGCTGGCGGATCAGGCGGAAACACTCCTGGTTTTCAGCGGGAGTCGGATCTTCCATCCAGAACAGGCGGTAATCTTCAATACTTTTGCCGAACCGCGCCGCTTCGATGGGCGTCAGACGGTGGTGCATGTCGTGAAGGAGATGTTCACTGAAACCGAACTGGCTGCGCACTGCGTCGAACAGTTTGGGCGTGAAGTCGAGGTATTTCTCGGTGGACCACAGCTGCTCTTCCGGCCAGGCGCCCTTGGTCGCAGGTTCATACGCCAGCCCTTTGCCTTTGGCCATGCCGTAGGTGGTTTTCATTCCCGGCACGCCGCACTGCACGCGAATTGCCTTGAAGCCCATCTCTTTATGACGGGCATAATCTTCCAGCACGTCGTCAATGGTGTGCCCGGTGGTGTGACAATAAACCATCACCCCTTCCCGGGAAGCCCCGCCCAGAAGCTGATAGAGCGGCATGTTCGCGGCTTTCGCCTTAATGTCCCATAGCGCCATATCCACGGCAGAAATCGCTGACATGGTGACCGGACCACGACGCCAGTAAGCGCCTTTATAGAAGAACTGCCAGATATCTTCGATGCGGTGCGCATCGCGGCCAATCAGCTGAGGGCACAGGTGATCTTTCAGGTAAGAGGCAACGGAAAGTTCACGTCCGTTAAGCGTGGCATCACCCAGGCCGACAATGCCCTCATCGGTGGTGATTTTAAGGGTGACAAAGTTACGCCCCGGGCAGGTGACAAATACTTCAGCCCCGACAATCTTCATAATCCATTTCCTTACATCGCTCGTTGTGATGCAGGAAATTTACGCAACTACACTACTACCATACAAGTATAATGATCGTAAAATAAGCGGGCGATCACACTATAAGGACGCTTATGCGCGTCCCCAACCGGCCACGATGATCAACATGCCGCACAGGGCAATCAGCGCGCCTGCCCAGTCATACAGGCTTAGCCTGACGCCATCGACAACGCGCAGCCACAGCAGCGCGGTACAGACGTACACTCCGCCGTAGGCCGCATATACCCTCCCGCTGGCGGCCGGATGCAGGGTGAGCAGCCAGACAAAAAGGGCCAGGGACACGCCCGCCGGGATCAGCAGCAGCGCGGAAGCGCCCCGCTTTAGCCAGAGCCACGGCAAAAAGCATCCGATGATTTCGCACAGCGCGGTCGCGAAAAAAAGCAGCGTCGTTTTGAACATTTTTCTCGTTTCGTGAGGATTGATTTAGACATCATACGCGATAATGTTCACATCGTTCCCATACCTGCCGCGCGGGTATGACACCCTTTCGGATTGGTGTAGAATCCAACGGGGTAATCCGATTGTCTGCACCCGTTTAAAGGAAACGCTATGACTACATTAAGCAAACGCCTTTGTCTGACAGCCGTACTGGCGCTGTCCTCGTTCGCCTTCGCCGCAACGGCATCAGCCGAAACCAGCAAACTCATCATTGAGTCTGGTGACAGCGCGCAAAGCCGCCAGAATGCTGCCATGGACAAAGAACAATGGAATGACACCCGCAGCCTGCGTCAGAAAGTGAATAAGCGCGTGGAGAAAGAGTGGGATAAAGAAGACGTCGCGTTTGATGCCCGCGACAAATGCCAGCAAAGTGCCAACGTCAACGCTTACTGGGAGCCTAACACCCTGCGCTGTCTCGATCGTCGCACTGGCCGCACGGTAGCACCGTAATGTCGACGCCGTGTGACGTTAAGCTCCGTCCGCTGGAGCGCGAAGATTTACGCTTTGTTCACCAGCTCGACAACAATGCCAGCGTGATGCGCTACTGGTTTGAAGAGCCTTATGAGGCGTTTGTCGAGCTGTCCGATCTCTACGATAAGCATATCCACGATCAGAGTGAACGCCGGTTTGTGGTGGAGTGCGAAGGTGAAAAAGCCGGGCTGGTTGAACTGGTTGAGATCAACCACGTTCACCGTCGGGCGGAATTTCAGATCATTATTTCACCGGAGCACCAGGGGAAAGGTCTTGCGTCGCGAGCGGCAAAGCTGGCGATGGATTACGGGTTTAACGTCCTGAATCTCTACAAGCTTTACCTTATCGTCGACAAAGAGAACGAAAAAGCGATTCATATCTACCGTAAGCTGGGCTTTATGGTGGAAGGTGAACTGATCCATGAGTTCTTTATTAACGGCGAATACCGTAACACCATACGCATGTGCATTTTCCAGCATCAGCATCTGGCCGGGCATAAGTCCTCCTCCGCCAGCCTGCTTAAACCTACCGCGCAGTAACCTGCGCGGTTTTATTCTCAATAATATTCAATGCTGTTTTTGATGGTGTACTTGCGCTCAACGGCAGGTTTGACGCTGTCATCTGTGATCACCAGCTCACAGTTCACCGGGTTGTTGTGGCGATCGTAATCACAGCTCTGCTTTACATTGCCCATCGGTTTATCGTTCAACAGGCTTACCGCCGTATAATCCATGCGCTTGCGCAGATCTTTCGAAGGCACCGACTTGACCGATAAACGCTGGTCGCCGGAAACCGTAGTTTTACCCAGCGGATAGCCGTCGGCGTCATACTGGTACTTCACTTCCATCTCTTTACTGTGCGCTGCAACCACAAACCCGTTATCGTCGGTGTCCCACGTCAGGCCGGCAGACGGCAGTTCCGCCAGCTGGCATTTCCCCTGCAACTTTACCTTCTGCTGCTGGGTTTCCGCATCGACGTAGTAGTTAGCATCCAGCACCAGCGCAACGCCCGTATTCGCTTCGAGATCGTGCAGTTCAAGCGTATCGAAACACCCTTCCGTTGACATCGTGCCGGTCACACGTTTAGAGACTTCACCCTTATCGTTAAACAGCGTCTGGGTAAAATCCTTCACCGGCCCGCGCAGAGGATCAAAGTCAAACTCGTTCGAAAAGCTCGCCATCTCCGGCGTAAATGACAGCGGCGCGGAGTTGTTGTCGCATCCCACCAGTACCGTTGCCAGTAGCGTTATCGCTGCGTATTTGTTCACATCATTTACCAAAAGGATGAAAGGATAGTGGCACTTATAGTAGCAAATAGTATGGTAACGATGTTGAATTGATTCGAATACTGGTAAAATGTAAGAATGTAGATGTAGTCCAGCCAAACAGTCTTTAAGGAACGTTCAAAGGATGAGAACTTTTATAATCAATCTCAAACACTCGCTCGAACGTCGTGCAAAAATGGAATCTCAACTATTAAAGCTGAACATAGCACACGAATTTATCGAAGCAATTGATGGTCGGAAAATGGCTGAAGCTGAACGCAAAAATGTTACGCGCGAGGTAAATTATGCTTTTCTCCCGGGTGAAGTTGGTTGCGCATTAAGTCATCAGGAAATATATAAAAAAATAATATATGAAAATATCGACGCAGCTCTCATCCTCGAAGATGATGTTGTAATAAATAATGACTTACGTGAAATACTCGACAACGTAACGCTTAGCGCGACTAAACCTGAGATTATACTTCTTAGTCGAGTTAATAAATATTACAAAAAGCCTCTTAAAAGCATAAGCGGCTCATATAGCATTCATAAAACTCAACAAGCCACGACTGCTCACGCTTATATTATTAATCAAAAAGCTGCCAGTAATCTCCTTCAAAACCTATATCCTGTGTGGATGGTTTCTGACAAATGGACCTTGTTTGAAGATTTATCTTTAGCGAAAATTCATTCAATCGTGCCTTTTCCAGTACGTCTTTCCGAAGAAGCGAACGCCTCGACTATTAATGAATCGAAAGGCGATGCTGCTTTAGATGCCAAAAAGAAAGAAATCTGGGAGTTGCTGATGCGGGAAAGACCTTTAGCTGCAAAGCTTCGCCACCGTTATCGACGCGCGATTACGCCACTGTTCAATACAATAATTAATCAAGGGAAAGGGTAAGCTTATTATTCTTTTTGATTACAGCGCGTTTCAGCACCACCAGGACAATTCAGAAAGACAGCCCCAAAAACAAAAGCTTACCCTAGCCCTGCTATGCTTACAGTCTACACAGTGAAAAGGAGCTACAGATGAAACGGTTACCCTGGATTACCGCCCTGCTGTTAATGAGTGCTTCACCCGCTCTTCTTGCGGCCCCGGATTCCTGCGAGCGCGTGAAAAGCGACATTCAGCAGAAGATTATCAACAACGGCGTACCGGAGTCTGGCTTTACCCTGAACATCGTCCCGAACGATCAGGCCGATCAGCCGGATGCGCAGGTCGTTGGGCATTGTGCCAACGATACTTTCAAAATTTTGTATACCCGCACCAGTAGCGGCAACTACCCGGTGAGCGGCGCAGGTACGCAGGAGAATGCGCCCGCTGAGCCGCAATGATTTTCCCACTCAATTCCCCTGATTTGACGAGGATTAATATTTAATACCTCTAAATAAGTAACACTCCCCCCATCATTAGCCCGGTTGTAGTCACGGGTGAAAATAATTATTAACAATGATGGGGTGAGTCATGTCCGAAGTTGAACATCACGGCGGGATAAGCCGTCGAACTCTGGTTAAATCTACTGCCATAGGATCTTTGGCGCTTGCCGCTGGTGGGATCGCATTACCTTTTGGTCTGAAAAGCGCCGCCGCCGCTGTGCAGTCCGCTATTCAGCCCGCAGAAGACAAAGTCGTCTGGGGCGCCTGCTCGGTAAACTGCGGTAGCCGCTGCGCGCTGCGTCTGCACGTTCGCGATGACGAAGTCTATTGGGTTGAAACGGATAATACCGGCGAGGATGTTTACGGCAACCATCAGGTTCGCGCCTGCCTGCGAGGCCGTTCAATTCGCCGTCGCATCAATCACCCAGACCGTCTGAACTATCCGATGAAACGCGTGGGCAAACGCGGAGAAGGCAAGTTTGAGCGTATCACCTGGGAAGAAGCGCTGGACACCATCGCCGCGAGTCTGAAAAGCATGGTCGAAAAATACGGCAACGAAGTGGTCTACATTAACTACTCCTCCGGAATTGTAGGCGGCAACATCACCCGTTCCTCCCCTTACGCCTCGCTGGTCGCGCGCCTGATGAACTGCTACGGCGGCTTCCTCAGCCACTACGGCACCTACAGCACCGCGCAGATCGCCTGCGCAATGCCCTACACCTACGGCAGCAACGACGGCAACAGCACATCGGATATCGAAAACACCAAACTGGTGGTGATGTTCGGCAATAATCCGGCGGAAACGCGCATGAGCGGCGGCGGGATCACATACTTCCTTGAGCAGGCGCGCGAACGGTCAAACGCGCGGATGATCGTTATCGATCCGCGTTATACCGACACTGCCGCAGGGCGTGAAGACGAGTGGATCCCGATTCGTCCGGGCACCGATGCCGCGCTGGTGGCAGGTATTGCGTGGGTGCTGATTAATGAAAATCTGGTCGATCAACCTTTCCTCGATAAATACTGCGTGGGTTATGACGAAAAAACCCTGCCGGAAGGCGCACCAGCTAATGGTCATTACAAAGCCTATATTCTCGGCCAGGGTGATGACAAAACCGCGAAAACTCCGGATTGGGCGTCTCGCATAACGGGCATCCCTGCCGAACGCATCATTAAGCTGGCCCGTGAAATCGGTTCGGCGAAACCGGCCTACATTTGCCAGGGCTGGGGCCCGCAGCGTCAGGCAAACGGGGAGCAAACGTCCCGCGCCATCGCCATGCTGCCGATCCTGACCGGCAACGTCGGCATTAACGGCGGTAACAGCGGCGCACGCGAATCGACCTACACCATCACCATCGAACGCATGCCGCTGCCGGAAAATCCGGTGAAAACGCAAATCTCCTGCTTCAGCTGGACGGATGCCATCGTGCTTGGACCGGAGATGACCGCCCTGCGCGACGGCGTACGCGGCAAAGATAAGCTCGATGTGCCGATCAAGTTCATCTGGAACTACGCGGGTAATACCATCATCAACCAGCACTCCGATATCAACAAAACTCACGACATTTTGCAGGATGAGAGCAAGTGCGAAACGATCGTCGTCATTGATAACTTCATGACCTCGTCTGCGAAGTATGCCGATATTGTTCTGCCGGATCTGATGACCGTCGAGCAGGAAGATATCATCCCCAACGATTACGCCGGCAACATGGGATACCTGATTTTCCTCCAGCCGGTTACCGCCCCGAAGTTCGAGCGCAAGCCCATTTACTGGATCATGAGCGAAGTGGCGAAACGCCTCGGACCGGATATCCATCAGAAATTCACCGAAGGCCGTACGCAGGAGCAGTGGCTGCGCTACCTGTACGCCAAAATGGTCGCCAAAGATCCGCTGCTGCCGTCCTACGACGCGCTGAAAAAAATGGGTATTTATAAGCGCAAAGATCCAAATGGACATTTTGTGGCCTATAAAAAATTCCGTGACGATCCGGATGCCAATCCGCTGAAAACCCCGTCGGGCAAAATCGAGATCTACTCCAGCAAGCTGGCGGATATTGCGGCAACCTGGGAACTGCAAAAAGACGAAACCATCACCCCGCTGCCGGTCTATACCTCAACCTTTGAAGGCTGGGACGCGCCCGAGCGCAGCAAATTCCCGCTGCAACTGTTCGGTTTCCACTTTAAAGCCCGTACCCACTCCAGTTACGGCAACGTAGATGTGCTCCAGGCCGCCTGTCGCCAGGAGGTGTGGCTTAACCCTGTGGATGCAGAGCAACGAGGTATCAAAAATGGGGATATGGTGCGCGTCTTCAACGACCGCGGCGAAGTGCGCATTGCTGCGAAAGTCACCCCGCGCATCATGCCCGGCGTAAGCGCGATGGGCCAGGGCGCCTGGCATGACGCCAACATGAACGGCGATCGTGTCGATCACGGCTCCTGCATCAATACCCTGACCACGCACCGCCCGTCACCGCTGGCGAAAGGCAACCCGCAGCACACGAACCTGGTGCAGATCGAGAAGGCATAAGGATTAACCGATGACAACCCAGTATGGATTTTTTATTGATTCCAGCCGCTGCACCGGGTGCAAAACCTGCGAGCTGGCCTGCAAGGATTACAAAGATCTGACCCCGGACGTCAGCTTCCGTCGTATTTATGAATACGCGGGCGGCGACTGGCAGGAGGATAACGGCGTCTGGCATCAGAATGTCTTCGCCTATTACCTGTCGATTGCCTGCAACCACTGCGAAGATCCGGCCTGCACCAAGGTCTGCCCGAGCGGGGCAATGCACAAGCGCGACGACGGTTTTGTGGTGGTGGACGAGGATGTCTGCATCGGCTGTCGCTACTGCCACATGGCCTGCCCGTACGGCGCGCCGCAGTACAATGCCGCCAAAGGCCACATGACCAAGTGCGACGGCTGCCACAGCCGGGTGGCGGACGGCAAAAAGCCCATCTGCGTCGAATCCTGCCCGCTGCGCGCGCTGGACTTTGGCCCGATTGAGGAGCTGCGCAAAAAACACGGCCAGCTTGCTGCCGTCGCGCCGCTGCCGTCTGCGCACTTCACAAAGCCGAGTATTGTGATTAAACCTAACGCCAACAGCCGTCCGACGGGTGACACCACCGGCTACCTGGCAAACCCGAAGGAGGTGTGAGATGGGAAGTGGATGGCATGAATGGCCGCTGGTGATCTTCACCGTTTTCGGGCAGTGCGTGGCCGGCGCGTTAATCGTGATGGGCTTCGTCTGGCTTAAGGAAAATGATGACAAGGCCAGAATGCGCATCGTGCGCAGCCTGTTTTTTCTCTGGCTGGTAATGGGTATTGGGTTTATGGCTTCGGTGCTGCATCTTGGCTCCCCGCTGCGTGCCTTCAACTCGCTTAACCGCGTGGGCGCGTCAGCGCTGAGTAATGAGATCGCGGCGGGTTCGATCTTCTTTGCCGTGGGCGGTTTCTGGTGGCTGGTGTCGGTTATCGGTAAAATGCCTCCAGCTTTGGGCAAAATCTGGCTGGTTGTCAGCCAGCTTCTGGGTATCGTTTTTGTCTGGGCGATGACCCGGGTCTATCAGATAGAGACTGTCCCGACCTGGTATACGGGTTACACCACGCTGAGCTTCTTCCTGACGATGGTCCTTGCTGGTCCTCTGCTGGCCGCGCTGCTGCTACGCATCGCAAACGTGACATTCAAAGGTACTCTTGCCGCGTCTGTCAGCGTACTGGCAATTATCGTCTGCGTGGCGGTCGTCGTGTTGCAAAGCAATACGCTGGGGACGATACAGAGTTCCATCCAGCAGGCCAGCGCCCTGCTGCCAGATTATGGCTCGCTTCAGGTGTGGCGCATCGCGTTGCTGGCGGCGGGTTTAGGCTGCTGGATCTGCCCGCTTATTCGTCGTCAGGAGCAAAAAACGCTCGGCCTGTTTGCAGGTGTCGTTCTGGTGGTGCTGGGTGAACTGATTGGCCGTGGGCTATTTTATGGTCTGCATATGACCGCAGGGTTAGCAATTGCAGGTTAACACAGGTGCGCGGGGCTACCCGCGCGCAAGTAAGGAAAGTTGTAATGAATGATGTCTCACACCGCGAATCGTTCGCGTTCAGCGCCCGGGTACTGGGCGCGCTGTTTTATTTCGCCCCAGACAGCGAGCAGACCGCGCCGCTGGTGAGTGCCCTGACCGCAGGTGACTGGGTTCAGGACTGGCCGCTGGCGGAGGAAAACCTGCTGCCTGTCGCCAGTATGTTTAAGACCCCATCGGATGAAGCGTTGAAAGACGCCTGGCAGCGTCTGTTTATTGGCCCGTATGCCCTGCCCGCCCCCCCGTGGGGCTCGGTCTGGCTTGATCGCGAGTCAGTGCTGTTTGGCGATTCGACCCTCGCGTTGCGTCAGTGGATGCGTGAAAACCATATCGCCTTTGAGATGCAGCAGAATGAGCCTGAAGATCATTTCGGAACGTTGCTGATGCTGGCGGCATGGCTTGCCGAGAACGGTCGCGAAACAGAACGCGACCAGCTTCTTGCCTGGCATCTGCTGCCATGGAGCACGCGTTTCCTTAGCGTATTCGTTGAAAACGCGGCCCATCCGTTCTACACCGCGCTGGGTAAACTTGCCCAGCTGACGCTGGCGGAATGGCAGTCCACTTTGCTGATCCCGATTGCCGAAAAAACGCTGTACCGATAACAGCACCTGGCTTGTCCACCCGTTGTGCAGGCCAGGCTCGCACATTTTTGCTGCAACACAACGTCACAACTGCTATACTGTATATAATTACAGTATACGGGGGTGCACAATGGCTGTTGAAACAAAATTTGTTGTCGTAAGAAAAGGTGAAGAAAAAATGACATTTGCCAGTAAGAAAGAGGCTGACGCTCACGACAAACTGCTCGATATGGCAGAAGCGTTTACCGACTGGCTGTTGCAAAGCGGAATGCAGATGGATGAAACGCAGGCGGAAAACCTTGGTCTGTATCTTGCCGAGCAGAAAGAGTCCGTGCAGCATATCCTGCGTACCAGCAAGCTTCCCGAGCGCAATGCTGCAACGGATAAAACAGCATCAGATGCGGATAGCAGCAAAAAAATCCGGGCCGTCAAAGCCGCCTGATCGTCAGAACGACTCATCACCTGTCATGCCGCCGCGGGCCGGAAACGGCTCGCGGCTTAATCATGCATTATGTCGATCTTCTCGAAAACAATGCGATTGAACATTTTAATCTGTTCTGGCGTAAAATTTGGTTACAGCATTTCCTCTCGTCAGACGTATGTTAAAAACACGTGAATCACACGTTCGGCGCCTCTGAATGGTGTGGTAAATTATCACATAACTCTTGCAACTCGTTGATCATCCTGGCTACATGGAAGCCATCACAAACAGAATGATGGACCTGAACGGCGAAAGGCAACAAGACTTTTTCATCCTGGTTATAGTATTTTCCAAACGTGAACATGGGCGCAAAAAAATTCCGCATGTTAGCGACGTTGACGTTAAAACTGCTAAAACTGACCCACGGAATATCAGATATGAAAAATATATTCTCCCGGGACTCTTCCTTAGGCCAGTAAGCAAGGATATTGCCATAGCGGGCAACATCTTCTGCATAAACGCGCTGAAAATGGTGAATATTTCCATCGTAATGACTCCATAACGATGAAAATGTCTCCGTTTCTTTATGGAAAAGGGTATAGCTTGGATGAACCTCATTCCATATTACAAGCTCATCATCCTTCATGGCCATACGGAATTCCGGATGCCGGTTTACGACGTCAGAAATAAGGGAAATAATCGCAGGATAAAATTTCCAGCCAACCTCTTTGATATGCTTTAGCAGTACGGTAATGTCCAGCTGAACCGTTTGGTTAAATGTAGATTGAGCAAAGCCCTGAAATACTTCAAAGTGTTCCTTTCTTGCCCAACGTGATAAGTCAACTACCGTATATTCTGGCATTATTTTTGTCATTTCAGAGCCTTAGTTGAGCTGCGCTATATAAAATAGTAGCGTATCACAAACGCAGGGGCTGTATAGACCGTAGCGAAGAGGCACCCTAAATTTTCAGCGTATCAATCACCGCTCTCAGCGCCGGGGATACGTTGCGGTGTGGATAATAGAGGTACAGTCCGTCCATCCGCAGGCTGTAGCGCTGTAAGACGCGTATAAGCGTGCCACGCTCCAGATCGTCAGCCACCAGCTCAACCGGGACATAGGCCAGCCCGAGTCCCAGCCGGGCCGTTTCGGCCTCCATGTAGCTGTCGGAAAAGGCCCATTGCCCCTCCGGGCGGTGAGTCACTCGCTTCCCATCCTGCACAAGCTCCCATTGATAGTGGTTACCGTCGGCGAACTGGTAGGCAATGCAGGGATGAGCATCCAGATCGGCGGGCGTCTGCGGGAAACCATAGCGCCGAAAATGCGCCAGGGCGTCAACACAGCCATCTCCATATCGGGCGTGATGCGCACGGCAATCATCCGGCCCCAGCCGGACGCCAGCGTCGAATGAAAATATTCACCCAAACTGTCCGCCGTGCTGCTATGCGCATCATTAAGTTGAGTTAAAACAATGAATTAGTAAGAAACACGAAATCCTGACGCCCGCGTTTCGATGGTGACAACCTGAGATAAGACCTTCGCCGAGAGCGATAAAGTCGACCACCGCAAGGTGACGTTCGAGTACCGATACGGGATCACCCTGGCTGGCGATCTGTACATTCCCAGGAACAGCGGCGACCAGATGCTGGCTTCTCTTCTCGTCGTTGTGAATTACACCTATGTCTACACTGAATCAAATCCCATCCCGCTCCAGCGAGTATGCATACTGGGCCGGTATTTATGCCCGCCAGTCTGCTCGCGTCATCAGCAATAAAGCATTATATTAACAAGGTTATTTTATTTAATTACAAAACCTCGCACTCCTCCCGTTGAAATAATAATTAAGCAATATCCTGGTCAGCCAGCGACATCGCTTTGTTAGCTTGAGCGTTCAGGCAAAGCTCAAACCGGAGGTATTCTTTGCTGATTAAATTAAAGAAAGAACGAACGCATCAGGAGGATCGTCGTCTTGCCCTCTGGCTGGCGACCTCCGCGGGACTGCTGAATGCCATTGCGCTGGGCGCATTCGGCTTTTTTCCCTCGCATATGACGGGCAATACCTCGCAGCTATCCAGCGAAGTTTCCTCCACCGATCTCAGCGATATTCTTTTCTTCGGCGCCATTATTCTTTCGTTTGTCTCAGGTGCCATCGCTGCGCGGATTATTGTTATCTGGGGGATTATCCATAACATCAGGCTGGTATTCAGCCAGGTTCTGTTTGTTGAAGGGCTATTACTGGCAGGGGTATCCCTGTACGAAATGTATTTTCACTCCTTTGCCACGAATCAGGAGATTATTATTTTCCTGTGCGGGTTGATGGGAATTCATAATTCCACCTCCACTCAGCTATCCGGTGGACGGGTAAGATCCACACACATCACCGGCACGCTGACCGATGCGGGCATTTCGCTGGCCTCCGTTATGGTCGCCATGATGCGCCGGGATTATTCCAAAGATACGGCCGCGCAAAAGAGTCAGCTCAAAACCCATTTAACTACCCTTTTCTCCTTTATCAGCGGAGGTATCGCGGGGCTGATCCTGTTCAGAGAGTTTGGATTCCACGCGATGCTGGCGCTGGGCCTGATGCTGGTAGTCGTCGCCGCCTTCTCTATCGTCCGCATCTCGTGGCGGGTACGAAAAGTGCGCGCCGCGCTTAGTCGACAGGTTTAATCAGCACGCCTTACGTGACATTGTCACGTAAGGCGTGCTTCTTTAAGACTATTCTGCCTGCCCACTGACAGCCCTTATGCCATAAGGCTTCACCCAGGTTGTCACTAATTTCATAGGGTTACTGTTTTACCCCCTTCGCTGGAACCCTTCCGTTTCGCTTGCTATAGGTGAAGTACCCCTGCCGAAACATGGCATAACAACAGGCAACCGGTGGTTGCTATAACGCATGCGCACAGGGAGACACACCGCAATGCACCCATTACTTAAACGTTCGCTGCTTTTTGTCGGCGCGATTATCGTGGTTCTCGCTCTCCTCACCTGGGGAATTGGACTGGAGACGATTAAGGCGCGCCAGGTTGACCTGATCTACCTCGGGCAACAGCACCTGATTCTGGTCTTTTCATCAATGTTCTTTGCCCTGCTGGTGGGCATTCCAAGCGGTATTTTGCTGAGCCGTCCAGCCGCGCGTGGTATCGCCGAATATGTGATGCAAATCTTTAACGTGGGTAACACCCTGCCGCCGCTGGCCGTTCTGGCGCTGGCGATGGTGGTGATTGGCATCGGTGATAAACCGGCCATTATCGCCCTCTTTCTGGCCTCTCTGCTGCCGATTGTGCGTAACACCTATGCCGGGCTGTGCTCTGTTCCCGCGTCGTTGCTGGAGGCGGCAAACGGTATCGGCATGACCAAATGGCAGCGCCTGCGTCAGGTTGAGATCCCTAACGCGTGGCCGGTGATGCTTTCTGGTATTCGCATTGCCACTGCGATTAACGTCGGTACCGCACCGCTGGCATTCCTGATTGGCGCCAGCAGCTACGGCGAGCTGATTTTCCCTGGGATCTACCTGAATGACTTCCCGACGCTGATCCTGGGCGCGGCGGCCACCGCCCTGTTCGCCCTGATTCTGGATACGCTGCTGGCGGCACTGGGTCGACTACTGAGCCCGCATCTCGCGCGATAATTATAACAAGGAGCTTCTATGAGACTGTTTTCCGGCCTGACGGCGCTATGCGCCGCCGCGCTCTTCACCAGCCAGGCGCTCGCCGCGCCGCTGATCCTGGCAACCAAGAGCTTTACCGAGCAGCACATTCTCTCGGCCATGACCGTGCAGTATCTGCAAAAGAAAGGGTTTCAGGTGCAGCCGCAGACCAATATTGCAACGGTGATTTCCCGTAACGCGATGATCAACAAGCAGATTGATATGACCTGGGAGTACACCGGCACGTCGCTGATCATCTTCAACCACATCAACAAACGCATGTCGCCGCAGGAGTCATACGAGACGGTGAAACGCCTCGACGCGAAGCACGGTCTGGTGTGGCTTAAACCTGCCGATATGAACAATACCTATGCCTTTGCCATGCAGCGCAAGCGCGCCGAGGCTGAACATATCAATACCATGTCTGAGATGGTGGCAAAGATTGAGCAGATCCGTAAAACCGATCCGGATAACAACTGGCTGCTGGGCCTTGACCTGGAATTTGCCGGACGCAGCGACGGGATGAAACCGTTGCAGGCGGCCTACAAGATGGAGCTGGACCGCCCGCAGATCCGCCAGATGGATCCGGGCCTGGTCTATAACGCGGTGCGCGACGGGTTTGTCGATGCGGGGCTGATCTACACCACCGACGGGCGCGTAAAGGGCTTCGATCTTAAAGTGCTGGAAGACGATAAAGGCTTCTTCCCGAGTTATGCCGTGACGCCAGTTGTTCGAAAAGACACGCTGGAGGCTAACCCGGGGCTGGAGGAGGCGCTGAACACCCTCTCAGCCCAGCTCAATAACGACGTTATCACCGACCTGAATAAGAAGGTGGATATCGACCATCAGTCACCGCAGCAGGTCGCCCGTGATTTCCTGCGTAGCAAACAGTTGCTGTAGGAGGCGCTATGGAGACGATTCACTATATTCTCGACAACTGGGACTATCTCTTAACCCTGACGCTGCAACACCTGTGGCTGGTGGCACTCGCCGTCGGCCTGGCGATTATTATTGGCGTGCCGCTGGGCATTTTAATTGTCCGCCATAAATGGCTGGCAACGCCGGTGCTGGGGATTGCCACCATTGTGCTCACCATCCCGTCAATTGCGCTTTTCGGCCTGATGATCCCGCTCTTTTCGCTGATCGGTCAGGGCATTGGCGCCCTGCCCGCGATTACTGCGGTGTTCCTCTATTCGCTGCTGCCGATTGTGCGTAACACCCATACGGCGCTCGACAGCCTGCCCCCCGGCCTGCGAGAAGCGGGACGCGGCATCGGCATGACCTTCTGGCAGCGTCTGCGCTGGGTGGAAATCCCGATGGCGCTGCCGGTGATTTTTGGCGGCATCCGCACCGCCGTGGTAATGAACATCGGCGTCATGGCGATTGCCGCCGTGATCGGTGCGGGCGGGCTGGGCCTGCTGCTGCTTAACGGTATTGGCGGGAGTGATATTCGTATGTTGATTGCGGGCGCGCTGATGATTTGTCTTTTAGCGATTGTGCTCGACTGGTTGCTGCACCGTTTGCAGGTGGTACTGACTCCGAAGGGGATTCGATAATGATAAAACTGGAAAACCTCACCAAACAATTTTCACAGAAACACGGCCAGACGTTTAAGGCCGTCGACAACGTCAACCTGAACGTGCCTGAAGGGGAAATGTGCGTGCTGCTCGGCCCGTCCGGCTGCGGGAAAACCACTACACTGAAGATGATCAACCGTCTCATTACGCCAAGTAGCGGGACAATCCTGATTAACGGCGAAGACACCAGCGGAATGGACACCGTGACCCTGCGCCGCAACATTGGCTACGTGATCCAGCAGATTGGCCTGTTCCCGAACATGACCATCGAAGAGAACATTACCGTCGTGCCGCGCATGCTGGGCTGGGACAAGGCACGCTGTAAATCCCGTGCCGAAGAGCTGATGGATATGGTGGCAATGGATCCGCATAAATTCCTTCACCGCTATCCGCGTGAAATGTCCGGCGGCCAGCAGCAGCGCATCGGCGTCATCCGCGCGCTGGCAGCCGATCCTCCGGTCCTGCTGATGGATGAACCGTTCGGCGCGGTCGACCCGATTAACCGTGAGGTGATCCAGAACCAGTTCCTGGAGATGCAGCGCAAGCTGAAAAAGACCGTGATGCTGGTGAGCCACGATATTGACGAAGCGCTGAAGCTGGGCGACCGTATTGCCGTCTTCCGTCAGGGACGTATCGTGCAGTGCGCCAGCCCGGACGAGCTGCTGGCGAAACCGGCGAATGAGTTTGTCGGCTCGTTTGTTGGTCAGGACCGGACGTTGAAACGCCTGCTGCTGGTATCGGCGGGCGACGTCACCGACCAGCAGCCTACCATTACGGTACGCGAATCGACGCCGCTGCCGGAGGCCTTCGCCACCATGGATGACAACGATATTCGCGCCATTACCGTGGTTGATGAGCACGGCAAACCGCTCGGCTTTGTGAAGCGCCGCGAAGCGCGTAACGCCAGCGGCAGCTGCGGGGATATTCTGCATCCGTTCCGTATGACCGGTAAGGCCGAGGATAACCTGCGCGTGGTGCTTTCTCGCCTGTATGAGAGCAACACCAGCTGGATGCCGATTGTGGACGAGGACGGACGCTATAACGGCGAAATATCTCAGGATTATATTGCGGAGTATTTGAGCTCAGGGCGTACGCGCCGGGCGTTGAATATTCATAGCGAGAGTTAAGCATTCAGGCCGGGTACTGCCCGGCCTTTTTCCGCACGCATACCTTTTGCTAACCTCCCGATTTACCGCCACAATATTGTATCGTCCCCGTTAAATCACGACTTCATGCAACGTCTTCACGCTTACCCCGACATCCGCGCGATGTTTCGTCGTCTCCTGATTGCTACCGTCACCGGCGTGCTGGCGGCGCTGGCCGTTGCGGTGTTCCGCCACAGCATGTATCTGCTGGAGTGGCTATTTCTCAGCAACGAAAGCGGAAATCTGGTGAACGCCGCAGCCGCGTTATCGCCCTGGCGGCGGGCGCTGACGCCTGCGCTAGGTGGTCTGGCCGCGGGGATGCTGCTGTGGGGATGGCAGCGCATGACGGCACAACGTCCCCACGCCCCGACCGATTATATGGAAGCGCTTGAGACGGGTGACGGCCAGTTTGATTACGGCGCCAGCCTGGTGAAGTCCCTCGCGTCGTTGCTGGTGGTCGCCAGCGGCAGCGCCATCGGCCGTGAAGGCGCCATGATCCTGCTCGCCGCCCTCGCCGCCTCCTTTTTTGCACAACGTTGTACGCCAAAATCCGAATGGAAACTGTGGATCGCCTGCGGTGCCGCCGCCGGGATGGCCAGCGCCTATCATGCGCCGCTGGCGGGCAGCCTGTTTATCGCAGAGATCCTGTTTGGCACGCTGATGCTGGCCTCCCTCGGCCCGGTGGTGATTGCCGCTGTAGTGGCCCTGCTGACCACGCGCCTGTTAAGTCCCGGCGCGAATACGCTATATGATGTCCATCTCAGCGAGATGCTTACGGCGGTGGATTATTTCCTGATCGTTGGCGTGGGCCTGCTGGCTGGCGTTTGCGGCCCGCTGCTGATGTGGCTGATGGCGGCCAGCCACAGGCTGTTTCTGCGTCTCAAACTCTCACCGCCGTGGCAGCTGGCGCTGGGTGGTCTGATCGTCGGGCTGCTGTCGCTGCTGACGCCAAAAGTATGGGGGAATGGCTATAGCGTGGTTCAGGCGTTTTTGCAGTCGCCGCCGCTGCTGTCGGTGATTGCTGGCGTCTTTATTTGCAAGCTGCTGGCGGTACTGGCAAGCAGCGGGTCCGGCGCGCCGGGAGGCGTGTTCACGCCAACCTTGTTCGTTGGTATGGCAACGGGAATGCTGTTTGCGCAGATCTTTGCGCTGTGGTTTCCTGGCTCTGAGACGGCGATCCTGCTTGGGCTGGCGGGAATGGCGACGCTGCTCGCCGCCACAACGCATGCGCCAATCATGTCGGCCTTGATGGTCTGTGAGATGACCGGGCAGTATTTTTTACTTCCCGGTTTGCTGGTTGCCTGTGTTGTGGCGTCGGTATTGTCGAGAACGCTACGCCACGACTCGATCTACGGCCAGCATACCGCCGAAAGCCGAGAGATCGATATAGTGCGCTAATTCGCGCTGCTCTGCGCGGGGCAGATAAGGCAGTTCGCCCACCAGCGGGCCAGGCAGCTTTTTGCTCAGCACGTCGATGATTTCAGCGTAGTGCGCAAGGCCCGGGTTAATACGATTCGCCACCCAACCAATCAGCGGCAGGCCGTCATTAGCGATAGCCTGCGCCGTCAGCAAGGCATGGTTGATGCACCCTTCCTGGATGCCCACGACCATAATCACCGGCAATTGCTCCTGCACCACCCATTCGGAAAGGGGACGTAAATCGTTCATCAGGCTGCGCCAGCCACCGGTCCCTTCAACGACAACGTGGTCAACCTTTTCACTCAGATTTGCCAGGCCATCAGAAAGCAGGCTGTAGTTGATAAGCCCACTGTGAGCGACGCTGCTTTCCTCTTCGCTTAACGCGATAGGATTGACGGCATCATAAGGCAGTTCCAGAGACGAGACGCTTTGCAGAACCAGGGCGTCCTTATTGCGCAGCCCTTCTGGCGTCTCTTTACTGCCTTTTGCAACCGGCTTGTATCCTGCAACGCGTTTACCGCTTGCCGCCAGGGCCTGGAGTAACGCGCGGGATACGACTGTCTTCCCGACAGACGTATCCGTACCAGTAATAAAGAAACGCTTAAGCATGACTCATTCCACCTCTTGGGTATGCTTCAAAATATAAACCAGGTAAATAATTCAGTGGGGAAAGTCTACGGGATGCGTGCGCTACCGGGCTTGAGATAGCGCAATTTTTCGTACATCTCTGGAAAAGAGTTAGCCCTGTAGCAAACGAATCAGTAACGAGCCGTTGTACATCGCATCTTTTACCAGCGCGGCGCCGGCCATGGTGCCCTGGTTGGAAAATTGCGTACTTTCGACCACGATGTTTTTACTGTACGCGGGAAGCGCCTGCTGATTGATGCAGGCGGAAATCGCCGGAAAGAGGATATCCGCCGCCTGGCTGAGCGGGGAGCCGATCAGTATTTTTTGCGGGTTAAACAGATTCACCATAATGGCCAGAATGCGCCCGACATTATTGCCCACGCCGGTAATAATGTCCTTCGCCAGCAGATCGCCCTGCCTTGCCGCAGCGCACAGTGCCTCGACGCTTAACGGTTGACCGTGCAGCGTGGAGCTCATCGACTGGCTGAGCCGCACTTGCGCCAGCTCCAGCACGCTTTCGACGCTGGCAATCGTCTCCAGACAGCCATGGTTACCGCAGTAGCAGCGTTTTCCGTACGGATCGACCTGCGTATGGCCGATCTCCACCAGGCTACTGCTGCCAGCATGCAACAGACGCCCGTCGGTAATCACACCAGCGCCAACGTTATGATCAATCACCACCTGAATCACGTCGCGCGCGCCCCGGGAAGCGCCAAACAACGCCTCCGCCATCGTCCAGGCGCTGATATCATGCTGAATGTAGACCGGTACACCGGTGTGGTTTTCCAGCACGTCGCCCAGCGGCATCTCTTTGACGTTTTCATAAAACGGCATGCGGTGCACAATGCCATTTTCGGTATCAATAATTCCCGGCAGGGTGATCGCAATCGCCGTTAAACGTTCAAGACGCTGCTGGTGACGAATAAAGAACTGGTCGATGTGGGTCAGAATGGCATCGAGAAGTGGTTGCTCTGCATTAAGCGGGAGTTCCAGCCGGTCTTCCACCACCAGCTTGCTGCTGAGGTCGCGCAGCGCGAGGAAGATTTCCCCGCGGCTAATCCGCAGCGACAGGTAGTGCCAGGCTTCCGTTTCCACCACAAGCCCTACCGCCGGACGGCCACGACTGCCCGGCTCCTGAATTTCTGTCTCCTGAACCAGATGGGCTTCCAGCATTTCGCGGACAATCTTGGTAATACTGGCGGGTGCCAGTTGTGCCAGGCGCGAAAGATCGATACGCGAAACCGGACCAAGCTGATCAATCAGGCGATAAACGGCGCCCGCGTTGGTCTGCTTGATCTGATCGATATGCCCTGGCTGACTATCAGCAACCACCTCGTACTCCCTTATTTTCGAGCTTCGAAATAAACTGAGGGCTATGGTGAAGCACTTCAATGGCTGACGTCAAATTTTTACTTAGCCATGTGATTTACTGCACATTTTCGCCCACTTTTCCCTATAAATAACGCCCGCGAGAAGCGGTAATTAATTGTTCTTTGAAACGCTGTGCCGCATGGCTCTGTTCATGATGTTTAGACCACACCAGCCACATCTCTGAGACTGCATCCTGCTCGGCTATCTTCACCCAGCGCATTTCCGGCAATTGTACCCGTTTAAACGAGGCCGGGAGAATCGAAACGCCAAGCCCTGCGGCAACGAGACCAATGATCGTCATGGCTTCCCCCACCTCCTGCGCGATAGTCGGGACAAGGCCATATCGCCGCATCAAACCAAGAATATCGTCATACAACCCGGTTCCCACCTGTGGGTCAAAAAAGACAAATGGCTCTTTCGCCAGTTCAGCCAGCGTGACGCTGTGCTGCGCGGCGAGCGGATGATCCCGGGGGATCATCGCCATCAGCGGTTCGCGCAGGATCACCTGCCACG
This sequence comes from Enterobacter sp. BWH52, assembly GCF_001037565.1. Classification (NCBI taxonomy): domain Bacteria; kingdom Pseudomonadati; phylum Pseudomonadota; class Gammaproteobacteria; order Enterobacterales; family Enterobacteriaceae; genus Enterobacter; species Enterobacter sp. BWH52. The sequence goes on along the minus strand of NZ_KQ089854.1, from coordinate 1,992,924 downwards.
CCAGGGTATCAGGCAACTGCGTGTTACGCATCAGCCCCAGATCGAGCGATCCTTCGTTAAGCGGCGATATCTGCTCGCGAGTATTTATTTCGCGCGTCTGAATATGCACATCCGGAAAGTTACGGCGAAACGAAGATAGCGTTTGTGAAACAGCGCTGATAAAGGGGGCCGATGAGGTAAACCCGATGCGCAGCTCTCCCGTCTCCCCGAGATAAAGCCGTTCCGCTCTGGCGGCGGCGTCCTCCACCATACTCAGGATTTGTCGGCTATCGGCAAGAAACTGTTTTCCCGCCGCCGTCAGGCTCACGCTGCGGTTGGTTCGCGCCAGCAGACGCGCCCCGACCTGCTGCTCCAGGATCTGTATCTGCTGGCTTAGCGGTGGCTGAGAGATATTCAGCCTTGCCGCCGCACGACCAAAATGCAGCTCTTCGGCGACGGCGACAAAATAGCGTAGATGGCGCAGCTCGATATTCATATTTTTAAAGTATCATTTGAGATTATTAATATATTAGACAGAATATTTACATTTTCCTACCCTAATCTTGTGGTCATACCCGTCACCAGAAACCACGGGGATGTTTAAGCAAGGATTATGTGTGAGCCGTACAACGACCGTTGATATCGCGCCGGCCAGCGACATTGATGATTTACCCGCAGCACCGCAGCCGGTTCAGTTTATTAAACGTGGTACCCCCCAGTTTATGCGCGTCACGCTGGCGCTCTTCTCAGCGGGTCTCGCCACTTTCGCCCTGCTCTACTGCGTTCAGCCGATCCTGCCGGTCCTGTCGCATGAATTTGGCGTGTCGCCAGCCAGCAGCAGTATTTCGCTCTCCATTTCAACCGGGATGCTGGCGATCGGTCTGCTGTTCACCGGGCCACTTTCGGATGCCATCGGGCGTAAGCAGGTCATGGTAACGGCGTTAATGCTGGCCTCCGTGTGTACCTTGTTGTCCACCATGATGACCAGCTGGCACGGCATTCTGATCATGCGCGCGCTGATTGGGTTATCCCTGAGCGGCGTGGCGGCGGTCGGGATGACCTATCTCAGCGAGGAGATCCACCCGAGTTTCGTGGCCTTCTCCATGGGGCTGTACATTAGCGGGAACTCTATCGGCGGGATGAGCGGACGCCTGCTCAGCGGTGTGTTTACTGATTTCTTTAACTGGCGCATTGCGCTGGCCGTTATCGGCTGCTTCGCCCTCGCTTCGGCGCTGATGTTCTGGAAAATCCTGCCGGAATCGCGCCATTTCCGCCCGACCTCCCTGCGTCCGAAAACGTTATTTATCAACTTTCGCCTGCACTGGCGCGATCAAGGGCTGCCCCGTTTGTTCCTGACCGGTTTCCTGCTGATGGGCTCGTTCGTGACGCTGTTCAACTACATTGGCTATCGTCTGATGCTTTCACCGTGGCATCTTAGCCAGGCATTAGTGGGTTTGCTCTCTGTGGCATATCTCACCGGGACATGGAGTTCGCCAAAAGCGGGCGCCATGACCGCGCGCTTCGGCCGTGGTCCGGTGATGCTGGTATCCACCGCCGTGATGCTGTTCGGACTGCTGATGACGCTTTTCTCTTCCCTGTGGCTGATTTTTGCCGGAATGCTGCTCTTCTCTGCGGGCTTCTTTGCCGCGCATTCCGTTGCCAGCAGCTGGATTGGCCCACGCGCGCGCCGCGCTAAAGGTCAGGCTTCGTCACTGTATCTGTTCAGTTACTATCTTGGTTCCAGCATAGCCGGTACGCTCGGCGGGGTGTTCTGGCATAACTACGGCTGGAACGGCGTGGGCGGATTTATCGCGCTGATGCTGTGCGCGGCACTGCTGGTGGGCGCGAGCCTGCATAAACGACTGCATTAACATTCAGCCCTCTTCGTGTTTAAATCGAGCCGATGCTAATTTTTGTCATCGGCTGATTCAGACACGAGGACTTCATGAAAAACAATAACTATCAACAACTCACCCGCACCTTCCAGCGCCTCTCCCGCTTCTCTCACCTCTCCTCCATCGCCAGCTGGGACATGTTCACCATGATGCCGCCAGGCGGCAGCGCCGCGCGCGGTGAAGCGCTGGCGGAGATGAGCGTCCTGCAACATCAGATCCTGACCGATAAAAAAGTGGGTGAATGGCTGGCGGCGGCGGCAGACGAAGATCTGAACGACGTTGAGCTGGCCAACCTGCGTGAAATGACGCGCCACTACCAGCAGGCAACTTTACTGCCGGAATCGCTGGTGGAGGCCAAATCGCTGGCGGGCAGCAGGTGTGAACACGCGTGGCGCACTCAGCGTCCGGCCAACGACTGGCAGGGCTTTTCAGCCAACCTGAAAGAGGTGGTGAAACTCAGTCGTGAAGAAGCCCGCCTGCGCGCTGAGGCTAAAGGCTGCACGCCTTACGACGCGCTGCTGGATATCTTTGAACCCGACATGACCAGCGCTCGCCTGGATGTGCTGTTCGGCGATCTGAAGTCCTGGCTACCGGAGTTGCTGGCAAAGGTTGTGGAAAAACAGGCTCAACGATCGTTCGTTCCGCCACAGGGTCCCTTCCCGACCGCCACGCAGCGCGAGCTGGGCCTGGAAGCGATGAAAATGCTTGGCTTCGATTTTAACGGCGGTCGTCTGGACGTTAGCGCCCACCCGTTCTGCGGCGGCGTGCCGGAAGATGTGCGTATCACCACGCGTTACGATGAAGATGAACTGCTCAGCGCGCTTTTCGGCGTGATCCACGAAACCGGACATGCCCGCTACGAGCAAAACCTTCCGCGAGCATGGGCCGGTCAGCCCGTTGCGCTGGCGCGCTCTACGGCGATCCATGAATCCCAAAGCTTGTTCTTTGAAATGCAGCTAGGCCGCAGCGACGCTTTCCTGAAGCATCTGCTTCCGGCGGTTCATGCCCGTTTCGGCAGCCAGGCGGCATTCAGCGAAGAGAATTTCATTGCCTGGAACCAGCGCGTGAAGCCGGGCTACATCCGCGTTGATGCGGATGAAGTGAGCTATCCGGCGCATGTGGTGCTGCGCTATGAGATCGAGCGCGCGCTAATCAATGGCGAAATTGAAGTCGATGATATTCCCGCGTTATGGGATGAGAAAATGCAGGCCTGGCTTGGGTTATCCACCAAAGATAACTATCGCAACGGCTGTATGCAGGATATCCACTGGACCGACGGCGGTTTTGGCTACTTCCCGTCTTACACGCTGGGGGCAATGTATGCGGCACAGCTGTTCCATGCCGCCAAAACTGCGCTGCCCGGGTTGCAGACATCCATTGCCGGGGGCGATTTCTCAGCACTGTTTGACTGGCTGCGTCAGAATATCTGGCAGCACGGCAGCCGTTTCAGCACATCGCAGCTCATCACCCAGGCCACGGGCGAAGACCTGAATATCCGCTACTTCCGCGAACACCTGACGTCCCGCTATCTGTAACCGAACGCGCCGGGGGTCCACCCCGGCGTTGTACATACGGTTACACGCCGATACCAATCACTCACGGAAACCCCGAATTTACAGGGATATAGTTATTTCAACGGCCCCGCAGTGGGGTTAAATGAAAAACCAAATTCGAGGGTATGAAAATGAAAAAAGTATTAGCTCTGGTTGTTGCCGCTGCTATGGGTCTGTCTTCCGCTGCATTCGCGGCTGAAACTACCGCCACCGCAGCGCCTGCGGCTTCCACCGCTGCTCCGGCCAAAACGGTTCACCATAAAAAACATCACAAAGCGGCTAAACCAGCGGCAGAACAGAAAGCGCAGGCCGCTAAAAAGCACCACAAAAAAGCGGCAAAACCAGCGGTAGAGCAGAAAGCCCAGGCGGCTAAAAAGCATCATAAAAAAGCAGCAAAACACGAAGCGGCTAAACCTGCTGCACAGCCAGCAGCGTAAGAGTACAAGCTTAACCGTGCCCTTCGGGGCACGTTGGTAAACCGGCGCTGAACGGGTTTGCGGTCAGCGCCGTTTTTTTATCCGGAGGGCGTATGCTGCGGCGCTATCGGTTTGAGTTCATTCTTATCCTGCTAATTTTATGCGCGCTCATCGCCAGCCACTTTTATCTTTCCTGAATGTAGCACGCTGATTTTACTCCCACTTTCTCGCCGTCGCGTCTATAGTATTTTTATAGGGATCACTTTTAATAATCATAATTACCCCCCACCAGAGTGTGATATGCGTAAATCTGTTGTGTTGTTACTGGGAACGTTTAGCCTTTTTGCTGGCTTTTCACATGCGGATGATGGCGACGATGACGCCATTAGCGCCAAAGAGGTAAAGACGCTGTTTTTTGGTCATGACGATCGTACGCGTGTCACCGATCCTACCGAATCGCCCTGGGATGCCATCGGGCAACTGGAAACCGCCAGCGGCAATTTATGTACTGCAACCCTCATTACGCCACGCCTTGCGCTGACGGCGGGTCATTGCCTGTTAATGCCGCCTGAAGGCAAACCGGATAAAGCGATCGCCCTGCGCTTTGTGTCGCAAAAAGGAATATGGCGCTACGAAATTCACGGTATTGAGGGGCGGGTGGATCCGTCGCTTGGCAAACGCCTGAAACCGGATGGTGATGGCTGGATTGTGCCGCCCGGGGCGGCCTCCTGGGATTTCGGGCTGATCGTTTTACGTTATCCGCCGTCCGGGATCACCCCGCTGCCGCTCTTTGATGGCGATAAAGCCGCGCTCACCGCCGCCCTGAAAGCCGCCGATCGAAAAGTAACGCAGTCAGGCTACCCTGTTGATCACCTCGATTCGCTGTACACCCATACGGACTGCGTGGTGACGGGTTGGGCGCAAAACAGCGTGCTGTCGCATCAGTGCGATACGCTACCGGGTGATAGCGGATCGCCGCTGATGTTAAAAACCGATAACGGCTGGCAGCTGATTGGCGTTCAAAGTTCTGCGCCAGCGGCGAAAGACCGCTGGCGCGCCGATAACCGGGCGTTGTCGGTGACCGGTTTTCGCGACCGGCTGGAAGCCCTGGCGCAGCAGTAGGTCACTCAGGCCAGTTTAATCATGATCATGCCGGCGAGCAGTAATACCAGCCCTATCCAGCCTTTATTGTTTAAACGCTGCCCGAACATAATCCAGCCTGCCGCCAGGGTGGCGGCAATACCGAAGCCACCCCACAGCGCATAGGCCACGGACAGATCGATGCCTTTCACCGCCTGCGACAGGGCGCTAAACGCCCCCAGAACCGCGGCAATCGATAACAGGCCGTAGGCTTTGCGACGAAAACCGTCGGAAAACTTCAGAAAGACGTTCGCAATAATTTCCAGAACGATGGCGAAAGCCAGCCAGGCCGCGTGGATCCATTCAAACTGCTGCATGGGTCTGCTCCTTCTGCTGTTTTGCCGGTTTGCGTGTACCCGATTTAATCAGCACGATACCCGCGACCAGGGTCGTCAGCCCGGCAATTTTCATTGTCGTCAGGGTTTCATCAAATAACATGACGCTAAACAGCGTAATCAATAAAATACCAACACCTTCCCACAATGCGTATGCCACGCCCAGCGCGATTTTTTTAACCGCGAAAGAGAGGAAAATATAGGAAAGCGTAATCATGACCAGCATCAAAATAAAACCGGTGCTGCCATCACTCACGCTCGCCCATTTCATCGACAAGGTGCCGGTAATTTCAGCGACGATCGCCAGAGCTAATAAAATCCAGTAAAACATGTTTTTTCTCCTGCTTGAGAATATAATCCATCGAGGCTCGCTGCGGACAGCAAACCAAAAAATTGGGAATTAAATCAGTTAGCTAAGCGCATAGCGCCAGCTCAGGCAGAAGACGTGACTATAGCGCGGAACGCCAGTGTTGCTCACCAGAAAGCAGGCAGAGGGAGGTTGAAAACAGAGCAGAGTTGTTTGAAAAATACGTCCTGAACAAATTGTCCATAAAATTACAATTATCCGCGGTGTTGCTTCTCGTCTTTGCGGATGAAAATTGTCCTCGGTAGTTGAACACGCCTGATTTGTATCATAAGCCAGGAATTTACTCAAAGCCTTTTCATTTCTTTACCCAGTCTGTTTGATTTTGGTTAGTTTTTTTAATCCGCTTTCCCCTCTATTATAAATAAAAAACTGTTCAGGAACGTCCATGGCCAAACCTATTATCACCCTCAACGGGCTTAAGATCGTCATCATGCTGGGCATGCTGGTGATCATTCTGACCGGCGTTCGTTTTGCGGCCGATATCATCGTGCCTTTTATCCTGGCGCTTTTTATCGCGGTGATCCTCAATCCACTGGTGCAGCGAATGGTGCGGCTGCGCATCCCGCGTGTGCTGGCGATAAGCCTGCTTATCAGTATTATTATCGTTGCGATGGTGCTGTTAGTCGCCTATCTGGGAACCTCCCTGAACGAGCTGGCGCGGACGCTACCGACATACCGCTCTTCCCTGGCGACCCCGCTGCTGCAAATTGAACCCTGGCTGCAACGCGCGGGTATCGAAGTCTCGGTTGAGGAACTGCTTAAATATATCGATCCGAATGCCGCCATGACGATTGTCACCAGCCTGCTGGCACAACTCTCCAACGCCATGACCTCGATTTTCCTGCTGTTCCTGACGGTTGTGTTTATGCTGCTGGAAGTTCCACAGCTGCCTGCAAAGCTCCAGCACATCATGGTGCGTCCGGTAGAGGGAATGGGCGCCATTCAGCGCGCGCTCGACAGCGTTTCACGCTATCTGGTGCTGAAAACGGCCATCAGCCTGGTGACGGGATTAGTGGTCTGGGGGATGCTCGCCGCGCTGGATGTGCGTTTTGCCTTTGTCTGGGGGCTGCTGGCCTTTGCGCTCAACTATATTCCTAACATCGGCTCCGTGCTGGCGGCGATCCCCCCTATCCTTCAGGTGCTGGTTTTCAGCGGTTTGTATGATGCCCTGATTCTGCTGGCAGGCTATCTGGTGATTAACCTTGTCTTCGGGAACATTCTCGAACCACGGATAATGGGACGCGGGCTGGGGCTTTCAACCCTTGTTGTGTTCCTGTCCCTGATTTTCTGGGGCTGGCTGCTCGGGCCTGTCGGCATGCTGCTCTCCGTTCCGCTGACAATTATTGTCAAAATTGGCCTCGAGCAGACCGCCGGTGGACAAAGTATCGCTGTACTGCTGAGCGACATGAGCCATAAGGCCGATTAATTGTCCATTGACAGCATGGGCTTGCCCGTTCTTCCCGCTTCGCGATAGTTGCCCACTGCCCGCTGCCATTCCGACAGCGGGTAGAGGGTGACATCGCTGCACTGGCTGGCGCGCAGTTTAGGCCAGATGCGCCGAAACTCCGCCTGCCACGCCTCAGCGCTCAGCGCGTCCAGATAGTTACGAATGTGAAACCACGCCACGCGCGGCAACGGCCGCTGCTGCCGGAAGGTCTGCCCGGAGAGTAGCCCGTAGCAGACAAAGGTGCCGGTTTCGGGCATCACGCTAAGGATCGTCTCCGCCAGACTGCCGCCCGTGGCGTCGTACACCACCTCCGCTTGCGCGGCGGCAGCGTTGACGGCGGTCGTATCATGTTGCGCAATCGGGACGATCCCCATTTCAGCCAGACGTTGAGCGTGCACGGGCGAACGATGGATCCCGTAAACCGCCTCCGCACCCGCCTGGCGTGCCCATTGCCCGAGCAGAACGGCGCAGTCAGAACCGGCAGCGGTGAGCAGCACCGTTTTCCCGACCGGAGGATAGCGGTCCAGCATCATCTGTGCGGCAAGCGGGTTGATATACGCCCGCGCGGCAAGTAGCGAGTCGACGTCGTCCGGGACGGGAACCGCATACGCCGCCGGGCAGTCGACATAGCGCTGCCAGGTTCCCTGCCCCCGTAACGGCAGGACCCGCTTGCCCAGCAGCGCCGGATAAGCGGCGGGCGTTTCGGTCACTATTCCGACCCCTTCATAACCGGCTATCGCAGGCAGCGGCGTGCGATGGCGATATGCCCCGGTGATGGGGATGAGATCGGAGGCGTTCACCGGGGAAAAAAGCATGCGCACACGTATCTCTCCCGGCTGTCGCGGCGACAATGGTGTAGTTTCCGCTTGCAGTACCGATTCAGGCTCACCAAACCGGCGATACCAGAGGGCCAGATTAAGCATTGCGATCGCGCCATCCCATTTCCGGTGCGACATGTTTCAGGATGGACTCGATCACATGTGCGTTGTATTCCACGCCCAGCTGATTCGGCACGGTAAGTAACAGCGTATCCGCTTCCGCGATCGCTTCATCCTTTTTCAACTGTTCAATCAGCTTGTCTGGCTCTGCGGCATAGCTGCGTCCGAAAATGGCCCGCGTTTTCTCATCCAGATAGCCCACGCTGTCGCTTTCATTGCGGCTTGAACCGAAATACATCCGGTCGCGATCGTCCATCAGGGCAAAAATACTGCGGCTGACCGAAACGCGTGGCTGACGGGTATGCCCTGCCTCAGCCCAGGCCTGTCGGTAGGCACGGATCTGTTTTGCCTGCTGAATATGGAACGGCTCGCCGGTTTCATCATCTTTCAGCGTTGAGCTTTGCAGGTTCATCCCCAGTTTTGCCGCCCATACTGCCGTTGCATTAGAGCCAGCCCCCCACCAGATACGATCGCGTAAGCCTTCTGAATGCGGCTCCAGACGCAACAATCCCGGCGGGTTTGGGAACATCGGCTGTGGGTTAGGCTTTGCAAACCCTTCACCGCGTAATACATCAAGCAGTACCTCAGTGTGGCGGCGCGCCATATCAGATTCGGTTTCCCCTTCCTGCGGCACGTAACCAAAATAACGCCAGCCATCAATCACCTGCTCCGGGGAACCCCGGCTGATACCAAGCTGTAATCGCCCGCCGGAGATGAGATCTGCCGCGCCAGCATCTTCCGCCATATACAGCGGATTTTCATACCGCATGTCGATCACGCCCGTCCCGATTTCGATGCGTTTGGTTTTCGCGCCTATTGCAGCCAGCAAGGGGAATGGCGAACTGAGCTGGCGGGCAAAGTGGTGCACACGGAAATAAGCCCCGTCCGCGCCCAGCTCTTCGGCTGCGACCGCCAGATCGATGGACTGTAGCAGCGTGTCAGCCGCGGTTCGCGTGCCGGACTGGGGTGACGGCGTCCAGTGACCAAACGACAAAAATCCAATCTTTTTCATAGTGGAGTATCCTGATAAAGCATTGCGTTATCCCTACTCTACGCATTAACGGATGAGAATAAATGGTGATTATTTAACGGAATGCTTCAAATAAACTGACAGAAAGACGCAAATCGCAGGCTGCCTTCCCGCAGAGGAGGCATTCTCCTGACATCTCATAATGGGATATAGTGTGAACTATTCTCTTTTTAACAGGTAACATCAGCAATGGCTCTGATCCCCAAAAACTACGCACGGCTGGAAAGCGGCTACCGTGAAAAAGCGCTAAAAATCTACCCCTGGGTTTGTGGACGCTGCTCGCGTGAGTTTGTTTATTCAAATCTTCGTGAACTCACGGTTCACCATATCGACCACGATCACACCAATAACCCGGAAGATGGCAGTAACTGGGAGCTGTTGTGCCTGTTTTGTCACGATCACGAGCACTCAAAGTACACCGAAGCGGATCAGTATGGCACCACCGTTGTCGCGGGTGAGGATGCGCAAAAAGACGTGGGTGTCGCCACGTTTAACCCCTTTGCCGATCTCAAGGCGATGATGGACAAGAAGAAGTAATATCGACGGCTTCACTGCCCATACCTGCCGTATGGGCACTTATATTCCTTAAACATTTCATTAAATACCCTTTCCGCCAGATTTGCCTCGCCGCCATTCTGAATATAACCCTCTTCCTCCTGCACCCGTACGACGTCACTCCTCGTTCCCCCTTGATCTTTGCTATCAATATACAATACTGTATATAAATACAGTATTTATTAACGGTGATCATAATGCAGTTTTTCACCCCACCTGGCGATACCAGAGCGAGCTGACCATGTTTGCACTGTGTGATGTGAACGCTTTCTATGCTTCCTGTGAAACGGTTTTTCGCCCGGACCTGAAGGGACGACCGGTGGTCGTGTTGTCCAATAACGATGGGTGCGTCATCTCTCGCTCCGCTGAAGCCAAACCCTTTGTGAAAATGGGTGAACCGTACTTCAAACAGAAAGATCGCTTCAGGCATCATGGCGTGGTTTGTTTCAGCAGTAATTATGAACTTTACGCGGATATGTCCAACCGGGTAATGAACACGCTTGAAGAGATGTCGCCTCGTAGCGAAATATACTCCATTGATGAGATCTTTTGCGATCTTACCGGGGTACGTAATTGTCGCGATCTTTCCGATTTTGGGCATGAAATGAGAGCGACCGTACTGCAACGCACCCATCTGACCGTCGGGGTGGGCATCGCACCCACAAAGACGCTGGCGAAACTGGCAAATCACGCGGCAAAACGCTGGCAGCGCCAGACGGGAGGCGTTGTTGATTTATCCAATGTGGATCGTCAGAGAAAGCTGATGGCGGCGCTACCCGTCGAAGACGTTTGGGGTGTAGGACGTCGCATAGCGAAGAAGCTTGAGATGATGGGGATTAAGACCGTCCTGCAACTGGCAGACACCGATATCCGGTTCATAAGAAAACATTTCAATGTCGTGCTGGAGAGAACGGTGCGTGAATTACGGGGCGAACCGTGTCTTGAACTGGAAGAGTTTGCCCCGGTAAAGCAAGAAATCGTCTGTTCGCGCTCGTTTGGCGAACGCATCACCGAATATGACGATGTACGCCAGGCCATCTGTAGTTATGCTGCCCGGGCAGCAGAAAAACTTCGCAATGAGCATCAGCATTGCCGATTTATCTCCGTATTTGTTAAAACCTCGCCCTTCGCGCTTAACGAGCCATATTATGGCAATAGCGCGTCGGTAAAACTGCTCACCCCAACCCAGGATAGCCGGGATATTATCGGCGCATCAGTTCGTTGTCTGGATGCGGTCTGGAAGAACGGCCATCGGTACCAGAAAGCCGGTGTGATGCTGGGAGATTTTTATAGCCAGGGCGTCGCGCAACTTAATCTGTTTGACGACAACGCACCCAGGAAAAACAGCCAAAAGTTAATGGATGTATTAGACCATCTGAATGCTGAAAATGGCCGTGGCACGCTTTACTTCGCGGGACAGGGTATTCAGCAGCCGTGGCAGATGAAACGGGAAATGCTTTCACCCCGCTACACAACCCGCTTTGCGGATCTCCTCACTGTTAAGTGATATTAACAATTGCTGCTAAGTTGTAAATTTCTCCTTGCCGGACCGGACAAATCGGTTATCGTGCCAGGCAACTTTCACAGCAATAAAAGACAGTGGGATGCGCTATGGCGGTTTTTGATGGTCACAATGACCTGTTGCTTAATTTATGGCTTCACCATCGCCAGGATCCGGTAACGGCCTTCTTCTCCGGCATTGAAAACGGACACCTCGATTATCCGCGCATGCAGCAAGGCGGATTTTCCGGCGGGCTGTTCGCGCTGTTCGTGCCGCCGCAGGAGTATATCGCCCGCATGGCGCCACAATACGCCTGCGAGCCGTGGCAGCCGGTCGACATTCTCTGGCAGCAGCTGACGATCCTTAAGCAGCTTGTCGCCCACTCCGACGGCCGGGCGCGATTGTGCCTGAGCGCGGCGGATATCGAACGCTGCCGTCAGGATAAGGTGCTGGCGATGGTGGCGCATATTGAGGGCGCGGGCGGTTTTGACGGCGAGGGAGGCGATCTACAGGCTTTCTATGCCGCCGGGGTGCGTAGCATTGGGCCTTTCTGGAACATTGCTAACCGTTTTGGCACCGGCGTTAACGGGGTGTTTCCCGGCAGCCCGGACAGCGGCCCAGGGCTTACCGCAGAGGGTATCGCCCTCATTAAGCACGCTAATGCCCTGAACATGCTGATTGACGTTTCGCATATGAATGAAAAGGCGTTCTGGGATACCGCTCGTCATTCCTCATCACCGCTGGTCGCCACCCACTCCAACGCCCATACGCTGTGCCCGCAACCGCGCAATCTGACCGATCGGCAGCTGCTGGCTATCCGCGACAGCGGCGGCGTGGCTGGCGTCAATTTCGGCAACGCGTTTCTGCGCGCCGACGGTAAACGCGATAGCGATACCCCGCTGAGTACGATTGTTCGCCATATCGACTATCTTATTAACATCATGGGTGACGATCATGTCGCGCTGGGCTCCGATTTTGACGGCATTACGTTGCCTGATGACCTACAAGATGTGAGTGGTTTACCACGGCTAATCAGCGCGTTGCGTGACAGCGGCTATGATCAATTTGTGCTGAATAAGCTGCTGTGGGGTAACTGGCAAAAGGTATTGCAAAATGTTTGGCAACAATAGGTTACGTTGTAAACATTAAGTTAATTCCTTACATCTTTCGGGTTGAGCTTTGCCCTCCTGTGACGCATTATTTGATGACCATCACAAAACTGGCACAAACAATGGCGTTGGTGCTGAATTTTAAAGAGGAAAAAACGATGTGGAAGAAACCTGCTTTTATTGATTTACGTCTTGGCCTGGAAGTGACCCTGTACATTTCCAACCGCTAATCGCTCTGCCCGCCATCCGTGCGGGCATTTTTGTTTGACTACCTGGCCCATCTTCATGTTTATTAAAGTCCTCGGTTCCGCCGCTGGCGGTGGTTTCCCCCAGTGGAACTGTAACTGCGCCAACTGTCAGGGTTTGCGCGACGGTACCCTTCAGGCGACCCCTCGCACCCAGTCGTCGATCATCGTCAGTGATAACGGCAAAGAGTGGGTGCTGTGTAACGCCTCCCCCGATATCAGCCAGCAGATTGCCCATACGCCAGAACTGAATAAGAAAGAGGTTCTGCGCGGCACGCATATTGGCGGCATTATTCTCACCGATAGCCAGATTGACCACACCACCGGGCTGCTCAGCCTGCGCGAAGGGTGCCCACATCAGGTATGGTGTACGCCGGAGGTGCATGAAGATCTTTCCAGCGGATTCCCGATTTTTACCATGCTCCGGCACTGGAACGGCGGCCTGATTCATCACCCGATTGCGCCGCTCACCGCCTTTAGCGTGGAAGCCTGCCCTGATTTGCAGTTTACCGCTGTCCCCATCGCCAGTAACGCACCGCCCTATTCGCCGTGGCGCGACCGCCCGCTGCCGGGGCATAACGTGGCGCTGTTTATCGAAAACCGCCGCAACGGTCAGACGCTGTTCTACGCACCGGGTCTCGGTGAACCCGATGACGCTATCCTGCCGTGGCTCAAAAAGGCGGACTGTCTGCTGATTGACGGCACCGTCTGGCAGGACGATGAACTCCAGGCCACCGGCGTCGGGCGCAATACCGGCCGCGACATGGGCCATCTGGCGCTCGGCGATGAACACGGCATGATGGCGCTGCTGGCCTCGCTGCCGGCAAAGCGCAAGATTCTGATCCACATTAATAACACCAACCCGATCCTTAACGAGCAGTCGCCGCAGCGTCACGCCCTTGCGCAGCAGGGAATAGAAGTGAGCTGGGACGGGATGAACATCACGCTTCAGGACTAACTATGCACATTCGCGAAACGCTCTCGCCGCAAGAGTTTGAGCACGCCCTTCGGGCGAAAGGCGCCTACTATCATATTCACCATCCGTACCATATCGCGATGCATAACGGCGAGGCCAGCCGCGAGCAGATCCAGGGCTGGGTGGCGAACCGGTTTTACTACCAGACGACGATCCCACTGAAAGACGCGGCAATTATGGCGAACTGCCCGGATCCGAACACGCGTCGCAAATGGGTGCAGCGGATCCTCGATCACGACGGCAGCAACGGTCATGACGGCGGTATCGAAGCCTGGCTACAGCTGGGCGAAGCCGTGGGGCTCAGCCGCGAGGACTTAATCAGCGAGCGCCACGTGCTGCCCGGCGTCCGTTTCGCCGTCGACGCTTACGTTAACTTCGCCCGCCGCGCCAACTGGCAGGAGGCTGCATGCAGTTCGCTCACCGAACTGTTCGCCCCGCAAATCCATCAGTCGCGTCTCGACAGCTGGCCACAGCACTACCCGTGGATCAAAGAGGAAGGCTATTTTTATTTCCGCAGCCGCCTCAGCCAGGCCAGCCGCGACGTTGAACACGGTCTGGAGCTGGCGAAGCGTTATTGCGATAGCGCGGAAAAGCAGAATCGGATGCTGGAGATCCTTCAGTTCAAACTCGATATCCTGTGGTCGATGCTCGACGCGATGACCATGGCCTACGCGCTACAGCGTCCGCCTTATCACACGGTCACCGACAAAGCGGCCTGGCACACAACCCGACTGGTATAAGCATGCAAAAAAACTCCACCGTCGCCTTTCGTCGCGGCTATCGCCTGCAATGGGAAGCCGCTCAGGACAGCCATGTCATCCTCTATCCGGAAGGCATGGCTAAACTCAATGAGACCGCCGCCGCGATCCTCGAACTGGTCGATGGCCAACGCGACGCGGCGGCCATCATTGCCATACTCAACGAACGGTTCCCGGAAGCCGGCGGCGTGGATGACGACGTCGTAGAATTCCTGCAAATTGCTTATCAACAGAAGTGGATTATTTTCCGTGAGCCAGAATAAACCTGCCGTTAATCCACCGCTGTGGCTGCTGGCGGAGCTGACCTATCGCTGTCCGCTACAGTGTCCTTACTGCTCTAACCCGCTGGACTTCGCCCGGCAGGATCAGGAGCTGACCACTGAACAGTGGATTGAGGTTTTCCGCCAGGCGCGGGCGATGGGCAGCGTGCAGATAGGTTTTTCCGGCGGCGAACCGTTGACGCGTAAAGATCTGCCGGAGCTGATCCGCGCCGCCCGCGATCTCGGTTTTTATACCAACCTGATCACCTCGGGAATTGGCCTGACGGAAAGCAAGCTCGACGCATTCAGCGAGGCCGGTCTGGACCATATCCAGATTAGCTTCCAGGCCAGCGATGAAGTGCTCAACGCTGCGCTGGCGGGGAATAAAAAAGCCTTCCAGCAGAAGCTGGCGATGGCCAAAGCGGTTAAAGCGCGCGATTACCCGATGGTGCTGAATTTCGTCCTGCACCGGCATAATATCGATCAGATCGATAAAATCATCGAACTGTGCATCGAGCTGGACGCCGACGACGTCGAACTTGCCACCTGCCAGTTCTACGGTTGGGCATTCCTTAATCGTCAGGGGCTTCTGCCGACGCGGGAACAGATTGCCCGCGCGGAACGCGTGGTTGCCGAATATCGGCAAAAAATGGCCGCCAGCGGCAATCTGACCAACCTGCTGTTCGTCACCCCCGATTATTACGAAGAGCGGCCAAAAGGCTGTATGGGCGGCTGGGGGTCGATTTTCCTCAGCGTGACCCCGGAAGGCACGGCGCTGCCCTGCCACAGCGCGCGCCAGCTGCCGGTGGAATTCCCCTCGGTGCTTGAGCA
Organism: Enterobacter sp. BWH52; assembly: GCF_001037565.1. Classification (NCBI taxonomy): domain Bacteria; kingdom Pseudomonadati; phylum Pseudomonadota; class Gammaproteobacteria; order Enterobacterales; family Enterobacteriaceae; genus Enterobacter; species Enterobacter sp. BWH52. Next base: position 1,977,589 of record NZ_KQ089854.1, on the reverse strand, counting down.
GAGCCTGGAATCCATCTGGTATGACTCTTTCGGCTTCAACCGCTATCGCGGGTTTGACTGGATGCCGGAGCCGTGCCGCTCCTGCGATGAAAAAGAGAAAGACTTCGGCGGCTGCCGCTGCCAGGCCTTTATGCTCACCGGGAATGCGGATAACGCCGATCCGGTGTGCAGCAAATCGCCGCATCATCATAAAATCCTCGAGGCGCGACGCGAAGCAGCCTGTAGTGATATGAAGATCGGTCAGCTTCAGTTTCGCAACCGAACCCGTTCTCAGCTTATCTATAAAACCCGGGAACTGTAACGATAATGACCATCCGCATCGTGGAACTGGCAGGCGGTTTACGCGCAACGCTGGTGCATCAGCCGCAGGCGACACGCGCGGCGGCGCTGGCGCGCGTGAGTGCCGGAAGCCATCACGAGCCACCGCGATTCGCCGGTCTTGCGCATTTACTTGAGCACCTGCTGTTCCGCGGTAGCCAGCGCTATCAGGGCGATGATCGACTCATGGCCTGGGTCCAGCGCCAGGGCGGCAACGTCAATGCCACCACGCTGGCTCGCCACAGCGCTTTTTTCTTCGACGTTGCCGCCGATAACCTGTCCGACGGCGTCGCGCGACTGCGGGATATGTTGCAGGCGCCGCTGCTTTCCCGGCAGGACATCCAGCGCGAAGTGGCGGTCATTGATGCGGAAAACCGGCTTATCCAGCAGCATGATGCCGCCCGGCGCGAAGCCGCGGCGCGCCACGCGATGGAACAACCGGAGGTTTTTCGCCGTTTTCAGGTTGGTAGCCATGATTCTCTGGGGCAAGACACGGGATCGCTGCACGCCGCGTTGCGCGACTTTCATCGCCGCTATTATGTGGCCGGACACCTGCAATTGTGGCTACAGGGACCGCAAACGCTGGATGCGTTAGCCGAGCTTGCCCATACGTTTTCGACAGGTTTTGCTTCAGGTGGCGTGCCTGAAGCCGCCCCCCCGTTACGCCTTAGCGCTGAAGCATATTATCAGCTGGCAGTGACGGAGCGACCCGCGCTGTGGCGCTGTCCGTTGATCCAAAAAAGTGACAACGTCACCTTGCTTCGGGAATTTTTGCTGGACGAGGCCCCCGGAAGCCTGATTGACGGGCTGCGGGCGCGCGGGCTGGCAGAAGAGGTATCGCTGGACTGGCTTTATCAGGATGACGATTACGGCTGGCTGGCGCTAACGCTTGACGGCGAACGGCCCGAGGCCATAGACGCGCAAATCACGCGCTGGCTGCGGGCCCTACAGCAAACGACGCAAGAGCAACAGCGGCATTATTATCGGCTGGCACAGCAGCGCTTTAACGCCCTGTCGGCCCTTGACCAGCTTCGCCAGCGGGCGTTTGGTTTTGCGCCCGGCGCGGCGCCGGTTGATTTTTCCGCCTTCTGTGCCGACTTACTGGCGGCGCCCACCTCATATCTGGCCTGCAAAAAAATGGAAGCCGCCGGGACAATTTCCAGCCAGGGATTTGCCCTGCCGCTTAGCCACTGGCGTCGCCAGCCGGTTGCGGATGAGAGCCCCACCGCGTTTTCCTTCTACCCGCAGGCTGCCCAATATTCTGCCCCAGCCCTGACGCCAGAAGCCGTTCCGCTGCTGCATTTACCGGCGCAGGCACAAGCGCCGACGCTGATCCTCCGCAGGCCTTTTTATTCGCGCGTAAGCGAGTCACAGGGAGTGGCGATCGGCAAACAATTACGCCCTCTTCTGGCTGAAATGCGCCATATCGGCGGCAGCGGCGAGTGGCAAACGGTTGACGGTAGCTGGCAGCTAACCCTGCGGCTTCCTGACGCCGTGGTGATGGCGGAACCCATCATCGGGGCGATAATCGATCGCCTCTCCCGCCCCACACCGGCTATTACGCCTGCGCCAGATGGCATTGCGATCCGTCAGTTGCTTAAGCAATTGCCTGAACGACTGGCATCGGAACCGTCACGGAATGGCTGGCTGGCGGCGTTAGCTGGCGGCAGCGCCGGACACGCGCACGGGTTAGCCCGGCAGCTTGGCCTGCTCCGGGCGCCGGTTAACGCTAAGCCGTTGCCGTTAAGCGATTGTCCCGGCGGGGTCGAACACATTCCGCACGCCAGCGAGGATTCGGCGCTGCTGGTGTTTATTCCCCTGCCGCCGGGTGCGTCGCTCGCCGCGCTGCGGCTGCTGGCGTTATGCTGCGAACCGCGATTTTTCCAGCGCCTGCGCGTGGAACAGCAGATTGGCTACGTGGTCAGCTGTCGTTATCAGCGTATTGCCGATCGCGATGGCCTGCTGCTGGCGTTACAGTCGCCTGATCGTTCTCCCGTGAACCTGTTGGGTTGCTGCAAACGATTTTTGCGAGAGCTGACGCTGTGCGATGAATCCGAGTTCAGCCTATTGCGACAGCAGCTGGCGACGCAGATCCGCTCACCGATGGATGCCAGCGCCACGGCAGTGGCCGCCCTGCGCCAGCGCTATGGTTTGCCGGTGTTAACGCCGCAGGCTATTGATGCCCTGCAACCTGACGAGATAGTCGCGCTATGGCGCGAGATGACTCGCCGTCGCCGTCGCTGGCGGGTGCTTTTCACGGGCTGACCGGAACCGCAGCTTTCTTCCTGTGCGTGGTTTTTAGTCAAAAAAAAGCCCCGTACTACGACGGGGCCAGGCTGTTTATTTCGCTGTTATTTATCCAGCGCGTAGGCAATCACGTAGTCACCACGATCCGGCGACTGGCGTGCACCGCCAGCAGAGATCAGAATGTACTGTTTGCCGGTTTTCGGTGATACATAGCTGATAGGTCCGCCCTGGCTACCCACCGGGAGACGCGCTTTCCACACTTCTTCCCCCGTAGAGGAATCAAAGGCGCGCAGGTAGTAATCCTGGGTTCCCGCAATGAAGACCAGACCGCCCTGCGTGGCCAGCGTACCGCCCAGCGTCGGCATACCGACAGGCATCTGCATACGCATTTTTACCCCAAACGGACCGGTATCCTGAACGGTACCGACCGGCACCTGCCAGACGATTTTCTGTGTTTTCAGGTCAATCGCAGAGAGAGAGCCAAACGGTGGTTTCTGGCACGGAATACCCAGCGGTGACATGAAACGGTTTTTGTTGACCGAATACGGCGTTCCTTTCATCGGAACAGCGCCCATACCGGCGTTCACGGCTTCACCGCCCGTGTTTGCCACTGCGCTTTGCGGATCTTGTTTAATCAGCTGGACCCACAGACCCAGACGCATGTCGTTGACGAAGATGTACTGGTTGTTCGGATCCGTGGACAGACTACCCCAGTTCATTCCCCCCAGCGAGCCCGGGAAGCTCAGGGAAATATCGGTTCCCGGCATCGTGTACAGACCGTCATAACGCATTGATTTGAAGCTGATACGACAGGCCAGCTGGTCAAACGGCGTCGCCCCCCACATATCCGATTCTTTCAGGGTTTCCGCGCCAATCTGCGGCATCCCCACAGAGCGCGGCTGCGTTGCCGGGTACTGTTCACGTGGAATATCCGCTGGTTTTACCGGAACCTCTTTCACTTCAGTGAGCGGTTTACCCGTCAGGCGATCTAGAACATAAATTTGCCCCGCTTTGGTGCCCACCACCACCGCGGGCTTGTTGCCCTCTTTTGTCGGGAAATCAACCAGGCTCGGCTGCATCGGGATATCGAAATCCCAGAGGTCGTTATGCACGGTCTGGTATACCCACTTCTCTTTCCCGGTAGTCGCATCCAGCGCGAGGATTGAGGTGGCGTATTTATGATCTTCCGGAATACGGTCAGCGCCCCACAGGTCGACGGAGGAACTCCCCATCGGGATAAACACGGTATTCATCGACGCATCCCAGGACATAGGGGCCCAGGAGTTTGCAGAGCTACGTTTGTAGTGTTCGCCCGGCTTCAGAACATAGTTCGGATCCGGATTACGCGGGTCGAACGCCCAGCGCAGCTGGCCGGTGATCACGTCATAACCACGTATAACGCCTCCCGGCATATCGGTGCTGACGTTATCCGCAACGCGGCCACCAACGACAACCGTCGTACCCGCCAGCGTCGGGGCCGACGTCAGCACGTAGGTGGGATCTGACGCGTCGCCCATCCCTTCATGCAGGTTAACGCTGCCGTTAGTACCGAAGTCCGGGCAGAATTTGCCGTTATCGGCGTCTAACGCGATCAGCTTACCGTCAATGGTATTCATCAGGATACGGCGCTGGCATGCAGCGCCCGGTGCGACCTGCGCTGGCAGAACCGGCGTGGAGCCCGCTACCGTTGGCTGTGCCAGCGGTTTGGTGGCATCAAAGTATGCCAGGCCACGGCAGCGCATCCAGATTGCAGATTTGGCGTTGATTTCCGCTTTCCAGATCTCTTTCCCACTATCGGCATCCACGGCGATCACGTTGTTATGCGGCGTACAGAGGAAGACACGATCGCCAACCTGTAGCGGCGTTTGCTGATCTTCTGCGCCATTGCCGTCCGGACTTTCCGGTACGTCACCGGTATGGTAGGTCCAGACCGGTTTCAGGTTTTTCACGTTGTCACGGGTTATCTGGTCCAGCGCCACAAAGCGACTACCGCCGGCCGTATTACCGTAGTGATCCCAGTTCTGCTGTTTCGCATCATCTTTTACCGGTACCAGCGGACGTTTTTCACCGCTAAACGGCACGGTCGGATGGGGTTGAAACATCTGAACAAAGGTGACGCCCATGGCGATAATAAGGACCGCGCAGACCCCCAGAGCCCCTTTTGCGCAGGACGGTTTTCCTTCACGTTTACGCAATGCAGGCCAGGTGGCAGCTGCCAGCACCATCAGCCCGGCGGGTACCATTAAACGGGAAACCAGCGGCCAGAAGTCGAGCCCGGCATCGAAAAATGCCCAAATCAGGGTGCCAAGAAACACCAGGGCAAACAGCCCCACGGCAGAGGACTTGCGGCGGAAGAACTGAATCGCAGAGAGCAGAGTGATAACCCCGGCGATGAGAAAATACCAACTCCCCCCCAGGGAAACCAGTTTAAAACCGCCGATAGCAAAAAAGAGCCCCGTTACAAGAAGTATCACACCCACCAGCAGGCACCACGGGCCTAACCAGCCGGATGAGCGGGGATTATTGTCTGACATAAAAATGAATCTCCTGATTACTTTATAACAGCAGGGTTTTATTGACTGCCACGATGCTAAAACCCTGCGTAACATCAATTGTTCGTGTGCGAATCATAAATTAAAATTATAATGTAGACAAAATGTATTCTGTCGGAAGAAAAGAAAACTCACTAAAGTGCAGGAACATAACAAAATAAAAAAAATGGGATATCACTCTGTAATTCGCCAATACCAGAATATTTGACCAGTCAGTTCCGGCTTATGCGATGAATATCAGGTTTGCCGACAAGACAGCCCAGGTGACGTAAGATTTTTGCATGATGAGAATTAACTTATTGCCTATTAATTAAGCTTCACAAACACGATCAGCTCGCGGATTTCACGATATACGTCACTACACCAAAGATATCGAGCGTATCGTCGCTGCCGACAATAATCGGTGAATAGGCGCTGTTCATGGGGTTGAGTTGAATATTGGGACGCAGCTGGAGGCGCTTCACGGTAAATTCGCCCTCTACCGCCGCAATCACGATATCGCCATGCTCAGGCTTGCGGGAACTGTCCACCACCAGCAAATCACCGTTATTGATCCCCCCTTCTATCATCGAGTCACCGGCGGCTTTGACAAAGTAAGTGGAGCTGGGATGGGCCACTAATAACTCGTTTAAATCGATACGCCGCTCTACATAATCCGCTGCCGGGCTGGGGAAGCCGCACTGTACTAAGTCGCTGAAAAGTGGAATAGCAACGATTTCACGCAACTCTGCGGGTCTGAAAAAGATCATGATAAACACCTCCATACTGTTTTTATATACAGTAGTTTTAACTGAGGTATCGATCAAGCCATGTCAGCGTAAGCGGCTGGCTACGCCTTAACCGCTTCGCTTATAACCCCCTATAGCAATGAAGATTATTTGTTTTGTAAATTTTTACGCACAGACAAGCGTAACGCGTCATAAAACTTCACTACGCAATGACTTTCACATGACTATAAAAACAAAACAAAGTAACCACAAATCACTCCACATACACTATACGTTGACTTTATATTTAGACTAGCGCATATTTTACAGCACAAATTAACAAGACAATTTTTGGAGGACGTTTTCTATGCCCGCCCGTGATTATCCCGATAAGCGTGTTGCTCGCGGTGTCGCAAAGGAGGCCGAACTCAGGATGTTAAGTGCGCGCATCGATCCTGCGCTGATGGAGTACATCCGCATTACTGCGTATGAAACACGGAAAAGTAAGCAGGAAATCGTGGCAGAAGCGTTAGCGCTTCACCGCCAAAGAAGTCAGATTGGATCATAAACAGCAAAAGCCCGAAAAATCCTCCGGGCTTTTGCTGGTATCGGGATTACCCCACCAGAGAATTTAACGTCTCCAGCGCCTCAGGCGGCAATACCAGATCGACTGCCGCCAGGTTTTCACGCAGATGCGCCACCGATGAGGTTCCCGGGATCAAGAGGATATTTGGCGAGCGTTGCAGCAGCCATGCCAGCGCCACCTGCATCGGCGTCGCGCCCAGTGAATCCGCCACCGCCTGTAGTCCGGAAGATTGCAGTGGCGTGAAACCACCCAGCGGGAAGAACGGCACCCAGGCAATCCCCTGCTGCGCCAGCGAATCAACCAGCGCATCGTCACCGCGATTCACAACGTTGTACATGTTCTGTACGCACACCACGGAAACCATCTTCTGCGCTTCAGCAACCTGCGAAGCGGTGACGTTGCTCAGCCCAATATGACGAACCAGCCCCTGCTGTTGCAGCTCCGCAAGGGTGCTCAGCGGCGCGGCAATCGAGCCTTCCGCCGGTCCGTGGGCGCTAAACATGATCCGCAGGTTAACCACGTCCAGCACATCCCGCTTCAGGTTACGCAGGTTATCATGCACCGCCTGCGTCAGCTCCTGCGCGGAAAACGCCGGCAGCCAGGAGGCATCCTCGCCGCGTCGGGCTCCGATCTTGGTCACAATCGTAAGGTCGTCCCGGTACGGATGAAGCGCCTCGCAGATAAGCTGGTTGGTCACATGAGGTCCGTAAAAATCGCTGGTATCAATGTGATTCACACCCAACGCCACCGCTTCACGCAGCACTGCCAGCGCCGCATTTTTATCTTTTGGCGGACCAAAAACGCCAGGCCCGGCAAGCTGCATCGCGCCATAGCCAAATCGTTTAACCGTACGCGTTCCGAGCGTGAACGTTCCGCTTTTATCTATGCTGCTCATGCTGACCTTCCTCATAAAAAATGATCCGGATTTACAACAGGTTCCGCAACGAAACCATTAGTTAAGCAATAGTAAAATTAAAGTTTAAATTCGCTACGACGATAGTATTGATGTAACCCTGCCTCTTCTCTTACGGATGACCGCCATGCTGAAAAATCTGCACGTGATTACCGGTATTATCTTTGCCCTCACCATATTCTGTCTGCTGCAAGTTGTCACGGGAGGGTTGTTCTACTCTGCCGTTAACAACGATCGTCACAACTTTCAGAACTCCGGGTTACTCAATGCCCAACAGGAAAGCCTGAGCGACAGCGTTAACACGCTGGTGAAAACGCGCGTTACCGTTACCCGCGTGGCGATCCGCTACCTGAAAAACCAGCGCGATCCGGCCTCTCTCGCGGCGATCAACACGCTGCTGGGCACCGCCAACGGTTCGCTGGCCAAAGCCGAAGACTATTACAAAAACTGGCTGGTTATTCCGCAGGTGAAGGGCCAGAATGCCGCGCTCACCGAAGAGATGCAGAAAGCCTGGAAGCAAATGCACGAGGTGATGCGCTTGTCCATTGAGTATCTGCGCGCAGATAACTATCAGGCCTATGGCGACCTGGACGCCCAGCAGGCGCAGGATGAGATGGAGGCGGTCTATACCCGCTGGCGCGCTGAAAACAACGTTCTGCTGAAAGCCGCCGCCGAAGAGAACCAGAGCAGCTTTACCCAGATGCAGTGGACGCTGGCGGCGATCTTCCTGACCGTGATCGCCGTGCTGGTGGTGATCTGGCAGGGTTTACAGCACCTGCTCCTGAAACCGCTCAACGCCATCATGAACCATATTCGCACCATCGCGAGCGGCGATCTGACGCAAAATGTCGCGATTACCGGGCGCAACGAGATGGGCCAGCTGGCTGCTGGTCTGCACGAGATGCAGCAGTCGCTGGTGAGCACCGTCAGCGCCGTGCGCGGCAGCACAGATTCTATCTACACGGGCGCAGGAGAAATTGCCGCCGGAAGTAACGACCTTTCCGCCCGAACCGAGCAGCAGGCAGCCTCGCTGGAAGAGACCGCCGCCAGCATGGAAGAGCTGACTGCCACGGTGAAACAGAACTCGGATAACGCCCGCCAGGCGACGCTGCTGGCGAAGAATGCGTCTGAAACCGCCGCACGCGGCGGTCAGGTGGTGGATAACGTGGTGCGTACCATGAATGACATTGCCGACAGTTCTCAGCAAATTGCGCATATCACCGGCGTTATCGATAGTATTGCCTTCCAGACCAATATTCTCGCGCTCAACGCGGCGGTTGAAGCCGCCCGTGCCGGGGAACAAGGTCGCGGCTTTGCGGTCGTGGCAGGTGAAGTACGGACGCTGGCCAGCCGCAGCGCGCAGGCGGCAAAAGAGATCAAAGGGCTTATCGAGAACTCTGTCAGCCGGGTGAATACCGGCTCGGAACAGGTGAGCGAGGCGGGTGCGACCATGAAAGAGATCGTCGCGGCCGTGACGCGCGTAACCGATATTATGGCTGAGATTTCCTCGGCGTCTGACGAGCAGAGCCGCGGTATAGAGCAGGTCAGCCTGGCGGTCTCGCAGATGGACAGCGTCACGCAGCAAAACGCCGCGCTGGTACAGGAGTCGGCAACGGCGGCGGCGGCGCTGGAAGATCAGTCTGAACAGCTGCGTCAGGCCGTGGCGGCATTCCGGCTGAACGCTCAGGCATCGCCGGCGGCTCGCCCTAAAAACGTGAAAACGCCCGTACTGCTGCGCCCGTCAGCGGCAGGCGCGAATACAGCTGACGCGAACTGGGAAACCTTCTGAGTGACAGGCGGGCATATCGCCCGCCTTCATGATTAGCGGCTGCGCTTGGCGTGGCGTTCCCAGTTATCTCGCTTCGCATCCTCTGACTTACGCAACGAGACATAGCATGCTCCGCTGCCGCCGTGATGCGGCTGCGCTTCGCAAAAGGCCTGTACTTCGTCGAACTCGGTCAACCAGCGCGCAAGATAGCTGCGCACTACGTTAGGGTGCGACTGCTGTTCACGCCCTTTACCATGCACGATGATCAGGTTGCGTAGCCCGTCACGTCCGGCCTGGCGAATAAAGGAATAGACCAGCTGGCGGCATTGCTCCGCAGGCTGGCGTAACAGCGTTAAGCTGGCCTGACGGGAATATTTGCCGGAACGCAGCTTATCAAATACCCCCTGCTGTACCCCTTCACGCTGGAACATCAGCGGCTCGTCAAGGGGCAACAGTTCCAGAAACCCCAGCGTCAGAAAGTTATCGAGCTGCTCAGTATCTATTTCCTGACGCGCCCGCGTGTTGCGGCTCTGCTGCCAGTGAATATCCGCGCAGCGTTTGAGCGGCTGGACATCCTCCATGGCGTCAAGAAAAAGTGATTTGTCGTCAGGGTTCATGGAAATCCTCCGGCTACATCTGAGTGATGTACTATACCTGCGCCCGTTGCGGGTCTCAATCACCCGGGCACGGGTACAAATAATGGCTTAAGGAACAGATAATCGCAGACGCAATAAATTTAATCTAACCTTAACTTAAATTTCAGCCGTAATTAATTAAATAAATACGTTAAAAAATCGTGAAATCAATCACTCAACGTCCTTCTCTTTTAAGAAAAAGCTGTTATAACTTAATAAACCTGCCCAATGGATAATGCATGTAGGATCCGCGAAAGGATGCACGACTGTGTGTTCTGTGGAGTCTGTCTGATGTCGGGCAGACTCTATTTTTTATTGTTGTTATTTTTATTAAATTAATTTCCTGGCCTCTCTTCGAAACTGCGTGATTAATGATTCGGCAAGCGGTGTCTGGCGAGAATCACGACGCTGAATTAAATAATATGCCGCTTTAGGCAGGGTTTCGACAACCGGCAGCATTATCAGACGGTGCGCCAGAAGCGGATCGCAGCCCAGCTCCTGCGGTAAAATGCTGATGAAATCGCTTTGTGCGACGAGGCTAATACAGGAGGAAAAGGTCTCACAGACAACGCCAATTCGCGGTATTTGAGAGCGATGGTTAAAAGTATCCTGCAACTGCTTATAATAACTTCCCCGGGGCGTAGGCATCGTCCAGTTATATTGCAGAAGCTCATTAATTGAGGTCGCCCCTGTCGCCGGATGTCCTGCCCGACAAAATACGGCAAAAGGCTTTTCGAACAGCTTTTCAAACGTAAATTCGTGATCGTACGGCCCCTGATAATAGGTATTGATGGTAAAGTCCAGCTCACCCTGACGTAATTCATTAATCATCGACACCAGCTGGCCTTCCATAATCCGAACGTTGACCTGAGGATGCTGCGCATGAAAACGCGTAATGACGGCTGGCATCAGGCTGCGTGAAATGCTGGCTCCCATCCCAATATTGATCTGCCCGGCGAGTTCGCCCTGCCGCTGGCGGATGTCATCCTGCGCCGCGCGTAGCTCTTCCAGAATCAAATTAGCGCGGTGATAAAATCCTTCCCCGCACTCGGTCAGCGCGACGCCTTTACTCCTGCGCACAAACAGCTGGGCCGCCATACCCTCCTCCAGCTCTTTAATGGATTTGGTCAGCGCGGGCTGCGAAAGATTAAGCGTCCGGCTGGCGCCGCGAATACTGCCCTGTCGCGCCACCTCGACAAACGCCCTGATTTGATGAAATTTAATCTGAAATGACATAACGCAACCGATAACCGTTGTTTATCAGAGTAAAGAAACTGTCATCTACTTTAATGGAAACGGATGTGCGAGGGTAATTCCTGAACGGTTAAAACTGTGAAAAAACGATTAGTGATAAGTAAAAACTATCACAGCGTGAAGCAGTTCACATATTTTAATGATGACAGGAAAAGATATGAACGCACTGGCGCAGTACATCCAGACATTAGCCCCACAAATGAGCGCATGGCGTCGCGATTTCCACCATTTCGCGGAATCCGGTTGGGTGGAGTTTCGCACTGCGGCAAAAGTGGCGGAGATCCTCGCCTCACTGGGTTACGAGCTGGCGATGGGACGCGACGTGGTCGACGCCGAAAGCCGTATGGGACTGCCCGATGACGCCACCCTTTCGCGAGAGTTTGCCCGCGCCCGGGCGCAGGGCGCGCCGGAGAAATGGCTGGCGCCGTTTGAGGGCGGGTTCACCGGCATTGTCGCGACCCTGAATACCGGCCGCCCGGGCCCAACCCTGGCGTTTCGCGTGGACATGGACGCCCTTGATTTAAGCGAAGCGCTCGACGACAGCCATCGCCCGTTCCGCGACGGGTTTGCCTCCTGCAATCCGGGAATGATGCACGCCTGTGGCCACGACGGGCATACCACCATTGGTCTGGGGCTCGCGCAGGTGCTTAAGCAGCATGAAGCGCAGCTCAACGGCACCATCAAACTGATCTTCCAGCCTGCCGAAGAGGGTACGCGCGGCGCGCGCGCTATGGTCGCCGCAGGCGCGCTGGACGGCGTAGACTACTTTACCGCCATTCATATCGGAACCGGCGTTCCGGAAGGGACAGTGATCTGCGGCAGCGATAACTTCATGGCGACCACCAAATTTGACGTGCGCTTTACCGGAGTCGCCGCACACGCTGGCGGTAAACCGGAAGAGGGCCGTAACGCCCTGCTTGCTGCTGCCCAGGCCGCTATCGCGCTGCATGGCATCGCGCCACACAGCGAAGGCGCGTCCCGGGTTAACGTCGGGGTCATGCAGGCGGGCAGCGGACGCAACGTGGTTCCGGCTGATGCGTTACTTAAGGTTGAAACCCGCGGCGAAAGCGAGGCCATTAATCAGTATGTCTTTGAGCGCGCGCAGGCGGTAATTACCGGCGCGGCGGCGCTCTATGGCGTAACAGCCGGGATAAACCTGATGGGGGCGGCGACCTCCAGCGTCCCTTCCCCGGCCTGGGTCGATTATCTGCGCGAGCAGGCAAGCCAGGTGCCCGGTGTGACTCATGCCATTAATAAGGTCAAAGCGCCTGCGGGCTCCGAAGACGCCACGCTAATGATGGCCCGCGTGCAGCAGAACGGCGGCATGGCCTCGTATATGGTTTTCGGCACCCAGCTGAGCGCCGGACATCACAACGAAAAATTCGATTTTGATGAGCAGGTGATGAACGTTGCCATCGAAACGCTGGCGCGAACTGCGCTTAATTTCCCGTGGACGCAAGGTGTGTAATGCAGGAGAACTACGCTTTTATCGCTGATGCCATCGACACGCGATGTCAGACGTTTACCGATATTGCCGATGACATCTGGGATCATCCCGAAACGCGCTTTGAAGAGTTCTGGTCCGCCGAACGCCTCGCCAGCGCGCTGGAAGCCGAGGGCTTTACCCTGACGCGGGAAGCCGGAGGCATTCCCAACGCCTTTATTGCCAGCTACGGCAGCGGCAAGCCCGTTATCGCCCTTCTGGGCGAATACGATGCCCTGGCCGGGCTAAGCCAGCAGGCACACTGCGCGACGGCGCAATCCGCCACCCCGGGGGCGAACGGCCACGGCTGCGGGCATAACCTCTTAGGCACGGCTGCCTTTGCCGGGGCGGTGGCGGTGAAAAGCTGGCTGGAACAGCACGGCGGCAGCGGAACGGTGCGTTTTTACGGCTGTCCCGGCGAGGAAGGCGGCTCCGGTAAAACCTTTATGGTGCGTGAAGGATTATTTGACGACGTGGACGCTGCCGTGACATGGCACCCGGAAGCCTTTGCCGGGATGTTTAACGTCAGCACGCTGGCCAATATTCAGGCCGCCTGGCGGTTTAAGGGGATCGCCGCCCATGCCGCTAACTCCCCACATCTGGGACGCAGCGCGCTGGATGCCGTGACGTTGATGACCACCGGCACAAACTTCCTCAACGAACACATCATTGAAAAAGCGCGCGTTCATTACGCCATCACCGATACCGGCGGAATTTCGCCTAACGTGGTGCAGGCCCAGGCCGAGGTGCTGTACCTGATCCGCGCCCCGGAGATGGCCGATGCGCAGCAGATCTACGCGCGCATCGAGAAAATCGCCCAGGGCGCGGCGATGATGACCGAAACCACCGTCGAGTGCCGCTTTGATAAAGCCTGCTCCAGCTATCTGCCGAACCGAACGCTCGAAGCGGCGATGTACCGCGCATTGCAGCATTACGGCACGCCGGCCTGGACGGAAGAGGAACGCGAATTTGCCCGTAAAATCCGCGCTACGCTCACGGCAAACGACCTGCAAAACAGCCTGAAAAACATTGCCGCAACGGGGGCCGAAGAAGGAAAAGCGTTTGCCCGACGCCATCAGGAGACGCTGCTGGTGGATGAAGTTGCCCCTTACGCCATCACCGATAACGTACTGGCAGGCTCCACCGATGTGGGAGATGTCAGCTGGAAGATGCCTGTCGCACAGTGCTTTAGCCCCTGTTTTACCGTGGGCACCCCGCTGCATACCTGGCAATTAGTGGCGCAGGGGCGTACCTCTATTGCCCATAAAGGCATGTTGCTGGCCGGAAAAGTGATGGGCGCGACCGCGCTGCATCTGCTTCAGGATGCCGAACTGTTGCGAAAATGCCGGGAAGAGTTCGAACAACACATAACAGAAAAACCGTACGAGTGTCCGATCCCGCAGGGCGTGACACCGTCGCCTTTAAAATAAAAAACACAACAACACAACAACAGTCCCGAGGAACGCCCATGAGTATGTCTTCCATACCTTCGCATTCCCCATCCGGTAAGCTCTATGGCTGGGTTGAAAGGATCGGCAATAAAGTGCCGCACCCTTTCCTGCTTTTTATCTATTTAATTGTCATCCTGATGGTCGCGACGGCCGTGCTGTCCGCCTTTGAGGTGAGCGTGCGCAGCCCGGCCGACGGCAGCATGGTGGCAGTGAAAAACCTGCTCAGCGTTGAAGGGTTGCACTGGTTTTTGCCGAACGTGATTAAAAACTTCAGCGGTTTTGCGCCGCTGGGCGCCATCCTGGCGCTGGTGTTAGGCGCGGGACTGGCCGAGCGCGTGGGTCTCCTGCCCGCGCTGATGGTCAAAATGGCCTCGCACGTCAGCGCGCGTTATGCCAGCTATATGGTGCTGTTTATTGCCTTCTTCAGCCATATCTCGTCCGACGCGGCACTGGTGATCATGCCGCCGATGGGGGCGCTGATTTTCCTCGCCGTTGGTCGTCATCCTGTTGCGGGCCTGCTGTCGGCGATTGCGGGCGTCGGCTGTGGGTTTACCGCTAACCTGCTTATCGTGACCACCGATGTGCTGCTCTCCGGCATCAGCACAGAGGCAGCCAGCACCATCGATGTGACCATGCACGTCAGCGTGATCGACAACTGGTACTTTATGGCCAGTTCAGTGATTGTCCTGACGATTGTCGGGGGTCTGATTACCGATAAAATCATTGAGCCGCGCCTGGGTAAATGGGAAGGCCGGAGCGATGAAAAGCTGGAGACGCTGAGCAAAGAGCAGCAGTTCGGCCTGCGCGTAGCCGGGATCGTCTCGCTGGCGTTCATTGCGGTGGTGGCGCTGATGGTGGTACCGGAGAATGGCGTGCTGCGCGATCCGATCAAACACACCGTACTGCCCTCGCCGTTTATTCAGGGCATTGTGCCGCTGATAATTCTCTTCTTCTTCGTCGTTTCGCTCGCGTACGGCATCGCCACCGGCAAAATCCGCCGTCAGGGAGATCTGCCGCACCTGATGATCGAGCCGATGAAGGAGATGGCCGGTTTTATCGTGATGGTGTTCCCGCTGGCGCAGTTTGTCGCCATGTTTAACTGGAGCAACATGGGCAAGTTTATGGCCGTGAGCCTGACGGACGCGCTGGAGGCGGCGGGGTTGAGCGGTGTTCCGGCGTTTGTCGGCCTGGCGCTGCTGTCGTCCCTGCTGTGCATGTTTATTGCCAGCGGGTCGGCCATCTGGTCGATTCTGGCGCCCATCTTTGTCCCCATGTTTATGATGCTCGGCTTCCATCCGGCGTTCGCCCAGATCCTGTTCCGTGTCGCCGATTCCTCGGTGATCCCGCTGGCGCCCGTGTCACCCTTCGTTCCGCTGTTTTTAGGCTTCCTGCAACGCTACAGACCGGAGGCTAAGCTGGGTACCTACTATTCGCTGGTTCTGCCCTATCCGCTTATCTTCTTAGGGGTATGGCTGGTGATGCTGGTGGCGTGGTATCTTGTCGGCCTGCCGATTGGACCGGGTGTTTACCCGAGGCTGAACTAAGGAGTACTGATGCTGAGATTACTCGAAGATAAGATTGCGACGCCGCTGGGGCCGCTGTGGGTTATCGCGGATGAAGCGTTCAATCTGCGCGCGGTTGAATGGGAAGAGCACAGCGACCGGATGGTTGAGCTGCTCAACATCCATTATCGCGCCGAGGGATACGAGCGTGTTACTGCCCGTAATCCTGGCGGGCTGAGCGATAAACTGACGGCCTACTTCGAGGGCGATCTCAGCATTATTAATACCCTGCCAACCGCCACGGCGGGCACCCCTTTCCAGCGCGAGGTGTGGCAGGCGCTGCGTAATATTCCCTGCGGGCAGGTGATGCACTACGGTCAGCTGGCAGAACAGCTTGGTCGTGCCGGCGCGGCGCGCGCGGTCGGTGCGGCAAATGGCTCTAACCCCGTCAGCATTGTGGTGCCTTGCCATCGCGTGATTGGGCGCAACGGCACCCTCACCGGCTATGCCGGGGGCGTACAGCGCAAAGAGTGGCTGCTGCGTCACGAAGGGTATTTTCTGCTGTAATTCCCAGGCTTTTTGTGCTTAATTTTCTACCTGTTAGATTCATAATCCTTAATCATTCTGTGGAATTTCAAGGAGATGGCAACACGCTGCCGTCTCTTGTCTTTATTGGGGGTTTGCCAGACTTACGTCCTTACCAAAAAGATGTTAAAATTGACCAATATCAATTAAGGCTTGAGCAAACCTATGATCCCGGAAAAGCGAATTATACGACGCATTCAGTCTGGCGGTTGTGCTATCCATTGCCAGGATTGCAGCATCAGCCAGCTCTGTATCCCGTTTACTCTGAATGAGCACGAACTCGATCAGCTTGACAATATCATCGAGCGCAAAAAGCCTATTCAGAAAGGGCAGACGCTGTTTAAGGCGGGAGACGAACTGAAGTCGCTCTATGCTATCCGTTCTGGCACCATCAAAAGCTACACCATTACCGAACAGGGCGACGAGCAGATCACCGGCTTCCATCTGGCAGGCGATTTAGTCGGCTTTGACGCCATCGGCAGTGGCCATCACCCGAGCTTTGCTCAGGCGCTGGAAACCTCTATGGTCTGCGAAATTCCGTTTGAGACGCTGGACGATCTGTCCGGTAAGATGCCGAACCTGCGTCAGCAGATGATGCGTCTGATGAGCGGTGAGATCAAAGGCGATCAGGATATGATCCTGCTGCTTTCTAAGAAGAATGCCGAAGAGCGTCTGGCCGCCTTTATCTATAACCTCTCCCGCCGTTTCGCGGAACGTGGCTTCTCCCCGCGTGAATTCCGTCTGACCATGACGCGCGGTGATATTGGTAACTATCTGGGCCTGACCGTGGAAACCATCAGCCGTCTGCTGGGTCGCTTCCAGAAGAGCGGAATGCTGGCGGTTAAAGGTAAGTATATCACCATCGAAAACGGTGAAGCTCTGGCCATTCTGGCGGGTCACTCACGTAACGTGGCATAACTCTCCCGGATATCTTATGCCAGGTCGATAAATTTTCATGATTATTGATCTGGCAAAAACTTCCCCCCTGTTTCATTCAAGATATATAGGTTACTCTTTTACTTACAGACTGTGGTGACAGTAGTAAGGAGACCTGTATGGCAAAGTATCAAAACATGCTGGTGGCTATCGATCCTAATCAGGACGATCAGCCGGCATTACGACGTGCTGTGTATTTACATCAACGGATTGGTGGCAAAATTAAAGCCTTTTTGCCGATTTATGACTTCTCATACGAGATGACCACCCTTCTGTCGCCTGACGAGCGCACCGCTATGCGTCAGGGAGTGATCAGCCAGCGTACCGCGTGGATCCGCGAGCAGGCGAAGTATTACCTGGAAGCGGGCGTACCGATTGATATTAAAGTAGTCTGGCACAACCGCCCCTTCGAAGCCATTATTCAGGAAGTGGTGGCCGGTGGGCATGACCTGCTGCTGAAAATGGCGCACCAGCATGACAAACTGGAATCCGTGATTTTCACTCCAACAGACTGGCACCTGCTGCGCAAATGCCCTTGTCCGGTATGGATGGTGAAAGATCAGCCGTGGCCTGAGGGCGGGAAAGCCGTCGTGGCGGTCAATCTGGCCAGCGAAGAGGATTATCACAATTCGCTGAACGAGAAACTGGTGAAAGAGACGCTTCAGCTTGCAGACCAGGTTAACCATACTGAAGTCCATCTGGTGGGCGCCTATCCGGTAACGCCAATCAATATCGCCATCGAGCTGCCTGAATTTGACCCGAGCGTGTATAACGACGCGATTCGCGGTCAGCATCTGCTGGCCATGAAAGCGCTGCGCCAGAAATTCAGTATCGATGAGAACATGACCCACGTAGAAAAAGGGTTACCGGAAGAGGTTATTCCGGATCTGGCGGAGCATTTGCAGGCCGGGATTGTGGTGCTGGGCACCATCGGCCGGACCGGTATTTCTGCCGCGTTCCTGGGAAATACCGCCGAGCAGGTGATCGACCATCTGCGCTGCGACCTTCTGGTCATCAAACCGGATCAATATCAGACGCCGGTTGAGCTGGACGATGAGGAAGACGATTGACCCCAAAATGAAAGCCCGCCGGTAACGGCGGGCTTTTTTTATTGCGCTTCGCTCAACCGTTGCGCAGATGCCTCGTCGCCGGCATTCATCCAGGGCGCGTGCAGAACCATGCTCGGTAGCGCCAGCTTGATCTCCTGCTGGTTCAGCCCCTCCAGGATACGAATATTGATCTCCTGCTGAATATCCATGTACTTGTTGTAATCCGCCGTATTAACAATATGAACCACCTCGAAGGTCAGGCGATCGCGATCGAAGCCCAGGAAATGGGCGCGGTCAAACTTCGTTTCCCCGACGTCGGTAATGATCTGTTTGACCATCTCACCCACTGAACGCAGTTTTTCCGGCGCCGTGTCGCTGGCGACTCCGAAGGTAAAAACAATCCGCCGCGTTTGCATCCGCTTATAGTTATGCAGCGTCTGTTGCAGCAGGATGGCGTTCCCGCAGACAATCTGCTCCCCGCTCAGGCTGCGGATACGGGTGGTTTTCAGACCAATGTGCTCTACCGTCCCGGCGACATCGTTAAACACCACAAAATCGCCGATTTCGAACGGCTTATCAAAACCGATGGAGAGCGATGCAAACACGTCGCTCAGGATCGTTTGCACCGCGAGGGCGATAGCAATACCCCCTACCCCAAGGCTGGCAACCAGAGCAGTGATGTTGACGCCCGCGTTAGCAAGAATAGACAGCAGCATCACTGACCAGACAATGGCACGGAGGATAAGCCCCGTGATCACCAGCGTCACCGGGTTTTTATGGCTTCCCGGCGCCAGCATGACGTGACGAAGCCACGACACCACCCCCTGATCCATCCACAGCGCCACCTGGATAGCGAAGACCAGGAACCAGGCGTGGCTCACGGTACCAAAGAGATGATCCGGTAAGTCGACGAAACGCAGGCTGAACAACAGCGCCACGACAAAAAGCAGGACGCGGCTGGTGCGGTTAAGCATATCCGTCAGGATAAAGCGCATCCGGTTGGTGCTGGGGTGCTTGTCGCCCCAGGTGGTGATCCCTTTCTTAACGAAGGCGATCAGGCGCGTCAGCAGCCAGTACACCAGCAGAGTCACAAAGACCACCGTGGCGACGCCGATCCAGAAAGACGGCGTCATCATCAGTTCGATGATGTCGAAGCGGGACAAAAATCGCATTACACCTCCTCGTATTACACAAAGGGTAAAGTATAGACAGAGGAGAAAAGCTGGCCGCAGAAATAAGAAAACCGCCCCAGGGGGCGGTTTGTCAGGATGAAGCGAAATTACAGCGCTTTCAGGATCGCATCCACGCTGGCCTTGGCGTCGCCAAACAGCATGTGGGTGTTATCTTTAAAGAACAGCGGGTTCTGCACGCCAGCATAGCCGGTGTTCATAGAGCGTTTGAAGACAATAACGTTCTGCGCCTTCCACACTTCGAGAACAGGCATACCCGCAATCGGACTACGCGGATCGTCCTGCGCCGCCGGGTTAACGGTGTCGTTGGCGCCAATCACCAGCACGGTGTCGGTGTCGGCGAAATCATCGTTGATCTCGTCCATTTCCAGCACGATGTCGTAAGGCACCTTCGCTTCCGCCAGCAGCACGTTCATGTGGCCTGGCAGACGCCCCGCCACCGGGTGAATACCAAAGCGAACCTTGATACCGCGCGCGCGGAGTTTCTCGGTGATTTCCGCCACCGGATACTGCGCCTGCGCCACCGCCATGCCATAGCCTGGGGTGATGATGACGGAATGCGAGTTTTTCAGCATCTCTGCGGTGTCTTCCGCGCTGATTTCACGGTGTTCACCCACTTCCTCATCAGAACCGGTTGATGAGCCGTCAGAACCGAAGCCACCCGCGATGACGCTGATAAACGAACGGTTCATCGCCTTACACATGATGTAAGACAGGATCGCACCGGAAGAACCGACCAGCGCACCGGTGACAATCAGCAGGTCGTTGCTCAGCATAAAGCCTGCCGCCGCCGCCGCCCAACCGGAGTAGGAGTTCAGCATGGAAACGACTACCGGCATATCTGCTCCGCCGATAGACGCCACCAGATGCCAGCCGAACGCCAGCGCGATGATGGTCATCACCAGTAACGCCAGCACCTGCAAGCCTACGCTTTCGGTACGCACGAAGACCACCAGCAGCACAAAGGAAACGACCAGCGCCGCCAGATTCAGCTTGTGGCGGTTAGGCAGCATCAGCGGTTTGGAAGAGATCTTCCCGCGCAGCTTGCCGAACGCCACAATCGACCCGGTGAAGGTCACCGCACCGATGAAGATGCCGAGGAACACTTCGGTCAGATGGATGTTCACCAGAATCGGCTCCAGGCCCGGTTCGTGGTACAGGTAGCTGTTGAAGCCCACCAGCACCGCCGCCAGACCCACGAAGCTGTGCAGAATAGCAACCAGCTCCGGCATCTCGGTCATTTCAACGCGTTTCGCCAGACGAATACCAATCGCGCCGCCGATGATCATCGCCACCAGGATCCACGCCACGTTGCCGGTGTCCGGCCCAAAGATGGTGGCAATCAGCGCAATCGCCATACCGGCGATACCAAAGTTATTTCCCTGCTGAGACGTTTCGTGTTTGGAAAGCCCCGCCAGACTGAAAATAAACAGGATTGCAGCAACAATGTATGCGGCTGTAACTAATCCTCCAGACATATGCTACCCCTTAGCCTTTACGAAACATTTTCAGCATGCGCTGAGTCACGGTGAAACCACCGAAAATATTGATACTGGCGATCAGCACCGCAATGAAGCTCAGGAAGCTGATCCAGCCGCCATGACCAATTTGCAGCAATGCCCCGACCACGATAATCCCGGAGATGGCATTGGTGACCGACATCAGCGGGGTATGCAGCGCATGGGAAACGTTCCACACGACGTAGTAACCCACCACGCAGGAGAGCGCGAAGACGGTGAAGTGGCCAAGGAACTCTTTTGGCGCGACGTCCGCCAGCCAGCCAAACAGGATTATGACCAGCGCCATGATGGCGTATTTGCGCCACGGCGACGCAGGTTTTGCTGGCTCCGCGGGCTCTGGTGCCGCTTTCGGCGCAGCCTGAGGTTGAGCGGAAACCTGAATCGGCGGTGCAGGCCAGGTGATTTCCCCTTCACGCACCACGGTAACGCCACGCACCACCACATCATCAAAATCAACGGTAATGTTGCCGTCTTTCTCTTTGCAGAGCAGCTTCAGCAGGTTAACGAGGTTCGTGCCGTACAGCTGAGAGGACTGGGTTGGCAGACGCCCTGGCAGGTCGGTATAACCGATCACCTTCACGCCGTTCGCGGTCGTCGTGACCTGATTTGGCACGGTATACTCACAGTTACCGCCGTTTTGCGCCGCCAGATCGACTATAACGCTGCCCGGCTGCATGGAATCCACCATCTCACGGGTGATCAGCTTCGGCGCCGGTTTACCCGGAATAAGCGCGGTGGTGACAATGATGTCTACCTCTTTTGCCTGCGCCGCAAAGAGCGCCATTTCCGCCTTGATAAAGGCTTTAGACATGACCTTCGCGTAACCATCACCGCTGCCCGCTTCTTCCTTGAAGTCCAGCTCAAGGAATTCGGCGCCCATACTCTGCACCTGCTCCTTCACTTCCGGCCGGGTATCAAACGCGCGAACAATAGCGCCCAGGCTGTTTGCGGCCCCGATAGCGGCAAGACCTGCCACACCGGCACCAATCACCATCACCTTCGCGGGTGGAACTTTACCTGCCGCCGTAATCTGACCGGTAAAGAAGCGACCAAACTCATGCGCAGCTTCGACAATGGCGCGATAGCCGGCAATGTTCGCCATGGAGCTCAGCGCATCCAGAGACTGCGCGCGCGAAATACGCGGCACGGAGTCCATCGCCATCACGGTGACACCGCGTGCCGCCAGCTTCTCCATCAACTCCGGGTTTTGGGCTGGCCAGACAAAGCTCACCAGCGTAGTGCCCGCGTTCAGCAGTTCAATTTCACCCTCTTCCGGTGCGTTTACCTTCAGAATGATGGGTGATTGCCAGACCTCAGCACCGTCCACGACGTCCGCGCCAGCCTGAGTAAAGGCCTCGTCATCGAAACTCGCCAGTGTGCCCGCGCCGCTTTCAATCGCGACGGTAAAACCCAGTTTAAGCAGTTGCTCCACCGTTTTTGGTGTTGCCGCTACGCGGGTTTCATTGGCTAACCGTTCTTTTGGTACCCCAATACGCATAGTTTTCCCTTCCATCGGTTTTTGATGATGGTTTGTCGATAATTGCCCGCGGTTTGTATCAATTTTCACCATCGCGATAACGACGGAGAATGATTAACCCCGGAAAATAAAACAGTAACAAACTTTCTATAACCTACTGAAAATAGCGCCCGTGATCTACCGCCAGAAAACACTATTTCTTACTTTATCTGTGAAAAATAAGCGATCGGGGTTACTGACAGAGATATTTACCTTAAATTCGCCTTCAGGACCGATAAATCGCGCAAGCGAAGCGGTAAAAACATGATATAGCGCCATAATAGAACAACTCATTAACATTAAATTAACTTGTAAAAGTCATATGCTTAATCAGTTTTTCTTGTGAAACGCCTGTTTTTTCCACATATCACAAAATGTTATCGAATCAGGTCCTTTGGTGAGCACAGGCTGTGAAAAATGCCGCAGACAGCGATGGGTGTTAAATGCCATAATCGGGACCGTCTCAAATTAACAACAACACCAGTACATGGTTTGCGCAAGGCGAAGGATTATTTTTATGAAGCTTAAGAACACACTCCTGGCGTCCGCACTTCTTTCCGCGACCGCCCTGTCTGCGAATGCCGCGACAGAGTTGACGCCGGAGCAAGCGGCAGCGTTAAAACCTTTTGACCATACGGTCATTGTGGGTCGCTATAACTCTATTGGCGATGCCGTCGCCGCCGCATCAAAAGCCGCCGATAAAAACGGCGCTGCCTCGTTTTACGTTGTTGACCAGTCCGATCAAGGCAACAGCGGCAACCAGCGCGTGACGATTGCGCTGTACAAAGAGAATGCCCCAAAAGCAGATGAACAGAAAAACCGCGTGATTAACGGCATTGTTGAATTGCCGAAAGATCAGGCTGTTCAGCTGGAACCGTATGACACCGTGACCGTTCAGGGCTTCTACCGCAGCCAGCCTGAAGTTAACGATGCCATCACCAAAGCCGCGAGAGAAAAAGGCGCTTACGCGTTCTATATCGTGCGTCAGGTTGATGCTAACCAGGGCGGAAACCAGCGCATCACCGCTTTCATCTATAAGCAAGATGCGAAAAAACGCGTAGTGCAAAGCCCGGACGCCATTCCAGCGGATTCAGATGCGGGACGTGCCGCGTTGGCGAAAGGCGGTCAAGAAGCGAAGAAAGTGGAAATTCCGGGCGTAGCAACGTCTGCGGCACCAAGCGCTGAAGTGGGTCGTTTCTTTGAAACCCAATCCACCAAAGGCGGTCGTTATACCGTTACGTTACCAGACGGCACGAAAATTGAAGAGCTGAACAAAGCCACTGCCGCGCAGATGGTGCCGTTCGACAGCATCAAGTTTACGGGCAACTATGGCAACATGACGGAAATCTCCTATCAGGTGGCGAAGCGTGCTGCGAAGAAAGGCGCGAAGTATTACCACATCACCCGGCAGTGGCAGGAACGTGGTAACAACCTGACCATCAGCGCCGATCTGTACAAGTAACAAAACGGTTTCATAAAGGCGGCGCAGTGCCGCCTTTTTTGTTACTTTTTTTCTGATTTCTGCCACACGTCATTGCATGCATCCTTCACACTCCGTAAAATCCCGCGCCTTAGCGTGATCCACCATTTTTATGCGCCTTAGCGAAATAATTATTCTGGATTTGGACTTTTCATAACAGGAAGCCAATGGAAAAGAAACTTGGCCTGAGTGCGTTAACTGCACTTGTATTGAGCTCAATGCTGGGCGCGGGCGTATTCAGTTTGCCGCAGAACATGGCGGCCGTCGCCAGCCCGGCCGCATTACTGATTGGCTGGGGCATTACCGGTGTTGGGATTTTGCTGCTGGCATTCGCCATGCTGCTGCTGACCCGTATCCGACCGGATCTGGACGGCGGAATATTCACTTACGCCCGGGAAGGTTTCGGCGAGCTGATCGGCTTCTGCTCCGCCTGGGGTTACTGGCTGTGCGCGGTGATCGCCAACGTCTCCTATCTGGTTATCGTCTTCTCAGCGCTCAGCTTCTTTACCGATACGCCCGAACTGCGCCTGTTTGGCGACGGTAATACCTGGCAGTCCATCGTCGGCGCCTCGGTACTGCTGTGGATTGTTCACTGGCTGATTTTGCGCGGCGTCCAGACCGCGGCCAGCATTAACCTCGTGGCAACGCTGGCCAAGCTGGTGCCGCTTGGCCTGTTCGTCGTGCTGGCCTTCCTCGCCTTCCGTCTCGATGTCTTTACGCTCGATTTCAGCGGCATTGCGCTGGGCGTTCCCGTCTGGGAACAGGTGAAAAATACCATGCTGATCACCCTGTGGGTGTTCATCGGCGTTGAAGGTGCCGTCGTAGTCTCTGCCCGCGCGCGTAACAAGCGCGACGTGGGACGCGCCACGCTGCTGGCCGTACTGGCGGCGCTGGGCGTTTATCTGCTGGTGACGCTGTTGTCGCTCGGCGTGGTGGCACGCCCTGAACTGGCGGAAATGCGTAACCCATCTATGGCCGGGCTGATGGTGAAAATGTTGGGTCCCTGGGGAGACGTGATTATCGCGGCGGGTCTGATTGTCTCCGTTTGCGGCGCCTATCTGAGCTGGACCATTATGGCAGCGGAAGTGCCGTTCCTGGCCGCCACGCATAAAGCGTTCCCGCGCCTGTTTGCCCGTCAGAACAAAAACAGTGCGCCATCGGCCTCTTTGTGGCTCACCAACATCAGCGTGCAGGTCTGTCTGGTGCTGATCTGGCTCACAGGATCGGACTATAACACGCTGCTGACCATCGCCTCCGAGATGATTCTGGTACCCTATTTCTTAGTGGGCGCATATCTGTTAAAAATTGCGACCCGCCCGGCACACTATGCGGTAGGTGTCGGCGCCTGTATTTACGGTCTATGGTTGTTGTATGCTTCCGGACCGATGCATCTGCTGCTGTCCGTGGTGCTCTACGCACCGGGCCTGCTGGTGTTTATCTACGCTCGCCGTACGCATCAGCTTGATAATGCCCTTAAGCGCCGCGAAATGGCGTTGATAGGTTTGCTGTTAGTCGCTGCCGTACCGGCAACGTGGATGTTAATGGGATAGCGTCGCCTGTCCCATTGTTGAACTGAAAAGGAGATTACGATGGGACACACGCAGCAACGCCCAATATTGATCACTGGCGCAGGCCGTCGCATCGGCCTCGCCCTCGCCCATCACTTTCTCAACCTTCGCCATCCGGTTATCGTCAGTTACCGCACGGAATATCCCTCCATTGAAGGTCTACGAAATGCCGGAGCAGTCTGCATTCAGGCGGATTTCTCCACGGATGAAGGTATACTCGCCTTCGCGGACAAAGTGAAATCGACCACCCACGGGCTGCGGGCGGTTATTCACAACGCCAGTACCTGGCTTCCCGAAAAAGCAGGACATTCGCTCAGCGAAACGCTCGCCTGCATGATGCAGATCCACGTTAATGCGCCTTATCTGCTCAACCATGCCCTACAGGATCTGCTGCGCGGACACGGCCATGCCGCAGGCGACATTATCCATTTCACCGATTACGTGGTAGAGCGAGGAAGCGACAAACACATCGCCTATGCGGCCAGCAAAGCCGCCCTGGATAATATGACCCGCTCTTTCGCACGCAAGCTGGCGCCCGAGGTAAAGGTCAACGCGATTGCTCCGGCGATGATTTTATTTAACGAAGGCGATGATGCCGAGTATCGTCAGCAGGCGCTCAACAAGTCGTTAATGAAAATTGCGCCCGGTGAGAAAGAGGTGATCGACCTGATCGATTATCTGCTGACCAGCTGTTACGTCACGGGCCGAACGTTTGCCGTGGACGGTGGCCGCCCGCTGCGCTAGTGAAAGCGGCTCCAGAAGAAGATAAGCACCCAGGCGCTGAGGCTCCAACAGACCACCGCCCCGCCCAGCGCCAGGGGCAGACGCAGAAAACCGGTGAAGTACCACAGCGACAGCAGATAGATAAAATACGGGATGATCGACCACATCCCGAACACAATGGTGGCGCGCAGCGCCTCAATACCCCGCTCAGAGGCCACAATATAGTGCGCGATTAACGCAAAGGTGGGAAACAGCGGGATCAGCCCGGCAATGTAGTAGTTCTTCGTTTTAGCCAGCACCCCAATCAGCAGCACGACCAGCGCACCCAGCGTGGCTTTTATCACCAGCCCCATTCTTTTCCCTTAACAATCAAATAACATTCCCGTGCAGGATAACGGAAGTCCGGCTAATTTTGAAAGATTAATGGAAGGTTAAGATTGCGCGGTGTATGTTGACGTTTTTTGCGATGACAGACGTTGTATGAATAAGATTGTTTATGTTGAAGATGAACCCGAGGTGGGGCAACTGATCGCCGCTTATCTGGGTAAACATGATATGGAAGTGGTTGTCGAGCCTCGTGGCGATCGCGCTGAAGACGTCGTGACCCGCGAAAATCCGGACCTGGTGTTGCTGGACATCATGCTGCCCGGAAAAGATGGTATGACGCTCTGCCGGGATCTGCGCACGAAGTGGGACGGTCCGATCGTGCTGCTGACCTCTCTCGACAGCGATATGAATCATATTCTGTCGCTTGAGATGGGCGCGAATGACTACATCCTGAAAACCACGCCGCCGGCAGTCCTGCTTGCCCGTTTGCGCCTCCATCTGCGTCAGCGTGCCAGCGGCGCGGAGCGTGAAGCGTCTGCCCCCTCTTTAACGCCGCACAAAGCGATGCGCTTCGGCACGCTTTCTATCGACCCGGTCAACCGACAGGTTATGCTTTCCGGGGAGCTGATTGCGCTCTCAACCGCAGATTTTGACCTGCTGTGGGAGCTGGCAACCCATGCCGGTCAAATTATGGACCGGGATGCATTACTGAAAAATCTGCGCGGCGTAAGTTACGACGGAATGGATCGTAGCGTTGATGTGGCGATTTCGCGTCTGCGTAAAAAACTGCTGGATAACGCCACGGAACCTTACCGCATTAAAACCGTACGCAATAAGGGCTATCTGTTTGCACCGCACGCCTGGGAAACCTGAAAAAAGGAACAAAACAGGAATATTCGAAAAATAACTCACGATGCATCGGAATTATTATCAGTACCCGTCGAAAGTTATCGATTATATGCATCGTCAGTTATAAAATATCCCTTGTTCTCATTCCTTCCTTGTATGCTATTTCGCTGGGCATTTTTCGCCTAAACAAAAGTATTCCTAATGTATTTCAGTGCTGTAGTACAATATATATTCAGCAGTGCAGGCGCCATCATCGATCAAAAATCCGTCACTTAAAAGCACATTGGTCTAAAAATAATCTTTACAATTGCTTTAATCATTATCTTATCCTTTTGAAAACAAAGGGGATAGTGGCAACCGTATAAATAATATCGATCTTTTTCAATAGCTTACGTGTTTGCAGATATCTAATTCTCATGCTAAACCTTATACTCTCTCAATTATTTAATGAAAGAGGTATAGCAATGTCATGGAGAGTCATTAGCTCGGTAATTTGTCCTAACACGGGAATCGTTTATTCAAGCATCTTGGGCCTCAAGTTCTTGAAACTCATTATTTGGTATGAAAGCGATGTCTATTTGTACCCCGGTGACAGAATATATCCGACAAAAAATGGCGTCTTCATTAATGGTGTGTTCAAGCCTATATCGATATATAACATATCACCTTATAACGAGATGTTGTGGAGTGAAATTAAAAACAAGATGGCATGCCCATACAACCGAAACCAGCAAGAAGAGATATGCACATACGCGGTGCATTGCAACGCGCGGAAATGCCCGCATGGGTTTACCACGAATCCACTGATTGTCAGCACAGCTAAATCCAGACATTAACGAAGATCGATAATGCTCAGGTTACAACGCTAATTATTTCTGTCGCACCGTTTGTGCCGGATCCCTCTCGCTGGTTAACGCCATTAAATAAAGCCACCCGCAGGTGGCCTTTGTCATTGTTATTACGGATCAATAATACGCAATCGTAAATAAACTCGTTTAACTGAAACGTAAACGGATTTTCCGGGCATTGATGGAATAAAGCGATGCCGCGCTGAAATACCTCTCGACAATTACCCTTTTCAACTCATCATGCCTGACTTGCGCCCATGGCGACCCTGCTGGTAAAAGACGTGTAGTGAAGCCCCTGTTTCGGTGAGATTAATGAAAAAGCTGTTTGTGCAGTTTTACCTTCTGCTGTTTGTCTGCTTTCTGGTGATGACCATGCTGGTCGGGCTGGTCTACAAATTCACCGCAGAGCGCGCGGGCAGACAATCCCTCGACGATCTGATGAAAAGCTCGCTCTACCTGATGCGTAGCGAGTTGCGAGAAATACCACCTCATGACTGGGCGCGCACGTTAAAAGAGCTGGATCTGAATCTGTCGTTTGATCTGCGTATCGAACCCATGAAGGATTTTGACTTAGCGCCGCCTGCGATGCAGCGTCTGCGCGATGGAGACATCGTCGCGCTGGACGAGAAATATACCTTCATTCAGCGTATTCCGCGCAGCCATTATGTCCTGGCCGTCGGGCCGGTGCCCTATCTCTATTACCTGCACCAGATGCGCCTGCTGGATCTCGCCCTGCTGGGCTTTATTGCCATCTCGCTCGCTTTCCCTGTATTCATCTGGATGCGACCGCACTGGCAGGACATGCTGAAACTGGAATCCGCCGCACAGCGTTTTGGGGAGGGTCATTTAACTGAACGCATACATTTCGACAGTGGTTCCAGTTTTGACCGGCTCGGTATTGCCTTTAACCAGATGGCCGATAACATCAACGCCCTGATTGCCAGCAAGAAGCAGCTGATCGATGGCATTGCGCATGAACTGCGCACTCCGCTGGTACGCCTGCGTTATCGCCTGGAGATGAGCGAGAACCTCACCGGGGCGGAATCGCAGGCGCTCAATCGGGATATTGGCCAGCTTGAAGCGCTAATTGAAGAGCTGCTGACCTATGCCCGCCTCGATCGGCCTCAGACGGAGTTGCACCTCAGTACACCGGATCTCCCCGTCTGGCTACAGACGCATATTAACGATGTGCAGAGCGTTAACCCTCAGCGAAAACTGCTGACAGCCATTACCCCCGGCGCGTACGGCGCACTGGACATGCGCCTGATGGAACGCGTGCTGGATAATCTGATGAACAACGCCATGCGCTACAGCGAAACGACGCTGCGCATAGGTTTAGATTTGCAGGGAAGCCAGGCGATTCTGTGTGTGGAAGACGATGGCCCCGGCATTGAGCCGGCGGAGCGTGAAAAAGTTTTTGAGCCGTTTGTGCGCCTCGATCCCAGCCGCGACCGGGCTACCGGCGGCTGTGGTCTGGGGCTGGCTATTGTCCGTTCTATTGCCCAGGCGATGGGCGGTTCGGTTCGCTGCGAAGCGAGCGAGCTGGGTGGGGCCCGGTTCGTCTTTAGCTGGCCGATCTATCACAACATTCCCCTTCCCGTACCTGCCTGACCTAAACTGCACGCTGGCCTGACCCGGCGTGTTGTGCTATATCAATAGTATGTTGTAACTAATTAAGGGCTGCCATGACAACTTACGATCTCATCGAAAGGCTTAACACCACGTTTCGGGAAATAGAGCAGGCGTTACTGACCCTCACGGGGCAACTTCAGGACTGCCGCCTGCTGGCCGCCCGCGTCTTTTCCCTGCCCGAGGTGGCAAAAGGCGCAGAGCACGACCCGCTGAACACCATTGAGGTGACGCAGCATGTTGGCAAGGCGGCGCTGGAAATGACGTTGCAGCACTATCGTCGCCTTTTCATCCAGCAGCAGTCCGAAAATCGCAGCAGTAAGGCCGCCGTTCGCCTGCCCGGCGTCATCTGCCTGCAAACGGATGCCGCAACGCGTGAAGGAATTGAGGCGCAGATTACGCATATCAATACGCTGAAAGCCGCCTTTGAGAGGATTGTAACCGTTGAGTCCGGGCTGGCACCGGCTGCCCGTTTTGAATGGGTGCATCGCCAGCTTCCGGGGCTGATCACCCTGAATGCCTACCGCACGCTGACGGTACTGCGCCATCCCGCCACGCTGCGCTTCGGCTGGGCCAACAAGCACATTATTAAAAATTTCGCGCGGGACGAGATCCTGGCGCAGCTGGAAAAAAGCCTGAAATCGCCGCGAACGGTCGCCCCGTGGTCGCGGGAACAGTGGATTGAACGGCTGGAGCAGGAGTACCACAGCATTGCCTCCCTGCCAGCTGATACCCGTCTTAAAATAAAGCGTCCGGTGAAGGTGCAGCCTATCGCCCGTGTCTGGTATGCCGGTCAACAAAAGCAGGTGCAATACGCCTGCCCGACGCCGCTGATTGCGCTCTATGATGCCGATCAGGGTGCGGTGGTGCCGGATATCGGGGAACTGCTGAACTACGATGCTGAAAACGTTCAGCATCGCTATAAACCCCAGGCGCAGCCGCTACAGCTGATTATTCCGCGGCTGCACCTGTATGTGGCGCAGTGATTATCTGAGGCTGCCCACCATCGCTTCCGGTCGGACCCAGGCATCAAACTCGGCGTCCGTCAGGTAGCCCAGCGCCAGCGCAGAGGCTTTCAGGGTAAGCCCCTCTTTGTGCGCTTTTTTTGCGATTTCGGCCGCTTTGTCATAACCGATATGGGTGTTCAGCGCCGTTACCAGCATCAGAGACTCATTCAGCAGCTGGCTGATTCGCTCGCGATTAGGCTCAATGCCCACCGCGCAGTGCTCGTTAAAGCTCTCCATGCCATCGGCCAGCAGACGAATCGATTGCAGTACGTTGTGGATCACCATCGGTCGATAGACGTTAAGCTCGAAGTTACCCGACGCGCCGCCCATGTTAACCGCCACGTCATTACCCATCACCTGACAGCACAGCATGGTCATGGCTTCGCACTGGGTCGGGTTCACTTTGCCCGGCATAATGGAGCTGCCCGGCTCGTTTTCCGGAATGCTGATTTCGCCGATGCCGCAGCGCGGGCCGGAGGCCAGCCAGCGCACGTCGTTGGCGATTTTCATCAGCGAGGCCGCCAGCCCTTTCAGCGCGCCATGGGTATGCACCAGGGCATCACAGGTCGCCAGCGCTTCGAATTTATTCGGAGCGGTAACAAACGGCTGCCCGGTAATCTTCGCCAGCTCTTCGGCCACGCGCACCGCGTACTCGGGATGGGTGTTTAACCCAGTGCCCACCGCCGTTCCGCCGAGCGCCAGCTCCGCCAGATGCGGCAGGCTGTTGTCGATATGCTTAAGGTTGTGCTCCAGCATCGCCACCCAGCCGGAGATCTCCTGGCCGAGCGTCAGCGGCGTGGCGTCCTGAAGGTGCGTACGACCAATTTTAACGATGTCGCGGAAGGCCTGCGCTTTCTCGTTAAGCGTAGATTTAAGCACGTTGAGCTGCGGTATAAGCTGCTCGTGGATTGCGATGACGGCCGCCACGTGCATGGCCGTCGGGAACACGTCGTTGGAACTCTGGCTTTTGTTCACGTCATCGTTCGGGTGGACCTTGCGCTCCATGCCGCGCACGCCGCCAAGCAGCTCGCTTGCGCGGTTCGCCAGCACCTCGTTCATGTTCATGTTGCTCTGGGTGCCTGAGCCGGTCTGCCAGATGGCAAGGGGGAATTCGTCGGGATGTTTGCCCGCCAGCACTTCGTCGGCGGCATTGATGATGGCGGTGGCTTTATCGGCATCCAGCAGGCCCAGATCCTGATTGACTTTGGCGGCAGCGCGTTTGGTCAACGCCAGCGCCTGGATTAGCGAGACGGGCATTTTCTCTGTCGAAATGCGAAAATGCTCCAGCGAACGCTGGGTTTGTGCGCCCCATAGCTTGTCGGCCGGGACGTCGATGGCGCCCATGGAGTCTTTCTCGCGGCGATGCATTGTCATTACTTACTCCTTGATAACAAAGATGGGATTGCTCACATGCTTAAGAGATAAGTATTGATGACTTCTGAGAAACGTTATGGCGCTTTGTGCGCTCTTTTTGATGTCGGGTGGCGGCTGCGCCTTACCCGACCTACGAGTATGTAGGCCGGTTAAGCGTCAGCGCCACCCGGCAATTTACAGAATTACTTCACACACGCCGAACACTGGGAAGACTGGATCTGTTTGAAGAAGTCGTTACCTTTGTCATCCACGAGGATGAACGCCGGGAAGTCTTCCACTTCAATTTTCCAGATCGCTTCCATACCCAGTTCCGGGTACTCCACGCACTCAAGGCTCTTGATACTGCCCTGCGCCAGCACCGCCGCCGGGCCACCGATGCTACCGAGGTAGAAGCCGCCGTGCTTGTGGCACGCGTCCGTCACCTGCTGGCTGCGGTTGCCTTTCGCCAGCATGATCATGCTGCCGCCGTTGGCCTGCAACTGGTCGACGTAGGAGTCCATACGGCCCGCCGTGGTTGGGCCTAACGAGCCGGAAGCATATCCATCAGGCGTTTTTGCCGGACCTGCGTAGTAGATCGGGTGATCTTTAATGTACTGCGGCAGCCCTTCGCCGTTGTCCAGGCGCTCTTTCAGCTTCGCATGGGCGATGTCGCGGCCCACGATAATCGTCCCGTTCAGGGATAGACGGGTCGAGACCGGATACTGCGAAAGCTGCGCCAGAATCTCTTTCATCGGACGATTCAGGTCCACGCGAACCGCTTCCCCCTCGCCCGCTTTACGCAGTTCTTCAGGGATGTATTTGCCCGGGTTGTTCTCCAGCTTCTCGATCCAGATGCCGTCGCGGTTGATCTTCGCTTTGATGTTACGGTCCGCTGAACAGGAAACGCCCATCCCCACCGGACAGGAAGCACCGTGGCGCGGCAGGCGGATCACGCGAATGTCATGCGCGAAGTATTTGCCGCCAAACTGCGCGCCCAGCCCCAGGTTCTGCGCTTCGGCCAGCAGTTCCTGCTCAAGCTGCACGTCGCGGAACGCCTGACCATGTTCGTTACCTTCCGTTGGCAGGCCATCGTAGTATTTGGTTGAGGCCAGCTTAACGGTTTTCAGGGTGCTTTCGGCAGACGTACCGCCAATCACAAATGCGATATGGTACGGCGGGCAGGCCGCGGTGCCGAGGGTACGCATCTTCTCGACCAGGTAGTTTTTCAGCTTGCCCGGGGTAAGCAGCGCTTTGGTTTCCTGGTAAAGATAGGTTTTGTTGGCTGAACCGCCGCCTTTGGCGATGCAGAGGAATTTGTACTCGTCACCGTCGACGCTGTAGAGGTCAATCTGCGCAGGCAGGTTAGTGCCGGTGTTCACCTCTTTGTACATATCCAGCGCCGCGTTTTGCGAATAGCGCAGGTTGTCTTCGGTGTAGGTATTGTAAACGCCGCGCGCCAGCGCCGCTTCGTCACCGCCGCCGGTCCAGACGCGCTGGCCTTTTTTACCGGTGATAATCGCCGTGCCGGTGTCCTGGCAGGTCGGCAGAATGCCTTTCGCCGCGATATCAGAGTTACGCAGGAATTGCAGGGCAACGTACTTATCGTTCTCGCTGGCTTCCGGGTCGCTCAGGATATCAGCAACCTGCTGCTGATGCGCCGGACGGAGCATAAAGGAAGCATCATGGAAGGCTTGCTGCGCCAGCAACGTCAGCCCCTGCGGGTCAACTTTGAGGATCTCCTGCCCTTCAAACTCAGAGACAGTAACGTAATCGCGGGTTAACAGATAATACTCGGTCTGATCCTGACTGAGGGGGAAAGGATCCTGATAATGGAAGGGTTTATTCGACATTGTTCTCTCACTTACTGCTTCGGTCTGTTTATTCAGGGCAGATGTTCCGCTGCCCGGCTTAAAAGCGAGTCAGCTTATCCTACACAATTTTTTAACAAAAACTGAGACTAGTACGACTTTTTACATCCGCAGGTTACTTCCATTCGGTTTATTGCTTTAATACGCGGAGTTAATTCCACATATGAATCAGGGCTTGATAATGCAAAAACTCATCAACTCAGTGCAAAACTACGCCTGGGGAAGTAAAACTGCGTTAACGGATCTCTACGGTATCGCCAACCCGGACAACCTGCCGATGGCAGAGCTGTGGATGGGCGCGCACCCGAAGAGCAGCTCAAAAATTGAAGATGCCAGCGGTCAGGTTCGCAGCCTGCGTGACGTCATCGACGCCGACAAAGCCGCACTGCTCGGCGATAAAGTGGCGAATCGGTTTGGTGAGCTGCCGTTTCTGTTCAAGGTATTGTGCGCCGACCAGCCGCTCTCCATTCAGGTTCACCCGAACAAAAAAGCCTCTGAGCTGGGCTTTGCCAAAGAAAATGCCGCCGGTATTCCGTTAGACGCCGCAGAGCGTAACTACAAAGATCCTAACCACAAGCCGGAACTGGTTTTCGCCCTCACCCCTTTTCTGGCGATGAATGCCTTCCGCGAGTTTTCCGAGATCATCTCCCTGCTGCAACCGGTCGCCGGGGCTCACAACGCGATCGCCCACTTCCTGGAAAACCCGAACGCAGAAGCCTTGAGCGAGCTGTTTGCCAGCCTGCTGAATATGCAGGGCGAGGAAAAATCACACGCGCTGGCGGTGCTGAAAGCCGCGCTGAACAGCCAGCAGGGTGAGCCATGGGACACCATTCGCGTAATTTCCGCGTTTTATCCGGACGACAGCGGTCTCTTCTCTCCGCTTCTGCTGAACGTGGTGAAGCTCAACCCGGGCGAAGCGATGTTCCTGTTCGCTGAAACCCCGCACGCCTACCTCAACGGCGTGGCACTGGAGGTGATGGCTAACTCCGATAACGTACTGCGCGCGGGCCTGACGCCAAAATACATCGACATCCCTGAGCTGGTTGCCAACGTGAAGTTTGTGGCGAAACCTGCTGCGGAGCTGCTTACTCAGCCGGTGAAAAACGGCGCAGAGCTGGACTTCCCGATTCCGGTTGACGATTTTGCCTTCTCCCTGCACGACCTCAGCGCAGACGAAACCGCCATTGCACAGGAGAGCGCCGCGATCCTGTTCTGTGTGGAAGGCGAAGCGACGTTGCACAAAGATAGCGAGCGTCTGGTGCTCAAACCGGGTGAATCCGCCTTTGTCGCAGCAAACGAGTCGCCTGTCCGGGTGAGCGGCACCGGTCGCCTGGCGCGTGTTTTTAATAAGCTTTAGGGACTTACTGAATTTTTTAACAACTCTTGCTAAGCTAGTAACAGGCGTTGTAACACCAGGCGGTTTTAACCGCCTGGTTTCATTTTAGGGATAATCGCAATGAAAAAATCGGTCGTAGCGGTAGGAGTGATTGTTGCTTTAGGCGTGATCTGGACGGGTGCTTCCTGGTATACCGGGAAACAGCTGGAAAGCCGTCTGGCAGAGATGATGACGCAGGCAAACAGCGAGATTAAGCGCAGCGCGCCTGAAGCAGGTCTGGAGCTGAGCTATCAGAACTACCAGCGTGGCGTGTTTACCAGCCATATGCAGGTGGTGGTGAAGCCGGTTGCGGGTAATCAGAACGCCTGGCTGAAACCGGGCCAGAGCGTGGTGCTGGATGAAGTGGTCAGCCACGGTCCGTTCCCGCTGGCGCAGTTGAAAAAGTTTAACCTGATCCCCTCTATGGCATCCGCCAGAACCGTACTGGTGAATAACGAGGTGACGAAGCCGATTTTCGATATGGCGAAAAATGAGTCGCCGTTTGAGATCAATACCCGCATCAGCTATGCCGGTGATACGCATTCCGACATCGACCTGAAAGCCCTGAATTACGAACAAGGCACTGATAAAGTCGCCTTCAGCGGCGGTAATTTCCAGCTTGATGCCGATCGCGACGGCAAGAATGTCTCCCTGACCGGCGATGCCGCCAGCGGCCTGGTGAATTCAGTCAATGAATATAACCAGAAGGTGCAGCTTACCTTCAACAACCTGAAAGCCAGCGGCAATAGCCGTATGACTGATTTTGATGAGCGTATCGGCGACCAGAAACTGAGCCTCGATAAGATCGCCATTGCGATCGAAGGCAAAGAGATGGCGGTGCTTGAAGGCATGGATCTGGACGGTAAGTCTGACGTGTCCAAAGACGGTAAAAGCATCAACACCCAGCTGGATTACAGCTTGAAAAGCCTGAAAGTACAGAATCAGGATCTGGGTACCGGTAAGTTGTCCCTGAAAATCGGCAACATTGACGGCCAGGCGTGGCACGAATTCAGTCAGAAATACAGTAAAGAGAGCCAGGCTCTGCTGACCGATGCCGCCCTGCAACAGAACCCACAGGCTTACCAGCAGCAGGCGATGACGGTGCTGTTTAATAACCTGCCGATCCTGCTGAAGGGCGAGCCGGTGATTACCGTTGCGCCCCTGAGCTGGAAAAACGGCAAAGGCGAAACCAACTTCAACCTGTCGCTGTTCCTGAAGGATCCGGCAGCCACGACCGGCGAGCCGCAGACCCTGGCGCAGGAAGTTGACCGCAGCGTGAAATCGCTCGACAGCAAGCTGACCATCCCGATGGATATGGCAACCGAGTTCATGACGCAGATTGCGAAACTCGAAGGGTATGGTGAAGAAGATGCAGGTAAACTGGCAAACCAACAGGTGAAAGGCCTGGCGGCGATGGGCCAGATGTTCCGCATCACGAAGGTGGAAGACAACACCATTTCCACCAGCCTGCAATATGCTAATGGCCAGGTGACGCTCAACGGCGACAAAATGCCGCTGGAAGAGTTTGTCGGTATGTTTGGTATGCCGACGCTGGGCATGCCTGAACCGGCCGAACCGGCTGCGCCGCCGGCAGTACCGCAGCAGTAAACGAAAAACCCCTCGCATGAGGGGTTTTTTATTGCCGGGTGGCGCTGACGCTTACCCGGCCTCCGCTCCTGAGCCGTTGTAGGCCCGTGCAAGCAAAGCGTTTACTTCACCGTCACTAAGCGCGCAGCCACAATCTGATGCCCGGCCTGCACGTCCGTATTTTCAATGCGCTGCATAATTCGTTCTGCCAGGGTGTACCCCATTTCACGAGCCGGCGTCGTCGCCCAGACGATGGGGAGATCGTCTAACGCATTTTCACCGACATCTGCAAACGCCCCCAGCGCCACCTGATGGCCGAAGAACGTTTCTACCCCGCCCTCACCGCTCTGGCGTCCGGCGCGGATCAAACCGAACCACGCCCCCATCGCAATAACGTCGTTATAGCAAATCACCGCGCTGATCGTCGGGCTGTTGCGAAGCAGCGTGCCGATGGCTTCCGCGGCTTTTTTCTGGCTGGATTCACACTCCACCACCCATTCGCTGTGAAACGGCAGGCCATATTTGATGAGCGTGGAGCAGTAACCGCCCACCCGCTCGGCACGCGTCAGGGACGAGCTTTTACCGCCGAGCCAGGCGATGCGCTGATGGCCGCGATGAATAAGATGCTCGGTCAGCATTTGCGCGGCCTGCATGTTATCTGGCCGAAGGGTATCGGCTTCGTCGAGATAGCTGGCGCGCGACGCAAACACCAGCGGTACGCCTTTCTGCGCCGCGCGCTCACACAATTCACTGCCCACGCCGGACGCGCCGGCCACGATCACCCCATCCACCCCTTGCGTCAGCAGCAAATCCAGCCTGGAGAGCAGTTGCTCCGGTTCGCGCCCACCGTGGAGCAGGAAAACCATTCGCCCCTGCGCTTCAAGCGCCTCGGTCAGCCCGGCGGTCAGTTCTGCATAAAACGGCGACGCGAGATCGCGAACGATCAGCCCTATCACCCCGCTTTGCCCACCGCGCAGCGCCGACGCCTGGCGATTACGCACAAAGCCCAACTGCTCAACGGCCTCGTTGACGCGCTGACCCGTTGCAGGAGAGATGCGCCCCTTCCCGCTTAATACCAGCGAAACGGTGCTGACGGAAACCCCCGCCGCCAGCGCGACATCGTTGATGGTGATCTTTTTCGCTACAGCCATGTGGTGGCGTGACTCCTTGATAATGAGATCGCTAAAACGTTTTATCAATACGTTATCTTTATACTACCAGTAAAAGCCTGAGAATGTGATTTAGCGCGCACTAAAGTTTGATAAAACGTTTTATCTTCTCGCCCCATCGAGGTCGTTAAATCTCTTTCTACCATTTAAGGAGTCGTTTTATGACGACGAAAGCAGCACAAAAAATATCGCTGTGGGAGTTTTTCCAGCAACTGGGTAAAACCTTTATGCTGCCCGTGGCGCTTCTCTCTTTTTGCGGGATTATGCTGGGGATCGGCAGCTCGTTAAGCAGTCATGACGTCATTACTCTGATCCCTTTCCTGGGAAATCCGGTACTTCAGGCGATCTTCATCTGGATGAGCAAGGTCGGATCGTTTGCCTTTAGCTTCCTGCCGGTAATGTTCTGTATCGCCATTCCTCTGGGTCTGGCGCGCGAAAACAAAGGCGTGGCGGCGTTTGCGGGCTTCGTTGGCTATGCGGTCATGAACCTTGCGGTTAACTTCTGGCTGACCGCCAAAGGGATCCTGCCGACGACCGACGCGGCGGTACTGAAAGCCAATAACATTCAGAGCGTGATTGGTATTCAGTCCATCGATACCGGGATTCTTGGAGCCGTGATCGCGGGGGTGATTATCTGGATGCTGCACGAGCGCTTCCACAACATCCGCCTGCCCGATGCGCTGGCCTTCTTCGGCGGGACCCGCTTTGTGCCAATCATTACGCTGGTTGTGATGGGTCTGTTTGGTCTGATCATCCCTCTGATTTGGCCGATTTTTGCCATGGGGATCACCGGGATTGGCCGCATTATCAACGGCGCGGGTGATTTCGGCCCGATGATTTTCGGTACGGGTGAACGTCTGCTGCTACCGTTTGGTTTACAGCACATCCTGGTTGCCCTGATCCGCTTTACGGAAGCAGGCGGCACCATGGACGTTTGCGGTCATTCCGTTAGCGGCGCGCTGACCATCTTCCAGGCCCAGCTGAGCTGCCCGACCACTCACGGCTTCTCTGAAAGTGCGACGCGTTTCCTTTCTCAGGGTAAAATGCCTGCCTTCCTCGGCGGCCTGCCGGGTGCTGCGCTGGCGATGTACCACTGTGCCCGTCCGGAAAATCGTCATAAAATTAAAGGTCTGCTGATCTCCGGCGTTATTGCCTGCGTGGTGGGCGGTACGACAGAACCTATCGAGTTCCTGTTCCTGTTCGTGGCACCGGTACTGTACCTCATCCACGCCGTACTGACGGGCCTGGGCTTTACCGTGATGGCTGTGCTCGGTGTGACCATCGGTAACACCGACGGTAACGTGATTGACTTCGTGGTATTCGGTATCCTGCACGGCCTGTCCACCAAGTGGTATCTGGTGCCGGTTGTGGCCGCCATCTGGTTCGCGGTTTACTACGGGATCTTCCGCTTCGCCATCACCCGCTTCAACCTGAAAACGCCTGGCCGCGATACCGATACGGCCACCAGCGTTGAACAGGCGGTGGCCGGTACCGTTGGGAAATCCGGATATAACACGCCGGCTATTCTGGCGGCGCTGGGCGGTGCGGATAATATTACCTCTCTGGATAACTGCATCACCCGCCTGCGTTTGTCGGTGGCGGACATGTCCAAAGTGGATACCAACGCACTTAAAGCTAACCGGGCTATTGGCGTAGTACAGTTAAATCAGCACAATTTGCAGGTCGTCATTGGCCCGCAGGTACAGTCAGTGAAGGATGAGCTGGCAACCCTGATGCGAACCGTCGAAGCCTGATGCCTCGCCCCCCCTCGTCATGAGGGGGTTTTACTTTACGGAGCACCGTCATGTTTGATTTTTCAACCGTCGTGGATCGACACGGCACCTGGTGTACCCAGTGGGATTATGTCGCTGACCGTTTTGGCGCTGCCGACCTGCTGCCCTTCACCATCTCTGATATGGATTTCGCCACCGCCCCCTGCATTACCGATGCGCTGCACCAGCGAATAAACCACGGCGTGTTTGGTTACAGTCGCTGGAAAAATGACGAATTTCTGGCCGCCGTGGCGCACTGGTTCCGGCAACGCTTTAACAGTCAGATTGATACCGAAACCGTGGTGTATGGGCCGTCGGTCATTTATATGGTCTCGGAGCTGATCCGCCTCTGGTCCTCGCCTGGCGACGGCGTGGTGGTCCATACTCCGGCTTACGATGCCTTTTATAAAGCCATCGAAGGCAACCAGCGTACCGTTGTTTCCGTGCCGATGCAGAAAACAGCGCATGGCTGGGAGGGGGATATGGCCTCGCTGGAAGCGGCGCTATCAAAACCGGAAAACACGATTCTGCTGCTGTGTAGCCCGCAAAACCCGACCGGAAAAGTCTGGACTCGGGAGGCGCTGACCACAATGGCGGCCCTGTGTGAACGTTATGACGTAGCGGTGATCAGCGACGAAATTCATATGGACATGGTATGGGGCAAGCATCGTCATACCCCGTGGAATGAGGTTGCGCACGGTAAATGGGCGCTGCTGACCTCGGGTTCCAAAAGCTTCAACATTCCGGCGCTGACGGGCGCCTGGGGGCTTATCGCCGATGACGCCAGCCGTAACGCCTATCTGAATGCATTAAAAGGTCGGGACGGACTCTCTTCCCCTTCCGTGCTGGCGCTGACCGCGCATATTGCTGCTTACCGACAGGGCGAACCCTGGCTGGACGCGCTGCGGACCTATCTCGAAGAGAATCTGCGGTATGTTGCTCGCGAATTAAACAGTGCTTTTCCGGCACTCAGCTGGCAACCACCCGAGGCAACCTATCTGGCCTGGGTCGATCTCAGCCCGCTCGGTATTGACGACAATACGCTGCAAAAGGTGCTTATTGAGCAGCAAAAAGTGGCCATCATGCCGGGATATACCTATGGAGCCGAAGGGAAAGGCTACGTTCGTCTGAACGCGGGTTGCCCCCGTAGTAAGCTTGAACAGGGCGTTCAGCGCCTCATCGCGGGCATCAACACGCTGCTGTAAATTATTTGCGCAACGGAATATTCCCTTGCGCAAATAGCTTTTTACCCCGTTTTGTTTTTATAATATGGCGCACTTTAACCAGCAAAGAGTGCGACCATGATTGATACACGCCTGCCTTTAACCGATATTCACCGCCACCTTGACGGCAACATTCGTGCCCAAACCATTCTCGATCTTGGTCGCCAGTTCAATTTAACCCTCCCTGCCGAAACGCTTGAAACCCTGATCCCCCATGTTCAGGTCACGTCGAACGAACCGGATCTGGTGAGCTTTCTGAGCAAGCTCGACTGGGGCGTGAAGATGCTGGCCTCGGTCGATGCCTGTCGCCGTGTCGCCTTTGAAAACATCGAAGATGCCGCGCGCAACGGCCTGCACTATGTCGAACTGCGTTTCTCCCCGGGCTATATGGCGATGACCCACAATCTCCCCGTAGCGGGCGTGGTTGAAGCGGTCATTGAAGGCGTGCGTGAAGGCTGCAAAACCTTTGACGTTCAGGCGCGTTTGATCGGCATTATGAGCCGTACCTTCGGTGAAGCGGCCTGTCTTCAGGAGCTGGAAGCATTACTGGCGCATCGCGACCAGATCACCGCCATCGACCTGGCCGGTGACGAGCTGGGCTTCCCGGGCAGCCTGTTCCTGTCTCATTTCAACCGCGCACGTGATGCAGGATGGCATATTACCGTTCATGCAGGCGAAGCCGCGGGGCCGGAAAGCATCTGGCAGGCCATTCGTGAACTGGGTGCGGAACGTATTGGTCACGGCGTGAAAGCCATTGAAGATCGCGCGCTGATGGATTTCCTCGCCGAACAACGTATTGGAATCGAATCCTGCCTGACCTCCAATATTCAGACCAGTACAGTGGCATCGCTGGCGCAACACCCGCTGAAAACCTTCCTTGAACACGGGGTGCTGGCTTCACTGAACACGGACGATCCGGCGGTTCAGGGCGTGGATATTATTCACGAATACAACATCGCCGCGCCGCAGGCCGGGCTGAGCCGCGAGCAGATCCGTCAGGCGCAAATCAACGGGCTGGAGATCGCCTTCCTGACGCCTGAAGAGAAACAGGCGCTGCGCGATAAAGTTGCTCAGTAGTCCTCTTTACTGCCGGGTGGCGCTGCGCTTACCCGGCCTACGAAAGCGTTTGGCACTTATGCCAGACAGAGCGTTGCGCGATGTTTGGCAGATTCGATCCCCAGCTCAATGAGCTCCATAATCTGGATTGCCTGGCTTGCGGGAACCGGATTTTCACCTGAACCGTTCAGCGCGTCACGAATGGCGGCGTAATACGCCGGATAGTTCCCCGGCAGGGTCAATACCGTCTCTTCAACCAGCGCCTCACCCTCCGCACGCGTCACCACCCCGTCGCGCATGTCGTAGCCCCAGTCCTCCTGCGGTAAGCGTTCGCCATTTTTGAGGCGCTCTTCCTGCGGATCCAGGCCGAACTTCACATAGCTGCCGCGCGCCCCATGAATGATATAGCGGGCCGATTCCGCCGCCGCAAGCATTGTCCCGTGCAGCACAATGCGCCGCTGCGGATAACTCAAAATGGCATGGAAATAGTCGGTGGTCTGCGCCCCCGGCCTGAGCTGCGCTAAATCGACCGTCATGCTTACGGGCAGACCAAACAGATGAACGGCCTGATCGAGAAGATGCGGCGCTAAGTCATA
Organism: Enterobacter sp. BWH52; assembly: GCF_001037565.1. Classification (NCBI taxonomy): domain Bacteria; kingdom Pseudomonadati; phylum Pseudomonadota; class Gammaproteobacteria; order Enterobacterales; family Enterobacteriaceae; genus Enterobacter; species Enterobacter sp. BWH52. The sequence continues at coordinate 1,934,947 of NZ_KQ089854.1, read as the reverse complement.
CCAGATGCCGCTGCCCGGTCCCGCCTGCTCGCGCCAGCGATCTCGCACCTGCGGACGATAACGATCGAAGTGCGACTCAAAAAAGGCAATTTCGCCGAGCGTGCCTTCGTTGAGCAGCGCTTTGACCGTCAGGAAATCGCTGTCCCAGCGCCGGTTGTGAAAGACCGATAATAACCCACCCAGACTTCGCGCCAGCGCATCCAGCTCGCGCGCCTGTGACAACGTCACGGTGAAGGGCTTATCGACAACAACATGTTTGCCTGCCTCCAGCGCCGCTTTCGCCAGGGGGAAATGAGTGTCGTTAGGGGTAGGAATGACAATAAGGTCAATATTAGGATCGTTAAACAGATGCTTAGGCTCCGTTACCACCGGCACAGCTGGCCAGTCGGCGCGGACCTTAGTCTCATCGCTGCTTGTGATGGCCGCCAGTTCCATTCCCGGCGTGCCGGCAACCAGCGGTGCATGAAAGGTTTTGCTTGCGTACCCGTAGCCAATAAGACCGACGCGGATGTTTTCACTCATCGTTTGCCCCCTCGCTGTGCGCTTATTTATCACTGGCCTTGTGCTTAACGCACACATTAATAATGTGCCCTGTGAGTTAAAATAGCATCTCACGACAGCGTTTTTTGTTACCTCGCATTAAAGTGCGCATAGGGGGCCGGGGAATCGTTCCCAAAGCGCTTGCTCTGAAGAAAAGGGCGCTGTAACATTTGTAATCTGTATTTATGGATAAATTACAAACACAAATTATGACGTCAATAATTAATCGAATCATTGAATTAGCGGGATGGATTGTCCTTGGGGTTTCAGTCGTGTTGCTCGGCATTGCCAGCCATATCGATAACTACCAGCCGCCGGAGCCTGTGACTGTCGCACAACAAAAGTAAGCCGTGTCGTCATAAAGCGTGACACATTACGTCATGGAAAATATTGCCAGCCGTAATGAACGGGGTTACCCTTCTCTTTCAGGCATCTCCTGATGCCTGATTCTTCGCAAAGAAAACTCCTAATTTCGTCGCGTTACCCGAGTGGACAGTTTACGTCTTTATTAATCCGTTTATTATTCGAACGCATTACCTTTATGGGTATTACCCTTTTATATGGAAACTTATTAATATGACAGTTCAGGACTATTTATTAAAATTTCGCAAGATCAATTCCCTTGAAAGCCTGGAAAAACTGTTTGACCATCTGAACTACACGCTGTCGGATAATCAGGACATCATCAATATGTACCGCGCTGCTGACCATCGTCGCGCCGAACTGGTCTCTGGCGGTCGTCTGTTCAATGTGGGGGAAGTGCCTAAATCCGTATGGCGTTACGTTGTATAAGAAAGTAGCCTTCGGCGTGAAATGTTATATACTCTCCGCCCTGCAAATTTCTGTATAACATTTCGCGCAGACTATGGGAGAGCGTATGACCGCATTGCCTGGAGAGAGAATTGGGGGCTGGTTAATCGCCCCGCTGGCATGGCTGCTGGTGGCATTACTAAGCGCTTCACTGGCGCTGTTGCTTTACACCACCGCACTGGTTACGCCTCATGCTATCCAGACACTGATGTCCCAGAGTGCGCTCAATATTGCGACGTGGTTTGTGTCGTTCGTTTTCGCGATCGCGATGTGGTACTACACGCTGTGGCTGACTATCGCCTTCTTCAAACGCCGCAAAAGCGTGCCAAAGCATTACATTATCTGGCTGCTGGTCTCCGTGCTGCTGGCTGTCAAAGCGTTCGCTTTCTCGCCTGTGTCTGACGCGCTGGCGGTTCGCCAGTTACTGTTTCCGCTACTGGCGTCGGCGCTTCTGGTCCCTTATTTCAAGCGTTCGACGCGCGTTAAGAAGACCTTTGTCAACCCGTAATAACCTTACAGTTAACCTGTTGTGGCCTGTTGTCGTTTATCCGATAATAGGCGGCTATTTTATTTCAGGCTAAATAATGACCGATTACTTACTGCTCTTTGTCGGAACTGTGCTGGTGAATAACTTCGTACTGGTGAAGTTCCTTGGCCTGTGCCCGTTTATGGGCGTCTCCAAAAAGCTGGAGACGGCAATGGGCATGGGGCTGGCAACCACCTTCGTGATGACGATGGCCTCCATTTGCGCATGGCTGATTGATACCTGGATCCTAATCCCGCTCGACATGCTCTACCTGCGCACTTTGGCCTTTATTCTGGTCATTGCGGTCGTGGTGCAATTTACCGAAATGGTGGTGCGGAAAACCAGCCCTGCCCTGTATCGCCTGTTGGGTATTTTTCTGCCCCTCATCACTACTAACTGTGCGGTGCTGGGCGTGGCGCTACTGAATATCAACCTTGGGCATAATTTCCTGCAATCGGCGCTGTATGGTTTTTCCGCCGCGGTCGGTTTTTCTTTTGTTATGGTCCTGTTCGCCTCGATTCGCGAGCGTCTGGCCGCGGCGGATATTCCCGCGCCGTTTCGCGGTAACGCCATCGCTCTGGTGACCGCAGGTTTAATGTCTCTGGCCTTTATGGGCTTTAGTGGTCTGGTGAAGTTGTAATGAGTGCTATCTGGATTGCCATCGCGTCCATCAGCGTGCTGGGACTCGTCTTTGGCATCATTCTGGGTTACGCCTCCCGCCGGTTTGCGGTGGAGGACGATCCGGTGGTTGAAAAAATTGATGAACTTTTACCCCAGAGCCAGTGCGGGCAGTGCGGCTACCCTGGCTGCCGCCCTTACGCTGAGGCGGTGGGCGTGCAGGGAGAAAAGATCAACCGCTGCGCGCCGGGTGGCGAAGCGGTCATGCTTAAAATAGCTGCCCTGCTGAACGTCGATCCCCAGCCTGTCGACGGCGATGAACAGGCCCAGGAGCCTGTTCGTGCCCTTGCTGTTATCGACGAAGCCAACTGCATTGGCTGCACAAAATGTATTCAGGCGTGTCCTGTTGACGCCATTGTGGGCGCAACGCGCGCGATGCATACCGTTGTGGCGGATCTGTGCACCGGCTGTAATCTCTGCGTGGCGCCCTGCCCGACGCAGTGTATAGAACTACGCCCGGTTGAAACGACTACCGAAAACTGGAAGTGGGACCTTCAGACCATTCCGGTTCGCAATATTCCTGTGGAACAACATGCTTAAGTTATTTTCTGCCTTCAGAAAAGAGAAGATCTGGGATTTCGACGGCGGCATTCATCCGCCTGAGATGAAATCGCAGTCTAACGGCACGCCGCTGCGCCAGATCCCGCTGGCGACCCGTTACGTTATGCCCCTGAAACAGCATATCGGCGCGGAAGGCGAATTGTGCGTGAAAGAAGGCGATAGCGTTCTTCGCGGCCAGCCGCTGACCTTTGGTCGCGGACGGATGTTGCCGATACATGCCCCGACTTCCGGTAAGGTGGTGGCTGTTGCCCCCCATACCGTTGCCCATCCGTCGGCGTTGTCTGAGCTGAGCGTGATCATTGAAGCCGATGGTGAAGACCGCTGGATCGAGCGTGACGGCTGGAGCGACTACCGTTCCCACAGCCGTGAAGCGCTGATTGAACGCATTCATCAGTTCGGCGTGGCGGGTCTGGGGGGCGCAGGCTTCCCGACCGGCGCTAAGCTTCACGGCGGCGGCGATAAAATCGAAACGCTGATCATCAATGCCGCCGAGTGCGAACCGTACATCACCGCCGATGACCGTCTGATGCAGGACTGTGCCGCGCAGGTGGTGGAAGGTATTCGCATTCTTGCGCATATCCTGCAACCCCGCGAAGTGCTGATCGGTATTGAGGACAATAAACCGCAGGCCATTTCGATGCTGCGTGCGGTACTGGCGGACAGCCATGATATCGCCCTGCGCGTGATCCCGACCAAATATCCGTCCGGTGGGGCAAAACAGCTGACGCAGATCCTGACCGGAAAACAGGTCCCCCACGGAGGCCGTTCGTCCGACATCGGCGTGCTGATGCAAAACGTGGGGACTGCCTACGCGGTGAAACGTGCGGTGATTGACGGCGAGCCATTGACCGAGCGCGTCGTCACGCTGACCGGCGAGTCCGTCTCCCGTCCCGGCAACATCTGGGCGCGTCTGGGTACGCCGGTGCGTCATCTGCTGGAACAGGCTGGCTTCTGCCCGGGTAGCGATCAACTGGTCATTATGGGCGGCCCGCTGATGGGCTTTACCCTGCCGTGGCTTGATGTGCCGGTGATGAAGATTACCAACTGCCTGCTCGCCCCTTCCCTGACGGAGATGGGCGAAACGCAGGAAGAGAAAGGTTGCATACGCTGTAGCGCCTGTGCGGACGCATGCCCGGCAGATTTACTGCCGCAGCAGTTGTATTGGTACAGCAAAGGCCAGCTGCACGATAAAGCCCAAGCGCATAACCTGGCTGACTGTATTGAATGCGGTGCCTGCGCCTGGGTCTGCCCAAGCAATATTCCGCTGGTGCAGTATTTCCGTCAGGAGAAAGCTGAAATCTACGCCATCTCCATGGAAGAAAAACGTGCCGCTGAAGCGAAGGCCCGCTTTGAAGCGCGCCAGGCGCGACTGGAGCGCGAGAAACAAGCCCGTCAGGAACGCCATAAGCAGGCTGCCGTGCAGCCTGCGGCGAAAGATCAGGATGCCATTAACGCAGCCCTGGCCCGCGTACGCGAGAAGAAAGCCACCGCCGCCCAGACGGTTGTGATCGCTCCGGGAGAAAAACCGGACAACAGCGAAGCGATTGCAGCCCGCGAAGCGCGGAAAGCCGAAGCACGCGCGCGTCAGGCGGAGAAAGCGCAAAACGCCAAACCGGAAGCCGACATCGACCCGCGTAAAGCGGCGGTGGAAGCGGCTATTGCCAGGGCAAAAGCCCGCAAAGCCGGTCAGCAGACAGTGGTGGTTGAACAGGAAGCGACGGATCCGCGCAAGGCGGCCGTTGAAGCCGCTATCGCCCGCGCCAAAGCACGTAAAGCGGCACAGCTACAACCTGCCGAAGAGAGTGAAGCCCCTGTCGATCCGCGTAAAGCCGCCGTTGAAGCGGCCATCGCCCGTGCCAAAGCACGAAAAGCGGCACAGCAGGACGAACTGCCTGCGGCCGCTAATGACGATCCACGCAAAGCCGCAGTCGCCGCCGCGATTGCGCGCGTTCAGGCAAAGAAAGCCGCGCAGCAAGCCGTTAACGAGGATTAAATGGTTTTCAGAATTGCAAGTTCCCCTTATACCCATAACCAGCGCCAGACATCGCGTATTATGATGCTGGTGTGCCTGGCCGCGCTGCCAGGTATTGCCGTACAGTGTTGGTTTTTCGGCTGGGGTACGCTTTTCCAGTTAGTTCTGGGTTGCGCCAGTGCCGTCGCAGCGGAAGCCGCGATCCTGAAGCTGCGCAAAATGGAGGTGACTCGCATCCTGAGCGATAACTCCGCCCTGTTGACCGGCCTGTTACTGGCCATCAGCATTCCCCCGTTCGCCCCGTGGTGGATGGTGGTATTGGGAACGGTGTTTGCGGTGATCATCGCCAAGCAGCTGTACGGCGGGCTGGGCCATAACCCGTTTAACCCGGCGATGATTGGCTACGTAGTACTGCTGATCTCCTTCCCGGTACAGATGACCAGCTGGCTGCCGCCGCATGAGATCGCCGCCACGGTGCCCGGCTTTATGGATGCCCTGCACGTTATCTTTACCGGCCACACCGCGCTGGGCGCAGATATGAACGCGCTTCGCATGGGCGTGGACGGCATCAGTCAGGCCACTCCGCTCGATACCTTCAAAACCTCCCTGCGTGCCGGACAAAGCGTGGAGCAGGTGATGAAATCGTCTATTTACAGCGGCGTACTGGCAGGTGCTGGCTGGCAGTGGGTCAATCTGGCCTACCTGTTGGGTGGCGCGTTCCTGCTGCAACAGAAGGCGATCCGCTGGCATATTCCGGTGAGCTTCCTGGTGACGCTGGCCGTCTGCTCGACGCTCGGCTGGGTTATCTCACCTGAGTCACTGGCCAGCCCGCAGCTCCATCTGCTCTCCGGCGCGACCATGCTCGGGGCATTCTTTATTCTGACCGATCCGGTCACCGCCTCTACCACCAACCGTGGTCGTCTGATTTTCGGCGCGCTGGCAGGCTTGCTGGTCTGGCTTATTCGCAGCTTTGGCGGCTATCCGGACGGCGTGGCATTTGCCGTGCTGCTGGCTAACATCACCGTTCCGCTCATCGACTACTACACGCGTCCACGCGTGTACGGTCATCGCTAAGGGTCGCGCCATGCTAAAGACAATGCAAAAACACGGCGTCACGCTGGCGATCTTCGCCGCCGCCCTCACCGGGCTGACCGCGCTGGTAAATGAACTGACGAAAACCACCATTGCAGAGCAGGCAATGAAGCAGCAAAAAGCGCTGTTCGATCAGGTGATCCCATCCGATCTCTACGATAATGACCTGCAAAAAAGCTGCTTTGTCGTGCAGGCTCCGCAGCTTGGTAAAGGACCCCATCGCGTTTATATTGCCCGCAAGGGCGATAACCCCGTGGGCGCCGTCATGGAAGCCACCGCGCCGGACGGTTACTCCGGTGCGATTCAGCTGCTGGTGGGCAGCGATTTTTCCGGCACCGTACTGGGTACGCGCGTGACGGAGCATCACGAAACGCCGGGCCTTGGCGACAAAATTGAAACACGCTTAAGCGACTGGATCTTACACTTCGCCGGAAAGATGATTCATGGCGAGGACGATCCTGCTTTCGCGGTGAAAAAAGATGGCGGCGAATTTGACCAGTTCACGGGTGCCACGATTACCCCGCGCGCGGTGGTCAACGCCGTAAAGCGCGCCGGGCTGTATGCCGAAACGCTGCCCGCGCAGATCAATCATCTTTCCACCTGTGAGGAGTGACCATGAGCCAGGTTAAAGAGGTTATCGTCCAGGGTCTCTGGAAGAACAACTCCGCGCTGGTGCAGCTGCTGGGGCTATGTCCGCTGCTGGCGGTGACGTCTACCGCCACCAACGCGCTCGGGCTGGGGCTGGCGACCACGCTGGTGCTGACCCTGACTAACTTTTCCATTTCTGTTTTGCGCCGCTGGACGCCGTCAGAAATCCGTATTCCGATTTATGTCATGATCATTGCGTCGGTGGTCAGCGTCGTGCAAATGCTGATTAACGCCTACGCATTTGGCCTGTACCAGTCGCTCGGGATCTTCATTCCGCTTATCGTGACTAACTGTATTGTCGTAGGCCGCGCTGAAGCCTTCGCGGTGAAAAACAATCCGGCCATATCCGCGCTGGATGGGTTTTCCATCGGCATGGGCGCGACTGCCGCCATGTTCGTCCTCGGCTCTCTGCGTGAAATTTTGGGCAACGGTACGCTCTTCGACGGTGCGGACGCGCTGCTTGGCGGCTGGGCGAAGTCGCTGCGTATTGAGGTGTTCCATACGGACACCCCGTTCCTGCTGGCCATGCTACCTCCTGGCGCCTTCATTGGCCTTGGGATGATGCTGGCGTTAAAATACCTGATTGATGAAAAACGTAAACGCCGCGCCGCTGAACGCAGCGTACAGGAAGGGATCCCCGAGAAAGCAGTATGAATAAAGAGAAACGCATTGCGATCCTGACGCGCCTGCGCGATGAGAATCCTCATCCAACGACAGAGCTGAACTTTAACTCGCCGTTTGAACTGTTGATCGCGGTGCTGCTCTCTGCACAGGCGACGGACGTGAGCGTCAATAAAGCCACTGCCCTGCTCTACCCTGTCGCCAATACGCCGCAGGCCATGCTGGAGCTGGGCGTTGAAGGTGTGAAATCCTATATCAAGACCATTGGCCTGTTTAACAGCAAGGCCGAAAACGTCATTAAGACCTGCCGGATCCTGCTGGAGAAGCACGGCGGTGAAGTCCCTGAAGATCGCGCCGCGCTGGAAGCGTTGCCGGGCGTCGGGCGTAAAACGGCAAATGTGGTGCTGAACACGGCGTTTGGCTGGCCGACCATCGCCGTGGATACCCATATCTTCCGCGTCTCAAATCGCACCCGTTTCGCGCCGGGTAAAAACGTGGAAGAGGTTGAAGAGAAGCTGTTAAAAGTCGTTCCTGCGGAATTTAAGGTGGACTGCCACCACTGGCTGATCCTGCACGGACGGTATACCTGTATTGCCCGTAAGCCACGCTGCGGTTCCTGCATTATCGAAGATCTCTGCGAATACAAAGAAAAAGTCTATCCCTGAGCGTAAACCACCTTACTTCTTACCTGTTCAAGCCCTTAGAATTAACAAGGGCTCTGATATCTTCTCGATTGACCATAAATTGCCCTCTCTTTCTCCTTTACGCATTGTCGATTCTTCGGTCATTTAACACTCAAACAGGTTAATAGTTTTTTCATCACCAAAAATTTCTATACATCTGTGATCGCGATCACTCTGATAACCTGATGTTGGATTTTTGTTGTTAAAACCCGCCCAACCCCTTTGTCAGACAAGATTTCGTCTATTCAACACCGCACATAAGACCAGTCATTTTTCAGAACATGGGCTATATCACTGCCAATCACCCGAAATAGCAGAACATATCGCCATACAGCCATTAAACAGGGTCGCTCACAGTCAAAAAAACCACTAATTTTCAACCAATGAAATTTAAAGCTGCATAACATTTGCGTGAACCGATGATTATACCGCCAGAGTTATATGTAACAGATTATTACAAACGTATTGCCAGATGGGGCTGGATAGTGAACATTACCCGCCGTTTCCCCTCCCAATATAACTATAAAGCGGATGTACTACGGTCATCACGCTATGAACACCCCCGTTAATATGGGATGTAAAAAAAGAGGTATATGTGTCTACTGCAAACAATAAACCAACAGATGAGAGCGTAAGTCTTAACGCTTTCAAACAGCCTAAAGCGTTCTATCTCATTTTCTCTATCGAATTATGGGAACGTTTTGGCTACTACGGCCTGCAAGGGATCATGGCGGTTTACCTGGTTAAACAGCTGGGTATGTCTGAAGCCGATTCCATCACGCTATTCTCTTCCTTCAGCGCCCTGGTGTATGGCCTCGTCGCTATCGGCGGCTGGTTAGGCGATAAAGTCCTCGGTACTAAACGAGTCATTATGCTGGGCGCCGTTGTTCTGGCGATTGGCTATGGGCTGGTTGCCTGGTCCGGGCACGATGCAGGTGTGGTTTACATGGGCATGGCTACCATCGCGGTAGGTAACGGCCTCTTCAAGGCGAACCCATCTTCCCTGCTCTCTACCTGCTACAGCAAAGATGACCCACGTCTGGACGGTGCATTTACCATGTACTACATGTCCATCAACATCGGCTCCTTCTTCTCTATGCTGGCAACCCCATGGCTGGCCGCAAAATTCGGCTGGAGCGTAGCGTTTGCGCTGAGCTTCGTGGGTATGCTGATCACCGTTGTGAACTTCCTGTTCTGCCGTAGCTGGGTTAAAGACTATGGTTCAAAACCAGACTTCGAACCCGTGCACATGGGCAAACTGCTGGCAACCATCGTCGGCATCGTGATCCTGGCCGCTGTCGCCACCTGGCTGCTGCATAACCAGGGCGTTGCACGTGCCGTACTGGGCGTGGTTGCGCTGGGTATCGTGATTATCTTCGCGAAAGAAGCCTTCGCGATGCAGGGTGCGGCACGTCGTAAGATGATTGTGGCGTTCATTCTGATGCTGGAAGCAATCATCTTCTTCGTTCTGTACAGCCAGATGCCAACGTCTCTGAACTTCTTCGCTATCCGCAACGTTGAGCACTCCATCCTCGGTATCGCGTTCGAGCCGGAGCAGTATCAGGCCCTGAACCCGTTCTGGATCATGATTGGTAGCCCGATTCTGGCCGCTATCTATAACAAGATGGGCGACCGTCTGCCTATGCCGCACAAGTTCGCTATCGGTATGGTGCTGTGCTCTGGCGCATTCCTGGTGCTGCCGCTGGGGACGAAATTCGCGACCGACGCGGGTATCGTGTCTGTAAACTGGCTGATCCTGAGCTATGCGCTGCAATCCATCGGTGAACTGATGATCTCCGGTCTGGGCCTGGCGATGGTTGCGCAGCTGGTCCCTCAGCGTCTGATGGGCTTCATCATGGGTAGCTGGTTCCTGACTACCGCTGGCGCGGCCATCATCGCAGGTAAGATTGCGAACCTGATGGCGGTACCAGACAACGTTACCGACCCGCTGGTTTCCCTGAATGTCTACGGCACCGTGTTCATGCAAATTGGTATCGCGACCGCCGTGATTGCCGTACTGATGCTGCTGACCGCACCTAAACTGAATCGTATGACGCAGGACGACGACAAATCCGCTAAAGCGATTAAAACCGCGAACGCGTAATGTCATCGGGAAACGACTGAACAGAAGCCGCTAATTGATTAGCGGCTTTTTTTTTATCCGAACGCGCACTAACATAGCTGGAACCTCAGCAAAAAGGAGTTACCGATGAAACTGTTCTATAAACCGGGCGCCTGCTCTCTTGCTTCCCATATTACGCTTCGCGAGAGCGGTAAAGATTTCACGCTGGACGGCGTTGACCTGATGAAAAAGCGCCTGGAAAACGGGGATGACTTTTTTGCGATTAACCCAAAAGGGCAGGTTCCGGCCCTGCTGCTGGATGATGGCACCCTGCTGACCGAAGGGGTGGCGATTATGCAATTCCTGGCGGACAACGTACCGGATCGTCAGCTCCTTGCCCCCACCGGCAGCATTGCGCGTTATAAGACGCTGGAGTGGCTGAACTATATTGCCACCGAACTGCACAAAGGCTTTACGCCCCTGTTCCGCCCGGACACGCCAGAAGAGTACAAACCTACCGTGCGCGCGCTGCTGGAGAAAAAGTTGCAGTACGTTAACGACGCGCTGAAAGACGACCAGTGGATCTGTGGCTCGCGTTTCACTATCGCCGATGCCTATCTGTTTACCGTTCTGCGCTGGGCGCGCGCGGTTAAGTTGAACATGGAAGGATTAGACCATGTCGCCTCGTATATGACGCGCGTGGCGGAGCGTCCTGCGGTGGCGGCGGCGCTGAAAGCGGAAGGGTTGAATTAACGGAGCGGCCTGGGGAGCCGGGTGGCGCTGACGCTTACCCGGCCTACAAATTCCGTAGGCCCGTGCAAGCGCAGCGCCGCCGGGCAGTGTCTATAGCTGCGTTGCGCTAAAATAGTGCTCCGGCTTCGCGATGCGATCCTGTGCCGCGACGACCTGGAGCTCATATTCCTGCATCGTCTTCGTCGCAATCATGATTTCATAAACGGCTGCGGTGACGTGCTCCAGCGCATCGCGCAGGCTCGCGCCTTGCAATAGTTTCACCAGCAGCAAACCGCTGGTCACATCCCCGACCCCGACAGGCTGACGTGTACCGAAATCCACTAGCGGTCGACTGATATGCCAGGCTTCATCCTTCGTCACCAGCAGCTTCTCAAAACGGTCCTGGCTCAACCCTGCGCGTGCCAGGTGTTTCACCAGTACAATCTCTGGCCCCTGGGCGATCAGCTCGCGAGAGGCGCTTACAGCCTCTTCTACGCTGTTAACCGGATGCTCGCTGAGGATCTCCAGTTCAATCAGGTTGGGGGCAATAATATCGCTGGCGGGCAATGCATGACGGACATGAAACTCCGCAACGCCCGGCGCTACGATGCAGCCTTTTTCCGGATGTCCCATCACCGGATCGCAGAAATATTTCGCCGCGGGGTTTGCCGCTTTCACCTGGCGCACAATGCCGAGGATGTGCTCCCCCTGCTCCGCCGATCCCAGATAGCCGCTCAGTACGGCATCGCAGCGTTTAAGCTGGTCGATATCCGCAATCCCCTGAACGATTTCCGTCAGATGCGACGGCGGCATCACGCAGCCGGTCCATTTACCGTACTGGGTGTGATTCGAAAACTGGACGGTATTGAGGGGCCAGACATTAACGCCGAGGCGGCGCATCGGGAATTCCGCAGCGCTGTTGCCAGCATGTCCAAACACAACGTGGGACTGAATGGCGAGGATGTTCTTCATGTTGTACTTACCAAACCCTGTCAAAACAAAAGGGGCGTGGTTTCCCACGCCCCTGCATACTTTTAATTACTTCCAGCAGACCAGGCAGTAATTTTTCTTACCGCGACGCAGCAGCGTGTAGCGACCATAGAGACGGTCGTTCTCGGTAAAGGTGTATTCCGGATCGGCCTGTTTTTCGCCATTAATGGTGATCGCGTTAGAGGCGATGGTTTTACGCGCCTGACCGCGAGACGGCTGGAGCTCGGAGTCCACCAGCGCCTGCATCAGATCGGCGCCTTTTTCCATCTCCACCATCGGTACGCCATCCTGCGCCAGCTGTTCGAAATCCGCTTCGCTTAAATCGCTCAGGGTCCCGTTGAACAGGCTCGCCGTAATGCGTTTCGCTGCCGCCAGACCTTCTTCGCCGTGAACCAGTTTGGTTACTTCGTCCGCCAGCACGTACTGGGCGCGTGGTGCTTTACCGCTGTTCTTGTCTTCTTCTTCCAGCGCATTGATTTCTTCGATATCCATAAAGGTGAAGAACTTCAGGAAGCGATAAACATCGGCATCCGCCGTGTTGATCCAGAACTGGTAGAATTTATACGGGCTGGTTTTCTTCGGATCCAGCCATACCGCGCCGCCTTCGGTCTTACCGAACTTGGTACCGTCTGCTTTGGTGATCAACGGCACGGTCAGACCAAACACCTGATTCTGGTGGAGGCGACGGGTCAGATCGATACCGGAGGTGATGTTACCCCACTGGTCGGAACCGCCAATTTGCAGAGATACGCCGTGCAGCTTGTTCAGGCAGGCGAAGTCATACCCCTGCAACAGGTTGTAGGAGAACTCGGTGAAAGAGATACCTTGGTCGTCACGGTTAAGACGCTGCTTCACTGCTTCTTTGTTAATCATCTGGTTAACAGAGAAGTGTTTGCCGATGTCACGCAGGAACGTCAGCACGTTCATGCCACCAAACCAGTCGTAGTTGTTCGCCGCAATCGCAGAGTTATCACCGCAGTCGAAATCCAGGAACGGTGCAACCTGTTTACGGATCTTATCCACCCACTCCTGCACGGTGTCTTCGGTATTCAGCTTACGCTCAGCGGCTTTGAAACTTGGGTCGCCAATCAGACCGGTCGCGCCGCCAACCAGAGCGACAGGCTTATGGCCGGCCATCTGGAAGCGTTTCAGGCATAACAATGGAACAAGATGCCCCAAATGCAAGCTGTCAGCGGTGGGATCGAAGCCGCAATAGAGCGCGATCGGGCCTTGCGCCAGTCGCTCTGCTAACGCTTCCTCGTCCGTCACCTGGGCCACGAGGCCCCGCTCTTGCAATTGTTTAATCAAGTTACTGCTTGCCATCAAATTCTCCATGTATAAACGACTGCACCTTTGCCGGTACACGACTTTTCGCCTGATGCGAAAGGACCATAGAATAAAGCGCCAGCGCGGTGTGCGCTAGCGCTTAAATCAACAAATTTTGGGGATTACGGTGCCAGTCTGTCGATTTTCCAGCCACCGTTGTCGCGCTGGTATAAAAAGCGGTCGTGGAGACGGTGTTCACCGCCCTGCCAGAATTCCATCTGCTCAATGGGGATGCGGAACCCGCCCCAGAAACTCGGCAGCGGTACTTCACCCTGCTGAAACTTCTGTTTGAGTTCGAGGAATTTACTCTCCAGCACGCCGCGGGCTGAGATTCGGCTGGACTGTTTAGAGACCCAGGCACCGATCTGACTGTCGCGCGGGCGGCTGTGGAAATATTTCACCACTTCAAGCGTAGAGAGGCGCTCCGCCGTGCCGGTAACCATCACCTGGCGCTCAAGCATATGCCACGGGAAGAGCAGGCTAATACGCGGATTATTTTCAAGGTGATGCGCTTTACGACTGCCCAGGTTGGTGTAGAACACCAGCCCTTTCTCGTCATAATGCTTGAGAAGAACGATGCGTTGATACGGCTGACCATTTTCATCAACCGTGGCAACAACCATCGCGGTCGGGTCGGCCAGTTTCGCTTCGCAGGCCTGCTTCAGCCAGCGTTCAAAAAGCACCAGCGGTTCGGCGGGAAGATCCTGGCGTCGCAGACCGCCTTTGGTGTATTCACGGCGCAGATGCGCAATTTGCTGTAGTTCGTCGTTATCTGACATGGCGTTAGCTGAAAGTGAGATTGGGTGGCGCTATTGTGCGCGCCCCCTTCAAAAATCTCAACGCTTCGGATTTTGAAGCTGACAATTGTTCAGCACAATGCGGTCACGCTTGTAGACGGTGGCGCTGTCGCCTTTCGACCAGAAGACGTAGATCCCGTCTGAGTAGCGCGCACCGGAGGCCGACATTCCCTGCTTCAGCGTCAACAACTTATTGTCATAAACAAAGCTGGCTTCCTGACGCGGGTTGTTCAGCTTCACCGTCAGCGGTTTTTCATCACAACGATATTCCAGCGTATCGGTTTGCATACGCTCAACGAACTGGTTATAGACGCTGCATCCGGTCATAAGAAAAGGTACAGCAATGAGAAGAAGTTTTTTCATGGGCAGATTCCGAAGACTATCCTGGTCCTGGAGGGCCTAACCGCCCTCCTGTTTTTCCCTATTTTACGGGTTACGCCTCCCGCTGAATTTCAGTTAACTCTGATTATGGCGCGGGTTTGCGGGGAAAATGGCCCCGAGGACGCTCGCCTCCCGCGCACCGGTTACGGAGGGTAAATTAGCCGGCAGACCGGCAACCGTACGCCAGGCAAGCCAGGCGAAGGCCAGCGCTTCCATATCGTCTCCGCTGATCCCGGCTTCATCAGTGGTCGTGACTTCGGTGCCCGGCAGCAAGGCGGCGAGGCGTGCCATCACCAGCGGGTTTCGGCTTCCGCCTCCGCATACCAGCAAGCGCTCACACCCGCCGCTCAGCAACACCTGTTCAGAGATCGACACCGCGGTGAGCTCCGTCAGCGTAGCCTGCACATCCTGAGGCGCAAGGCCGGGGAAGCGCGCCAGCTGACGTTCAAGCCAGCCGTAGTTGAAATATTCCCGCCCCGTGCTTTTTGGCGCAGGCAGAGCAAAGAAAGGATCGCTTAACAGGGTTTGCAGCAAGGGAAGGATCACTTTCCCCTGGCTGGCCCACTGCGCGTCTTTGTCATAGGCTTTACCGCTCTGACGCCAGATCCAGGCATCCATCAGCATATTACCGGGTCCGGTATCGTACCCCCGCACGGGTTGCCCGGGAATAAGCATCGACAGGTTGGCGATCCCGCCGATGTTCAGGACCATCCTGCGCTCTACCGGGTGCGCCAGCAGCGCCTGATGAAATGCCGGAACCAGCGGCGCCCCCTGCCCGCCGAGGGCCATATCACGACGACGGAAATCACCCACCACCGTTACGCCGGTTTTTGCCACAATCTGGTTGTTATCGCCAATTTGCATCGTGTGCGGCGCCTCGCCGACAGGTTCATGCCAGACGGTCTGCCCATGGCAGCCTATTGCCACGATATCCTGCGGGTGGAGTCTTTCCTGCTGCATCAGGGCCAGTACCGCATCAGCAAACAGCGCCCCCAGACGCACATCCAGTTGGCCCAGTTGGGAAAGCGTCAGCTGTTGCCCCTGGCAGATGTTCAGGATCTCTTCTTTTAACGAGACCGGAATTGGCCAGGTCAGGCTTGCCTGCTGCGCCACCATGTTTTCATCAATGGCGGCCAGAACGACATCCACACCGTCAAGACTGGTACCAGACATCACACCGATATAGCGACCCGATTTCATGCGCTTTCCTTACGTTACATGGGCTAAGTGCAAACACTCCATCATAAATAACGCGGCTTTGCTATGCGGTGATAATAATTTTTAACAATCTCAGACCTGTAGCACAGGCGATGTTTGTTTATGTCCCGTTAAGCCCTGTTCAGGTAAAATTTATTTATTCGGCATGCAAAGATATGAACTGTGGTCAGGAATGCCATATAATTTAGCCATAACGGATGCCCCAACCGGGCGTTTTTTGGTGAACAGGAGAGTCAAATGATTTTACGTGTACTGGGCGTTTCGCTGATTGGTTTAACACTGGCGGGTTGTGTGAATGACAGTTCACTCTCCGGCGACGTATATAGTGCTTCTGAAGCTAAACAGGTACAGAACGTGACATACGGTACTATCGTTAATGCCCGTCCTGTTCAGATTCAGGGTGGCGATGACACGAACGTGGTGGGCGCAATCGGCGGTGCTGTGCTGGGTGGTTTCCTGGGTAATACCATTGGCGGCGGCACCGGACGTTCTCTGGCGACCGCAGCGGGCGCAGTTGCAGGCGGCGTAGCGGGTCAGGGCGTTCAGGGTGCGATGAACAAAACTCAGGGCGTTGAGCTGGAAATCCGCAAAGACGATGGCAGCACTATTATGGTTGTGCAGAAACAGGGTAACACCCGCTTCTCTGCTGGCCAGCGTGTTGTTCTTGCAAGCAACGGCAGCCAGGTCACCGTCTCCCCGCGTTAATATCCTGATGGATGTGGTCTTTCAGACCGCATCCATTTACCAAAATCATCATTTCCAATAATATATTGGCACAATATATTCACATGGTGAATTATTCATTTCACCCGTTCTTGTCCGTGCGCAAAGTATTTTTTATTTCCCTCGCTTAGACTCTTCGCAATCTCTTTTTCCTTTTTTAATTTTTAAATTCTCTATGCTTGCGATCTGTCGATTTGTAAAGAACCGCTTTGTGGCCTTCGCGCTTGGGTGTATTGTTATCATTGCCGTATTACAAGGTTTTTTTATAAAACTTGTTGAATGGGTTCCTTCGTTTTCACCTTTGTTTTTCCCTACGCTGACGATATTTCTTCTGGTGTTCCATCTGTTTATTGCCTGTTTTATGGCAATGAAATACTGGTGCGACAAAAGGCGATTATATCTTGTTCCCATTGCCCTGGCCTTTGCCGGTTCGGCGTTACTGATGGTGGGGACACTGGCCAGCTTCCCGGCCTGGCTTGATCTCTATCAGTTCAACGAAGCGAACTATAACGACGCCATGATTTTCTACATGTTCCGCCACTTTTTAATGGCGGTGCTGATGATCGTCGCAGCATTACTGTATACCCTGCGCAATTCTGCGCTCTCACGAAGCGCCCATGTTGGTATCGTTGTCGGCGCCTCGCTCTTTACGGGCTGTATGCTTGGGCTGGCATTGTTCTATTCCAGCCATTCAACCCTGCTCACACTGGACCTGGTGGATAATGAAACCCGACAGTTTATGGTTCTCTGGAGCCAGGCGATCAATATCATTTTGATCGTCCTGTGGGTAGTAACGTTAATCACCCTGTTGGCCATTACCCGCGTGAAGAATTTGTTTTGGGTCGGCGGCAATTTTTTATGTGTCTGTTATATCGTCACTCTGCTCATGCTATTGTTAGGCGGACACGCTGAAGATATTTCATGGTACCGGGCACGGTTATTCGAAACTGTCGCTACGTTAATGATTATTTTCATCTTACTTTCCGACGTATTTAATTTGTATCGTGACTCGCATGTAAAATATCAGCAGTCTTATCAAAATTCCATCCGCGACCCCCTCACCCGTCTTTATAATCGCAGCTATTTCTATGATTCATTAAATCACGCGCTAAACACGGCCACGGTGACACATCCGGTGTCGGTGGTCGTGAGCGATCTTGACCGTTTTAAACGCATTAACGACTGCTACGGTCATTTGCAGGGGGATAGGGTTTTACAATTTGTCTCAAACCTGTTGACCGATTCGGTGCGACCGCAGGATATCGCGGCGCGGATCGGCGGCGAAGAGTTTGTGCTCATGCTGACAAATACACCGTCCGATGTCGCGCATCAGGTTGCCGAACGTATTCGCCTCAAGTTGAGCGGGTTTGACAAGGCCAGCAGCGGTGGGCAGCTTCCGGAACCGATTACCATTAGTATGGGAGTATTCACCGCTACCTCGCCGGAAACCAGCGCTGAAACCTGTGTGGAAAGCGCGGATAAAGCCATGTACGAGGCAAAAGAGACGGGCCGCAACCGGGTGGTGGTGTTCAGAACATGACAAAGGCCTTGCACGAGCAAGGCCAGTGAACAACGTCAGTCGCGCGACTGTAAATCGTGGATGTTTTGCTCAAGACGGGCGATGAGTCCGATCAGCATCTCCAGCTCAGCGGGTGAAATACCGGCCAGGATCTCCCCTCGCGTTTTACTGATGACGGTTTCCATCTCAGTAATAATCGGGGCCGCTTTTTCCGTCAATTTGATCCGCTTGGCGCGACGGTCGCTGGCGCAGGTTTGTCGGGAGATGAGTCCCTTCTCTTCCAGCTGGTCAAGGGTACGCACCAGGGAAGGCTGTTCAATACCAATCGCTTTTGCCAGTTGGATCTGTGACTGATCGGGCGGAAGCTGATGGATGTTGTGCAGCGTAACCCAGTGCGTCTGTGTGAGTTCCAGAGGTTTCAGGCGATGGTCAATCAGAGCACGCCAGATGCGTACCAACCTTGCCAGATCAGAACCTAATGGCGATTCCAATTTCATCTCCTTATAATTAGCTTGCTAAGTGATTATAGTGATTTTAGAATAGTTTGCAGTATTTGTATTGCCAAAACAAATGCAATCACGGTATTCATCATTCCTTAAAGGATGATTTACACTGAACGGTAATGCGCCATCGCATTGAAATCTGCCATTGTGGCCCTCATTCCACCGCAAAGGATCGCTGCTTGTGACGTTGTTTTCCTTCTCCGCAGGGTTGCCCCTCCAGGATCTGATTGTTGGCGCATCGGTCTACTTTCCGCCACTGTTTAAAGCCGTGATGGTCGGTTTTGTGATCTGGCTCATTGCGCATCGTCTGCTGCGCGACTGGATGTATTCCGGTGAAATCTGGCACCCGATGTTAATGGATCTCTCCCTGTTTACCCTCTCCGTCTGTCTTGGCCTTGCCGTGTTAACCGTGTGGTGAGAATAGCATTGAAAACGTTAAAATATTTTTCCACTCTTTTCGTCTTAGCGCTGGCGCTTATCGCCGGCTGGTGGCTCTGGAATTATTACATGCAGTCGCCCTGGACGCGTGACGGCAAGATCCGCGCGGAACAGGTCAGCATCACGCCACAAGTGTCCGGCAGTATCAGCGCGCTGCTGGTGAAGGACAACCAGTTCGTTCATGCGGGTGATGTGTTATTCCGCATCGACGAGACCCCTTTTCACATTGCGGTGCTCAATGCCCAGGCGCAGCTCGCAAAAGCTCAATCCGATCTGGCAAAAGCCAATAACGAAGCCGAACGTCGCCGACATCTGTCGAGGAATTACATCTCTGCGGAAGATCTCGATACCGCCAATATCAATGTAAAAGCCATGCAGGCCAGCCTGAAGGTTGCAGAGGCAACGCTGAAACAGGCCGAGTGGCAACTGACCCAGACCGTTGTCAAAGCTCCGGTGGATGGATGGATCACGAGCCTGTCGACCCGTGTGGGGGATTACGCCACCACAGGCCAGCCGGTCTTTGCCCTGGTCGACAGCCGCTCTTTCTATGTTGTAGGTTATTTTGAAGAGACCAAGCTGCGCCATATCCGCGAGGGAGCGCCTGCCCGAATCACGCTTTACAGCGGCGCAGAAACGTTACAGGGTCACGTTAGCAGCATAGGTCGGGCAATTTACGATCAGAGCGTGGAAACCGATTCTGGCCTGGTGCCCGACATCAAACCCAACGTACCGTGGGTGCGTCTGGCTCAGCGGGTGCCTGTTCGCGTCGAGTTTGATCAACTGCCGAAAGACATTACCCTGGTCTCTGGCACAACCTGCACCGTCGCCATCGGATCGCGATGATGAACCTGGGAGCTCTCTCCTGGCGCAATACGCCGTGGATAAAAGCGACACGGCCGCAGTGGCGTTACGCGCTGCGTAACGGCATCGCCATGTGCCTTGCGCTTACGGTTGCCTATTATCTGAATCTGGATGAGCCTTACTGGGCGATGACCTCTGCGGCGGTCGTCAGCTTCCCTACCGTCGGGGGCGTTATCAGTAAAAGCCTCGGGCGCGTGGCAGGTAGCCTGCTGGGGGCAACCGCCGCACTGCTTCTTGCCGGCCATACTCTGAACGATCCCTGGCTCTTTTTGTTAAGCATGTCGGCATGGCTGGGGCTGTGTACCTGGGCCTGCGCTCATTTTACCAATAACGTTGCCTATGCGTTTCAACTGGCGGGTTACACCGCGGCCATTATCGCCTTTCCGGTCGTCAACGTGCTGGATACCACCGAGCTGTGGGATATCGCCCAGGCACGCGTGTGTGAAGTGATGGTCGGCATTCTGTGCGGGGGCGTCATGATGATGATCCTGCCCAGTACCTCAGATGGCACTACGCTTATCACCGCCCTTAAAACGATGCACGCACGTTTGCTGGAACATGCCAGCCTGCTCTGGCAGCCTGACAGCAGCGATGACATCCGCCTCGCGCACGAAAAGGTCATCGGCCAGATCCTGACCATGAACCTGTTGCGCATCCAGGCTTTCTGGAGCCACTACCGTTTTCGTCGCCAGAACACGCTTCTGAACTATTTACTGCACCAGCAATTGCGGATGACGAGCGCGATCTCGAGCCTTCGTCGGATGTTGCTGAACTGGCCTGCACCGCCAGCCCATACCCGGGAGATTATCGAGGCGCTGCTCGCTGCCCTTGCGCGTTCGGATGCCGATATTTATACCGTGGCCCGCATTATCGCGCCGCTCGCCCCAGCGGATGAATATGACTACCGGCATCGCGCCTTCTGGCAGCGTCTGAACTATTTCTGCCGCCTGTATCTGCGCAGCAGCCGCTGGTTAAAAGCCGTCGAGAATGCCACGCCCGTCACCGAATTTTCCGTTCCCGGTAGTCCTGCTCTGGCGCGGCATACCGACGCAATGGAGGCGCTGTGGAGCGGTTTTCGTACGTTTTGCGCGTTGACGGCCGTAGGCGCATGGGCCATCACCACGCAATGGGATGCGGGCAGTGCGGCCCTGACGCTTGCGGCAATCAGCTGCGTGCTCTATTCCGTCGCCGCTTCCCCCTTTAACTCCCTGACGCTTCTGCTGCGTACGCTGGTGCTGCTGTCGCTGTTCAGCTTCGTGGTGAAATTTGGTTTGATGGTGCAGATAACCGACCTCTGGCAATTTCTGCTGTTTCTCTTCCCGCTATTAACCACCATGCAGTTGCTCAAACTGCAAATGCCTAAACTGGCCGGTCTGTGGGGTCAGTTAATTGTTTTTATGGGCTCATTTATCTCTGTAACGAATCCACCGGTTTACGATTACGCTGATTTTCTCAACGACAACCTGGCGAAGATCCTCGGCGTGGGGCTGGCGTGGCTGGCTTTCGCCGTGCTACGCCCGGGCTCGGACGCGCGTAAAAGCCGCAGGCATATTCGGGAGTTGCGCAGGGGTTTTGTCGATCAGCTGAGCCGCAGGCCGCATCTGCGCGAAAGCGAGTATGAATCGCTGGTTTACCATCATGTCAGCCAGCTGAACAACAGCCAGGATTCACTCTCCCGTCGCTGGCTACTGCGCTGGGGCGTGGTGCTGCTAAACTGTTCGCACGTGGTGTGGCAGTTGCGCGCCTGGGAGACGCGTTCCGATCCGCTGTCGCAGGTCCGTGATAACTGTATTTCTATGCTCCGCGATGTTATGAGCGAGCGCGGGGTGCAGCAGCGCCCCCTGAGCGTCACGCTCGCCGAGCTTCAGCGTATTTGCGACACGCTGGCGCACCATCATCAGCCTGCGGCCCGCGATCTGGCATCCATTATCTGGCGGCTGCACTGCTCCCTGTCACAGCTTGAACAGGCGCCGCCACCCGGAACGATTGGCGATCAGATCACCCCGCAGGCATAGCGCGCCCCGCCGCCGCCAAGCGCTTCAGGTTGATCGGACATGTTATCGCCGCCCACGTGGACCATCAGCGCCTTGCCTTTGACCTCGTCAAGCTTTTTGAGTCGTGGCGCCACAACCGGATCGGTGGCTTTACCATCGTTATTTACCACCAGCACCGGCAGATCGCCGAGGTGCCCCATCCCTTCCGGGCCTTCATGCTTACCGGAGTTCTGCGGGTCGAGATGCCCCCCTGCGGCTTCCGCAGCTGTTGGTTTCCCCTCTTTCATCGCGGGTTGACAGCTGCCTTTAGCATGAACGTGAAAACCATGTTCGCCGGGTGGAAGAGCCTTGAGATCGGGAGCAAATTCCAGCCCTTTATCGGTTTCGGTGATTTTCACCGTCCCGATGGACTGACCTACCCCCTGAGAAGTGACGAGATTCATTTCAACGTCCTCGCTGGCTGCCTGCGCCCCTGCGCAAACAACCAGCGTGACCATTGCCAGAGCAAAACGCTTCATATGACCTCCACGGGTTATTTTTTGCACCTTAAGTCTATACCAGAGGCGCAGATTTCACCGGAAAGTCAGGTTCAGGCGTGCTCAGGGTACGTCGTAGCCCAGCGCCGCCTTACGAATGCGGAACCACTGCTGACGCGTCATATCCAGCTCCTCAGCAACAAGCGCAGCGCGGACACGCTCAATTTTGCCGGAGCCAATAATTGGCAGCGGTTTAGACGGCAGGCGCAGGATCCAGGCGTAAACCACCTGCTCGATACTCTCCGCATTCAGTTCGCGCGCCACCGTTTCAAGCTCGTTACGCAGCGGCTGGAATGCCTCATCGTTAAACAGACGGCCGCCTCCCAGGCAAGACCATGCCATTGGACGGATGCGCAGCTGTTGCAGTTGGTCGAGCGTGCCATCCAGCAGCAGCGGCTGATGAACAGGCGAGATCTCCACCTGATTCGTCGCCAGCGTAAACGGCAGGCGAGACTGCAATAGCGCAAACTGTGCCGGGGTGAAGTTAGACACGCCAAAATGGCGCACTTTGCCGCTCTGGTGCAGCATCAGAAAGGCTTCCGCGACCTCATCCGCATCCATCAACGGATCGGGACGGTGGATCAGCAGCAGGTCGATACGATCTGTGGCCAGGTTGACCAGTGACTGCTCGGCGCTTTTAACGATATGCGCGCTGTCAGTGATGTAATGTCCAAGCGCATGCTCCGGTTTTGCTGTGGTGGCAATACCGCATTTGGTCACAATCTCCATTCGTTCACGCAGCCCCGGCGCACGCTTCAGCGCTTCGCCAAAGGCGGCCTCGCACTGATAGCCGCCATAAATATCAGCATGATCGACGGTGGTGATCCCGAGATCGAGATGCTCTTCTATAAAGTCCGCCAGCTGGACCGGAGACATATTCCAGTCCATGAGGCGCCAGTAGCCCATAACAAATCGGGAGAATTCCGGGCCCTGTGGGGCAAGGGTAATACGCTGAACCATAACATTTTCCTCAAGGAAGTCATGTCACCAGTATACGCAATTACCCTGCTAAAACAGTGAAGGTTGCTGAGGTTCTTCGGGTTCAACCGCTTTGTTTGCACGAATTTTACGCAGCAGACGCTGTCGGCAAAGCCGTAAGACCTCCTGCTTTTGCGCGTCGCTGAAATTTTGCCAGTTAAAACGTTCATCGCGCGTGCGCATGCAGCCACGACAGTATCCTCGTTCATCAACCTGGCAAATACCCCGGCACGGGCTCTGGACAGGGAAAAATTCCAGTTGCTCTGCCACACCTACCTCCAGAACGTCATTATTCCCTACAGTGAAGACCCTAAATGGCTTGCATGCAAGGATGTCTGCCACAAACAGGACATTAAGGTTTCGCTAATCTTCCCTTCTTATACTCGCCGCATTGATATAACGAATGGTCTGCTTATCATGTGGTTCGCAAAAAAGTTACACTGTAACGATATAAAATTTACTCTGGGCTGTGCATTTTTCTTTACCGTACTGAATGCACTGTTTATCCAGCGCAGCTGGTCAATTATTGCGCCTGCGCATCTGCACGATGTCCTGTTTGCTGCCAGCGTGCCGCTGGTACTGTTCTGCGGCTGGGTGATTGTCTTCAGCCTGTTAAATATCCCCTATATTCGTAAGCCGCTCCTGATTGTCCTGACCCTGGGATGTGCCGCCGCGACCTGGTTTATGTATACCTATGGCGCGGTTATCGATCAGAACATGATTGTGAACGTGTTCGAGACTAATTCTCAGGAAGCGACAGCCCTGGTGACGCCGCAGATGATCCTGTGGCTGGTCGTAGCGGGTCTGGTTCCATCTGTTGTGTTAGCCCTGACGCGCATTCGCACCGGAAAATGGTGGTATGCCCTCCTGACGCGCTTCGCCGCTATGCTGGGTGCGCTGCTGGTGATCATCCTGGTCGCGTCAGTGTTCTATAAAGACTATGCTTCGCTGTTCCGCAATAACAAAAGCATCGTAAAAATGGTCACCCCGGCGAATTACGTGAGCGCCGTGGTGAAATACAGCAAAATGCGCTGGTTTGCCGGCGACCAGACGCTGGTCCGCATTGGCGAAGATGCTCATAAAGGCGCGCTGATTGCCAGCCAACGCAAGAAAACCGTGCTGGTTGTGGTGGTGGGCGAAGCCTCCCGCGCTGCAAACTACTCGTTAAATGGTTACCCGCGTGAAACCAACCCCGAGCTGAAAAAGCAGGATGTCATCAACTTCCCGCGGGCCTCCTCCTGTGGCACGGAAACCGCTGTTTCCGTCCCCTGCATGTTCTCCGGCATGACGCGGAAAAAATATGACGCGGACCTCGCCCATCATCAGGAAGGTCTGCTTGATGTGCTTAACCACGCCGGGTTCAACCTGCTGTGGCGCGACAACGACGGCGGATGTAAAGGCGCCTGCGACCGCGTACCGCACACGGACATGACCCAGTGGAAACTGGATCAGTTCTGTAAGGACAAATCCTGTATCGACGACGTTAACCTGTACCGCCTGGACAACGTGCTGGATGGAATAAAGCAGGATACGGTTCTGGTTATTCACCTGATGGGCAGCCACGGTCCGGCCTATTACAAACGCTACCCGGACAGCTTCCGCAAGTTCACCCCAACCTGCGATACCAATGAAATTCAGGATTGCGATCATCAGTCGCTGATCAATACCTATGACAACACGATTCTGTATACCGACAGCGTCGTCAGCCGAACCATCGACGCACTGAAAGCCCGGCAGGCCAACATGAACACGGCGCTCATTTACCTCTCCGATCACGGTGAATCGCTGGGCGAAAGCGGAATTTACCTGCACGGTACGCCGTATATGCTGGCCCCGGAGCAGCAAACGCATATTCCTTTTATGTTCTGGCTCTCCCCGGATTATGCGAAAAACTTCGGCGTAAACACGGATTGCCTGCGTGACCATGCCGCAAAAGAGGCGGTTTCACAGGACAATTTATTCGCCACCGTTCTGGGCATGATGGACGTGAAATCAGCGGTTTATCAGCCGCAGCTGGATATTCTGTCACAGTGTCGTCGCCAAGCGGGCTTGCATTAGACCGAACGGTCTATTAGAGTAAGGGCATGAGCAGACACACTGAACACGATACACGAGAACATTTGCTGGCTACCGGCGAGCGCCTTTGCATGCATCGCGGGTTTACCGGGATGGGGCTTAGCGAGTTGTTAAAAACCGCTGAAGTACCTAAGGGATCGTTTTATCACTATTTTCGTTCCAAAGAGGCGTTCGGCGTTGCCATGCTGGAGCGGCACTACGCCAGCTACCATCAGCGCCTGGCAGCCCACTTCGCCAGCGGTGAAGGTGACTACCGGGATCGTGTTCTGAACTACTATCAGGAAACGCTGACGCAGTTCTGTCAGCAGGGCATCATCAGCGGCTGCCTGACGGTAAAACTGTCTGCCGAAGTGTGCGATCTCTCCGAAGATATGCGCACCGCCATGGATAAAGGGGCCAGCGGCGTGATTGCACTGCTGGCTCAGGCGCTGGAGAGCGGGCGCAATGAAAAAACGCTCTCCTTCTCCGGCGATCCGCTCACGCAGGCACAGGTGCTCTATTCCCTCTGGTTAGGCGCCAACCTGCAAGCAAAAATGTCTCGCAGCGCCGTGCCGCTCGAAAGCGCGCTGGCGCACGTGAAAAACTGTATAACCGCGCCAGGCGTGTAGCCGGCGTTTTTATTTACCCTTTTACTAGTCGACTGGTCTACTCAGGAGCCATTATGTCCGCTGAAAAGCTGTTTACCCCACTGAAAGTGGGTGCCGTTACTGCCCCAAACCGCGTGTTTATGGCCCCACTCACCCGTCTGCGCAGCATCGAGCCGGGCGATATCCCAACGCCATTGATGGGTGAGTATTATCGTCAGCGCGCCAGCGCGGGCCTGATTATTTCCGAAGCCACGCAGATTTCTGCCCAGGCAAAAGGCTACGCCGGTGCGCCGGGTCTGCACAGCCCAGAACAGATCGCCGCGTGGAAAAAAATCACCGCAGGTGTTCATGCTGAAGATGGCCGTATTGCGGTTCAGCTGTGGCACACCGGACGTATCTCACACAGCAGCATCCAGCCTGGCAGTCAGGCGCCGGTTTCTGCTTCTGCCCTGAACGCCAATACCCGCACTTCCCTGCGCGATGAAAACGGTAATGCGATCCGCGTTGACACCACCACGCCACGCGCGCTGGAGCTGGACGAGATCCCGGGTATTGTGAATGATTTCCGTCAGGCCGTCGCCAACGCCCGTGAAGCGGGCTTCGACCTGGTTGAGCTGCACTCTGCGCACGGTTACCTGCTGCATCAGTTCCTGTCCCCTTCTTCCAACCAGCGTACCGACCAGTACGGCGGCAGCGTTGAAAACCGCGCGCGTCTGGTGCTTGAAGTGGTGGATGCTGTCTGTAATGAGTGGAGCGCAGACCGCATTGGTATTCGTGTCTCCCCGATCGGTACTTTCCAGAACGTCGACAACGGTCCGAACGAAGAAGCAGACGCGCTGTATCTGATTGAAGAGCTGGCGAAACGCGGTATCGCCTATCTGCACATGTCCGAGCCGGACTGGGCAGGCGGCAAGCCTTATAGTGAAGCCTTCCGCCAGAAAGTGCGCGAGCGCTTCCACGGCGTGATTATCGGGGCGGGCGCGTATACGGCAGAGAAAGCTGAAGATCTGATCGGGAAAGGCCTGATCGACGCCGTGGCCTTTGGCCGTGACTACATTGCTAACCCGGATCTGGTTGCCCGTTTGCAGAAGAAAGCCGAACTGAACCCGCAGCGCCCTGAAAGTTTCTATGGCGGCGGCGCGGAAGGTTATACCGACTACCCTTCACTGTAATCCCGCTTTGTACATTGATAGCGGCGACCTTTCGCCGCTATACTAAAACATCGTTTCTGTTCAAAAAGATAATCCATTCCACTGGTTAATGAGGAAATTATGCGCCTACTTCACACCATGCTGCGCGTTGGCGACCTGCAACGTTCCATCGATTTCTACACTAACGTTCTGGGCATGAAGCTGCTGCGCACCAGCGAAAATCCGGAATATAAATACTCTCTGGCGTTTGTCGGTTACGGCCCGGAATCTGATGAAGCGGTCATCGAGCTGACCTACAACTGGGGCGTAGACAGCTATGAGCTGGGTACGGCTTACGGACACATCGCGCTGGAAGTGGATAACGCCGCCGAAGCCTGCGAACGTATCCGCAGCAATGGCGGTAACGTCACCCGTGAAGCCGGTCCGGTTAAAGGCGGTACCACCGTCATTGCGTTTGTGGAAGATCCGGACGGTTATAAAATCGAACTGATTGAAGCCAAAGACGCTGGTCGCGGTCTGGGCAATTGATCCCTCAGGGCGCACTATGCGCCCGTTGTTTTGCTGCATCCCCTCTCAAAATTTGCCATAATGCGCACTGCTTTTTCCCCCTTGTAAGAGACCCTGATGTCCGATAACGCTCAATTTACCGGTCTGTGCGACCGTTTTCGTGGTTTTTATCCCGTTGTCATTGATGTAGAAACAGCCGGATTTAACGCTAAAACCGATGCGCTGCTTGAGATTGCCGCCATCACGCTGAAGATGGATGAACAGGGCTGGCTTGTACCGGACACCACGCTGCATTTCCACGTTGAACCCTTTGAAGGGGCAAACTTACAGCCAGAGGCGCTGGCCTTTAACGGTATCGATCCGACAAACCCGCTGCGCGGGGCGGTAAGCGAATACGAGGCGCTGCACGCCATATTCAAAATGGTGCGCAAAGGCATGAAAGAGAATGACTGTAGCCGCGCCATCATGGTAGCCCACAACGCTACGTTCGATCACAGCTTCACCATGGCTGCCGCCGAACGCGCCTCGCTAAAGCGTAATCCATTTCATCCGTTTGTGACCTTCGACACCGCCGCGCTGAGCGGCCTGGCGCTGGGGCAAACCGTGCTCTCGAAAGCCTGCATCACGGCGGGTATTGCGTTTGACGGTACCCAGGCGCATTCCGCGTTATACGATACCGAGCGTACGGCGGAGCTGTTCTGTGAGATCGTCAACCGCTGGAAACGTCTGGGCGGCTGGCCGCTGCCGATGGGCGACGAGGCCGATCTTCAATCGTAGGTTGGGTTATCAACAGCCCCCCAGGACAAAAAAAAAGCGACCAACATAATGTGGTCGCTTTTTTATATCCGCAGAAAACTTATTCTGCGTCCGGCTCTTCGGTTTTATACTTCGCCGCAGTCTCTTTGATCAGCTGTTGCAGTTCGCCGCGCTGATACATTTCAATCAGGATGTCGCATCCGCCAACCAGTTCACCATCAACCCACAGCTGTGGGAAGGTCGGCCAGTTTGCGTATTTTGGCAATTCAGCGCGAATGTCCGGGTTTTGCAGGATATCAACGTAAGCAAAACGCTCACCACAGGCGGACAGCGCCTGAACCGCTTGCGCGGAGAAGCCGCAGCTTGGCAGCTTCGGAGAACCTTTCATGTACAGGAGAATCGGGTTTTCAGCGATCTGGCGCTGAATTTTTTCAATAGTGGTGCTCATGTCTTGCTTCCTTTAACTTCTGTTACGGCATCAGTCTGACATTGTAGCGGGTCAGGCCGACATCGGAAAATAACATTTTTGTCACGTCTAATTATTTTATCGCTTATCGCATAAAGTTGCATTGCTAATGTCGTTTATCGCCAGACGGGGTGCGGTTTTGCTTAAGGAGCGAACAGGAGTGCGTCAGAATGGTGAATTTTTTTGCACTTGCTAACGAAACATAATTTTTGAATGAAAAATGCTATTAACTTCTTCTGATTTTATGGATTAGAATCGACAGGTTTTGTAAATCTCACGCGGGTATGCATTGTGGCCTGCATTTATCAGGGGACTGCCCAGTGGCGCGGATAACTAAAATCTCGATGACGCTCTGTGCTTTACTGTTTACCACACTCTCATTTACGCCAGCGGCGAACGCCTCTGAACAGGCGCGGCATTCTGCTGTACAAAAAACGCATCTGGCAAAATCCACAGAACGTAAGAAAAAAACCACCAGCAAAACAGTTAAGAAGAAAATCACCGCTCAGACCAAAAAGACCGCCTCCAGTAAAACCAAAACTCTCCGCTCCGGCACGCACAAAACCACCCGCACAACCGCCAGCCTGGTGAATGAAAAATGCACCGTGCGCAAAGGCCATAAAACGAAATGCGCAAAAGTGACGAAGCTGGCTGACGTGCATAAAGCGCGCATGCAGAAAGCGCAAAAAACGGCGATGAACAAACTGATGGGGCAAATAGGTAAGCCGTATCGCTGGGGTGGCACCTCTCCGCGCACCGGTTTTGACTGTAGTGGGCTGGTTTATTATGCCTATAAAGATCTGGTGAAGTTTCGCATTCCACGCACCGCCAATGAGATGTACCATCTGCGCGACGCCGCCCCTGTAAACCGTGGCGAACTGCAAAATGGCGACCTGGTGTTCTTCCGCACCCAGGGACGCGGTACGGCCGATCACGTTGGGGTGTATGTGGGTAACGGTAAATTTATCCAGTCACCGCGCAGCGGTCAGGACATTCAGATCACCTCTCTCAGCGAAGATTACTGGGTGCGCCACTATGTGGGTGCGCGCCGCGTGATGACGCCAAAAACCATCCGCTAGCCCCTGCCCTGCCGCCCTTGTGGCAGGGTAAGTTCCTCTTTTGCATACCCTTTCAATTTGCTATCCTGTCCTTGTTGTCTGTAGGGTTATTGGTAACGTATAAAACTATAAGGAGAGAAGCAATGTCGTTCGAATTACCTGCACTACCGTATGCAAAAGACGCCCTGGCCCCGCATATTTCCGCGGAAACCCTGGAGTACCATTACGGCAAGCATCACCAGACCTATGTCACCAACCTGAATAACCTGATCAAGGGCACCGATTTTGAAGGCAAAACGCTGGAAGAGATCGTGCGCAGTTCAGACGGCGGCGTATTCAACAACGCCGCACAGGTGTGGAACCACACCTTCTACTGGCACTGCCTGGCCCCGAATGCAGGCGGAGAACCTGACGGTGAGCTGGCGGCAGCGATTAACGCCGCGTTCGGCAGTTTCGCGGATTTTAAAGCGAAGTTTACTGACGCAGCCGTTAAAAACTTTGGCTCCGGCTGGACCTGGCTGGTAAAAGAGGCTGATGGCAAACTGGCTATCGTTTCCACTTCTAATGCGGGTACCCCTCTGACCACCAGCGCCACGCCGCTGATGACCGTGGACGTATGGGAACACGCCTATTACATTGATTACCGTAATGCGCGCCCGAACTACCTGGAACACTTCTGGGCACTGGTTAACTGGGAATTTGTTGCGAAGAACTTCGCCGCGTAAGAGACACGCAGAAGGGGCAGCCCTTCTGCGTTTTTGTTTATTCCGCCGTACACACCGCTTGAGGCTGTTTACGACCAGACATTATCACCAGCAGCAGGCCGAGTGCGGCAATGATCGCCCCCATCACCGGCACAAAGCTGTAACCCAAACCACCGGAGATCACCGCCCCGCCCGCTGCGGCCCCCAGCGCATTGCCCAGGTTAAACGCACCGATATTCACCGATGAAGAGAGCCCCGGCGCTTCGTGTGCAACGCGCATTACGCGCATCTGCAACGGTGGCACCACGGCAAAGGTTGCGGCGCCCCACACCACCATGGCAATCGCGGCACCCACTTCGTTACGCGCCAGCCACGGAATCGCCACCATGATGACAATCAGCAGCGTTAAAAAACCTTTCAGCGTCCCACTCACGGAGCGGTCGGCAAATTTCCCGCCGAGATAGTTGCCAATCGAGAACCCGACACCAATCAGCACCAGCATCGCGGTAACAAAGAGTGGCGTTGCGTGGGTTATGTCGTGCAGCACCGGGGAGATATAGGTGTAGAGCGTAAACATCGCCCCGGCCCCCAGCACCGTGGTGAGCAGCGCGGACAACACCTGAGGACGCATCAGCACCGCCAGCTCTTTACGTACTTCCGGACGTTCTCCAGCACTTCCTTTCGGCAGTGAGAAAAACAGCGCAACCATCGCGACCACGCCCAGTCCGGCGGTTGCGAGGAAAGACATACGCCAGCCGATGGCTTCTCCCAGCCAGGTGGCGGCGGGAACGCCGCCGATATTAGCGATGGTGAGGCCCATAAACATAGTGGCTACCGCGCTGGCCTGCTTATGTTTTGGCACCACGCTGGCAGCAACAACCGAGCCCAGTCCGAAGAAGGCGCCATGGTTGAGGCTGGTAAGAATGCGCGAAAGCATCAGAGTGGTGTAATCGGGCGAAATCGCGGAAAACACATTGCCGAGAGTGAAAATCGCCATCAGGAAAATCAGCGCGTTGCGGCGCGCACGGTGCGAAAGCAGCAGCGTCATGAGCGGCGCGCCCACCATCACGCCGATCGCGTAGGCGCTAATTAACATACCGGCCGCAGGGATAGATACGTCCACCCCCCGGGCGATAACAGGCAATAACCCCATCGGGGAGAATTCAGTGGTGCCAATCCCAAAGGCGCCAATCGCCAGGGCCAGCAGGGGAAAATTGATTTTCATGAAGAGACTCCGGATACCGTGCCATAACCCGGCACAGAACTAAGAAGTCAAAAGCATGACATCAATCACAAAAAATGAGAAGTTAACATTTTGGCAAAAGATTTTTGCCGGAGAGGTAACAATAGCGGCAAGAGAGGGAGAAGGTTCTCCCTCCGCCTGAATCAGTGCAGTGCAGCGGTTAAACCACCGGCAACAATCAGAGCAAGAACAACAATGGTGGTAAACAGCGAAAACTTCAGATCGGTACTCATCAATTTTTCTCCTTTTATTCACCCTACGAAAAGTGAGCTTGCTCATTTTTACACAGTTCAGGTCAAAAATCTTCCAGGATTTAAACGGATATCCACTTTACCTCTTCCCCTTTTCATCAAGATAGGACAAAATTCCACGCTAAATTTATTAGCGTACCGGCCACTGACCCCCTCCTGACGTCCTGTGTCGTTTTCCCGGCGTGTCGCAACTCATGTTTGCGTAATAAGGGTGAGAGAAGGCAAACGTTTACCTTCAATTTTTTCAGGTGTTTAGGGTATGGTCTGGAGTGACATTTAATGGCAACAATTAAAGACGTAGCAAAACGCGCAAACGTTTCCACTACAACCGTATCACATGTTATTAACAAAACGCGTTTCGTCGCTGAAGAGACGCGTAATGCCGTCTGGGCGGCAATCAAAGAACTGCACTACTCGCCAAGTGCCGTCGCCCGCAGCCTGAAGGTTAATCACACCAAATCGATTGGCCTGCTGGCCACCAGCAGTGAAGCGGCCTATTTTGCTGAAATCATCGAAGCCGTTGAAAAAAACTGCTTCCAGAAAGGCTATACCCTGATTCTGGGCAATGCGTGGAACAACATTGAAAAACAGCGCGCTTACCTGTCAATGATGGCGCAAAAGCGCGTCGACGGCCTGCTGGTAATGTGTTCTGAATACCCTGAGTCGGTCCTTTCCATGTTGGAAGAGTATCGCCACATTCCGATGGTAGTCATGGACTGGGGCGAGGCGCGCGCAGACTTCACCGACTCCGTTATTGATAACGCCTTTGAAGGCGGCTACATGGCGGGGCGTTATCTGGTAGAACGCGGTCATCGTGAAATTGGCGTGATCCCGGGTCCTCTGGAGCGTAACACCGGTGCTGGCCGTCTGGCCGGTTTCATGAAAGCGATGGAAGAGGCGCTGATCACCGTGCCGGAAAACTGGATTGTTCAGGGCGACTTCGAGCCGGAGTCAGGCTATCGCGCCATGCAGCAGATCGTCTCCCAGCCGCATCACCCTACCGCGGTGTTCTGCGGCGGCGACATCATGGCGATGGGCGCGCTATGCGCGGCAGATGAACTCGGCCTGCGCGTCCCCCAGGATATCTCGGTGATCGGCTATGACAACGTGCGCAACGCCCGCTTCTTTACCCCGGCGCTGACCACCATTCACCAGCCGAAAGATTCGCTGGGTGAAACGGCCTTCAACATGCTGCTGGACAGGATCGTCAACAAGCGTGAACAGTCCCAGTCCATTGAAGTTCACCCGCGCCTGATAGAACGCCGTTCCGTTGCGGACGGTCCGTTCCGCGACTACCGTCGTTAATCACTTTCCGGGGCCAGCTATGCTGGTTCCCGCAACCACTCCCGGTTCAGCGTTTCGCTGTCTCCCAGATAATCCAGCAGCCAGGCCATGGCGGGCGAGACGTCGTTTTGCTGCCACGTCAGGCAGCATGCGGCATCCGGGAAGGGGTTTTCCAGCGTCAGAGCCACCCACTCTCCCGCGTCGATGCGCGGGCGCGCAAAATGCACCGGCACCATGCCAACGCACAGCCCCGCGCTCAGACAGGTGGCTGACGACTCCCAGTCCGGCGCGACCACGCGGCGCTGATTATCCAGCAACCAGGTAATGCGCTTGGGCAGCGAGCGGGAGGTATCTTCCAGCACCAGCGAGGGCCAGTTGCGTAATGTGTCATCGCTCAGCGGCCCTTCCAGCGCTGCCAGCGGGTGATCGCGCGCGACCACGCAGGTCCAGCTCAGCATGCCCATGTCGCGAAACGCGTAGCGCCCACCAACCGGGATCGCCTGGGTTGCACCAATCGCCATCTCCGCCCTGCCGTCCGCCAGCGCATCCCAGACGCCGTTGAACACTTCCTGCGAAACACGCAGTTCGACGTCGGAAAAATGACGATAGAAATCGACGATCATCTGCCGGGTCCGCTCCGGCTTAACAATGTTATCCACCGCGATAGCGAGATGCCCGCGCCAGCCGTTGGCGATCTGCTGGCACTGCTCACGGGTGATCTGCATTTTTTTGATGACAGACCGCCCTTCCTTCAAAAACCACGCTCCGGCAGGCGTGAGCTCCACGTCGCGATGACGCCGCTCGAACAGCGGCACCGCCAGCCACGCTTCCAGCTGACGCACCGTGTAACTGATCGCCGAGGGAACGCGATGCAGCTCCTGGGCGGCGCCGGTAAAGCTGCCGTTACGCGCCACGGCATCAACCACTTCAAGGGAATAATCTGACCACATCTTTAGCCTGCAAATTTTTTGAATGCACCCGCCAAATATTAGCGTTTCACAAGCCGCTTTGCACTCCCTACACTCTGCGCCAACGTACACCTGCCTCCTCAGGAGAAAAAAAGTGCAACCCAGGAAAGGATTTTTAGTCTGGCTCGGCGGCTTAAGCGTGCTGGGCTTTTTGGCGACCGATATGTATCTGCCCGCGTTCGCCGCGATGCAGGAAGATTTGCAAACCCCTGCCGCCGCCATCAGCGCCAGTTTGAGTTTGTTCCTGGCCGGTTTTGCTTTTGCGCAATTGCTGTGGGGGCCGCTCTCGGATCGTTTTGGCCGTAAACCCGTCCTGTTGTTGGGGCTGGCGATTTTTGCCGCAGGCTGTCTGGGCATGCTGTGGGTCCGCGATGCCGCCTGGCTGCTGGCGCTGCGCTTTATTCAGGCGGTCGGTGTCTGTGCCGCTGCGGTGACCTGGCAGGCGCTGGTAACCGATTACTACCCCGCCTCGCGCACTAACCGTATATTCGCCACCATTATGCCCCTGGTCGGCCTGTCGCCGGCGCTTGCCCCGTTACTGGGAAGCTGGATCCTGGCGCATTTCGACTGGCAGGCCATTTTCGCCACGCTCTTTGCTATTACGCTGGTCCTGATGCTGCCCGCGTTCGGGCTTAAACCGGCGCATAAAAAAGAGACGCATCCGGACGCGAAGCCCATCACCTTTACCTCTTTACTGCGGTCGAAAGCCTATCGCGGTAACGTGCTGATTTATGCCGCCTGCTCTGCCAGCTTCTTTGCCTGGCTGACCGGTTCGCCGTTCATTCTGCATGACATGGGCTACAGCCCGGCGGCTATCGGCCTGAGCTATGTACCACAGACCATCGCCTTCCTGGTGGGTGGCTATGGCTGTCGCGCCGCGCTGCAAAAATGGGAAGGCCAACAGATGCTGCCCTGGCTGCTGGTGCTGTATGCGCTAAGCGTGATTGCGACCTGGGCTGTCGGCTTTATTCCCGGCGCCGGGCTTGCAGAAATTTTGATTCCGTTCTGCGTCATGGCGATCGCTAACGGGGCCATCTACCCTATCGTTGTAGCCCAGGCGTTGCGTCCATTTCCGCAGGCGACAGGCCGCGCTGCCGCGCTGCAAAATACCCTGCAACTTGGCCTGTGCTTCCTGGCAAGTCTCGTGGTCTCTGCGTTGATTGCAACCCCGCTGCTCACCACTACCAGCGTGATGCTGATCACCGTTGCGCTGGCGGGATTGGGTTATCGCATGCAGTCCTCCGCGCTTCGCGAGCAGAATGACAATGCACAAACCGAAACGTCGCACGCCTGATTGCGCGGGAAACTATGTTAAAAACCAGTGATTAGGTAGCTAACAATTTTCTGTTGAATCACCAAATTTTGCGGCCTATACTGAATTTGGTTCGATTAAATACGATAAATATTAAGTGTTAACGGGAGCCGGAGCGCTCCCGTTTTACCATGGAAGGCATTTCGGCAAGGGTTATCTCCCTTCCTCTGTTCTACGTCGGATATTAGCCTCGCGGGCATTTACCGTGAGATTTCTCACAAACCAAAAAAGCGTCTACGCTGTTTTAAGGTTCTGATCACAGCAAGGTGATGGAGAAGCTATGAGTTCATCGTGTATAGAAGAAGTCAGCGTTCCGGACGATAACTGGTCCCGGATCGTCAGTGAACTGTTGGGACGTGCGGGCATTACGATTAATGGCTCATCCCCCTCCGATCCCCAGATAAAGCATCCCGATTTTTTCAAACGCGTGTTACAGGAGGGATCGTTAGGGCTGGGTGAAAGCTATATGGACGGCTGGTGGGAGTGTGAGCGGCTGGATATGTTCTTCTCCAGCGTATTACGCGCCGGTCTTGAAAAACAGCTCCCTCGTCATTTCAAAGATACCTTACGTATCGCCTCCGCCCGCCTGTTCAATCTGCAAAGTAAAAAACGGGCATGGATCGTCGGTAAAGAGCATTACGACCTTGGCAACGATTTGTTCAGCCGTATGCTCGATCCTTTAATGCAGTACTCCTGCGGATACTGGAAAAAAGCGACGACCCTGGAAGAGGCGCAGCAGGATAAGCTGCAACTGATCTGCGATAAATTGCAGTTACAGCCCGGTATGCGTGTGTTGGACATCGGCTGTGGCTGGGGTGGTCTTGCCTGGTTTATGGCGAAAAATTACGGCGTCAGCGTAGTCGGCGTCACGATTTCGGCTGAACAGCAGAAGATGGCGCAGGAACGCTGTCTGGGACTGGATGTTGATATTCGGCTTCAGGACTACCGCGACCTGAATGAGCAGTTCGATCGTATTGTTTCCGTAGGTATGTTCGAGCACGTGGGGCCGAAGAACTACAAGACCTACTTTGAGGTCGCCGATCGTAACCTGAAGCCTGACGGAATTTTCCTGCTACACACCATCGGCTCTAAGCGCACCGATAACAATGTGGACCCCTGGATCAACAAATATATCTTCCCGAATGGCTGTTTACCCTCTGTTCGCCAGATTGCGAACGCCAGCGAACCTCATTTTATTGTGGAAGACTGGCATAACTTCGGCGCAGATTACGACACGACCCTGATGGCCTGGCATGAACGTTTCCAGGCTGCATGGCCTGAAATCGCCGACAACTATTCGGAACGATTCAAACGGATGTTTAGCTATTATCTGAATGCCTGTGCGGGCGCGTTCCGTGCGCGGGATATACAGCTGTGGCAGGTGGTGTTTAGTCGTGGGATTGAGCACGGCTTGCGGGTGGCTCGCTGAAAAAATAACCCCGGTTACCCGGGGTTATTTTTTATTCTTCTTCCACGGTCTTTATTATCGCCGCCTCTTTCGCCGCCAGCACGCGCTCAACGGTATCCACGACCGCCTGGGTCTGGGGATCAATTTCGATATTTACGCGCTGCCCCAATTTTTTTGCGCCAAGCGTAGTACGTTGCAGCGTTTCAGGAATTAAATGCACGCAAAAACGCGTAGGCGTCACTTCACCGACGGTCAGACTAATCCCATCGATGCCAATAAATCCTTTATAAAGGATGTATTTCATTAATGACGGATCCTGCACCTTGAACCAGATTTGACGGTTATTTTCCGAGGTCACGATTTTCGCCACTTTTGCGGTGGTCATAATATGGCCCGACATCAGATGCCCACCAATCTCATCGCTGAATTTCGCCGCTCGTTCAACGTTGATGATATCGCCCACCTCCAGCTCACCCAGGTTAGTGATGCGCAGCGTCTCTTTCATTAAATCAAAGCTAATCTGATTACCGTTAATTTCGGTCACCGTCAGGCAGCAGCCGTTATGCGCTATCGACGCCCCGGTTTCAATGCCGTCGAGCATATATTCAGGCAGCTCAACCACGTGAGTGCGGAAATTCGGTTTTTCATCAATGGACACCACTTTGGCAGTGCCCTGCACAATACCAGTAAACATGCTTACAGCTCCTGTTCATTCCGAACGGCGATGACACCGTATAATCCCACCACAATAACAGTTGAAAAAACAGGTTGCCAGTGATGCGCAATTTCTGGCGATTTTTTCACTAGATAATTAGTTAAACCCCGCTACAATAGCTGGCATCCCTCTGTTTTTTCTTCTTGCTGCCAGTAACGGCGGCCTTTTTAGTCTCTCAAATAACTACAATACAAAGGTGTTCACGTGCAGAAGTATATGATCGAAGCGCGTCAGTTATTGGCACTGGCAATACCGGTGATCGTCGCGCAGGTAGCCCAAACCGCAATGGGATTTGTGGATACGGTAATGGCCGGTGGTTACAGCGCCACCGATATGGCCGCCGTGGCGATCGGAACCTCAATCTGGCTCCCGGCCATTCTGTTTGGTCACGGCCTGCTGCTGGCGCTAACGCCCGTCATCGCACAGCTTAACGGCTCCGGTCGACGTGACCGCGTGGCCCATCAGGTGCGCCAGGGCTTCTGGCTGGCCGGGTTCGTCTCCGTCCTGATTATGATCGTCCTGTGGAACGCCGGGTATATTATTCGCGCCATGCATAATATCGACCCGGCGCTGGCGGATAAGGCGGTCGGTTATCTGCGCGCCCTGCTCTGGGGCGCGCCCGGCTATCTGTTCTTCCAGGTGGCACGTAACCAGTGTGAAGGGCTGGCAAAAACCAAGCCGGGCATGGTGATGGGCTTTATCGGCTTGCTGGTGAACATTCCCGTGAACTATATCTTCATTTACGGTCATTTTGGCATGCCGGAACTCGGCGGCGTGGGCTGCGGCGTGGCGACGGCAGCGGTGTACTGGGTGATGTTCGGAAGCATGCTCACCTACATTAAGCATGCGCGATCCATGCGCGACATTCGCAACGACACCGCCTTTAGCACGCCTGACTGGTCGATGTTGACCCGCCTGACACAGCTGGGTCTGCCCATAGCGCTGGCGCTGTTCTTTGAAGTGACGCTGTTTGCCGTCGTCGCCCTGCTGGTCTCGCCGTTAGGGATTATTGATGTGGCAGGCCACCAGATCGCGCTGAACTTCAGCTCTTTGATGTTTGTTCTGCCGATGTCGCTGGCGGCTGCGGTGACGATTCGCGTGGGCTTCCGTCTGGGGCAAGGTTCTACGCTGGATGCGCAAACGGCTGCCCGCACCGGGCTGGGCGTCGGCGTCTGCATGGCGGTCTGTACCGCCCTCTTTACCGTGCTGTTGCGTGAGCAAATTGCCCTGCTCTATAACGACAACCCGGAGGTAGTAACTCTGGCCTCGCACCTGATGCTGCTGGCGGCCATTTATCAGATCTCTGACTCCATCCAGGTCATTGGCAGCGGCGTGCTGCGTGGGTATAAAGATACGCGTTCCATCTTCTTTATCACCTTTATTGCCTACTGGGTGCTGGGCCTGCCGAGTGGTTACATTCTGGCGCTCACGGATCTGGTGGTGGATCGCATGGGGCCAGCCGGATTCTGGATGGGCTTTATCATCGGCTTAACGTCTGCGGCCATTATGATGATGCTGCGCATGCGTTTCCTGCAACGTCAGCCCTCTACGGTTATTTTGCAGCGCGCTGCACGTTAATGACCCTGTAGCCGCCGGCTGGCGGCTACTTTCTCTTCACTTTGCGCGGTAATGAAGCAATCGCGTGAAATCAGAGAGAAAAATGCATTTTCCCTCTTGCCACCTTGGTGCTGTGCCGCTAATATTCGTCCCCGTTGTCACCGACAACACAATGCGTTCATAGCTCAGTTGGTTAGAGCACCACCTTGACATGGTGGGGGTCGTTGGTTCGAGTCCAATTGAACGCACCATCTTGCGTCTGTAGCTCAGTTGGTTAGAGCACCACCTTGACATGGTGGGGGTCGATGGTTCGAGTCCATTCAGACGCACCAATCTGTTTTCTCTCACATTTCATTCCCGTTCAGCCTCATGCAGAGGCAGCAAACCTTTTAAGCACATCGAAAGTGACCTCCAGCCCGCGCGTACCGGGAAAAGCGGAATGGCATAAGCCCCATCAGGTTAGCAAAACGCCCGGCGTTTGCCGGGCGTGAAAACAACGTCAGTCAACGATTACGGCTTATGTTCAATCGCCGGGTTGTTGTTGATGGCGATGCGCTGCGGTTTCTCTTCTTCCGGGATATCCTGGTGTAATTCAATTGCCAGTAAGCCGTTTTCCAGCGAAGCGCCGGTCACTTTCACATGCTCCGGCAGACTATAGCTGGCCCGGAAGTCGCTGCGGCTGATACCCCGATGGATCCACCCTTCTTCGCCGTTTTCGGTTTTCTCCTCTTCACGTTTACCGCTGATATTCAGCTGACCGCCAACGGTTTCAATTTCCAGTTCGCTCTCTTTCCAGCCCGGCACGCTGAGCGTCAGTTCATAGCGGTTATCGCCCAGCCGCCGGATATTGTAAGAAGGCGTGGAGGGCAACGGCGTACTGCCGGTTAGCTGGCTAAAAAGGCGATCGATACGGTTAAAACGGTCCGCAAACAGAGAGTCGGAGAGATCGTTCAACACGGGAAAGGTTCTGAGAGTCATCATGTACCTCCTGAACAGTAAAAAAGAATATTCAAAAAGTTCATGTCTTATGGGCAGGTGTTCCTTACCCGCTTTCTATATGTGGTTACCGCAAAATATTTCAACCTCAGGAGCCTGCAAAAATGTAGCTGGAACCTAAAAAAGCAACGGGCCGTTAAGCCCATTGTTCGTTACATCATCGCAGTTCTATAACTCTCGCCCGCTCAGCCTGCTTTCGGTAGTGGTCATATCGCTCCCGGAACCATGCCTGCTGTTTATTACTCATATTGCCGGTCACGGCATCGATATCAACTGGCTGGCCCAGGGCGTACATACGGGCAAAACTGCGTGCCAGAAAATCAAAATTCTTTAATGCGTTTATATCTTGTCGCTTCATTAGCATATCCCTCCAGTCGCTGTGGTTACTGTTCAAGGTCATATGCTTTTCTGATCTCAGTATCCGCCTGAAAAAGATCGATTTTTGAGCGATGTGTGCGCATCCATCTGCCAGTGTTCACATTTCAGGAACGACAAAACTCTTCAGCCCAGGTCATGATTTTCCCTCCCTTTTATCACTCATGCAGAAAACATAAACGCCTGCCATGCAGTAAGTTCGCCACGTATCCGGAAGGTGCGAACGGCGTGCTTTACTGCCAGACGCTGTAACAGGTCGCCCAGCGCGTTCAGGTGGGTTTCCAACTGCAAGCGTCTTATCAGTTCGAATAACAGACAAAGAACGTTTACACTGGCGGATTAATACTGATTACCTGAACAAATGGGTAAATGGGTGAATCCGGGCTTGTTGGCCATATAGAGAGGGGCGCATGTAGGTTGCCGCGGTTGTGTATCGAACTGCGCATTGTTTTCTACAACACGCTGCTCCTGGCCTTTCACGGCTATTCTCTTTTTCGTCTGCGCTTTCCTGGCGGAGGGGGAGGGTTTTACCTGCCGGGGCAGTTCGGAGGCACCATAACCTGAACAGAATCGCTTCGACTGGCTCAGACTTCCGTCATTGCAGACAAAACGACCATCCGATGTACAGTGTGCTATGCCACCTTTTGAGCCAGAGCAGGGCTGTCTTCCACGGGCGGCACCAGCCTGCATGTTAAAAAGTACACTGACCGTAAGAAGGAGAATTCTCATTTTCATATCTGTATCCATGATTGACGTCATCATACTCAGGGTATCCCCTCAGCCATTGACCTTTTCGCCAGATAAAATGCAATGACTCATGGCGAAGAAATCAATTATTAATATTTCAGTACCCGCTACAGCACAAGCTCTACAATAACTCATTGAAAAGTAACTCTTTAATGTATCTTTTCTGACCAGGGTAAAATAAATATCTGGTCGTTCATGTTGCCTGCTCGCCCAATTTTCATGAAGTGGTTATTTTCGCAGGCGAAACTCTGCAATATGCATCCTCGCGATGTCGGTAAAAGATGTGGGGTGGTTTTACGTGCTGAATTTCAAAATTGGCTCACAATCGGGCTGTATTATCCAGATACTGCTGTTGTTTCAGATGACGGATTAATACCCTGCCCTCGGGCATAAACTCCGTGCCGTAGCGCACCAGCCCCACCCCCTTCAGCTCCGCATCAATGGCGTAGCGGAGTTCACCGGGCTGAATCTGTTCCTGCATCACCACATTAATCCGGCTCAGGCGCGGCTCGTATTTCAGCAACACAGCCGACAGTGTGGTAATCAGCTGGTGGGCGGTCCCGGGCATTCCCTGGAGGATTTTTGTCATATCCGGCAGACCGTAGTCCGGCAGGTGAGCCAGCGTACCGGCGCGGCAGTTGAGGATGCGCTGCATGTTATCGAGTACTGATAAAATCAGCTGGTTCTCCTCACTGACACTGTGCAGGTCAAGCCCGCCGGCGAAGTTACCGTACAGCATGTCATACAGAGACGGACGCGGCATCATTCCCCCTCCAGCGGTTTCAGCGTCAGACGATTATTACTGACTTCGATAACCCGCGCCTTATCCGGGTCAAGGTCGTCACGGGTCAGGGTAATACGCCAGGTATCATTTACCTGGTCCGGTGCCATAAACATCCCCGCCACCGCCACAACCTGCGCGCTCTCTTCCATCGGCATATCCAGCGTCACCGATTCGCCAGGGCGCAGGCGGATATCCTTTTCCGCCACAAGATCGGCTTTAATGGCCTGAGTGTCACTGGCGAACAGCGACGGATAATCAGTACTGTCAAACGCCTTACGCTCTTTAAGCTGGTAAATTCGCACCACCGTTGCCAGCGATGCCCCCTTCGCGTTGTTGTTCACCCCTTCGCGCGCCTGAATATCCAGGTGAAGGGTTTTCACCTGTCTGTAAAAAATGGACTTCGTGACGGCGACGGTGCCATCCGTCACTTTCTGCGTCAGACCGCAGCCGGTTAAAAGGGTCGCCAGAGTGATTGCCAGCGCTTTACCAGCGGTAATCGCCATCTTCATCGTTTTTCCTTCGCTGAATGTTTTCCCGGACGCGCTGAAAGCGTCCAGGGTGAATGGTGATAATGTCGTTTCTGTTCTGTTGCGGATTAAGGGGACGCAGCACTGCCGTGCGCCCGACCTGCGCGATCTGTTCCGCATTGCAGGACAGCCGCGCATCCGGCAGCAAATGCCGGGCAACGCATAACTGCATACGTACATCCAGGTGCGCGCCCAGCCACACGTGCAGCAGCGCCATCAGGTCAGCGTGCAGGTCACCGCCCGGCAGCCAGCCCCGGATCTCTTCCGGGTTGTCCGTGCTCAGGCGCAACAGCACCTGGCCGTTCACATCCGTGGCATGCGTGCCCATCACCGGCCGGTGCTTCAGGCTGACCGGCTGGCATGTACTCATCGCAACCGGCTGCTTCAGCGGGATACGGCAGCGGTCATGGTGATAAACCTGCGTGCGCGTATCCGGTGCCAGCAGCCGCACCAGCGCCCCCATTCCCTCCGCCGTCCGTCCCGGCAGCATCATCACCGGCAGCAGCGCCAGAAATCGCGACAGCGGCGTACCGGCTGCCTGAGCGCAGCCGGGTATCCCCAGCCCCGCCAGGCCCAGCAGGTATTGTGACGTGTTGTCAGCGCCGCCGGCCTTAAAGGTGGCCGGGTACGAATACTTACGCCAGATGCGGTAATACTGGGTAATCAGCCGGTGACTGAAAATATCCAGAA
This sequence comes from Enterobacter sp. BWH52, assembly GCF_001037565.1. Classification (NCBI taxonomy): domain Bacteria; kingdom Pseudomonadati; phylum Pseudomonadota; class Gammaproteobacteria; order Enterobacterales; family Enterobacteriaceae; genus Enterobacter; species Enterobacter sp. BWH52. The sequence continues at coordinate 1,891,596 of NZ_KQ089854.1, read as the reverse complement.
AATCCTGCGTCGCGTCGTGCCCTTCCCGTCGCTGAGCGATATCGTCGGTGTAGTGGGTCGGCAGCGGCGACTCCACGCCGTACAGCCCCATAAAGGTGACGCGCACCGACGGCGGCAGGTGCGGATGTTCCGGGTCTTCCATCCCCCGGATTTCACCGGACGGAAACCCCATCCCCGGATGCGGGCGAAAACGCACTGGCTCCTGCCGCACCCGCCAGTCGCTGCCGGGCACCGGCATCTCCGGCAGGCTCTGTTCCAGCAGCTGGCAGAAGCGGTAAAAATTCATATACGGCAGCTGGTGCCGTACCTGCGCCATCAGCCGGGCAGGCGCGGACTGTGATTCTCTTTCCACCGGATACATTTCCCTTCTGGCTGAACAATCAGCGTGAGCTGGTTAAACTGATTCATGTCGGCATACAGGGCGAAAAAACGGTTAAGCAGTTCGCCAAACAGGTGGATATCGCCCTCTCCGGTAAATCCATTACTGTCGAGCGTCACCTCCACGTCCAGCCCGCGCAGCAAAAAACCGTCCTCAAAGCGCTGAATGCGGTGGTGCCTGACATCCAGGATGGCATCGAGGCGACGGTTGTTCAGCTCGTCGTCCCGCCAGTTATAGAGCGAGAGCGTGCCGCGCAGCACCAAAGCGCTGCTCATCATATTGAGAAACCGGGAGCCCAGATGGCTCATCACCCGCCAGTGGAAACGATCCTCCGCAGGCGGGTATGCGGGCAGCGTCGGCTTGCAGAGATTACGCACGGTGAGGGGCGTGTCATAGACCTGTTCACAGCGGTCCAGCAGCGTGCTCTGCAACGCCCGGCGCGGTAACTGGCCGTTGGTGCCAGTGATGCGCAGCGAGACTGTCTCCCGCTCCAGCATCCGGTCAGCTTCCCACTGCTGGCCGCCCAGTATCAGCCAGGTATCGTGCATCCCGGTGACGCCCCGCTTCACGCGGGTGTGGTAATATCGTTCCGGCGCATGACGACGCATCATGCCGCCCTGATGGCGAAAACTGGTGAACGGCACATAGTGCGCTTCGCCGGTACGCCCGGAGCCGTTGACGCTGTCCACCGAGTAAATCTCGGTATGCCCGTCCTGAAGACGTTTCGGGCGCAGCAGGTATTCACTCTCCAGTCCGCTGATGATCAGCGGGTCGGCTTCCAGGGTGAACAGGTTAATTACCGGCACGCAGTGCAGGCGCAGGCTGCTGTCTGTTACCGGTAAATCGCTCTGCCATACCTGGCTGAACACCACCTCGATATCGAAATACGCCGTACCCGCCGGAAGCGTGATATTTTCCAGCCCGTTAAGATGGACGAACATAAACTTTTCGCGGAAGGTGAAATACTCCAGCAGCAACTGATAACCGCTGAAGGCGCTGTCGCCCTTTGGCCACAGCCGATCTTCCTCAGCAAAACCGCCCGGGGAGAAATAACCGTCCAGTGCGATCCGCTCCGTCTGCCCGGGCAGGCGAATGTACAGCGCCGCCTGGCGTTTTGTCAGCCAGAGGTGCAGGCTGCTGCCCGTCACCCTATCTTCGCCCAGGTACAGCGGCAGATGCCGGAGGTCCGTCTGCGGCCAGTCCGCCTGCGTACTACAGGCAAAACGCACCCGCAGGAGCGAACGCCCGTCAGGCTCCGTGGTCATAATGACCTTTTCCACCGCGAGCGGATTCAGCGTCAGATCCCGGGTGGTGCGGTAGCGGCAGATGGTGTTTTTAGGACCGACCGGGCGGGAGCTGATTTCCAGCCCGGCGGACAACGTTTCCGCCATTTTCATCGCCGGCACATCCGGGGACAGTGCCACCACCGACAGGGACGGGATGGTACGCAGGTAGTGCGGCCACAGCATACTCACCAGACTTTCGGTCAACTCCGGCAGGTCGTCATCTATCTTTTCGCGCAGACGTCCCATGGAGAAGGCGAAGCCCTCAAACAGCCGTTCAACATACGGGTCAGGTGTGCCGGCTTTGTCGAGGTCGAGCATTGCCGCCCGGTCGGGGTGCGTCTGCGCGAACTCTTTCGCCGCCTCGCGCAGGTAGCGCATTTCAGCGTCAAAATAACGCAGGGTTAAATCTTCCATAATTTTCCGGCTATTAATGTACAGGAGGATGGGTGATGAGCCCTAATACACGCAGTGTTATAGGGAAAAATACAATATCCGCAACGGCCGTGAAGAGTGTTAACACGATGTTTGTTGCCAGTCGCAGAGGATGAAAGTGAGTTGAGTCTTCTGTAGAATAAAATTCCACATTATGTTTTTTAACCAATTTCTCGCTATTATTAAACAGACTGTCGTTCTTATCTCTGGGAATAATTACCCCTTCGAGGCGTATTTGCTTAATATACCTTCCACCCTCATTCCAGAACCCCATTTTTTTAAGGTCATCAATATCCTGAGCGGTAAGGTTGCTGTCGCTTTTATTAACCTGCAGTACAAGCGCATCGGAAAAATGCATGACAAGATCATTTCCACGCGGCATATCCAGTTTTAGCCTTAAACCATCAAATTTCACATAACCGGTAACCAGCGCTACCTGTGTGGATAATTTATCCAGGGCAAATAACTCTTTCGCGCCTTTCGTTAGTATATAGATGTTTTTTTCACCCTTGAAAGCGAAACCATCCCGAGGTATTTCTACCCTGACCTGTGTCTTTCCCTGAATAGCCGAAGCAGAGAGATTTTCATAATAAAACGCAGCGGTAACCTCGTCTGAAATCAAAGTACGTTCTTTTATCTTTGTGTCAGCAACTCTGTTTTCTCCCCAAAGAATTGCTGTACAGCCTGAAAGCTGAATAAATATAACCGACAATATTATTTTCATAATCAAATGCATGATTGTTGTATATCCCTGATAATGATTTTTTTGTTACGTTTGTTTAATTATCCGCACTACACGGTGACTCTGGCAGCGTCAGTTGCAATCAGCCCCGCCAGCAGATGTTCCATCTCCGGATTCAGGCGTGTTTTATCTGTATCATTACGTCCGGCCCTTCATACGGAGCAGCTTCAGGCGGTAGGCTTTGACCTCAAACAGCAGTTCTGGTGCCCACTGCGTGAGCGTGATGGCGCGGCCTGGCAGGCTGTAATCAGTGTGTGAACGGATGCCATCAGTACGTTTCCTCTGTGGGGTCGGTGTCATCGGTCAGGGGGTCAGCGGCGGGCTCGCTGACGGTGAATATCTGCAACGGCAGGCTGAAGTTTCGCAGCTTCAGCAGGGCCAGCGGGCCCTCCCCCGCCTCGGTACGCAGGGTGTAGTTCAGCGGTCTGCCATCCTGCGCCTGCCACGTGAGACTGTAACTGCTGCCCGTGCCGGGATACGCGCTGACTGACGCCTTGTCCAGCAGCCTTATCCAGCCCCACGCCCCGGACATATCCGCATACTGCCGGGTGCCGGCCTGGGTGCTTATCCAGCTTAATGCCGCACCCGGCGCTTCGGTGTCCGCAGGCCAGATAAAACGCTTCCAGGCGGGCATCTGGTTCATATAAGTCAGCTTCTGGCTGTCGATAACCAGCCGCGTCTCCATGATGCCATCCGCCGTTCCCGGGCGCAGTTCAAAGGACAACCCCGCCTCCCCGCGGGTGAACACCACATCGGAAATATGGCTCAGGGTATCAACCGCCCTGAGGAAGGCCGGATTGAAGGTCAGCCCCTGAGCGTTGATGCTGTCCGGCACCCAGTGACTCCCCTCCCTGTGCAGCACGCCGTTAAGACGGGTCTGGAGAAAACGGGTGATACGTCCGGAATCAGCGTTGAGGTATCTGGCCAGCAACGGCAGTGAGACCTCGCTGCTGACATCCTTAAACGGATACCGCCCGCCAAAAACGTTGTTCCAGTCATCCACCACGGCGGTCTGCCACTGTGCATTCAGGCTTTCAGCCGCCGGAGTCAGTACCTGCTGCCAGGCCTGCTCCATAGGCCGCACAAACATCGTCTGCCCGAAACCACTCCATTCCTGCCCGAGTCCCGCTGCCACCAGACTGCCGTAGTCGCGGGTCTCGGTTAAATCCACCGCCTTACCCTGAAACACCGTCTGCGCAAGCAGCCGGGTCATGGCCTGCGGGTCAGCGGCGTTGGTCACCTGCTGTAGCCGCAGGCGCACCTGGGTGACCCGAGTCAGAAACGTCTGGAGGCTCAGGTCGGTATTTCCGCCGCCTTTCTGCTGGCTGTTAATCAGCGCCAGTACCGGGCCGAAGGTCGCCTCCAGCGGGCCGCGCGGGCCGCCGCTCTGGTCAATGGCCGGCTGTTTATCGCCACCGAGCAGATTTTTTGCCGATTTACCAGCGAATCGGATATCGCCTCGCCGGTCTCACCGGTTCGCCCCTGGATATTCAGGGTGTTCATCAGCGCCACCAGCGGCGACTGACGCACATCCGCCATCAGGGTGAGCTGGTCAATGGCGTCGGACAGGGTCACTGCCCGTTGCCAGCGCAGACTGTTGAGAAAATCGAGCCAGGCGGTACTGAAGTCGGCAAAGTAACGTGCGGTGAGCCGCTGCTTCAGGTCTTCCGGTGGGGTCTGCTGCGTGGCGGGCTGTCTGCTGTCGCTCAGCACCCAGTCCATCTCCTCGCGACGTTCATTCACCACCTTATCAATGGCAGGCTGTACCGCCTCCTCCCACGCCTGACGGGTGAACATTCCCGGCACCACCTCATCGGTGCTGAACAGGCTTGCGGCGTCGGTGTCGCCGGTCATGTCCGTCAGGCGCATATCGGCATACTGGTTCGCCACCTGCGCGAGCATTTTCTGATAGAGGGTGGATTCACTGTTTCGCACCCCCATCTGGCGAACCAGCAGCGTACGCGTCTGGCTGACCAGCATATCGTCAGCATGTAAGCGCCACTGCGGGTGTGACGCCAGGCTCGTGGCATAAAAAGCGTACAGTGCCGGGCCGCTGCCCTGCCAGAGGCCGTTTGCCACACCAGCACGCCGTGGCCATTCGCGCATCAGCGTGGCGGAAAACCAGGCCGCATCCATTTTCTCCGGCCGCGAGAGCATCAGGTACAACCTGAGCCGGTCGTAAACCGGTTTTGCCATGCGCTCACGTAACGGGCTGTCCGGCGGCAGCTGTACAAAGGCGTGTAGCTGTTTTGCAAGATGTTCCGCCGCCGCATCGCGCAGCAGGGGCAAGGCGCTTTCGCCATAACGCGGAAACAGCGCCGCCAGCAGGGCATCGTTCTGGCTTAAGCCGCCGCGTGCGTACCAGGGCACGCCGTGTTGTCCACGGTACTGTAAACGGGCAAGAGTTTTCTGGAGTTCAGACAGGGCGTGCAGACGCGTGCTCAGCGGCTGTTTCTCTGCCACAGACTGCTGAACCTGCTCCTGCGCCGTCGCCACCAGGTGACGGTTGGCGACAAAGGAGACAGCCATGGATACAACCCAGAGCACCATCAGCGCCGCCACGCTCACGCCCGCCATCTGCGTCCAGCTGATTCCGGGTTTACGCGGGCGCAGACCTGCCGGTAAGGCCTGTGCCGAGGCCGGGATGGCATCCCAGCGGTTGTCTTTGCCCCAGTGATGAGCAACGCTGCGCACGCCGCCGTCCGTGGCCGGACTGAACACCACACCGGCCATCGGCAGCGGGCGGTACGGGTTGAGCAATACCGATAAGGGGCCGGTCAGCGTTTCCGGCTCGCGCGTCAGCTGGTCGGCCAGGGCGAGCAAAAAACTCTGCTGTGGTTTGTCGCAAATCTGCTGAACGCCCTGCGCGGTGAGGGCCGGTATCAGGTCGCTTAGCTGGCGGGCCAGTGCTTCAGGTTTAGAGGCCGCTGACAGCTGACACCCCACCGGCTGGGTAATCCGCCCCAGTTGCTCTCCAGCTCGCGGATGCAGCGACCAGACGTAAAGCGGCAGTTTCCAGCCCAGCGCGTCATACCGCCCCTTCAGGGCGTGTGCCAGGGCGTCCATGGATTCAGGAGTCAGCGGCGCTGCCAGTTCAGTATCTGAACCTGCGAGGCGATCAAACGCAGAGGTCACCCACACCACGCCATCCACTGGGCGGCGGCGCAGTTTACGCAGCGCGGTAAGCCAGGCAGTGTCCGCCGGTGCTGCCGGGTCACCGCCCCACAGCAGCAGCGTCCCCTGGTCTTCCTGCCAGAATTCCTGGGTGAGTTTTGGGATGAGTTGTTCGACATCTGAAGCGCTGCCGGTTATAAGCAGGATTCGGAGTTTGCGGGGCCAGGCGCGGTCATAATTATGACGCAAATACAGACGCATATTTTTTAACGTTTCTCTGTATTTTTCCCTATCAACTAGTCGTTTGTCTTCGTGCCGAAGACTTTTACCTGACAATTCCCTCAGCCGCTGCAAAAAACTTATTGAGATCAACCAATTCCACAACCTGAGAAATAAATCGTCGCAGAGCAGAATTAAAATACAAATCCCTGCCACTGTCAGCGATGTTGTCAGTTTCTTCTCAGTGGTAAACTGATGAACAAAAGGGTTTTCAGTCCAGATGAGAAATCCCCCCACAACCGCTATCAGCAGGATAATTAACCATGTACTGAGGCGCTTTTTCTTTTTCACATCACTATCCTTTGCGTAAGATTAAGCCGGACGGACAATCACCATTTGTGTGGTTTCATCACCAACCATCAGCCACTGGGTTTGCTCTGAAATCACTGCATGTTCGCAGGCGCAAATTAACGTGATATTTCCTACCGCCGCCCCCGGTCTGCCAAAAGTATCCTCCAGTACCATCTCTCCTTTTTTTTCAGACAAGAATGCCAATTTATCCATTGCAAGAAGAGCCGCAGTCAGTGCGCTACCTTTTACCTGAGCTCGCCAAAAGAACCAGGGCACCGCAGTTGTTATTTTTCCCCAAAGTGCAACATCCGCTACATCCTCTTCCGTTTTTGCGATCACCACCGGGCGATGTATCCACATTTGCGGCATTACACGATAACAAGTTAGCCATGCCGGAGAGGCCAGCAGCAGCGCTGATACGGACTCTGCCTCTTGGTTACGCGCTTGCAGAAATAAATTGATTTCAACAGAAAGAACAAGCGCCTCGTCCCTCCTGTCCAGCCAGCCATCAAGCCACATCAGCCCACTATTATCAGTACTAACAGTAATATCATTGACAGCATATGACGCTGGGAAAATCTTTCGCCAGATGGTGAGGATGTGCTCATCGTTCAGCACACCATCATGATGAATACGAACGAACAGGTTACCAGTAAACTGAACCAGTTCAGCGTGCAATTGCCCGATGACGCTTACCAATATTGATTCCAGTCGAGTCTGATAATTTGCTTCAGTGAATAAGGTTACTGATGGAAAAATTATTGATGCCGTTGTTAACGTCGACTGAATGGCTGGTGAATAGTGCGTCTGAAGTCCACTCCCGCCTTGTAAAAGCGCGACAGCAAGTTTATTTCTGGCAACTGGTGTGACGTAACTCATTCCAAGCACACCAACGGCCTTCTGTCCCAGTAAAATTTGTTCTTCATATTGTTTTTGATATAAGTGGTTCCACCATAGCACGCGATCTCGTTCATTTTCATAGCGGCGTAGCCGGATGATATACCCCATAAATCCAACGGATAAAGGCAGCATCAACGTACAAAACCAAAACCATTCAGAACGAGTAGAAAGGTGCTTAGGCCATAGAGCCAGCACTACAACCGCGCCAGCAATCACACACAGAACAATCGTAAGCAGCCAACGGAATTTATCCGGAGCAACTGGCAAAGGTTCTTCTGCTGGGATTTTTTTTAGATCAACAGGCATAAATTAACGTTTTCCTGCATTTGGTAATGATGATATTAGTGAGCAACCACAACCGCAACGATGACCATGCAGAGCTATTGGCTTACCATTGATCTTTGAAGTTTCATCGCCTTCGATAATATATGTTTCACCATGTAGAGGGCAAAATACCTTATCCATAAGACAAGAGACTTCCAGGCCCATAAATTTCACACCAGAGCTACCTTCAAGCACAGTATCACCGTGTGTTGTTTTGCCATTGATACGAATAACACACTGCATATACGTCTCCATATAAACTAACACAACAATGAGCTACACCTTTGCAAAATAATCTTATGGTGGTGACTCATCGTAATCCGAGAGTTATGCCTTGTATTATCTGACCGGTTTCGGGCTGTTGACAACGCAACGAACCGTTTTGTCGCCAGGGAGATATCCCTCATTAGCAGGGTCTGAGTCGAAGCGGAATATCGTTGCGCCGCGTCTTGGTCCGGAAAAATCCTGTGAGCGGATAACTTTTGTGTAATTACCGTTACTATCTTTAAACACTGGTTTTTCAGGGCCCTGAGGGTCTTTTACTGATGAGTATTTATAATAATCAGGATCATACCAGTCCTTTACCCACTCCCATCCATTACCGGCCATGTCATATATACCTAAGGGGTTTGGTGGATAAAGATCACCGGGCAACGGAGAGTAGAGTCCCAAAGACGTGCCCATTTTTTTTGCATATAGTTTGCTATCCTTTTCTGAAGCTACATTGCTTTTATCTCCTTCTCCAATTCGTATGGTCCCGTCATTGGTTGGAACAATTACAAATTGTCCACGACTACGCGCTGCATATTCCCATTGCGCTTCTGTTGGTAATGAGAAAGGTAACTCAGTAATAGTAGACAGCCAGCGACAATATTTTTCCGCCTCATACCAGTCGACATGAGCAGGTGTATCGGGTGTCATATTTTTTTCCCGCCAGCGCTGTCCATTTCTGGTTTTCAAATCAACATTCCTTCCAGCTAAATTATTATAAGCCAAATAAAACTGGTACTGTTTGTTACTGGTTTTAAACTTACTTATCGAATAACTTGTCAGCTCGACTTTATGTAATGGTTTACTATGCTGATTTGCATCATAGGGTAAATGTTCCGGGCCGTATTTTTCGCCATAATCTCCCATCAGAAATTCACCACCCTGTACAAAGATAAGCTCGGCCTTAATCTCACCCACAAATTTAGAGAGTTCAGCGCTGCTTTTTGGGGAGGGTAGCACCAACTGCTTTTGCTGATCGCAGGAGATTAGTGACAAAACGGTAATAAGAATCCCCCCCGTTCTGTATAAAATCCTCATAACTGT
>NZ_KQ089854.1:1734208-1882435 GCF_001037565.1 Enterobacter sp. BWH52 | reverse complement strand
AGAATCCCCCCCGTTCTGTATAAAATCCTCATAACTGTTTCCTTATTTAACTTTTGTGTGTCGTTCCGGTATTATCTGACCGGTTTCGGGCTGTTAACTACGCAACGAACCGTTTTGTCGCTCGGCAAGTGGCCTCTGTTTTTTGGATCTGAGAAATACCGGGTTATGGTAAGGCCTCGTCTGGGGCCGGAAAAATCCTGGGAGCGGACAACTTTTGTATAATTCCCGTTGTAATCTTTATAGACAGGATTGTCTGGCCCCTGTGGATCTTTCAGTGGTGAATGTTTGTAATAATCCGGGTCATACCAGTCCTTCATCCATTCCCAGCCGTTACCGGCCATGTCATATATACCTAAGGGGTTAGGCGGACGCGCATCACGCGGCATTGGAGAAAGGATACCTAAACCGGAGCCTTGTTCTTGAGCGAATTTTTCGCGATCGTCTGAAGTGGTAATATTCACACCCTCGCGGTTCTTAATCTGTATAGTTCCATCATCAGTCGGTACTATAATAAACTGTCCTCTACTGCGTGCCGCAAATTCCCATTGTGCTTCGGTTGGAAGGGAAAAAGGTAAGTTTGTAATTAACGATAGCCATTGGCAATATTGTTGAGCCTCATTCCAGTCTACATGCGCCGGAGTTTGTGGTGTCATATTTAATTTATCCCATTTTTTTAAATTAGGATTTTCTTTACTAACTGTTCTTCTATACTGATTGTTGTAGGTTAAATAAAACTGATACTGTTTATTACTGGTTTTAAACTTACTTATTGAATAACTTGTCAGCTCGACTTTATGTAATGGTTTACTATGCTGATTTGCATCATAGGGTAAATGTTCCGGGCCGTATTTTTCGCCATAATCTCCCATCAGAAATTCACCACCCTGTACAAAGATTAGCTCGTCCTTAATCTCACCTACAAATTTAGAGAGTTCAACGCTGCTTTTTGGGGAGGGTGGCACCAACTGCTTTTGCTGGTCGCAAGAGATTAGTGACAAAACGGTAATCAGAATCCCCCCCGTTCTGTATAAAATCCTCATAACTGTTTCCTTATTTAACTTTAGTGTATAGTTCCGGTATTATCAGACCGGTTTCGGGCTGTTGACGACGCAACGAACCGTTTTGTCGCTCGGCAAGTGGCCACTGTCTTTTGGGTCTGAGAAATACCGGGTTATGGTAAGGCCTCGTCTGGGGCCGGAAAAATCCTGGGAGCGGACAACTTTTGTATAATTCCCGTTGTAATCTTTATAGACAGGATTGTCTGGCCCCTGCGGATCTTTAACTGGTGAGTGTTTGTAATATTCCGGGTCATACCAGTCCTTCATCCATTCCCAGCCGTTACCGGCCATATCATAAATACCTAAAGGGTTTGGTGGATAGAGATCGCCAGGCAACGGAGAATATATTCCTAATGATGTTCCCATTTCTTTTGCATATTCCTTACTATCTTTTTCCGAAGCTACATTCCTTCCGCTTTTGTCGACTTTTATAGTTCCATCATTAGTCGGAGCTATAACAAACTGTCCCCTATTGCGTGCCGCATATTCCCATTGTGCTTCTGTTGGTAATGAAAAAGGTAAATCTGTTATTGTCGCTAACCACTGACAGTATTGTTGAGCCTCATTCCAGTCTACATGCGCCGGAGTTTGTGGCGTCATATTTAATTCATCCCATTTTTTTGCACCGGGGTTTTCTTTATTGACTGTTCTCCTATACTGATTGTTGTAGGTCAAATATAACTGATACTGTTTATTACTGGTTTTGAACTTACTGATTGAATAAGCGGTGAGTTGAACTTTATGTAACGGCTTACTGTCTTGTTTACCATCGTAGGGTAAACCTTCTGGTCCGTATTGTTCACCATAATCTCCCATAAGGAATTCCCCGCCCTGTACAAAGATTAGATCGGCCTTAATCTCATTAACAAATTTTGACAAGTCATTACTGTTCTTTTTCGCTGGCATGACCGAGGAATTCTGCTGGTCGCATGACATCAGTGCTGCAACTGTCAGCATCATTAAACCTATTTTCACTAATTTTTTCATCTTCGACCCCCTTAAACTTCAATTATATTGTTGTCACTTACAGGACTAAATATTCTGGATTTGGGATAGAATTCATTATCCATTCTGTATAGTTTGTAAAATTCCGTATTGTTCATAGCGAGCGCGTATCCCCAGGAAGGTGTGACCTTTAACCTCCGGTAGATCTTATCCATCTCATTATCTTTGTTGAGACCTTCTTGCAAAAACTCCTTCAGGTCATTCATTTTTCTTTGGGCAACCATGTATTTTAACGCTGAGTTCCCAGCGGCCAAATCACTCCCATCAGCGTTACAATGGCTAAATACCTGGAACCATTCACGTTGTGTTTGGATACTATCTAAGATGGTTAATATTGCTTCTTTGCGATCATGGTAAATATCAAGCATGACTCTATTATCCAAGTCCACATGATCATAAAGATTATGTCGCGTTAATAAATATATTAAGATACCTTTCGCTTCAGGAGTAGTTTTTATTAAATGATTAGGTTTTGACAGTATATTATGAGCAATGTCGTTTCTCTTTTGTGAGGAATTAACCCCTTCTTCAAAAGAAGAAACAACTGAAATAAAATAATCATCAATATCATTTAATGTGATTGCCATATTTTTTAATTCTTCTTTAACTTCTTTCTTTATTTCAGAAAGAAGAATCACACTAATCTTCGTAAAAGCCCCGAATGCTTCTTTGGATATAACCTCAAAAAAAGAATAATCAAGGCCATATAATTGATAAACCAGCCAGTACCCAAAATCGTAAAGTTTGTCGTAGTCAACTTCTGCTTCAAAAGAACCTTTGGCGCCTGCACCTAAACACAGACTGGCAGCGATACTGAAACAGAAGCGTCCATTAATGAAATCGCACTGAAATTTTCCCCCTGCACCAGCCCCAACCATTCCAACAAATGCTTCTGAAATTGAGCAAAAGTCGACAAATTTTGCAGCTTCTTTCGCATCATCGCCTTTTTTTCCCTGGTGCACCGTTAACTCGAGAGGTTGTAACCATTGAACGCCCCCTTTCATCTTGAATTCAGCACGCGCGCCGGCAAATATCTCTGCGCTTGCAGACGCGCCTTCTTCATTTTTTTCTCTTGCCTGATGAAACGCGGCACCTGTTGGAGAGTGTCGATCTCTGAAACGAGGCAGGCGCCCTTCGCGATCTCCCATTATAACCTGCTTTGTCCCAATGGTAGTAACCTGAAGTTGAGCTTCAACCTGGGCCGATGCTCCAGCAAAGCCGATAAGTGACGTCTCAAGATACATACGCCACATTCCCATATTGAGAACTTTAGTTTTTCCAGGAGGTGGCAGCATTTTCAAAGACCAGCCAATGCGATCGGGTATGTAAAATTTAGCACTGGCTGTACCCGATGCTACAGAAAGGACGGTGCTATGTTCACCTTTAATTGTTAATTTTCCTTTATAAGGGTCCCACTCTCCTGACGCACCAGTATTGGATGTAAAACGCAAAAATTGTGCACCAGCAGATACATCAATATTCTGACCAATTTCCTTTTCCAACACCACACTGCTGTTCCAGGAATCTGCCCAGTCACACAATGTCTTGTCTATTTTACCAATATCTTTGACTTCAAAAAATTTTATTCCTTTGCTTTTAGATTCTAGTTTTTTTAACTGTTCTTTAATTTTTTGCGTATTTATACTTTTAATATTGCCATTATTGTCACGTTCAAATATACTTTCTTTTCCAGTAGTACGATCTCGTCCTCGTAAACTTACCCGATGTATATCTCCAGTTCCAAAATTATCAATATACGATTTTTTTACATATACATAACGACTACCAATCCCGTTACGCCCTCCCTGATTTTTTTTAGTTTTTATCGGTATCAGTTCTGTTACCTCTTTATAACCAGCCCCTTTAGATTCAAAATCTCCTAGCGTTTTCTGTAAATCCTTTTTCTTATCTGCTAATTTTTGTTCTGCTTCTGATACCTTAGCTTCAAGCGAAGTGAGTTCAGCGGCTCTGTCGGGATGCGAAAGAACTTTTCCATAGGCTTCAATTGCCGCCGAATATATTTCATTTGCTTTATGAACTTCATCCACCAACATCATAAGATTTCTGGCGTGATCATCCAGAGCTGATGCTATTTTCTCGTTAAGAAGAATTAGCTCTTCATTTTCGGTACTAAAATAAATCAATGTTGATTCGTGATGTGCTACAACTGAACTTCCTTCTTTTTTATTCAGTGTCCCTTCAGCAACCGGAGTGTCATGTTCACTCATAAAAATCACCTCCTTGTTTACTCAAAAAACAATTTAATGGATTTAGGATCTACTCCGTAATGGCATTGTGTATAACCATTTTCGTCAGTCATACCTCTAAGCGTCACGCCATCCGCAGTTTCTATGCGATATGGTATTAATGCTTTAGGTTGATCGGTATTTTTATCTAATACCTGAAAACGTTCATTCATGGGGTATTTGAATTGCGGGTCCTCTACCATCATGGGTTGTAACGCCTTTTCGAGTGAAGATACCCCTCCCCATAAAATATTGGCGCTTTTAAGATCGATTTTCCCTGGAGCACCAATTTCTACAGAACCATTTTTTATTTTTATATATGCCCCGCCGGTACTGGTTAATGTTATACCCTGTGCAGCGTTCAATATTATTTCACTATTAACACTATTGAGAGTCATCGTTTTATCAGACTGAAGGCGCATTGCATCTGTTTGCGCTTGTATATCTACAATACCTCTTGCTGCAAATATTTTAATGCCCATCTTTTGCGCAAACAAGCTTATAGCTTCACCTGCTGCAACCGTCAACCTTTTGAAAATGCTCATATCAATATTTTCACCAGCCGTAGCCGTCAATGTGTGCCCGGACGACAGTTGAATATTTCTGGGTGTTGTTAATGCGATTCCTGCTGGCGCTGATGCCAGTATTCCCGCTTCTTTTAACTGATTCAGGGCCAGACTAAGTTTTTGTTGTGACGAACGATCGGCATCAAGAGCACCAGACACAGCGACACTTTGCGCTAATGCAGTGACTAATTCTAAAGCACTTTGTAATTGCGCAATAGCCGCGTTCATATCAAGAGTTTTGCCCTGGGCACTTGGTTGAACATCCCCACTAATAAAAATTCCCTTGCCACCACGTATCGCCCCCCATTTATCCGTGCGTAGTTCAAATCCTTCCCCCCGCAATTCACGGCTGGCATCCACATTGTGCCCCAGGTTCAGCTGCGTCTTGCCGCCGTACTCCGTGCTGAGCTTGATATGCTCTTCACCCCGTTTATCTTCCATCCGCAGCTTGTTATTCGTCGGCGTGCGGATCACATTCCGGGTGCTGTTCTTCTCCGTCACATGGTCAACATGCCGCGAGTCATGCAGCGCATGGGCGATATAGGGCCGGTCGGGGTCGCCTTCATGGAATGCTATCGCCACTTCCGTGCCCTGAATGAGCGGGAAGTGAAAACCGTACACGTCGCCGCCGTAGGGTTTGGCGAGACGTACCGGCATGCTCTCCTGACCCTGTCCTTTCTCGTCACGATCGGCGTCAAATTTCACCCGGTACAGTCCGGATGCATCCTGCCAGGCGTAGATATCGTTGGCTTTTGCGCTGGTGATACGCGCCGTCATCGTCCCGGTCACCTTCGGGCGCGGCAGCAGCGGCGGACGCCAGCACACCGTTTCGCTGTACGGAACCCCCAAAATATCCACCAGAAGGGCGCTCTTGCGACTGGCAGTAAAATGCGCGCTGATAACCAGCACCGGTTCCTGTAAGACAGCAGGCAGGGTCGGCGACAGGCCGTCGATAATCGTCAGCACCTGTGCCGGCGCGAGCCATGCAGCGGTGCTGTTACCGGTTATCAGCGTCTGGTTTGCCAGAAAACGCTCATGATCGAGGCGGGCATAAAAGTTGGCCGTCTCCGCTGGCGGATCGATTTTGTCACCGCGCGCCAGATGGCGCAGCCGGTAGTGGTAGACATCACCATAGGCCACCCCTTCACCGTTTCCCCGGGTCATATCCGCTGGTGCCGACAGCAGTATGCTCTGTGCGTCCCGGTGGTTGTAATCTTTCGTGGTGACGCTGGCTTCCACCACGTTATGGGTAATATTCAGGCCCCACACCGAGTCAGCCCCGCTGTCGCTCATCCCGGACGGACTGTTGACTGGCAGGGTTTTACCAAATACCAGCGCCCGCTGCGCATCGGCAAAATGCACCACCTCTGTCTGCGCATCTTCCTGGAGGGTAAACCAGTAAAATATCCCCACCTCCGCCAGCAGGCGCTGGATAAACGCCAGGTCGCTTTCCTGGTATTGGTTTATCTGCTCGCGCTTCGGGTAGCTCTGCTTGAGGTTGAATTCATATTCCCAGCCATGCAGATTATGCTCCTGTAACACCTGCCCGACCACTTCGGGTACTGACTTATTGACAAAGAAACGGTGACTGCGGTGCTGCTTATCCAGCAAAAACAGAAATGGTTTAAGCGTGATCAGGTACTGTGTCTGGTCGGCAGAGCCGGAAATGCGTCTGAAATGAGTAATGACACCGTGCACTTTTTTCTGTTCAGTCAGGCTCTCCAGTAACCCGCCCCCCATCGTCAGGGTTGCGGGTTTACACAAAAACCAGGCAGCATCAAGATGTTTGTCCGTACTGGTAAAAATGATGTCATACCTGTAAATCCTGCTCAGGCCTTCAATACCGCTGAAGTCTTCCACATCAAGTGGAGAAGGACAGGAAGGAATATCCAGCCTGTAGCGGTTCAGGGTTCCCGCCCCGGATAAAACGTTTTGCAAAGAGTCAGTGAGATTCATAATTTTTCACTCCATGAACGGATCTAAAAGGGGATTTGCAGGAACCATCACGTTCGCCAGGATCAGGCTGAACATCACTGTTGTCCAACTCGCCGTACGGTCTTACCGCCTCCATGTCATTAAGCGGAATGTCGAAAATACACTCGCCGGCAATCTCTACCCCGGCGACCATTCTGCGCGGCGTATCCTTATGGCGCTCAGAGTGAAGAACGTATCTGACAATGAACTGGCCTTTATCAGGAAAATGATGGAATGAAGGTGGGATACATAGCTGGCCGTTCACAATACGAAGTGTGGGATCGAACGTAATTTGCCGCTCCCTGAACCGGGTTCCTCTTGGAACGATGGAAATACTGACTGGCTGGTAGTCCTCTGGCTCCGGAACGCTGAAACACACATTGTCGCCTCTTGTGCTGACCGTTGTTATTTCATCAGGCCGAATGTAATCCCCGTGGCCGGGGCAACCGGTCAGTAACGTCAGGCTGAGCAAAAAAGCATGCCTGTGGCGAAAGGTTATTACTTTCACCATGGGAACCCCCGCAGCGTGCTGGTATACAGGTGGCGGATAACGGGTTCAGAAATGTTACCGTCAAGCGTGATATCACCTGCTTTTCTTAGATCACACCATGTCTCGTATCCTTCAGCCTGCAACGTAAAATGGTCAGCAATAATCTGTGCCTGCTGTTCCATGGGATATTCACTTAACAGACGTCCATCCAGGACATAACGGTAACTCACCGCCCAGCTGACAAGCCCCCGCCCGATGATGTTCATTCCTTTTTCACGTTGCCAGACATGTGCCATTTCATGAATAAAAAGATGTTGCAGAAAAGGTAAAGTCGACGCGTAATCATCCCTGTACCAGTGACGAAAATAAATCTCACCGTTCGGGGACATCGCCGTATTTTTATTCTGGAGGCCAAAGGGAAGATAGCTGTCATGATGGATCCAGACCTTATGGTACGGGATCGTTGACTTGTAAACTGATTTCGCCAGCACAATCTCTCCTGACGTCAGTAACCGCAGCGAACCTTCCTTTTCTTCTTTTTGCTCCGCCTTCTTTTTTTTATCGTGGATGGACATCACTCATCCTCCTGCCGCAGTTCAATCATTACCCCCTCTTCCTCATCCCAGCCCAGCGTAAGATGCTGCGGCTTCTGCCCCGCCGCCATATGGCTCAGCAGCTGCTGGCTCAGCACCGGCAGGATCTGCTGGTTCAGCAGGCTGTCAACATTGCGCGCCCCGGTGTCCGGCAGCAGGCAGGCGGCGGTCAGTGCGTCGTACAGACTTTCGTGGATATCGGTCTTCATACCGTAGTGACGGTTGAGGCGTTTACTGACCTGCGCCAGCTTCATCTCCACAATGGTACGCATCGCTGCCTGCGCCAGCGGACGGTAAATCACCGTCTGGAAGCGCGCCAGCAGCGCGGGCTGGAAGTGGTCCCGCAGGACAGGACGCAGCAGTTCATGCAGGTCCGGCTCTGTCGCCTCCGGCTGTTCCTCCAGCATCTGCATGATGAGGTCGCTGCCGAGGTTCGAGGTCATCAGAATCACCGTGTTGCGGAAGTCAATTTCCCGTCCCTCGCCGTCGCGCATGAAACCCCGGTCAAAGACCTGGTAGAACAGGTTCATCACATCCCGGTGCGCCTTTTCCACTTCATCCAGCAGCACCACGCTGTACGGGCGCTTACGGACGGCTTCGGTCAGAATGCCGCCCTGGCCGTAACCCACGTAGCCCGGCGGTGAGCCCTTAAGCTGCGAGACGGTGTGTGGCTCCTGGTATTCCGAAAGGTTGATGGTGATAAGGGACTTCTCGCCGCCGAACAGTTCATCGGCCAGCGCCAGGGCGGTTTCGGTCTTGCCGGTGCCGCTCGGCCCCACAAGCAGGAACACGCCCTGCGGCCCGTTCTCCGGCGCCAGACCGGTTTTGCTGGCGCGCAGGCGCTGCGCAATGGCATTCAGTGCACTGTCCTGGCCGACCACCCGTACGCCGAGGTTTTGCTCCAGACTCAGCAGTTCGGTCTGTTCGTCCTTCATTAATGAGGAGAGCGGTACGCCGGTCCAGTCGGCGATAACGGTGGCAACCGTACGCGCGTCCACATCCAGCCCCAGCAGCGGGGTATTCTGCTGCACGGCAGTAAGCTGCATCTGAAGGTCCGCAATCTCTCCCTGGCGGGAGATATCCGTGCGGCAGGCAAGCAGTTCTTCCGTGAGTTTCAGCTCCTGGCCGTACCGGGTTTCCCGTTCGTCGAGCTGCAAAATGATGGCGACTTCTTCCTCTCCGATGGCGGCCAGACGTTCGCCGTGGGCGGTATTGCCCACCGCGATATCCTCCAGCAGCGCCTGCTTTTCCATAGCCAGTGCCGTGAGCTGCGCCTTCATGCGGGTCAGCGGCTCCGGAATAGTGTCGAGGCTCATACGGACACGGGCAGAGGCAGTATCCAGCAAATCCACCGCCTTGTCCGGAAGCTGGCGTCCGGTCAGATAGCGTCTGGAGAGCGTGAAGGCGGCTTTAACCGCTTCATCGGTAATATGCACGCCATGGTGCTCCGCGTAGCGTGACTTGAGTCCGCGCAGCATCAGGCAGGCGGTGTCGTCGTCCGGCTCATCAACTTTAACCATCTGGAAACGACGCTCCAGCGCGGCATCGCGCTCAAAGTACTGTTTGTACTCGCTCCAGGTGGTGGCGGCGATGGTTCTGAGCTCACCCCGGGCGAGCGCCGGTTTCAGCAGGTTGGCCGCATCGGCGCCGCCCGCCTGGTTGCCCGCGCCGATAATGGTGTGCGCCTCGTCAATAAAGAGCAGCACCGGCAGGGGTGACTGCTGCACCGCGTCGATGATGTTTTTCAGGCGCTGCTCGAATTCCCCCTTCACACCCGCCCCGGCCTGTAACAGGCCGAGGTCAAGGGTGCGCACCGAGACCGGCTTCAGCGCGTCCGGCACATTGCCCTCATGAATGCGCAGCGCCAGTCCTTCCACGAGCGCGGTCTTGCCGACTCCCGGTTCGCCGACCAGAATCGGGTTGTTCTTGCGCCGCCGGGAAAGAATGTCCACCATCTGGCGGATTTCATTGTCGCGGCCACAGACCGGGTCGATTCTGCCCTCACGGGCGCGGGCGGTGACGTCGAGGGTGAACCTGTCCAGCGCATTCTGCAACGCCGGGTTCAGCTCTCCTTTTATATCCGCGTTCACCGGACGGCCGACAAACTCCACCTCATCCCCCTGCGTAAGCTCCGCTTCCTGCTGCACCTCCGGGCGTTCATCCGACTGCGTATCCAGCAACGGGCGCAGGCGCTCAAGCTGGCTCTGCGCCAGCGTCAGCAGCGGCCACAGGCCGTCGCAGCGCAGCAGTTTCGGTTTTTCCACCAGAGCCATCAGGAGGTGAATGCTGCGGATATGTTCTTCCCCCGACAGCGAGGCGTGCAGCCAGGCGTCCTGCATCAGTGACTGCACGCCCTCCGAAAGCTGCGGACGGCTGCGCACTGACCGTGGCAGGCTGTCCAGAAAACCCAGCATATCCTGCCATATCGTATCCATATCCCATTCGTAGCGCCGCGCCAGCACCGTCAGGTCGCCCTCACCCTGTTCCAGCAGTTTCAGCAGCCAGTGCTCAGGCAGGATTTCCGCATGGGCGCGGGTCTGGCACAGGGAAGCGGCCCCTTCCATCGCGCGGGCACAGTAAGGGTTAAGACGGCGTAACAGGATGGCTGGATTTTCCATGAGACTCTCTCTTTATCAGTTCCGGACACGCTACCGCCCGTCGCTGTTCCCTGTTATTCAGGAACCCAAAGCGCATCAGGTCGGGCAGGCAGATTGTGTTTTTCTTTGCTGACCACCCGTCAGTACAGGCGCTCAGCAAAAAAAGCAGACGGCTGACCGTCTGCTCGGGGCTCTTACGCAGTGGCGCGTTCGTTCCAGGAATCGGAATGAATGATGTTGCCGTCCTTGTAGGTCCAGGTGATTTTTTCGTAGCGCAGTTCAATCTGCTCGAGGTGGTTATGCTTCTCGAAAGCAGGATCCTTGATGTCGTGCATCTTCGGATTCACTTTCACCAGCTTCACGTTCTCAAGCTTCGTGTTGAAGTACTCCACTTCCTGGCCTGCGTCATTGATTCTGTACCATTTGAACTCGGCAGATTTCAGGGTCTGGCCGGTCGTCACCGCCTTGTACAGGTACGGGCTGGAGGAGTCGATTTCCTTGGTGAACAGGAACGGGGTGTGGATACGGGTGCCGGTCAGTTTGCCGGTATTGTTATCGGTCGGGATGTACAGGTTGTGCTCCTGGGCCACCACTTCGATACTGCCTTCACGATCCTGAACGTCCACAGACCCTTTGATGTCCGCGCCGCCGTCGTCCTTCAGCCACAGATAGACTGGAATTGCCATGTTAATTACTCCGTTACATTGTTATCAGCGCCATCATCCTGCGATGACGCATGGGTCTTGCCCGGCGCCTGGCAGGCATTCGCCTGCGGTACCAGACTGATTTCGACACGGCGGTTCAGCGCCCGCCCTTCAGCCGTGTCGTTGGTGGCGACAGGACGGCTTTCACCATAGCCCTGCACCGCAAAACAGCTCTCCGGCACGTCGCCGGTATCCCGCATCCAGTCGCGGACCGACTCCGCACGCTTCAGGGACAGCACCTGGTTGGACGGGTCATCCCCGGTGCTGTCGGTATGGCCCGCCACCACAATCAGCCAGCCGGGCTTCGCCTTGATCCCCACCAGTGAGTTCACCAGCAGCTTCGTTGAGGCGGGTTTAAGCGCCCACTTTCCGGTATCGAACAGCGACATGCTGTCGAGGCGGACAGTCTGCGGCCCCTGCACGATTTTCTTAATCACCGGACGAAGTGGCGGCGGTGGCGTCCAGCTATTAATGGCGGCTTCTACCGGCGGGATCAGACGCATGCCCTGATACAGGCCGAGCCCGTAACGCAGTGGCTCACCACGCCGCAGCCAGTCGTCCAGCAGGCGGCTGTCTGCCCGCAAACGCTGCTGCGCCTGCTGCTTCGGCTCAGGTGGCGTGCCGCTGAGACGGTGGTATACGGCAAGGTGGTCGCCCACGCTGCGCACCAGCCGCTGGTTGTTGATAAAGGAAGCCAGCATCGCCAGCGCAAGGAAGACAAAGCTGATACCCCCGGCCAGCCGCATATTCTGCATCCGGCGGCTGATGCCGTGGCGACGCGGCAGGTACGGCAGCAATACCTCCGGCAGCGGCAGTAAATCCGGTGCAAAGACAGGTTTCGGGCAAAGCGTGGTGATACCGGCTATCTGCTGCTGCCAGAGGTTATCCTCTGTTGCGGCGATCGGTGTCAGACAGATACCTGCCGCGCAGAGATTCAGCTGCGGAAGCTCACCCTGTCTGGCGCTGAGTGGCCGGGTGAGGTGGTGCGCCATCAGCGCCAGTATGCTGTCCAGCCACAGCGTGTCATAAAGGCGTGAGGCGCGGCTGCCGCTCTCCCACTGCCAGTCCGTCACCGGCAGGGCGACATCTCCGTTCTGCCGCACCCGCACGCCCGGTAACTCCGGTGTGACGGTAAACCACTGCGCCTCTTCTTTAGAGTGAAGGTCAGGTGGCGTCACCCAGGCCACGCTCCATACCGGTGGAACACCGTTCAGCCAGTTCCGGCACTGCGTAATACTGCGTCGCCAGCCACGGAGCGTCTGCGCCAGTGCCTCTTCCGACGTCTGCTGTTCCGGTATCAGCGCCAGCAATACCGAGACCTGCGACACCAGCGCCGGACGGACAGCCGCCAGATGCTGCGCCAGCAGCGGCAGCTGTTCTGCGTTTTGCGCGTGTATGTACCAGCCCTGACGGGTTTCACGATAAACGGTATCGGGAGGGAACAGGCTGGTCGTATTGCCGCAGGCCAGCACCACCGCACCCTGAAAATCTTCCGGGGGCAGGACATGCTCCGTTACCGGTATGACGAACTGGCGACGCCGCCACCGATGCCATAGCGCCGCGCCGCAGACCAGCAGAATACAGATGCTAAGCACAGAACGGCTGACGGTGGAAAGCGGCCAGAAACCCACGACCAGCCACAGGGCAAGGACAGCAGCAAACAGTGTGAGTAGCGTTCGGGTGAGTTGACGCATCCGTTATCCCTGCCCCGCAATCTGCGCCACCATCTGCGACAGCACAGAGGAGAAGGTGAACCACAGCGCCGCCAGCACCACCACGCCCGCCGCCCAGCCCAGCCAGTACATCCGGCGTCCGCTGCGCAGGCGGGATGCCCTGACCACCACAGGCGTTTCCTGGGTCAGCGCAAACGGCGGTACGCGCTCACTGAGCGCGCGCACCACATCCTCACGCCGCTCATCATCCTGCGTGCGGTACTGACCGGTGAAGCCCAGTTGCAGAGTGCGGTACAGACAGGTCAGCACTGCCACATCCGGCGCAGGTTCGCGCAGGGCCGTACGGATACGCTCCCATAGCTCTTCTCCTGCATTCAGGGTACGGAAAAACCGCGCCTGAAGTGGGTCTTTTCGCCACTGGCGGTAACCGTCATCCTGTTTATCCCGGTTCAGCACGCTCTCATCCATCAGGGCGCAGTACGCATACAGCATATGTTCGCAGGACGTGGTGCTGAACCCGGCTTTGTTCAGTGATTCACGCGCGGCGTTCACCCACCGGCAGGCCCGTCGGTACAGCGCTTCGCCGTCCTTTACCTCCTGGCCGCTGCGCAACTGGCTGACCATCAGCCAGCCCGGATAAAACGTTTTGTTTATCAGGTCAATGTCGGCATCGTTCATGAGCGCAGCACCGCAAACAGTTCAAGTTTCACCTCACCGAGGGAGCCCGGCGTATAGAAGGTACAGTTCCCGGCCTCCAGCATGGCACGAGCAGCATCGGTGGACAGATCCAGCGCGAAATACTGATTTTCCAGGCGCAGCGGGATGGCCGCCGGAACGTGACTCAGCGGTTTAATCACCATCCCGCTCAGGGCGATATTCACCACCTCAGAGACATCATCGTGGCTGCCCGCCTTGCACAGTTGCGGGAAGCGCGTCTGGAGTTCGTGGTTTGGCATGGCGGAGCGCACGGAGAGATAGAAATCGGCCCCTTCACGCAGCCTCGCGTCGTGCAGCTTCCCGCGCCAGATTTCCCGGTCTTCGCCCTGTTTCAGTTCAATAGCGATCACGCGCGACGGCAGACTGGCTTCAAGGAGACTATCAAGCAGGGTAAACAGCGGCGGGAACACCGTTTCCGGCGCGTCATGCCGATAGGGGGGAATGGCGTCCACATCATGTTCAAGCGAAAAGGTCAGCAGGCTGCCGGCAAGGCGGGCCAGCTCGCGGTACAGCAGTTCCGGATGGCGGGACGGCGCCTGGTGCAGCTCCGTCAGTACCGGCTCAACGCTGTTGAGGGCGTTCAGCAACCAGAACAGCGATACATCGGCCACCGCGAAGTCCGCCATCCGCTCGTTGCTTTCACGGCGCATTGCCATCAGGCGCTTACGCCGGGCCGCAAGGCGGTGCAGCAAATCACTCAGTTCGCTGAGCAGTAACGGGCTGGCAGATAAAGAGAGCAGCGGCGGAATAAAGCTCCGCTCCAGTACCCACTGCCCCTGCGCGTTTCGCATCAGTCTCGCCACCGGGCAGGTAAGCCAGGCGCTGTTTTCCTGAGTCGACAGCCGCAGCGTCAGGGCATGACGAAGTACCGTCAGTTCACTGCGCTCATGCCCGGCCAGTTCCTGCACCGTCACCCGTTCAGACTGCCAGCGGCGCGGACGGGCACTATCCTGCCCGTCATCCAGATTACCGCCGTTGGCGCTGAGGAGTGGCAGACACAGCAGCACTTCAACTGCATCACTCCCCGCCGCTGATAAATCACAGACCGGCGGCAGGTTATCCGCCAGATCTGTGTCCACCAGCGTACCATCCGCAAAGCGCACGCAAAGCCGGGTGGCATTCAGCCGTGAAAGGGCCAGAGCGCCTTCGTCGAACTCCGCACACAGCACACCCCACGGGTGCGCCAGCGCCATCCGGGCCACGGTGTCGGCCACATGTGCATCCCAGCGGGCCTGCTGCTGGAACTGCTGCGGGGCCAGGAAGGCCCCGTCTTCCCATAACGGACGATAAATTTTCATCTCTGCTACCGCCTTACGCTTTCGCTTTCGGCATCTGGCTCACCAGAGACAGGTTCACATCCATGCCTTCCACCTGGAAGTGCGGCACCGCAAACAGCTTCACGCGGAAGAAACCCGGGTTGTCTTCGATATCTTCCACCACCACCTTCGCGTCACGCAGCGGATGAGAAGCCTGCAACTCATCGCCCGGATCGGTCATTTCCGTCACCAGACTACGCACCCAGGTATTCAGCTCCAGCTCCAGCAGACGGCGGTCCTTGGTGGTGCCGATGTTCTCGCGCTGGATGAGCTTCAGGTAGTGCGCAATACGCGACAGCAGGAAGATGTACGGCAGACGGGCGTTGATGCGGCTGTTGGCCGTGGCATCTGCGGTGTCGTACAACGCCGGTTTCTGCGCGGAGTTCGCCGAGAAGAAGCAGGCATAGTCGCGGTTTTTGTAATACGAGAGCGGGATAAAGCCGAGGTTGGCAAACTCAAACTCGCGGGTCTCCGGGATCATCACCTCAGACGGAATTTTCACCTGGTTGCCGGTGCCGAGATCGTACAGATGAATAGGCAGATCTTTCACCGCCCCGCCCGCCTGCGGGCCACGGATCTGCACGCACCAGCCGTTATTGATGAAGCTCTTCACCATGTTTGACGCGAAGGAGAACGACGCGCTGGTCCACAGGTATTTCTCGTGATCCGGGCCTTTCACCTGCTCAACGTAGTTAAAGCTGCGTACCGGTACGGTGTCCGGGCCATACGGCAGACGCCCCAGCACGCGCGGCATCACGAGGCCGATGTAGCGGGCGTCGTCGGTGTCGCGGAAGGATTTCCACTTGATGTACTCGGCGCGGTCGAAGTAGTTGCCGATATCCTTAATTGCAGCGACCTCTTCCATCGAGTCTGTCAGGAAGAATTTCGGACCGACAGAGCCAATAAACGGCATATGTGCGGCAGCTGATACTTTAGAGATGTTGCGCAGCAGCGCCACATCCTGCGGGCTGGCGTCAAATTCATAGGATGAAATCACGGAACCAATCGGCTCGCCGCCCGGGGTGTCGTATTCGGCGGTATAGGTGTGCCAGTAGAGGCCGCTCTGAATAAGTTCCGGCGCGTCTTCAAAGTCCTGACGCAGATCTTCTTTCGACACATCCAGTATTTCGGTTTTCACATTCTGGCGGTAGTCGGTACTGTCCACCAGCTGCTTCAGGCCGCGCCACAGGGACTCCACCTTCTGGAACTCCTGGTGATGCATTACGGCATCCAGCTGACGGCTGATCTGGAAATCCAGTTCAGCGATATGGTGGTCAATCAGCGTTTTGTCGAGCTTCTCCACCGGCTGACCGGATTTGCGGATGCAGTCCATAAACACCTGCATCGCCGCCGTCAGGCGTTCACCCGCCGGAGCGTCAGAAAGCGCGGCGTCATCCAGAAACGCATTGATATCACCCAGGCTGGAGGCCGGGGTCAGGTTGATTTTTTCAAACAGGGAGGCGTAAACGCCCTCTTTTTCCAGTACGGTGGTCTGCCCCTGCGCGGAGGCGGTTTCAGTATTCACAGACATCAGCATATTCCCGGTTAATCCATTAAATTACACATGCCGCTTATTTCGGGGCCAGTGCACTCATTTCGTCGCGTAATTCCTGAGACAGCGCCGGGTCTTTAAGAATTTTCTCGAGTTCTTTTCTGAAAGTGGCGTTATCAAGAAGATTGGATTTGAGGTCGCGTAATAAATTACGCATGGCCAGCATGGCGCGGAGCTGGGGGATCTGGCGGGCAACCTGTTCAGGTTCGAAATCCTTAATATCGGAGAAATTCAGTTTTATGCTTTCTTCCGAGCCATCCCCGGCCATTGTGTTAGGAACCGTCAGATTCACTTCCGGGTTAAATTCCGAAAGTACGCTGTTGAAGTTATTTTTATTGACGTTGATTTTCTCCCTTTCCGATAATGGGCGATTCTCTTTTCCATTACTGAAATCACCGACGGTGAGGAGTTTAAGTGGCAGTTCGATTTTCTTTTGCGCGCCACCTGTATGCAGAGCCAGCTTTAAATTTATGCGTGCCTTGGGCACCTCATTCTGGAATGAATCGGCCATAGCAATCCCTTTCTTTAAAAGAAATAAATGTTAAGTGAGTGACGTTTGTTTACAAAGCCATATTAGAGCAAATGTCCATTTGAAATCAACTTTTCAGATCAAAGATCTACAACTGGACTTTTCTTAAGAATATTCCACCAATAAGAATAAAAAAGAACGCCGCGTAGCGGCCTGCCGAAATGCCCTTGCGCGCTTTTTGTGAGCCTGACAAAAAGTTGCTCAAAGGTTGGCTACCAGATTATTTTGTTACTTGATCGAAGTGATGGAATAGTCCAGCCACGGACTATTCCATCACTCACAGTTATAAAAAATAAGGATAATATTGGCCCCACTATATATTTAAATATCCTATCTCTTTTTTTAACCCCTATCACATACAGATAATCGATAAACCTGGGACCAAACAGTTATTCCTTTCAGAAAATCAGGCAGAATTATATCTAATCAGCAGGGTCAATTGAATTGACTTTCCCATAAATTCAGGAAGGGGCGCAACATCCCCTCTTCTAAACGTCTTAATTTCTCCCTTCATTGAATGACTTAGCCTTTCTCCTGCTACGCTTGTTGTATGGTTCAGAAACGCAGGAACGCTTTCGATGAAAAAAATCGCCATTATCGGCTCAGGCCCAACAGGGATTTACACCTTTTACACACTTCTTAACAACGCAGCGCCGCTTTCGATCACCGTTTTCGAAAAGGCAGACCAACCCGGTGTCGGAATGCCCTACAGCGACGAGGATAATTCCCGGCTGATGCTGGCGAACATCGCCAGTATTGAAATACCGCCCATTTTCATCACTTACCTGGACTGGCTCAAACAGCAGAATGCGGCCCGCCTTGCCCGCTATAACGTCGACAGTGAGAAGCTGCACGACCGGCAATTTCTGCCCCGTATTCTGCTGGGTGAATATTTCCACGACCGGTTTCTCGCTGTCGCTGCCGAGGCGAAAAAGGCTAGGTTTCATATCGAGGTTCACCCCAACGCAGAAGTCACTGATATTAAGGCTGATGCAGACGGCGTGGCCCTTTCAGTGAACGATGCCCCTTTCTCAAGGCGGTTTGATCTTGCGGTTGTTGCCACCGGCCACGTCTGGCCTGATGAAGATGAAACCACCCGCGCATATTTCCCAAGCCCATGGTCAGGGCTGATGGAAGCGGAGGTCCGAGCCTGTGAGGTGGGGATCATGGGTACCTCCCTCAGCGGGCTGGACGCTGCAATGGCGGTTGTGATGCAGCATGGCCGGTTTAGCGGGAAGCAGTTCGTTGTCAATAAAGGCAGCGAAGGGCTAAAAATCATGCTGATGTCCCGCACGGGCGTTCTGCCGGAGGCCGATTTTTACTGCCCTATCCCTTATGAACCACTGTCGGTGTTAACGGATTGTGTGGTGGCAAGCGAAATCGACAAAGGCCCGGATGGGCTGCTTGACCGCATCTTTGCGCTGATGGTGAAAGAGCTTGAGCTGGCCGATCCGCGATGGTGTCAGGCGATAGCGCTCGGCACGCTGAATGCCGACACGCTCCGTGATGCCTGGTTTGAGGATCGTAAAAAGCACGGTCCTTTCACCTGGGCCGAAGCGAATCTGAAAGAAGTGGAGCGCAACAAGCGCGAAAAACGCACCGTTGCCTGGCGCTATACCGTGCTTCGTCTGCATGAAGTGGTACAGGCCATCGTCCCTTCACTCAATGAGCATGACAGAGAGCGGTTTAAATCCGGGCTGGAGCGTGTGTTTATCGATAATTATGCCGCCATTCCACCGCAGTCTATCCGCCGGTTACTGGCGCTGCGCGAGGCAGGGATCATTAGCGTGGTCGCACTCGGTGATGATTACGACCTGGATATCGGCAGCGATCAGACCGTCATCACCACGGCAGAAAAAAGTTACCGCTTCGACGTGTTTATCGACGCGCGCGGGCAAAAGCCGCTCAGAAACAAGGACATTCCCTTCCCCACCCTGCGTACACAGCTTGCGGGAACCGGCGATGACGTTCCGGACGTGGCGGAAGACTATACGTTGCTGGCGCCGGCATCACTGCGGGGGCGTATCGCTTTTGGGGCAATCCCCTGGCTGATGCACGATCATCCGTTTGTTCAGGGTTTGTCTGAGTGCGCTGAAATTGGTAAAGCGATGGCGGAAGCAGCTGGAAAACCTGCGTCGGGGGTGCGAAGGAAGTTACCTTACATGGAGTTTTAACAGGGCTTCCCTGCCCTGCGGTGTCGGATTACTCGAAGAAGACTTCCGGGTTTTCCGACAACGACACGAACGATTTTGTGTTCTTGTCCAGGGCAAGGATTTTGCCGCTTTCGATGTCATATACCCAGCCGTGCAGGCGAATGGCATTGTTGCGCAGGCCTACCGCCACCGACGGATGGGTCTTGATGTTGCTCAGCTGCGCAAAGACGTTTTCCTGCACCATCGCATTCACTTTATCGATTGGCTTATCCCAGGTTTTCTTCTCCACCACCGCTTTTGCCGCATCAGAATAGCGCAGCCAGTGGGAAACGGCCGGCATCGGCTCCAGATCGGCGTTGTCAGCAATCGCCTTCATCGCGCCGCAGTTGGAGTGGCCGCAAATAACGATATCGGTCACGCCCAGGGCCACGACCGCATATTCGATGGTCGCAGAGACACCGCCAGGCTCCGGCCCGAACGGAGGCACAATGTTGCCCGCGTTTCGAATGACAAAGAGCTGTCCTGGCTCCTGTTGCGTAACCAGTTCCGGAACCAGACGGCTGTCGGAGCAGGAGATAAACAGCGCTTTGGGATTCTGACTGGACGCTAAACTACGAAAAAGCTCTTTACGTTGCGGGAAAATCTCTTTTTGAAAGCTGAGAAAACCTTCAATGATATGTTGCATAGCCATTTCTCTTTTATCTGTTTTAGTTTAGGTATGATCGCGATCACACTCGTAAAATTTAACCACCGCGTCTTAGCGGAGACAAGCAATATATTTCTGGCCCGACCGCTGCACGATCTCATCTGCGTTCACCGGGATGTTCTGCCCTTCAAAGGCCCCGTACAGGCGCTGGTACGTTTTCCCGGTCAGTCGGCCAATCATCGACTCAACGGTGCGGGCAGGCAGCGGCAGCATATTCGGATAACTCCACATAAACGACACGGCGTCTTTTCCGGGTGTAACCTGCAAAATATCACCGGCCAGCAGCACACCGTCGCCTGACTGCCAGTGCAGCACTGTGCCGCCTGCAAAATGCCCGCCAAGCCTTAGCAGAGTCACCAAAGGCATAATCTCCAGGGCGTCCTCCTCCCAGAAGCGTATCGCCGGGCTGTCACGCATCACCCACTGCCGATCGCTGGCGTGCAGGTAGATCGGCGCGTTAAACGCGGCGGCCCACTCCTGCATGGTGGTGTAGTAATGCGGGTGCGAAATCGCGATCGCGCTGATGCCCCCGAGCGCGTCAACTAACGCTCTGGTCGCCGGGTCAAGATTGGCGATGCAGTCCCACAGAACATTGCCCTGTGGCGTACGCAGCAGAAGCGCGCGCTGGTTGATGGCAAAAGCGGGAACGGTTTTGATGCTGAACAGCTGCGGCTCCAGCTGTTGCCATTTGTTGGTGTGCGTGGTCGTAAGGCTGTCGAAGTCCGTCCATGCCTGGCCCGTCACCGGGACATACTGGCGCTCATCGTCGCAAATCGGGCAGTTTTTGGGCTGTTCATCGTAAGCGGTACCGCAGGTTTTACAGAGTGTAATCATCGGCTTTCCTCAGCAATAAAGCACTGAGTATGGCAGGGATTATCCATATGTGCTGAAGGGTGCCTGGCCCGCTTTTTTTGACTTATACTGTGCCAGTATCAAAAACTGAATAACGCAGGTGGCACATGGAAATTGATCTCGATAACTTAGTCTTTAACGGGCTGGATGAAGCAGAAGAGCGCAACGCGGAACGTCTCGACGATGCGGATAAAAAAGCCCAGGCGATTGTCGCCGATGACGACTGCGGCGATGCCTGCAAGATCTGAAGAAAAAGCACCGGGCTCCCCGGTGCTTTTTTATGGATGCCTTTTGCTACCCGATATCAGATCTCCGGCGTTTTGCTAAACCCGGTCAGCATCAGGATCAGGCTTTGGGGAGATGAGCCCGTCTCAAACTGATAGTGATTTCCCTGACGATCGCCGCCGATATACCACGAAATTTCGGTTTTCCCTTCTGCCAGCGCCTTACGCACCACTTTATCCACGTCCACCATCCGGTATTCGCGGGAGTGGTTCAGGTAAAGCACCGCATCCGAGCGGTAGTTGCAGGACGGTCGTGAATGCCAGCTTACGGTGGCCGGATCCCAGTCGTTACTCGCCGGATAGAAGAAAATTTGATCCGCGCCGTTGGTTTCCACTTTCCCGCCAAAAATTCTTACGCGGTATTTGAACAGGGCAGGATCCTGTCCGGCAGGCAGCGGTGGAATGTGGAACTTCACCAGCGACAATGTTTCGCTGTTTTTCGTGCGTCCACCGTTCTTCCAGTTATCCTGCACCAGTAAGACCTGGGGATCGGGCTGTGAAAGTGCGGGTTCCATGCTGCTGAGCCAGACGTTGGCCTTCGCTTTTGAATAACCATACGGCACGGTGGTGCCGCAATCCATTCCGCGGTTCATGCACAGGTCGGTCATAAAGCGCGCGGCATCTTCCGTCCAGCCGTTCATGAAGTCAGCATGTGCCGTATACAGGCTACCCCACCGCTCTTCA
Organism: Enterobacter sp. BWH52; assembly: GCF_001037565.1. Classification (NCBI taxonomy): domain Bacteria; kingdom Pseudomonadati; phylum Pseudomonadota; class Gammaproteobacteria; order Enterobacterales; family Enterobacteriaceae; genus Enterobacter; species Enterobacter sp. BWH52. Next base: position 1,860,736 of record NZ_KQ089854.1, on the reverse strand, counting down.
CGCTCACTGCCATGCATGATGGGGTCGAGGGAAAGCTGGACTTTACTGGTATCCAGAGAGCTAATTGTCGGGAGCACGTACGCAATATTCATGTTCACCGTCGGGATCTTCACCGGGAAGGCGGACGGACACTGTCCTTTCGTATCGTAGGTGGCGTTAGCCAGGCCGTGGGCGGGCTTCAGGTTGACCCCGTCCCAGCAGTTCGGGAACTGAATGCCGATATTAAACTGCACGGCATCCTTCGCCTTGCGTAAGCCGCAGACTTCACCCGTTCTGGTGGTGTAACCCTTGCCATTGGCGCATAAAAAGGTGATATGCGGATTTGGCGCGGTGCCGTGGTGATCGCCCGCCAGCAGCGACAGCCCCGCCGGGAACGGGTGCAGCGGCCAGGCGTCAACGTTCGATGCTTGATAATAGGTTTTTTGATAGGCGGGTTTGACCACCGTTCCGTCCGGCAATTTTAGCGACGGAGCCCAGTAGGCCGAGCTGTCTGCTTTGTTATCGCAGGTGGTCTTTTCCTGGGTACGCAGCGATTCACGGCTGGAGTAAGCATCCGTATGCACGTTACCAAAAAAATCGTGCAGCATAGCCTCGTTGGGCATGCCGAACATCATAATGGCATCATCGCCGAGGGTGTGGGAATAACTGCATACAACATGTGCCTGTGGACCAGCGTGTGCCGCCTGCATGGTAAGCAGAAGTGCGGTGGCAGAAAGCGCGGGGGTTAATACTGTCCGTTTCATTATTATCTCCATCTGTGAAAGGAGATAGTGGTAACAAAACGGCCATCAATTACCGAGGATTAGCCTGGGTATTTTTCCTTTCATCCTCGCTTTACAGACACCACGCACAACTCATTCCAGTACATTTCGCGCGTCCGGCGCAGTTCAGCGTGACGTTTTATCATGGAACCACTCCGGGTCGATGTTGGCTACGTCCACGCCATACAGGCTGGCGACAGGCAGTATTGACTCAAGAACACGTTGCGCGCTGTTCTCCGCATTCGCTGGTCGGGGCGCAAAAAACCGCCGTAACGTGCTTATCCATTTTTTCATCGTCATTACCCTTCTCGCTTAACCTGTCCTCAGTTAAACACCCAAATTGCGCCCGGGGGAAATATCAAAATCCACTGTCGATGTGCAGGATCTGCAAATAGCGCCCCGCCGTCTGCTCTCTTCTTTAACACCTTGTTCACTCATGCTTTTTTCTCATAGCAAAGAACGATTTCTTATTTGGCGATAGCTTTCCCTTATGGGAGCGTAACGGGGTAAAACAAAAACAACGGGATGGCGTATGACTATGGCTGCAAAAATGAAAGGGTTTAAAAAACGGGCGCAGGTTCTGGGATTAGTGGCTGCCTGGGGCCTGGTTTCAGCGCAGGCGCAGGCCGATCGGCTGGCGGATATCAAGGCAGCAGGCGTGGTGAAAGTGGCCACGTTTGATGCTAATCCACCCTTTGGCTCGATTGATGCCAAAACGCATGAGATCGTGGGTTACGATGTGGACTTCGCCAAAGCGCTGGCGAAATCGCTCGGCGTCAAGCTTGAACTGGTCGCCACCAATCCGGCTAACCGCATTCCGCTGCTACAGTCCGGAAAAGCGGATCTCATCGTGGCGGATATCACCATCACCCCGGAACGCGCACAGGTCATTGATTTCTCGACGCCTTACTTCGTCACCGGCCAGCAGTTCCTGGTCCCGGTAAAATCACCGGACAAGCTTGATGACTATAGCCGGGCACGCATTGGCGCCGTAAAAGGTACGACGGGTGAACAGGCGCTGCACCAGCGTTTTCCGCAGTCCCGCGTCCTCTCTTACGATGACATCCCGCTGGCGCTGACGGCACTGCGCAATGGCAACGTGCAGGCCATTACCCAGGACAGCACCATTCTGGCTGGTCTGCTGGCGCAGGCGCCGGATAAAGCCGACTTCAAAATCCTGCCCGACCTGCTCAGTAAAGAAGAGATTGGCGTGGGGGTGAAAAAGGGTGAAACGGCGCTGCTGAAAGCCGTTAACGATGAGCTGGTTAACCTGGAGAAAAACGGCCAGGCGGCAAAAATCTATGACGTCTGGTTCGGTCCAGGCAGCCCTGCTCCACAGCCTCGTAACTTTAAAATAGAAGCCCGGTAATATGCTCTCAGGTTTATTTTCGCACTCCGCGGCCAATGCCGCGGATTTTTCACGTCTGGAACAGGCCAGCGTTGAGTTTCGCCATGTGGACAAACGCTACGGCGACCATCCGGTTTTAACCGACATTAATCTCACCATCATGCCGGGTGAAGTGGTTGCCATTCTCGGCCCTTCGGGTTCCGGAAAATCGACCCTGATTCGGCTTATCAACCAGCTTGAGAGCCTGAGCGGCGGGGAGATTCTGGTCGACCACAAGCCGACCGGACAGCTTTCCGGCAGCAGGCTACGTCAGTTACGCAGCCGCGTCGGGTTTGTATTCCAGCAGTTCAATCTCTATGCCCACCTTACCGCCAGCCAGAACATCACCCTGGCACTGGAGCACGTTCACGGCTGGAAACCCATGCCCGCCCAGGAGCGCGCGCTGGCGCTGCTGGAGAAGGTCGGCATGCTGGAGAAGGCGCACCGCTACCCTGCTGAACTTTCCGGCGGACAACAGCAGCGCGTGGCGATTGCCCGCGCTCTGGCCTCGTCGCCGCAAATCATTCTCTTTGACGAGCCAACGTCGGCACTCGACCCGGAGATGATTGGCGAAGTGCTGTTGGTGATGAAAGCCCTTGCCCACAGCGGGATCACCATGATTGTCGTCACCCATGAGATGCAGTTCGCCCGGGAAATTGCCGATCGAATCGTCTTTATCGACGGTGGACACATTCTGGAAACCGCGTCCCCGGCGCAATTTTTCAACCAACCGTCGCATCCGCGTGCGAGGCGGTTCCTGCAAAAAGTGCTGGATCCGCTGCGTCAGGAGCAACTGTAATGCCCGCTCTGGACTGGCAGGGGGTGCTGGCCGGACAGCCCCTGCACTGGATCCTCTCCGGATTTCTCACCACTCTGTGGGTGACGCTGGCGGGGATTATGCTGGCAAGCCTGCTCGCCTTGTTCTTTATGCTTTTACGGCTTTCCGGGGGACGTCTCGGGACCTCGTTCGTCAGCGGCTGGGTATCGCTGTTTCGCAATACGCCGCTGCTGGTGCAGCTGCTGTTCTGGTATTTCGCCGCCTGGAACGGGTTGCCGCAGGAGCTGCGTGACGCGGTGAATGCAGACCACAGCTGGTCCATTTTGCCCGGTGACGTCTGGTGGTTTACGCCCGAATTTTTATGCTCCGCCTGGGGGTTAGGCGTATTTACCTCAGCGTTTTTAATTGAAGAAGTCGAATCGGGGCTCCGTTCCGTACCTGCCGGGCAACGGGAGGCGGCGCTCGCCCAGGGATTTTCCTCATGGCGTCTGTTTCGCTACATTCTTCTGCCACAGGGACTCGCTAACGCCTGGCAACCCGTCGTTGGCCAGTACCTTAACCTGATGAAGCTCTCCTCGCTCGCGAGCGGAATTGGCTTCGCCGAACTGACCTACCAGGTTCGCCAGATAGAAAGTTACAACGCCCATGCCCTGGAAGCCTTTACCGTCGGTACGGTGCTCTACTTACTTACCGGGATGGTGACGGGGAGCGTGCTGGTGCGTCTCGGCCCCCATTCAGGGAGGAAAAATCATGATCCCCGGATTTAACGTTATTGTCGAAAACCTGGATTATCTGCTTTGGGGACGTGCGACTGCGGGAGAACCCGGCGGCGTACTGCTCTCACTGCTGATGGCCACTGGCGCCGCCGCGCTTGCCCTGCCCGGCGGGATTGTGCTGGCATGCGTCGCCTGGCGCTATCCCGGCGTGGTGCGCAGTGCGCTGTTTGCGTGGGCAGAGTTGATTCGCGGGATCCCCCTGATCTTCGTAATATTCTGGATGTGGTATCTGCTGCCGCTGATAACCGGCAGGGATCTCCCTGGCGCGACGACCGTCACGCTGGCGCTGGCCTGGTTTACCGCGGCTGCGGTGATGCATTCGGTATTAGCCGGACTGAGAGCCCTACCGTCGGGCCAGAATGAGGCCGCGCTTTCTCAAGGGTTAAGTACGCAGCAAACGCTGTGGCGCGTGCTGCTGCCGCAGGCGCTGAGAAATATTCTGCCGTCGCTGGTGGGGATTTTTATCAGCCTGCTGAAGGATACGTCGTTGGCGTTTATCGTGAACGTTCCTGAACTGACCACGGTGGCGGGACAGGTCAACAACCGGGTGCAAATTTACCCGGCGGCCATTTTTATCTTTACGGGTGTGATCTATTACCTGCTCTGCTGCTCGCTTGAGCTGCTCGCGAAGCGCTGGCGCGTTAGCCGGCCAGCGCTTTAACCACCGTTTCCATCGCTTTGGTGGTCAACTCACTGCGCTTAACGCGCTGGTTCGCCAGCGCGGTACGCAGTACGCCCGCAATGACAATATGTTTCGGCTCCTGCCCTAAATCACGCATTTCGAGAACGACCTTGCCTACCACCCGACACATCTCCTGGTACAGCGCTTCGTCTTTGGTCACATTGCCCATTGCCATCACTCCGTTGCCCTAAACCGTCAGCTTAAATCATTCGTCGGCTGGATACAAAAAAGAAGCCCGGCGTGTTGTTCGCCGGGCTTCGTCTGGAAAATCAGTCGATTAGTTGTTAACCGGGATGACTGCGCCTTTGTATTTGGTGCGGATCCAGTCCTGAATCTCTTTGGAGTGCAGCACGTTCACCAGCGCGACGATATCCTTCTTCTTCTCGTCACCGCGATGAACGGTAATGATGTTGGCGTACGGGTTATTCTCACCGCTTTCAACCGCAATTGGATCGTGGACCGGATCCAGGCCAGCATCAATCGCGTAGTTGGCGTTGATCACCACCGCAGCACCTTCGTCGTTGTTGTACATCTGCGGCAGCAGAGACGCTTCGACGTTAGGGGTAAATTGCAGCTTTTTCGGGTTCTCCACGATATCGCTGATGCGCGCGGTCACTTTATCGATGCCCGGCTTCAGCTTGATCACGCCCTCTTTTTCGAAGATGGAGAGAATACGCCCTTCCTCGGAAACCGCATCACGCATGATGATTTTGCCGCCCTCCGGCAGATCCTTCAGCGATTTGTATTTTTTTGAATAGATACCGATCGGCTCAATGTGGATTGCGCCCGCACTGACAAAATCATAATCCTTATCGCCCGCGTGATCTTTCAGCACGCTGTTCAGGTAAGGGATGTGCTGGAAATAGTTGGCGTCAATGTCATGCCCCGCCAGCGCCGTGTTTGGCAGTATGTAGTCCTGGAAGGGTTTAATCTCCAGATCGATCCCCTGCTTCGCCAGAATCGGCTTAGCCTGCTCCAGAATTTCCGCGTGGGGGGTATTGGACGCCCCCACGGTGAGCGTGTCCGCCCAGGAGGCAAAGCTCAGGGCGCTCAGGGTTGCGGCGGCGATCAGTGTCAGTGTCTTTTTCATGATGTGGTTCCTGTGTGTATTTATTAGCGTTTATCTAACAGTGAAGTAATGGCATCGCCGCAGAACTGGATAATGAACACGATGATCAGAATGGTCACCGTTGCCACCAGCGTGACGTCACCATGGTTGCGCTGGAATCCTTCCAGATAAGCCAGATTTCCCAAACCGCCGGCACCTATCACCCCTGCCATTGCGCTGTAGCTCACCAGCGCAATCAGCGTCACCGTCATACCTGAAACCAGTGCGGGTGAGGATTCCGGCAATAAAACCCGAAACACTAACGTGCTCAGCCGCGCGCCCATCGAACGCGTGGCCTCAATGACCCCTTTGTCCACTTCTCGCAGGGCAATCTCGACCAGACGGGCGTAGAACGGCGCCGCGCCCACAATCAGGGCGGGCAGCGCAGCGTTAGCGCCGAGAATGGTCCCCACAACGGTCTTGGTGAACGGGATCAGCAGAACGATGAGAATGATGAACGGAATCGAGCGGAACACGTTCACCACAATCGACATCACGCTGTAGACCGTGCGGTTGTGGAATAACCCGCCGCGGGCGGTTAAAAACAGCGCCAGACCGAGCGCGATCCCCAGGACAAACGTCGCCACGCCGGAAAGCGCAGTCATGTAGAGCGTCTCCTGGGTTGCAGCCCAAAGTTGATCCCACTTCAGGTGCGGAAAGAGTTGTTCAGCCATGCTTGATTACCTCGCCTTCAATATCGCTTTGCTTCAGGTCGGCGAGGATATTGTTCAGTTGTTCATCCGATGCCACCACGTGCACCCAGAGCTGGCCGAAAACACCGTGGGCGGTTTGCGTCATTTTGCCGTGCAGAATGTTAAACGGCAGGCCGTAGCGCAGGGTTAGTTCACCGACGATCGGCCTGTGCGTGCTGTGCCCGGTGAAGGTCAGCCTGATTACCGTGCCTTCCAGATCGTTTGCCAGTTCGGTATTGAAGGTCTCTTCCTCCGCGTACTGGCTCACCTGGCGGACAAACTGCCGGGTGATCGGCTGCTGCGGATGCGTAAACACGCTCAGTACGTCCCCCTCTTCCACCACCTTACCGTTCTCCATAACCGCCACGCGGTCGCAGATTTTGCGCACCACGTGCATCTCATGCGTAATGAGTACGATGGTCAGGTTAAAACGACGGTTAATGTCCAGGAGCAGATCGAGGATCTGATCGGTGGTTTGTGGATCCAGCGCCGAGGTGGCTTCATCACACAGCAGTACGTCCGGATGATTGGCCAGCGCGCGGGCAATGCCCACACGCTGTTTTTGCCCGCCGCTCAGCTGCGACGGGTAAGCATTCTCGCGTCCCTTCAGGCCGACCAGCTCCACCAGCTCGGCAACGCGAGCCTGAATTTGCGCTTTTGGCACACCGGCAATTTGCATTGAAAAGGCGATGTTTTCCTTCACCGTGCGCGACCAGAGCAAATTAAAATGCTGGAACACCATGCTGATTTTCAGGCGTGCCTGACGCAGCGCTTCTCCCTTCGCGGCGGAGATATCCTGACCGTTAATGGTGACGCTGCCGGCGCTGGGCTTTTCCAGACCGTTCAGCAGACGGATCAGCGTACTTTTCCCGGCCCCGCTGTAACCGATGATCCCGTAAATCTGTCCCTGCTCTATCGTCAAGTTGACGTTATCAACGGCTGTCAGCGCCAGCTTTCCGTTTTCAAAGACCTTCGAAATATTGCTGAGTACGATCATTCTTATTCGTTATCCGTTACGCATATAGCGGTTTAGCAGTATGGATGTCCAAAAGATAGTAAACAGCCGTTATCAGCTTTTAAATGACCAAAAAAGAATTTCTTATAATTCTGCGGAATAAGCAGCGAACTGGCGGGTGAAAAAGCATTTAGATGAATATCAGCAATAATTATCTGCCATTTGCATATCAGGTCACACTCACCCGGCGAAATCGGTTAATTTTGCAGCACTTTATGCGGATTTAGCCATCCTCACATCCGGACAACTTTACGTCTTGCTGCCTTTCCATCTGAAAACACAAGGATTATTCCTTTCTGTTCTTAAACCTGGTGAAACGTTCTTTATTGAGAAAATTTCATGGTTCTATCATCCGGTCATCACCTCTTCACAGGACATGACCATGACGCTTTACCACTCCGTCACCGAACTGATTGGCCGTACGCCGCTCATCCAGCTGCACAAGCTGGACACCGGCACCTGCTCGCTGTTTCTGAAGCTGGAAAACCAGAATCCCGGCGGCTCGATTAAAGACCGCGTCGCGCTGTCGATGATTAACGAAGCCGAGCGTACGGGCCAGCTAAGGCCCGGCGGCACCATTATTGAAGCTACGGCGGGGAACACCGGCCTGGGGCTGGCGTTGATTGCGGCGCAGAAGGGCTACTCGCTGATCCTGGTGGTGCCGGACAAAATGAGCCGCGAGAAGATTTTCCACCTGCGCGCGTTAGGGGCGCAGGTCGTGCTGACCCGCTCGGATGTGAACAAAGGGCATCCGGCCTATTATCAGGATTATGCCCGGCGGCTGGCGAACGAACTGCCAGGCGCGTTTTATATCGACCAGTTCAGTAACGCGGCCAATCCGCTGGCGCATCGCACCACTACCGCACCGGAACTGTTTGAACAGCTTGACGGCCAGATCGATGCCATCGTCGTCGGCGTGGGGTCCGGCGGTACGCTGGGCGGCTTACAGGCGTGGTTTGCAGAACATTCGCCGCAGACGGAATTTGTGCTTGCCGATCCGGCCGGGTCGGTACTGGCGGACCAGGTTGAGACCGGACGCTATCACGATGCCGGCTCGTGGCTGGTTGAAGGGATTGGCGAAGACTTTATTCCTCCGCTGGCGCACATCGAGGGGGTTAACCGCGCCTGGCGCATTACCGATCGCGAGGCGTTCACCACCGCCCGCGATCTGCTAAAAACGGAAGGGATCCTGGCAGGCTCCTCCACCGGCACGCTGCTGGCGGCAGCGCTGAAATATTGCCAGGCGCAGACTACGCCAAAACGTGTGGTCACCTTCGCCTGCGACAGCGGCAATAAATACCTCTCGAAGATGTTCAATGACGACTGGATGCGCCAACAGGGGCTGATTTCGCGTCCGCAGGCAGGCGATCTCTCGGACTATATTGCCCTGCGCCACGATGAAGGCGCGACGGTGACTGCCGCCCCGGACGACACGCTTTCCACCGTGCTGGCCCGCATGCGCCTGTACGACATCTCTCAGCTGCCGGTGCTCGATGACAACAAGGTCGTCGGCATCATCGACGAGTGGGACCTGCTGCGACACATCGGGGGAGATGCCGATCGCTTCTCCCTCCCCGTGACGGCGGCCATGACGCGTCAGGTTGAATATCTGGATAAGCAGGCCCCGGAGAGCGCCCTGTACGCCATCTTTGACCGTGGCCTGGTGGCGATTATTTATGACGAAAACCGCTTTCTGGGTTTGATCACACGCAGTGACGTACTCACCGCCTGGCGTAACCGCCTGACAAAATAAAAGGAGCAAAAGATGAAAAACCTGGCCACCCTCAGCGTTCACAGTGGTGAGTATCACGACCCGCACGGCGCCGTGATGCCGCCAATTTACGCCACGTCGACGTTTGCGCAACCGGCACCGGGTGAACATACCGGCTACGAATACTCCCGGAGCGGCAACCCAACCCGCCATGCGCTGGAGACCGCCATCGCCGAACTGGAAGGCGGCACGCGCGGGTACGCCTTCGCGTCAGGGCTGGCGGCCATTTCCACCGTGCTCGAACTGCTGGATAAAGACAGCCATATCGTCGCCATTGACGACGTGTATGGCGGTACGTATCGCCTGATCGAAAACGTGCGCAAGCGCAGCACCGGGTTACAGGTGAGCTGGGTTAAGCCGGACGATGTAGCCGGACTTGAGGCCGCCATTCGCCCGGACACGCGCATGATCTGGGTGGAAACGCCAACGAACCCGCTGCTGAAACTGGCCGACCTGGAGGCCATCGCGGACATTGCCCGGCGCAATAATGCGATCAGCGTGGCGGATAATACCTTCGCCTCCCCGGTCATTCACCGGCCGCTGGAGGCGGGGTTCGACATAGTGGTCCACTCCGCCACCAAATATCTCAACGGTCATTCAGACGTGGTTGCCGGGCTGGCTGTTGTGGGGTCGAATAAGGATCTGGCGGAGCGTCTGGGCTATCTGCAAAACGCGATTGGCGGCGTTCTGGATCCGTTCAGCAGCTTCCTGACGCTGCGGGGCATTCGCACCCTCTCACTGCGCGTTGAGAAGCACAGCGCCAATGCGCTGGCGATTGCGCAATGGCTGGAGCAGCATCCGCAGGTAGACAGCGTGTTCTATCCCGGGCTGGCGTCACATCCCCAGTATGCGCTGGCCCGCAGACAAATGGCGCTGCCGGGCGGCATGATCTCCGTTGTGATTAAAGGCGATGCGCAGCGCGCGACAGAGGTGATCCGTCATCTTACGCTCTTTACCCTGGCGGAAAGCCTTGGCGGTGTGGAGAGTCTGGTGAGCCAGCCCTACAGCATGACCCACGCCTCCATTCCACTGGCGCAACGTCTTGTAAACGGCATTGTGCCGCAGCTTATCCGCCTGTCGGTGGGGATTGAAGATGCGAAGGATCTGATCGCCGACCTTAAACAAGCGCTGAAAAAGTGAGCAAAAAACGGCGGGCGTTGCGCCTGCCGTCATAAGATGACATTAGGCCTTAACGCCTTGATAACAAACTTATGTGAATCTGCACAGATTGTTTTTGAAACGCTGTTTCCATTTTCCTTTTTACTGTAAATCAGCGTATAATGCGCGCCAAATCCCTGGTGAATGGTTTCAGCGCTTGGAATACAAAAAACAACGTACAACTTCTCCTCTCCTTCGTTGGGCTGGCACTCAGGCACACTTTCTTCTGCACGCTCATTTGATGTCACCTATTCTTAGTGCGTGTCATATACTCTTTCGCAACACAGGTTTGACTCCGCGGCGGTGCGCCCCCGGAGCGAGATTTCCATATCCTTCCCAACTTAAAGACTAAGACTGTCATGAAAAAGACGAAAATTGTTTGTACTATCGGCCCGAAAACCGAATCCGAAGAGATGCTGAGCAAAATGCTGGATGCCGGCATGAACGTGATGCGTCTGAACTTCTCCCACGGCGACTATGCTGAACACGGCCAGCGTATCCAGAACTTGCGCAACGTGATGAGCAAGACCGGGAAAAAAGCGGCAATCCTGCTCGACACCAAAGGTCCTGAAATCCGCACCATCAAACTGGAAGGCGGTAACGACGTTTCCCTGAAAGCGGGCCAGACCTTCACCTTCACCACCGACAAATCCGTTGTGGGTAATAACGAAATCGTTGCCGTGACCTACGAAGGCTTCACCAGCGACCTGTCTGTTGGCAACACCGTGCTGGTAGATGACGGCCTGATCGGCATGGAAGTGACCGCTATCGAAGGTAACAAAGTTATCTGTAAAGTGCTGAACAACGGCGATCTGGGCGAAAACAAAGGCGTCAACCTGCCGGGTGTGTCCATTGCTCTGCCAGCGCTGGCTGAAAAAGACAAACAAGACCTGATCTTCGGCTGCGAACAAGGCGTGGACTTCGTTGCTGCCTCCTTTATCCGTAAACGTTCTGACGTGGTTGAGATCCGTGAGCACCTGAAAGCGCACGGCGGCGAGAACATCCAGATCATCTCCAAGATCGAAAACCAGGAAGGCCTGAACAACTTCGACGAAATCCTCGAAGCGTCTGACGGTATCATGGTAGCGCGTGGCGACCTGGGCGTTGAAATCCCGGTTGAAGAAGTGATCTTCGCGCAGAAGATGATGATCGAGAAATGTGTTCGCGCGCGTAAAGTGGTTATCACCGCAACGCAGATGCTGGACTCCATGATCAAAAACCCACGCCCTACCCGCGCTGAAGCAGGCGACGTTGCGAACGCCATCCTCGACGGTACCGATGCCGTTATGCTGTCTGGCGAATCTGCAAAAGGGAAATACCCTCTGGAAGCGGTCAGCATCATGGCGACCATCTGTGAGCGTACCGACCGCGTGATGAAAAGCCGTCTGGATTACAACAACGACAGCCGTAAACTGCGCATCACCGAAGCCGTGTGCCGTGGTGCGGTAGAAACCGCCGAGAAACTGGAAGCCCCGCTGATTGTCGTGGCGACCCAGGGCGGTAAATCTGCGCGTGCCGTGCGTAAATACTTCCCGGATGCGACCATTCTGGCGCTGACCACCAACGAAACCACCGCGCGTCAGCTGGTGCTGAGCAAAGGCGTGATCCCACACCTGGTGAAAGAGATTGCCTCTACCGATGATTTCTATCGTCTGGGTAAAGAAGTGGCTCTGGAACTGGTTGATTGTGGCCTGGCTCAGAAAGGCGACGTGGTGGTTATGGTTTCTGGCGCGCTGGTTCCAAGCGGCACCACCAACACGGCATCTGTCCACGTGCTGTAATATTTCACGAACAAATTATTGTTTTGTTAAAAAGCGTCCTTCGGGGCGCTTTTTTTATTCCCGCCTTTAACCAGAACTATTCAAAAAGCAAATCGGGTTTTTCTATTTAATCGCGATTTATCTAAGATGAATCCGATGAAAAATGCCTTTTTTAACATAGCTTTTTCGTCAAAATTGCCGATTTCGTTGCTTCTTTGAGCGAACGATCAAAAATAGGCGTAATCCCATCAAAAAAATATTCTCAACCCAAAAAACTTTGTGTAATACTTGTAACGCTACATGGAGATTAACTCAATCTAGAGGGTATTAATAATGAATCGTACTAAACTGGTACTGGGCGCGGTAATCCTGGGTTCTACTCTGCTGGCAGGTTGCTCCAGCAACGCTAAAATCGATCAGCTGTCTTCTGACGTTCAGACTCTGAACGCTAAAGTTGACCAGCTGAGCAACGACGTGAACGCAATGCGTTCCGACGTTCAGGCTGCTAAAGACGACGCAGCTCGCGCTAACCAGCGTCTGGACAACCAGGCTACTAAATACCGTAAGTAATAGTACCTGTTAATAAAATGGCGCACATTGTGCGCCATTTTTTTTGCCTTAGTCAAACCTCTACTGAAGCGCTTTCTCTCCCTCGTCTTCCGCCACCGCCGCTGAGACACGACTATTCTGAACCGACAGGACAGAATTGCTGGCTGACGAACCATTGCCTGTTGAAACGGCAACCGGGATCCCGGCTCTGCGCGCCAGGGCTTTATCGATAAGCGTTTTATCGCTACCTGACTCCGCTGCAAAAGCGGTAAACGCCGCCGAGTGCGTGAACGGCACCGTCTGTGGGTTTTCGCCCTCTGCCTGCGCCAGCGGCCTGTGCACCTCAATATAACGTTTGCCGTCCGGCTCGATGGAGAACTTCACCGGCTCATTGATAATCTGCACCCGCGTGCCGACGCGCACTTGCTCAAACAACGCTTTGATATCCGGCGCGTTCATCCGCATACAGCCCGAGCTGACCCGCAGCCCTACGCTGTCCGGCGCGCTGGTGCCGTGAATAAGATATTCCCCATTCCCGATACCCAGACGAAGCGCAAAGCGCCCCAGCGGGTTATTTGGCCCTGCGGGTACCACAGGCGGCAGTTTAATTCCCTGGGCCAGTGAGCGCGCTCTGATGCCCGCTGTGGGGGTCCAGGTAGGGTTAGGGATTTTCTGACTCACACGGGTGGTGCTGACCGGTGTTTCCAGCCCAAGCTGACCAATACCCAGCGGATAGACCTGCACGATATTTTCGCCTGGCGGATAGAAGTAAAGACGCAGCTCCGCCAGATTCACCACAATGCCCTCGCGCTCGGTGTCCGGCAGTAGCATCTGGGAAGGGATCGTAATGACCGTTCCTGGCGCAGGATTCACCGGTGCAATGGTATTATTGGTTTCAAGGATGAGCTGTGCGGCGGTATTAAACCGACGAGCGATAGACTGAAGTTTATTGTCCCCTTCCTGAATGGTGTATGTCTGGTTTTGCCCAATCAGGCGGCTGCCTGCGGGCGGTAAAGGATAATCAACCGCCCTGGCTGAATTAACAGCACTGAGCGAACCAAGGAGTAATAGAGTTATTAGAGACGCGCGCTTCATGCTGAGATTCCTTATTCACTGACCAAACGTCAGAAAGCTGAAAAACCAGCGAGGTGGAAACCACCCCGCGAAACAGAATGAATGCTGTTCTGTCAGTTTAGCTAAGGATTGCGGCTTTGGCGCGTATGGCGCGGATCATCGCTTCCAGTCCCTGGGATCGGGACGGGGTGAGGTGTTGGGTTAAGGCCATTTTTTCAAACCACGGGCGAACGTCAAAGGCGACAATATCCTGCGCCGACATCTGGTGATAAAGAATAAATACGACGGCAGTAAGCCCCTTCACAATGGCGGCATCGCTGTCACCCTGTAAATCGATTACGCCATCATCCGTCTGCTGCATCTGGATCCAGACCTGGCTCTGGCAGCCCTGAATGATGTTGTCCGGGTTATGCGCCTCTTCGCTGAGCGGCGGCAGGCGCTGACCCAGTTCGATGATATAAAGGTATTTCTCTTCCCAGTTCGCGCAACGCCCAAAGTTGCGCAGCAATTTATCTCTGTCCGGCAAATCTGCCATCTCTCGCCTCTCCGTTAGCCAAGCAGCTGGTGAATACGTTTTAATCCCGCCACCAGTCTGTCGACCTCTTCCGTTGTGTTGTACATCACCAGCGATGCGCGGCACATGGCCGGTACCTCATAATACGCCATCAGCGGCATCGCGCAGTGATGCCCGGTACGCACAGCGACGCCGTAATTATCAAGGAAACTGCCCACATCATAGGCGTGATGCTTGCCGAGGTTGAAGGCTATCACACCCAGACGGTCAGCAGGACCATATAAGGTCAGGTCCGGGACGCTGACCAGCTCCTGCAAGGCGTAATGCATCAGCAGCTGTTCGTACTCCTGAATCGCCGCCAGCCCCGTTTCAGAGACGTAGCTAATGGCCGCGCCCAGCCCGATGATCCCGCCCGTGTTGGGCGTACCCGCCTCGAAGCGCCAGGGCGCACGGGCGTATGTTGTGCCGTCCGTCAGGCTGACGGTGGCGATCATTGACCCGCCCCCTTCCCACGGCGGCATGGCCTGGAGAATGTCCTCTTTCACATACAACACGCCGATGCCCGTCGGGCCATACAGCTTGTGCCCGGAGAAGACGTAGAAATCGCAGTCCAGGGCCTGAACGTCAACCGCATGGTGCATCACCGCCTGGGCACCATCAATCAACACTTTCGCACCGGCCTGATGGGCTTTGTCGACGATCAGCGCCACCGGATTTTCCGTGCCCAGCACGTTTGAAACGTGGGTCACCGCCACCAGCCGCGTTCTGTCGTCCAGCAGAGCGTCCAGCTTTTCCAGCTGGAGCGTGCCGTCTTCATTCAGGGGGATCACCCGCAGTTGCGCCCCCACACGCTCGCAGAGCATCTGCCAGGGCACGATGTTGGCATGGTGCTCCATCTGGGTGATGATGATGTTATCCCCCGCGTGCACCTGCGCATTGCCCCAGCTGTTAGCCACCAGGTTGATCCCTTCGGTGGTGCCGCGCACGAACACCAGCTCTTCCGGCGAACGCGCGTTGAGGAAGGCTGCAACCTGCGTGCGCACGTTTTCCATGCGCTGGGTCGCCTCGGCGCTCAGGGTGTGGATCCCACGATGTACCGCCGCATAACCGTGGCGGTAAAACTCGGCTTCCGCATCCACCACCTGATTCGGTTTTTGCGCGCTGGCCGCACTGTCGAGATAGGCCAGCGGCAGACCGTTCACTTCACGGGTCAGTACCGGAAAATCTGCCCGGACTTTCTCTACGGGAAATGTCATGCTTCGCCTCCAGGCAGTCGCTGACCGATACGGGCCAGCACCTGCTGTTTAAGTCCGCCATCGGGCAGCGCTTCCGTCAGCTCAGCCGCAAAGGCGTAAATAATCATCTTTTGCGCGGCCTGCTGGTCTATCCCGCGCGAGCGCAAGTAGAACATCTGCTCATCGTCAATACGCCCGACCGTCGCGCCGTGACTGCATTTCACGTCGTCCGCATAGATTTCCAGCTGTGGTTTGGTGTCCACCTCTGCCAGACGTCCCAGCAAGAGGTTGTTGTTGGTCATCTGCCCGTCAGTTTTGATGGCGTGCTGCGCCACGTTGATCAGGCCGTTGAACACCGCACGTCCTTTGTCGCTGACGATGGTTTTGTGCAGCTGACGGCTGTTGCAGTAGCCTTTGTTATGCTCAAGCCAGGTGCGCGTGTCGCACACTTCTGACTTCACCGGCATCGCCAGGCTGTTAATACGCAACGTAGTGTTTTCACCGTTCAGCTGGGTGCTGGTATTGTGGCGCAGCACCGCGCCGCCAAGCAGAAAACTGTGGCTGTACGCCGCGGCATCCTGGCCCAGCAGAATATCGTTGTGGGCGAAGTGGTGACTGAGCGGATTCTCAAACGCCAGCTTGATGTGGTGCAGTTGGGCATTGGCCGCCACGTTCATCGTCAGACGCGAACCGGTAAAATGACGGGTGTCGTTAAGGCTGACGTAATGCTCGATCACCGTCGCCTCCGCCCCTTCTGCCAGCTCAAGATGGTGGCGATAGTGGGCGGTGTTAATCTCATCACCCGCAACGCCCTGGGTGATATGCATCAGCAGCAGCGGTTTCGCCGGGCGCTGGTTACGCTTAACGCGAATATGGGTGACAGATTGTGACAGGCTCTCTGTCAGGTGCAGGAAGACTTCAGGCTGAACGGGCGCGTTCAGCGACTGACGTTCATCGTTAATGACGATATCGAACCCGCTCTCCTGCACGCTGTCGCTCAGCTCCGCACGGAACAGACCGTCGACAAACACCAGACGCACGGCATCCACGCTCAGCGCCAGCATGTCGCGCTGATCGGGGCTGACCTGCGCCAGACGGGTGACAAAATCGCCGTTCAGCAGGCCATCCAGCGGGGTATATTTCCAGTTCTCATGTTTACGCGTCGGTAAACCGAGACGCAGCATCTGCTGGAGATGGTGCTGAGCCTGTTCAGAGCGCGCTCCAGCCTGCGCTTCAAACAGCCGGTGCCACTGCTGAAGTGCATTACTGCTGTTCGGTAAGCCAGCCATAACCCTGCTCCTCCAGTTGTTTAACCAGCGTAAAGTCACCGGATTTCACAATGCGTCCCTGGTAAAGCACGTGGACATAGTCCGGCTTGATGTAGTCCAGAATTCGCTGGTAATGTGTCACGATGATAAATGAGCGGTTGCCATCACGCAGGGAGTTCACCCCGTCGGCAACGATCTTCAGGGCATCGATATCCAGCCCTGAATCGGTCTCATCGAGAATGCACAGCGCTGGCTCCAGAACCGCCATTTGCAGAATATCGTTACGTTTCTTCTCACCGCCGGAGAAACCCACGTTTACCGAGCGGGTCAGCAGATCTTCCGGCATTTTCAGCAGCTTGATCTTCTCTTCCATCAGATCCTGGAAGTCAAAGCGATCCAGCGCCTCAAGGCCGCGATACTTGCGCACCGCGTTCAGCGCGGTTTGCAGAAAGAACTGGTTGCTGACGCCCGGAATTTCCACCGGATACTGGAAGGCCATAAAGATGCCCTCGCCGGCACGCTCTTCCGGCGACATCTCCAGCAGATCTTTGCCGTTAAACTCAACGGAGCCGCTGGTAACTTCATAATCTTCGCGTCCTGCCAGCGTCGCTGAAAGCGTACTTTTCCCGGAGCCGTTTGGCCCCATGATGGCGTGAACTTCACCCGGTTTGACGTCAAAATTGAGGCCACGCAGGATCTCTTTCTCTTCCACGCTAACCTGTAAATCTTTAATGCTTAACATGTGCTTTCCTTAACCGACGCTGTGTTCAAGACTAATGGCGAGGAGTTTCTGGGCTTCAACGGCAAATTCCAGCGGCAGTTCAGAGAACACGTCCTTACAGAAGCCGTTAACGATCATTGAAATCGCATCTTCTTCACTGATCCCGCGTTGCAGGCAGTAGAAAAGCTGATCTTCACCAATACGTGACGTAGTTGCCTCATGCTCAAGCTGGGCGCTGTTATTGCGGCATTCGACATACGGGAAGGTATGCGCCCCGCAGTCCGCGCCAATCAGCATGGAGTCACATTGGGTGAAGTTACGCGCGTTGGTTGCCGTCGGCATGATTTTCACCAGCCCGCGATAGCTGTTCTGGCTGTGACCGGCAGAGATCCCTTTGGAGATGATGGTCGATTTGGTGTTTTTACCGATGTGGATCATCTTGGTGCCGGTATCGGCCTGCTGATGACCGCTGGTCAGCGCCACGGAGTAAAACTCACCGATTGAGTTGTCGCCGCGCAGAATACAGCTCGGGTATTTCCAGGTAATGGCGGAGCCGGTTTCTGACTGCGTCCAGGACATTTTGCTGTTTTCGCCTTCGCACAGCGCACGCTTGGTGACGAAGTTCAGAATACCGCCGGTGTTACCGTCGCCCGGGAACCAGTTCTGTACCGTAGAGTACTTCACTTCCGCATCTTTATGGATGATGACCTCCACCACCGCCGCGTGCAGCTGGTAGCTGTCGCGCACAGGAGCGGAGCACCCTTCGATGTAGCTAACGTAGCTGCCTTCATCGGCCACCAGGATGGTGCGTTCAAACTGGCCGGTTTTTTCCGCGTTGATGCGGAAATAGGTCGAGAGCTCCATCGGGCAGCGCACGCCTTTCGGCACGTAGATAAAGGTACCGTCTGACGCCACCGCCGCATTCAGTGCCGCGAAGAAGTTATCGTTACTGGGTACCACGGTGCCAATGTACTTTTTCACCAGCTCCGGGTGATCGTGAATGGCTTCCCCGAAGGAGCAGAAAATAATCCCCTGCTCCGCCAGTTTTTCACGGTAGGTGGTTGCCACCGAGACGGAGTCAAAAATGGCGTCTACCGCCACCTCTTTGCCTTCGCGCACGGGCACGCCGAGCTGATTAAACGCCTCTTCCACCTCTTTACTCAGGAAGCTGTTCTCGGCACCGGTTTGCTGTACCGCGCCGGGTTGCGAGGCACAGGTATCATCACAGCTGCCGCAGGAGGGCGCGGAGTAGTAGCTGTAATCCTGATAGTTCAGCTTATCGTAATGCGCTTTCAGCCAGTGGGGTTCTTCCATCTCCAGCCACGCGCGGAATGCGCTCAGGCGAAACTCCAGCATCCACTCTGGCTCGTTACGTTTCGCCGAAATGGCGCGCACGACCTCTTCGTTGATGCCTTTCGCCAGTTCATCGGTTTGCAGCTGCGTGAAGAAACCCTCTTTATAGTTGAGGTGTCCGCCGCTCCAGGTGTTTACATCACTCGTTGCTTCAGTATTACGAGACATAGTACCGCCTATACCCCAAAGCTTTCGCCGCAGCCGCATTCGTTCTGGGCTTTCGGGTTATGAAATTTGAATAACTGGTTTAAACCTTCCCGAACGTAGTCGACTTCGGTTCCATCGATAAACGGCATCGCCTGTAGTGCGACGTATAACTTTGCACCGTCGGTTTCAAAGACCAGATCGTCCTTTTCAGGTTCGGTTACGGTATCCAGCACGTAGCCAAATCCCGCGCAGCCAGTCTGCTTAACGCCTAAGCGTACGCCGAGGATGTCGGGATTTTTTGCCACCAGCTCATGAATATGCGCCGCCGCCGCGGGCGTCAGCGTTAAGCCACGCCAGGCAAAATCGGCCGGATTGAAGGTTTCTGAATGCAGTTCCATAGGTCCACCTCATCTGATAAGCCACCAGGGCATAACACCATGTTAGTGATAACGATTATCACTTCAACCCCCTGCGAGCAGGGGCTTTGGGCTAAACCGCCCTTTTTGGCTACTTTCATTAAGCATAGACCCTGTGACGGGATGCGGATGGGATGGTTAGATTTGTTCAATGCATTGATAAATAATGCATTTCATAAGAAAGGCGGTGAGGTAGCGGGCAATGATAAAAATTGTATTGGAAATACCTATTTTTAAGATAGCTAAAGTACACCCAGGCACCAAATACATTATTTACGTATGCCTCCCCCTTAAGCCAGGTTCTTTTTAATCCTTTTTTGCCTTACCTGGGTGCGCATAAAGACGTTTAATGGATGAGTTAACCATTATTTATCAGTCTGATAGTGGTTAAATTCCGCTCATGATTATTTACATAAACTCATCCCTTTTCGGCGTAATGTTTCCCTTGTTAACCATTTATTCAATAAGGGATTAAATTATGTGGAGTGCCCATAAAGCCGCAGTTCATGCTCGCCAGCATGCAGGTCAGTATAGCCAGAAAAGATGTGCAGAATTTGTTTCGAAATCCATTCGCGCCGGCGGTGCTAATCTACAGAACACGCATTATGCTAAGGATATGAAAAGCAATTTAATTCTGGCGGGTTTCCACCAGGTTTACGGTGAGCCTGTTGAGGGCGATGTGGCGGTGATCCAGCCCACTGCGCACCACCCATATGGCCACGCTTGCATCTATGGTGGGAACGGCGTCTGGTACTCTGATTTTGTTCAGCGAACAATGTATCCGGGAAAGGAATACCGGGAATTAAAGCCAGCATATGCAATTTACAGGCATGACTGACATGAAAAAAATAATTCTGGCGATCCTGCTTCTGCCCACTCTCGCATCCGCTGCACAGAAGTTCCCCCCTGAGGTATCCGCTGCCCTTCAGTTTAATAAGTGGTACATCTCGCAAATTATTATCGGGAAAGAGCCCCTGAAAAACTATGAAGCGCTGAGGCCATATGTAACCCGCGAAACTATCAGCAAACTCAAAGCCATGGATAAGCTGGATCCAGATGAATATGACGTGCCTGACGTCGATATGTTCATCAAGGCTCAGGGATATGAAGATGACTGGGCCATCGTCAGTGCGCGGGCGCTGGATTACGATGCCGCCTGTATGCAGGTTTATATCTCATTCGGCAAAAAGCGGGATCACACCGTGATTGACTGCATGGTCAAGGAAGATGGCGCGTGGAAAGTTGAATCCGTGGCCAGCATGAATATTTCAGACAACCTGATGATGGAATAAACCGACGATATGACAGGGGTACTGATGCTATGCATCTTCGCGGATACCCCTGTCGTATCGCCAGAAGGCAAAATCCCGCACTGGCGGTTTACCGTTGGCCCCCTTAACATCAGTGATGGATCGAAACGGCGAAACCCTGTTCACGCCAGTGGTCGAGCTGCTCCTGTTGACGAGGCGTAGGCGCTTTACCGGTCCAGACGAAGATTTTTTGCCCGGGGAAGAGTTCAGGACGTGGAGAATCAATCGGCTCAGCCAGCACGTCGATATGCCAGCCTTTGTAGGCAAGACGGGCCGCTTCCAGCCACAAATGCGTACGGTCGTCGCACTCCCACCCAATCAGCAGCGCATCCTTACCTGCTTTTTTTCGCGACTCACCCAGGCTTGCAACGGCAAACTCAATCAGGACACCGTCGAGCAGGCTCGCCATGTGACGCACCGTATTCTGGTCCTGGTTCATTCGCTGCCGCACAGGGGTGATGATGTTATCTATCAGAACATCCATCGCATGGTCACGGCGGAACTCGCCGATTTTGGCGCGCAGTTTTGCCGGGCTGGCATAGCGCAGAACGGTTAACATCTCTTCCTGAAACGATGCCCAGTTCCCCTGAGTCATCACTTCTGTATTTTCAAGAAGCGCTTTTACTTTACCGACCGAAACACCCGTTTTCATCAGGCGTTTGATCTCTTCGATACGCAGGATATCTTCATCGTCAAACTGACGATGGCCCCCTTCGCTTCGCTGCGGCTTCAACAATCCATAACGGCGCTGCCAGGCACGCAACGTAACGGGGTTGATACCGCATCGTTCGGCCACTTCGCCGATACTGTAATAGGCCATTAACTCCCTCACGCACAATACTTCCATACCTAACCAAACCAACCTTATCAGATTGTACAAATCATTTGTATAACTAACTCCTCGTTCTGAGACAAGTGAATGGCTCAAAGAACCACTCACTCGTTAATATATTGTTGTATAAATTTAGCCGTACGTACAGGTCACTTTTAACAGTTACGTACAGGTTTTTTATAAATCGTACTTTTTCTCGGGCCAGGCAATCGCCGGAATGCCCCCCAGACGCGGGCTGGCGAAAAGGTGACCCTGGAACTGAGAAATCCCGGCAGATTCCAGCCACATCCACTCTTCAGCTAGCTCTACGCCTACCGCACAGAACAGAATTTCCAGGGAGGCGCAGCATTTAATGATTGACTGAATGATTGCCTGACGCGGGCCGCTCTTGTGCACGTTAGCAATCAAATCACGGTTGATCTTGATTCTGTCCGGCTGGAACTGGGCCAGCAGTTGCAGACCGGCGAATCCCGCGCCAAAGTGATCGATGGCCACGCTGATCCCGGCGCTTTTAAGCTGTCTGACCGCGCTGGTGAACTCTTCGAAGCGCGAGATCGCCTCGCTCTCGGTGAACTCGACCACAATTTGCTCCGGCACAAAACCGTTCGCCTCAATTGCCGTCAGTAAAAAATCGACGGCGCCAGGAACATTGACCAGCGTCATCGGCAACAGATTAATGGACAACGTTTGAGTCTGTAGGCCCAGCGCGCTGGCCATCGACAAAGCCACCTGCTTACTCTTCAGATCCGATTCGTACAGCGCCTCACGCGACAGGTTGGCAAAGTAGCTTTCCGGGGACTCACCGGACGGCGTGCGGATCAGGGCTTCCCAGGAAACCACCTGCTGCATAAACGGATCGACGATAGGTTGAAATGCGAAACTACAGTCCGCGCCCTTTGCCACTACCGTTGGCTGGGAGGATAATGGCGTGTTTTCGGTGACAAACTCCCAGGCGTCAGCCGGAGGCAGCTCAAAGTAGTTGGCTTTTTCAGTGGCCTCAACGAAGGTGCGGAAAAATTGTAGGGCGCGATCGTTATAGGTCAGCTGATAGCGGGTTGTGCCTTTATCGAGTACCTTTTGTAGCACTTCGTCGGTGTCGTACTGACGAAGGTCAAAGAGCTCCATACCTACGTTGCCAAAACGTCTTGAAGGCCCGTGATCGCTTAATAATTCGACCACGTTGTGATGCCGTGGGTCACGGCAGATGAGCTGATAGATCTCCTTAACGTTATCAGCGGGCCCTTCAAGTAACTGAAAGAAGTGTGTGCCGTTAAACAGCAAAATCCCCGTCACATCGAACTGGCGATTTCTACAATTTGCAGCAGCGACCATGTCTTCCAGCGCTTTCACTGGAACGTCCTCGCAGATATGACTGCGGTAAATAATGGTTGTGAGCATGCTAATCCTGAAGATTGAGGGGGTGACCACGAAAACACGTGGGGAGAACTCTGTTATAGCACATTAATTACCCAATAAATAATTTACATCTCAACAATTTACATGACTTCTTTGCGCCTTTTCCGGGCTTGTACAACTCTGCAACGCCACTTCGAATTGTACAATATATTTTGTGAATTTAGCAGTAAGCTGTATACATATAACCATATGATAAATATATACTTTATCAAATATATTATAAAATATTTAAAAAATTGTACATTTTTAATGTACAGATTTGAAAATTATGTATACCTTAAATGTAACGTTACTGATTACGAAAATTTACAGGAGCGAAACATGCAGCAGAACGGACACCTCGCAGACACAGCAACAGCAATTGCGCAGTACTTCGAAAAAGCCGCGCTTCCAACCCAACAGGAAACATTGGGTCAGGTTGTTGTTGAAATCCTTAGCGACGGGCGGAATCTGAATCGCAAATCGCTCTGCACAAAACTGTTAAGTCGCCTTGAAAAGGCCAATGGCCCGGAAGAGGAGCATCATTATCACATGCTTCTTGGCCTGCTCTTCGAACGTTAATGTTATGAACAGCAGTGATGCGGACAGACTGATCGACCAGCTTATTGGAGAAGCCGCTCTTTCACTTTTGAAGGAGCGCGGTCCTGTAACGACCGAGGGTTTGGTTCAGCGTCTGCGTAACATGCAAGCCTGTGAGACGGATCCCCAGCGGCGGGAGACATTAGCGAGGGTGATAGCTGAAATCAGCTCTGGCACGGTCGCTTTTAAAGGTCGCAGAACCGCACAAGGACGAATTCAGAGAGAGGGATCTCTCAAAAATAACCGAGACAATGTAGTGCCGTTATTTGGAAATGGAAAACCGTCCGATCCCAAAAAGATACATTGACTACAACTTTACAGCTACGGTGAGAACAAATGAGACAAAATATTCAGCTTCAACCCGAATACCACTCCGCCTTTTTAGATAGCGCGTTGTCGGAGTATTTCCGTCACGCAGGCGATCGCTTTGCTGAAGAGTCTGCCATTTTTTCGACTGCGGTTCGTTGTGTTCTTGCTTCCGAAGGTCATCTGACCAACAAAGCGATCATTCTCTGGCTGATCCAGACGCTGGAATCCACCGATGATGTCGTTAAGGCGGATGTGATCCGCAAGACGCTGGAAATTGTCGTCGGTTACACCATGGACGATCTTTAACGCCTCACTCTTCCCATCTCTTCGGATAGCGTGTCATCGTCAATTCTGACGAACGGACTGACGATGACACGCCCTCTCTCCCCTAACGCCCTGTTAATCAAGCACGCCGAATTTGGCATGGATCCTGCTTAGTCCGCTAAGGGACTGGGCTTTCCAGTAAACATTGCTTCATTTCTTAACAGGTCTGTTATTGATGAAAAAAATCGCCAGCGTCTGCCCCTACTGCGGTGCAGGCTGCAAACTTAACCTCGTCGTTAAAAATAACCGGATTATCCGTGCCGAAGCCGCTAATGGCGTAACTAATCAGGGCACGCTTTGCCTGAAAGGGTTCTACGGCTGGGACTTTCTTAATGATACTCGGCTGCTTACCCCCCGCCTGACGCAGCCCATGATCCGCTACAGCAAAGGCGAGGCCTTTACCCCTGTTACCTGGGAAGAGGCCATTCGCTATACCGCTTACAGGCTTAAAAGCATCAAAGAACAGTACGGCCCTCGGTCCATTATGACCACGGGTTCCTCGCGGGGAACGGGCAATGAGACCAACTATGTGATGCAAAAATTTGCCCGTGCGGTGTTGAATACTAACAACGTCGACTGCTGCGCCCGCGTCTGTCACGGTCCGTCCGTTGCCGGTTTACAGGAGACCCTCGGCAACGGCGCCATGAGCAATTCCATTAACGATATTGAAAACTCAAAATGCCTGCTGGTATTCGGCTATAACTGCGCCGACTCTCACCCCATCGTCGCCCGACGCGTGCTTAAAGCACGTGAAAATGGCGCTAAAATCATTGTCTGCGATCCGCGTCATATTGAAACGGCACGCATTGCCGATCTTCATCTTCAGTTAAAAAATGGCAGTAACATGGCGCTGGTCAATGCCTTTGGCTATGTCCTGCTTGAAGAGGAATTGTACGACAAAAACTACGTTGCTCGCTTTACAGAAGGGCTTGAGGCGTACCGACTGACGGTAAAAGATTACGCACCCGAGCAGGTTGAACATCTGACGGGGATCCCCGCGCGGGATGTTCGTCAGGCAATGCGCATGTTCGCAGCGGCGCCTTCAGCAACGGTGATGTGGGGAATGGGCGTCACGCAGTTTGGTCAGGCGGTCGATGTGGTGAAAGGTCTCTCCAGCCTGGCACTGCTGACCGGCAATCTGGGCCGCCCTGCCGTCGGCGTGGGGCCGGTTCGCGGGCAAAATAACGTTCAGGGCGCCTGCGATATGGGTGTTCTGCCCAATATGTTTCCCGGCTACCAGGACGTCACTGATCCGGCGGTCAGACTGAAATTTGCCGATGCGTGGAAAATCAATGTCAACCGGATGGACGATCGCGTCGGAACGCGCATCACCGAAGTGCCGCATCTCGCGCTGGAAGGTAAGATCAAAGCGTATTACATCATGGGGGAAGATCCGCTTCAGACAGAAGCCGATCTGGGTCTGGTCCGCCGCGGCTTTGAGGCGCTCGATTTTGTGGTGGTTCAGGACATCTTTATGACCAAAACGGCAGAGCTGGCTGACGTGCTGCTCCCTGCCACCTCATGGGGAGAACACGCCGGTGTGTTCACCTGTGCCGATCGCGGCTTTCAGCGTTTCGGCAAAGCCATTGAGTCCAGCGGCAATGTCAGGCGCGACTGGGAGATCATCAGCCTGCTGGCCACGGAAATGGGCTATCCCATGCATTACGAGGATAACCAGCAGATCTGGGACGAAATGCGCGAGCTGTGCCCCCTCTTCTACGGCGTGACCTACGAAAAAATGGGCGAGATGGGTCACGTTCAATGGCCGTGCCCGACGCTGGATCATCCCGGTACGCCGTACCTGTACAAAGATAATCAGTTCGATACCCCGAGCGGTAAAGGGCAGCTCTTTGCCGCACCGTGGCGCGCGCCAGCGGAAATCCCGGATGCGGATTTCCCGCTGGTGCTCTGTACGGTCCGCGAGGTGGGCCACTACTCCTGCCGCTCCATGACCGGGAACTGCGCGGCGCTGCAAAGCCTGGCCGACGAGCCGGGCCGGGTGCAAATTAACCCGGCCGACGCGGATGAACGGGGGATTGCCGAAGGCCAGCTGGTCTGGGTACGTTCACGCCGGGGTAAAGTGATCACCCGCGCCAGCATCAGCGAGCGCATCAATGCGGGAGCAATCTATATGACCTACCAGTGGTGGATTGGCGCCTGTAATGAGCTGACGCAGGATAATCTCGACCCGATCTCCAGAACGCCGGAAACGAAGTATTGCGCCGTGCAGCTTGAGGCAATCGAGGACCAGCGCTGGGCGGAGGATTTTGCGGCTTCCGCGTACCAGACCATGAAGACGCGGTTGATCGCTGCGGTTAACGTTTAAATGCTTGCCGGGTGGCGGCTATCGCTGCCCGGCCAGCTATCCGCTGCCGTTTCAGGCTATTTGTTGTGCATAATTATTTTCCAGGTAATCGCGAAGCAGGTTCGGCCGGCTCTTTTTCTCCATCAGCCTTCTCAACAGTACGATCAGCTCGTAATCGCTTCGCAGATTAAATTTTTGCATCATCATATATTTATGGGTAAAGACCGTTTTTTCGCTCATCTCCAGCGCCTGAGCGGTCTGCACTACCGACAGCCCTCGGTAAAAATTGACCAGAATACGAATTTGTTGCCGGGATAACCCTTATGCTGGCAGTCGAAACAGGTCTTTTTATTCCAGGTGTAACCCGGTAATTGCGTCGTGAACCACGCAATAAACAGAACGCCGCTAATACGATCAAGCGATGCCCGGCGAGGAAGAAAAATAATGTCCTGAAAGCAGGAAGGCAGCGCCGAAAAGCGCAGCTCATCGTCGACGAGACCTATCACAATTCCTTTTTGTCGGGCCAGTAACTC
Source organism: Enterobacter sp. BWH52 (assembly GCF_001037565.1). Classification (NCBI taxonomy): domain Bacteria; kingdom Pseudomonadati; phylum Pseudomonadota; class Gammaproteobacteria; order Enterobacterales; family Enterobacteriaceae; genus Enterobacter; species Enterobacter sp. BWH52. The sequence goes on along the minus strand of NZ_KQ089854.1, from coordinate 1,833,963 downwards.
CGGAAAACAGGTCAGCGTTTCCCCCTGACATAATGAAAGAACAATAATATCGGCCTGGCTGACGTTTTCATTGGTCAGCGCCAGGTGAAAAGTGATGGAGCGATGAAAGTTATGCTTAAAAAAATCTTCGAAAAAGCTCTGTAGCCCAGCCTGAAAAAACAGATCCGTTTCCTGAATCAGAATATTTAACATAGTTCACACCAACGTCTTTAAAAAAGGCTTATCACCGGCATTCAGTTGTACTGCATCGTCATCACCACAACCGCGCGGATGCTTCCCGGCGTGGCGCCCCCCGTCATGGATTTTACCGAGGCCAGCATAGCTAATGTCGCGGTTCTGTCCGCGGCAATGGTCTGGGTCATGCTGGAGCCTGTTCCTTTAAGCGCACCGGTTTGGGCATCGCGCATGGCTATCGCCACATGTGTGGCCGAACCGCTGTTCATAAAATAGTCCGCGCCCGCCTCAGGATCGGGGCTGCCGGTGAAAGCGACGGTCACACTCTGCGTTCCCGTTGGGCACTGGGTAAACAGCAGACTGAAAGGCACCGGATCCGATGTTGAGCCCGGCGTCGCCATATTGGTTGCCTGAATATTGCCCAGATTGACATCGAGATTGTTATTGCCGCCATTAAATATGCATGGCGACGCCACGATATTTCCCGTCACACCGATGTTGACGCTATCAGCGGAGCATACCTTCCCGCTGAGTAAGGCAAGTAACAGCAGTGTCCTGCATCTTATTTTCATCTTCTTACCTGCTACTGGTAGGTCAAATTCAGGGTGGCGGAGGCATTCGCTGAACCTGACTCCACGCGGGTTAACGTCTGGTAATATCGGGCCGTTAATGGCAACGTCTCTTGCCCCCCGGCAGACTGTCGCAAAAATAGTCGGCTGTTCATCGCCAGCGGTGCACCGTTATAGATTAGCTGCACCCCCACCCCTTTTGCAGTGCTGGCATTTCCCTGCCCGGTTAAGGCCATCACGCTGGTATTGGCGCTGTCCGGATTCTGTATTCCACTGAGCGAGACCGTAATATTGGTTCCGGCGGCGCAAGTTAAGCCCAGGTTTTGCGTGTTCTGTGCTCCCGCTGGCGTGGTGCCCACCACGGTGCCGAACGCCGAAGCGGGAATATCCCCTATCGGAAACGTCAGCTGGGCCGTATTCACCGTGCACGCCAGGGCATTGATGTTGCCGGAGGTGAGCTGCGTGGTCAGACCGTCACGGTAGAGGCCGTCGCTTCCCTGAAGCGTCACGACGCCAATCACCCCCGGGGTTAATGCCCCCGATGAGACCGGGCCGGTCACCACCAGCTCAATCCTCCCGCCGTACCAGTCCACATAGGAGGTCTGCGCATTGTACGAGAACGTATTGCTCGGGTTTTCAAAATAGCCGTTGGAGGAAAAGCGTATCCCTATCCCGCTGACGTTCGTGTTGTAAACATGGTTGCCGTAGCTGCTCAACGTGGCGCTGTTGTAGCGCATGCTGAATCCCAGCATCAGCGGATTCGTACACCCGGTAAGATAGGAGCCTGTGGCTGACGCCGCGCCGGAAAATACCACCGTGCCGACAGGCGCATCGCGCTGCACGTTGATCGTCCCCACGGACAGGGTGGAAAGCTGCGGGGTGATGGTGGTGCAGGTACCGGCACGAGCGATACTTCCCGCCGCGAGCAAACAGAGCAGCAGCATCGTGTTAAGACATTTCATGTTAGCGTTCCTGACGGCAGGTGGTGTGCATATCAGCGATCCCACCGTACGTTGAGTGATTCGGCAGCGTGAAATCAGCGCGGCATTGCTGGCTGGATTGACTTCCCCATGTGGCGACTAACGTTCCCTGCTCGCGCATCCCGGTTAAATAGACCTGACCGCGATCGCCGACAATAAAACTGCCGCTTTCATCTCCCACAAGGGTGACCACCGCCCCAAACGGAACGGCGCGGTCGTTATCGGTCAAGGTCATCAGCACCCGGCGACCTGACTTCGGCAGATAATCGGCTCTCACCACCGCTCCCCGCGTCGGCGTCACCGTGCGGGTGTTGATCTCCAGTTCGACATCGTCCGGCATCGTTTCCGGGTCGAGGGTGAGATCGTTTTTCCGGTAGACAGAAAGGTTGCTCACGACCGTATATCCGCGAAAATCTGTCCGTACACCGGGCTGATTGCGGATATCCACGTAGTAGGCGCCTGGGGCTTTGATTAAGACGCTGGTCTCCCCCAGCGGCTGGGAAAGCGTGATGCCATCAGCATGGGCGAGAATGCCGCCTTGCAGCCCGTAATTCAGGCGTTCACTGTTTTTGTCATAACCATAACCTGCCGTGACTTCGCCATAGGTGCCTTTATAGTCCGCGTTCACGTTGCCGGTATTCCCCACGCCCTCTGTGCCATATCCCTGCTGGACGTTCCAGCTCAGGGCACGGTTCTCGAGTGCCACCCCGTTCAGGCCGACGTTATACGTCGTCCCGTTATTGCTGCTGGCGTTCATGCCATAGTTAGCCCATGTCTGCGGCAAAAATTTATCCAGCGGAATGCTGACGTTGAACGACAGAAGCTGGTCGTGGTCAGCGTTTTTTTGGCTTTTGCGGTTTTCTGACGCTGAGCGGACATTTTTGCTGTAGGTCCATGTCAGGCCATAGCTGATGTTGTGCCAGTAGTTGCTATAGCCGACGCTCCACGAAGCCATCGACTTACCGTCATTCCAGTAATCTTCCCGCGCCGCACTGAGGGTAAGCGCGCCCAGGTTGTCCCCCAGCGTCTGGCTCATCGTCAGCTCGGCACGGTTACGTCGCCTGTCCTGAAGCGCGCTGCTGTCTCCGTACGAACCGAGGACGTCCTGCATCCCGTAATAGCCGCGGGTCGAGTAGCGATACCCGGCAATCGAAAAGTTGGTCCCGGTAGTGATAAAATTCTTGCTGTATCTGGCCCGCCACGACTGACCGCTTGTTTTCGCGGTATGCTCCGGCATTGACCAGCTCTGGGTGACGTCTGCGGATACTGCCCCGAGATCGCCCATGTTCTTGCCCATCCCCAGAGCCACCGACTGGTACTTATCTGCCCCCTGGACGCCGCTATAGAGCGTGATCCCGTGAGGGAGGCCGTAAATTCCGGTCAGTTGCCCGAAGGGGGTTTTCTCCACGCTACGGTTATACGAGCGATATTGCCCGGCGGTAAGGGCATATTTCAGTCGCCCCTCCCGTTGCAGGACCGGCAGCGAAGCGTACGGCAGGGTGAAATGTTGCTCACTGCCATCGGCTTCGACGATCGTGACATCAAGATCGCCCGCGCCGCCGGTGGGATACATATCCGCGATCTCAAACGCGCCCGGCGCCACGTAGCTTTGGTAAATTTGATAGCCATTCTGACGCACCACGACCTGCGCGTTAGTTCGCGCAATACCGCGCACCACCGGCGCATAGCCTTTCAGGGAATCCGGCAGCATATCGTCGTCGGACGCCAGCTGGACGCCGCGAAACGGCATGCTGTCAAAGACATCGGCAGGCGCGGAACTGTCTCCGAGCGTAAGCTGGGCTTGCAGGGGAATAATCGCGCGCTGCATCAAGGTGTAGACGTTGTCCCACTTATCCTGGCCGGACGCATCGCGGGACCAGGTGGTGTAGTTGCGTAACCGCCAGGGACCGACGTTGATCCCCGGCCGCAGGTTTGCATACTGGCTGTCGCTGCGGGTGCCTGCCCCGCTTCTTGCCCGGCTGTTTGCCCCGCTCAGGCTGTAGTTGAGCATGGCCGCGGTAATGCCTTCATCCCACATATCCGGCGGAACGTAACCTCTCGCTGGCAGGTCTATGGCCGCCTGTGGGATGCTGATCGCCAGGCGCTGGGCGCCAAACTGGAAATCCGCGCTGGCCTGTGGAATCGCCCTGAGATCGGCGCATTCTCCTTCCCCGGCGTCGAGCTGCGGGAAAAGCGCCGTTTTCACGCCCCACGCTTTTAACTGCCCGATACTCAGGCACGGCTGCAACGTTTCACTGCCGTTAGCATCCTTCACTGCCATGAAACGAATATCCCGCGTTTCCAGCAGCCGATCGTCAAGAATAATATCAACATGGTATGTCCCGGGCGCCTGCGAGCCGGATTCAAAGGCAGATAAATCCGCTTTCCCCATTCCGGGATTATCCAGCTCTACCAGTTCCGTATTAAACGTCTCACTGGCATACAGTGTGGGAGAGACACCAGCAAGCGCGAGGGCAATAAATATTGCCAGGCGCGCAGGCTGCATTGTATTCAATGCCGTTGTCATGACGAGCACCTGATTAACGCGTAAGGATCACAAACTGGCCCGGTGTAATTCACCAGGGCTGCCATAATCGTTAATGACTTTAAACGTCAGCGTATTGCCACTGGTTCCATTCGGTAACGGGAAACGGGCTGTGCCCGAAGGCATCACATACGTGACATCGTCAAGTTTCTTATTACCCAACGTAATTTCATTGAAATTGATAACGTACGGCGTTGGATTATTAACCAGAAGGGTATTTCCCGCACGACGCCAGGTTAATTTATTGGCCTGCTCCTCGGGGGTAGACGCACGAAGAGCCTCTGGTCGATAAATTAATTTGATGCGCGTTTTGACGGCAATTTGCAGCGAGTTCATCTGCTTAGAGGCTGACGGAATAGCTTTGATGTTCAGCCAGAATAAACTCTCCTGCCCTTGAGGCAGAGAGCCTGTCATGACAATACGCTCGAGGTTTTTTTGTCCGCCGTCCAGCCGATACAGCGGAGGAGTAATAATAAAAGGCGCTTTACCCGATTGTTCATCCTGAACATCTATCCACGACTGAATTAAATAAGGACCGTTATCAGGATTCGTAATATTTATTGACGCTTCTTTTTTAGCCCCATCAAAAATAACACGGGTGCCGCCAATAATTACTCCTGCACTGGCGGATGTTAACGTCAGCGGTAACAGCGCCATAGCCAGGCCCGTTGTGGTGATAAAACGCATTTTTTTACCTCATAAAACAAGGGGCCAGGCGGCCCCCTGCTAATTACTGCCATTGACTTAGTTGTACACCACAGAGAAGTTCGCGACCGAGTTAGCCGGGCCCGCGGTAACGGATGCCGCGGTGGAAATATACTGCGCGTAGAAGCTCAACGTATTATCAGCCGTACTGCTGAGTGCGTAGGTATAGCTGTTGCTGCCGTGCAGCGGCAGATCGGCTTTATCTGCCGTCATCAGGTTAATCGCCACCCCGGTAGCCGCTCCCGCCACGGACGTATCAATCGCCAGCAGGCTGGCGTTGGTTAAATCCGGCGTGCCATCAAAACGGACTTTTGCATTGGTGACCGTTACCGGACAGTTTTTCAAAATAATATTAAACTGCGTCGCAGCCGTTCTCGCCCCGGTTGTCGGGAATTCCGTTTTATAATAATCGCCCAATACCACCACCTGATTCTGGGATGCCACATCAACGTCGCAGGCAGAATCCAGAATATTTCCGTTAAAATTAACGGTACCGGCCGCTGCCAATGCATTGGTCATAGTGAGTACAGAACCTGCCGCTAACATTGCCATCATCAATTTTTTATTAATAATTTTATATCCCGTATTACTCTATTTATTACCGACATTCAGTTGCAGAAATTAAACCCCTTCCGACGAGTCAAAATTTATACAACTCCTTTTCCGCATACAATCAATTTTGAGGTCTAGCTGTAGACCCTCTTTTAACAAATAAAAAACATATTCACTCGGGAATAGCTTAAGAATAATGTCCACAGTCTACTTTTAGACCTGAACAAAAAAAGTTGCAATTTCAATTAATTAACACTTAAAAAAAGATAAGTCTATAATTAGACTCGCTGCAAACATTCCCTGACCTGCTGTTTTTTAAGATAATTCTTTATGCCGATCAAAAAATGATCGCATCAGTCAGTGAGGTCTCAAATGAATACCCGATTCGCGCCTGAGTCAGAAATTGATAAATCAATAGTGCTCGGCGCTAAGCCTTTTAAGCACATTGAAAAAATAATCGATAATGTTTTGCCGCATGCGGAGAGAGGCATTATTGCCAGAGGAGAAATTATCCATTATTGCTCCGGCGATACCCGTCAATGCTTTTTACTGTTGCATGGCAGCGTGGCGTTGCACCGTCGCGGGGACGGTATCGTCTTAAATTCTGAATCTGCGCCATTTATACTCGGCGTGAGCAGCCAGTTATCGTCTGAGCACCTGTACGTCAGAGCGCTGGAAACCTCAGAGGTGGCCAGCGTTTCGCTGGCGCGTTTCAATCATGTTGTCGCACAACAGAATTTATGGGAGCACTTCTCAAACCTACTGATCTATACCGCATCGCGCGTTTACGAACATTGCGCCCAGATATCGCAAATGTCGGCTTATGACATTATCCGCTTTCAGCTGGTTGAGTTGATGCAGGAGCCTGAAGCCATTAGACAAAACATTACCGCCGCAGCCTATATCAAAAGCCGCACCTATCTTTCACGCAGTGGCATTATGCGGATCCTCGCGGAGTTGCGGACGGGGAAATACATCACCATGGAGCGTGGCGTTCTAGTAGAGATCCATCACTTACCCCGTAAATACTGAGGCTGTATTTATCTCTGGAGAAGGTGGAAAAGAAGAGCGACACTATAGAGAGTACAGTCTCTTTCCAGGTTAACGCTATGTCTTCTGACAAACCATCGCATCGCGGATCTCCCTATGCTCAGGAACTGATTTCTCATTTACAGCCGCACTGCACCACGCATAAAACCGATCCCGGCGAGCAACTTAATCTCCAGGTAAACGGGCAGAGCATGTGTTATTTAATTCTTGACGGCACGGTCGCAATATACAGAAGAAGCGACGACATGATGCTTTCGACGGCGCGCAGTCCCGCCCTGTTTGGCCTCGCTAACCTGACGGACATCTATTTTACCGACTACCTTCGAACGGTAACGCCTTGCCTGGTTGGTGTGCTCACGACCGAGCGGGTGGCTGAAATTATCAAAGAGAAGGCGCTGTGGGGGCTGCTTTCTAATCATCTGATGTTTGTCTATAACCGGCTTTATCACAACGTCATGCCGAAAGGCGCGCCAACCGCGTACGAGATGATTCGCCAGCAGCTCGTGCTGCTGATGCAGGAAGATGACAGCTACCGACGTAGCGTGACGGCGGAAAGGTATATCAGGGATAAAACCCAGCTTTCCCGCAGCGGCGTAATGCGGATCCTGGCTGACCTGAAAACGGGCGGGTTCATCGAAATGGAAGAAGGCCGGCTGATTAAAATTAACAAACTGCCTGCCAGATACTGACTGTCAGACACAAAAAAGGCCGCGCTTGCGGCCTTTTCTTCACTGCTTAATGGACGTGAACGCCCAACCGCCAGGCAAAGTAGATCTCTTCTTTCAGTTCGTTTGAAGAGAGCGCCAGCAAATCCGTAAATTCCAGCTCAAGCTGTTTCAGCTTTTTCAGGTACTGCGCGGGAGACAGATTGCTTTTATCGCGACGTAAATATTCAATTGCCAGCTGTGTTGGGGTTATTTCAGTATCCATGATGTCCTCGCTTATGTTCAAAACGTGACCAGTATATCACAATCAGGCGGCTAATTTTTGACCAAAAGCAAGACATCCGGAAACTTTACACAACAGCCGTCGTCAGCCTTGATGAACAACACAGGCGATCCTGCTCGTCCAGGATATCAATCTGCCACACCTGATGACGGCTTCCGGCATGCAGCGCCCGGCAGACGCCGCGCACGCGCCCGCTGCGAACGGAGCGGATGTGGTTGGCATTGACCTCCAGACCTACCACCTTCTGCTCTCCTTCCGTACACAGGTAGCCCGCCACCGATCCCAGCGTTTCGGCCAGCACGACGGACGCGCCGCCGTGTAACAGGCCAAACGGTTGATGAGTACGGCAGTCTACCGGCATCGTCGCTTCCAGTTCGTTGTCGCCAATGCGCGTGAACTGGATGTCCAGCAAACCGACCATGTTCTCCGCGCCCATGGCATTTAAGCCCTCCAGCGTGACCGCACGTTTCCAGATCATCCGATAATCTCCAGTAAAGCCTGCAATGGATGGCGGACGCCGTTACCTTCTACCCGTTTCACCTGGCTGCGGCAGGAGTAGCCCGTCGCCAGACAGCGGTTGCGTGGCAGGCGCTGCATCGCCTGATGCCATGACAGCTCGTAAATGCCGAGCGAATTAGCGTGGTTTTTGACTTCATGGCCGTAGGTTCCGGCCATACCGCAGCAGCCCACGTTGACGCTTTCCAGCTTCGCGCCAAACCGGGAGAAGATAGAAGCCCACTGGGCAGGCGCCGTCGGCAGCGCCGTCACTTCGGTGCAGTGCCCAAACAGGTACCAGGATTCTCCGCTGACCTCCTGAGGGGGCGTTTGCGTCAGCACCGCAGGCAACCACTCGTGTACCAGTAAGACCTGAAAATCACCGCGCTTATCGCCGAGCGTCTGCTTATATTCGTCCCGGTAACAGAGCACCAGCGCCGGATCGACGCCCACCATCGCCATGCCGAGCTGCGCCACGCGATTCAGAAAATCTGAAGTTTTCTGCGCGGTTTTCGCAAAGCGGGTGAGGAAGCCTTTAATGTGCTGCGCCTTGCCGTTCGGCGAGAACGGCAGCACCACCGGCTGGTAACCGATTTTCTCGGCCAGTCGGACAAAATCGGCCACCACCTGCGCATCGTAATAGCTGGTAAACGGATCCTGCACCACCAGCACCACCTTCGCTTTCTGCTCAGGGCTTAATGCTTCCAGTTGTTCCAGGGTCATATTCGCCGAGCGGTGCCCCACCAGCCGACGCTGGAGCGATGGCACCGACAGCAGCGGCAGATCCACCATGCCGATATGTTTTTCAGACAGTTTTCGCACCAGTGGCTGGTTGATAAAGAAGTTAAAGGTTTTTGGCGCACGGGCCATCAGCGGCGCGTAACTCTCCACCGTCGCTACCAGATGATCGCGCATCGGGCGCAGATAACGCGTGTGGTACAGCTGGAGGAAGCGGGAACGGAATTCCGGTACGTCAATTTTAATTGGGCACTGGGTTGAACACGCCTTACACGCCAGGCAGCCGGACATCGCCTCTTTCACCTCATGCGAGAAATCGTATTCGCCTTTGTTCGCATGCCAGCTGTTGCGGGTGCGTTCGATAAGCCCGCGCAGGCTCGCGCGTTTTTCCGGCAGCTCCTGTTCCAGCTTGAGCGGGTCAACGCCGCGGTCGGCCAGCAGGCGCAGCCATTCGCGCACCAGCGTGGCACGCCCTTTTGGGGAGTGGATGCGGTTGCTGGTGATTTTCATCGACGGACACATCGGGCTTTTCACATCGAAGTTAAAGCACAGCCCGTTGCCGTTACACTCCATCGCGCCGCGCCAGGAAGCGCGTACCGCAATCGGAATTTGGCGGTCATAGGTGCCGCGCTTAACGGCATCCACCTGCAACATCGGCGCATCAACGCCCTCTGGCGGGCAGATTTTTCCCGGATTGAGGCGGTTATCAGGATCGAACGCGGCCTTCACCTTACGCAGCTCGGCGTAGAGCTGTTCGCCAAAAAAGGCCGGGCTGTACTCGGCGCGGAACCCCTTACCGTGCTCGCCCCACAGTAAACCGCCGTATTTGGCCGTCAGGGCCACAACCTCGTCGGAGATCGCCTTCATCAGGATCTCCTGCTGCGGATCGCACATGTCCAGCGCCGGGCGCACGTGCAGCACGCCCGCGTCAACGTGCCCGAACATGCCATAGCTCAGACCATGGCTGTCGAGCAGCGCGCGAAACTCCACGATATAATCCGCCAGATGTTCCGGTGGCACGCAGGTATCTTCCGCAAACGGAATCGGCTTCGCCGCCCCTTTCGCGTTGCCGAGCAGCCCCACCGCCTTTTTACGCATCGCGTAGATTCGCTCGATGCCGGAGAGATCGTTACACAGCTGCCAGCCAATGACGCCGCCTTCCCCCTGCGCAATCAGCTCGTCCAGACGCTGGCAGAGCGTGTTTACCTGGCTCTCAATCAGCTCTGCGTCATCCCCGGCGAACTCGACGATGTTCAGGCCGAGCATCTCTTTATCCGGCACGTCGGTAATCAGTTCGCTCACCGAATGCCAGACAATATCCTCCCGGGCCAGGTTCAGGACTTTTGAATCGACGGTTTCCACCGACAGCGCCCGCGCCTCCACCATAAACGGTGCATTACGCAGCGCCGAGTCAAAGGAGTTGTATTTGACGTTCACCAGACGGCGCACCTTTGGCAACCGGGTGATATCCAGACGCGCTTCGGTGATGAAGGCCAGCGTCCCTTCTGACCCGGTCAGTACGCGGGTAAGATCAAACTGGCTCATATCGTCATTGAAGACATGTCGCAGATCGTAGCCCGTCAGGAAGCGGTTTAGCTTCGGGAATTTGTCAAGGATCAGCTCGCGATTTTCGCGGCAGCGCTCCAGCACGGTGCGATAAATCCGTCCGCTGGTGGTGCTCTCTGCTGCCAGCGTTTCGGCCAGCTCGATCGGCATCGGTTGGGTATCGAGGATATCGCCCCCCAGCAGCACCGCCCGCACACCCATAACGTGGTCGGAGGTTTTGCCGTACACCAGTGAGCCCTGCCCCGAGGCATCGGTGTTGATCATCCCGCCAATGGTCGCGCGGTTACTGGTGGAAAGCTCCGGCGCAAAAAAATAGCCGTAAGGTTTCAAAAACTGATTCAACTGATCTTTGATCACCCCCGCTTCCACACGCACCCACCCCTCTTCCGGGTTGATCTCAATGATGCGGTTCATATAGCGGGACATATCAATGATGATGCCCTGGTTCAGCGCCTGCCCATTGGTACCCGTCCCGCCGCCACGCGGGGTGAAGACCAGGGAGCTGAAACGCTCCTGCGATGCCAGACGGGCGATGAGCGCCACATCGGCGGTAGAGCGCGGGAAAACGACGGCATCGGGAAGAAGCTGGTAAATACTGTTATCGGTCGCCATCGTCAGCCTGTCGGCATAATCGGTAGCGGTGTCACCTGTAAAACCCTGTTGCTCCAGTGCCTGCAAAAAATTAAGCACCAGCTGAACGACGCCCGGTGCCTGAGAAATCTGTGGGATCATTGCTGTCGACCCTAATGAGAATAGTGTGAAATCGTTTGCGTTGTGTCTGGAAAGTTTTATCACATTTTTTTCTTATGTGCTTTGTAGAATTACGGGCAAAATCCGCCTGTCAAAAATCGCTGAAATCACTAATGATTAGAGAGATGCGGTTTATATTCCCATCAGCCTTGCTGGTGTTCATTTAAGGAAAGTTTCGTTTATGGTCAATCTTCGTCAGCCCAGGGATGTCGCGCAGATACTGCTGTCGGTGCTGTTCTTAGCCATTATGATTATTGCGTGTCTGTGGATCGTTCGTCCTTTCGTGCTCGGATTTGCCTGGGCCGCGACCGTCGTCGTCGCCACCTGGCCTTTACTCTTGCGTTTGCAGAAACTGCTGTTTGGTCGCCGCGGCCTGGCCGTGCTGGTGATGACGTTGCTGTTGTTCCTGCTGTTTATTATTCCCATTGCACTACTGGTTAACAGCCTGGTTGACAGTAGCGGCCCGGTTATTCGCGCGATCACCAGCGGTGATATGACGCTGCCGGATCTCGCGTGGCTGAGCAGTATTCCTGTTGTGGGCGCAAAACTGTACAGCGGCTGGCACAGCCTGCTGGAGATGGGCGGTAGCGCCCTGATGGCCAAAGTGCGTCCGTACATCGGCACAACCACCACCTGGTTTGTGGGGCAGGCTGCGCACATTGGTCGCTTCATGATGCATTGTACGTTGATGCTGGTCTTCAGCGCCCTGCTGTACTGGCGCGGCGAGCAGGTTGCGCTGGGGGTACGTCATTTCGCCACCCGACTGGCAGGTAAACGCGGCGATGCGGCCGTGCTGCTGGCAGCCCAGGCCGTCCGCGCGGTGGCGCTCGGTGTGGTGGTCACAGCGCTGGTGCAGGCTGTACTTGGCGGAATCGGGCTGGCGATTTCCGGCGTACCTTATGCCACCATTTTCACCGTCGTCATGCTGATGACCTGTCTGGCGCAGCTCGGTCCGCTGCTGGTGCTGGTTCCCTGCATTATCTGGCTTTACTGGACGGGGGATACGACCTGGGGCACGGTGCTGCTGGTCTGGAGTTGCGTGGTGGGCACCATGGATAACGTGATCCGTCCCATCCTCATCCGCATGGGCGCTGACCTGCCGCTGATTCTGATCCTGTCCGGGGTAATTGGAGGGTTAATTGCCTTCGGCATGATTGGCCTGTTCATCGGTCCGGTGCTGCTTGCGGTGACCTGGCGACTCTTCTCCGCCTGGGTGCATGAAGTGCCGCCGCCGGGAACCGACCCTGACGTCATCTTAAGCGAACTTGAAGAGCTGGAAGATAAGAACGCGCAGTAAGAACGGATGCCGGGTGGCGCTAACGCTAACCCGGCCTACACTCTCCACAGCAATACTTAAACGTTGCTAAACTATTTATTCTCTGCACACTGGTCAGACCCGCCTTTTCCTGCCTAAAACCGTCATTCTCTTCAAGAAATCTTTACCTGCCTTTAACTATTGAGACGAATCCGATCGACTCAAAATCCTGGCATGCCTACTATTAAGACACGGTTATAAATCAACACCTTGATTTATAAGCATGGAAATCCCCTGAGTGAAACAACGAATTGCTGTGTGTAGTCTTTGCCCATCTCCCACGATGGGCTTTTTTTTATCCTTTTTACGCCAATGTAATGTCACAGCGACTAAGCATCCGCCAATCCCCCGCCAGCACCCGCGTTTCCCCGGTCACCAGCACGTTCACCACCTCGCGAATATCCGCCGAGGACGCGCCAACCTGTAGCTCAAACTCCCCTGGCTCGACAATTCGCTTTCCGTCCCGGCGGGTGAAATTAAACATCTCCACCGGCAGGGTAAAGGTCAGCGTGGCGGTTTCTCCCGGTGAAAGCGTAACGCGCTGGAACGCTTTCAGCTCCTGAAGCGGACGCACCTGCGTGGCGACCTTATCGCGTACGTACACCTGTACCACTTCGCTGCCGCTGCGCTCGCCGGTGTTGGTGATATCGACGCTTAACGCCACCTCTCCGTCGATCGGGACGCGGCTTTCAGCCAGGCGGGCCGCGCCCCAGCGAAACTGCGTCCAGCCGAGACCGTAACCGAACGGGTAAAGTGCGCCGAAATGGAACGCAAACGGCGTGCCGCCGCTTTTCAGCTTGTGGTTATAGTAGTACGGCATCGCCCCGGCGTTTTTCGGCACGCTCACTACCAGCCTGCCCTGCGGCTCCGCGCGGCCGGTTAAGACATCTGCAATCGCCCAGCCCCCTTCCTGCCCCGGCGCCCAGGCCATCATCAGCGCGGCCACCTTCTCTTCCAGCCCCTGAAGGTTATAAGGACGCCCGCCCGTCATGACGACAATCACCGGCTTACCGGTTGCCACCAGCGCCTCCAGCAGCTGTTGCTGCACGCCTGGCAGATCCAGCGAGTCGGTATCCGATCCTTCCCCCACGGTGCCGCTCTGGAATAGCCCGGCGAGATCGCCGACGCAGGCTATCACCACGTCACTCTCTTTTGCCGCGCTTACGGCGTCGGGGATCAGATCCATACGTTGTGAAACCGGCGATTGCTGTATCGGTTTACCGCCGCTGTCGCCCGGGAACACCGGCGCGCCCGCCATCCGTTTTTCGATAATGTGACACCCTTTGGCGTAACGTATCAGCGATGCGCCAAGGTACTGTTCCAGCGCCGCGCGCGGGGTGGTCACCTGCGAGGTCTCTTCAACCATATCGCTGATGATCAGGTGAACCGGGAAGCTGTAGCCGCTCAGCAGCGCCAGCGGATCGTCAGCCGTCGGCCCCACCACCGCTACACGGGGTTTTCCGCCGAGAGGTAATATGCCGTTATTTTCCAGCAGCGTGATCGATTTTGTTGCCACCTCGCGCGCCACCTGCCGGGTCGCCTCATTCTGCAAATCGATACCGTCTTCGGCGGCGTACGGTTTTTCAAACAGCCCGAGACGGAATTTTTCACTTAGCACGCGCGCCACAATCTCATCCACTTTCGCCATTGAGATAAGCCCACGCTCTACCGCTTCTGCCAGATGACGCGCGCAGTCATCCTTCGGCAATTCCACGTCCAGCCCGGCGTTAAACGCCAGCGCCGCCGATTCCGCTGGATCGTGAGAAATTCCGTGGTGCTGGTGCAGCAGGCTGACGCCGCCGTAATCCGCCACGATAATGCCGTCGAAGCCCCACTGTTCACGCAGCACGGTAGTGAGCAGGAAATGGTCGCTGTGCCCTGGCTGATTATCAATGTCGTGATAGGCTGGCATCACCGAACCGGCGTTGGCCAGCTTCACCGCCATCTCAAACGGCAGCAGGAAGGTATCGTTTAGCTCGCTGAAACCGAGATGGACCGGCGCATGGTTGCGCGCCCCTTCGCTGAAGGAGTGGCCGACGTAATGTTTCAGGGTCGCCAGCAGATCGCGCTTATCGCCCTGCAACCCCTTCACGTACGCCGTCGCCATCACCCCTACCAGCCACGGATCTTCCCCAAATGTCTCTTCCGTCCGTCCCCAGCGCACATCGCGCGAGACATCCAGCACCGGGGCCAGCCCCTGCTGGCACCCGACGGATCGGGCCTCTTTGCCAATCTGCTCCGCTGCGCGCTGTACCAGCTCCGGGTCCCAGGTGGAACCGTAGTTTAGCGACGACGGGAACAGGGTTGCATCTTTGCACAGCAGCCCCACCAGACACTCCTCATGAAACAGCGCCGGAATGCCGAGCCGGGTCTCCTCCATCATCATGCGTTGCAGGCGGTTGGCGGCAAGCACGCCGGTTTTTGCATTAACAATGTGCGTGCCGAGCGGACGGGTGATCTGCCCGACGCCGAGCTTCAGCCTTTCGTTGAGGGACGCCTGTTCGCTCACGCCAGCGAATTCATCGCTCAGATCGCTGCGCTCGCGGTGGTTGCCGTGTTCATCGAGGATCAGCCAGTACGCGTGCATCTGGGCAAATTTCTCTTCCGGCGTCATACGCGCCAGTAAATCAGCGACACGCTCGTGTACGGGACGTCCCGCGTCCTTGTAGATCGCAGTCATGGTTTACTCCTGTAGTGCGGATTGGGTTGCCGGGCTGAGCTGCCCCGCATCGTTTCGACTATCGCGTTTGCTGGCCAGCTCGCGGGCGATGCTGTCCACCAGCCGGCTGTTAAGTTTGTAGATGGCAAGGAGCGCCACCATGCAGAGGAACAGCACGCAGGGGATCAGGGTGAACAGGGCATTGATGGTTGCAAGAACGTGAGGCGCCTGGTTTGCCTGACCTGGAGCGTAATCCACCATGCCAAGCACCCAACCGACCACCGCCCCACCCAGCGCCAGCCCAAACTTGATGGCAAACAGGGCGGTTGAAAAGACCAGCCCGTCCAGGCGGCGGCCGCTACGGTGTTCTTCGTAGTCCACCACATCGGAGAACATGGTCCATTGCAGCGGCGTGGTCAGGTTCTGAATAAAGCTAAACACAATATTCAGACTGAATATCAGCCACACCTGCGAAGGCGGAATGAAGAAAATCAGCGCGCCAAAAATAACGAAAGAAATAATGGTCCACTGATAGGCACGCACCCGGTCAAATTTCCCCAGCAGGCGTTCAGATAATAATGCGCCGCTTAAGGAGGCCACCATGCCGGAAACAATAAAGGCAAAAACCAGTTCCGGACGTAACAGAACATAGTTAACGTAATACATGGTCGCAGAGCCACGCGTCACGACGGCGGTTAACAGTAAAATATTAAACAGGAAAACTATTCGCCACTGGCTATTGGCGGCCAGCAGTTTTAAATCCGTCAGCATCGAACCGGAGGTGTCATTGCGCGGCGAGTAACGCTCCCGGGTCATAAAGAAGCAGCAGAAGAATAAAACAATGCCCAGCAGCCCCATCAGGCTCATGGCATAGAAATAGCCTTTTTGCACATTCCCCTGGCCTAATAATGAGACCAGCGGCAGCGCGATGACCGTTACAATCAACCCGCCGATAAACGACAGGCCAAAGCGCCAGGATTGCAGCGAGTGACGTTCACGCGGGTCGAGCGTCAGCGCGCCGGGCATGGCACAGTAAGGGACATTAATCGCGGAATAGATCAGACTCAGGATGGCATAGGTTACGCAGGCATAGACAATTTTCGCCGTCTGCCCGGCATCCGGTACGTAGAAGGTAATCAGGCAGCTCACGCCAAACGGAATGGCAAACCAGAGCAGCCAGGGACGAAAACGACCGTGGCGGGTCTGAGTGCGGTCCACCAGCGCGCCAATGCACGGGTCGACAAACGCATCGACCACGCGCACCACTAAAAACATGGTGCCCATAATGGCGGCAGGCAAACCGAATACGTCCGTATAGAAATAAGCGAGAAATAACGTTGCCGTTTGCCAGACCAGCGCGCTGGCCATATCGCCGAGGCCATAACCTATTTTATCTTTGGTACGTAATACAGAGGAGATTGTCATTGTTATTTGCCTTTTTATCAGGTTAAAACGTATTTCAACCAGTCGCGCATCATCCCGACGGATGTACGCGGTAAGGCTCAAGTATTAGCAACGCCCTGCCCGCTAACAATTGTCTAAATTAACAGATAAATTATGATATTTGGTTTTTTGCTTTATTTGTGATGGTGAGCATATTCGCAGGAAAATAAAAAAGGCGAGGACAGATATCCTCGCCTTTTTCAGATTATGCAGGTTTTACTTGTTCAGCTCTGCCAGGCTCAGCCAGGTCTGCACCACGGTGTCCGGGTTCAGGGAGAGGCTATCAATTCCCTCGTCCATCAGCCAGGCCGCAAAGTCTTCATGGTCAGAAGGACCCTGGCCGCAAATCCCGACATATTTACCCTGTTTCTTCGCCGCGCGGATGGCCATGGAGAGCAGCGCTTTCACCGCCTCGTTACGCTCATCGAACAGCTCAGAGACAACGCCGGAGTCGCGGTCCAGGCCGAGCGCCAGCTGCGTCATGTCATTCGAGCCAATGGAGAAGCCGTCGAAGTGCTCCAGGAACTGCTCGGCCAGCAGGGCATTGGACGGAATTTCACACATCATGATGATCTTCAGCCCGTTCTCGCCGCGCTTCAGCCCCTGACGCGCCAGCTCATCTACCACTGCCTTCGCCTGATCCACGGTACGGACGAACGGGATCATGATTTCCACGTTGGTCAGCCCCATGTCGTTGCGCACGCGTTTTACCGCCTCGCACTCCAGCGCGAAGCAGTCGCGGAAGCTTTCCGACACGTAGCGTCCGGCGCCGCGGAAGCCCAGCATCGGGTTCTCTTCTTCCGGCTCGTAGCGTTCGCCGCCCACCAGGTTGGCGTATTCGTTGGACTTAAAGTCCGACAGACGCACGATCACGCGTTTCGGGTAGAAGGCCGCGCCGAGCGTGGCGATCCCTTCCGTCAGACGACCAACATAGAACTCTCTCGGCGAGTCGTAACCCTTCATCATCTCGCGGATTTCGTTTTGCAGTTTTGCGTCCTGGTCGTCGAACTCCAGCAGCGCACGCGGGTGCACCCCGATCATACGGTTAATGATAAATTCCAGACGCGCCAGGCCCACGCCTTCGTTCGGCAGGCAGGCGAAGTCAAACGCGCGGTCCGGGTTGCCGACGTTCATCATGATCTTCAGCGGCAGATCCGGCATGGTATCCACGCTGGAGCTTTTCACGCTGAAGTCGAGGATATCGGCATACACGTAACCGGTATCGCCTTCGGCACAGGAGACCGTCACCTTCTGGTCGTCCTTCATGCGTTCGGTCGCGTCACCGCAGCCGACTACCGCCGGGATCCCCAGCTCACGGGCAATGATAGCCGCGTGACAGGTACGGCCGCCGCGGTTCGTGACGATGGCAGCCGCTTTCTTCATGATCGGTTCCCAGTCCGGGTCGGTCATGTCGGTCACCAGCACGTCGCCGGGCTGAATGCGGTTCATCTCGCTAATGTCGTGGATCACTTTCACCGGACCGGCACCGATGCGGTGGCCGATTGCGCGGCCTTCCGCGACAATTTTGCCCTGCGCGTGCAGGGTGTAGCGCTCCATGACCTGACCGCGTGAACGGACGGTTTCCGGACGCGCCTGCACGATAAACAGCTTGCCGGTGTGTCCGTCTTTGGCCCACTCGATGTCCATCGGACGGCCATAGTGTTTTTCAATCTGCACCGCCTGCTTCGCCAGCTCTTCCACTTCGGCGTCGGTCAGGGAGAAGCGATCCCGCTGCTCCTGCGGCACATCTTCAATGGTGACCTGCTTGCCATGTTCTTGCGTCGGGGCATAGATCATGCGGATTTTTTTCGAGCCCATGGTGCGGCGTACCACTGCCGGACGGTTAGCCGCCAGCGTAGGCTTGTGCACATAGAATTCGTCAGGGTTCACCGCCCCCTGCACCACCATCTCGCCCAGACCCCATGCGGAGGTGATAAACACCACCTGGTCGAAGCCGGATTCAGTGTCGATAGAGAACATCACGCCGGAAGAGCCCACGTCGGAGCGCACCATGCGCTGTACGCCTGCGGAGAGCGCGACGCCGCGGTGGTCATAGCCCTGATGGACGCGATAGGAGATGGCGCGGTCGTTGAACAGGGAAGCAAACACATGCTTCACCGCCACCAGTACCGCCTCGTAACCCTGGACGTTGAGGAAGGTTTCCTGCTGCCCGGCGAAAGAGGCATCCGGCATATCTTCTGCGGTAGCGGAAGAGCGCACGGCAAAGGAGGCCTGCGCGTCGTCAGCGGAGAGCAGGTTGTAGGCGTCATGGATGGCTTTTTCCAGTTCCGGCTGGAAAGGTGTGTCGATAATCCACTGGCGGATTTGCGCGCCGGCTTTGGCAAGCTCGGTGACATCATCAATATCCGTTTTATCCAGCAGGTCGTAAATGCGCTGGTTTACACCGCTCTGGTCTAAAAACAGGTTAAACGCATCGGCGGTTGTGGCAAACCCGTTAGGTACGGAGACACCCATACCGGACAGATTTGTAATCATTTCACCCAGGGAGGCATTTTTGCCCCCAACTCTGTCTACATCATTCATGCCGAGTTGGTTATACCAAAGCACCAGCGGTGACGAGCCATTGTTGGACATCGAAACAATCCTTTTGTGATATTTGATCGGAGTAAGAAACACCTGACTACGTATTTATACTGGCATATTTATTTCCGCTAAAAAAACGGTGAATCGTGTAAGCAATTTAAATTTTCAACTTTTCGGACAGTTTCCCCGCACTCGCTAACCCGATGATTCCTATAGATTCCGGCAAAAACCTTAGAAATAAAGCCGCTAATCGAAAAATGAAATCTACTTTTCAGGAAAATCAAAAACACCATTTCATTTTAAATTCAGATAAGTTCTTTGCTGTGAAATTAACTTTTTTAATTTATGCTTTCAGGCAATTACGTACGCTATTCAGGGTGGATAAAATGGATAATGCTGTCGATCGCCACGTTTTTTATATTTCTGATGGGACGGCGATTACCGCCGAGGTGCTGGGACACGCGGTGATGTCGCAGTTTCCGGTATCGATAAACAGCATCACGCTGCCGTTCGTGGAAAATGAGAGCCGGGCCAAAGCGGTCAAGGACCAGATCGACGCTATTTACCAGCAGACCGGCGTTCGTCCGCTGGTGTTCTATTCCATTGTGATCCCTGAGATCCGCAATATCATTCTGCAAAGCGAGGGCTTCTGTCAGGACATCGTGCAGGCGCTGGTTGCCCCCTTGCAAAGCGAGCTGAAGCTCGATCCGACGCCGATCGCCCACCGTACCCACGGGCTGAACCCCGGTAACCTGACCAAATACGATGCGCGTATTGCCGCTATTGACTACACCCTGGCGCACGACGACGGGATCTCGCTGCGCAATCTCGACCAGGCGCAGGTGATTTTGCTCGGCGTGTCGCGCTGCGGTAAAACTCCCACCAGCCTATACCTGGCAATGCAGTTTGGCATTCGCGCCGCCAACTACCCCTTTATTGCCGATGATATGGATAACCTGGTGCTGCCCGCCGCGCTTAAGCCGCTCCAGCATAAGCTGTTTGGGCTGACCATCAACCCGGAACGACTGGCGGCGATCCGCGAAGAACGTCGCGAGAACAGCCGCTACGCCTCGATGCGCCAGTGCCGAATGGAAGTCTCTGAAGTCGAAGCGCTGTACCGGAAAAATCAAATTCCCTGGCTGAACAGTACCAACTATTCAGTAGAAGAAATTGCCACCAAGATCCTCGATATCATGGGGCTAAATCGCCGCATGTACTAATATGCTAGTACATTAATCCAGTTTCAGTTATTATCATGCCATCCTCGGGGCGACGTGCCCCGAACTTGAAATCAGCAGGGATTGGTTTAAGGTGATGCCCATCACTTCCCGGTAGTCTGCCGATGAAGCAAAAAATTTCTGAGACATTCCATGAACAAAACCGACGAACTGCGCACCGCGCGCATTGATAGCCTGGTCACACCGGCTGAACTGGCCAGGCTGCATCCCGTTTCCGCCGTGGTGGCGGACCATGTGACGGCCTCCCGTCGCCGCATCGAAAAAATTCTCAATGGTGAAGACAAACGTCTTCTGGTGGTAATTGGCCCCTGCTCCATCCACGACCTGGACGCGGCAATGGATTATGCACAACGCCTTCAGACGCTGCGCGGCAGGTATCAGGATCGCCTGGAGATCGTGATGCGTACCTACTTTGAAAAGCCGCGTACCGTCGTGGGCTGGAAAGGATTGATTTCCGATCCGGATCTGAACGGTAGCTACCGGGTGAATCACGGTATTGCGCTGGCGCGCAAGCTGCTGTTACAGGTTAACGAGCTGGGCGTGCCGACTGCCACCGAATTTCTGGATATGGTGACCGGACAGTTTATTGCCGACCTCATAAGCTGGGGCGCGATTGGCGCGCGTACCACCGAAAGCCAGATCCACCGTGAAATGGCGTCAGCGCTCTCCTGTCCGGTGGGCTTCAAAAACGGAACAGACGGTAATACCCGAATTGCCGTAGATGCCATCCGCGCGTCACGCGCCAGCCATATGTTCCTCTCCCCGGATAAAAATGGCCAGATGACCATCTACCAGACCAGCGGCAACCCGTTCGGACATATCATTATGCGTGGCGGTAAAAAACCGAATTACCATGCAGAAGATATTGCCGCCGCTTGCGAAACGCTGGCGGAATTTGACCTGCCGGAGCATCTGGTGGTGGATTTCAGCCACGGCAATTGTCAGAAACAGCACCGCCGCCAGCTGGACGTCTGCGAGGAAGTTTGCCAGCAGATCCGCAGCGGCTCGACCGCCATTGCAGGAATTATGGCGGAGAGCTTTATCAAAGAAGGCACGCAGAAGATCGTCGCCGGACAGCAAATGGTCTACGGCCAGTCAATCACCGACCCGTGCCTGAGCTGGGAAGACAGCGAACGGCTGCTGGAGATGCTGGCGTCTGCGGTAGATTCGCGCTTCTAACCCCTTGCCGGGTGGCGGCTTTGCCTTACCCGGCCTACGATTCGTGCCCTTCTCCCTCTCCCCGTGGGAGAGGGTCGGGGTGAGGGCGTCAGACCGCATCTCTCCCCCAAATTTGATCCCGTCACACAATTTTCACAAAAACGCTTGCTGTGAATTTGCAGTTTATTGATAATGATTATCATTGTTACATTGATTGTTATTTATAAACATTATGTCACCGACCGATAACAGCGCGGCAACGCCAACAAAAACACACACAGCGCCGTCCCCTGCTCCCACCGATCGCCGAATCGACAGTAAAAGCCTGTTGGGTGAGGAGGGACGGGTCATTATCGAGCATGACGGCCAGCACTACCTGCTGCGCCAGACCAATGCCGGAAAACTGATCCTGACTAAATAAACCAGACAACACATTCGCCAGCCACCCAGGTGATCCCCAGGCAGCCAGCGCTTTTCAATTCTTATGGAGAGTTGCTATGCCACACCTGCAATCCGCGTCTTTACGCCCGTCTCTTCTGGCGCTGGCGATTGTCAGCACCCTGCCGGGCGTTACGGTTGCCGCTGCAGACGAGATCACCGTCACCGCCACCGGCAATGCCCGCAGCGCCTTTGAAGCCCCCATGATGGTGAGCGTGATTGACGCCACCGCGCCGGAAAACCAGACCGCCAGCTCCGCTGCCGACCTGCTGCGCAAGGTGCCCGGTCTGACGCTGGACGGCACCGGGCGCACCAACGGTCAGGACGTTAACCTCCGTGGCTATGACCGCCGTGGCGTGCTGGTGCTGGTGGATGGCGTGCGCCAGGGCACCGATACCGGACACCTGAACAGCACGTTCCTCGATCCGGCACTGATCAAACGTATCGAAGTGGTACGTGGCCCTTCCGCCTTGCTGTACGGCAGCGGCGCGCTGGGCGGCGTAATTTCGTATGACACCGTCGACGCCAGCGATCTATTGGATGCAGGTAAAAACAGCGGCTATCGCGTATTTGCTACCGGTGCAACGGGCGATCACAGCATCGGGATGGGCGCCAGCGCCTATGGCCGCACCGATACCCTGGACGGCCTGGTCTCATGGTCCAGCCGCGATCGCGGCGACATTCGCCAGAGTGACGGCGCGAGGGCGCCAAACGACGAATCCATCAACAATATGCTGGCGAAAGGCAGCTGGAAAATCGATCCGGCGCAGACGCTGAGCGGCTCTCTGCGCTACTACAATAACGACGCGCAGGAGCCGAAAAATCCGCAGACCACGGATGCCAGCAGCAGTAACCCGATGACCGATCGTTCCACCATTCAGCGCGATGCCCAGCTTGGCTACCACATTGCGCCAGCCGGAAACAACTGGCTGAACGCCGATGCGAAAATTTACTGGTCCGAAGCGCGGATCAACGCCCAGAACATCGACGCCAGCGGTGAGTTCCGTAAGCAGACCACCAAAGGCGGCAAAGTCGAAAACCGCACCCGCCTGTTCAGCGACTCCTTCGCCTCGCACCTGCTGACCTACGGCGGGGAATACTATCGTCAGGAGCAACACCCTGGCGGCGCGACCACCGGCTTCCCGGACGCTAAAATCGACTTCAGCTCCGGCTGGTTGCAGGATGAGATTACCCTGCGCGACCTGCCGGTAACGCTTCTCGGCGGGACGCGTTACGACAACTACCGCGGCAGCAGCAGCGGTTACGATGACGTGGATGCGGATAAGTGGTCATCACGCGCCGGGTTAACCGTAAGTCCAGCCGACTGGCTGATGCTGTTCGGCTCTTACGCCCAGGCCTTCCGCGCGCCAACGATGGGCGAGATGTATAACGACTCGAAGCACTTTTCTATCGGCAGCTTCTACACCAACTACTGGGTGCCGAACCCGAACCTGCGTCCGGAAACTAACGAAACCCAGGAGTTCGGTTTTGGGCTACGTTTTGACGATCTGCTGCTCGCCAACGACGCGCTGGAGTTCAAAGCCAGCTACTTCGACACCAATGCGAAAGATTACATCTCCACTACCGTCGATTTTGCGGCGGCCACCACCATGTCCTATAACGTACCAAATGCCAAAATCTGGGGCTGGGACATGATGGCGACCTACGCGACCAGTCTGTTCAACCTGGACGTGGCCTACAACCGCACGCGCGGGAAAGATACCGACACGGGCGAATACATCTCCAGCATCAACCCGGACACCGTCACCAGCAAGCTGGATATCCCGGTGGCGCAAAGCGGATTCTCCGTGGGCTGGATCGGCACCTTCGTCGAACGTTCAACGCACATCAGCAGCAGCTACAGCGAGCAGCCTGGCTACGCAGTGAATGATTTCTACGTCAGCTATAAAGGTCAGCAGCAGTTCAAAGGCATCACCACCACCCTCGTGCTGGGGAACGCCTTCGACAAAGCCTACTGGTCACCTCAGGGCATCCCGCAGGATGGCCGCAACGGCAAGATCTTCGTCAGTTATCAATGGTAATTCCCTTCGGGGCAACGATTCAGAAGGATAAGATTATGGGTCACTACACACGCTGGCTTGAGCTTAAAGAAGAACATCCGGGTAAGTACGCCCGTGATATCGCCGGATTAATGCACATCAGCGAAGCAGAGCTGGCATTTGCGCGTGTTGGACACGACGCCTGGCGGCTGCGCGGTGAAATCCGTGAGATTCTGGCGGCGCTGGAGTCGGTGGGGGAAACCAAATGCATCTGCCGTAACGAATACGCCGTTCATGAACAGATCGGAGCGTTTACTAACCAGCACCTCGGCGGCCACGCCGGGCTGGTGCTAAATCCGCGTGCGCTG
This sequence comes from Enterobacter sp. BWH52, assembly GCF_001037565.1. NCBI lineage: Bacteria > Pseudomonadati > Pseudomonadota > Gammaproteobacteria > Enterobacterales > Enterobacteriaceae > Enterobacter > Enterobacter sp. BWH52. The sequence goes on along the minus strand of NZ_KQ089854.1, from coordinate 1,809,728 downwards.
GATCTGCGTTTGTTCCTCAACCAGTGGGCGAGCGCGTTTCACATAAGTGAAACGACCTCCCGCGGCGAACGTCAGAGCATTCAGTTCTTCGATCATCAGGGCGACGCTTTACTTAAGGTCTACACCACGGATCACACCGACGTTGCCGCCTGGGGCGACGTGCTGACCCGTTTTATCATTGCCGATAACCCCGCTCTGGCGCTAAAGGCTGTCGAGTCCCCTGCGCATTCCGACGGTGCTGATGCAGGCTCGGTGGAGAAAGAGTGGCGCGCCATGACCGACGTGCATCAGTTCTTTAGCTTACTGAAGCGCCATAACCTGAGCCGCCAGCAGGCGTTTCGTCTGGTGAGTGACGATCTGGCCTGTAAGGTGGATAACAGCGCGCTGGCACAGCTGCTGGAGACGGCGCGACAGGACAGAAACGAAATCATGATCTTCGTCGGCAACCGCGGCTGCGTGCAGATTTTCACCGGTGTGGTGGAAAAACTGACGCCCATGAAAGGCTGGCTGAACATCTTCAACCCAACCTTTACCCTGCACCTGCTGGAGGAGGCCGTCGCGGAGACGTGGGTAACGCGCAAGCCGACGGCGGACGGTCACGTCACCAGCCTGGAGCTGTTTGCGGCGGATGGCACCCAAATCGCCCAGCTCTATGGGCAGCGTACCGAAGGCGAGCCTGAGCAGAGCCAGTGGCGTCGCCAGATTGACGCCCTGACGCCAGAAGGGCTGGCCGCATGAAAAACTGGTTTGCCCTGCTCTGCGCCCTGCCGCTGGTCGCCGTCGCCGCGCCGGAGAGAATTGTCGCCCTCGGCGGCGATGTGACGGAGATCGTCTACGCCCTCGGCGCGGAGTCTTCTCTGGTTGCGCGCGACAGTACCAGCCAGTGGCCGCAGGCGACAAACGCGCTGCCTGACGTGGGGTATCTTCGCCAGCTGAATGCGGAGGGGATTTTGTCCGTACGCCCGACGCTGGTGCTGGCAAGCGACCAGGCGCAGCCCTCTCTGGCGCTGAAGCAGGTTGAACAGAGCCACGTCCGGGTGGTTACCGTTCCCGGCACGCCTGATCTGCGCGCGATTGACGAAAAAGTACGGGTGATAGCTCAGGCGACGCATCATGAGGCGCAAGGGGAAACCCTGCGCAGCTCGCTGCGTCAGGCGCTGGCGGCACTGCCCTCAATGCCGCTCAACAAGCGGGTGCTGTTTATCCTCAGCCACGGCGGAATGACCGCAATGGCGGCTGGGCAACAGACCGGCGCGGATGCGGCAATACGCGCCGCCGGGTTGCAGAACGCCATGCAGGGCTTTACCCGCTATCAGCCGCTTTCCCAGGAGGGGGTGATGGCCAGCCAGCCGGATCTGGTGGTGATTTCGCAGGAGGGCCTTAACGCGCTGGGCGGCGAAGAAAATCTGTGGAAACTGCCCGGTCTGGCGCAAACGCCAGCGGGACGAAGCAAGCAGGTGCTGGCTATTGATGACATGGCCCTGCTGGGCTTCAGCGTCCGCACGCCGAAAGCCATACAACAGCTGCGTGCCAGAGCGGAGCAACTGCCCTGATGTCCCGGCGCATCACGTTATCGTTATGGCTTCTGGCGGGGTCGCTTATCGTCATGACGATCATGGCTACCGGTTTTGGGGCGTTACGCCTGCCGGTGAACGTGCTGTGGAGCGGCAGCGATGAGACGCTACGCCAGATCTGGCTCACCATCCGTCTGCCCCGCGTGCTGCTGGCGCTGGTGATTGGCGGGTCGCTGGCGCTCGCCGGCTGCGTCATGCAGGGGCTGTTCCGCAATTCGCTTGCCGACCCGGGCCTGCTCGGGATCAGCAGCGGTGCGGCGCTGGCCGTCGCCCTGTGGGTGGTGCTCCCGCTTGCGCTGCCCGCGCTGGTGATGCTTTACGCCCCTATGCTGGCGGCATTTTTTGGAGCGCTGGCAGCCACAGGCGTGATCTTCCTGCTCAGCAAGCAGCATGACACCTCTCTGTCACGTCTGTTGCTGGTGGGTATCGCCATCAATGCCCTGTGCGGTGCGGCAGTAGGTGTGCTTTCGTGGGTCAGCAATGACGCCCAGCTGCGTCAGCTTTCACTCTGGGGAATGGGAAGTCTTGGTCAGGCGCAGTGGTCCACGCTGCTCGCCGTGACCTCGCTGATGGTGCCTGCCGCTCTGGCGATCTGGCGCTGTGCCAGTGCGTTAAATTTACTGCAACTGGGTGAAGAGGAAGCGCATTACCTTGGCGTGGACGTTGCCCTTGTACAGCGAATATTACTGTTATGCAGCGCCCTGCTGGTCGCTGCGGCTGTCGCCGTCAGCGGCGTGATTGGCTTTGTCGGACTCGTGGTGCCGCACCTGATGCGCATGTGGTTGGGCGCCGATCACCGGGCAACCCTCCCCGGCACGGTACTCGCGGGCGCTTTACTGCTGCTGGTGGCGGATACGGTCGCGCGCACCCTGGTCGCCCCGGCAGAAATGCCGGTCGGCCTGCTCACCAGTATCCTTGGCGCTCCCTGGTTCTTATGGCTCATTTTTCGTCGTGGAGAACAGCATGGCTGAACGTTATACGGCTGAAAATCTGACTTTTACCCGGTCTGGCCGCACGCTGACAGATAACGTTTCGGTGTCACTGTCGCAGGGAGAGCTGGTTACATTGATCGGCCCCAACGGCGCGGGGAAATCCACGCTGCTGCGGCTGCTGACCGGCTATCTGAAACCCGACAGCGGAGGCTGTTCGCTGGCGGGAAAAGCGCTGGATGAATGGCATCCGCAGGTGCTGTCGCGCTATCGGGCGGTGATGCGCCAGCAATCTCAGCCTGAATTTGACTGGCAGGTGGAGGAGATCGTTGGAATGGGGCGTGCGCCCTGGACGCGTCACCCGGAACCGTCAATTGTGCGTGAGGTGTTGCAGCTGACCGGTTGCCTGCCGCTGGCCGGCAGGCGCTATCATGCCCTCTCGGGGGGCGAGCAACAGCGCGTCCAGCTCGCCCGCGCGCTGGCGCAGCTGTGGCGTGACGGAACGCCACGCGGCTGGCTGTTTCTCGACGAACCCACTTCCGCGCTGGATCTCTACCACCAGCAGCATCTGCTGCGCCTGTTGAAATCGCTGACCCGTCAGGGCCATCTTCACGCCTGCGTGGTGCTGCACGATCTCAATCTTGCCGCATTATGGTCGGACCGGATCCTGCTGTTACACAACGGCAGGATTGTTTCTCAGGGCATACCGGAGAAGGTTTTGCAGGCCGACGCGCTGGCACGCTGGTACGGTGCGCAGGTGCACGTCGGCAGACATCCGGCGCACGCCGCGCCGCAGGTTTTTCTCGCCCCTTAGCTTGAGCAGCTCACTTCCAGCCGCTTGCCCCAGTCCGGCGGGCGGCTGACATAGTCATCCTCCCGGTCGGCAAACGGCGTGCGCAGGGCGATATGTAGCCGATGCAGCTCGGTATAGTCCCCCTGCTCTGCCTGCTCAATGGCCCGCTGCGCCAGCCAGTTGCGCAATACCATCGCCGGGTTAACCGCCTTCATCCGCGCCTGGCGGGTATCGTCATCAATTTGTTCCTGCTGTAAACGCGCCCGGTAAGCGGCAAACCAGTCATCAAACGCCTGTCGATCGACGAACTCGTCGCGCAGCGGTGACGCGGCGCTCTGCTGCGCTGTCTGACTCAGCATACGGAAGGTTCGGGTATAGTCGCTGCCTTCACGCGCCATGATGGCAAACAGCCCATTCAGCAGCGCGTTATCGCCTTTTTCCTGCGTCATCAGCCCCAGCCTGGTGCGCATTAACACACCGTATTCCCGCAGCAGGACCTCCTGATAGCTGTCCAGCGCATCGTTCAGGGCATCAACGTCGATAAACGGCGACAGGCTTTGTGCAAGCCGCTGAAGGTTCCACAGCCCCACCGCAGGCTGGTTGTCGAAACGGTAACGCCCCTGATAGTCCGAATGGTTACAGATGTAATCCGGCTGATAGTCATCAAGGAAGCCGTACGGACCGTAGTCAAACGTCAGCCCTAACAGGGACATGTTGTCGGTGTTCATCACCCCGTGGGCAAAGCCGACGGCCTGCCAGCGGGCAATCATTGCGGCGGTGCGCGCAACAATATCACGGAACCAGAGAACATAGCGGTCCGGCTCGTTTTGCAGGTGCGGCCAGTGACGACGAAGAGCGTAATCGGCAAGCTGGCGGACTTTATCCGGCTCGCGGCGATAGTAGAAGTGTTCAAAATGACCGAAACGCAGATGGCTTTCCGCCACGCGGACCAGCATCGCTCCCTGCTCCATCGTTTCGCGGGCCACCGGCGTGTCGCTGGTGACAATGGACAGCGCACGTGAGGTAGGGATCCCCAGAGCGTGCATCGCCTCGGAAGCCAGACCTTCACGTATGGTTGAACGCAGCACCGCGCGGCCATCTCCCATGCGTGAGTATGGGGTTAGCCCTGCCCCTTTCAGGTGCCAGTCGAGCGTTTCGCCATTCGGCAGAACTTGTTCACCCAGCAGGATACCGCGGCCATCGCCGAGCTGTCCCGCCCAGACGCCAAACTGATGTCCGCTGTAGACCTGAGCCAGCGGCTTCATGCCCGGAAGCAGCGTTTCGCCGCCCCAGACGCCGGCGCCTTTTTCTGGCTGAAAAAGCGTCGAAGGGATGCCAAGCGAATCCGCTAATGCATCGTTATGCCAGATAAGACGCGCGTTTTGTAAAGGCGTTGGCTTAAGCGCGGTGTAAAAGCCGGGTAATTCATCGTGCCAGTGAGCAGTAAAAGACAGGGTCATAAGTCCTCCTGCTTTAAGTGTAGAGGGTTTCCCTGGACGTAAACACGGGCGAAGAAAGGGGTTATTGCTGTACGAGAGTCGTGACCCGCTCTGCCGGGACGGCAGGCCACAGGCTTCCCTGCATTGCACCAAAATTGAATGGCAGCACGCGTTGTAAGATGCCGTGATCGTCAATTCCCGAGACCATGACCGACTGACAGTGCGGCGCGATCTGCCAGAGAATAGCGCGCATAAAAGGCTCAAACGAGAGTGCCGAGACACGCTGCTGGATAAAGTTTTTATCCAGAACCACCCGTTTGAACAGACCATCATAAACCGGCTTAAGGGACGCAGCCCCTGCACCGAAGTTAGCCAGCACTAAGGGGAAATGGATCGCCATTCTTGCCAGACAGGGATCGTCTTTCCCGTTATTTAAACCTGGATAGTTCTCATTAACAGTAAACTCAAGAAACGGATATCGTTCAAGGATTGAAACAGCGTTCTCATTAGTTAATAAAAACTCAACAATTGCAGGTGTAATATTGATCCATGCAATTAACTGATGCTGAATAAAAAATAGCTTACAGGTATCGAGTAATTGTAGTTTCTCCTGAAACAGCGCTAATTCATCTTCCTGAGAAAGATGGGGGATAACCAGTTCAGTCGGGATCCGTACGTCCGCACCCACGCCAGTAAAGTTAACCAAAATCTCTAAACCTTTAAGCAAACCTGCACTATCACGCGCCGGAAGGAGTAAAAGTTCAGACTGGTAAGCATTATCTAGCGTAATAATCATCGCGCTTGTCCTGCATTAAAGATGAGAGAGAACATCCTGGAGCAATTGCAGGCACAATTCCACTGTCTTGATTTTAATAAGATTAATTTCATTCTTTCCGTATTAATTTTCAGATTTTTCCCTGAATCTTAATTAATTTTATCCTGGTTATTGAATAATAGCCAGTTTTAGATAAAACAGGCACATGCGGACATAAATAATTGGGCAAAAAATTTAACTTTAATCAACCCGCAAGAAAAGCCTGACGTCTATTTTCACCGCCAGGCCCTCCGCACTGCATTTTTATGCAGCGGTTAAATACGTCTGGCCTGCCAGAAGTTTTTACGCCAGTAAACATTATCCAGAGAGGAGCGCATCACGCCACGGCTGGTCGAGGCATGAATGAACTGATTATCGGTGTCATAAATGCCGACATGAAGGCCGCTTTCACCGGAGCCCGTTTTAAAAAAGACCAGATCGCCGGGCAGGAGTTCGTCTTTATCAATTTCAGTACCGATTTTCGCCTGCATACGCGTTTCTCGCGGAAGCTGGAGGTCAAATTTATCGCGGAAGGTCATCAGCACGAATCCTGAGCAATCCACCCCGCCCCGGCTCATGCCGCCGTAGCGATAAGGGGTGCCGCGCCAGTTGCTGAGCTGATCGTTCAGGCTGGCAATGACCGTAATGGAATCGGAAAGCCGTGGGTTGGGCGGAGGTGCACGATGGCTGCTGCATCCTGCAAGAAATAGCGCCGCAACAAGGAGAAACCAGAATCGCATTTCAGACGAATCCTCTGCTTTTTTTGTTCTTTCGGTAATTTAGCGTGCATCTATGCGACTGTGCAAGAAAGGTTATTCCTGCGCCGTGGAAATGAGCATCTTGTGGCCTTCAATATCCAGCCTCCGGAACGACATGTGGTAAGCGCTCGCAAGATTGGCGGCCGTCAGCACGTTGTCGCGCGTTCCGCTGGCAATCAGTTTGCCACGCGCCAGCAACCACACCCGATGCGCGTGGCGCAACGTATGGTTTAAATCATGGCTGCTCATCACAATGGCGATCCCCTTGCGACATAGCGCGCTGAGCAGGGTATCCAGCGCTGCCTGTTGGGCAACGTCCAGCCCGCTCATCGGCTCGTCCAGCAGCAGCATCCGCCCGTGAGGATTTCCCGCCGGATGGATCTGAAGGATAACGGCGGCCAGACGCACGCGCTGCCACTCGCCGCCGGAAAGCTGATTTGCCTGCCGGGTGAGCTTATCGTCTAACCCGAGCGCCGCAGCAACCTCGTTGAGCAAGCCCACCTGATTTTTATCAGACAGATGCAGCGTCAGGTAGTGCCAGACGGGCATCGCAAAGGGCGGAACCTGCTGCTGAACCAGGTAGCTTCGACGGGAGGCAAGTGTAGCGGGTAGCCAGTCGACGAGCGATTGCCCGAGAAAGGTTATCTCTCCTTCCCCGGTGGTCAGCCCCGCCATGCGAGCCAGCAGCGTGCTTTTTCCGGCGCCGTTTGGCCCAACCAGGTGAAGGATTTCACCTGCGTTGACTGCGGCAGTCACAGGCTCAAGACGTCCCTTCCCGGCAACGTCCGTGAGCTGCATCAGCAGCGTCATTATTTCGCCAGCGCCAGCTTGATTGATTCCATCACGATAGGATCTTCCGGCGTCATGTCAGGCGAAAAACGCTGCACGACCTGACCGTCACGTCCAATCAGGAATTTTTCGAAGTTCCACAGAATATCGTCCGGATAGAGCGGCGCGCGGCCTTTACTCGCCATACGCTCATAGAAACCACTCTCTTCAGGCGCAACGGCGGTCGGCGCCGCGGCCACCAGTTTGGCATACAGCGGATGACGATTTTCCCCGTTCACGTCAATTTTGCTGAACATCGGGAACGTCACGCCATAGGTTGTGCTGCAAAAGGTCTTAATTTCCTCTTCGCTGCCCGGCTCCTGGCCCAGGAACTGGTTGCACGGGAAGCCGAGTACGGTAAAGCCGTCTTTTTCCCAGGCTTTATGAATGTTTTCCAGCTGTTCATACTGCGGCGTAAGGCCACATTTCGACGCCACGTTCACGATGAGCAGCACCTTGCCCTTGTAGCCTTCCAGCGTGGTTTTCTCGCCGTCAATGGTCGTCACTTCGGTATTCAGAATATCAGGCTGCATAGCATTCCCTCAGGTTGACTTACAGGTTGTGTTTTAACGTCCAGCTTTTAATAGTAGCCAGATAAAGACCGGCGCGCCCAGCGTTGCGGTCACCACGCCTATGGGCAACTCAGCGGCCGTCAGGGCGAGTCGGGCGATGATATCGGCAACCAGCAGCGTTGCCGCCCCGGCAACCGCCGAGGCCGGGAGCAGGGTTCGGTGGTCCGTCATGCCGCACAGACGCAGCATATGCGGGATCACCAGCCCAATAAAGCCAATCGCCCCCGCCAGCGCCACGCTTACGCCCACCATCCAGCCGATGGCGATAACCAGCACGTTGCGCCAGAATCCAATCGGCATCCCGAGCTGGCGAGCAGACGTTTCGCCCAGCGCGAGAATATTCAGCGGCTGCGCCTGGAAAACCATCCACAGGATAGCCGGGATCAGGAGCACCATCAGCCACCCCTGACGCCAGTCGACGCCACCAAATCCCCCCATCATCCAGTACATTAACTGGCGCAGATCGAAGGAGGTGGAGAAGTAGACGGCCCAGGTCATCAGCGCACTACAGATGATCCCCAACGCTACCCCGGCAAGTAGCAGCCGGCTGGTGGATAAATGGCGACGAGCAAAGCGCAGAAGGATAAGGGTTATCAACAGCGCGCCAAGGATGGCGCTGAGGCTAATCCCCCAGCCGGAGAGCTCGCCTCCCCCCAACATCACGGCGGCGATAAGCCCGACGCCTGCACCATTCGAGACCCCGAGAAGCCCGGGTTCCGCCAGAGGGTTTTCAAATAATGCCTGCATGATCGTACCGCACAGCGCCAGCGCAGCGCCGACTAAAAGGACAGCCAGCGTCCGCGGCAGGCGGATCTGCCAGACAAAGAGCTGCCCTTCAGGCGTAAACCAGCTTTCCGGCCCCAGCCACCGATCGCCCGCGCACAGGCTGACGGTGGTGGAGACAATCAACAGCACCCCGAGCAGACACAGGCGGCGGAGATCGGAGCGGTGCTGAAGACGGGCAAGATCAAGCATAGACGATAGGTTATCCGGTTGAGATATCATTGATTTTACGGCGGGTTTAGCAAATAGCGCAAAGAAAAAAGGCCGCGTGAGCGGCCTTTTTAGTTAGTTCATATTACTCTGCTTTGGGCGTTGCGTTTTCGACACGGCTTTTTAACTTCTGTCCGGGTCTGAAGGTCACCACGCGGCGGGCTGTAATGGGAATATCTTCCCCCGTCTTCGGGTTACGGCCCGGACGTTGGTTTTTGTCTCGCAAATCAAAATTGCCAAAGCCGGAGAGTTTAACCTGCTCACCATTTTCCAGAGCACGACGGATCTCTTCGAAAAACAGCTCTACCAGCTCTTTGGCATCCCGTTTGCTAAGCCCAAGCTTATCAAACAGATATTCTGACATTTCAGCTTTTGTAAGCGCCATAGGTTCAATCCCTCAATGATGCCTGGAATCGCTCTTTTAATGCCTCTACACATTTGGCGACGGTAGCGGCAATCTCCTCTTCTTCGAGTGTACGGCTGGTATCCTGAAGGATAAGGCTAATAGCGAGGCTCTTGAAACCTTCTGCTACGCCCTTGCCGCGGTACACGTCAAATAAGTTTACGCCAACTACCTGATTTACGCCAACTTTCTTACATTCGGCCAAAATATCTGCTGCGGGCACATTTTCAGCGACCACAACCGCGATATCACGGCGGTTTGCCGGGAAGCGTGAGACGTCCTGCGCCTGAGGAATGACGCGGTCTGCAACCGGGTTCCACTCCAGTTCGAATACGATGGTACGGCCATTCAGATCCAGCTTACGTTCCAGTTCCGGGTGAACAACCCCAATGAAACCAACACGTTTGCCGTCTAAATAGATCGCCGCACTCTGACCCGGATGCAGGGCTGGAATCGCTTCTGCGCGGAATTCAATTTCGGATAATTTACCGGTCAGATCGAGAATCGCTTCCAGATCGCCCTTCATATCGTAGAAATCAACCGTCCCTTTTGCCAGGTCCCAGTGCTCTTCATAGCGGTTACCGCTGATGGCGCCGGCCAGCATGAGATCCTGACGGATGCCTAAATTCGCCTGAGTATCCGGTACAAAGCGCAAACCGCTTTCGAAAATACGCACGCGGTTTTGCTGACGGTTCTGGTTATAAACGATAGTGCCCAGCAGTCCCGTCCACAGGGACAGACGCATCGCTGACATCTCGCTGGAAATCGGGCTTGGCAGGATCAGCACTTCCTGACCCGGGTGGATCAGCTGTTGCAGCTTAGGATCAACGAAGCTGTAGGTGATCACTTCCTGGTAGCCTTTGTCGTTCAGCATGGTTTTCACACGCTTCAGAGACAGATCGGCCTCGCGATGGCTGCCCATCACCAGACCCGCCTGCACCGGCTCGTCAGGGATGTTGTTGTAGCCGTAAACGCGGGCCACTTCTTCCACCAGATCTTCTTCGATCTCCATGTCGAAACGCCAGGATGGCGCAACGGCTTTCCACTCGTCCTGACCTTCTGTGACTTCGCAGCCCAGGCGCGTCAGAATGTCGGTCACCTGCGCATCGGCAACGTGGTGACCAATCAGGCGATCCAGCTTGCTGCGGCGCAGGGTAATGGTCGCACGCTTCGGCAGTGTCGCTTCGTTGGTCACATCAATTACCGGACCCGCTTCACCGCCGCAGATATCGATCAGCAGGCGAGTTGCACGCTCCATCGCTTTGTATTGCAGCGCAGGATCCACGCCACGCTCGTAGCGATGAGAAGCATCAGTGTGCAGACCGTGACGGCGTGCGCGGCCAGTGATGGAGAGCGGGCTGAAGAACGCGCATTCCAGCAGGACGTTTTGCGTCTCGTCGTTAACGCCAGAGTGCTCGCCGCCGAAGATACCGCCCATCGCCAGCGCTTTGTTGTGATCGGCAATCACCAGGGTGTCGGCGTTCAGTTTCGCTTCGCTGCCGTCCAGCAGAACCAGGGTTTCGCCCTCTTTCGCCATGCGCACGACGATCCCACCTTCGATACGATCTTTATCAAAGGCGTGCATTGGCTGGCCCAGCTCCAGCAGAACATAGTTGGTGACGTCAACCACGGCGTCGATAGAACGGATACCGCAGCGACGCAGTTTCTCTTTCATCCACAGCGGGGTTGGCGCTTTAACGTTAATACCTTTCACCACACGACCGAGGTAGCGTGGGCAGGCCTCAGGCGCGTCTACCTGAATCGGCAGCACGTCACTGATGGTTGCCTCAACCGGCGCGATCTCCGGCACGTTCAGTTCGGTCTGGTTTAGCACGGCCACGTCGCGGGCCACACCGATGATGCCTAAGCAGTCGGCACGGTTTGGCGTTACGCTGATTTCGATGGTGTTGTCATCAAGCTTCAGGTATTCGCGGATATCGGTACCGACTGGCGCATCCTGCGGCAGTTCAATAATGCCGGAGTGATCGTCGGAAATACCCAGTTCGGAGAAGGAGCACAGCATACCTTCAGACGGCTCACCGCGCAGCTTAGCCGCTTTGATTTTGAAATCGCCCGGCAGTACCGCACCGACGGTCGCCACGGCCACTTTCAGGCCCTGACGGCAGTTTGGCGCACCGCAGACGATATCCAGCAGACGATCACCGCCCACATTGACTTTTGTTACGCGCAGTTTGTCAGCGTTAGGGTGCTGACCGCATTCAACCACTTCGCCCACGACCACGCCGGTGAAGGCGCCAGAAACCGGCTCTACACCGTCAACTTCCAGACCCGCCATGGTGATCTGGTTGGAAAGCGCGTCGCTGTCCAGCGTGGTGTTCACCCATTCGCGTAACCACAGTTCACTGAATTTCATTGTTCTGTCCTGCCCTTATTTAAACTGTTTGAGGAAACGCAGATCGTTTTCGAAGAACGCACGTAAATCGGTTACGCCGTAGCGCAGCATGGTCAGACGCTCCATGCCCATACCGAACGCAAAGCCGGAATACACTTCTGGATCGATACCCACGTTGCGCAGCACGTTTGGATGCACCATGCCGCAGCCCAGCACTTCCAGCCATTTACCGTTTTTACCCATCACGTCAACTTCCGCAGACGGTTCGGTGAACGGGAAGTAGGACGGACGGAAGCGAACCTGCAAATCTTCCTCAAAAAAGTTGTTCAGGAAATCGTGCAGCGTGCCTTTCAGGTTGGTGAAGCTGATGTTTTTATCAACAATCAGACCTTCCATCTGGTGGAACATTGGGGTGTGGGTCTGATCGTAGTCGTTACGGTATACGCGACCCGGCGCGATGATGCGGATAGGCGGTTCCTGTTCCTTCATGGTACGGATCTGAACGCCGGAAGTCTGGGTACGCAGCAGACGGGTAGCGTCAAACCAGAAAGTGTCGTGGTCAGCACGTGCCGGATGATGGCCAGGAATGTTGAGGGCATCGAAGTTATGGTAATCATCTTCAATTTCCGGGCCAGTCGCCACGGTAAAGCCGAGCTCACCGAAGAAACTTTCAATACGATCGATAGTACGGGTAACCGGATGCAGACCGCCGTTTTCGATACGACGACCCGGCAGAGAAACGTCAATCGTTTCTGCCGCCAGACGCGCATTCAGTACTGCGCTTTCCAGCTCGGCTTTACGCGCGTTCAGCGCCTGCTGTACCTGCTCTTTGGCTTCGTTAATCACTGCACCGGCTGCCGGGCGCTCCTCTGCTGGCAGTTCACGCAGGGTAGTCATCTGAAGGGTCAAATGCCCTTTCTTGCCCAGATATTCGACGCGGACATTGTCTAACGCGGCAACATCTGAGGCCTGGTTAATGGCGGCCGTTGCACTGGCAACCAGCTCTGCGAGATGTGACATGGTTTTCCTCATTATGTCGGTGCAGACACCGAATTGTTGGACGTATTCTCTTAACTTCAGGCACAAAAAAAGCCTCCATCGGGAGGCTTATCTGGCGCTGTTTTTCGTTTCATCTTTCACGCGCTAGCCTCCTGAAGTCAGGTGCTAAAGTAAAAGAAGAAGCGGAAAATAGCAGCATTCATGCTTGCGTTACCTTGTAGGGTAAAAACCGTTAAGACCTTATTGAAAAGCCTGCACGGATAAATGTCAATCTTCTGATGGTGTTAAATGAAAAGAGGAGGCAAAGCCCCCTCTCTCAACTGGCTTATGCCAGTGCTGCTTTCGCTTTTTCGACCAGAGCGGTGAACGCTACTTTGTCGAATACTGCGATGTCAGCCAGGATCTTACGGTCGATTTCAACAGAGGCTTTTTTCAGGCCGTTGATGAATTTGCTGTAAGAAATACCGTTCTGACGTGCTGCTGCGTTGATACGCGCAATCCACAGTTGACGGAACTGACGCTTACGCTGACGACGGTCACGGTAAGCGTACTGACCTGCTTTGATAACAGCCTGGAAGGCAACGCGGTATACGCGTGAACGCGCACCGTAGTAGCCTTTAGCTTGTTTCAAAATTTTCTTGTGACGTGCACGTGCAATTACACCACGTTTTACGCGAGCCATGTGTGCTCTCCTGTATCTATTCTAAGTTAAAAAAGTTAAACGTTAACGACTTATGCGTACGGCAGGCACGCGATGACCAGGCCCAGATCGCCTTTAGAAACCATGGCTTTTGGACGCAGGTGACGTTTACGCTTGGTAGCTTTCTTAGTCAGAATGTGACGCAGGTTAGCGTGCTTGTGCTTAAAACCACCTTTACCGGTTTTTTTGAAGCGCTTAGCAGCACCGCGTACGGTCTTAATTTTTGGCATTTTAATAACTTCCACTTCGCATTGTTAAATAAACGAAACATAGGCGAACAAAACCTATGAAACCCGAAGGCTCCACAGATTTTGCTGCTTGAAGGCCTTACTGTTTCTTCTTAGGAGCGAGCACCATGATCATCTGGCGGCCTTCGATCTTCGTAGGGAAGGATTCGACTACTGCCAGTTCACTCAGATCGTCACGGACGCGGTTAAGCACTTCCATACCAATCTGTTGGTGGGCCATCTCACGACCGCGGAAACGCAGCGTGATCTTGGCCTTATCGCCATCTTCCAGAAAGCGAATCAGGCTGCGGAGTTTTACCTGATAATCGCCATCGTCGGTACCAGGACGGAATTTGATTTCCTTAACCTGGATAACTTTTTGCTTCTTCTTCTGTTCCTTAGAAGACTTACTCTTTTCATAAAGGAACTTGCCGTAGTCCATGATACGACAAACTGGCGGTTCGGCGTTAGGGCTGATTTCAACTAAATCTACTCCAGCTTCTTCAGCCTTTTCGATCGCTTCTCTCAGACTCACAATCCCCAGCTGCTCGCCTTCCAGACCTGTTAAGCGAACTTCCTGGGCGCGAATCTCGCCATTGATACGATTCGGACGTGCCGTTTGAACTCGTTTTCCGCCTTTAATACCTTATTCCTCCAGTTGTTGAAGACTGCGGCTGCGAATCTCTTGTTGCAGCTTCTCAATCACTTCACTTACGTCCAGGCTCCCCAGGTCTTTACCACGGCGGGTGCGAACGGCAACTTTGCCTGCTTCCACCTCTTTATCACCACAGACCAACATATACGGGACACGACGTAAAGTGTGCTCGCGGATTTTAAAGCCAATCTTCTCATTTCTCAAGTCTGCTTTTACGCGAATGCCCGCATTTTGTAGTTTCTGCGTCAATTCTTTAACGTAATCCGCCTGAGAATCGGTAATGTTCATCACCACGACCTGCACTGGCGCAAGCCAGGTTGGGAAGAAGCCTGCGAACTCTTCGGTCAGGATGCCGATGAAGCGCTCCAGTGAACCGAGAATCGCACGGTGAATCATAACCGGCACCTGACGCTCGTTGTCTTCGCCAACATAAGAGGCGCTTAAACGCTGCGGCAGGGAGAAGTCCAGCTGTACCGTTCCGCACTGCCATGCGCGATCGAGGCAGTCATACAGGGTAAATTCAATTTTCGGACCGTAGAATGCGCCCTCGCCCAGCTGGTATTCGAACGGAATACCGTTCTCTTCCAGCGCTACGGCGAGATCCGCCTCTGCGCGATCCCATGTCTCATCGCTGCCGATACGTTTTTCCGGACGCGTTGAGAGTTTGACCACGATCTTCTCGAAGCCAAAGGTGCTGTACATATCGTAGACCATACGAATACAGGCGTTAACTTCTTCACGGACCTGATCTTCAGTACAGAAGATATGCGCATCATCCTGAGTAAAGCCACGAACACGCATCAGACCGTGCAGCGCACCTGATGGCTCGTTACGGTGGCAGCTACCGAACTCCGCCATACGCAGCGGCAGATCGCGGTAGGATTTCAGACCCTGGTTGAAGATCTGAACGTGGCCCGGGCAGTTCATTGGCTTGATGCAGTATTCACGGTTCTCAGACGAAGTGGTGAACATCGCATCTTTGTAGTTGTCCCAGTGGCCGGTTTTTTCCCACAGCACACGGTCCATCATGAACGGGCCCTTCACTTCCTGATACTGGTACTCTTTCAGCTTGGAGCGCACGAACGTTTCCAGTTCACGGAAGATAGTCCAGCCGTCGTTATGCCAGAACACCATCCCCGGCGCTTCTTCCTGCATATGATACAGGTCAAGCTGCTTACCGATTTTACGGTGGTCACGCTTAGCCGCCTCTTCCAGGCGTTGCAGGTATGCGTTCAGGGCTTTCTTATCGGCCCACGCGGTACCATAGATACGCTGCAACATCTTGTTGTTGCTATCGCCACGCCAGTAAGCGCCTGCGATTTTCATCAGTTTGAAGTGATGACAGAAGCGCATATTCGGCACGTGCGGACCACGGCACATGTCGACGTATTCCTGGTGATGGTACAAGCCTGGCTTGTCATCATGAGCGATGTTTTCATCAAGAATCGAGACTTTGTAGCTCTCGCCGCGCTTCACGAAGGTTTCACGCGCTTCGTGCCAGCTGACTTTCTTCTTAATGACGTCATAGTTGGTTTCGGCGAGCTCGTGCATACGTTTTTCGAGCGCGTCGATATCTTCCTGGGTCAGGGTGTGGTCAAGGTCAACGTCGTAGTAGAAACCGTTGTCGATAACCGGGCCGATCGCCATTTTGGTGTTTGGCCACAGCTGCTTGATAGCATGGCCTAACAGGTGCGCGCAGGAGTGACGAATGATCTCCAGACCTTCTTCGTCTTTCGCGGTGATGATCGCAAGCGTTGCATCGCTTTCAATCAGATCGGACGCGTCTACCAGCTCGCCATTTACGCGGCCTGCAATGGTTGCTTTTGCAAGTCCAGGACCGATATCCAGGGCAACATCCATTGGGCTAACAGCGTGGTCGAAATGGCGTTGGCTGCCATCAGGAAGAGTAATTACAGGCATTTTATATCCTTATTTGCAGTGATGCCCCACACATAAGAGCATATACAAAGAAAATAATCGTGATTAAACAGTAGATTACGAAACCATCTGACCAACAATCGTCAAATTGGTTCGTCATCATTCACCGGCCGATTTCAGAATAATGCGGGTTTACGACAGGCGACGTAATGGTAACACTATTGACAGGGCGAATGCACCTTCCTGCGACCGTTTTGAACCGCACATCCTGTTGTCTGCATTAATGAACTTTTGTTGGCGGGTGCTCGCAATCCGAAAGTGCTGAGCTATTCTTGATCTGGTCCTTAAACATCGAAGGGGTATCACATGAACGTATCGAGTAGAACCGTTGTGATATTAAATCTACTTTCCGCTGCTGGCCTGGTATTGATTCTGGCTGACAGATTCCATTGGTTTTAAGCCGAACCGGTGTTCCGGCATAACCTGTTCTCCCTTGTTGAGCGCTTTCTGGCGCAGACTTTGGTAGACTAAGGGTATCAACTGACAAGGATTAGGTTATGCCAACAAAAAGATTTGCCGTGAAGCACTGGAAAATGGTCGTGGTGTTAATTGCTATTTGCGGCGCGATGTTGCTGCTGCGCTGGGCCGCTATGATCTGGGGCTAATATTTTGTCAGCGAAAACCTGCCGTGAATTTACTGAATAAATCTTAACTATCTTTACGATAATTTATGGTCCAAAACCGGTACGTCATAATCCGGTTTTCGACAGGCTGTGGCAGCGTATATATTCCGTCACACGTGGCAGTTGAAATATCAGGACCACTCACCCGCCACCAGCTTATGTACATCAAATGCATCATTCATTGACTGGCCGGTAGACTGAGTGCCAGGGGCAATGTTGGAGCCTGCTTCTACATCAGAGGCTTTAGCGATCCCGATTGGGCTGTTAACGTCATTGGCAGGTTGCGTATTATCAGCAGCAAATACGCCAAATGAAAGTGCGGAAAGCACCATCGCTGCTGTAGCGGTTTTGATTTTTTTCATAATTTTATTCTCATACTTATTTAATGCGATATGCCTGAGGCAAGTTTTTCGCCTGTGCCGTAAGTGTAGATCTGGATCACATTCTTGCCTAGTCAAATTATTTATCAATTCGTGTCAAATAAACTGAATAAGCCCTGGCCAGCTAATTATGGAGAAATTATGAAGATGAAACCAGACACATTATTTTAAAACGCCGTTTAATATAAATAAGCACAGTTTCAGAAAATAAAAAACGGGCCGGGATTATTCTCGGCCCGACGATATTACATTTTATAACCTAATGAAATCGTGGTTCGGCGATCGGTATGTTCCGGTGCAGAATCGGGTGGGGATGAGTTCCAGGTTACGTTGTACGCCACCTTGAGTCCAAAGTGTTCATTGAT
Source organism: Enterobacter sp. BWH52 (assembly GCF_001037565.1). Classification (NCBI taxonomy): domain Bacteria; kingdom Pseudomonadati; phylum Pseudomonadota; class Gammaproteobacteria; order Enterobacterales; family Enterobacteriaceae; genus Enterobacter; species Enterobacter sp. BWH52. The sequence continues at coordinate 1,792,385 of NZ_KQ089854.1, read as the reverse complement.
CGCCACGTTCAACGCACTTTCTGAGTTCAGCGTTGTATCTTCAGCACCAAACACCGACACACCCTGGGTGAATTTTGCGTTGTCGGTCATCTGCCATGCATAGGTGCCCGATGCATAACCCAGCGGCTGGGTTTCATCTTCGCCGTTGGTGTACTCGTCGTAACGGACACCCGGACCGAATTCAAAACGCAGGCTGTGCACCGGCCCATTGAGGAACTGACGACCATAACCCGCAGTTACGACATCACGCTGGCGATAGCCGTTGTAGCGGTCAGTCAGCCAACTCGCCTGCCCGAACAGGTAGTCATAATCGGTCATGTTGTATCGGCTACGTCCGCCTACCGCGTATTTCTCCGATGAGCGTTGATCGTTAGCAGAGGTGTTGCTGGCATTTCCCCACAGCGACCAGGCCGTGGTGTTGCCGTACCAGGTCAGGGTGCTGTCTGCGGTCAGGGAGGAACTTTTCGTGTTACCGGATTGCGCCAGATACCCGGCATTCACATTACCTTCAAAGGGTTTTTTGGCAGTGGAGGGATCGTCCATGACAGTAAAAACGGTATCATCGGCGGTTGCATTCAGTGACGCAAATACGCCACCCGCCAGCATCAGTGCTGCGGGTACTGTCTTCAAAAGCTTCATTTTATTTAAGGAGTCCGTACAACATAAAAAGAGACCGTCACGGTCTCGGAAACTTTCTTGCGGATCAATGACAAGGCGACCATAGAAAGGTAACAAATTATAAAAAGCCGCAAATAACATAGCAATATTTTCTTCTTTCATTTTTTGAATAAGAACGATCCCAAAACGCGTTTTATTTTATATGCCCGGCGCAGCTTATTTGTCAGCATTCATATTTAAAATCATACTGTTATTTACGTTGCCTTCCTGCCAAACGGTGCCAGGCTTAAAAGAACCCATGATAAAAGGAGGTCATGATGGCTTCGATTTATACGCTGACACTCTCCCCTTCCCTCGACTCCGCGACCATGACGCCGCAAATCTACCCGGAAGGTAAGCTGCGCTGTAGCGCGCCGGTGTTTGAGCCGGGCGGCGGCGGCATCAACGTGGCGCGCGCTATTACCCATCTCGGCGGAAAAGCCACCGCCATCTTCCCCGCTGGCGGCGCCACGGGAGAACATCTGGTGGCGTTGCTGGCAGATGAACAGGTGGCCGTAGACACCGTCGACGCTAAAGACTGGACCCGGCAGAACCTGCATGTCCATGTTGAATCCAGCGGCGAGCAATATCGCTTTGTGATGCCGGGGGCGAAATTGACCGATGATGAGTTTCGTCAACTGGAAGAGAAAGTGCTGACCATTGAAAGCGGCTCATTACTGGTGATCAGCGGTAGCCTGCCGCCGGGCGTCAAAACAGAGAAACTGACGGCGCTGGTTCAGGCTGCGCTCCAGCGCGGCATCCGCTGCGTTGTCGATAGCTCGGGCGAAGCCCTGAAGGCGGCGTTAGAACCCGGACAACTTGAACTCGTTAAACCTAACCAGAAAGAGCTCAGTGCCCTGGTTAATCGAGAACTCAGCCAGCCTGATGACGTTCGTACTGCCGCAGAAGAGCTGGTACGTACGGGCAAAGCGCATCGCGTTGTTGTTTCTCTCGGTCCTCAGGGGGCGCTGGCCGTCGATAAGACGGGCTTTGTGCAGGTTGTGCCACCGCCGATGAAAAGCCAGAGCACCGTGGGTGCCGGTGACAGTATGGTTGGCGCGATGGTGCTGAAGCTGGCGCAGGGGGCTTCGCTTCTGGAGATGGCTCGCTATGGCGTCGCGGCAGGGAGTGCAGCCACCATCAATCAGGGAACGCGTCTGTGTTCGCTTGCGGATACCCAGAAAATTGTCGATTACCTCGAGAGAAGCTGAACCTGCTTCCCCTTCCCATGGAAGGGGAAGTCGCTAAACAGGGCTTATCGACTATGCTAAGAAAACTTTCAGGATAACAACGAGGTGAATTATGAGCAGTGGTGATATCACCCGCTACGTCGTAACCGTGAATATTCATGAAGCGTCGCTGACCGAACTGAATGAACTCAACAACGCGTTCACGCGCGCCAATTTTCTGCTTACGCTGACGGACGATGAGGGCAATATTCACGATCTCGGCTCACTGGCATTTGGCCTGATAAGCCCGCTGAGTCAGGAAGAGGTGAAGGCGCTGGCCAGTAGCCTGGTGGAAAGCGTGACTGACAAAGCCACGGAAATTGATGTGGATAGCTGGGAAAACTGGCATAAAAAAGAACAATAAGTGCCCTGTATAAAATTAAACCGCTCAGTTGTGCGTTAGTTCCTGTTTTTTTATAGCCGTTTTGCGCTAACTTTATGATCTGGCAGACAACATGGGAGAGACATCATGTGGCAGGCTATCAGTCATCTTTTAAGTGAGCAGCTGGGTGAAGGTGAAATTGAACTGCGTAAAGAACTGCCAGGCGGAGAGATCCATGCCGCATGGCATTTACGTTACGCCGGGCGCGATCTTTTCGTTAAATGTGATGAGCGCGAATTGCTCCCCATTTTTACTGCCGAAGCCGATCAGCTTGAGCTGTTATCGCGCAGTAAAACAGTCACCGTTCCGCAGGTTTTAGCCGTCGGCAGCGATCGTGACTATAGCTTTCTGGTGATGAACTATCTTCCCGCGCGTCCTCTGGATGCGCATAACGCCTTTATTCTCGGGCAACAGATCGCCCGTTTGCACCAGTGGAGCGATCAACCTCAGTTTGGGCTCGATTTCGATAACCACCTCTCCACCACCCCACAGCCAAACGCATGGCAGCGCCGCTGGTCGACTTTTTTCGCCGAACAGCGCATCGGCTGGCAGCTGGAACTGGCCGCTGAAAAGGGATTAGCGTTCGGCAACATCGACGCGATTGTTGAACATATTCAGCAGCGTCTGGCTTCGCATCAGCCTCAGGCTTCCCTTCTGCACGGTGATTTATGGTCAAACAACTGCGCGCTTGGGCCTGATGGTCCCTATATATATGACCCGGCCTGCTACTGGGGCGACAGAGAGTGTGACCTCGCGATGCTGCCGTTGCACCCTGAACAGCCGCCGCAAATTTATGATGGCTATCAGTCTGTCTCGCCGTTACCTTCGGGTTTCCTTGATCGTCAGCCGGTTTATCAGCTGTACACCTTGCTAAACCGGGCTATTTTGTTTGGCGGGAGTCATCTGGTAAATGCCCAGCGGGCGCTGGACCGTATTCTGGCGGCATAGCGGGAAGGGGCGGCATCACGCCCCTTCCCTTAGGATTTACAGGAAGCCAAGCAGCGTAAAGAAGAAATACCCGGCCACAATGATGATGACCGGCAGGATGTAGAGCGGGAAAAACTGCACAAAAATGGTATGACGCGGAACGACAATGCGCGATTCGATCTGCTCGCGGCTCATCCCGTCAGGGCCTTTCGCCTTCTCAAGTATCAGCTGATCTTCCACCCCTTCGCGTAAAAAGCGGGTCTGGCGACTCATGCGCGCGCCGGAGGCCTGCAACGCCATCGCGATAAATATCAACGCATAGATTATCCAGAAACCGACATTCAGCTGGTGGTGAAAATCCGGCGTGGGCGAGTTGAACCAGAAGACGTTCAGGAACGGGGTGTTAAACCGCATCATCTCAATCATGACGTGGGCAAAATCAAGCATAACGGCATTGATGCCCGGCTGTTTTTCGCTGTGATCGTACATAAATTTGAGTACGGAGATCAGCGTTGAAATCAGGGCGGGAATAAAAATAACCCAACCAGCAACACGTTTTAAGACCGCGATGCGTCCAGCTTGTTGATACGTCATTAGTTCCTCTTCATAAAGACGCGTTATTTGTGCCTAAGTCTACCTGCTGTCGGTCAATTTCGCCCGCTCTTTGCATGCAATATGCTAAATTGCTTGTGCTTAGCACCGTTCGTCTTACCCCAAGATAAGGAGATGTTGTAATGTCGACACCGCGCCAGATACTTGCCGCTATTTTTGACATGGATGGATTGCTGATTGATTCCGAACCCCTGTGGGATCGGGCTGAACTGGACGTGATGGCCAGCCTCGGCGTCGATATCAGTCGTCGTAACGAGCTTCCCGATACCCTGGGGCTGCGCATCGATATGGTGGTTGACCTTTGGTATGCCCACCAGCCATGGGTTGGCCCGGATCGCGACGAAGTTACGGCGCGCATTATCAACCGCGCCATCTCCCTCGTAGAAGAGTATAAGCCTCTGTTACCGGGCGTACGCGACGCTATCGCCCTGTGCAAGGCGCAAGGGCTGAAAGTGGGGCTGGCCTCCGCCTCACCGCTGCATATGCTGGAAAAAGTGCTGACGATGTTCGGGCTGCGCGACAGCTTCGACGCGCTGGCCTCGGCCGAAAAGCTTCCGTACAGCAAGCCACATCCGCAGGTGTATATGGACTGCGCCGCGAAACTGGGGCTGGATCCGCTTACCTGTGTGGCGCTGGAAGATTCGGTTAACGGCATGGTGGCGTCCAAAGCCGCACGTATGCGCTCCATCGTTGTGCCGGCTGAAGAAGGCCGACACGATCCCCGTTTTGCCCTGGCGGATGTCAGGCTGACGTCTCTTGAAGAATTGACTGCCCGCCATCTGCGTGGGGAGTAACGCTCTTTCAGGCAGCTTCGGCTGCCTGCCCCGAAAAATCAAAACAACGTTTTACTTTATTTGCTTTTCTCATTCCAGACTCCTATTCTTACGTGCAGAATGACAATAACCTGACTTCTGAGGCGCGTATGATACTGGATGCTTTTACTCTGGCAGGAAAAGTGGCGATGGTGACCGGGTGCGATACCGGTCTGGGGCAAGGCATGGCCATTGCCCTCGCCGAAGCAGGATGCGATATCGTGGGGGTTAACCGCAAGGTTCCTGACGAAACGGCAGCGCGCGTTACGGCGCTGGGACGACGCTTTATCGCGATTCGCGCCGATCTTGGCAAGCAGGAGAGTATTCAGAGCGTGGTGGATACCGCAGTCGCTGAGATGGGCCGCATCGATATTCTGGTTAACAATGCCGGCACCATCCGCCGTGCCGATGCGCTGGAATTTAGTGAGAAGGACTGGGACGAGGTCATCGATCTCAATCTGAAATCAGTCTTTTTCCTCTCTCAGGCAGTGGCGAAACAGTTTATCGCGCAGGGTCAGGGCGGCAAGATCATTAACATTGCTTCCATGCTCTCCTTCCAGGGCGGCATCCGGGTGCCCTCCTATACGGCGTCCAAAAGCGGCGTGCTGGGCCTCACCCGCCTGCTGGCGAACGAATGGGCAACGCTGGGCATTAATGTGAATGCTATTGCGCCGGGTTATATGGTGACAAATAACACCCGGCAACTTCGGGATGATGAGCAGCGCAGCCAGGCGATCCTCGACCGGATTCCGGCGGGCCGCTGGGGTCTCCCGGAGGATTTACAGGGTCCGGTGGTGTTTCTGGCTTCAAGAGCATCTGATTACGTTAACGGTCATACTCTCGCCGTAGACGGTGGCTGGCTGGCGCGCTAACCGCGCGTTTGTGACAAAGGGTTACACCGTCACCTCTTTCACACACTGTATAAAAACCCTATACTGTATGAATCGACAGTTTACCGGGTTTTATCATGACGGCGGAAGGCCACCTGCTTTTTTCACTTGCCTGTGCAGTGTTTGCCAAAAACGCTGAACTGACCCCTGTGCTGGCACAGGGGGACTGGTGGCATATTGTCCCTTCCGCCGTACTTACCTGCCTGCTGCCGGACATAGATCATCCAAAGTCATTCCTTGGCCAGCGGCTAAAGTGGATTTCAAAGCCCATCGCCAGAGCCTTTGGTCATCGCGGGTTTACCCACAGCCTGCTGGCCGTATTTGGCCTGCTTACACTCTTCTATTTAAAGGTTCCGGAGAGCTGGATCGTCCCGGCGGATGCCATTCAGGGCATGGTGCTTGGCTACTTAAGCCATATCCTCGCCGATATGCTGACGCCAGCGGGCGTACCGCTGCTCTGGCCCTGCCGCTGGCGTTTCCGCCTGCCAATCCTCGTGCCGCAAAAAGGCAACCAGCTGGAGCGCGTTCTGTGCATGGCGCTGTTTGCGTATGCCGTCTGGATGCCGCAGACATTGCCCGAAAATGGTGCAGTGCGCTGGTCATCGCAGATGATCAACTCGCTGCAATTTCAGTTCAATCGTTTTATTAATCACCAGATTGAACATTAAACCGACAATATAATCACTTTTGTCATAAACCATTCCATATGGATATAAGCGTGGCATCACACTTCTGATAACCTTGCGCCAACAGGTTCGGTAAAAACCGACCGTATAATAAATCAGGAGAACGGGGATGAATTTTCCACTCATCGCGAACATTGTTGTGTTCGTCGTATTGCTATTGCTTCTCGCCCAGGCTCGCCACAAACAGTGGAGCCTGGCGAAAAAGGTACTGGTCGGTCTGGTCATGGGTGTGGTGTTTGGCCTGGCCTTACACGCTATTTACGGCTCCGACAGCCCGGTACTGAAAGACTCCATTCAGTGGTTCAACATTGTCGGTAACGGCTATGTACAGCTGCTGCAAATGATCGTTATGCCGCTGGTATTCGCCTCTATTCTGAGCGCCGTAGCCCGCCTGCACAATGCCTCTCAACTGGGTAAAATCAGCTTCCTGACCATTGGTACCCTGCTCTTCACCACGCTGATTGCAGCGCTGGTGGGTGTGCTGGTAACCAATCTGTTTGGCCTGACTGCTGAAGGTCTGGTGCAGGGTAGCGCTGAAACCGCGCGTCTGACGGCGATTGAGACCAACTACGTGGGTAAAGTGGCCGATCTGACCGTTCCGCAGATGGTGCTCTCCTTCATTCCGAAGAACCCGTTTGCTGACCTGACCGGCGCAAGCCCAACCTCCATTATCAGCGTGGTGATCTTCGCGGCATTCCTGGGCGTGGCTGCGCTGAAGCTGCTGAAGGACGATGCGCCGAAAGGCGAGCGCGTTCTGACGGCCATCGATACCCTGCAAAGCTGGGTGATGAAGCTGGTGCGTCTGGTCATGCAACTGACGCCGTACGGTGTCCTGGCGCTGATGACCAAAGTCGTTGCAGGTTCTAACCTGCAAGACATCATTAAGCTTGGCAGCTTTGTGATTGCCTCGTACCTCGGTCTGGGCATCATGTTTGTTGTGCACGGCATTCTGCTGGCGGTGAACGGCGTTGGCCCGCTGAAATACTTCCGTAAAGTCTGGCCGGTGCTGACCTTCGCTTTTACCAGCCGTTCCAGCGCGGCATCTATCCCGCTGAACGTCGAAGCACAGACCCGTCGTCTGGGCGTACCGGAGTCTATCGCCAGCTTCTCGGCCTCCTTTGGCGCCACCATCGGGCAGAACGGCTGTGCGGGTCTCTACCCGGCGATGCTGGCCGTGATGGTTGCCCCAACCGTGGGGATTAACCCGCTGGATCCGGTCTGGATTGCGACGCTGGTCGGTATCGTGACCATTAGCTCCGCCGGTGTTGCGGGCGTGGGCGGCGGCGCGACCTTCGCTGCGCTGATCGTTCTGCCTGCGCTTGGACTGCCGGTGACGCTGGTTGCCCTGCTGATCTCTGTTGAACCGCTGATCGACATGGGTCGTACCGCCCTGAACGTGAGTGGCTCAATGACCGCCGGTACCCTGACCAGCCAGTGGCTGAAGCAGACCGACAAAACAATTCTCGACAGTGAAGATGATGCCGAACTGGCCCATCGTTAATCACGGCCGAAATAAAAAAACCGCCTGAGGGCGGTTTTTTTATGGCTGTTATTCTTCAACCTCTTCATCCTGGCGGGTCTGCATAGCCCATCGCTGCGCCGATTCTGGCACCGTAAACGCAGGGGAGCGACGGAAGTGCTCGCCAATCAGCACGAAGGCAACGTATTTACCCCGTAACATCCAGACATCGCGAAAACCATCCACTTTCAGGGCATGGTCAGGCGGCGCGGGTTCAACGCGGGGCACATAGCTAATAACCTGGCGGTTTTGTTGACGAAGAGGTTTCATAAGCGACGGGTTCACTAAAGCAAATTCTTAAAGCAGGAAATTTCTATCATAGCCGATTCTCCCCCCACCCGTCGCGCCTGACATGTGGCAGATGGCTCCTTTCGCTAATCACTTCCTCTGAAAACGCTTAGTTCGCCTGCTAATTCATCACATTGTTCTATCCTTAATAGGGTTTTCAGGAACGAACAAAGGAGAATCGTGCAATGTCGAACAATGATAAACCCCATCAATCCCCTATTCATGGCACCGAAGAATCTCAACCGGGAATGGACTCACTCGCCCCTGCGGATGGCTCTCATAAACCGTCGCCGGGCCTCTCCGCGCCGGGCGAGCAACCTACTGCACCGGGAAGCATGAAGTCACCCGATGCGGACAACGAAAAGTTAAAATCTCTCGACCCGCACCGTAAAGGGGGTGAAGGCTATGCGCTGACCACCAATCAGGGCGTGCGCATCGCCGATGATCAGAACTCCTTGCGCGCCGGAACGCGCGGCCCGACGCTGCTGGAAGATTTCATCCTGCGGGAAAAAATCACCCATTTCGACCATGAGCGTATTCCTGAACGTATCGTTCACGCTCGGGGCTCTGCGGCGCACGGCTATTTCCAGCCGTACAAGAGCCTGAAGGAGATCACGAAGGCGGATTTCCTTTCCGATCCGAACAAAATTACACCGGTATTTGTGCGCTTCTCTACCGTACAGGGCGGCGCGGGTTCGGCCGACACGGTGCGTGATATCCGCGGCTTCGCCACCAAATTCTATACCGAAGAGGGCATTTTCGACCTCGTCGGGAATAACACCCCGGTTTTCTTCATTCAGGATGCGCATAAATTCCCTGACTTTGTCCATGCGGTAAAACCAGAGCCACACTGGGCCATACCGCAGGGACAAAGTGCGCATGACACCTTCTGGGACTACGTCTCCCTGCAACCGGAAACCCTTCACAACGTGATGTGGGCGATGTCTGACCGGGGGATCCCACGCAGCTATCGCACCATGGAAGGCTTTGGTATTCATACCTTCCGTCTGATTAACGCTGAAGGTAAAGCGACGTTTGTGCGTTTCCACTGGAAACCGGTCGCGGGGAAAGCGTCCCTGGTGTGGGATGAAGCACAGAAGCTGACCGGGCGCGATCCGGACTTCCACCGTCGCGAACTGTGGGAATCCATTGAAGCCGGTGATTTCCCGGAATACGAGCTGGGGTTACAGCTGATCCCGGAAGAGGACGAGTTCAAATTCGACTTCGACCTGCTCGACCCGACCAAGCTTATTCCCGAAGAGCTGGTGCCGGTTCAGCTGGTGGGCAAAATGGTGCTTAATCGCAACCCGGATAACTTCTTCGCGGAGAATGAGCAGGCTGCGTTCCACCCGGGCCATATTGTGCCGGGGCTGGATTTCACCAACGATCCGCTGCTCCAGGGCCGTCTGTTCTCTTATACCGATACGCAGATCAGCCGTCTCGGCGGACCGAACTTCCACGAAATTCCTATCAACCGTCCGACCTGCCCGTACCATAACTTCCAGCGTGACGGGATGCATCGCCAGGATATCGATACCAACCCGGCGAACTACGAGCCAAACTCCATTAACGATAACTGGCCGCGTGAAACCCCGCCGGGGCCAAAACGTGGCGGATTCGAGTCGTATCAGGAGCGCGTGGACGGAACAAAAATTCGCGAGCGCAGCCCGTCATTCGGCGAATATTACGCTCAGCCTCGCCTGTTCTGGAACAGCCAGACCCCGATTGAACAGCAGCACATTATCGGCGGTTTCAGCTTTGAGCTGAGCAAAGTGGTGCGTACCTACATTCGCGAGCGCGTGGTCGACCATCTGGCGCATATTGATATCCAGCTTGCTCAGGGCGTGGCGAATAATCTCGGCATCACGCTCACCGATGAGCAATGCCATGCCGCACCGCCAAAAGACGTGAACGGGCTGAAGAAGGATCCGTCCCTGAGCCTGTACGCGGTACCTGGCGGGTCAATTAAAGGCCGCGTAGTGGCTATTCTGCTGAACGATAAACCGCGCGCCAGCGACGTACTGGGGATCATGCGGGCGCTCAAAACCCAGGGCGTACATGCCAAACTGCTTTACTCTCGCATGGGTGAAGTGACGGCCGATGATGGCTCCGTCCTGCCGATTGCCGCGACCTTCGCCGGAGCACCGTCGCTGACGGTTGATGCGGTGATTATGCCGTGCGGCGACGTTGAGAGCCTGCTCGGTAACGGTGATGCCGCCTATTATCTGCTGGAAGCCTATAAGCACCTGAAGCCAATCGCTCTGGCAGGCGATGCGCGGAAGTTTAAAACTCTGCTGAAGGTACCGGATCAAGGGGAAGAAGGCATTGTCGAAGGTGATAACGTCGATGATGCGTTTATGACCCGATTGTTTGACCTGCTCGCCGCGCACCGCGTGTGGTCGCGCAGCAGTAAGATTGACCAGATACCGGCGTAAAAAACCTGAAGCCCTCACCCCGGCCCTCTCCCCTGGGAGAGGGAGAAAACAATAAAAACGGTAACCAAAAGGTTACCGTTTTGCTTTTACCTCGCCACCGGGCTTTGCCTCAAAGATCCCTGAACGTCCCCAGACGATACCCACGCTCGGCAATCGCATACTTTAACGACGCCGATGTCAGCACATCCAGTTCTGCCAGACGCGGCCAGCAGTAGGCGCTCTTACGTACTATCTCATCGACAAACGCCGGGTGCGCCATTACCTCAAGCGAGCGCTCCCCTTTTGCGGTGGAGTCATCCAGCACCTTCAGGAACAGCGCTTCATCGATCTCGTCGCCATAAAATGCGCTGCTGAACCCCTCCGTTGACGTCACCGCGACGTCCGGCAACCCGCGCACCTCACGATCCACGCGCATCGCCACGCCTTTACGTTGCGCAAACTCTGCCACAAGCGGGAAAATCGCCGGGATCATATGCACATGATGATGGCTGTCAATATGGGTAGGTTCGCGGCCAAACACATCCACAAAGCGGTTAAACTGGCACTCCAGCTCGCGGGCAATCTCATCGAGCGGCAGAGCGTCCTGCTCCGCCATTTCCCAAATCCATTTCCCCAGTTTTCCCTCGCGCGTCAGACCCGGCATCGGTGAAAGGGGCAACCCAAGCGTCAGCACAAAATGCATGCCCACGCCCAGCTCGGGCAGCTCACGGCTTAACTGCGCCGCATGTTCCACCGCCTCACCGTTGATGAGCGCTGTTGTAGAGGTCACGACGCCCCGGCGACAGGCTTCAATAATGCCGTAGTTCTGCCCTTTTGACAGGCCAAAATCATCGGCATTGACGATCAGCAGGTTTTCCATCGCGCCTCCTCTTAACGGTGTGTGAGTTTCAGTTTCTCAACCGTTGCAGCAAAGTTTGGCAGCCATTTTTCATGCGCCAGGATCATCTCACTCGCGAGTTTTTCAGCGTCACGGTCAGAATGCACCAGCGGGCTGAGATTCAGCGCCAGCAGCACTTCATTCAGTTCGCCGCTCAGGGCAGCATTGCTCGCCGCCACTTCAAAGCCTTTGATGGTGTGAATCAGCCCCATCACCTTATCGTCGAAGTGGGTAATGCGGGGATGCGGTTTTGCACCCTCGCGTCCAAGGATGCAGGTCATCTCAACGGCCCAGTCTGCCGGGATATTGTCGATGTGCCCGTGATGGGGAACGTTCACATAGTGCTCGGCCTGCTTGTCATTGTAAATGGCGTTAATCACTTCACACGCCGCATCCGAATAGTATGCCCCGCCGCGCTGCTCCAGCTCTTTCGGTTTGACGTTCAGGTTCGGATCTTTATACAAATCAAACAGCTGCTTCTCTACTTTCTGCACAACCTGAGCGCGTGCGCCACCTTTGTAGTATTCGCCCATTTCAATGGCCAGCATCTCTTTCTGCTTGAAGTAGTAAAGCAGATACGAGCACGGCAGCAGATTCAGGGAGCGGATCAGCCCTTCGCTGAACGGCAGATCGAAGATGTTTTTCACCGAGGCCGCAGTCAGGCGACCAGAGGCGACGCCGTCGAGCAGTTCCGCAAAGCGCGATTGCCCGTTCACAATCACATCTTTGATAAAGACCATGTGATTCAGGCCGAACAGGTCAATGGACAGATCATCGTGCTCGGTCAGTTCCAGTACATCGCGGATGAACATCTTCATGCCAATCGGAATATTGCAGACGCCGATAAAGCGTTTGAAACCGGTATGGCGATAGACTGCCTCGGTGACCATCCCGGCCGGGTTGGTAAAGTTAATCACCCAGGCGTTCGGGCAGATCTCCTCCACGTCTTTAATGATGTCAAAAATGACCGGAATAGTACGCAGGCCTTTAAACAGGCCACCTGCCCCGTTGGTTTCCTGGCCCAGATAACCGTGGCTCAGCGGAATGCGCTCGTCCAGCTCACGCGCCTTCAGCTGGCCGACGCGCAGCTGCGTGGTCACGAAGTCAGCATCTTTCAGTGCCAGGCGACGATCCAGCGTTTTATGCACGGTTAAGGGCACGCCCGCTTTTTCAACCATGCGTTTGCACAGTTCAAAAATAATATTCAGCTTCTCCTGACCTTCTTCAACATCCACCAGCCATAATTCGCTGACCGGTAATTCATGATACCGTTTCAGGAAACCTTCAAGTAATTCCGGGGTATAGCTGCTGCCGCCACCAATGGTTACGACTTTTAATTTCTGTTGCATAATATCTCCCTTAGCGTATCAGGTTAATCGCCTGCAAGGTATAGCGTGCTCTTCCCGCTATTTGGGCAAGCCATTACGTCACTGTTCCTGGCGGATAAACCGCCGAAAGTTAATTAATTACCGTTAAATTTTTGCGGTAACTGTTCGGTGTGAATGAAGTCAATTTTTTAAAGGTTTTAATAAACAGACTGGGACTGCTGTAACCCGATTCGTAAGCGATATCGGTGACAGAGTAATTAGTAATTTCCAGCTGTTTTTTGGCAAAGTTAATGCGGATTTCATTAATAATTTGCACAGGCGTTTTACGGTAATAACGCTGCGTGGCGCGCGTCAAATATTCCTGCGATTTACCCGACAGCGCCACCATATTCTCCAGGGCGTTATCGCTGAACTGTCCTTTGTCGTGCATCAGCTCCACGGTACTACGCAGCCACTGAGGAATATCATCCACCACCTGCTGTTCTTCACGGTGATGGCGGAGGCGATTCATGACGTAGAACGTCACGGTTTCAATAAATTCATCAAATTCATTGTCGCGGAAATTCAGCGAGGCGATAACCGTTTCAATCCAGGTCATAAACTCATTTTTAACGCGATACACCTGTGACGCCACAAAGCAGAACGGCACCAGCGGCAGATAATGCTTCTCGAAGAAACGCCTGCTCACGCCTACGTTCAGAATGCGCGTCGCACCAAACTCATAAAAGCTCTGGTGATAAGATCCCATCGGCAGGAAGACGAAATCGCCACGCTCAAGCAGGACGCGCTTACCGTTGATCTCCTGATAGTAGCGGCCGGTCAGAACAATCGTGAACTCGTAGTAGTCATGCTGGTGCAGACCGCTGGCGCTCTCCGTTTTGTTGTAAATCACCACGTGAAAATTCTTGCCATTAAACAGCTGCTGCTCATGTGCGGTTTTGATTTCCATCGTGCTGACCTCCTGCTACTTCATCCTGACTTATTGCATCTTCTCGTGAAGCTCGATGAGCTCCGCTACCAGCTCGCGTGCCAGCATGGAGGTCATCAGATGATCCTGCGCATGTACCAGCACCAGACTCACTTTCATCTTCCCTTCGCCCTGGTCGCTTTCGATAAGCTTCGTCTGCACCAGATGCGCTTCGTTTAACGCCGTACGGGACTGCTCCATCATGGTTTTCGCGGCAACGAAGTCGCCCTGCTTAGCCTGCTTAAGCGCCGCATACGCCAGGCTGCGTGCCTGCCCGGAGTTGATGATGAGGCCCATCACCACCTCTTCCAGATCGTTCTCTGCGGTTTCTTCGGCAACGATACTCTCTAAATCTAACATTTTTTAAGCTCCTTTCCGCTGGCGCGGGTTGCCCCGCGCCGTGCAATTTTAGAATTTCAGTGCGAGGGCGATATCCTCTTCGCTCTCTTCTTCATCGATAACCGTTGCGGCCTTGTTCGCAATCGCCACGAACGGCATGTAGAGCAGGGTTGCAATCCCGAGGTTGAATATCGCCAGCAAGAAGGCGGCCACGCTACCATTGGTGTTGAAGAACGCGCCCAGACCAGCCGGCATCGTCCACGGCGCAATGTTGGTCACCGGCGGGATAATGCCCAGGTAGTACGCCGTCAGCGTAATCGCGGCCAGCAGCGGCTGAACCAGGATGAAGGGAATGAACATCACCGGGTTCATGATAATTGGCAGACCAAACAGGATCGGCTCGTTAATCTGGAAGATGCCTGACGGCAGGGCCAGCTTCGCAACCTGACGATGGTCAGCGCGGCGAGAGACAATAAAGACCGCGATGATCAGACCCAACGTCGCCCCGGTACCGCCCAGGAAGATATAGGAGTCAAGCATCGGCTTCGCCCACACATGGAAGGTTTTACCGGCCGCCAGCGCCGCATCGACGGAGCCGTACTGCTGGTAAAGCGCGACGTTTTCCAGTGCCCATGGGGTCATAATACCGCTGTCCAGCGCCGCCAGTGCCAGTGAACCATGCACGCCGAAGAACCACAGCAGGGAGGTAAAGATGACATACGCCCAACCGACCACGCTACCCATCGACGCCAGCGGCGTTGAGATAGAGTCCATAATGATCTGGTGGAAGTTAGTTCCCCAGTGAGAGAGCGCCCAGGCAATAATCCCCATGATGGAGAGAATAATGAAGCCCGGAATCAACGCGGAAAATGAACGAGAAACAGAGGCCGGAACGCTATCCGGCAAGCGGATAACCCAGTTACGGCGAATAATGAAGGTGAACATTTCGGCCACCACCAGCCCGATAATAATACCGGAAATGATGTTTGCCCCACCCAGCCAGTTGGCGCCAACGGCATAAGCGTCGCCCACGCTGTACGGTGTGACGGTCATGAACGCGGCAATGGACAGTAAGCCTGCCGCCAGCGGATCCACTTTACGCTCTTCCGCCAGCGCCATTCCAATAAAGAAAGGCGCCATTAGCGACATAATACCCAACGTACCGTTGTATACATTGCCGCCAATGGCTTTTAAACTATTAAGGGTGTCAATAGTTGAAGCATCTAACCTAATTCCTAATGAATAAAAAAAGGAACCTTCTCCAAAGCTCAGAAAAACGTTGTTAATTAAAACGAACATTGCCCCGGCTAATGTCAACGGCATTAATTTAATAAAGCCGTTCTTGATGG
Source organism: Enterobacter sp. BWH52 (assembly GCF_001037565.1). Classification (NCBI taxonomy): domain Bacteria; kingdom Pseudomonadati; phylum Pseudomonadota; class Gammaproteobacteria; order Enterobacterales; family Enterobacteriaceae; genus Enterobacter; species Enterobacter sp. BWH52. The sequence continues at coordinate 1,777,088 of NZ_KQ089854.1, read as the reverse complement.
CATTAACGTGAGGCTGCTTTCCTATTTTAACAGCAAAAGGAAGGAGTACCTTTTCAAGTGAAGCGATGACTTTACTCATAGGAAAATACCCTTAAAGGCCGCAACGATCGTTACGGCAGATTGTGTGTGAAATAACTCTTTGACGGGAAAAATAAAAAATTAATTAGCAGCTTTTTTAATCGCCGCAACGGCAGCTTTTAATACACCTAAACCATCAATCTTGCCGTATAAAACGGAATCGATCACTTCGACCGGCTTATTGGGTAGCAGACGTTGAATTTCTGGCAGCATATAAGCGATTTGCGGCCCGAGTAAAATAACGTCTGCTGTCTGGCCCTTCTCGCCCGCCAGCGTTTCCGGAAACGCCTCAATCACCACAGGGACTTCATATTTTTCGGCCTGCGCGCGCATTTTAGAAACCAGCAGCGAAGTGGACATGCCCGCAGAGCAAAACAGATAGATATGTTTCTTTTCCATGATAACTTCCCTCTTGTTTGGCTACCCGCCGTCTCGCTATCACTCGACTCGCTATCCTGGCTGACGGGCAGTGTGCTGAACATTGTTTATCGTTGAAGTGAGTATACGCAATGGTACAGGGAGGGGATAATTCTGGATAGACTGAAATTGTCTCTCATTGACCTGGCTTGTTGACTACCTTCACATTTCAGGCAAATAATTCGCGCCAAGAAATAAGATTTACGTATGCATAAAAAAACCGGCCTTCCGGCCGGTTTGTTAACGCTCTCAGGCAAGCAGGCTTACTGTGCCTTAGGTGCCTGTGGGTCGGTGTCGTATTCGGCACAGGTCTGGTAACCAGAATTGATCACGTGACCCGTATCATCCAGGGCGACAAAGTAGGTCTCTGCCTTACCATCACGTTGACCCAGAATATAGGTCTGGCAGGTACCACGCGCGTGGATCATAGTAACTTCTGAAGAAGGTTTACCGGCAATGGCTGCAACCTGGGAACGCGTCATGCCTTTTTTGACGTCTTTTACCACTGGCTGTGTGAACTGATCTTTGGTGCGATCGTAAGCTGTACACCCTGCCAGCATAGTCAGTACCGCCGCTGCGCTTAAAATTCCTGCTACGTTCTTGTTCATATTCCGTCCTCTTGTTTATCAGCGTGTTAACTAAGCATGGGATAAAAATTACTATTGTTCAACTTTGCGAGTTACGCCAGACGAATTTCGGAAAATTCTAATAAAACAACGGTAAGCTGCTAAATCGCTGTAAAACAGTACACTCAAAACTGTGATCCTTGTCGTTTCCCCGACAAAGGGTTAGTTTTAACAGATCACACTTTCTGTTTGGTTCTGCATAGGGAGGGCGTAATGGCTCTGCAACAAGAAATTATTCAGGCGCTGGGCGCGAAACCTGCGATTGATGCCAATGAAGAGATCCGTCGTAGCGTTGATTTTTTGAAAGCTTACCTGTCTGCACACCCTTTCCTGAAGACGCTGGTGCTGGGTATCAGCGGCGGTCAGGATTCCACTCTGGCCGGCAAGCTGAGCCAGATGGCCATCTCCGAGCTGCGTGACGAGACCGGTGACACCGCGCTGCAATTTATTGCCGTACGTCTGCCGTATGGCGTGCAGGCTGACGAGCAGGACTGTCAGGATGCGATCGCGTTTATTCAGCCGGACCGTGTTCTTACCGTAAACATCAAAGGTTCGGTACTGGCAAGCGAGCAGGCCTTGCGTGAAGCCGGTATTGAACTGAGCGATTTTGTTCGCGGCAACGAGAAAGCCCGTGAGCGCATGAAAGCGCAGTACAGTATCGCAGGGATGACCAAAGGGGTCGTCGTCGGCACCGACCACGCCGCGGAAGCCATCACCGGCTTCTTCACCAAATACGGCGATGGCGGCACGGATATCAACCCCCTCTTCCGCCTGAACAAGCGTCAGGGCAAGCAGCTGCTGGCGGCGCTGGGCTGCCCGGAGCACCTGTATAAGAAGGCGCCAACGGCGGACCTGGAGGACGATCGCCCTTCCCTGCCGGATGAAGCCGCGCTGGGCGTCACATATGACAACATTGATGATTATCTGGAAGGCAAAACGCTCGACGAAGGTACCGCCAAAATTATCGAAGGCTGGTATCTGAAAACCGAGCACAAGCGCCGTCCGCCGATTACGGTGTTTGATGATTTCTGGAAAAAGTAAAAGCAAAACGGTAACTCAGTTTTACAGGCCGGGTAAGGCGTAACCGCCACCCGGCTCTTTTTTAACCACCGAACACCTGCTACACTGTATGCCTGAACAGTATATGGAGCAGTATGTGAGCAGGCGTCAATCCGCCCCGCGTCTTGAGTTTGAAGCGGCGGCTATCTACGAATATCCCGAGCATCTTCGCCCCTGGCTTGAGGCTCTGCCTAAACAGCCTGGCGTCTATTTCTTCCACGGCGACAGCGATACCATGCCGCTCTATATCGGCAAAAGCGTGAATATCCGCAGCCGGGTGATGTCGCACCTGCGTACGCCGGATGAAGCATCGATGCTCAGGCAGTCCCGGCGGATCACCTGGATCGAGACGGCAGGCGAACTGGGCGCGCTTCTGCTCGAAGCCCGGCTCATCAAGGAACAGCAGCCGCTGTTTAACAAACGCCTGCGCCGCAACCGCCAGCTGTGTTCCTTGCAGGTTAACGCAGGAAAACCGCAGGTTGTTTATGCCCGGGAAGTGGATTTTTCGCATGAACCCAATCTTTACGGTCTGTTTGCCAACAAACGTGCCGCACTGCAAACCCTGCAATCCCTGGCTGATGAATTACAGCTTTGTTACGGCCTGTTAGGACTGGAAGCCACCACCCGCGGTCGCGCCTGTTTCCGCTCCGCGCTGAAACGCTGCGCCGGGGCGTGTTGTGGAAAAGAGAGCGTTGAAGAACATCATGCCCGGTTTATGGCGGGCCTGGCCTCTATCAGCGTTAACTGCTGGCCGTGGGAAGGCGCGGTGGCGCTGAAAGAAACCCGCGATGCGATGACGCATTATCACATCATCCGCAACTGGCTCTGGCTTGGCGCCGTTGAAAGCCTGGATGACGCTACCGCCCTGCTGCGCACCCCTGCCGGGTTCGATCAGGATGGTTACAAAATTCTCTGTAAGCCATTATTAACCGGAAAATATGAGATCATCGTCCTCAGTGACCCGGCAGCCAGGTAATTTCACTGAACAGCAGCGACCCCTTCGTTTCCAGTAAACGTAGGGTATGACTGCCCGCTTCCCAGCTGGCACCCTGATCGGCGGTCAGTAATTTGTCGCCCAGTTGCCAGGCGCCACTTAAGACAAAGACCACCCCACCGCGTGACGCGAAGGTAGTGAACGTTCGGGTAGCAACGCGCACCTTTGCCTGGCAGCAATCCCGTCGGGTCATGATGTTGAAGTCCATCGACATCTGCCCCTCTGTGAGCACGGCTTTCACCGCCAGATCGCCCGCAAATCGGTAAGGCTGGTGATGCTTCAGGGTATGACAAAACGCCCTGCCTGCATCCAGGGTCACCTCGCCGCCTTCCAGCAACGTAATCACCCGGTCAACGCCCGGGAACGCGGAGAATTCGCCGTTACTGGCGATGGAGGCAATACTGGCCCGCCAGAAAAAATCCCGCGTCGCGGGAGGAAAACAGCAAATCTCACGCGTCTCACCCGCACCATTACGCCAGAGACTGACCGGCATTTTACGGATATCAAAGAATTCCATGACCACTCCTGAAGGACGCACCGTGCGCCAGGGCATTTTCACAGACGTATTATCGGCAGCAGTCAGGCCAGACCTTAGGCATGGGATAAAAGAAAAACCGCCGGTCCTGTCCACAGCGTTTTCGCTTTTGTAGACAGGAGCCCGGCGGTCTTAAGAGAGTGAACCGATTATTCGGTTGGTGCAGGCATTTTACCTTCCGGCGCTGCACGTTCTGTCAGACGCTTCTCAAAATTGGCATTAAATTGCTTTTTCTGTTCCGGCGTCAGAATGTTGTAAATCTTGTTCTGGGTTTCCATGTGGGCCAGCATGCGTGCTTTATGCTGCTCGGCCATTTTGTCGATCTGCGCTTCCGCTTTTGCTTTATCGAAGCTGTCGCTGGCAATGATGTCATGCATTGCGCGGCGCTCTTCCAGCGGAGGACGTTTCATCTGGTCACGCTGGCTTTTCATGATGTCGCGGATCTGCTGCTTCTGCGCATCGGTGAGGTTCAGATCTTTAAACATCATCATCTCATGGTGCATACCCGGCTTGCCTTTATGATGCATCATCATTTTGCCTTCCGTCGGCGCGGCGGTAGTGGTCGCGGTATCGGCGGCGAACGCCATGCTGGTAGCGCCCAGAGCCAGGGTAGAGGCAACAAACAGTGCAGTTAATTTACGCATAATGTCTTTCCTTACTTTCAGTTATTCTTCGGCGCTATGCCGTGTTGACGAGATTAACTTTACGGCGTTTATCGTCAATTAGTCAGAGCAACGGTAAAACAATGAAAGTGTAAAAAACAACTTTTCGCCAATTGTGGAGAAATTAAGGAAAAAGCGTGGAGAGATGAAACAAAAATATTCAACAGGATGATTTTAAAGAGATTATGGAGAAGTATAGCGAAGTGCCGTTTAATAATAAAGCAATTCTCCAGGAATATTCCGCAAACAATACCAGAGCGCTTTTAACGCTAAGAAATTTATTCTTCATTTCCCCTCCGGTCTGCGCGAGGGGAGACGTTCAGGGCATTTTTTCCAGCATCAGACCTGCTCGCAAACCAAACGCGACCGACGGATTAGGAAATAAAACATATTCCGTGGATTTCTGTACCGCATAGCGCGTCTCACCATCTTCCGCCAGCAGGACGCCCTGGCGAAACGGCGTAAAGTTCAGCGTATGGGGTGCCATATGAAGCTGGAAAGCCTCGCTTTGACGCGTGATCTGCTGCACGACCCGATAGCGCACGACGGGTTCCCGGGTGGGTTCCGGCGCAACCCCGGCGAGCAACGCCCGGAGCGCCTGATGCGTAGGGGTAAAACGCGTCAGGTCGTTTTGCCCGAACGGCAGCGCTTTTCCGAGCTCCAGGGTGCAGGATAACGCGCCAACATTTTCGCAGGTGAAGTGGGTAAAAGTGCCGCCTGGCGTCTGGTGGAAAACCAGTGCCTCCAGCCCCGCATCGCCAAGCCAGGTCAGAAACGCCTCATCCCACGGCTGATGACGCTGCGGTAACACGCCAAAACGCACATGGTACGAGGCGCGAATGGCCGTATGCAGATCGAGGTGCCAGCGCGTTTCCCCCGCCCCGGCAAAAAACGCCGTGACCACCTTCTCCAGCCATTGCGCGCGAGTCGTCTCATCACTCTGTGGAAACTGCGCCCAGCGACCACCAAACATGCGGTTGATGTCGCTCACGAGGTACCGTTTATTTTGCGCCAGCGCAGGCGGATTTCCCAGTACCACCAGCAGACGGCAGTGCAGCGTGATCTCTGCGCGATACAGCGCGCGCAGCAATAGTTCGACAATCTCCACGGGCGCGGTTTCGTTTCCGTGAATGCCGGTAGAAAGCAGCAGCGACAGGTTATATTTCCCCGTCGGCGTCAGTTCAAGCACGCCCGGCCCCAGCCATCGCCAGTGGAACGAAGGGCCTGCCCCCTCTTGCCGCTCCGGTGTATCTTCGGCCAGCGTCAGCGCCAGTAAGTTTTCCATATCGTCTCCTTAGCGCTGGAACGGATAAACCGATCCCAGTTGCAGGATGGTTGATAATGCATCCAGCGCTTCGCGGCCTTCGCGCAGCAGCTGCGGATCAACCAGATCGGCCTGAACCAGACGGTCGCGATAATAGCGGTCCACCCAGTCATTGAGGGTATTGAACAGCGTGTCGTTCATCATCACCGCCGGATTCACGGCCTGCAATTCCTCCGGCGTTAACACCACGCGTAGTCGCAGGCACGCCGGTCCCCCGCCGTTGGCCATACTTTCCCGAAGATCAAACACGCGCAGTTCATCAATCGGGTTATCCGCCTGCACCAGCTCGCTGAGATAGCGCCAGACGCCCTGATGGTTTCGGGACTCCTGCGGCAGCACCAGCATCATGCTGCCGTCATCCCGGCTCAGCAGCTGGCTGTTGAACAGATACGTTTCGACCGCGTCCTGCACGCTTACCGCCTGCGTGGGCACCTGAATCGGCATAAATCCCGGCACGCGTTCGCGCAGCGTGGCCAGCAACTTTTCCTGATGGGCAAACGCCTGCTCGTGGCAGAACAGTACCTGACGGTTGGAAACGGCAATGACGTCGTTATGAAACACGCCCTGGTCGATCACCTGCGGATTTTGCTGGGCAAAAATCACCTGAGAAGGATTAACCTGGTTCAGCCGCGCAACCGCCTGGCTTGCGGCTAAGGTTTGTCTCGCCGGATAACGAACCGGCGCGGCGTGGCCGCCCTCTTCCCGTCCATAGATAAACAGCTGCAAACCCGGCTCGCCATAGTCGCCGCCCAGACGGTTGTGGTTTGCCGCCCCTTCATCGCCAAACATCGCGACCTGCGGCAGCGCCGAATGTACCTCGAAATGCGCATCATGATTAAAAATGGCGCGCAGCACGCGCCCGGTGGTCTCCGCTTCGCTGGCGCGGTGGAATTTGTTGTTCAGGTTAGCAACGGTCAGATGCACTTTGCCGTCCAGCGTATCCGCCGACGGCGCAACGGTGGCGGCATTCGCCACCCACATCGAGGAGGCTGAACTGGCTGCGGAAAGCAGGTGTGGCGTCTGCGTGCCTGCTTTTTCCACCACCTGTTCATCCGTACCGCTGAACCCCAGCTGGCGCAGCACGGCCACGTTTGGGCGCTCCTGCGGCGGGATCACCGCCTGCGGGAAACCGGCATCGGACAGCGCCTTCATTTTCAATAGCCCCTGCTTCGCCGCCAGCTTCGGGTTCGAGACCTGGAAACGGTGCTTCGTCGAGGCTTCATTACCGAACGACAGCCCGGCATAGTGGTGCGTCAGCCCCACGAGGCCGTCAAAGTTAACCTCACGCGCTTTCATGGGCGTCACCCTCAGTAAAATCCAGCCCCGGATTCAACGTCTCCGGCAGCGTCAGCGCCGGGGTTTCCAGGCTTGCCATCGGCCACGCGCAGTAATCGGCGGCATACCAGGCGCTGGCGCGATGGTTGCCCGACGCCCCTACGCCACCAAACGGCGCAGTGCTCGCCGCACCGGTCAGCGGTTTGTTCCAGTTCACGATCCCGGCGCGCGCTTCCAGCAGCAGCTGGTCGAATTTCTCGCGATGCGGCGATATCAGGCCACTCGACAGGCCGTAGCGGGTATTGTTGGCCATCTCGATCGCCGACTCAAAATCGTCATAGCGCCAGACGCACAGCAGCGGGCCAAAGACCTCTTCATCCGGCACGTTGCTCGTCGCACTCATCTCAATAATCCCCGGCGTCAGCAGCGACGTGCCCGGCTGAACCAGCTTCGGCTCCAGCAGGGTTTTCGCCCCGCGCGCCACGTGCTCCTGCCACGCTTTCAGTACGTTCAGCGCCGCCTGCCCGGAGATCAGCCCGCCGATAAACGGCTGCGGCTCGGCATCCCATTTCGCGGGAGCCAGACGCGCGCTCACCTCCACCAGACGCTTCAGGAACGCATCCCCCTGCGCGCCGCGCTTAACCAGCAGGCGGCGGGCGCATGTGCAGCGCTGTCCGGCGGTAATGAACGCCGACTGAATGGTCAAGTGGACCGCGGCATCGATATCCTCCGGATCTTCCACAATCAGTGGGTTGTTGCCGCCCATCTCCAGCGCCAGAATTTTTTCCGGTTGCCCCGCCAGCTGACAATGCAGCTGATAGCCCGTTCCGGCACTGCCGGTAAACAGCAGACCGTCAATGTCACTCAGCGCACTCAGCGCCTGACCGGTTTCACGCCCGCCCTGCACCAGATTCAGCACCCCCGGCGGCAGCCCCGCCTGCTCCCAGAGTTTTACCACTGCTTCTCCGGTTAAGGGGGTTAACTCACTCGGCTTGAAGATGACGGTATTCCCCGCCAGCAGCGCAGGCACAATGTGCCCGTTCGGCAGATGCCCGGGGAAGTTATACGGGCCAAACACCGCCAGTACCCCGTGCGGACGGTGGCGCAGCGTGGCCGCGCCGTCTGGCATCTCGGTATGCTGCTCGCCGGTGCGGGTATGGTACGCCTTCACCGATATCGCAATTTTGTTGATCATCGCCGTGACTTCGGTTGTTGCCTCCCAGCGCGGCTTACTGGTTTCGCAGGCAATGATGCGGGTTAGCTCGGCTTTATTGGCCTCCAGCAGCGCAGCAAATTTCTCAACCAACGCCTGGCGCTCGGAGAATGGCCGTTTCGCCCACGCCGGAAACGCGCGGCGTGCAGCCTGACAGGCCTGCTCAACCTGCCCGGCGCTTGCGTCGTTCCCAGACCAGAGCACCTCCTGGCCGACCGGGTTAGTTTTTGTCCGCGCGTCACCTTCGCCCGTAACCCAGTCACCGTTAATCCATAGAGTCATGCTGTTTTCTCCTCAGGGCAGAGCCGCACCAGGCGAACCGTGTTGCCAGCGTTACATTTCAGGGCATCCAGTTGCGCAGCCGTCAGTACCAGACGCTCGCATGATGGGTTGGTTCGCACCAGCATGGCGCGGAAGTTGGTGTAATTCTCGTTCGAGACCAGGCAGGCTGGCCACTCGCCCGGCGCGGGCTGGCCTTCTGAAACCTCAACCAGGCGGCTTTTACGGATGGCGCGAACGCGGTCAATGTCGCATTCCAGCGTCGGGCCGCCGTCGAAGATGTCGACGTAGTTACGGTAGCGAAATCCCTCTTTCTCCAGCACCGCGCGGGCCGGGGCGGTTTGCGGGTGAACTTCGCCGATCACCGCCTGCGCTTCTGGCGTTAGGAAATGGGTATAAATAGGATGCTTCGGCATCAACTCGGCGATAAACGCCTTCTGACCGGTGCCGCACAGGTAATCCGCCCGGCTAAATTCCATGGAGAAGAAGCGTTCGCCCAGACTCTCCCAGAACGGCGAGTAGCCCGTCTCATCAATCACGCCGCGCATCTCCGCGACCACTTTTTCGTTGAAGCGGTCGCGAAAGGCGGCCATAAACATAAAGCGCGATTTGGAGAGCAGATAACCGTTGCCCTCTTTGCGCCAGTCCGGATCGAGAAACAGGGTGCAGAGTTCGCTGGCGCCGGTATGGTCATTACAGAGGAAGAGCGTCGGCAGCGCGTTGTAAACGTTCAGCTCTTTCGAAGCGTGGACCATCGTGCCGACGCGGTAGTTGTACCACGGATCATTAAGCCCGACGGCCACCTCGATAGCGCAAATCCCCGCCACGGTCCCCGTGTCGGTATCTTCCAGCACGAACACATAGCCCTGTTCGCTTTTTGGCAACGTCCCCTGCCAGGTTTGCAGGGCGCGCTCAATGCGCGCCGACAGCGTTTTTTCATCGGCAGGCAGCGAGGTCAGCCCGCCCCCTGTCTTACCGGCAAGCTGCATAAGCCCGGCGAGATCGCCGTGCGCAACGGGACGGATGACCATCATGATGACACCCCGGACTTCACCTGTTCGCAGGCCAGCGCAAAACGATCTAAGCCAGTTCTGACCTCTTCCTCGCTGACGATCAGCGCAGGGGCAAAGCGCACCACGTTAGCACCGGCAATCAGCACCATTACGCCCTGCTTTGCCGCTTCCTGTGAAATCAGCTTCGCTTTGCCGGCAAACTCAGGGGCAAGCTCACAGCCTATTAACAGCCCCAGACCGCGGATCTCTTTGAACAGGCCAGTTTTGCTGTTAATGGCCGTGAGTCGCTCAACAAACCACTGGTGACGCTGCTTCACGCCGTTCAGCACCTCAGGGGTGTTGATGATATCCAGCACCTGTCCGGCGACAGCGGTTGCCAGCGGGTTGCCGCCGTATGTGGTGCCATGAGTGCCCACGGTCATCACGCTGGCGAATTTTTCGGTGGTCAGCATCGCCCCCACCGGGAAACCGCCGCCGAGCGCTTTGGCTGTTGAGAGCACATCCGGGGTCACGCCATAGTGCATGTAGGCATACAGCTCACCCGTGCGGCCCACGCCGGTCTGGACTTCGTCAAAAATCAGGACCGCGTTATGCCGATCGCACAGCTCGCGCAGCCCTTGCAGGAACGCTTTCTGGGCGGGCATGACGCCGCCTTCCCCCTGCATGGGCTCGACAATCACCGCACAGGTGGTGTCGTCAATCAGCTCGCTGGCAGAGTGTAAATCGTTATACGCCGCATGACGGATATCCGGCGGCAGCGGCGCAAAATCCTGAGAATATGAGGGCTGACCGCCCGCACTGACGGTAAACAGTGTGCGGCCATGGAAAGCATTTTTAAAGGCTACGATGCCGCTCTTATGCGCGCCGAATTTATCGTGCGCATATTTGCGCGCCAGCTTCAGCGCCGCTTCGTTCGCTTCCGCGCCGGAGTTACAGAAAAAGACTTTTTCTGCGAAGGTGGCGTCGATCAGCTTCTTCGCCAGACGCAATGCCGGTTCGTTGGTATAACCGTTGCCGGTATGCCAGAATTTCGCCGCCTGGTCATTCAGCGCCTGCCGCAACGCCGGGTTTGCATGCCCCAGCGCATTCACCGCAATCCCACCTGCAAAGTCGATATACTCTTTGCCCTGCTGATCCCACAGGCGAGAGCCTTCCCCACGTACCGGAATAAAAGCCGCCGGAGCGTATACCGGCATCATCCATTCATCGAAATTTTCACGCGTAACTGACAGAGACATAGCGACCTCATCCGGTAAATAAAAGGTTGTTTAAATGTTAAATAATTGAGTGTTTGCACTGTGAATGTAGATTGCAGCGTTCGTGCCAGCCAGCGATAAAAATGCATAAATGGGTTTGGGTAACAGAATATCAATGAGTTACAATATGGAGTTATTCACTTATAATGCATAAATAGTGAATATTTTTACGACAAGCGGCGCTTTGCCGCATGAAAACAAGAAAGAGTATGCAGAGGCCAAATATAATTCTGGAATTGTGATCGCTCGCGAAATTTATCGGTCGTTTACGCCCTGTTCGAGGGCAAAACGCGCCGAAATGGTGCAAATATTGCACCGTTGGCATTATCTGTCGCAGTAATTGGGCGAAGCGGATAACAGACGACGTAAATTCTGCTACCATCCTTGCACTATTCACCTTGCATTGGCAGCGACTATGAAATTTGTCTCTTTTAATATCAACGGCCTGCGTGCCCGCCCTCACCAGCTTGAAGCGATTGTTGAGCAACATCAGCCAGATGTGATCGGCTTGCAGGAGACAAAAGTTCACGACGATATGTTCCCGCTCGAAGAGGTAGCGAAGCTGGGCTATAACGTTTTTTACCACGGTCAGAAAGGCCACTACGGCGTTGCGCTGCTGACCAAAGATACGCCGGTGTCGGTGCGCCGTGGTTTCCCGGGTGACGGTGAAGAGGCGCAGCGCCGCATCATCATGGCGGAAATTCCTTCCGCACTCGGCAATGTGACCGTCATCAACGGCTATTTCCCGCAGGGTGAAAGCCGCGATCATGAAACCAAATTCCCGGCCAAAGCGAAGTTTTATCAGGATCTGCAAAACTACCTGACAACCGAACTCAAAAAAGAAAACCCGGTGCTTATCATGGGCGACATGAATATCAGCCCGACGGATCTGGATATCGGTATTGGCGAAGAGAACCGTAAGCGCTGGCTGCGCACCGGCAAATGCTCTTTCCTGCCGGAGGAGCGCGAGTGGATGGAGCGCCTGCTGGGTTGGGGGCTGGTGGATACTTTCCGCACGGCTAACCCGGAAACGCAGGACCGTTTCTCGTGGTTTGACTACCGCTCTAAAGGCTTCGATGACAACCGGGGCCTGCGTATTGATCTGCTGCTGGCGAGCGCCCCCCTGGCCGAACGCTGCATCGAAACCGGTATCGACTATGACATCCGCAGCATGGAAAAGCCGTCCGACCATGCGCCGGTATGGGCAACGTTCAAGCTGTAAACTTCAGTGAATATTAAAAAAATCAGTCTCCTGTGCGCCCTTCTGGGCGCATTTGTTTTAATTGTTGTTTTGCTTCCACCGGGCATGCTCTCCCTCGACACGCTAAAAATACACCAGCAAACGTTGCTCGCTCGTGTGGAGCAAGCGCCCCTTCAGAGCGCGCTGTTCTATTTTGCGGTTTACGTTCTGCTCTCCGCGCTATCGATCCCCGGAGCCGCGCTTCTGACGCTGCTCGGCGGGGCGCTTTTCAGCCTGTGGGAGGCGACGCTGTTGGTGTCATTTGCCTCGACGCTCGGCGCCACGCTTGCCATGCTCGTCAGCCGTTATCTGCTGCGCGACTGGGTGCAGCGGCGCTTTGCCGCACAGATGAATACGATCGATGCGGGGATGGATCGCGACGGCGCACGCTACCTTTTTGCCCTGCGCCTGATGCCGTTGTTCCCGTTCTTTCTGGTCAATTTGCTGATGGGGCTAACCCGTCTCAGGGTGCGTCACTACTGGTGGGTCAGCCAGCTTGCGATGCTACCTGCCACCGTCATTTATCTGAACGCCGGACGCGAGCTGGGGAAACTCACCTCGCTGCGCGATATTCTGTCGCCGGGACTGCTGTTCGCCTTTACACTGTTAGGGTTATTACCGCTGGTCACTCGCTGGCTGTTTTCCCGTTACATCCCTTCGATTAAAAAGTGAGGCATTATGCGCCGGGTGCGTTTTTGCGCGTTTCTGACGAGTCTGCTGCTGGCAACCTCTGCCTTCGCCGCTGAGAGCTGGCAATCCATTCAGCAACAGGCCACCGGGCAGACCGTCTGGTTTAACGCCTGGGGCGGTGACGAGGCCGTTAACCGCTACCTCGACTGGGTAAGCGGCGAGATGAAAACGCACTACGCCATCAACCTGAAGATCGTTCATCTGGCCGATGCCGCCGACGCGGTGAAGCGGATCCAGACGGAACATGCCGCAGGACGTAGCAGTAACGGGTCGGTGGATCTGCTCTGGGTAAACGGGGAAAACTTCCGCAACCTGAAAGCGGCAAACCTGCTGCTCACCGGCTGGGCGCAAACCCTGCCCAACTGGCGCTACGTCGATACCCGTAAACCGGTAACGGAAGATTTTGCCATCCCGACCGATGGGGCAGAATCCCCGTGGGGCGGCGCGCAATTAACCTTTATCGCCCGTAAAGCGAGTACGCCGACACCACCGGCAGATCCCCACGCGCTGCTGGTATACGCCCGACAGCACCCTGGCAAGGTGAGCTATCCGCGACCGCCGGATTTTACCGGCACGGCGTTTCTGGAACAGCTACTGCTGGCGCTGACCGCCCATCCGGAGGCGCTAAAAAACGCGCCAGACAGTACCTTTGCGCAGGTCACCGCGCCGCTGTGGGATTACCTTGATACGCTGCACCCCCTGCTGTGGCGCGAAGGAAACGATTTTCCTCCGTCGCCTGCGCGCATGGATACGCTGCTGGCCAGCGGCAGTCTGAACCTGTCGCTCACCTTTAACCCCGCCCATGCGATGCAAAAGGTGGCGAGCGGTGAACTGCCTGCCGACAGCTACAGTTTCGGCTTTCTCAAAGGCATGATCGGCAACGTCCATTTTGTCGCCATCCCGGCAAACGCCAGCGCGAGCGCAGGTGCGAAAGTGGTGGCGAATTTCCTGCTGTCACCACAGGCGCAGATCCGCAAAGCTAATCCTGCCGTCTGGGGTGACCCGAGCGTGCTGGATGGCGAAAAACTGCCTGCGAAAGCGGCAAAACAGCTTCGCGCCTTTACCCCCTCAGGCACGCCTGATGTGCTTCCCGAACCGCACGCCGCCTGGGTTAACGCCCTGGAGCAGGAATGGCTTCGCCGCTACGGAACCCGCTAAGCGGGCTGGTCTGGGCGGCAATGGCGGTCATCTATCTGCCCCTGCTTCCCGCCAGCGGCATGCTGCTGGCCCCGGCGTTTTCTCCCGGCAACTGGGCGACGCTGTTTGCCGACCCGCAGCTGCCGCAGGCGCTGGCCGCCACGCTGGTGTCAGCGCTTATCGCGACGCTGGGCTCACTGTTTATCGCCCTGACCCTGCTTGCGCTTCTCTGGCCGGGTGAAGGCTGGCAGCGCCTGAGCACCCGTTTGCCGTGGCTGTTAGCCGTGCCGCACGTCGCCTTCGCCACCAGCGCGCTGCTGCTGTTTGCGGAAGGGGGGCAGTTTTACCGGATCTGTACAGTCTGTTCGCCGCAGCTTGACCGCTACGGTATCGGGCTTGGCCTGACGCTCGCGGTCAAAGAGAGCGCGTTCGTTCTGTGGACAATCTACGCCGCGCTGCCTGAAAAGCGCCTCGTACAGCAGAAAATTGTCCTGCATACCTTCGGCTACGGACGAATGCAGGCGCTCAACTGGCTCATCCTCCCGGCAATCGCCCCCGCGCTGGGCGCCGTGATGCTGGCGGTGCTCGCCTGGTCGCTTTCCGTGGTGGATGTGGCGATCGTGCTCGGGCCGGGCAACCCGCCTACGCTGGCGGTGCTGGCCTGGCAGTGGCTCACCCAGGGCGATGCGCAGCAGCAAACCAAGGGAACGCTGCTGTGTCTGGTGTTGCTCCTGCTGCTGGCGGCGCTTGCCGCGGTGGGATACGGCTTCTGGACGGCATGGCGGCGCGCCCAGCCTGCCCCCTCCGGGGTACGTCGCGCTTCGCATAGCGCGCTGCCCGCACGGACGCTGGGCGGGTTACTGCCGCTGTGCGGCGTGCTCTGTGCGCTGGTTCTGCTGATGCTGGCACGCCGGGACGACATCGGCCCCGTCAGCGACAGCCTTTCACTGGGACTGCTGTCCAGCCTGACAGCGCTGGCCATCCTCATGATCTGGCTTGAGTGGGGACCCCAGCGCGGCGCGGTGTGGATCTGGCTGCCGCTTGCCCTCCCGGCGCTGCCCCTCGTGTCCGGGCAGTATGCCGTGGCGCTGTGGCTGGGCATCGACGGCCAGTACGCTGCGGTGCTCTGGAGCCATATGCTCTGGGTCCTCCCGTGGATGCTCCTGGTGCTGCAACCGGCCTGGCGCCGGCTCGATCCCCGGCTTATCCTCACTGCCAGAACGCTGGGCTGGCGGCGAGCGAAAATTTTCTGGCTAGTGAAATGCCCATTGATGGTTCGTCCGGCCCTGCTGGCCTTTGCCACCGGCTTTTCCGTGAGCATGGCCCAGTACATGCCTACCCTCTGGCTGGGGGCGGGACGTTTCACCACCCTGACGACGGAGGCGGTCGCCCTCAGCAGCGGCGGCAGCATTCCGATCCTCGCCAGCCGGGCGCTGGGTCTGTTGTTGTTGACCAGCAGCGTATTTGCCCTTGCCGCGCTGCTCTCCCGGCTCGTGGGCCGTCACAGACAAGGATTACGTTAATGCTAACCGTGAAAAATCTCACCATTGCGCCGCTCTTACATGAGGTCAACTTCCGCGTCCCGGCGGGGGAGATCGTCACGCTGATGGGGCCCTCCGGGAGTGGGAAATCGACCCTTTTCGCCTGGATGGTGGGGGCGTTATCCGCTGATTTTAAGGCGCACGGCGAGCTGTGGCTGAACGATCGTCGCTGCGATATGCTCCCCGTGGAAACGCGCGGGATCGGCATTCTGTTTCAGGATGCCCTGCTGTTTGACGCCTTCAGCGTGGGGCAAAACCTGATGCTGGCGCTGCCGGCGCACATCGTCGGGCGCGCCCGCCGCAACGCGGTCGAGCAGGCCCTGGAGACTGCCGGGCTGGCAAACCACTACACCAGCGATCCGGCGACCCTTTCCGGCGGCGAGCGCGCCAGGGTCAGCCTGTTGCGCGCCCTTCTCGCCCAGCCGCAGGCATTGCTGCTCGACGAGCCGTTCAGTCGACTGGATAAAACGCTGCGCGCCTCATTCCGGGCGTGGGTATTCGAGGTCACTCGCCAGCGCAGGATCCCGGTGGTGCTGGTCACGCATGATGAGGACGATATTCCGCCCGGCGGCGAGGTGATTGAGATGTCTCGCTGGCAATAATGTGCTAACGCAATGTTTTTGGCTTCAGGAGAGACGACAATGCCCCCCTCTTTTAATGACGTCAGGTTTTTCGATGAAACGTGTTTCTCAACTGACCGCGCTGGCCCTGATCTGCGGCCTCGCCTCACTCTCCTCCACGGCGGCTGATATGCCCCACTCCCTCACGCTGGCTCAGCTTCAGACGCAAAACGGCGCGGTAATTGATACGCGCATCAGTGCGTTCTATAACGGCTGGCCGCAGACCCTGAGCGGAACGTCCGGGCACGAGCCCGCCGCACTTAATCTCTCTGCCAGCTGGCTCGGGGCAATGAGCGATGAACAGCTCAGCGGCTGGGCAAAACAGCATCGGCTTACGCCAGACATGCCGGTTGCGCTCTATGGCAACGATAATGACAACCAGACGGTCAAAACGCGGCTGGAGAAAGCGGGCTTTACCCACGTCTCCACCCTGAGCGATGCCCTGCAACAATCCGACCGTCTGCAACGTCTGGCGCATTTCGAACAGCTGGTTTATCCGCAGTGGATCCACCAGTTGCAGCAGGGCAAACCCGTTACCGCCGCACCAGCCGGAGAGTGGAAGGTGATCGAGGCTGGCTGGGGTGCGCCGAAGCTTTATCTCCTGAGCCACATTCCCGACGCGGGCTATATCGACACCAATGAAGTGGAAAGCGAACCGCTGTGGAATAAGGTCTCTGACGAAAAGCTGAAAGCGATGCTGGCGAAGCACGGGATCCGTCACGATACCACCGTCATTCTGTACGGTCGCGACGTGTATGCCGCCGCGCGCGTGGCGCAGATCATGCTCTACGCGGGCGTGAAGGATGTACGGATTCTGGATGGCGGCTGGAAGGCGTGGTCCGACGCCAGCCTGCCCGTTGAGCGCGGAACGCCTGCAAACGTGAAGCCAGCCCCTGATTTTGGCGCGCCGATCCCGGGCCAGCCGCAGCTGATGGTGGATATGGAGCAGGCCCGGGGAATGCTGCACCGTCAGGACGCGTCGCTGGTGAGCATTCGTTCCTGGCCAGAGTTTATCGGTGAAACCAGCGGCTACAGCTATATCAAGCCAAAAGGTGAAATTGCCGGTGCGCGCTGGGGCCATGCGGGCAGCGACGCGACCCACATGGAAGATTTCCACAATCCGGATGGCACCATGCGCAGCGCCGATGATATTGCCGCCATGTGGAAAACGTGGAATATCCTGCCGGAGCAGCACGTTGCGTTTTACTGTGGTACCGGCTGGCGCGCGTCTGAAGCCTTTATGTACGCCCGCGCCATGGGCTGGCAGAACGTTGCCGTCTACGACGGCGGCTGGTACGAATGGAGCAGCCATCCGCAGAACCCGGTCTCCACCGGGGAGCGCGGACCGGAGAGCGCACGCTAGCGGGGAAGTGACTTCAGCGTGATATAACCGCTCCAGATGCGCGTTGTGGTGGTCAGCCAGCACAACGCGCCAAACACCCATGCAAAGAGCGCGAAATGCGCCGGAAACAGGCTGCACAGCACAAACAGCGCGATGGTCTCTGTTCCTTCCGTTAATCCTCCAATGTAATAAAGCGACTTGTGCGCATAGCCGGGGTTGTCGATATCATGCTTCCCCGCCAGCGCGGCAAAGGCCAGAAAACTGCTGCCCGTCCCCATAAACGCGAACAGCAGCCAGGCGGCGGCGATCGCATTATCAGCCGGAGCGGCCAGCGCAAAACCAAACGGCACCAGGGCGTAAAACAGGAAGTCGAGGGCGATATCAAGAAATCCTCCCGCGTCCGTCAGGCCACGGCGACGCGCCAGCGCGCCGTCCAGACCATCCAGCAGCCGGTTCAGCACAATGGCGATCAGCGCCGCCGGATACCAGCCCAGCGCCAGAAAAGGTAACGCCAGCACGCCAATCGCAAACCCGGCGAGCGTTAAGCCATCAGGCGTGATAAACGGTTTATCCAGCGCGGCGGCCAGCTGATTTAACCCGGGTTTCAGCCGGGGGTGCAGATGTTTATCCAGCATGTGGTTTACCTTTAAACGTGGCGCACAGCCCCTGAGTCGGGATATCCAGCGCGGCGTTAAAGCGGGCGGAAAGATTCTGAAAGGCAATCAGAGCCGTCATTTCGGTGATGGTCTCTTCCGTAAAGTGGCGCTTCAGCAGGCTTTTGATATTTTCATCCACCTCAGGCGGCGTGGCGGTGACCGCTTCCGCATAGGCCAGCGCCGCGCGCTCCTCTTCGCTGAACAGGGTGGAATTTTGCCAGTCGCTGACGGCCTGCACTTTATCCAGCGCCCCGCTCCGCTCGGCCAGACGCAGGCTGTTGGCATCAATACAAAATGCGCAGTGGCAGATCTGCGAGACCCGCGTCATTAGTAGCGATCGGAGAACCGGGGTCAAACGCGCCTTGCGCCGCTCCAGATAGCCGACAAACAGCGCCACCAGCCAGAAAAGACGCGGCATACGCCCCCACCAGCGAGTGGGGTTCAGCACCGCGCCGAAGTGTTTTTTCTGCATGGCGGCGATGGGGCTAAGGCTGACGGGAAGGGTTTCCATGGGCGCAACCCAGGCGGATATCTCTTTCACCTGATTCTCCTGATGACTGGACTCTTTGGAAGGGCACGATAATATGTCGTTTTTCGCTATTAATTATTGACGAACATGCTGAAAACACTCGATGTGGTTGCGGCCATCCTCGAAAATGAGGGCAAGATTTTGCTGGCGCAGCGTCCCGAACATGCCGATCAGCCAGGAATGTGGGAATTTGCGGGCGGGAAGGTTGAAGCCGGTGAGACCCAGCCGGAAGCGCTGATCCGCGAACTGCGCGAAGAGCTCGGCATTGAGGCCGTGCCCGCGCGGTATGTGGCAAGCCGCCAGCGGGAGGTGTCGCAGCGGCTGATTCACCTCCACGCCTGGCATGTGCCTGAATTTAGCGGTGAGCTGAAGGCGCATTATCACTCGGCGTTGGTATGGTGTACGCCAGAAGACGCGTTCACGTATGATTTAGCCCCGGCGGATATACCGCTGCTGGAAGCGTTTATTCTTTTACGCGACGCCAGACCAGCGGGTTTGTACTGAGGGTGCGTTCATCACGCTGGCACTGCAACAGCACGCCATCCGCCCTGACCACTGCGCCTTCGGAATAGTTTTGATCCTGATAGATACAGCACTGATTACACGGCTGCGCACGCTGGCCGCCAGCGCTAAAGACCTCTGGCGGCACGTTAACCTCGACATCCGGGCGAATGCGATCAGCCTGTGCCCCGGCGGACACCATCAAACATAACGCGGCCATTGCGTAACGGTTCATAGACTTTGTTTCCTTTGCATCGTTTATATCTATAACGGTCGATCCGGACGGGATCTTTAATGTATCTCGTCATCGCTTTTAGTTATGACGCGCGCCCTGTCATTAATTTCCCTTGCAGCATAAATTTCTGCTTGCCTCTCAAAGCGGTGCGGGTGGTATAGTCAAAAAAACGACACAAAACATCTCCGCCACACGCATAAATTATTATAAGAGGTTCTTATATCTATGGATCAGACACGCTCTCTGGAAAGCTTTCTTGCCCATGTTCAGCAGCGCGACCCGCACCAAAGCGAGTTTGCCCAGGCCGTTCGTGAAGTCATGACCACCCTGTGGCCCTTCCTTGAGGAAAATCCGCGCTACCGCCAGATGGCGCTGCTTGAACGTCTGGTAGAGCCAGAGCGCGTCATCCAGTTCCGCGTGGCGTGGGTGGACGATCGCAATCAGGTGCAGGTCAACCGCGCATGGCGCGTGCAGTTTAACTCCGCCATTGGGCCGTTTAAGGGCGGGATGCGCTTCCATCCTTCGGTGAACCTGTCGATTCTGAAGTTCCTCGGCTTCGAGCAGACCTTTAAAAATGCGCTCACTACCCTGCCGATGGGCGGCGGTAAAGGCGGGAGTGATTTCGATCCGAAAGGCAAGAGCGAAGGCGAAGTGATGCGCTTCTGCCAGGCGCTGGTCACTGAACTCTATCGCCACCTTGGGCCGGACACCGACGTTCCCGCCGGAGATATCGGCGTGGGGGGTCGTGAAGTGGGCTTTATGGCCGGGATGATGAAAAAGCTCTCCAACAACAGCGCCTGCGTCTTTACCGGCAAAGGTCTGTCGTTTGGCGGCAGCCTGATTCGCCCGGAAGCGACGGGTTACGGTCTGGTCTATTTCACTGAAGCGATGCTTAAGCGTCACGGGCTGAGCTTCGAGGGGATGCGCGTGGCGGTCTCCGGCTCCGGCAACGTGGCGCAGTACGCTATCGAGAAAGCGATGGCGTTTGGCGCGCGCGTGGTGACCGCCTCCGACTCCAGCGGCACCGTAGTGGATGAAGCTGGCTTTACGGCAGAAAAACTGGCGCGTCTGTGCGAAATCAAAGCCAGCCGTGACGGTCGGGTAGCGGATTATGCCCGTGAGTTTGGCCTGACCTATCTGGAAGGTAAACAGCCGTGGGGCGTGCCGGTGGATATCGCCCTGCCGTGCGCGACGCAAAACGAACTGGACGTGGATGCCGCCCGGACGCTGATTAGCAATGGCGTGAAAGCGGTGGCCGAAGGGGCGAACATGCCAACCACCATCGACGCCACGGACCTGTTCCTGGACGCGGGCGTGCTGTTTGCGCCGGGCAAGGCCGCTAACGCGGGCGGCGTGGCCACCTCCGGCCTCGAGATGGCGCAAAACGCCGCGCGTCTCGGCTGGAAGGCGGAGAAAGTGGATGCGCGCCTGCACCACATCATGCTGGATATTCACCATGCCTGCGTGGAGTACGGCGGGGAGGCATCGCAAACCAACTACGTGCGCGGGGCGAATATCGCCGGGTTCGTGAAGGTGGCGGATGCGATGATTGGGCAGGGTGTGATTTAAGGTTTATATCGTGCGGCCGGGTGCCCTCACCCCGGCCCTCTCCCATAGGGAGAGGGTGAAAACCGGGCGTATCAGGCCGCGCTTTTCTTCTTTTTAAACGGTTTCTTCGCACCCGCGCCTGGTGCAACCATCCCTCTGAAGCGCTTCACCGGCGTGCTGCGCGCCTGATCGATCAGCTGGTAAAGCGTCCCCACGAGCGGGTGCATAAAGTCCTGATAGCGGCACTGCTTCTCGCTGATCTGCGTCAGCACCGATTCCCAGTGCGCGGTCATGTCCGGCCTGGCGGCCAGCTCCGGCAGGGAATGAATCAGCGCGCGCCCCGGCTCGGTCGAATGGATATAGCGCCCCTTTTTCTCAAGAAAACCGCGCTTAAAGAGCAGCTCGATGATCCCCGCGCGGGTTGCTTCCGTACCCAGACCGTCGGTGGCGCGGAGGATCTTCTTCAGATCTTTATCCTGCACAAAACGGGCGATCCCGGTCATGGCCGAAAGCAGCGTCGCATCGGTGAAGTGGCGCGGCGGCTGGGTCTGTCGTTCAACCACCTCCCCCTTCTCGCACAGCAGTTCGTCGCCTTTGGCTACGACCGGCAGCGGCGTGCCATCGTTCTCTTCGTCACGCTCTTTGTTGCCGAGCAGCGTGCGCCAGCCCGCTTCCGCGAGGAAACGCGCTTTGGCGATAAATTTGCCTTTGGCAATTTCCAGCTCAATAACGCACTTGCGGAAAACCGCGTCCGGGCAGAACTGCATCAGATACTGACGCGCGATCAGGTTATAGACTTTTGCTTCGTTGTCGGTCAGGTTGACGTTGCTGGTGCGCGCCGTCGGGATTATCGCGTGGTGGGCATCGACTTTTTTATCGTCCCAGCAGCGGTTATGGGTATCCGGGTTTACCGCCGGTTGCGGCAACAGATCCGGCGCATGGACACCAATGGCGTTCATCACCGAGTGGCGTCCGGCGAAGTGTTCCTCCGGCAGATAGCGGCTGTCCGAACGCGGATAGGTGATCAGCTTGTGGGTTTCATAGAGCTTTTGGCAGATATCGAGCACGTTCTGCGCGCTCAGGCCAAACTTTTTCGCGGCCTCGATCTGCAACGCCGAAAGGGAGAACGGCAGTGGTGCGGGCTCTGATTCCCGTTTGTCGTTATAGCTGGTGACTATCGCGGGCTGGCCGGTAATGCGGTTAACCACGTGCTCCGCCAGCGGACGATGCAGCAGCCGTCCCTCTTCGTCCTGATATGACTCACAGGCATCGCTCGGCTGCCAGACGGCGGTAAAGCGTTCGTCTTTCGGCGTGACGATATGCGCTTTGACTTCGAAGAAGTCTTTGGCGACGAAATTTTCGATCTCTTCGTCGCGACGCACCACCAGCCCCAGCACCGGGGTTTGAACACGCCCAACAGAGAGTACGCCCTGATAGCCCGCATTGCGTCCCAGGATGGTGTAGGCGCGGGTCATGTTGATCCCGTACAGCCAGTCCGCGCGGGCACGTGCCAGCGCGGAGACACACAGGGGAATAAATTCGCTGTTGGCGCGCAGGCGCGAAATCGCGCGCTCCACCGCCTGCGGGTTGAGGTCGTTGATAAGGCAGCGCTGCACCTGCTGACGCTTTTCCGGCGCCAGCTCCAGGTAGTCCAGCACTTCATCGACCAGCAGTTGCCCTTCCCTGTCCGGGTCACCCGCGTGGACCACTTCCGTCGCCTCATGCAGGAAGCGCTTAATGACGTTGAGCTGTTTGGTGACGGAAGGACGCGGTTGCAGACGCCACTTTTCCGGCACAATCGGCAGATCGTTGAGATTCCAGCGGGCGTAGCGGCTGTCGTAGACATCCGGCTGCGCCTGTTCAAGCAGGTGCCCGATACACCAGGTGACCACCTGTCCGTTACCGCATTCGATAAAGCCATCACCTTTGCGATGCGGCTTGGGCAGCACGTCGGCGATGGCACGCGCCAGACTCGGTTTTTCGGCAATAAACAACCGCATCGAATTAACGGATCTCAATCATCGGGCGACCACCGCGGGCGGTCACCAGCTCACCAATGGCCGTCAGGGTGATGCCAAACTCGGCAGCCGTCGCCTGAACGTCAGCTTCAGCTTCCGGCGTCACCGCCAGCAGCAGACCGCCGGAGGTTTGCGGATCGCACAGCAGGTTACGCCATGCTTCCGGCATTTCGCCCATTAAATGGCCGTAGCTGGCGAAGTTGCGCTGCGTCCCGCCCGGCACCGCGCCCTGAGCAATGTACTCTTCCACGCCCGGCAGTTTCGGCACATCCTGATACCAGACCTGCGCCTGCACGCCTGCGCCCTGACAGACTTCAGAGAGGTGCCCCAGCAGACCAAATCCGGTCACGTCGGTCATGGCCTTCACGCCGTCGATATTAGCGAATGCCGCACCGGCGAGGTTCATCTGACACATCACTTCCGTTGCCAGACCGATATGCTCGGGCTTCAGCAGGGATTTCTTCTCGGCAGTGGTCAGTACGCCAATGCCCAGCGGCTTGGTGAGGAACAGTTTGCAGCCCGGTTGCGCCGTGCTGTTGCGCTTCACGCGTTCGGTGGGCACCACGCCGGTGACGGCCAGGCCGAAGATCGGCTCCGGCGCATCGATAGAGTGTCCACCGGCCAGGGCAATACCCGCCTGCTGGCAGGCAAAGCGTCCGCCTTCAATCACGTCGCGGGCAATTTCCGGCGGCAGGGTGTTAATCGGCCAGCCCAGAATGGCGATCGCCATGATCGGTTTACCGCCCATCGCAAAGATATCGCTGATGGCGTTGGTGGCCGCAATGCGTCCGAAGTCGAATGGGTTGTCGACAATCGGCATAAAAAAGTCAGTGGTGCTGATAATGCTGGTGCCGTTACCTAAGTCATAAACCGCTGCATCGTCACGCGTTTCGTTACCGACAAGCAGGTTCGGGTCGACAAACTTCGCCTGCTCACTGTGCAGGATGGTCTCCAGCACTTTCGGGGAAATTTTACAACCGCAACCGGCTCCGTGGCTGTATTGCGTTAAACGAATGGTTTGCTCGCTCATGGACGTCTCCTGTCATCTCAATCGCGCTATGGTAGCGCTCATTCCATAAAGAGGTAAGTATGACTGTCTGAATTCTGCGGCGGATGCTCAGAATCCAGACAGTTTAGCGCGGGTAATTAAAAACGGCTGACGAAAGGCGTGGTGTCCGGCACGCTGATGGTGCTGGAGGCTTTAAGCTGCGGGGTGCCGAGATAGAGGAAGCCGACAATTTTATCGTGCTCGCCACAGGCAAAGCCATCACGCACGACCGAACTTTCGGTCAGCGGTCCGGTGCGCCAGATGCCATTGAAGCCCTGCGCGACGGCGGCCATTTGCATTGCCATTACCGCGCAACCGGCAGACATCTCCTGCTCCCAGACCGGCACTTTATGATCGGCCTGGCATTTTGCGACTACCGCGATGATCATCGGCGCACGGAATGGCGCGTTGCGGGCTTTATCAATCCCCTTCTCATCCTGGCCTGCGGCAACAGCCCCCTGCTCCAGCAGCTGGCTGAAGCGGCCGCGCCCTTCGCCTTCAATAATAAAGAAGTGCCACGGCTGCAATGTGCCATGGTCCGGCGCACGCATTCCGGCACGCAGAATGTTTTCCAGCTGCTCGCCGACGGGTGCCGGTTCGGCCAGGCGGGAAGCGCTACGACGGTTAACAAGCAGTTCAAGTGCGTCCATTGGTTAACTCCTTTCATGAAATTTACTCACAAAATTAACACGACGGCAGATTTTGTTACAGCCTGGCAGGCGATTCCTGCTGACAAGTGGCGGTTGGGTCATTACGATAACCCAACATTACCGTCCAGTGGCGACGGAAACAGTCATTTTCTGGTTAGGGAGAATACATGCGAACCCTTTGGCGAATTATTGCCGGTTTCTTTAAATGGACGTGGCGACTGCTCAACTTCGTCCGCAACCTGGTGATGAACATCTTTTTCATCTTCCTGGTCCTGGTATGCGCTGGTATCTGGATGCATATCAGCAACGCAAACCAGTCGCAGCATTCGACGCGCGGCGCACTGTTACTCGATATCACCGGGGTGATTGTTGATAAGCCATCGACCAGCAACCGTCTGGGCGTGATTGGCCGCCAGCTGTTCGGCGCCACGTCCGACCGCCTGCAGGAAAACTCTCTCTTCGATATCGTCGATACCATCCGCCAGGCGAAAGATGACCGCAACATCACCGGCATCGTGCTGGATCTGAAAGATTTTGCCGGAGGCGATCAGCCGTCGATGCAGTACATCGGTAAAGCGCTGCGCGAATTCCGCGACAGCGGCAAGCCGGTGATTGCCGTAGGCGACAGCTATAGCCAGGGGCAATATTATCTGGCGAGCTTCGCCAATAAGATCTGGCTCTCTCCGCAGGGTACGGTCGATCTGCATGGCTTCGCCACTAACGGTCTGTACTACAAATCGCTGCTCGACAAGCTGAAGGTCACTACTCACGTCTTCCGCGTCGGGACCTATAAATCCGCCGTGGAGCCGTTTATCCGCGATGATATGTCCCCTGCCGCTCGTGAAGCGGACAGCCGCTGGATTGGCGAGCTGTGGCAGAACTACCTCGGCACCATTGCCGCTAACCGTCAGATTACCGCTGAGCAGGTCTTTCCGGGCGCGCGCGGCGTGCTGGACGGCCTGCGCAAGGTGGACGGCGATACAGCGAAATACGCGCTTGATAACAAACTGGTCGATCAGCTGGGTTCCAGCGCTGAAATTGAAAAAGCGCTGACCAAACAGTTCGGCTGGAGTAAAGAGGACAAAAACTACAGCGCCATCAGCATGTATGACTACGCCGCGAAAAAATCGGACGACAGCGGTGACAGCATCGCCGTGGTGTTTGCTAACGGGGCCATTATGGACGGGGAAGAAACGCCGGGGAACGTCGGCGGAGACACCACCGCGTCGCAGATCCGCGATGCGCGCCTGGATCCGAAAGTGAAGGCAATTGTCCTGCGGGTGAACAGCCCTGGCGGCAGCGTCAGCGCCTCTGAAGTGATCCGTGCTGAACTGGCCGCCGCGCGCGCCGCAGGCAAGCCGGTAGTGGTCTCGATGGGCGGCATGGCGGCTTCCGGGGGGTACTGGATCTCGACGCCAGCCAACTACATCGTGGCTAACCCAAGCACGCTGACCGGCTCGATTGGCATCTTCGGTGTGATCAACACCGTTGAGAACAGCCTGGATTATCTCGGCGTCCACACCGACGGCGTTTCCACCTCGCCGCTGGCAGACGTGTCCGTTACCAAATCCCTGCCGCCTGAGGTGTCTGAGATGATGCAGCTCAGCATTGAGAGTGGCTATAAACGTTTCATCACGCTGGTTGCGGACTCCCGTAAAAAGACGCCAGACCAGATTGACCAGATCGCGCAGGGCCACGTCTGGACCGGCCAGGATGCGAAGAGCAACGGTCTGGTAGACAGCCTGGGTGATTTCGACGACGCCGTGAAGAAAGCGGCGGAGCTGGCGAAGCTCAAGCAGTGGCACGTGGACTATTATCAGGACGAACCGACGTTCTTCGATATGGTCATGGACAGCATGTCCGGCTCCGTCCGTGCCATGCTGCCGGACGCGCTTCAGGCTTATCTGCCGGCGCCGGTGGCGACCGCGGCGAAAGCCATGAAAGCGGAGAGCGACAAGCTCGCAGCCTTTAATGATCCACAGAGCCGTTACGCGTTTTGCCTGACCTGCGCGAACGTGCGTTAAAAACCGTCCCCTCTTCCCGTGAAGAGGGGATTTTTTCTTTTGAAGAACAAGAACTCATTACCATGCAGAAGAAATCAATATATGTCGCCTATACCGGCGGTACCATCGGTATGCAGCGCTCAGAAAATGGCTATATCCCGGTTTCCGGCCACTTGCAGCGCCAGCTGGCGCTGATGCCTGAATTTCACCGTCCGGAAATGCCGGACTTTACCATCCACGAATATGAGCCGCTGATGGACTCCTCCGACATGACGCCGGAAGACTGGCAGCATATTGCGGATGATATTAAAGCCCATTACGACCAGTACGACGGCTTCGTGATCCTTCACGGTACCGACACCATGGCGTTCACCGCCTCGGCGCTCTCCTTCATGCTGGAGAACCTGAGCAAGCCCGTCATCGTGACCGGTTCGCAGATCCCGCTGGCGGAACTGCGTTCAGACGGGCAGATCAACCTGCTTAACTCCCTGTACGTGGCCGCTAATTACCCGATCAACGAGGTAACGCTGTTCTTCAACAACCGACTGTACCGCGGGAACCGTACCACTAAAGCGCACGCCGATGGCTTTGACGCTTTTGCCTCACCTAACCTGCAACCGCTGCTGGAAGCGGGGATCCATATCCGTCGTCTGGGCACGCCGCCCGCACCAAATACGGCAGGCGAGCTGATCGTTCATCCGATCACCCCGCAGCCGATTGGCGTGGTGACGATTTATCCGGGGATCTCCGCCGACGTGGTGCGCAACTTCCTGCGCCAGCCGGTGAAGGCGCTGATCCTGCGCTCCTATGGTGTGGGTAACGCCCCGCAGAACGGTGAGTTCCTGAAAGAGCTTCAGGAGGCGAGCGATCGCGGGATTGTGGTGGTCAACCTCACCCAGTGTATGTCCGGCAAGGTCAATATGGGCGGCTACGCCACCGGTAATGCTCTGGCTCACGCAGGCGTGATAAGTGGTTTCGATATGACCGTTGAGGCAACGCTGACTAAACTTCACTATTTACTGAGTCAGGATCTGGATATTGATTCCATTCGCCGCGCCATGATGCAAAACCTGCGCGGTGAACTGACGCCGGACGAATAAGGAGATCCCATGAAGCAACGCGCCCTGTTACTGGTCGATTTGCAAAATGATTTCTGTGCGGGTGGTGCGCTGGCCGTCGCGGAAGGCGACAGCACCGTAGACGTCGCGAATTCGCTGATTGCGTGGTGTAAAGCTCGTGGTGAAGCGGTGTTGGCGAGTCAGGACTGGCATCCGGCAAACCACGGCAGCTTTGCCAGCCAGCACAACGTTGAGCCTTACAGCCAGGGCGAACTGGACGGGCTGGCGCAAACCTTCTGGCCCGATCACTGCGTGCAGCAGACGGAAGGCGCTGAGCTGCATCCGCTGCTGAACCAGAAGGCCATCGACGCGGTGTTCCACAAAGGTGAAAACCCAATCATCGACAGCTACAGCGCGTTCTTTGATAACGGTCACCGCCAGAAGACGGCGCTGGACGCGTGGTCACGCCACCATGAGATCACCGAGCTGATTGTGCTGGGCCTGGCGACGGATTACTGCGTGAAGTTCACCGTGCTGGATGCGCTGCAGTTGGGCTATACCGTGAATGTCATCACCGACGGCTGTCGCGGAGTGAATATTCAGCCGCATGACAGCGCTCAGGCGTTTATGGATATGGCCGCAGAAGGCGCAACGCTGTATACGCTGGCTGACTGGATGGAGACGCAGGCGTAAGCTTTTTAGCCGGGTGACGGCTTAGCCTTACCCGGCCTACTTTCTCTGGTTTTGTAGACCGGATAAGCGTCAGCGCCACCCGGCATTTCTTCCCCAATCCCCATAAAGTGAACTCCCTCGCATCACAAGCGAAACGGCGATGCTATTCTCTTCAGGCTGTTTTTTCGCCACGCCTTTTCTGTGGCGTGGTTATTTTTATTCAGTCAAAGAGGAAATTATATGAAACGTTTGCCCTTGCTGGCAGCATTACCCTTGCTTTGCGCGTCACTGGCTTCCGCTGCGCCCCTGATGTCCGTGGGTTACTTCAATGGCGGTGGCGATGTTACCGCCGGACCGGGTGGCGATATTAATAAACTCGACGTCCGCCAGATCACCCACCTCAACTACTCGTTTGGTCTGGTCTATAACAACGAGAAAGACGAAACCAACGCCGCGCTGAAAGATCCGGCAAAACTGCATCAAATCTGGTTATCACCCAAGGTGGCATCCGATCTGGCGTTACTTCCTCAGCTTCGTAAACAAAACCCGAACCTGAAAGTCCTGCTTTCCGTTGGCGGCTGGGGCGCGCGAGGATTTTCTGGCGCAGCGGCAACCAAAGAGAGTCGCGCGGTGTTTATTCGCTCCGCGCAGGAGATCGTCAGTCAATACGGCCTGGACGGGATCGACCTGGACTGGGAATATCCGGTCAACGGCGCGTGGGGACTTGTCGAAAGCACCCCTGCCGACCGGGATAATTTCACCGCGCTGTTAAAAGAGATGCGTGACGCGTTTGGTAAGAAAAAGCTGGTCACGATTGCGGTGGGCGCGAATGCGGAAAGTCCGAAAAGCTGGGTGGATGTGAAAGCCATTGCCCCCTTGCTTGATTACATCAACCTGATGACCTACGACATGGCGTACGGTACTCAGTATTTTAACGCGAATCTGTATGACTCCAGCGACTGGCCAACGGTAACTGCCGCAGACAAATACAGCGTCGATTTTGTGGTGAATAACTATCTGGCCGCCGGGCTGAAGCCGCAGCAGATGAACCTCGGAATTGGTTTCTATGGGCGCGTGCCGAAACGTGCCGTAGAGCCAGGGATCGACTGGAGCAAACCAGACGCACAAAACAATCCGGTGACGCAGCCCTACTTCGGGCCGCAGGAACTGGGCCTGTTCAAATCGCTTGGCTATGATCTGACCAAAGATACCTATGTGAAATACAACGATATCGTCCGCAAGCTGCTGAACGATCCGCAGAAACGCTTTACCGAGCACTGGGACGAACAGGCGAAGGTGCCGTGGCTGTCGGTGAAATCCGCCGACGGGAAGGCGCTGTTTGCGATTTCCTATGAGAACCCGCGCTCCGTGGCGATCAAAGCGGATTACATCAAGGAGAAAGGTCTGGCCGGCGCCATGTTCTGGGAGTATGGGGCTGACGACGAAAACCAGCTCGCGAAACAGCTGGCGGAGTCGCTTGGGATCCCGCATCAGTAGTAAGACAATCAAGCCCTCTCCCTTTGGGAGAGGGTTGGGTGAGGGCATAAACCCGCACCGTTATTGCATTTTCATCGTCGCAATCGGCTTCGGCGTGATGCCGAAGTCTTCTTTTAACTCGCGCTTGCTTTTCATCACCATCTGACCGTTAGTGTCGATGGTCATGTGCTGGGCGTCGGTATTGTGACGCGCCTGCCACAGCATCACCAGCTGCAAGCTGTTCTCTTTTTGCTCAGGTGTGAGCGCCACACCGTCCGGCCATTTTCCCAGCTCAACGGCCGTCACCAGACGCTGATAAACCTCCGGGGTCATACCTGCAATCATGTCATCAATATTCATGATCTCTCCCTTTCAAAGGAATAATTTGCTGAATCGTTTTTTCAACCCTTGGTCTGGTCGCCGTTTTCATCATCGGTAAAGCTCATGGAAGCCGAATTTACGCAGAAACGCTCCCCCGTCGGCTGCGGGCCATCCGGGAAGACATGCCCGAGATGGGCGTCGCAATTCCCGCAACGAATTTCGGTGCGCACCATGCCGTGCGAGGTGTCCGTCAGGTAGCGGATCGCATCATCGCTGACAGGCTCGTAAAAACTCGGCCAGCCGCAGCCAGAATCGTACTTCGTCTGGGAGTTAAACAGCGGTGCATCACACACCAGGCAGTGGTAGACGCCTTCCCGTTTATTGTGCAGCAAACGCCCGGAAAACGGCGGTTCTGTGCCGTGATTTTGCGTCACGTAAAACTGCATCTCTGTAAGGTTTTTTTTCAAATCGTCGGGGTTACGTTGGTTCGACATATGCTTACATCTCGCTGTTGAAACAGACATCTTTTAACCCAGATTCTAACAAAACATTAACACCCGCGCGTGCACTTTTGTTCTAAACTTATGTGTCGCGAAAAGGCGGTCAGGCAATTGTGATCAATTTCACATTTTAATCCTGCGAGGCCTTTAAAATTCCGGGCGCAGCCCCCATGTGGTTGCTAGCTCAAAGGGAAAGTGAGGCGAGTCAGTCGCACAAACGTTAGTCACAGGATTGATTTGTCGCAATGATTGACACGATTCCGCTTGACGCTGCGTAAGGTTTTTGTAATTTTACAGGCAACCTTTTATTCACTAACAAATAGCTGGTGGAATATATGACTATCAAAGTAGGTATCAACGGTTTTGGCCGTATCGGCCGTATTGTTTTCCGTGCTGCTCAGAAACGTTCTGACATCGAAATCGTTGGTATCAACGATCTCCTGGACGCTGAATACATGGCGTACATGCTGAAGTACGACTCAACTCACGGTCGTTTCGACGGCACCGTTGAAGTGAAAGACGGCCACCTGGTTGTTAACGGCAAAACCATCCGCGTTACTGCTGAGAAAGACCCAGCTAACCTGAAATGGAACGAAATCGGTGTTGACGTTGTAGCTGAAGCTACCGGTATCTTCCTGACCGACGAAACTGCACGTAAACACATCACTGCGGGTGCGAAGAAAGTTGTTCTGACTGGTCCTTCCAAAGACAACACCCCAATGTTCGTTCGCGGTGCAAACTTTGAAACTTACGCTGGCCAGGACATCGTTTCCAACGCATCCTGCACCACCAACTGCCTGGCACCGCTGGCTAAAGTTATCAACGACAACTTCGGCATCATCGAAGGTCTGATGACTACCGTTCACGCAACCACCGCTACTCAGAAAACCGTTGATGGCCCGTCTCACAAAGACTGGCGCGGCGGCCGTGGCGCGGCTCAGAACATCATCCCATCTTCTACCGGTGCTGCTAAAGCAGTAGGTAAAGTACTGCCAGAACTGAATGGCAAACTGACTGGTATGGCGTTCCGCGTTCCAACTCCTAACGTATCCGTTGTTGACCTGACCGTTCGTCTGGAAAAAGCTGCTTCTTATGAAGAAATTAAGAAAGCAATCAAAGCTGCTTCCGAAGGCCCAATGAAAGGCGTTCTGGGTTACACCGAAGACGACGTTGTATCTACCGATTTCAACGGCGAAGTGTGCACTTCCGTGTTCGATGCTAAAGCAGGTATCGCACTGAACGACAACTTCGTGAAACTGGTTTCCTGGTACGACAACGAAACTGGCTACTCTAACAAAGTACTGGACCTGATCGCTCACATCTCCAAATAAGTTGAGATGAGTGCTTGATCCTAAAAGGCGACTTCGGTCGCCTTTTTTATTGTTTTTAGACAGAGGATTGCTTAATGATTAATAAAATTTTTGCACTTCCGGTAGTCGAACAACTTACCCCTGTGCTCTCCCGCCGTCAGATTGACGGTGCCGATATCATCGTCGTTGATCATCCGCGCGTTAAAGCCTCCGTCGCGCTCAATGGCGCCCACCTGCTCTCCTGGAAACCAGAAGGTGAAGAAGAAGGCCTGTGGCTGAGCGAGGCCACCTCGTTCAAAAGAGGGGCGGCGATCCGCGGCGGCGTACCGATTTGCTGGCCATGGTTTGGCCCGTCAGCGCAGCAGGGATTACCGTCTCACGGTTTCGCCCGTAACCAGCAGTGGACGCTGAAAGCCCACAACGAAGATGAAAACGGCGCGGTGTTGACCTTTGAGCTCCAGGCGAATGATGAAACGCGCGCCCTGTGGCCACATGAATTCACCCTGTATGCCCGCTTCAAGCTGGGTAAAACCTGCGAGATTGAACTGGAAGCGCACGGCGAATTCGAAACAACGTCCGCCCTGCACACCTATTTCAACGTAGGCGACATTCAGGCCGTTAAGGTGAGCGGACTTGGCGATACCTTTATCGACAAAGTGGATAACGCGAAAGAAGGCAAGCTGGACGACGGCGTGCAGACTTTCCCGGATCGTACCGACCGCGTATACCTGCACCCGGAAGCCTGTAGCGTCATCCACGACAGCGCGCTGAACCGCGGTATTGATGTGGTTCATCACCACCACAGCAACGTAGTGGGCTGGAACCCGGGCCCTGCCCTTTCCGTCAGCATGGCGGATATCCCGGATGACGGTTACAAAACCTTCGTCTGCGTGGAAACCGCGTGCGTGACCGCGCCGCAGAAAACCAGCGAAGAAAAACCGTCCCGCTTAGGCCAGACGATCAAGATTGTGAAGCGCTAATATTGTTCAGGCATCATAAAAAACAAACGGGGCGCAAGCGCCCCGTTTTAATGCATTACGTTCTGGTCAGAACTTGTAGGTCACACCTACAGAGAAGATGCCAGACCAGGACTTGTCGACCATCGGGCTGTCTTTCACTTCATCGCTCAGACGAATGTAACGGCCAGTACCGTACACATTCCAGTCACCGAGGAAGTTATACGATGCGGTGAGTTCCAGGTACGGGTCCCAGCCATCATCCGCGCTGTAGCTATTCAAACCACTGCGGCGAGACTCCGCTTTAGACACGCCATAGTAGTAGTCGTTGTAATTTTCGCTGCTGTACTGCACACCGATACCCGGCGTCAGCGTCACTGCGCCGTTGGTATAGCGGTAAAGCCACGCCAGATCCCAGATGAAGCCGTTGCTGTTGTCCAGGGTATCGCCCGCCAGCGCAGTGCGCAGGAAGCCATACTCGGTATTATGGACGTAAGAAAGCCCCGCCATCAGTGAGCTTCTGCGTTTGTCCAGTTGACGAAGCGCATTGCTGTCGCTGTCGCCTGGTTTAAAGTGCGTTGGGTCGTAATAGGCCATGATGGAGAGCTTATCGGCCGTATCGTTCCACAGATAGTAGCCGCCGCCCAACCCACGGAACCAGAAGTTATCGCCTTCATAGGTGACAACGGGGACAGGATAAACGTCGCGGTCATACTGCTTGTACGGGCTGTTAATCACGCCAGCACCCGCGCCAACAGTCCACTGGCTCTCAGCCTGTACGGTGCTCGCTGCGGTAGCGGCAAGGATGCCCAATGCCAGAAGTTTGAGTTTGGTCACAATCCATTCTTTCCTGTAGTCAAATAATCAGCGGGTGAAGTGTAACCGCCATTCCCGTACATCCCAAAATTTTTTGCGCACTAATCCGTTTGATTAACCCGTTATTTTTCATTTTTCAGATGACATCCCGCTTTCATTTATGTGACCGATAAATGAAAAACCCGCTTTTCGCTTATAACCGCAGTGGAAATTTTTGGATGAGTTATTGATATGTCATTGAAAGTAGATTTTATCCGTATGCAAGTTTTGCAATTGCCATCTACGCTTTAATTTAAGAAGAGGTTTTGCTGAACACCCTGCGGTTCATAGCCTTCGACCTGGCACACAGGTTGCTGCTCTGGCAGTGAGGTGCGAAAAATTCTCTTCCGGGAGCCTCCACTACTCATACGAACGGCTCTTATCCTGTGCTAAAAAACGAAAGGACGGCATGCCATGAATATATTCGATCACTATCGCCAGCGCTACGAAGCTGCCAAGGACGAAGAGTTCACACTGCAGGAGTTTCTTACCATTTGTCGGCAAGATCGCAGTGCCTATGCCAATGCGGCAGAACGGCTATTGATGGCTATTGGTGAGCCAAACATGGTTGATACTGCCCTGGAGCCACGGCTTTCCCGTCTCTTTTCGAATCGGGTGGTCGCCCGATACCCGGCGTTTGAAGAGTTCTATGGCATGGAAGATGCCATTGAGCAGATCGTCTCCTACCTGAAGCATGCCGCTCAGGGGCTGGAAGAGAAGAAGCAGATCCTTTACCTGCTGGGTCCTGTCGGTGGGGGTAAATCCTCCCTGGCTGAACGGCTGAAAGCGCTGATGCAGCGCGTGCCGATCTATGTGCTGAGCGCCAACGGCGAGCGCAGCCCGGTCAATGACCATCCGCTGTGCCTGTTTAATCCGCAAGAGGATGCGCAAATTCTGGAAAAAGAGTTTGGCATTCCGCATCGCTATCTCGGTACGATCATGTCGCCGTGGGCGGCAAAACGTCTGCACGAGTTTGGCGGGGACATCACCAAATTCCGCGTCGTGAAAGTGTGGCCGTCTATCCTCGAGCAGATCGCCATTGCCAAAACAGAACCCGGTGACGAGAACAACCAGGATATCTCGGCGCTGGTGGGTAAAGTCGATATCCGTAAGCTGGAGCATCACGCGCAAAACGACCCGGATGCCTACGGCTATTCCGGTGCGCTGTGCCGTGCCAACCAGGGGATTATGGAATTCGTCGAGATGTTTAAAGCACCGATCAAAGTGCTGCATCCGCTGCTGACCGCCACCCAGGAGGGGAACTACAACGGGACGGAAGGTATTTCCGCCCTGCCGTTTAACGGGATTATCCTTGCCCACTCTAACGAATCTGAATGGGTGACCTTCCGTAACAACAAAAACAATGAGGCGTTCCTTGACCGTGTGTACATCGTCAAAGTGCCTTATTGCCTGCGGATCTCCGAGGAGATCAAGATTTACGAAAAACTGCTCAACCACAGTGAGCTGGTCCATGCCCCTTGCGCACCGGGAACGCTGGAAACGCTGTCGCGCTTCTCGATCCTGTCGCGCCTGAAAGAGCCGGAAAACTCCAGCATCTACTCAAAAATGCGCGTGTATGACGGCGAAAGCCTGAAGGATACCGACCCGAAAGCGAAATCGTACCAGGAATACCGCGATTACGCCGGGGTCGACGAAGGGATGAACGGTCTGTCGACGCGTTTCGCGTTTAAGATCCTCTCCCGCGTCTTTAACTTCGACCACGCGGAGGTGGCCGCCAACCCGGTACATCTGTTCTACGTGCTGGAACAGCAAATTGAACGTGAACAGTTCCCACAGGAGCAGGCTGAACGCTACCTGGAGTTCCTGAAAGGCTACCTGATCCCGAAATACGCCGAGTTCATTGGCAAAGAGATCCAGACCGCCTATCTGGAATCCTATTCCGAATACGGCCAGAACATCTTCGACCGGTACGTCACTTACGCTGACTTCTGGATCCAGGATCAGGAGTATCGCGACCCGGATACCGGCCAGCTGTTTGACCGTGAATCCCTGAACGCGGAACTTGAAAAAATCGAGAAACCAGCCGGGATCAGCAACCCGAAAGACTTCCGAAACGAGATTGTGAACTTCGTGCTGCGCGCCAGAGCGCATAACAACGGCCGCAATCCGAACTGGACCAGCTACGAAAAACTGCGCACCGTTATAGAGAAGAAAATGTTCTCTAACACGGAAGAGCTGTTGCCGGTTATCTCGTTCAACGCCAAAACCTCAACCGACGAGCAGAAAAAGCACGACGATTTTGTCGACCGTATGATGGAAAAAGGCTATACGCGCAAACAGGTCCGCCTGCTTTGTGAATGGTATCTGCGCGTGCGTAAATCGTCTTAAAACAAGTGCCCGGTAACGCGCTTACCGGGCCAACAAAATGTCCGGCACTTACGGACGCTGCAAGTTGGCAAATGCAGTACGGGGGATATATGACCTGGTTTATTGACCGGCGTCTTAACGGCAAAAACAAGAGCACGGTGAATCGCCAGCGCTTCTTGCGCCGTTATAAAGCGCAAATTAAACAGTCGATCTCCGAGGCCATCAACAAACGCTCGGTGACCGACGTCGACAGCGGCGAATCCGTCTCCATCCCCAACGATGACATCAGCGAACCGATGTTTCATCAGGGGCGTGGCGGCCTTCGCCATCGTGTACACCCAGGTAATGACCACTTCGTCCAGAATGACAGAATCGAGCGTCCCCAAGGCGGAGGCGGCGGTTCTGGCAGCGGTCAGGGGCAAGCCAGCCAGGACGGAGAAGGCCAGGATGAGTTTGTCTTCCAGATTTCAAAAGACGAATATCTCGATCTGCTGTTTGAGGATCTGGCCCTGCCGAATCTGAGAAAGAATCAGCACCGTCAACTCAACGAATACAAAACCCATCGTGCGGGCTATACCGCAAATGGGGTGCCCGCCAACATCAGCGTGGTGCGTTCACTGCAAAACTCGCTGGCGCGACGCACGGCGATGACGGCAGGCAAACGGCGCGAACTGCGCGAGCTGGAAACCAGCCTGAAAGTAGTGGAAAACACGGAACCGGCGCAACTGCTGGAAGAGGAGCGCCTGCGAAAAGAGATTGCCGAACTGCGGGCGAAGATCGACCGGGTGCCGTTTATCGACACGTTCGACCTGCGCTACAAGAACTACGAAAAACGCCCTGAGCCTTCCAGCCAGGCGGTGATGTTCTGCCTGATGGACGTGTCAGGTTCAATGGATCAGGCCACCAAGGATATGGCTAAGCGTTTTTATATTCTGCTCTATCTGTTCCTGAGCAGAACGTATAAGAACGTGGAGGTGGTCTACATCCGCCATCACACTCAGGCGAAAGAGGTGGATGAACATGAGTTCTTCTACTCGCAGGAGACCGGTGGCACCATCGTGTCGAGCGCCCTGAAGCTGATGGATGAGGTAGTGAAGGAGCGCTACGATCCGGCGCAGTGGAACATCTACGCCGCGCAGGCATCGGATGGCGATAACTGGGCGGATGACTCGCCGCTGTGTCATGAAATTCTGGCGAAGAAGATCCTGCCGGTGGTGCGTTACTACAGCTACATTGAAATTACCCGTCGCGCCCACCAGACGCTATGGCGTGAGTATGAGCATCTGCAAGCGATGTTTGATAACTTTGCGATGCAGCACATTCGTGACCAGGATGACATCTATCCGGTCTTCCGGGAACTGTTCCAGAAGCAGAGTTCTACAACCTCCAATTAAATTTTATTAATCAGCCAGTTAACTATGTTTTTCTGGCTGATTTTATTGCAATTTAATCCTTAAATTTCACTATATTTTTCATTCGTTTAGCTTTTATTTTGGGGAATGCGATTTTGAAGAAGTGATTATACAAAACATCCTTTGAGCTTTAGGATGGCCATCATGGGATGGAGGTAAAATCCTATCGTGCCGACCAAAACTACATCAAACAAACCAGCCGCTTATGGCTGGTTTTTTGCCTTCAATGACGTAGGGTGAAAATCTACCAACATTGCAGGGCAATCATCATCTAATGCTCGGTTGATGAAAAACGTCACTCTGCCCAATACTTCTACCTCTTCCAGAGCGGTTCCCTCTATTGCCTCGCCATCATCCGTAATAAGTGACTTACCCATCAGTTTTGCAAACTGAGTGTGACCGTCGCACAGAAATAACAATACCTCTCCAGGCTTTTTTCGTGGCTGGCTCAATGACTGCAAACCCAACATCTGTTTCTAGAACCCTGCTTTCGGCCCCTATGTTGCACAGAACGGATGGAGAAAGTCGGCGTTCGACGTAACCCATAGTTGGTGAAGGAAAGCCTACCAGTGAACCCTCCCCATGCTGCGTAAGATCCAGTAACGATTGTCGCTACTGTCTATCGTCTTGTCAGCGAAACCTGGCTGGTTGCGCTCTATTCATGAATTTGCATCGAGCCTTAGTAAAGTGCCAGTTAATGCCTCGCAGCTTCCGTATGAAGCCATCTGTTTTCATGTAACGATAACTTTTTTGGGTTAGTTTTTGACTTCCACAACTGTAAACCCTCAAACGCATTTCAGTACACTAAGATACTTCTGCTTGTAAAGCATTGGACCAGACGTTGACATTCTCAATTATGAGATTCTTGCTTCAACGGAAGTTAAATTAACCTTCCTCCACAAGCAGAAACGACATGCCCTGCCGCTTAAACTTCATCATATACTACCTTATCACTGAAAACACCTTACAAGGGTTTACTCTCCCGGCGAATAACTTCACCACCCAGCCATTCTTGTTTGTATATCAATTGCCTGACAAATTCGTATCTCATACTCAGAGTGTTATCGTTCTTGTCAGATACAGAATCCATAAAGTTCACAACCTCAACAAGTGCGTGATTTTTACAAATTGCCGTGGTTGCTTTATGGATATTATCGAGTCTTATCCTTGCTGCCTTTGATTTTACTCTGTCAATTTTACCTTTGGTTTTAAGCCAATTTTTGCTGTGTTTCTTTCTTCTGGTCAGTATTTTATTAAGACGGATTAACTTTTTCTTTTCTTCCGCTTGGTAAGTGTTATCACCGCCGACCCCAGATGACAGATGAACGCTACCCACATTATTAAGTACAATTGTAGATTTGATATCAGAGGGGTGTATTGGATCAGGTACTGTTTGCTCTGTATTAAAACTGATGTACCACTTTCCCTGATTCAGGGAAATAGTTGCGTTTTTTAAATCACCAATGATTTCACGACTCTTGCGATACTTTACCCAGCCGACTTTAGGAAGAGATACCAGTTTTTTTTCTTGATCTACTCTAACCCTTTGGCATGGTATACGGAAAGAATCATGCCGACCTTTCTTTTTAAACTTTGGATATTGTGATTTGCCGGTGAAAAAGTTTCTGAATGCTCTGTCTAAATCTCTTAACGATTGCTGTAGACACTGAGAAGGAGCTTCTTTCAACCAAGAAAGGCTCTCTTCATTCTTCCATTCCACCAATTCAGAAGCCAGCTGATTGTAGCCTATGATTTTTTTACCCGAACGGTAATTTTCGTTAAGAAGAGCAAGGCCTTTGTTGTAAACAAAACGACAGGAACCAGCAAAGGCCAAAAAGTCAGATAACTGACCTTTGTTAGGTTCAAGCAAAAATTTGAATGCCTGTTTTTTAATCACAACTGGACCTGTGTAAACGGAGCGAAATTGATGAAATGCTACATCATTTTGCGAGCTTTGATTAAAGGATTTGACTACTTTTAACGACCTTATTCAGCCAATAAAAAAGCCCCACATATATGGGGCTTTGACACTTAATATGAAATTAGCCTTGCAGCAGAGACAGAACCTGCTGAGGAACCTGGTTAGCTTTGGACAGCACGGAGTTACCAGCCTGCTGAATGATCTGCGCTTTGGACATATTCGACACTTCAGTCGCATAGTCGGCATCCTGAATACGGGACTGCGCTTCAGACAGGTTAGTGGTGGTGTTATTAAGGTTAGTTACTGCTGAGTTTAACTGATTCTGGACAGCACCTAAAGATGAACGGAACTTATCTACCATAGCGATTGCATCATCAAGCGCAGCCAATGGTTTGGCATTATCTGCAACGGCTTTGACTGTATTGGTTGGATCAGAAAGGTCCTTACCGCTCAGCTCAGACGCCTTATAAGTTTTACCGTCAGAGGTAACCAGTTCAGTTTTACCATCGGATCCACCAAGAGTGATAGCAGCACCAGTTACAGTTGCACCTGAAGCATCGGTGTAGTTAATAGTTTTAGCATCTGCAACAGCTGCTGGATTGGTACCATCATAGTCTGTCGCATAGATTTCTCCTTTTGCGTTTTGCAAACCGTAACCAGCGCTAGTTACGTTACCTTCTGCATCTGTGGAGGAAAGTTTTACTAATTTAAGATCCGTGGTATCAACACCTGCGGTAGCAAGAGTCGCTTTTGCAGCAGTAACATCAGCAGCAGGGCCAGGGGTTGTAACAGTAGTCGCTGTCTGAACTTTTGCAGTACCGTTATTGGCCCCGAGATCTTTTGAGCCAACAGGTGTAGGTGTTACAGCACCCAGCGAAGCGGTACCATCTGGATTGACATTAATCTTATAGCTAGTGTTTTCGCCCGGAGTGTTAGAGTTAGTTACACTTGCATAGTAAGATCCATCAGTCTCATCAAGGAAAATATTGCCAAGAGTTGCACCAGTATCTAATGAAGTAAGATCTACGGTACCGATAGCAGTAGCACTGTCAGCATAAGTTGTAGTAGAGGTTGCAGCGCCGGTGACAGCCGTTGTGGAAATTGTCGCTTTTGATGAAACATCAAAACCAGTCAACCCTAATGTTGCCGAGTCGATTTTCTTCAAATCAATGGTGATAGTTTGGCCATCATTCGCACCAACTTGGATATTCATTTTGCCATCTTTAGCCAGCACATTAAC
This sequence comes from Enterobacter sp. BWH52, assembly GCF_001037565.1. Classification (NCBI taxonomy): domain Bacteria; kingdom Pseudomonadati; phylum Pseudomonadota; class Gammaproteobacteria; order Enterobacterales; family Enterobacteriaceae; genus Enterobacter; species Enterobacter sp. BWH52. Next base: position 1,736,550 of record NZ_KQ089854.1, on the reverse strand, counting down.
ACCGTTAAACTGTGTCTGGTTAGATACGCGATCAATTTCTGACAGACGGGATTTGATTTCGTCCTGAATTGAAGACAGATCAGAAGCAGAGTTCGTGCCGGTAGATGCCTGTACAGTCAATTCTCGTACACGCTGCAAATTGTTGTTAATTTCTGACAGCGCGCCTTCTGTAGTCTGTGCTACAGAAATACCATCGTTAGCATTACGAGCAGCCTGAGTCAGACCTTTGATGTTAGAGGTGAAGCGGTTAGCAATAGCCTGGCCAGCTGCATCATCTTTTGCGCTGTTAATGCGTAGACCAGATGACAAGCGCTCGATAGAAGAAGACAGAGCTGACTGGTTCTTATTGATGTTGTTCTGAGTGATCAGCGAGAGGCTGTTGGTATTGATGACTTGTGCCATGATAGTAATTCCTATTTGATTGAACTTAAATTAAGTTTACGGCTTCCACCATTTGGCTCCTGCGCCGCTATGTTCACTATCGGCAAAGTACTCGGGACCTTTAGAAGAAAAAGTGAAAAACCGTCCCCATCTGCTTTCAGGCACCAAACGAAAGATAGTTGTTTACTTTTAATACAATGTGATAAGTTCGTTTTAACGCCCCCACATCCACCATGATAAAGCCAAATAAATCAATAGGTTGAGCATCGTAAATAATCTATCTCGTTTGACAAACTGGCTCCCTCTTCTATACCTCTAATCTCTTCATTTCTCAGCACTCAACAAGCCAGCATAAACCCATGCTCCGATGGTAAGACCTATCCAAGGCATAAATGCTTAGCTATCTCATCGGATGCCACCTTAGTTTATCTGTCTTTTTTAGTAGGTGTGTGTAAGATGTTTTTACATTACAGTTATTGTCTGTCTAATACATGATCCGGAGATTGGTTCAGTGAATGTTTCCGCCCGTTTTGTTATAATCTTAAATCTTACATGCGCTGCTTTATTATTTACTCTCCTCCATGCTCGGTTTGATTTATTCTAATCAGGGTCTCATTTTACTTACTTGAAACTCCTCCTAAAATTAATGTAAGTTCATACCTTACATCTAATATAGTAGTAAATCGACAATCAGCAGGGAGAATAGAGTCTTGCTAAAGGACGTGATCATAGACCATCGCCCTAACCTTCCATAAACATTTAGGTATGTAGCGTATGAACTCCCGTCCAACTACTTTCCACCGATTACTCTCAGAGCACTTTTCATGGTGATATTTTTCCCTATTATGTATTTGGATGCTTGTTTTAAGGCATTATTCATTGCTATTACAGTCACAGGCCTAGCTAAGGCTTTGACTCGATTTGATCTACTCTGGAAAACATAAATATCAGAAGGATTGCAATCCTTTCTGTGCGCAAATAATTTAGAAAGCATTAAATTTAATCTAATTGTTCGTGGCTCAAACCTAGGTGTTCCAGCCAAGTGCAGCATGTCACCTTCTATATCGGAATATCTAATAGTAATAACCCTGCGGCACTCAGCACGCAGATAAAATAATGTTAACCATAGATCTGCCCATGTTGATGAGATCTTAGATAGTCCAAAATGAATAGCCCTGAACTCTTCAGGAGTAATAGAATCTGTTTTTGCCATGAATGCCGCCAATGCTCAACCCAACCGCTTACCAATATCTCAACAACTTTATTACATTCCTTCAATACTTTATTACGAAAATTTGATTTAATGTTTAAAATTTTTTCCTCTGCCACTACCGCGCCGGAAATTTCTTATACAAGGTGCACACCGCAACGTCGTAAATAATCGCCACCTGCTTTCTGTCCACTCCGTTTGCGATCAGCCTGCCAGCCTGCGCCCATTGCTCAGGGGTTAACTTCGGCCGTCTGCCGCCTATGCGTCCTTTCTCCCGGGCTGCCGCCAGTCCTGCCCGGGTGCGTTCCACGATTAACTCCCTCTCCATCTCGGCCAGGGCTGACATGATGTGGAATATGAAACGCCCCATTGGGCTGGAGGTGTCTATGCTGTCCGTAAGACTTTTGAAGTGGATGCCGCGCTGCCGGAGTTCGTCTACCAGCAGTACTAGGTTCCGCATGCTTCGCCCGAGGCGATCCAGCTTCCACACTACCAGCGTATCGCCCTCATTCAGCGTTCGCAGAAGCTTTTTAAGCGCTGGCCGGTTCGCTACCGTCCCGCTCATTTTTTCCTCAAAAACCTGTTCACATCCTGCTCGTTCGAGAGCTTGTCGCTGAAGATCTGTGTTTTGGTCATTTGTTGACACCCTAACGTAGCCAATTTGCATATTTTTCACCCAATATTTTCTGCAAAAAAATCAGGTGAAGTTATCGGCATGGCTGCCGCAGGGCAATCTATAAAACGTCGGTTT
>NZ_KQ089854.1:372510-1731276 GCF_001037565.1 Enterobacter sp. BWH52 | reverse complement strand
AAACCGAGGTTTGTGCGAGCGTCAGCGACATTCGTTGCCCCGGTCCCGCCCTGCCCAATCGGGATAGCTCCATTACTCCCCTTCTGCGCCAGCTTACCGATCGCCGGAATAGTTACACGAGTGCCGTTGATGGTAACGGTGATGTTCTGGTTTGCTGAGGTGGTGGCGAACGTCTCCCACGCGCCGATGTTCTCGTCATACTCGTTGATGAGCTGAGACATGCTCTGCGCCAGGCCATCGACCGAGAGACTATCAGTAACAAGAATGCCGTACTTCTGGCCGCTGAGCGCCGGAGACGCTGCGGGTGAAACCGTCAGTGACGTCGCACTGTTGATGGCCGTGATCTGAAACATCTGTACCGGGTTAAAAAGAACAAACAACGTCTGGCCAACCCGAATCTGGCTGGCCGGTGCCGTCCAGTTCGTGCCGGTGCCGGTGGCTGTATTTCCGTTAATGGCGATGGTGCCAGTGTTATAAAGCATATTTTCTCCAGGCAATAAAAAAAACCCCGCCGGAGCGGGGTTTGTTCAAAACTGAATGGGTTAGTGGCAGGTGGTGCTGGTGAACGTGTTGGCGCTCACCCATGACCAGTTAAAGGGATAACCGGCGCGGTACTGCGTCTGATTATTTTGCTTGCGGACTCCGTAGATCTGGACGCTGCTTTCCTGTCCGCCAACCAGGGCTGTTCCGGTGCATACAGGTTGCTGCTTCTCAATAACGCCAGCGCAACCGGAGAGCAATACCGCTACCGCCAGGCAAAGAATCATATTTTTCATAGTTGTTATATCCCAGGGCATTCATGAAGCTACACAATAACAATATGAATCAACGGGATATAATTGATTTGGTAGATCAATTATTCGAAATTGATCGTTCAAAACGATCAATCATAGTTGGCGCAGTTAATGGCCATAATCACGTTCCTCAGATTCGAATACGCGACGTTTTGAAGGTTGCCGCCGGGGGTTGTCTGCGGTCTGGCGAATATCCGCGTATTGCTTCCCTCAAGTTTTGCCATGCTCTTGTATATGGCCATGTATGGCTGCGGCTGACCGCCAGCCGATATAACCCCGGTAATTAGCCCCAGCATGGCAGGCATACAGGCCCACTTCCCCGCCAGAGTTGTATTGATGTTGTATCCTGAGCTGGCATCCACCCCGGCGGTACCGAGGGTGACAACATCGCTCAGCGTGCGCGTTTCGTTTGTTAAAATCAGCGTCCCTGATGCATCCCACACAGCCAGCCCGTAGTCTGGCTTTGTCTGCGGGAAAATAGAGAAAAAATAAACGTACGCTGTGCCGGTTGCATTCGGTCTGAGAAAATCAATCGTGATGGTGTTCCCGCTTATCGTCTGGGTGATTTCGACCTCAACCGTGCAATGAACGAAGGCGACAACAGGCTGACCTGCGGGGAATGTGTGCGTCACTTTGGTATTGAACCCCGATGTTCCCTGAAGTGCCGCTGTCTTTCGCGCCTGAAGAGCGATTGGCGAGCTGTTCGCGGTCACCCATACTTCCCCGCTCGTGGTCGTCAGTAAAACGCCATACTCCGCCATTTATGCCCTCTCGATCTGGAAAATGAGATAAGCCGCTGCCGCAGGCTCAGTCCCTGCTGAGTAGTCGGTATCGCCTACTGCTGACACTGTTGCTGTTCCCCCCGAAATGGTGATCTTCCTCCGACTCGTTCCAAACTGATCGCCGTTCATGCTCTGAAAATAGGTCAGCCTGCAACCCGGTGGAAGCGCTACGGTGTAAGAGCCTGTTTTCTGGTTCTGGGCCAGCTGGAGATAGCCACAAACGCTGACAGGCTTAACACCATAGTTATTTACATTGCCTGAGGCGTCCCATGTCTGAACACCATATTCCGCCATCCAGTCCTCCTGAAAAAAAAGAGGCCCCGTAAGAGGCCTCCCGTTACCATGTTCCCGTGATTCTCCCGATCTGCACCCTCAACACATTCCTGGAGTCCCGCACGCTGATTGTCTGGTTTGTCTGTTTCATGGACCCCTCACCAGCTGTCGAACCGTAGTTCTCAAACGTACCGCCCTTATCCAGCCTCCACCCGACTGAGCCAGCAACATAGTTATTGGACTGGATGTAGTTGCCGATCTTGGCGTTGCTGATGGTGCCATCACCTATCAGTGCGTCTCTGATGAACACCTGCCCGTTCTGAATAACGAACGGAAGCGTAACGGTCGCTCCGGCCTGGTGAGTAACGGCGAAGCGGTCAGCCAGGAAGATAACCTGCGACTGCATGCCGGACGGCGTATTCTCCACGCCGATCCCCATCCCTGCCGCGTAAAGCTGACCATTGCTGGATAACCCGACCTTAATGCTGTACATCGCCTTCAGGTCGCCGTTGACGTTCGCAATGGCCTGCGCGTTGGTGGTGATCGCTGAAGTGTGCCCGTTCACCGTCGCCGTGATGCTGTTTACCTGCGTGGCCATAGCCTGCTGGTAATCGGAGAACGTCTGGTTCAGGCTGTTGATGGATGCCTTGTTGCCGTTAACGTCAGTCTGCAAACTCAGCAGCGAACGCGCCGTTGCCTCCTTCTCGTTGACGATCACCTCATCGATGCGGTCCAGCTGCGCGCTGTTGCCGGCGACGGATGCCGACAGCGTTTTGCGCGCGGCCACCTGCGCCAGATTGCCCTGAATAATCGCGATGGCGGAGTTCTTCACTCCTCCCGTCATACCGTCCACAGACACGCTGATGTTATCGATGCGCTGGCCCAGCGCGGTATCAGCCGTCGCCACTGTCTGCTCAAGCTTGCTCAGAGAAGAAGACACATCTCCGACCGTGCTCGACAGGTTTGTAACGCTGGTCTGAACCTTCCCGATATCCTGGGCGTTTTTGGCGATTTCCTGCGCCTGTTGCGCCAGTTCGTCGTTGGCCTGTTTGATGTCGTTTGCCATGCCAGCAATTTTTGCATTGCTGTCCACCGCGTTCTCGATCAGGTCTTTGAACGTATCGGAGCCTTTCATGTCCTCCAGAATGGCATCGGTGATATCGGATACATCGATGCTGGCCTGCCCGCGCACAAAGTCTGTATACCCTGATTCGTTTCCGCTGCGGTCCACCAGCTGCGCGCGGTACCAGAAAATTTGCCCTGCCTTAAGGCCCATCTGCTGATACTTGCGCTGCGGATAGGGTACATCTGCCAGCAGCATCGCATCGTCTTCGGTACCGGTCAGGCTGTACTGAATTTCCGTCTTCAGCGTGTCGTCGGTGTTCGCCGGGAATCCCCAGCTCAGCTCGATACCGAAAACCACATTATCAGAAGCGATGAAGCCGACCGGTTTCGGCGGATTGCCCACCTTCCCCGTCAGCGTTTTCTCTTCTGAATAGCCCCATCCGGACGAGATTTCTGCGGCATTGATTGCGCGCACGCGCACCAGGTAGCGCCCGGCATATATCCCCGGTACGTCGAATGACGTTGTGGAGCTGCGCGGCACGTTAACCCAGTTCCCGTCGTTGCGGCGCCATTGCGCTTCATAGGCGATAGCATTCTGCGCCTGGTCCCAGCTCACGCGCATGGTTTCGACGCTGATATTCTGCTGCACCACCGAAAACGAACTGATTACGATGTTGTCTGGCGGTGACTGATTTCCCGGAGGGATCACGCTCACCGGACGCTGGTCAATGATGGCTCCGGTATCGATTCGGGCATATTTATCCGGATCGTGCCATGCACCGGTAATGGTGAAAGTGCCATCATCGTTATCAGCGACACTCACAACACGATACTGCTGCGCGTAGAGTTCGTTTGACTCAACCACCCAGACAGCTTCGGCCTGAGGCGTCTCACTGTACGCGGTGGTGACTGTGACCGATTCCCCGTTAACCGCCTGAATGGTCCTGCTCTGTGACGCTCCGGAGGGAAGGTTGAGGATAAGGCGATCACCTGCTGCTGCATCAGCTACACGGTCAAGTTTGATAACGCGACCATTAACGGCGCTGATGCGGCCGCCCATAACCTTTCCGGAAAGCAGCTCGTCTGCCACGGCGATGATGTAGCCCGGCTGCGGAATGTTTCCGTCCAGCCCGACATCAAACGAAACAACACGATCCTTGTTGTTGGTGAGAATACCCCAGCGCCCCTTTCGGTTCGCCTCTGACTGCCTAGTGCAGCCGATGGCTGTCATTTCCAGCTGATTGAAGCCGTACCGCGCCACCAGCGCCTGCTCGAATACGGGTTCCATCGCGTCAGCATAGGCGTTACCGGGATCGGACCATGAAACCAGCGCTGTAGTGTAGCGGGTTTTCGTGGTGCTGCTTGAATAGGTGAAGCGACCGCCAACAACGTTAGCGCGCGTGTAGCTGTAATCCACATCACGGGGCATATCGGCCAGAGCAACGATCTGATCGCCACCCCAGTACGTCATGCCACGGAATATGGCCGCAAAATCACGCAGGACTGTATAAGCGTCGTTTCGGTCCTGGATGTACACGTTGCAGGTATAGCGTGGTTCTGTTCCATCGCCACCCTTACCGTCCGGCACCATCTGATCGCAATACTGGGCGACCTGATAAAGCGTCCACTTATCGATGTTAGCGGCAGTCAAACGGTGACCGAGGCCGAACCGGTCAGAAACAACCAGATCGTAAAAAATCCACGCAGGGTTATCCGTCCATGCCCACTTAAACGCCCCGGTCCATGTCCCGCTGTAAGAGCGGGTTTCTGGGTCGTAAGTATCAGGAACCCGAATAACGCGGCCACGAGGCTCACAGGAGATCTGAGGTATAGAGCCATTAAACTGGCTGGAGTCGAATTCAATGTAGAGCAGCGCGGTGTTCGGATATCGCAATTTCGCATCAATCACCTCAGTGAAGCTCTGTAGCGTCATCGTGTCGCCGATTTTCGCGCTGTTGGCGTCAGCGGTAATTTTGCGCAGTCTGATTGTCCAGGTGCTGCCCGCCTGAGGTAAATCAATACGGTGGCTACGCTCATAACCTGAGGTCGTTTTCCCGGTCACGCTGGTATTGAGGACTGTCTGCCATGTCCCGCCGTCCGTCTGCAAGTCAATCGCATAATTAACCGAGTAACCAACCAGATCGCCATCCTCCTCCTGCTTGAAAAGCGAAGGCCATTTCAGGCGTAAACGAACCGCCGAAAGCTGTGTATTGGTGAAGGTTCGTGTCCACGCTGTAGCGCTCGTTACCTCGGTTCCCACGCTGATTTCGTTTTCGGTACCGGGAATGCCCTGAATGTACTTCTGGGCCTGTGTACCCGCGCGAAATTCCCACGTAACGCCGCTGAAGTTTTGGGAGCCGTCGGCGTTCTCCAGCGCCGTTCCGTCCAGGTAGATATCCTTCCCGGTGAGCTGTCCAGCAAACTCCCCTTCCCCAAGCGCAACGAGGATCTTTGCCTTCGCTACAGATTGCAGATCATCAGGCTGTTCGGTAGGAGTTCGGGAACTGGAGCTCCCCCCTTTTCGTCCGGTAATTTTATTCGCCATATCACGCCCATAAAAAAAGCCACCCGAAGGTGGCTTGTAAAAAGGTTTGTTATCTACTGCTGATCCTCGACATAAATGCCGGCGGAAATAATTGCCCCGCCGATTCGCCGGCGGCCGTAAAGGAGCGGAACCGGGTAACCCTGTGCGGCGGTGTTTGTCACCCCACCGAATGCGTACGATGCACGGTTATCTGCGCTTTGTTTGCTGGCCAGGCCCCCAGGTTGAGGAGATAGCATTTGGACAACACCTCCCAGCATCACCGCAGCGCCAAATTTATAGAAAAACGGAGATGCTGCTGCCCAGGGAGTAAAATTAAGTACTGCGCCAACAGCAACGAGGGCTGCTCCCAAAATAGTTTGCAACACTCCAGCCTTTTTGCTGCCGATGACAACAGGCACAATACGGATGACTTCACCCGTTACAGGGAACCCTAAATCATCAACGCTGATATTCTTTTTATCTTTGTAAACGGCGTAAGTAAGGCCTCGCGCCTTGCTTGTATTCAAGAACGTCTCGAAACCTTTGATTGTTTTTGCAAGAGCATTGATTGCTTCTGAGGTAGTACGTATAAGACGATGATGTACTCTCCCATACGTTTTACCCAGAACGCCACCAAGTTCAATTCTGGTCATTATCTCTTGCATATGTTCTCCTAAATAAAAAAACCGCCTAAGCGGTTTAATTTTTAAGTTATCTAAGGCCTCATATATTGAGAGCTTAATTTGGGGATGTTTTTCTCTGCCCTGTTTTTATTCACATCTTTGAAAAAGATTTTCTTAACGGGGATATCATATCCTGCGCTTGCACACAGCATAGAAATCACTGCCTGGTCAATAGGTTCACCGGTTTGAGAGTTAACATCAAATGATGCCGCAATAAGTTTACCATCTGCATTTTTACCTAAGAATGTTGCAAACAGTTGTTTTCCGGCATAAGCGCCGTATGAATTCTTACCATTAACATATCCACAATAAGTAAAAGTGGTATCTGGATAGGGAAAATCCATATGGTAGAATTTTGCAGCATCAGGGTCCTTCATTTCTTCTCTGATAACATTTTCTACTGAAGATTTTTCTTCTTCAGTAATTGGTCTTGCCTCAACGTGCATACCAGTAAATGCCAAAATCAATAGTGCTAAGCGTTTCATTTTTCCCCCTTTATGTTTGAAGGTTAATGATAACAGGCCCAGTACCCTTTCAGAAATATGCCGACCCAGCGAATTCATATTAGCGTTTTGAAACGTAGAATCTTCATCGTTCTTTCCTGCCAGTATCCACCATACGGCACGCGCTGACTCAGGTGACCGTACAGATGATGCAGCAGCATATTGCCCTCCAGCAGTATACCCGCGTGGTTCCACTTATCAGCCTGCACCTGCATGATCACCATATCGCCAAGTTTCGGCGGCCCGTCGAATTCACGGAACCCGCACTCGTACCAGCAATCCTGATAGAAGTTGTCCGGGTAGTCGTTTTCCCACCAGGGATAATCAACCCGGTAATCGTGCAGTTCGATACCATGCGTTTGCCGGAAATAGCTCATCACCAGCCCCCAGCAGTCGAAGTGACCAAGCACAAAAGGACGCTCCAGCAGCGGCAGCTCTCCGCGCGGCTGAATGGTACGTAAATCCCCCTCCGGCCAGCTCACGATATGCCAGGGTAAAAGCGTTGCGTCGCATTGCGCTTTATCCAGTTCGCTCGGCTGCGTAGTGGCGTCAGGGTGGCTGTGAACGATGGCGATCACCGTACCCCAGTCCTCAGCGGCTGCGTAATCTTCCGGGCAAAGGACAAAATTGTCCTCCGGCGCCGCGGCAAGATTCCGGCAAGGAAAATAACGTTCAACGCGGCTTTTCTGCGCCACCACACCACAGCACTCACGAGGATATTCAGCGGCGGCATGCGCCATAATCGCATCAATGGTTTTCTGACGCATATCAGCTCCTGATCAGCGACGTACCCGGGAACCCACCAAACGAGAGTTCGTTGCTTTCACCGAACCGAAGTTTGCAGGCCGTCAGCGTGCCGTTGCATTCATCCAGTGACGGATCGCTTACCGGGTTGTTGTTTTTGTCGAAATAGCGCGTACCGGCATAGTCGCAGCCATCGCCGGTGCGGTACTTATTACGAATGCACCATGTACACAAGGAATGAAGCTGCCGCGTCGGGATCATTTGTCCCTGAAGATCCATAGGGCTGGACAGTACAAACTCGATGGTTTCGCCAGCAAGCTCGGTCGTTTTCCCGTCGATATACCAGACCTGAAGTTTCTCCTGAGTCGGATCTGCTGTAGGGTTACCGCCTGCGAAGTTTTTCGCGTCGAGATATTTTGCCTTTGTGTCGTGAATAGTGACCTTAGCCTGTAGCAAATCGTCGTACGCAAGACACAGGGCAGAAATAGAGCTTTCGATGTTCGCGACCGTCAGAGATGGCGTCGCATTGCTGCCACTGGTCGATTTCTCCAGCCCTTCCAGCTGATACGGCCAGGCGGAATATTCATTACCCTGCCACCAGATTGGTTTCGCCGGGAGCTTGGCCTCATCCCCTCCAGCGGCGACTATTTCCGCTTCAGTGTGGGGAATGTTGTAATTGTGAAACCGGAGAACGTCCGTCAGTCCAAAAGAAGAACCGTCCACCTCAATCAGGCGAACGTCGTTCCCTGATTCCAGCTTCTGATAGTCTGCGTTTAAGCTCATGGTTTAAATGCCTGGATGAATGTTGCTTCAAGGTTGAATTTCCCCGCGCCGAGCCCGGTGGGTTTATACGTTTCGCAACGATACAAACCCAAAGGTTCGAGCGGTGGCTTCCACTGAAAGGCTTTCGTCCCTTCATGCCTGTCGAGAAAAGATTTAATGGCGGAAATGTAGGTTTCGTTGCCAGTAAAGTTGAGCGTCCACTGCTGGGTTCTGGTATTCAATCCATCCCCTGAAACCTGCTCATATCCATCACCAAACTGTGCTTTCCTGACGCGGAAATTTATATCTGCCTCAGCGTTAATTCGTGGGCACCAGGTGAAAGTTTCGATAGTCATTTTTATCGGGTTCCTTTCATTGCGTTCCAGATGTCACCGCCAGGGCGAATATCTCGCATGATGTTCTGCTTATATCGCTGATCGACATATTTACCGACATCAGCACCAAATTGCTCAAGGCCGGGTGAAGTCTGCGTGGAGGTATTTCCGTTGCCATCGATGGTGATATAAACCTGTGGCGCCGAAGATACAGACTGACCACCACCAGCGCCGACCGCACGAACACCGAGTGAACCATCCGGTGCGCGGGTCAGCGGCATGATTGCCTCCGGCCCAGCCTCGCCCATGATTCCGGCCCCGCCTTTCGCGAAAGCGAACATGGTGGGGTTTCTGACGATCCCATTACTGAAAGCGCTCAGAGATGGAGAGTCATAAACGCCGCCTTTAGCGTTAAACTGAAAACTCGAACCGTAACTGGAAACCGCAGTACCGGTGCTGGCTGATGCTCCCGCACCGCCCCCGAAGAAGCTGCCTACGCTGCCGATGAGTGAGCCAAAAATGCCAGAACCGGAAGACCCACCCCCCATCGCGCTGACCACTGCCATTTGCAGAGCGACTTTTTCGATAATCTGTAAAACAGAGATACCCCAGGATTTCCAGCTGACCTTATTGCCTTCCAGCATTGAGGTGACATTACTAAACGCGCTGTCGAGTGTGGTTTTCACCCCATCAGAAACCGTGCCAGAAACATTGCTGATTTCATCGAACCAATTGGCATAGCCGCGTGATACTCCGGCCATCCAGTCCGCTTCAGCTGCTGCTATAGCCTTGTATTTCTTATCCAGGTCATCGAGGGCAGCCGCGCGTTGTGCGATGGCCTCGGTGCCGCCGTCCGTTTTAGCAAAAACACGCTCGATCTGTTGCGTCTCGTCGAACCGGCTGCGCTGGCGATCACTCATGCCTGCGGTTTCGGTTGTCAGTGTCGCCTCATCCCTGAACTTTCGGGCCGCTTCAGTTAAATCCTTCAGAGCATCGGCTTGTTCGCGCTGCTTACGTACGTTTTCATCGGCTTTTTGCGTCCATTTTGCCAGCTCTGCTGATGATGCCTGGATAGCCTTGCGCTGCTCGTCGGTCCATTTAGTGCCTGCCTGATGCGATGCTGCGTATAGCTCAGACGCTTTTTCTCCTTCCGTTGCCCTGACGCGTTGCACATCGATAGCCACGCTCAGATCGGCCATTTTGCGGGCATATTGCTCAGCGGTGCTGGCTGCTGCGCGCTCGGCTTTACTCTGAGCACTTGAGGCGGCAGTAGAGGTTTTTTTTGCCTCGGCTGCTGCTGCATCCTTTTTGGCGGCCTGATCCTTGTTGTAGATGTACTGGGTATAAAGTGCTCCAGTCAGCTTCAGATCTTCCGCTTCATAAACGTGCTGCTGATGAAGTTTCTCTAATCCACTTAAGCTGGCCAGCTCATTATCGCGGCGTGAACGTTCCAGTGCTGTTTGCTGCTGAGGCGTTGCATTAGCCAGTGAGACCACTGGCCCGGTATACTGCGGAGGTTTGGCGCCTGCGGTTGCTGACATTGAGCGGTTTAGCAGGTCATAGGCACCTTTCAGGATCGAGACGGCGCCAGCCTGTTCGATAGCCTTTTGCGTTGCCAGGTCGCTGGCATCGTTCACCAGCTTCTGCGTTTGCTCGACTTTTGAAGCGGCCTGTTCCCGCTGATACTCCAGCTGATTCAGCTTATCGGTAAGTTCAATGTTTTTGGCCGTGATGTCGGCCTGGTCCATGAAGGTATTAATCAAGGTCAGCGTCGGATGGCGGTTATAATCCTGCTGGATTTGATCTACCGCCTTGAGGCTGTCTTTCACCTTCGCGATCTGAGAGTCGAGGTCGGCCAGGTCCTGCTTTTGTGCCTGTAAAGAGGTCCGCGCATCTGCGGCGGTCGACCGAAGGCCGAGCACAGACATCTGCTGGAGTTTGGCGTTGATCTCGTCAAGGTTGTTGGCAAAGCCGACAGCCTCACGGTGTACCTGCTGGGTATGCTGATACAGGCCATACATCGCAGCACCGGCACCGATAATAACGCCTGGCCATCCACCGAGAATGCCCAACACTCCGCTACCCAGCCGTGACATTACCGAGGCTGTATTGGTGAGGTTGTTAACGGCAGAAGCCCTTCCAGCAAGAGCTGTGTTCAGGGATGCCTGAGCTGCGGCAAGATTACGTTCGGCAACAATCTGAGCCTCAATACTTGTCGCCGCTGCGCGCGCCTGTTGAGCGCGGTAAACCGCCTGGCGTCCAGCAGCAACGCTAACCTGAGCGCCACGGACCTGAGCCTGAGCCAACGCTACCTCGGCGGCCGTATTAGCGAGCACTGCTCGGGTTGACTGGCCGACGCTGCCGACCATATTGCCAAAATATCGAGCCAGACCCACGCCAACGAGAATGCCTGCCGTGTTTGCCACATCATCAATGTTATTCGCCAGACCATCCAGCACGCCGGATAGCGTGGAGGATGCGCCGACGGCATCGTTCGCCCCGCCAACCCAGGCGAGAAAAGCATTTTGCACTTTCTGTGCAGAACCGCTGATTGACGCCGGAAGAGTGTCAAACTCTTTACGCAGGGTCTCAACGTTTGTCAGCAGCGGGACGATCTTGTTGGTCGTCAGCTCGCCGTTGTTGGCCATATTTCGCAGGCCACCAACAGTGGTACCCAGACCATCAGCCAGCAGTTTCGCCAGGCGGCCACCGTTCTCCATGATGGAGTTAAATTCTTCGCCTCGCAAAACGCCTGAGCCAAGCGCCTGGCTAAGCTGGGTGATAACAGAGCTTGCCTCTTCGGTACTGGCGCCAGACAGCTTCAGCGAGGTTGCTACGGTTTCCGTAACTTTTGCGACGTCTGCGGAGGCATAACCGGCCTCACGCAGGGACTGAGCAATTCGGCTGTAAAGGTTGCTGTTTGCCTCGAGGGATGTTCCTGTGCGCTGGCTGATCTCCATCAGCACGCGCTGAGATTCCACGTAATCCTCGCTTGAGGAGGCAGCCAGGCGCAGACGCCCATTCAACTGGTTCCAGGTATCAGCAAACGCGATGAGCTGATGCGTGGCAAATGCCCCAGCCCATGCCCCGGCAAGCTCAGTCGCAGAAGATCGCACGCTAGCAAGCTGAGAATTCAGTTCAGCCAAAGACCGCTGAGTTTCACGCGTGGCCGCTGCTGCTTTTTTCCCGCCCTGTTCCATAGTGCGGTAGTAATCCGTCCCCATACGGGACGCTCTGGCGATCTCAGACTGAAAAGAAGACGAGTTCGCAGAAATTTTGATGATTAGCTCGCGCAGCGTTGCCATATTTCACCCATAAAAAAGCCCGCAGCCGCGGGCGTCAAAGACTGGATATCCATTCTTCAAGTTCAGAGACTTCAGAGCCTTCTTCCTGCTCACCCCATTTCAGCATCACGTCAGGTATGGTGAATTTCCCGCCCTGAGAGTTCAGCATTGCAACGGAGATCTGCGCCGCCTGTGCATCGGAACGCCAGTCCCCAACAGGACTTATGCGGTCAAACTCGATCCACATTTTGAGCTCGCTGGCGGTTATGGTCTGGCGCAGCTCGTGCAGAGTACGCCCCATCCGAAGCGCCAGTGACATCAGGAAGAAGGTCAGCGGCTGCTTTACGGCTTTCCCGCTTCTTCCTGACTCATTCCGAGGCCAAGAGCCTGAGCCAGCAGGCGCGCATGCACAGGACCATAAATTTTGGATACCAGCTCCTGATCCTCGTCACTGAATACGCGCTCGCCGTTTTCATCCAGCAGTACGTCAATAAACAGAACCACATCCGCCTCTTTGTTACGCAGGAACTTCTCCGCCTCCGTCAGCGTCGGGGCCTCTTCGCCTTCGGCGAGCTGAGGATTTACGATTTCCCGGAATTTCACCCAGGCATCGCCGGACGGTTCGCGCAGCGTTACCTTTGCGCCATCCCACTCAGGGACCGTAATACCGTCTTTTGTGCGATAGGCTTTTGATGCAGTAAGCGCCACGTCGCGTAGTGAATTCTGTGATGTTTTTTGCGCCATTTCATTTTTCTCTTGTTACATGGTCGAAGGGATAAAAAAAGCGGCCGAAGCCGCTCAGGAACCAGACGCGTAAATGCGTTTAGGTTTGCCGCGTACACGCAGAGAATAAGTCGCGCCAACAACGGATGAGGTTGCAGCAGACCATGAGCTCTGGCGAACCTCCACAAGCACGTAGAAACCATTACCAGACGGGAATACCACGCGCAGCGCACGCAGTTCGTCATTTTCGTAAGCGGTCTGGAGTGCCTCCTGTGCTGCTTCATCGCCAACCCAGTTACGGGTAATGCTCATTTCAGCAGGTGCGGCGAGGCCGTTCGTTTGCTCCTGTTCAGTTGAGCAAAGCGTGGTTACGTCAATATCCCCTTTTTGACCGCCAGTGAAGGTGATCTCCTTTGTTGCACAGGCCGCTTCCAGCCAGGTAACACCAGCCCCCGGGAAACCTGAGGTATTAAAATCCTCGGCGGTTACGGGTGCGTCGGAGACGGCAAAGGTCATCCCCTTTGTAACTTCATACTTACTGGTCATGATTTCTCCAGATAAAAAAAAGACCGCCGGAGCGGTCTGTGATGGTGAATGAACTTAAACGGTCACCTGAAATTCAAGCGTGGCCCGGTGATAATGCAGATCAGGTTCATAACCAGGCGTTTTGACAATGTTCTCAGGCTTCAATGTTTGCAGGGCTTCCAGCGCCATATTCCTGATCGTACGCGCTTCAGTGATAGTGCCGGAGTAAACATCGACTTGCACCGAAACGGCTGATTCCGCCTGGCCGCAAAGAACGTCGGCGGCCGCGTCGGTAATAATCGAGAAAATTACCCAGGGCGGCGAGACTGAAGGCTTTCCGTCACTGCCGAGCGGCGCAACGTAGGGATAAACCTGCCCTCCGGCCAGCGGTGCCAGCAGAGGATAGAGATCGTCTTCCGTCATTTGCTTAACGCCTCGTCAATGGCCTGGTTCATGCGCCTGATCGCGACCTCTGTCGCCTGCTCCTGGCGGACGTCAAACGCGGGACGAATGAAAGGATGTGGCGGCATGTTGGCAGTTCCCATTTCAACGAATCGCCAGTAAAAGGCGTTTCTCGGGTTATTCGCCTTCATCGTTTTATCGCTGTTGCCGGTGCGCGGGTTAACGCCACGAATATGGACGCCGGAGGAAATCTCCCCGCGGCGGCGGCTTTTTTGGGTCACCACCACCACGTTTTTTTTCAGTTTCCCGGTGCGCACTGGTGCGCGTGCGATTACTTCTTCCTTAAGCACTTCGGCACCGGCGCGCGTGGCATCACGCAGGACCTTGTTGTTTTCAGCGCGGCTAAGCGCCTCCAGGTCCTTTGCGATACCATTTAACCCAGAAAAATCAAGGCTTGTCTCTATCATTTTTCAATCCCCAACTTGCACAATATCTCCAAGCGTTCGCCCTTTTCATCAGGGACAGGAGGAGCTATTACGTTGAGCGTTTTGCCTCTGTATGGTCCACTTTGAACCTTCAGCCTAGATGCCGCGGTTATTGTTTCTCCCGATTTCCCCCGAACCCATACCCTGACGTCAGCCTGAGCAATTTCGGCACCGGCAGCCATTAATTCTCTTCCGCTCCGGCCCCTTATATCTGCGCGGATGGTTTCACCATCTTCCCATGTTTGAACTGGCTGGCCTGAATCGTCACGTATATGTACGGGGTTTTGTATCACAACAATTTGTATGAGCTTACCAGCGGATATAGCCATGAATTCCCTCAAATAATTGTAGGAAGTCGGAGGTCATGAATTAAAAACGACACAGAAAAAGGAAGCTCTCCATGAATTAAATCTTCTTTATCAGCTAGATCAGGGTTTCGGTACAGCATGCCCACCAGACGCATCGTGGCGGCCTTCATCCGACTTAGCGCTTCGCCTTCTATTAACCTGCCTTTCTCATCAACGATCTTGTCCCGGCTTCCCTGGATAAAAGCCAGCAACACCGAACTTGCTTCCTGTATTTTTTCCTTAAGTGGGCCGTCGTCAGCATCATGATCAATGTGCAGGTGCTCCTTAATCTCAGCCAGTGTCACAAGTTCAATCACGTTTTATCCCTCCCGTCGCGGCCACGCTTGGCAGCCAGGGTCCAGCCTTTCGAACCTGCCTCACCCGGCTTGTACTGGGTCTGCTCGTCGCAGTGCCAGAGCGAACCGCCCCATGTAACTGTGTCGCCAGGCAGATATTCCTGACCGGATTTGAATACGCCCTGATAAATCATCACAGGCACGTCAAAGGATTTGGTTTCGCTGGCGCCACTGGTGCGGTTAACCGTCAGGGTGAAGCTACGCTGCTCAGATCGCTGAATATCAATGCCCGCAACGCCGTCAACAAGACACTCCCAGCCGCGCATGCCATGGGTTTTCTCGTAAGCGCGCCACAGGCCGCCGTTATGCGTTGCATAGCTGCCACGCGGATAGCTTTTCTCTTCATCAATAAAGGGGAGAATTTCAAGAGCCAGCGCGTCCCGACCATCTGCGCCATCCTTACCCGGTTCAGCTGCGGGCAGAGCTGCAATCGCCTCATTAACCAACGATTTCACATCTGGCAGCTCCGGCATGGATGCGGAAACCAGCTCCTGAATCATCGGCTGGACGTCTTCAGTTGTGACACTTTTACCGTCCTGCGGTACCGGGATAGCGGCTACCGCCTCACTGACAGCTTCTTCAACTGCCTGTTTAAGCATGGCGGGATCAAAGTCTTTACCGTCCTTTGGTACAGGTATCTCTGCCACGGCATTGCTGACCAGCTCCTGTAAAACGGGGGTGATATCGTCGACCGTGACACTTTTACCGTCACGCGGTACCGGGATGGCGGCTACCGCCTCGCTGACCATAGTGGCAACATCTGGAATCTCCGGCGCTGCCTGGGCTGGTAATTTAGCAATTTCCGCTTTCACCATGCTCTCGACGTCTGGAGCGGGCGCATTACTGATTTCTTCAACCTGCTTTGCGAGACTAGTTAGCCTCTCCTCATAGTCCTCTTTCAGCGCCTGAATACTTTTACTGAAGCTGTCACGCATTTCAGCGAGAACCTGACCAAATTCCTCGCCCAGCACCTTTATCAGGGATAGTTCGCGTTCATTCATTTTGTAAGAAATCCTCTGATCATGGCTTTGGCTGCCGACTGCTCAGCATCGGTTAAAGCCTTTCCTTCATTCGTTGAGGCTGAAGGTTGGGACAAACTGCTTTTACCAAACGGATCATCCGAAGCATCACGGCGCGCCAGCGCCTCAAGGCTGAAGTTCTGCTGTTGAAGGTAAAGAGAGTCCCCTCCAGCTAGGGGTGGCAGGTTCTCACTTTTCCTCGCTTCGTTTGGTGTGAGGATAGTATTTTTCACCCCTTCCCCCAGGGATTTGATACGGCGTTCACTGTCCATACGCAGCAGCGCATTAACATCAAACTCAGTCCCTGTATCACCCTCAAGTTCAAACGCTTCATCCAGCAGCAATTCGATGGACTCAATCAGTGACTGAAGACACTGTGAGTAATACTGCTGATCCTGCGCCTCGATGTTGTCATGTGTTGGCAGTTCACCGATGCCAACCTTATAAGCAGGCACGTGAAATACTGAACAGACAATCTGCGCGGTCATGCGAAGCTGTTCGACAGTTTGCGCATCAGCAGCTGAGACTGTCCGGGGAACATATTTCGCACCATTGCTCAGAATGGCGGTTTTACCCGCATTTTCCCCGGTATAACCAGTGTCCCAGTTTTCTTTGATCTTCCTGGCGTTCTCTTCCGTAATCGAGCCCGGAACCTCGATAACACCGCTGGGTTTCCCGCCATTGCGGAAAAAGTACGCTGAGCTTTCCTGAATATGGTGACCCTGCATTGCAGCCAGACCAGCAGCATAAATCGGGGAAAGACCAATAAGGGGATGGAACAGACAGTTGAACCGATCGTGAATAACCTCTCGTGCCGGTACAGTCACAGATGATTCAATACCGGCCATGTTATCCGGATTGATCTGGTAGAAGACAGAGCCATCATCAGCTACCAGCGGCGTAACCTTGTTCCAGTCCAGCAGCCTCAGCTCGGTTATCTCACCGCGATTGTTCCGGATCTTGAGCGCAACGGTATTACCTTCGCACAGCTTGGAATTCAGCCAGTGCTCAAAGAACTGGATGCGGTTCTGAAAGGCATTTGGCCTGGAATACAGCGAGGCTATCTTTCCGGTTTTAATTTCCCTCCGAACGCCATTTGAATCCTGTTTCATCAGGCGCGGAGGCATTTTAGCGATATCACTTGCGATCAGAGATATGCAGGAAAACACAGCATAATAGGAGAGAACCGTTTTGGGCTTAATTTCCATATTCTGCTGCCAGGCCCCGGCGTAGGGTTCGTGGACATAACTGAACATCGGTGTCCAGCCCCCGCGGTTGACAACAGGCTGCTGTAGATTTTTGACTTGCCCCTCTTTACTTCGGAAAGGATTCCACATTAGCCGTTCTCCGCTCTACGCTTATTCTTCCTCACCCTGGTAGTTACCTCGGTGAAATATTCAGCCTTGCCAAGCAGCACCAGCACCCTTGCGCACCGATCGTCCACGGTCTTTACGTCTCCCGTAACAGAGTCATGTGTGCGTTGCAGATATCTGATTTTTGCCATGCATATGGCGGGGTTTCCCCCGCCCTCCTTTCGCGTTAGCTTCCCTGGTTAGAGCCGTAGTTCACACCAGAAATAACCGCCACCGCTGCCGTGCGGCGACGCTTCCAGTTGATCCAGCGCTCGGCACGGATAGCCACGCTGTTCGTCTGGAACATGGAAACCAGCTCCGTTCCGGTTGGGCTGACGCTGTCGCCAGTAGGATCGCTTTCCATTTCCAGAGAGGCTTCACGTGACATATCCACTGCCACACCACCGTCGTCAGCCAGATAAATATCCGGCGCGTTCAGCAGGGTAAGATTGCTTCCGGCGTACTGCGAAACGATAGCCGGAAGCCCCTGGAATGTGCCGCCAAGCAGGGTCATTTCCGGATACATTTTCTGACCCAGAGCATTTTTCTTCATGGACAGTGCCAGCGCGTTGGTGCTGGACATGATCCACACGCCGCCAGTTGGCTGGAGGTTATTGGAGACAAACTGAGCGAATGCCGCTTCAGCATCTGCATCCGGATCGCCGGTTGATGGAACAGCCACAATACCGTTGGTAATTGAGGCCGGAGAGACGTTAGCAACTTCAGCTTTCGCCGGGTTAATGAAGTCCGTATCCAGGCGTGCAATGACCGCTTCTGCCAGCGCATTACGCACCAGTGCATCAGCTGCCGGATTGGAGAACCGGATCAGCTCATCGGTCAGCACCGCAATGGCTGCGACTTTGGCGAAGCTGAACGTGATGGACTCAAAGTCGAATTTGGTCAGCGGCTTGGCCTTACCCTGACCTACCCAGCTTGCAGATCCGCCGGAAGTTTGTGCCGGAATGCGAATGTTGAACGGGACCTGACGCAGGGCAGGAATACCACCCTGACCGAAACGACCGATAATGGTCTGCGGGCGGAGGAATTCAACAAAATCATTTGCGTATTCCTGATACTCCACCAGCGCACCAGCCCACTGAGGATCGGTCGTTGTGCCAGCACCAACAGCGGCTTTCAGCACATGGTGAAGTTTCGCATCATCCGGGTACTGCTTACGTGCAATTTCCAGCGCTTCAGAACGGCTGCCGTTTGCCGCCGCCAGTGCCTTGGCAAAACGGGCAAAGGCGATACCTTTCTCCAGATTTTGCTCAACGCGAATGATCCCCGGCGCGTTTGCCTTCACGGTGGTGAATTCGCCACCAGCAGCTTTAGATACCGGTTTTGCAGTCGATGCCAGATTGCTTTCCATGTCGCGCAGTCGTTTGAGGTGCGCATCAACTGATTTAATTTCTGCGGATGTGTTGTCGTAGCTCTCTTCTTCTTCAGCGTCCAGGGTGCGTCCCTCTTCAGCCGCCTTTGACATCACTTCATCAAGTGATGCGGCCAGCGCTGCACGCTTCGCTTCAAAGCTCTTGATTTGTTCTGCGATATTCATCGAAATGTTTCCTTTTTTGGTTTTGGGTGCTGTAGCGCCAGCGGTTTTAGAAGTTTTCACTACCGGTTTCTCATTGCCTGACGCGGCGAGAAACTGGCGATCGAAAGATTTAACGGTCTGGATGGAGCATTCGGCATTGGCCGGAATGGTCACCGCCGAGACCTCAAGCAGGTCCCAGGACAAAAAGCGAATACCGCCTTCATCCAGGAAGGAATACTCAATTGGGCGGAACCCAATCGACAGGCCGCGTACCAGCCCCGTCTTAATCGAAGCCCACGCTTCATCAAGACGTGCGATTAACTGGGATGGCATGTCAGGGGTTGGTTTCACGAGCTTTGCTGTGATCTGCAACCCCTCTTTCACCATTTTTGGCGTGCAGGTGCCAATAGGCTGAGAGCGGTCGTGCTGCCAGAGGAACGGCGTATCGCTGCGGAATTTCGCCCCCTCCGGCTCCATAATGTCACCGTCACGATCGGGAGACGGTGTTGAGGCGATGCCGGTGATAATCCGCTCATCCTCATTTACCGACTTCACCGTCATGAGGGTGCAGGCGCGTTTAAGCGTCATTTGCTGGCCTCCAGAAATGAAAAAACCCGCATGCGCGGGCAATTAACTGACGTGTGTGTTAAACGAAAAATACCTGGTAGTCTTTTTTGACCGGTTCGGGGTTAAGCGCCATTAACGTAACGGCGTTGAATGTGGCCATAAGAGGGTCAATTTTCCCCTTCCCGCTGGCCTGTTTGGTGATGAGTATGGCGTTACCTTTCGGCTCTACACGGGCGTTGCCTACGCACCATGCCATCAGAAGCTGACCACCATGAAGCAGAACACCTTCAGCCAGCTTTCGCTCGGTAGTCTTAATGGCGCCGCCGAGTTTCCAGCCCTGGCTGACCCCGGTTACAGCCTCATCAGGAATGCCTGCCTCACTGAGCGCATCAAGAATTTGCCCGACCTCAGAAGGGTCAATCCCGATTTTGTCCAGCAGTTCGGCTTCATAAATCCGGCTGACATACTCTGCAACCTGCTCAACATCCTCGCCCACCCTCTTAACGATCGTCAGGTCACCGGCCCTCTCAAAATCCTTTAATTTTGAAATTTCGCTCTTTCGTCTTTCCAGGGCGATGGTATGCGCCCATGCATGACACCAGCATAACCATTCGCGAGTCTGGCGATCGCGCCCGATAACGGCCAGGCCAAGAAGGTCATCGAGACCACCGCCATCTATACCAACTGTGACCACCTCAGAGCGGCGCAGAATATCTTCAAAAGTGACGCGCCTTGCCTGTTGCTCCCAGAAATCCGCCCCTGCCCATCGGTCAGCGCGCAGGGCGAGACCGATTTCAACGTTGGCGTGCTTGGACATAAAGCCACGGAAGTCTTCTTCCCCGGCTTCTTTCGCTTTGTTGTATTCGCGGTAAAGAAACTGCTCGTCAACGGAGTAACCCAGGTTGGGGTTAACCATCGCGAGGTTATCCAGAAGAAGATGCTCTCCGCTGGCAACCATTTCCGGTGGATGCTCAAATATCACCGGAAGAAAATGCGGGTCGTGAATTTTTCCGTCGCGAACGTCACGGGCGTACTGTAACTTTTTCTTAAACACACCAGCAGGCGGTTCGTTGGACTGCGTGGTTGTGTACATCACAAAGCCTTCCGGTCGTGATGCCATGCCACCGACTGCCTCGCGCAGCATATCTTCGGAGTTATGTTGCTTGCCAAAAAGCCACAACTCGTCAATGAGCGTGCCGACAGATTTAATCCCCGATACGGTGTTGGGATCGGCGGCCACCACTTTCAGCGTCGTGTCCGTTCCCCTGTGGGTGATGGTCCTGATGTGTGTCTGCACCTGACAGAGGTCATCCAGATCATCATCCCGCTTTACCATATCGCGCGCCGGGTTAAAGGCGTTTGTCGCCACCTCTACAGTCGGGGCGATGATGGTGTACCCGGCAGCCTGACGCCAGTTGAGCAGCAAGGCCGTCATCATTATCCCGGCGGCCAGCGTAGATTTGGAGTTTTTTTTGGGGATCAGTACAAACACTTCTGTAATGTGTCTGCGGCCGGTTTCGGCATCATAGGAGCCGAACAGCGCGGCAACGAGATCGAAAACCCACTGTGCGCAGGACTCACCGAAAGTTGGCGATCCTGGAGCATCAACGATTTTCAGTTGCCTGAAAACGTTCAGGGCTATTTCAGCCTGCTCCGGGTAAATCGGGGCAGGAATAATAGACAGGCCTTTCTTCAGGCGCTCCGCCCAGTCAGGGCAGGCAGTTGTCCACTCCGGCATCATGTATTCCCGCGATTGTTAACCACCAGTTTCGGCGGCTGCTGAATTGCGAACTTATTGGCCGCTTTTTTGGCAGCCTCAGCTTTTGCATCCTTCTTACCGCCCTCACCTTTCTTCTGATGCATATAAGGCAGCATGGCCTTTGCAGCATCTTTCCTGGTTTCGATTTCGTAACCAACGTTGTTCATAACCGATTTCAGGAAGTCGAGAGGGTCTTCATACTCACCGGCGGACGATGCCGCAGGAGGTCGTTTTTCTTCAGGAGTGTTTACTGCTGGGGTATAAACATTCCTGCGATACGCAGGTTCGTCATCCACCTCAACTTTTTCTCGTTTTTTCCGCTCAATAAACGCGATGACCTCCGGGTCTTTAGCAAGCTGCGACCCCTTGGAACGCGCGGATTTTTCAGAATATCCCGCCTTTATTGCCGCATCCTTCTGAGACATCCCGGACATCAGCGCGAGAGCATATTTCCGCTTCTGCGCTGTTAACATGTTTACACCCTCCAGAGGGGGATTTTTTCTGCGAATGAGAGGGGGGGCGGTGTCCAGGGCGATCGATGTTTACTCTGGATGATACCCCCCCACAGGAGTTGGCAGGGGTCAGAGCCCTACAAACCCTGACTCCTGACCGCCTTCAGGCACCTTATGCTTCAGCGCTTGTTCATCTGGCTGACCGGTGGCGGCTTCACGTGCAGACTTACCTGCATGACATTCAGTGCAGAGAGTCCACAGGTTGCGCTCCGAGTTATCGCCACCGAACTGAAGCGCGATGCGGTGGTCGAGTTCACTGTCAGTCAAATCAACAACCCGATTACACATACAGCAGTGACCACTGTCACGCGCATAGATGCGGCGCTTCAAACTCACCCTTGCACTTCCACTTATGCGGCGCTGCTCACCGTAAACCGGTTTGATGCGACGCGTCTCAATGACTTTCAGGCGTGGTTTTAACGTTGTGAGCTTAGACATGTAACCTCCACGCCCGACGGCGTTCTGTACGTGGCACTGAGTCAGGGTGACGCTCAACAGGCTCACCATCAGCATGATCCACCAGCGAGTAACACGGATAAACCACAGCCCCGCCATAGGCATCACCAACGGCATAATCGGCAGGCTTGCTGCTGTCCCATCGAGAAAGGACTCGTTCAATATGCTGAGGAGGTACGCTATAGCAAACCCCGTGTATCAGTCGCGGCAAAGTGATGAAGTCTGTGCGAGTCTTATCAGCAACTATCAGCCGTTCGGCTATCTGCATTTGATACTGTGGCGGGCGGCCGGTACCGAGATAAAAGCTCACTAGCGCCTCGGGAAAACGAGCAAACCACTCATCCATCAATTCAGTAAAACTAGCAACAGGAAGCGCATCGTCCTCACACACCACTACCCGGCAGGGTTGGCAGGCAGCCCATTCAAGCGCTCGGCGATGATTCCAGTTAGCTCCGTGGTTACCGTCATCAATAAGCAGATGAGCATCAAGCAGCGCAGCAAGACGTTGTGCATGAACTATGCGAGAGACATGGCCGACCACCACAAACTTTATGTCTTCAGCCACCAGCGAATCTCCAATAAAAAAGCCGCACGATGGCGGCTACTGTCTGTGTCTCAGGCTATCGCTTCGCTTTAACCCTGGTTAAAGTATGTGTTCAGCCCGTCAGTGGTGAGACACTGACGCACTCTGTTGCGGAGGGATGGCTGATTACCTCTGAATAAGGAAATATTATGTCTAACGAACAACGCATAGAAAGCTTCGAGGCACGCATTCGCAAACTTGAAGAAGAAAATGCCAATCAGAAGCAAAAGCTGCTGACACACGAAGTCATGACAGGGCTTATGCTAACTAATGTATTAAGATTAATTGACTCTTTATCTCCCAATACAAAACCATCGCAAAAGCTGCTGGAATCCCTTCAAAAGGCTCAAGCAAAAATTCCTGATAGCGATGCGAGAAATGATCCCCACACAAAGGACGCATTTGAAATGGCAATCAAGGCAGTGAATCGCGCGTTAAAATAGCAACTGTATCAAGAAGGCGATCCTTCATTTTATCATCTTCTTGAATGCTTTCTGCGGCCTGCATTTGGGCCGCAAATACAATCTTAGTTACAATACCTTCCGCATAGATTACTGCTCTCGCCTTATATCCTTCCAGAGTGAAGTCTGACGAAATATCTTCACGGTAAGGTACAGTCAGCATTGTCTTCTTATCGAGTTGTACTTTGACGTCACCGCCAATAGACTCAACCGTTTTACAGTCCAGTCCCTCCGCTGAAGAGTAACCGTTTATTTTTAAGCTAAACGATTTTTGAGTCGGAAACTCAACCTCATATGAAATCATAAGAACTCCTGTTATTTATGGCGCCACCAAGCATTTTCTTTGCCGATGCCATCAGTTTTGAAAACGGTATGTACCAGAGGGCCGGTGACCAACCTGTCAGCGAATGACTGCGCGACAATACCGAACGCCAGCATGTCACCCACCGCGGCGCCAACCTGTTCTTTCTTCCAGAAACGATAACTCTCGATCCGGTAGTAAAGACGGATGATGCCGTGAGCGAACGCCATTACATCAGCGCGGGTGCCACCCAGCAGACCAGCGTTAAGCATCACATCGTTGCGGTGCGCTTCGATAAACTCCTGATAGATGCGCTCCGGATGATTCTGCTTTGCCCAGGTGTCGGCGTAGGTCTTCGGTTCTGAACCGACATACACCTTTCCGGCTTCCATTTCTTCC
Source organism: Enterobacter sp. BWH52 (assembly GCF_001037565.1). Taxonomy (NCBI): domain Bacteria; kingdom Pseudomonadati; phylum Pseudomonadota; class Gammaproteobacteria; order Enterobacterales; family Enterobacteriaceae; genus Enterobacter; species Enterobacter sp. BWH52. Next base: position 1,707,746 of record NZ_KQ089854.1, on the reverse strand, counting down.
CACGGCGCGCGAAGCATTTCGACATCGGTACCATCAGTACACCATACGAACCGGTATTCAGTGTGTTCTCGCAGGTGCTGCCAGATGTGCAGCCAGCGACGGAAGTAGACATTCATCTTCACGTCAGGTACGAGATACAGCTCAACATCTGCCGGGGCCGTCAGTAATTCATCTACCAGCGCTATACGCCCACACTGGCGAAGCGAGGCCGCCCATTTGCTCAGCATGTCAGGCGAAGCCACCATTTTCGTGCCGCGCTGCGGGTCAGGCTGACTGGTGAGCAGCGTTGTGATAACCACGTCGCGCTGCTGGCGGTATTCAACGTAACCAGTAAACCCGGCATCACGCCGTTCGTTGTGGATCTTCACGTTACGTTCCACCAGCGCCTGTCGGTCGGGACGCGGTACCGAACGCTCTACGGCTTCATGCTCATCGAGAGAATGGATCAGTTTTTCTGAACCGACCACATCACCGTAAGCCCATGTCGTCAGGCCAGCGTTATGGATACGTAGCGCGAGGTCACTGTGTTCGTACATGCCGCGACCGTAAACGGGATCGAAACCGCCAACCTTCTCTATGGCGCTGCGGTGGTAATACAGCATCACGCCGCGCTGCCCGGTGTAAGCGATGTGCTTATCATCCCGGTACAGGACCGCCATATCCTTCAACTTATTCGTCCCTGCCAGATCGAGAAACTGGTAAGCCAGGTGTGGCTCGGGTGATTCGATGTAAGGCAAGTGCCAGTTATCAGCGATGGGCCAGGCGTCATCGTCCCACAGGAAGAGATGCTCACATCCGGCATCCATCAGGGCTGACAGGCTGGCGTTCTTCGAAGCGACAATGCCGAGTGATGTTTCGTGGCGAAGCAACTGCACGCCGTCAGGCACTACTGCGGCAGGTTTAGAGCCATCGTCGATAACCACCACCAGCGCACCGATGGGAAGATGTTTGGTGTGCTGCTCAATGGCGAGCTTTAAAATGTCTGGCCGGTTGTGGGTAGCTATGGCAATGCCAATCCGTGACGCTGAAGCGCAGGCAGGAACAAACGAAACACCGTCAATAGTGACCTGCATATTTATCCTCTGATGCGCAAATTTTGAAAATAAAAAACCGCCATCAGGCGGTTAAATTTTGAGATTTAAAATTTTGGTGCTAAGCCATACTTCGGCGTCTTTATGTTAGCAGCCCAGACCTTGATATCGTTCTGAAGCAACAAAGTGAAATCTGACTTGAGGTGGTTAACCATCTCATTGACCTTGCTTGCATCATTCACTGAAAAGTGTTCAATCCTGTCTGCTCCGACTGATACACAGGTGTAAGTTGCAGGCACATCCTTCCCGTTAGCATTAAGCCGCACCTTCTTATCTCCACAACCACCATCGGACATATAGGATACGAGCATATTAGCTGACTCCCTCCCCGGTTGAGAGATGCTTATCATGACAGGCAATCCCTCTGAGGTCTGGGTAATGTCGTAGAGTACAGCATCTTTTTGATACCAGGTATTGTATTCTCTTTCCTGAAACGCTGCGTAGGATGGCGAAGAAATCGTCGCCAGCAAGGCGATTGTAATAAAGTGAATTTTCATCGGTTGCTATTGTTTTGTTTAGGCAAAGTTATTATCCATATTGTGCCAACAGCAACAACAACGTAAGATTATTCCTACTATTTTTAGTGGTGCTAAATTCTCTTTTAGCAACCGTTAAGTATCCATATAGCTCATATCAATAAAGCATTATAAATCCTGGTAATTTGCATTAAGTAAAAACTAACTCCATGGTAACGAAAAAAATTTGCAATCACCTCTCAATACATTATCAGCATTCAACAGCATCAACCTTATTTTTGGTGAGCTTTTTCGAATGGCGAACTGGCTGCTATGTTTCATCCATGATGTCTAATAACAAAGAGTCACTTATTAAACAAATAAGCGAGTATGCCAGGCTTAACGAGCAGGAAGAAATCTTGATGCGCAAGATAATCAGCTGATTGATTCATCCGCTTAATCTTATAACTATTATCAAGCCCACCAGCAGGTGGGCGTTGTAATGGCTGCCACTACCCGGAGTGGCCACGCTCATGCCCTTGAGTTGCTGTCGCTTCATCGCCGCTTATAACCGGTGCGCGTCTGGCGTTCGCGCTGCTTTACCGGAGTATGTCCCTTTATTTACCCTTATAACGTTCTGCTATAGCTGCTCGTCATTACGCGACTCGGGGCAACATCATGTATGCTGCATTACTTAACGACTTTGGCCTATCCTTTTTACTTGCTCATTTGGTTTATCCGTAAAATAAACAACCGCCTGTAGGCGGTTATGAAACTTGTTCCAAAACCCTCATCTTCCCTTCAAAAAGAATCTCTTTGGCTAATGGATTACTGATTTCCCCTTTCCAATACTTATGTGCTTTTTCTAAAGCAAGATCGTAAGGAATATCATCATTCATTAGGTGTTCATCACTTGCCTCATGTGTTTTCCCTTCCAAGTCGACACGGAAAACAGCCTGATTTTTACCTAGCCCCAATTGTGATATCCAATAGTTCAGGTTGTCTTCACCTTGAGAAACCCAAAGACATTTTTGTCTAGAAGGCTTATCCAAGTAGTTTTCTACCCGAACCGCCTCCCAAATCAGCTCTCTTGTGTATTTACAAAAATGCATGGCCATTTCTTGGCCTACGGTAGCTATTAGCTGTGCAGATGTGCCCGTAGTTATAGTTCCTGCCTTCAATCCATAGAGCCACTGCATTCTGGTATAATTAACTAGCTGACCATCAACATCAACTGGGATAGGTGGGATGCTTGAATTAAGAAAATAGTTAAAAAATGGATTTGGGAAAGTCGTACTTACTAAATCGCCCACAGCTATTGGTTTATGTCGAACCCAAGAATTTTGCGATTTAGTTGCTATGTAAAAAAAGTCCATGTTGGCTTCCATTGACAAATAAGTAACACAATAACATTTTCCTATACTCTAGCAAACGCCGGTTAACATAGACTTGTTTTAGATTTTACTTACTCGTGGCAGTTCACCTGCCACACTTTGTTATGCGCCAGGATGTCGCGCTTCGTCTGCTTATCCAGTACATCCCAGTCGTGGTCCGTTCCGTAGATGGGTTTAACCCAGTCGCAAGCCGTGTCCACTACCTCAACCCTTACGGGTCCAGTTTGTGCGCAGCTCGCGATCAACATCGTCATCAGGCATATGGTTAACAGTCTGCTGTACATTGCTGGCCTCTTTAGTTGCCTCTACCCGGCGTTCCGCTGCTGCGACCGTTGCAGCTGCGTTATCTTCAGTGCGCTGCTGGTCGGCTTTGGCTTCGGCTTTGCTTGTGCCGCGTGAATGACCAATCCCAAAGGCACCAGCGATAGCAGCCATAACAAGCGCAGCAATAGCGATAAGCGTTTCGAATTCCATATCAACCTCACACCAGGACCGTTTTGGCATGACCGAAGCGAGCACGACGGTCTTCCAGCCCGTTAGTGCCGCCGTTGATAATCTTCGTCACCTGCATAAGGTCTCCGGAGTATTTCAGGCATCCCTTAGTAGCGAAGAACCAAGCAGCGCTTCTGGCTGCATAAACATCATCGGCCAGTAGCTCAGGCTGCTTGACCAAATCAACCTTCAGGCCGTTGCCGCAATCACGGTAGTTGTTGAGGCCAGTAATCTGGATAAGCCCACGCCCACGGTATAACCAGCCGTCGCCGGGAGCGTTGTTACCCATGCGCTTGCTGTATACCAGGTTCGCGATGGCGCGTTGTCGCTCGATCGGTAATGTTCGCTCTTCAGGACGACGCCCAAGCGCGTTAGCCTGGTCTGCCGTGAGGCGTCCCGCACGGATGAAGTTAACCAGTCCTGCAATGCGATAGTTGAAGCTCTCCACCAGCAGAGTGAAACCTGCTGATTCGTGCCCAGCCTGAGCAATGAACATGGCCTGGTCTACCGGCTTGGTGATGCCGAACTGTTCCATCGCATCACTGATTGGCTGAAACCAGCGCGCAGCTAACTCGGCGCTTAGCCCAGCCGCCTTTTGAAATTGTGATTGGTTCACGTTGTGCTTTCCCCTGCGATTCTTGCGATGTTGCCGCGCGCTCGCCATACGGCTATGCAGACAACGAGATTGACGACCAACTCTCCGTAATCAACCTGCACGTAATCACCATGCCAGATTCGGAAAGCAGTAAACGCTGGTGCGAGAATCAGCCCATACGCCAAAAATTCCATCAGACGGCGTCGGCGTAGGCTCCGCTTTCTGAAGAACATCAGGCGTATGGTTATCAGGATGCATGCAACAGCATTAATGTTCAGGATCAGTGTTTGCCACGTCATTCTTCCCCCTTCAATCCGGGTAAGTCTCCTGTCTTCGAGCGCTTAAGAACACGAAGCAGGACGGTGACAGAAACCGTTGAGGCCGCCAGCGCGCCAATGGCTGGAGATACTTTCACGGCAACTGGCGGAGAAAGGTGACTTAATGCCGCATTGATAAGCGCTGCGATGATTTCAGATGCTGTTCCGGCGCAGTAAACCCCACCGATAAATGAGATAAGCGCAAACAGTATCTGCTTCCAGAGCTTATGATCTTCACTGCTCAAAACGTAAAGAGCGGCCCCAGCAAGTGAACAAAGCATTACGGCTGGAGTAGCTTCTGGAAACATCGTGGCGAAGGTGATCCCGGTAGTTCCGGCAGCAACACCAGCAGTTGCCGTAGCAGATATCGGTTCTGCGGACATTTAGCCCCCTCTTATTGCCGTGATTCCTCTCAGAACGAGGGGATAAAAAAAGCCACTAAACGTGGCTTATGTGTTAATCGATTGAATGGTCAGTTATTAAGATATTTATTAGCGTCAGATATAAAATCAGAATATCTACCAACCCAGTTCCTTGAGTCATTTATACTTGCATGTTTCTTTATGATTATTTCTGACAGATAACTTTGAATGTCATTTATTGATTTTTTAAAGGCCAATCCTTTTTCATCTTCAAGTACTGATATAAGCAAACTTACTTTAAATTTCTCAAGCTCAAGTAAAGCAGCCGACATATTTTTTTCAATTTCAGGGCGTTTATAGCTAACACTTTTAATCCCTTCATCTATCCATTCAGAATGTAACTCTTTTACTTTCGTGAGCTGATATGCATATTCACTGACGTTAAGCCTAACATGGGCTGCATAGTTCCTTTTGTCTTCGCGGCTTTGCTGATATCTAACCGATTCATTATTTTGCCGGATAACATATAAAGAAATTAAAGCGGGAACCAAGCCGCTAATGAAAGCTGCAATTATGGTTTCCCATGAGAATGAAGAGTCTACAGAAACTGTAGCAATTTTATCAATACTGATTGTATCTGCTAAACGCTCATGAACGTATAGGAATGGTATGCCTAACCACATGACGAGACCTTAATGAATTTAAAAGGTCATCATAACAAAAAACCCGCATTGCTTGCGGGTTTATGACTCGTTCTATTGCTCAGAACGCTTTACTGTCCCGAGCCTAACACAATTTAAGCACTTTCTTGCTCACTCTGCAACTTAAATCTGTCGCCATTTGTGCCGAACGCGTCACAGAGTGGTGAGTACAGGATCGATTCTGCAAGACTTACCCATGTATCAATGCGACGACGGCATGTAATAGGGGTCCAGTCGGGGTGTTTTGAATTAAGTTCTTTAGCCATCTGGAGTTTGCTTTTACGCAGACGATGACGATCAACAATCACGCCATACAGCCCACGGTATTCTTCGTTCATCAATACCGCAGCAATAACGCCGTCAATCTTGAGCCCCTCCTCGTCTGAGCAGAACGCCAGGCCAGTTTTGTTTTTACTGTCGAGGATTTCACGCAGGTATGCTTCCAGCTCGGGTTTGGTGATGCCGGATTTCTTCATGCGGCGCAGCGCATCGTTGATAGCGGATTTGGTTATTTTCCCGGAAGCCAGCAACTGGTTGAACATGTTTCCGCCCGAGCCACCACCGATATAAGACCAGCGACCCCACATGCGGAGCTTTCCCTGCACCCAGATACTTTCTAGAGTGCGAAGGCGAACCAACTCGCCGGATTTACCTACTTCTGAAGGATTGATCATTTGCGTCTCCACTTACGCCAGTACGCCGATTGCCAGCGCACGATCTAAAAACCGAAACAGCAGCGTTAACTGGTCGCCGTATTTCGCTTCAAATGCCACGGGATCAGCGTGTAACTCGTCGTGATGCGCTCTGCACAGCGGTATCACAAACAGGTCATGCGCCTTAGTACCCATTCCACCCTGCCCGTGTCCTATCAAGTGGTGGGGGTCGTCTGCCGGGTTATTGCAGCAACTGCACTGCTGCGACTTCACCCAGCGGGTGTATTTCTCGTTTTCCCAGCGTCGGCGCTTTGGCCTCAGCATGAAAGATTCCGGCGTTTCAGGATCGACCTTCACCGCCACTATCTTCTTTGCCTTCTCCTGAAAGATTTGCGTAGCCGGTAATGACGGGACAATGTCGCTTTCCCTCATCACTGAACTGTGCTGTTCTGGCTTGATTCTGAGTGCTTTACTCGCCACAGATTCAGGAACAAGGTCAGCCAGATCATTACGTACCATCCACCAGCAGAACTCAGGAAGCGAAAGAGTGTGTTCAGGGCTGAAACCTAAATCAATATTTACCCTTCCCAGCAGCCATTTTACCAGGTTCTGCATGGCAATTCCTGCCAGTCTTTCAGTGGTTTGCTCACGTAAATGGTTATCACACGACCAGCAAAGACGAATGCTCCCCGGAGCGTGGCGCATTACCGTAAAGTCACTGGCATGCCAGTCAGTGTGAGGCCACTGACATTCAAATTTTCTCTCCAGCCAGGCATCAAGGCTACTCAATCCACCAGCTCGCTGAATGACCCTCTCGTTAACGAAAATAGCCTGCATGTTGGCATCGTCAGTCAGGGGCTGGTGGGCTTCAGGGATTAATCCAGATGGCAGATGCTGTATGGCTTCGGATGGTGGCTCAATAACTACCCTTCCCTGACGGAATAGCCAGAGCAGTTCGGTACCAGGGCGGAACAGAACCACCCCGGACATCGGCGCAATTTCAGGCGTCAGTATGGCTCTCACCCAATTCCCCCCATTGTTGGTTGATGTCTGGTTATCGATATTTCTACCCTTCCTCCATGCACTTTCGGCCCCCACTCCACCAGCATTCTCTGCACCTGGCTGTCATCCTCCCAAATGCCAGCATGCGTAAGCGCATCAAACAGAGCCTTGTTGTAGTTGTCGATGTCGCGGCGGCGTTCGTCTGGTGGGTACAACATAATTTCAACGTCAGCAGGTGCCGTTGAAGGTTTGGGAAGAAAGCGAAGCTGCTCGACAATGGCTACACAGGCCGCGCTTTGATATGCCCTGCCTTTGGCGCTGATCAAATGGCGGCCCTTTAACGGCCCCTTATTCGGGGCTCGCCAGTATGTGTTTACGCTCGGTGGGAACGGGAGCACCAGTTTCATAACGTCAGTCCCTGTTTTTTCAGCCATTCAACAGCGTTATCTCTGGCCTTATCTCCACCGGATAGCAGGTCTTTGATAATCGTCACTGGATCTGCATCCCATTCCGTTTTGACGACGGTAATGCCCCTGGCAGCACCAGGAGCAACAGTGATGTAACCTTTTTTCTTAAGTGACTTCACATGCTCTACAGCAGCATTCGGCGATGCGCAGCCAATTAATCCGGCAAGCTCCAGCATCGTAGGTGGAAAGCCAGCCTTTTCGATGTGAATCTTGATAGCTTCAAACACTTCATTCTGACGCAGCGTTAATTCAGGTTTCATGCGGCGCGCTCCTGTAGTTTTTTCATGGGAACGGCAACTGCCGGTATAAGCTCAACAGCTGGTGATTCAGATTGATTTCCCCAGTGGTCCCAGCCAGGTGCACCGCAACGGCTGAATAGTTCGATGCGTGGAACATCACCGTAAAGCTTCTCCAGGCGGAAACGGGCCTCTGCTGGCTTCTGGCTGTGCTCACCGAGTGGGCTGTAAATAACCTGCTTGATGCTGGCGCACTTGCGTTCAAGTCCATTCCCCCTGGTGGCGATCAACAAGTCTTCGGTATTGGCTCGGGTGTAGTTACCGCCGTTCATGCGTGTCTGTGCGTTCAGCAGGTCGAGGAAGTCGTAAAAATCTTCCACACGGCCTGCCTGAAGTGCTTTGTTGATATGCTTCTCTGCCAGTGGGTTGAACTTTACCCAGGTAAAGCCCTTCATCGTGCGGACCTTAAAGCCCCACGCTTCAGCCAGCTCGATAGCCTCTCGGGTATGGGTTCCGGTAAACCACATAGCCAGAACTGCATCATCGGCAGCCAGGTCCCAAACCGGCAAGCGCTTCATGTCGATCAGTTTCATCGTGTCGTAGTGATCTTCTGCTGCACCGTTACTGGCTTTGTTGTCATAAAGCCAGGCTGGGTCGGCATAAATGAGTGAGTATTTCCCGGTCATCGCGTTACACCTCAAAAGCAAGTTGTGGCGTGAACCGATCGCGTTCTGCGTCGTAATTCAATGAACTTGCGGAGTTAAATGATTCAATGCGTTCAACCAGCACCGCCGCGCGGGTTTCTTTGCTGGCTGGCGCGTAGGCTGATTTATCCCACGACTTATCTATTCCGATGTTGCGCGCAACGTTGGTGCTGTCAGCTGACGACAGCGGGATGTGAGTGAAAATATCTTTATTCAGCATGCGAAGGCCATGAAGCTTCGTAATTGGGTAGCCGTTTTTATCGACTACGTGACGTATCAGGTCGCGCAGTTTCGCCCGGCACGCTCTTGGTCGCTTGGCGTCATATTCGCCCATGCTGCCGATACAAACGCGCGGGAACTCATGACACAAACGAATAAAGCGCTCGTCTGGCTCGTTAAAGTGATACACCGGCGCTCCTACGACTTTCCCGTGAGGCCATTCAGCAATAAGAGCGTCATTCTCTTCACTGGTGCCGCCGATAACGTCTGGAATAACAGCGAACCCGAAACGAGGATGGTTACCCCAGCGCTCAACGAAGCGGTAATACTCGCTCCAGTCAACAACACGATTCTTTGTCCAGAAACTGAATGCGCCGTTATCCAGCGCGAAAGACTGGGTGACTTCGCTGGCCAGGGCTATTTGGCCGGGGTTAGCGAAGGAGATGAAAGCGTGCCTGCCTTTCCATGCCTTCAGCGCGCATGTGTCCGGTGTGATTGGTCCTCCGTGGTAGTGGATCATCAGACATTCCTCGCTCGGCCAGCCAGACACCATGCATCAGAGGGTGCTTTCACTTTCGGCGCCATGCTCAGGCAACGCTGACGCTCAATCAATATCTTCATCCGCTGCTCTTCGTTCTTAGAGCGATTGAAGGCATCCATCAGTACTGTGGCCGCACGCTGGTAGAGCCCTTTTTCAAACAGGCCTTGAGCCTTATCCATCATTGTGGTCACAGCCGGATTCAAAGCTTCTTCCTGTTCTGGTACAGCTGGTTTATCAGCCCGGTTGATTTTCAGTGCATAACGCCCCTCGCCAACCTCGCCACCCGGTGCTTTGGCAAAATACTGGTAGCACTTGCCGTTATGCTGGCGGGTTGCGCGATTCAGTTTGACCAGATGGCATACACCGCGCTGAACAGCGTGAACGTCGTATTGAGGCATTGAAGCTGCGATCTGTTTGTTCGTTAAACCAGGATTATCAGCGATGAATATTTGAATATCTTTCAGAAGGCTCATGAGTTCGCTCCTCTGAAGCCTGCTGGGATGACTTTGTCTGGCTGACCGAATTTCAATGGATCTTGTTTGCGGACAGCGTCCCAGTCCTCACGCTTAGGTCGGCCTTTGCTATTCCAGCGCAACGCGTTCTGCAAATATCCTTCGAACTTGGTCGGCCTGAACAAAGTTGTTGGCTGCATGTGTTCGTAGTATTTCGTGTCTTTCCACTGCTCGTGCTTGTAATCAATAACCAACAGCAACTCATCGTGTGTGAAGTTCTCACGAAGTCTGGCGCGAATATTATCCAGGGAGCTTTTCCCCTTGCGGAATGTCTTACCAGTAACGGCATTGAGATGGTTGAGGATTAAGACTGCCTGACCAGTTATCAAATCAACCTGATTGACACATGCAGTGTCGGGTTGCGACGCAACCTGACAATTAGGTTTTTTATCTGATGGATCAGTAGTTGATTTTACTGACGGATCCCCACCAGATTCTGACGGGTGAAAACTGCCATTATTACTGTTTTTCGACGCATCAAATTTTGACGGGTCTGATTTTGATGCATCAGATTTTGACGCGTCAGATTCTGACAGGTGAGAAAAGGCAGCTGCCTGTAATTTCGAAACATTGAGCTGGTAAACATTCGATGCATTGCGGTTGCCTTTACGACGCTGCTGGCGAGTCAGCCAACCGTCTTTTTCCAGCTGAGAAATAGCTGTGCGTACCGTGCTCTCACCAGCACCAATCTGGCGCGCAATGGTAGCAATGGAAGGCCAACTAACCCCTTCATCACTGCTGAAGTCTGCCAGACGCGCCATGATGGCAACGCTGGACAACTTCATGCCTGAAGAAGCGCAAGCGTCCCAAACGTAACCGGTTAATTTAGTGCTCATGGTCGTCCTTTAACTCTGTAAATTTACGCTGGAATTGCTCAAGAGGGCTGAAGCACTCATGATCGTACCCTTCGCGAAGGTATATAACGCGTCGGGTCTCGGGCTCCCACCTGATGACGCGCACGGGTACGCCATAGTGATCTCTGAAGCGCCGGTTAAGTTCTCGCATATCGCTCTCCCCTTCCGACGCCAGACACCCACAATCGCCATTGCCCTGCTGTGGTTACATGGAACCCAACGGCCTGATACCATGCGCTCATACCGAAACGACGATGTTCCAACAACGGGAATACCACGGAGTTGCGGGAGACGGTTGTTTACCGTTACACTGTTCATGCGTTAGTTTCTCCACTGATACGACACGCCAAGGGGCCCGGAGCTGCACACTCGCGGGCCTCACCCATTTCTGGAAGGCAATAAACACGGGAAATAAGGTTCAGGAACGTCATGAGGGTGACCCTGAACTCATACGCAATATCGTTAAGACTTTGCCACTCGCTCCGGTCAACTATTCCATCTTCAATGTAATGACGGTAAGCATTGACCAGGTCACCAAGTCGGCCCACCAGCTCGGCCAGTTTCAAGCCAATCTCTTCGTTTTCATCATCTGGCACTGCGCCAGGGACATGAATTCCGTTATCAGTTTCACGAGAGAAAGCATCAGCGATGTAACTCACACCAGCAGCGCTCTGAAGCACCATTGCCCAGCCCATTGGGAAGATCTGGTCGCCACCAGCACGAAGGCGGTTAAAGAGTGAATTCTGGGTTTCGTCCAGAATCTCCGCCGCTTCAGCGTACCCGCCAGGCAACGCCGCAATCGTCTTTCTGATTGCTGCCACCAGCCAGGCTGGCTGCTTCTCAACTTTCCATTCAGGTTCTATACCCACGGTCATCTCCTCTTTTCTGTGGTTTCTATCAAACTGCTGAATCTGTAGGCTTTTGGGGACGACTAATCGCCTTGATCAATTCCTTTGAGAATTTACCCTCGGAGGCTAAAGCGATTTTTTCCGCATAATTAGTCTCGCCAGTAAAATCTGTACGAGGCAGACATCCTTTTTTCATCCACTTGTAGATGGAACGAGCACTACATCCGCAAGCAGAAGAGATGGTAATGACACCAATCTCCTTAATTGCTTCGGTAAGAGTTGGGAGTTTTTCCTCTTGCATATGCATCTCACTTTATGAACTTAAAGTACATATTATGACGGAACTGATAGTTCACGCAAGCACGCCTATTATTGAACTCATGGTTCAGGAAGAAAGAGCGCGACAAGACTTCTCCAAAAGGCTAGCGCTGGCCTGTGAAAAAGCTGGTTTTCAGACTCATGGCCGACAGGCAGAAATTGCCAAGAAAATGAAGCTAACACCTAAAGCTGTGAGTAAATGGTTTAACGGGGAAGCAATACCAAGGCGTGGAAAGTTGCAGGATCTGGCAGCTCTTCTTGGCACGTCTGCAACTTACCTGCTAGGTGATTCTTCTGAGGACGGAATTATCAAAAGACAAGCCAACATGAGCAGCGATGTTTACCGTGTAGAAGTTCTGGATCTTTCTGTCAGCGCAGGTCCCGGAAATTACATGCTTTCGGACTATGTTGAGGTGCTTTATGCCATCGAGTTCACCACCGAACACGCCCGCTCTCTCTTTGGTAATCGTCCGCAGCAAGACGTCAAGGTGATGACGGTAAGCGGGGACAGCATGGCCCCAACGCTAGTGTCAGGGGATAGGTTGTTCGTGGATATCTCGGTGCGACATTTCCAGACTGACGGAGTTTACTCTTTCGTTTACGGTAGGACTTTCCACGTTAAGCGTCTTCAGATGCAAGGTGACAAATTAGCCGTTCTGTCCGATAACCCAGCTTATGAGAAGTGGTACATCAACGAAGGAAACCATGATCAGTTCTATGTCATGGGTAAGGCGTTGATTCACGAGTCTATAAAATACAACAGACTGTAGTAGTTCACGCAGAGGGTCAGCCTAGCTAGTGCTTTCTGGGAAAACTTTGAAACAATCTGTCTATTGTTAGCATAGATTGCAACTAGATTTCAGTTGCACTATCTTTAACAGAGGATGTATTCTTCGTGGGAAGAAAGGAAAAGTTAAGGTTGAAGTTAGATAGGTTGCCCAAAAATTTCACTTGGGATGAACTTGTCGCGCTTATGAGCCAGTATGGCTTCAAGCTTTTGAACGCGAAACGTGGTTCAGGACGCAAATTTTACAGCCAAGCCCTTGATAAATTAGTAATTTTTCATGAGCCACATCCTGAAAACACCCTCAAAAGATATGTCTTGGAAGAAGTTAAACTGCTGTTAGATGAGATTGATGATCATGAATAACCTGATGCAATACAAAGGGTACTATGGTAGCTCCAGCATTTCATTTGAAGACGGAGTTATGCATGGGAAGCTCGAATGCATAAATGATCTCGTCACATATGAAGGCGCTACCGTTGCGGAGCTTCGTGCTGCCTTTGAAGAGGCCGTTGACGACTATCTCGCAACTTGTGAAGAGATCGGGAAGTCGCCTGATAAGACAATGAGTGGTTCCTTCAATGTGCGTATAGGTGAATCGCTCCATAAGAAAGCATACTTAGCGGCCAAGTCAAAAAATATGACTTTAAATGATTATGTAAAACAGGCCGTAAGTGAGTCGGTAAATGGAAGAAAAGAGGTTCATTACCACTTTGAAAAGCCAAGGGATGTGAGGGAAGTCTCGTTCTTCTCCTCAAGACGCACTGAAGAAACCTATTGGGAAGTTTCAGTGGATAACGGAGTACAGCACTAATGCTTGATAAGATTCGCTTTAAAGGGTTCGATTTAGAGGGCTCTTCACTTTTTATCAACGACGATGACAACTCTGAGGGCGGGAAATACAGCTTAAAATTTTCTGAACACCGCGTGATTCCGCAGAATGATGAAGATGGAAATTGGGTATTTATTGAGGTCACACCTTCAGTGATCGGCTTCCCACGTGACAAAACGAACATTGAAGACGGCGAAGATGTGCTCTTCAAAGCAGAAGCTAACTTGACGTTAACTTTTGAATGCTACCTTGATGAAAATGTTACTGAAGATTTCTATAATGAAAACTCTTGGTTCTTTGAGAATTATGTTTACGTCTGTACAAAATTAGTATTTGAAAACATGTTTAAAGATACAGTATTAGACACCATCAAGTTACCATGGTCTCCAAAACCTACTGATAATTAAGATATTACCCGGCCTAATCGCCGGGTTTTTAGGTTGATCTGATAGCGATAAATCCATAACCGCCCCGCCCATAGCATGAACATCATGCTCACCCTTTCATCTCTCAAATCCATTAGTGCGCACCTTTTGGTGTTTTATTGATCATATAATCGGCATTAAAACAATTAAAATCCGCTTAATTTCAGTACGTTACGTAGTAAAACACAAAATGTGTACTTTTGGTACTTTACATTATTGAACTATTGGTACATATTTAATCCATCGGTAGGTTAGCAGTACGGTATATAGCACATGTGCCGCAGCGGTCCGGGGATTCCTTCAAGTATCCAGATCCAGCGGGTAGCCGGAATGTGCAAGCCAGGCAAGCACGACGGCCAGAGACGTTTCACCAGCGTGGCGATCAGGTGACAGCCCAGACGATATCTGAGTGGCTATAAAAACAGATGGGAGCCGGTGGAATCCCGGCACACAACATGAAAGCGCACTTCATCAACTATCGGTTGTGGATGACAGATAAGTAAACGAACGGAGTGCGCCTCCAGTTGTGTTAACCGTAGTAGCTGTACCAGATGCTGTGTGTAGTCTTGGCGGTCGGCAGTTTTGAATGTTCTTAATGTCGACCGCCCCTTTTCACAACTGAAAGCGCGTTCAGCGTTCAACTTGAGAGGCCGTAGTCGTTAAATCAACTCAGGAGAACGCGCTCCCAATTGTGGAGAAGCTAACTGGCGGTGGCAGCCGCCCGTTTCACTAAGTGCCTTGATTGGGTGCTTACTAAAACGAACCCCCTTAATTTTTTGTCGCCAACCGGCGAGGGATTCGTGCAACCAAAATTCAGCGCTGTGCAGAGCGCGTATAACACGGAGAAACTATCCATGACGAACACACAGAACGTCACCGAGTTACAACCACGCATGACCCGGGAGCAGCTGATCGATGCAGCGCGTAAGGCCGCCCCTCTCCTTCCGCCAGCTTATCGCGGAATTATGACCGAACTGGCTAACCGCCTGGACTATACCAGCGTCGCGCTTTGTGAAGCGATGGCGCAGCGTAAGGAACTGGCTGCTCAGAACGTCACCTTGCGTGAAGATGTCGCAAGCTGGGCCAAAGAGTGTGACCGCATTGTTGAACGCCACACGAAGAGCAGAACCAATATGCATTTACTGGAAGCCCAGCGAGAACTGCGTGAGTTGTCTACCGTCGTCATTTCCCAAAATAATGAGGTGGCTCTCTAATGGCTAACTCATTCAAGCAAATGACACGTGACGGGACCATCAAACGTACCGATACCGGGATGTTTATCAGCCTTGACCAAATCCATGTGCGGGAAGGTTTCAACAAACGTGAAGATGATGAGCGTACCCGCCAGGCAGATGATGACCTCTTCAACTATCTGATGAACGGTGGCTCCGTTCCCCCGCTGGAGGTTATCGCCCGTGATGAAGGTGGAGTGTGGGTTGTTGAAGGCCACCGTCGGCGTCGCTGCTATGCGCGTTGTGCAGAAGCCGGTAAGCCAGTAGACCGCATCCATATCATGCCGTTCAACGGTAACGATGTTCAGCGCCTGGCCCGCATCATGACCAGTAATAACCAGCTTCCGCTATCCGATATGGAACAGGCAGCTGTTATTCAGGAGCTACATAACGCCTTTAACCAGACCACCAGCGAGATAGCAAAGCTCGTGAATAAGTCTGTGTCCACCGTCGAGAAGCTGCTGCTCCTCAGCACGGCGAACCATGACGTTCAGCAGGAGGTTAAATCCGGTGCTGTGTCAGTCGATGTCGCGGTTGATCGCGTTATGGAGTATGGCGAACAGGCCGGGAAAGTACTCCAACATGATAAAGCTGTAGCGGCTGCTCAGGGTAAGTCGAAAGTAACCCGTAGCTCTATCGCGCCGGAGCTGAGTGTAAAGAACGCACGCCGTTTCGTTGAGCTGATGGCTCAGGCCACGATCAGTGATGAAGGCGTCTTCACTCTTGAAGGGAGTGCACTGGCCGAGGCGCTGTCGATTATGGACGAACATAAAGCGATTGCCGAAGCGCGTGAAACTTACCGCCTGTCACAACCAGTCCCTGAAACTGAGATCAGAGGGAAAACTCTTTACGTCAGACTTGAAGGTAATGAGATCGGGAAAGCGCAAATCTATCGCGGTAAGAACGTCATCCTTAATGGGATCGTGACCAGCCAGTCAAAGGCTGTGGCCCACTTCGTTAAGCAACACAAATTGCAGCAGGAGCAAAATCATGACAGCCAATAAACCAATGACCGGCGAACAGCTGGATGAACTGATGACTATTGCTGTCAAAATGCAACGAGACAGTGAAAAAGTGAGTGACCGCCCTGCTGCTATGTTCGCTTATGCAGTGCAGGTAGCTGTTCTGGAACTGCGTAAGGTTCGTAATGAAGCTGCGGCGCTGGCTGCGGAAAATGCGGGGATTAAAGCTGCGATTGACGCAACTATCAGATGGCAGCAATCAACCGATCCGGAGAATGTCGAAAGCGTTCGAATGCTAGTCGACGTTAAAACCCCAGCAACCGAAGTTATCCTGGCTGATGTAATGGCGCAGGGGGTGGAGATGTTCGCCAAAGAGATGCATGCAGATATCAGCGGTGATGATGCCCGCGAGTTCGCCGCCCAACTTCGCAAAGGAGCAGCATCATGAGCAATAAAATTTCAGCCATTCCGGTTGAACGCGACCAGTACGGTTACTGGACTCACCCGCTTTATGATGAATTTTGCGATGGGCGTGAATCTATCTCACCTGATGAATTCAACGCCTGGCTGGATAAGAACGGCCTCGAGTGGAAAGTGGAGTACCGCGATGAGGATGATATCGATCCCGATGTGGACGGCTATGACATTTCATCGTGGCAGCCAGAATCACCAGATGGTGATGGCTGGTTTGTCGGTTCTATTCAAGATACTGAAGACGGTGCTGTGTGCATCTGGTTACGCCAGGAGGCCGCCCAATGAGCAATATTACAGTCGAGAAAATGGATGTGCTGGCATACACGGTAACCGGCGCTGAACGTCTCGACCCCGTTCGCGTGATGATTGAAAACTATGAGCCTGGTAAAGGACGGATAACCGTCACCTGCTACGGGCGGGCATGGACTGGAGCGTGGTTTGCTATGGGCGGTGACACTGTTCAGGATTTCATTAAGCGCGTCAGCAATGACTACTTGATCGGATGTTTAGCCCCCCGTCTTGAAAGCACCATTGATGACGACAATGAGGCAAACCTCAACTTCGTTAAGCAACAAATAATCAAACTCCGTCAGGAGCGGGAAATTGAAGCATATGTAGCCCGCGAAATGTGGGCCGAGGCCGAAAATGCAGATGATGTTAAAGCTAATTGCTGTGATTTCCTGGTCGGTGAAAAGCTTTTAAATCTGTTTGGCGATGACCCGTGGTACGCGGGCTGGCCGAAGGTTCCGAATCACGAATATCAGTATCTTGAGCGCGTTTTAAACGCCATGCGCGAAGGGTTAAATGAACTGGAGCGTGCAGTCATGAGCACTAATTTAAAGGAATGGCTCCAGCAGACAATCGCTGAGCTTGAAGAAGAGCGCGATGCTGTGCCAGGAGTAGTAAACGAAGATGCGGTGATGGCGCTTGAGGCGATGAAGATTGCTCTGGCATCGCTGCTTTATGGTAAAGCCGAACAAACAAACTACCGCGCTATTGTTGAGCGGATAGCTGAAATCGTTCACGGAAAAGTTACTGATATCGATCTGCTTACGGTAACAGTTAAGAGCATGAAGGATAAATTGCAGAAATAAACACCGGGTGCAGCCGGTTAAGTGGAGAGAAACGCATGGGGCAGTTAGTAACACTTCATGAGTGGGCATCTGGTCCTAATGGATTCAAATATCCATTAAGCAACTCAGCATTAAACAAAATAGCAAAGACCAAACAGACTTATCCGCCAGCCTTAAAGCAAGGTCGACGCTGGGTTATAGATGAAGATGCTCGTTTTGTTGGCATGGTTGGCAGTGTTGATATTTCGTCATCATTATCAGACAAGGCCCGCCAGTTAGTGGAGAAAGCAATAAATGGCAGCTCGCCCCAGAAAACATAATGTCAAAATACCCAACCTTTACTGTAAGTTAGATAAGCGTACTTCAAAAATTTATTGGCAATATCGCCACCCTGTAACAGGTTCATTTATTGGATTCGGAACAGATGATGAAGCGGCAAAAGCTGCTGCAATCGAGATGAACCGTATAACCGCAGAACAAGAAACTCAGCAATCTTATGCTCTGATTGATATGGCAATGAAGAGCTCAGGGAAAAAGGAACAAGGTATACGTGTTTCTGAGTGGATTAAAAAATACATCGAAATTCAGATGGAAAGGTTGCGTGACGGTGAGATAAAAAACCCTACTGTAAAGTCCAGACGATTATGTTCGCAGATTCTCGCAGATAGAGTGCCAAACCTTCGCCTGAAGGATGTTGATACAAGACTCATTGCAAAAATTATTGATGAATATAAGGCAGAGGGAAAGCACAGAATGGGCCAACTGATAAGAAGCGTACTAAACGACGTGTTCAAAGAGGCGCAGCATGCTGGCGAGGTTGATCCTGGCTACAACCCAGCCTTAGCTGTAAAAAATCCAATAGCCAAAGTGAAACGAAGCAGACTTAGCATTGAACAATGGAAATTGATTTTTGAAAGCGCAGGCTCTTTGCCGCCTTGCGCTCAAAATTCTATGCTTTTGGCTTTAGTAACCGGGCAAAGGATAGGTGACATAGTCGAGATGAAGTTTAGTGACATTTGGGATAATCACCTTCATGTTACCCAAAATAAAACCGGAATGAAGTTAGCTATCCCCTTAAATTTAAAGTGCGATGCAATCGGGTTGACTCTGGCTGATGTTATTAGTAAGTGTCGCGATAGAGTAGTGAGCCCTTATCTGATCCATCATGTTAAGCATCACGCTTACGGTAAAGCGGGATCTCACGTTCCCGAAAAAACAATATCAAGATATTTTAAGGAGGCAAGAGATAAAGCAAATATCACCTGGCCTAAGGATTGCACTGCCCTTCCGCCGTTTCATGAACAGCGCTCGCTTTCATCAAGAACATACAAAGCTCAGGGTATAGATGTCAAAACTCTTTTAGGGCATAAAACCGAAGCAATGAGCGTAATGTATGGAGATGATCGTGGTCTAGAATGGAAAAAAGTTGTGATTTAAACAGGGAGTTTTGGGGAATTATTTTGGGGATGTTTTGGGGAACGAGTTTTACGAATTAAATTCAGTCACTTAGATTTTAGCGAATTGCTCCAGAAACAGTCATCCACCAGCAACGCATGACCCAACAGCCAGCGCTCCCGCTGGCTGTTTTCTTTCAGCCCTCTCCGTCCCGTGCTAATGTAGCAAGCTACGTATTGGCAAATCACAGGTGAAATCGTTATGTCTGATGACGTGACCGGGACGACGACCCATCAGCGCCTAATCAGCTTATTAACCGAGCAGGAGGCGCGCTTTCGCATGGTGGCGCATGAGGCCGTTGGGAAATGCGAAGCGGTCAGTGAAATTCGCGGGACCGATCTCCGGCAGGGTGCAAAAGCACTGGTCTGCAAGGTAAAAGGCAACGGCGTTAAGAAACATATTCTGGCAATCCTTGCCGCCGATCGGCAGGCCGATCTGAGCCTGCTGGCCAGCCATTTCGGTGGGCTAAAGGCCTCTCTCGCCAGTCCGGCAGAAGTGGATGCGCTTACCGGCTGCGTTTTCGGCGCCATTCCCCCCTTCAGCTTTCATCCGGATCTGACGCTGGTCGCCGATCCGCTGCTGTTTGAGCGCTTCGATGAGATCGCCTTTAACGCCGGCCTGCTGGAAAAGTCGGTGATTATGGATACCCAGGACTATCTGCGTATCGCCCGTCCTGAACTGGTGACGTTCCGTAAACAATAAATACAGCGGCTGGCTAACGGTCAGCCGTTTTCCAGCAGCAGCACGGAAGCAATCAAAATAATCGCGATGATAAAAAATGATGAGGAAATAATTAGCGTTTCGACAAACATAGGATCGTTCATGATGCCCTCTGCTTTGCCCATTTACCTCTTTTTTACTCCCCCACAATGACAGCTAAATGACAATGACGCGTCCGCGAAAAGACGATTTTTTTCGCTGAAACGATTCGCTGTTAACTATCCTTCTCCGTATAAAGTCACTGTTTAAATACTTTATTTGTTACCGGTATCACGAAAAGAAATTTACGTAACCCCGATGCCAGATCTCGCAATTGTTAACCTTTTCATCCTGGTTAACCCTGTTTACGGAGCACCTCAAAAATAAACCTTACACTGGCAAGGTGAATACAATGACCGAGATAATTACCCGTAAAGAAAAGATCAGTTATGGGTTAGGCGATATGGCGAGCCATATTGGGCTGGATAACGTCATTATTTTTCTGACGTTTTACTATACGGACGTGGTGGGGCTACCTGCCGCATTCGTGGGCACCATGTTTCTTCTGGCGAGAACCGCCGATGCCATAATAGACCCGGCGATGGGCTATATCGCTGACAGGACGCGCACGCGCTGGGGCAAATTCCGTCCCTGGATGCTGTGGCTGGCGCTGCCCTTTGGCGCAAGTTGTCTGCTGACCTACGCCGTGCCGGCGTCCCTCGATCTGCACGGTAAAATGATTTTCGCCACCGTCAGTTATACCCTGATGATGCTGATGTATACCGCAATCAATATTCCCTATTGCTCCATGGGCGCGGTGATTACGCCCGACAACGATGCGCGAATTTCCCTACAGTCTTATCGCTTTTTCCTTGCCACTTTGGGTGGCGCGCTGTCGACATTCTTTATGATGCCGCTGGCAGAGTTTTTAGGTGGCGACGATAAATTACTGGGCTACCGCTGGGCAATGGCCATTATGGCGACCGTCGCGGTCGTCATGTTCTGGATCTGCTTCGCCAATACGCGTGAACGTATTAAGGCTCCCGCTACCCACAATAATTATCTTGCGGAACTGCGGGATTTATTACGAAACGACCAATGGCGGATTGTCGCCGTCCTGGTATTAACCAACATTGGTTTTGGCGTTATTCGCCTTGGCGCAATGATGTATTTCGTCACTTATTATCTCGGTAGCGCAAGCTATTTTATGTGGATGCTCGGGGCGCATATTCTCGGGAAAGCCGCAGGCAGCGCGCTGGCCAAACGTCTGACGCAGAACGTCAGCAAAGTGCAGATGTTTGGATACTGTTCCGTACTGGCGGGGGTACTCAGCATCGCTCTGTTCTTTGCGCCTAAGTCGGTGCTTATTCTGGTGCCCATGACGTTTATCGTCTCCACCCTTTACCAGGCCACCACCACGCTGATGTGGGTAATGATGGCGGACGTCGCCGATTACGGCGAATGGAAACAGGGCAAACGCATGGACGGCGTGATCTTCTCCACTTTCCTCGCCGTACTCAAGTTGGGGATGGCGATCAGCGGCGCGATTGTTGGCTGGACGCTGGGCTTAAGCGGTTATGTTGCCAATGCCCCGGAGCAGACCAACACGGCCATGTACTGCATCATCGCCCTCTTCACCGTCGTGCCTGGCGTCTTGTCACTCTGCGCGTTTGCCACGCTGCGCTGGTATAAGCTCGACGACAGCACAATGCAATCCATCCATCTCGCCAAACACCCTGTTTAGAAGGACGCGTTATCCATGAGTGAGCTGATTCAACATTCCAACAGCATCGAATGGCGTTTTGAACGCCAGATCCTGCGTATTGAACCGTGGGGAGAAAACAGCCTGCGCGTCAGGGCCACCTGCTCCCCGGCTTTTGAGGACGCCTTACAGGCACTGTTGCCCGCCGCCCCTTGCCAGGCTGAGATTATCGCCGAAGCGGAAAGCCTGACGCTGCGCAACGGCAATATTACCGCGACGCTGAACCTTAAAGGTCAGCTGGCCTTCTACAATCAGCGCGGCGAACTGCTGCTGGAAGAGATGTGGCGCCAGCGTTCAACGGTGGGTATCGGTGCCAGCGAGAAGAGTCAGGATAAATATGTCAGCGCCCTGAAGCTGGATGGCCGTGAATTTAAGCCGCTAATGGGGGGAAAATATCAGCTCACCGTCCGGTTTGAATCGCGTCCGGATGAACACATCTATGGCATGGGTCAGTATCAACAGCCGTGGCTGGATCTGAAAGGCTGTACGCTGGAACTGGCGCAGCGCAACTCCCAGGCCAGCGTGCCCTTTATGCAGTCCAGCCTTGGCTATGGCCTGCTGTGGAACAACCCGGCGATTGGTGAAGCCAGCTTTGCAAAAAATCAGACGGAATGGCGCGCCCGCGTGACGGGAGAAATGGACTACTGGATCACCGCCGCTGACACGGTGGTGGATATCACCCGCCAGTATGTAAAAGCCACCGGAACTCCGCCCGCCGCCCCGGCGTTTATCAGCGGGCTGTGGCAGTGCAAATTACGCTACCGCACCCAGCAGGAGGTGCTGGAGGTTGCGCGGGAGTATCGCCGCCGTAATCTGCCGCTGTCGGTGATGGTCATCGACTTTTTCCACTGGCCGAATCAGGGCACCTGGTGCTTCGACCCCGTAGACTGGCCCGACCCTGAAGGGATGGTCGACGAGCTGCGCGAAATGGGTATTGCGCTGATGGTGTCGGTGTGGCCAACGGTAGAGGCGCGCAGCCCTCTCTATCCGCTGATGAAAGCCAAAGGCTGGCTGGTCAGCAGTGAACGTGGCGTGCAGGTCAACCTCGACTTTATGGGCAATACCACCTTCTTTGATGCGACCCATCCTGAGGCGCGGAAATTCGTCTGGGATACGGTGAAGAAAAATTACTACGACATGGGCATTAAGCTGTTCTGGCTGGACGAAGCGGAACCGGAATACCGCGCCTATGATTTTGACAACTATCGCTACCATGCCGGTCCGGTACTGGAAGTGGGCAATCGCTACCCGCGTGATTTTGCGCAGGGCTTTTACGATGGGCTCCAGGCAAACGGTGAAACCGACATTGTTAACCTTGTACGCTGCGCCTGGGCAGGCAGCCAGCGATTCGGCGTGCTGGCGTGGTCGGGTGATGTCCACTCCTCATTCCATGCTTTTCGCAATCAACTCGCCGCGGGACTGAATATGGGCCTGGCGGGGATCCCATGGTGGACGACCGATATCGGCGGCTTCCAGGGAGGGAACGTTAACGACCCGGCGTTCCACGAATTACTGATCCGTTGGTTCCAGTGGGCGGTGTTTACACCGGTTCTGCGCATGCACGGCTATCGCGAACCGCAGATCCAGCCTCCGGAGCGCTACCGTGACGGCATTCCTCAGTGTAACAGCGGTTCGCCTAATGAGCTGTGGAGTTACGGAGAAGAGAATTACGCCATCATGCAGCACTGGCTTACCGTGCGCGAAACCCTGCGCCCGTATATTGACGCGTTGTACCAGCAGGCTCATCTGCACGGAGACCCGCTCATGCGTCCGCTGTTCTGGCACTATCCGCAGGACAAGCAGAGCTGGGCGTGTGAAGATCAGTATCTGTTTGGCGAAGATCTTCTGGTGGCACCGGTTATGCAGGCCGGCCAGCGTGAGCGCGATGTCTGGTTGCCGACGGGCAATAGCTGGGTCGCTCTCAACGGTGAGCGCTACGCCGGTGGGGAGCATATCAGGGTGCCTGCGGCGCTGGAAACCATCCCGGTGTTTATCCGCGAAGGAAGTCCGCTTATCCAGCAGCTGGTGGACTGACGTCAGGCAAGTGCCCAAAAATAGACAATTTTTTCAGTAAAGCCTGCCTGCCGTCGCGTTTGCGCGTAAAGTAAGCAGGCTTACTATTTTTGGCAAGGATCCCGTCATGTTCGACCCTACACTGCTCATACTTCTGGCCCTGGCTGCACTGGGTTTTGTCAGCCACAACACCACCGTCGCGATTTCCATTCTGGTCCTGATCATCGTTCGCGTCACACCGTTGAACACCTTCTTCCCGTGGATAGAAAAACAGGGGCTTACCATCGGGATCATTATTTTGACCATCGGCGTGATGGCCCCGATTGCCAGCGGAACGCTACCGGCCTCAACGCTGCTGCACTCCTTTGTAAACTGGAAATCGCTGGTGGCGATTGCGGTGGGCGTTTTTGTCTCGTGGCTTGGCGGTCGCGGCGTGACGCTGATGAGCAGCCAGCCTTCGCTGGTGGCCGGGCTGCTGGTGGGCACCGTGTTAGGCGTGGCGCTGTTTCGTGGCGTGCCGGTTGGCCCGCTGATTGCTGCCGGTCTGGTTTCGCTGTTTATCGGGAAGTCGTAGTCAGGCTGGCGATATAGCGGGCGGGCGTCTGTCCCAGTCCTTTCTTAAACATGGTGATGAAGGCGGTGGTGGAGTCATACCCCAGCGCCTGCGCCGCCTGCTGAACCGACTTTCCGCCGATCAAAAACTGCAATGCGACAATCAGCTGGAGCTGGTGCCGCCAGCGGCGAAAGCTTAAGCCGGTCTCTTTCACCACCAGCCGCGCCAGATTGCGTTCGCTCATGGCAAAGTGGCTGGCCCACTGCGCCAGCGTCTGCCAGGCGGCAGGTTCGTTTGCCATGGTCTCACTCATCAGGCGAATTTTTGGATGCGGAGATACCGGCAGCTGTAGATGCTCCTGCGGTTGCAGGGGCAGTTCATCAAACAGGACGTCTACCAGCCTTCCGGTAGCGGGAAGAGGCAACTCTTCCCGTGACCTGTCCGCAAGCGCCAGCACCAGCTCCCGCACCAGGGGCGATATTTTCAGCGTACAGGTACGCGTCGGCAATTCGAGCGCACCGGGTTCAATAAACAGCAGGCAAAGCTGCGCGCCGGGCGTCGCCTTGTTGCTGTGCGGCGTTTGTCCTGGGATCCACACCGCATACTGGGGCGGCACCATCAGCATCGCGCTCTCCACTTCACAGGTGATCGCTCCACCCAGCGCCATAATCAGCTGCCCTTTGCGGTGCTGATGCAGCGGAATAAATTGTTCCTGTGCCACCACGCGGATGCGAAAGGCCACCGCCGCGTCGTGCTGGCTATCGGGATCGTAGCCGTCGAGCCCCAGTCCGTACATAAAGTTGTCCGATATTAGCGATAAACTGTCATTTTAGCCTGATTTCAACCACAACTTAAATCGGTATGGTATGCGCTCGCCTGAACGTAAGAGACAATAATGACTACTGCTATTCAACCTTCCGGGAAACAGGGTGCACTGCTGGTTGCAGGCATCCTGATGATCGCCACGACGCTGCGCGTCACATTTACCGGTGTCGCCCCCCTGCTCGACACCATCCGACAGGACTATGGCTTAAGCACGGCGCAAACCGGCCTGCTCACAACGCTGCCCCTGCTTGCCTTCGCCTTTATCTCTCCCCTTGCCGCAGGCGTCGCCCGGCGCCTGGGCATGGAGCGCAGCCTTTTTATCGCTCTGCTGCTGATTTGCATCGGGATTGGCGTACGTTCGCTGCCGTCGGCCGCGCTGCTGTTTATCGGTACGGCGATCGTGGGCTGTGGGATTGCGCTGGGCAATGTCCTGTTACCTGGCTTAATCAAACGTGATTTTCCGGGCCAGGTCGCAAAACTCACGGGGGCGTATTCGCTGACGATGGGGGCCGCCGCTGCCGCAGGGTCGGCGCTGATCGTCCCGCTGTCGCTGGGGAGTGGTGGCTGGCACGGAGCGCTGTTGATGCTGATGTTCTTCCCGCTGGTGGCGCTGCTGCTGTGGTTACCGCAATGGCGCCAGAGGCCGGCCGCCACCCTGACCGGCGCGGGCGCGTTGCACAACCGGGCTATCTGGCGCTCGGCACTCGCCTGGCAGGTGACGCTTTTTCTGGGCATTAACTCGCTGATTTACTATGTCATTATCGGCTGGTTACCCGCGATTTTGCTTAGCCACGGCTACAGCGAAACGCAGGCTGGCTCCATGCACGGGCTTCTCCAGCTGGCAACCGCTGTTCCCGGTCTCGCCATTCCGCTGATCCTGCACCGTCTTAACGATCAGCGTGGCATAGCCGGGCTTGTCGCTCTGATGTGCGCTGTCAGTACGGCCGGGTTCTGGTTCGCGCCGGGGCTGGCCGTCGTCTGGACGCTGGTGTTTGGCTTTGGATCCGGCGCCACCATGATCCTCGGCCTGACGTTTATCGGACTGCGGGCCAGCTCGGCACATCAGGCCGCCGCGCTCTCCGGCATGGCACAGTCGATTGGCTATCTTCTGGCGGCCTGTGGCCCACCGCTGATGGGGAAAATTCACGATACCGCCGGAGACTGGCGCATTCCGCTGCTGGCCTGTGCGCTGGCTGCGGTAGTGATGGCCCTGTGCGGCATGCTGGCCGGGCGTGACCGGGAGATCACACCCCGCTGACATTCAAGGCAGACCTGACGGTCTGCTTTTTTTATCCCTGCGCCGCCCGCAGCATGGCCTGTACCAGCACGACAGGTCGCCCTTGAAGCGCAGCCCGCTCATGCTGGAACAGGGTGATGACAAAGAAAGGATGGGTTATCAGCTCTGCCGCGCGGATCTCGCCCTGCTCGTCCCAGCCCGTTACGCGCATGTCGCCCCGCTCAAGCTGGCTGGCAAACTCAGGTGAGACGCCGTAATTGCAGTGATACCCCTCCTGAATTTCCGGCTTGCCATACGCTTTGGCAATCAGCGTGTTATTCCGCAGCTCTATCGCGTCGGTTTTTTCTACCAGCGAGCAGGTCAGCGGCGCAATCACCATCCTTCCCTCGGTATCGGTTTCGGCATGGCCTGCATCGTGCCAGCCCAGTACATTACGCGCATACTCAATCAGCGCATGCTGGAACCCGCCGCAGGTGCCGAGAAAGGGGATGCTATTCTCACGCGCGTAACGCGCCGCAATAAACGCCGCCTCGGTGTTTTTATACGGGCTTGCCGGTACCAGCCAGATGGCATCGTACCCGACCAGGTCTTCGGGGCTGGTCAGCTCAGGCGTGGCGAGCCAGTCATAATCAGCGGTGAGATCCAGAACCGCAGCGGCGTCGTCAATCGCCAGCGGGATCGCCTGGTGCGCAATAACATCAGGATTGAAATCACCAACCAGCGCAATGCGCAGCGTCGTTTTAACCGGGGAGAGTTCCATGAGAGATTCCTTATGCCGGAGGATTTTCAGATAACATAAGGAGCCTCAGACTACCGATCTTTTGCAATTATCACAATACCTTAAATTGGGTGGATAAAAGCCGGGTGCTATAGTGTTCTTGCCGAACGTCGCACGGCAGGAGGAAAACGGATGATTCAATGTAAGCGCGTATATGAACAGGCAACATCAGACGATGGTTACCGGGTGCTGGTAGACAGACTCTGGCCGCGAGGAATAAAAAAGACCGACCTCGCCTGTGATGAGTGGTGTAAATCGCTAACGCCGTCCAGCGAACTGCGAAAAGCTTTTCACAGTGAAACGATAGATTTCACTGCGTTCAGTGAAGCCTATCGTAAAGAGCTGGCGCAGCATCAGGATGAAGGCAAACGCCTGGCGGCCCTCGCCCGACAGCAGACCGTGACGCTACTCTACGGGGCGAAAAATAGGGAGCAGAATCACGCGCGGGTACTGGCGGACTGGCTACGTAAACTGTGATTAACCGATCGCCAGCTCATCCACGTTGTGTGGCATCTCGTCGGGAGTTAGCGGCATCAAATGTTCCGGGCGAACAAACGCAAAACCGTGCTGGTTATCAAAGGCGTAAACATCACCGGTGACCAGCCACAGCGCACGTGCTGATGTATCAGGTAATTGCGTCATGACGCCGTTAACCGGGTTTACAAAACGCTGGCCCGGCTGACAAAGGCCAAACAGCTCCACGGATTTACCGATATTTCGACGGCCTGCCGCCGTACGCGCACCCACGATCATCGCCATGCTGCCCGGTTTTAACTGAAACATACTTCTTCTCGCAAACGTACTGCCAGAAACTGGCTAAGAATAATCCTAAAGAGAAGTGTATCGCAGTTTTATTGCCCTTGTCATCTGGTTGGTTGCGGGTGATCGCGTCGGTAGAGATCCCATTCATCGATCACTTCCCCGCCTGGTAATTTGCACTCGGTACGTACACCCTGCGGGCTTTGAACAGGGATTTGCTCTCCCCCTTTCTCCAGACAGTACACTGACGCCGGGTTTGCCATACCAATAGCGTGCGGCGGTTGAGGCGCATCAGGAGGGGTGGTCTTTGTTGAGCAGGCGGCCAGCGGTACAACCAGCGCCAGGAGAAGATATTTCATTATCATGATCCTTCAGGGTGTAAAAACGTCAGAGTAACGGGTCATCGCCGTTTTCTCCATGATTTCTCCATTAAACCTGCACGATTCCCTCTTATAGTGATACCTGTTCTCACACTGACCAGAGAACATCATTCCGTAATCAAGATGTTTTGCCCCGATCTCAACATCGGGGCTTTTTTTAGCCTCTCCCTCATCCGCTTTCAGAAGAATCTATAAAATTAATCCTGTTCATGTTTTACTATGACCGGAGTCTAAATTTTCAGCATAACATGCAGATACAGAGGTCTTCTGCATGGGAGTCAACCTGCCTCATGTCAGATATCATTCTTGCCCGTGTTTCAGAAACCCTCTCCACTGAACAATCTCTCGACAGTCTGGTGCGTCAGCTACTGGAAATGCTGGAAATTGTGACGGATATGGAATCAACCTACCTGACCAAAATCGATATTAACGCGCGTTTGCAGCACATTTTATATGCCCGTAACAGCAAGCAAATGCAAATCCCGGAAGGGTTCAGCGTGCCCTGGGACGAAACGCTCTGTAAGCGCGCCATGGATAGCGACACTTTGTTCAGTAACGAGGTGCCCGACCGCTGGCCGGAGTGTGAAGCGGCAAAAGCACTGGGTATTACAACCTATATGAGCGTGCCGGTTCACCTGGCTGACGGTTCTCTGTACGGCACGCTTTGCGCTGCCAGCACCGCACAGAAACAGTTCAGCGAGCGTGGCGAGCAGGTGATCAGGCTCTTTGCAGGGTTAATTGGTCAGTACATTCAGAAAGAGTCGCTTGTGCTTCAGCTTCGTGAAGCAAATGCGGCGCTCATTGCCCACTCTTACACCGACGCCCTTACCGGCCTGCCGAATCGTCGCGCCATTTTTGAAAACCTTACCACCCTGTTC
Organism: Enterobacter sp. BWH52; assembly: GCF_001037565.1. NCBI lineage: Bacteria > Pseudomonadati > Pseudomonadota > Gammaproteobacteria > Enterobacterales > Enterobacteriaceae > Enterobacter > Enterobacter sp. BWH52. The sequence continues at coordinate 1,678,864 of NZ_KQ089854.1, read as the reverse complement.
TCACTGGCGCGCCATCTTAGCCGCAACGTCATGATTGCCTTTATTGACCTCGATGATTTCAAGCGAATCAATGACCAGTACGGGCATGAGGCGGGCGATCGCTTTCTCGTACAGGTCGGCAAGCGACTGACTCACGAGCAAACGCAGGATGAGATTATTGGCCGGCTCGGCGGCGATGAATTTCTGGTTGCCAGCCTGAGTCACAGCGTTGATGGCGACGCCAGTACAGAGATCAACGCAATCAAAACCCGCCTCAATGGTCTTATTGCGGGCGAATACGGGTTAGGCAATGCCACCATTCTTTATCCCGGTGCAAGCCTTGGCGTCGTTATTGTTGATCCTCACAGCACGGATGAAGATAGCGCCCTGCGCACCGCGGACCTCGCGATGTATCAGGATAAAAAAGGAAAAAGCAAAACAGGCTTTGTCGCGTTAGATTAAAACCGTACACTCTACGGCCTTATACAAACTCAAACAGGTGATGGCATGAGAATAGGGATCCTCTTTCCGGTGGTTATTTTTATCACAGCGGTGGTGTTTTTAGGCTGGTTTTTCCTTGGCGGTTACGCCGCGCCGGGGGCATAAATGAGAAAAACGACCATCATCATGCTGATTGTCGCCATCGTGGCCGTCGCCGGTACGCAGTTAGGCTGGTGGTAACGCCCAAAGTAAAAAGGCCGCCGTCAGGCAGCCTTTTTTAACACAGGTCAGATTTAGCTTTTGATTTTTCTGTAGATAAACAGAACAACCAGCGCGCCAATCACCGCGACGACAAAGCTGCCGAAGTTGAAGCCATCAACTCTGCCAAAGCCGAACAGGGTACTGATCCAGCCGCCGACGACTGCACCCACAATCCCCAGAATGATCGTGACGATGAAACCGCCGCCATCTTTGCCCGGCATAATCCACTTCGCCAGGATCCCCGCAATCAGCCCAAAGATAATCCAGGATAAAATTCCCATAGCTTTCCTCTCTGTATGGTTTTTGTCATTAAATCAACGACACAGAAAAGGATAGCACAGGATCTGAGAAAGGAAATTTGTGATAAGAATCACACGGCTCGTTTGAGTAAAATATGAGCAGTAAAAAATGTCGATCCACACTCATCCTGGGGTTGCATCTTCTACTGAGAAAGATTATCTTTCTCATTACTGAATAGTTGAGCAAATAACTCAGGTATTCAGTACGACATTGCTCACATTGCTTCCAGTATTTCTTGCCCACTTTTTAGTGGGCTTTTTTTTTTGCCTCAACCCACCAAAATCTGGCGTTTTTTCTGTGGAGGTGAAACGCTATTCTCTGTGGCTTCTGAATAACCAAAAAGCGTTGATAACATGAACGTATCGAGCAAGTTCGTCATCTGCCTTAATCTTGTTTCTGCCAGTACGCTACTGTTACTGCTCTCAACACGGTTTGAGTGGTTCTGAGTTGAAAGGAGCCTGGCAGGGTGGATTTCCTTCCGATTCCGTGCCGGCTCAACTCTCATACTTGTAGCTTTTATGACCTGTGATAAGATCCCTGCACCTCAGGACGTGGCGGGACAGCAGGAAAATGAAGAAGGCCATTGCCGTTGCTATCATCTCAACCCTAATGGTCGTCCTGTCGCTGTATGCGGTTAACGCCATTATCGTTGAGCAGCAAAAGAACCGGCAGAGGGAGATCTCCCACACGCTCTTAAGCTATTCCGAAGAGTTAACGCAAAATATCGCCAGTACGCTTAAAAATACCTCCGCGCAGGGATGCGATAGCGCCAGTCTGAACGTCTACCGAAAATTAAAGATGCGTAGTCTCTATTTCGCCGATGTGGGGTTTATTGAAAAGGGGAAAATCACCTGCACCGCGTTTTGGGGCAAGCTGGCAAATCCCATCGCCCTTCCCCCTGAGCTGCATAAAACCCAGAACGGATTCAGTCTGGCGCAGTTTTCGCAGAAAGATTTCTTTATCGGTAATGCGACAATTTATAACCACCTTATTATTTTCACCTCCCGTTCAGCCTACGATAAATTTGCCCCCGTTACCGCCAACTATTCGCTTCGTTCTTCCACTAAAGATTTCGGCCGCACCTTTTTCACCGTTACGCCGCCATCAGAAAACTTCAGCCGCTTACAGTCTCTGTTATTTACGCTGGCTGTGACAGAGTGCAGTACACGCTGGGATTTGTGCGTTACCGTCACACACCACGATGCCGGACTGGCTTCGCTCTCCCACGTAGTGATGGTGCTTCTGTGCTTGTTTTTATACTTTATCTGGGTATCCCTGACGCTGTTTTCTCTTCGACTTTATGAAGACCGACGTTCTCTGGAACGAACGCTGGTCAAAGCGGTAAAAGCGAATACCATCAGCGTTCATTTTCAGCCTGTTATTCGGGTTGCTGATAAGAAAATCGTCGGGGTTGAAGTGTTATCAAGATGGCAGGATAACAATCACAAAGAGGTTTCTCCTGAGCTGTTTATCCCGTTAATCAAAAAAATTGGCCTGTATAACGTTTATTATCAGAACATGATAAAGAAATCCCTGGCGGAAATTGCCGCGCTGGCCGCTGAACATCAGTTAATGATTTCACTGAACGTTGGCCGGACGGAAATTGAAGACGGCAAATTCCTGGCGGTATTACGTCATGAATGCTCAGAGAACGCGATTCCTTTATCGTTAATCAAAGTTGAGTTATCCGAGAATGGCGTTTCCACCTCGGCCATCCTTGAAGAGTTTTGTGAGGAGCTTAAATCGGCAGGCGTCAAAATTTCAATAGACGATTTTGGCGTGCAAAACTCTAATCTTGCCAGGCTCACAAATCTCAAATATGACGAAATCAAGGTAGATAAGTCGTTAGTGGACGGCATCAGCGAGCACTATAAACAGGATATCCTGGTGATCTTCAGCGACGCGCTCGCTAAACTGAACAAAACCCTGGTTTTTGAAGGGGTTGAAAGCGAAACACAATTTCAGTTCATCGCGCAGAGATACCCCGATGCCCTCGTACAAGGCTGGTACTTTTCAAAGTCGCTAACCCGGCACGACCTCGCCAGGCTGCTGGCAGACTCAGCGCGATGACGCGTTATTCATTGCCCCACTGATTCAGGAAGTTCGCAATATCGTCAATGCGCGCTTCGTCTATCTCCGCCTGGACAGCCATCTCCCGCTGCGCCTCTTCACTGATTTCCTCATTGTTGTATAAGCGAGTGAGCAGCAGCTGGAAATAGTGTGCCAGCGGCGTACGCTCTGCCTCTTCTACCGGTTTCGCCGTTTCAGTCGCATACTCGTCGACGATGTCATAATACTTGAGCGGGATATCATGGGTCATAGCGTTGTTTCCGTCTTGTGTGCATAAAAAACGGGAACCCTCAGGCTCCCGTTGTCATTTAACCCAGCGAGTGGATTACATGTTCGCGATAATCGCGTCGCCAAACTCTGAGCATTTCAGCAGTTTAGCGCCTTCCATCAGACGTTCAAAGTCATAGGTGACGGTTTTCGCGTTAATCGCGCCTTCCATACCCTTAACGATCAGGTCTGCGGCTTCGAACCACTCCATATGACGCAGCATCATCTCTGCGGACAGAATGATAGAGCCTGGGTTGACTTTATCCTGGCCTGCGTATTTCGGTGCAGTACCGTGAGTGGCTTCGAACAGGGCGCACTCGTCACCGATGTTCGCGCCCGGGGCGATACCGATACCACCCACCTGTGCTGCCAGCGCATCGGAGATGTAGTCACCATTCAGGTTCATACAGGCGATCACGTCATACTCAGCAGGACGCAGCAGGATCTGTTGCAGGAACGCATCGGCAATCACATCTTTAATGATGATCTCTTTACCGGTGTTCGGGTTCTTAATTTTCTGCCATGGGCCGCCGTCGATCAGTTCACCGCCGAACTCTTCGGTCGCCAGCTGGTAGCCCCAGTCTTTGAACGCGCCTTCGGTGAACTTCATGATATTGCCTTTGTGCACCAGGGTCACAGAGTCACGATCGTTGGTGATAGCGTATTCGATGGCGGCACGCACCAGACGCTTGGTCCCTTCTTCGGAGCACGGCTTGATGCCGATGCCGCAATGCTCAGGGAAGCGAATTTTCTTCACGCCCATCTCTTCGCGCAGGAATTTAATCACTTTTTCTGCGTCAGCAGAGTCCGCTTTCCATTCGATACCCGCGTAGATGTCTTCAGAGTTTTCACGGAAGATAACCATGTCGGTCAGTTCCGGGTGCTTAACCGGGCTTGGGGTGCCCTGGTAGTAACGCACCGGACGCAGACACACATACAGATCCAGTTCCTGACGCAGCGCCACGTTCAGGGAGCGAATGCCGCCGCCAACTGGCGTGGTCAGAGGGCCTTTGATAGCAACGCGATAGTCGCGGATCAGGTCCAGCGTTTCGGCTGGCAGCCAGACGTCCTGGCCATAAACTTGAGTGGATTTTTCACCGGTGTAAATTTCCATCCAGGAAATTTTACGCTCGCCTTTGTAGGCTTTCTCAACAGCGGCATCAACCACTTTCAGCATCGCCGGGGTAACGTCTACACCGATACCGTCACCTTCGATGAACGGGATAATCGGGTTGTGAGGAACGTTAATCTTGCCGTTTTGCAGGGTGATCTTTTTACCTTCCGCCGGAACAACTACTTTGCTTTCCATTAACCTCTCCTTCGAGCGCTTCTGGTTGTTACTGATCTTATGTTAATAAATTGTAATGAGCCTTCCGATAGTACCTGATTGTCCGACGCCATGAAAGGTCTTCGTTATTAGGCTATAATGCGGCAATTGATAACGCCTGAAAATACCATGACGAAAACTTCTTTTAGAAAACACCGGGTTGAGCGATTCAGCTCACGACAAGCCACCAGAAGAACGCCAGAACCCCAGCCAACGCGGGTCATACTGTTCAATAAACCCTACGATGTATTGCCGCAGTTTACCGACGAGGCCGGGCGCAGCACGCTGAAGGACTTTATCCCCGTACAGGGAGTCTACGCAGCGGGACGCCTGGATCGCGACAGCGAGGGGCTGCTGGTCCTTACCAATGACGGCGTGCTCCAGGCCAGGCTTACTCAGCCGGGCAAACGTACCGGAAAAATTTACTATGTGCAGGTTGAAGGCGAGCCGGACGACGCGTCGCTGGCAAAGCTGCGCAACGGCGTAACGCTGAACGACGGTCCCACCCTGCCGGCTGGTATTGAACGTGTGAATGAACCCGAGTGGCTGTGGCCGCGCAACCCGCCGATTCGTGAGCGTAAATCCATTCCTACCAGCTGGCTTAAAATCACCCTTTATGAAGGCCGCAACCGACAGGTCAGGCGCATGACTGCGCATGTGGGCTTCCCTACCCTGCGACTCATTCGCTACGCCATGGGCAGCTATACGCTGGACTCGCTGGCAAACGGGGAATGGCGGGATGTTACCCCTAAGGAGAACTGATGTTTAAACCTCATGTTACGGTCGCCTGCGTGGTCCACGCGCAGGGGAAATTCCTGGTGGTGGAAGAGACCATTAACGGCAAAGCGCTGTGGAACCAGCCAGCCGGGCATCTTGAAGCTAATGAAACCTTATTGCAGGCAGCGAAACGCGAGCTCTGGGAAGAGACGGGTATCCGCGCCGAACCGCAGCACTTTATCCGTATGCATCAGTGGATAGCGCCTGACCAGACACCTTTCCTGCGCTTTTTATTCGCCGTTGAGCTTAACGAAACGTGCGCCACTGAACCGCACGACGACGATATCGATCGCTGCCTGTGGGTGACCGCAGAGGAGATCCTGAACGCGCCAAACCTGCGCTCGCCACTGGTTGCGGAAAGCATCCGCTGCTGGCAGTCTACGGCGCGCCTGCCGCTGGATGTCATTGCAGAATTTAACTGGCCGTTTACAGAGGGTGTCAATGGTGGGGGGGCGTGATAGAATACGCCGCCTTGAAGTTCAATGTCGTGAGTATTCCATGTCAGATAACAGCCAGAAAAAAGTAATCGTCGGCATGTCCGGCGGTGTCGATTCCTCCGTTTCCGCCTACCTGTTGCAGCAACAGGGCTATAAGGTGGAGGGCCTGTTCATGAAGAACTGGGAGGAAGACGATGGCGAGGAATACTGCACTGCCGCTGCGGATCTCGCCGATGCGCAGGCCGTGTGCGATAAGCTCGGCATCGAACTGCACACCGTTAACTTTGCCGCAGAATACTGGGACAATGTTTTTGAACTCTTCCTCGAAGAGTACAAAGCGGGCCGCACGCCAAACCCGGATATCCTGTGCAACAAAGAGATCAAATTCAAAGCCTTCCTGGAATTCGCTGCGGAAGACCTGGGCGCAGACTACATTGCGACTGGCCACTACGTGCGTCGCGCGGATGTGAATGGCAAAAGCCAGCTGCTGCGCGGCCTGGACGGCAATAAAGATCAGAGCTACTTCCTCTATACGCTGAGCCACGAACAGATTGCCCAAAGTCTGTTCCCGGTCGGCGAGCTGGAAAAGCCGGAAGTGCGTAAGATTGCTGAAGATCTGGATCTGATCACCGCGAAGAAAAAAGACTCCACCGGTATTTGTTTTATCGGCGAGCGTAAATTCCGCGAGTTCCTGGGGCGCTACCTGCCTGCACAGCCGGGCAAAATCGTCACCGTTGACGGTGATGAGATTGGTCAGCACCAGGGACTGATGTACCACACTCTCGGCCAGCGTAAAGGTCTGGGTATCGGCGGCACCAAAGAGGGCAGCGAAGATCCGTGGTATGTGGTCGACAAAGACGTCGAAAACAATATTCTGGTTGTGGCTCAGGGTCACGACCACCCGCGCCTGATGTCCGTTGGACTGATCGCGCAACAGCTGCACTGGGTCGATCGCGAGCCGCTGGAAGGCACGCTGCGCTGCACAGTGAAAACGCGCTATCGCCAGACGGACATCCCTTGCACCGTAACCGCACTGGATGACGATCGCATTGACGTGCGTTTCGACGAGCCGGTTTCCGCCGTTACCCCTGGCCAGTCTGCTGTTTTCTACAGCGGCGAAATTTGCCTCGGCGGTGGGATCATTGAACAGCGCCTGCCGCTGCCTGCTGTTTAAACCGTTTGCACACATAAAGGAGACCGTGTGGCGAAGAACTATTACGACATCACCCTGGCGCTGGCGGGAATTTGCCAGTCAGCCCGTCTGGTGCAACAGCTGGCGCATCAGGGTCATTGCGACGCTGACGCCCTGCACGTTTCACTTAACAGCGTTATCGACCTCAACCCAGGCTCCACGCTGGGCGTCTTTGGCGGCAGTGAAACCAATCTTCGTCTCGGTCTTGAAACTCTGCTCGGCGTGCTCAACGCCAGCAACCGTCAGGGGTTGAATGCGGAACTGACCCGCTACACCTTAAGCCTGATGGTGCTGGAACGTAAGCTGAACGCGGCAAAAGGCGCAATGAATACCCTGGGCGATCGCATCGCCGGGCTACAGCGCCAGCTCGACCACTTTGACCTCCAGTCTGAGACCCTGCTGAGCGCGATGGCCGGTATCTACGTTGACGTGATTAGCCCGCTCGGCCCGCGTATTCAGGTCACCGGTTCGCCTGCCGTATTGCAAAGCCCACAGGTACAGGCGAAGGTACGCGCTTCGCTGCTGGCAGGCATCCGTGCCGCCGTGCTGTGGCAACAGGTCGGCGGTGGCCGCCTACAGTTGATGTTTTCTCGTCATCGCCTGACGACTCAGGCAAAACAAATTCTTGCTCATTGTTAACCTCCCGGAGTTGCGAATTATGGAATTATCCTCACTGACCGCCGTATCCCCTGTCGATGGACGCTACGGCGATAAAGTCAGCGCGCTGCGCGGGATCTTCAGCGAATATGGCCTGCTGAAGTTCCGTGTTCAGGTTGAAGTACGCTGGCTGCAAAAGCTGGCCGCCCAGACAGCAATCAAGGAAGTTCCTGCTTTTGACGCAAAGGCAAACGATTACCTTGATAAAATCGTTGCTGAGTTCAGCGAAGAAGATGCCGCGCGCATTAAAACCATCGAACGCACCACCAACCACGACGTGAAAGCAGTTGAATACTTTCTGAAAGAGAAAGTGGCATGCGTCCCTGCCCTGCACGCGGTATCTGAATTTATTCACTTCGCCTGTACGTCTGAGGATATTAACAACCTGTCTCACGCGCTGATGCTCTCTACCGCGCGGAAAGAGGTGGTACTCCCTTACTGGCGTAAAATCATTGATGCGGTGAAAGCGCTGTCCGTGGAATACCGCGACATTCCGCTGCTGTCCCGTACTCACGGCCAGCCTGCAACCCCATCCACCATGGGTAAAGAGATGGCGAACGTGGCGTACCGCATGGAACGCCAGTATCGTCAGCTGGAGCAGGTTGAGATCCTCGGCAAAATCAACGGCGCGGTGGGTAACTACAACGCCCACATCGCCGCGTACCCGGAAGTGGACTGGCACCAGTTCAGCGAAGAGTTTGTGACCTCTCTGGGGATCCAGTGGAACCCGTACACCACCCAGATTGAGCCGCACGACTACATCGCCGAGCTGTTTGACTGCATTGCGCGCTTCAACACCATCCTGATCGACTTCGATCGTGACGTATGGGGTTACATCGCCCTGAACCACTTCAAGCAGAAAACCATCGCCGGGGAAATCGGTTCGTCCACCATGCCGCACAAAGTGAACCCAATCGACTTCGAAAACTCCGAAGGTAACCTGGGTCTGGCGAATGCCGTGTTGCAGCATATGGCGAGCAAGCTGCCGGTATCCCGCTGGCAGCGCGACCTGACTGACTCCACGGTGCTGCGTAACCTGGGCGTAGGTATTGGCTACGCGCTGATCGCCTACCAGTCCACCCTGAAAGGTGTGAGCAAACTGGAAGTTAACCGCGACCGTCTGCTGGACGAGCTGGATCACAACTGGGAAGTGCTGGCGGAGCCGATTCAGACCGTGATGCGTCGTTACGGCATTGAAAAACCGTACGAGAAACTCAAAGAGCTGACCCGCGGTAAACGCGTTGATGCTGAAGGTATGAAACAGTTTATCGACGGTCTGGCGCTGCCAGAAGAAGAAAAAGCGCGCCTGAAAGAGATGACCCCGGCAAACTATATTGGCCGTGCCATCACTATGGTTGACGAGCTGAAGTAATCGCCTTCCCCCTTTCCACCCGGAAAGGGGGCTGTTTTTCATCATCGAGTTGATGTTTTCACGTCACATTACCTGTTTTGCCGGGATTAAAGCCTGCCGTCAGGATGGTTGTTAATTTTCGTCGTGGAATAACTTTCCGGAATATATCGTTTTAAGCCGAACGGGCACAGTTTGAACTGGCACGGGGTTTCAGCCGTGCACGGACGATCCATCTCTTGCCGGTTGCCTGGACACGCGTTTTTCTGTTTGAACCCCATCCAGCCTATGGATGTAAAGGGCATTGCCTGCGCTATCCATACTCTACGGCGTCGATCGTTAATCAGGATCCCCTGGTTTGAGGTGGTGATGATTTCACCTGTACGAACGTAATAATCTCCCTTTAACCACAGGATATAATTCAGGCCATACTGTGTTTCAACTTTGCAAAAGATAGTTCCGCTTTCCGGGCTCGCAATAGTCTCAACAACCTTCCATTCCATAAAACCCTCTTTACTCGCTATATTGCTGTTTTGTCGTGTAAAAATGCTGCTTTTCTGGCACATCTTATGCAAATCTAATTTCGCACCATAAAATAAGCGTAGACAAAGGCAGACATAGTGAGAACATCCTTACAAAAAAAAGGGCAATCTTTACAAAACTGGCGTGACCCTTCTGTCAAAAAAGCGACTCGCCTTCAACATTTCATAAACGGATGGCTGTTTTATCCGGATTGCAGAAGCTTGCGAAAACAAGTCCGTTTATATTACCCGCGCCTGGCGTCATGCCCCCTGTGTTCTGGAGCATGCAAAAAAATCATTTAATTTCATCGCGCTGGTGTCAACCTGAATAATCAGCGTTAAACTATTCATACCATTTATAAAGGGAGAAGTGATGATGCGCGTACTGGTTGTTGAGGATAACGCATTGCTACGTCATCACCTGAAAGTTCAACTTCAGGAGATGGGTCATCAGGTGGACGATGCTGAAGACGCAAAAGAGGCCGATTATTATCTCAATGAACACCTGCCGGACATCGCCATTGTCGATTTAGGGCTACCGGATGAAGACGGATTGTCCCTTATCCGCCGCTGGCGTAGCCATGACGTTTCCCTGCCGGTGCTGGTGCTAACTGCCCGTGAAGGCTGGCAGGACAAGGTTGAAGTCCTGAGCGCTGGCGCGGATGACTACGTGACCAAACCCTTCCATATTGAAGAAGTCGCCGCGCGTATGCAGGCGCTTCTGCGCCGCAACAGCGGGCTGGCGTCGCAGGTGATCTCTCTGCCGCCATTCCAGGTGGATCTCTCCCGCCGCGAATTTTCTATTAATGATGAAGTGATCAAGCTGACCGCATTCGAATACACCATCATGGAAACGCTGATCCGTAACAACGGTAAAGTGGTGAGCAAAGATTCCCTGATGCTTCAGCTCTATCCGGATGCCGAACTGCGCGAAAGCCACACCATTGACGTGCTGATGGGCCGCCTGCGTAAAAAAATTCAGGCGCAGTACCCGCATGACGTGATCACCACCGTGCGTGGTCAGGGCTACCTGTTTGAATTACGCTAAATGAAAGGGATTTTGCGTCACATTTTACCCCTTTCGCTGCGGGTTCGCTTTTTGCTGGCAACCGCCGCCGTCGTGCTGGTGCTGTCGCTCTCTTACGGGATGGTGGCGCTGGTCGGGTATAGCGTGAGCTTCGATAAAACCACCTTCCGCCTGCTTCGCGGCGAAAGTAACCTGTTTTATACCCTGGCGAAGTGGGAGAACAACCGAATTACCGTCGAGATGCCGGAAAACCTGAATCAGCAGAGCCCGACGCTGGCGCTGATCTACGATGAAAAAGGGAAATTGCTGTGGGCCCAGCGCGATGTCCCGTGGCTGAAAAAGCGCATCCGTCCGGAATGGCTGAAAACCAACGGTTTTCATGAAATAGAAGCCGATCTCAACTCCACCAGCAGCCTGCTGCGTGACGATCGCGCCTTACAGATCAAGCTTAATGAGATCCGTGCCGAAGATGACGACACGGAGATGACCCACTCTGTGGCCATCAACCTTTATCCCGCCACCCTGAACATGCCGCAGTTAACCATTGTGGTGATCGATACCATCCCGGTTGAGCTGAAACGCTCATATATGGTATGGAACTGGTTTGTGTATGTTCTGGCTGCCAACCTGCTGCTGGTGATCCCTCTCCTGTGGGTTGCTGCATGGTGGAGCCTCCGCCCGATTGAATCCCTTGCCAAAGAGGTACGCGAGCTGGAGGAACATCACCGCGAGAAGCTGAACCCGGAAACTACGCGCGAACTGACCAGCCTGGTGCGCAACCTCAACCGCCTGCTGAAAAGCGAACGTGAACGCTACGACAAGTATCGCACGACGCTCACCGACCTTACGCACAGCCTGAAAACCCCGCTGGCGGTGATGCAGAGTACCCTGCGTTCCATGCGCAGTTCCAAAATGAGCGTGGATGATGCAGAGCCGGTGATGCTGGAACAAATCAGCCGTATTTCACAGCAGATCGGCTATTACCTGCACCGCGCGAGCATGCGCTCCGGAAGCGCTCTGTTGAGCCGTGAACTGCACCCGGTAGCCCCGCTGCTGGATAACCTCACCTCGGCGCTGAACAAGGTGTACCAGCGTAAAGGGGTCAACATCAGTCTGGATATCTCACCGGAAATTAGCTTTGTTGGCGAGAAGAATGACTTTATGGAAGTGATGGGAAACCTGCTCGATAACGCCTGCAAATATTGTCTGGAGTTTGTCGAGGTTTCCGCGCGGGTAACGGATAACGAACTGCATATTATCGTTGAGGATGATGGTCCTGGCATTCCCCGTAATAAACGCGAAGTGGTGTTCGATCGCGGCCAGCGCGCCGATACGCTGCGGCCAGGCCAGGGCGTCGGATTATCCGTCGCCAGGGAAATTGTCGATCAGTACGAGGGCAAGATTGAAACCGGTGAAAGTTTGCTGGGCGGAGCCCGGATGGAAGTCATTTTTGGCCGCCAGCATCCCGTATCGAACGATAGTTGACCCGGAATGTGAAAAATACGCGGATCTCGCAGCCAGGGAGCGGGGCTTCCGTTATAATCCGACTCAGTAAGAGCCTGCGGAATACATAAATATGGATTATCAATTAACGCTTAACTGGCCCGACTTTATTGAACGTTACTGGCAAAAACGCCCGGTCGTTCTTAAACGCGGGATCAGCAATTTTATCGACCCTATTTCTCCTGACGAACTCGCTGGTCTGGCGATGGAAAACGAGGTAGACAGCCGTCTGGTAAGCCACCAGGACGGGAAATGGCAGGTCAGCCACGGTCCCTTTGAAAGCTACGATCACCTGGGCGAAAACAACTGGTCTTTACTGGTGCAGGCGGTCAACAACTGGCACGAACCTACCGCAGCCTTAATGCGTCCCTTCCGCGCCCTGCCAGACTGGCGAATGGACGATCTGATGATCTCCTTCTCCGTTCCCGGTGGCGGCGTGGGTCCGCATCTGGATCAGTACGACGTGTTTATCATTCAGGGTACCGGTCGCCGTCGCTGGCGCGTGGGCGAAAAAGTGCCAATGAAACAGCACTGCCCGCACCCGGATCTGCTCCAGGTTGATCCGTTTGAAGGGATCATTGATGAAGAGCTGGAGCCAGGTGACATTCTTTATATCCCACCGGGCTTCCCGCATGAAGGTTATTCCCTGGAAAACTCGCTGAACTATTCGGTTGGTTTCCGCGCGCCAAGCGGGCGCGAGATGATCAGCGGATTTGCTGACTATGTTTTACAGCGTGAGCTGGGCAGTTACCGTTACAGCGATCCGGACGTTCCGGCGCGTGAGCATCCGGCGGATATTCTGCCAGAGGAGCTGGATAAGCTGCGCGGGATGATGCTGGATCTGATCAACGAACCGGAGCACTTCAGACAGTGGTTTGGCGAGTTTATCAGCCAGTCGCGTCACGAACTGGACGTCGCACCGCCAGAGCCGCCTTATCAGGCAGATGAAATTTATGATGCGCTCCAGCAGGGCGATAAGCTGGTTCGTCTGGGCGGATTACGTGTACTGCGCATTGGCGAAGAGGTATTCGTCAACGGCGAGCGCCTGGACTCTCCGCATCGCCCGGCGCTGGAAGCAATTGCCAGCCATATGGTGCTGACTGCGGATACCTTTGGCGACGCGCTGGACGATCCCTCCTTCCTCGCCATGCTGGCCGCGCTGGTTAACAGCGGGTACTGGTTTTTTGAGGACTGAACCATGATGTTTGCCGGGTGGCAGCTACGCCTTACCCGGCCTACAAAAGCCGTTCCTGTAGGCCCGGTAAGCGAAGCGCCACCGGGCTTTTTTTACCGCTTCGCGGTTAACTCCGCTATCCGCACAATCACCTGCACCGCTTTCTCCATCCCTTCCAGCGTCACGAACTCATGCTTGCCGTGGTAGTTATATCCACCGGTAAACAGGTTCGGGCACGGCAGGCCCATAAACGACAGCTGTGAACCATCGGTTCCACCACGGATCGGTTTCATCACCGGCTCGATGTCACAATCGCGCATCGCCTGCTGGGCGATATCAAGAATGTGCGGATGTTCCATCACCTTCTCGCGCATATTGTAATAGCTGTCTTCGATGATGAGCTCAATATAGCAATCCGGATGTAGCCCCTTGCCGACTTTTTTCGCGATCTCCATCATCTTACGCTTGCGCGCTTCAAAGGCTTTGCGGTCGAAATCGCGGACAATATAGTGCATCTGCGCGCTGTCCACGGTCCCCTTGATGCTGGTCAGATGATAAAAACCCTCATACCCTTCCGTCATCTCCGGGCTTTCTTCGGCGGGCACTTCCGCATGAATACGCGCAGCCAGCGACAGTGCATTCACCATCACTCCTTTCGCAGAGCCCGGGTGCACGTTATTCCCGACGATTTTGATCGTTACCGATGCCGCGTTGAAGTTTTCATACTCAAGTTCACCCACGCCGCCACCGTCAACGGTGTAGGCCCATTGCGCGTTAAACGCCTCAACGTCAAAGTGTTTCGCGCCTTTTCCAACCTCTTCATCCGGCGTGAAGGCCACGCGGATATCGCCATGCGAGATATTTTTGCCCTTCAGCACCGCCAGCGCCGTCATGATCTCGGCGATGCCCGCTTTGTCATCGGCCCCCAGCAAGGTTTTGCCGTCGGTGGTGATTAACGTCTGCCCCAGCAGCTGATGCAGTACCGGGAACATCACTGGCGACAGCACTTCGTCGCCAATGCCCAGTGCTATATCACCGCCGCGGTAGTTTTCAACAATCTGCGGATTAACGTGTTTACCGCTAAAATCAGGTGAGGTATCGACATGAGAAATAAAGCCAATTGCCGGGATATTGCCGTCAATATTCGCCGGCAGCGTTCCCATCACGGTCCCTTTTTCGCTGAGCGTGACGTCAACCAACCCCATAGCCTCCAGCTGCTCTTTCAGCAGATTTAGCAGCTTCCACTGGCCTTCGGTGCTTGGCACCTGTCGGACCCCCGGCTTAGATTGGGTATCCAGCGAAACGTAATGTAAGAAACGCTCAAGTAGTTTATCCATGCAGTCACCCTCACTTTTTGTGACAACATTATCATTAAGCAGCAAAACGCAAATATTGCGTCAGGTCACTTTTATCCCGCAAACGAGAACTTTTTACGTTTATATCGTTCTGCGTTAATAAATGTAGCTTATGAATAAGTGAGAAGGATTGGCGATTCAATGGGTTTGCCGTAGAATGTCCGCCCTCATTACGAGTCACCAAGGTGGTTACACACAAACCCCGCTTCAGTCTGCTGCCTGAGGCGTCTATATGGGACAGCGCGAAAATTGAATACACAACCCCGTTCCCTTTCACCGCTGGTGCAACTGGAACGAATTCGTAAAAGTTTCGATGGCAAAGATGTCATTTCCGACCTTAATCTGACCATCAATGACGGTGAGTTTCTCACGCTGCTCGGCCCCTCCGGCTGCGGCAAAACCACCGTCCTGCGCCTTATCGCCGGGCTGGAAAGCGTCGATAACGGCCATATCCATCTTGAGAACCAGGACATTACCCAGGTTCCTGCCGAAGATCGCCACGTCAATACCGTCTTCCAGAGCTATGCCCTGTTCCCGCACATGACCGTGTTTGAGAACGTGGCGTTTGGCCTGCGGATGCAAAAAACACCGGCCAGCGAGATCCCGCCTCGGGTTACCGAAGCCCTGCGCATGGTGCAGCTGGAGGCATTCGCCCAGCGCAAGCCTCATCAACTTTCCGGTGGTCAGCAGCAGCGTGTGGCCATTGCCCGCGCCGTGGTCAACAAACCTCGCCTGCTCCTGCTGGATGAATCCCTCTCCGCGCTGGACTACAAGCTGCGCAAGCAGATGCAGAACGAGCTGAAAGCACTTCAGCGTAAGCTCGGCATTACGTTCGTGTTTGTCACGCACGATCAGGAAGAAGCCCTGACCATGTCAGACCGTATCGTGGTGATGCGCGACGGCAAGATTGAGCAGGATGGCACCCCGCGTGAAATTTACGAAGAGCCGAAAAACCTGTTCGTCGCCAGCTTCATTGGTGAAATCAATATTTTCAACGCCACGGTGATTGAGCGTCTGGACGAGCAGCGCGTGCGCGCGAACGTGGAAGGCCGCGAATGCAACATCACGGTGAACTTTGCCGTGGAAAAGGGGCAAAGGCTCAACGTCCTGCTGCGCCCGGAAGATCTCCGCGTTGATGAGATCCACGACACGGCTGACGTCGAAGGTCTGATCGGTTACGTTCGCGAACGTAACTACAAAGGGATGACCCTCGAATCCGTGGTCGAACTGGAAAACGGCAAAATGGTGATGGTCAGCGAATTCTTTAACGAGGACGATCCGGACTTCGACCACTCGCTGGATCAGAAAATGGTCATCAACTGGGTAGAAAGCTGGGAGGTTGTACTGGCTGATGAAGAACACAAGTAAGTTCCAGAATGTGGTGATTGCCACGATCGTCGGTTGGCTTGTGTTGTTTGTCTTTCTTCCCAACCTGATGATCATCGTGACCAGCTTCCTGACCCGCGACGACGCGAACTTCGTGGCGATGGTCTTTACGCTGGACAACTACGCGCGCCTGCTCGATCCGCTCTATTTTGACGTGCTGCTGCACTCGCTCAATATGGCGCTGATTGCCACCCTCGCCTGCCTGGTACTGGGGTATCCGTTCGCCTGGTTCCTGGCCCGCCTGCCGCAAAAAGTGCGGCCGCTGCTGCTGTTTTTACTGATTGTGCCGTTCTGGACCAACTCGTTAATCCGCATCTACGGGCTGAAAATCTTCCTCAGCACCAAAGGTTATCTGAACGAGTTTCTGCTGTGGCTGGGGGTGATCGAGACGCCGATCCGCATCATGTTCACCCCGGGCGCGGTGATTGTCGGCCTGGTCTATATCCTGCTGCCGTTTATGGTGATGCCGCTCTACTCCAGCATTGAAAAGCTCGATAAACCGCTGCTGGAAGCAGCTAAAGACCTGGGCGCCAGTAAGTTACAAACCTTTGTCCGCATCATTATTCCGCTGACCATGCCGGGTATTATCGCCGGCTGTCTGCTGGTCATGCTGCCTGCGATGGGGCTGTTCTACGTCTCGGACCTGATGGGCGGGGCGAAAAACCTGCTGATCGGTAACGTGATTAAGAGCCAGTTCCTTAACATTCGCGACTGGCCGTTCGGCTCGGCCACCAGCATAACGCTGACGGTGGTGATGGGGCTGATGCTGCTGGTTTACTGGCGTGCCTCACGCCTGCTGAATAAGAAGGTGGAGCTGGAATGATCGGTCGACTGCTTCGCGGTGGTTTTATGACCGCCATTTATGCGTATCTTTATATTCCGATAATCATTTTGATCGTGAACTCCTTTAACAGCTCGCGCTTCGGGATCAACTGGCAAGGGTTTACCACCAAATGGTATGGCCTGCTGATGAACAATGACAGCCTGCTACAGGCCGCTCAGCACTCGCTGACGATGGCGGTATTCTCTGCCACCTTCGCGACGCTGATTGGCTCGTTGACCGCCGTGGCGCTGTACCGCTACCGTTTTCGCGGTAAGCCGTTCGTCAGCGGTATGCTGTTTGTGGTGATGATGTCCCCGGATATCGTGATGGCCATTTCACTGCTGGTGCTGTTTATGCTGCTGGGCGTCCAGCTCGGTTTCTGGTCGCTGTTGTTCTCGCATATCACCTTCTGTCTGCCGTTTGTGGTGGTAACCGTCTACGCGCGTCTGAAAGGGTTCGACGTTCGCATGCTGGAAGCGGCGAAAGATCTGGGTGCCAGCGAGATGACCATTCTGCGCAAAATCATTCTGCCGCTGGCGATGCCCGCCGTGGCAGCAGGATGGCTGCTCAGCTTTACCCTGTCGATGGACGACGTGGTCGTGTCCTCCTTCGTCACCGGGCCGAGCTATGAAATTCTGCCGTTGAAGATCTACTCAATGGTTAAAGTCGGTGTTTCACCCGAAGTGAACGCGCTGGCGACTATTCTGTTGGTGTTATCGCTGGTTCTGGTGATTGCCAGCCAGGTTATTGCTCGTGATAAAACAAAATCTCAGGGGACACAGAAATGAAAAAAATGCTTGCCGCTGCGGCACTGGTGCTCGGAATGGGCGCTGCGCATGCTGATGACAGCAAAACGCTCTATTTCTACAACTGGACCGAGTATGTGCCGCCGGGCCTGCTGGAGCAGTTCACCAAAGAGACAGGCATCAAGGTGATCTATTCGACCTACGAGTCGAATGAAACCATGTACGCCAAGCTTAAAACCTATAAAGATGGCGCGTATGACCTGGTGGTGCCGTCGACCTATTTCGTCGACAAGATGCGCAAAGAAGGCATGATCCAGAAGATCGACAAAACGAAGCTAACCAATTTTTCTAACCTCGATCCTGAGATGCTAAACAAGCCGTTCGACCCGAACAACGACTACTCCATTCCGTACATCTGGGGCGCGACGGCAATTGGCATCAACAGCGATGCCATTGATCCCAAAACGGTTTCATCCTGGGCTGACCTGTGGAAGCCGGAATACAAAAGCAGCCTGCTGTTAACCGACGATGCGCGCGAAGTGTTCCAGGTGGCGCTGCGTAAACTCGGCTATTCCGGCAACACCACCGATCCGAAAGAGATCGAAGCAGCGTATAACGAACTGAAAAAGCTGATGCCAAACGTGGCGGCGTTCAACTCGGATAACCCGGCTAACCCGTATATGGAAGGTGAAGTGAATCTGGGGATGGTCTGGAACGGCTCTGCGTTTGTGGCGCGTCAGGCCGGGACGCCGCTTGAGGTGGTCTGGCCGAAAGAGGGCGGCATCTTCTGGATGGACAGCCTCGCGATCCCGGCGAATGCGAAAAACGTCGAGGGTGCCCTGAAGCTGATCAACTTCCTGCTGCGCCCGGATGTGGCAAAAGAGGTGGCGGAAACTATCGGCTACCCGACGCCAAACCTGGCCGCGCGGAAGCTTTTAAGCCCTGAAGTGGCAAATGATAAATCGCTTTATCCGGACGCTGAAACCATCAGCAAAGGGGAATGGCAGAACGACGTCGGTGACGCGAGCCGCCTGTATGAAGAATATTATCAGAAGCTAAAAGCAGGCCGTTAATGCATAAAGGGCGACGCAATGTCGCCCGTTACTCTTATAGCCCCTTCAGGAGTTTATCCACAAAGGCTGGCACCACCTCGCTCGCCAGACCGTAATGTTTCTCTTCAAACTCACTCCCGACCTGGCTTGGCTCCAGATTAAGCTCCACCGTATGGGCACCTTGAAGTCGCGCTTCGTGAACAAATCCCGCCGCCGGATAGACATGTCCCGAAGTACCAATGGCGATAAAGACGTCCGCCATGGCCAGGGCGCTGTAGATCTCATCCATTCCCAGCGGCATTTCGCCAAACCAGACCACATGCGGACGCAGACGCGAAGGGAACTGACAGCAGTGGCAGCGGTCTTCGTCCAGCACGTCCTCTTTCCACTCCAGCACCTGACCACTCCAGGCGCACCGCACCTTGAGCAGTTCGCCGTGCATGTGAATGATGTTGTGGTTTCCGGCCCTTTCGTGAAGATTGTCGATGTTCTGCGTGACCAGCAGAAAACGATCCCCCAGCGCTTCCTCCAGCTTTGCCAGCGCCAGGTGCGCCGCATTCGGCGCAATCTCCGGCTGCTGAAGCTGGCGACGGCGGGCGTTGTAGAACGCCTGCACCAGCGCCGGGTCGCGGGCGAAACCTTCCGGCGTCGCCACATCTTCAACTCGGTGTTCTTCCCACAGTCCATCCGCTGCGCGGAAAGTCTGAATACCGGATTCGGCGGAGATCCCCGCCCCGGTCAACACCACCACTCTGGGTTTATCCATCGCTTCTGGCATCATCCTGTCTCTGAAAAAGATCCGCTGACGCAGGCGTTCACGTAAGCGGCGTTTATTTTTGCGAAAACGGCTGAGTCGACCCTGGCGACGCGACAGCATAATAACCTCGTAAACTAATCGGTGAGATGAAGGAATGCGGCTCCGCGCATGCCTCCTGCGTCCCCGTGTCGCGCACGCTCAATGCGCGGCACGCGGGCGACCGGCAATAAATGTCGGGTCAGACGCCCGGACAACTGTTCCGTAATCGCAGTGAAATTTGACAGCCCTCCCCCGATCACCAGCAGATCCGGATCGACGATAGTCAGGATATTCCCCAGACACACCGCTAGCAGATCCAGATAGCGCTCGACGTGCTCACGCGCCTGCGCATCCCCCTGCTCCCACAGGGTAATGATTTGAGGGGCCTCAAGTTTCTGATGATAGAAGTGTTCGTAAAGCCATGCAAACCCGCGGCCTGACAGGTAGTTCTCAATACAGCCGTGCTGCCCACAGCCGCAGCGGGTCAGCGGGAAATCACGTCCGACGACCTCCAGAGCATCCACCGGCAGGCGGATATGGCCAAATTCGCCGGTAATATAGCTGCGCCCGGTAATGGGCTTACCGTTAATGACAATCCCACCACCGACGCCCGTTCCGAGGATCAGCCCCATCACCAGCGGGTAGCGACGGAATTCATCATCCCAGGCTTCAGAGAGCGCGAAGCAGTTGGCATCGTTATCTAAGCGCACGTCGCGCTTAAGGAGAGCAGAGAGATCGGCGCGCAGCGGTTTGCCGCTGGCGGCAGGCACGTTGGCCGCGTACAGCGTGCCATCGTCGGTTTCGGGCATACCCGGAATACCAATGCCAACGCTGCCTTTGACGCCATAGCGTTCATCCGCTTGCGCCACCAGCGCGGCAATGGCGGTTAAAAATTCATCGTAGCTTTCGCGCGGCGTGGGTACGCGGGTTTCCCATTGTAGCTTAAGATCTTTATCGAACACGCCGAGCGCAATCTTGGTGCCGCCAATATCAAATCCGTAATACATGATGCATTCCTCTGTTTGATTCAGCGGCCAAAAGACCGCTAAACCATGACGAAATTACTGGCCACTTAATACCCTCGCCGGATCAATTCGGCTAGCGCGACGCGCCGGATACCAGCTTGCCAGCAGACTCAGTAAAAGTGCTGTAACCAGCACATAAATAACGTCCAGCCAGTGCAGTTCAGACGGCAGGAAGTCAATAAAATAGATATCGCCTGACAGGAACTGATGGCCAATAAGCGCTTCAATCCCGTTGATAATCGGCGTCAGCTGAAGGGAAACCACCACGCCGATCGCCACGCCGCAGAGGCTGCCAAACAGCCCCGCCAGTAAACCGTACCAGACGAAGATGGCGCGAATAAGACCGTCTTTCGCCCCTAAGGTACGCAGCACGGCGATGTCGCCGCTCTTATCCTTAACGGCCATCACCAGCGTCGAGACGATATTAAAACACGCCACCCCAATAACCAGCACCATCGCCAGATACATAATCGCGCGGATCATCTGGATATCACGGTACATATACCCGTAAGTGCCGATCCAGCTTTTGATGTAGACATAGTTATTGGTCACGCTGCCAGCGTCACGCACCAGTTTATTGGCGTTGAAGACGTTGTTAACCTTAATGGCAATGCCCGTCACGCTGTCGCTCATATCCAGATACTGGCGTGCATCTTCCAGCGGCACCATCGCGAAGCTGTGATCGAGCTGGCCGCTCAGCTGCAAAATACCGGTGACGTGCAGACGTACGCGCTTAGGCTGCTGCAATTTGTGATCAGCGCTGGCGTTCGGGATCATGATCGAGACCCAGTCGCCCTGCTTCACCTTCAGCGCATCGGCAACGCCTTTGCCCATGATAATCTGCTGCTCGCCGGCCTTAAAGTTTGCCCATGCGCCATTTTGCACATAGCGCGGCAGCGCGCTCAGACGCTCTTCCTGACGAGGATTTACCCCTTTCACCTGAATGGCGCGCAGGTTTACCCCGCTCTCTACCAGCCCGGTAAAGTTAATGTAAGGTGCAGCCGCCGCAATACCGGGCACCTTTTCCACTTTGTTCAGGGCATCCTGCCAGTTGGACCACGGCTGGTTAACCGGCTCGATTTCACCGTGAGGGACAACGGCCAGAATGCGGTTATTCAGTTCACGCTCAAAGCCGTTCATGGCGCTTAAGCCCACAATCAACACCGCCACGCCCAGGGCGATACCGATGGTGGAGATCACGGAGATAAGGGATACCATCCCGCTCCGGCGACGACCGCGGCTAAAGCGTAACCCGATGAGTAACGATAACGGTGAAGCCATTACTCCGCTCCCATCAGCGTCAGTTCAGCATTCAGACGACCGTCGCGCATTTCCAGCTGACGCCCCATCCGCTTAGCCAGTTGTAAATCGTGGGTGACCACCAGAAACGCGGTTCCCTGCGCGGCGTTCAGTTCGCCGAGAAGCTGGAAAATGCTGTCTGCGTTACGCGCATCGAGGTTACCTGTCGGTTCATCCGCCAGCACCAGGCGCGGGTTGTTGACCAGCGCACGGGCGATGGCCACACGCTGACGCTCACCGCCGGAAAGCTCAGACGGACGGTGATTCCCGCGATGACCCAGCCCTACCGCTTTTAGCATGTCGCTGGCGCGGGCATTAATTTCCGCGGGTTTCTTTTTACCAATCAGCAGCGGCATTGCGACGTTTTCCAGCGCCGTAAAGTCCGGCAGCAGATGGTGGAACTGGTAGATAAAACCCAGCTCACGGTTACGCAGCTCGGCTTTCGCCGTAGACGACATTTTACTCAGCGGCTGCCCGGAGAAGATCACATCGCCTTCGGTTGGCGTGTCCAGCCCGCCAAGCAGGTGCAGCAACGTACTTTTACCGGAGCCAGAGCTGCCGACAATCGCCATCATCTCGCCTTCGCCCACGCTAAAACTCACATTGTGCAACACGTCGGTCTGCACAGTGCCTTCCTGATAGCGTTTGGACAGGTTGTCGCACTGCAACAGGATCTTATTCATAACGTAAAGCCTCAGCGGGTTGAGTGGCGGCAGCCCGCCAGGAAGGATAAAGCGTAGAAAGCAGCGCAATGGCCATCGCGGCCAGCGCAATACCGACCACCTGGAGCGGCTCGATAGCCACCGGCAGCGCCGCGCCATCAAGCAGCGCGCCGATAATCGGCATGAGATTGTTGAGCTGGCTGGCGAGCAGCGCCCCCAGCGCCGCGCCGAGCAGCGCGCCGATGATGCCGGCGCTGGCACCCTGGACCATAAATACCGCCATGATCTGGCGCGGAGTCAGCCCCTGGGTTTGCAGAATGGCGACTTCGCCTTGCTTCTCCATCACCATCAGCCCGAGCGAGGTGATGATATTAAACGCGGCAACGGCCACGATCAGGCTCAGCAGCAGCCCCATCATGTTTTTCTCCATGCGCACGGCCTGGAACAGTTCGCCTTTCCGGTCGCGCCAGTCCTGCCATTTCGTCCCTTCCGGTAGCGTCTGCTGGCTGAGGGTATCCACCTTCAGCGGCGCATCAAGCCACAGACGCCAGCCGGTAATATTTCCCGCGGGGTAGCGCATCAGACGCGAGGCGTCCTGAATGTTCACCAGCATCTGGTAACCATCAACTTCGCTGTTCGCCGCAAACGTGCCAATCACGTTGAACAGGCGCTGGCTTGGCAGACGCCCCATCGGCGTAAACTGACTGGCTGACGGCACCATCACGCGCAGCTGATCGCCACGGTTGACCCCGAGCTGCCCGGCAAGCTGCTCGCCGAGGATGACGTTGTATTTACCCGCTTCCAGGTCGGTTTGTTTCACATTGACCAGGAACGGCGTCAGCGGATCTTTTTGCGCGGGATCGATACCCAGCATCACCCCGACCGCCACGCTACGGGCGCTTTGCAGCACCACATCGCCCGTCGTGAGCGGCGCAACGCGCGTGACACCCTGTAACTTCACCGCGCTTTCCGGCAGCTGTTGCGGATTAACGGAACCCTGAGTGGAAGAGAGAACGGCCTGCGGCATCAGCCCCAGGATATTGTTTTGCAGCTCGCGCTCGAAGCCGTTCATGACGGAAAGCACCGTCACCAGTGCCATCACGCCAAGCGTAATGCCAATAGTCGAAAGCCAGGAGACAAAGCGACCGAAGCGGTCCGCGGCGCGCCCACGCATGTAACGTAAGCCTATAAAGAGTGCGACAGGTTGATACATGAAATCCGTCTGTTTGCTGATAGCAGACCCACGAGTATATAAGCGAATCCGTTAAGCGTAAATGACTGAAACCGTAAGATTCAGTAATCATTTTTCCGAAAAATTCAGATAAATCATCATGCTACTGACTGAACTTCCGCCAGACAGCCTCCACCTTTTCCGAAAATCGTCCTGATACAGACTGTTACCCATTACATCAGGGCTTCATTTTACAACAATCGGCGTTTCGTTTATGGCAACAAGGTCGTCACGCACCATGAAACAAAAAGCATTATGGATTAACCAGATAAAAGGCCTGTGCATCTGCCTGGTGGTAATTTACCACTCGGTGATCACCTTTTATCCTCACCTTGACGGGCTACAGCATCCGTTATCGGGCCTGCTCGCCAAATGCTGGGTCTACTTTAATCGTTACCTTGCCCCGTTCCGTATGCCGGTGTTTTTCTTTATCTCCGGCTATTTGATCCGTCGTTATATCGACGAGGTGAACTGGCGCACCAGTCTCGACAAGCGGATCTGGAGCATCGTCTGGGTTTTGGCCCTGTGGGGCGTCCTGCAATGGCAGGCGCTGACCCATCTGAATGCCTGGCTCGCCCCCGAGCGAGAACTGGCGACAGCATCCAATGCGGCCTACGCCGATTCCGTTTCAGGGTTTGTACTGGGAATGCTCACGGCCAGCACCAGCCTGTGGTATTTGTACGCGTTAGTGGTCTACTTTACGCTCTGTAAGCTGCTGAGCCGCTGGAAACTGCCGATGCTGGGGATTCTGGCGCTGGCAAGCATCGCCATCAACTTCCTGCCGTTACCGTGGTGGGGAATGAACAGCGTGGTGCGCAACATGATCTACTACAGCCTCGGCGCATGGTACGGCGCGCAGTTGATGGCGTGGATGAAAGGGATGAATTTGCGCCGCAGCTGGCTGGTACTTCTCGCCTCTGGCGCGGTGTCGGTAGTGCTGTGGTTCGCTAATGTTCCTCTGCCGCTCTCACTGCTGTCGATCGTAGTCATCATGAAGCTCTTTTACAGCTTCGAGCAGCGTTATGCCGTTCATCCCAATAATCTGCTGAACGTCATCGGTTCAAACACCATCGCGATTTATACCACCCACCGCATTTTAATTGAGGCGTTTAGCCTGCTCCTGATTCGCGAAATGAATGCGGCGTACTGGCCGATCTGGGCGGAGTTAACGCTGATTCTGGTCTATCCGTTTATCAGCCTGCTCGTCTGCACGCTGGTTGGGCTGGGGGCACGTAAGCTCTCAACCGCCCTCTTTGGCGACCTTTTCTTCTCCCCTCCCGCGCGGCTTTCTCCACAGACTGCTACCCGTTAATCTCCTCGGCCCCCATCCGGGGGCACTTTCCCTCTTGTGCGGTTACGATTTGCTTATGCATAACGATCGAGGATAATAAAGACATTGCGTATCAGTGATATGCCCCAATACTGTTGGTATATCCCCAAGAGACTCTGACATAGCCATGCCTGAACACTATCGTTTTTCCTTGCCTGTAAAAGCAGGTGACCAACGCCAGCTGGGCGAACTGACAGGCGCGGCCTGCGCCACGCTGGTGGCGGAAATTGCCGAGCGGCATCCAGGGCCGGTGGTGCTGGTTGCCCCGGACATGCAAAACGCCCTGCGCCTGCACGACGAAATTCGTCAGTTCACCGACAGTCTGGTATTCAGCCTGGCCGACTGGGAAACGCTTCCCTACGACAGTTTCTCTCCGCACCAGGAGATCATCTCCTCGCGCCTGTCGACGCTGTATCAGCTCCCCACCATGCAGCGCGGCGTGCTGATTGTGCCGGTGAATACCCTGATGCAGCGCGTCTGCCCGCACAGCTATTTGCACGGCCATGCGCTGGTGATGAAAAAAGGCCAGCGCCTGTCGCGCGATGCCCTGCGCGTGCAGCTGGATGGAGCCGGCTATCGACATGTCGATCAGGTGATGGAGCACGGCGAATACGCGACGCGCGGTGCGCTGCTTGATCTCTATCCGATGGGCAGCGACCAGCCGTACCGTCTGGATTTCTTCGATGATGAGATCGACAGCCTGCGCGTGTTCGACGCCGACACCCAGCGCACGCTGGAGGAAGTGGACTCTATTAATCTGCTGCCCGCCCATGAGTTCCCGACGGATAAAACCGCCATCGAACTGTTCCGCAGCCAGTGGCGCGACAGGTTCGACGTGAAGCGTGATGCCGAACATATCTACCAGCAGGTCAGCAAAGGCACCCTTCCGGCCGGGATCGAGTACTGGCAGCCCCTGTTCTTTAACGAACCGCTGCCGGCGCTGTTCAGCTACTTCCCGGCAAATACGCTGATTGTTAACACCGGGGATATCGACGCCAGCGCCAGCCGCTTTGAAAGCGAAACGCGCGCCCGCTTTGAAAACCGGGGCGTTGACCCGATGCGTCCGCTGCTGCCGCCGGAAATGCTGTGGCTGCGTACCGACGAGCTCAACGCCGAGCTGAAACGCTGGCCGCGTATGCAGCTCAAAACCGATTCGCTTGCCGATAAGGCCGCCAACACTAACCTCGCCTTCCGGATGCTGCCTGACCTGGCCGTTCAGGCGCAGCAGAAATCCCCGCTCGATAATCTGCGCAAGTTTCTTGAGTCCTTCACCGGGCCGGTGGTCTTCTCCGTTGAAAGTGAAGGTCGCCGTGAAGCGCTGGGCGAACTGCTGGGAAGGATCAAAGTCGCGCCAAAGCGTATTCTTCGCCTGAGCGAAGCGACCGGAAATGGCCGTTACCTGATGATCGGCGCCGCCGAACACGGATTCATTGATACGCTCAATAACCTGGCGTTGATATGTGAAAGCGACCTGCTGGGCGAGCGCGTCGCGCGCCGTCGTCAGGACAGCCGTCGCACCATCAACCCGGACACCCTGATCCGCAACCTGGCCGAACTGCACCCCGGTCAGCCGATTGTTCACCTGGAACACGGTGTGGGTCGCTATCAGGGGATGACCACCCTCGAAGCAGGTGGCATCAAAGGTGAATACCTGATGCTGACCTACGCTAACGACGCCAAGCTGTATGTTCCGGTGTCGTCCCTGCATCTGATCAGCCGCTACGCCGGGGGCGCGGAAGAGAATGCGCCGCTGCACAAGCTGGGCGGCGATGCCTGGGCGCGTGCACGCCAGAAAGCGGCGGAAAAAGTGCGCGACGTGGCCGCCGAGCTGCTGGATATTTACGCTCAGCGTGCGGCCAAAGAGGGGTATGCGTTTAAGCATGATAAAGAGCAGTACCAGCTGTTCTGCGACAGCTTCCCGTTTGAAACTACGCCGGATCAGGCCCAGGCCATCAACGCCGTGCTGAGCGACATGTGCCAGCCGCTGGCGATGGATCGCTTAGTCTGCGGCGACGTGGGCTTCGGTAAAACCGAGGTGGCGATGCGCGCCGCTTTCCTGGCGGTTGAGAACAACAAGCAGGTGGCGGTGCTGGTGCCGACCACCCTTCTTGCCCAGCAGCACTTCGACAACTTCCGCGACCGCTTCGCCAACTGGCCGGTACGTATCGAAATGTTGTCCCGCTTCCGCAGTGCCAAAGAGCAGACGCAGATCCTGGAACAGGCAAGTGAAGGCAAAATTGATATTCTGATCGGCACTCACAAGCTGCTGCAAAGTGACGTGAAGTGGAAAGATCTGGGGCTGCTGATCGTCGACGAAGAGCACCGCTTCGGGGTGCGCCACAAAGAGCGCATCAAAGCGATGCGCGCCAACGTCGATATTCTGACCCTGACCGCAACGCCGATCCCGCGCACCCTGAACATGGCGATGAGCGGCATGCGCGATCTGTCGATAATCGCTACCCCACCGGCGCGCCGTCTGGCGGTGAAAACCTTTGTTCGCGAGTACGACAATCTGGTGGTGCGCGAGGCGATCCTGCGCGAAGTGCTGCGCGGTGGCCAGGTCTATTACCTGTACAACGACGTTGAAAATATTCAGAAAGCCGCCGACAGGCTGGCAGAGCTGGTGCCGGAAGCGCGCATCGCCATTGGTCACGGCCAGATGCGCGAGCGCGAGCTGGAGCGGGTAATGAACGATTTCCACCACCAGCGTTTCAACGTGCTGGTGTGTACCACCATCATTGAGACCGGAATCGACATTCCGACGGCGAACACCATCATCATCGAACGGGCGGATCACTTCGGCCTGGCCCAGCTGCACCAGCTGCGCGGGCGGGTCGGGCGTTCGCACCATCAGGCCTACGCCTGGCTGCTGACGCCGCATCCGAAGGCAATGACCACCGACGCGCAAAAGCGTCTGGAAGCGATCGCCTCGCTGGAAGATCTGGGCGCTGGCTTTGCGCTGGCGACCCACGACCTTGAGATCCGCGGCGCCGGTGAGCTGCTGGGTGAAGACCAGAGCGGTTCCATGGAAACCATCGGTTTCTCGCTGTATATGGAGCTGCTGGAAAATGCCGTCGACGCGCTTAAAGCCGGACGTGAACCGTCTCTGGAAGATCTCACCAGCCAGCAGACCGAAGTGGAACTGCGCATGCCTTCCCTGCTGCCGGATGATTTTATTCCTGACGTGAATACCCGTCTGTCGTTCTACAAACGCATTGCCAGCGCGAAAAGCGAAGGCGAGCTGGAAGAGATCAAAGTCGAACTGATTGACCGTTTTGGGATATTGCCCGATGCGGCGCGCAACCTGCTGGATATTGCCCGCCTGCGTCAGCAGGCGCAGAAGCTGGGCATTCGCAAACTTGAAGGCAATGAGAAAGGCGGCGTAATTGAGTTTGCCGAAAAGAACCACGTCGATCCGATGTGGCTGATTGGCCTCCTGCAAAAACAGCCGCAGCATTTCCGTCTTGATGGCCCTACGCGTCTGAAATTTACTCAGGATCTGACGGAACGTAAAACCCGCATGGACTGGGTGCGTAACTTTATGCGTCAGTTGGAAGAGAACGCCATCGCATAACGGTTTCCCCCGCCAGCGCCCGGCTGGCGGGGGGACAATTTACAAACTCTTTGCACTTCGCCCGATCTTCCCGACTATACATTCGCCATAATTATCATTAACGCCTTATAAAACAATAACCTTATCATTTGTATGGATTATCATAATGATGATTTCTTCGCGTTTTACCCGCTGGTTAACTCTGGTTGCGCTGGCCGCGACGGTTGCCGTCGCGCTCCCTGCTCGCGCCAATACCTGGCCTCTTCCGCCCGCCGGCAGCAACGTCGTAGGTGAAAACCGCTTTCACGTGGTTGAAAACGATGGCGGCTCGCTGGAAGCGATTGCCAAAAAATATAACGTCGGGTTCCTGGCGCTGTTGCAGGCCAACCCGGGCGTAGATCCGTACGTGCCCCGGGCGGGCAGCGTACTGACGATTCCGCTGCAAACCATCCTGCCGGACGCGCCGCGTCAGGGCATTGTGATTAACCTCGCCGAGCTACGTCTGTATTACTACCCGCCGGGCAAGAACGAAGTGACCGTCTACCCTATCGGTATTGGTCAACTGGGGGGCGATACGCTCACACCTACCATGGTCACCACCGTCTCTGATAAGCGCGCTAATCCTACCTGGACCCCGACGGCAAACATTCGCGCCCGTTATAAAGCTCAAGGTATCGACCTGCCCGCCGTGGTACCTGCTGGCCCGGATAATCCGATGGGGCATCATGCAATTCGCCTGGCGGCATATGGTGGGGTTTATCTTCTGCACGGAACGAATGCGGATTTCGGGATCGGTATGCGCGTCAGCTCCGGCTGCATTCGCCTGCGCGATGACGATATCAAAACGCTCTACCGCGTGATCGCCCCTGGCACGAAAGTGAATATCATTAATACGCCGATTAAAGTATCTGAAGAGCCAGGTGGCGTCCGTCTGGTTGAGATCCACCAGCCGCTATCGAAAAACATCAATGACGATCCGCAGACGTTGCCGATTAATCTGAATGCCTCGATGGTGAGCTTTAAAACGAATGCCAACACCGATGGCGCAGTGATGGAGCGGGCGATGGAAGCACGTTCGGGGATGCCAACCGATGTTACGCGGCATCATGAGGTTGCTCAGCAGTCAATGTAAAGCAGCAATAACGACAAACGCCCTGCATCAGCAGGGCGTTTTTTATTGCAGTGGCATAACGGAGGGTTGCGTTACGCTTATTTGTAGATAACTGCGGTACCGTGCAGGGTGTTAGGACCGGTCACAGAGGTGATGCGGAATGATTTCGCACCCATTTCGTCAGCTTTTTGCGCCAGCTGATCTTCCAGAGAGCCCAGGTTAGTCCCGGCAGTGGCAGAGATGGTACCGACTTTCTGCTGGTCTGCTGGAGTGGATTGCACTTCAACAGCAGCGAAGCTTGCGAAAGAGAGTGAACTCAGAACGGCGGCAGCGATGAGGGTTTTAACGTTTTTCATGATTTTATACCTTTAGGCAGATGATGTAGTGGTCGTTAGTTATTTAGTTAACGATCGATAGGTAAATGATAAATGTGATCCAGGTCACACGTCAACTCATTTTTATAATGGTCGTTAAATTAATTTCATTTGCCTTATATTTCAAAAAGATAAAATTAAATTATTTTTCAGAAATCACCGCTGGTCGTTGCAGACGTTTATTTTTATAATGACTATTCAACAAAACAACAGAGGACCAACGGCACATGACAACCGATGTCACGCGTTGCGCAAAGAAAAGCCGTGGCCGACCAAAAGTGTTCGACAGGGATGCGGCGCTCGATAAGGCCATGACGCTCTTCTGGCAGCATGGGTATGAAGCCACGTCGCTTTCCGATCTCGTGGAAGCTACGGGTGCTAAAGCCCCTACCCTGTACGCAGAGTTCACCAACAAAGAAGGCTTATTCCGGGCCGTTCTGGACAGATACATCTCGCGCTTCGCGGCAAAACATGAAGCCCAGCTATTCTGTGAAGAAAAAACGGTTGAGCAGGCATTACAGGATTATTTCACGGCAATCGCGACCTGCTATACCAGCAAGGACACGCCTGCGGGGTGTTTTATGATCAACACCTCCGCGACCCTCGCGGCATCGTCTAAAGAGATTGCCAACACGGTCAAATCGCGACATGCGATGCAGGAGGAGACGCTCAGCACGTTTCTGGCTCAGCGTCAGCTGCGCGGCGAAATCCCGGCGCATTGCCGTCCGCAGGAGCTGGCCCAGTATCTGAGCTGTATTTTACAGGGGATGTCCATCAGCGCCCGTGAAGGCGCGACGCTGGAAAAATTGCAGGGGATTACGCACACAACGCTGCGCCTGTGGCCTGAACTTCTTAAACTCTGACGCAAAAAAAAGCTCCTCAGCCTGAGCGCATGAGGAGCTAAGTTCAGAGAACATCTTTTTTACACTTTGTTATTCAGTATCAGCTGACCATTGCTGTCGAGAGGGATCTGCGTACCAGGATCTTTATCCATGCGGATTTTGCCCTGCTGATCGCCAATTTTGTAGGTTACGTCGTAGCCCAACATTTTTTCAGACTTGTCATACACGGTTTTACAGCGCTGCTGCGTTGTGGTGTAGGTATCATTTTCCTGCATCGCGCCCTGCACCTGGTTACCGGCATAACCGCCACCCAGCGCACCAACCACCGTCGCGACATCCTTACCACGGCCGCCACCAAACTGATGACCAATCACCCCACCAGCAACCGCGCCCAGCACGGAGCCAGCGATACGGTTTTCATCCTGAACCGGACGACGATGGGTGACAGAAACATTACGGCACTCCTGACGAGGCGTCTTGACCGTCTCTTTGATCGGTGTAGCGGAAACCACCTGCGCATACTGCGGGCCACGATCAAGTACGTTCAGACTGGCAACGGCAGCCACACCTAACGCAGCTGCGACGCCAATCCCTATACCCGCCAACATTGATTTATTCACGGGACTTCCTCCTTTGTTGCAATTGGTAGCAATTTTGCAGCGCAATAAACGCTTCGCCAATAAGATAAAGGATCAAAATCAGGGTTGTTGGCCGGGACAACGTGGGTTTAAGAGAACTCTTAAGCGTCAGGAGGGAAATGCACAGCATGATGTGCTAAGAATTCCCTCCGGAGGGTCCGGAGGGAGAGAGAAATTAGTGCAGCTTCAGGCGTGGACGGATCACGCGGTTGATGCGGCCAACCAGCATCATCAGGCCGGTTTTGAAGTAGCCGTGCAGCGCAATCTGGTGCATACGGTACAGAGAAATGTACACGAAGCGGGCGATGCGCCCTTCCACCATCATGGAGCCGCGCATCAGGTTACCCATCAGGCTGCCCACGGTGGAGAAGTTTGAGAGCGACACCAGAGAGCCGTGGTCTTTGTAGACATAGGCTTTCATCGGTTTGCCTTTTATCTGCGCCAGGATGTTATGCAGCACGAGGCTTGCCATCTGGTGCGCAGCCTGAGCGCGAGGCGGGACAAATCCGCCTTCCGGACGTGCGCAGGAGGCACAGTCGCCGATGGCGAAGATGTCCGGATCGCGCGTGGTTTGCAGCGTCGGCTCTGTCACCAGCTGGTTAATGCGGTTTGTCTCCAGCCCACCGATATCTTTCATGAAATCAGGCGCTTTGATCCCCGCAGCCCAGACCATCAGGTCGGCCTGGATGTACTCGCCGTCTTTGGTATGCAGGCCGCCCTCATCCGCGCTGGTCACCATGGTCTGGGTCAGCACGCGCACGCCCAGTTTAGTCAGCTCGTTGTGCGCCGCGCCGGAAATACGCGGCGGAAGCGCAGGCAGAATGCGTTCACCTGCTTCCACCAGCGTCACATTCAGCGCTTCGTTAGTCAGCCCTTTGTAGCCGTAGCTGTGCAGCTGCTTGACCGCATTGTGCAACTCCGCCGATAATTCAACGCCCGTTGCGCCGCCGCCCACGATAGCAATGTTGACCTTGCCGTTAGCACCCATGTTGTTGGTGTACTTCAGGAACAGGTTAAGCATCTCCTGATGGAAACGACGCGCCTGATGCGGGTTATCCAGGAAGATGCAGTGCTCTTTTACGCCTGGGGTGTTGAAATCATTGGAGGTACTGCCCAGGGCCATCACCAGCGTGTCATAGGCCAGCTTGCGCTCAGGAACCAGCAACTCGCCTTTATCATCACGCAGCTCAGCCAGCGTGATGGTTTTGTTTTCACGATTGATATCCACCACCGAACCCAGCTGGAACTGGAAGTGGTGGTTACGCGCATGCGCCAGATAGCTGAGCGCATCCACGCCCTCATCCAGCGACCCGGTCGCCACTTCGTGCAGTAACGGCTTCCACAGATGGCTGTGGTTACGATCCACCAGCGTGATTTTGGCTTTCTTACCGCGACCCAGTTTCTTACCCAGCTGCGTCGCCAGCTCCAGTCCGCCAGCACCACCGCCGACAATCACTATCTTTTTCAATGGCGTAGTCAACGTGACCCCCTCAAATTATTAACCAATTGTTAATTAAAAGTTATATAAATAACCCTTAATTAACAACAGGTTACTGCGCTGAAACCGTTCAGATTCATTGAGAATAGCACGTCAGGCGCATTGGTCATACCAAAATTGATATGTATCAAGTTTTGATGGTTTAAAAGTAGACAACTCTGACAAAAAAGAGGCCCGGTACGCTTTCACGTACCGAGCCTTTATCAGGTTCAGGGAGATCAGCCCAGCGTTTTAAAGGCTTTAATACGCTGCAAGTGCGGGGAAATGTTTTTGAACTTGTGGGTCTGCTCTTCGTCCCAGACAATTTCGTAGTAATGGTGCAGAAGCTCGGCGGCGCGGGAGCTGTTCAGCGCTTCATCGTTGCGGGAGAGGATCACCAGACACCGATCGCGGTTCTTTTCACGGAAATTGCTCACGCATTTGGTTGCGATGTCGGCGTACTCCTCCGGGCGATCGATTTTGCCTTCCATGTTTTCGTTCGGAAACAGGTTAGGATTAAAAATGACCTGACGGATATCGCACAAAAAACCGATGCGCTCTGCCCAGTATCCTCCTAACCCCACGCCGCAGATCAGCGGGCGATCGTCGATATTGAGCTGCAACATTTTATCCACTTCTTTAAGCAGATGCTGCATGTCATGCTTCGGATGACGTGTGCTGTAACTGATCAGCCGGACATCCGGATCGATAAACTGCAATTGCAGCACTTTCTCATGATTACCAGGACTGTTTGAGTCAAAACCGTGTAAATAGATGATCATCGTCTCACCACGCTACGCCTTCCGGGATGAATTAAAGGGCTGCTTTATGTGCCTGCCAGCGCTCGTTCAGGGCTTCAAGCCGGGCGTTTACCGTTTTCCAGCGCGCCGAGTCCATCAGCTCCTGACGACTAAATGAACCTTTATGATACAATTGTGTAACACGTTCAGCATTGATCGGCGACAGGTTATCCAGCACGCTCACCGCCCCTTTACGATTATTGCAGACGAGGATCATATCGCAACCCGCATCCAGCGAAGCCTGCCCACGTTCGGCATAGCTACCCATAATCGCCGCCCCTTCCATGGATAAATCGTCAGAGAAAATTACGCCATTGAAGCCTAACTCCTGACGCAGCACGGTTTTAAGCCAGTGTGGAGAGCCGCTGGCCGGACGCGGATCGACCTCACTGTAGATGACGTGCGCAGGCATGATGGCATCCAGCTTGTTATCAGCGATCAACGAGCGGAAAACCGACATATCTTTAGCGCGAATGTCTGCTTCCGGGCGCGGATCGCGCGGGGTTTCTTTATGGGAATCCGCCGTCACCGCCCCGTGGCCCGGGAAATGTTTGCCGGTGGTTTTCATGCCCGCAGCATGCATACCGTCAATAAAGCGCGTCGCCATTGCCAGCGCAATACGCGGATCGTCATGATACGAACGCTCACCAATTGCCGCGCTAATGTGTCCTACGTCCAGCACCGGGGCGAAGCTGATGTCGATATCCATGGCGATCATCTCGCTGGCCATCAGCCAGCCGGCATCCTGCGCCAGTTGACCGCCCTCTTCGATCCCCAGCAGCGCAGCAAAAGATTGCGCGGCGGGTAAACGGGTAAACCCTTCGCGGAAACGCTGCACACGCCCACCTTCCTGGTCTACGGCCACCACCAGGTGATTGCGCGACGCCGCACGGATCTGGCGAACCAGCTCACGCAACTGCTCCGGATCATGATAATTGCGGGTGAAAAGAATCAGCCCCCCTACCAGCGGATGTGCCAGAATTTCGCGCTCTTCCGCATCCAGCTCAAACCCTTCGACATCCAACATTACTGGACCCACACCAACCTCTCTTATCCTTTCGTTTGTAACTGACGCCAGGCATCATTTGCCAGCGCAATAAATTGTATGTCACCTGTCTGCTGAAGGCGCATTTCAAACCATCCCGCCATCAGCATCAACACCCACGGACGCCAGCGCGCGACCTGCCGCGCAAGGGTGAGCGAATTGATGTTGGCGTCTCGGGCATAGGCGGTTATCAGCTGCTCGCGCGACGCCTCATCAGGCATCCAGACCGCAGCAAGTTCGAGCGCCACGTCACCGTCTCCGGCATATTCCCAGTCGATAAGTTTCTCGCCTGCCGTGGTATGAACGATATTCCCCGCGTGGACATCCATATGCAGCGGCGCCAGACGTAACGCCTGCGGCTCTCCCGCTTTACGCAACCGCTTAAGCTGCGCCAGCCAGTAGGGCGTGCGTCGTCCAGGCGCAGCCTGCTGCCAGTAGTGATCCAGCAAAGGAAGTAACGTTACCCGCCAGCCCAGACGCGGCTGGCGATGCAGATGATACAGCATGGCTGCCAGCGCAGGCGTATCGGGAAGCTCGCTTTTGATCTCACCCGCAATAAACGCCACCGCCATCCAGTCTCTGATAAAGAGATGAGGTTGTGGCGCAAGGTCGGCGGGCAGGCGCTTCAGGGCGCGGAACTGGCGACGAAAATGGGAGGCAGGCGCGGCGGCATCGTGATGCTGACGTAAAACCAGCCGATGGTCGCCATGCTCAATAATGCAACTCGCGCCGCCAAGCCCGGCGGGGGCTTGCGGCGCGATAACATGGTATTGAGGGAAATAACGCGTCAGGACCTCATGACGCGTGCGCTTATTGTTGCGTAACGGCACCTTTACCTGACCAGATAATTTCGCCGGTCTGAACCAGCATTAACTGCATCTGCAACGACGGCGTGTTCACGTTGCCTGTCGCGTTTGAATAAAGGACATACTGCGCGCCAACGTTGCGGGCAATACCAATCGCTTTACTGCGCGAACCCAGGCTGTCCTGAGGCGACAGACCAAGCTGCTGCTTTGCGACCGCGAGCTGCTGAGCAGAGACCAGCGTAAATTTACCGTTGTTTGCCAGCGCGTTGCGCAGGGTTTCCGTCGCTTCTCCCGCATTCAGGGAACCGTTTGTACGGTTGTTCACGCTGTCCACCAGCAGCACGCTGCCGGGCGTAACACCCTGTGCCTGCAACATTTTGCCCACCATCGGCTGCATTGCGCCATTCCAGTCATAGTGGCGTACTCGCGGCGCAGGCTGTGCGGTGTCGTCCGGATGTTCGATCGGGCCAGGCTGCGCCGGAATGGTCGGTACAGACGGCACGGTTGGAACAGGCTGCGCTGGCGTTGTTGGCTGTTCCGTTCCCGGCTTCGCCTGATCCACCGGTGCAGGTTCTTCCGTTCGCGTCACACAACCCGCCAGAAAGAGTGCAAAGGCACTCAGGAGCGCATAACGGCTCATTGTTTTAATCAAGGTTCACTCCTTACAAATAAAGATAAAGTCTCACCTTATGTGCACCCAGATAGCTGGCGCTGCCGTAGAGCGTGACCGACGATCTTGCCGGGATGGTCACGCTGCGCGGCGCCTCAAGCGGGTGCATCTCAAGACCTCTCACGTCATACCAGTAGAAGCGATAATGCACCGTCACTGGCTCTTGCCTTTCGTTATAGAGCGTAGAAGAGGCTGAAGACTGGATTTCGCTTATGGTCAGCGAAGGCTTCTCCGCCGTGATGCCCGCAGCAAGCACTGAGGACTCCATCACCAGCGTCTGTTCTTCACTGACCGGGATGGCTGGACGCGCGCTGCACCCAACCATTACCAGCGTCACGATCAGCGCTGCAATACGCCCAGTTAACATATTAAAGACCTTTATGTGCCAGCATCGGTCCCAGTGGACGTCCACCCAGCAGATGCATATGAATATGATAGACTTCCTGGCCGCCATGGCGATTACAGTTCATGATCAAACGGTATCCGTCTTCAGCAATCCCTTCCTGCTCAGCGATTTTCGCGGCCACCGTCAGCATACGGCCCAGCGCCACTTCATGCTCGGTTTTAACGTCATTAACGGTCGGGATCAGAATATTGGGAATAATAAGGATGTGCGTCGGCGCCTGGGGAGAAATGTCGCGGAAAGCCGTGACCAGTTCATCCTGATAGACAATATCCGACGGAATTTCGCGGCGGATAATTTTACTGAAAATCGTTTCTTCAGCCATGACCTTTTCCTTTTAAGTTTAATCTGGCGTCGTGCGTCCGTTGTTAACACACATTGTCTGATTTACTGCGTGACACAAGACAAGAGTATGAGCGAGTTTCTCCTGTCCTTTCAACCTTCTCCCGTGATTTCTTTCCTGATTGTCCCCCATCTGGCTGAAGAGGCATCGCTTTAGGACATTTCTTTTCTGAAACCTTATTTCAGTTCATCCCGAAACATCTGTTTACAGCGTTAATCACAATGCGTATATTTCGCATTTGCATTTTCATGCGCATTTTTAACATAGAAAACGACGTCAGCCCGTGCTAGCGGGACTGTCGCGAAATACCTTCACCATTCACTAAGGGTTTGATGATGTCTTTCATTAATCACACCAGGGATGGGCAACGTCAGCCTGCCGCAACACCTTCGTTGCTGGCCGCCTGCATTGCTATGGCATTGACGCCAACCGCCGCTTTCGCTGCTTCAACCACCGAAGATACCGTTGTCGTTGACGGGGGTTTTGACAACACACAGGATCTTTCTGCCAGCCAGGATCAGGATTACAGCGTAAAAACCACCACCACCGGCACCAAACTGTTGTTGGTTCCCCGCGACATCCCACAGTCCGTCAGCGTTATCAGCCAGCAACGTATGGCTGACCAGAATCTGCAATCCATCGGACAGGTGCTGACGAACACCACGGGCATTACGGCCCAGGTGCAGGACAGCGACCGTACCGTGTTTTACTCACGCGGCTTTTTCGTCAGCAACTACGCCTATGACGACTTGCCAACCTCCATCAGTGAAGTGTGGAACTTTGGTGATACCGCCGCCGATACCGCGATTTATGACCGCATTGAAGTGGTTCGCGGCGCCACCGGCCTGATGTCCGGCACGGGGAACCCGGCGGCGTACGTTAATATGGTGCGTAAGCACGCGGACAGCCCGGAAT
The DNA here is from genome assembly GCF_001037565.1 of Enterobacter sp. BWH52. Classification (NCBI taxonomy): domain Bacteria; kingdom Pseudomonadati; phylum Pseudomonadota; class Gammaproteobacteria; order Enterobacterales; family Enterobacteriaceae; genus Enterobacter; species Enterobacter sp. BWH52. The sequence goes on along the minus strand of NZ_KQ089854.1, from coordinate 1,640,901 downwards.
TTAAAGGTAACGTCTCCGCCAGCTACGGCAGCTGGGACAAGCAGCGCTACGTGCTGGATCTCCAGGCGCCGCTGGTAGAGTCAGGTAAGGTACGGGGTCGTCTGATCACCGGTTATCAGGACAACGACAGCTTCGTGGATAACTACCACTACCGGAAGAAATTCCTCTACGGCGTGATGGACGCGGATGTCACCGACAGCACGACTCTCTCGGTAGGGTATGAGTATCAGGAAAGCCATACCGCCGACCCAACCTGGGGCGGACTGCCGACCTGGTACAGCGACGGAAGTAAGACCCACTACAATCGCAGCCAGACCGTCGCGCCTGACTGGGCCTATTCAGATAAAGACAGCACCCGCATCTTCGCTAACCTGACTCAGCGTTTCGATAATGGCTGGGAAGCGCATATCAACGGTATGCACGCTGAAACCAACTTCGACTCCAAACTGATGTATATGTCCGGCTATCCGGATAAAGAGACCGGTGCGGGCCTGGTAGGTTACGGCGGCTGGAACCGTGGGGAACGTAAACAGGATGCGGTCGACGCCTTCCTGCGCGGCGGCTTCGATCTCTTTGGTCGTCAACATGAAATGATGTTCGGCGGCAGCTTCAGCCGTCAACGTAACCATTACGACAACTCCATGCCGGATGCGGTATACGGCATGGTGGATGTCGGCAACTTTAAGAACTGGAACGGGAACATCGCCGATCCGCAGTGGACGCCGTGGAAACTCTACAGCAAGGATGATATTCGCCAGTCTTCAGCCTATTCTTCGGCTCGTTTCTCGCTGGCCGATCCGCTGCACCTGATCCTGGGCGCGCGCTACACCCAATACAATATTCGTTATAACCCGGCAGGATCGCCGAATACCCGTCTGGAAAGCACCAAAGATGATGTCACGCCGTACGCTGGCCTGGTGTATGACATCAATGAGGACTGGTCGACCTACGTCAGCTATACCTCTATCTTCCAGCCGCAGGATAAGCGCGATGCCAACGGACGTTATCTCGACCCTACCACGGGCAAAAGCTACGAAGCCGGGGTGAAGGCAGACTGGTTTAATACCCGCCTCACCACCTCACTGGCGATTTTCCGCATTGAGCAGGATAACGTCGCCAGCAATACCTATACCTACATGCCGAGCGGTGAGTCGATCTATGAATCGCTGGACGGGGTGGTCAGCAAAGGGGTCGAGTTCGAGCTCAACGGTGCCCTGACCGATAACTGGCAGCTGACCTTCGGCGCGACGCGTTACATCGCAGAAGATAAGAATGGCAACGCCGTCAGCTCCGATCAGCCGCGCACAACCATGAAGCTCTTCACCCGCTATCAGTTGCCAATGCTGCCGGAACTGACCGTGGGCGGTGGCGTAAACTGGCAGAACAAAGTGTGGACGGACGTGGAAGGCGGCCCGGCAGGACGTTCCCGCGCGGAGCAAGGCAGCTATGGGCTGGTGAACCTGTTCAGCCGTTATCAGGTCACCAAAGATTTTGCGGTACAGGCTAACGTCAACAACCTGTTCGACAAAGAGTATTACGATTACGTCGGCTCTTATGTAGTGTATGGCGCGCCGCTGAACGTCTCGGTGAGCGCGAGCTACGATTTCTGAGTGACAGAAGCCCGGTGGCGCTGCGCTTACCGGGCGTACCCATCACGTAGGCCAGGTAAAGCGCAGCCGCCACCCGGCACCACAAGCCGCAATAATAAAAAAGGCAGCCATTCGGCTGCCTTAGTCTCCCCAGGTCACAGCTTAGTTGTTGCGGATGTACTCATCCATTTCAGTTTTCAGGTTATCGGATTTAGTACCGAAGATTGCCTGAACACCAGAACCTGCAACAACGACGCCCGCTGCGCCCAGTTTTTTCAGACCCGGCTGGTCTACTTTCGCAACGTCGGCAACGCTCACACGCAGACGAGTGATACACGCGTCCAGGTTAGTGATGTTCTCTTTACCGCCGAAAGCAGCTACCAGAGCAGGCGCCATTTCGCTGGTCGCACCGGCTTTGCTGTCTTCCGTTGCATCTTCACGACCCGGCGTTTTCAGGTCCAGTGCTTTGATCAGCACGCGGAAGACGGTGTAGTACACCACTGCGTAGCCTGCACCCACGATTGGGAACAGCCACAGCTTGCTGCTGTTACCGGACAGAACGATGAAGTCGATCAGACCGTGAGAGAAGGACGTACCGTCACGCATACCCAGCAGGATACAGATTGGGAATGCCAGACCTGCCAGTACCGCGTGGATGATGTACAGGATCGGCGCAACGAACATGAAGGAGAACTCGATCGGCTCGGTGATACCGGTCAGGAACGAGGTCAGCGCTGCGGAGATCATGATACCGCCCACTTTTGCACGGTTCTCTGGTTTAGCAGAGTGCCAAATCGCAATTGCGGCAGCTGGCAGACCGTACATTTTGAACAGGAAGCCACCAGACAGTTTACCTGCCGTTGGGTCACCCGCCATGTAGCGTGGGATGTCGCCGTGGAATACCTGGCCTGCTGCGTTGGTGTATTCACCAATCTGCATCTGGAATGGAACGTTCCAGATGTGATGCAGACCAAATGGTACCAGGCAGCGCTCAATGAAGCCGTAGATACCGAACGCCACAACCGGGTTCTGGTAAGCCGCCCACTGAGAGAAGGTCTGGATTGCCGTACCGATTGGTGGCCAGATGAAGGACAGGACAACACCGGTGAAAATCGCGGCCAGACCAGAAATGATCGGCACAAAACGTTTACCCGCGAAGAAGCCCAGATACTCAGGCAGCTTGATGCGATAGAAGCGGTTAAACATGTACGCTGCAATCGCACCGGAGATGATACCACCGAGAACACCGGTGTCTGCCAGGTGCTTAGCGGCAATCTCTTCAGCAGGTAAATGCAGGACCAGCGGCGCAACCACAGCCATGGTTTTCACCATGATGCCGTAAGCAACAACGGACGCCAGAGCAGATACACCGTCGTTATTGGTGAAGCCCAGAGCAACACCGATAGCGAAGATCAGCGGCATGTTAGCAAAAACAGAACCGCCTGCTTCGGCCATCACGTGGGAAACTACGGCTGGCAGCCAGCTGAAGTTTGCAGAACCGACACCCAGCAGGATACCTGCGATAGGCAGTACGGATACTGGCAGCATCAGCGATTTACCGACCTTTTGCAGGTTAGCAAATGCATTCTTAAACATAATTGAGAGTGCTCCTGAGTATTTGTGCTTTTTTTACGTTTTCACGCATTGGCCCGGGGGGAGTACCGCGCCGTGGACAGGACATCTAAGCGCCCTTTATTTATTACACAGAGTAAAATAATTCCCTCTGAGTTTGTTTGACGGCTATCACGTTTCAGTTCAAGACGGCCAAAAAACTTGCAGATATTTACATAAAGCATGTCTGGATGTGTCTAAAAACGCCATCACCGCCCCAAATGAGGCGGTGAACTTTACTCGTTTTACTTATTAATTACGAGCCTAAAAATAACAGGTGTATCAGACAGATTGCAGGCGGGCGGGGTCGATATGGAACAGGCTGGCGAAGTTTTTCGTTGTCACGCGAGCCAGTTCTTCGATACTGACACCTTTCAGAACGGCCATATACTCAGCGACATCCCGGGTCATCGCTGGCTGATTCTCTTTGCCGCGATGAGGCACCGGCGCCAGGTACGGGGAATCGGTTTCCACCAGAATACGATCCAGCGGAACATAGCGCGCCGCATCACGCAGTTGCTCAGCATTGCGGAACGTGACAATCCCCGAGAATGAAATATAAAAGCCTAAATCAAGCAGCTTACCCGCCGTTTCTCTGTCTTCTGTGAAACAGTGTAGTACGCCACCGCAATCCGTCACCTTTTCTTCCCGCAGGATCGCCAGCGTGTCGGCGCGCGCATCGCGGGTATGAACGATAACCGGCTTATTCAGCTCACGGCCAATACGGATGTGGTTGCGGAAGGATTCCTGCTGGCGAGGTTTTGTTTCGGGGGTGTAGAAATAGTCCAGACCGGTCTCGCCCATCGCCACTACGCCCTCTTCTGCGGCAAGACGGCGTAAATCCTCAACGTCGTAAGCTTCATCCTGATTCAGCGGATGCACGCCGCAGGAGAAGACGACATTATCGCGCTCGCCTACCAGTTCACGCATGGAGCGGTAACCCGGCAGCGTGGTCGCCACGGCCAGGCAAAATTTCACATCGCGCGCGGCGGCTTTCGCCAGCACGTCGTCCACATTTTTATGCAGGGATTGATAATCCAGGCCATCGAGATGGCAGTGTGAGTCGACTAAAAACATAATGTCTCTCTCAGAGGTGGGAAACCGGCGGTATGACACCCGGTTGCAGGTAGTGTTCGATACGCATTAACTGGTCGGTCAGTAAAAGCTCGCGATTGAGACCGGTTACCGTCAAAAGTTGTTCATGACTCTGGCAGATATCATGAAGGATAGCGTGCAGCGACTGCCCTGACAGGCGATTCGCAAGTGTGGTGACCAACGCCCACACGTCAGGGTTAGTCAGAAGCGTAGCCCCCTGCTGGATTTTGAGCGCATCCAGCAGCAGTGCGGCCAGCCAGTGCAGCCGTTCCGGAGCCTGATCGCTGTTCAGCGCTGGCAGCATGCTCAGCCAGTCATGGCTGTCGAGGGCTGATTCAACCGCACGACACAGCGTTTCACGCTGGGACCACACCTCCGGCTGCAATAAGGCCAGCGCAGCCGCAGGCGCACCGCTGCACAGGCGCAACGCCGAGCGCGCCGCGTCTTGTGACACCGTCACTTCTCGCTCAAGCCAGGCGAGCGACCAGGATTCCTGAGGGACAGCGAGGTGGTGAAGACGGCAGCGACTGCGCAGCGTCGCCAGCAAGCGTTCCGGCTCGCGGCAGGAGAGGAAAAACCAGGTGTTCTCTGGCGGCTCTTCCAGGGTTTTTAATAGGGCGTTGGCTGCGGCTTCCGTGAGCAGCGCGGCGTCTTTCAGCCACACCACTTTCGCCCCGCCCAGACGCGCATATTCGTACAGTTTCTCACTGACCTCACGCACCGCGTCGATACCGAGCGTATTTTTGCCTTTCTCGGGTTCGAGGGTGTAATAGTCAGGATGCGTGCCCGCCTGCATGAGCTGGCAACCCCGGCACTTACCGCAGCTTTTATGTCCTTCCGGCTGTTGGCACATCAGAAAGCGGGTGATGGCGTAAATCAACGCATCATCACCCATTCCCGGAAGCGCCTGGATCAGTAACGCATGATGCCCCCGACCAACCTGATAGCTGCCGATCAGCTGTTCAAAGTGTGGGCGCAACCATGGATACCATTTCATGCCTGCTGCTCCTGTAGCCACTGCGTAACAGTCTGCTGAATATCACGCGTAACGTCTTCAAGGGATTGCGTCGCATCGATGGTACGAATGGTCTTGTCCTGCCCGGCCAGCTCCAGATAACGCGCACGGGTGCGGTTAAAGAAATCAAAAGATTCCTGTTCAATGCGGTCCAGTTCGCCGCGGGCACGGGCGCGCTTCAGGCCCACCTCAGGGGTCACGTCCAGATACAGCGTCAGGTCAGGACGGAAATCGCCCAGAACCGCGTCGCGAAGCGTAGCCAGCATGGTCTGGTCGATACCCCGGCCACCGCCCTGATATGCCTGGGTTGAGAGATCGTGGCGATCGCCAATCACCCATTTCCCTTCTGCCAGAGCGGGTTTGATCACCGTCTCCACCAGCTGAACGCGCGCCGCATAGAACATCAGCACTTCCGCTTTGTCGGTAATAACTTCATCGCCAACGGATTTGATATCCAGAACCAGGCTGCGCAGTTTTTCCGCCAGCTGCGTACCGCCCGGCTCGCGGGTGAAGACCATATCGGCAACGCCAAGCGACGTAAGCGTATCCACCACCACGTTACGGGCAGTTGTTTTGCCCGCCCCTTCGAGTCCCTCAATGACAATGTATTTACTGCGCATTTTTTTCCTTAAGTGCCTTCAGATAGTCCTGAACGGAGCGATTGTGGCTGGCCAGGTTGGTATTGAACGTGTGCCCCCCTTTTCCGTCAGCCACAAAATAGAGATACGGCGTTTTGGCCGGGTGCGCGGCGGCCTTCAACGATGCTTCACTCGGCGTCGCAATCGGTCCAGGCGGCAGGCCGCTAATCACGTAGGTATTATACGCCGTTGGCGTCTCCAGATCTTTTCTGGAAATCCTGCCGTTGTAGTTTTCGCCCATGCCGTAGATGACGGTAGGATCGGTTTGCAAACGCATGCCGATGCGCAGACGGTTAATAAACACCGAGGCAACCTGGTCACGTTCGGCAGCAACGGCCGTCTCTTTCTCGATGATTGAGGCCATCGTCATGAACTGGTTTTGATCTTTATAAGGCAGGCCTTCTGCTCGCCCTTTCCAGGCAGCGTCTACCGCCGCGACCATTTTGTTGTGCGCGCGCTTCAGAATGGCCACATCCGTCGTGCCTGCCGTATACATCCACGTATCGGGCCAGAACCAGCCTTCCACCCACTCGGGATGTTCGAATTTTAAGGCGTCTGCCACGGTCTGGTAGCGGTCATCTTTCAGCGTATGCTTGATGTACGGCGCGTCACGCAGCTGCCTGAGGTAATCGCTCAGACGCATACCTTCCACGAAACGCAGCGGGAATTGGGCTTCTTTACCACTTTCCAGCAGTTGCAGCATTTCGCGCACGGTCATGTCAGGGGTAAAGCGATAGGTACCGGCCTTGAAATGGGACAGGTCCGGTTCAATACGCAGCAGCCACTGGAATACGCGTGGGCGATTGATAATTTTGTCGTCATACAGCTGCTGACCAAGCGCCTGCCGCCCGGTCCCCGCTTTCAGGGTAAAAATCGTCTCGTCTTTTATCAGGATCTGACTCTCCGCCAGCTGACGGACTTTCCACACTCCCGCTCCGCCAGCGATACCTAACGCAACGATCAGAAGGAGGACAAAGCGTAACATTTTCTTCATGACTACCTGGTTTGCTCACATAACGGGGCCAGTAACTGGAACAGCTCGCGGGATGACCAGCATTTGCGGCCATAAGCGCGAACGGGGACAACGGGCATCAGCGCATTGCAGATAACGACTTCATCGGCAGCCAACAGCGCCTCTTCCTTAGCGTTGACTTCGACAACGCGAAAGCCTGCGCGTGCCAGCTGGTGCATACAAAACTGCCGCATAATGCCGTTGACGCCGGCCTGCTCCAGCGAAGGCGTGAACACGTCACTGCCCTTCCGCCAGAGTAAATTAGCCGCACAGCATTCCGTAATGTACCCTTCGCTGTCAAGAACCAGCGCCTCCCCGGCCTCCGTCTGCTCAAGATGAGTACGAATTAGCACCTGTTCAAGGCGGTTGAGGTGTTTTATGCCAGCGAGCATCGGGTTTCTTCCCAGACGTACCGGACTTAGCGCCAGGGCTACGCCCTCTTCACGCCAGTGCGCATAATGGGAAGGATAATCTGAAACGGAAAGGATCCGCGTAGGATGCAGACAGGCAGAACCGCTATAGCCCCGGCCACCGCTCCCGCGGCTGATAATGACTTTCAGGACGCCGCTTGCTTTTTCTGACGCCAGCCGACGCATCTCACTTTCAAGAATGTCCCACTGCGAGAAGGGGATCAGTAATGTTTCGCAGGCTTTTTGTAAACGAAGGATATGGGCCCCGAGCAGGCACACGTCACCGTCGAGAATACGCGCAGTCGTGAAACAGCCATCGCCAAACTGGGTCGCCCTGTCGCTTGCCGGCAGCGTGTCTTGCTCAAGGCCATTAATCAAAAACATAGTGGCTCCTTATGCGTGGAGGCTCAGTCTGGCAGGATGTGAACAGCCGGACAAGGGGATTTCGCCTAATAAAAAAGGCCCGGCAAGCGGACCTTTTTTATCGTCAGCGACCAACCAGACTCAGACCTTTTTGAAGATCAGAGAACCGTTAGTCCCACCGAAGCCGAAGGAGTTACACAGGGTATACTCCATACCGCTAACCTGGCGCGCTTCGTGAGGAACGAAGTCCAGATCGCAACCTTCATCCGGGTTATCCAGGTTGATGGTTGGTGGTACAGCCTGATCGCGCAGCGCGAGAATAGAGTAGATTGACTCTACTGCCCCCGCAGCGCCCAGCAGGTGACCGGTCATGGATTTCGTGGAGCTCACCAGCACACGGCTGGCAGATTCGCCGAAGATAGACTTAACAGCCTGCGCTTCTGCTTTATCGCCCGCAGGGGTAGACGTCCCATGCGCGTTAACGTAGCCAATCTGTGCCGGCGTAATGCCCGCATCACGGATGGCGTTTTCCATCGCCAGCGCAGCACCTGCGCCATTCTCTGGAGGAGACGTCATGTGATAAGCATCGCTGCTCATGCCAAAGCCAACAACTTCAGCATAAATTTTCGCGCCACGTTTTTTCGCGTGTTCGTACTCTTCCAGTACGATCATGCCTGCACCGTCACCCAGCACGAAACCATCACGGTCTTTATCCCACGGACGGCTCGCCGCCTGAGGATTATCGTTTCGGGTAGAGAGCGCACGCGCTGCACCGAAACCACCGACGCCCAGTGGGGTACTGGCTTTTTCAGCGCCGCCCGCAACCATAGCATCTGCATCGCCGTACGCAATGATACGCGCGGCCTGGCCGATGTTATGCACGCCAGACGTACAGGCTGTCGCGATTGAGATGCTTGGGCCACGCAGGCCGAACATAATGGTCAGGTGACCTGCCACCATGTTGACAATCGTAGACGGAACGAAGAACGGGCTGATTTTACGCGGGCCGCCATTCATCAGAGATGTATGGTTTTCTTCAATCAGACCAAGACCGCCAATCCCGGAGCCGATAGCGGCGCCGATACGGGTCGCGTTCTCTTCCGTAATCTCAAGGCCAGAATCCTGCATGGCCTGAACGCCAGCGACAATTCCATATTGAATGAAGGCATCCATCTTGCGCTGTTCTTTGCGCGAGATGATCTCTTCACAGTTAAAATCCTTTACTAAGCCAGCAAATTTCGTTGCATAGGCGCTAGTATCGAAATGGTCGATTAGGCTGATGCCGCTCTGACCGGCAAGGAGAGCTTTCCAGGTGGACTCTACGGTATTGCCGACAGGAGACAACATGCCAAGTCCGGTCACAACTACACGACGCTTAGACACGCTTGTCCTCCAGGGAGGGATAAAAAAAGAGATTCGTGGGACAACAAAAGATAAAACTCAGGCGGTCGAATGACCGCCTGGAGATGTTCACTTACGCCTGGTGACCGTTGATGTAATCAATGGCAGCCTGAACGGTGGTGATTTTCTCAGCTTCTTCGTCCGGAATCTCAGTATCAAACTCTTCTTCCAGAGCCATTACCAGCTCAACGGTGTCAAGAGAATCTGCGCCCAGGTCTTCAACAAAGGAAGCGGAGTTCACAACTTCTTCCTGCTTAACGCCCAGCTGTTCGCCGATAATTTTCTTAACGCGTTCTTCGATAGTGCTCATACTCTTAAATTTCCTATCAAAACTCGCTTTCGCGATGGTTTTCGTAGTGTATAAAATGTTGAAAAATTTGCAACTAAATCCCGGCAGGTCTTACCACGATTTTACGTTATTTTGAGGCCATTTGCCCAAATAACGCAAATATTTTCGATCGTGATTAAACCATGTACATCCCGCCGTTGACGTGGAGGGTTTCACCAGTGATGTAACCCGCTTCGTCAGAGGCTAAAAATGCAACCGCGCTGGCGATTTCTTTAGGGTCGCCAAGACGACCCGCTGGAACTGCCGCCAGCGTACCCGCACGCTGCTCATCAGTTAGCGCACGCGTCATGTCCGTTTCAATAAAGCCCGGAGCAACAACGTTTACAGTAATTCCGCGGGACGCGACTTCACGCGCCAGCGACTTACTGAAACCGATCAGACCTGCTTTCGCCGCAGCGTAGTTAGCCTGACCAGCATTTCCCATGGTACCAACCACAGAACCTACAGTGATAATACGACCATGACGCTTTTTCATCATAGCGCGCATTACCGCTTTTGACAGACGGAATACAGATGACAGGTTGGTTTCGATAATATCGTTCCACTCGTCGTCTTTCATTCGCATCAGCAGGTTGTCGCGAGTGATCCCGGCATTATTGACCAGAATATCCACTTCGCCAAACTCTGCGCGAATATTTTCCAGAACAGATTCGATAGATGCTGGTTCAGTCACATTCAGTACCAGACCTTTACCGTTCGCACCCAGATAGTCGCTGATGGCCTGTGCGCCATTCTCGCTGGTCGCAGTCCCGATCACCGTTGCGCCGCGCGCAACCAGTGTTTCAGCAATAGCGCGCCCAATACCGCGGCTTGCGCCGGTCACCAGGGCAATTTTTCCTTCAAAACTCATGGTATTCCTCTTTTATTGCGAGAGTGCCGCTTTCATGGCTTCCGGCTCGTTAATCGCCGAGGCAGTCAGGGTATCTACAATACGTTTTGTCAGACCGGTAAGTACTTTACCTGGACCGACTTCATACAGATGTTCCACGCCCTGAGACGCCATAAATTCAACAGTTTTAGTCCACTGAACCGGGCTGTAGAGCTGGCGAACCAGCGCGTTACGGATAGCCTCCGGCGCGGTTTCGCACTTCACATCGACGTTATTCACAACGGAAATCGTCGGTGCGTTAAAGGTCATTTTTTCCAGCTCAACCGCGAGCTTATCGGCTGCGGGCTTCATCAGCGCGCAGTGAGACGGCACGCTCACCGGCAGGGGCAGTGCACGTTTTGCGCCCGCAGCTTTACAGGCAGCGCCTGCACGCTCAACCGCTTCTTTATGACCCGCGATTACCACCTGGCCTGGCGAGTTAAAGTTTACCGGAGAAACGACCTGACCTTCAGCAGATTCTTCACAGGCTTTAGCGATAGAAGCATCATCCAGACCGATGATGGCAGACATGCCGCCCGTGCCTTCTGGCACCGCTTCCTGCATGAATTTACCACGCAATTCAACCAGGCGTACCGCGTCAGCGAAGGCAATCACGCCAGCGCAGACCAGCGCAGAGTATTCACCGAGGCTATGACCCGCCATCAGCGTCGGCGCTTTGCCGTCCTGCTGCTGCCATACGCGCCACAATGCGACGGATGCCGCCAGCAGTGCCGGTTGAGTCTGCCAGGTTTTGTTCAGTTCTTCAGCGGGGCCCTGTTGGGTCAGCGCCCACAGATCATAACCCAGCGCGTCAGAAGCTTCACGGAAAGTCTCTTCAATAACCGGATAGTTTGCTGCCATTTCAGACAACATCCCAACAGTTTGCGAGCCCTGTCCCGGGAACACAAAAGCAAATTGCGTCATTTTTTAATCCTTATCCTAGAAACGAACCAGCGCGGAACCCCAGGTGAACCCGCCACCAAAGGCTTCAAGCAAGACCAGTTGGCCCCGTTTAATTCGTCCATCGCGTACCGCTTCGTCAAATGCGCACGGTACCGATGCCGCAGAGGTGTTGCCGTGGCGATCGAGCGTCACCACAACGTTATCCATAGACATGCCCAACTTCTTCGCCGTCGCGCTGATAATACGCAGGTTAGCCTGATGCGGTACCAGCCAGTCGAGTGCGGCGCGGTCCAGATTGTTCGCTTCCAGCGTCTCATCAACGATGTGAGCCAGTTCAGTCACGGCCACTTTAAACACTTCGTTACCTGCCATTGTCAGGTAAATTGAACTGTCCGGATTAACGCGATCGGCGTTAGGCAGCGTTAACAGCTCGCCGTAGCGGCCATCGGCATGCAGGTGCGTGGAGATGATGCCCGGCTCTTCGGACTGCCCCAGCAGCACCGCGCCCGCGCCATCGCCAAAAATAATGATCGTGCCGCGATCGGTTGGATCGCAGGTACGCGCCAGCACGTCAGCGCCGATCACCAGCGCATATTTTACGGCGCCCGATTTTACATACTGATCGGCGATGCTCAGTGCATAGGTGAAACCCGCGCATGCTGCTGCAACATCAAATGCCGGGCAGCCTTTGATGCCGAGCATGTTCTGCACCTGGCACGCTGCGCTTGGGAAGGCATGCGTGGCAGAGGTGGTCGCCACCACAATAAGCCCGATCTGTTCTTTATCAATGCCAGCCATCTCAAGCGCTCGCTGAGCGGCTTCGTAGCCCATGGTGGACACAGTTTCGTCTGGCGCGGCGATACGACGTTCACGGATACCTGTGCGCGTGACAATCCACTCGTCAGACGTATCTACCATTTTTTCAAGATCGGCGTTGGTACGCACTTGTTTTGGCAGGTAGCTGCCGGTACCTAAAATCTTCGTATACATGTACGCTCAGTCACTTTTAGCTAATACAGATCCCAGGCGAGCGGCAATCCTCTGAGGGACTTGACGCTGCACCGCCTGCACTGCCTGTTCAATCGCGACGGTAAATGCTCGCTGATTGGCGGCGCCATGACTCTTAATCACGATGCCGCGCAATCCTAACAGACAGGCGCCATTATACTGGTCGGGGTTGAGGTGACTGAATCGCCGCGTCAGGCTTTTTTGTAACCAACGCTTTAATATAATCAGCCACCAGGACCTTTTTTTACCGTCTCCCTGCGATTTCAGCAGAGAAAGGAACATTCGTACGACCCCTTCCATGGTCTTCAACGTCACGTTTCCGGTGAAGCCATCACACACTAATACATCCGTTTTGCCCGTCAGCAACTCATTGGCTTCGAGATAACCAATATAGTTGATGGAGGGGACCTGTTTGAGTATTTCCGCAGCGTCGCGGATACTGTCCAGACCTTTGGTCTCTTCTTCACCAATATTCAATAACGCAACGCGGGGATTGTTAATCCCGAGCACGTCTTCTGCCAGCACCGACCCCATAACGGCAAACTGAGCCAGCATTGTACTATCACAATCCACGTTAGCGCCCAGATCCAGCACCACCGTTTTGCCCTTCTGCTGATGCGGTAACACCGTCACCAGCGCCGGACGCTCAATGCCCTCAATCGGCTTGAGCAATAATTTCGACAGCCCCATCAGCGCGCCAGTATTTCCCGCGCTGACGCAAGCCTGTGCTCGCCCTTCTTTCACCAGCTCCAGCGCCATTCGCATAGAGCTGCCGCGGCTATTACGAATAGCCTGCGATGGCCGGGCATCACTGGCAATAACTGACTGCGCAGGAATAATCTGCAGACGCGAACGTTGTTCAAAGTCAGCTTTTGCAAGTAATGGCGTGATTGTGTCGGGATTACCGACTAAAAGAAGTGTGAGTTGCGAATTAGAATTCAGTGCCTGCAATGCTGCAGGCACTGTCACGGTAGGGCCAAAATCTCCCCCCATGACATCTAACGCCAGGGTTAGACGTGTCAAGGTATCGTCGCAGCCTGGTTCGGTAAACTCCCCGTTTGCACGGGGAAGTTCCTCACTAAGCCTAATCACGCTGACGCGTGATTACTTAGTGATAACCTTGCGGCCGCGGTAGAAACCGTCAGCGGTGATGTGGTGACGCAGGTGTTTCTCACCAGAAGTCTTGTCTACAGACAGGCTGGTAACTGCGGTCAGCGCGTCATGGGAACGACGCATGCCACGTTTGGAACGGGTTGGTTTATTCTGTTGTACGGCCATGGACCTTACTCCTCAATTACTTACGCTTTAAGCTGGCTAATACGGCAAATGGGTTTGGTTTTTGCGCTTCATCAGGCAGTTCCCCAAAGACCATGTCCGCCTCGGACACTTCACAGTGTTCAGAATCATGCACCGGAACGACTGGCAGGGAGAGGATGACTTCATCTTCAACCAACGCCAGAAGATCGATTTCACCGAATTCGTTAACCTCAATCGGCTCATACGCTTCCGGGAGTGCTTCAGCCTGTTCGTCAGAACGAACCGGACTAAAACAATACGTTGTGTGAACATGCTGTACAAACGGTTTCCCGCAACGCTGACATTCGAGCGTTACCGTCACCTTTGCATCACCGGTTAACACGGCGAGACGCTGGTTGTCGATAGCGAACGACATGGAGCATTCTACATCACTGTCCACACTGACTACAGATTCGGCAATACGCTCAGCCTGATCGGAAGAATAGATTCCTTCGTAATCGAGGCGTTTTTGAGCCGTACGAACCGGATCAAGAGTCAGGGGTAATTTTACCTTTTGCATAGGGCGCGCATATTAACTTTGTAACGTCATAGAGTCAAAGAAAAAGGCAACCAGAGCTGCCTTTTGCCAATTATTCGCACACATTGCGGCCTGTAGTTTAAAATGGCTGGCATCGATACGCTATATCTGGTGATAAAAATATGCCAAATCTCGTCCTTGCTTCCACTTCACCTTATCGCCGAATGCTGCTGGAAAAGCTCGGGATCCCGTTTGAATGCGCTGCGCCGGAGGTGGATGAAACGCCACAGCCGGGCGAGTCACCGCGTCATCTGGTGACCCGTCTCGCGAAAGAGAAAGCACAGTCGCTGGCCGTACGTTACCCCGCTCATCTGATTATAGGCTCCGATCAGGTTTGTGTGCTGGACGGCGAAATCACCGGCAAACCGTATACGGAAGAAATAGCCTGCCAGCAGCTTTTGCGTGCGCGAGGCAGTATCGTGACCTTTTATACCGGCCTGGCGCTTTATAATTCGGCTTCCGGTCATCTGCAAACCGAGTGCGAGCCGTTTGATGTGCACTTCCGTCATCTTAGCGAACAGGAGATTATGGATTATGTGCGTCGGGAACGTCCGCTGAACTGTGCAGGGAGCTTTAAAAGTGAAGGACTAGGGATTGCGTTGTTCGACAAGCTCGATGGCCGCGATTCCAATACGCTGGTGGGGTTGCCGCTGATTGCGCTGTGCCAGATGTTAAGGCGAGAAGAGTGTAATCCGCTGACGATGTGACCGTTGCGGCCTGATGCCCCCACCCCGGCCCTCTCCCTGTGGGAGAGGGAGAAAAACATGTAGGCCGGGTAAGCGCAGCGCCACCCGGCACAAAATCAGCCGCGCAGAACTTTCAGACAGCGTTTGAGCTGCTCATCCAGCGGCGCTTCAATACGGATAACTTCACCGGTATTAGGATGGGTGAACTTAAGCGCTGCCGCATGCAGGAACAGACGCGATAGCCCCGTCCCCGCCAGCTGCTTATCAAATTCGCGATCGCCATAGCGGTCATCAAACGCAATCGGATGGCCCGCAAACTGGGTATGGACGCGAATCTGGTGAGTACGCCCCGTCACCGGACTACAGCGCACAAGCGTGGCGAATTCGTAGCGCTCTTCAACTTTAAAGCGCGTCTCAGACGGTTTCCCTTCCTGATTAACACGAACAATGCGCTCGCCGCTTTGCAGAATATTTTTCAGCAGCGGCGCCTGCACCACTTTAACGTGGGACTGCCACTGGCCGCGCACCAGCGCCAGATAATCTTTCTGCATCCCTTTTTCGCGCAGCTGTTCATGCAGTGAACGCAGCGCAGAACGTTTTTTCGCCACCAGCAGCACGCCAGAGGTATCACGGTCAAGACGGTGAACCAGTTCGAGGAAACGCGCTTCCGGGCGCAGCGCGCGTAACCCTTCAATCACGCCGAAGCTCAGGCCGCTCCCCCCGTGTACCGCCGTTCCGGACGGTTTATTCAGCACCAGAATGTGGTCGTCCTCATAAAGGATAACGTCGCTCAGGGCCGCGACTTTTTGCAGCTTCGGAGAAACGACCTCTTCTTCACGCTCTGCAACACGTACCGGTGGAATGCGGACTTCATCGCCCACCTCGAGCTTATACTCTGGCTTCACGCGTTTTTTGTTCACCCGCACCTCGCCCTTACGCAAGATGCGATAAATCATGCTTTTTGGCACACCCTTCAACTGGGTGCGCAAAAAATTATCGATACGTTGCCCCGCCTCGTCGTCGGCGATGGCAACCATTTTTACGGCTGGAGTCTCTGTTTTCATGGTTGGCGATTCTAAATAGCGTCAGGCATTAGCGCCACTCATTTTTCTATGCTTATATTTACTTTTATCCGGACCGCTCCCCTTTCGCGCAATCGATTTGGTGGTTATTAAACCAATCACCCCGTTGAAGTGAAGAAACTGTGAGTAACCGGGTGATAATTGGTAAAAGTCATCTTGCTATAACCCGGCGAGCAGTGGAATAATGAATCCGTTTTCCGCGTTAAATCCGGGTTTTGTAAGGATGTCGACGGAATGACCAATTTTGTCTGACCGATCATCCACGCAGCAATGGCGTAAGACGTATTGATCTTTCAGGCAGTTAGCGGGCTGCGGGTTGCAGTACTTCCCGGTATAAGGATTGTTCTCTGGAGAGTTTTCCCAGGCAATTCCCCTGATAATTGCGCTGTGTTTCCGTATGAAACACAGGCAACCGACACTCTGCGCCTCTTAAGCGAGCGACAACCGTGAGGTTGGCGACGTGAATAGACACGAGGCCATCGGTTCATACCCCGGAAAGCGTCACCTTGCCCGCAGCTTTGTCGTCAATGTAAGAATAACGAGTAAGTTACGATGAAAAGAATGTTAATCAACGCAACTCAGCAAGAAGAGTTGCGTGTCGCCCTTGTGGATGGGCAGCGCCTGTACGATCTGGATATCGAAAGTCCTGGACACGAACAGAAAAAAGCGAACATTTACAAAGGCAAAATCACCCGCATTGAACCAAGCCTTGAAGCTGCATTTGTCGATTACGGTGCTGAGCGTCACGGTTTCCTTCCTCTCAAAGAAATCGCCCGCGAATATTTTCCTGCAAACTACAACTCCCATGGCCGTCCGAACATTAAAGATGTTCTGCGTGAAGGTCAGGAAGTTATCGTCCAGATCGATAAAGAAGAGCGTGGCAACAAAGGTGCCGCACTGACCACCTTTATCAGTCTGGCAGGAAGCTATCTGGTGTTGATGCCAAACAACCCGCGTGCGGGTGGCATCTCTCGCCGTATCGAAGGTGATGACCGTACAGAGCTGAAAGAAGCGCTGGCAAGTCTTGAGCTGCCAGACGGCATGGGCCTTATCGTGCGCACCGCAGGCGTCGGCAAATCTGCCGAAGCATTGCAGTGGGACCTGAGCTTCCGTCTGAAGCACTGGGAAGCCATCAAGAAAGCGGCTGAAAGCCGTCCTGCTCCGTTCCTGATCCACCAGGAAAGCAACGTCATTGTGCGTGCCTTCCGTGATTATCTGCGTCAGGACATCGGTGAAATTCTGATTGATAACCCGAAAGTGCTTGAGCTGGCTCGCCAGCACATCGCCGCGCTGGGTCGCCCGGATTTCACCAGCAAAATTAAACTGTACACCGGTGAAATCCCGCTGTTCAGCCACTATCAGATTGAATCCCAGATCGAGTCTGCCTTCCAGCGTGAAGTGCGTCTGCCGTCCGGCGGTTCTATCGTTATCGATACCACCGAAGCGCTGACCGCTATCGACATCAACTCCGCGCGTGCAACCCGCGGCGGCGACATCGAAGAGACCGCCTTCAACACCAACCTAGAAGCCGCTGATGAAATCGCCCGCCAGCTCCGCCTGCGCGACCTGGGTGGTCTGATTGTTATCGACTTCATCGACATGACCCCGGTTCGCCACCAGCGTGCGGTTGAAAACCGTCTGCGTGAAGCGGTGCGCCAGGATCGCGCGCGTATCCAGATTAGCCATATCTCGCGCTTCGGCCTGCTGGAAATGTCCCGTCAGCGTCTGAGCCCGTCACTCGGCGAGTCCAGCCATCACGTCTGCCCGCGCTGTTCCGGGACAGGTACCGTGCGTGACAATGAATCGCTCTCCCTCTCTATTCTGCGTCTGATTGAAGAAGAAGCGCTGAAAGAGAACACCAAAGAGGTTCACGCCATTGTTCCGGTGCCGATTGCCTCCTACTTGCTGAACGAAAAACGTGCAGCGGTGAGCGCAATCGAAGCGCGTCAGGGCGGCGTTCGCTGCATCATCGTGCCAAACGACGAGATGCAAACCCCGCACTATCACGTGCTGCGCGTGCGTAAAGGTGAAGAGACAAGCACCCTCAGCTACCTGCTGCCGAAGCTTCATGAAGAAGAAATGGCGCTGCCATCGGATGAAGAGCCTGCCGAGCGTAAACTGCCTGAGCAGCCTGCATTAGCAACCTTCATCATGCCGGAAGCCCCGCCGGAAGCGACGCTGGAAAAACCAGCGGCAAAACCTGCCGTGCAAAAGGCGGCCCCTGCCGCGGCAAAAGCGCAGCCTGAGCAGCCGGGTCTCCTGAGCCGCATCTTCGGCGCGCTGAAAAAAATGTTTGCTGGCGAAGAAGTTCAGCCTGAGCAGCCGAAAGAAGCGCCAAAAGAAGCGAAACCAGAGCGTCAGCAGGACCGTCGTAAGCGTCAGAACAATCGTCGCGATCGTAATGACCGCAACGACCGTAGCGATCGTAACGAGCGCCGTGATAATCGTTCCGAGAACAACGAAGGTCGTGAACAACGCGAGGACAACCGTCGCAACCGTCGCGAGAAGCAACAGCAGAACGTTGAAGATCGTGAGATTCGCCAGCAGGCGGGCGATGAGTCCGAGAAGAGCAAACAGCGTGACGAGCAGCAACCTCGCCGCGAGCGTAACCGTCGTCGTAACGACGAGAAACGCCAGGCCCAGCAGGAAGTCAAAAACCTGAACCGCGAAGCGCCTGTTGAACAGCAGGACACGGAGCAGGAAGAGCGTACTCAGGTTATGCCGCGTCGTAAGCAGCGTCAGTTGACCCAGAAAGTGCGTGTGGGTGCTGTTCAGGCGGAAGAAAACGACGTTATCGCGGTTGAAGCAGCAGAAAGCACAACGGGTACACAGGTTGCGAAAGTTGACCTGCCAGCCGTAGTAGAAAATCAGGTTGAGCAGGACGAAAGCAGCGAAAACCGTGACAACGCAGGTATGCCGCGTCGCTCCCGTCGTTCTCCGCGTCATCTGCGCGTGAGCGGTCAGCGTCGTCGTCGTTACCGTGACGAGCGTTACCCAACTCAGTCGCCAATGCCATTGACCGTGGCGTGCGCGTCACCTGAGATGGCATCCGGTAAAGTCTGGATCCGTTATCCGGTTGCTCGCCCGGAACAGGCTGTTGAAGAACAGACTGTGACCGAAGAGGTGATTGCACCGATAGCAGCGGTGGAAGACGTCGTGACTGAAGCGGCAACCGTGGTTGAACCGCAGGTTGTTGACACGGCGGCACCGCAGGCTGTGGAAGTGGAAACGACCCATCCTGAAGTCATTGCTGCGCCGGTTGATGCCGCTCCGCAGATCATTGCCGAAGAAGATACCGTGGTAGCTGAAGAAGTCGCGGAAGACGCTCAGCCAGTCTCCGCAGCAGAAGAGCCCGCAGACGTTACCGTCGAAACGGTGACTGAAGAGGTTGTTCAGGACGTCGAGATTCAGGTTGAACCTGTTGTCGAAGAGGTCAAAGCGCCTGAAGTGAAATCAGAGCCGATTGAGGTCGTTGCAGCTGTAGCGCCTGCTCACGTTGCTACCGCGCCGATGACTCGCGCCCCGGCACCTGAGTATGTGCCTGAAGCGCCACGCCATAGCGACTGGGTTCGTCCGGCATTCAACTTCGAAGGCAAAGGTGCTGCCGGTGGTCACAGTGCAACGCACATGGCTACTGCGCCAGCTACTCGTCCTCAGCCTGTTGAATAACGCACGCTAATACTGAAAGCCGACCTTCGGGTCGGCTTTTTTATGGCTGTTGCAGGGGCTTTCTCATTCCGGTGACCTCCGGCATTATCTGCCGCATCAGCTCCAGAAAACGCCGCAAGCGCGCCGGATAATAACGAGACCAGGGGTAAACCAGATGTACCGGTAGCGCTGCCGGCTGCCACTCTGGCAGTAGATGCACCAGTCGTCCTTCCTGAATATCATCCTGTACTGTCCAGCTGGATACCACCGCAACGCCTAGCCCGGTGAGTGCCGTATTGCGCGCCACATACAGGCTGTCGGTACTCAGGCGTGGCGTAATGGTAACCCGCGTCGGGGCAGATGATGCATCGTGGAAAAGCTCCACATGGCGTTGATAAAAAGAGCTGATGGCAATCCAGGGAAGCTGTTGCAAATCTTCCGGCGTTTTAACCGCGGGATAACGGGCCAGTAATTCCGGTGAAGCCACCACCGAGCGCGGCACTTCAGCCAGCAGCACGGACACGGTTGCCGGATCGACTTCCACACCCACCCGAATAGCACAGTCAAGGTTGTCGCCGAGGAAATCAACCGAGCGATCGTTGAGCATCCACTCTACAGAAAGCTGGGGATAGCGCTGCAAAAATTCGGTTAACGGTTTCAGAAGCTGATCCTGGCCAAACGCGTGCGGGGCGCGCACCCTCAGCACCCCAACCGGTTCATCTTCCGTCTGCCCTACCTCGTCTTCCAGCGCCAGCCAGCTGTCAATCACCCGTCGGGCATGCTGATAGCAGCGTTCGCCGTCATCGGTCAGCCGGGTCGTATGGGTTGTGCGCAGCATCAGGCGTACTCCCAGCATGGTCTCAAGCGACTGCAACCGTCGGCTCACCGTGGCCTGGGTTGTTGCCAGCTGACGTGCTGCCGCAGAAAGAGACCCCGCCTCCACAATGCGAACAAACGTTCGCATCAGTTCTACCCGATCTATACGCTCAGGCCTTTTCATACCATTTCTATCCATACGCTACACGTATAAGCGTTTTACCACCGCGCCCGCTACCGTCGCAAGGCGTACTGATAAAAAATAGCCGCACACGACGAATGAGGAACATCTTATGAACACAACTACCACCCGGGCCGTAAGCCGCTGGGTAATCTTAATGCTGGCGCTCGGTGCGGGCTTTAGCGTGGCATCCATCTATTATGCCCAGCCTCTGCTGCCGCTGATGGGCTCAGACCTGAACCTGAGCATCGAAGGCATGGGCATGGTCCCGACGCTTACCCAGGCGGGTTATGCCTTAGGTATCCTGTTTCTGCTCCCGCTCGGCGATCGTCATGATCGCAGAACGCTGATCCTGATAAAAAGTGCGGCTCTGGCGCTGTTCCTGCTGGGTTGTAGCCTGACCGGACAACTGCACTCCCTGCTGCTCACCAGCCTGCTGATTGGCATGGCCGCCACCATGGCGCAGGATATTGTCCCGGCCGCAGCGATCCTCGCGCCGGAAGGCAAACAGGGAAAAACGGTCGGCACGGTGATGACCGGCCTGCTGCTGGGGATTTTGCTCTCCAGAACCGTGAGCGGCGTGGTGGGTGAAGCCTTTGGCTGGCGGGTGATGTATCAGCTGGCCGCCGCAAGTATTGCCTTTGTCGGCGTGGTCATGTGGGCCGTGCTTCCCCGCTTCGCCGTTCACTCCACGCTGAGCTACCCGGCGCTGATGCGCTCCATGGAACACCTCTGGCGCCGCTACCCGGCGCTGCGTCGGGCCGCGCTGGCCCAGGGGTTTCTGTCGATTGCCTTTAGCGCATTCTGGTCAACGCTGGCGGTCATGCTGCTGGAACGGTATCACCTTGGCAGCGCTGTGGCGGGTGGACTTGGTATTGCCGGAGCCGCTGGCGCGCTGGCCGCACCGCTGGCAGGTGGTCTGGCAGATAAGCTGGGCGCCGGTAAAGTCACCCAACTGGGTGCCGCGCTGGTGACCCTCTCGTTTGCCCTGATGTTCCTGATGCCGGCACTGGGTATACACGGTCAATTGATCCTGATTGCCCTCTCCGCGGTCGGTTTCGATCTCGGCTTGCAGTCCAGCCTCGTGGCCCACCAGAATCTGGTCTACAGCCTTGAGCCGCAGGCCCGCGGACGCCTGAACGCCCTGCTGTTTACCGTCATTTTCATCGGAATGGCGCTGGGTTCGGCATTAGGCAGCAATATC
The DNA here is from genome assembly GCF_001037565.1 of Enterobacter sp. BWH52. Classification (NCBI taxonomy): domain Bacteria; kingdom Pseudomonadati; phylum Pseudomonadota; class Gammaproteobacteria; order Enterobacterales; family Enterobacteriaceae; genus Enterobacter; species Enterobacter sp. BWH52. The sequence continues at coordinate 1,619,188 of NZ_KQ089854.1, read as the reverse complement.
TACACGCTGGCAGGCTGGTCTGGCGTGGTGGCTCTGGCAACCCTGTGTGGTGCCATTGCGCTGGCTATCAGAGTGATTGAAAGCGCCCGGGTGCTGTCCGCACAGGCAGAAAGTGTTTAAAAAAAAATGCCCAACCCGGACGGGTTGGGCAGTCAAAACATGCCCAGTTTCAAGACATGTTAAACAGGTCAGAGTCTTATCTGTTCATCTGGAACAAAGACATACCCTGCATATCGCTAAAGGCTTTATACGAGGCCTGCAACGCCGCCTGCTGCATGGTGTAGGACGAAATCACCGAGTTCCAGTCCACGTCAACCAGGTTACTCATCTGCTGGGTCTGACCCAGCGCGCGGTCTTCACCCAGAGCGTCCAGCTTGCCCAGCTCATCCAGCTTGATGCCGAGGTCGGCGCGCACGGTCAGCACGTTGTTGAGGGAGTTGCTCAGGCCACGGTTGGCTTTATCAATAGCCGCCGTAAACGCCTCGGCTTTCGTTTCATCCTCCCCAATCGGCGTATTCAGCGCTTCAATTGCGGAGTCGAGGATCTTGAACAAATTCGTTTCCGGTTTACTACCATCTGGCTCTGGCTTCGCATTGCTGGTGAAGCTATCGAAAACTTCAGTGCCCGTATGGCTGATTTGCATCGTGCGCGCGGAGTCAACCTGCTGGCTGATTGGCGTTCCGCCGCCCTTATAATCACCCGTAGTCTGGTCGAAAGCCGCCGCTTCGGTCTTGTAACCGGAAAAAATATAGCGGCCGTTACCGTCCGTGCTGTTAGCCAGGTTCATGAGCTGATCGCGAATACCTTGCAGGTTCGTGGCCAGCGAAGCGCGGTCATCGTCACTTAACGTACCGTTGCCCGCATTGACAATCTTTTCCTGAGCAGCCTGGATAGCGGTTGTCACTTGCGATAACACGTTCTCTTCCAGCGAGACTTTCGTCGTAGCGAAGGAGCGCGCCAGCGCATACTGACTGTTTTGCGTTTGAGCCTGAGAGAGCACAACGGCCTGCGAGGCGGCAATCGGATCGTCAGATGGACGGTTGATGCGCTTCCCCGTAGACATCTGCTCGCCGTAGCTGAGCCAGAGACTTTGTGAGTTCGTCACGCCGCGCATGCTTTGCTCATACATCATTTGAGTACTAATACGCATTTTTTATGCCTCAGCCTTAGCGGATATTGATCAATGCATCAAACAGCGTGCTCGCCGTTTGCAGCACCTGCGCATTCGCCAGATAGTACTGCTGATAGCGTTGCAGGTTGCCATACTCTTCATCCAGGTTAACCCCGGAGATTGACTGCTGTTGTTTGGTCAGCTGCGTCACCACGTTAACTTTGGTTTCGCTGCTGGTTTTCAGCGACGCCGTGGTGCTGCCCACCGTACTGACCAGCGCGGCATAAGCATCGTTAAAGGTTTTGTTCCCCCCCACCAGCTTAGCGCTCTGCAAATCCAGCAGCTTCTGGCCATTGGTATTGTCACTTTCGCCGCTTCCTTGCGCGGAGGCCATCGCCAGTTTGGATTCGTCGCTGATCGCAACGTCCATATTCACAATGACGTCATTCACCGGTTTGACGATGAAACTGTCTTTATTATTGGCTGAGCCGCTAATCTTAACGTTAAGACCATCAAACGAAAGATTACCGCTGGCGTCAGGCTTGGCCGTGAAGCTGGTGTTGTCCGACAGACGCGTGATTGTCCAGTCAGTACCGTTATACTCAACTTTGTAATTTGTCGCCTGGACCTTGGTACTGTCCGTCATCGTTGCCGTAACGGACGCGCTTCCGGTGTTTTTGCCGTTACTCAGCACTGCCGGGGAGCCAAAATCAAACAGCTTGCCGCCTTTATCTCCGTTGGCGTCAAAGCCCGCCTGGTGCTGGGTATTCATGGCATCCGCAAACGCCAGCGCCATCTGGTTGAGGGTGTTTCGCGCCTGATCCAGATCCTGAGAACGGAACGTTAACAGCCCTCCAAGCGACCCCGTGGTGATCTGTTTTTCTGAGATCTCCACGTTGCCTGCTGCGGCATCCACATACGCAATCGTTGTACGCGCTGGGTCCGCACTGGATTTCACCGCCGCCAGCTGACTTGCGTTGCTGCCCTGTACCAGGGTGTAACCGTTGGCGATAGAGATGTTATACGTGCCGCTGTCCTGTACGGTAACGTCCACACCGACAATCTTGTTCAGTTCACTCACCAGCTGATCGCGCTGATCGAGCAGTTCGTTCGGGGATGCGCCCGCCCCTACGCCAGTCAGCCGGGAGATCTGATCGTTAAGGTTAGCAATCTGCTTCGCATAGTTATTGATCTGATCGACGCTGGTAGAAATCGCCGTATTGACCTGCGCATCCTGATCGCGGAGATATTGATCGTTGGTTTTAAACTGGTTTACCAGACCATCCGCCTTACCGAGCACCGTCTGGCGTGCAGCCGGATCTTCTGCGTTACTCACCAGCGTTTGCAGGCTTTTAAAGAAATCCTGGAGGTTGGCAGAAAGCGAGTTCGTGGTATCCGACAGCACGTCGTCAATTTTTGACATCTGCTGGTAGCGCGTGGTCAGCCCACTGCTCTGGTTCTGCGCCGCACGCAGCTGGTTGGTGATAAACGCATCATATTCACGCTGAACGCCGGAGACATAGACCCCGTTACCCACCCAGCCACCACCGGTCAGGGTGCTGTTTGATGCCCCCAGAATGGTGGTCTGGCGGGTATAACCTGCCACGTTGTAGCTTGAAATATTATTACTGACGGTATTGAGTGCCGACTGCGCAGCACTGAGGCCACTCATGGCGCTGTTAATCAAACTGGACATGGGGGTTCCTTTTATACGTTCAGACACGAGTCCTGATGAAGGTTATCGGCAACCTCCTCCGGGACTTGAGAACTTTCAGAACAGATTTTCGAGATCTGTGCTATACGCTTTACTGACCTTCTCAGACATGGATTTCAGCTGCTGGATCATGCTGGTCAGCTTGCGTGCATAGTTTGGATCGGTCGCGTAGCCGGCATTCTGTAATGCCTGAGCGCCCTGCTCTGGCGTGGCGGCCTGGGTCACCGCAGTGTAGCGCGGGTTCCGGCTCAGCAGCCCGACATAATCCGACAACGCTTCCAGATACGAGCTGTAGACGCGGAATTTGGCTTTCACCTTCACTGCCGCACCGTTTTCATATTCGGTGGTGGTGATTTCCGTGGTCGGCCCTTTCCAGCTGGAGGTGGCCTTCACGCCAAAGATGTTGAAGCTCGGCTCGCCGTTCTCCCTGCGGATCTGACGTTGCCCCCAGCCCGACTCCAGCGCCGCCTGCGCCAGAATCAGATGGTGCGGCACGCCGCTCTCTTCACTGGCAAGACGCGCCGGCAGGGAGAGCTGCGCCAGGAAGTCTTTGCTGTCGCCGGAGAGCGGCTCGTCACGCGTTTCTGCCGGCTTCGGCATCGCCTTACGCACCATCTGCGTTAGCGCCTGATTTTGATAACTGGTCACCTTTTCCAGATCAAACTTCAGCGGCACCTGCGGCGGGGCCTCTTCAGGCGGGAGTCCCTGAGCGGCTGCGGTCTGCTTCACGATCATGTCCGCCAGGCCGAGCCCCTTTCCGGCGGTCATTTGCTGGGCAATCTGCTGATCGTACATGCTGGTGTAAAGCCGCGTGGAATCACTGCTGAACATGCCGTCTTTCGGCAGAGTTTCACGCATGCTTTTCAACATCATCTGCACGAACATGCCTTCCACCTGACGGGCAACCGGGCGGATATTCGCCGCCGGATCCTTGCCCGCTTTGGTTTTCAGCTCGTTGAGCGACTGGGCATCCCAGGCGGCACTGGTCAACAGTTTGCTATCGGTCAGCATTTAGATGATTTCCAGTTTAGCGCGCAGGCAGCCTGCACTTTGCATGGATTGCAGAATGGACATCAGATCCATTGGCGTTGCACCCAGCGCATTCAAGGCACGCACCACGCTGTTCAGGTTGGCGCTGGAGCGCACGCTCTGCAACGAACCGCCGCTCTGTCGTAAATCAATCTGCGTTTGCGGGGTCACTACCGTCTGACCGCCACCAAACGGGGTATCCGGCTGGCTGACGTTGGCCGAGCGGTTAACCGTGACGGAGAGATTGCCCTGCGCCACGGCGCAGCTGTCCAGCGTCACTTCGCGGTTCATCACCACCGAGCCGGTACGGGAGTTGATAATGACTTTCGCATCCTGAACCGGCACGTTCACTTCCATATTCTGGATATCGGCCAGCATCCGCACCTGGTTGCTGCTGCCGGTTGACGTGCGGATCTGCACGGTGCGGGCATCCAGCGCGGTGGCGCTGCCGTAGCCCCGGCTGCGGTTGATGGTGTCAGCGATCTGCTGCGCCATCGTAAAGTCTTCGTTATTCAGTTGCAGGTTAATGGTGTTGCCGGTGCCGAACTGGGTCGGCAGCTCACGTTCGATGATCGCGCCGTTGGTAATACGTCCCCCGTTCAGCTGGTTCACCTGCACGCTGCTGCCGCCCGCCGACGCGCCTGCTCCGCCAACCAGAATGTTGCCCTGCGCCAGAGCATACACCTGGCTGTCAACGCCTTTCAGCGGCGTCATCAGCAACGTACCGCCACGCAGGCTTTTGGCATTACCCATCGACGAGACAACCACGTCGATGGTTTGCCCCTGACGCGCAAAGGCCGGATAAGACGCGGTCACCATCACGGCCGCCACGTTTTTCAGCTGCATGTTGGTCCCGGCCGGTACGGTAATACCGAGCTGCGAGAGCATGTTGTTCAGGCTCTGGGTGGTGAACGGCGTCTGGGTCGTCTGGTCACCCGTCCCATCCAGCCCCACCACCAGGCCATAGCCAATCAGGGAGTTTTCGCGCACGCCCTGCACGCTGGTGAGATCGCGTATGCGATCGGCCAGCGCAACGGTAGCGACCAACGACAGCGCCACGGCGAAGAGAAATTTATACATAGGTCACCTCGCTTACATCGGCGATAGGTTAAGGAAGAAGCGTTGCAGCCAGCCCATATTTTGCGCTTCGTTGATGTAGCCGTTGCCGACGTACTCAATGCGCGCATCCGCCACCTGGGTGGACGGTACGGTGTTGGTGCCGCTGATAGTGCGAGGGTTAACCACACCGGAGAAACGAATGAATTCCGTACCCTGGTTAATGGCGATCTGTTTTTCGCCCACCACGTGCAGGTTGCCGTTCACCAGAACCTGGTCAACCGTTACCGTCAGCGTTCCGCTGAAGGTATTGCTGGCGTTCGCGCCACCTTTACCGTTAAAGGTGTTGCCGCCGGAGGCTTCCACATCCGCACGGGCGTTGCCGAACAGCCCTTGCAGATAGCGCGGTACGGTGTCGAAGCCAAAATTGGTTTTGCCGTCGCGGCTGGCGTTCGCCGACGAGCTCTTGCTCGCGCTGACGTTTTCCTGCAACACAATGGTCAGCGTATCGCCGACGTTACGCGGACGACGGTCTTCAAACAGCGGCTGATAACCGTAGTTAATCGGCTGCGCGGTCTGGAAAATAGAACCGTTCACCACCGGCGCGGGGCCGGGAACGGGTTGGGCGGTAGTCGCACCCTGTACCAATGGTTTAGACGGGATCCAGGCACACCCGCTGAGGGTGACGGCCAGAACAGTCAGGATCGGATAACGAAACGCCGCGTTTTTTTGCATTGCCTTCATCTTCGAAAACAGGGAGCCGGTGCGACGTTTACCGCACCGGGCTACACCTTAGAGTTGCGTCAGTTTTTGCAGCATCTGGTCGGTCGTCGACACTGCTTTACTGTTAATTTCATAGGCGCGCTGGACCTGGATCATATTCACCAGCTCTTCCGCCACGTTAACGTTCGAGGTTTCCACATACCCCTGATACAGCAGCCCCGCCCCGTTCAGGCCCGGGGTACTTTCATTTGGCGTGCCGGAAGACTGCGTTTCGGTGTAGAGGTTCTCACCGATGCTTTCCAGCCCGGTATCGTTCATGAAGGTCGTCAGATTGAGCTGTCCAACCTGGACCGGCGCGGCCTGACCTTGCTGAGTGACGCTGACGATACCGTCACGACCAATGGTGATACTCAGCGCGTTCGCCGGGATGGTGATCGCAGGCTGAACCTGGAAGCCGCCCGCTGTCACCAGTTGACCATTCTGATCCACCTGGAACGAACCATCGCGGGTATAGGCGGAGGTCCCGTCAGGCAGCTGCACCTGGAAGAAACCCTGACCTTTGATGGCAACGTCTTTACTGTTGTTGGTCTGGGACAGGTTGCCCTGGCTGTGCAGACGCTCGGTGGCAACCGGGCGCACGCCGGTACCAATTTGCAGACCGGACGGCAGCGTGGTTTGCTCAGAAGACTGCGCCCCTGGCTGACGAATCGTTTGATAAAGCAAATCTTCGAAAACCGCACGCTGGCGCTTGAAACCATTGGTGCTGACGTTTGCCAGGTTGTTGGCAATCACATCCATATTGGTTTGCTGTGCGTCCAGACCGGTTTTCGCGATCCATAAAGAACTGATCATAGGGAGTCCTGTTAACTCATAGCCAGAAGTTGGTTAGCCTTGCCTGCGTTTTCATCGACGCTGCTGATAATTTTCATCTGCATTTCGAAGCGGCGGGCGCTGGCGATCATGTCGGTCATGGCTTCTACCGGTTTGACGTTACTGCCTTCCAGCACGCCGGACATCACGCGGATGGTCGGGTCGGCCTGTAACGTGGCGCCACGTGTGGCCTGCGCCGCCTGGGTCAGACGGAACATCCCGTCATCGCCACGCTGCACTTCGTTGCCTTCCGCTTTCACCAGCTTCAGACGACCGACAGGCGCAACGGTGTTAGCCGGGTCGCCCGGGTTTAACGCCGAAATCGTCCCGTCTGCCGCAATGGTCAGCTCTGACCCTTCCGGCACCGTCAACGGACCGGCTTCGCCCATCACCGGATGCCCCTGAATCGTCAGCTGCCCGGTGGCGCTCACCTGGATATTACCGTTGCGGGTATACCCTTCCCCGCCGTCAGCCGTTTGCACCGCCAGCCAGCCGTCCTGCTGAAGGGCAACGTCCAGCGGACGCGCGGTGTAATCCATCTGGCCTGGCGTCATGTCGGCGCCCGGCGTGGAAGCGGTGACCAGCGTACGCGTGGGCAATGACAGCCCTTCTACCGGCACCGCACGCAGCGCGTTGAGCTGCGCACGAAAACCTGGCGTGGAGGCGTTCGCCAGGTTGCTGGCGGTAACAGCCTGCTGGTTGAGCGTCTGGCTTGCTGCGCCCATCGCTGTATATATTGCGTGATCCATTGCGCTTTCCCGTCAGCTGCTTAACGCAGGTTAACCAGCGTGTTAAGGATCTGATCCTGGGTTTTGATGGTCTGCGCGTTGGACTGGTAGTTACGTTGCGCGACGATCATGTTCACCAGCTCTTTACTCAGATCGACGTTAGAGGCTTCCAGCGCGCCGTTGGTCAGCGTGCCGAAGTTACCGGAACCCGCAGTACCCAGCAGGGCAACACCGGAAGACTGCGTGGCAGACCAGACGTTGTCCCCTTCGGATTTCAGGCCTTCGTTATTGGCGAAGTTTGCCAGCACGATCTGGCCCAGCACCTGGGTCTGTTCGTTCGAATAGTTACCGACAACGGTACCGTCATCGTTGATCTGGTAGCTCACCAGATCGCCCGGCTTATAACCGTTCTGGCTCGTCGCCACGATGTTGTTCGCACCGGTATTCTGTTGCATGGAGTTGGCGAAACTCATGTCAAACGTGGCTGGCGTCGCGCCCGGAACGGTGCCCGTTGTGATCTTGATATCATCGCCACCCGTCAGCACGCCGCTCGCATTAAAGGTCAGCGTGGTTGCCAGTTTCGCTGCATCTCCCGCTACGCTGCCGTCCTGGGAATACACCTTCCAGGAGTTAGCTGGCGTCGCGTTTTTGACATAGAACAGGTTCATGTTGTGCGCATTACCCTGGCTGTCAAACACCGTCACGGTGCCTTTCTTGTTGTAAGAGTCAGGGTTGGCCGGGTCGAAGGCGACGGTTGGTGCAGTATCGGTGGAGTTCAGGTTGATCTGCTGAGAGGCCGTGGTGGTGGACTTCGCCGCCATCAGCGTCGTTGGGATGGAGATCGCCTGCGGATTCGCACCGGTTTGCACCGTAGGCGGCGTGCCGGCAACCGGATAACCGGTTAACTGAAGCCCCTGCATGTTCACCAGGTTACGGTTTTCATCCAGCTTGAACTGGCCGTTGCGGCTGTAGAATACGGAACCGTTGGCATCCACCATACGGAAGAAACCGTTCTGGCTGATGGCGACGTCCAGACCGCGACCGGTGTTGGTGGTCGTCCCGTCGGTGAAGTCCTGGGTGATACCCGCCACCTTCACGCCCAGGCCCACTTTAGAGCCTGCAAACATATCTGCAAAAGACGCAGAACCGGATTTAAAACCATAGGTCGCGGAGTTGGCGATGTTGTTGCCAATGACGTCCAGGTTGGTGGCCGCAGCATTCAGGCCGCTGACCGCTTGAGAAAAGGCCATGACTTACTCCTGATAAGTATGAAGGCTTAGATAATCTGCCGAACTTCGTCGAGTGTGGTGGTACCGGAGGTACCCAAATCCAGTTTGTTACCATCGCTACCTTTGATGACGCCCTGAACCAGGGCAAACTGTAGCGGCTGAGCCACCAGCTGAGTGGTGCCGTTGCTGGCGCTAATCGCAACCTGATACGAGCCGTTAGGCGCTTTAGTGCCGTCGGTCAGGCTGCCATCCCAGGTAAAGGTATGAACGCCCGCTTTAAGCTCGCCAATCTCAATCGTGCGCACCACGTTGCCGCTGGCGTCTTTGATGGTGGCGGTGACTTTGTCGGCCGGCTGCTGCAACTCAACGCCAAACGGCGTCGTGGTGGTGGTGGACGTGCCATCGGTAGTGCTGGTGCCCGCCAGAATCGTGGTCCCCGGGATCATCACCCCGTGACCGATCAGGTTGGCGGCCTGCAAGGACTGGCTATTATCGATTTGACCGGAGACCGAGCCGAGCGTGGTGTTCAGTTTCTCAATGCCGCTGACGGTACTGATCTGCGCAAGCTGCGTGGTCAGTTCGTTGTTCTGCATCGGATTGGTCGGGTCCTGATTTTTCAGCTGCGCCACCAGCAGGGTCAGGAAGCTGCTCTGTAAATCGGAGGCATTGCTCCCGGTGAGAGAGCTGGAACCGGTCGCACTGCTGGTGCTATTGACGCCGGTATTTGTCGGGTCATTCACGTTTACGGCGATGGACATGCGTGTCTCCTTTACTGGCCGAGAGTGAGTGTTTTGAGCATCATGCTCTTCACGGTATTAAGCACTTCGACGTTTGCCTGGTAGCTGCGCGACGCGGACATGGAGTTCACCATCTCCCCGACCACATCCACGTTCGGCATTTTCACGTAGCCGCTGGCATCCGCGAGCGGGTTGCCTGGCTCGTAAACCAGCTTGTCGGGTGCCTGGCTCTCAACCACGTCCGCCACTTTTACGCCGCCCGTTGCCGCACCCGGTGCAGCATCAACCTGGAAGACAACCTGTTTAGCGCGATACGGTTGCCCGTCAGGGCCGGTCACGCTGTCGGCGTTGGCCAGGTTACTGGCGGCCACGTTCAGTCGTTTAGACTGCGCCGTTAATGCCGAACCGGCGATATCAAAAATATTCAGCAAGGCCATTTACTAATTGCCCCCCTGTAGGACGGTCATCATGCCTTTAATTTGCCCGCCGAGTAGCGTCAGGCCTGTCTGGTATTGCAGGCTGTTATCGGCAAACTGTGTGCGCTCCCGGTCCATGTCGACGGTGTTACCATCAAGCGAGGGCTGATCGGGAATACGGTAAAGCAGGTCGGTCGTTGGCGCGGTCATCGCCTGAGCGGGAATATGACGTGAGGATGTCAGGGCCAGTGAGACACCCGTTCCTTCGGCACGTCCACGCTCCATCACTTTTTTGAGTTCACTGGAAAAATCAATATCGCGCGCCTGATACCCGGGGGTATCCGCGTTGGCGATATTGGCGGCTAAAATCTCCTGCCGCTGGGCGCGTAAATTGAGCGCTTCCTGCTGAAAACGTAACGCGGCGTCGAGTTTATCGAGCATGTCTCCTCCGCTGATGAGAAAATTTCAGTTCACAGCTTAAATCTCAAGGCGTCTCCCTTATCGACGGAATAAGCGCAAAATGCGTCGCTATTTGTTGCGTTGATGGAAAACCACTGCGGGTAGAATTTGCTTAATTCTGGACATGGTGGAACGTGCGATGCGGACTTTTAAACGTGGCCTGGCGGCGACCCTACTGCTTTTGAGCCCTCTGGTGCAGGCTGAGGGGTTAGAGGACCAGCTCAATGCATTCTTTGCGCAGAAGCTGGCCGGTTTCAGCGATGACGTACGCGTGACCGTGCGCACCCCGCCTAACCTTTACCCTTCCTGCGAAGCCCCGTCATTTAGCGTGACCGGCAGCACAAAGTTATGGGGTAACGTGAACGTGCTGGCGCGTTGCGCCAATGAAAAACGGTATTTACAGGTTGCGGTACAGGCGACGGGCAATTATGTTGTCGCCGCCGTTCCGATTCCGCGAGGCAGCCTGCTGCAACCTGACAGCGTAACGCTGAAGCGAGGCCGTCTGGATCAGCTTCCACCGCGGACGATGCTGGACATTAACCAGGCTCAGGAGGCGGTCAGCCTGCGCGATGTCGCCCCTGGACAGGCGATACAGCTATCCATGCTGCGCCAGGCATGGCGGGTGAAAGCGGGACAACAGGTGATGGTGGTCGCCAATGGCGAAGGCTTTAGTATCAACAGCGAAGGAAAAGCGCTGAATAATGCCGCAGTGGCGCAAATTGCCCGGGTCAGAATGTCCTCAGGCCAGGTGGTCAGCGGCACGGTCGGTCCTGATGGGAATATTCTGATTAACCTGTAATCTTTTTAAAGATTTCGCGGCGACTGCCGATAAATATTCAACAAATGATGATGTCAGGCGCAAACGCCGCGAACCCTCGATGAGGACAACACTATGAGCATTGATCGTACATCAGCCCTGAAGCCGGTTAGCACTGTACAACCTCGCGAAACGAATGAGGCTGCCCCGCAAAAAACGCGTCTGGAAAAAACGTCGACCGCTAACAGCACCAGCGTCACGCTGAGCGATGCGCAGTCGAAGCTGATGCAGCCAGGCAGCAGCGATATCAACATGGAACGTGTTGAAGCGCTGAAAACGGCTATCCGTAACGGCGAACTGAAAATGGATACCAGCAAAATCGCTGATGCGCTGATTCAGGACGCACAGAGTTTCCTCCAGAGTAACTAACCGTATGAGTCGACTGTCAGAAATACTGGATCAGATGACGGTGGTCCTGAACGACCTGAAAACGGTGATGGATGCCGAACAGCACCACCTCTCTTCTGGTCAAATCAACGGCAGCGCGTTGCAACGCATAACTGAAGATAAAAGCTCGCTGCTGGCGACCCTGGATTATCTGGAAAAACAGCGACGCGCTGAGCAAGACGCGAAACGCAGCGCCAATGATGAGATCAACGAACGCTGGCAGACCATTACAGAAAAAACCCAGCATCTTCGCGATCTCAACCAGCATAACGGCTGGCTGCTGGAAGGTCAGATTATCCGTAATCAGCAGGCGCTTGAGGTGTTAAAGCCCTATAAAGAGCCGGGGCTGTACGGTGCGGATGGTCAGACGGCCACGGCACGTATCACGGGCGGGAAAAAGATTTCGATTTGACGCAGTAGCGGCACGTCATGAAGCGGGGAGCACCTTCTGGTGAACTCCCCTTTTGACGTTTATACCGTGCGGCGGGTGAATTCTTTCACCTTGAAGCCAAGCACCGCCAGCGTGGCAAAGTACGCCACCACCCCGACCGCCACCACGGCCATCAGACGCATCAGGCGGTAAGGCATGGTGCCCTGCGCCCATTCAGGCATGACATACAACATGCCAACCAGCGCGGCCGCCATCACCACTACCGCGATCGCCAGACGCAGCAGGAAGCTTGCCCAGCCCGGCTGCGGTGTGAAGATATCCTGCTTGCGCAGCTGCCAGTACAGCAGCCCGGCGTTCAGACAGGCCGCCAGACCAATCGACAATGACAGCCCCGCGTGTTTCAGCGGTCCAATAAACGCGAGGTTCATCAGCTGCGTCATAATCAGCGTCACAATGGCAATCTTAACCGGCGTTTTGATGTCCTGACGTGAATAGAAACCGGGCGCAAGCACCTTCACGACGATCAGCCCCATCAGCCCCACCGAGTAGGCTACCAGTGCACGCTGGGTCATGGCGGCATCAAAGGCGGTGAATTTTCCATACTGGAACAACGACACCGTCAGCGGTTTTGCCAGGATCCCCAGCGCCACCGCGCTTGGCAATGCCAGCAGAAAACAGAGACGCAGTCCCCAGTCCATCAGGCGGCAGTATTCATCGTGGTTGCCGCTGGCGAAACTTTTCGACAGCGACGGCAGCAGAATAGTCCCCAGCGCCACGCCCAGCACCCCTGATGGAAACTCCATCAGACGATCGGCGTAGTACATCCAGGACACCGAGCCCGACACCAGGAAAGAGGCGAAGATGGTATTGATGATCAGCGAGATCTGGCTGACGGACACGCCGAGTATCGCCGGTCCCATCTGTTTAATAACGCGCATTGCGCCCGCATCTTTGAAACTAATGCGCGGCAGAACCAGCATGCCGATCTTTTTCAGGTGCGGAAGCTGGTAAGCAAGCTGTAACACCCCGCCGACGGTCACGGCCCAGGCCAGCGCCAGCACCGGTGGGTTAAAATGCGGCGCGGCGAACAGCGCAAAGCCAATCATGCTGACATTAAGGAACGTGGGGGCAAAGGCCGGCACGGAGAAGCGGTTCCAGGTATTCAGGATGGCACCCACCAGCGACGCCAGCGAAATCAGCAGAATATAGGGGAAGGTTATCCGCAGCAGTTGCGTCGTCAGGGCAAATTTATCCGCCGTGTCGGCAAAGCCCGGTGCCGTTACCATGATTACCCAGGGCGCTGCCAGCATGCCCAGGACGGTCACGATCGCCAGCGCCAGCGTCAGTAAACCGGAAACGTAAGCCACAAAGACGCGGGTGGCATCTTCGCCCTGCTTGCTTTTATATTCCGCAAGGATCGGGACAAATGCCTGTGAGAAAGCCCCTTCGGCAAAAATACGGCGCAGCAGGTTCGGCAGCTTGAACGCAACGAAAAAGGCGTCAGTCGCCATCCCTGCGCCAAAAACCCTTGCCACAATGGCATCGCGCGCAAAGCCAAGCACGCGGGAAAACATGGTCATCGAGCTGACGGCCGCCAGCGATTTTAATAAGTTCATTAACGTGAAGTTCCACAACCCTACGGATTTCCAGGACGGATAAGCGAAAGCGCCACCCGGCAAAGCCAACAAGCGGCGCTTAGTCTAACCGGATTTCAACGAATTACTATCGGCAGATGTTACAGCGAGTTATTCCGACATGGCTTCGCGCCAGAGTCGTTCCACGATGCGCTGCGCCAGAATGGCCTGCTCCCCGGACGTTTCAGGAACCGTCTGATTCTGCACGCAGGTGATGAAGTGACGCGCGCAGCCCACAAAGCCACGCTGTTCCAGGGTGCTCTGCCAGCTGGGAACGGGTAACGCAACCACGCCATTGCCCTTCTCTTCCCGCCACTCTCGCATATCGGTGACGTCATACAGCGCGCCATCCGTAACGGCCTGCACGGACTCGCGCTGGCTGCCCGCCCGACGATGCATGCTGGTCGTCACCTGCAAATGCTCAACGGCAAAATGATGTTCGGCGTAAACCATCTCACCCTGCTCGCTGGTCAACAGCGTGCCGCTTTGCAGCTGGGCTTTTCCGTTACTCAGCCACAGGGCCGTATCCACGACGTGGAGATAATCATCCAGCAGCGTGAAGCGCAGATCGTTCGGCCCCACGCTGTCGGTACGGTGCTTATCCATACGCAGAGAGGCGAACGAGCCGGACTGCGCTTTAAGCTGCTGATAGAGGGGCGCAAAACGGCGGTTGAAGCCGACCATCAGCGTCAGCTTTTTACGCGCGGCCAGCTCAATCAGTCGCTCAGCATCCTGTACATTTTCCGCCAGGGGTTTATCCACGCAGACGTGAACGCCTGCATTCAGCAACTCGCTCACCACCTGGTAGTGCGTCGCGGTTGAGGTATGCACAAATACCGCATCACATTCACGGGCTAAATCCTGTAGCGAACCGGCATAAGGGATGCGCCAGGTTTTGCAGATGCGCTCTGCTTTCTCGCGGGTGGGAGACCACGCCCCTTGCAGCGTCCAGTCTGACGCGGCGCCTAAAACGGGCAGCCAGGCTTTTTGCGCAATCCCTCCCAGCCCCACAACACCAATGCGTAATGTTGTCACGATTAATCTCCCAGATGTGCGAGTAACGCATCCAGACGCTGCTTCAGCCCGGCAACCTCGTCTTCCAGGGCTGCCACGCGCGCGGTCAGGCTTTCGTTTGATGCTGGCGTGTCGGATACGACGGCCAGCGCAGAGGGCTCCACGTCGCCGCTAAACAGGTGCATGTAGCGGCTTTCACGCTTGCCCGGTTCGCGGGGCAGACGCACCACGTAGGGACCGTCCTCGCGTGAGGCTAATCCCTCCAGCGTCTGTTCAACGTCCTGCATATCCTGAAACTCATGCATGCGGGAAGCGCGTGTGCGCAGTTCCCCCGGCGTCTGCGCCCCGCGCAGCAGCAACGTGGTGATAACAGCCACTTCCGCAGCGCTGAGTTTTAAATCGCCAAATTCAGAATTACAAAAGCGCTGTTCATATTTAGTGACGCGGTTACCGAAGCCACTGACGGTGCGCAGGTAGTGGCGCTTCACCAGCTCATCAAGGATATCCTGCACCTCGTGCTCGCCAAGGTTCATCACCGGCTCACGGTTCGTCTTCTGGTTGCAGGCCATCGTGACGGCATTCACGGACAGAGGATACTGTTCCGGCGTGGTGACCTGCTTTTCCAGAAGGCAGCCGATCACGCGCGCTTCGGCGCCATTTAACTGATATTTCATCTTTTCTCCTTAACGACCCGCGGTCCACTCCTGTGTGGTGAGCGCGGTGAGCACATGGTCCCGCCACTCGCCGTCAATCAGCAGATAATCTTTGGCATAGCCTTCTTTCTCAAACCCCAGGCGGGCCAGCAGATCGCCGCTGCGCTTATTGTGCGGCATGTAGTTAGCCATAATGCGATGGATATGTTGCGTGCGCTGCATGTAGCGAATCGCCGCCGTCAGCGCCTCAAACATGAGCCCCTGTCCCTGCCATTTCTGGCCGATGGAATACCCGAGATAGCAGGCGTGAAACGACCCGCGTACCACGTTTGAAAAATTGGCAATGCCAACGATCTCTTTCTCTTCCGGATCGAGAAGCGCGAAATAAAACGCACTTCCCTGTTTATGAAATTCCGCAATCATACTGAGGCGCGCCTGCCAGCCAGAGGGGTAGCAGTGGCTCTCGTCCCGAACGGGTTCCCAGGGTTTTAAAAACTGGCGATTCTCGGCGTAATAATCCGCCAGACGCCAGGCATCACGCTCATGCACCAGACGAACGACCAGCCTGTCCGTCGTCAGACGCACTTTTGGCACATTACTGCGATAGCCAAACATCGTTACCACTCCTTCCCGTCGCTTCTGCTCTGCCTGTTAGCTTTACTATACCTGTGCCTGCGCCTTCTGTGAAAACAGTGACATACCATTTTGATCGCTTTTCACATTTTTCGATGAGAACTCTCTATCAAAGCACCTTTTTGATAAAAAAATATTGTCGCCAGCGGGTATGGGAAAAAGCGCGGCGACACCGCAGAATGTTAGCGTGCTCACCTTTTATTTTCCCTGGAGGGAAAATGTCCCGCGTATCACAGGCCAGGAGCCTGGGTAAATATTTCCTGCTCGTCGATAACATGCTGGTCGTGCTCGGCTTTTTTGTCGTTTTTCCGCTTATATCAATTCGTTTTGTCGATCAAATGGGCTGGGCGGCATTGATGGTCGGGATCGCGCTGGGTCTACGCCAGTTTGTACAACAGGGTCTGGGCGTGTTTGGCGGCGCAATAGCTGACCGCTTCGGCGCGAAACCGATGATCGTCACCGGCATGCTGTTACGTGCGGCGGGATTCGCCACCATGGCAATCGCTCATGAACCCTGGCTGCTGTGGTTCTCCTGTTTCCTTTCCGGGATTGGCGGCACCCTTTTCGACCCACCGCGTACCGCGCTGGTGGTTAAGCTTATCCGTCCGCAACATCGGGGGCGCTTCTTCTCGATTTTGATGATGCAGGACAGCGCAGGCGCGGTGGTGGGCGCCCTGCTGGGAAGCTGGCTGCTGCAATACGATTTCCGCCTGGTTTGCGCCACCGGCGCGGTGTTGTTTATTCTCTGCGCGCTGTTTAACGGTCTGTTTCTGCCCGCATGGAAGCTGTCGACGGTGAAAGCGCCTGTGCGGGAAGGGCTTGACCGTGTGCTAAGCGATAAACGCTTCGTCACCTATGTGTTAACCCTGACCGGCTACTACATGCTCGCCGTGCAGGTCATGCTGATGCTGCCCATTATGGTTAACGATATTGCCGGCACGCCGGCAGCGGTGAAATGGATGTATGCCATTGAGGCCTGCCTCTCACTGACTCTGCTCTATCCAATTGCCCGCTGGAGCGAGCGCCGTTTCCGGCTTGAGCACCGTCTGATGGCCGGGCTGTTGCTGATGACGCTGAGCATGATGCCCATCGGTCTGGTAAGTTCGCTTCAGCAACTGTTTATGCTGATCTGCACCTTCTATATTGGCTCAATCATTGCCGAGCCAGCCCGTGAAACGCTGAGCGCGTCACTTGCCGACGCCCGGGCCCGGGGCAGCTACATGGGCTTCAGCCGTCTCGGGCTGGCGCTTGGCGGCGCGCTGGGTTACACCGGTGGCGGCTGGCTGTTTGATGCCGGAAAAGCGCTCCATCAGCCGGAGCTGCCGTGGGTCATGCTCGGCATGGTCGGCTTTATGACGCTGATTGCCCTCTGGTGGCAGTTCAGTGATAAACGCAGCACCCGCGGGATGCTGGAGCCTGGCGCCTGACCTCTTACATTATCAGTTTTTTCTGCTGGTTTCTGTAGGATCACCCTGACATACTGGCGTATCAGGACAGATGCGCCGATTTTATGTTGAGGAACGCCATGAAAAAGATCGTTATTGCCGCTGCGTTAATTGTCAGTGGTCTGCTGGTGGGATGTAACCAGCTTACGCAGTACACCGTCAGTGAGCAGGAAATTAATCAGGCGCTGGAAAAACATAATAACTTTTCAAAAGATATCGGCGTGCCCGGCCTTGCGGATGCGCATATCGTCCTGACGAATCTCGCCAGCCAGATTGGTCGCGAGGAGCCTAACAAAGTCACCCTTTCCGGCGATGCCAGCCTCGATATGACCTCGCTCTTCGGCAATCAGAAAGCGGATATCAAGCTGAAGCTCAAGGCGCTGCCGGTCTTTAATAAAGAGAAAGGGGCAATTTTCCTGCAAGAGATGGAAATCGTCGATGCGGTTGTGACGCCGGATAAAATGAAACCGGTGCTGCAAACGCTGATGCCGTATCTCAACCAGTCGTTGCAGAACTACTTTAACCAACAGCCTGCCTATGTTCTGAGCGAAGACAAAAGCAAAGGTGAATCTCTGGCGAAAAAATATGCCAAAGGGATAGAGGTGAAACCGGGTGAAATCATCATCCCTTTCACCGACTAAATACTCCGGGCGCTCAGGCGCCCGTTTTTTTTAACGGAATAGTGTGCAAACGAAAACGTTTCCGCTTATGATTTGTGTCCGGCAAAAACAGCCATCTTATGACTGATCTCTTTCAAGCCGGAGCTTCCATGACTGTACAATCCCAGGTTCTCAAAATCCGCCGCCCAGACGACTGGCATATCCATCTTCGTGATGGCGACATGCTGAAAACCGTCGTGCCGTATACCAGCGAAATTTATGGCCGTGCGATTGTTATGCCTAACCTGGTTCCGCCAGTCACTACCGTCGAGGCCGCGATTGCCTATCGCCAGCGTATCCTTGACGCCGTTCCGGCCGGGCACGATTTTACCCCGTTGATGACCTGCTACCTGACGGACTCGCTGGATCCCAATGAGGTTGAGCGCGGGTTTAACGAAGGTGTGTTCACCGCCGCGAAGCTCTACCCGGCGAATGCCACCACCAACTCCAGCCATGGGGTGACCAGTATCGACGCCATCATGCCCGTTCTGGAGCGTATGCAAAAACTGGGCATGCCGCTGCTGGTGCACGGGGAAGTGACCCACGCTGACATTGATATTTTCGATCGCGAAGCACGTTTTATCGAAACGGTCATGGAGCCGCTGCGCCAGCGTCTTCCGGGGCTGAAAGTGGTGTTTGAACACATTACGACTAAAGATGCCGCAGAGTATGTCCGGGATGGAAACGAGCTGATTGCCGCCACCATCACCCCGCAGCACCTGATGTTTAACCGTAACCACATGCTGGTGGGCGGCGTTCGCCCACATCTGTATTGTCTGCCGATCCTCAAGCGCAACATCCACCAGCAGGCGCTACGTGAGCTGGTCGCTAGCGGCTTCCCGCGCGCGTTCCTCGGCACGGATTCCGCCCCGCATGCCCGTCACCGTAAAGAGGCGAGTTGCGGCTGTGCAGGCTGCTTTAACGCCCCGACCGCCCTGGCAAGTTACGCAACCGTGTTTGAAGAGATGAATGCGTTAGACCATTTCGAAGCCTTCTGCTCCCTTAACGGCCCGCGTTTCTACGGTCTGCCGATCAATGACACGTTCATTGAGCTGGAGCGCAAAGAAAGCCAGGTTGAAGCGTCGATTGCGCTCACCGACGATACGCTGATCCCCTTCCTGGCCGGTGAAACCGTAAACTGGACGGTAAAACGCTAAAAAACTGTCGCCCCCTGTTGTCAAACCGACAATATAACTGTATAAATAAACAGTATATTACACAGGGGGCATTTATGCGTATTGAAGTCACCATTGCCAAATCCACCGTCCTGCCTGCTGGCGCACTCGACGCTCTGGCGGGTGAACTATCCCGACGTATTAACAGCACTTTTCCTGAAAACGATGGCGCCGTAACGGTACGTTATGCGACAGCAAACCATCTTTCCGTCATCGGCGGTGCGAAAGAAGACAAAGAACGCATCAGCGAAATTTTGCAGGAAACATGGGAAAGCGCCGACGACTGGTTCATCACTGATTAAAATTTGCTCCCTCATTGTGTTTTTTGCCGGGTCGCCCCGGCTTTTTTTCGTTTCGTCTCCTGAAAGTTCAAAATATTTCAGCATCTTCTTAGAAAATCGTGAACAAGATGGCGTTTTATTGTTCGAACAATCCTAAAAAGCAGAAAAATGTGTTGCTACCCGTTTATTTTTTCCTGCTGAACCCTTATTAATTGATATACTGAAATTGCTTTCAGAAAAACATGCATTGAACCTCAAAGTCGTTGTCTTCTAACACGCATTAAGGGGGTTATAATGGAAAAGAATAGTGAAGTGATCCAGACCCATCCGCTTGTTGGCTGGGATATCAGCACCGTAGACAGCTACGATGCGCTGATGCTGCGTTTGCACTACCAGACCCCAAATCAGCTAAACCGTGATGAAGCGGAAGTTGGACAGACGCTGTGGCTTACAACAGACGTCGCCCGTCAGTTTATCTCTATTTTGGAAGCAGGCATCGCAAAAATAGAATCTGGCGACTACCAGGAAAATGAGTATAAACGGCATTAATCTTACGCCTCTTCACTCAACAGGCACCCTCGCGGTGCCTTATTTATTTCGTTCTTGTATAAGCCTACATAGTTAATTACTCTGCTAACAAAGCGTTAGTAAAGAGAAGCCTATGAAATACGATTTGATCATTATCGGAAGCGGCTCCGTAGGATCTGCCGCCGGTTATTACGCCACGCAGGCGGGTCTGAATGTGCTGATGATTGACGCCCATCGTCCTCCCCACTCTGAAGGAAGCCATCACGGCGATACCCGTCTGATCCGTCACGCTTATGGCGAAGGTGAGCGCTATGTACCGCTGGTGCTTCGGGCTCAGACGCTGTGGGATGAGCTGGTCGCCCTCACCGAAGAACGCATTTTTGAGCGCACCGGGGTCGTTAACCTGGGGCCAGCAAGCTCCACGTTTCTGGCGACCGTCGAGGAGAGCGCGAAAGCCTACCGCCTGGACGTCGAGCGTCTGGATGCGAACGGCATCATGGCGCGCTGGCCGGAAATTTCTGTCCCTGAAGACTACATTGGGTTGTTTGAAGCCAACTCTGGCGTACTGCACAGCGAAACGGCCATTAAGACCTGGATTGATCTCGCCGCCAAAGCGGGCTGCGCGCAGTTGTTCAACTGTCCGGTCACGGGCATCACCCACCATGCAGAGGGTTCAACCGTCACCACCTCTGAAGGTGAATATACCGCCACGCGTCTGCTGGTGAGTGCGGGAACGTGGGTGACGAAACTGCTGCCGGACCTGCCCATCCAGCCGGTGCGAAAAGTCTTCTCCTGGTTCCAGTCTGACGGGCGTTACAGCAGCCAGAACAAATTCCCGGCGTTTACAGGCGAGTTACCCAATGGCGACCAGTTCTACGGTTTCCCCTCGGAAAAAGACGCGCTCAAGATTGGCAAACATAACGGCGGGCAGGTAATTTCCTCTGCGGAAGAACGCAAACCGTACGGAGCTTATCCGCAGGATGGTTCCGAAGCCTTCACGTTCCTGCGTAATATCCTGCCGGGCGTAGGCGGGTTGCTTTACGGCGCAGCGTGCACCTACGACAACACCCCGGATGAAGACTTTATCATCGACACCCTGCCGGGGCACGACAACACCCTGCTCGTAACCGGGCTCAGCGGTCACGGGTTTAAATTTGCCTCTGTGTTAGGTGAAATCGCCGCCCAGTTTGCTCAGGGGAAAGCGCCTTCGTTTGATCTCAAGCCCTTCGCGCTCTCGCGCTTTGATCGATAATACCTCTTCAGGCTCCGAGTAACCGGGGCCTGTTTAGCGAGAGGGGCATGATGCGCAGACTGGTGAATTACCTTATCAATAACATCCGCGAGCATTTCATGCTCTACATTGTTCTTTGGTCGCTACTGGCGATCATTGACGTTATCTATATTGTATTCTTCTGAACGTTCTCGCTGACGTTTATTGACACTCCTTTAAATTTATTTAACTTATATTTTTAAAAAACGTCGCCTCAAATTTATTGAACGAAGCGATTGAAATACATTGCGGAAACACATTCAAATTCGCTGAAATAAATTAAATAAAATACATTATTCATTTTTTTCAGTTGCATTATTTATTTAACCCGTCCATTTTTATTGCTCAGTCATTTGAGAACGGAAATTCATATGCAATGGCGTAACTCCTCCCGTCGCTACGGAATAATATCCATGTGTTTACACTGGCTATTTGCAATTGCCGTCTATGCCATGTTTGGTCTCGGCCTCTGGATGGTGACATTAAGCTATTATGACGGTTGGTATCATCAGGCCCCCGAATTGCACAAAAGCATTGGGGTTCTGCTGATGATGGGTCTGGTTTTTCGCGTGATCTGGCGACATATCTCTCCGCCCCCTCCTGCGCCCAAAAGCCATGGCCGACTTACCCGCATAAGCGCTGTTGGCGCGCATATCGCACTCTATGCCCTGCTGTTCGCCATTCTGATCAGCGGCTATCTCATTTCGACCGCAGACGGCAAACCGATCAGCGTATTTGGGCTTTTTGATGTCCCAGCCACGCTGGCTGACGCCGGTTCACAGGCTGACACCGCAGGTGTGGTTCATTTGTGGCTGGCATGGAGCGTAGTGATCCTGTCTGTCCTGCATGGCCTTGCGGCCCTGAAACACCACTTTATTGATAAAGACGATACGCTGAAGCGCATGCTTGGCCGTTCGTCAGTTGACTCTGGAGCATAAAATGAAAAAACGCCTGTTGGGTATCGCATTAGGTTCGCTGTTATTTACTACCGGTTCGGCCCTGGCCGCCGACTATAAAATTGATAAAGAGGGCCAGCATGCCTTCGTCAATTTCCGTATTCAGCATCTGGGTTACAGCTGGTTATATGGCACGTTCAATGATTTCGATGGCACATTTACTTTCGACGAGAAAAACCCTGCTGCCGATAAAGTGAACGTCACCATTAATACCAACAGCGTCGACACTAATCACGCCGAGCGTGATAAACATCTGCGCAGCGCTGAATTCCTGAATGTGGGCAAATTCCCGCAAGCTACTTTCGCGTCGACAGAGGTGAAGAAAGATGGTGATAAACTCGCTATTACCGGTAATCTCACGCTGAACGGCGTAACAAAACCGGTCACACTGGATGCCAAATTAATTGGACAGGGTGACGATCCATGGGGCGGAAAACGTGCTGGCTTTGAAGCCGCAGGCAAAATTCCTCTGAAAGATTTTAATATCACCACGGATTTAGGCCCGGCATCGCAGGATGTAGAGCTGATTATTTCGGTGGAAGGCGTTCAGCAGAAGTCATAAAACAGGCCCGGCAGGCTTGTGAGCCGCCGGGCAGTGTTTTACTCCGGGTCCGGAATACCCAGTTTGGTATTCAGTCGGCCCCGGGATTTATTAAAGATCTTATTCCCGTTCTCGCGTCCGGCACGGCGACGACGTTGCTCTTCTTCAGGCAACATACTCTCTTCACTGCACAGCTCGCTACAGCAGCCATTAAACTTCTCGGCACATGCAGGGCACTGAATAAACAGCAGATGACACCCGTCGTTTTTGCAGTTGGTATGCGTATCGCACGGTGTTCCGCACTGGTGGCAGTACGCGATCACGTCCTCTGAAATTCGCTCGCCCATACGCTCATCAAACACAAAGTTCTTACCGATAAAACGCACCGGTAAACCCTGCTCACGGGCGCGGCGGGCATACTCGATAATCCCACCCTCAATGTGCCAGACTTTATTAAACCCGTTGTGCTTCATCCAGGCGCTGGCTTTTTCACAGCGGATCCCCCCGGTACAGTACATCACGATCTTTTTGTCTTTATGCTCCTGCATCATCTCAACCGCTTTCGGCAGTTGCTCGCGGAAGGTGTCGGCAGGAATTTCCATCGCATTTTCGAAGTGCCCCACTTCATATTCGTAGTGGTTACGCATATCGATGAACACCGCATCCGGATCGTCGAGCATCGCGTTCACTTCAGCGGCCTTCAGGTATTCCCCCACATTAGCAGCATTGAAGCTCGGATCGTGAATGCCATCCGCCACAATACGTTCGCGCACCTTCATGCGCAGCACCCAGAATGATTTACCGTCATCATCCAGCGCAATATTCAGGCGTAAGCCGTTAAGCGCCGGATCAAACCCGTAAAGGAGATCGCGGAAGGCGCTGACCTTGCTTTCCGGCACGCTGATCTGCGCGTTAATCCCCTCACGCGCCAGATAGACGCGACCAAACACGTTCAGGGCGGTGAAAGCCTGGTAAAGCGCATCGCGGGTCGCCTGTGGATCGTCGATGGTGAAATACTTATAGAAAGAGATCGTTGTGCGCGGTTCGGTTTCGGCCAACATACGCGCTTTCAACATCTCATTCGAAACGCGGTTGTGTAACACTGGCATGGTGTACAAGTCCTGCAATCGTTGAGAAATAAAAATCGGTCGGCATGATATAGCAAACAAAGACAATTTACATCCACACAATTTACGCTACATTTCAGTCAATCTGATTAATCAGACTTAACATTTGCATATTCTTTCATGTTTCGATGACAGACATTTTGGCTATGCCTTAAAAAATGAGACAATAGCCTTTCAGGACGTTAGAACACAGGACAGACATGACCCAGTTACCGAAATTTACTGCCGCGCTTTTGCATCCCCGCTATTGGTTAACATGGTCAGGCATTGGCTTGTTGTGGCTAATTGTACAGCTGCCTTATCCCGTTATTTTCCGCATGGGTAAAGGGCTGGGTCGCATTGCTCAGCAGTTTATGAAGCGTCGCGCCAGGATCGCGTATCGCAACCTTGAGCTTTGCTTTCCTCAGATGAGTGAATCTGAGCGCCACGACATGGTGGTTAAAAACTTCGAATCTGTCGGCATGGGGCTGATGGAGACCGGTATGGCCTGGTTCTGGTCGGATAAGCGCATGGCGCGCTGGACGGAAGTGGCTGGGACCGGCATGGAGCCAGTGCATACTCTTCAGGTCAACCAGACTGGCGTCCTGCTGATTGGCGTTCATTTTCTGACGCTCGAAATTGGCGCACGCATGTTCGGCATGCAGGCGCCCGGTATTGGCGTTTATCGTCCTAACGATAATCCGGTGATCGATTTGATCCAGACCAACGGACGTATGCGCTCCAATAAAAGCATGATCGACCGAAAAGACCTGAAAGGGATGATCCGCGCCCTGAAATCAGGTGAAGTGGTCTGGTACGCCCCGGATCATGACTATGGCCCGCAATCCAGCGTGTTTGTTCCGTTCTTTGCGGTGGAAGATGCAGCGACAACCACCGGGACCTGGATGCTGGCGCGAATGTCCAAAGCGGCTATCGTGCCGTTTGTACCGCGCCGTAAACCAGACGGTTCAGGCTATCAGCTCATCATGCTGGAGCCGGAGCTCGCGCCACCGCTGATTGATGCGGAAACCACCGCCCGCTGGATGAACGGCGTTGTCGAGAAATGCATTATGCTCGCCCCGGAGCAGTACATGTGGCTGCATCGCCGCTTTAAAACCCGGCCTCAGGGCGTCCCTTCCCGGTATTAATCTGCATGCGGCCTTCCGGGCCGCATGTTGTTTTAGCTTTAAAAGCTCCCCGTCATTGCGGCAATCATACCCCGGGCGCATAATTAGCAGGCTTATTACCTCACTGGTCACGGTGCCCTGCACCTCATTATGCGGATAGTTATGTCCCCCACAGATGCTCCCATAAACTGGAAACGTAACCTGACGGTTGCGTGGCTGGGTTGTTTTCTTACTGGCGCCGCCTTTAGCCTGGTGATGCCTTTCCTGCCCCTCTACGTTGAGCAGCTCGGCGTCACCGGACATAGCGCCCTGAATATGTGGTCCGGCCTGGTGTTCAGCATTACGTTCCTGTTCTCCGCCATTGCGTCGCCTTTCTGGGGTGGGCTGGCGGATCGCAAAGGCCGCAAAATTATGCTGCTGCGCTCCGCGCTCGGCATGGCGATCATTATGCTGCTGATGGGGATGGCGCAGAACGTCTGGCAGTTCCTGATATTACGCGCACTCCTGGGTCTGCTCGGGGGATTTATCCCTAACGCCAACGCCCTGATCGCCACCCAAATCCCGCGCCAGAAAAGCGGCTGGGCGTTGGGCACGCTCTCCACTGGCGGCGTAAGTGGCGCACTGCTGGGCCCGCTGGCGGGCGGGCTGCTGGCCGACCACTACGGACTGCGGCCGGTATTCTTCATTACCGCCAGCGTGCTGTTCCTCTGCTTCCTGGTGACGCTTATCTGTATCCGGGAGAATTTCACGCCGGTAGCCAAAAAAGAGATGCTGCACGCCCGGGATGTGCTGGCCTCGCTGAAAAACCCAAAGCTGGTGCTGAGTCTGTTTGTGACTACCATGATTATCCAGGTGGCCACCGGTTCAATCGCGCCTATTCTGACGCTCTATGTCCGCGATCTGGCGGGAAACGTCAGCAATATCGCCTTTATCAGCGGCCTGATCGCCTCTGTTCCCGGCGTGGCGGCGCTACTGAGCGCGCCGCGGCTCGGCAAGCTGGGAGACCGTATCGGCCCGGAAAAGATCCTGATCTGCGCCCTGATCGTCTCCGTCCTGCTGCTGATCCCCATGGCGATGGTGCAGTCTCCCTGGCAGCTCGGCGTCCTGCGCTTCCTGCTGGGGGCTGCCGATGGCGCACTGCTCCCGGCCGTGCAGACGCTGCTGGTCTATAATTCCACCAACCAGATAGCCGGTCGTATTTTCAGCTATAACCAGTCGTTTCGCGATCTGGGTAACGTCACCGGGCCGCTGGTCGGTGCGGGGATTTCAGCCAGTTTCGGTTTCCGGGCGGTCTTTATCGTGACGGCAGGCGTCGTGCTGTTCAACGCCGTTTATTCGTGGCTCAGCTTATCCCGGGCGCTACGCCCGGGGCGAATAAGACAACATCGTGACGGCTAATTTTCGCATTCATACTTGCAAAATCACATAATCAGCTATTCTTTCCCTGAATACCTTCACGAAAAACAGGGAGACACCAATGACCATGTACGCCACGCTGGAAGAAGCAATTGATGCCGCTCGCGAAGAGTTCCTCGCCGATAATCCCGGCATTGAGGAAGAAGATGCTGACGTGCAACAACTCAATATCCAAAAATACGTCCTACAGGACGGCGATATTATGTGGCAGGCCGAATTCTTTGCTGATGAAGGTGAAGATGGTGAATGTCTGCCGATACTGAGTGGTGAAGGTGCACAGGCGGTATTCGACGGCGACTATGACGAAATTGAGTTACGTCAGGAGTGGCTGGAAGAAAATACGCTGCACGAATGGGACGAAGGCGAGTTTCAGCTCGAACCGCCGCTGGATACCGAAGAGGGTCAGGCCGCAGCGGACGAATGGGACGAGCGATGAGCTCCCGTTACTCGTAAGGGCCGTGACTGGCATCAATGGGCAGCAGCAGCGTGTCGAAAATCAGCGAAAACGGCAGATCGAGTACGGTGAGATAGCGCCATGCAGAATCGCGAACGTCCCACTGTACGCCGGGGTAGTATTGATTCCCGTGGCCCTGCCCGGGGATGGTGCGGCTGATAATGCTGCCGCAGCCGCTGAGCAGGCATGCCATCATGACGACAATGATTACTTTCATGTCTGACCTCTAAAAAAATACCGGCGATTAAGCCGGTATTTCATTTGGCAGGTAGCGCTTCGCTTACCCGCCCTACTTAACAACTTACTTCGCCTTCAGTGCCAACGGATTCAGCTTAACGTCCTTATAGTAGTTCACCCACGAAGAGTATCTCTCCGGAGAAGACCACACGCGGTAGTGAAGCCGTGCCATCGTCACCGGATCGCTCAACAGCACCAGACGACGGTCGCGGTTAAGCTTTTCTGGCGTCTCGTTCAGCGCCTGCTCAACGTGGCGATCGCGGGCGATCTCCAGCACCTGGCTGGCGCGGTGACGCGCCGTCGCCATCGCGGTTGCCAGCGCGTTGAATGACGGGTTAAACACGGCGTGCATAAAGCCATCATCCAGCGTGCGTTTGCGGTTCTGCTCCAGATAGGTATCGGTATCCACCAGCACCTGCGGCGGAGAATACTCTTCCGGGATCAGGAACAGCTTCCAGCGTTTGGTACGCAGGCCAACCGTGGAACGGCTGGAGATCACCGACACAAACGGCGACAGGATCAGCGAGAAGACGATTGGCGCCAGCCAGAACAGGAAACGCAGATCCAGCCAGGCCATACCAACGGCCCACACCAGGCCCAGCAGCAGCTGAGAGCCGTGGCGCATAAAGGCCTCACTCCACGGCGTAGAGTCATCGTCACGCTGCGGTGAATTCCACACCACTTCCCATCCCAGGAACGCACTCACCACAAACACCGTATGGAACAGCATACGCACCGGCGCCAGCAGGACCGAGAACAGCACTTCCAGCAGCAGTGAAAGGGTCACGCGGCAGAAGCCACCGTACTCCTTCGAACCTTTGCACCAGATCAGAATAATACTGAGCAGCTTAGGCAGGAACAGCAGCACCATGGTCGACGCGAACAGCGCAATCGCCAGCTCCGGACGCCACTGCGGCCACACCGGGAACAGCTGGCGCGGTTGCAGGAAGTATTGCGGCTCCGTCAGAGCATGCACAACCTGCAACGCGGTCGAGAGTGCCAGGAACATAAACCACAGCGGCGCAGACAGATAGGACATAACGCCCGTCAGGAACACCGCACGGTGAACAGGGTGCATCCCTTTCACCAGGAACAGGCGGAAGTTCATCAGGTTACCGTGACACCAGCGGCGGTCGCGTTTGAGCTCATCCAGCAGGTTCGGCGGCAGCTCTTCATACGAGCCAGGCAGATCGTAGGCAATCCAGACGCCCCACCCTGCACGACGCATCAGAGCAGCTTCCACAAAGTCATGCGACAGAATGGACCCGGCAAACGACCCTTCACCCGGCAGCGGCGCCAGGGCACAGTGCTCGATGAATGGCTTCACGCGGATAATGGCGTTGTGGCCCCAGTAGTGAGATTCACCCAGCTGCCAGAAGTGCAGACCGGCAGTAAACAGCGGCCCGTAGACGCGGGTCGCAAACTGCTGGCAGCGCGCATACAGCGTGTCCATACCTGACGCTTTTGGCGAGGACTGAATAATACCCGCGTTCGGGTTGGCTTCCATCAGACGGACCAGCCCGCTCAGGCAGTCGCCGCTCATCACGGAGTCCGCATCCAGTACCACCATGTAGCTGTACTGGTTACCCCAGCGACGACAGAAGTCATCAATGTTCCCGCTCTTACGCTTAACACGACGACGACGACGGCGGTAGAAGATCTGCCCTTCCCCTTGCACCTCGGCAATCAGCTCCATCCAGGCTTTTTGCTCTGCCACGCAAATATCCGGGTTGTAGCTGTCGCTCAGGATATAGACGTCGAAATGCGCCGCGTTACCGGTCGCCTTCACGGACTCCCAGGTGGCACGCAGCCCGGCGAATACGCGGTCAACGTCTTCGTTACAGATAGGCATGATCAGCGCGGTACGGTGCTCAGGATTGAGGGGTTCATCCCCGACCGTCGACGCGGAAATGCTGTATTTGTCACGCCCCATCAGCAGTTGCAGGAAGCCCATCAGCGCCGTCCAGAACCCGGCGGAGACCCAACAGAACAGCACGGCGAACAGCAGAAGAATGCCGCTCTGTAAAATATACGGCAGCAGCTGCATGAAGGAGACCCAGATATCCTGGCCAATCATGTCAGCAGGGTTAATCAACGCCCAGCCCTGGTACGGCAGAATGGTTTTCATGTACCAGGTGGCGACAACCGTCTGCGCCAGCGTCAGCAGCAGCAGAATGTAACGACGAATCGTTCCTACGGTACGCCATTTCTGCTCGGAGGCCTGCTGTTCTTTGGTCAGACGTGACAGATAGCGCGGTGTCACGTCACGCCCACGCAGACGATCCCAGAAGCGGCCCACCGGGTTGGTGCGCCACGGATCGGGGAACATGGAGGAACGCGTGGCCTTCGGCATCGCCTGTAACTGGTCACGCCCTTCGTCATCCTTGATTAACTGCCCTTCTGCCAGCGAGTCCGGCCATGCCTGCTCCAGACGTGCCTTCACTGACCCCAGCGGCGTATCATCATCACGGGAAAAATGACGATGTTCACCATCCAGCGCGGTGTGAACCGCGCGGATGTCGCTCGCAGGGAGCGCCGCTTTTTCAATGTCCGTCAGCGGCATGGCATCAATATATTCAGATGTATTATTCATTGGCAGGTAGCTGATAGCTCCAGGTTTCACTCAGCGGCTTATCGTTACTGACCAGCGCGGCGCGCATTTCAGTGGTCTGTTTCGGATCCTTCACCTTCACGCGCAGGGTCAAACGCCACCCTTTGGTGACCGGGTTGTACCGCACGGCGTTTTCAACGATTTCACCGTTATCGCCAATGCTGGCCTGTGCCGTCACGGCAGTATCCGGCGCCAGTTTTTTCATATCCTGCCCGGTGAAGTCCACGATAAATGCCAGCGTGCCATCCGGCTGACGAATCAGGTTGGACTGCTTCACGTCACCCGTTGAACGACGCGTCTGCATCACATACGCGTTATCCGGTGCGTGCAGCTTGTCTTCGTCACGGCTGAAGGTAATCGCATACTTGAAGTTCATCTCTTTACCGGCTTCAGGCAGCTGATCCGGTGTCCAGTACGCCACGATGTTATCGTTGGTTTCATCGTTGGTTGGAATTTCAACCAGCTCAACCTTACCTTTACCCCAGTCGCCTTTCGGCGTAACCCAGGCGCTTGGGCGCAGATCGTAGCGGTCATCCAGATCTTCAAAGCGGGAGAACTGACGGCCACGTTGCAGCAGACCAAAGCCCTGCGGGTTTTCCATCGCAAAGCTGCTGACCGCGAGGTGTTTCGGGTTGTTCAGCGGACGCCAGATCCACTCGCCGTTACCGGCATGGATGGAGAGGCCATTGGAATCATGCAGTTCAGGACGGAAATTGGTCGCCGGAGATGGCTGGTTCGGCCCAAACAGGAACATACTGGTCAGCGGTGCAACGCCCAGTTTGCCCACTTTATCGCGCAGGTAAACTTTAGACTGCACGTCAACCACCGTGTCACGCCCTGGCATGATCACGAAGCGATAAGCGCCGGTCGCACGAGGGGAGTCCAGCAGCGCATAAATTGTCAGACGTTTGTCGGTTGGTTTTGGACGTTCGATCCAGAACTCGCGAAAACGTGGAAATTCTTCACCTGATGGCAGCGCGGTATCAATTGCCAGACCGCGCGCAGAAAGCCCGTACACCTGCCCCGCGCCAATCACGCGGAAGTAGCTGGCGCCAAGCATGCTGACGATTTCATCGTTTTTATCTTTGCTGTTAATCGGATAAAGCACCTTGAAGCCTGCGAAGCCGAGGTCTTTCACCGTGTCTTTATCGTGTTGCACATCGCCAAAATTGAAGTAATCCGGGCTGTACTTGATTTTGCGTACCGCGGTCGCCGTCACTTCATTGATGGCAACTGGCGTGTCGAAGTACATACCCTGGTGGTAAAATTCAAGCTTGAACGGGGTTTTAATATTGTTCCAGTACGCTTTATCGTGATTGAACTGGATCTGCTGATAGTCCGCGTATTTCATGTCGCGGAAAACGGAGGGCAGGTTACTTTTTGGCGCTTCGTAGCTCTTGCCCGCCATCGATTTTGCCTGTTTTGCGACATCATCGATGTTAAAGGCCAGTGCAGATGAGGTATACAGTGACAACAGCACTGCTACACCCAACCAACGCATTTTCATCATTTGTGGTTTATGTTTCATAATAAGTAAGCACTTCCCCCTTTGTGTGCTTATATCGATCCGATCCATTTTAATGGAAACTCAGGCAATCCGACAACATTATCACTGCTTTGTTCAGCTCGCTGGCTCATGGATTAAGCAAATGAAAGAACCCGCTTTTCACTTTGCGTGCTTATCCTGGAGACAGGGTGTCGGTCTTGGTGTAGGGTTGGCTCCGAATGTAACCATTATGAGCCTTAGGGATAAGGCGAAAAGTCTGAGAATGCGCAAAGTTATATGAGCACAACCCCTGTACAACGTGAATATTTCCTCGACTCGATCCGCGCATGGCTCATGCTATTGGGGATCCCTTTTCATATTTCACTGATCTATTCCAGCCACACCTGGCACGTGAACAGCCAGATGCCCTCCTGGTGGCTGACGCTGTTTAATGATTTTATCCATGCCTTCCGCATGCAGGTGTTTTTTGTTATTTCCGGTTATTTCTCTTACATGCTCTTCTTGCGCTATCCCCTCAAGCGATGGTGGAAAGTGCGCGTGGAGCGCGTGGGCATACCGATGTTGACGGCCATTCCGCTGCTGACGCTGCCGCAGTTCATCATGTTGCAGCATGTTAAAGGCAAGGCGGAAAACTGGCCGAATCTCTCCTTCTATGAGAAATACAACACCCTGGTCTGGGAGCTTATTTCCCACCTCTGGTTCCTGCTGGTACTGGTGGTGCTAACCACGGTGAGTTTGCTGATCTTCAGCCAGCTGCGTCAGCGCGCGAGCACCACATCCTCGACCTTCTTCGCCAACATCACCCTGGGCAAGCTGTCGCTGCTGTTTCTTGCGCTGGGGGTCGCGTATGCCGCCATCAGGCGTACCCTGCTCATTGTCTACCCTCCCATTCTGAGCGATGGGCTGTTTAATTTCGTGGTGATGCAGACCCTGTTCTACATTCCCTTCTTCCTGATTGGGGCGCTGGCATTTATTCATCCCCGGCTTAAAGCGCTGTTTACCACCCCCTCCCCCTGGTGTGCGGTGGGTGCTGCGCTGGCCTTTGCCGCCTATCTTCTCAATCAGCGCTATGGCAGCGGGGACGCGTGGATGTATGAAACAGAGAGCGTTATAACGATGCTGATGGGCCTGTGGATGGTGAACGTGGTGTTCGCCCTTGGCCATCGTCTGCTGAATTTTAAATCCAGTCGCGTCACCTATTTCGTTAATGCTTCGCTGTTTATCTACCTGGTTCACCATCCGCTGACGCTGTTTTTCGGGGCGTACATTACGCCGCATATCGCCTCGAATGCGCTGGGCTTCTTCACCGGCCTGGTCTTTGTGGTTGGCATTGCCATCGTGTTGTATGAAATCCACCTGCGGATCCCGCTTTTGCGTTTCCTGTTCTCAGGCAAACCTCAGGTTAAAGCGGGATAACAAAACGGCGCCTCCAGGGCGCCGTTTTTGCACTTCAGACATCAAAATGCCTGGCTGCGCGCGGTCAAAATCCGCTGATACAGGTCGGCGGTGTGCTCATCGAAACAGACAAAAATGACTTTTTCCGGCATGGGTTTGAGGGAAAGGTAGTGATAAACGGTATTCACGGCGATCGTAGCTGCCGCTTCCTTTGGATAGCCGAACACCCCGGTGCTAATGGCGGGGAACGCCATGGTCTTATACCCGTTATCCGCCGCAAGCCGCAGGCAGTTACGATACGCCTGCTCCAGAATCTCAGCCTCATGGCGGTCGCCACCGTGCCAGACGGGTCCAACGGTATGGATCACCGCTTTGGCCGGGAGATCGCCCGCAAGCGTAATAACAGCATGCCCCGGCGGGCACTCTCCCTGCTGCTGACGCACGGTTTTGCATGCTTCAAGGAGTTGAGGGCCTGCGGCCCGGTGAATGGCACCGTCCACCCCGCCACCACCCATCAGGGAGGAATTGGCTGCGTTGACGATCACGTCAACGCGCACCGTCGTGATATCGCCATGAATAACGTCGATTTGCGGTCTCATAAACACCCTCTGCAACCCGCCTTTTTCACCAGTGTATCGCAGAGGGAGAAGGAGAAAAACTGCCGCGAAAAAAACGTCGGTTAGCGGTAATCCACCTGAACGACCGCAAGCGTTTTCTGTTCATTCAGGTATTTCATGCTGACAGCGGCCAGAGCTGAATGAGGATGATGGCCCCGGAGCGCCTCGTCATAACTGATGGTATGCGTTTTCATACGGTTATTTTCCGGACAGGAGATCGCAAACTGCTGATGCCGGGGCGTGACTTCGCACGGGTCAGCGACCACCGCGCCACGAAAATGAATCACCCCACCATTTTCTATAGTTGCTGAATAAGCCGGAGAAAAAAAAGAGGACAGGATCAGTCCCAGACCAGAAATAATACACGCTGCGGATTTGAACATTATTTGTACTCCTCAATGAAATTCGTCCTTGAGGGGTAAAAACGCTCCGTTATGAAGTATCAATTTAAGCAACCCGATGACTGGGTTCTTGATATCAGCATAGCTTACCTGTGCAGCGCCGCCACTTTATTAAATCATTGATTTCATGAATTATTAAAGCGCACTTACCGGTGCGTTCCACTGCTGTGATAAATGAAGCGATTTTCCATCGGAAACGGTGACGATTATTTTTACCGCATCCCCTGAGCGAATATTTAAACTGATTCGCGTTAAATCAATCGGCTGATTAGCGGGTATAAAAAGAGTATTTTTCTGCCGCGATGTACTTTGTCCCCCCTGCCCCTGTCGGACAGATAACACCTCAACCTGACATTCGCAGGCGTCTGCCAGCGTGACCTGAGGAATAATGGTTGTCATATTTGCCTGCTGTGAGGTGCTGAACGTTATCTGGCTGGCAAGCGCGGCAAGGAGAATGAAGGTGCTCATGAGATCCTCCCGAAAAAAAACAGGGCGCATGCCCTGTTTTTTGGTACAGAAATGAATCAGTACTGGTGTGCGGTCGCGTTGTTGCCAAAGCCAACCTGGTGCACAGTCACCGTTGAGCCGGACGCTGTCTGGTCTACCGCCGCGCCGTTGCCGCCGCCGAACTGTTTCACGTTGATAACAGAGTCTTTGCTATTCCATTGGTCGATGGTGGCGCTGTTACCAAAGCCTTTTTGCAGCAGATCGATAGAACTGTCATCAGAGCCCTGGCCAACATCTGCGCCGTTACCACCACCATGCTGGGTAATGGTCAATTCAGAATCTCGGGCGTCCGTCTGCAAAGCAAGCGCGGAGTTACCGCCGCCGTACTGGTAAATGCTCAGGGTTGAGTCAGGGCCGTTATTGCCGCCACCCCAGCCACCACCGTGGCCGCCGCCAAATTGTGGTACCGCACCTGCGAAAGCACTGCCAGAAACTACGATTGCTGCAATAACTGCCACTTTGAAAAGTTTCATGGTAAACCCCCATCGGATTGATTAAGGCGTCACACATCGCTAACGTTGAATAACGCGAATAGCCATTTGCGACTGTCTCTGTACTACAACTGCTGTTTTCTGCGTACCATACTGCGTTATATTCGCCCTGTTACCCGAGCCTTTCTGGATAATCATGGCGGTGTTGCCAAAAGCGCCCTGCTTAATACTCGCATCGTTGCCGTTGCCGGTCTGATCGATATAAGCAAGGTTATACGTCCCTGACTGATCAACATTCGCGCGGTTATTCCCGCCCTCCTGAGAAATAACGGACAGCAATTTAGAACCGTCCTGGCGTACATCAGAATTATTTCCTGAACCCTGTTGACCAATAATGGCTGCCTGATTGTATGAAGCTTTACTTAATTCATTTATCGCAAAATTATATTCAGAACTGGCTAAATCTGAATCACCTGCGATTACAAACCCAGGCGCACCCAGTAATGTAAACATCATAAACAACGTTTTGTTTTTCATGCTGTCACCCTGGACCTGGCTATAAAAAAGTATCTCTTGCTCCGTTAACGCGATTCGTTTTGTTAACGCCGCGTTACGGAAAAGAGTATGTCTGCCGAAACATGTTTAATATCTCACCCGTGCGCCTTATTTTTATATTCTCCTTCACCTCAAAGTCGTAAATCTCGCCTGAAACGACGGGATACACGCCTAAAGCAGAAACCAAAAATGTCTTCCTGCGCTTGTACAACAGCGAGACAGACTGTCCAACCTGCACCGGCTTCTTCAGACAAAAAAGACAATGCCCTTTGCCACGCGCGTGACACGAAGCAAGTTTTCTTAAGAAAAAATTCTGGCTTAGGGAAGTCTTATGTTTTTAGCAGAGATCATACTTTTTACCGGCTGGCTTAGAATAATACAAAGCCAAATAATTCAACCCATTATAATATACTTTATGGTTTTTAAAATCTGTGCACGTTTATACACATGTACAACTTTCCCCTTATCTTAAAATCTATTAGCCCTGCAATATACACAAATTAATATCGAATTTTACATTCTGTTACACGATTAACACTTGCTTTAAAGTTTGCAATAGCTAGATTGAAAACAGCAGTACGTTATTTGTTTTTAATTTTACCGCCTCCTTTGGAGGAAGGTTTTTTAACTACACACAGCAGTGCCACACCTGTCAGTACCTCTGGTGCCCTTTTCAATAATACGAGGGCAACTGCCGGGTGTCATAAATAACGTGGGGTTTCATCATGTTTAATGAAGTCCATAGCTTACCCGGTCATACATTATTGTTGATCACAAAACCTTCCTTACAAGCGACAGCGTTATTGCAGCATTTAAAGCAATGCCTGTCTCTTAACGGGAAACTGCATAATATTCAACGTTCTTTTGATGATATCGCTTCTGGCAGCATCATTCTTCTCGATATGATGGAAGCGGATAAAAAACTCATTCATTACTGGCAAGATAATTTAAGCAGGAAAAACAATAATATCCGCGTATTGTTATTAAATACGCCTGATGAGTATCCTTTCCGCGAAATTGAGAGCTGGCCGCATATTAACGGCGTGTTTTACGTCACTGAAGAAGAAAACCGTGTCGTGGAGGGTTTGCAGGGCATATTGCGGGGGGAGTGTTATTTCTCGCAGAAACTGGCCAGCTACCTCATTACCCACTCCGGAAATTATCGCTATAACAGTTCGGAATCGGCCCTTCTGACGCACCGTGAGAAAGAGATCCTGAACAAACTGCGTATTGGTGCTTCAAATATTGAAATCGCCCGTTCGTTATTTATCAGCGAAAATACGGTTAAGACGCATCTTTATAATCTTTTCAAAAAGATAGCTGTTAAAAATCGCACGCAGGCGGTGTCGTGGGCAAACGATAACCTCAGGCGTTAATAGCATGAAACGCACCTTAAGTTGGATTGCCGCCGCAGGCATTATGCTTGCTGCCGGAAACCTTCAGGCTGTTGAGGTAGAAGTTCCCGGACTGTTAACCGACCACACCGTCACCTCTGTCGGACACGATTTTTATCGTGCCTTCAGCGATAAGTGGGAAAGCGATTATCCGGGTAACTTAACCATCAACGAACGGCCCAGTGCGCGGTGGGGAAGCTGGATCACAATAACCGCTAATCAGGACGTTATTTACCAGACTTTTTTATTCCCAACGAAAAGAGACTTCGATCAGAACGTCGCTTTCGCGCTGGCACAAACAGAAGAAGCTATTAACCGCCTACAGTTAGACAAAGCCCTTTTGAGCACAGGCGATTTAGCAAAAGATGAGTTCTAACAACGATACCTATTTCGGAGGCTGTAATGCGTCTCGCACACACAGTGATTTCGTTAATACTCATTGCGCCGTTGAGCTGGGCCGGAAATATGACATTCCAGTTCCGCAACCCTAATTTTGGCGGCAACCCGAATAACGGAGCCTTTATGCTTAACCAGGCTCAGGCTCAAAACTCCTATAAAGACCCCAGCTATGACGATGATTTCGGTATCGAGACCCCGTCAGCCCTGGATAATTTTACTCAGGCCATCCAGTCGCAAATATTAGGTGGCTTATTAACTAACATTAATACCGGAAAACCCGGCCGGATGGTCACTAACGACTTTATCGTCGATATTGCCAATAAAGACGGGCAGCTTCAGTTAAATGTGACAGACCGAAAAACCGGTAAAACGTCGACAATCCAGGTTTCCGGTTTGCAGACCAGTTCAACTGATTTCTAAACAACCCCGAAATAAGGACAATTATTATGCAGCGCTTTTTTATTTTAGTTGCAGTGTGCTTATTAAGCGGTTGTTTAACTGCCCCGCCAAAAGAAGCCGCTAAACCCACCCTGATGCCTCGTGCCCAGAGCTATCGGGATCTTACACATCTGCCGGTCCCAACCGGAAAGATATTCGTCTCGGTGTATAACATTCAGGATGAGACGGGTCAGTTCAAACCGTATCCGGCCAGTAACTTCTCGACAGCCGTACCGCAGAGCGCCACCGCGATGCTGGTTACCGCCCTGAAAGATTCTCGCTGGTTTATCCCGCTGGAACGTCAGGGGCTGCAAAACCTGCTTAACGAACGAAAAATCATTCGTGCCGCGCAGGAGAATGGTACCGTTGGTGTCAATAACCGCATGCCGCTACAGTCTCTCACCGCAGCCAATATCATGGTGGAAGGCTCGATTATCGGCTACGAAAGTAACGTGAAATCGGGTGGCGCGGGTGCGCGTTACTTTGGCATCGGGGCCGACACGCAGTATCAGCTGGACCAGATTGCCGTCAACCTGCGCGTGGTTAACGTGAGCACGGGTGAGATATTATCCTCGGTGACCACCAGCAAAACGATTCTCTCTTATGAAGTGCAGGCCGGGGTATTCCGCTTTATCGATTACCAGCGTCTGCTGGAGGGTGAAATTGGCTATACCTCTAACGAGCCGGTCATGCTGTGTCTGATGTCGGCCATCGAAACCGGCGTGATTTTCCTGATTAATGACGGTATCGATCGCGGCTTGTGGGATCTTCAGAATAAAAGTGACGTGAGTAATGCGGTGCTGGTGAAATATCGTGAGATGTCGGTGCCGCCAGAGTCATAATCAGCGGCGCATAAAAAAGGCGAGAATTCCGTCTCGCCTTTTTTTATTTACTTACCGCAGGAACGCTCTGGCTCTTCTCGCGTCGGGCCGCAAGCCAAAGGCCGCTGTTCTTCATGGCGTAGCCAAACAGTAACCCCAGCATGAGCGAAGGGACCACCAGCTTCCAGTCCCCCTGCCCTGCAAAGGTCGCGCAGGCACCCATGAATGTGCCGGGCACAAAGGACAACAGCAGATGTTTTGCCTGAACGCACATCAGGAAGGCCACAATGCCGGTCATGGCGTACCCCAGGATTTCCAGATGCGGCGCCAGCGCGCTGCCTTTCATAATGACCAGCGCCCAGACCACGCCACTCAGTAACGTGCAGCCTGAAATAAAGAGCCCTTTGAGACCACCCTGCGGGCAGGCGAAATAGGCCGTGCAGCCAAGAAAACCAGCCCAGCTCAACAAGCCGAGAGAGACAGCCACCCAACCCCAGAGGCCGGAGAGGATGCCAGTCGTGATTGCAATACAAAGTAATATGTTCATGGTGCGCATCTTAGCAGATGCGCACCATATAAATGAGATCAGAAGCACATTACGTGCAAGTTGAAATGTATCGTTGCAGAATTTTTGTGATTCAAGTCACCCTTCGTTCTCTTCTTCCAGCTCGTCCCACATAGCAGCGATAGCGTCACGCGTCAGCGGAGCCAGCGTTCTCCAGAATGGCGAGGTGGCGTGGGCTTCAACTTTACCCAGGAAGGTGCCAACCCACGGCAGCAGATACGTTTCGAACAGGGTTTCAATCGCCTCGTTCTCATCATCACCTGCATTATCTTCAATCCAGGAGGCCGCCAGCAGCAGGGTACCGATATGATCGGCAGGCATATCCGTCAGCGGCATGCCGCGTTCTGAAAGAAACGCCCGAACTTCCGCTTCGGTCGCACCTTCCTGCCAGGCAGAACGATACGGCGACACGCGACACTCTTCCCCCACAAACAGCGCGTTGTAATCCGTTGAAATCTGCTGCATATCGCAGCTTTTTTGCAAGCGTTCCAGCAATTCATCCTGTTCGAGCGGCCAGTTCTGCGCCAGTTTACCTTCACGAATCAGGGTAAACAGCGGAACCAGCAGCGGATCCTGCGGCTGGCGGTAATATAAGGTGCCCAGCACGCGGCAAAGGATGGAAAACTCATTCATGTTTTTATTCCGTTATTAATTAAAGATCGGCAAATTCATCAATCGGCGCCATGCCGCGCGACTCAAGGAAGTCGAGCATACGACGCGGCGTGACGTTCAGGATCTGTTCTTCCGGGAAATTCACGTCCCGCAATATTTTCAGGCACTCGCTGAAATCCCCCAGCGTGAAGGCCGTGTGTGAATCAGAGCCCAGCGCCACCATTCCGCCCGCGTCACGCACTGCCGCCGCCACTTCGCGGCAGTTGGCTTCACTGCCCTTACGCGAGTGAACAAAGGAGGAGTTGTTAATCTCCAGCGCCACGCGGTGCTTCGCTGCCGCCTGCGCCACGGCCTGAATATCAATCGGGTATTTCGGATTTCCCGGGTGGCTGATAATGTGCACGTTGCCGCTGGCAATAGTGGCAATCATCGCTGCGGTGTTGGTCTCTTTATCCTGGGGCGCAAAGACCGGCTCATGGAAGCCAGCGAGGATCAGATCTAAAGAGGTCAGCATCGGGCCGGTGCAGTCAATCTCACCGTCAGTATTTTTGATGTTCGCTTCGATGCCGCGCAGTATCCCAATACCGTCCACCAGGCGTGGCCAGATACGCATATTCACAAAATGCCAGTAGTGCGGCGCATCCGCCATATCCGGACCGTGATCGGTTATCGCAAACAGTTTGATGCCTTTCAGCTTCGCCTGAGCGATATAATCATGGAGGTTACTGTAAGCGTGGGTACTGGCGACGGTGTGCATATGCAGGTCAACGGGATACATCTTTCTCTCCTCTGCGGTTTTTCCAAAGGATAGCAGTTATCAGCGGCGAATATTAGCAAAAACCCGGCGAACGCCGGGTTTCTCTCAGTAGCCTCGCTGTCTGTCGACCTGTCCGGTCACCGCGTTACCCTTCTCTATTTCGCTGATGGTATGCGAGATGTACGCCACGGCCTCCGCCGGTCGCGTCACGGCCGCAATATGGGGCGTCATCGCCACGCGCGGATGTGCCCAGAGCGGGCTGTCTTTTGGCAGCGGTTCGCGGCTATACACATCCAGCATTGCGCCTTTCAGTTTACCGCTATCCAGCGCTTTCAGCAGATCGTCTTCCACAACGTGTACCCCGCGCGCCAGGTTCATTAAGTAGCTGTCTTCTGCCAACTGGTTGAGGAGCGTGCCATTGATAATGCCGACCGTTTCCGCCGTATTCGGCAGCAGGTTAATGAGGACGCGAGTCCCTTTCAGGAACGCCGGGAGTTCGTCCGTTCCGGCAAAGCTCTCGACG
The DNA here is from genome assembly GCF_001037565.1 of Enterobacter sp. BWH52. Classification (NCBI taxonomy): domain Bacteria; kingdom Pseudomonadati; phylum Pseudomonadota; class Gammaproteobacteria; order Enterobacterales; family Enterobacteriaceae; genus Enterobacter; species Enterobacter sp. BWH52. The sequence goes on along the minus strand of NZ_KQ089854.1, from coordinate 1,578,859 downwards.
CCCGGATACTCCTTACGGCTCCGGCTCCAGCAGCGCAGTGGGAAGCCCCACGGTGCGAGCGCTTCGGCGACTTTCGAACCCAGTACACCCGCGCCGAGGATGCCGATGGTGAAATCTTCACGCTGATAATCCGGAAGCGGTTCCCAGTGGGATTGCTGTTTGAACGCCTGATAATCGTCGAAGCGGCGGAACCAGTGCAGCACCTGGCTCACGGCATATTCCTGCATCTGCTGCCCCATACCGGTATCTTCCAGACGAAACAGGGGAATATCTTCCGGCAGCATTTCAGGGTGTGCCTTCAGCTTACTGAGAATGGAATCCACCCCTGCACCAAGAGCAAACACCGCCTTCAAACGGCGTCCCTGAAGCATTTCGACCGGGGGATGCCAGACCAGCGCGTAGTCGGCATGTTCATTATCGCCCTGTTTCCATTCGCGAACGCGTGCGCCAGGCAGAGCCGCCGTGAGCGCGCTAATCCAGTAAGCCGTATCAAAAGTGGGGTGATAGAAGATAATATCCATAGTCATTGCCTTTTATTGCGCTGTTTTATTTTCATTTTCAACTGGCTTGCCAGCATAACAAATTTATCGCTAAACCGCGTTGCTGATAAAAGAGGCGCATTTCGCACATTTAGGAATCAGGTTGCCTGAAGTTTGTCTAAACACGCTAAATTACTGAAAAAGTGGGTTGACGGCAGTACGGCTTTTCCTTACATTAGCGCCCGTCCCGACAACAACGGGATGACAATATGGTGAGGTGTCCGAGTGGCTGAAGGAGCACGCCTGGAAAGTGTGTATACGGCAACGTATCGGGGGTTCGAATCCCCCCCTCACCGCCATATTTGAAAAAGAGCTCGCATGAAAATGCGGGCTTTTTTTTCACATGTTGCACGCCTGTGGGGGATTCGAACTTTGCAGCCCCTGCGGTAATTGTGTCGGGTGGCGCTACGCTTACCCGACCTACAAAAAGCTAGTCTTCAACCATCTTTGCATACTCTTCGGTGAGAAAATCCACCAGCGTCCTGACCGATGGCAGCAGGCCGCGCCGGGATGGATACACCGCGTGGATCACTTCCCGTCTGGGTTCCCAGGCATTCAGCACCCGAACAAGTTCACCTGAAGCCAGCTGATCCTTCACCATCAAAATGGGCAGCTGTACCACGCCCACGCCCGCCATCGCTGCCTCCCGCAGCGCCAGCATGTCGGTAGTCACCAGGCGCGGCGTGAAGTGAATTTCTGCCTTTGCGCCCTCCGGACCGTTCAATTCCCACTTATGCAGGTGCTTGCCCGCCCCCATACTTAACCCCGGCCACTCGCTGAGTTCAGAGGGCATCGCCGGGTTGCCCATCCGTTCAATCAGTGCCGGCCCGGCAACCAGACAGTGTCCCCTGTCCGCCAGCACCCTTAATACCAGATCGCTGTCATCAAACGGGCGCGGACGAACGCGGATCGCCACATCCACCCCCTCCGCCACCAGATCGACCCGGCGGTTGGTGGCTTCGAGCTGAAGGTTGATCCCCGGATAGCGCGCCATAAACCGCGCCAGCATGGGCCCCACGTGAACGTGCAGCAAGGTGACAGGACAGGTGATCCGGACCATACCACGCGGCTCAGCCTGTAAAGCAGCCACCGCCTCCTCCGCAGCTTCAGCCTCCACCAGCATAGCTTTACAGTGCTGATAGAATGTCTGCCCCACCTCCGTCACCGCAAACTGCCGCGTGGTACGTTGTATCAACCGAACACCCAGGCGTTCCTCCAGCTGCGCAATCCGACGGCTCAGTTTCGACTTAGGCTGATCGAGCGCCCGACCCGCCGCTGCAAAGCCGCCATGCTCCACCACCTTCACAAACCATACGAAATCATTGAGGTCCTGCATACGCCTCCATTGTTCCATTTAAGGAACAGTGAATGTCATTTTTGCTATCTACCGGGATATTAACCCTGAATATAAGCTAATTCCATCAACAGGACATCAGGAGTTAATCATGAAAAACGTAACAGGCGTGTATACCGCACCTCGTCCGCACTGGGTCGGTGACGGTTTTCCGGTTCGTTCGATGTTTTCTTACCAGACGCATGGCGAGCCCCTGAGCCCGTTCCTGCTGCTGGACTACGCCGGACCGCATACCTTCCCGGCGGATGGCGCGAAACGCGGCGTGGGCGAGCATCCTCATCGCGGTTTTGAAACGGTGACCATCGTCTACTCAGGCGAAGTGGAGCACCGTGATTCAACCGGCAGAGGCGGCGTTATTGGTCCAGGTGACGTGCAGTGGATGACGGCGGGCGCAGGCATTTTGCACGAGGAGTTCCACTCCAGCGCGTTTTCGCAGAAAGGCGGTGAACTGAAAATGATGCAGCTGTGGGTCAACCTGCCCGCCAAAGACAAAATGGCGACGCCTGGCTACCAGAGCATCACTCAGGCGGATATCCCGGTGGTCACCCTGCCGGATAACAGCGGAACATTGCGCGTGATTGCTGGCCGCTTTGGAGAGGTAACCGGCCCGGCGCATACCTTCTCACCGCTGAACGTGTGGGATCTCGCGCTGCATCAGGGTAGCCACCTGACGCTTAATCAGCCCGAAGGCTGGAGCACGGCGCTGGTTGTCGTTGAAGGCAGCGTGACGGTGAACGGCACCACGCCTGCCGGTGAGGCGCAACTGGTCGTGCTGAGCCAGAGCGGTGACAAACTGCATCTCGAAGCCAGCAGCGATGCCAAAGTGCTGCTGATGGCCGGGGAGCCGCTGAATGAACCCATCGTGGGCTATGGCCCGTTTGTGATGAACAGTAAAACCGAAATCGCCGAGGCTATTCGCGATTTCAACTCCGGCCGCTTTGGCCAAATCTAAACGTAATAAGGAGCGCATTATGTCTACCCCTGCAAACTTCAACGGTGCACGTCCCGTTATTGACGTAAACGATGCCGTTATGCTGCTTATCGATCACCAGAGCGGGCTTTTCCAGACCGTTGGAGACATGCCAATGCCTGAGCTGCGCGCCCGTGCAGCGGCGCTGGCAAAAATCGCCTCGCTGGCGAAGATCCCGGTGATCACCACGGCGTCGGTTCCACAAGGACCGAACGGCCCGCTTATCCCGGAGATCCACGCCAACGCGCCGCACGCACAGTATGTCGCACGCAAGGGTGAGATCAACGCCTGGGATAACCCGGAGTTCGTGGCGGCGGTGAAAGCCACCGGGCGCAAAACGCTGATTATCGCGGGGACGATCACCAGCGTCTGCATGGCCTTCCCGTCCATCAGTGCGGTGGCGGACGGATATAAAGTATTTGCGGTGATTGATGCCTCTGGCACCTACAGCAAAATGGCGCAGGAGATCACCCTGGCGCGCGTGGTGCAGGCAGGCGTGGTGCCGATGGACACGGCAGCCGTTGCTTCCGAAATTCAGCGCACGTGGAACCGTGAAGATGCGGGTGAATGGGCTGAGGTGTACACACACATCTTCCCGGCCTACCAGCTGCTGATCGAAAGCTACAGCAAAGCGCAGGACGTGGTGAAAAATAGCGAAGTGCTCGATTCGCAGCGTTAATCCTGCGCGCTGCGACATAAGCTGATTAAGGCTTAACCGAACAAGCACGAATGCTGAAAATCTGCTTGACCGTTTTAGCGCAACTCCCTATAGTAGCGCCCCGTTGCCCCCCAAGCGGTCAGGCAGCAAAACAATATGGTGAGGTGTCCGAGTGGCTGAAGGAGCACGCCTGGAAAGTGTGTATACGGCAACGTATCGGGGGTTCGAATCCCCCCCTCACCGCCATATTTGAAGAAGAGCTCGCATGAAAATGCGGGCTTTTTTTTCGCATGTTGTACGCCTTTGGGGGGAATGAGAACCCCCGACCGGGGTTCGACAACTGGCGCAGCCAGTTGGACAGACTGAGAACGTAGCGAACAGGCTGCCCGCAGGGCGAGCGCAGCGAGTCAATCCCCCCCGGTGCTATATGCAGCTCGGTGCGGCCTGAGCCCCTCACCCTAACCCTCTCCCCAGGGAAGAGGGGATAAAATGCACAAAAAACAAAGCCCGGTTTCCCGGGCCTTGAACACAACAGCATATTCAATAATACGCTTGTAGCGTGCGCTGGCAGAGCGCCGAGCGGACGCAGTCCTCTTTTGTGAAGCGGACCACCCCTATCATCTCATCTTCCTCAAAACGTGACATGGCATCGCTCAGGCCGGACTTCACGCCCGACGGCAGGTCACACTGGGTAATATCGCCGTTGACGATCACCGTCACGTTCTCCCCGAGGCGCGTTAAAAACATCTTCATTTGCGCAGCGGTCACGTTCTGAGCCTCGTCAAGAATAACGACCGCATTTTCAAATGTACGTCCGCGCATATAGGCGAACGGCGCGATTTCCACCTTGCCAATCTCTGGTCGCAGGCAGTACTGCATAAAGGAAGCGCCCAACCGCTTCACCAGCACGTCATAGACGGGCCTGAAGTACGGGGCAAACTTCTCGGAAATATCGCCGGGCAGGAAGCCCAGATCTTCATCCGCTTGCAGTACCGGACGGGTAACGATGATCCTTTCCACGTCCTTATGAATCAGCGCCTCCGCCGCTTTGGCGGCGCTGATCCAGGTTTTCCCGCATCCGGCTTCCCCGGTTGCAAAGATGAGCTGTTTACTCTCGATAGCATTCAGGTAGTGCGCCTGAGCTTCATTTCGCGCCACAATTGGCGATGCATCGCGGCTGTCCCGCGCCATGCCAATGGATTCTACGCCGCTCATCTGCACAAGCGAGGTGACCGATTCTTCTTCACGCTGTTTATGACTACGTGAATCCCGTCTCAGCACACGTTTTGCTTCGCGACGAGCTTTGATCACTGCTTTCTGTCTTCCCATGGATAGCACCTTGAGTTGTTGGTATTCATCACACGCGCCAGCATCGGCACGATTATGCGCACGAACATCAGAGGGTTGGCTTCCTTGTAAGCCATTGCTTGCATTACCGGATGACGATATACAACGGCTACGCGCACCGTTATGCACGTCGGTAGAAAAAGGTTGTTGAGGTGAAGGAGAGAATTTGGTGGTGAAGAAATCGCTGCCGGAGTCTGAGCCTCCGCGCCGGGTACTGCGGTTGATATGTTTACCTTGTCCAGTACAGGACGCAACCATTCGCGATCTCCATAGTGAGTTAACATCACTGCCGGGAACTACCGCTGTCTTCTCTTAAGTACATCAGGAATTATCATAAATGCAACATTTATTTTACCTGAATGCAACTTTTCGGACTGCCCCTACATGGAAAATCAGTCTTATATAGAAATATTACAGAAATATAACAATACGATAGTCTGGGAAAAAAATAATGTCCCCGCGAACTGTCGCAGGGACGATTATCAGGCTTCTATCAGACCCTGAGCGAGCCAGGCGTTCGCGTCACGCGCGCCGGGCAGGGCAAAGAAATAGCCGCCGCCGATGGGCTTAATGTACTCTTCCAGCGCTTCGCCGTTGAGCCGCTTCTGCACGGTGAGGAATCCCTTCTCCAGATCGTGCTGATAGCAGACAAACAGCAGTCCCATATCAAGCTGCCCGGAGTTGGTCACCCCCAGCGAGTAGCTGTAACCCCTGCGCATCATCAGGCTGGATTGCGTCTCTTTGGTGCGAGGATTGGCGAGGCGAATATGGCTGTCCAGCGCGATGACATCCCCGTTCGGATCGCGGGCGTAGTCGGGTTCATCGTGCTCGAGCTTCATGCCGAGCGGTGCGCCGGTTTGCTTATCGCGACCGAAGATAGTCTGCTGCTCTTTCAGCGGCGTGCGGTCCCAGAACTCCACGTGAAACTGAATGATACGCACCGCCTGATAGCTGCCGCCCACCGCCCAGGCCGGTTCGCCCTGATCCGCCGTCACCCAGACCACCTTGTTCATCAACGCGGTATTGCTGCTGTCCGGGTTGGCGGTACCGTCTTTGAAGCCCAGCAGGTTGACCGGCGTCTCTTTCCCTTTACTGCGCGCGGCGTGGTCAGAGATAAAACCTTCCCGCTTCCAGCGCACGCTCAGCAGATCCGGGGTGTGCTTGATAATATCGCGCAGGGCGTGGATCACCGTATCCTGGGTATTAGCGCAGATCTGCAACAGCAGATCGCCGTGGCACAGCGCCGCGTCGAGAGAATCATTCGGGAATCGCGTCATTTTTTGCAGCGCTTTCGGCTTCTGCTTCGCCAGACCGTAGCGATCATCAAATAGTGATTCCCCCACCGACACGGTGATGGTCAGATTATCGGGAGCGATAAACGCCCCGAGGATCCCGGAATCCATCGGCGGCAGGCGCGGATTCGGTGTTTCCGGTGCCGGACCTCCGGCGGTGAGGAAGGCAATGCGCGTGGTTAATAGCCTGAACAGACGCTCAAGGTCGGCCTTATCACTCGCCAACGAATCGAAAGCCACCAGCATCATCGAGGCCTGCTGCGGCGTCAGGATCCCCGCCTGGTGCTCACCATAAAACGGCTGCGTTTCCATACGCGCGTCCGGGGAGAGCGTGCCGGGTGCGCTTTGCGGTTTTGCCGCATGCGCCACCGGACAGCCGCCCGCCAGGGCAAACGCGCCGCCCAGCGCCCCTACCCCTTTTAACAACCGACGTCGGGAAGGTTCCGCCACGTCGTACTCGTCATGCTCGTTCATCGCTTAATCCAGACCCAGTACGCCACGCAGCAGGGAGAGATCTTCCGCCAGCGTCGTAATCGGGCCTTTCAGCGCGTTACGATCAGCATCGGTCAGCTTGTCGTAGGTTTCGAACCCGTCTTTGGTGCGGTATTTCGCCAGGATAGCGTCAACTTTCTTAAAATTGGCATCCACTTTCGCCAGCAGTTCGCCGTTCTCTTTTTGCAACTGTGGCCGCAGCAGATCGACAATTTTCTGTGCGCCGTCGACGTTTGCCTGGAAGTCCCACAGGTCGGTGTGGCTGTAACGATCTTCTTCACCGCTGATTTTGCTGGCGGCTACTTCTTCAATCAGACCCGCTGCGCCACCCACCACTTTCGACGGTGGGAATGCCAGCTCGCTGATGCGTTTTTGCAGCTCCAGCACGTCGCTGTTGAGCTGCTCGGCGTATTTCTCCATCCCCCTGGTGGAGTTATCGCCAAACAGGGCTTTTTCCAGACGGTGGAAGCCGGTGAATTTCGGATCGGCGGCCTTCTGCTCGTAGTCGTCTTCACGGGCGTCAATGCTGCCATCGAGGTCAGAGAACAGCTCGGCAATCGGCTCGATGCGCTCGTAGTGCTGACGTGTAGGCGCATACAGGGATTTCGCTTTTTCGATATCGCCCGCTTTCACCGCGTCGGTAAAGGCTTTGGTGCCTGCCACCAGGTCCGCCGTCTCTTTGGTGACGTAGGCTTTATAGGCGGTAATAGCGTCGCCGAGACTCAGCAGCGCCGTGCCTTTGGCCGCGTCCGCCGTCGCTGCGCCTTTGACGATCAGCTTACCTTTCGGGTTAGTCAGCAGGCCGCAGGTCATGTCATATTCCCCAGGCTGAAGATTTGCGGTCATCTTCTGGCTGAAGCCCGGCGCGATATTCTCGCGCTCTTCCACCACCATCACGCCTTTCAGGATCTCCCACTCCAGCGCTTTCTGGCTGTGGTTCTGAATAATAAACTGGGTTTTACCGCTGTTAACCGTGATGGTCATCGGCTCACACTGTTTATCGTTGACGGTGACTTTGACCTGCGGAATATCTGCTGCCTGAGCGGCGAAGGCAGACACGAGCAGCGCGGCGATGCCTGCGCATAACGCACTACGACGGAACTGAATGGCCATGACTCTACCCTTTAAAAGTATGTTGTAACTAAAACAGCACTTACGGCGCAACGCGCGACGTCTGCGAGCCGGTACGCGGCGGCATAGCGAACAGGATCAGCGCCGGAACCAGATAGATAAAGTACATCGCCACTTCGCTGACGCTCGGCGTTTCCTGGTAGCCGAAGATCCCTTCAAGCAGGGTACCGGTCAGTGAATGGGTCGACAGGACGTTGCTGAGATCGAACGCCACGTCCTGGAAGTGGTTCCACAGGCCCGCTTCGTGGAAGGCGCGGATCGCCCCTGCCGCCAGTCCCGCGGCCACCAGCAGAATAAACAGGCTGGTCCACTTGAAGAACGCGCCCAGGTTAAGACGAATGCCGCCCCAGTAGAGCAGGAAACCAAGCACAACCGCCGTGGCCAGCCCGAGCATCGCGCCCAGCGGCGGCCAGATGCCCACGTCCTGCTGAAAAGCCGCGAGCAGGAAGAACACGGACTCCAGGCCTTCACGCGCCACGGCGAAAAAGACCATCATGATCAGCGCCCAGCCGTGGTGGTTGCCTTTTTGCAGGGCGTTATCCACCGCCTGCTCAAGCTGTACCTTCACGTTACGGGAAACTTTGCGCATCCAGAACACCATCCAGGTGAGGATCACCACCGCTATTACGGCAACAATGCCTTCAAACAGCTCCTGCTCTTTCTGCGGAAATTCACCGGTGGTTTCGTTGATAAGAATACCCAGCCCCAGGCAGAGCGCCGCGGCAAGGAAAACGCCAACCCACATCACGCCAATCCAGCGTCCGCGCTGGGTACGCTTCAGATAACTGGCGATAAGGCTAACAATCAGGGCCGCTTCAAGGCCTTCACGTAACATAATGAGAAAAGGAACAAACATGCCGACACCTTAAATGTTTATCGCGGTCAACTGATGCAAAGAAAGGTAAATTCTTGTGATAGTGATTATCATTACGGCAACAAGAAAAACAAGCGAAATGTGTTGCGTTTTGATGACCAGATGTAAACGCATTGCGGAGTAATAATTGCCTGAGTAACCGTTGCGTTTATAAGGTATAACAAAAATGCTCATTTACGGTTAACCGGGGCTGTGGCTAAATGTCCACCTCGAAAACCAACTGAAAATAAACCATGTTTAAAATTGTCCATTTCCTGCTGGCGCTGGTGATTATTCTTGCGCTTGCCTGGCTGGTGAGTTTCGACCGCCGAAAAGTTCGTATTCGTTTCGTTTTACAGCTGATCGTGATTGAAATTGCGCTGGCGTTCTTTTTCCTGCATGCAGAAAGCGGTCTGTTTATTATTAAATACGTCTCCGGTTTCTTTGAGTCGCTGCTTAAATTCGCTGCCGAAGGGACGAATTTTGTCTTTGGCGGGATGGGTGAAAAAGGGCTGGCGTTTATTTTCCTTGGCGTGCTCTGCCCCATTGTTTTTATCTCGGCGTTGATTGGTATTCTTCAGCACTGGCGCATTCTGCCGATCTTTATTCGGGTGATCGGGACGCTGCTGTCAAAACTGAACGGCATGGGCAAGCTGGAATCCTTCAACGCGGTGAGCTCGCTGATCCTCGGTCAGTCGGAAAACTTTATTGCCTACAAGGGCGTACTCGGGGATCTCTCTTCGCGTCGTCTGTTTACGATGGCTGCCACGGCAATGTCGACGGTGTCGCTGTCGATTGTCGGGGCCTATATGACCATGCTCGACGCCAAATTTGTCGTCGCGGCGCTGATCCTGAACATGTTCAGCACCTTTATTATTCTTTCGGTCATTAACCCGACCCGCCCGGAAGCGGAGCCGGATATCAAGCTGGAAAAACTGCACGAATCCCAGAGCTTCTTTGAAATGCTGGGCGAGTATATTCTGGCCGGTTTTAAGGTGGCAATGATTATTCTGGCGATGCTGATTGGTTTTATCGCCCTTATTAGCGCCGTTAACGCCCTCTTCTCCAGCATATTTGGCATGAGCTTCCAGCAGATTCTGGGTTATGTGTTTTATCCGCTGGCGTGGCTTATTGGTATTCCATTGAGCGATGCCTTAAACGCGGGGAGCATTATGGCAACTAAACTGGTGGCGAATGAATTTGTGGCGATGATCGAGCTGCAAAAAATTGCCCATCAAATGTCACCTCGCGGGCTGGGTATTTTGTCCGTGTTCCTGGTGTCGTTCGCTAACTTCGCTTCCATTGGCATTGTGGCGGGGGCAATAAAAGGTCTGAACGAGCAGCAGGGCAACGTGGTGTCGCGGTTTGGTTTGCGTCTGGTGTACGGCGCGACGCTGGTGAGCCTGCTTTCGGCGAGCTTTGCGGGGTTGGTGTTGTAAGTTTTGTGCGGTTAATGCCCGGCGGCGCTTCGCTTGCACGGGCCTACGATACTACAACGGCGGGATTTCCCGCCGTTTTTCATTAAAACTGCACGCACACCGGCTGGTCAACCCGCATCACCGATTCCTGCGCGAAGCGTGACTTATAGATCCCGCGCAACGCTTCAATATTCTTCTCACTCTGCACGTCTTTCCCGTGGATCAGCATCAGCGCCTTGCTCGGCTCGCGCGCCACCTTGCCGTCGTTACCCAGCCACTGACCACGGGCATCAAACACCGTTAAGCCATCGCGGAAACGCGGCGTCACGTCCTGGTCAACAAACTGCTGCCACTCGCTGCCGGTAATCTGCGCCCCTGCCGGGCGATTCAAGCCAAAATAGAGCGTGGTCTGCTGCATCTGGTTATCCGCTTTGCAGGTTTCCACCGGCACGTGCTGCGCGGGTGCGTTACAGCCCGCCAGCATCACGAATGCTGCCACCATTAACCCTGTTTTAATTCTCATTGATGAAGACTCACATAGGTGAAAGGACTATCCCCTCTCCCCACCGGGGAGAGGGTTAGGGTGAGGGGAGATTACTCAGCCTGAAGCTTAGTCGGCGGCGCAGTGTGGTAGTGCGCGTCGGCTTCCGCAAAGCGTTTCTGCATGGAGGCAGACGGTGCTTTACCCAGCAGGCTGAAGACAACGATACCGATGCTGCCGAAGATGAAGCCAGGAATGATTTCGTACAGGCCCAGCCAGGCGAACTGTTTCCAGACGATAACGGTCACCGCACCGATAATCATCCCCGCCAGCGCGCCGTTACGGGTCATGCGTGACCACATGACGGAGAACAGGACTACCGGCCCAAACGCGGCACCGAAGCCCGCCCACGCGTAGCTCACCAGCCCCAGCACGCGGTTTTCCGGGTTTGCTGCCAGCGCAATCGCCACCAGCGCAACCAGCAGCACCATAAAACGCCCTACCCACACCAGCTCTTTCTGGCTCGCGCCCTTACGCAGGAACGCTTTGTAGAGGTCTTCGGTGATGGCGCTGGAGCACACCAGCAGCTGACAGCTCAGGGTGGACATCACCGCCGCCAGGATCGCGGAGAGCAGAATACCGGCAATCCAAGGGTTAAACAGAATCTGCGCCAGTTCGATGAACACGCGCTCGGCGTTCTGGTTCACCGCGCCCGCCTGCGCCGGGTTGTTATTAAAGTAGGCGATACCGAAGAAACCGACCGCACACGCGCCCGCCAGACACAAAATCATCCACGTCATGCTGATGCGACGCGCGTGAACGATGGTATGGTGAGAATCCGCCGCCATGAAACGCGCCAGAATGTGCGGCTGGCCGAAGTAGCCCAGGCCCCAGCCCATCAGGGAGACGATGGCGACAAAGTTCAGCCCTTTCAGCATATCGACGTTTTCGATGCTCTTCTGCTTGATCACTTCCAGCGATTCGCCAAAGCCGCCGACGGTGAAAATGACAATCACCGGAGTCAGGATCAGGGCGAAGATCATCAGGCTCGCCTGCACGGTGTCGGTCCAGCTTACCGCCAGGAATCCGCCCACGAAGGTATAGAGGATGGTCGCGGCCGCACCGGCCCACAGGGCGGTTTCATAGCTCATGCCGAAGGTACTTTCGAACAGACGCGCGCCCGCCACGATGCCGGAAGCACAGTAGATGGTGAAGAACAGCAGGATCACCACCGCAGAGATAATGCGCAGGATACGGCTGTTATCTTCAAAGCGTCCGGTGAAGTAGTCCGGCAGCGTCAGGGCGTTGTTGTTGGCTTCGGTATGCACGCGCAGACGGCCTGCCACCAGCTTCCAGTTGATCCACGCGCCGACGGTCAGGCCGATGGCGATCCAGCTTTCGGAGATACCGGAGATGAAAATCGCGCCCGGCAGCCCCATCAGCAGCCAGCCGCTCATGTCGGAAGCGCCCGCAGAGAGTGCGGTGACCATCGGGCCTAAGCTGCGCCCGCCGAGGATGTAGTCGTCAAAGTTTTTAGTGGAACGCCATGCCAAAAACCCTATCAGGATCATGCCAAAAATATAAACGAGAAATGTCACCAGCATCGGTGTGCTAATAGCCATTCAAATTCTCCAAAATGTCGAGCGACAACCGTCCGGGTTGCCTTGTTATGTCATCACCGGAACGTAGTGATGTGTGTATGTGTTTCCGTTGGGCGCGCTATCCTGCCGTATACGCATCCCACTGACAAACGATTTAACACTGCATTTACATGAATTTCATCACTGGTTTTATACGTCTTTCCTATAGGTTGCACTCGCTCACGCTTTTACGGGTTGCACCTTTAAAAAGTGTTAAGCACCGCATAAAAACTGGGCTCAGAAACGGCCGCACGTTCTTTTTCACAGCTAACTAATCGTTAACAATCCATTCATTTTCCAGCTTGCAGACCAGGTCACATTTAACACGGTTGCACAAAGTTGCAACATGGTGGATATTTCACGCTATCAACAGAACGCTATTACAGAACAACAGGAGTTTTGGCATGGGGATGACCACCATGGGGGTTAAGCTGGATGACGCTACCCGCGAACGGATTAAAACCGCTGCGACCCGCATCGACCGCACACCGCACTGGTTAATCAAGCAGGCGATTTTTAACTATCTGGAAAGACTGGAGAGTGAAGAAGGTCTGCCGGAGCTGCCTGCCCTGCTGGCGGGCGCAGCGAACGAAAGCGAAGAAGCCGCGACGGCCGTTGAGGAGAACCACCAGCCGTTCCTCGAATTTGCCGAGCAGATCCTGCCGCAGTCCGTCAGCCGCGCCGCCATTACCGGCGCCTACCGCCGTGCCGAAACCGACGCCGTGCCGATGCTGCTGGAGCAGGCGCGCCTGCCGGAAGCCGTTGCCGCTCAGGCGCACAGCCTGGCGTATCAGCTCGCCGACAAGCTGCGTAATCAGAAAACCGCCAGCGGACGCGCCGGTATGGTGCAGGGTCTGTTGCAGGAGTTCTCCCTCTCCTCGCAGGAAGGCGTGGCGCTGATGTGTCTGGCGGAAGCGCTGCTGCGTATTCCGGATAAAGCCACCCGCGATGCCCTGATCCGCGACAAAATCAGCAACGGCAACTGGCACTCCCACATTGGCCGCAGTCCGTCGCTGTTCGTTAACGCCGCCACCTGGGGCCTGCTGTTTACCGGCAAGCTGGTCTCCACCCATAACGAAGCCAACCTGTCGCGCTCTCTGAACCGCATCATCGGCAAGAGCGGCGAGCCGCTGATCCGCAAGGGCGTGGACATGGCGATGCGCCTGATGGGCGAGCAGTTCGTCACCGGGGAAACCATTGCCGAAGCGCTGGCGAACGCCCGCAAGCTGGAAGATAAAGGCTTCCGCTACTCCTACGACATGCTGGGTGAAGCGGCGCTGACCGCCGCCGACGCGCAGGCCTACATGGTATCTTACCAGCAGGCGATCCACGCCATCGGTAAAGCGTCCAACGGTCGCGGTATTTATGAAGGCCCGGGCATCTCCATTAAGCTTTCCGCCCTGCACCCGCGCTACAGCCGCGCGCAGTACGACCGGGTGATGGAAGAGCTCTACCCGCGCCTGAAGTCCCTGACCCTGCTGGCGCGCCAGTATGATATCGGCATTAACTTCGACGCCGAAGAGGCGGACCGTCTGGAGATCTCCCTCGATCTGCTGGAAAAACTGTGCTTCGAGCCGGAGCTGGCGGGCTGGAACGGGATTGGTTTCGTTATCCAGGCCTACCAGAAACGCTGCCCGTTCGTCATTGACTACCTGATTGACCTGGCCAGCCGCAGCCGTCGCCGCCTGATGATCCGTCTGGTGAAGGGCGCCTACTGGGACAGCGAAATCAAACGCGCCCAGATGGAAGGTCTGGAAGGTTATCCGGTCTATACCCGCAAGGTCTATACCGACGTCTCTTACCTCGCCTGCGCGAAAAAACTGCTCGGCGTGCCGAACCTGATTTATCCTCAGTTCGCCACCCACAACGCCCACACCCTGGCGGCGATCTACAGCCTGGCGGGTCAGAACTACTATCCGGGCCAGTACGAGTTCCAGTGCCTGCACGGCATGGGCGAACCGCTGTACGAGCAGGTGACCGGTAAAGTGGCCGACGGCAAGCTGAACCGTCCGTGCCGAATCTATGCCCCGGTAGGTACCCACGAAACCCTGCTGGCCTACCTGGTGCGTCGTCTGCTGGAGAACGGGGCGAACACCTCCTTCGTTAACCGCATCGCCGATACCACCCTGCCGCTGGACGAACTGGTGGCCGATCCGGTACAGGCCGTTGAGAAGATGGCGGCGCAGGAAGGCCAGATTGGTCTGCCGCATCCGAAGATTGCCCTGCCGCGCGAGCTGTATGGTGCAGGTCGCGTCAACTCGGCGGGTCTGGATCTCGCCAACGAACACCGTCTGGCGTCGCTCTCTTCTGCCCTGCTAAACAGCGCATTGCAGAAGTGGCAGGCCAGGCCGATCCTTGAGCAGTCCGTTGAGGACGGTGAAATGCAGCCGGTGATCAACCCGGCAGAGCCGAAGGATATCGTCGGCTACGTGCGCGAAGCCACGGAAACGGAAGTGGAGCAGGCCCTGGAGAGCGCGGTGAACAACGCGCCAATCTGGTTTGCCACCCCGCCGCAGGAGCGTGCCGCCATTCTGGAACGCGCGGCGGTGCTGATGGAAGATCAGATGCAGCAGCTGATCGGCATTCTGGTGCGTGAAGCGGGTAAAACCTTCAGCAACGCCATCGCCGAAGTGCGCGAGGCGGTAGACTTCCTGCACTACTACGCCGGTCAGGTGCGCGATGATTTCGACAACGAAACCCACCGTCCGCTCGGCCCGGTGGTGTGTATCAGCCCGTGGAACTTCCCGCTGGCGATCTTCACCGGCCAGATTGCCGCGGCGCTGGCCGCAGGCAACAGCGTGCTGGCGAAACCGGCAGAGCAGACCCCGCTGATTGCCGCCCAGGGCATTAACATTCTGCTGGAAGCGGGCGTACCGGCGGGCGTGGTGCAGCTGCTGCCAGGGCGCGGTGAAACGGTCGGGGCCAAACTGACCTCCGATAACCGCGTACGCGGCGTGATGTTTACCGGTTCTACCGAAGTGGCCTCCCTGCTACAACGCAACATCGCCACCCGTCTGGATGCGCAGGGCCGTCCTACCCCGCTGATCGCTGAAACCGGCGGCATGAACGCCATGATCGTGGACTCCTCCGCACTCACCGAGCAGGTCGTCGTTGACGTGCTGGCTTCTGCCTTCGACAGCGCGGGCCAACGCTGTTCCGCCCTGCGCGTACTGTGCTTACAGGATGACGTGGCTGACCACACGCTGAAGATGCTGCGCGGTGCGATGGCGGAATGCCGCATGGGCAACCCGGGCCGTCTCACTACCGACATCGGGCCGGTGATCGACGCGGAAGCCAAAGCCAACATTGAAAACCACATTCAGACCATGCGTGCAAAAGGCCGTCCGGTGTTCCAGGCGGTGCGCGAGAACAGCGAAGATGCCCGCGAGTGGCAGACCGGCACCTTCGTGCCGCCAACGCTGATTGAGCTGGCAAGCTTCGACGAGCTGAAAAAAGAGGTCTTCGGCCCGGTACTGCACGTGGTGCGCTACAACCGTAACAACCTCAACGAGCTGATCGATCAGATCAACGCCTCGGGTTACGGCCTGACGCTTGGCGTGCATACCCGTATCGACGAAACCATTGCCCAGGTGACCGGCAATGCTAAAGTTGGCAACCTGTACGTCAACCGCAACATGGTTGGCGCGGTCGTGGGCGTGCAGCCATTCGGCGGTGAAGGTCTCTCCGGCACCGGCCCGAAAGCGGGCGGTCCGCTCTATCTGTACCGTCTGCTGGCAAACCGTCCGGAAAATGCGCTGGGCGTGACGCTGGCGCGTCAGGACGCGGAATATCCGGTGGATGCGCAGGTGAAAGCCGTGCTGACCCAGCCGCTGGACGCGCTGATTAAGTGGGCTGAAAATCGTCCCGAGCTGCATGCGATTGCACAGCAGTACGGCGAGCTGGCGCAGGCGGGAACACAGCGTCTGCTGCCGGGTCCAACCGGTGAGCGCAACACCTGGACGCTGATGCCGCGCGAGCGTGTGCTGTGCGTGGCGGATAACGAGCAGGATGCGCTGGTGCAGCTGGCAGCCGCAACGGCAACGGGCTGTGAGGTGCTGTGGCCGGAAGATGCCCTGCATCGCGACCTCGCCAAACAGTTGCCAAAAGCGGTTTCGGCCCGCATTCGCTTTGCGAAGGCCGATGCCCTGCTGACCCAGCCGTTTGACGCGGTGATCTACCACGGTGATTCCGACCAGCTGCGCGAACTGTGCGAGCAGGTTGCGGCCCGCAGCGGTGCCATCGTTTCCGTGCAGGGCTTTGCGCGCGGGGAAACCAACCTGCTGCTGGAGCGTCTGTACGTTGAGCGCTCGCTCAGCGTCAACACCGCGGCGGCGGGGGGTAACGCCAGCCTGATGACAATCGGCTAACGCTGTGCTAATAAGGCTCCGGAGACGGAGCCTTATTTTATTGGGGAGTGTATGAAACGATATCTTATCGCAGGCGCAGCACTGCTGCTCAGCGCCGGCGCGCTGGCCGACGAGTGCGACAAAGCGACCACCCAGACAGAACTCAGTGCCTGTGCGGCAGAGCAGTACCAGGCTGCGGATAAAAAGCTCAACCAGACGTACCAGGCCGCCATCAAACGCGCGGCAGCCCCTCAGCGCGACCTGCTGAAAAAGGCGCAGCAGGCGTGGATCGGCCTGCGCGACGCAGACTGTGCGTTTATCGGTTCGGGTACGGAAGGCGGGAGCGTTCAGCCAATGATTGTGAACCAGTGTCTGGCGGAGAAAACCGCAGAGCGCGAAGCGTTTCTGGCCACGCTGATGCAGTGTGAAGAGGGCGACCTAAGCTGCCCTCTCCCACCGGGCAATTAACGCACGCGGATCCCTTCGATAATCATCCGCTGTACGTTTTCGAGGGTGCTCTGGAAAAACGCCTCGTCCTGGAGCGTTTTACCGGTCACCGCCTCGACCTGGGCCGCGAAGTCAGCGTAGTGCTGGGTTGAGGCCCAAATCATGAAGATCAGATGATGCGGATCGACGGGCGCCAGTTTTCCGCTGGCGACCCATCCGGCAATAATGGCCGATTTATCGTCCACCAGCTGCTTTAGATCTCCCGTCAGCTCCGCCTGCAACAGCGGCGCGCCCTGCAACATCTCCAGACAGAACAGCCTGGATGCCTGCGGGTAATCACGCGATACCTCCAGCTTCAGCCTTATGTACTCCTCTATCGCCACCAGCGGGGCCAGCTCTTCGCGAAACGCCTTGAGAGGTGCCAGCCAGATATCGAGGATTTGCTGCATCACCGCCACATACAGCGCCTCTTTCGACGGGTAGTAGTAGAGCAGATTGGTCTTGGACACCCCGGCCTGCTCCGCCACCTGCTCAAGGCGCGTACCGTGAATACCAAACTGCGAAAATGTCTCCAGCGCAGCGCTGAGGATCGCCTGTTTCTTGGCGCTCACCGCCTGCGAACGTTTTCCGGGTGTTTTCACTGCGCCTTGTGTCATTTTCGCTCTCCATTTTCTGTCCTGCGCTCAGCATAGCAAAACCCCCGTCTCGCCACGACCTTCTGCACCCTCAGCGCGCATGAGTGCCTGTTTTCTGTGCAATGATTTTGACCATCTAGTCCACATTTTCGCTGTTAATTTCAACAACCATCATTTAACACCCTAATAACAAAGTGATTTTCAAAACTGGCACTGCCTTTGCAAAAACATCGTGACACCTGCGACGTAATGAAGAGAGGTTCGTGATGAAAATTGGCGTATTTGTACCGATCGGCAACAACGGCTGGCTTATCTCGACCACTGCCCCGCAATACATGCCGACCTTTGAGCTGAATAAAGCCATCGTGCAGAAAGCGGAGCATTACCATTTCGACTTTGCGCTCTCGATGATCAAGCTGCGCGGTTTCGGCGGTAAGACCGAATTCTGGGACCACAACCTGGAGTCCTTTACCCTGATGGCGGGCCTGGCGGCGGTCACCTCGCGGATCCAGATCTACGCCACCGCCGCCACCCTTACCCTGCCCCCGGCGATCGTGGCGCGGATGGCCTCCACCATCGACTCCATCTCCGGCGGGCGCTTTGGCGTTAACCTGGTCACCGGCTGGCAAAAGCCGGAGTACGAGCAGATGGGGATCTGGCCGGGGGACGATTACTTCTCCCGTCGCTACGACTACCTGACTGAATATGTGCAGGTGCTGCGCGATCTGTGGGGCACCGGCAAAAGCGATTTCAAAGGCGATTTCTTCACCATGAACGACTGCCGCGTCAGCCCGCAGCCGTCGGTGCCGATGAAGGTTATCTGCGCCGGGCAGAGCGACGCGGGAATGGAATTTTCCTCGAAATACGCCGACTTCAACTTCTGCTTCGGTAAAGGCGTTAACACCCCTGCCGCCTTCGCGCCCACTGCGGCACGCATGAAAGCGGCCGCCGACAAAACCGGGCGCGACGTGGGCTCCTACGTGCTGTTTATGGTGATTGCCGACGAAACCGATGACGCCGCGCGCGCCAAATGGGAACGATACAAGGACGGCGCGGATGACGAAGCGCTGAGCTGGCTGACCGAGCAGAGCCAGAAGGATACCCGCTCCGGCGCGGACACCAACGTTCGCCAGATGGCCGACCCGACGTCTGCCGTCAATATCAACATGGGCACCCTGGTTGGCTCGTATGCCAGCGTCGCCAGAATGCTCGACGAAGTGGCTGCCGTGCCCGGCGCCGAAGGCGTACTGCTGACCTTCGATGATTTTCTCACCGGCGTGGAAACCTTCGGCGAGCGCATTCAGCCGCTGATGCAGTGCCGCGCCCACATCCCTGCCGTGACGAAGGAGGTGGCGTAATGACGACCCTCAACGCTCGCCCGGAAGCCATTACCTTTGACGCGCAGCGCAGCGCGCTGATCGTGGTGGATATGCAAAACGCCTATGCCAGTAAAGGCGGGTATCTGGATCTGGCCGGGTTTGACGTCTCCACCACGCAGCCGGTGATCGAGAACATTAAAACCGCCGTGCACGCTGCGCGCGCTGCGGGCATGCTCATCGTCTGGTTCCAGAACGGCTGGGACGACCAGTACGTCGAAGCTGGTGGTCCCGGCTCCCCCAACTTTCACAAATCCAACGCCCTGAAAACCATGCGCCAACGGCCAGAACTCCAGGGCACGCTGCTGGCGAAAGGCGGCTGGGATTATCAACTGGTGGATGAGCTGGTACCGGAAGCCAGCGATATCGTACTGCCGAAACCGCGCTACAGCGGCTTTTTCAATACCCCGCTCGACAGCCTGCTGCGCAGCCGGGGCATTCGTCATCTGGTCTTTACGGGCATTGCCACCAACGTCTGCGTGGAGTCGACCCTGCGCGACGGCTTTTTCCTCGAGTATTTTGGCGTGGTGCTGGAAGACGCTACCCATCAGGCCGGGCCGGATTTTGCCCAGAAAGCCGCCCTGTTCAATATCGAAACCTTTTTTGGCTGGGTCAGTAACGTCAATGATTTCTGCGACGCGCTGGATCCCCCGCTCGCCCGTATCGCCTGAGGAGAACCGCTATGCCGAAATCCGTGATTATTCCGCCGGGCACCAGCACTCCGATTGCCCCCTTCGTTCCCGGCACCCTCGCCGACGGCGTGGTGTATGTCTCGGGCACGCTGCCGTTTGATAAAGACAACAACGTGGTGTTTATCAATGACCCAAAGGCGCAAACCCGCCACGTGCTGGAGACGATCAAAACCGTGATCGAAACGGCGGGTGGCACGATGGAGGACGTGACCTTCAACAGCATCTTTATCACCGACTGGAAAAACTACGCCGCGATTAACGAAATCTACGCGGAGTTTTTCCCGGGCGATAAACCGGCGCGGTTTTGCATCCAGTGCGGGCTGGTAAAGCCGGACGCGCTGGTTGAAATTGCCACCGTTGCGCACATCGCGAAGTGAGGCCGCCATGAAACTGTCCATTTCCCCGCCCCCCTTTGCGGGCGCGCCCGTGGTGGTACTGATTGCCGGGCTCGGCGGCAGCGGGAGCTACTGGCTGCCTCAGCTCGCCGTGCTGGGGCAGGAGTATCAGGTGGTGTGCTACGACCAGCGGGACACGGGGAATAACCCGGATACCCTGCCGGAAGACTACACCCTCGCACACATGGCCGACGAGCTCGCACTGGCGTTAGCCGGGGCAGGGATCGCCCGTTACTGCGTGGTCGGCCACGCGCTGGGGGCGCTGGTGGGCCTGCGGCTGGCCATCGATAAGCCCGACGCCCTTACCGCGCTGGTCTGCGTCAACGGCTGGCTGACGCTCAATGCCCATACCCGACGCTGTTTTGACGTTCGCGAACGTCTGCTGCATGCGGGCGGCGCGCAGGCGTGGGTAGAGGCACAGCCCTTGTTCCTCTACCCGGCAGACTGGATGGCCGCCCGCGCCCCGCGGCTGGAGGCCGAGGACGCGCTGGCGCTGGCCCATTTTCAGGGCAAAGCCAATCTGCTGCGCAGGCTGCATGCGCTGAAGCAGGCCGATTTCAGCCGCCACGCTGCACGCGTTCGCTGCCCCGTGCAGATTATCTGTTCCACCGACGATCTGCTGGTGCCGTCCGTCTGTTCTGATGAACTGCACGCCGCACTCCCGCACGCCCGCAAAACGGTCATGCGCCAGGGCGGGCATGCCTGCAACGTGACCGCGCCGGACATCTTTAACACTCTGCTGCTGAACGGGCTTGCCAGCCTGCTGCACAGCCCAGAACCCGCTTTGTAAGGAGTTTGAATGAGCGAAGCCATCACGCCCGCCGCGCTGGAAACGCTGTTTACCGGCGCACGTACCCATAACGGCTGGCTGGATATACCGGTCAGTGACGAGACGCTGCGCGAGATTTATGACCTGATGAAATGGGGGCCGACGTCCGCCAACTGTTCCCCGGCGCGCATTGTCTTTGTGCGAAGCCCGGAAGGAAAAGAGAAGCTGCGCCCGGCGCTCTCCAGCGGCAACCTTGAGAAAACGCTCACCGCCCCGGTCACGGCAATTGTCGCCTGGGACAGCGAGTTTTATGAGCGCCTGCCTGTACTGTTCCCGCACGGCGATGCCAGAAGCTGGTTTACCGCAAGCCCCGCGCTGGCGGAAGAGACCGCCTTTCGCAACAGCTCGATGCAGGCCGCGTACCTGATCTTCGCCTGCCGCGCGCTCGGGCTGGACACCGGGCCGATGTCGGGTTTTGACCGGGAAAAAGTGGACGCGGCCTTTTTCACGGGCACGCTGCTTAAAAGCAATCTGCTGATTAACATCGGCTATGGCGATATGCGCAAAGTTTATGGGCGCTTACCGCGTCTGACCTTCGAAGACGCCTGCGGGCTGGCGTAAATAAGGAGCCATCATGACGACCCTTGATCAACAAACGTTCCGTGATGCCATGGCCTGCGTCGGTGCGGCGGTCAATATCATCACCACCGACGGCCCGGCGGGAATGGCGGGCTTTACCGCAAGCGCGGTATGCAGCGTAACCGATACCCCGCCCACTCTGCTGGTTTGCCTCAACCGCGGCGCGTCGGTCTGGCCGATTTTCAGCGAGAACCGCACCCTGTGCGTTAACACGCTGAGTGCCGGACAGGAGCCTTTATCCAACCTGTTTGGCGGGAAAACGCCGATGGCGGACCGCTTTGCCGCTGCCCGCTGGCAGACAGGCGACACGGGCTGCCCGCGTCTGGAAAATGCGCTGGCCTCGTTCGACTGCCGCATCAGCCAGGTGGTGAGCGTCGGCACCCACGACATTCTGTTTTGCGACATCGTATCCATCGTACGCCACCCGGCGCCGCAAGGGCTGGTGTGGTTCGACCGCGGCTATCACGCACTTATGCGACCCGCCTGTTAATCCGCATTCAGGAGACAGATCATGTTCGGACTTCCCCACTGGCAGTTGAAATCGACCTCCACAGAAGCAGGCGTGGTCGCGCCGGATGAAAGGCTCCCGCTCGGGCAGACAATGGTGATGGGCGTGCAGCATGCGGTCGCGATGTTTGGTGCGACGGTGCTGATGCCCATGCTGATGGGGCTGGATCCTAACCTCGCCATTTTGATGTCGGGTATGGGTACCCTGCTGTTCATTTTTGTCACCAGCGGACGTGTGCCCAGCTATCTGGGCTCCAGCGCCGCCTTCGTGGGGGTGGTTATTGCAGCGACCGGGTTTAACGGTCAGGGTATTAACCCCAACCTGAGCGTGGCCCTCGGCGGCATTATCGCCTGTGGGCTGGTCTACACCCTGACCGGTCTGGTGGTGATGAAAGTCGGCACGCGCTGGATCGAGCGGATGATGCCCCCCGTCGTCACCGGGGCGGTGGTGATGGCGATAGGCCTGAACCTCGCGCCGATTGCGGTGAAGAGCGTATCCGGCTCGCCGTTTGAAAGCTGGATGGCGGTGATTACGGTGCTGTGCATCGGCGTGGTGGCGGTCTTTACGCGCGGCATGATCCAGCGGCTGCTGATCCTGGTCGGGCTGATTGCGGCCTGTCTGGTCTACGCGCTGCTGGCGAACGTGTTCGGCCTCGGCAAACCGGTTGATTTCACACTGATTCATCAGGCCGCCTGGTTCGGCATGCCGCACATAACCTCGCCCACCTTTAACGCTCAGGCGATGATGCTCATCGCGCCTGTCGCGGTGATTCTGGTGGCTGAAAACCTGGGCCATTTGAAAGCCGTAGCGGGAATGACCGGCCGCAATATGGACCCGTATATGGGACGGGCGTTTGTGGGAGACGGTCTGGCGACCATGCTCTCCGGCTCGGTCGGCGGCAGCGGCGTGACGACCTACGCGGAAAACATCGGCGTGATGGCAGTGACCAAAGTCTACTCGACGCTGGTCTTCGTGGCGGCGGCGGTGATGGCGATGCTGCTCGGCTTTTCCCCAAAATTCGGCGCATTGATCCACACCATCCCGGCACCCGTGATTGGCGGCGCCTCGATTGTGGTATTTGGTCTTATTGCCGTCGCGGGGGCACGTATCTGGGTGCAGAATCATGTTGATCTGAGCCAGAATGGTAACCTGATCATGGTGGCGGTGACACTGGTGCTGGGGGCGGGTGATTTCGCCCTGACGCTGGGCGGGTTTACGGTAGGCGGGATTGGCACGGCGACCTTCGGCGCGATCCTGCTCAACGCCCTGCTGAGCCGCCGGAAAAGGGATGTACCGCAAGGAAAAGCCATCACCCCTTCCACCTGAAATACGTGCCGCATTCTTGCCGGGTGACGCTACGCTTACCCGGCCTACAATTGGCAAGTAGGCCCGAGCAAGCGAAGCGCCGCCGGGCTAAACGGACAGGGTGCGCGTTGTTAGCTATCTGCCCCTTGTTCAGCGCTCAATCCGGCAGTCGCCTTACGTCGTTTTTTTAACTTCAACTCGCTCACCAGCACCCCAGCGATAATAAATGCCGCGCCCACCAGCGCCAGCAGCGGCAGACGCTCCCCGGCGAGTCGCCCGAAAATACCCGCCCACACCGGTTCACCGGTGTAAATGACCGTCGCCCGTGTCGGGGATACGCTGCGCTGCGCCCAGTTCATGGTAACCTGGATAATGGCGCTGAAAATGCCCAGCCCCAGCGCCACGACGATAAGCCCGGTAGACATCGGCGGGACGGACTCCCCTGCCGGCACCATCGTCGCGAACGCCACCAGCGACGCGGTGGCAAGCTGCACCACCGTCACCCGCTTGACGTCCACTTTTCCTGCCCAGGCGCTAATCAGAATAATTTCTGCCGCAATGGCGACGGCCCCCACCAGAGTGATGATCTCCCCCGGCCCCAGCGCCAGCAGATTATTTTCCGGCCCGGCTAATAAAATAAGGCCGATGAACGCCAGCACGATGCCAATGCACGACATCAGGCCCGGCATTCTGCCGAGGCACAGCCACTGCAACAGCGGCACCAGCGGTACGTACATGGCGGTGATGAAGGCGGATTTACTGCTGGAGATAGACTGGAGCCCCCACGTTTGCAGGCTGTAACCCATGGCAATCGCCACGCCAATGGCGACACCCGCTTTAAGCTCTCTCAGGGTCAATCCGCGCAGGGTTTTCAGTGAAATAAGCGCCACGGCAACCGCCGCGGTTGCAAAACGCAGCCCTACAAAGAAAAACGGATCGCTCATCGTGACCGCGTACTGAACGGCAAGAAAGGTTCCGCCCCAGAACATGGTGATCAAAATCAGGATGGCTTCCTGAGGCTTAATGGAGAAGGTAAAACGGGAAACGGACATGGGACACCAGCACGAAGAATCAATCCTGTAGTGTGCGATGCCTTTTATGACAGTTCAATGTAGCAGACATAAAAAAACCGCCGGGAAACCCGGCGGCAGAGAGTTAACCCGGCGTACTACTTGTTGCTGCCGTGGCTATTTTTACCCCCTTTTTTACCAGCCTCTGATGCGCGCTGAGGGTCGTTTTTAAAGTTGCCCCCGCTAGACTGGCCACCTTTACGACCTGCTTCTGATGCTCTTTCACGGTCTTCAGCGAAATTACCTGAACCACCACGATGGTTTGCCATCTCTAACCTCCAGAGTGTGAAACATTAGACATCATATTGCATTCAGTAAAAGAGGATTCTTTCACCTCGCGGCTCAAGGACAGTGCCTTTATCTGTGCCGCGTGAAACTAAGCTTAGTGTAATGCGGCTATCCGGCAAGCGAGAGGTAATATTCTGCAACATGATCTCAGCCTTTCGTATGAAATATTGAGGAAGTCATTCATAAGCCATTCTTATATTTTGAAAAATCCGCGCCGCGAAAGTTGTTTCATTTTGCTACAAAGCACGTAACGAAAAGATATTGTTATATATCAAATAAATGCCGTTCATTTTTGCAGTCTGGCCGTGATGTCATATCTTTAAAGTAACGCAGCGATCCGCTGTAAGAAAAACCAACGAGGAGTGATGCAAAATGGCAAAAGTTCTGGTGCTCTATTATTCCATGTATGGACACATTGAAACCATGGCTCACGCAGTAGCAGAAGGCGCAAACAGAGTAGACGGCGTTGAGGTCGTGGTTAAACGCGTACCGGAAACCATGCAGGCGGAAGCCTTCGCCAAAGCCGGGGGGAAAACACAAAACGCCCCGGTCGCCACCCCGCAGGAGCTCGCGGACTATGATGCCATTATCTTCGGCACCCCGACCCGCTTCGGCAATATGTCCGGCCAGATGCGCACCTTCCTCGACCAGACGGGCGGGCTCTGGGCCTCCGGCGCGTTATACGGCAAGCTGGCCAGCGTGTTCAGCTCTACCGGCACGGGCGGCGGCCAGGAGCAGACGATCACTTCCACCTGGACAACGCTTGCGCATCATGGGATGGTCATTGTGCCGATTGGCTACGGCGCGCAGGAACTGTTTGATGTCTCCCAGGTCCGTGGTGGTACGCCCTATGGCGCAACAACGATTGCCGGTGGGGATGGTTCACGTCAGCCAAGCAATGAAGAACTTTCAATCGCCCGCTATCAGGGTGAATACGTCGCGGGTCTTGCCAAAAAACTGAACGGCTAACCCAACAGGAGGACAAGTATGCCAACTCAAGAATCCAAAGCTCACCACGTGGGCGAATGGGCAAGTTTACGCAATACCTCTCCGGAGATTGCCGAAGCCATCTTTGAAGTCGCCAATTATGACGAAAAGCTGGCTGAGCAGATTTGGGAAGAAGGCAACGATGAAGTGCTGGTTCGCGCCTTCGAAAAAACCGACAAAGACTCGCTGTTCTGGGGCGAGCAAACCATCGAACGTAAAAACGTCTGAACGTTCCCCCCGCCCACGCGGGGGGTTATTTTCTATTTCGCCGCGTTATCCATCACCGCATTGAATTTATCGACAGGACAGAAGCCGTTGCCATCCACCGGACAGCCCTTCAGCTCCAGCGTCACGCGCTGCGCAGGGGATTGCAGCGACAGTACGCTGGCGTTACGCAGCTGATCTGAACTCTGGTAAACATACTCAATTTTCATCAGCTCCTGGTTAGTGTTTTTATCATGCCAGCGCTGGAAGACAATTTTACCGCCAATCGGGGTACTTTCCTGCTGGTCGTGCAGCTGATAAGGCCTGAAGTCCAGCGCGGTCAGCAGCGAGGCGATGTTAGAGTCGTGCCCTACCAGCAGGGTGATTTTTGGCGCTTTTGCCTGGTCGTTCACCAGCGCTTTATCAATGTACTTCACCAGCGGTTTAGCCACGTTCTGCGCCACCTCCGTCGACGTAAACAGCGAGTCCTGATAGCCGTTTTTCAGCTTCGACAGCACGCGCCACTGCTGATCGGTTTTGATTTCCCCCCAGGCCACCTGGTCTGTCGGGAAGCCTTCGTAATACTGTAGCGTGAACGCATCCACCAGCGAGTTACCCACCTTCAGCGGCCCGGAGACGCCCGGCTCTTTTTCATAATCGGCGCTGAAGGTATCTTTCGCCTCCGTCAGGGAGCAGACTTTTTTCTCCTTGCAGGACGGCGATTCGCTGTAGTTTGTCAGCTGTTCCAGCAGTTTGTAGCTTTCATCCAGATGCATTTTCTGCCGTTCCGTCTCCATCGCTTTCAGCGCTTTCTCGCGAAACTCAGGGGAGTTATCGGTAATGACCGGATTGAAGGTGGGGTCCATGGTGCCCATTTTTTCCTGATGATGCACAGGAACATCGCACCCGGGGAACGCGCCGGTGATAAAGAACTGCGCGGTCGCCACGGTGCGCTGGAGGCTGTTGGCGTAGGCATAGACGGTATCCGCTGGCGGGCATTCACCCGTCTTCACCATTCCCTGCTCTGCCAGCCACTCGCGCATATAGTGACCCATATACTCTTCCAGTACGCCGCCTTTGGTGGTGAGCTGTCCACCCGGGACGTCCCACTCCGGCCACTGCTTGGGCGTGGACTGCTCCAGCACGCTGCCGTTATTGGCAAGCGGCGCGCGCAGGTTGTGGCGGCTCATGATGAGCACCTGTTCCAGCTGATAGCCATCCGGCGTGTCCTGTGCCTGCGCCCCAAACGTCACTGAAAGCGTTCCTGCCACGGCGACAGCGAGTAGTGCTTTTCTCATCCCTTTTTCCTCATGCGTTTTTATCGTTACGCTGAGTGTGACAGACTGGTGACCGTTTTTTCGGGAAGCATTTCTCAAACTGATGAATACGTTCAGATGCTGATGCCGGTGACGATGCCGACATACAGCGCCGCCCATGCGCAGGCTGACAGCAGGCTAACGACGTAAACCTTCATCGCGCTCATCCTGAGCATGCCGGCCGCCAGCGGCACGATATAACGCAGCACCGCCAGGAAACGCGACGTGAACAGCGCGACTACGCCGTTCTTTTGCAGCTGATGCTGTACCCGCAGAATCTTATCGGCATGTTTTGCGGTGAGGCGTGACACCAGCCGGGTATGCCCCATCAGCTGGCCGATATGGTAATTCAGCACCGAACCTGCCGTAGCGCCCATCACCACCGCCAGCCACGTCATTCCGGGATGCAGACTCGACTGGCTGACGGCGATCCCCGCCATCAGCATGACCGATGCGGGCGGCAGCACCGAGGAGACCAGCACCGTCGATTTACTCAACGCCATAACAACGAGCAGCGCGAACAGATGCGTCGGATAATGCGCAAAATGATCCAGCAGCGTGTCCAGCCATGCCATTTTACTCTCTCCGGTAACAAATGAATTCTCCATTTAAAAAGAAAACAGTTAAATAAAACCTCAACATGCGTTTAATACTATTCATTTAAACCGTTCTTCAACATTATTAAAATTCCTCAGCAGCAGTTTTAAATAAGCGTATTATCCCTCTCGTTTTACAACGATCTCGTTATGGCGAGGCTCCTGTACAAATAAACGTTATCGCTCTGGTGGGTTCGAGAGAACCGGCACAGGGTAAAACAGGCACTGTCGAATCAAGGCTTTGTCAGTATAACTTCCCTTGCGGGATACGGTGTACAGTGCTGAACCCAGGACGTGGGGATCTCCTTTCCGACATGCCCTGTCTTGCTCGCCCCTGAGAGATTTTATTATTCAAAGGGAATTTACTATGTCTTACGCTATTCACAACCAAAACCTGGCTTTCAATGACAGCGCCATCGCGCAATATATGAATACCGATTTTATCGTTATTGATATTTCATTATGCGTGGCTCTGGCACGCGAGCAGTTCTTTGAAAAATTAAAAGATGATGATATTCCGTCGCATATTTTTATCGAAGATAACGGTCGCCTCGCGGGTTTGATCGCCGTACGCAAATTGTTGCAGGCCACCGACACCGTGCAGCCCGTTAAGGGGTTGATGATATCGGATTTTATTCAGCTCAAACCGGAAGATGAGCGGGCGGATGTCGCCGGGCTGCTGGCGCATGCGGGTGCGGATGTAGTGCCGGTGGTGACCCACGGCAAGCTGGTGGGCTGCCTTACCGAGCGTGAAATCGCCCATCTGCTGGAAGATGACGTTACTGAAGATGCCCAGCTTCAGGGGGCGACGCTGCCGCTGGAGAAGCCCTATCTGGAAACCAGCGCCTTCAGCCTGTGGAAGAAACGCTCCGTCTGGCTGCTGCTGCTGTTTATTGCGGAAGCGTATACCAGTTCGGTGATCCAGCATTTTGAAGAGGCGCTGGAATCTGCCATCGCGCTGGCGTTCTTTATTCCGCTGCTGATTGGCACCGGCGGAAACAGCGGGACGCAGATCACCTCGACGCTGGTGCGCGCCATGGCGCTGGGTGAAGTCCACCTTCGCGATGTGGGTCGCGTGCTGCGCAAAGAGATCAGCACCTCGTTAATGATTGCCGCCACGCTGGGTCTGGCGGGCTGCGTTCGCGCCTGGATGATGGGTATTGGGATGGAAATCACGCTCATCGTCAGCCTGACGCTGGTCTGCATTACGCTGTGGAGCGCCATCGTCTCGTCGGTGATCCCGATGGTACTGAAACGCTGCAAAATCGACCCAGCGGTGGTATCCGCACCGTTTATCGCCACGTTAATCGACGGCACCGGGCTGATTATCTACTTCAAAATTGCGCAGTATACGCTGGGGCTTGAATAACGAAAAAACCCTGCGATATTGCTATCGCAGGGTTTTCGAATTTGGCGGAAGCGTAGAGATTCGAACTCTAGAACCCTTTCGGGTCGCCGGTTTTCAAGACCGGTGCCTTCAACCGCTCGGCCACGCTTCCAAAGTGAGGCGCACTATAAACATCTCTGAGCATGATGTAAAGCACGAAATTGCATAACGTTACACGTCTTTCGTCGTCCCCTTCCGTCCCGCTGATTTCTTCGTCATCGACTGGTTAAAATGTAAACATTTATTTTTACATTCATAACGTTTATTAGATTCGCGGGTGGTCATTTAGACTCTTTTTCGCACAACACCCATTAACCGTGGATCACTGCGATAAGAGATTAGCCATGACTTTATTTAACGACGATTATGAATTTTTTATTTATCAGTGATAACTATTACCTTTGCCATGGTGTATCAAGCTCCCTGACATCAACCCATTTGATTCGCGATGACGCGGATATTCACGATCTTGATGGGGTCGATCAGGCGATGGATTTTATCATTGCGATTGAACAGGATAAGTTACGCAATAAAACCATTCGGCAGGTCAAAAAAGTTAAGCGTGATTACATTGTCCTGATGCATGAGATAGAAGCCAACCGCGCGGTGAGAATAGATAATATTATCTATTCGTCGATGCATTTTACTGCTCACCCTTTTCAGCAACTGATGCGTTTTTACCGGGCGCTCAGGACACACTCCTTTACGCGACGCGAGTATGACGTGCTGAAGCTGTTTCATTTGGAAAACCATGAGATCGCGAAAAAGCTGCAACTGTCACAAAAAACGACCAGCGCCTACCGCGTGAGGATCATCGAGAAATTAAATATGCGCTCAAAAAACATTCTGGCGATGACCCGTGTAAAATCGGCGATCGTCGATTAAAAGCTGTGACATTTTGCCTTGCCACGGAAAAACCGGGCCGTCACGTTTCGCCCTGAGGGGGTTTGGCTGGCGCGGTATACCAGTTCTCTTTGGCAACCATCACGCTGCCCTCTGGCTGCATAACAAAATTCGGGGACATGATCTGCACGTTAAATTCGTTAAACACATCCTGTATCTGGCTATGCAGTTCATTGCGGGCAACCGCGAGGGACTGATCGGGCAGCAGGCGGACCTGCAATTCGTAAGCGATATACCAGTCCATTAACCCTAACTGGCGCACCAGCGGCGGCTCGGAAAGGTCAAACCCTTTTGCCCGTTTCGCGGCCAGCTCCAGCATGGCATGCACCTGACGCCATGGGGTGTCATAACCGATAGTGACGCTGACCGTCAGATTGAGGCTGCCATCGGGCTGTAGCGCGCTCAGATTGGTGATCTTACCGCTCACCACCACCGCGTTGGGCACGGTAACGACATAATTTTCCCGGGTAATAATTTTGGTCGCCAGCATGCCAATTTCACTGACCTTGCCTTCGTTATCCGCTACCCGAATGACATCGCCTTTACGCAGTGCGCGGGAGTAAATCAGGACCAGACCGCTCATGGCATGGTTCATCACCCCTGCCGAACCCAGCGTTAACATCAGTCCAAAGAAGACGCTAATACCTTTAAACGCCAGCGAGTTTGCACCGGGAAGAAACGGCCAGGCGGCGGAGAGAGCAAATAGCCAGACGGCAACGGAAATGAGCTTACGGGTAGCCCCCACGGTTTCCGGATGTACGCCGGGAAGTTGCAGACGACCAGCCTCCACCTGATTCAGCACCATCTTAAGAAGCTTCAGAATAAAAGCGGTAATGAGGAAAATGATCAGAACAATCGTCAGCCCCGGCAAGGCCGAGACAATCGCCAGGGCGATTTGCTGCACCACGCGAAGCGTCCAGTCTCCCAGCGACGTGCCCCACACCCGCGTCCACGGAAACAGACTGAATGCCCAGCTCAGCCAGACGTAAAAGCCGATCAACCCCAGCAGGAACATCAGCAAGGCGTAAAGCCGAATCTCAATGGCGCCAATGTACCGCCGCCAGCTTTGCGGCACCCGGCTGCGATTCTCCACAATACGCCGACGGTAGACGCGCCGGAACCAGCGCCAGGATCGCCACGCGCCGTAGCAGAGCAGCAACAGCGCCAGCAGGCCAGCGGCAGCTTTTACCGTCGACAGCGCCAGCCAGCCGGAATCGTATTGATCGCGCAGCGCCATTCTCTGTGCTTCCATGCGCGCCAGCACGCGCTGTGCGGCCTGATCGAGGGTAAGATCGTCCCCTTCGTCTAAATCCCCTTCGGTCAGCAGCATCACAGGTTTCCCGTTCATCACTATCAGCCGTCCCTGCTGGTTATAGCGGGTCACGGGGACGATGCTGAGCGGCTCACGCACATCCGCCTCGGTAAAATTGCGCAGGGTGTTGCGGATGCGTAAAACGCGCTCTTCCGGCGTGGTCAGGCCAAATTTCGCCTGTAGCATGACGATGGGCTGATGGAAGATATAGACCGTTCGGGCGCGCTCCTGCTCCGTAGGCGCCTGGCGGGGCTCTGCGGCATACGATGAGAAGGCGCTCAGGGCGGCAAAACAGAACGCAAACGCGAGCAGGATCTTTTTCATCCTCACTCCCCCAGGTCAGAAATCTTGTTATTTTTCAGGCAACCCGCGAATGCCAGGTGGGTATGTTGAGAATAGTCCAGCCTTTCGTTTCTGCAACAAGCGACGGTGAGCGTGTTGCTCTCAATCGCAATATATGTATTATGTTATAACATAACAATTTCGGATAGCGTTCTATGTTACTTAAAAAAGGGTTATTTCTGGCTTCACTGCTCTCCATGGCACCTGCCGCTTTCGCCGCAACCACCTGGCCTCTCACGATTGAAAATTGCGGCGTAAAGCAGACCTTTACGCAGGCTCCTCAGCGCGTCGTGACCGTGGGTCAGCATGAAACAGAATTACTGCTCGCACTGGGGCTGGAGAAAACCATCGCCGCGACGTCAGTCTGGTTCGGCACGCTGCCACCCACGCTGGAGGATGCCGGGAAAAACCTCCCCCGGCTTGCGGATAATTCCCCCTCCTTTGAGGCCGTGGTAGGGCAGAAACCTGAACTCGTTCTCGCGCAGTATCACTGGCACATTGGTCCGCAGGGAGAAGTGGGAACCCGTGAACAGTTTGCGTCGCTGGGGATTAATACGTGGATCTCCCCTGCCGACTGCACGGATAAAACGGTAACGGAAACCTCAAACGCAGACGGAGCACGTAGCGCGCCGTTTTCACTGGCGGAAATTACGCGGGAAGTGACAGATCTGGCGACGATTTTTGATGTTTCCGCGCGAGGTGAGCAGCTCAATCGTGCGCTGGCGGAGCGTATTAAAAAGGCCCAGGCGCGCGCCTCCGCGAAACAACTTAGCGTCGTATTCTGGTTCTCCAGCAGCCGTCTGAATGGCGATCCCTGGGTGGCGGGGAATTACGGCGCGCCTGGCTGGATCAGCCGCACGCTGGGGTTGAAGAACATTATTGACTCTCACGACGAATGGCCCGCTGTAACGTGGGAACATATTGCCCGATCGCAGCCGGACGTGATTGTTATCGCCGGGATGTCCCGCAGGCTCTATCCTGCCGATGAGGTTGAGGTAAAAAAAGCGTTCTTGCGCAGTGACCCGGTGACAAAGAACATGCCTGCGGTCAGGAACAACCACATCATCGTGGTGCCAGCGATGTCGTTAAACCCTTCATTGCGTAACGTCGATGCGGTTGAGCTTATCAGCGATCGGCTGGCTTCTTTCCAGGATGAACAATGAGTCATTTCGCTTTTGACCGCCGCCAGCAGGGTTTACTGGCAGCAGGTGCCATGGCGCTGCCGCTGATGCTGGTCTTTGCCGCCAGTATCGGGGATATGCCGGTGTCGTATGCCAGTACCGGGAAAGCGATCCTCAACGGACTGGGTTTGACCTCTTATGCGTTGCCGCAAACGGAGGAAGGTATCGTCTGGCAATATCGCATGAGCCGGGCAGTAATGGCCGCGTGCAACGGCGGCGGCCTGGCGATGTGCGGGCTGGTGTTACAGTCGATCCTGCGTAACCCTCTGGCTGAGCCTTATCTGCTGGGGATTTCCGCGGGCGCCTCGCTGGGGGCCGTCTGCGTGATGCTTCTCGGCATGGGGGGAAGCGTGATTGGCGTGAGCAGCGGTGCGTTTGTCGGCTCATGCGCCGCCTTTGCGCTCATCATGGTGATAACAAACGGGATGAGTGAAAGCCCGTCGCGCATTTTGCTGGCTGGCATTGCGGGCACCCAGCTCTTCAACGCCATGACCGCGTACGTCGTCAGCACGTCCGCCAATGCCGAGCAGTCCCGTAGCGTCATGTTCTGGCTGCTGGGAAGTCTGAGCGGCGTGCGCTGGCCTGACGCGCTGCTGGCGCTGGCCGTTACGCTGGCGGGTTTACTGGTGGTATTGCTCTTTTCACGGGCGCTGGACACCTTCACCTTCGGGGATGAGGTCTCCACCACGCTGGGGATCCCGGTTACCGCCGTGCGTATTGTCTTATTGCTGACCTGTGCCATTGTTACCGCAACGCTGGTGAGCGCCACCGGCGCAGTGGGGTTTGTCGGGCTGGTCATTCCCCATGTGACGCGCATGCTATGCGGGCCGGGCCATCGTCGCTCGATCCCGCTGACGTTTCTTATCGGCGCCCACTTTATGATCCTCGCCGATATCGTCTCACGCACGCTGATTGTGCACCAGGTTCTGCCCATCGGGGTAGTGACTGCGCTGGTGGGCGCCCCCGTCTTTGTGGCGTTGCTTTATCAAAACCGAAAGGAGCATCCATGAATATTACTGTGGCCGGGTTAACCGTAACCCGACAAGCGCAGACGGTGCTTAAGGATATCGATCTCGACCTGCCATCCGGGCAGATTATCGGCCTGTTAGGGCCAAACGGCTCGGGCAAGTCGACGCTGCTGCGCTGTCTCGCCGGGCTGTTTCCACGACTCGGCGAACGCGTGGCGCTTAATGGCACAACGTTCGGCATGATGCCGCTGAAAAAACGCGCGCAGCACATGGCGTTTGTCCCGCAACATGCTGAGGTCGACGGAGAACTGACCGTTGAGGACATTGTCAGACTGGGGCGTACGCCCTACCGGAAAACATTCCAGAGAACCTCGCGCGACGATGAGGCTGCGGTTGAGCAGGCGATTGGCCTGATGCAGTTATGCCGCTTACGCCAGCGGCGATGGCACTCTTTGTCTGGCGGAGAGCGCCAGCGAAGCCAGATAGCCCGCGCGCTGGCCCAGCAGCCGCAGGTGCTGTTGCTCGATGAACCGACAAACCACCTGGACATTCAGCACCAGCTGGAGCTGATGCGGCTCGTTTCACAGCTGCCGCTTACGGTGGTGGTTGCACTGCACGATCTCAATCTTGCGGCCAATTATTGCCAGCGTCTGATCCTCCTGAAGGCCGGGCAGATCGCCGCCACGGGCGCGCCCGAAGCGGTTGTGACGCCGGCAAACATTGAGGACACCTGGTGCGTAAAAGCTCAGGTCTGCAAAGCCGACGCCGGGATCACGATAAGCTACAACATGGTGGCATGACGGAAGACTGGCGCAAAAGCAAAAAACCCCTGCGATATTGCTATCGCAGGGGTTTCGAATTTGGCGGAAGCGTAGAGATTCGAACTCTAGAACCCTTTCGGGTCGCCGGTTTTCAAGACCGGTGCCTTCAACCGCTCGGCCACGCTTCCTAAGTGAGGCGAACTATAAACACCTCACCGCGCGCTGTAAAGAGTGCGCGCATTCGTTCGCTTTAAAAATAGCCAAAATGCGTTTAATCGGTTGAATAGACGACAGATTGGCCGTTTTGACAGCATAATATCCACCGCGGATCGTTAGTGCTTTTTGATGTACATATCTTTGGTGTAGTAGTACCCGAGCTTGTCTGGCGTGAAGCCCCCTACCCACGGTTTCACCAGGTGCGTGCGCACGTAATGATAAACAGGGATCGCCGGTACATCCCGTCCCAGCAGATCTTCTGCCTGCTGGTAGAATTTACCGCGCTCCTCCGCCGTTTTCGATTTCGCCGCGTTCACCAGTGCCCGATCGTAGTCCGGATTGCTGTACTGAGTGGTGTTTTGGCTGTCCCCGGTACGGAAGTTGTTCAGGAAGGTTGCCGCATCGTCGTAATCGGCAATCCAGGCGTAGCGTACCGCGTCAAAGTTATGGGTGTGCATGGTATCAAGCATGGTTTTCCACTCCTGATTTTGCAGCTTCGCCTCCACGCCGAGGTTCTTCTTCCACATTGAGCTGGCGGCAATGGCAATACGCTGGTGCGATTCCGAGGTGTTATAGAGGAGATTAAAGCTGAGCGGATGGCTGTCGTTAAATCCGGCTTCGGCCAGCAGCTTTTTCGCCTCGGCAATGCGTTTATCTATCGGCCAGCTGGCGTAATCCGGGTTCTGGAGCTTGACGCCGCCAATATCCGGCTGGCTGATGAGCCATGCCGGGCGCTGACCCTGCCCTAATACTTTATCGGCGATAATGTCTTTATCCAGCGCCAGGTTCAGCGCCTTGCGCACGCGGGCGTCGTTGAACGGCGGCCGGGTGGTGTTGAATTCGTAATAATAGGTGGCAAGCTGCGGCGATACATCCAGCTCGCTCCCCAGCGTTTTCTTCAGCTGAGCAAACTGGTTGATCGGCACCGTGTAGACAATGTCGATTTCGCCCGCTTTGTAGCGGTTAACGTCAGCAGCTTCAGAGGAAATGGGCAGATAGGTCACCTTGTTAATGACGGTATGTTCGTTATCCCAATATTTCGGGTTAAGCACCGCCACAATGCGTTCGTTAACCACCCACTGTGACAGTTTATAGGCCCCGCTGCTGACGAAGTGCTCCGGTTTGGTCCACTTATCACCGAAACGGCCTACCAGGACTTTATCTATTGGCACCAGAGACGGGTGAGCCAGCATCGCCAGGAAAGCGGCGTTAGGTTGCGTGAGCGTCACTTCCAGCGTGGTGTCATTGATGGCTTTCACCCCCAGCGACTCGGGCGCTTTTTTGCCTTCTGCGATATCAGTGCCGTTGACGATACGCATACTACCGGGATAGCTGGCATACGGAGAGGCGGTTTTCGGGTCGACCAGCCGCTGCCAGCTCCAGACAATATCTTCCGCGGTGATGGGGGTTCCATCGCTCCAGGTAATGCCCGGGCGCAGATGGAACGTCCAGACGGTGTTGTCTTTATTTTCCCATTTCTCCGCCAGGCGCGGCTGGATTTCACCTGCCGGAGAGACGCTGACCAGCCCGTCGAATAAATCGCTGATAATATTGAATTCGACATCGCTTTCGACTTTATGCGGGTCGAGCG
The DNA here is from genome assembly GCF_001037565.1 of Enterobacter sp. BWH52. Taxonomy (NCBI): domain Bacteria; kingdom Pseudomonadati; phylum Pseudomonadota; class Gammaproteobacteria; order Enterobacterales; family Enterobacteriaceae; genus Enterobacter; species Enterobacter sp. BWH52. The sequence continues at coordinate 1,542,450 of NZ_KQ089854.1, read as the reverse complement.
AGGCGGGTTCACTGCCGTTGTTCCTGACCAGTTCCTGCTTATCTGCCAGCTGGGTTCCTGCCGGCACCTTAGCCGCCCAGGTTGCCGTGCTGGCGCACAGGATCCCTGCGGTTAACAAAGAGAGTGTAAAGTGCGTGCGTGTTTGTGGTTTCATTTCCTTCGCCTTATTGTCTGTTTTTATGACGATCCGGAAATAACTCTTAGCGGCCTTAGGGAAATAACGCAATATTTTTCAGTGACCTATAAGAGGTTGATCTGAATACGCCCTACAAACCGCACTTCATTCTGAGTATAAAGGCTTTGCCAGAATAAAAAACCAGCATAATCCCTAAGGGGCTGAGTAAAGATGGGTAAAACCACTTTGCGTCTGCCGCGCCGTTTCCTATTCTTTGCGCTAATTACATCTGTCATAAGAGAGTGACTCATGGATCGTATAATTACTTCTTCACGCGACCGCACATCGCTACTCAGCACCCATAAGGTGCTGCGCAATACCTATTTCATGCTCAGCCTGACGCTGGCGTTTTCGGCGATCACCGCAACGGCCAGCACCGTACTGATGCTGCCTTCTCCAGGCCTGATCCTGACGCTGGTGGGTATGTACGGTCTGATGTTCCTGACCTACAAAACCGCGGATAAACCGGTGGGGATTCTCTCCGCGTTCGCCTTTACCGGCTTCCTGGGCTACATTCTGGGGCCAATCCTGAATGCCTATCTGTCTGCCGGAATGGGCGACGTGATTGGTATGGCGCTGGGCGGTACCGCGCTGGTGTTCTTCTGCTGCTCGGCCTACGTGCTGACCACCCGTAAGGACATGTCCTTCCTTGGCGGTATGCTGATGGCGGGTATCGTGATTGTACTGGTCGGTATGCTGGCGAACATCTTCCTGCAATTGCCTGCGCTGCATCTGGCAATCAGCGCGGTGTTTATCCTGATTTCATCCGGCGCAATCCTGTATGAAACCAGCAACATCATTCACGGCGGTGAGACGAACTATATCCGCGCCACCGTGAGCCTGTATGTGTCGCTGTACAACATTTTTGTCAGCCTGCTGAGCATCCTGGGCTTCGCCAGCCGCGATTAACTCACCGTGCTGTGAACAGGGCCCCGCTTATGCGGGGCTTTGTTTTTTTTGGTAGACTGAGGCGGTTTTTGACTAAAGCGTGAATGAATATGTTGAGTTTTGAAGGCAAAGAGATCGAAACCGATAACGACGGTTATCTGAAAGAGAGCAGCCAGTGGAGCGAAGCGCTGGCGGAGAAAATTGCGGATAACGAAGGAATTACCCTCTCCCCGGAACACTGGGAAGTGGTGCGCTTCGTGCGAGAATTTTACCTTGAATTCAACACGTCGCCAGCTATCCGCATGCTGGTCAAAGCCATGGCGAATAAATTTGGCGAAGAGAAAGGCAACAGCCGTTATCTGTATCGCCTGTTTCCGAAAGGCCCGGCTAAACAGGCGACAAAAATCGCCGGCCTGCCAAAGCCGGTAAAATGCATTTAATAGCGAATACTGAAGTCAGCGTATTCCCGGTCGGGTTGATGCGGTTCCGTTAGCACCTTATCAACCCGCGCGCTGCGCGGCCCGCCCGCTTTCAGCCACGCCACCAGCTTCTCAACCCGATCCGCCTCACCGCAGGCCACAACCTCCACGCTGCCATCATCCATGTTACGCGCATACCCCGTCAGCCCGAGCTGAAGGGCTTCGCGCTGGGTGCTGTAGCGGAATCCGACGCCCTGTACAAGGCCATGGACCCAGGCAATGGTGCAAACATTTGACATCATCCTTCTCCTTATCCGACTGGCGCGTTGCATTTCCTCACTGAAGTCGGGAAAATGGCGGCCATTTCATTGGAATCGACAGAATAGCAAATTATGAGTGTACGTTTAGTGTTAGCCAAAGGGCGCGAGAAGTCATTACTGCGCCGTCATCCCTGGGTCTTTTCCGGCGCGGTTGCCCGCATGGAAGGTAAAGCCAGCCTCGGTGAAACCATCGATATTGTTGACCATCAGGGGAAATGGTTAGCACGCGGCGCATACTCGCCTGCATCTCAGATCCGCGCGCGCGTCTGGACGTTCGATAAAGAAGAAGCCATCGATATCGACTTCTTTGTCCGTCGTCTGCAACAGGCGCAGCAGTGGCGTGAGTGGCTGGCAAAGCGTGACGGGCTGGACAGCTATCGTCTGATTGCCGGAGAGTCCGACGGGCTGCCGGGCGTGACCATTGACCGCTTCGGCAATTTCCTGGTGTTGCAGCTGCTGAGCGCCGGGGCGGAATACCAGCGTGCCGCGCTGATTAGCGCCCTGCAAACCCTGTTCCCGGAATGTGCCATTTACGACCGCAGCGACGTGGCGGTACGTAAAAAAGAGGGCATGGAGCTGACGCAAGGCCCGGTCACCGGCGAACTGCCGCCTGCCCTGCTGCCTATTGAAGAGCATGGCATGAAGCTGCTGGTGGATATCCAGGGCGGCCATAAGACCGGTTATTACCTCGACCAGCGTGACAGCCGTCTGGCAACGCGCCAGTACGTTGCCGATAGGCGCGTGCTGAACTGCTTCTCTTATACCGGCGGCTTTGCGGTCTCTGCCCTGATGGGCGGCTGTGCCCAGGTTGTGAGCGTCGACACCTCACAGGAAGCGCTGGACGTGGCGAAACAGAACGTTGAGCTGAACAAGCTGGATCTGAGCAAAGCGGAGTTTGTGCGCGACGACGTGTTCAAACTGCTGCGTAAATACCGCGACCAGGGCGAGAAATTTGACGTTATCGTGATGGACCCACCTAAGTTTGTAGAAAATAAAAGCCAGCTGATGGGCGCTTGCCGTGGCTATAAAGACATTAACATGCTGGCGATCCAGCTGCTGAACCCGGGCGGCGTACTGCTGACGTTCTCCTGCTCTGGCCTGATGACGACAGATTTATTCCAAAAAATCATCGCCGATGCCGCAATAGATGCGGGTCGTGATGTACAATTTATAGAGCAGTTCCGTCAGGCCGCCGATCACCCGGTGATCGCTACCTACCCGGAAGGGCTGTATCTGAAAGGGTTTGCCTGTCGCGTCATGTAACTTGAAAAGAGAAATATTGCCCGCACATAGTGTGTATGTAATGTTTCCCGGGAGGTGACTATGATTGCCAGCAAATTCGGTATCGGCCAGCAGGTCCGCCACACCTTGCTTGGATATTTGGGTGTGGTCGTGGATATCGACCCGGAGTATTCCCTTGATGAACCGTCAGCAGACGATCTGGCCGTTGACGCAGAGCTTCGCGCCGCGCCCTGGTATCATGTGGTTATGGAGGGCGACGATGGTCAGCCTGTCCATACCTATCTTGCCGAAGCGCAGCTGAGTGGTGAACTACAGGATGAGCATCCGGAACAACCCACTATGGACGAGCTTGCTCAGACCATCCGCAAACAGTTACAGGCACCAAGACTGCGTAACTAAAGGTGTAAAAAAGCCCGTCAAACGGGCTTTTTTTATTTTGCCAGCCCCAGACGGGGAATATCGATTGCCGGACAGCGATCCATCACCACTTTCAGCCCGGCATCGCGTGCCAGCACGGCCGCCTGCTCATTAATCACGCCCAGTTGCATCCACAGCGTTTTCGCGCCAATGGCGATCGCTTCCTGCGCCACGCCCCAGGCCGCTTCTGAATTACGAAAAACGTCCACCATATCCACCTTTTCCGGCACGTCCGCGAGCGTCGCATAGCCCTGCTGACCCAGCAGCGTTTTCCCCGCCACCTTCGGGGAGACCGGGATCACGTGATATCCCTGGTCCAGAAGGTATTTCATGACCCGATAGCTTGGGCGATCCGGTTTATCGCTCGCGCCGACCAGCGCGATAGTGCGCGTGGTCGTCAGAATCTCGACAATGTCGTTCTCTTTCATGCTGTGCCTCCTGGTTTTTTTCAAAGTGTACGTCAAAGCGAACATCTCAACCACGCATCCCATACAGAAGTATGAGGGCAAAACGGCAGAATATGTCTATATGTTAGTAAACGTGTTTATCGAAAAATTTTGATACATTCTTACCGGGTAGTTTGTCTACAGGAGTCAGCTATGAAAACCGGCATTGCCTGGGCTGTGGTTGCGTTAATCATGCCGGTTTGTGTTTTCGCAACTACTCTCAGACTCACAACCGACATTGACCTGCTGGTGCTGGACGGGAAAAAAGTCTCCAGCTCCCTGCTACGGGGCGCAGACAGCATCGAGCTGGATAACGGCCCGCATCAGCTGGTTTTTCGGGTGGAAAAGACCATTCGCCTCGCCGACGACGAACAGCAGGTGTACATTTCGCCTCCGCTGGTGGTCAGCTTTAATACCCAGCGTATCAGCCAGGTCAATTTTCGTCTCCCGCGCCTTGAGACAGAAAAGGAGTCACTGGCATTTGATGCCTCGCCGCGCATTGAACTGGTGGACGGGGATTCCATGCCCATCCCGGTAAAGCTGGATATTCTGGCGCTGACAAAAAGGCCAAAGGGAACTGACTATGAAGCGGACACCGAGACCTACAACAGGGCCAGCAGGCGCGCCTCGCTGCCCCAGTTCGCCACCATGATGGCGGATGACAGTACCCTGCTTTCGGGCGTATCGGAGCTGGATGTACTCCCCCCTCAGTCGCAGACCCTTACTGAGCAACGTCTCAAGTTCTGGTTCCAGAATGCCGATCCGGACACGCGCGCCCGTTTTCTGCAATGGGCAAAACAACAACCTTCGTCGTAAGCCACATTTTTTTGTCCTTTCTCTTGCAGCATCAGTCAGTTCCCGTCATCGTGTAGCGAGGTAACCTCACGGATAAGATTATGGAACTGACAACACGCACACTTCCGGCGCGCAAGCACATTGCTCTGGTTGCGCACGATCACTGTAAACAAATGCTGCTTAACTGGGTTCGTCGCCATCAGCCTCTTTTACAGCATCATGCCCTTTCTGCTACGGGAACAACCGGCAACCTGATCCACCGCGAAACCGGTCTGGAAGTGAATGCCATGCTGAGCGGCCCGATGGGGGGTGACCAGCAGGTAGGCGCTCAGATTTCAGAAGGTAAAATTGACGTTCTTATTTTCTTCTGGGATCCGCTGAACGCGGTTCCGCATGATCCGGACGTTAAAGCGCTGCTGCGTCTGGCGACGGTGTGGAACATTCCGGTAGCCACCAATCTTTCAACGGCAGATTTCATCATTGAATCGCCGCAGTTTAACGATCCGGTGGAGATTTTGATCCCGGATTATCAGCGTTATCTTGCGGAGAGACTGAAGTAGTTTTTTGCCCGGTGGCGCTGCGCTTACCGGGCCTACAGAATTTGCCCGGCGCGTTACGGCTTTCTCGCCACCGGCACGTCAATACTCTTCAAAATATCGACAAACACCGACGGCTCCTCTTTGTTGAACAAGAGGCACACGCGATGGCGCGCGCGGGTTATCGCCACGTACAGTAAGCGCCGCTCCTCTGCATCCGGGAAATCTTCCGGAACAGGTAATAACGCCTCTTCCATCACGGATTCCCGCGCCGGCGCCGGGAAACCGTCGCTCCCCTCTTTTAGCCCCACCACAATCACGTAGTCGGCCTGCTGCCCTTTACTGGCATGAATGGTCATGAAATCGAGCTGTAGTTTTGGCCAGCGCGTCGCCGCTTTTTCCAGCGCCGTCGGCTTGAGGTGGTGGTAACGCGCCAGCACCAGAATTCGTTCATCCGGTTTCGCATAGCCGCTCAGTTTATCCAGCAGCGGTTCCAGCTGATCGTCCGCCAGCAGCGTGACGGCCTTTTTATCACCCGACGTCAGGCTGTTAAGCGGTTTCGACATCTGGTGCGGGTTCTGCTGAATAAAACGGTTGGCTATTTCGCCAATCCGCGCGTTGAAGCGGTAGGTGGTGTCCAGATCGCTGCGATCGCCTTCCCCAAAATAGTGGTGGAAGGCCGTCGTGAGAGAAAGTTGCGCCCCGCTGAAACGGTAGATAGCCTGCCAGTCATCGCCCACGGCAAACAGCGACGTGTGTTTATTCTGCGCCCGCAGCGCCGAAAGCAGCGCAGCGCGCTGCGGCGAGATGTCCTGAAACTCATCCACCAGAATGTGTTTCCACGGGCTGACGAAGCGCCCTTTCTCCAGAATGATAATGGCCTGATGGATCAGCCCCGAAAAATCGACCGCGTTTTCGTCTTTCAGCGCGGTTTTCCACGCTTTCAGCATCGGCGCCATCAGCTTAACCCGCTTAGAAAACACGGCGCGGATCGCTTCCGGTGCGCTTTCTATCATCTCCGTCTGAGAGCCGCCGTGCATGCGCATCAGGCTTACCCACCGGTCGAGACGAGAGGCCAGCCGGCGCGCCAGCTTTTCATCCTGCCAGAAGCTGCCCTCCGGCACCTCCCAGTTGAGTTCCTCTTCAAGCCACTGACGCCAGCCTTTCGCCTGCGCCTTTTTTTCACTGCACTGCTGACGCCATGCCTTGATAAACAGCGTCTGGCGAGCCTGAGCGTCGTTCTCCAGCTTGCTGACAACAGGGACTTTTTTGCTGCCCTGTTGAATGATGTGTAAAGCGAGGGAGTGGAACGTGCGCGCCGAGATATCCTGGGTATGCAAACGCGCCTGAATGCGCTCATCCATCTCCTGCGCCGCCTTGCGACCAAAGGCCAGCAGCAAAATCTGGTCGGCAACCGCCTCGCCCGTTGTCAGAAGCCAGCCCGCGCGTGCCACCAGCACCGACGTTTTGCCGCTCCCGGCGCCTGCCAGCACTAAAAGAGACTGCTCGCCATTCACCACGGCGCGCGCCTGGGCAGGATTGAGGGGCGATGATTCCACCGTACTGAAAAAATCGGCATATTGCGTAAGCATCGCCTCAGTCCAGGCCTGGTTATGCGCCAGACGGCTTTTCTCGATATCGTTCAGCCAGGCCTGACACTTCCGCCACGCGTCGCGGCAGTTATCAAATTCCTCAAGCCGCGCCACCGGTAAAGGCAATGCCGTCAGCGCCTGGGCAATTTTTTGCTGAAGCCCGGCGGTTTGCTGGCGCGTCAGCCACTTCTGCTGCGTATTGCTTAGCGCGATATCGTCCAGCACCTGTTGCAGCACCTGTGCGGCTATCACGCTCATCTCCTGGCTCCACTGTTGCCAGCGCGTATTCAGATGGTAGTGGAAGCGTTGGGTTTCCGCCCACTCGGTCCCGTGAAGCCGCACCACTTTGTCTGACGGCAAGACGAACTCCAGCTCCCCCCATACCAGCCCTCGTTTACAATGAATGGCCAGTAGCTGATTAAACGGAATAAGATATTCGTGGCGTTCCCCGGAGACTTTCACTCCCGCATTGAGAAGGACAACCTTGTCGTAAGGGTGCTGCGCCAGGCGTTTGCCCATTGAAGTTGCTTTCAGTTCCATATCCTGCCGGATCCACGAGGTCATGATTTGTCAGACAGTTTAACTGCCAGTTTTAAGGTGCTCCAGCCCAAAAAAACGTTACAATCACCGGGCGTTAATCATATCGAAGGAAATGAGGGTTTATGCGTACCGTTCTGAATGTGTTGAATTTTGTCCTTGGCGGTTTTGCCACCACCCTTTCCTGGCTTTTTGCCACCCTGGTGAGCATTGTGCTCATCTTCACCCTTCCGCTGACGCGCTCCTGCTGGGAAATCACCAAACTGTCCCTCGTTCCTTATGGAAATGAAGCCGTGCACGTGGATGAGCTGGAGCCGGAAAGAAAAAATGCCCTGATGAATACCGGCGGCACGCTGCTGAATATTTTATGGCTGATCTTCTTTGGCTGGTGGCTGTGTCTGATGCATATTTTCGCCGGCATCGCCCAGTACATTACGATTATTGGCATTCCGGTTGGCATCGCTAATTTCAAAATTGCCACCATCGCCCTGTGGCCGGTAGGACGCCGAGTTGTCCCGGTCGAAGTCGCGCAAGCCGCGCGTGAAGCCAATGCCCGTCGTCGTTTTCAGTAATAAGGACTGGCCGCTCTCATGCTAAGCCCCCTGCTTCGTCGCTATACATGGAACAGTAACTGGCTGTATAACGTCAGGATTTTTATCGCCCTCTGCGGCACCGTCGCTCTGCCGTGGTGGCTGAATGATGTGAAGCTCACCATCCCCCTCACGCTTGGGGTGGTGGCCGGTGCGCTGGCGGATCTCGACGACCGCCTGGCCGGTCGTTTGCGTAATCTGGTCATCACGCTGGTCTGCTTCTTTATTGCTTCCGCCTCCGTTGAGCTGCTTTTCCCGTGGCCCTGGCTGTTTGCCTTAGGGCTGACGGTGTCCACCAGCGGCTTCATTTTGCTCGGCGGCCTCGGGCAACGCTACGCCACTATCGCGTTTGGCGCCCTGCTGATTGCCATTTACACCATGCTGGGCGTCTCTCTTTACGAGCAGTGGTATCAGCAACCGGTCCTGCTGCTGTTGGGTGCTATCTGGTATAACCTGCTGACCTTAACCGGGCATCTTATTTTTCCGGTTCGTGCCTTACAGGACAACATTGCCCGCAGTTACGAACAGCTGGCCCACTATCTGGAGCTGAAATCCCGGCTGTTTGATCCGGATATTGAAGAGGACAGTCAGGCGCCCCTGTACGATCTGGCGCTGGCAAATGGCCAGCTGGTCGCCACGCTGAATCAGACCAAAGCGTCTCTGCTCACCCGTCTGCGCGGCGATCGCGGTCAGCGCGGTACACGGCGCACACTGCACTACTATTTTGTCGCCCAGGATATTCACGAGCGCGCCAGCTCCTCGCATGTGCAGTACGCTGACCTGCGCGAGAAATTCCGCTATAGCGACGTGATGTTCCGTTTCCAGCGCCTGCTGTCGATGCAGTCTCAGGCCTGCCAGCAACTTGCGCGCTCAATACTGCTGCGCACGCCCTATCAGCACGATCCGCGCTTTGAACGCGCATTCAGCCACCTGGATGCGGCGCTCGATCGCGTTCAGGCCAGTGGGACATCACCGGAACAGTTCAAAGCCCTGGGATTCCTGCTCAACAACCTGAGAGCCATTGATGCTCAGCTCGCCACCATTGAGTCTGAACAGGCGATGGCGATGCCGGGCAATGACGCTGACAACCAGCTTGCCGACGACAGTCTCAACGGTTTCAGCGATATGTGGCTGCGCCTGAGCCGTCATTTTACGCCGGAATCCGCCCTCTTTCGCCATGCGGTAAGGATGTCGCTGGTACTGTGCGTCGGCTACGCGTTTATCCAGATAACAGGATTGCACCACGGCTACTGGATCCTGTTGACCAGCCTGTTTGTCTGCCAGCCGAACTATAACGCTACCCGCCATCGGCTCGCGCTGCGTATTGTCGGGACATTAGTCGGGGTCGCCATCGGGCTGCCGGTGCTCTACTTTGTGCCATCCGTAGAAGGGCAACTGATCCTGATTGTGATTACCGGTGTACTGTTCTTCGCTTTCCGCAATGTGCAGTATGCCCACGCCACGATGTTCATCACGCTGCTGGTGCTGCTCTGCTTCAATCTGCTGGGTGAAGGCTTTGAGGTGGCCCTCCCTCGTGTGATTGACACGCTAATCGGCTGCGCCATCGCCTGGGCGGCGGTGAGTTTTATCTGGCCTGACTGGCGTTTCCGAAATTTACCGCGCGTGTCCGACAGAGCAATGAACGCCAACTGCCGCTACCTGGATGCTATTCTTGAGCAATACCATCAGGGTCGCGATAACCGTCTGGCCTATCGGATTGCCCGTCGCGATGCGCATAACACTGACGCAGAGCTGGCTTCCGTTGTCTCGAATATGTCAACTGAGCCGCGCGCTACGGCAGAAATCCGTGAGACAGCCTTCCGCCTGCTGTGTCTGAACCACACGTTCACCAGCTATATCTCTACCCTTGGCGCCCACCGAGAGAAACTGACGAATCCGGACATCCTGGCGCTGCTGGACGACGCCGTTTGCTACGTTGATGATGCGCTTCATCATCAACCTGCGGATGAGCCACGGGTTCACCAGGCACTGGATGAACTGGTGCAACGTATCGCACACCTTGATCCAGGCACCGACAACAAAGCTCCACTGGTCCTTCAGCAAATTGGCCTGCTTATCGCTTTGCTGCCGGAAATTTGTCGGCTGCGACAGCAGATCGCTACCTGGCGGAATGATGGCCCTGCGACTCAGGCAGCGCATTAAACCACTCCGTAAGCTCCCGGCGAATATCCGCCGGGAGTGCCGCTTCATGTAACCCTTCAATCGCGCCTTCAAGCGCGAACAATACCCGGATACTCAGCGCTTTATTCTTCGAGCGCATTTTCAGCCAGCTCGTCTTCGCCCCCAACTGTCGTAGCGTCTCTTCATTGGTAATGCCCGCCTCCATAAGCAGGACCTCAATCTGAAAGGTCAGGTTCGGCAGATCTTTAAGCCGGTTACGCTGATGGCGCTGGTAGCGCTCTTTCCTGGCGGCATCGAGCGCAAACGAGGAGAGCTGAAGCAGTTTTTCCCTGTTTTGCCACAGACCTTCGTCCACACGGTAGTAATTAAGCAGCACTGGGCGTCCTCGTTTCATCAGGGTCAGAAAAGAGGAAGCGTTTTTTACACAGTATTTTGCACTTTGCTCACAGGCGCGAAGGTACAGCTCGCCGTCAGACACCATCGCGAACACCGCTTCATCCACGGCCAGGGTATAACCGCCAAACAGGGCGCGATGATGAATTTCGCCCAGCGGAGAGAGGTATTCTTGAGATTGATAAATCCGCTCATAAGATATCTTTTTCATGATAATTCCATTAAAAATCATACAGTAACCACGATATTTCTTACTAACGGATCCGTTAGCAGGAAAATAGGCAACTTATTGCCGTTGGGCAAGATGATTTTTTCATGTTCACCCGGAATGGATGAAATTTGCGAGTCGCTTTCCGAAAATGAGGTTGATCTTTATGCATACAGGGGTTACTGTATATCCATACAGTAACTACAGGGCTGGAATGATTATGTACACTTCAGGCTATGCAAATCACTTAACACCTTCTACTTCTGCCGCAGGCAATGCTGCGCAGAATTCTATCGGGCGTGAATCGACAGGGCTTATCAGTGAAGTGGTTTACCGTGAAGACCAGCCGCTGTTGACACAACTCTTACTCCTGCCGCTTTTGCAGCAGCTCGGGCAACAGTCTCGCTGGCAGCTCTGGCTGACGCCACAGCAAAAATTAAGTCGCGAATGGGTTCAGTCGGCTGGGCTGCCGTTAGCGAAGGTGATGCAGATTAATCAACTCTCCCCTTGCGATACGGTCGAGTCGATGGTCCGGGCATTACGTACCGGGAACTATAGCGTCGTGATTGGGTGGTTGCCTGAGGATCTGTCGCAAGAAGAACATTTGCGTCTGACTGAAGCGGCTGAAGAAGGTAACGCGATGGGTTTCATCATGCGGCCAGTTCGTGGAGATTCCTATCGCAGAGGACAACATCCCGCGCTAAAAATTCACTCGAATGTGTACCATTGAGTGATTTTAAGAGTTTTCCTGGAATTTTTTTCGACCGCAGTATGCAAAAAAAGTTCAACGCGCCAAAACTGCGGCAAGTCTTGTCTGACGCGGTTCTCGTTAATTTTACTGCACAAAATTCGTTCAAAAATTGTTAAATATTAGGTATACGGAACTTTTTTTTTCATATGCCTGACGGACTTCACACTTGTAAGTTTTCAGCTACGTTGTAGACTTTACATCGCCAGGGGTGCTCGGCCTAAGCCGAAGATATCGGTAGGTTTATATTTGACCACGCCCCCCGGTGAAGGATTTAACCGTGATTCCTCCGATGGAGATATTCATGGCAAATTTTGGATGATAACGAGGCGCAAAAAATGAAAAAGACAGCTATCGCGATTGCAGTGGCACTGGCTGGCTTCGCTACCGTAGCGCAGGCCGCTCCGAAAGATAATACCTGGTATGCAGGTGGTAAACTGGGTTGGTCTCAGTTCCATGACACCGGTTGGTACGACAGCGCAAACAACAATGATGGCCCAACTCATGAGAGCCAGCTTGGTGCAGGTGCGTTCGGTGGCTATCAGGTTAACCCGTATGTTGGCTTTGAAATGGGTTACGACTGGTTAGGTCGTATGCCTTACAAAGGCAACGAAACCAATGGCGCTTTCAAAGCTCAGGGCGTACAGCTGACCGCTAAACTGGGTTACCCAGTAACTGACGATCTGGACGTGTACACCCGTCTGGGCGGCATGGTATGGCGTGCAGACTCCAGCAACAGCCGTGCTGGTGACGACCACGACACGGGTGTTTCCCCAGTATTCGCTGGTGGCGTTGAGTGGGCAATGACCCGTGACATCGCTACCCGTCTGGAATACCAGTGGGTTAACAACATCGGTGACGGTGCTACCGTTGGCGTTCGTCCAGACAACGGCATGCTGAGCGTTGGTGTTTCTTACCGTTTCGGTCAGCAGGAAGATGCGCCAGTCGTAGCTCCAGCTCCGGCTCCAGCGCCAGAAGTACAGACCAAGCACTTCACTCTGAAGTCTGACGTTCTGTTCAACTTCAACAAAGCTACCCTGAAACCAGAAGGTCAGCAGGCACTGGATCAGCTGTACACCCAGCTGAGCAACCTGGATCCTAAAGACGGTTCTGTAGTGGTTCTGGGCTTCACCGACCGTATCGGTTCTGACGCTTACAACCAGGGTCTGTCTGAGAAACGTGCTCAGTCTGTAGTTGATTACCTGGTATCTAAAGGTATCCCAGCTAACAAGATCTCCCCACGTGGTATGGGCGAATCTAACCCAGTTACCGGTTCTACCTGTGACAACGTGAAACCACGCGCTGCACTGATCGACTGCCTGGCACCAGATCGTCGCGTAGAGATCGAAGTTAAAGGTATCAAAGACGTTGTAACTCAGCCTGCGGCATAAGTTATCGTCTTATAAAAAAACCCCGCCATGCGGGGTTTTTTATTATCTGAAGAAAAGCAAAACGCTTATTTTTTACCTAACAGTGCCTGTAGATCGTTCTTCAGCGTCGACATCTGGCTGGCATACTTCTCTTTGTGCTCGGCATCTTCAATCAGCTGCACCACCGTTTCCGACAGGGTTTTCCCGCGCCGTTGCGCAAGCCCGGCCAGACGCTGCCAGACCATAAACTCCAGGTCGATGGATTTCTTACGGGTGTGCTGATGCTCGGCATTGAAATGCCGTTTACGACGAGCACGGATAGTTTGCTTCATCCGGTTTAACAGGGCCGGATTAATGTGTTTCTCAATCCAGCCGTTGACCAGTACCGGTTCGTTTTCGAGGGTCAGCAACATATCCACAGCTTCTTGCGCCGCGCTGGCTTCGATGTAGCAGGTGATCAGCTCCCCTTCACGGTGCTTTTTGACCAGGTACTTCCATTTCCAGCCGCTTTCGAGGTTTTCCAGTTGTTGATATTTCATTGCGATCTCAGTGTTACCGTGTAACTCTGTTCAGAATATCAGTTTTTTGGCAATCTGCTGAAAAGAAATCATATCCTGTGAAACGCCGCAGGCGATCCGCATGACGAAAACCCGAATCCTGATTGGGCAGAGTGCGCCGCTTACGGTATACTCCACGGTTTTACTTCTGACTAAAAAACATCAACTTTGACCATTACGAAACTTGCATGGCGTGACCTGGTTCCGGATACCGAGAGCTATCAGGAGCTGTTTGCACAGCCAGACCTCACAAAAGAACACGAATTCATACTTAGCGATACACAACCGCGTTTGCATTACGCGCTGGAGCAGATGTCATCCCCATGGGCTACATCTCCTTTCATGCTGCTCAAAGCCCCGGAAGAAGCCGAGTATCTGACGCTTCTCGGTGATGCCATGCGCCAGTTGCAGCCAAAAACGAATGCCGTTTTTGGTGGCCAGTATCATATTGCCGGACGTGACGTGACGTACGAACCTGCCACGCAGGCAGACGGACAGTTCGCTGCAAAAGGCGAGGTGATCACCGCCAACTGGGTGGAAGCAGAACAGCTGTTCGGCTGCCTTCGTCAGTTCAATGGCGATGTGTCACTGCAACCGGGGCTGGTACACCGCGCGAATGGCGGCGTGTTGCTCATCTCCCTTCGCACCCTGCTTGCGCAGCCTCTGCTGTGGATGCGCCTGAAAACGGTGGTGACACAGCAACGTTTTGACTGGGTAGGCTACGACGATTCGCGTCCGCTGCCTGTATCCATTCCGTCTATGCCGCTGTCGCTGACCGTCGTGCTGACGGGCGACCGTGAATCTCTGGCTGATTTCCAGGAAATGGAGCCAGAACTCGCGGAGCAGGCTGTCTATAGCGAATTTGAAGACAATATTCAGATCGCCGATGCCGATGACATGGCGCAGTGGTGTCAGTGGGTTATGGCCGTGGCGGAACGTTTCGCACTGCCCTCGCCTGCCGAGGATGCGTGGCCGGGCTTAATCCGCGAGGCCGTACGCTACACTGGCGATCAGGAAACCCTGCCGCTCTGCCCGCTCTGGATCGGTAAACAGCTGCGTGAAGTGGGGGTTATCAGCGGTAACGGTCCGTTTACCGGTGAGCAGCTTAGCCAGATGCTGGCCCAGCGTGAATGGCGTGAAGGTTATCTTGCTGACCGTATGCAGGATGAAATTCTGCTGGAACAGATTCTGGTGGAGACCGAAGGCGAACGTATCGGGCAAATCAACGCCTTGTCCGTCATCGAGTTCCCCGGACACCCGCGCGCCTTTGGTGAGCCTTCCCGTATCAGCTGTGTCGTACACATTGGTGACGGCGAATTTACCGATATCGAACGCAAGGCCGAACTGGGCGGAAACATTCATGCCAAAGGCATGATGATCATGCAGGCGTTCCTGATGTCTGAACTTCAGCTCGAGCAGCAGATCCCCTTCTCTGCCTCGTTGACCTTTGAGCAGTCCTACAGTGAAGTCGACGGCGACAGCGCCTCAATGGCGGAGCTGTGCGCCGTGATCAGCGCGCTTGCAGACGTGCCGATTAACCAGAATATTGCGATTACCGGGTCCGTGGATCAGTTTGGCCGTGCCCAACCGGTGGGCGGACTGAATGAGAAAATCGAAGGCTTCTTCGCAATCTGCCAGCAGCGCGGTTTAAACGGCAAACAGGGCGTGATTATTCCGGCACCTAACGCTCGCCATTTGAGCCTGAGCCAGGCGATTCTGGATGCGGTAGAGCAGGAACAATTCACCGTCTGGGCCATCGAAGGGGTTGAGGATGCACTACCCTTACTGACAAACCTGGTCTGGGACGGCGAAGGCCAGACAACCCTGATGCAGACCATTCAGGAACGTATAGCTCAGGCGACACAGCAGGATGCTCGTCATCGTTATCCGTGGCCGTTACGCTGGTTAAGTTGGTTTAGTGCGAACTGATCGGACTTGTTCAGCGTACACGTGTTAGCTATCCTGCGTCCTTCACTAAAATAAGGCTTACTGAGAACATGGTAGATAAACGCGAATCCTATACTAAAGAAGACCTTCTTGCCTCTGGTCGCGGTGAACTGTTTGGCGCGAAAGGTCCGCAGTTACCAGCCCCAAATATGCTGATGATGGACCGTGTCGTGAAAATGACCGAAACCGGCGGCAACTTTGATAAGGGTTACGTAGAAGCAGAACTCGATATCAACCCGGACCTGTGGTTCTTCGGTTGCCACTTTATTGGCGATCCGGTAATGCCTGGCTGCCTGGGCCTCGATGCCATGTGGCAGCTGGTTGGCTTCTATCTGGGCTGGCTTGGCGGTGAAGGCAAAGGCCGTGCGTTGGGCGTAGGCGAAGTGAAATTCACCGGTCAGGTTCTGCCTACCGCGAAGAAAGTCACCTACCGTATCCATTTCAAACGCATCGTTAACCGCCGCCTGATTATGGGCCTGGCGGACGGTGAAGTGCTGGTAGATGGTCGCCTGATCTATACCGCGAACGACCTGAAAGTGGGTCTGTTCCAGGATACCTCCGCTTTCTGATAACGGCTTTTAGCCCCATCCAGAAAGGCGAAACCTCCGCATTGCGGAGGTTTCTTTTTAAAGAGACGGTATCAAGCAAGTACTGCCCTGTCTCCGATGGCTTCTCGCCAGCCCCCTAGCCATTGGGACCTTTGATTCAGGGCCTGATAGGGACACATTTCTTTTGAACGTCCGGCGATGCCAGCCTGATAACCACGTTGATGAGCCCTTTCCAGGCGATCTCGTTTCTGTCTCTTCATGCCTCGTTTCCCTCATTCTTTTGTCTGGTGGAAAGAAAACAGTGGTTGCAATATGTGCAAGCACAGTTAACGAATACCCCGAATCGACGTCAGCGTCAACGTTCAAAATTCATACGGGTGTCATATTTGTGAGCTACATGGAAGATCGTTTGTACAAAAAATGTGACGCGGGACAAGTAACAACCTGAACGCAAAACGAAAAAAAAGCCGCAATCAGCAAGAAGCTGAGTGCGGCTTTCGTCGATGAATTTTACTTATGGCAGGCGGGAAATCTCTCTTGCGATAGCAGCCGACTCCTGTGCCCATCCCTGCGCAAGTACTTTCACCATTTCGTCATAGCCATCTTTCTGCTGCTTGAGTTCAAGATGAAAAGGACGCTTAATCAGCTGACCCTGGTGATTCAGCAGCCACTCCCCGCTGATAACAACGGCACCATCATAGCGGCCATGGAATCCCGTCACGTTAACATTCAGAGTGTCCTGATCGCTTCCCAGAGGCTGCGAGGCAACGACCCAACCGGGGAGCTGGCTGCTCAGATTCGCCACCAGCGTATTGCGTAGCTGCTGATCCAGCGGGCTGGCCCACAGGTTATTGTTGGCGATTACGTACTGCACATCGCTGGTCTGGTAGACCACCCCGTTGCCCGCCAGGTAATCTGGCACGGCAACCTGTTCAACCCACAGCAGACGGCTGCCCTGCGAGGTGCTGCTCTGCGCACCGGACTGGGCGCTTAACGGCAGCTGGTAGTAGCTTTTGTTATCGCTTCCAGAGCTACAGGCCGTTAATACCAGTGCGCCTGCGATGATTAGCCATTTTTTCATTGTTTCGCCCTCTTAGGCTCAGGATCCTTTTTGTCTTTCGCTTCAAACACCAGTGCGTTGCTCTTTTCATTGAGCGTTTTCAGAACGGGCTGTAGCTCGCGTAAAACCTGATCAAGACGTTGCATATCCGCCACCATCTTGTTGTAGGCCGCTGAGCCCGGCTGGAAGCCCTGCATACTACGATTCAGTTCGCGCAACGTTTTCTGCATATCCTGCGGCAGCTGCTGCATGGACTGGTTAGCGGTGATCTTGTTGATATTATCCAGGGTGGTTTGCAGACGTTGCATCGTTGCCTGGCTCTGATGCAGTGATCCCGTCGCAGCCTCAAGCATTGGATTCAGCGGCAGATTGTTGATCTTATCCAGCGTTTCCATCAGACGCTGTTGGATCTGCGCCAGGCCACTGCTGACCGTAGGAATGATTTTGTAGCCACCAAATTCACGGATACCCGTCATTGGTGGCGCTTTTGGATAGAAGTCCATATCGACATACAACGCCCCTGTGACCAGGTTGCCGGTTTTCAGCGAGCCGCGCAGCCCGCGATTCAGCAGGTCGCTGATATGCTCCCCAATATCCTGGTCCTCGCCTATCTGGTTAATCAAACGCTCAGGCTCAATGCGGATCAGCACCGGAATACGATAATCATCATCAAGCATCTGCTTCAGTCCCGGAACAAAGTAAGGCACTTGTCCCACTGTCCCCAGACGAATACCGCGGAACTCAACTGGCGCCCCTGGCTGCAAGCCGCGTACAGAGTCCTTAAAGAACATCAGGTAGTCGATGTGATCGGTATAGAGCGCATCCTGAATGCTTTTTTGATCGTCAAACAGTCTGAAGGCGGTTTTCTCCGCCACCGGTTGTCCCAGATCTATACCTTCCGGCACGTCAAAACTGACGCCCCCACCAAACAGCGTGGTGAGTGAACCCATCTCAACGCGCATCCCCGCAGAGGTGAGATCTACCGCGATCCCGCTGTCTTTCCAGAAGCGAACGTTGCTGGTCACCAGGCGGTCATTAGGCGCGTTGATAAATAGCTGATAGCTGATGGTCCGTTTTTGCGGATCGAAGGTGCTTGTTTCAACCGAACCGACGCGATACCCACGGAACAGCACCGGATCGCCCGGCGAGAGCTGGCCCGCTTTTTTACTGTCCAGAATAACGCGGATCCCTTTTGCATCCGGTGGCGCAAGCGGCGGTGAATCCAGCAGCTGATAGTTTGCTGGCTGGGCGCCTTTGTTGCCGGGCTGGAGTTCAATATAAGCCCCGGACAATAGCGTCCCTAAGCCGCTGATCCCTTCTCTCCCAACCTGCGGTTTCACTACCCAAAAAACAGAATCTTCATGGAGCAGTTTTTCCATGCCAGCATTCAGGCGGGCCTTGATTTCAACATGGGTTAAATCATCCGTCAGGGTCGCGCTTTCCACGACACCCACATCCACGCTGCGGCTCTTGATGGTGGTTTTTCCGCCCTCAATCCCCTCTGCATTGGTGGTAATTAGCGTGACTTCCGGTCCCTGATGGCTGTAATGATAAAACAGGATCCATGCACCGATCAGCGCGGTCACGATGGGGAAAATCCACACCGGCGACCAGTTTCTGACCTTCTGCACTTTAGCCTCTCCACTCTTATTTTCCATGCTCTTACTCTTCCTCATGGCTTGAATCGGGCTCACGATCCCACGATAAACGAGGGTCGAAGGTCATGGCCGCAAACATGGTCATAATGACGACCAACGCAAACATCAGCGCTCCCATAGCGGGATAAATACTCATCAGCCCACCCATACGCACCAGCGCTGAGAGAACCGCAATCACGAACACGTCAATCATCGACCAGCGGCCAACAAATTCCACGACCTCATAAATCAGATGCATGCGCTCGCTGTCTCGCTTACCGTGCCCTTTTGCATCCCAGCAAAGCCAGGCAATGGCAATCATCTTTAAGGTCGGAACCATAATACTGGCGAGGAATATGACGCCTGCTACAGGGTAAGATCCCTCGCTCCACAGCAAAATCACCCCGGCCAGTATGGTCGAGGGCATTCTGTCGCCGAGCAAATCGGTGATCATGATCGGCAAGATATTGGCGGGCAGATAGAGCATGACAGAGGTCACCAGCAGCGCCATGGTCCATTGCAGGCTATTTTTGCGCCGGACGTGACCTTTTGTTTCACAGCGCGGACACACCTCGACATCCGCGGGCAGCACGGCGGTGCAGCACGAGCAGGAGCGAAGCCCCTGACGGATACCCGGTACGCCCACCTTTACCGTCTGCGAGAGCGTCGGCGCCGGGGCAATATCGTCCCAGGCCCAGCGTCGGTCCACGCACTGGAACGCGCGCAGTTGCAGCACGCAGTACAGACACCACGGAATAAAGCTGCTGCCAATCCCCACATCGCCGTAGGCCATCAGCTTCACGAAGCTGACCAGGATACCCGCGAGAAAAATTTCCGCCATCCCCCAGCTTTTCAGCTGGAAAAGGATCCGCGCGAGTTTGATTTTAAGGACAGTGGGCATCCTGACGCGGTTGACCAGCAGCAGAATGACGACCAGGCAAAAAGCCGGGACGATCTGCACGAACAGAAGAAAGAAGGTGCCAAGGCTGGCGTAATCTTCCGAGAACATCACGCCAGGAATTTCCAGTAAATCTACCTGGCTGGTCATCCCACCTACTTTCATATAGATGAAAGGGAAGAGATTGGAGAGCAGTAACATGAATAAGGCTGCCAGCGCATAAGCCGTAGGACGCTGCCTTGGCGCGTCCCACTCGGTCGTCAGCGTAGCGCCGCAGCGCGGGCAGGCAGCCTTATGTCCGTGACCAAGCTCTGGCAACGCCACGAGCATATCGCATTGCGAGCATAATATATGCCGATCGGCATGGTGCTGGTCACACATAGATTATCCCTGTTTATGCGCCGTTTTTCAGAGACTCAAGGTACTCCCAGCGCTCAAATGCCTCTTCCAGCGCCTGTTCAGCCTGGGAGAGTTCAGCCAATACTTTCTGAGTATAGTCGTGAGGCTGCGTAAAGAATGACGCATCAGCGACCTGGATTTGCAGTGCTTCCAGTGCAGCTTCCAGCTCTTCCAGACGCTGCGGCAGCCCCTCCAGCTCGCGCTGCAAGTTATAACTCATTTTAGCAGGAGACTTTTTGACAGTTTCTGCTTTTGCAACAACAGGTTCAGCGACATTTTTGGTCTTCGCCTGTTTTTGCGCCAGCGACTGTGATTGCTGTCCACGCGCGTCATGATAGCCGCCTACATATTGCCCGATGCGTCCTTCGCCTTCGAAGATCCAGCACTCGGTCACGGTGTTATCGACAAACTGACGATCGTGGCTGACCAGCATCACGGTTCCCTGATAACCATCAATCAACTCTTCCAGCAGTTCCAGCGTTTCGACATCCAGATCGTTAGTCGGTTCATCGAGAATCAATAAGTTACTGGGTTTCAGGAACAAACGCGCCAGCAAAAGACGGTTACGCTCACCGCCGGACAGCGCGCGCACCGGCGTCATGGCGCGTTTCGGGTGGAACAGGAAGTCCTGAAGGTAGCCCAGCACGTGACGCGGCTTGCCGTTAACCATGACCTCCTGTTTGCCCTCAGCGAGGTTATCCATCACCGTACGGTCTGGATCCAGCTCTGCGCGGTGCTGGTCGAAGTACGCCACTTCCAGTTTGGTACCGCAGTGGATACGACCGCTGTCGGCCTGGAGCTGACCGAGCATCAGTTTCAGCAGCGTGGTTTTACCGCACCCGTTCGGGCCGATCAGCGCAATTTTGTCGCCGCGCTGAACCTGAGCGGAGAAATCGTTTACCAGCACTTTGCCGTCAACCGAATAATTCACGTTCTCCATTTCGAAGACAATCTTGCCCGAGCGGGACGCCTCTTCAACCTGCATTTTGGCGCTCCCCATGACTTCACGGCGTTCGCTACGTTCGCGGCGCATCGCCTTGAGGGCGCGAACGCGGCCTTCGTTACGGGTACGACGGGCTTTGATGCCCTGACGGATCCAGACCTCTTCCTGTGCCAGCTTGCGGTCGAACTCGGCGTTTTGCAGCTCTTCGACGCGCAGGTTCTCTTCTTTCTCCAGTAGATAGGTATCGTAATCGCCCGGATAAGTCACCAGCTTGCCGCGGTCGAGGTCGACAATGCGCGTGGCCATATTGCGGATGAACGAACGGTCGTGGGAGATGAAGATAATGGTGCCGTTAAAGGTTTTCAGGAACCCTTCCAGCCAGTCAATCGCTTCGATATCCAGGTGGTTCGTCGGTTCGTCCAGCAGCAGCACCTTAGGCCCGCTCACCAGGGCACGGCCCAGCGCCGCTTTACGCAGCCAGCCGCCGGAGAGCGCCGACAGCTCCATATCCGCTTCCAGGCCAAGCTGGGCCAGCACTTCATTAATGCGGTTTTCCAGCTGCCACAGACCGTGGTGATCGAGCATCTCCTGCACTTTTGCCAGCTCGTTGAGATTCTTGTCGCTCGGGTCCGTCATCACCAGATGCGAAATCTCGTGGTAACGCTTGAGGTATTCCGCCTGCTCTGAAATCCCTTCGGCCACAAAATCGTAAACGCTGCCGGTGACGTTACGCGGCGGATCCTGTTGCAGACGAGAGACGATCAGATCCTGCTCGTAAACAATACGTCCATCATCCAGCCCCTGCTCACGGTTGAGGATTTTCATCAGCGTCGATTTACCTGCGCCGTTACGGCCCACCAGACAGACGCGCTCGTTATCTTCGATATGCAGCTCTGCATTATCGAGAAGCGGTGAGTCGCTGAAAGAGAGCCACGCGCCGTGCATACTAATTAAAGACATTTATTTTTCCTTTCAGACCGCGGAAATCAGCCAGCAGTTGTGGATTTGACGGTTACGGGCAAAGTCCTGAGACAGCGTTTTTTGGCTGATTTCTTGTGCTTTCAGTCCCAGTTCGGCCAGGCCGTCGTGATCCATGCGGAATCCGCGCTTGTTGTTCGAGAACATAATGGTGCCGCCTTTACGCAGCAGGCGCTTCAGGTCGGTCATCAGGCGCAGGTGATCGCGTTGAACGTCAAAGCTATCCTCCATACGCTTGGAGTTAGAGAAGGTCGGCGGATCGATAAAGATCAGGTCAAACTGCTCGTCGGTATCGCGCAGCCAGCCCAGCACGTCGGCCTGTAACAGGCGATGCTGACGACCGGTTAAGCCGTTAAGACGCAGGTTGCGCTCTGCCCACTCCAGATAAGTTCGTGACATATCTACCGTGGTGGTGCTACGCGCGCCGCCAAGCCCCGCATGAACGCTGGCGCTACCGGTATAGGAGAACAGGTTCAGGAAGTCTTTGCCCTTGCTCATCTGGCCCAGCATGCGGCGGGCGATACGGTGGTCGAGGAACAGACCGGTATCAAGGTAGTCGGTCAGGTTAACCCACAGGCGCGCGTTATATTCGCCCACTTCGATGAAGTCACCCTTCTCGCCCATCTTCTGATACTGGTTTTTGCCTTTCTGACGCTCACGGGTTTTCAGCACCAGCTTGTTTGGCGAAATGCCGAGTACGGCGATGGTGGCCGCAATCACATCCAGCATACGCTGACGCGCTTTTTGCGCATCGATAGTTTTCGGCGGGGCGTATTCCTGAACCACTACCCAGTCCGCATAGCGGTCAACCGCCACGTTGTATTCCGGCAGGTCAGCGTCGTACAGGCGATAACATTCGATGCCTTCCTGCTTTGCCCACTTCTCAAATTTCTTCAGGTTTTTGCGCAGGCGGTTGGCGTAATCTTCCGCCACGCCTGACGGTTTGCTATCCGCCGCTATCTCTGCCAGATGGTAGTTTTTCTGCACGCAGTCCAGCGGGCCGTTTTTCGCCTTGAACTGGCGATCGGCACGCAATTGCAGGCAGCTCAGCAGCTCCGGCGAGGCGCTAAACAGGGAGAGGTTCCAGCCGCCGAAATGCGCTTTCATGTTGCGGCCCAGCAGGCTGTGCAGTGCAATCAGCGCCGGCTCGCTGTCCAGACGCTCACCATACGGCGGGTTGCTGATCACCGTACCGTACGGGCCTTTTGGCAACGGGTTGGTCAGGTTCGCCACGTCTTTCACCTCGAAGGTGACCAGCTCGCCGATACCGGCACGACGGGCGTTGCTGCGCGCACGTTCAATCACCCGTGCATCGCTGTCCGAACCGTAAAAGTGAGAGGTGTATTCCGCCAGCCCTTTACGGGCGCGGGTCTGCGCATCGTCTTTGACCTCTTTCCAGATGGCCTCATCGTGCTGTGCCCAGCCTTTGAAGCCCCAGTGGCCGCGGTGCAGCCCTGGCGCACGGTCGGTGGCCAGCATCGCGGCTTCAATCAGCAGCGTACCGGAACCGCACATCGGATCGAGCAGCGGCGTACCTGGCTGCCATCCGGAGCGCATCACGATAGCGGCAGCCAGCGTTTCTTTGATCGGCGCCATCCCGGTTCGATCGCGATAACCGCGCAGATGCAGGCCTGCGCCGCTCAGATCAAGGGAAATACTGGCCGTATCGCCGTTCAGCCAGACGTTGATACGCAGATCCGGGTTTTCACGGTCAACGTTCGGACGTTCTTTATTACGACGCGTGAAGCAGTCCACAATGGCATCCTTAACGCGCAGGGCACCGTACTGGCTGTTGCGAATCTCATCGTTGACGCCGTTGAAATGCACCGCAAAGGTGGCGTCCGGGGTGAAGATCTCTGTCCAGTCGATCATCTGTACGCCGGTGTAGAGATCAAGATCGCTGTAGACCTTGCACTCTTTCATCGGCAGCATGATGCGCGACGCCAGACGGCTCCACATCAGGCTCTGGTAAATAAGCCGCGTGTCGCCCTCAAAATGGACACCACCCTGAACCACCCGGCACTCTTTCGCGCCCAGGGCTTCCAGTTCAGTTTTTAACAGCTCTTCCAGCCCACGGGCCGTACTGGCAAACAGAGAATTCATATCGTCACTTTTACTCATAGAAAATTGTCGCGCATTATAGCTAATATGGCGTGTATGTCATAAAGTTGAAGGCTTATTTTCTTTAGCGGGAGTGTGTAGTGGCGACGTTATCCAGGCTTTTTATTCATCCGGTGAAATCGATGCGCGGTATCGGCGTGACTCACGCGCTGGCCGATATGAGCGGATTCGCCTTCGATCGTATTTTTATGGTCACCGAGCCTGACGGTACGTTTATCACCGCACGTCAGTTCCCGCAGATGGTTCGCTTTACGCCTTCCCCGCTTCATGACGGGCTGCATTTGACCGCGCCAGACGGTTCAAGCGTCGTGATCCGCTTTGCTGATTTTGCGCCGCTTGAT
This sequence comes from Enterobacter sp. BWH52, assembly GCF_001037565.1. Classification (NCBI taxonomy): domain Bacteria; kingdom Pseudomonadati; phylum Pseudomonadota; class Gammaproteobacteria; order Enterobacterales; family Enterobacteriaceae; genus Enterobacter; species Enterobacter sp. BWH52. The sequence continues at coordinate 1,518,203 of NZ_KQ089854.1, read as the reverse complement.
GCGCCAACGGAAGTGTGGGGCAATCATTTTACCGCGCGTATCGCGCCGGATAACATTAACCAGTGGCTCAGCGGCTTTTTCTCCCGTGACGTTCAGCTGCGCTGGGTTGGGCCTGCGCTGACCCGTCGCGTGAAGCGCCACGATGCGGTTCCCCTCTCCTTCGCGGATGGTTTTCCCTTTCTGCTGACCAGCGAGGCCTCGCTGCGAGATTTACAAAAACGTTGCAAAGCCAGCGTGCAGATGGAGCAGTTTCGCCCGAATCTGGTGGTGACCGGAGCGGAGGCCTGGGATGAAGATACCTGGAAAGTCATCCGCATCGGCAGCGTTATTTTTGACGTGGTGAAACCGTGCAGCCGCTGTATTCTCACCACCATTAGCCCGGAGAAAGGCCAGAAGCATCCTTCCGGTGAACCGCTAAAAACCTTGCAGTCATTTCGCACCGCGCAGGATAAAGGTGATGTCGACTTCGGCCAGAACCTGATCCCCCGCTCCAGCGGTGTGATCCGCGTGGGCGACGAGATCGAGATCCTTACCCGCGGGCCTGCCAGGGTGTACGGCGCAGGTCAGGAAGAAGAGATGGTTGACGTGGTAACCAACGTCGCTTCCGCGGTGGATATTCACTGGGAAGGCAAAGTTATCCGTGGTAACAATCAGCAGGTGCTACTGGAACAACTGGAACAGGCGGGTATCCGCGTACCGTATTCCTGTCGCGCGGGGATTTGCGGATGCTGTCGCATTAAACTGGTCGATGGTGAAGTGAGTGCCCTGAAGAAATCTGCGATTGGCGGTGACGGCACGATCCTGTGCTGTAGCTGTGTCCCGAAAACATCCGTACAGCTGGAAGCTTAAACCGCCTGTTCGAGGCTGAAGGAATCAACGCGCAGCTGTGGCTTCAGCCTGTCGTTCATCACTTTGATGGCATCACCTAACTGCATAACTCGCCCGGCAATGGTCACGCCGGGTTGGGCCAGCAAACAGAGCGCAGCGTTTTCACCGGGTTCAACCACCAGCAAATTCACCTCCTCTTCGGTATCGCTCAGATTGACGCTCGCCGCATCGCCGATAGCCGGGGTCCAGCTCATGCCGTGCGCAAGGAAATGCCAGCTTTTCGGCATTTGCGGTTTCAGGAAACGGATCGCCACCAGTGCATTTAATACTAGTTCAGCGCGCTGTTCTTTGGAGAGATCGAACTCGCGGCATTTTTCTTCGAAAGAGAAATAGAGTGCAGCATCGTCAACGCAAAAGCCTGAGGGAGCAAACGCGTCTGGGGTTAACATTCGGCGCGCAAAACGAGAGCGAAACAACATGCCATTGGCTAAGTCGAGCATCATACGGTCATGCTCTTCACAAAAATACCAGCGCCAGTTATCGTCAGGTTTAATTCGCATGTTTCTCTCCCGTCCCCTAAACGTCCTGTACTAAAAATGTCCTGTTTGCCGCTTCGCTTATAACACTAGTAATAAAAGACTATAATGTCTAAATAAGCAACAATGACGGAATATAAAACAACCAGGGCTGGAAATAAAGCCCTGGTTGTCTGATTAAGAGAAAAGATTAGATATGCGTGACGATTTCTTTAATCAGCGGCGGCCCTTTAAAAATAAAGCCGGAATAAATTTGCACCAGCGATGCGCCTGCCGCCATCTTCTCACGTGCAGCGATGACGGAGTCAATGCCACCCACGCCAATAATCGGCAGCTGGCCTTTTAATTCCGCGGAGAGTGCGCGAATAATTTCGGTGCTTTTTAATTGTACCGGACGGCCACTTAATCCACCCGCTTCGTCACAGTTTTTCATTCCCTGAACGAGAGAGCGATCGAGTGTCGTATTGGTCGCAATCACACCATCAATATTATGGCGAACTAAACTGTCGGCAACCTGGATCAATTCTTCTGCCGAAAGATCCGGGGCGATCTTAACCGCGACCGGAACATATTTATGGTGGATCGCCTGTAGCGCCGTTTGTTTATTTTTAATGGCGCTAAGAAGATCGTCGAGCGCTTCGCCATATTGTAATGAACGCAGCCCTGGGGTGTTAGGCGAGGAAATATTCACCGCAATATAACCGGCATAGGCATAGACTTTTTCCATACAAATCAGATAGTCATCTTTACCCTGCTCGACCGGCGTGTCTTTATTTTTGCCAATATTTATACCCAGCACGCCATCAAAATGGGCTTTCTTAACGTTCTCAACCAGATGATCGACGCCAAGGTTATTAAAGCCCATGCGGTTGATCAGCCCTTCGGCTTCAACCAGGCGAAACAGGCGTGGCTTGTCATTTCCCGGCTGCGGACGCGGCGTTACCGTCCCGATTTCGATCGAGCCAAAGCCCATCGCACCGAGTGCATCAATGCATTCGCCATTTTTGTCCAGACCGGCCGCCAGGCCCAGTGGATTTTTGAAAGTCAGGCCCATGCACTGAACTGGTTTTTCCGGCACGTTTTGACGCACCAGCGCGGCCAGAGGCGTTCCTGTAATACGGCGTAACTGCTGAAATGTAAATTCATGAGCGCGCTCAGGATCGAGCTGGAAAAGGGCTTTACGAACGAAGGGGTAGTACATGAACTCTCCTGGATTCCCGGTGTGCAAACCGGGAGGGGATTATGTGCGATCCCGCCCGGAAAGGGAATTGACCTGTGGCAAAAAAAGCCACGTAAAACGCAATCGTTTACTTATCGGTTCGCTTCTTATGCATTTTTCTGCATTCATCCTGAGGATAAATCATTTAGTGGAATAACCACGCAATGTCACACTCCTGAAAATTGTTATGAATGTTAGATAAAAGCAAACAATTAGTTATAAGGAGCAACCATGCGCGTCATTACCCTGGCCGGAAGCCCCCGCTTCCCCTCTCGCTCCAGCGCACTGCTGGAATACGCTCGCGAAAAGCTTAATGCTCTGGATGTCGAAGTGTGTCACTGGAATTTGCACAATTTCGCGCCTGAAGATCTGCTCTACGCCCGTTTCGACAGCCCGGCGGTGAAAACCCTGATCGAACAGCTTAAGAGTGCTGACGGGCTGGTCGTCGCGACACCGATTTATAAAGCTTCTTTTTCCGGCGCACTGAAAACGCTCCTCGATCTGCTGCCCGAACGTGCGCTGGACGGTAAGGTCGTCCTGCCGCTGGCCACAGGCGGTACGGTAGCCCATTTACTGGCGGTGGATTATGCCCTCAAGCCGGTTCTGAACGCGCTGAAAGCACAGGAGATCCTGCATGGCGTCTTCGCTGACGACTCACAGGTAATCGACTACCAGCATAAACCGCATTTCACGCCGAATCTGCAAACCCGCCTCGACAGCGCGCTTGAAACCTTCTGGCACGCCCTGAACCGTCGGGATCGCCACGCGGCGGCATTTCATCAATCACAAGGAGTGGCGCATGTTTAAAACAGTTACCCGTATCGGGCTGGCAGGTCTGCTGGCAGTGGCGTCGCTGGCTCAGGCGACGGTGAAAGCGCCGGAGAGCCTGCGTATCGGTTATCAGAAAGGCAGCGTCAGCATGGTGCTGGCGAAAAGCCATGCGTTGCTGGAGAAGCGTTTCCCGGAGACCAAATTCTCATGGGTCGAGTTCCCTGCCGGACCACAGATGCTGGAGGCGCTGAACGTCGGGAGTATTGATTTAGGCAGCACCGGCGATATCCCGCCGATCTTTGCGCAGGCTGCCGGGGCGGATCTGGTTTACGTTGGCGTTGAGCCCGCCAAGCCGAAGGCAGAGGTTATTTTGGTGCCCGAAAACAGCGAGATCAAAAGCGTCGCCGACCTCAAAGGCCATAAGGTTGCTTTCCAGAAAGGTTCAAGCTCGCACAACCTGCTGCTGCGCGCGTTGCAGGAGGCCGGCCTAAAATTCACCGATATCCAGCCCGTTTACCTGACGCCTGCCGATGCGCGCGCGGCGTTTCAGCAAAAAAATGTTGATGCCTGGGCTATCTGGGATCCGTACTACTCCGCCGCACTGTTGCAGGGCGGTGTGCGGGTGCTGAAAGACGGCACCACCCTGAAGCAGACCGGTTCGTTCTACCTGGCGGCACGTCCTTACGCTGAGAAAAATGGCGCATTTATTCAGCAGGTGCTGGATACCTTCTCTCAGGCCGATGCGCTGACCCAAAGCCAGCGTCAGCAGAGCATCACGCTGCTGGCAAAAACCATGGGCCTGCCTGAACCGGTGATCGCCACCTATCTTGACCACCGTCCTCCCACCACCATAGCACCGGTTGACGCCCACGTTGCCGCTCTCCAGCAGCAAACGGCAGACCTCTTTTATCAAAACCGCCTGGTTCCAAAGCAGGTGAATATTCGCGAACGCATCTGGCAACCCGCTGGCATTGAAGGAAAAAAATCATGAGTCTGAATCTTTTCTGGTTTTTACCCACCCACGGTGATGGACACTATCTTGGCACAGAAGAAGGCGCCCGCCCGGTCGATCACGGCTACCTACAGCAGATCGCCCAGGCGGCAGACCGCATCGGTTTTACCGGGGTGCTGATCCCGACGGGCCGTTCATGTGAGGATGCGTGGCTGGTTGCCGCGTCAATGATCCCCGTCACCCAGCGCCTGAAATTCCTGGTAGCCTTGCGCCCGAGCGTGGTGTCGCCCACCGTCGCGGCGCGTCAGGCGGCAACGCTGGACAGGCTTTCCAACGGCCGTGCGCTGTTCAACCTTGTGACGGGCAGCGATCCGCAGGAGCTGGCGGGGGATGGCGTTTTCCTCGATCATACCGAACGCTATGAAGCCTCCGCAGAGTTCACCCGCGTCTGGCGACGTCTGCTGGAAGGGGAAACCGTCACCTTCGAAGGGAAACATATCCACGTTCGCGATGCGCAGCTCTACTTCCCGCCGGTACAGCAGCCGCGCCCTCCCCTCTATTTTGGCGGATCGTCGGACGTGGCGCAGGAGCTGGCGGCCGAGCAGGTCGATCTCTATCTGACCTGGGGCGAACCACCGGAGCTGGTGAAAGAGAAAATTGCTCAGGTACGCGCTAAAGCCGCAGAACATGGCCGTACGGTACGCTTTGGTATTCGCCTGCACGTGATCGTCCGCGAAACCAACGACGAGGCCTGGCAAGCCGCCGACCGTCTGATCGCTCATCTGGACGACGACACTATCGCCAAAGCACAGGCGGCGTTTGCCAAAACCGACTCCGTGGGCCAGCACCGGATGGCCTCCCTGCACAACGGCAAGCGTGAAAATCTTGAGATCAGCCCGAACCTGTGGGCCGGGGTGGGTCTGGTGCGCGGCGGCGCCGGCACGGCGCTGGTCGGCGACGGTCCAACCGTAGCGGCACGCATTAATGAATACGCGGCGCTGGGGATCGACAGCTTTATCCTGTCTGGCTACCCGCATCTGGAGGAGGCGTACAAGGTGGGTGAACTGCTGTTCCCGCACCTGGATGTCGCTATCCCGGAAATTCCGCAGCCACGCCAGCTTCAGTTACAGGGCGAAGCCGTGGCGAACGCGTTTATCCCGAGAAAAGTCGCGCAAAGCTAAGGAGCCACCATGTCTGCAACCGCACAAAAATGGCTACTGCGCGCCGCGCCGTGGTTTCTGCCCGTCGGCATTGTCCTCGTCTGGCAACTGGCGTCTTCAACTGGCTGGCTGTCGAGCCGCATTTTGCCCTCTCCGGAGGGCGTTGTGGAAGCGTTCTGGTCGCTCAGCGCCAGCGGTGAGCTGTGGCAACATCTTGCCATCAGCTCCTGGCGCGCGGTAATCGGCTTTTCGATTGGCGGAAGCATCGGCCTGACGCTGGGGCTGATCAGCGGCCTGTCCCGCTGGGGTGAGCGGCTGCTGGATACCTCCGTTCAGATGCTGCGTAACGTGCCGCATCTGGCGCTTATCCCGCTGGTTATTTTGTGGTTTGGCATTGATGAGAGCGCCAAAATTTTCCTCGTGGCGCTGGGAACGTTATTCCCGATTTATATCAATACCTGGCATGGGATCCGCAATATCGATCGCGGTCTGGTTGAGATGGCCCGCAGCTATGGCCTGTCAGGTTTTGCCCTGTTTACCCATGTGATCCTGCCGGGCGCCCTGCCCTCCATTATGGTTGGGGTGCGTTTTGCGCTCGGCCTGATGTGGCTAACCCTGATCGTGGCGGAAACCATTTCGGCTAACTCCGGCATTGGTTATCTGGCCATGAACGCCCGCGAGTTCCTGCAAACGGACGTGGTGGTGGTTGCCATTATCCTTTATGCCCTGCTCGGCAAACTTGCGGACGTCAGCGCCCAGTGGCTGGAACGTAGCTGGCTGCGCTGGAACCCGGCCTACACCGCTCAGGAGGCGAAAGCATGAATACTGCACGACTGAACCAGGGAACACCGTTACTGCTGAACGGCGTGACCAAACGCTACGGCGACAACACCATTCTGAATGCACTGGATCTGCACATTCCTGCCGGACAGTTTGTTGCCGTTGTCGGCCGCAGCGGTGGCGGCAAGAGTACCCTGCTGCGTCTTTTAGCCGGGCTGGAAGCGCCAAACAGCGGTGACATTCTGGCAGGCACTACGCCGCTGGCCACGATTCAGGATGATACGCGCATGATGTTTCAGGATGCGCGTCTGCTGCCGTGGAAAACGGTGATGGATAACGTCGGGCTGGGCCTGAAGGGCAGCTGGCGGGAGGACGCCCGGCAGGCACTCGCTGCGGTAGGGCTGGAGAATCGCGCGGGAGAGTGGCCTGCGGCCCTGTCGGGTGGACAAAAGCAGCGCGTAGCGCTGGCACGCGCGCTGATTCATCGTCCCGGCCTGCTGCTGCTTGATGAACCGCTCGGCGCGCTTGATGCCCTGACGCGGATCGAAATGCAGGATCTGATTGAAACCCTATGGCAGACGCACGGCTTTACGGTGCTGCTGGTGACGCATGATGTCAGTGAAGCCGTGGCAATGGCAGACAGGGTGCTGTTAATAGAAGAAGGTAAAATTGGTCTGGATCTGACGGTAGATATTCCGCGTCCTCGCCGCGTGGGATCGGCCCGACTGGGGGAGCTGGAAGCCGAAGTGCTGGATCGGGTGATGAAGCGTGGGGTAAGTGAACGGGTGTTGATTAAAGCTAATGCCTGATGCCCGCACCCCGGCCCTCTCCCACAGGGAGAGGGAGAAAAAACTAAAAACGGCAACCGAGGTTGCCGTTTTGCTTTTACCTGCCCACCGGGCAATTTTTTATTACGCTAAGGCCTTAGCAATCTTCTCGTACAGATCGCCAGACAGATTTTCCAGCCCTTTCAGCTGCTCAAGCGCGGCGCGCATTTTCGCCTGACGCTGCGCATCGTAACGTTTCAGGCGGATCAGCGGCTCAATCAGACGAGACGCCACCTGCGGGTTACGGCTGTTCAGCTCGGTCAGCATTTCAACCATGAACTGATAACCGCTGCCGTCTTCGGCATGGAACGCGGCCGGGTTGCTGCTGGCGAAGGCACCAATCAGAGAGCGGACGCGGTTCGGGTTGCTCATGGTGAACGAACGGTGCTTCAGCAGGCTACGTACTTTGCTGAGTACATCGGCTGCCGGACTGGTGGCCTGAAGGATGAACCACTTGTCCATCACCAGACCATCCTGATACCACTTGTCGTCGTACTCCTGCATCAGCGCATCGCGGCACGGCAGGTCGGCGGCAACGCTTGCAGCCAGCGCGGCCAGGGCATCCGTCATGTTATCGGCTTCGTGGTACTGCTTGCTGACCAGCGTGTTCGCCAGCTCTGCCTCACCAAACGCCAGATAGCGCAGGCAGGTATTGCGCAGGGAACGTTTACCGATATCCGCATGTTCCACCCGATACGCGTCCAGCTTGTTGGCGTTGTAAATGGCGAGGAACTCATCTGCCAGTTCGGTCGCCAGCGTGCGGGTCAGCGCTTCACGCACGGCGACGATGGCAATCGGATCAATGATGTCAAACAGCTCGGCGATTTCAGTCGCAGACGGCAGCGTTAAAATTTCAGCCGCCAGCGCCGGGTCAATGTTCTCATCCAGCAGGATGGCACGGAACGCGTCTGCCACATGAACCGGCAGCGTCAACGGCTGGCCCTGCTGGTAACGGTTGACGTTCAGCTTGATGTAGGTCGCCAGCAGACTTTGTGCCGCATCCCAGCGCGAGAAATCGTTGCGCGCGTGACGCATCAGGAACGTCAGCTGCTGATCGCTCCACTTGTATTCGAGTTTCACCGGCGCGGAGAATTCGCACAGCAGGGCGGGAACGGGCTGGAAATAGACGTTATCGAAGATAAAGGTCTGCTCTGCCTGGGTCACGTTCAGCACGTTATGCACCGGGTGACCGCCCTTCTGTAACGGGATCACATTGCCTTCGTTGTCGTACAGCTCAACGCTGAACGGAATGTGCAGCGGATGTTTCTCTTCCTGCTCCGCCGTTGGCGGTGTGCGCTGGCTGATGGTCAGCGTGTACTGCTCGGTTTCCGGGTTGTAGTCGTCTTTGACCGTCACAATCGGCGTACCGGCCTGGCTGTACCAGCGGCGGAAATGAGACAGATCCACGTTAGAGGCGTCTTCCATCGCCTGAACAAAATCGTCGCAGGTGGCCGCACTGCCGTCGTGACGCTCGAAGTAAAGCTGCATCCCTTTCTGGAAATTCTCTTCGCCCAGCAGGGTGTGGATCATGCGGATAATTTCAGCGCCTTTTTCATACACCGTCAGGGTGTAGAAGTTATTCATCTCAATGACTTTATCCGGGCGGATCGGGTGGGCCATTGGGCTGGCATCTTCTGCAAATTGCAGACCACGCATAGTGCGCACGTTGTTGATGCGGTTCACCGCCCGCGATCCCAGATCGGAGCTGAACTCCTGATCGCGGAAGACGGTTAAGCCCTCTTTCAGGCTCAGCTGGAACCAGTCGCGACAGGTGACGCGGTTCCCGGTCCAGTTATGAAAATATTCGTGGCCGATAACGCGTTCGATATCGAGGTAATCTTTATCCGTGGCGGTATCGGTACGCGCCAGCACGTATTTGGAGTTAAAGATGTTAAGACCTTTATTCTCCATCGCGCCCATGTTGAAGAAATCGACAGCAACAATCATATAGATGTCGAGGTCATATTCGAGACCAAAGCGCGTTTCATCCCACTTCATGGAGTTGATGAGAGAGGTCATTGCCCACGGTGCGCGGTCAAGGTTGCCACGATCCACGAACAGCTCCAGCGCGACTTCACGGCCAGAGCGCGTTTTAAAGGTGTCGCGGAGAACATCGAAATCTCCCGCCACCAGCGCAAACAGATAGCAGGGTTTCGGGAACGGATCCTGCCACTGTACCCAGTGACGGCCATTCTCCATTTCCCCCTCGCCAATCCGGTTGCCGTTGGAGAGCAGGTACGGGTACAGCGTTTTGTCGGCAATAATTTTGGTGGTAAAGCGCGCCAGGACGTCCGGGCGATCAAGATACCAGGTAATGTGGCGGAAACCTTCGGCTTCACACTGGGTACACAGGGCTACGCCTGACTGGTAAAGCCCTTCCAGCGCGGTATTGGCGGCAGGGCTAATTTCATTCACGATGCGCAGGGTAAAGCGTTCCGGCAGGTTGTCGATGACCAGCTGGTTGCCTTCTTCTTTATAGTCTGACCAGACTTCATCGTTAATATGCAGGGAAACCAGCGTCAGGTCTTCACCATCCAGACGCAGCGGCACGGCTGTCGCGCTCTGGCGCGTCACCTGGCTTACCGCCGTCACGACGGTTTTTGTGGCATCCAGGTCGAAAGTCAGATCGATATCGCTTATCAGGTATTCCGGCGCACGGTAGTCGTGGCGGTATTTAGCTTGTGGCTGTTGTGTCATAGAAAACCTTATGCATCGTTTGTCGAGTAACGATTCAATATATTCCTGTTGTGTAAAACGCGCTATGCAGAATGTTCATCTTTTCAGGCACAACGCCCTTTTTAGCTACATTTTTATAACACGGGGCACGAAATGCTCTCGACCATAAAGTGTGCTTATGTTGTGATCGGGGTTCAATAAATCACTAAACAGGGTATACTCCGGAGTTGTTTATTGTACTAAACGCTCCCGTGAGAGGATGCTACAGCGCACCTATGACTCAATTCGCTTCTCCGGTTCTGCATACGTTGCTGGATACCGACGCGTACAAGCTGCATATGCAGCAAGCCGTGTTTCACCACTATCATGATGTCCATGTTGCGGCGGAATTTCGCTGCCGGGGTGACGACTTGCTGGGTATCTACGCAGATTCCATTCGTGAACAGGTCGAGGCCATGCAGCATCTGGCGCTCACCGATGACGAATATCAGTGGCTTTCAGGCCTGCCTTTCTTTAAAGCGGACTATCTGAACTGGCTGCGTGAGTTCCGCTATAAGCCGGAACAGGTCACCGTCACCAATGATAACGGCAAGCTGGACATTCGTCTGACCGGCCCGTGGCGCGAGGTGATCATGTGGGAAGTGCCGCTTCTGGCCGTGATCAGCGAGCTGGCCCACCGCTATCGCTCCCCTGAAACCGGTGTGACGCAGGCGGTTGCCGCTCTGGAGAATAAACTCGTTGAGTTTTCCAGACTGACCGAAGGGCTGGATATGTCCCGCTTCCGTCTGATGGACTTTGGCACGCGCCGCCGCTTCTCTCGCGAGGTTCAGGAAGCCATTGTCAGACGTCTGCAACAGGAGCCGTGGTTCGTTGGCACCAGTAACTACGATCTGGCACGTCGCCTTGATTTAACGCCGATGGGCACCCAGGCGCACGAATGGTTCCAGGCGCACCAGCAGATCAGCCCTGACCTTGCCAACAGCCAGCGCGCCGCCCTCGCCGCGTGGCTAGAGGAATACCCGGATCGGCTGGGTATTGCCCTTACCGACTGCATTACCATGGACGCATTCCTGCGCGACTTTGGCCCTGAGTTTGCCGAACGCTACCAGGGGTTACGCCATGATTCCGGGGACCCGGTTGAATGGGGTGAGAAAGCCATCGCCCATTACGAAAAGCTGGGTATCGACCCAATGAGTAAGGTGCTGGTCTTCTCTGATAACCTTGACCTGGCAAAAGCCGTCGTCCTTTATCGCCATTTCTCATCGCGGGTGAACCTGAGTTTCGGGATTGGTACGCGGTTAACCTGTGATATCCCTCAGGTGAAACCGCTGAACATCGTTATAAAACTGGTGGAATGTAACGGTAAGCCGGTCGCGAAGCTCTCCGACAGCCCTGGCAAAACCATCTGCCATGACAAAGCGTTTGTCCGCGCATTACGTAAAGCCTTCGATCTGCCTCAGGTTAAAAAAGCCAGTTAACGGCTTCGGGGGAGCCTTCATGGCTCCCCTTCTCTTATTTATTTCTTATTTCTTCTCTCAAGACGGTGAAATTTACTTGTCTGATAGCGGATGGCAGGTAACATAGATATCCCCCCTATAAGGGCGGACAAGTGTTTATTTTTTCCGACTATTAACAGAGAGAATATTATGAGCGTTGTGCCTGTAGCCGACGTACTCCAGGGCCGTGTCGCCGTTGACCAGGAGGTCACCGTGCGCGGATGGGTGCGTACTCGCCGAGATTCTAAAGCTGGCATCTCCTTCCTCGCCGTCTATGACGGTTCCTGCTTTGATCCTGTACAGGCCGTCATTAATAATTCTCTGCCCAATTACAATGATGACGTTCTGCACCTGACAACCGGCTGTTCCGTGATCGTCACCGGTGTTGTGGTGGCCTCTCCGGGCCAGGGTCAGAGCTACGAAATTCAGGCGACCTCGGTGGAAGTGACCGGCTGGGTTGAAGATCCGGACACCTATCCGATGGCTGCAAAGCGTCACAGCATCGAATATCTGCGTGAAGTTGCGCACCTGCGTCCGCGCACCAACCTGATTGGTGCGGTTGCCCGCGTGCGTCATACGCTGGCGCAGGCGCTGCATCGCTTCTTTGACGAGCAGGGTTACTTCTGGGTTTCTACTCCGCTGATCACGGCATCCGATACCGAAGGCGCAGGTGAAATGTTCCGCGTTTCAACGCTGGATATGGAAAACCTGCCGCGTACGCCGGAAGGTAAAGTGGATTACGACAAAGACTTCTTTGGTAAAGAAGCCTTCCTGACGGTTTCTGGCCAGCTGAACGGCGAAACCTACGCCTGTGCGCTGTCTAAGATCTATACCTTCGGCCCAACCTTCCGTGCGGAAAACTCCAACACCAGCCGTCACCTGGCGGAATTCTGGATGCTGGAGCCGGAAGTGGCCTTTGCCGATCTGAATGACGTGGCAGGCCTGGCAGAAGCGATGCTGAAATACGTGTTCAAAGCGGTTCTCGAAGAGCGCGCAGACGACATGAAATTCTTCGCTGAGCGTGTCGATAACGACGCCATCGCCCGTCTTGAGCGCTTCGTCTCCGCAGACTTCGCGCAGGTGGATTACACCGACGCGGTCGCTATCCTGGAAAAATGCGGTGAGAAATTCGAAAACCCGGTTTACTGGGGCGTGGATCTCTCCTCCGAGCACGAACGTTATCTGGCAGAGAAGCACTTCAAAGCACCGGTTGTGGTGAAAAATTATCCGAAAGACATTAAGGCGTTCTATATGCGCCTTAACGAAGACGGTAAAACCGTTGCCGCGATGGACGTGCTGGCGCCGGGCATCGGTGAGATTATCGGTGGCTCCCAGCGTGAAGAGCGACTGGATGTGCTGGACGCGCGTATGCAGGAGATGGGTCTGAACCCGGCGGACTACAGCTGGTATCGCGATCTCCGTCGCTACGGCACCGTCCCGCACTCCGGCTTTGGCCTGGGCTTTGAACGTCTGATTGCTTACGTAACAGGTGTTCAGAACGTACGTGATGTGATTCCGTTCCCACGCACACCGCGTAACGCAAGTTTCTAACCGACCAAATCCTTAATGGCCAGCAAATGCTGGCCATTATTTTATCCTGCAATGTCAGTTTTCGTCAGTCAAAAGTAAGCGTCTTTAAACCACAACCCCGCGATTACCTCTACCTGTTACGTTTTGTTTCCACGAAATACCCTGAGATAAAAAATTAACTCCATTTTTATGGCGCTTAATACAATCCTTACGCAATAGCACAAAAAACAACCACCCTCACAGCCATCTGGATGGCTTTTGTCGATTATAAGAAAAAATGAGCCGTTTAACTTCTGTTTATACGAAAGACCTTTAGCTAAATTAAACATAAGGAAATCATATATATAAGAATAAAGCGGAGGGTTAATTCACCAGAAAGCGCTGAAGTTTGAGGTGCTTCACAAAGTTCCCAAAAATACATATTTAGTTACATATATTTTCTTTTGGTAACTGAATTTTGAAGATTGTAGCACTTTCAGTGTAGCGAAACGGTTCTATGAATGGAAAGATGCCTGTCAGACACATAAAGACACCTAACTCTCATCAATAGTTCCGGAAATATTTATTGACAGAAATTATTGACGGCAGTGGCGAGTGTCATAAAAAAACCAATGAGGGTAATAAATAATGATGAAGCGCAATATCCTGGCAGTGGTAGTCCCTGCCCTGCTGGTAGCCGGTGCAGCAAACGCTGCTGAAATCTATAACAAAGACGGCAACAAATTAGATCTTTACGGGAAAGCAGTCGGCCTGCATTACTTCTCCGATAATGACAGCAACGATGGCGACAACACTTACGCACGTCTGGGCTTCAAAGGCGAAACTCAGATCAACGATCAGCTGACTGGCTACGGTCAGTGGGAATACAACTTCCAGGGTAACAACTCTGAAGGTGGCGATGCACAGAACGGCAACAAAACCCGTCTGGCATTCGCAGGTCTGAAATTCGGTGACGCAGGCTCCTTCGACTACGGTCGTAACTACGGTCTGGTCTATGATGCAATCGGCATCACCGATATGCTCCCTGAGTTCGGTGGCGACACCGGCGCGAGCGATAACTTCTTCTCTGGCCGTACCGGTGGCCTGGCGACGTACCGTAACAGCAACTTCTTCGGCCTGGTTGACGGTCTGAACTTTGGTGTTCAGTACCTGGGCAAAAACGAGCGTACTGATGCAGTACGTTCCAACGGCGACGGCTGGGCAACCTCACTGAGCTATGATTTCGAAGGCTTCGGCATTGTGGGTGCTTATGGTGCAGCTGACCGTACCAACAACCAGCAGACGCTGGAATGGGGTAAAGGTGACAAAGCTGAACAGTGGGCAACCGGCCTGAAATATGACGCGAACAACATCTACCTGGCAGCTATTTATGGCGAAATGCGTAACGCAGCGCGTCTGGGCAGCCGTGGTTTCGCTAACAAGTCTCAGGACTTCTCTGTCGTCGCTCAGTACCAGTTCGATTTCGGTCTGCGTCCATCCATCGCTTATTACAAATCTAAAGCGAAAGACGTAGAAGGTATCGGTGACGAAGACTACATCAACTACATCGACGTTGGTGCGACATACTACTTCAACAAAAACATGTCTACCTATGTTGACTATCAGATCAACCAGCTGAAAGACGACAACAAGCTGGGCATCAACAACGACGACATCGTGGCTCTGGGTCTGGTTTATCAGTTCTAATCAGCACACCTCGTTGTTATATGCTTAATGAACAGGGCTTCGGCCCTGTTTTTTTATTCCTGAGAGAAAATAATAGCGACTTTTGAAAAGCCGCACGCTTTTCGTCGCAAACGGTTGGCATTTTGTAAATCTACCGTTAACCTGATAGCGGATTTCACTTCTGTAATCACAATGGAACTTCGTCATGTTTGAGAACATTACTGCCGCTCCTGCCGACCCAATTCTGGGCCTGGCCGATCTGTTTCGCGCCGACGACCGCCCTGGCAAAATCAACCTGGGTATTGGTGTATATAAAGATGAAACCGGCAAAACTCCGGTACTGACCAGCGTCAAAAAAGCTGAGCAGTATCTGCTGGAAAACGAAACCACCAAAAACTACCTCGGTATTGATGGTATCCCTGAATTTGGTCGCTGCACCCAGGAGCTGCTGTTCGGCAAAGGCAGCACCATTGTGAGCGAAAAACGCGCCCGCACGGCGCAGACCCCAGGCGGTACCGGCGCACTGCGCGTGGCGGCAGATTTCCTGGCGAAAAACACTTCTGTGAAGCGTGTGTGGGTAAGCAATCCAAGCTGGCCGAACCATAAGAGCGTGTTTAATTCTGCGGGTCTGGAAGTGCGTGAATACGCCTACTACGACGCAGCCAGCCACGCGCTGGATTTCGACGGCCTGCTGGCCAGCCTGAGCGAAGCCCAGGCGGGCGATGTGGTGCTGTTCCACGGCTGCTGCCATAACCCAACCGGTATCGATCCTACGCTTGAGCAGTGGGAACAGCTGGCTAAGCTGTCCGTTGAAAAAGGCTGGCTGCCGCTGTTTGACTTCGCTTACCAGGGCTTTGCCCGTGGTCTGGAAGAAGATGCAGAAGGTCTGCGCGCATTCGCCGCCGTGCATCAAGAGTTGATAGTCGCAAGCTCCTATTCCAAGAACTTTGGTCTGTATAACGAGCGTGTCGGCGCCTGTACGCTGGTGGCTGCTGACGAAGCAACCGTCGATCGCGCATTCAGCCAGATGAAGTCCGTGATCCGCGCTAACTACTCCAACCCACCGGCACACGGTGCGTCTGTGGTCGCGACGATCCTGAGCAACGATGCGCTGCGCGCCATCTGGGAGCAAGAGCTGAACGATATGCGTCAGCGCATTCAGCGCATGCGTCTGCTGTTTGTGAACACGCTGGCTGAGAAAGGCGCTGACCGTGACTTCAGCTTCATCATCAAGCAGAACGGCATGTTCTCCTTCAGCGGCTTGACCAAAGAGCAGGTGCTGCGCCTGCGTGAAGAGTTTGGCGTGTATGCCGTTGCATCTGGCCGCGTGAACGTTGCAGGTATGACGCCTGACAACATGGCGCCGCTGTGCGAAGCCATTGTCGCGGTGCTGTAACCTGCATCCCTAAAAAAAAGCCTGCATCGTGCAGGCTTTTTTATTTTACCGGGTTTACCAGACAGGCATTTCATCCTGAAGGAACGGGTTATGCAACCGCTCATCCCCCAGCGTTGACATTGGTCCGTGTCCAGGGATAAACGTCACATCATCACCTAACGGTAATAACTTCTGCTTAATCGACTGAATCAGCTGACCGTGATCGCCGCGTGGGAAATCACTGCGTCCTACGCCCCCTTTGAAAATCACGTCACCGGAAATCAGCAGACGCGACACGTCATCAAAGAAGACAATATGGCCGGGCGTATGTCCGGGGCAATGCAACACCTGTAAAGTTACATTCCCTACGTTAACGCGATCGTCTTCGTTCAGCCAGCGGTCCGGTGTCAGTGGCTGACAGTCTTCCAGGCCAAACATACGGCTTTGAGCAGGTAATCCCTGTAGCCAGAACTCATCTTCTTTTTCCGGGCCGATAATCGGCACACCGTAGTATTCAGCCAGTTCAGCCGCTGCACCCACATGGTCGAGATGGCCATGGGTGAGTAAAATCTGCATCAGCGTTACACCGCTGGCAGCGACTTCCTGCTTGATTGTCTCAGCGTCGCCACCGGGATCAACAAGCGCGGCCAGTTTAGTTTGTTCACACCAGATCAATGAACAGTTCTGTGAGAACGCGGTAACCGGAATAATACGATAGTTCATACTGCTCCTGTGTTTCGTTATTACCAGTGCCGAACCGGCCCGGTATCAATATGCACAAAGTTGCTACGTGGGTAGTATCCTACACCACCTGCGCGCATAGATAACGCCGCTTTGCGAATATTGGCTAACGAAACGCCCTCAATATGGAAATCCATCGCCTGCCCTTTGGTGTGATAGCTTTTTTTCGCTACCCCACGGCTGTGAGCACGCAGTTCATTGTTGGTATCCAGAGAGCGATAGCCAGAGATGAGCTGCACCGGCCTTTTGGTCCCCAGCAGTCCCTGCAAGCGGTAAAGCTGATCGAATAATCCAGGGTCGATGGCTTTGATTTTATTCGCGCGGAAATCACGGAAAAAATGGTTGAGTCTTGCTAATTCATCCTGAATATAGCCTCTGCCATCGAAAAATTCCGCTTTAAGCGTCTCACCAGTATGCAGATTGTTGAGCGTTAAAATACGCGGACGAGGTGTCGAGAGGGTGGCAAATGCTGGCGTCGGAAGGATGGCTGCTGCGCCCAGCGCAACGCCACCTAACGCCAGCAATTTGCGGCGATTAGCGTCAAATTTGTCCATGATAATCAGGTCTACAGGTAAAAGAAATTGTCAATATGCTTAGCGCACGAAGGGCACCATAACTGGCAAAACCTGTTACGTCAAGGCGCCCAACCCCAGTAAATACGCGGCTTGCAGCCAGATCGCCTCATATTCACCATAACTTACGACAATCATTTTTACCGAACTACTTCATTTACCTGATTAATTGTTCCGCTTTTGGCAAAATTTGTGCGCCGGATCGCGCTGTCAGATCATAATTGTAAATATCTGTACGATACTGGGTACGTCCGTCTGCCCCTACAAACGCCGTCAGATAGTAAAGATTGACCGGAATATTGTGGCGGATATTGACGTAACGCGTATCTCCCTGCTTCAGCGCATCTGATATCCGCGTATCGTTCCAGCCTGCATCCTGCAACAGCATATTTGCCAGCTCAGAGGCCTTGTTCACGCGGACACAGCCCGAGCTGAGCGCGCGTGCGTCTTTCTGGAACAAATTATGGTTCGGGGTATCATGCAGATAGATTGCGTCCGAACTTGGCATATTGAATTTGTAACGTCCCAGCGAGTTATGTGCGCCCGGTGCCTGCTGGAAACGGAACGGCAGGTTCGAAGGCGTAATCGTTGACCAGTCCACCATCCAGGGGTCAATCGCTTCTTTGCTGTTCCAGCCACGCATCACCGTATAGTTATGTCGCTCCAGATAACCCGGGTCATTCCAGACCTTAGGCAGAATATCTTTGCGCGCCAGCGTCGGCGGCACGTTCCACGGCGGGTTAACCACCACGTTATTCAGCGCGCTGCTCATCATTGGCGTTTTACGGTCAGGTCGGCCGACAATCACGCGGGACGCCAGCACTTCACTACCGTCCTGATAGTAGACCAGGGAGTACGCCGGAATGTTGACCATAATGCCGGTGGATAACGTGCCCGGCAGCAAGCGCAAGCGCTGGATATTCAACGCCAGCACTCCAGCCCGCTGGGCCGGAGAGACGTTCAGCCAGTCGCGAGTAGATGGACCAATCACGCCGTCAGCGCCCAGCCCCTGCGCGGCCTGGAACTGCTTCACTGCGGCGACCAGCTCGCGATCGTAAGCGGCGGGCTTATTGCTCAACGCAACGGCGGTTTTCTCTTTTACCGGCGCCGACGGGCTGACGACCGCATTTTGCGTCTCGTCACCGGGCAGCGCAATTTTAGGGCCGCTGTCGAGAATGCCGGAGCGTTTCATAATTTCGCGGATCGCAGGCACATCGCTACTCCACTGCCCCGGACGCAGCGTTGTGGTGCCGCGCAGCTGAGGCCACGGGCGGGAATCCGCAACCAGCTCAAGAAGCGACTGATGCATCGTGGCATACTGCGGATGGGCAGGCGCAAGGCTTGCGATAAAGCGCGGCAGTTCGCCGTTATCCAGCGACAGCTGCCACTGGTTAATGACGGACAGCGCAGGCGTCGCCAGCTTGTACGGCTTACTGCTGTATAACCAGCGGTTGCCGTTCACCGAAATCCCCGCAACAAATTGTAAGTAGCCCATCATGGCATCAGACAGCACCACGTCACGCGCTTGTCCGGTCACGGCAGGATCGGTCAGGAGTTCAACCCAGGTCGTGAACTGCGGCTGAAAACCTGCAATCGCCACTTCAGCCAGCTGCTGCTGGAAGGCACGTACCGCCTCGCGATTTTCCCACATCGGTTTCATATCGCGCGCAGCGTAAAGCAGCGTGAGCTGGTTAATATAAGCGGGAGTATAGCCCGAGGGCAGCCCGGTCATAAGCTGCTGACGTAATGATCCAGTATCGATGCCTTCCGGCAGTGGTTTAATGCCGGCCATGATGGCCGTCGCCGGAGACTGATCCAGCGGTTGTGACAGCGACGTCGGCTGCGCGCCCATCGTCGCGGAGCTGTCAGTCGGTACAATTTCAGGCTCATCGGCCTGAGCGGTAAACAGTGGAGCAAACATCACTGTCAGGCACAAACTCAGCGCAGACAGCTGACGACCACGATTCTTCTTAAGCAACATCCCTTGCCCCCTGTTTTTCACGACATGCCCAGTATTCTGGAGCTTTCCTTCAGTATAGAAAGGCATACACGCTGCTGCCTTGCCTTATGTAAAGAAGTTTAAAGATAACGCAGCCCTGAACACAAGTTAAGTGAATAAAAAAAGCGGCGCATGAGCGCCGCTATTTGTCGCACCCCAGGTTAAGAGGCGTCAGCCGTGCCCGGTAATGACTCCGGTGGCTGCGGGGCGAAACCACGCAGGCCCACGACGTGCACGTGTTCACTGTTCTGGAACACCTTACGCACCAGCTTATAGGTTGTCCCTTTTTCCGGACTGATGTTTTCCGGCGCCGCGATGATGAGCTGCATATCGAGTCGCTCGCAAAGCTCAAACAGCGTGGCGATGGAGCGGGCGTCGAGACGCGCGGCTTCATCGAGGAACAGCAGACGACATGGAGAGATGTCTTTGCCGCGCAGACGACGCGCTTCATCTTCCCAGCTCTGCACCACCATCACCAGAATCGACATACCGGTACCGATGGCTTCACCGGTAGAGAGCGCACCGGATTCCGCGCGCAGCCAGCCGTCTGAGCCACGGTTAACCTCAACTTCCATTTCCAGATAGTTGCGGTAGTCCAGCAGCTCCTCGCCGATGGTTTGCGGCGTACGCTGGCCCATGTCAATCTGCGGATTCAGACGCTGATACAGCTTCGCCAGCGCTTCGGAGAAGGTCAGGCGGTTACTGTTGAACAGATCCTGGTGCTGCTCATGCTGTTCAGACAACACGTCCAGCAGCGTGGAGTGCGCCTCACGCACGTTCACGTTCAGCCTCACGCTGTTGACCTGGCCAAACGACACGCTTTGCAGGCCCTGGTTCAGCTGACGGATACGGTTCTGCTCGCGCTGAATGGTTTTACGAATAATATTCGCCACGCTGCGGGAGCTGATTGCCAGCTTTTGCTCGCGGGAGGTCAGCTCTTCCGTCAGACGGCCCAGCTCGATCTCCATCTGTTCGATCGCTTCAACCGGATCGTCGGTACGGATGATGTCCTGACGGATACGCTCGCGCAAGTGCTGATACACCGCCACGAAGAACTGGATTTTGCGCTCAGGACGCTTCGGATCTTCGGACATGCGCAGCACGTCGCGCAGGTGTTCGTTATCCGCCACCGCCAGACGCAGCGCGCCCAGCGCCTTATCCGACATAGAACGCAGTTCATCGGCCGACAGATACGCCAGCTCGCGGCGGTGCAGACGACGCTCCACGTTGTTGTCTTTCACCATGCGCATCACCGCGCACCAGCCCGCCTTCGCGGTCACAACCTGCTCGCGCATCTCGTGATAGTCACGTTCCAGCTTGCGCAGGCGACGCGTCAGGTTGTCCATCTCCGCTTCACAGAAGGTCAGCGCTTTTTCCAGCTGATTACGACGCGCACGGTTGTTGCTGAGCTGAGCATGCAGCTCATCGCGGCGAATACGTGCCCGCTCTTCTGCACCGCTGTCGGCGCGCACGCCAATGTCCTGCAACTCTTTATGCAGGTCGTTTAACAGCTCTTTCTTGGTGTCGAAGGAGCTTTTCAACGACGCCATCACCTGACTGTACTGGCTCAGCTGTGCGGCGTGAGTACGCATCGCTTCGCGCGCGCGCGTACGTTCCGCTTCCGCCTGCTCAAGGCGCTGGCGCAGCTTTTCATTAAGATCGCTGTTCCCGCTCAGCATTTCTGCTGAATCGGAGTAGCCGAAGTGCGCGCGACGTTGCACCACTTCCGTCAGGGCAAACGCCTGCTGACGCGCTTCGCGCTGCACCTGCTGTGACCAGGCGTAATCCTCTTTTAACTGTTCAAACTGTTCCGGGTCGCTCTGGAGAACGGAAACCATCGGCTCCAGCTTCGCCAGCTGATTGCCGTGCTGCTGCACAAAGCGCGCGGCTTCCTGCGCCTCGTCCAGTCGTTCCTGAATTTCATCCACGCGGTCGGCGAGCGTATCGTCCGCCAGCAGGTTCAGACGCGGCAGAATGCGGTTAAGCGCCGCAACGCCCTCTTTCGCCTGCTCGAACTGGACGCGGCTCTGCTGGTTGTCATTTTCATGGCTAGCCAGCGCACGCTCCAGCTCACCGCGGCGGGTGTTGAGCTTGCGAATTTCGGCTTCCGGATCGGGCTCAAAGGCCACGCCCAGATGGCTGCCGATAAAGCGGCTGAACGCCTGATGCAGACGCTGCGTTTTTTGTACATCAAACGACAGGGTCGCAAAACGTTCAGAAAGCGTTTCGCGCTCGGCATGCAGGCTTTCAATGCGGCTTTCACGCGCGGCGCGGCCAAACAGCGGCAGTTCCGGGAAGCGCGAATAGCGCCACTGGCGATCGGCGATTTTCACCACCACCGCTTTTTCCAGCTCGTCAACGCTGAATACGCTGTCATCAAACGACTGCGGATCTCCTTCGATGAGGTAGAGATCTTCCGGGCAGTCTTCCAGCCCTGCAAGCTGGTCAGAAATCAGCGACAGATCCGGCACCACAATCGCGTTACGGGATGGACCGTACAGCGCGGAGAAGTACGGCGCATCGTCCAGACCAACATCGTCGTAAATTTCAGACAACAGCACGCCGCCGAAACGCTCGGCTAAGGCATTCAGACGCGGATCTTCTGAGCCGCCTGGCTGGCTTAAACGCTCGATCTCCTCATCGACGTCACGCTTGCGCGCGCCCACTTCGTCACGCTCAACAATCGCTTCGCGCTCGCGCTCCAGCAGCTGTTGCATGTATTCGGTGACGTCCTGGCTGGACGCAAACTCCTGGCCACACTGCTCGCTGAGTTGGTTCAGGCTGCTTTGTGCGGCCAGCCAGATCGGCGCACGCTGCAAGAGCGTCTTCGAACGGGACTGAAGCTGTTCCAGCTCCTGGCGCAGCGTCATGCGCTGTTCGCTGGCATTCGATACGGTATCGGACAGGGCCGCAATACGCGCTTCCAGTTCCTGATGCAGGGCCTCAAGCTCGTCGAAATCGTAATTTTTACCCTGACGCTTGCAGAATTCCGCCAGCAGACGCTCGGCTTCCTGCTGTTCACGCAGACGCTGTTCCAGCTCGTTCAGGCGCATGCGCAGCGGCTGCACCTGTTCGGCCAGATGGCGTTGATTGACGCCGTCGCGCAGCAGCTCACGGGCAACGTCCCACGCTTCGTTACGCGCCAGCGGACCGTTAATCGCCACCACCAGCTGGTACGCCTGCTCAAACTGGCTATGCGCCGTTTGCGCCACGCTCATTTTCTGATCGAGAGAAAGCAGTTTCTCAGTAGCTTCCTGCTCTTTGGCCTGGAAGGTATCCAGCCATTCGTCAGCGCTTTCCGGGGTCAGGTCCGGCAGATGGCACAGCTCTTTGGCACGCTGCAACGCCTGCAACGCCTGGTTGTACTGAATCGCACGCGTCTGCTGCACGTCCAGCGCCTGTTGGTAGTCAGCGAGCTGGCTTTTCAGCTCATCCACTTCCAGCTCGGCGGCTTCCGCGCGGGCTTCGTTCTCTTCCTGCAATTCGGCAGCTTCGGCCACCACTTCATTTTGCTCTTCAAGACGAATTTGCAGCTCATCAAGATCGGCTTCGTAGCGCTCGATTTTTTCCTGCTGACGCAGCGCGGTCTGCACCAGATTCAGATGATCGCTGGCCGCCTGGTAATCGGCTTCCAGATCCCCTTCCGCACCATTGTGCTCGCCCAGTTCGCGCGCCATTTCGACATGCTTATACTGCTCGGCCACCAGCTGTTTGCGGGAGGTAAACAGCTCGCGGCGATACTCCAGCGCCTGATCGAGATGAATACGGCGCTCGTTGGCGTGGCGCATATAGTCCGCCGCCACGTAGTTGGTGGCTTCGCTGATCAGGTGTTTAAACAGGTCCCGGTCAGACTGCGTAACGCGAATCGCTTCCAGCGTCATGCGGTTTTCACGCAGCGCGGCTTCCATATCCTGGAAGGCCTTACGCACGCCGCTGTTTTCCGGCAACAGGTAGTCGCGCAGGGAGCGGGTAATGGCGCTGGAGATACCGCCGTACAGGGAGGCTTCAATCAGACGGTAGTATTTACTACGATCTGACGCGCTGCGCAGACGACGGGCTACCACGCCGAGATCGAACATCAGAGAGTGGTAGTCGGTAATGGAATTAAACTGCTTAAACTGTACGCCTTCGATGGCTTCCAGCTTGTCTTTCAGCTCCTGGAGCGTCAGGACGCGCGCCTGACGTTCATTCAGGGTTTCCGTCAGCAGCGCGGTTGGCTGTACGGAGGTAGGCAGCCCCTGGATCGCAAACGGTTTGATATCTACTTTACGGTCGCGGCCGGCAACCTGTTGCAGACGCACGCCTACAACCACGCGCTGATGGCGGGAGTTGATCACGTCCAGCACTGAATAACAAACGCCCGCTTTCAGCTTACCGTGCAGACCTTTATCACGAGAGCCGCTCGTGGCGCCCGCTTCAGTGGTGTTACGGAAGTGCAGCAGGGTCAGGTCAGGTATCAGCGCCGTCACGAAGGCCGCCATGGTGGTGGATTTACCCGCCCCGTTACCGCCGGAGAGCGTTGTCACCAGCTCATCCAGATCGAAGGTTCGGGCAAAGAAGCCGTTCCAGTTAATCAGCGTCAGTGAGCGAAATTTACCGCGTTCAATCATTACTCTTCCTCCCCGCTATCCGGCTGATTCTCTTCGTGCTCGTCATTGAGCTGCAAATGGTTTTCCACCGGCATCGCTTCACCGTCACGGATCATGCGCAGCTGCGCTTCACGCGCATCATCACCCGCACGCACGTCGGCGCCAAAACGGAAGACCGATTCGGTGATGCGGAACTTGCTGCTGTCGTGACCCATGAACCAGACCATTCCCAGACGGCGTAGACGGTTAAGGGATGAGCGAACTTTTTCCTGTAATTTCTGACGGTCCAGATCGGACCCCGTTGAGCGGTTATTCACCAGCTTGAGCAGCTTGCTTTCATCCGCCAGCGACAGCAGCTCATCGTAAAGCTCCTGCTGGGTGAAGATCCCTTCATTCGCCAGACGTTCCGGGCTGAGATAGAGGTAGCAGAGAATTTTGCCGACCATCATATCCAGTTCGGAAAGCACCGAGCGCGGAATAAGCGTGGTAGAGCGCGGACGCAGGTAGAAAAACCCTTCCGGCGCGCGGATCAGCTCAACGTTATAGCGAGCGTAAAACTCTTCCAGGTACTCCTGAAAGTCCATCAAAAAGGCGTGATTATCCAGCTCGTCAAGGCCAATGTGACGACCGGCACGCAGCTGGCTGTCCAGCGCCGGAAACAACGGATTCGCCAGCGCCTGTGCCAGCTTAACTGGCATCACTTGTTCAATATTTGTCAATGACATGCGCCTGTACCTTGGCTCCGTAATCGTTAATCGGCTGCCACTTCGGCGGCAGTCCGGTGAAATCGGCTTGTGCGATGCCCAGGCGCACCGCCTGGTCTACAACAATGCGGGCAACATCGAAGTGGCGCGCGCGCGGATACTGCGCCAGATAGTCGCGTACCACGAGGCCAAGATCCAGCGGTGCTTGTCTGGTTTTGTAGACAGCGAGCTGTTCTTCGATCATCGCCGCAAGCTGCTCGCGAATTTCGTTAAATTCTTCGTATTCCAGATCCGGCGGCAGTTCACCGGTGACCTCTTCATCGCGCAGCGCCATCTCTTCGTCGCGCATATCCAGCAGACGATCGGCGTTGGCGTGGGTCAGCGCCCACGGCGCATCGAAATAGGTCTGTACCGACTGGCGCAGACGTTGAGCAAAGACGCGATTCTTATCCATATCGATGGCGGTACGGATAAATTTATGCACGTGGCGGTCGTAACCGATCCACAGGTCGATTGACTGCTGGCCCCAGCTGATAATGCGGTCAAGCTTGCTCTGCAAATCAAACACCAGACGGTCGATAAAATGCAGATCGTCGTGCGCCATTGTCGCGTCCTGGATGCGCAGCAGATTGGCCTGTAGCTTATCCCCCGCCGCCTCCAGCGTATCCTGCAACTCACGCAGCGTACCGGACGTTTCTGACAGCAAGAGTTCACAGCTGGAGATAGCCGCACGCCAGTCTTTATTAAGCAGTTGAGCGATATCGTCTTTCACCTGCTGCTGCTGTTCGTCCATCAGACGTTGAGTCAGATCGATACTGTCGAAAATCTCGGCGACCGAGTATTTCAGCGGCGCGTAAACGTTGCGATGCCAGTGGAATTCGTCACCGTTTTCATCAGCCGCGTCGGCGGCACGCTTCAGCTCACCTGCAACAATAGAGAGCTGCATGGAGAGACGCAGCGTGGAAAATTCGCGCTGGCGGATGTAATAGTCGGTAATGCCAATGCCCAGTGGCGTAAGACGATAGATGGCGTTTCCTTCCGCCTGCTCGCTGGTAAAGCGGTTCAGCAGACGTTGACGCACCATATCATTGATTGCGTTGTTGGCACGCACGCTAATGGTTTCGCTGGTTTGCTCAAACGCATCACTGACGTGGCGGAACGCATCCACCAGTTCGCCTTCACTCATTTCGCCATCCAGGCGTTCGCCGTTTAGCGTCGCAACCGCCAGCAGGAATGAGAGTCTGTCTACCGGCAGCGAGATGGAGAAATCGTTTTTCCTGGCCCAGGCAACCAGTTCGGGGACTGTCTGGGAAAATTCACTCATAGATTATCCTTGCATCTGCGGCTTGCGCGCGGTGACGTGTATATAGCGGCCAAGGCTCAGATAAGGCTCCTGGCGGCAGTACCGCGTCTCTATTTCTGTTAAGGCGTCTAAACAGTCATCCTGTTTTTGTTTATCACGCAGATAATCATGAAACACCCTCACGCCGGTTTTGCCGGTAATTTCCCAACCGATCTCCTCCAGCCAGCCATAGACCTGCTGCGGTTCACGGGGGAAATCCGGTGAAAGCGTGCGTCGTTTCTTTTTATACATGCCCTGCTGTACGTAGCCAAAATTGCCGACCAGCACGTTTCGCATTAGCAGGCCGTTGGCATTGTAAAACATCAGCGATAACGCACCGCCCGGGCGCAACATCGACCACAGCGTTTTTAACATCGCCTGGGGTTCGGCGATCCATTCGAGCACAGCATGAAACAATATCAGATCAACCTGCGTTTCCAAATGCTGCGGAATGTCCTGAGCGGCGCAATGTATAAAATGCATGTTGTCGCTCACACCTTTCTCTTCTGCCGCTCGCCCGGCGCGCGCAACCATCTCGGCAGAAAGATCGCAAAGCGTGACGTGATGTCCCCGCTGCGCCATCAGAATTGCAGTCTGACCTTCCCCACCGCCGGCATCCAGCACGCGCAACGGTCGGTCACCGAATTCAGCCAGCAGCTTGTCCAGATCCTGCCAGAGGATCGTCTGACGAAGCTGACCTTTGGTGGTGCCATAAATGTTGCGCGAAAACTTTTCCGCGATGTCATCAAAATTGCGATCCCGCATTGGGAGGGTTCCACTCACTGCAAAACCGCTATTTTGTCACACCCGCGCGGAGAATGAACCACTCTGGTGTAATATCACCGACAATCGCCTGCTGTATGGTTAAAAAAGGAACCAAAAAGGATGCTTTTTACCCTAAAAAAATATATCGGAGGCATGATGCTTCCCCTTCCCCTGCTGTTGCTTCTCATCGCGCTGGGGCTGGCAATGATATGGTTTAGCCGCTTTCAGAAAAGCGGTAAATCCCTTGTTACCGTGGGCTGGCTGGCGCTGCTGTTACTCAGCCTGCAACCGGTCGCTGACGGTTTATTACGTCCGATTGAAAACACCTACCCGACGTGGCAGGGAAATCAGAAGGTGGGCTATATCGTGGTGCTGGGCGGCGGGTATACCTGGGATCCGAACTGGGCGCCCAGCTCGAACCTGATCAACAACAGCCTGCCGCGCCTGAACGAGGGGATCCGCCTGTGGCTGGCCAATCCTGGATCGAAGATGATCTTCACGGGCGCTGCGGCAAAAACCAACCCGGTCAGTACCGCTGAAGCAGGAGCAAGAGTGGCTGAATCGCTTGGCGTACCGCGTTCCGCCATCATCACGCTGGATAGCCCAAAAGATACCGAAGAAGAGGCGGCGGCGGTGAAACAGGCCATCGGTGATGTACCGTTCCTGCTGGTGACCTCTGCTTCACACCTGCCGCGCGCAATAATCTTCTTTGAGAAGCAGGGCCTGCATCCGCTTCCTGCTCCGGCAAACCAGCTGGCCATTGACGCCCCGCTCAATCCGTGGGAACGGATAATCCCGTCCCCGGTATGGCTGATGCACAGCGACCGCGTCGGCTACGAGACGCTTGGCCGCTTGTGGCAGTGGCTTAAGGGTTCGTCAGGCAAGCCAGGGCAGGAGTAATTTTGCGGCCAGATCGAAACTGGCCCGATTAAAGCGCCCGGTGTTGACCAGTTGCGCCACCTCATCCCAGAGAAGATAGAGCCAGCGTCGCCAGAGAAAGGCCTCCGCAACGGGGGCGCGCTGGAGATAGTGCCAGAGCAAATCTTCCGCCGCCCCGCCCTCGCTCAGCCTGAACAGTTCGTACTCGCGCGGCGCCCAGAGCATGATCCCCGGCCCGACCATCGCCAGCAGTTGGTCGCTGCGCGAGTCTTTAAGCATACTGCGTAGCGTGAAGTTGCCGTGAACCAGCACGCAGTTGTCGTTAAAACCCTCAAACAGCGTCGGCAGACATTCCCGGGTGCGGAACAGAATACGTTTATCCTGCATCGTTAAGCCGGTGTTGTTGAACTGGTTCAGCGTGCCCCACAGCACTTCGACACGCTGGCGATACCACAGCGGCCACAGGTTTTCCTGGGTGCTGTCTACCGCGCCAACAAGACCCCGGCTGTCCTGCCGATGCCAGGCAAGCAGAGCCTCGACAATCTGATCTTTCAGCTGTTCCCAGCGCTCCGGTGTACGCGTCGGGGCTTCAACAGAAACCCCGCGTAAACGCTCGATAAGCAGAACATCCGGGCCGGGATGCTCCTCATGGGTCATCACGCCGTAGACCATCGGCATACGGACAGTCCCTTCCCGCGCCAGCATCGACATTTTCCAGGCCAGCTGTCTGGCGACGCCCGGCGAGGTAAAACTTCTGGCCATCAGCGGCATGGGGTTTCCCTGACTGTCATACAACGACCAGAGTGCGGTATCGGCCTTTTCATTCACGCATTCCACCCGGCTTAGCTTTTCGCCAAGGAGATGGCTGAGTTCAGCACGCAGCTGTTCCATATGAGATTACCCCCATTAAGACTACTGCTTTTATAATGAGCGCGCGAAACCCGGATGTCACCCGGTAGAGATCAATAATGAAAAAGAAAAGGAAAATCGCCTGGCGGGAGAGCATCCCCCCAGACGAGGGGATGCCAGCGAATTAACGCATTTCGACGCGTACGCGCTCGAGATCTTCAGGGGTATCCACGCCGGTGCCTGGGATTTCCTGGGCAACCGCAACGTGAATTTTCTCGCCGTACCACAGCACGCGAAGCTGTTCGAGCATTTCAATATGCTCCAGCGGGCTTGGTGCCCAGGCGACGTAGCGACGAATAAAGCCGGCGCGGTAGCCGTAAATACCGATGTGGCGCAGGAAGGTTTCGCCGATTGTCTCTTTCGATTGCGCGAAACGATCGCGATCCCACGGAATGGTGGCGCGGGAGAAATAGAGCGCGTAGCCCTCTGCGTCCATGACCACTTTCACCGCATTCGGATTGAACGCCTCTTCAGCGTGGTGAATCGGCACCGCGAGGGTTGCCATCCCGACCTGACGCCGAGCCAGGTTGTCGGCCACCTGACGGATAATCGCCGCCGGGATCATCGGCTCATCGCCCTGCACGTTCACAATCACCGTCTCGTCGCTGAAACCACATTTTTCGACGACTTCCGCCAGGCGCTCGGTGCCTGACTGATGATCGGCACGGGTCATGCACACTTCCCCACCCGCGGCCTCAACCGCTCGCGCGACATCCGGGTGATCGGTGGCGACGATGACACGTCCGGCGCCCGATTCGCGTGCCCGTTCAAGGACATGCACAATCATCGGTTTGCCATTGATATCCACCAGCGGTTTACCTGGCAGGCGCGTTGAAGCATAACGCGCAGGGATAATGACAACAAAACTCATGGTTTGATCTCTTCTGCCACCAGTGAACGGGCTTCATTTTCCAGCAGGACCGGAATACCGTCACGCAGCGGGAACGCCAGGCTGTCCAGTTTGCAAATCAGCTCTTGTTTATCCTGGCTGTAATACAGTTTGCCGTTGCACACCGGGCAGGCAATAATTTCTAGTAAACGGTGATCCATAGTTCCTCCGTATGGGTAATC
The DNA here is from genome assembly GCF_001037565.1 of Enterobacter sp. BWH52. Lineage (NCBI taxonomy): Bacteria > Pseudomonadati > Pseudomonadota > Gammaproteobacteria > Enterobacterales > Enterobacteriaceae > Enterobacter > Enterobacter sp. BWH52. Next base: position 1,488,817 of record NZ_KQ089854.1, on the reverse strand, counting down.
GCTAAAGCTTATCACATTCCCTTTTCAGGGAGTGTCTGTTTCCCAGCCATCTCGACAGGTCGCAAACAGCTCCACAGGCACGCGACCGAGTACAATTTCATGCGCCCCCTGCCAGCGCGCAAATTCACTGAGCGCAGTCGTTAACCCTTTTTCCAGGCCAGCCGTCACCTTTATGCCCTCTTCCAGCCAGAGCGCGATAATTTCAAGCATGCCGGTTTTACGGTGCATTTTAGCGTCCATGCGCCCGACAAGCTGTCCTTTGTGCAGCAGCGGCAAAACAAAATAACCATACTGACGCCTGGGCGCCGGGGTGTAGCATTCCAGACGGTAGCTGAAATCAAACAGCTGTTCGGCCCGCTTTCTGTCCCAGACAACGGGGTCGAACGGCGACAGCACGGCACTGTGGGTCGCCTGGAGTTTGCCCTCCTGCGCCTGCGCCAGCAGAGGGAACAAATCCGCATGCAGCCACATTTCACCTAACGACTCTACCGAGACCGGCATAACGCGCTGTTCGCGCTGCCACGTTTCGAGCAGTGGTTTTAGCTGCGGCTGACGCAGACGATAATAATCCGCCAGCCACTGCGGGCGGAAGATGCCAAGGCTGCGGGCGCTGTTCCCGAGCATGATGGCTTCGGCTACCTCCTGAGACAGCAGGTCACGCGTATCGTCCCAGTGAGGCATAACGCGGTGCGTGAGGTCATAGACGCGCTGAAAGTTGCGGCGCTCGACCACCATCACTTTGCCCGACGTAAACAGCCCTTCAAGATGGCGTTTGTGCGGTTTCCACTCCCACCATCCGCTGGCGCCTTTTCGCGGGTGTTCAAAATCCGCGGAGCGTACCGGACCGTTTTTCTGAATATGGGCAATCAGTTGTTCTATTTCATCCGCGTGTTCCACCATCCACTCCTGGCGGTATTTCCAGCCCATTTTGTCCGGGGCGAGCATGCGGTGACGCACCAGTGCAAAATCGCTGCGCGGGAGAAAACAGGCTTCATGCGCCCAGTATTCCATCAGTTCGCCCTGACTCAGCGCATTATCCAGCCACTGCGGAGGATAGTTTCCCAGGCGGCTAAACAGGACCAGATACGGGCTACGCGCCACGATGTTAATGGTGTCGATTTGCAGCAACGACATGCGTTGCACGGTAGAGAGGATATCAGCTGGCTGCGCGCGGCGGCGGGGCTTTTTCAGAAGCCCCTGGGCGGCAAGATGCAAGTTTCGTGCGGCTGCAAGTGAGAGTTGCGGTAGAGACATGCGTTTTCCTGTCAGTCAAAGCGCCACCGGAACCGCGTAGAAGTTACTGCACTAACGCGAGCAGTTCCTTGAGCAAATGTTCCGGCTGTTCGCCGCTGAGTTCAGCGTCAACCGGCAGATACCACCAGTTTTCTTTCGCAAAGGCCCGGCATTTTACCGCGTCTTTTTCCGTCATGATCAGCGTCTGGCCCGGCGCTGCCAGCCTTTCAACCTCTTCGGCAACTAACGCCTGGTGATCGGCCAGCGGCACCCGTTTTTCCAGCCGCGCGCCGCACTGCTCCAGCGTTGCGAAGAAACGCGGCGGATGACCTATACCGGCCATCGCAACCAGATGTTCCAGTTGCGCGACATCTTTACGCTCGCCGGTCAGCATATTTACGGCCTGTCCGGGACGAAGAAGCATCGGGATTTCGCCCGCTCTGGCTTCACAACCGTTCACAATCACGGCATCGACGGTTTTCAGGCGCGACGCACGCTCGCGCATTGGACCGGCTGGAAGCCACCAGCCGTTGCCAAAACGCCGAACGCCGTCAATGACCACGATCTCTTTATCACGCGCCAGCGCGTAATGCTGCAAACCATCATCGGTAATGATGATTTGTACATCATGCTCCGCAAGCAGTGCCTTCACGGCATCACTGCGCACCGGCGATACCGCAACCGGCGCGCCTGTACGCTGGTAAATCAGTACCGGCTCATCACCGGCTTCAGCGGTTGTCGTAGCTGGGCTCAGCACCAGTGGATACTGCGCCGCTTTACCACCGTAACCGCGTGAGACAACTCCCGGGCGGATACCGCGCCTCTGGAGCTGCTCTACCAGCCAGATCACCACCGGGGTTTTGCCGTTTCCACCCGCCGTCAGGTTGCCGACCACCACTACCGGTACCGGTGCGCGCCAGGCGCGCTTGATCCCAAGGCGGTAAAGCAGACGAATAGCACCGCTCACCAGGCCATACAGCCAGGAGAGCGGGAGAAGCAGCACCCACAGAGGGGATTCACCCGACCAGATGCGTGCAATCATTGACCGAACTGCATTTTATGAAGCTGCGCGTAAACACCACGCTGTTCCAGCAGGTCCGCATGGCTGCCGCGTTCAACGATCACGCCATCTTCCACCACCACGATTTCGTCAGCCTGTTCGATGGTCGACAGACGGTGCGCGATAACCAGCGAGGTACGGTTTTTCTGTAATTCATCCAGAGCAGACTGGATAGCGCGTTCAGATTCCGTATCCAGTGCGGACGTTGCTTCATCGAGGATCAGAATCGGACTGTTGCGCAGCAGCGCACGGGCAATCGCGATACGCTGACGCTGACCACCGGAGAGCAGCACCCCGTTTTCGCCAATGATCGTATCCAGACCGTTATCCATTTTGTTAATGAAGTCCATCGCATAGGCCATACGCGCCGCATTCTCGATCTCTTCACGGCTGTACTCTTCGGTACGGGCATACGCAATGTTGTTCGCCACCGTATCGTTGAACAGATGCACGTTCTGCGAGACCAGCGCGACCTGGTTACGCAGCGACTGGAGGGTATATTCCCGCAGGTCGTGACCATCAAGCAGGATCTCGCCCTGGTCGATATCGTAGAAACGGGTAATCAGGCTGGCAATGGTCGACTTGCCCGAACCGGAACGACCGACCAGCGCGACGGTTTTACCCGCCGGGATGGACAGGCTGATATCACGCAGCGCCGGCACTTCACGGCCTGGATAGGTAAAGGTCACGTTACGGAATTCCAGGTCGCCTTTAGCGCGCTCGATCACGCGTGTACCTTCATCTTTTTCCTGTTCGGAATCGAGGATGCTGAACAGCGTCTGACAGGCTGCCATCCCGCGCTGGAACTGGGCGTTGACGTTAGTCAGCGATTTCAGCGGACGCATCAGCGCAATCATGGATGAGAACACCACGGTAATGGTACCCGCAGTCAGGGTTTCCATGACGCTCGGGAAGCTTGCGGCATACAGGACGAAGGCCAGGGCCAGAGAGGCAATCAGCTGAATGATCGGATCGGAAATCGACGAGGCCGATACCATTTTCATCCCTTGCAGACGCATTCTGTTGCTGACCTTGTCAAAGCGTTTGGTTTCGACTTCCTGACCGCCGAAGATCAACACTTCCTTATGGCCTTTCAGCATCTGCTCGGCGCTGGTAGTCACCTGCCCCATCGTATTCTGCATATTTTTACTGATGTTGCGAAAACGCTTTGATACCACGCGGATCGCGATGGAGACAATCGGCGCCAGCACAATAAGGATCAGCGACAGTTGCCAGCTGTAATAGAACATCATCGCGAACAGGCCGATGATGGATGCGCCTTCACGCACAACGGTAATCAGTGCGCTGGAAGAGGACGACGCAACCTGCTCTGAATCGTAGGTAATACGCGACAGCAGGGTACCGGTTGACTGCTTGTCAAAGAATGAGACCGGCATCCCCATCATATGGCTGAATAACCGACGGCGCATGGTCATCACCACTTTACCGGATACCCAGGAGATGCAGTAGCTGGATACATAGCTGGAGATTCCGCGTAAGATCATCAGCCCAATAACCACCAGCGGCATCCATAGCAGCACTGAACGATCCGTTTTACCGAAACCGTCATCCAGTAACGGTTTGAGAAGCGATAACATAAACGTATCGCTGGCTGCGTTGAGGATTAACGCTACGCCCGCCACGATCAAGCCTGCTTTGAAAGGAGCAATCATCGGCCAGAGCCGGCGGAACGTTTGCCACGTGGAGAGATCTTTGTCGTTATGCATTCAAAAAACCAGCATTTGTTGAAATAGCCGCATATTCTACCCGTTATCTACGGGCGCGCCAAACCACTGATGATACCAACGCGGTAAATAGTGTTCACGTAAGCGGCGAATTTGCCGACTTTGGTGCGAAAACGTCACAGATATCTGTCCGGACTGCGGAGTATCAAGCCAGAGATATCCCTCAGTTCGATAGCGCCTGACTACTTTGATGGAAGGGAAACGCCACGCGTTATAGCGGGCCATCGAGGCCAGCGAAACCTGTCCCTCCACGCGCTGTAGCAGCGGTGTTGAAGATGACGTGTTACTTCCATGATGCGGCACCTGAATCAGTGTAGACGCTAGTTGACGCCAGCGGTGGCTCAGCATTGCCAGTTCTGCCTGCCCTTCAATATCTCCGGTCAGTAAAACGCTTTGTTCGCCGTCATCGATTTTTACCACGCAGGAGCGGTTGTTACCTTTTGCCGAGGTATTTTCGGGTGGCCAGTGCACGGAGAACGTTAAACCCTGCCACTGCCATCGCTCTCCACGAAAGCAAGGAAGATGCCCGGCCCAGGATAAGGGGCTTCTGATCCACATTGCGGGCCAGGCAGCTTTTAGCGATGCCAGTCCCCCCGCGTGGTCGAGATGTTCATGGCTCAGGATCACCCCTTCCGGCCTCAGATGATGCCAGCGTAGCCAGGGGATAATCAGCTGCTGCCCGCTGTCCCCACCGGGCCATGCCAACCCAGTGTCATACAGAATGGCCTTCCCGTGACGCTCAATGACCATCGCCAGCCCCTGCCCTACATCCAGCATATGCAGGGACCAGCTGTCTGTTTTGGCCCTGTGCCAGAGGGGAAATGCCAGCACCACGCTGCCTGCCAGACAGACTGCGGGTACTGCACTGAAGGCCCTGAATCGCCAGCCAATGATCAGCAGCCATGGCAGTAACGTCAGGTATTGCCAGCGTTCATCAACGTCCTGCCAGCCATTCGGTAAACGCATCAATAGCCAGAAAAGCCCTGCCAGAGATTTATCGGCAGCCAGCCAGACGATACTTTCCAGCGTCGCCACCGGAAACAGATGCAGAAACATGCCGAGCAGGATCAGCGGAACTGAGATAAACGTGACCAGAGGAACGGCAAACAGATTCGCCGCCAGCGAGGAGAGACTGAAACCATGGAAAATCAGCACCTGAAGCGGCAACAGAAGCAGCAGCATACCGACCTGCAAATACAACAGCGTAACCAGCGGCCGCAGGCACCGGCCACGTTGCCAGAGCGGGAGAGGCAACCACTGATACCAAAAAATAAGCGCGGCGACCGCAAACGCTGATAGCGCCAGGCTTTGTGACAGGACCGCCAGTGGATCGAAAACCAAGATCGCCGCCACGCAGGTAAGCCATACCTGCCAGGGCGACCACTGGCGACCACTCATTTTTAATGCCGCCAGTACCACAAGCGCGATAGCCGTGCGCAGCGCAGGCGGCTGTAAGCCTGTTAGCCATGCGTAAAACGCGGCAAAAATCAGCCCTGCCAGCAAGGGGATTTGCCAGATAATCCAGCGGCCCGGCAGGAAGAACTGGATGCCTCGCGCCAGAAACCAGATGACAGAAGCGGCCAGCGCAATATGCAATCCCGAGATTGCCATCAGATGCATCGTTCCGGTCTCACGCATCAGGTTTTTTATCTCCCGCGAGACCGACAGCCGCTCCCCCATTCCCAGCCCCAGTATCACGGGTCCCCACTGATATGCTGAAAGCGTACTCTGTAGTGATGTCAGGTACTGCGCACGCAGGCTACAGCCTTCGTCAACGAGCGCCGCATGGGTAAACCGTCCACTCAGCGTCTGATGTCGGGCAAAGGCATTTTTCTGTGAATCATAGCCGCCATCGTTGAGTTCTCCGTGTACCGCCCTGAGCCGCAGGGTCATTGCCCAGCGTTGACCCACGCAGACGTTTTGCGGCAGATAGTTGCCATACAGCGCCACGCCCATGGCAGCCCACACACGTTCTCCATTGAGGCTGATAATCCTTCCCTGATGCATCGTTGCGCCGTCCGTTGCGGTAATGACCACCTCGGCCTGCTGCGGAACTTTCGTTAAATGGTTCATCGGCCACACGCTTTCCTGAGCGGCCAGGATCCCCCAGCACATAAAAAGCAATGCGAGGCCTGAAAACCTGAGCCATTTTCTCTGCTGTACTGATAACGCAATTCCTGCGGCAATCAGCAACCAGACAATATGCAAATCTGGCAAAACGGGTAACCAATAGAGCGGGATTATGGCCAGAATGGCGCACATACTGATAACGTGGATCCTCATCTTCACCTCCATGTTTCAGGCGATTATGCGGCGGGACTGATGCGTCGTCAGATAGAAAAGGCGTGATTTACAGCGGACGCTGCAACGTTTTTTAGCGTTTACAGTAAAGAGAAAATTTAAATGCGGCGCGTATTCAGAAATGCAGGGGCGGGATACAAAAAAAGCACCCTAAGGTGCTTTCTTTAAACTCAGTTTAACCCTGATGATTAAACTCAGTTACCGTAAATGTTGGCGCGATCGCGCAGTTCTTTACCCGGCTTAAAGTGCGGAACATACTTTCCTTCCAGCTCCACTTTATCGCCAGTCTTCGGGTTACGCCCGGTACGTGGTGCACGATAGTGCAGGGAAAAACTACCGAAACCGCGGATTTCAATGCGCTCGCCCTGGGCAAGAGTGGTAGCCATATGCTCCAGCATCTCTTTAACGGCATCTTCCACAGCCTTGGCAGGGATATGCGGTTGCTGACTGGCAAGTCTTTCAATCAATTCTGACTTGGTCATGATTCCTCCGGTTCCTTTCAAACCCATTAGCTGAACAGCTTATTAAACAAGGGCGGCCGTAGCCGCCCTTTGTTATTGATTACAGGACGAATCCTGCAATCTGTCAAGTCTGCTCTCCATCCTTCGCGCTGTAAATGCGTTACAGCTCAAATGATGGTGCGAACCTGAACTTACTCGCCTTTAGCTGCTTTGAAAGCTTCAGCCATTGCGTTGTTAGAGAAGTTTGCATCTTCCTGTTTGTTCACAGTTGCGATTGCATCTTTCTCATCAGCTTCGTCTTTAGCACGAACAGACAGGCTGATTGCACGGTTCTTACGGTCAACACCGGTGAACTTAGCTTCAACGTCGTCACCAACGCTCAGAACCAGAGTTGCATCTTCAACGCGGTCACGTGAAGCTTCGGAAGCGCGCAGGTAACCTTCAACGCCGTCAGCCAGTTCTACGGTTGCGCCTTTAGCGTCAACAGCAGTCACTTTACCGTTTACGATTGCGCCTTTCTTGTTCAGTGCAACCCAGTTGTTGAACGGATCTTCTGCAAGCTGTTTAACGCCCAGGGAGATACGCTCACGCTCTGCGTCAACTTGCAGAACAACTGCTGCGATTTCGTCGCCTTTTTTGTATTCACGAACTGCTTCTTCGCCTGCAACGTTCCAGGAGATGTCAGACAGGTGAACCAGGCCATCGATGCCGCCGTCCAGGCCGATGAAGATACCGAAGTCAGTGATAGACTTGATTTTACCTTCAACACGGTCACCCTTGTTGTGGGTTTCCGCGAACTGCTGCCATGGGTTGTTTTTGCACTGCTTCAGGCCCAGGGAGATACGACGACGTTCTTCGTCGATATCCAGAACCATCACTTCCACTACATCACCAACGTTAACAACTTTGGATGGGTGGATGTTTTTGTTGGTCCAGTCCATTTCGGAAACGTGCACCAGACCTTCAACGCCTTCTTCGATTTCAACGAAGCAGCCGTAGTCAGTCAGGTTGGTTACGCGACCAGTCAGTTTAGTACCTTCTGGGTAACGCTTAGCGATAGCTACCCATGGATCTTCGCCCAGCTGTTTCAGGCCGAGGGATACACGAGTACGCTCGCGGTCGAACTTCAGCACTTTAACAGTGATTTCGTCGCCCACGTTCACGATTTCGCTTGGGTGCTTAACGCGTTTCCACGCCATGTCGGTGATGTGTAGCAGGCCATCAACGCCGCCCAGGTCAACGAATGCGCCGTAGTCAGTGAGGTTCTTAACGATACCTTTGACTTCCATGCCTTCCTGCAGGTTTTCCAGCAGCTGATCGCGTTCTGCGCTGTTTTCGGATTCGATAACGGCACGACGGGAAACAACAACGTTGTTACGCTTCTGGTCCAGCTTGATTACTTTGAACTCAAGCTCTTTGCCTTCGAGGTGCAGGGTGTCACGGACTGGACGAACGTCTACCAGAGAACCTGGCAGGAACGCACGAATACCATTCAGCTCAACAGTGAAGCCACCTTTAACTTTGCCGTTGATAACACCGACCACAGTTTCAGCTTCTTCGTAAGCTTTTTCCAGCGTGATCCATGCTTCGTGACGTTTAGCTTTCTCACGAGACAGCAGGGTTTCGCCGAAGCCGTCTTCTACTGCGTCCAGAGCAACGTCAACTTCGTCACCTACCTGGATTTCCAGCTCGCCCTGGGCGTTTTTGAACTGCTCAGCCGGGATGGCAGACTCAGATTTCAGACCGGCGTCAACCAGTACAACGTCTTTGTCGATAGCAACAACAACGCCACGAACGATGGAACCCGGACGGGTTTCGATTTCTTTTAAGGATTCTTCAAACAGTTGAGCAAAAGATTCAGTCATGTTTAATCTTCAGGTTAATATTAACGTCCACCTGGCTCCGTGCCGGATGGGGTTGTTTCACATACCCGCCGTCAATCCATTGCAGCGGGGGTACTGCTAAATCGGTCGCGATTACGCGAGTGCCAGTTTTTGGCGCGCATATTGTAGCGCTTTTTCAATCACTTGCTCAATAGTTAAACTGGTTGAATCCAGCACTAATGCGTCTTGCGCGGGAACAAGTGGTGCGACGGCGCGGTTACGATCGCGGTCATCGCGCTCTTTTATCTCGGATAAAAGGCGATCAAAGTTAACACTAAACCCCTTTTCCTGCAACTGAAGCATGCGGCGATGGGCACGTTCTTCTGAAGAGGCGTCAAGGAAAATTTTCACTGGCGCATCAGGGAATACCACGGTTCCCATGTCGCGGCCGTCGGCGATCAGCCCCGGCGCTTCACGGAAACCGCGCTGGCGACGTAACAGCGCTTCACGAACGCGTGGGAAAGCCGCCACCTGAGAGGCCGCATTGGCCACTTCCTGGGTACGGATTTCACCGCTGACATCTTCCCCTTCCAGGATCACTTCAAGGTTGCCATCGGTCGAGACAAAGCGCACATCCAGATGCGCAGCCAGCGGTACCAGCGCTTCTTCAGACGCAACATCCACATGATGATGCAGCGCAGCCAGCGCCAGCACGCGATAGATTGCTCCCGAATCTAAAAGATGCCATTGCAATGCTTCCGCCATCGCTTTGCACAGAGTACCTTTCCCTGCGCCACTTGGCCCATCAATGGTGATTACCGGGGCAATTGCCGTCATCTTTTTCTCCTTAATTAAGGCATACCGTTTACATGAACGCCGCGCATTATACGCGCCAACGTGCGCAACTGTTACCTTTGCGTGCAAATTACGGAATGATTGAAGCAGAGTGTAGAAGAAATGAAAGAGGATGAGTGTCAGAAAGCGTAAGGAAATGCCGCATCAGGTGATGCGGCATACGATCATCAGGCCAGGGTGCTAATGCGCGTCAGCTGTTCGAAGTAGTCCGGGAACGTTTTTGCCGTACACTTCGGATCAAGGATAGTGACTGGCGTATCTGACAACGCCACCAGCGAGAAACACATCGCCATGCGGTGATCGTTGTAGGTGCCAATTTCTGCAAATTGCAGTTTTGCCGGCGGCGTGACGCGAATGTAGTCTTCGCCCTCTTCTACCTCGGCCCCCACTTTACGCAGCTCGGTTGCCATCGCGAACAGGCGGTCCGTCTCTTTCACACGCCAGTTGTAAATGTTTCGCAGCGTGGTGGTGCCTTTCGCAAACAGCGCAGCGGTAGCAATGGTCATCGCCGCATCCGGAATATGGTTCATATCCATATCAATGGCGTTCAGCTCACCGTGGGTACAGGAGATGAAGTCATCGCCCCAGGTCACCACCGCGCCCATTTTTTCCAGCACGTCAGCAAAACGGATATCGCCCTGCACGCTGTTGCGGCCAATGCCCGTCACTTTTACCGTACCGCCTTTAATCGCACCTGCGGCAAGGAAATAGGAGGCGGAGGAAGCATCGCCTTCAACCAGGTAGTGGCCCGGGGACTGATACTGCTGCGCTCCGCGCACCACGAAGCGCTGATAAGACTGGTTTTCCACCTCAACACCAAAGGTGTTCATCAGGTGCAGGGTAATATCAATGTACGGCTTAGAAACCAGGTCGCCTTTAATGCTGATGACGGTGTCCTGTGGTGCCAGCGGTGCGGTCATCAGCAGCGCGGTCAGGAACTGGCTGGAAACGCTACCGTCAACCTCTACATTGCCGCCAGTGAATCCCCCGCGCAGACGCAGGGGCGGGTAATTTTCCTGCTCAAGATAATCAATCTGCGCGCCGCCCTGGCGCAGGGCATCCACCAGATGGCCGATCGGACGCTCTTTCATTCGCGGCTCACCGGTCAGCACAATATCGTTACTCCCCAGACACAGCGCAGCGGCCAGAGGACGCATCGCGGTACCGGCGTTACCCAGGAAAAGCTCCAGCGCTTCAGCAGAATGTAACGCGCCGCCGTTACCGGTGACTTCACAACGGGTACGATCGTCAGACAGCGCGTACTGAACGCCCAACGCTTTCAGTGCATTGAGCATATGGCGCACGTCATCGCTGTCCAGCAGATTAGTGAGGACGGTGGTGCCGTTTGCCAGAGCTGCCAGCAGCAGAGCGCGGTTCGAGACACTTTTTGAACCAGGCAGATTAATGGTGCCATCTACCCGCGCGATAGGTTGTAACGTCAGGGATTCCATGAAACTCAACTCTCAACTCAACATAATAAAAACCCCGCAGGAACGCTGCGGGGGTGAAAAACAGCCAATTAACCGTGACGACGTTCGAAGTCGATCATGAAATCAGTCAGGGCTTTAACGCCTTCCAGCGGCATGGCGTTATAGATAGAGGCGCGCATCCCGCCTACCACACGGTGGCCTTTCAGCGCATGCAGACCCGCCGCGAAGGACTCTTCAAGGAACACGTTATCCAGGTTGCTGTCCGCCAGCTGGAACGGCACGTTCATGCGCGAACGGTTAGTTTTGGCGACATCGTTACGGTAGAAATCGCTCTTGTCGATCACGCCGTACAGCAGTTCAGCCTTTTGCTGATTGATCTTATCCATCTGCGCCACACCGCCTTTTAGCTTCAGCCATTTGAAGACCAGGCCGGAGAGATACCAGGCAAACGTTGGTGGGGTGTTGAACATGGAATCGTTGTCGTTCAGGACGGTGTAATCCAGAATTGACGGGCAAGACTTATGGGCTTTCCCCAGCAGGTCTTCACGCACGATAACGATTGTCAGGCCCGCAGGACCGATGTTTTTCTGGGCACCCGCGTAGATGACGCCGTAGCGGCTGACATCCAGCGGGGTGGACAGAATGGTTGAAGAGAGGTCCGCCGTCACAATGACATTTTCGCCAAAGTCTGGCTCTTCGTGAATGGCAATACCGTCGATGGTTTCGTTCGGGCAGTAGTGAAGATACGCGGCGTTGTCAGAAAGCTGCCACTCACTCATCGGCCTCACGGCGCGCAGACCGTCAACGGTCACTTTGGCATCGATGACATTCGGCGTGCAATATTTATGCGCTTCTTTTACCGCACTGGCCGCCCAGTAGCCCGCATCAACGTAATCAGCGGTGGTTTTGTCGCCCAGCAGATTGAGCGGGATACCCGCAAACTGGCCGCGTCCACCGCCGTGACAGAACAATACTTTGTAGTTCGAGGGAATGTTCAGCAGATCGCGAAAATCCTTTTCTGCCTCTTCCGCCACCTTAATAAACGCTTTACCCCGGTGGCTGACTTCCATCACCGACGTACCCAGACCGTTCCAGTCACACAGCTCCTGTTGAGCCTGTTTGAGCACATCTGTCGGTAACATTGCCGGACCTGAACTGAAATTAAAGACTTGAGCCATTTCCCCTCACCACGCTAAAAGCCATAAGTTATAACTGTGGATATCGGTTTTATCATTCAGTGACACGCGCCGCAATGTCTAAAACTGATGGCCGAAGAAATGTGCCCCTCGTCACACAAAACAATCTGCCGTACCGTTGTCACAAAACCGACAAAATCGCTGTCAGGTGATGCGTTTAGCCCGGCTAACCTTCGTCCATTCTGGATTCGTACAGCGGGGGCATAATTGATGATCGCCCGCCTGCATGACCACCACATGACTACATTTTATGCAGGCATACTCCCCCGCTTCAGGTACAGTTTTGTATCGCTCGATGAGCATATCCGGCAGGATGCACAGACCGGGCTTCACCTCATCGTCGGGATAGTAATAAACGCTGATTTGACCATTCGTTTCCATAATCGCCAGACGCACCTGCCCCAGTTGCTCAACACTGCTCAGACGGAGTTCCATAAAGAACTCAAACTCCGTCATATTGGCGCTTTGCACATTCTCCCAGGCCAGTTGACCATCTTCGACAATCACCACCGGCTTCCCTTCGAGCAGATCTTCAAGTTTCTCACTTTTCGACATCAGCCACATGACCAGCCGGTACAGCAGTGCAAGCGTCACAAAGACGATAAAGACCGGCACCATCGGCACATCGTCATAAAAGGCAACGTCCCCTGCCGCCGACCCCAGCGTCAGGATAATCAGTACTTCAAACAGCGACATCTGCCGCACGCCGCGACGTCCGGTGATTTTCAGAAACAGGAAGACGAGTACAAAGGTGTAAAGGCTACGCAACGCCACTTCGCCTAAAAACTCAGGCGGGACTTTATCAAACGCCATCCGCTGGAGATCAAATGCTTTCATTTTTCTATGCCTTAACAGTAGGTTACTGCTTATAAGCATAGCCCAGCCATTTATTTTCGCCGGAGATAGCACCCGTCACGCAAAACCCGTATCATTGCGCGCTTTACGTACGATAAAAGTGAACGCCATGACTCAAACGTTTATCCCCGGCAAAGACGCCGCTCTGGAAGATTCCATCGCTCGCTTCCAGCAGAAACTGACCGACCTGGGCTTTAATATCGAAGAAGCCTCCTGGCTGAATCCGGTGCCTCACGTCTGGTCCGTGCATATTCGCGACAAAGACTGTGCGCTGTGCTTTACCAACGGTAAAGGCGCGACCAAAAAAGCGGCGCTGGCCTCTGCGCTGGGTGAGTATTTTGAGCGTCTGTCCACCAACTACTTCTTCGCCGACTTCTGGCTGGGCGAAACTATCGCCAACGGTCCGTTCGTTCACTACCCGAACGAAAAATGGTTCCCGCTGACCGAAAACGATGAACTGCCGGAAGGCATTCTCGATGCCCGCCTGCGCGCGTTCTACGATCCGGAAAACGAGCTGACCGGCAGCATGCTGATCGACCTGCAATCCGGCAATGAGGATCGTGGGATCTGCACCCTGCCGTTCACCCGTCAGTCTGACGAGCAGACCGTTTATATCCCGATGAACATCGTCGGCAACCTGTATGTGTCCAACGGCATGTCTGCCGGTAATACCCGCAACGAAGCGCGCGTGCAGGGGTTGTCTGAAGTTTTCGAGCGTCACATCAAAAACCGCATTATTGCTGAATCCATCAGCCTGCCGGAGATCCCGGCTGACGTGCTGGCGCGCTACCCGGGCGTGGTGGAATCCATCGCCAAACTGGAAGCAGAAGGTTTCCCAATCTTTGCTTATGACGGCTCTCTGGGCGGCAAATATCCGGTTATCTGCGTAGTGCTGTTCAACCCGGCCAACGGCACCTGCTTCGCCTCCTTCGGCGCGCACCCTGACTTCGGCGTGGCGCTGGAGCGTACCGTGACCGAACTGCTGCAAGGTCGTAGCCTGAAAGATCTCGACGTGTTTACGCCGCCGACCTTTGATGACGAAGAGGTCGCCGAGCACACCAACCTCGAAACGCACTTCATCGACTCCAGCGGTTTGATCTCCTGGGATATGTTCAAACAGGACGCGGACTATCCGTTCGTGGACTGGAGCTTTGCCGGTACGACGGAAGAAGAGTTCGCCACCCTGATGGCGATCTTCCACGCGGAAGATCAGGAAGTCTACATTGCCGACTATGAACATCTCGGCGTTTACGCGTGCCGTATTATTGTGCCAGGTATGTCGGACATTTATCCGGCAGAAGATCTGTGGCTGGCAAACAACAGCATGGGCGCGCATCTGCGTGAAACCCTGCTGGCCCTGCCAGGCAGCGAGTGGGATAAAGAAGATTATCTGAACCTGATCGCCCAGCTGGACGAAGAAGGACACGATGATTTCACCCGCGTACGCGAACTGCTGGGTCTGGCGACCGGAAAAGATAACGGCTGGTACACCCTGCGCATCGGCGAGCTGAAAGCGATGCTGGCGCTGGCGGGCGGCGATCTGGATCAGGCTTTGGCCTGGACCGAGTGGACGATGGAGTTTAACCAGTCCGTCTTCTCCGCCGAGCGCACTAATTATTACCGTTGCCTGCAAACGCTGCTCCTGCTTTCTCAGGAAGACGACCGCCAGCCATTGCAGTATCTGAACGCCTTTGTGCGTATGTACGGTGCGGATGCCGTTGAAGCTGCCAGCGCGGCGCTGAGCGGTGAAGAACCATTCTACGGCCTGCAAGCGGTTGACAGCGATCTGCAAGCCTTCCCGGCGCATCAGTCACTGCTGAATGCGTATGAAAAATTGCAGAAGGCAAAAGCCGCTTACTGGTCAAAATAAGCGCATATAACATTAATGGCTGTAGGCGTATTCAATCGCCTGAGCTATATTACGGGGCAATTTCATTGCCCCTTTTTTTTATTTTTCCGCAATGACTTTTAATTGTAATAATTAAGTTAACCACGGGTAAATATAAAAACGCTTACCTGAGCTTTACTGTTACTAATTATAATAAATACTCCATTTTAATTAACTGTTCCATGGGAGGCTGAAGGAAAAAATTCAACTCTTTTCATAACTTTTAAAATTTATTTTTATACGGATAATCAAATACTTACTCCGCTTTTGCTGTAAAACCATACACACTGCGGGCCTATAAGCCAGGCGAGATATGATCTATATCAATTTCTCTTCTATAATGCTTTGTTAGTATCTCGTCGCCGACTTAATAAAGAGAGAGTTAGTGTGAAAGCTGACAACCCTTTTGATCTATTACTCCCCGCTGCGATGGCGAAAGTTGCCGAAGAAGCGGGTGTCTACAAAGCCACGAAACATCCGATGACGACGTTCTTTCTGGCCATTACGGCTGGGGTGTTCATCTCCATCGCTTTCGTCTTCTATATCACAGCCACCACCGGCACGGCCGGGATGCCTTTCGGCATAGCGAAACTGATTGGTGGTATTTGCTTCTCACTGGGCCTGATTCTCTGCGTCATCTGCGGCGCCGACCTCTTCACCTCAACGGTGCTGATTGTTGTGGCAAAAGCCAGCGGAAGAATTACCTGGGGTCAACTGGGTCGCAACTGGCTCAACGTTTACGTTGGCAACCTGATTGGCTGTCTGCTCTTTGTTCTGTTGATGTGGCTCTCTGGCGAGTATATGACCGCCAACGGCGGCTGGGGGCTTAACGTCCTGCAAACCGCCGACCACAAAATGCACCATACATTTATCGAAGCCGTTGCTCTCGGCATCCTCGCAAACCTGATGGTCTGCCTGGCGGTCTGGATGAGCTACTCTGGTCGTAGCCTGATGGATAAAGCCATGATTATGGTTCTGCCGGTTGCGATGTTTGTTGCCAGCGGCTTTGAGCACAGTATTGCGAATATGTTCATGATCCCGATGGGGATTGTTATCCGCAACTTTGCAAGCCCGGAGTTCTGGACTGCTGTAGGTTCAACCCCGGAAAGTTTTTCACACCTGACGATTATGAACTTCATTACTGATAACCTGATCCCCGTCACTATCGGGAACATTATCGGTGGGGGTCTGTTAGTTGGGTTGACATACTGGGTCATTTACCTGCGTGGCGGCGATCATCATTAATGGTTGTCTCAGGCAGTAAATAAAAAATCCACTTAAGAAGGTAGGTGTTACATGTCCGAGCTTAATGAAAAGTTAGCCACAGCCTGGGAAGGTTTTACGAAAGGTGACTGGCAGAATGAAGTCAACGTCCGTGACTTTATTCAGAAAAACTATACCCCGTATGAAGGTGACGAATCCTTCCTGGCTGGTGCGACTGACGCAACCACCAAGCTGTGGGACAGCGTAATGGAAGGCGTTAAACTGGAAAACCGCACTCACGCGCCAGTTGATTTTGACACCTCCGTTGCTTCTACCATCACTTCTCACGATGCTGGCTACATCAATAAAGCCCTTGAGAAAATTGTTGGTCTGCAAACTGAAGCACCACTGAAACGCGCAATCATCCCGTTCGGTGGTATCAAAATGGTTGAAGGTTCCTGCAAAGCGTATAATCGCGAGCTGGACCCAATGCTGAAAAAAATCTTCACCGAATACCGCAAAACCCATAACCAGGGCGTATTCGATGTTTACACCAAAGACATTCTGAACTGCCGTAAATCTGGCGTTCTGACCGGTCTGCCAGATGCCTATGGCCGTGGCCGTATCATCGGTGACTACCGTCGCGTTGCGCTGTACGGTATCGACTTCCTGATGAAAGACAAATACGCGCAGTTCGTCTCTCTCCAGTCTGACCTGGAAAACGGCGTAAACCTGGAAGCGACTATCCGTCTGCGTGAAGAGATCGCTGAACAGCACCGTGCGCTGGGTCAGATCAAAGAGATGGCGGCTAAATACGGCTGCGATATCTCTGGTCCTGCTACCAACGCTCAGGAAGCTATCCAGTGGACCTACTTCGGCTACCTGGCCGCAGTTAAGTCTCAGAACGGTGCAGCAATGTCCTTCGGCCGCGTATCTACCTTCCTGGATGCGTACATCGAACGTGACCTGAAAGCAGGCAAAATCACCGAACAAGACGCTCAGGAAATGATTGACCACCTGGTCATGAAACTGCGTATGGTTCGCTTCCTGCGTACCCCAGAATATGATGAGCTGTTCTCTGGTGACCCAATCTGGGCAACCGAATCTATCGGCGGTATGGGCGTAGATGGCCGTACTCTGGTAACCAAAAACAGCTTCCGCTTCCTGAACACCCTGTACACCATGGGTCCTTCTCCGGAGCCGAACATCACCGTTCTGTGGTCTGAAAAACTGCCTCTGAACTTCAAGAAATTCGCCGCTAAAGTGTCCATCGACACCTCCTCTCTGCAATATGAGAACGATGACCTGATGCGTCCTGACTTCAACAACGATGACTACGCTATCGCTTGCTGCGTAAGTCCAATGGTTGTTGGTAAGCAAATGCAGTTCTTCGGTGCGCGTGCAAACCTGGCGAAAACCATGCTGTACGCAATCAACGGCGGCGTTGATGAAAAACTGAAAATGCAGGTTGGTCCTAAGTCTGAACCGATCAAAGGCGACGTGCTGAACTATGACGAAGTCATGGATCGCATGGATCACTTCATGGACTGGCTGGCTAAACAGTACGTGACCGCGCTGAATGTTATCCACTACATGCACGACAAGTACAGCTACGAAGCCTCTCTGATGGCGCTGCATGACCGTGACGTCATTCGCACCATGGCATGTGGTATCGCAGGTCTGTCCGTTGCGGCTGACTCCCTGTCTGCAATCAAATATGCGAAAGTTAAACCAATTCGTGACGAAGATGGTCTGGCTATCGACTTCGAAATCGAAGGCGAATATCCGCAGTTTGGTAACAACGACGCTCGCGTTGATGACATGGCGGTTGACCTGGTAGAACGTTTCATGAAGAAAATTCAGAAACTCACTACCTATCGTAACGCTATCCCGACTCAGTCTGTTCTGACCATCACCTCTAACGTTGTGTATGGTAAGAAAACCGGTAACACCCCAGACGGTCGTCGTGCTGGCGCGCCATTCGGCCCAGGTGCTAACCCAATGCACGGTCGTGACCAGAAAGGTGCGGTTGCCTCTCTGACCTCCGTTGCTAAACTGCCGTTTGCTTACGCGAAAGATGGTATCTCTTACACCTTCTCTATCGTGCCAAACGCGCTGGGTAAAGACGACGAAGTGCGTAAAACTAACCTCGCGGGTCTGATGGATGGTTACTTCCACCACGAAGCGTCCATCGAAGGTGGTCAGCACCTGAACGTGAACGTGATGAACCGTGAAATGCTGCTCGATGCGATGGAACACCCTGAGAAATATCCTCAGCTGACCATCCGCGTATCTGGCTACGCAGTACGTTTTAACTCCCTGACGAAAGAACAGCAGCAGGACGTTATTACCCGTACTTTCACTCAGTCCATGTAAGTGGAATTGACTGAAATCACGCGTTAAAAAGCGTACAATAAAGGCTCCACGCAAGTGGGGCCTTTTTAACACCCTCGCTTCATCAGTCTCTTTTGTCCGCTATCTATACTTAATGGATAACAGCCAAAACAGACTCGACATAGCCTTTGAGCTGTGCATCTACATAGGCCCCCGGATGGGCCAAATTCGGAGATATCACCGCAATGTCAATTATTGGTCGCATTCACTCCTTTGAATCCTGTGGCACCGTCGATGGCCCGGGGATCCGCTTTATCACTTTCTTCCAGGGCTGCCTGATGCGCTGCCTGTACTGCCATAACCGTGACACCTGGGACACCCATGGCGGTAAAGAAGTCACCGTAGAAGATCTGATGAAAGAGGTGGTGACCTATCGCCACTTTATGAACGCGTCCGGCGGTGGCGTGACGGCATCCGGCGGTGAAGCCATTCTTCAGGCTGAATTTGTGCGCGACTGGTTCCGCGCCTGCCACAAAGAAGGCATTCATACCTGCCTCGACACCAACGGCTTTGTGCGCCGTTACGATCCAGTTATTGATGAACTGCTTGAAGTGACCGATCTGGTCATGCTCGATCTCAAGCAGATGAACGATGAGATCCACCAGAATCTGGTTGGCGTCTCGAACCACCGTACCCTGGAATTTGCCAAATACATTGCCAACAAAGGCGTCAAGACCTGGATCCGCTACGTGGTGGTGCCGGGCTGGTCAGATGATGATGACTCTGCACATCGTCTGGGTGAATTTACCCGGGATATGGGTAACGTGGAGAAAATCGAACTCCTGCCCTATCACGAGCTGGGTAAACATAAATGGGTGGCGATGGGTGAAGAGTACAAGCTCGATGGCGTGAAGCCGCCGAAAAAAGAGACGATGGAGCGCGTCAAAGGTATTCTTGAGCAGTATGGCCACAAGGTCATGTATTAACGAAAAGGCCCGGTGAAAACCGGGCCTTTTTATATTCTATTTAAAGACGCCGTTAATAACGGAAGTCACAATCGCTGTACTCAGCGCAATTAAGACCAGGTCGTCACCTACCACGCGCCATTCATAGCCCGGATAGGAAGGAAGCTGACCCAGCATATCGGCTGGCACGGTTTTCTTCGCAATGCCCGGAGGCAGTGGCTTACCGCGCGCCAGGTTTTTCGCAATACCCGGAGGCAGAGAGTCGTAGCCCGTTAAGCCGTAATTCAGGGCCAGATGGCGGGCATGATCGAAGCTTACGCGAGCATCCACATCATTACCGACATCTTTGCTGTTTTTAAAGCTCTTATCCGATTTCCCAGGGTTATCCTGACCGTTATTGTGCTTATTACCATGGTTACCAGAGTTCCCGTTACCATGATTGCCGCTATTACCTTGTCCGCCACCGTTTCCGTGACCACCGCCATTCCCGTTACCAGGATTAGCCATGGCCGGAGCCGTTGCAAACGTTAAAGCCAACACTACGGCAAGTGCGGTAGTGGAAAAACGACGAGTAGACATGATGGCTGCCTTTTAGTGGGAGAACTCATTGGAATTATCGCCAGGCAGTAAAAACTCACAATCAGTAAAAGTCTTATATGTGACAGGGACAAAAAAGCCTGTCATCGACAGGCTTTTAATAAATCAGGCATGGGCCACTGGCGTTGGATGTTCGCCCACTTTGCGCAGCAGCATTAGCAGATAAATAAACGACACGCTGGCGATCATAATAAACAGCAGATTATCAGAATAATTTTGCATGAGCATAGCGGTAAAAGTCGGCCCCAGTAAACTGCCGATAGTGTAACTCAGCAATAAAGCCTGGTTCATCGCCACCAGCTGGTGATGCTCAACTTTCTCACAGGCCCACGCCATCGCGACCGGATAGAGCGTAAAGCCCGCAGCCCCCAGAATGAACAGCGCGGGCGCCATCGCGGCGTTGCTGAGCATGGCGAGACAGCCCATGATGACCACGAAGACCTGAACGCGCAGCACCAGCAGACGACCAAAGCGGTCCGCCAGGCGGCCAATCGGCCACTGGCCGACAATCCCCGCGCTGACCATCACCGCCATCCAGAAACCGATCCCGGAATCACTGACGCCCTGATGGTTAAGATAGAGCGGCATCAGGCCATAGAGCGAGCCCAGCACAATCCCGGAAATAATGCAGCCGTTAACCCCCAGACGCGCCTGGCGCAGTCTCAGCATCGGCCAGACGTGGGTGGCTTCCTGATGTTCGCTGTTTTGATTCACAATACGGGTAAAGAGCAGCGGCAGGATCGCCGCCAGCACCATGCCCGTCACCCACGGCAGCACGCTCATCAGGTCGGTTGGCAGTTTGCTGACCATCAGCTGTCCCAGAACGGTACCGACGTAGTAAACCATCATATAGGCCGCCAGCAGACGCCCGCGATTACGGGACGTGCCGCTGCACATCAGCGCACTTTCAACCACCACCCAGATCATGGCGCAGCCGACGCCCGCAATAAAGCGCCAGACCATCCAGCTCCAGAAGCCGACCATAAGGCCTAAACCGGCGCAGCCGACGGCAAAGATCAGCGACGCCAGATAATAACTGCGGTTAAAACCAAAGCGCTTAATAAGGCTGCCCGTTAATAAGGTGCCCAGCAGATTGCCCGTAAAAAAGGACGAGCTAACCATACCCACCTGCCAGGTCGGTAAGTTTTCATGGGCGAGCCATAGCGGGACGAGTGTGTTTAACACCGCGATCGCCAGGGTCAGCAAAAGCAGGCCACAGAGCAACAAAAGCACCGGGCGGGTATAGGTGGTCATGGATTAAAAACCGTGAGGAAGTTCAGATTTCGTGCGCATCATGCCACTGGCAAAAACAAAGTCAATCCACCGATTCAGGCGTCACGCACGTTATGCGCCTTGTCGATTTAAAAAACTCATCCTGCTAATGCAAAGCCTGCTACTGATATTAATTATCTATTTGTTTTTATTTATTTCCGGGAATTTTTACAACGAAACATCAGTCGAAAAATTTCATGAATGAAAAAAGAAAAGCCGGGCGCTATGTCCCGGCTTTTTATAACAAAATCTAAAATTAGCTGGCGATAGCCAGACCGACCGTCATATGCAGACCATAAAATACGCCGCGACCAATTAACTCCCCTGCCAGCACCAGTACAAAGGCCAGGGACAGTAACGGCAGCGCAGGCGAGTAACCTTTAAGCTGAGGGGCAATCCAGCACACCAGCGCAGCCGTCAGCAGCACCACACGCCAGGCCATCAGCGAACCGTAATCCGGCACCAGCGCCGAAGCCTGCTGGATAGAGCTGTGAATGGTCGCCAGCTCCGCTCCCTGCATGAGCGCGACAACGGTACTGATTACCAGCGCCAGCAGCGAGACCGCGGGCAGCAGGCGCATCGCCCAACCATTAATGCCAGCCACGCGCAGCAGCAGATAACCCAGCAGGGGCCCGCCAATAAACATGGTCAGGAAGAAGCTCATCGGCGTCCAGACGCTGTACCAGGTTGGAACCGTATCAATGGTGTTGTACACCCTGACCATCATCCAGACGAAGACAACGCCCAGTACCATGGTGACGATGAGCCACAACGCGCGTAACCCTGACGGCAGCTTTTTCACCGCTGCCAGTAACCACCCCAGCCCGCCAACGGCAAAGAAGATTGCGCCGCTGGCAATCTCGTTACTCAGCGAAGAGGCACCTACGCGGTTCAGGGAGTTAAACGCGCGCATCGGTGAGCCCAGGTGCAGCGTAGAGGCGATAAACCCAATGCCCATCAACACCCACAGGCCAAACATGCTTAACACTAAACGCTGCTGCTGTTCAGTATTGAGGTTCCCTTTTAACAGCGCCAGCGCAAGAACGATAAACCCGCCCGCCACGCACTGCCCAAAGACCGTGAAGATCATCAGCGGCCATTCATGCCATCCACTTCCCATCTCACACCTCCTTCGGGTTTGCCAGGTAGCCGGTGGTGTCCCCCGTCGGACGGCTGTTGGCGTTAGGTTTAATCACAATACTCGGCTTTGTGAAGTGCGCAGACGGCAGCGGCGCGACGGCAGCAAGCTGGCCGTGTTTTTTGCGCAGCTCCTCAATCGGGCCAAAGTCCAGCGCGCGCAGCGGGCAGGATTCAACGCAGATAGGCTTTTTGCCGTCCGCCACCCGGCTGTGGCAGCCGTCGCACTTGGTCATGTGGCCTTGGGCGGCATTGTACTGCGGCGCGCCGTACGGGCAGGCCATGTGGCAGTAGCGACAGCCGATGCAGACATCCTCGTCCACCACCACAAAACCGTCGTCGCGCTTGTGCATTGCCCCGCTCGGGCAGACCTTGGTGCAGGCCGGATCTTCGCAGTGGTTGCAGGCAATCGACAGGTAATAGGCGAAAACATTCTGATGCCAGACGCCGTTATCCTCCTGCCAGTCGCCGCCCGCGTATTCATAAATACGACGGAAGCTAACCTCCGGGGTCAGATCTTTGTAATCCTTGCAGGCCAGCTCGCAGGTTTTGCACCCGGTGCAGCGGCTGGAATCAATAAAAAATCCATACTGGGTTGTCATCGGTTACTCCTTACGCCTTTTCAACCTGAACGAGGTTTGTGTGGGATGGGTTGCCCTTCGCCAGCGGCGATGGACGCTGCGTAGTGAGAACGTTGATGCAGCCCGCCTGATCGATACGGTTCGCATCCGGGTTATACCAGGCCCCTTCCCCCAGCGCGACAACGCCAGGCATCATACGCGGAGTCACTTTAGCTTCGATATGCACTTCACCACGTTCGTTGAAGATACGTACGCGATCGCCATTACTAATGCCGCGCGCTTTCGCATCCATCGGGTTGATCCACATCTCCTGTCGGCAGGCCGCTTTCAGTACGTCAACGTTGCCGTAGGTGGAGTGAACACGCGCTTTGTAGTGGAAACCGGTCAACTGAAGCGGGAATTTCTCCGTCAGCGGATCGTTGTAGTTTTCGAAGCCTGGCGTATAAATCGGCAGCGGATCGATAACGTCCCCTTCCGGCAATTCCCACGTTGCGGCAATTTTTGCCAGCTCTTCGGAGTAGATCTCGATTTTGCCCGACGGCGTGGTCAGCGGATTGGCCTGCGGATCGTCGCGGAAGGCTTTATACGCCACGTGATGCCCTTCCGGATCGCGCTGCTTGTACATGCCCTGCTTGCGGAAGGTATCGAAGTCCGGCAGGTCAGGAATGGCTTTGCGTGAGAGCTCGTGCAGATGGCGCATCCACCCTTCCTGAGTACGTCCTTCAGTGAACTGCTGCTCAACGCCAAGACGTTTCGCCAGCTCGGAAGTCATCTCATAGATGGTTTTGCACTCGAAGCGCGGTTTGATGGCCTGGTCAGTGAAGATCACATAGGACATGTTGCCGCAGGAGGCATCCAGCGCGAAATCCATCTGCTCAGACGCGGTGCAGTCTGGGAGCAGAATATCGGCATACTTTGCCGATGAGGTCATGTGGCAGTCGATCACCACAATCATTTCGCACTTCTTATCGTCCTGCAAAATTTCATGGGTGCGGTTGATCTCTGAGTGCTGGTTGATCAGGCAGTTACCGGCATAGTTCCAGATCATTTTGATCGGCACGTCCAGCTTATCTTTGCCCCGAACACCGTCGCGCAGCGCGGTCATTTCCGGGCCGCGCTCGATCGCGTCTGTCCACATAAACATGGAGATGCTGGTCTGAACCGGGTTATCCAGCGTTGGCATACGTTCAAACGGTACTTCATACGAGCCTTCACGCGCCCCGCTATTACCGCCGTGAATACCGACGTTGCCAGTCAGTATCGAGAGCATAGAAATAGCGCGGGTGGCAATTTCGCCATTCGCGTGGCGCTGAGGTCCCCAGCCCTGGCAGATATAAGCCGGTTTGGTTGAACCAATTTCACGTGCCAGCTGAACAATACGTTCGACAGGAATGCCGGTGATAGTGGATGCCCACTCCGGGGTTTTCGCCACGCCGTCGCTGCCCTGGCCAAGAATATAGGCTTTATAGTGCCCGTTAGCCGGTGCGCTGGCTGGCAGCGTCTTCTCGTCGTAACCGACGCAGTATTTATCCAGGAACGGCTGGTCGACGAGGTTTTCAGTAATCATCACATACGCCAGCGCATTGACCAGCGCCGCGTCGGTACCAGGGCGAATAGGGATCCACTCGTCTTCACGCCCTGCGCCGGTATCGGTGTAGCGCGGATCGACGATGATCATTCGTGCGTTGGATTTGGCGCGCGCCTGCTCAAGGTAATAGGTTACCCCGCCGCCGCTCATGCGCGTTTCGCCTGGGTTGTTGCCGAACAACACCACCAGTTTACTGTTCTCGATATCCGACGGGCTGTTGCCGTCTGCCCAGCCGCCGTAGGTATAGTTCAGGCCCGCGGCAATCTGTGCGGAAGAGTAGTCGCCGTAATGATTGAGATAGCCGCCGCAGCAGTTCATCAGGCGCGCCACCAGCGTTTTACCCGGCGGCCAGGAACGGGTCATGGTGCCGCCAAGCGTCCCGGTGCCGTAGTTGAGGTAGATAGATTCGTTGCCGTACTCTTTGATCAGGCGCTGCATGTTGGTCGCGATAATATCGTAGGCTTCGTCCCAGCTAATGCGCTCGAACTTCCCTTCCCCACGCTTACCGACGCGCTTCATTGGGTATTTCAGACGATCCGGGTTATATACGCGACGGCGCATTGAGCGACCACGCAGACAGGCACGAACCTGATGTAACCCTTCGTAGTTATCATCGCCGGTATTGTCGGTTTCGACATATTTGATTTCACCGTCCACCACGTGCATACGCAGTGGGCAGCGGCTACCGCAGTTAACGGTACAGGCACTCCACACCACTTTTTCCGGGGCTGAAGCGGGAGACAGAGCCTCCGCCGCCGACGCCAGTCGGGTAAAGGGGAGCGTAAAGGCGCTGCTGGCAACCGCCAGACCACCTATTGCCGTGGTTTTCATCAACCCACGGCGAGTGACCTCGGCAGCCATTAACGCTTCAGGCGCTTTGATTTTCATAAAGACTCACTTTGGTTGCTCACAAAGAAAAGAGAGGCGGCGCAAACCGCTATGTAGTTTTATTTATAACGAATTACAACGTTATTGGTGTTTTATGCTGACTTTCGTTCGGAGGAGTATTACTACTTTAGAGGGATGGGTTATTGCTTCGTATCAAATCAGAGGCATAAAAAAAGCGCCCTGAGGCGCTTTTTTGTCTTAGAGCAAATAATTATCCGATGAACTGCTGGCCTTTCATGTAAGGGCGCAGCACTTCAGGGATCTCAATGCGCCCGTCAGCCTGCTGGTAGTTTTCCAGCACAGCAACCAGCGTACGGCCTACTGCCAGACCAGAACCGTTCAGGGTATGAACCAGACGGGTTTTCTTGTCAGATTTGCTGCGGCAACGCGCCTGCATACGACGCGCCTGGAAATCCCAGACGTTGGAGCAGGAGGAGATTTCGCGGTAGGTGTTCTGCGCAGGCACCCAGACTTCAAGGTCGAAGGTTTTGCAGGCACCGAAGCCCATGTCGCCGGTGCACAGCGCCATACGACGGTATGGTAGACCCAGCAGCTCCAGCACTTTTTCCGCGTGGCCGGTCATCTCTTCCAGCGCGTCCATAGACTCTTCCGGACGAACGATCTGCACCATCTCAACTTTATCGAACTGGTGCATACGGATCAGACCGCGCGTATCGCGACCGTAAGAACCGGCTTCAGAACGGAAACATGGAGAGTGCGCAGTCAGTTTGATTGGCAGATCGTCTTCGTCGATGATCTCATCACGCACAAGGTTGGTCAGCGGCACTTCCGCAGTTGGGATCAGCGCGTAGTTGCTGCTGTCAGCTTCCTCGTCCAGCGGACGGGTATGGAACAGATCGCCGGCAAATTTCGGCAGCTGGCCTGTACCGTACAGCGTATCGTGGTTAACCAGATACGGAACGTAGGTTTCGCTGTAGCCGTGCTGCTCGGTGTGCAGATCCAGCATGAACTGCGCCAGCGCGCGGTGCAGGTGAGCAATTTGCCCTTTCATTACCACGAAGCGAGAACCGGTCAGCTTAACCGCTGCCGCAAAGTCCAGGCCCGCGTGCATTTCGCCCAGCGTCACGTGATCGCGCACTTCGAAGTCAAACTCGCGAGGCGTACCCCAGCGTTTCACTTCAACGTTGTCGTTTTCGTCTTTGCCGACAGGCACGCTGTCGTCAGGAATGTTCGGGATCGCCAGAGCAATATCGCGAATTTCAGCCTGAAGAACGTCCAGTTCAGCTTTCGCCTGATCCAGCTCTTCACCCAGTTTGTTCACTTCCAGGCGTAATGGCTCAATATCTTCCCCGCGCGCTTTCGCCTGGCCAATGGATTTCGATCGAGAATTACGCTCTGCTTGCAGATTTTCAGTTTGTACCTGCAAAACTTTACGACGCTCTTCAAGAGCGCGCAGCTTATCTACATCCAGCTTAAAGCCCCGGCGTGCCAGTTTTTCAGCGACTGCGTCTGGCTCATTACGCAGCAGATTGGGATCGAGCATGCTTATCCTGTGCTTATCGAATTAAAAAAGGAAAAAGTGACCACAGCCTGCGGCCACAGAGATATATTGCCAACATTACCGCAACGATTGAACTAACGGTAGCGTTTTATAGGGCTATTTTGATCCTGTCCGGCAAGCCAGGCGAGCTTTTCGCCAATCTTACCCTCAAGACCTCTGTTTGTAGGGTGATAATAGCGGGTTTGTGCCATCTCCTGCGGGAAATACTCCTCCCCGGCGGCGTAGGCATTGGGTTCATCATGGGCGTAGCGATACTCCTGCCCGTAACCCATCTCTTTCATCAGCTTTGTAGGGGCATTGCGAAGGTGTACCGGAACGTCGTAATCCGGACGTTCACGTGCATCCGACATCGCCGCTTTGAAGGCGGTATACACTGCATTGCTTTTCGGTGCGCAGGCCAGATAGACAATAGCCTGAGCAATGGCGCGCTCACCCTCCGCAGGCCCGACTCGGGTAAAGCAGTCCCAGGCGGAAAGCGCGACCTGCATGGCGCGCGGATCGGCATTGCCGACGTCTTCCGACGCAATCGCCAGGCAGCGACGCGCGACATATAACGGATCGCCACCTGCGGTGATAATACGCGCATACCAGTAGAGCGCCGCATCCGGGGCGCTGCCGCGCACGGACTTATGTAATGCCGAGATCAGGTCGTAAAAACGATCGCCTTTATTATCGAAACGTGCGCTGCGCTCGCCGGCTATTTCGGTCAGCAGCTCCTGCTTTAGCACCCGCTTTCCGGCATCATCCACTTCGGCCATATCGGCCATCATTTCAAGCGTATTCAGTGCCCGACGCGCATCGCCGTTGACCAGTTCAGCGATCGCACGACGCGTCTCGTCCGGCAGAACGATATCCTGTCCGCCGTAACCCCGCGCTTTGTCCTCCATCGCCTGGGTCAGAACCTTTTCGATATCCTCTGTGGTCAGGGATTTAAGCAGGTAAACGCGGGCGCGGGAAAGCAGCGCGGAGTTGAGTTCAAACGACGGGTTTTCCGTGGTTGCGCCGATGAAGAAAATCGTGCCGTCTTCAATGTGCGGCAGAAACGCATCCTGCTGGCTCTTGTTGAAACGGTGGACTTCATCAACAAACAGAATGGTGCGGCGCCCGGCATTACGGTTTTGCCGTGCGCGCTCGATCGCCTCGCGGATCTCCTTCACGCCGGAGGTAACCGCCGAGATGCGCTCAACGTCCGCGTTAGCATAGCGGGCGATCACTTCAGCGAGGGTGGTTTTGCCGGTGCCGGGTGGCCCCCAGAGGATCATGGAGTGCAGATGCCCCGCCTCAATAGCGCGCGGCAAGGGTTTCCCCGCAGCCAGCAGGTGTTGCTGGCCGATGTACTGCGCTAAATTTTCTGGCCGCATACGGGCGGCCAGAGGTTGAAACGCATTATCTGAAAAATCGAGCGACAGGTTGCTCACTCATGCCTCTTACTTATTACGTTGGTCGTCCACCGTTACGCCCTGCGGCGGGGTAAAGGTGAATTTCGAAGCATCTACAGCGCCGTTTTGCTGAGACTTAAGCTGATAGCTACTGCGCTGATCGTCCTGCTCAACCGCGCCGAACTGATTGATGGTACCGTTGCTGCTCACGTTAATCGTGAACTGCTTCAGATTACCGTTGCTGCCTTTTGGCGTCAGGACGAACTCATCACCGTTTTGTTTGATGTTGTACTGCTGCCAGTCGCTGGACTGGTTACGGGCAATGAGCATAAACGGCGTATTGCTGGTCGCGTCTTTCAGCCAGGTGGCGGTTGCCTGCTCAACAAACGGGTTGTAGAACCACAAGGTTTTCCCGTCGGACACCAGCACGCTTTCATCAGGCTGGGTCATGTGCCAGTTGAAGAGATTCGGGCGTTTCACCCACAAATCCCCCTGACCTTCCTGCACCGCGTTGCCGCTGCCGTCAGTCACTTTTTGCGTGAAGCTGGCGTGGAAGCTGCTCACTTTATCCAGTCGGCTTTTAAGGTCGCTGGCTGCATCAGCCCAGACGCTGCTGGCAACAAAACTGGAGAGTAATGCACAGGCGATGGCGATTTTTTTCATTGTTATTCCTTAAAATACGTCTTCCCGATATGGGGGTTCCGTTTCTATTCTGGACCTGCCCGAAGGCAGGCGACAGAAGAATATGCTTAATTTTTGCTGATTTACCCTTCTTTGCAATCGCTGAAGGTTAATCAAAAGGCGGTGGTGCCAGCACCTCTCGGTTACCGTTATGCCCCTGTTCGCTCACAATACCCTGGGCTTCCATCTGCTCGATAATACGCGCCGCGCGGTTGTAGCCGATACGGAACTGGCGCTGGACGCCGGAGATAGACGCCTTACGTTTTTCGGTGACGAAATTAACCGCCTGGTCAAATAACGGATCCAGTTCTTCGCCGCCGTCAAAACCACCGCCGCCACCTTCGCTTTCACTGTCGGAGGTGATGCCGTCAACGTATTGCGGCCGCCCGCGCGCTTTCCAGTCCTGTACCACCGCATGCACTTCCTGGTCGCGAACAAACGCACCGTGGACACGCACCGGCGAGGTGGAGTTCGGGCCGGAATAGAGCATATCACCCATTCCCAGCAGCGACTCTGCACCGCCCTGGTCAAGGATAGTACGCGAGTCAATTTTACTCGACACGGTAAACGCGATACGGGTCGGGATGTTTGCCTTAATAAGACCGGTGATAACGTCTACGGACGGACGCTGCGTTGCCAGTACCAGGTGGATGCCCGCCGCACGCGCTTTCTGTGCCAGACGCGCAATCAGCTCTTCCACTTTCTTACCAACGGTCATCATCAGGTCGGCAAATTCATCCACCAGCACCACGATGTAAGGCAGTTTTTCCAGCACCGGATGCTGGGCATCCATGCTGTCACCCGGCTTCCAGTATGGGTCCGGAATCGGACGGCCCATACGCGCCGCCTCGGCGATTTTCTCGTTATAACCGGCCAGGTTACGCACGCCCAGCGCCGACATCAGCTTGTAGCGACGCTCCATTTCATTGACGCTCCAGCGCAATGCGTTGGCGGCGTCCTTCATGTCGGTCACCACTTCCGTTAACAGGTGCGGAATGCCTTCGTAGACGGACAGTTCAAGCATTTTCGGGTCGATCATGATGAAACGCACATCTTCAGGCTGCGCTTTGTAGAGCATACTGAGGATCATGGCGTTCACCCCGACTGATTTACCGGAGCCGGTGGTACCCGCAACCAGCAGATGCGGCATCTTCGCGAGATCGGCAACCACCGGATCGCCGGCGATATCTTTACCCAGCACCACGGTCAGCGGGGACGGGTTGTCGCGGAATTTGGTGTTATCCAGAACTTCACGCAGATAAACGGTCTGGCGTTTCTTGTTTGGCAGCTCAAGGCCAACGTAAGGCTTACCTGGGATCACCTCCACCACGCGTACCGCCACGGTCGACAGAGAACGCGCCAGGTCACGGGACAGGTTAGAAATACGTGCCGCTTTTACGCCTGGCGCCAGATTCAGTTCGAAACGGGTGATCACCGGGCCAGGTGAGTAGTTCACCACGTCCGCTTTAATACGGAAGTCAGCCAGACGCGCTTCCACCAGACGGGCCATCTGTTCAAGGGCAAAGGTATCCACCGGCTCGACTTCCGCTGGCGGCGGCGTTAACAGATCCAGCGACGGCAGCGGCGTACTTGGTCGTTGCAGCGGACGGCTGTCTCCGTTACGCATCAGCAGCGGGTGAATCAGGCTTTCCTGCGGCTGTGGTGCTGGCTGCTGGAACTGCGGCTGCGGCGGTTGGGCAGGCGTCTGCGGCTGAGCATACGCCTGTGGCGCCGGTTGTTGCGGCTGCGCGTAAACCTGTGGCGGAGGCGACTGACGCACCGGTTCCGCTTCTGGCATCACGCTCGGCGTGAACAGCGGTTCGCTTGGGCCATCATCCACCAGATCTTTCATTGGTGAGAATTCGAAATCCGACAGCGAGAACGGGTTTGCCCCCGAAGGCTGCTCACCGGAATAACGCTGCTGCTGCGTAGCGGCAAACTGGCGCGCCAGCTCCGCTTCAGCCGCATCATCATCCTCCTGGTGTGAAGGCACGTCGTGCTGATACTCGTCGCCGTAGCGCTGATTCTGCTGGGCGGCAAACTGACGCGCCAGCTCGTCCTGATGCAGTTCGTCGGCATCATCTTCGTAGTCAGAACCACGCGCTTTCTCTTCCGCCATACGCTGGGAAGGCAGTTTAATGCCATAAGAGGCCAGCTCCCGGCGAGTCGGCACGCGCACGCGGTTAGGGCGCGGCAATTGTGGACCAATGCCCTCTTTCACCTGAGGACGCGGCGCACCGTCGGTTGCCGGGCTGAATAGCGGAGCGGACGCGGCAGCGGCTGCCGTTGCCTGCTTCACGGTTTCTGCTCCTGACGCAACGGCTGGCGCTGGGTCTACAGGTGCAACGCTCGCAGAAGGCGCTTTTACAACAGGCTCCTGCACCGGCTCAGGCACGGGCTGATACCAGGCGGCAAGCTGCTCGCGCTCACGGGCACGGCGCTCTTCCACTTCTTCAAAATAGTACAATGGCGGACGGGATGGCTTCGCTTCCTCCACCACTTCGGGTTCAGACACCGGCGCAACATATGGCTGTTCAGGCACAGCGGGTTCGGGCGTATAAGCCTGATACGGCTGTTGCGGCTCGCTGGCAGGCTCAGAGGGATGATACGATTGCTGACACTGTTCCTGCTGCACAGGAATATAGCTTTCAGGCTCCGGCGCAATGGTCGGTTCAGCCGTATGGACGCCTGGCGCAGTCTGCCAGTCCACCTGCGGTTGCTGGATCGCGGACTCCGGTGCCGGAACAGGCGAGGACGGCATCACGGCTTCAACAGGCGCAACATGGGCCTGCGCAGCCGTCGTTGCGGCAGCAGCAGCGGCTACCGGTTCAGTCACGGAATGACCATGCAACAGCGGATCGTATTCGTCATACTCACCCGGCGTAGCTCGATGACCAGAGAACAACACATCATCAGGATCGACGGCCGCACCGCGATACTCAATCTGCTCGTCTTCATCCATACGTTTGCCGGAGAAAAGCGCGGCATCCGTTTTACGGCCTAACGGGTTAGCGAATTTTTCAGCAACGCGCTGGCGGCGTGCCAGAGCACCGCGCAGAATACGGGCACGGCGGGATTCACGGCGCTGTACAGGTGCCTCGTCTTCCTCTTCGTATTCATCTTCATATTCGTCTTCATCGACCCACGTATCATCACGACGGGTACGATTGCTGGCAAACGTCAGCAGAGTCAGAATAAAGCTGCCGATTTTTTCGGCAATGCTCACCCAGGACCAGCCGGTAAACAGCGTCAGGCCCGCCGCCCAGATGCAGAGCAGCGCCAGCGTGCCGCCGCTGCTGTGAAGCATCGGTTGCAGCGCGGAGCTCAACAGGCTGCCAATCACACCGCCGGAGGCGAAATACCAGATGTCATCGGCATTGATCGCCGCCAGTCCGCAGGAGGTGAGGATCAGCGCCAGGGCGCCAATCAGGCGCAGCGAAACGGCAAAATAATCGATGTAGTCGTCGTTCTGTCGATGACGCCAGGCAAACCAGCATCCGCCAATAATGATGACAGGAAGGGTATAGGCCATCACACCGAAAATGAAGAAGAGCGTGTCCGCAAGCCAGGCGCCGGGAACGCCACCCAAATTATGGATAGGCTCATGCCATGCGGTTTGCGACCAGCTGGGATCTGAGGGGTTGAAACTGAGTAAGGCAGCCATCAGCCAGACGGCAAAAAGGGCAATAACAATCAGTAACGCCTCAAGGAGACGACGTCCGCTGCTTAGCTTAGATAATGTGACTTCTTTGTCTTCAGTGTATTCCTGGCTCAAGAAAGGCTCTCCAGGTATCAGGCATGTCCTGCCTGTGTGCTAAAACGGACAACAGCGCCGGGACTCCCCGGCACTGTTGCTGTATGGATTAACAGGAGTGTAATCAA
Source organism: Enterobacter sp. BWH52 (assembly GCF_001037565.1). Classification (NCBI taxonomy): domain Bacteria; kingdom Pseudomonadati; phylum Pseudomonadota; class Gammaproteobacteria; order Enterobacterales; family Enterobacteriaceae; genus Enterobacter; species Enterobacter sp. BWH52. The sequence goes on along the minus strand of NZ_KQ089854.1, from coordinate 1,455,941 downwards.
ACTACACTGATTTTGCACCTGTTCCGTGTTAGCGCGTCTTAATAACCAGACGATTGCTCTGTTTGACCTCTTCCATCACCACATAAGTACGGGTGTCGTTCACGCCTGGCAGACGCAGCAGGGTTTCCCCCAGCAGCTTACGGTAGGCGGACATATCAGGCACACGGGTTTTTAACAGGTAGTCAAAATCACCGGAAACCAGATGACACTCTTGAATTTCTTCAAGTTTTTGTACAGCGGCGTTAAATTGCTCAAACACATCTGGTGCACCACGATTCAGAGTAATCTCAACAAATACCAGAAGTGAGGCATCCAGATAATGCGGGTTCAGCAGAGCCGTATAGCCCTGAATAAAACCCTGTCTTTCCAGTCGACGCACACGCTCAAGGCACGGCGTCGGGGAAAGTCCCACACGTTTTGAAAGCTCGACGTTGGAAATACGCCCATCCTTTTGCAATTCATTAAGAATGTTACGATCGATACGGTCGAGATCTTTGCCAGGGCGCTTCTTGCTATCTACCATTATTATTGTCTCTCTGTATTCCTTCCCTACTCCTGCCTGGACCCTGTGCACATCACTGTTCAGAGCCTGTACCCGTTATTCATCACATCGCCTGGTTATGTATTAGACGCGATGTGGATTCGGGTTCTGCGGTAAGAAGACCGTTGCCCGAAAGCAGTCACAGACATCACGTATGGCGTCTGTCCACACCATGCGTAGATTTCACTGACCCGGTAAAAATGGCATTTCCGTGCATGTCTATGCGGCATGCAGTTCGTGCGTCTTTTTTTCTTCCTTGAATGTTTTCGCAAAAGCGCAGGGGATTGTCAAAGCAAAACATCGATTTTTAGTACAAGATGCCGGATATTCATTACGGAGGGGTATTAATCCTCATTTTATTGCCTTATAAACGCGCTGTTTTCAGTAGCAGACGTGATGTGACCGCCTCTGACCCATAGGGCGCGTCTATTGCATATATCGGAAGCAAAACTGCCGTGCTCTTTTTTTACGGCAACAAATTCCCTACAATCCAGCCCATTGCCTGCCAACAACAATGGGGATCTCATGGGCACGACCAAACACAGTAAGCTGCTAATCCTTGGATCTGGACCTGCGGGTTATACCGCAGCGGTCTATGCTGCACGCGCTAACCTGCAACCGGTACTGATCACCGGGATGGAAAAAGGCGGTCAGTTGACCACCACCACGGAAGTGGAAAACTGGCCGGGCGACCCGAACGACCTGACCGGGCCGCTGCTGATGGAGCGCATGCACGAGCATGCCGCCAAATTCGAAACCGAAATCCTGTTCGACCACATCAATAAAGTGGATTTGCAGAACCGTCCGTTCCGCCTGACGGGTGACAGCGGCGAATACACCTGCGATGCGCTGATCATCGCCACCGGCGCCTCTGCCCGCTATCTCGGTCTGCCGTCTGAAGAAGCGTTCAAAGGCCGCGGCGTGTCAGCCTGCGCGACCTGCGACGGTTTCTTCTATCGCAACCAGAAAGTTGCGGTGATCGGCGGCGGCAACACCGCTGTGGAAGAAGCGCTGTATCTGGCAAATATTGCCTCAGAAGTACACCTGATCCACCGTCGCGACACCTTCCGCGCGGAGAAGATCCTGATCAAACGCCTGATGGACAAAGTGGCGAGCGGTAACATTGTGCTGCATACCAACCGTACGCTGGAAGAAGTAACTGGCGATCAGATGGGCGTGGCGGGACTGCGTATCCGTGATACCCAGAACACCGATAACGTCGAAACGCTGGAAGTGGCAGGCCTGTTTGTGGCAATCGGTCACAGCCCGAACACGGCTATCTTTGAAGGTCAGCTGGAGCTGGAGAACGGCTACATTAAAGTGCAGTCTGGCATTCACGGCAACGCCACCCAGACCAGCGTTCCGGGTGTCTTCGCAGCTGGTGACGTGATGGACCATATTTATCGTCAGGCGATCACCTCTGCGGGCACCGGTTGTATGGCCGCGCTGGACGCAGAACGCTATCTGGACGGGCTGGCTGAACAAGGTAAATAATCTTTACAAGTCAGTAACAAACGTAAATAAAGGCGGCCACTGGTCGCCTTTATTTTTGCTCACGTGTAACATGCAGATGTCTAATTTCTTATAACGTCACCTGCAAAGTACGCAATGGAAAAAACCCGTCAACAAGAGTTAACCCGCTGGCTGAAACAGCAAAGCGTTCTGTCCCGCCGCTGGCTTATGATTTCCCGCGTTCTGGGATTTATCAGCGGTCTGTTGATTGTTGCCCAGGCATGGCTGCTGGCCCGCATTCTCAACCATATGATCATGGAGAACATCCCGCGCGAAGCGCTGCTGTTGCCGTTTATCGTTCTGGCGCTGGTTTTCGTTCTGCGTGCGTGGGTGGTCTGGCTGCGCGAGCGGGTTGGGTTCCATGCCGGGCAGCACATCCGCTATGAGATCCGCCGCAAGGTGCTCGATCGGCTTTCAGAAGCCGGGCCTGCGTGGATCCAGGGCAAGCCGGCCGGTAGCTGGGCGACGCTGATCCTTGAGCAAATCGACGATATGCACGATTACTACGCGCGTTATCTTCCGCAGATGGCGCTGGCGGTGTTTGTGCCTCTGATGATTGTTATCGCCATCTTCCCGGTTAACTGGGTGGCGGCGCTGATCCTGCTGGGGACCGCCCCGCTGATCCCGCTGTTTATGGCGATGGTCGGCATGGGCGCGGCTGATGCTAACCGCCGCAACTTCCTGGCGCTGGGTCGGTTGAGCGGTCATTTCCTGGACCGTCTGCGCGGTATGGAAACCCTGCGGATCTTTGGTCGTGGTGAAGCGGAAACCGAAAACATTCGCCTGGCGTCGCAGGATTTTCGTCAGCGCACCATGGAAGTGTTGCGCATGGCCTTTCTCTCTTCTGGCGTACTTGAATTTTTCACCTCCCTGTCGATTGCGCTGGTGGCGGTTTACTTTGGTTTCTCCTACCTCGGCGCGCTGGACTTTGGTCACTACGGTACGGCGGTTACGCTTTCCGCTGGGTTCCTGGCGCTGATCCTGGCCCCGGAATTTTTCCAGCCGCTTCGCGATCTCGGCACCTTTTACCATGCCAAAGCGCAGGCGGTGGGTGCTGCCGACAGCCTGAAAACCTTCATGGAAACGCCGCTGGCGCATCCGGAGCGTGGTGAGGTAACGCTGAATACGAACGATCCGGTGACCATTGAAGCACAGGATTTTTCTGTTCTGTCGCCTGAAGGCAAAGTACTGGCCGGTCCGCTGAACTTTACCCTGCCTGCCGGGCAACGTGTGGTGCTGGTGGGTACCAGCGGCTCAGGTAAAAGCTCATTGTTGAATGCGCTTTCAGGTTTTATGGCGTACACCGGATCGCTGCGTATCAACAAAACGGAGCTGCGCGAGCTCGATCCTGATGCCTGGCGTAAACAGCTAAGCTGGGTGGGGCAAAACCCGCAGCTGCCAGCTCCGACGCTTCGCGAGAATGTGCTGCTGGCACGCCCGGATGCGCGTGACGATGAGCTGCAATCGGTCCTCGACCGCGCCTGGGTCAGCGAGTTTCTGCCGCTGCTTGCGCAGGGTATCGATACCGTCATTGGCGATCAGTCTGCCGGGCTGTCAGTAGGCCAGGCACAGCGCGTCGCGGTTGCCCGTGCGCTGCTGAACCCCTCTTCGCTAATGCTGCTGGACGAACCCGCCGCCAGCCTGGACGCTCACAGCGAGCAGCGCGTGATGGATGCGCTTAACGCAGCCTCACGCCAGCAAACCACCCTGATGGTGACTCACCAGCTGGAAGGTATTGCCGACTGGGATCAGATCTGGGTGATGGAAAACGGACACATTGTTGAGCAAGGCGATTACGCCGCGCTTGTTGCCGCGCAGGGGCCGTTTGCGACCCTGCTGGCGAACCGTCAGGAGGATATCTGATGCGCGCCCTGCTTCCGTATCTTGCACTGTATAAACGCCACAAATGGATGCTGACGCTCGGGATCGTGCTGGCGATCGTCACGCTGCTGGCCAGCATCGGTCTGCTTACGCTTTCCGGCTGGTTCCTCTCCGCGTCTGCGGCCGCAGGCTTTGCCGGGCTGTACAGCTTTAACTACATGCTGCCTGCCGCCGGGGTGCGCGGTACGGCGATTACGCGAACTGCCGGGCGCTACTTCGAGCGTCTGGTCAGCCACGACGCGACCTTCCGCGTGCTGCAACACCTGCGTATTTATACGTTCAGCAAACTGCTACCCCTCTCCCCTGCCGGGCTGGCACGTTTTCGACAGGGCGAATTACTCAACCGCGTGGTCGCAGATGTGGATACGCTGGATCACCTCTATCTGCGCGTCATTTCACCCATGGTGGGCGCGTTTGTGGTGATTGTCGTGGTCACGCTGGGGTTGAGTTTCCTGGATGTTCCCATCGCACTGACGCTCGGCGGCATCATGCTGATGACGCTGATTATTCTGCCACCCCTGTTTTATCGTGCAGGTAAAACCACCGGGGAAAACCTGACGCGCCTGCGCGGAGAATACCGCCAGCAGCTCACCGCCTGGTTGCAGGGACAGGCCGAGCTCACCCTTTTTGGCGCCAGCAAGCGCTACCGCGCCCGCATGGAAAATACGGAGCTGAACTGGCATGAAGCCCAGCGTCGCCAGTCTGAACTGACCGCTTTCTCCCAGGCGCTGATGATGTTAATTGGTGGGATTGCCGTAATCGCCATGCTCTGGATGGCCTCCGGTGGCGTGGGCGATAACGCGCAGCCTGGCCCGCTAATTGCGCTGTTTGTTTTCTGTGCCCTGGCAGCCTTTGAAGCCTTAGCCCCGGTTACGGGCGCCTTTCAGCATCTCGGCCAGGTGATTGCCTCTGCGCTGCGCATTACGGATATTGCCGAGCAGGAGCCGGAAGTGAAGTTCAGCGCGGGTCAAACCGCTGTGCCGGAGCAGGTCGCGCTGACGCTCAGCAATGTCACTTTCGCCTACGACAAGCCGGCGCAAAACGCGCTGGAAGACATCACCCTTTCTGTTGATGCCGGGCAGCGCATTGCGATCCTTGGCCGTACGGGATGTGGAAAATCGACACTTCTGCAACTTCTCACGCGCGCGTGGGACCCACAGCAGGGCGAGATTCGGTTTAACGACGTTCCGCTGTCTGGTTTTAGCGAAGCGGCCTTGCGTAAAACGGTCAGCGTCGTGCCCCAGCGGGTGCATCTGTTCAGCGCTACGCTGCGCGATAATCTTCTTCTGGCGGCACCAGACGCCTCCGACGATACGCTGCGGGCAATGCTGGAGCAGGTTGGGCTGCACAAGCTGCTTGAAGACGATGGCTTGAACAGCTGGCTGGGTGAAGGGGGTCGACAGCTTTCCGGTGGCGAACTGCGTCGTCTGGCCATTGCGCGTGCGCTGCTGCACGATGCGCCGCTGATGTTGCTGGATGAACCGACAGAAGGACTGGATGCCACGACTGAGAGTCAAATCCTTGATTTACTGGCGAATGTGATGAAAGGTAAAACCGTACTGATGGTCACGCACCGTCTGCGCGGGCTGGTGAATTTCGATCAGATAATTGTGATGGACAACGGACACATAATTGAGCAAGGTAGTCACGCAGAGCTGCTGGCAAAACAGGGTCGCTACTACCAGTTTAAACAGCGCCTGTAGACTATATTTGTAGCGTCCTCTCTCGCGTACTGGAGTTCTGTTGTCATGCGCCTGGTGCAGCTTTCTCGCCATAATATTGCGTTCCCTTCACCGGAGGGGGCGCTGCGTGAACCTAACGGCTTGCTGGCTCTGGGCGGCGATCTCAGCCCGGCACGGCTCTTAATGGCTTACCAGCGCGGCATCTTCCCTTGGTTTTCGCCTGGCGACCCGATCTTATGGTGGTCTCCCGACCCGCGAGCCGTGCTGTGGCCTGGGCAGTTTCACCTGAGCCGCAGCATGAAGCGGTTTCATGCAAAATCACCCTTTCGCGTCACGCTCAATCACGCCTTCGGCCAGGTTATCGAAGGCTGCGCTGAAGATCGTCATGAAGGCACCTGGATAACCCGCGATATCATTATCGCCTACCACCAGCTTCATGAGCTGGGCTACGCGCACTCTATTGAAGTATGGAAAGAGGATAACCTCGTCGGCGGAATGTACGGCGTGGCGCAGGGCACGCTGTTCTGCGGCGAGTCGATGTTCTCCCGTGCCACGAATGCGTCAAAAACCGCGCTGCTGGTGTTTAGCGAGGAATTTGCCCGACGTGGCGGACGGCTGATGGATTGTCAGGTGCTGAATGAGCACACCGCCTCGCTCGGCGCCGTTGAAATCTCCCGCCGACACTATATCGAACACCTTGAACAATGCCGAAAAGAGACCCTTCCACGCGATTTTTGGGTTCCCAGAGCGCTCTTTATGCCCAATGCCTAAATGTTTTCCGCATATTTTTTATGAGGGTGTTATAATTATGCCGCAGAGTAGCTTCTGCCTGTTGCCCCGCCGCCGTTTGGGACCCTCGCTTCAGATAACGTCCTGACGTTTATCCTGTCGTCTCCCCTTTACGAATGCGCTTTCCGTTCGGTTATACCGTGACGCTTGGGCAATACGCTGAGACTGTTTTGCTGCGTTTTAAACGCGCAATTCTTTACTTAATTGAGGAATTTCGGCATTATCTTGCCGGTTCAAAACTTGGTAGTGATACCCCAGAGGATTAGATGGCCAAAGAAGACAATATTGAAATGCAGGGTACCGTACTTGATACGTTGCCTAATACCATGTTTCGCGTAGAACTGGAAAACGGTCACGTGGTAACTGCGCACATCTCCGGTAAAATGCGCAAAAACTATATCCGCATTTTGACGGGCGACAAAGTGACTGTTGAACTGACCCCGTACGACCTGAGCAAAGGCCGCATTGTCTTCCGTAGTCGCTAATTGTTTTCGCCTGTAATGGCAGATGAATATTTAAAAGGTCGGGATATTCCCGGCCTTTTTTATTTATGGTCTTAGTGTGGCTGTGTCGGCAGATGTATAGTCATGCACGGGTTCATAGGTACGATTAAATCTTCAGCTATCGCGTGGGTAATGTCATGCAGCAGTCCCGTCAGGTGCGGCAGCATATCGCGGTCAACATGCGATACCAGCAGCACATGGTTTAACGCCCGGCAGTAGTCGCATTTCGTTTCGGTATCTTCCAGCAGCCACTCTTTTTGTCGCGGTTGCTCCGCGTCGTCCTCAAATTCAACCACCTGAAAATCACGCATTGACTCTGTGAGGCCGGATTTCACCTCTTCCAGGTAGGCTCCGAGGCAACGGCAAACGGGCTGCGTTTGCGGAAGTGATTTGCAGTCGAGGAGGATTTCGGTGAGCAGTTTGCAGCGCTCGGCCAGGGTGGGGAGAGCGGGGTTGAGTGAGAGTTCAGTGTAGAAATGGGCGAAATTGTTTTCTGTATTCATTGGGTAATTCCTTCACACACTTTGAATTTACCACCGCAGGAAACGCCAATTTGCTGGCGGCGGACGAAAAGGAATTGGCGTACCAGTGTGTGTGCTACTGGCGCTTCAAAAGAAGCTTCCGATTCGCCCGCCAGATGCAGAATTATACCCTTTTCCTTAGGGCGAACGAAGCCTGCAGCATACTGCTGCTCACACACTTTCAGGACGCCAATCCCGGCACCTGATTTTGCAGGTGCGCCGCCATTTTATTACTGTAGATTTATCCAGCAACCAACGTAGTACGAAACTGGAAAGCGCTTCGCAAAATTCCTCTGCGGTCTGTTGCCCTCACCCCAACCCTCTCCCACAGGGAGAGGGGGAAAAGCAGGCATAAAAAAACCGGGCATTCGCCCGGTTTTTAACATTAACGTTCAATTCACTCAGTGAGCCGCTTCCGGCTTGTGCTTCGCCGCACTCTGGAAATCGTACGTCAGTTCGTTCTTCGCCTGATCCAGCCCTACCGTGACCTGGCCGCCGTCCACCAGCGAGCCAAACAGCAGCTCGTTCGCCAGCGGCTTCTTCAGGTTGTCCTGAATCACGCGCGCCATCGGACGGGCACCCATCGCACGGTCGTAGCCTTTCTCAGCCAGCCAGTTGCGGGCCTCCTGGCTCACTTCCAGCGACACGCCTTTCTGATCCAGCTGAACCTGCAACTCGACGATGAACTTGTCCACCACCTGATGGATCACCTCGGTAGACAGGTGATCGAACCAGATAATGTTGTCCAGACGGTTACGGAACTCCGGCGTGAAGATCTTCTTGATCTCTTCCATCGCATCGGTGCTGTTATCCTGGTGGATCAGGCCGATGGATTTACGCTCGGTTTCCCGCACGCCCGCGTTGGTGGTCATCACCAGCACCACGTTGCGGAAATCGGCCTTGCGCCCGTTATTATCGGTCAGCGTCCCGTTGTCCATCACCTGCAACAGGATGTTGAACACGTCCGGGTGCGCTTTCTCGATTTCATCGAGCAGCAGGACCGCGTGCGGATGCTTGATAACCGCGTCCGTAAGCAGGCCGCCCTGGTCAAAGCCCACGTAGCCCGGAGGTGCACCAATCAAACGGCTGACGGTGTGACGCTCCATATACTCGGACATATCAAAGCGCAGCAGCTCAATGCCCAGCGCTTTGGAGAGCTGAACCGTCACCTCGGTTTTCCCCACGCCGGTCGGACCGGCGAACAGGAAGGAACCAACCGGCTTGTGGTCATGCCCCAGGCCAGCACGGGCCATCTTGATCGCTTCGGTTAAGGCCTCAATGGCTTTATCCTGACCAAAGACCAGCATTTTCAGGCGATTGCCGAGGGTGCGCAGGGTATCACGGTCGCTCTGAGAAACGCTCTTCTCAGGAATACGCGCGATGCGGGCCACCACGGACTCGATATCCGCCACGTTCACGGTTTTCTTACGCTTGCTGGCTGGCATCAGGCGTGCACGCGCACCTGCCTCATCAATCACGTCGATCGCTTTATCCGGCAGATGACGATCGTTGATGTATTTCACCGCCAGCTCCACCGCCGCACGGACCGCTTTCGCGGTGTAACGCACGTCGTGGTGTGCTTCGTACTTGGTTTTCAGGCCGTTGATGATCTGCACCGTTTCGTCAACCGACGGCTCGGTAACGTCGATTTTCTGGAAACGACGCGCCAGCGCACGATCCTTCTCAAAGATGTTGCTGAACTCCTGGTACGTCGTGGAGCCCATCACGCGGATCTTGCCGCTGGAGAGCAGCGGTTTGATCAGGTTAGCGGCATCCACCTGGCCACCGGAGGCCGCACCTGCGCCGATGATGGTGTGGATCTCATCGATAAACAGGATGCTGTTGGTGTCCTGCTCCAGCTGTTTTAACAGCGCTTTGAAACGTTTTTCGAAATCACCGCGGTATTTGGTGCCCGCCAGCAGCGAGCCAATATCCAGCGAGTAGATGGTGCAGTCGGCAATCACTTCCGGCACGTCGCCCTGCACAATGCGCCAGGCCAGCCCTTCGGCAATCGCGGTTTTACCCACGCCAGATTCCCCCACCAGCAGCGGGTTGTTCTTGCGTCGACGGCACAGCACCTGGATGGCACGCTCCAGCTCTTTGTCGCGACCAATCAACGGGTCGATACCGCCAACGCGAGCAAGCTGGTTAAGGTTGGTGGTGAAGTTTTCCATACGATCCTCCCCGCCTGCTTGCTCTTCATTGCTGTTGATCTGTCCGCTGGGATCCGATGCCTGGTTAGGCTCGTCTTTTCGCGTTCCGTGAGAGATGAAGTTAACCACGTCGAGCCGGCTGACTTCGTGTTTGCGCAGCAGGTAGGCCGCCTGGGACTCCTGTTCGCTGAAGATGGCGACTAAGACATTGGCGCCAGTCACTTCGCTACGTCCGGAAGACTGGACGTGGAAAACCGCGCGCTGCAACACGCGCTGGAAGCTGAGCGTCGGCTGCGTGTCGCGCTCTTCTTCACTGGCTGGCAGCACCGGTGTGGTTTGTTCGATGAAGGCTTCGAGTTCCTGACGTAGCGCCACCAGATCCACGGAGCAGGCTTCCAGCGCTTCGCGGGCAGATGGGTTGCTAAGCAGTGCGAGCAGCAGGTGCTCGACGGTCATAAACTCATGTCGGTGCTCACGCGCTCTGGCGAAAGCCATGTTTAAACTGAGTTCCAGTTCTTGATTGAGCATAGGCACCTCCCCCAATTTTATGCCTTATCAGGCCTTTTCCAGCGTACACAGCAACGGATGCTCGTTCTCCCTCGCATAGTCGTTCACCATCGCTACTTTGGTTTCCGCGACTTCGGCAGTGAAGATGCCGCAGATCGCTTTGCCACGATAATGAACGGTAAGCATCAGTTGCGTTGCACGTTCAACATCATAAGAAAAGAACTTTTGTAGCACGTCAATAACAAATTCCATCGGCGTGTAATCATCGTTCATTAACATAACTTTATACATAGATGGCGGTTTTAGCGCGTCGCGCACTTTATCTTCCGCCAGCTGGTCAAAATCCAGCCAATCGTTGGTCTTACCCATTATGCATAACCACTTTGAATCTACCTCAGATGTTAGATAACAATCATCTATTACTGTCATCCGCGATGTCTGTCACAAACTGTTGCAATAGCGTTAACTGCCTCAAATTTTGGTTGATTATTGTCCCAACTCCAGCGCCAAACGCTTGACGGCTTCTTCCGTTTCTCTAAATTGTACAAGCGTGAGTTGGCGAGGTTTTGAACAGCCCCCACTCCACCACCGGTTCATTCCATCTTAATTTATAAGATTTACGAAGGATGTCGAAGCATGGAAATGGGTACTGTTAAGTGGTTCAACAACGCCAAGGGGTTTGGCTTCATTTGCCCCGAAGGCGGCGGCGAGGATATCTTCGCTCACTATTCCACCATTCAGATGGATGGTTACAGGACGCTCAAAGCCGGGCAGTCCGTCCGGTTCGATGTACACCAGGGGCCAAAAGGCAATCACGCCAGTCTTATCGTGCCCGTTGAAGCAGAAACGGTTGCATAGCTCTCTGATTCATTGTGTACACCCCGCAGGCAAAATGCCAGCCCGATCGGCTGGCATTTTTATTTTCGGGCTATTCCCGCGCCAGCGCATCCACCGGATCGAGCCGCGCCGCGTTTCGCGCCGGCAGCCAGCCGAAAAGAATACCGGTGAAGGTGGAACATAAAAACGCCGTCAGGATCGCCATCGGCGAGAAGCCAATTTCCCAGCCCGGTAAGAAGAGCTGGAGCGCGAAGGCGATCATCATCGAAAGCGCAATCCCCATCGCGCCTCCCACCAGACACACCAGCACCGCTTCAATCAAAAACTGCTGGAGCACGTCGCTGGCTCTGGCCCCGACCGCCATGCGGATGCCTATCTCCCGCGTACGTTCGGTCACCGACACCAGCATAATGTTCATCACCCCAATCCCGCCGACGACCAGCGAAATCACCGCCACCAGCGTCAGGAACAGCTGAAGAGTACGTGTGGTCTTTTCCGCCGTTTTCAAGAGGCCGTCCATGTTCCAGGTGAAGAAATCCTTTTTCCCGTGGCGCAGGGTTAACAGCCGCTCGAGCTGCTGTTCCGCCAGCGCGCTGTCGTAGCCCTCCTTCACTCGCACGGTAATGGAGTTAAGCCAGGACTGCCCCATAATGCGCCCGGAAATGGTGCTGTATGGCAGCCAGACGCGCAGGATCTTGCTGCTGCCAAACATGGACTGTTTCTCTTCCGCCACACCAATCACCGTGGCGGGCATGTTACCCACCAGGATCACTTCCCCCACTACACGGGTTTTATTGGGGAAAAGCTGTCTGCGCGAGTTCGCGTCCAGCACCACCACCTGCGCCCTGCCCGCCAGCTGCTCCGCGTTGAAGGTCGCCCCTTCGCTAAAGGTCATGCCGTAGACGTTGAAGTAATCTCCGCTGACGCCGTTAGCACTGGCCGCCACGTCGATGTTGCCGTAGCGCAGACGCAGGTTTTGCGACACGGCAGGCGTGGCGGAGTTCACCCACGGCTGCTTCTGAATAGCCGCCAGATCGTCGTATTTCAGCGCCTGCTGATACTGCGGCTCGTCGTCGCCAAAATCTTTGCCGGGGTAAACGTCGATGGTGTTAGTCCCGATGGCCCGAATATCCGCCAGCACCAGCTGTTTCGCCGCATCGCCCACCACCACAATCGACACCACCGAGGCAATACCGATAATGATGCCGAGCATGGTCAGCAGAGTGCGCATTTTGTTGGCCGCCATCGCCAGCCAGGCCATGGTCAGCGCCTCGCGGAAACCGCTGGAAAACTGGCCCCAGCCGGTGGACACAGGCAAAGCTTCTTTCGCCGCCGCCGCTCTGGACTGACGCGGCGGCGGGTTGCTGACCAGCTCGCCGTCGTGGATCTCGATAATGCGTTCCGCCTGCGCCGCCACCTGCGGATCGTGGGTGACGATAATCACCGTATGCCCCTGATCGCGCAATTGATGCAGGATCGCCATCACCTCTTCACCGGAATGGCTGTCGAGCGCACCGGTTGGCTCATCGGCGAGGATCACCTGTCCGCCGTTCATCAGCGCGCGGGCAATACTCACGCGCTGCTGCTGACCGCCGGAAAGCTGCGAAGGCTGATAATCAACACGCTCCGCCAGCCCAAGACGCGTTAACAGCGCCTTCGCGCGTTCAAGGCGTTTTTTGCGCTCGACGCCCGCATACACCGCCGGCACCTCCACGTTCTGCGCCGCGCTCAGGTGTGAAAGCAGATGGTAACGCTGAAAAATAAAGCCAAAATGCTCGCGACGCAGCTTCGCCAGCGCGTCGCCGTCCAGGGTGGAAACATCCGTCCCGGCCACGCGATAGGTGCCGCTGGTGGGCTTATCCAGACAGCCGAGAATGTTCATCAGCGTTGATTTACCCGAGCCCGACGCCCCGACAATCGCCACCATTTCACCGGCTTCAACGCGCAGGGAGATGCCCTTCAGCACCTCCACCGGCCCGTCGCCGGACGGATAGCTGCGACGAATGTCATTCAGCTCAAGCAGCGCCGTCATTGCGCGGCTCCGGGCAGGGTTTCGCTGGTGACCACTTCTTCACCCTCTTCCAGCCCTTTTACCACCACCACGTCGGTGTCGTTACGCGCGCCAATCACTACTTCCCGCTCGCGGGTTTCGCCGTTGCGCAGCACTTTCACCTTGTAGCGATTGTCCCCGGCGGATTCGCCCAGCGCGGAGAGCGGAACCGTCAGCACGTTTTTCACGCCGGTCAGCTGGATATGCACCTGGGCGGTCATGTCCAGACGCAGCACGCCCTGCGGGTTTGGCACCTCGAAACGCGCGTAGTAGAAGATGGCGTCGTTGACCTTTTCCGGCGTCGGCAGGATATCTTTCAGCACGCCCTCATAGCGGGTTTGTGGATCGCCCAGCACCGTAAACCAGGCTTTCTGCCCCGGCTTAAGGTGAATGACGTCCGCTTCGGATACCTGGGCTTTCACCAGCATGGTGCTCATATCCGCCAGGGTCAGGATGTTTGGCGCCTGCTGCGCGGCGATGACCGTCTGGCCTTGCAGGGTGGTTATCTGCGTCACTTCCCCGGCCATTGGCGCAACGATTTGCGTGTAATCGAGGTTGGTTTTCGCCGTATCCAGCGAGGCCTGATTCCGTTTGATTTGCGCATCGATGGTGCCAATCTGCGCCTGCTTCACCGCCAGTTCCGTGGCGGCTGTGTCCAGATCCTGTTTCGAGATGGCCTGCGTTTTCGCCAGCGCCTGCTGGCGCGTCAGGGTGACCTGAGCGAGATTACGCTCGGCCTGAGCCTGCGCGCGCTGCGCGCGCAGCTCCATCAGCGTCGCTTCCACTTCGCGGATCTGGTTTTGCGCCTGCTCAGGATCGATCACGCCCAGCAGCTGGCCTTTTTTAACCTTATCGCCAATCTCAACTGACAGGGTTTTAAGCTGACCGCTGACCTGCGCGCCCACGTCAACCTTACGCAGGGCATCCAGTTTCCCCGTCGCCAGCACGTTTTGTTGCAGCTCGCCCGGACGAACAATCAGCGTTTGATACTGTGGTACCGGCGCGTTCAGTACCTTCCATAACCAGAATCCGCCCGCTAACACCACTACCGCCAGCAGCAGAAACAGCTTTCTGCGTTTTCCCTTCAGGTTCATAAATATTCCAAATAGTTGTTCTGGCTATCATCACCGTTGATTTTATCTAAACCACTCCTCAACGAAACCCCCGATCCCCGTAATCGTCGGGAATTGTTTACCCGATGTTGATAAAGCGCCTGCTGAAATAGCGATATTCCACCAGAAGCAGGATCTAACATGTCTTCCATCGTCGATACACCTTATTCAACGCTGCCCCAGCCTAAATCGGGCTGGCAACTGTTTAAAAGCCTGACATCGGGTTCCCTCACGCCGGGGCTGGCGTGGCAAAATCCGGCCTATCGACGTAAGTTTATGTTGCGCTCGCTGGCAACGCCGTTCACCACTGCGCGCCTGCTCGGAAACCTTGCAAAACAGCCCCGTCTGATGCAGATCCTGCGCGTGCAGCCCGGCCTGCCGTGCCGCCTGCACCGGCCGTGGCTGACCGTAAATATGGGTCGTCAGAATACGCTGGACGCATTGAACGATCACTATCAGATGATGAGCCGCCATCTTCCGGCGTCGCTGCTCAACGGCTACCTCTCCAGCCAGGGCATCACGCTGGTGACGTTAACGGGCAAAGAGGAACAGCAGTTTAGCGTTCGCCTGAGCGCGGATGCGTTTCTGGACAAAGAAGGGGAAGCGACCCTCACTTTTTGCGACCACCAGAACACGGTGCTGGCCGAGCTGACCTTTACGCTGTGCAAATACCAGGGCAAGACAACGCTCTTCATCGGCGGAATGCAGGGGGCGAAAGCGCATGTCCCGCACGAGCACATTCAGCTGGCGACCAAAGCCTGTCACGGACTGTTCCCAAAACGTCTGCTGGTTGAAGCGGTCATGACGCTGGCAGGCGCCTTCCCGGTCGAGCAGATTCTCGCGGTGAGTAACGCCACCCACATCTACCGCAGCTGGCGCTATCGCAAGAAAAAAGAGGGAAAATTGCTGGCTGACTATGACAGCTTCTGGCGCTCCCTTGGCGGACAGCAGCAGGATAACGGCAACTTTGCCCTGCCACTGACCATGCCACGCAAACCGATGGAAGAGATTGCGAGTAAAAAACGGTCCGAATACCGCCGCCGCTATACCCTGCTTGATAGCCTGATCCAACAGGTTTCGCAGGCGACTGACCGCTAATCGGCCCTCCCGCGAGCCAGCCAGAGGACGCGGGAGAACATTTTACGCAGCAGCGTGGGCACCGACTCCACGCCTCGCCTGCCGGCTTCCGTCGCGACTTCAATGGCCAAATCCGGTTTTGACGACCGATGGATAGCTTTGGCAATCACCCGACGCATGTTCATGGGTACATCCACCGGGATCATCGCCACACGGTGAAAGACGTCGTCAAATCCCTGACGGTACATAAAGTGCTCCATGTCCATCGCAGGCAGCGCGGTCAGATGTTCCCGCTCCTCTTCACGATCGTTATTGAGCAGGCTGCGCACGGTCGCCGCATATTTTTTACCCGCCTCATCGCCATCCACCAGCACGTGCCACTCTATCCCCATCCGGCGCGCAAATTTGATCAGCGGTTTTAAGCCAGACTGAGCAAATTCGATCACTTTGATCCCTTCGGCATCAAAGTGGTGCCCGCACTGGCGAGCCAGCTCGTTTATCACCCAGGTTTCCGTTTCCCCTTCCACCAGCAACCAGCAGCGGGCAAACAGGGAAGAGGCACGGTTAAAACGGATATGAAACGCAATCCGTCGGCCATCTTCGGCATTTAACCCGCCGGGCCCGAGCCGGTAGGCGGTGACCCGCGACGATTCACGCACCAGGCGGCAGACATACTCTACCGGCGTCAGAGAGAGCAGCTCTCCGGAATTCGTGGTGGTGACTCGCTGCAACGGCAGCAGATTAAGAAGATGCCACGCCACGGAAAGCATAATCGGGTGGAGCCGCGTTTCCGGATCTTCCACCAGCAGCAGCGGGCGCGCGTCCCGATCCAGGCGCACCGTCCCTTTCGCCTGTAAAAGCGTGGAGAATAAACCCAGCAGGATCACCCGATGCGTGCGCCCGCCGGGGCGGTCGATCATGCGGTTGATAATATCGAGATAGCGCCAGCTTCGTTGTTCATCGTGCGAGCGGCGACGCATCAGACGGTGGCGCGCCTGCCCCGTTCCCTGCTCGGAGAAGTAGTGCTCCAGCAGTTGTACCATGGCAGACAGTCCCTGACGGATCTGGCCGTCGGTGAGGTTCTGCGGCCGTGAGACCAGTTCACGGGCGAGGAAATCCAGTTCGCGGGCGGTTACTTCCACCTCGGGCATATTCGGCACGGTGCCGTTACGGATCCGCCGCATAAAACGCGCGTCGCGTAAGCGCAATACGGGGGAGAGGCGGATAAGATGTCGGGCAAGCTCGTCAATATTATCGAGCGGGATCGGATTCCCCTTCTCATCAAGAAATTCACGCAGGGTTAATACCCCGTCGTTTTGCGCCATTTCGCCCTCAAGGCGATAGAAAATACGCTGGAACCCATCTTCACAGGGAACCCAGCAGGCCGACATAGGGCGAAAACGACGCACGCGATGGCGGCCGGGCTCGGATTCGCGGAAGGTCAGAATGATATGCAGGTGTTTCTCGCGCCCGTTGACATCCCCCGGCGGAAACCAGAAGTCATCATGAACGAAGTGGTACAAGTTCTCTTCGGGCGAAAGCAGCAGCGTCAGGGCATCCAGCAGGCTGGATTTACCCCAGGCGTTTTCGCCTATCAGGACGTTGTTCTGTTCCAGTTGCAGCGACAGGCGGTTAATCCCGCGAAACCCGACAATCTCCACACGTTCGAGTAGCATACATCCCCCGCAATTCGGCCACTTTTTCCTTCAAGTTATCAGCAGTATAGCGGCAGGCTGTGGGTCACGACAGCAGAATATACGCCCCCTTAATTATTGGGCTATGCTCTAATTACCTCCGTTCTGAACAAGGATTGACATCACATTGCCTTAAATCAAATTTAGTGAATTTATTTGAGTGGCGAAGGGATGTTGATGGTTTCAAAATACTGGCTCTTTGAGTCGTCATCCCTTTATGGCGATATAACCCGCGCGCAGGAATGGGCGCGGACGTTTATTATTGAGGTGGTTATGTTCAGAAAATTAGCGGCAGAATGCTTTGGCACATTCTGGCTGGTGTTTGGTGGCTGCGGTAGCGCAGTACTGGCAGCCGCATTTCCGGAATTAGGTATTGGATTTGTCGGCGTCGCGCTGGCATTCGGTTTAACCGTATTAACCATGGCATTCGCCGTGGGGCATATTTCCGGCGGTCATTTCAACCCGGCCGTCACATTAGGTTTATGGGCGGGCGGACGTTTCCCGGCGAAAGATATTATTGGCTATATTATTGCCCAGGTTATTGGCGGTATTATTGCCGCGGCGGTGCTGTACGTAATTGCCAGCGGAAAAGCCGGGTTTGACGCCGCGGCCAGCGGATTTGCGTCGAACGGCTTCGGCGAACACTCGCCAGGCGGCTACTCAATGCTGTCTGCTATCGTGATTGAAATTGTGCTCACCGCAGGTTTCCTGTTGGTGATCCACGGCGCAACGGACAAATACGCGCCTGCGGGCTTTGCCCCCATCGCTATTGGTCTGGCGCTGACGCTGATCCACCTCATCTCCATCCCGGTGACCAACACCTCCGTTAACCCGGCGCGCAGCACCGCGGTGGCTATTTTCCAGGGCGGCTGGGCGCTTGAACAGCTGTGGCTATTCTGGGTGATGCCAATTATCGGCGGTATTCTGGGCGGCGTGCTGTATCGCACCCTGCTGGAAAAACGCGATTAATGGTTTTCCCCCCTCTCCCTGTGGGAGAGGGCCGGGGTGAAGGCATCAGGCCGCACCACCCCAAATAGACAAGCCGGGTAAGGCGTAGCCGCCACCCGGCTTTTTTTGTAGCTTTACCTCACAGCCTTTATTGGGTAGTGTCTCTGGCGCTTAACTGATACTCAAAAGGACCGGCTGTTCATGTTCTCAGGACTCCTCATCATTCTTCTGCCCCTGATTGCGGGCTACCTTATTCCGCTGCGTCATGAATCGGCCTTAAAGCTTATTAATCGTTTTCTCAGCTGGATTGTTTACGTCATTCTGTTCTTTATGGGGATCAGCCTGGCCTTCCTGGATAATCTGGCGACGAACTTGCTTTCCATTCTGCATTATTCTGCGGTTACGGTAGTGGTTATTCTGCTGTGCAATATTGCCGCGCTGTTCTGGTTGGAACGCACTATTCCCTGGAAAAATCACCATCATCAGGAAAAGCTTCCCTCCCGTATTGCGATGGCGCTGGAATCATTAAAGCTGTGCGGCGTGGTGGTACTCGGTTTTTTACTGGGTCTGACCGGCTGGGCATTTTTACAGCACGCAACGGAAGCCAGCGAATATACGCTTATTTTCCTGCTCTTCCTGATTGGTATTCAGCTGCGAAATAATGGCATGACGCTGAAACAGATTGTCCTTAACCGCCGGGGCATGATGGTTGCCGTTATCGTTGTGGCCAGCTCACTGGCGGGGGGAGTGATTAACGCCTTTATTCTCGATCTGCCGCTGAAAACCAGCCTGGCGATGGCGTCCGGTTTCGGCTGGTATTCGCTCTCAGGTATTCTGCTGACCGAATCGTTTGGTCCGGTGATCGGCAGCGCCGCCTTCTTTAACGATCTGGCGCGCGAGCTGTTAGCCATCATGCTGATCCCCGGCCTGGTACGCCGCAGCCGCTCTACTGCGCTGGGCCTGTGCGGGGCCACCTCAATGGACTTTACCCTGCCGGTGTTACAGCGCTCGGGAGGGCTGGAGATGGTTCCTGCCGCCATCGTACACGGCTTTATTCTGAGCCTGCTGGTACCCATTCTGATGGCGTTCTTCTCAGCCTGATACTGCTTTGGCGGTAGTGAACCTGCCGCCAAAATTGCGCTAAATCAATAACCCTCCACTTAGTATAAGAAAGCACTTTTCTCTGCTGTGGCACAGGCATAACCTTAAACATGTATCTCAAATATAACTTTAACAGGTGTGATTATGTTTTGTGTGCAATGTGAACAAACCATCCGTACCCCAGCAGGCAACGGCTGCTCTTACGCGCAGGGTATGTGCGGCAAAACCGCAGAAACGTCCGATCTCCAGGATCTGCTGATTGCGGCGCTGCAAGGCTTGTCCGCCTGGGCCTTCAAAGCCCGTGAATATGGCATTGTCGATCACTATGTCGACAGCTTTGCGCCGCGCGCATTTTTCTCCACGCTGACCAACGTTAACTTCGATTCTCCACGCATTGTGGGCTATGCCCGCGAAGCGATTGCCCTGCGTGAAGCCCTGAAAGCGCAGTGCCTGAATGCCGACGCCAGCGCCCGCGTGGACAACCCGATGGCGGAGCTACAGCTGGTGAGCGACGACCTGGGCGAGCTACAGCGTCAGGCCGCAGAATTCACCCCAAATAAGGACAAAGCGGCAATTGGCGAGAACATCCTCGGCCTGCGCCTGCTGTGCCTGTACGGTCTGAAAGGTGCTGCGGCCTATATGGAGCACGCGCACGTACTCGGCCAGTACGATAACGCTATTTACGCCCAGTACCACAAAATCATGGCATGGCTGGGCACCTGGCCTTCCGACATGAACGCCCTGCTGGAATGCTCGATGGAAATCGGCCAGATGAACTTCAAAGTGATGAGTATTCTGGATGCCGGTGAAACCAGCACCTACGGCCACCCAACGCCAACGCAGGTCAACGTCAAAGCGACCGAAGGCAAATGCATCCTGATCTCCGGTCATGACCTGAAAGATCTCTACAACCTGCTGAAGCAGACCGAAGGCACCGGCGTTAACGTCTATACCCACGGCGAAATGCTGCCCGCGCACGGCTACCCGGAGCTGCGTAAATTTAAGCATCTGATCGGTAACTACGGCAGCGGCTGGCAGAACCAGCAGGTGGAGTTTGCCCGCTTCCCTGGCCCAATCGTCATGACCTCTAACTGCATCATCGACCCGACCGTCGGCGCGTATGACGACCGTATCTGGACCCGCAGCATCGTCGGCTGGCCGGGCGTGAGCCACCTTGAAGGCGACGATTTCGGTCCGGTTATAGCTCAGGCGCAGCAGATGGCAGGCTTCCCGTACAGCGAAATCCCGCACCTCATCACCGTCGGTTTTGGCCGTGAAACCCTGCTGGGTGCGGCGGATTCCCTGATTGACCTCGTCAGCCGTGAAAAACTGCGTCACATCTTCCTTATCGGCGGCTGTGACGGCGCGCGCGGGGAACGTAACTACTTCACCGATTTCGCCACCCGCGTACCGGAAGACT
The DNA here is from genome assembly GCF_001037565.1 of Enterobacter sp. BWH52. Lineage (NCBI taxonomy): Bacteria > Pseudomonadati > Pseudomonadota > Gammaproteobacteria > Enterobacterales > Enterobacteriaceae > Enterobacter > Enterobacter sp. BWH52. Next base: position 1,435,613 of record NZ_KQ089854.1, on the reverse strand, counting down.
GCCTGATCCTGACCCTGGCCTGCGGTAAGTACCGTTTCAACAAGCTGGACTTCGGCAACATCGAAGGTCTGCCGCGCCTGGTGGATGCGGGTCAGTGTAACGATGCGTATTCAGCCATCATTCTGGCGGTCACGCTGGCAGAGAAACTGGGCTGCGGCGTGAACGACCTGCCGCTGTCGCTGGTGCTCTCCTGGTTCGAGCAGAAAGCGATCGTTATTCTGTTGACCCTGCTCTCTCTCGGCGTGACCAACATCGTCACCGGGCCGACTGCGCCAGGCTTCCTGACGCCGGACCTGCTGGCCATCCTGAACGAGAAATTTGGTCTGCGTTCCGTGACCAACGTTGAAGATGATATGAAGCAACTGCTGAGCGCGTAAGGAGTAACTCATGACCATGCCAACCTCACAATGTCCGTGGCGGATGCAGGTTCATCACATCCATCAGGAGACGCCGGATGTGTGGACGCTGTCGCTGCTGTGCCATGACTACTACCCGTACCGCCCAGGTCAGTATGCGCTGGTTAGCGTGCGTAATTCGGCGAATACCCTGCGCGCCTACACCCTCTCCTCCACGCCGGGCGTGAGCGAATACATTACGCTCACCGTCCGTCGTATTGATGACGGCGCAGGATCCGAGTGGCTGACCCGGGACGTGAAGCGCGGGGATTACATCTGGCTGTCTGACGCGCAGGGCGAGTTTACCTGTGACGACAAGACGGAAGATAAATTCCTGCTGCTGGCGGCAGGCTGTGGCGTGACGCCGATTATGTCGATGCGTCGCTGGCTGGCGAAATACCGTCCTCAGGCCGACGTGCAGGTGATTTTCAGCGTGCGTTCCCCGGAAGATGTGATTTTTGCCGAAGAATGGCGCAACTATCCGGTGACGCTGGTGGCTGAGCACAACGCGACGCACGGTTTTGTCGCGGGGCGCCTGAGCCGCGAGCTGCTGCAAAGCGTGCCGGATATTGCGAACCGTACCGTGATGACCTGCGGCCCGGCGCCTTATATGGAGATCGTGGAGAAAGAAGTGAAAGCGCTCGGCGTGACCCGCTTCTTCAAAGAGCAGTTCTTCACGCCTGTAGCGGCAGCGGCGACCAGCGGGATGAAGTTCACGAAGCTGCAACCGGCGCAGACTTTCTTTGGCCGCGTGGGCACCACGCTGCTTGAAGCGCTTGAAAGCAACAACGTGCCGGTAGCGGCGGCCTGTCGCGCCGGGGTGTGCGGTTGCTGTAAGACCAAAGTGGTTTCCGGTGAGTACACGGTCACCAGCACCATGACGCTGACCGACGCGGAAATTGCCGAGGGCTATGTGCTGGCATGTTCGTGCCATCCGCAGGGCGATCTTGTGCTCGCATAATCTGTCGTGGCTCACCTGTAGGCCCGGTAAGCGTCAGCGCCACCGGGCTTTTTGCCGGGTGGCACTACGTTTACCCGGCCTATGTTGTGCCTACTGCCTGTACGGCAGCCCGTTATTTGTTTGACTTTGCCAGGCGCGTCGCGCAGAAAAACCACCTGTACTTAAAGAGGACTGAGCAGGCAATACAGCGACTTTCTTCTAAGCTTGTAAGCGATATCACATAAAGGAGAAGGACCACCATGAAACAAACCGTGGCTGCATACATAGCGAAAACCCTGGAGCAGGCTGGCGTAAAGCGTATCTGGGGCGTCACCGGCGATTCGCTGAACGGACTCAGCGACAGCCTCAACAAGATGAAGACCATTGAATGGATGCCCACCCGCCATGAAGAGGTCGCCGCCTTTGCCGCGGGTGCCGAAGCGCAGCTCACGGGCGAACTCGCCGTCTGTGCAGGTTCCTGCGGACCGGGAAACCTGCACCTTATCAACGGTCTTTTCGACTGTCACCGCAACCATGTTCCGGTGCTGGCGATTGCCGCACATATTCCGTCATCCGAAATCGGCAGCGGCTATTTTCAGGAGACGCATCCTCAGGAGCTGTTCCGTGAATGCAGCCACTATTGCGAGCTGGTCTCATCACCGGAGCAGATCCCACAGGTGCTGGCGATAGCCATGCGTAAGGCGATCCTGAATCGCGGGGTTTCGGTGGTTGTGCTGCCGGGGGACGTGGCGCTGAAGGCCGCACCTGAAACCGCCACCACCCACTGGTACTCTGCGCCACAGCCAACCATTACCCCTGCCGAAGAAGAGCTGAAAAAGCTGGCGCAACTGCTGCGATACTCCAGCAATATCGCCCTGATGTGCGGCAGCGGCTGCGCCGGTGCGCATAAAGAGCTGGTGGAATTTGCCGGCAAGCTCAAGGCGCCAGTGGTGCACGCCCTGCGCGGGAAAGAGCACGTTGAATACGATAATCCGTACGATGTCGGCATGACCGGGCTGATCGGTTTTTCCAGCGGCTTCCACACCATGATGAACGCCGACACGCTGATCCTGCTCGGCACTCAGTTCCCGTACCGCGCGTTCTACCCGACGGATGCCAAAATTATCCAGATCGACATTAATCCCGGCAGCATCGGCGCGCACAGCAAGGTGGATATGGCGCTTATCGGCGATATCAAATCCACCCTCGCCGCCCTGCTGCCGCTACTGGAAGAAAAAACGGACCGCAAATTCCTGGATAAAGCCCTGAGCGACTATCGCGATGCGCGTAAGGGGCTGGACGATCTCGCCAAACCGAGCGAAAAAGCGATCCACCCGCAGTATCTGGCGCAGCAGATCAGCCACTTCGCCGACGACGATGCCATCTTCACCTGCGACGTGGGAACGCCCACCGTCTGGGCAGCACGCTACCTGAAAATGAACGGCAAACGACGCCTGCTTGGGTCGTTCAACCATGGCTCAATGGCCAACGCCATGCCGCAGGCGCTGGGCGCAAAAGCGACGGCACCGGAACGTCAGGTGGTGGCGATGTGTGGCGACGGCGGGTTCAGTATGCTGATGGGGGATTTCCTGTCGGTGGCGCAGATGAAGCTTCCGCTGAAAATCGTGGTCTTTAACAACAGCGTGCTGGGCTTCGTGGCGATGGAGATGAAGGCCGGAGGCTACCTCACGGACGGCACCGAGCTGCACGACACCAACTTCGCCCGCATCGCCGAAGCCTGCGGTATCACCGGTATTCGGGTGGAGAAAGCCTCAGAGGTGGACGACGCCCTGCAACGCGCCTTCGCCATCGACGGCCCGGTGCTGGTGGATGTGGTGGTCGCCAAAGAAGAGCTGGCGATCCCGCCTCAAATCAAGCTGGAACAGGCCAAAGGATTTAGCCTCTACATGCTGCGCGCCATCATCAGCGGGCGCGGTGACGAGGTGATCGAACTGGCAAAAACCAACTGGCTCAGGTAAAACATCTGGCATCGCCTTTTTAAATATAAGGACATGCCATGATTGATTTACGTAGTGATACCGTTACCCGTCCGGGCCGCGCCATGCTCGAAGAGATGATGGCCGCCCCGGTCGGGGACGACGTCTACGGCGATGACCCGACGGTCAACGAACTCCAGCGCTATGCGGCCGAGCTGAGCGGTAAAGAGGCTGCTCTGTTCCTGCCCACCGGCACACAGGCTAACCTGGTGGCGCTGCTCAGCCACTGCGAGCGCGGCGAGGAGTATATCGTCGGCCAGGGGGCGCATAACTACCTGTACGAAGCCGGCGGCGCAGCGGTGCTCGGCAGCATCCAGCCGCAGCCGATCGATGCTGCGCCGGACGGTACGCTGCCGCTGGACAAAGTCGCGGCGAAAATCAAAGCCGACGATATTCACTTCGCCCGCACTAAACTGCTAAGCCTCGAAAACACCCATAACGGTAAAGTCCTGCCGCGCGAATACCTGAAAGCGGCATGGGATTTTACCCGCGAGCGCAAGCTCGGCCTCCACGTTGACGGCGCACGTATCTTCAACGCCGTGGTGGAGTACGGCTGCGAGCTGAAAGAGATCACCCAATATTGCGACTCGTTCACCATTTGCCTCTCTAAAGGGCTGGGCACGCCGGTAGGTTCCCTGCTGGTTGGCAGCGCAGACTACATCAGACGCGCCAACCGGTGGCGCAAAATGACCGGCGGCGGGATGCGTCAGGCGGGTATTCTGGCGGCTGCCGGACTGTACGCCCTGAAAAATAACGTGTCACGCCTGAAAGACGATCACGACAATGCGGCGTGGATGGCAGCGCAGCTGCGTGAAATCGGCGCTGATGTCATGCGACACGACACCAACATGCTGTTTGTCCGCGTCGGCGATGAGCATGCTGCCGCGCTGGGCGACTTTTTGAAAGCCCGAGGCGTGCTGATCAACGCCTCCCCGGTCGTGCGACTGGTGATGCATCTTGACGTTAACCGCGAGCAGTTGACCGAGGTGGTGAAACACTGGCAGGCGTTTTTACAGCGTTAAGGAGCATACCGTGCCGCAACGTATTCTGGTGCTCGGCGCCAGCGGGTATATCGGTCAGCATCTGACCACTGCGTTAAGCCAGCAGGGGCACCAGGTGCTGGCAGCGGCACGCAACACGGAACGCCTGCAAAAGCTACATTTGCCTGGCGTGACGTGTCACAACGTTGACCTTAACTGGCCGAAAGCGCTTCCTGCGCTGCTGGAAGGGGTCGATACGCTTTACTACCTTGTCCACAGCATGGGCGAAGGCGGCGATTTTATCGCCCACGAGCGTCAGGTGGCGATGAACGTTCGTGATGCGCTGCGGCAAACGCCGGTGAAGCAGGTGATTTTTTTAAGCTCACTCCAGGCGCCTGAGAACGAGCAGTCAGATCATCTGCGCGCCCGACAGCTGACGGCAGAAACGCTGCGAAGCGCCCGTATCCCCGTCACCGAACTCCGGGCAGGGATCATCGTCGGCGCGGGTTCCGCCGCGTTCGAAGTGATGCGCGATATGGTCTACAACCTGCCTGTGCTGACGCCGCCGCGCTGGGTACGCTCGCGCACCACGCCCATTGCGCTGGAGAATTTACTCCACTATCTGGTGGCATTGCTGGATCACCCGGCGGAGCAGCATCGCGTGCTGGAGGCGGCAGGCCCGGAAGTGCTGAGCTATCAGGCGCAGTTCGAACATTTTATGCGGGTGAGCGGCCGCCGCCGCTGGCTGATCCCCATCCCCTTCCCGACCCGCTGGATATCAGTGTGGTTTTTGAATGTGATCACCTCCGTGCCGCCGACGACCGCCAAAGCGCTGATCCAGGGGCTGAAGCACGATCTGCTGGCGGACGATCGCGCGCTGCGCGCCTTAATCCCTCAGGAATTGATCCGCTTTGACGACGCGGTACGTAATACGCTGAAAGAAGAAGAGAAGCTGGTGAACTCCAGCGACTGGGGCTACGACGCGCAGGCGTTTGCCCGCTGGCGGCCCGAGTACGGCTATTATCCGAAACAGGCGGGCTGTACGGTCAAAACCACGGCCAGCCTTGCAGCGCTGTGGGAAGTTGTGAACCAGATTGGCGGCAAAGAGCGCTATTTCTTCGGCAATATTCTGTGGCAAACGCGCGGCGCGCTGGATCTGCTGGTCGGTCACCGGCTGGCAAAAGGCCGCCCTGCCCATCCCTGGCTGAAGGTGGGCGATACCGTCGACAGCTGGAAGGTGATTATCGTTGAGCCGGAAAAACAGCTGGCGCTGCTGTTTGGCATGAAGGCGCCAGGGCTGGGGCGGCTCTGCTTCACCCTGAAGGACAAGGGCGACCATCGTGAACTGGACGTTCGGGCATGGTGGCATCCGCACGGAATGCCGGGTCTGGTTTACTGGTTGCTGATGATCCCGGCACACCTGTTTATCTTCCGCGGAATGGCGAAACGGATTGCGCTACTGGCAGAAGAAAAGCGGGAAAATAACTAAATAAAACTCTTAATCTTTCACCTTTCCCATTGCAACACATCGTAATTCACGAAAGAATGCGCACGAAATTCTTTTCAACACAGTGGATTGTTATGAAGGTACTGGTTACCGGGGCGACCAGCGGCTTAGGCCGAAATGCGGTCGAGTTTCTGCGCAACAAAGGCATCAGCGTGAGGGCCACCGGTCGCAATGAGGCGATGGGTAAGCTCCTGCAAAAAATGGGCGCTGAATTTGTCCATGCCGATCTGACGGAGCTGGTCTCCTCTCAGGCCAAGGTGATGCTCGCCGGTATCGATACGCTGTGGCACTGCTCCAGTTTTACCTCCCCGTGGGGTACCCAGGAAGCCTTTGATCTCGCCAACGTGCGCGCCACGCGCCGTCTGGGTGAATGGGCCGTCGCCTGGGGCGTGCGTAACTTTATTCATATTTCCTCTCCGTCGCTCTATTTCGACTATCACCACCATCGTGATATTCAGGAAGATTTCCGCCCGGCGCGCTTTGCCTGTGAGTTTGCCCGCAGTAAAGCGGCGGGCGAAGAGGTGATCGACCTGCTGGCCCAGTCAAACCCGCACACCCGCTTTACCGTGCTGCGTCCGCAGAGCCTGTTTGGGCCGCACGACAAAGTCTTCATCCCGCGACTGGCCCAGATGATGCATCACTACGGCAGCGTGCTGTTACCGCGCGGCGGCGATGCGCTGGTGGACATGACCTATTACGAAAATGCCGTTCACGCCATGTGGCTGGCGAGCCAGCCGGAATGCGATAAGCTGGTGTCGGGGCGCGCGTATAACATCACCAACGGCGAACCCTGTACCCTGCGCAGCATTGTGCAAAGGCTGATTGACGAATTAAAAATCGACTGCCGGATCCGTTCCGTTCCCTACCCAATGCTGGACATGATTGCCCGCAGCATGGAGCGTTTTGGCAGCAAATCGGCGAAAGAGCCTGCGCTGACGCATTACGGTGTGTCGAAGCTCAACTTTGATTTTACGCTGGATATTTCTCGGGCGGAGAACGAGCTGGGATATAAACCGATTGTCTCGCTGGATGAAGGGATAGTGCGTACGGCGGCGTGGTTACGGGATCACGGGAAGTTGCACCGGTAAGCGTTCCTGCCTCATGTAGGCCGGGTAAGCGCAGCGCCACCCGGCAAAAAACAGAGAGTGCGGACTGATGCCCTCACCCCGGCCCTCTCCCACAGGGAGAGGGTGCAGACACTAAAACGGCAACCCTGGGGGTTGCCGTTTGCTTTTACAGAGCCGTCCAGGCTTCAGCCCATGCCAGACCTGCGCCTGGTTCATAGTACGTTGGAGAGTTGTTACACCAGCCGCTGTACGGGAACGGTTTGCACTGGAACAGTTTACCGTGGTTGTTCACGATATCACCGGCGTTGTACTTGCTGTTCGCGCTCCATGCCGGGTAAGACGTATCTTCTCCGGATGGCGTTGCCGCTTTCGCTTTCACGTTCAGCAGGTAAGACGTGGTGCTGCTCAGCTCGCCATCGCTGACGGTTAGGCTCACTTCATACTGCTGCGCCGTCGCAGACTCTGGCGCTGTGAAGGTCACAACCGCTTTGTCCTGACCGGTAACAGTCTGACCATCCTGGGAACGCCAGGTATACGTCAGTTTGTTGCCATCAGGATCGGTGGAGCCTTCCGCACTCAGAGAAACCTGCGCACCTGCTTCCACTGCACCGATCGGACCGGCAATCTGCGCAACCGGCGCGTGGTTCACCACAACAGGTTCGACCGGGGTTTCATCCGGCGTTGGTGTTGGCGCTGGCGTTTCATCGCCAGATGGCGTCGGTGTTGGCGTGACCGGGGTTTCGTCCGGGGTAACGGAAGAACCATCATCGTTAACGATTTTCACGTTAAAGAACTTCTGCACGCACTTGCTGTAGTCACCTTCTTTAAAGGCGCTGAACGGAGTCTGGTAGCCCACCAGCTGGCAAGAGTAGGTCTTGCCGTCCGGGGTATCCGCGCTCCATCCCCAGTCCTGTTCCCAGTAAATCTTCAGGGCGCCTGCGCCACCTTCGTCGAACTGCTTCATGTTGGCGCAACCCAACACTTCATTCGCCGGAACAGGCACTTTCAGGTAGTTTGCAAACTCTTTGTAGTATTTGATACGGTTCTGAGACTGCGCAATTTCAGTCGGGCCGCCGCACTCAACGCCGCCGTTGATGATCTGGGTGGTCACACCAAAGCCCGGAACCAGACCGTTGGCTTTATCGTGGTCGTTCGGCTGCCATGTACCGTCGATCACCTGCAACATGCTTGGTTTTGGCGGCTGCGGATAGGCGAAGAAGAAGATCGCACTCGCCAGGTTCAGCCAGGTGTCCGCCACCAGCTCAGGTTTGTCGAGCAGCGTACGCACGTCGCCGTACATCGCTTCAGAGAATGGACCGTAGTTGTAGTTGTAAGACAACTGTTTCGCACCGCGTCCGAAATAGCTCAGGAAATCGCCGTCTTTATCTTTACCGCAAGGCCAGGTCTGTCCTTGCCAGACGTCCGGGTTACATTCGCCGTTATAACCGCCCTTCTGCCCTTCGCTCCAGCCCATTTCACGTACGTGGACCAGCGCCTGACGCCATTCGGCTTCCGGACGCCAGCTTTCGTGGCCGCCAGTTTCCTGGGCAAAGTGGGCAAACATGGTGGCCAGCTCTTTGCGACAGATGGCGTCGCTGTCACGACCGTCATTATAGGTTTTACACAGCGCCGGGAATTTACCCACGGCTTTCAGGAAGTTGCTGTAGGTATAGGCCTGGGCGCGCAGCGGGAAGAGATATTCCCAGTCGCTGGCTTTCACAATCCCTTCAACGCGTTTAACGTTGTCCGGGTTCGCCGCCCGGCCTGGCTCAATCAGTTCGACCTGCGCGTTATCCAGCGTCTGGATGGTCTCTTTAACCGAAGCCATCAGCGGGAAGTCCGTCAGTTCCTTCTCTTTCTTCGCCAGATCGCTGGCTTTGATGGTGTACGTCTCACTGCTGGTCTCCTTCAGATTCGCAGCCTGGGCCATGAATGGCGCCACGCAGGCTCCCGCAATGAGTACACTCAGTAACGTCCTTTTGTTCATTTCAGTTTTCCTGTTCGTTTCAAATTAAATGTTAATATCCCGGCTTAGGTATTACTCCGTTAATACATAAACCACATTCAGCTGTTTTCACTTTTCGAAGAACACCTTCAGGAATTCTTCAAAAATAAAAAACGTTAATAACGTGCTGCTAATTTCAGTTGCTGATATTTGGCCCAGACCTTATGGGCATATTTCATCCTCTGCGGATAATTTTCTTTTTTCAGTCCGGCGTTATACGCGCCAACGGCTTCCCAGTTATAGCCATACACCCTGATCATCCCGGAAAGGATAGAAGCCCCGACCATGATCGAAGTACACGGCTCCGTGATTAATCGATATTCGTCGATGCCTCTGCTTTCCAGCGCGGTAAAATGCGAACTGTTGATTTGCATCAGCCCGACATCCCGCGTGCCATCACGGTTTTGCCCAACCGCATACGGATTCATACCGGATTCCACATTCGCTATCGCGTACAGTAAATAAGGATCGACATGATAATAATGCGCCGCTTTATCCCAACAATTTGCCAGTGCGCTTTGGCTTATTATCAATAACAACAAAATTAACTTTTTCATTTTTACCTGCTGACAGTTTCGGTTATTTCTCCTTACCAACATCCTGTAAAATGAATTTTGAATCACTCCCCCTCTAAAGGGGGAGTGATTAATGGGTTAGATTATTTGCAATCTGTTGATGCGCCTTCTTTTACCCATACGTCGCTGTTGGCTGGGTTATCACCACGGGTCCACCATTTCGCACGGTAAACGTTACCTTCATAGGTGGTAGTGTCGCCGCCGTTGTAGACCAGGTCAGAACGCCAGTTCATCTTCACGTTGCTCACCAGCTCCCATGCATCCACACCGAAGCCAGGCTGATTGCCCTGAGTCCAGTACTTCGCTTTCCACACCAGATGGTCGAAGCTTACGGTATCGCCACCGTTGTAGATTTTGCTGGATTCCCACGCCGCGTATTTGCTGGCGTTAGCATCCACAGGTGCATCGCAGCTTCCTTTGTCAGACGGAGGAGTCACATCATCAGCCGGAGGGGTAACGTCATCCACCGGGTTAGTGTCTTCGTCAGCAGGTACCGGTGCAGGCGCCGCTTTCGGATTCACGGTAACCTGGACGTTAGACTGCACGCTGGTCTTACCGTCGCTCACTACCACGCTCAGGGTGTAGGTAGACGTCGAGCTCACTTCCGGCGCCGTGATATTCACGTTCGCGGAGTCAGTTCCGGTGGCGTGCATATCTGCTGGTACGCTCCAGGCGTAGGTCAGCGCATCACCGTCTGGGTCCGCAGCCTGGGCATGCAGCGCATAGGTTTCACCAGATTCAAGCGTGATCGCTTCCATTGGGTTTAAAACCGGTGCCTGGTTAGCTTTCGGTGCCTTGTTCACCACCTGGACATCAATCGCGTTGCTCAGGCCTTTTGCATCGGTCACCGTCAGGCGGAACGTCATGGTCTGGTCGGTGGTCGCTGCCGCAACATTGAAGGTCGCTTTCGCTTTGGTGCTGTTGTTGATGGTGACAGACGGACCAGAGACCTGAGTCCATTTGTAGGTAATCGCATCGCCATCAGGATCGCTGGAAGCAGAGCCATCGAGCGTGACGGTTGCCGGGCCAGACACGTTCTGATCGGCAGAGGACGCGATTGGCGCGTGGTTGGTGACCACCGGATCAACCGGAGTCGAGTCGCCGCCCAGCAGGCTTTCGTTCATCGCATTCAGAATGTCGCCGGTATCAGAGTCGATAGACCACGCGAACAGACCGCCCAGTTTATTGGCCAGAACATACTTGCCTTTCGCCGTGGTTGAACGCGCATCTTCATACGAGATCAGGTCGCCGGTGGATTTGTTGAAGACGTAAGGGGCTTCAGCGGTCGTGTCGTAGCCGTATTCCCAGCCCGGTTTGCCTTTGTATTCGTTCACGATCTGACGATAGTCAACCACGCCCGGTTCCCAGGTGCCTTTCACCATGCCGGTTGCCGTACCGGTGAATGGATTGTCACCGGTGTAGCCATGCACGCCGGTCCAGCCGCGGCCATACATGCCCGCACCCACCACGATCTTGCCTGGCTGTACACCCTGCGCAAGCAGCGCGTTAACGCCATTTTCAGTGGTGTAATCAGTGTCCGGACGCCATGCTGGCGCACGCAGCGCAGCCTGGTGGCCGAGAACGGTGTTGCTCCAGCCGCCGTAGAAGTCGTAGCTCATCAGGAAGATGTGGTCGAGATACTGCTGAGCCGTGGTGTAATCCACGTCTTCGATCTTATCGCGGCCTGCACCGATGGCGCTGGTCAGTTCATAGGTACGGCCCGTCTGTGCAGACAGCTCGTTCAGCATGGTGCGCAGGTCGTGCATCAGTGCGGTATAGGTCGCTTTATCCTGCTGCGGGTTACCCAGGTTTTCGGTTACACCGCCACCGCCCGGGAATTCCCAGTCGATATCCACGCCGTCAAAGAATTTCCACGTCTGGAGGAAATCTTTCACAGAAGAGACAAAGCGTGCTCGGATAGCCGGGTCGCCCATGTGGAAGAACGGATCGGAAAGCGTCCAGCCGCCGATAGATGGCAGCACTTTCAGGCCTGGATGCGCTTTTTTCAGCGCCATCAGCTGGCCAAAGTTACCTTTGTACGGATCATCCCAGTTGGAGACGCCAGCCTGTGGTTTTTGCAGCGCAGCCCATGGGTCGTGGATCGCCACGGTAAAGTCAGGACGGCCCTTACAGTCGTTCTGAAGCACGCGGAAGCTGTTACCACCTTCAATGGTTTTCAGGCCGTCGTTGATGCCGTCACCGCCACAGATTGGAATGAAGCCGTACAGAATGTGGTTGAGGTTTGCCGCAGGGATCTTATCAACCGGGAAGTTACGGTCGTAAACGCCCCATTCCGGGAAGTAGGCCGCAACCACTTTATCGGTATGCTTCGCGAACGCTTTGTTGTTCTCCTGGAGAGACGTATTCAGCGGCAGCAGGTGGCTACCGTCGGTGTCAGCCACAATAATCAGCTTACTGGCGCTTTTCGCACAGCCGCTGGCATTACAGACTTCAACCTGTTCCTGATAACGCCCGCCTTTTTTCACTTTAAACGTTGCAGAGCCCGTCGCACCGGCTGCGCCGGTCCATACGGTCTGTCCGTCCAGCAGAACTTTCGCAGAAGTTGGCGCATCACCACTCCAGACGTTCCACTCAACTTTTACATCCACGCCATCGTTATGCACTTTGACAAGATTGTTATAATCCTGTGCAGCCTGATCCACTTCCACCAGGGCAAATTTGTCATTGCCATAGCCGATCGTCGGTGCACCTGGCGCTGCTGCAAATGCGGAGCTGGTTGCCGCCGCAATAAAGAGCGCCAGATATTTTGGCTTCATAAATTTCATTTTTATTTCCTGATAAATTTATTTATAACGTAGTAACCCATGTCTTCCGTGAGATCATGGATGCGTTTCGCGTAATGCGTATTTAACCAACGTGAGTGCCGTGAACAAAAAATTGTTGCTGCGTTGTATTCCTCCATTAAAAGATACAAGCCAAATCCCGTGTAGCTTATATCTCTTACGATACACTGAGCGTAAAGGATCGTCCTTTCCTTCCTCCATCAAAAAGATTTATAAAAAATCTTGACCTGTATATTTAAAATGTGAAAGCAATTTGCTGACTAATAAAAACCCCTATTCCAGCAAAGGCGAGATAAGGACCAAAAGAAATAGTGAGGTTATTTTTATTTAAATTATTTACGGCGAAATAACCGACAATACCGCTTAACGCTGCCGCCAGTTCAATAGAGGGCAACGCCTGCCAGCCGCACCAGGCGCCCAGCGCCGCCAGTAGCTTAAAATCCCCGTAACCCAGACCTTCTCGTCCCGTGATCAGACGAAAAGCCCAGTAGAGCAGCCAGAGCGACAGATAGCCCGCCACCGCGCCGAACAGCGCATCGCGTAGCGGCAACGTGTGGTCAAACACATGAAGCAAGAGACCTGCCCACAGCAGCGGCTGGGTCAGGCAGTCCGGAAGCAGCTGGTGCTGCCAGTCGATCATGGCCAGCGGCAGTAAAAAAGCCGCCAGTAACCACAAAGAGAACAGCGCCTGAACGTCCGGCATGCACCAGGCCGTGATGCCAAAAAACAAGGCGGAGATCAGTTCGACCAGAAAGAGTCGCAGCGGGATCGCGCTGCCGCACTGGTGGCAGCGCCCCCGTAATAAAAGCCAGCTGAGCAGCGGGATGTTTTCCCACGCGGCGAGGGCGTGCTGGCACACCGAACAGTGCGAGGCCGGAATGAGCAGATTACCGCTCCCCTCCTCATCCATCACCATCCCCGGTACGCGTTCGGCGACAACGCCAAGAAAACTGCCCACAATGCCGCCCAGGATCGCACTCATTATCGGGAACCCTACCGGAAAGGCATCCCGCATCAGCGCGAAGGTATTCATGCGTTTTTTGCCCAGGTGAGTTGCACCTGCGCTTTCACATCGCTGAGGTGGTCAACCGGCGTGAGGTTAATTTTTTGCAATCTCACACCGGTGGTCTGATTAATTTCACGCAGCCAGCTTTTTAATTCATACACATTAACCCGATTCACCACGAACGATAAAGTTTGCCCCTCCTGGCGCACATCCGTCAGCGAAAGGTTAATTTCATGGGCGCTATTCTCGACCACCGTACGCGGATTATCCGTTTTGACTAACTGGATCTGAAGATGATTTTTATCAATTTCACTGCGCATCCAGTTAAGCGTCTCTTTTTGTCTTTTAAGTGTCGATTTACTATTTTTAATCATATTATCCAAGGGGATCACTCCTGTGTAATACACCGCTGCCCCCACAATGGCAACGGCACATATTTTTAAAATGATTTTTTCCCGGGCGCTGTAATTCTGATAGCGCGCTTTCAGCTGTGCGATTCGCTCTTTCATTTATGTTTCCCTGCGATCATGGCGGTATACGGTTCGGTTGTTGAAACAGGCTGTAAGATAAAATCAAAATTCTCACTGGTCTGGTTAACAAACGCCTGCAACGCGGGCTGGTTTTGCGCGCTGACGCTCAGCGTCAGGGTGTTTTGCTGCGCATCGTATTCCAGCAGATCGATCTCCATCGCAGGGACTGACTGCCGGGCTTTCTCCAGCTCCTCAAGCTGAAGAAAGAACCCCTTGCTCTGTTTTTTCAGGCTTTGGCCAAAGTGATATTTGATATTGGTCTGCTGCCGCATGCTGGGGAAATGGTGCTGATAAACCTGGACGATCTCCTGCTGCACCCGATTTTCCTGCTGCACCAGCATCCAGGCCATCGCAATGCGTGGCCCCAGCAGCAGACCAACAGACAGCACGCCCGCCGCCACCATCGCGGCTTTCATCCTTTTCGCTGCCCGCCCATGACCGGCCTTAAGGCTGAATTCACCGTGAAGCAGGTTAACGCGACAGGTTTGCCACTGCGGCTGGATCAGCGCCAGCGGATGCTGCCAGGCATGCTGCACGTCAATGTGCACCTTCGCAGGCGCATCGCCGTAACACCACACTTCCCCGACCCCGGCTTTCTGCATTAACAGCGGCAGCAGGGTTGCCTCCATTTCACCCGCCACATGGGGCGATAAACGCAGCCAGTAGCCATCATCCTGCGCGACCAGCGTGCTGCCCCCTGCCGTCACGGGCAGGAGCCAGGCATCAGGCAGGGCCTGAATCACGTTTAATCCGGCCTCCTGACAGCGGGTTAATGTTGCGCGCAGGCGGTCGGCGTCAATGGCCACGGCGTCGACGTCGGCGCCTTTTTTGTGGAGTACCGTCCAGTGGAGGTTGTCCACGTCGCCAATCAGCGTCTCTTCTGCCATCCACGAGAAGGCCATTCCCTGAGAAGCCACCTTTTTCGGTAGCCTAAAATGGCGGAAAATCATGTCGCTGGCGGGTAACAGGAGACAAACGCGCGTAGCCAGGGGGTGTTCGGCCAGCATCTCCAGGCTGTCGACCACCTCGACGCGCTCGCTGCCGGACTCACACCACATTATTTTCCCGCCCTCGCGGCTGTCGGGACGAACAAAAAGTACCTGTTTCATAACGTTCTACTTTTCTTATTCAATCATTCGGTAACGACGCTGCCACGTCACGATCTCACCGGCTTCGTTATTCACCTGAAGCTGGCTGACCACGCGAAGCGTTAATTCATCGGTATTGCCGGTGTAATTCACGCGGAAGTACCGGCTGTTTATAGAAAATTGATCCACCACCTGCGGGAGATCGTCTTTTAACTGCGGGAAGGCCTGCTCCAGCGCTTTGCTGAACGCTTCCATATTTTCCCAGCCCGATTCCGGACGCGAATCCAGCAGGCGAACGGCGTCATCCCGCGTGAGTTTTCCCGGGAACATGGCCGCCAGCACGGCGGCCTGTTCCGGTTGCAGGGTGTTCACGTCCACCTTGCTGGCGGCGTCCGGCAGCGCGCATAACAGCTTGCTCACCTTTGGATATGCCGTAACAGGGAACGCCGGCAGCAGTTTGATTTCCGCGATGCTGCGCATCATCTGATTTGCCGGTTGCCGCGCGGGCACGACGCCAGCCCACGCATCGCTTTCGGCCCCCTCCTTCGCCGTGGTGCTGTCACCATCGAGATAATCCACCAGCTGGAAATAGACCGCCTCCGCCGTGCCCGGACTGAGCCCACTTTCCGTCAGAAGTTGTTCTACAATCCGCGCTTTACGCGGTGTTTCCGCCACCGCGGGAGCGCTTTGCCCCTGGGGTGCGATGTCGGCGGTCAACAGGTTATTGACGTTAAAGCAGTCCTGCGCATCTTCCACCTGGCTCACGACCGTGTAATCTTCACCCTGCGTCTCCAGCGGCTGATGCCAGTCGCCGTCCAGCGCCAGCGGCTTGCTCTCGCCGCTGGCGTCGGTCTGTAACCGGTCCTTCACCACTTTTTCCTGGGCCTGCATCGCCCAGCGCAGCTGCTGCTGGCTTACCTGATAATGCGTTTTCTGCAAATTACGGCAGAACTGCTGGCTGATTTTGGCGGCCAGCGCCGACATCATCACCAGCAAAATCAGCACCACCAGCAGGGCTACGCCCTGTTGTTGACGGATCCGCTTCATGGTCTGGTCTCCGGCGAAGGGGCAGGCGCAGGGGCTGCATCCGGGGGCGTCCCAGGCGCGTCGGCGGCTTTCTCTGGCGCCGCGGCAGCGGCCACCTCCGGCATATCACCCGGCGTGGTGAATACCCAGCGCCAGGTATCCCCGTTTTCCATCGTCAACGTAACCTCCACGCCGTCCGGCAGATGGGCGGCGTCGCTCCAGCTTTTCAGCCAGCCCTGACGATAAAACCGCCACTGCAATGATTTAACGCCGCTGACAATCGGCATTTCGTCAGGCTTAACGTCCGCCGGGCCGTCAATGACCGGCCAGACGTCGCGATACAAACGCCCCTCTTCCAGCCGCCAGCGCACGCGCTCCAGTTGGACCGTTCCGCTCACGCCATTCAGGGTGGTCAGTTCAAGGGCATCGCCCGCCTGACGAAACAGCTCCGGCTCATTACGCGGGGCGCGCGCCTGAAGCTGGAAAAAATCACGCTCCATCAGACTCCAGGCGCGCTGAAGCTGGTTGAGCTTTGCGGCGCTGGCATCCGTCGCCGAGCTGGTACGCATCGCGCCGTCCAGAATTTGCCAGGCCAGGGTGCTGATCACCGCGAAGATAGTCAGCGCAATCATGATCTCCAGCAGGGTAAATCCGCGCTGGCGTCGCATTTTCTTCACTTGCTCTCTCCCGGCGGAATGATATGCAGGGAAATAACCGGCTGGCTCTCATCGCCTTCCGCATACACGCGTATTGTATTCGCCCAGACGTTGTCGGCCGTTTTCACCCGCTGCTTACGCCAGTTCCACCTGCGCCCGCCCATGATTTCCGTCCCCTGCTGTTCAGCATCCGGGAAGTCGGTTTTCGTGAGCTGTGCTTCCGCCAGCTGGTTTTCCGCCACCCAACTAGCCTGCAAGGTATCGGCCAGGCCATGGGTAAAACGCACGTTCAGGGAGACCGAGTTCATCAGCGCCAGCGCGGCGGTGGAGAAAATCACCAGAGCGACCATCACCTCCAGCAGCGTCATCCCCTTTTGCTTTTTGTTGCCGTTAGCCATCGTTTTCTACCGATACCGGCGCCGCACCTTGCGACACCACGCGGAAATGGTGCTGTTTGTCATAACTTTGCAGCGTCAGCGTAAAGCGGCTGATTTCACCGTCCGGTAAAAAGATTACCTGCGGCTCGGACGTCACCGTCGCGGCCAGGCGCTGCGGCGAGAGCGACACATGCATCTCTTCCGGAAAATCACCTTTGGTGGAAATGCGTCCGGCAGATAATGGCACCCAGTGACGCTCGCCATTTTCATCGGCGATCGTCACCAGCTGATATTTATCGGTGGCGATCACCAGCCCGACAATATTTCCGTCCATCACCGCACGGTCTGAACCATAATCAACGAGCGCTTTTAATTGCTGGCCAAATATATCCGCGCCGCTGCGCGAAGGAAGGGTGGACACCACCATCATGGCGCAACTGGCAAATATCACCAGCGCCAGAATAATTTCCAGCAACGTAAAGCCGCGTTGATTTTTCATTATTTCTCTTTCTTATCCAGAGACCAGTTGGTAATGTCATCGGCGGTATTGGCTTCGCCGTCCGGACCGGCTGAGAAGACGTCCACCGCGCCGTGTTCACCCGGGCTCACCAGCAGATAATCATTGCCCCAGGGGTCCTGCGGCAGGCGACGGATATAGCCGTCCGTGCGGTAGCCGTTCGGGATTGGCGCGATTTCAGGTTTGGTCACCAGCGCCTGCAAACCCTGCTCTGTGGTCGGGTAGCGGTGGTTATCCAGCTTGTACATATCCAGCGAGCCTTCGAGCGCGACAATATCGCTGGTTGCTTTTTGCGTATCGGCTTTTTCCTTATTGCCCATTAAATTTGGCACTACCATACTCGCCAGTACGCCGAGAATAACAATGACCACCATTAATTCGAGCAATGTGAAGCCCGCCTGGCGAGCCAGGTTTTTACGTTTTAAAGCCATGATTTAACCTACCATATTATTAAGTTGCAGAAGCGGTTGTAATATTGAAAGCACGATGAATAAAACAATCGTCGCCATGGATACCACCAGCGCCGGTTCAAAGACCGACAGCGTTAATGTAATTCGATGTTGTAAGGCCGATTCCAGATTTTCCGCCGCGCGATCCATTAAATTACCTAATTCCCCGCTCTCTTCACCGGAGGCAATCATATACAGCATGGTGGGCGGGAATAATTTCGCCTGTTCCAGCGCCGCATACAGCGACGCCCCCTGGCGCACGGTGTCGGCGGCCTGCTCCAGCACCTGCCGGGCATAGCGGTTTTCGATACCGTCCATCGCGATATACATCCCCTCCAGCAGCGGCACGCTACTGGCCTGCAAAATACTCAGGGTACGGATATAGCGGGCGCTGTTGATGGCGCAGACCAGCTTTTTAATCGGCGAGCCGTTCACCAGCCAGCTGTGCCAGCGAAAACGGTTTTTGGCATTCCTCAGCCAGGTTTTGAAGCCGATAAAGCCGCCCCCCAGAATACCCACAATATAAATGCCCCAGGCTTGCAGGAAATCACTTACCGCAATCAGCGTCCGGGTGGTGATCGGCAGCTGCTGCTTCATGTGAGTGAACTGCTCGATCACCTGCGGCACCACCGCCACCAGCAGGATGCTGATGACCGCGATGGCGACCACGGTGAGGGTTATCGGGTAGACCATCGCCTGCGTCAGCTTACTTTTCATTTTCTGGCGCTGCTCGTTGTACTCCGCCAGCTTCTCCAGCACGTCGCCCAGGTGACCGGTTTTCTCCCCGGCCATCACCAGCGTGCAGTAAAGCTTGTCGAAGGTGCGCGGGAACTGGCTGAAGGCATCGAACAGGGTGTGGCCTTCCACCACCTTCTCGCGGATCTCCACCACCATCGCCGCCAGCTTTTTGTCTTCCGTCTGCTTCGAGATCGCTTTCAGCGCGCTCTCCAGCGGCAGCGCGGCGTTGACCAGCGTCGAAAGCTGACGGGTAAACATCGACAGCACCGGAGTGGAGAGCTTCACCCCGGTTTTCGCTTTCCCGCCAGCCGCCGTTTCGCGGGTTTCGGTAATGCTGACGGGCATCAGCTTTTGCTCGCGAAGCCACTGGCGAACCTGCTTCTGCCCCTCGGCCTGTAACGTCCCGCGCTGGGTTTTCCCCGCGGCATCCGTCGCTGTCCAGGCGTAGAAAGCCATTATGCATCCCCCCCACGCTCGGCGGTGACGCGCATGACTTCTTCCAGAGACGTCACGCCGCCGATCACCTTCAGCAGCCCGTTTTCACGCAGGCTGTAGGCCTGCTTAAAGAGCTGCGTTTCGAGGGACATTTCGTCCTTATCTTCATGGATGGCGCGGCGCATGGCGCTGTCCACCACCAGAAATTCATGAATACCGGCGCGGCCCTGATAGCCGCTCTGATGGCAGTGTTCGCACCCCACCGCGCGGTAAATCGCTTCTGGCGGCGCGTCCATAAAGCTGAACAGCGCTTTTTCATTGGCGTCCAGCGGACTGGTGGTCCGGCAGTGCGTACACAGCCGACGCACCAGACGCTGGGCAATGACACCGAGCAGCGATGAACCGATTAAAAACGACTCCAGCCCCATATCCCGCAGACGGGTTATCGCCCCTGCGGAAGGTGTGTAGCGTCGACATCACCAGGTGACCGGTCAGCGACGCCTGCACCGCGATCTGGGCGGTCTCACCGTCGCGAATTTCCCCGATCATCACCACGTCCGGGTCCTGACGCAGAATCGCGCGCAGCCCACGGGCAAAGGTCATGTCCACGCGCGGGTTAACCTGCGTCTGCCCCACCCCTTCCAGCTCGTACTCAATCGGATCTTCCACGGTCAGAATGTTGCGTTCGTGGCCGTTCAGCGCCGAGAGTATGGCGTACAGCGTGGTACTTTTACCGGAACCCGTCGGGCCGGTAACGAGGATGATCCCGTGCGGGCGGTCGATCAGCCCATTCAGCTTCTCCAGCTCTTCATCAATCAGCCCCAGCTTGTTGATGTCGGGCTTGAGATTGCTTTTATCGAGCAGGCGCATCACCACGCGCTCGCCGTACTGGGACGGAATAGTCGACACACGCACGTCGATGGCCTTCCGACCGATGCGCAGAGAGATACGGCCATCCTGCGGGAGGCGTTTTTCGGCAATGTCGAGTTTCGACATGACCTTGATACGCGACACCAGCAGCGGGGCGAGCTTACGCGCCGGTTGCAGCACCGGGCGCAGCACGCCGTCAACGCGAAAGCGAATGCTCAGGGTGCGCTCGAAGGTTTCGATATGAATATCCGACGCGCCGTCCTTCACCGCCTCGCCGAGAATGGCGTTGATCAGGCGGATCACCGGCGAGTTTTCGTCGTTATCGAGCAGATCTTCGTTATCCGGGATCTCCTCGGTTAACGCCATCAGATCGATATCCGCGTCCATGTCGTCCACCAGCTGCTGCGACACGCCGCTGCTCTGCTGCCAGATTTTAGCCAGCATCTCGTCAAACGCTTCCGGCGCCAGGGTGATCGGGACGAACGCGCGTCCCAGCACCCGGCGCACCTCCAGCAGTGCTAACGCCGGGGTGTCCTCACGGATATAGACGTCATTTTTGTAAAGCAGAACGCCGTTATCTTTTGCGTAGTTGCTGCTACACAGGGTTTTACTCAGTTCGTCCACGGTATCCCTCCGCCTTACTCTTTGAACGTATTGCGTGCCGCGGAGGTTTTCGCGGGTGCGGCGCTGGCGGCAGGGAACGCTGGCAGTACGGCGTTGTCCGTCGGTTCAATAATGCCCAGCTTCTTCTCTTCCGCTCGCTGCATCTGGCGCACCCGGATCTGGTCATATTTCTCTTTCGAGGCTGCGCTGTAGTTGTCGTCGTCACGCAGGACGGTGGTATGAATAAACACCATCAGGTTGCGTTTAGAGGTATCCTGCGAGGTGTAGCGGAACAGCTGACCGACCAGCGGGATATCGCCGAGCAGCGGCACTTTGGAGACGGACTGTTTGGTCACATTTTCCATCAGGCCGCCGAGCACCACCGTCTGGCCACTGTGAACCATCACTTCGTTATTGATCGTGCGCGTGTTGAAGGTTGGGCCGAGGCTCGAATCTTCCGTCGCGCTGTTGTCAACGCTGGACACTTCCTGCTCAATCTTCAGGTGGATCATGTCGCCATCGTTGATTTGCGGCACAATCTTCAGCTTGGTACCGACGGTTTTACGCTCAACGGAGTTAAACACGTTGTCGCCGCTGGTGGTTTGCGAACCGGAAAGCACCGGCACATCCTGACCGACGTTGAATGACGCTTCTTTGTTATCCAGCGTGACCACGCTTGGCGTGGAGAGGATGTCGTTTTTGCCGTTGGTGGAGAGCGCGGTCATCAGCGCACCGAAATCACCGTTAAAGAAGCCGGTCGCAAGGCCCGTGAAGCTCGCCCCTTTCATGGTGCCATTTTTAATCTGGCTGATTGGCAGGCCGGTAGCGCCAAACTGCACGCCGCCGTGCTTGCTGGTCCACTGCACCCCAAGATCCAGGCCGTTGCCGTCCTGCACTTCGGCAATGATCGCTTCCACCAGCACCTGCGGACGGCGAATATCCAGCTTGTCGATCACCTTCTCCAGGGAGTTCATCACATTAGGCTGCGCGGTGATCACCAGGGAGTTGGTTGACTCGTCGGCGGTGATATTCAGATCGGTTGAGGCGCTCGCGGTTTTCGCTTTGGCCGCGCCCGGCTTGTCTTTCAGCTGCTCGCCAATCCCGGTCAGCACCGGCACCACTTTGGTGGCGCTGGCATATTTGAGGTAGAAGACGCGGGTGTTCCCCTCGTTATTCTGCTCGCGATCCAGCTGATGGATAAGGGAACGGGTACGCGCGCGCGCATCTTCCGAACCGCTGATCACCAGGCTGTTGGTTTCGTCATCCGCCACCACCTTGGTCGCCAGCTGTGGCGCGTTCTGCCCTTTCTGCTCTTCGTTGTTGAGGTTGTTCAACATATCCGAAAGTTCTTTGGCAGAGGCAAAGCGCAGCGGGATGATTTCGCGGCGCTGAATACCGTCTTTATCGACGCGCTGCACCAGATCCACCAGGCGGTTCACCACCGAGGCTTTACCGGTTAACAGCAGGACGTTGGACGGCTCAAAGTGCACCACGTTTCCGATGCCAGTGGCATCGTTGAGCTGACGCAGCAGCGGGGCCAGCTCGCGAACGGGTACGTTTTCCATGCGCACCACGCGGGTGATGATCTCATCACCTTTGCCCGGGTTCTTGCTGTCTGCCAGCGGCGCACCGGCGGTACGCGCCACGCTTGAGCGCACCACTTTGACCATGCCGTTGTCCAACGGGATCACCGACAGGCCGTAGAGATCCAGCACGCTCAGGAAGAACTGGTAATACTCATCTTCCGTCAGCACGTTGTAGGTTCGGACCGAGACGGTGCCCTGGACGGACGGGTCGACCAGAATGGTTTTGTTGAGATTGCGGCCTACCGTATCGATAAACTCGCGAATATCAGTATTTTTAAAACTCGCGCTAAAGTTAGCTGCAAGCAGCGAACTGGAATATAACGACAATGCGGTCAGCGCCACGCACGCCCAGGGAAATTTTTTCATGTCTGCACACTTGTTAATTGTTTAGAACATTAACCCGAATATTTTCAAGGTGAGCGTGACGCCGCACGACGACATCCGCTTCTTTCATTTTCGACCAGTTCGCAATAATGCTTTTCGCTTTTGCTTCATCGGTCATATCGACAGAGTTAACCTGAACCGCCACATCGCCTTTTTCCAGACCTGACTGACTGTAAAAGGCGGAGGCATTCCTTGGATTTATCCTGTAGCCTTCCAGTCGGCCTTTTTCAATGATGGGTTTTAACACCAGATAATCATCAAGATGCAAACTTTCTGCGCCAGCATCTTTCGTCGATTTTGTAACCGGGCCGCTATCCACGCCCCCCTTAAAATAGTCCGGTTTATTTAACACCAGTACCTGCGTAGCACCTTCATAATTAACCACCACATTATCTTTGTTTATTTCCTGAATAAATGCGTCGTTAAATCCGGCGAGAGGTTCACCCTCACGGTAGCTTCGCTGACCGCCTGGGGTTTTGATAACAGCAAAGGAGAGCCAGGCGTCATCACTGCGCACAATGCCCTCTATCTCCGCTGCCAGCGGGGCTTTTGCCGCATCCGCTAAGTTCTCCTGACGGACGGCAGCCGTAAAAAGCGTGAAGGGTTTATCTTCGCGCGTTTTTTTCAGCGGCTGTAGATCAGCTTTAGCCAACTTATTCGTAACTTTTTTATAATCTTTTAAGGTGAGATACCCTTGCTGGCCGCTAAAAATGAGCAGCGCAAACATAATACAAGGCGTTATCCACCGTGACAGAAATGAGAACCTCATTTTTTATCCGGCCTATAGCAAAGCAAAAATAAGCAGCGTCATACTGCGCCAATATGGAGGAAAATAGTAATAAGCTGTTGCAAATACGACCACTGACTTCGCCACCAACTTTCATACAGAAAAATATTGACCGTATAAAATCCAGATGTTAGGCGCGGCCAGCTGGATATTTTTACCCTGTCTGCAAATTGACCGCTCAGGGGCATTACCTTACTTTCTGCTGCTGTTGCTATTCCTAATCAGAGACGGTCAGTCGTTATGTATCAGAGCCACTTTAATTTTAAAAATCCGCCATTCAGGACAATCACCCGTTTATCCGGTGATTTTCTGGTGCCTTATCATCAGGACGTGTTCAACCTGCTGAAAGAGAAAACCCAGCTGGCGGGTATTATCGGGCTTTTTTGCGACGACGCTCCGCTTCTGAGCCACTTCATCGACGCGCTGAAAGCCAGCAGCAATACCGTTATTGCCATCAACGCGTTTCCCAAACTGAGTGCCAGTAGCCTGCTGTACAAACTCAACCCGGGAACGAAAGCGATTAAAGATCGCATGCAGGCGGTGGATGCCGTCCTGCGCCAGTGGCAGGAGGGGAAAGCAAAATCCAGAGTGCTGACGATCGCCCATTCCGAAGCCATGAAGGAGAGCTGCCGTGAAGTCCTGGGAACGCTGCTCACGCGCGCCCAGGAGCTGAACTTCCGGCTCGCCGTGGTGCTGACGGGTGCTGCGGAGCAGGAACGACTGCTAAAGCAACCTGAACTGCGCGAATATACGCACACACATCATGTCCTGCGCCCCCTCACCTGCCGCGAATACCTGAGCTATGTGCAGGCGCAGTGCGAAGAACACGACTGTGAACATTCGCCGTTGCCGCCTGCCCGCGTGCGCAAAATGCACACGCTGACCAAAGGCAACATCAGCAAACTGAACGCGCTGGCACACCTGTCAATGCTCGCCGCCTGGACGGAACGCGCGGTGCAGGTCAGCCCACGCCATTTACGTCTGGCGGCGGGAGAGATCCTGCCCGCCAAAAAACACGGTAAGCGCCTGGCAACCGTGGGGCTGTTTGCGTCCGTGCTGTTTGCCGCCTGCGGCTGGTATTTTACCTCGTCGATCGGCGCGCGCCTGCCGATCCAGCTGCCGGTACCCGTCAGCTGGAAACAGCAGACGCCAAAACCTGAGGCAGCCGTAGTGCCGGTTATCGACAACGAAATAGTTAATCAGCCGGATGCGATGCATCAGCTTTATCTCATGTGGGGGTATGACGCCTCGGCCGACGATGCGCTGTGCCAGAACGCCGCTAAAGTGAACCTGATGTGTAAACAGGGGAACGCGTCCCCGCAGACGCTGGCGCAGGAAGGGTATCCGTGGGTCAGTGAGCTGAAAACCAGCGGTCACCTTAACTATGCAGTGGTCGCCAGGGTCGGAGATACATCAATTGACTTGTTAATGAATAACCGGACCTGGCAGGTAAGCCGCAGCTGGTTTAACCGGCATGCGACCGGCAACTTCACCCAGTTGCACCGCCTGACACCGGAAGGAAAAGACGCGATCGGCACGGCCAGCGACAGCAAAGACATGGCCTGGCTCGATCAGCAGTTAAGCATCGCGTTGAGCCAGCCCGAAACGCATGCCCGGATCTGGACCGCAGAAATGATGAAACGCACCCGCGAGTTCCAGCAAAAAATGCATCTGCACGTGGATGGTATCCCCGGTGAAGAAACGCTGATGCAGCTGATGCGCGTGACCAACAGCACGCCGGGCGTACTGATTCAGGCAACCCGCACCACCCCGGACGCAAAAATGCAGGAGAAGAAAGCCTAATGTCGACCATCTGCCTTGCGGCTCAGCGCAGCTATACAACCGGGGAAGCGGTCTGGTTTTCGTACCGCCTCCCCAGCCTGAAAAACGTATTCGGCAAAACAGCGTTATGGCTGGTCGGCCTTTGCGCCATGCTGGTTGTCGGCCTGTATATGCACGTCTACTGGAACCTGCGCCACCCGGCACCTGAACCGGTCAACGCCAGCGTTGCCAAACCGGAAACGCAGCTTTCGGAAATGCATTACGTGTACGTGAGTAAACCGTTCCCGCATCCGCAGCCTAAAGTTGCGCCAGTGCATGTTGATGTTCCACCGATGCAGGATCTGCCGATCAGCAGTGATGATGCCGACTGGCAGCAGGCGCCCGAGGGCGCGGTGCCGCACGATACCTCGCGGGATACCTTACCCGGAACCGAGGCGCATGAGCACGATATCGCCCCCGCCAGCACGAGCAGTGAAGAGTCATCATTAACGGAATTATTTAAGCAGGCATTAAAAGAGCAGGAGCAGGATTATTCTCAAGGAAAAATTCCCGCGCCGCCGGTTGACGAAACGCAGGATAATTCACAAGCGAGTGTAAAAAACAGTGGAAATAGCCGTTCTCCTTTGAGTGAGAAAGGAGAACAGCGGGAGTAAGTATTAATATTTTTCAGGCAGTGCGGTGAGGTTAAGCAATCGACCTTTTTCCACCACAATATATTGACCTTTTTTCAGATCGGAGAGGATTTTGATAATAGTACTACGTGCGAGGTTAGTGTATTCCTGAATGTAATCATAAACGTTAATATCACGTTGCTGATGAACAGTCAGATCGTTAATCTCATATAAAAATTCACGAACAACAGAATACGCACTGCGGGCAACCAGAACATCATCACGTTTGCTCATCAGGCATATGTACCAGGAAAGGACTTTGGTCAGGTCAGGCCACAGATTTTTTTCGGTCATCAGCTGGGCGAAGACCTCTTTCTTGATCGAGCGAACGACCGTATTCGTCCGGACAAGGCCGTACATATGGGTGGCGTTGTAATACATTGACGATAGGCCGAAAAGGCATTGTCCGGTGACAGTAAACATGCACAGTTCGTCAGATTCACGTCGAAATTCGACTTCGCCGCTGACGATGACATGAATGTAACCGGAATCAGTAGTGGAAATTTTCTGCCATTTCTTTAACGTTTTTTCTTCAACGCCTGCGGTTGCAGAAATAATTCTTTCCATTTCATATTGTGGACGTAATTTTTTTCCATAGATGCTTAACATTGTTATACCCGATTTAAGATGTGATTTTTTAAAATAAGATGGCCGCGGCATTTACGCCGAACCATAAATTTTTACCTGATGAAAATATCAAGAATAAAAATAAAAGAGTAAGGTTTTTGATTAATTCGCTACATTACTTAGCGCGCTATGTGTCCATCTTAAATCGGGATAATTTTAAGTCAATTAACTAAAAATGAAATGAGTTTGTACTTAGGATTAATCTGATAGAAACTTAAGAAAATATACTCACTCGGGGGTAATCCGAAGGTTTAACCCTGCCCGTATTTCTCTAAAAGTGCTTCGGCAATCGCCATGGTTTCCACATCCGCTACGCCATTCCATAACTGCGGGCGGAAATGCATCTGGAAAACCATGATGATGCGTTTTTGCTGTGCGGGCGTGCTGTTTTCTGGCACCTCGTAACCGTAGCGCGCCAGCAGATCGAGCAGCGCTGCGGTATCAACCTGCTGATAATGCGGTCGGCCGTTGATATAAAAATTCACCCGCGCCGGATCGGGCCAGGCCCCGATACCCTGCTGCGCCAGCTCGCGCCACGGAAACATCGGGCCAGGATCGTCTTTGCGCTGCGGGGCGATATCCGAGTGTGCCACCACGTTCTGCGGTTTTATGTCGTAGCGGGCGATGATATCTCTGGCAAGCGGGATCAGCGCCGCAATTTGCCCCGGTTCGAAGGGGGTAAAGGTTTTCACGCCATCGGTTTGCCGCCAGCCGCGATTTTCCAGCTCAATGCCGACGGAGGTATCATTTATGCGGTTGGTGCCACGCCAGAAGCTGATGCCCGCATGCCAGGCCAGCTCGCTCTCCGGGACCAGCTGCCAGATACGCGGTTTGCCCTGTGGAGCTGGGGGCTTTGCGGGAATGAGATAGTGAGAGCTGACGTTTTTATCGGTCAGGGTCGCAAGCGAGGTGTCGAAATCGTCGGCGGTGTAGTGAATAACCAGCACCTTTATACGCGGGTAGGCCGCCTGCGCCTGATGGCGCGTATCCAGCTCGTACGCGCCTTTATCAACGATGCCCTCTTCCGAGGCGCATCCTGCCAGCAATATCGCCAGCAGGAGGGTTGAGAGCGAACGCTTCATCGACGGGTTTTCACCGCCGTACCGCTTACGCTCACCATCAGCATGCTGGCATCTTTCCCGACCGTTTCGTAGTCGATATCAATGCCTACCACCGCATCCGCGCCCAGCGATTTGGCCTGCTCGCCCAGCTCCTTAAACGCAATGTCACGCGCTTTACGCAGCTCTTTCTCGTACGCGCCGGAGCGACCCCCGACGATATCCCGAATGCCGGCAAAGAAGTCCCGGAATATGTTCGCGCCCAGAATCGCCTCACCGGTGACCACGCCGCAGTACTCGGTAATCGGTTGACCTTCCAGGGTTGGCGTTGTTGAAAACTGCATACTTTCTCTCCTTCTTTAGCGTTCAATGCGTTAGCAACTGCATTATCGGTTCGTTACGCTATGATTGAAAGGATAGTTAATAAATAAGGAAATCAACATGCGCTACTCTGCTTTAACGCTTTTAGTGCCATGCGCGCTGGTGCTCAGCGCCTGCACAACGCCGGTCACGCCAGCCTTTAAGGATATCGGAACCCGCAGCGGCCCTTGTATTGAGGGTGGCCCGGACGCCGTGGCGCAACAATTTTATGATTACCGTATTCAGCATCGCGGTAATGACCTGACCGCCCTGCGCCCGTACCTGAGCGATAATCTGGCGAAACTGCTCACCGACGCTTCGCGCGATCCGCAGCATAACGCCCTGCTGTCATCCGATCCGTTCTCCAGCCGCGCCACGCTGCCGGACAGCGCCGACGTCGCCAGCGCATCCACCATTCCAAATACTGACGCACGCAATATTCCCCTGCGCGTGAAGCTAACCCAGGGGACGCAAACCTGGCAGGATGAGGTGCTGATGATCCGTGAAGGCCAGTGCTGGGCAGTAGATGATGTACGCTACATTGGCGGCAGCGTTCATGCCCCGGCAGGCACCCTTCGCCAGTCGATTGAGAACCGCTAACGCATCCGTTAAATAAACGTTAACCCCGTAAAATGTCCGGCATTTCAGGCGGAATGCCGACATTTATACTCGCCCCCCTTTCCCGTCGCTATTTTGTGCTATGTTTAAGAGTAAACACGGGTTATATTTAACTTTTAACGCATAAATATTGCATAACTATTCTGTCAACGGTACTATCTGCGGCCTCAATTGCTATAGTTTGCCTGGATGAGTAAAGACTGCCCCGATGAGTATTAAACTAAACGGCATTAACTGCTTCTACGGCGCACACCAGGCGCTGTTCGACATTACGCTGAGTTGCCCGGAGGGCGAAACGCTGGTTTTGCTTGGCCCAAGCGGCGCGGGAAAAAGCTCCCTTCTGCGTGTTTTAAATCTGCTTGAAATGCCCCGTTCGGGAACGCTGGCCATCGCGGGTAACCATTTTGACTTCGCGAAAACCCCTTCTGATAAAGCGATTCGTGAACTGCGTCAAAACGTGGGCATGGTTTTCCAGCAATACAATCTCTGGCCGCATCTGACGGTGGTGCAAAACCTGATTGAAGCCCCGTGCCGCGTGCTTGGCTTAAGCAAAGACCAGGCGATGGCGCGTGCTGAAAAGCTGCTGGAACGTCTGCGTCTGAAACCGTACAGCGACCGTTATCCTCTGCATCTCTCTGGTGGTCAGCAACAGCGTGTGGCGATCGCCCGTGCGCTGATGATGGAGCCAGCGGTGCTGCTGTTCGATGAGCCGACCGCGGCGCTGGATCCGGAAATTACTGCCCAGATCGTGAGTATCATTCGTGAGCTGGCGGAAACCAACATTACCCAGGTCATCGTGACCCACGAGGTGGAAGTGGCGCGCAAAACCGCCAGCCGCGTGGTCTATATGGAAAACGGGTATATCGTTGAGCAGGGTGACGCGAGCTGCTTCACTAACCCGCAAACCGATGCCTTCAAAAACTACTTATCACACTGATGTGTTAGGGAAATTATAATGAAAAAAGTATTGATTGCCGCGCTGCTTGCTAGCGTCAGCCTTTCCGCTACCGCAGCCCAGACCATCCGTTTCGCCACTGAAGCGTCCTACCCTCCGTTTGAATCCATTGATGCGAACAACAAGATTGTTGGCTTCGACGTGGACCTGGCAAATGCCCTGTGTAAAGAGATCGACGCGACCTGTACCTTCAGCAACCAGGCGTTCGACAGCCTGATCCCAAGCCTGAAGTTCCGCCGTATTGACGCCGTAATGGCCGGTATGGACATCACTCCGGAGCGTGAGAAGCAGGTTCTGTTCACCGCCCCTTACTACGACAACTCGGCGCTGTTCATCGGTCAGAAAGGTAAATACGCCTCCGTTGACCTGCTGAAAGGCAAGAAAGTCGGCGTGCAGAACGGCACCACGCACCAGAAATTCATCATGGATAAGCACCCGGAAATCACCACCGTGCCGTATGACAGCTACCAGAATGCGAAACTGGACCTGCAAAACGGTCGTATCGATGCGGTGTTCGGGGATACGGCTGTCGTGACTGAATGGCTGAAAGCGAACGACAAGCTGGCTGCCGTGGGTGACAAGGTGACCGATAAAGACTACTTCGGTACAGGTCTGGGTATTGCCGTACGTCAGGGCAACACCGAGTTGCAGCAGAAATTCAACGCTGCGCTGGAAAAAGTGAAGAAAGACGGCACCTACGAAACCATCTACAAAAAATGGTTCCAGAAGTAATTCCTGATGAATGAAATTTTTCCTTTAGCAAGCGCCGCCGGGATGACCGTCGGCCTTGCCGTTTGTGCACTGATTATCGGCCTCGTACTGGCGATGTTCTTTGCGGTGTGGGAGTCCGTTAAGTGGCGCCCTGTCGCATGGCTCGGTTCAGCGCTGGTGACTGTGCTGCGTGGACTCCCGGAAATTCTGGTGGTCCTGTTTATCTATTTCGGCTCCTCACAGCTGCTGTTAACGCTGTCGGACGGCTTCACGATTAATCTCGGCTTTGCGCAAATCCCGGTGCAGATGCAGATCGAGAACTTCGACGTCAGCCCGTTCCTGTGCGGCGTGATTGCGCTCTCCCTGCTCTATTCAGCCTATGCGTCACAAACGCTGCGCGGCGCGCTGAAAGCGGTGCCACAGGGTCAGTGGGAATCCGGTCAGGCGCTGGGCCTGTCGAAAGCGGCGATCTTCTTCCGCCTGGTGATGCCGCAGATGTGGCGTCATGCCCTGCCAGGGCTGGGTAATCAGTGGCTGGTACTGCTGAAAGATACCGCGCTGGTAAGCCTGATCAGCGTGAACGATTTGATGCTGCAAACCAAAAGTATCGCCACCCGTACGCAGGAGCCGTTTACCTGGTACATCGTCGCGGCGGCAATCTACCTGGTGATCACGTTGCTGAGCCAGTACGTTCTGAAGCGTATTGACCTGCGCGCAACGCGTTTTGAACGGAGACCAGGCTGATGCTGGATTATTTACCCGAACTGATGAAAGGGCTGCACACCAGCCTGACGCTGACCGTCGCGTCTATCATCGTGGCGCTGATCCTGGCGCTGATCTTCACCATCGTCCTGACGCTGAAAACGCCAGTGCTGGTGTGGATTGTACGTGGCTACATTACGCTCTTTACCGGTACGCCGCTGCTGGTGCAAATCTTCCTGATTTACTACGGCCCGGGGCAGTTCCCGTCATTACAGGAATACCCGGTGATCTGGCACCTGCTCTCTGAACCGTGGCTCTGCGCCCTGATTGCCCTCTCGCTGAACAGCGCCGCCTACACCACGCAGCTGTTCTACGGTGCCATTCGCGCGATCCCGGAAGGCCAGTGGCAGTCCTGCGGAGCGCTGGGCATGAGCAAGAAGGATACGCTGGCGATCCTGCTGCCCTATGCCTTTAAGCGCGCGCTCTCTTCCTATTCCAACGAAGTCGTTCTGGTGTTCAAAAGCACCTCACTGGCCTACACCATCACCCTGATGGAAGTGATGGGCCACGGACAGCTGCTGTACGGACGCACCTACGACGTAATGGTGTTCGGTGCGGCGGGTCTGGTCTATCTGGTGGTCAACGGTCTGCTGACGCTGATGATGCGTCTTATCGAGCGTAAGGCGTTAGCGTTTGAGCGCAGGAATTAACCACGCAAATGCATAAAACGGTATTCATGGAGCGGGTAACCTGATGGGTTATCCGCTTTTTTTTTGTGATTAAAATAATACTTAATCATTTTTATTGCATATAAATTCATTAACTGGCATTGTACATCCAGGCCGCAGACACGGCGCATCAATAAGACAGACGGGAGCATTACAATGAAAAAGTTAGTTCTGGCCGCATTACTCGCAACCTTCGCCGCTGGCGCATCCGCCGCCGATAAAATCAATTTTGGCGTTTCTGCCACCTATCCGCCGTTTGAATCGCTGGATGCCAGCAACCAGATCGTCGGTTTCGACATTGACCTGGCGAAAGCGCTGTGCAAACAGATGCAGGCCGACTGCACCTTTACTAACCACGCGTTTGACAGCCTGATCCCGTCCCTGAAATTTAAAAAATACGATGCGGTGATCTCCGGCATGGACATTACGCCAGAGCGCAGCAAGCAGGTCGCGTTCACCGACCCGTACTACGCGAACTCTGCGGTGGTGATTGCGAAGAAAGGAGCTTATAAATCTTTCGACGAGCTGAAAGGCAAGCGCATCGGCATGGAGAACGGCACCACGCACCAGAAATACCTCCAGGACAAGCATCCTGAAGTGAAAACCGTGGCCTACGACAGCTACCAGAATGCCATTATCGACCTGAAAAATGGCCGTATCGATGGCGTATTTGGCGACACCGCAGTCGTGAATGAGTGGCTGAAAACCAACCCGCAGCTGGGTACAGCGACGGAGAAAGTGACCGATCCGCAGTATTTCGGCACCGGCCTCGGTATTGCCGTGCGTCCGGATAACAAGGCTCTGCTTGAGAAACTGAACGGCGCGCTGAAAGCGATCAAAGCTGACGGTACGTACCAGAAAATCAGCGAGCAGTGGTTCCCTCAGTAATCTCTTTTTGCCGGGTGGTCTGGCCTGCGGGGGTGGTCTGTAGGCCGGATAAGCGCAGCGCCACCCGGCAATTTCTCATAGCGGTACAAAGAACCTGAACCGCGCCCCGCTCACGGACTCCATCAGCCTGATCCCACCGCCGTGCAGCTCCAGCATTCTCTTCACGATTAACAGCCCTAATCCCCCACGGTTCTCCCGCGACGCCTGAGGATTTAACGCTGAAGGCCGCTGGAACAAATCGTCGCGCAGCGAGGCATCTACGCCCGTACCATTGTCTGCCACTTCGACCTGAAGTCGTTCATTCTCCTGCCAGACCGCCAGACGAATTTCTCCGCCGCTCGGCGTATGACGGATGGCGTTATCCAGAAGGTTAGTGACCACGCGCTCGATCATCGACACGTCGGCATTCACCAGCGGCAATCGCCCCGGCACATCAATACGCAGGTTCACCTCGCGCGTGCGGGCGGTAAGCTCAAACTTCTGCGCCACGTCGGAAATCAGTTCAGCCATGGCAAAACGCTCGCGCTGGGGCTTGATGCCGCCGTGCTCAAGACGCGCCAGCTCGAACAGCTGCTGCGACAGATGGCGTACCTTTTGCCCCTGACGCAGCGCGGTAGCGAGGTACTGCTGATGCTCCTGCGGCGACAGCGTGGCGGATTTGAGCGACAGCGTTTCCAGATAACCCAGCAGCGACGTCAGCGGGGTGCGTAAGTCGTGCGAAATGTTGGCGATAAACTCCCGGCGCTGGCGGTCGCTGTCGGCCAGCCGATCCCACTGAGAGGTGATTTTGCGCGCCAGCTCGATAAAGGTATTGCGCAGGATCGCCACTTCATCCTGGCCGGCAGGCTCAAGCGGCTGGGCCGCCAGCTGCTTAATCGCGCTGATGCTGTCCTGCTCCAGCCCGGCCACGTCCAGCGTGAGCTCTTTAACCGGGCGCGTCACCCAGTACCAGAGCAGCACCCCCGCCAGCAGACCAAACAGCGCCACCAGCAGCATCGACCACAGCGCCGTACTCCAGAGCGCTTTGTGCCAGGCCATCTCCGCCAGCGCGTTGGACTCTTCCCCCTGTAAAATAATGTACAGATACCCCTTCAGCTCGCCGTCCTGCCGCAGCGGGGTGGCGCTGAAGACTTTCTTATTCTGGCTTCGGGGATCGTCGCCAAACACCGGCATCACCGTCCCGCTCAGGAAATTCTGTATCGGCGCGAGGTCAATTTTTTGCCGCTGAATGTGCCCCGGCGGGGCAGCATCGGCCAGGATATCGCCATCAGGCGAGACAACATACAGCTCGACGCTCGGATTAAAGGTCATCAGCCGGTCGAACAGCGGTTTTAAGGCGCTGCGATCCACCCTGCCCTGCGAATCCAGAATCGCTTCCCGCTGCACAATCTGCTGCGCCAGCCCGCCGGAGAGCCGCTGCACCATCGCGTTGCCGTACTGCATGCTACTGTAGAGCTGCACCGCACAGGCGACGGTGGCGCAGAGCAGCAGTAACACCGTAAACAGCAGCGTCAGGCGCTGGCTCAGGCTAAAGCGACGCATCATGATTCTGCTCCGCGAATTTGTAGCCTTTGCCCCAGACGGTGCGAACGATCTCCGGCTCGGCGGCATCTTTTTCTATTTTGATGCGCAGGCGGTTAATATGGGTGTTGACGGTGTGTTCGTAGCCTTCGTGCTGATACCCCCACACCTGCTCCAGCAATGCCAGACGTGAAAAGACCTCTCCAGGATGGCGAGCAAAAAAATAGAGCAGTTCAAATTCACGCGGAGTGAGATCGACGTGTTGACCGTTAAGACGCACGGTGCGCGCCAGCGGATCGATAGTCAGACCGTGCGCCTGAATAATGCCGTCCGTCTGCGCCTGGCCCATCGCCTGCTGTCGGCGGAACAGCGCCTTAATGCGGGCAATCAGCTCCTGCACCGAGAAAGGTTTTGCCAGATAATCATCCGCCCCGGTTTCCAGGCCGGTAATACGGTCAGTTTCACTGCTGCGGGCGCTAATGATGATAATGGGCAGGTAACGGGTCATCTGGCGGATACGGCGGCAAATCTCCAGACCATCAACATTCGGCAGCATCAGATCGAGGATCACCGCGTCCCACGGCTGTGTTTCAAGACGCTGTAAGGCGTTGCCCCCGTCGGGCTCGTGGGTAATGGCGTAGCCTTCATCTTCCAGGTTAAGACGCAGGAGTGCCGCGATATCGTGGTCATCTTCTACCAGCAGGATCTGCTTCATGGGTAAGCCTTCAATCATTTGTTATGTCGTAAGCTTACCTGATTTCGAGCGGGGGAAGAGTTCACATTTTGTTGAACATTGTGTGGGGTTTATGCCGGGGGGCGGCTTCGCCTTACCCGGCCTACGCTTTGGTTAACAACGTCAACACTTCATAATGGGCGGTATGGGGGAACATATCGAAAAGCTGAACGCGCGCGATGCGGTAGCCCGGCAGGCTGGCGATATCCTTCGCCATGGTCTGCGCGTTACAGCTGGAGTAGAAGATGTACTCCGGCGCCATCTGGCTCAGGTAGTCGCAGAGCGCCTGGCCGATGCCCCGGCGCGGCGGGTTCACCAGCACCAGCTCCGGCACGTTGCCCTGCCCGGTCGCGAACTGCGTGGAGTCCAGCGCCTGGAAGTGCAGATTCGTCAGCCCCAGCTCCGCGGCGGACTGCTTCGCGCAGGCAATCGCTTCGGCGGAGATCTCAATGCCGGTGAGCTGCATGTCTGGCGTGGCACAGTGCAGGCCAAAGCCGCCGACGCCGCAGAACAGATCCCACATGTGATGAACCTGTAACGCACGCACCCAGTCGCGCGCGGTGATGTACAGCGCGCTGGCGACGGTGGGGTTAGTCTGAAAGAAGCTTTGCGGACGGATCCACAGCGGCACGCCGTTAAAACGCTCCTCCAGCGCATGCTGTTCGGTGAAGAAGATCTCTTTCTCCCCTTCCATGATCGCCATATGCACCGGCTGAATATTTGCGGTGATAACCTTGAGCTGCGGAAGCTGTTGCTGCAATCCCGGAAGTGCCGCGCGCAGCTGCTCTAGTTTGGTTTCCGAACGCAGCACAAAGCGCAGCATCATCCCGCCGTCGATCTGGCTTTCGGTCAGCAGAAGGTATTTCAGCTCGCCGCGCCTGCGGGCAACGTTATAGGGCGTTAACCCCGCCCGGGCGATAAACGGTTTCAGAGCGCTAAACACCGACTCAAACGAGGCGGGATACAGCGGGCAGTCGGTTAAATCTTCCGGCGTACCGTCGCGGTGCAGCATCCCCAGCAGCGGCTTTTCAACGCTGCCGCTGACCACCATTTTGGCTTTATTGCGAAAGCCCTGCTCCGGGCCGCTGACGGGTGCGCACCACTCGCCCACCGCGTGTGCTGCCAGTAGCTGTTGCAGGTTGGCCATTTTGGCGGTGAGTTGTTGAGAGACCGGCTGTTCTATCCACTGACAGGAGCGGCAGCGTCCGGCGTCATAGAGTGCGCACTGCATATGAAAACCTTAAGAAACACGAGGGCTGCGATTATACACATTATTGCAGGCGGAAGAACCGCCGGCTCGAAGCTGGTGCAAATAGCAGGAACAGAACCAGCATATCCGGCAGTTTTTGCATCACCAGTGAATGGAAAATCTCACGTCGCGACTCACCGGGTATGCTGAACAGCTCCGGATAGCCATAGCCCAGCGAGGCGGCCCACAGGTAGCCTGCGGCTGTGATCTGCGTCAGCAGATACACCCAGCGCGCCCAGTTACGGCCTTTCACCAGCGAGAACGCACAGTAGATCTCAATAAACACCAGCATCAGGCTGCTGAGAAACACCAGCGTCAGATTCCACGTCTGCGCGCTGCGGTGAATAAATTCCCCCATTCCGCGCGGACCCAGCGTGTTCATTATCATCAGCACATCCAGACAGCGGATCATAATAATGGCGAGCGCCGCCACCTGCACCAGTGCAGGGACGTTCGGACGGGCGTGCGAATGACGTGTTTTTTGTAAGAATCCCAATGTTTTTACTTCCCTGAAAAACAGTGCCGCGTCATACGCGGCACATCACTGGAAATAGTAATTCCTTCAGCCGCGTCTTGCACGCTGGATATCGCGCACACGCTGTTTTTCCGCGCGCGCCATCAAATACCAGGCGATAAATCCGACAATTCCGACCACGCCAAGGATGATGGAGGCCAGGGCGTTGATCTCCGGATTCACCCCCATCCGCACGCTGGAGAAGACCAGCATCGGCAGCGTCGTCGCGCCCGGTCCCGACACAAAGCTGGCGATAACCAGATCGTCGAGCGAGAGCGTGAACGCCAGCAGCCAGCCGGAGATCACCGCCGGCATAATCATCGGCAGCGTGATGATGAAAAAGACCTTCAGCGGCGTGGCGCCGAGATCCATCGCCGCCTCTTCAATGGAGCGATCCAGCTCGCGCAGCCGCGAGGAGATGACCACCACCACATATGCCGTACAGAAGGTGACGTGCGCCAGCCAGATGGTGAGCATCCCGCGATCCGCTGGCCAGCCGATGGCGTGCGCCAGCGCGACAAACAGCAGCAGCAGCGACAGTCCGGTGATCACGTCCGGCATGACCAGCGGGGCGGTGATCATAAATGCAAAACCATTTGCCCCGCGGAAACGGCCAAAGCGCACCATCACCAGCGCGGCAATCGTGCCCAGCACGCAGGCCATCGTCGCCGCCAGCGCCGCAATGGTCAGGCTCAGCCCCACCGCGCTCATCATCGCATCATCGTGGAACAGCTCGCTGTACCAGCGCGTCGACCAGCCCGCCCAGACGGTGACCAGCTTAGAGCTGTTGAACGAGTAGATCACCAGCATCAGCATCGGCGCATACAGGAAGGTAAAGCCGATAATCAGGATCGCAATTCGCCACGGGGAGCGTACTACCGGTAAGTTGTTCATCCGTGGTCTCCCATCTGTTTCTGCTGATGTTTATGGAACCACATGATCGGCACGATCAGCAGCAGTAACATGACGATCGCCACCGCCGAGGCCACCGGCCAGTCGCGGTTATTGAAGAACTCCTGCCACAGCACGCGGCCAATCATGATGCTGTCCGGGCCGCCGAGCAGTTCCGGGATCACAAACTCCCCAACAGCCGGGATAAACACCAGCATCGATCCGGCGATGATTCCGCCTTTGGTGAGAGGGACAATGACGCTGAAGAAAGTCTTCAACGGGCGTGCGCCGAGATCCAGCGAGGCTTCCACCAGCGAGTAATCAATACGCGTCAGCGCCGTATAGATCGGCAGCACCATAAACGGCAGATAGGCATAGACAATCCCGATATACACCGCAAGGTTGGTATGCAGGATCGTCAGCGGCTGGTCGATCACCCCAAGCCACAGCAGGAAGTTATTCAGTATGCCGTTATTCTTCAGGATCCCCATCCACGCATACACGCGGATCAGGAACGACGTCCACGACGGTAAAATGACCAATAGCAGTAAAATATTTCGCGTCGACGGCTTGCTGTGCGCCACTGCCCACGCCAGCGGGTAGCCCATCAACAAGCAGCAGATCGTAGAAATAGCCGCAACCTGTAACGACTGCAAATAGGCTTCGAAATAGAGCGGATCGTCGGTCAGTTGCAGGAAATTACCGAGGTTTACGGTCAGCGTCAGCTGCCCGTCGGCCCACTCCCACAGATCGGTATACGGTGGGATCGCCCGCGCCATCTCCGCCAGGCTGATCTTAAAGACGATCAGGAACGGCAGCAGAAACAGCAGGATCAGCCAGATATAGGGCATGGCGATGACCAGCTTGCGGCCATGCGCCATCTGCATGCGCGCCAGCCAGAGCGCGAAACCGCCCGGTTTTTTGACGCGGGCTGGAGGTTCAAGTGTACTCATGACCGCTCCTTATACCGTCAGGACTACGCAACTGTCCGCATCCCAGCAGAGGCTCACTTCGTCGCCCCAGGTTGGCTGTCCCTTGCGATACCGGTGTTCGTTCTGTAACTGGGCGCTGAGCATCTGGCCGCTTTTCAGGCGGACATGGTAAATCGACAGATCGCCGAGATAGGCAATGTGCACCACTTCGCCCACGGCAAAGTTATAGCCATCGGCGGGTGGCTCATCGCATAGCATGATTTTTTCCGGGCGCAGGGCAACGTAAACCGGCACGTTGTCCACCACGGAGTTATCAGAATCAACCTTCAGCGGGTGCACCAGCCCCGGCGATTCAATCACCAGACCGTCGTCCTGGCGTTCCTTCAGCAGCCCTTCGAAGACGTTCACCGAGCCGATGAACTCCGCGCTGTAGCGGGTTGTCGGGTGTTCGTAAATCTCTTCCGGCTCGCCGATCTGCACGAACTTACCGCGATTCATGATCGCAATGCGCCCGGCCATGGTCATCGCCTCTTCCTGGTCGTGAGTCACCATCACGCAGGTCACCCCAACGCGCTCGAGGATATCCACCACTTCCAGCTGCATCCGGTCGCGCAGCTTTTTATCCAGCGCGCCCATCGGCTCGTCGAGCAGTAATAATTTTGGACGCTTCGCCAGACTTCTTGCCAGCGCCACGCGCTGACGCTGGCCGCCGGAAAGCTGATGCGGCTTACGCTTCGCAAACTCCTGCATATGCACCAGGCTCAGCATCTCCGCCACGCGCGCGGTGATTTCGGCTTTCGGCAGTTTGTCCTGCTTCAGGCCGAAGGCGATGTTCTGCTCGACGGTCATGTGCGGGAACAGGGCATAGGACTGGAACATCATGTTGATGGGCCGCTGGTACGGCGGCACGCTGGAGAGGTCTACCCCATCCAGCACGATCTGCCCGGCGGTGGGCTGTTCAAACCCGGCCAGCA
This sequence comes from Enterobacter sp. BWH52, assembly GCF_001037565.1. Taxonomy (NCBI): domain Bacteria; kingdom Pseudomonadati; phylum Pseudomonadota; class Gammaproteobacteria; order Enterobacterales; family Enterobacteriaceae; genus Enterobacter; species Enterobacter sp. BWH52. The sequence goes on along the minus strand of NZ_KQ089854.1, from coordinate 1,396,377 downwards.
TGCGCAGCAGGGTCGATTTACCGCAGCCGGATGCGCCAAGCAAAGCAAAAATTTCACCTTTGTAGATCGTCAGGCTGACATCGTCCACGGCATGCTGGCCGTCGAAGGATTTGGTGAGGTTACGAATTTCAAGAAGCGGGGTCAGCGCTTTACGGACTTTCGCCTGCGGGCGGGGGATCGCGTCATTCACGGGGTGCTCTCCGGCATAGATCAACACTGGTGCAAACGCACCGTCAGGGTGCGCATCGCCGGGCGGCGCTAACGCTTGCCCGGCCTACGGTATTTGTCGGCCCGGTAAGCGACGGCGCTACCGGGCAACGATATCAAACGCCGTTACTTACCACTTTTCACCTTGGTCCACGCGCGGGTACGCACACGGTCAATTTTTGGTTCCTGCACTTTCAGGGTGAAGAGCTTGGCAAACACATCGGCTGGCGGGTAGATCGCCGGATTATTGCGGATTTCTTCGCTCACCAGCGGCTCGGAGGCCTTGTTACCATTGGCGTAATAGACGTGGTCGCTGATGTGAGCAATCACGTCCGGACGCATCAGGTAGTTGAGGAACTGATACGCTTCCTCTTTGTTTTTCGCATCAGCCGGCATCGCGAAGACGTCGAAGAACGCCAGCGCCCCCTCCTTCGGAATGAAGTAGGAAACATTCACGCCGTTTTTTGCCTCTTTCGCGCGGTTCGCCGCCTGCCAGACGTCGCCCGCCCAGCCGATGGCCACGCAGATATCCCCGTTCGCCAGGTCGTTGATGTACTGAGAGGAGTGGAAGTAGCGAATATTCGGACGCAGCTTCAGTAGCAGGTCGGTCGCCGGACCGGTGTAGTCGTCGGCCTTGCTGCTGTTTGGATCTTTGCCGAGATAGTTAAGCACGGTGGCGAAAATCTCTTCCGGCGCATCGAGGAAAGAGACGCCGCAGCTTTTCAGCTTCTCGAGGTTTTCCGGCTTCAGCACTACGTCCCAGCTGTCCAGCTTGACGTCCGGGCCCAGCGCCGCTTTGACTTTATCCACGTTATAGCCAATACCGGTGGTCGCCCACAGGTAAGGCATCGCGTATTTGTTGTCCGGGTCGTGCTTCGCCACCAGCTTCAGCACGTCCGGATCGAGATTTTTCCAGTTCGGTAATTTGCTCTTGTCCAGCGGCTGGAAGACACCGGCGGTCAGCTGACGCTCCAGGAAGCTTGCCGACGGCACCACCAGGTCGAAACCGGTGCTGCCCGCCATCAGTTTGCCTTCCAGCACTTCGTTGGAATCGAATACGTCGTAGACAACCTTAATGCCGGTCTCTTTTTCAAAATTGGCGACGGTATCCGGCGCAATATAGTCAGACCAGTTATAGACGTGCAGCGTTTTTTGTTCCGCAGCGAGCGTGCCGGCAGAGACGGCCATCAGAGCACCCGCAACCAGACCCGATAACCATTTTTTATTCAAGGCGATCATATTGTTATTCCTTCTGAAAGTTCGTTAACAAACGAACCAAAACTGTGCAGCCTGAAGATATGCAATAATCATGCATAGTTTGTCGCTCTGCCCGAAATAAAATACCCCCTCATCCCGGCAGGTTCCGCTCGCTTTTTTAAGCACCGCAAGAATAACTGTAGCCCGTGTCTCCGGCTATAGCCCAGACGAAAAAACGCCTTTTATCAATTTTTTATGCAGATTATGTCTACGTGATAAGCCGAAACGGCCGGAGAGGAGGTGAAAAATTCTTTAAAGAAAGGTTAAAAGCAGCAGAAAAAATGGTGTTATGCAGCCGCTCTGGCAGCGACTGCGCAAAAGTCAGACAGGCTTAGTGGAGAAAATTGGGAGATGCATCATTATTCTCGGCGTCATCTTCCGCGCTATACAGCAGGTGATGTGCGTTGGCTTCCATCATTACCATGGAAATTTGCTCTTCGCTCAGGCGCATAAACCAGGCGAACTGCTTGAAGGAGAGCCCCGCGCCGGAGAATAAAGACTGGCAAACCACCAGCTTTGGCAGATTATCATCCTGTATGTCGAGAAACGCTTTCACCGTCAAAGAACTGGCGTTGATCGCTGACAGATCGGATGCCAGCGCCAGCAGCGCGGACGGCTTTACTTCAGCCAGCGCCGAGAACAGGATCACGTCGTTAATCAGATCGATTTTGGCATCAAAAATGCCGTCGAAATTTTGCATGTGAGGCAGATGCAGCGCCTGGCAGGAGTCGCATTCGAAGAAAGTAATACCGGCATCATCGAGCCATTGACGTAACGTATCCAGTGTAGGTACGACCTGTAAATCCATCGCAGTGCAGCCTCTTAAATAAAAACGTTGTCCAGATTACGCAAAAAGTGCGCGCCGATCCATTTAACCGCCCGTTTTCAGGCAAAATCCCGGCGTCGCATGGCGTTCAATCCATGCGATCATTTTACCTGCAATATCGACGCCTGTGGTTTTTTCCACCCCTTCCAGCCCCGGCGAGGCGTTAACTTCCATCACCAACGGCCCGCGGTCGGCACGCAGCAGATCGACCCCCGCCACGTCCAGGCCCAGCGTCTGCGCCGCTTTCACCGCAATCTCACGCTCGCGCTCGCTGATAAGGGCCACCCGTGCGATACCGCCGCGGTGAAGGTTAGAGCGAAAATCGCCCTCTTTCGCCTGCCGCTCTATAGCGGCCACCACTTCATTGCCCACCACAAAGCAGCGGATGTCGCACCCTTTAGCCTCTTTAATATACTCCTGCACCAGAATATGGGCATTCAGACCGCGAAACGCATCGATCACGCTTTCCGCCGCCTGACGCGTCTCCGCCAGTACCACTCCAATACCCTGCGTACCTTCCACCAGCTTAATGACCAGCGGCGCACCGCCCACCATATCGATTAAATCGCTGGTGTCGTCCGGGGAGTGGGCAATCCCGGTGACGGGCAGATCGATCCCCTGGCGCGCCAGCAGTTGCAGCGAGCGCAGCTTATCGCGGGCGCGGGAAATCGCCACGGATTCATTGAGCGGATAGCTTCCCAGCATTTCAAACTGGCGCAGCGCGGCCGTACCGTAATAGGTGATCTGGGAGCCAATACGGGGGATCACCGCATCAAAATGCGGGAGTTTGCGGCCTTTGTAATGAATCGACGACGCCGCAGGGTCGATGTTCATATAGCAGGACATCGGATCGAGGATCTCAACCTGATGTCCGCGTTTCGCCGCCGCTTCTCGCAGGCGTTTACATGAATAGAGCGTTCCATCCCGGGACAATATGGCAATTTTCACCCTGCACCTCTCTAAAGACATGGTAAAAGCCTGCCTATCATACACGAGGCGCAGGAGGAATGGACTACCGCGTTGCCCAGCCCTGTTTGTGCAGGTAGTCGAGAATGAACGGGCGGTTCTCCTTGATGATGGTGCGACGAATATGGTCGCTCCAGGTGTCGCGGCGGTTGTTGCTGTCACGCGTCAGATAGTAGTTCGCCAGCTCTTCATCGTATTGATGCAGAACGTCCTGGTCGACCGGCTGGTAGTGGTTTTCATGCACCAGCATCGCAGCAGGAATGCGCGGCTTCAGATCCGGGTTATCCGCCGGCCAGCCGAGGCACAGACCAAACAGCGGCAGCACGTGTTTCGGCAGCTTCAGCAGTTCCGTCACGCTTTCGATGTTGTTACGCAGCCCGCCAATATAGACGCCGCCAAGCCCCAGTGATTCCGCCGCCGTGAACGCGTTTTGCGCCATCAGTGCCGTATCCACAACGCCCAGCAGCAGCTGTTCCGCCAGCCCCAGCTCGGCCTCAGGACAGATTTGCAGGTGACGGTTAAAATCGGCGCAGAACACCCAGAACTCAGCCGCCTGGGCAACGTGCTTTTGTCCGCCCGTCAGCGTTACCAGCTGCTCACGCATCGCCGGATCGGTGATGCGGATAATGGAGCTGCACTGCAAAAAGCTGGAGCTGGAGGTACCTCTTGCGCTGTCGATGATCGCGTCCCGCTGCGCCTGGGTAATTGGCTCATCGGTGAAATGGCGAATGGAACGGTGGGAACGAAGCAGGTCAATGGTTGGCGTCATTTTGTCTCTCTTTGTGTTGCGTAAAACGTATGGCAGCCAGTATAGGCAATGATCCACCTGATGTAATTGGCGAAACATAGCCTGACTGTATCAAAGTGACAGGTGAAACCTTCTTTCCATGACGGCAGGTTATCGTGCACTATAGGTGCTATTCGCCGTCAGGCTTGTTTTTTGAGGAGAGAGAAATGTTTGCAGTAATTTTTGGTCGTCCAGGATGCCCTTACTGTGTGCGCGCGAAAGAACTGGCAGAGAAACTGACTGAAGAGCGTGATGATTTCAACTTCCGTTATGTGGATATCCACGCGGAAGGCATCACTAAAGCCGATCTGGAAAAAACCGTGGGTAAACCGGTTGAAACCGTGCCGCAGATCTTCCTCGATCAGAAACACATCGGCGGCTGCACCGATTTTGAGGCCTACGCCAAAGAACACCTGGGCCTGTTTGCGGCTCAGTAATGCGAAGACGCCCTCACCCTGAGGGCGTTTTTATTTACGGTGCTTCCGCTGTTGCAGCAGGCTGCGCGTAAATAAGAAACAGAGCGCGCCCAGCGCACACCAGAAAACGCCACTCAGTAGCCACGCCACTTCCTGCCAGACGCTTCTCGACGAGAGAAACAGCACGCGCATCAGAAGCAGGCAGAGCGGGGCCGCAAGCATTGCCCCAATAAGCGGCATCACCACCTCGCCTTTACGTGAGAGAAAACCGGCTACTACCCCCGGCAGGATGAAGAACAACAGGCCCAGCTCGGGATGACCGGACGCTCTGAAGGCGCCTTTCACGTTAAAAGCGAGTGACATGCAAACGACCGTAAACAGCAAAAAACAGCTGATTACGCCAGCCCAGTTTCGTTTAAAGTTCAAACTATCCTCCTGACTTATCTCTATCAAATACAAAAATCGTCCGGTGGACGCCCAGTCAGATAAAGCAATGCGGCAATCCTTGCCAAAGCACGCACAGAAGTCGTGCGATAATAGGTGGCTGTCGGTAGCTATTACGATTAAACTAACCGACTGCTAGTGTTTAGGGTATTTATCAGGAAGCAGGGAGATGCAAAGTGATTCCCTGACTCTGAAAACAGTAGCCCAAATAGTCCTTTCATTCAACAACTTACTGGTAAACAAGAAGTTAGCCTCCGTGAATATAAACGTCGCAGACTTGTTAAATGGGAATTACATCCTGTTATTATTTGTGGTACTGGCGCTGGGCCTTTGTCTGGGTAAATTACGCCTGGGTTCAGTTCAACTTGGTAATTCCATTGGCGTTTTAGTCGTCTCCCTGTTATTAGGTCAACAACATTTCAGTATTAACACGGACGCGCTTAACTTAGGTTTCATGCTGTTTATTTTTTGCGTAGGCGTGGAAGCCGGTCCGAACTTTTTTTCCATTTTCTTCCGAGACGGCAAAAATTACCTGATGCTGGCGCTGGTGATGGTCGGCAGCGCCCTGCTGATTGCGTTAGGGCTGGGCAAGCTGTTTGGCTGGGACATCGGCTTAACGGCCGGTATGCTGGCAGGCTCGATGACCTCCACACCGGTGCTTGTCGGCGCGGGCGATACGCTTCGTCATTCTGGCATGGCCGGCACGCCGCTTTCCTCCGCGCTGGACAACCTGAGTCTGGGCTATGCCCTGACCTATCTGATTGGTCTGGTGAGCCTGATTGTTGGCGCGCGCTATCTGCCAAAACTTCAGCATCAGGATCTCCAGACCAGCGCCCAGACCATCGCCCGCGAGCGCGGCCTGGACACGGACTCCAAACGTAAAGTTTACCTGCCGGTGATCCGCGCCTACCGCGTCGGGCCGGAGCTGGTTGCCTGGACCGACGGGAAAAACCTGCGCGAGCTGGGGATCTACCGTCAGACCGGCTGCTACATCGAACGTATCCGTCGTAACGGCATTCTGGCAAACCCGGACGGTGACGCGGTGCTCCAGATGGGCGATGACATCGCCCTTGTTGGCTACCCGGACGCCCACGCGCGTCTCGATCCGAGCTTCCGCAACGGGAAAGAGGTGTTTGACCGCGACCTGCTGGACATGCGTATTGTCACCGAAGAGATTGTGGTGAAAAACCACAATGCCGTGGGCCGCCGTCTGGCACAGCTGAAGCTGACCGACCACGGTTGTTTCCTCAACCGCGTGATCCGCAGCCAGATTGAAATGCCTATCGACGATAACGTGGTGCTCAATAAAGGCGATGTGTTGCAGGTTAGCGGCGATGCCCGACGTGTTAAAACCGTTGCCGACCGTATCGGCTTTATCTCGATCCACAGCCAGGTGACGGACCTGTTAGCCTTCTGCGCCTTCTTCATTGTCGGCCTGATGATCGGGATGATCACCTTCCAGTTCAGCAACTTTAGCTTCGGCATTGGTAATGCAGCCGGTCTGCTGTTCGCCGGGATCATGCTGGGCTTCCTGCGAGCGAACCATCCCACCTTCGGCTATATCCCTCAGGGTGCGCTGAACATGGTGAAAGAGTTCGGTCTGATGGTCTTTATGGCGGGTGTCGGCTTAAGCGCCGGGAGCGGCATTGGCAATGGCCTGGGTGCGGTCGGCTGGCAAATGTTGGTTTCCGGACTTATCGTCAGCCTGGTACCGGTGGTGATCTGTTTCCTGTTCGGCGCCTACGTGCTCCGCATGAACCGCGCCCTGCTCTTCGGGGCAATGATGGGCGCGCGCACCTGCGCACCGGCGATGGAGATCATCAGCGACACCGCGCGCAGCAACATCCCGGCGCTGGGCTATGCAGGCACCTACGCCATCGCAAACGTGCTGCTGACGCTGGCAGGTACGCTAATCATCATTATCTGGCCAGGACTCGGATAAATCTCAAGTTTGCGTGTGGCGCAAAAAATTTTCGTTACGCGCAGAACTTTTTACGCAGGGTGCAGTCATAACTAGTGCCACTGCTTTTCTTTGATGTCCCCAATTTGTGGAGCCCATCAACCCCGCCGTTTTGGTTCAAGGTTGATGGGTTTTTTGTTGCCTGCTATTATAACCCTTTCTAATCAATCAGTTAGGAACTAACAATTGCGACTGTGGCGGCAAAGTGGCGACAGCGCTCTACTTCCCGTTCCTTAGGCCTGTATCATGTCATCAAAAAATCAATCCCAGTATTTTTCAATTGCTGTATACATCCCTGAGGAGTTGAAGCAGACTTTTGTAGAAGAATGCAGTATTGTCGGCATTGACGCCAAAAGAGTACAATGTTTCTCCTCCAATCCAGGCATACGTGAATATCTGAGCATTTTAGTTGAACGTGGGCAGAAGTTTGCGCCATACCTTCTTAAGGTACTGAACTTGTTGCAGTCAAAATCCAAAATAAGAATTGAAGTCGCAGCCGATAGAAAAATCATAGACTTACAAGGTGTAAGTGTTGATGATGCTCTAAAGTTGATTCAAGCTGCTGATGCCATTCGGGTAATTGACCAGCAAGAACCGGAAGATATGAACAGTGATTCCGCAAAACACACAATCTGACTAATTGAGAATTCCAGTGAACTATATAGATCAATTTATCAATTTTGTTTCTACCTTGTACACTCCTAGAAGAGCCTGCACAACATTATTTATGATATGTGGTGGAGTCCTATCCTTATGTAAAATATTACCGCTTCTACATTTATGGCTAACGACTGCAATAAAACCGATAGCACAAAACTATGAAACTTATATTTTATTAATTTCACTTGTAATAGGTGTTTCATTAGGAATTGTTGTTTTCAGCATAGTTGATTTGATTGTATTAACAATCTATGAACACCTCATTTCTAAAAAGAAAAAATCCCAAAGTGAATTAAAAGCGATTAAGGAAAAGAATATACGTGACGAAGTAATATTTTCAAATTTTAAAACTGCTTACTTCCATCTCAGTATTGATAAGATTAATATTATTAGAAGCTTAATCACATTCCCTTCCCTTAGCTTTCATAGCGAACATGAAGATGTAAAATTCCTTGAAAAATCAGGGTGGATTGAAGCGTTAACTTACATCAGTGATGAGGAGAAGGTATATCAACTTAATCAAACAATCAGGTTATATGCTGATGATAGATGGAACGAGGAAGTAAATTTCAACACGGATCATTTTCATAGCTTTGACGCAGAAACAGCTATATCCATTATTAATGCCATGTCCGATGTAAAAATCAAGGCAGAATTAGATGAGTTCAACTTTTCATTTTATAAGAGCGACATTGAAAAATGTTTTGAAGTAAGTGAGTTTACCGAGACGCTTTACTCTTTAAGATTCAAAGAAAGATATGAAAAAAAGTTTTCCGAGCTACACCTCAAACCTTTCAGAAGTGAGCGATTATTTTCTATAAAGGTTCGTGAAAACATTCCAGATTTAGACATTCCTTTTTAGGGTAACAGTGATTTTTTAAAAGTTCCTAATTGTCACTTTTTTCAGTGAATAAATCTTCTCAATATGCTGTCTGGGCTTGTCCTGACTGACATACAAACATATCCATCTAAGATGGCAAATAAATACGGCTCTTGCTTCAAACACACTTAAACCAACCATTACCCTTAATTATCAATGAGTTACCAAAGAAGCAAGAAATTTGTTATATATTCAAAAATGAAAAACACTGAAATTCTTTTCAACCTTTTCAGTTTTGGATTTCTGCTTAACCGCCAGCACTGGTGCGGCCAAGCGGTCTGGTTTGAAGAAAAATAAAACTGAAAAATTTTTATGATCCAAAAACCGCAGGTGGGTGCGGTGTAGTGCGATTTTGGTCTGCGAAAGATTTTTTTGGCCATGCTGTGACGCGCCAGCGCCCTGCTGGGGGCTCGATCTGCTTTAAGGGTGGCGCTAACTGCCAGAAAGGCTGGAACACGCCAGAGCGCTACTAGTTGCGCGTGGCAAAGTCTGTATGTGATGATATTTCTGTTGGATTTTGGAACGAGTCACTCAATGTTGAACTTATCTATTCGCACTAAAAGCTCGCTGATAAATCGCATATTGGTTAAAAAACATCAAGTCATTATCCTAAAAATACCCTGCTTTTCATGAACATGATCTGCTTTGAACTTCCATATTAGTTACAGATATACGCTGGAGCGGATAGAAACACTATGGAGGGGACAGGAATGCAGTTTTCAAGTTCAGTAATAGCAATGCCGGTCTTAGGGGATGCAGCAAAAAATCGCTCAATTGAGCTGAAGTGCGAGGTCAGTAAGCATGTACCATTCTGAAGAGATCATCCGCCAGCTTCAGAGCCAAAAGATACTGGCAATGAAGCTGGACCGGGCGGTACGTGATGTAGGTGAAGAGGTAAAGAGCCACCTGAATAATATAGGTGCCGGTGCCCAACGCCTGCTGTACTACACCTCCTGCTTTACTGATGAATATTACGATGTATGCACCCGACAAAACCTGGAGGACGCTCGATTCCGAAAGGGCATATTCCATCTCATTTCTCGCTGGAACATCGTCTTTGACCTAATCAACACGTACGTAGAGGAGCTGGTTAAGGATTATTCCCCGGCAGAATTATCAGCGATACAGCATGCTCTAATGCGCGCTAACGTTTATATATCCACCAGCACGCTAACCTCGTATTCATTCTCTGCAGGCGTCGCATCGACTGTTTGCCTCTATGTGACCCTTCCACCTTCAGGGTTAAAGGTCGTTTCAGGATTAACGGGCGCGGCTATTGGAGGGCTGGGGATATACGGGGTTGTGCAAAAAGCTGCTGACAGCGCTCATCGCCTGCAAGTGATGCATCCCGCCTACTATCAAGCGTTATACCTGCAAGAACTGGAGATGATGTATTTCCTGGTGGAGCCTGCTTTTATGCGCGCGGGCGTGCTAACCCAGCAATGGACTGACAGTCAAAGCCCTTATGATGCTGCTGACACGATCCTGAAGCTAATGGGTAGACACTGATGGGCTTTTTAAGACGCTGGTTCAAATCTCAGGCTCAGTTTTTCTTCTGGACCTATGTCCCGATCATCCTCACGTTCATTTTTGGCTATGTCCTTGACGTTTACTTCCCTGAGGTTAGCCAGGGATTCATCCTCCTGTTTTACCTGGTAACACTGGGACTGGCTTACTGGATATGGCATTGAGGAACATCAATGCGTTACGCTTACTAATAAGGAAATTACATGTCTACACCCGCACACCTATGGCTAGAAGACGAGAACGGTTCGCCGATTATCGGTAGCTGCATGATGCCCACGCGTCTTGGTTCCATAGAGCTAAAATCGTTCTCCCACGGTGTAACCATTCCGGTTGATCCAAGCTGGGGTAAACTCACCGGCACGCGCGTCCATCGCCCTATTACGATAGTTAAAGAATTTGATCAGACTACCCCGCTTCTTTACCGCGCCGTGTGCGAAGGGAGAGTTATGAAGAAGGGGATCATTAAGATGTACCGCATTCTGGAGTCCGGGATCGAGGCCGAATATTTCAATATCGTGATGGAAAACGTTAAGTTCACGACAGTGGCACCCTTCATGACCCCTAACGGGATGAGCAGCACCCATCTTGAAACGCTCGAATTGCGTTACGAAGCAATCTCATGGAAGTACACGGAGGGGAATATCATTTACCGTGACACCTGGAACGATCGCTGCTGCGCCTGAGCACAGAAGAGCGTTGAAAGTGAGCAGATATAAAGAAACCGTCCCCCTGGGGCGGTTTCTTTCCCATGACTATCAGGAGTAGTCCGGACAAGCCATAAAGACTATTTTGACCTTAGCGAGTCCTCCAGTCGCTTTTTTATCCTTCCTGCTATCTCCTTCTTCTCTCCTTTACTACAATCACATATGATTTAATGCATATGAAACAAAACATTCAGGATGACAGAATGCTCCACCCGCTCCAGCTCTTCAAAACCCTCTCCGACGAAACGCGCCTCTCCATCGTCATGCTGCTCCGTGAAGCAGGAGAATTGTGCGTCTGCGATCTCTGCTCCGCTACCAACGAGCCGCAGCCGAAAGTCTCGCGCCATATGGCCTTACTGCGCGAGGCCGGGCTGGTCATCGATCGTCGTGAGGGTAAATGGATCTACTACCGTCTCTCTCCCAACATGCCCGCGTGGGCGGCAACCGTTATCGATAACAGCTGGAACTGCCTGCGGGAAGAGACACGTATGAAGCTGAAAAACCGCCTCCCGGGCTCTTGCTGACCACAACACATTCACAAAAACAGATATAACGGAGTAAAAGATGTTTCTGGCAGGGGCTATTTTTCTGTTTACGCTGGTACTGGTTATCTGGCAGCCCAAAGGGCTCAGTATCGGCTGGAGTGCCACCATTGGCGCCGCGCTGGCGCTGGCGAGCGGTGTGATCCACGTTAACGATATTCCGGTGGTCTGGAACATCGTCTGGAATGCGACGGCCACGTTTATCGCGGTAATCGTTATCAGTTTGCTGCTGGATGAGTCCGGCTTTTTCGAGTGGGCGGCGCTGCACGTTGCTCGCTGGGGAAACGGTCGCGGGCGGTTGCTGTTTACCTGGATCGTGCTGCTGGGTGCGGCCGTGGCGGCGCTGTTCGCCAATGACGGTGCGGCATTGATCCTGACGCCTATCGTTATCGCCATGCTGCTGGCGCTGGGGTTCAGCAAGCAGGCCACGCTGGCGTTCGTGATGGCGGCGGGATTTATCGCCGATACCGCCAGCCTGCCGCTGATTGTCTCCAACCTGGTCAACATCGTCTCAGCGGACTTCTTTAAGCTGGGCTTTAGCGAATACGCCTCGGTGATGATCCCGGTTGATATCGCTGCGATTGCCGCAACGCTGGTGATGCTGCATCTGTTCTTCCGAAAAGAAATCCCCCCCGAATATGACCTGGCAAAACTCCGCGAGCCCGCACGGGCCATTCACGACCTGCCGACGTTCAGAACGGGCTGGATCGTGCTGCTGCTACTGCTCGTCGGTTTCTTTGTGCTTGAACCTCTGGGTATCCCGGTCAGCGCTATCGCAACAACTGGCGCGCTGATTTTGTTTGCCGTTGCTAAACGCGGGCACGCCATTAACACCGGAAAAGTGCTGCGCGGCGCGCCGTGGCAAATTGTTATCTTCTCGCTGGGGATGTATCTGGTGGTGTATGGCCTGCGCAACGCCGGGCTGACGGAGTCTCTTTCAGGCGTTCTTGATTACTTAGCCGGATACGGACTCTGGGTCACCACGCTGGGAACCGGATTTATCACCGCCTTCCTGTCATCCATAATGAACAATATGCCAACGGTGCTGATTGGCGCGCTCTCCATTGAGGGTAGTGCTGCAACAGGGTTGGTTAAAGAGGCGATGATTTACGCTAACGTGATTGGCTGCGATTTGGGGCCGAAAATTACCCCCATCGGGAGCCTGGCTACCCTGCTATGGCTTCATGTGCTGGCACAGAAAAACATGACTATTACCTGGGGCTACTATTTCAGGACGGGCATCATAATGACGCTGCCAGTTCTCTTTGTGACGCTTGCCGCGCTGGCGCTACGTCTCTCCTTCACACTGTAATGAGTAACGGATATGAGCCATATCACTATCTACCACAACCCGGCCTGCGGCACGTCGCGCAATACGCTGGAGATGATCCGCAACAGCGGTACGGAACCCGAAATTATTCTCTATCTTGAGAACCCACCGTCGCGTGATGAACTGACCAGGCTGATTGCAGATATGGGGATTTCCATAGGCGATCTGCTGCGCAAAAACGTCGAGCCTTATGAGCAACTGGGCCTTTCACAGGGACATTTCACCGACGACCAGCTTATCGATTTCATGCTGCAATACCCTATTCTGATTAACCGTCCGATTGTGGTGACGCCGCTGGGTACCCGTCTGTGCCGCCCTTCTGAAGTCGTTCTCGACATCCTTCCGGACGCGCAAAAAGGGGCATTTACGAAGGAAGATGGCGAAGTCGTCGTTGACGCCAGCGGGAAAAAAATCTCCTGACATCAGGCGTGGCCGGGGCGAGCGCTATCAGACGGTATCCTCGCCCGCAATCCGCCCCACCATCACCCGGATCTCCTCCCGGGTTAACGGCGACCGGTCGGTTACAAAATGCAGCGTCATCCCCTCGATAAACGCATCCAGCGCACGGGCGGTGGCCGGATCAAACCACTGCTCAAGCGTAGTCTGGCTCATCTTCATCCAGTCCTGCATCACCGTTTTCAGCGCGGCGCTGCGGTGCATAAACGCGTATAACTGATACATCAGCGCCATATTGTGTGGCGTGGTCACGGCTGAACTGTGGATCAGCGTGGTAATGGCCTCGCACGCCCTCTCCCGCCCGGTCACCCCCGCGAAGAAATCCCGGTACTGCTGAGACATCTGCTGCGTAAACCACGTGAAGGCCTCCTCCAGAAGCGACTCCATCCCGTCGAAATAGTAGGTCATCGACCCCAGCGGCACGCCTGCGCAGGTGGCAATTTTGCGGTGCGTGACGGCATGAATACCGTGCTCAGCAATGGTGTCCAGCGTCGCCTGGAGTATCTTCTCGCGGCGGTTAGGGTCGTTCGGTGGTCTGCTCATAAAATCCTCATCCAGTTTGTGTACAAATGTACACAAAGTTGCTAGTGTTGTCGCTATTGTTGTACTTCTGGTGCTGATCCCAATGACGCTAACTTCTCCTCGCAAAGCCCTGCATCTGCGCATGTGGGCGCTGTTTATGTTCTTCTTCATCCCCGGGCTGCTGATGGCTTCCTGGGCAACGCGCACCCCGGCAATCCGCGATACGCTGTCCGTCTCGACGGCGGAGATGGGGATCGTGCTGTTTGGCCTGTCGATTGGCTCGATGAGCGGCATCCTCTGCTCGGCCTGGCTGGTGAAGCGCTTTGGCACGCGCGCGGTGATTCGCACCACCATGTGCTGCGCCGTGGTGGGAATGCTCGGTCTGAGCGTGGCGCTGTGGTTCGCCTCGCCGCTGATGTTTGCCCTTGGGCTGATGGTATTTGGCGGCAGCTTTGGTGCGGCGGAAGTGGCCATTAACGTCGAGGGGGCCGCCGTCGAACAGGCGATGAACAAAACGGTGCTGCCGATGATGCATGGCTTTTACAGCCTCGGCACGCTGGCGGGCGCGGGCGTGGGGATGGCGCTGACGGCGCTGGGCATTGCGGCCAATGTGCACATTTTGCTGGTGGCGCTGGTCTGTATTATCCCGATCCTCACCGGCATCAGGGCTATTCCCGCAGGCACAGGACAACACGCCACGGACGAACAGAAGTCTGCGGCAAAAGGGTTGCCCTTTTATCGTGATTTCCAGCTAATGCTGATTGGCGTGGTGGTGCTGGCGATGGCGTTTGCTGAAGGCTCGGCCAACGACTGGCTACCGTTGCTGATGGTGGACGGGCACGGATTTAGCCCCACCTCCGGCTCGCTGATCTACGCCGGGTTTACGCTCGGCATGACCGTCGGACGCTTTACCGGGGGCTGGTTTATCGACCGTTACAGCCGCGTGGCTGTCGTCCGTGCCAGCGCCCTGCTGGGCGGGCTGGGCATCGCGATGATTATCTTTGTGGATGTGGACTGGATTGCCGGCGTGTCGGTGATCCTGTGGGGACTGGGCGCCTCCCTTGGCTTCCCGCTGACCATTTCCGCTGCCAGCGATACCGGCCCCGACGCGCCGACGCGCGTGAGCGTCGTGGCGACCACGGGCTATCTCGCTTTCCTGGTGGGCCCGCCGCTGCTTGGATTCCTCGGTGAGCACTACGGGTTACGCAGCGCGATGCTGGTGGTATTAGGGTTAGTCATTATTGCCGCCCTGGTGGCGCGAGCGGTGGCAAAACCGGAAGCAGTAACAACGTCAATGGAGAAGGGATATGAGCGTTAAACTGATTGCAGTCGACATGGATGGCTCCTTCCTGAGCGATGCGAAAACCTATAACCGCGCGCGTTTTCTGGCGCAGTACGCGCGCATGAAAGCGCAAGGCATCCGTTTTGTGGTCGCCAGCGGAAACCAGTACTACCAGCTGATCTCATTTTTCCCGGAGATCGCCCATGAAATCGCCTTCGTCGCCGAAAACGGCGGCTGGGTGGTGGATGCGGGCGAAGACGTGTTTAACGGCGAACTGTCGAAAGAGCACTTTCTGACCGTCGCCACCCTGTTAAACGACGTGCCCGGCATAGAGATAATTGCCTGCGGAAAAAACAGCGCCTACACGCTGAAAACGTATAACGACCTCTTCAAAGCGATTGCTGCGAAATACTATCACCGCCTTGAAAGCGTCAGCAGCTTTGACAACCTCAACGATATTTTCTTCAAATTCGGGCTAAACGTCTCTGACGACGAAATTCCGCGCATTCAGGCGCTGCTGCATGAGAAGCTTGGCGACATCATGGTGCCGGTGACCACGGGACACGGCAGTATCGACCTGATTATCCCCGGCGTACACAAAGCTAACGGCCTGCGGATCCTGCAAGCGCGCTGGGGCATTGAGGACAGTGAAGTGGTGGCCTTTGGCGACAGCGGTAACGACGTGGAGATGTTGCGCCAGGCTGGGTTTGGCTTCGCGATGGCCAATGCCAGACCGCACATTAAGGCGGTGGCCCGCTATGAAGCGCCGAACAATAATGACGAAGGGGTGCTGGACGTAATTGATAGGGTGCTGGACGGGGAGGCGCCGTTTAATTGATTCCGTGCGCTCTGGTGCCCTCATCCTAACCCTCTCCCACAGGGCTGAGGGTTCCCCACAAAATAATGCCTGCACAGACGGCCCCCTCTCCCTTGAGGGAGAGGGCTGGGGTGAGGGGGAACATACGGCTCTGGTGGTCATTCCGTTCACTTTATGTTCCTTGCTACTCTGTCACGACATGACCGGTGAACGTGCCAGGGTGGCTCAGTCGCCACCACCCTGGCGACCCGGGCTTCCGGCGGAAAATCGCCGCTTCGAGGTGCCTTCGGCTTATTCCTTCCGGCTTATCGGGGACGGGCGGAGGTAACATCCCTGTAAAGCCCGCCCTCTCGGCGCATCCCTGCGCCTCGCCCCGGCCTACAGGAAACGCCTCAGCGATTTACAGCCGGACCGAGGCATCGCTGAAAGCCCTCAGTTATTCTGAGGCAACGTTATCGCTTTTGCTTTCAAATTACTGGGGATCCCTCAGCCCACAGGGAGAGGGAACTGTCCCGAGCTCGCCCAGGGGGGAGAGGGGATAAGGATTACGGTTGCAGGGCGTTTCCGACGCGTTTGTCTTTCAGGAATACCACCATCAGGGCAATCCACAGCACGCCGTTGGCGAGGTTGAACAGGCTGAACAGCCCGTTACCGCCGAAAGCATAAGCATGCTTGCTCACCTCAATTCCGACGGTGAAAATCAGCATTTGCAGCATCCCCATCGCGGCAGAGACCGTGCCTTTACTCATTTCACTGGCGAACAGCGTCAGGCGTACCAGACCGGCATTCGCCACGCCGATACCAAACGCGTAAATGCTCAGCCCCGCCGTCATCCACAGGTACGCATGAGACGAGGCTACGGTCGCCACCGCCGCGATAATCAGCCCTGCCGCTATGGGCCAACCGCCCATAATAATCAGCGAACGCACGGTACGGCGTGACGTCAGACGCGCCAGCACCAGGTTACCGATAATCAGCGCGCCAAAAATCGGCACCTGTAACAGGCCATACTCATAGCTGCTAAGCTGTTCGCCGCTGATGATAATGACCGGCGACTGGGCAATCCACGCCAGCAGCGGCAGGCTGACAAAGCCCGTCGCCAGTGCGCCCGCGACGAAACGGCCATTTTGCAGCACCGCCTTATAGTCACGCCCCAGCTCTTTAAGCGAGAGCTTTTCGCCCAGGCGGGTGGCGGTCTCCGGCATCGCACGGTGCAGACCAAAGAAAGAGATGGCCGCAAGCGCGGCAAAGAGCACGAACATCCCTTCCCACGGCGCGACGTGGACCCATGCGGCTCCCACCAGCGGCCCCAGAAGCGGTGCAATCAGCGCCACGTTCGCCATCAGCGCGGTAATTTTGATACATACCGCCTCCTCAAACGACTCCTGAATAGCGGCGTAGCCCACGGCACCAATAAAGCACAGGCTCACGCCCTGAAGAAAACGCAGCAACGTGAACTGCTCAATGTTCTGCGCCAGCAGCGTGGCGAGACAGGTGACGATAAACCATACCACGCCCGTCAGCATCACCGGGCGGCGGCCAATACGATCCGACAGCGGCCCTAAAAGCCACTGTAAAAACATGCCGCCCGCGAGATAGGCGGTCATCGATGTAGGTACCCACTCAATACCTGCGTTGTACTGCTCAACCACAGCCAGCATGCCTGGCTGGATCATGTCGTTGCCGATGTAGGTAGAGAATTCGTAAAGCACCAGACACAGAGGAAAAAGTAACGCCTGACGACCCAGACGATTACCGGAAGAAGAACGGTTTATCATGCAATATCTTTAATATGAAAAAATCGCGATGAGTGTAATGAATTGCCGCTGTCTGAGATAGCAAATTAACGTGAAAAAACAGAAATAACGCACTTATCGTTGTTGTTTAAGGTTTCCTTAAGTTGCCCTCCTTATGATAGTGCTATTTCACGTTATTGACCGAAACTATGACACACGCCGTCAGCCCTTCAGAATTATCTAAGTTACCGACAAATAAGACAAAACGCCTTTACCGTTTGCCTGCCCGCTTTTATGGTTATCAGCTTTTCGTGCTGATCGTCCTTGCGCTGCTTTTTACCTGGCTTTCGCGCGATGAATCGCTTGACCGATGGATCACCGGCTTCTGGTATGACGCGGCGACGCATCATTTCCCGCTACAGCAAAATCCGCTGCTGGATCTGCTCAACCATCGGCTGGCGAAATATGTGGCCATTGCCCTGGCCGTCATCGCGCTGGTTTACGGGACTTACAGACGCAATGCCCGGCTGGTGACAGCCGCGCTTCTGATGAGTCTGGGCGCGCTCGTTGTAGGAGCCCTGAAAAGCATGAGCCACCACAGCTGTCCGTGGGATCTGGTGGAGTATGGCGGCAAAGCCGTCTCGTATCCCCTGTTCAGCGCGATTCCGGCAGACAGCGGACCGGGACGCTGCTTTCCCGGCGGCCACGCCTCAAGCGGGTTTATGGTGATGGGGCTGTTTTTTGCCTTCTGGCGTGAACGTCCACGCCTGGCCTGGACCTTTGTCGCGTTGGGCGTTGTTATGGGGCTGCTGATGGGATTCGGGCAGGTCATGCGCGGCGCGCATTTTTTCTCTCACAACCTGTGGGCCGGGTGGTGGGTCTGGTTTTCCCAGGTGCTGGTTTACGGGCTGGTTTCCGCCTGGTTTGCTAAAGAGTAACGAGATTATGTTAGAAAATCTGAACTACGAACTGTTTTACCTGCTCAACGCCACGCCGTCGTCACCGGAATGGATGATCGATCTCGCCACCTTCATTGCGAAAGATGTGATCAGCATCGTACCGGCGCTGGCGGTGATCCTCTGGTTATGGGGACCTCGTACACAGGTCACCGCCCAGCGCCATCTGGTGATCAAAATGGCGATGGCGATCGGCGTCAGCGTGCTGGCAAGCTACGTGCTGGGCCACGCCTTCCCACACGATCGTCCGTTTGTCGATCGCGTCGGCTACAACTTCCTGCACCATGCGCCGGACGACTCGTTCCCGAGCGATCACGGCACGGTGATCTTCACCTTTGCGCTGGCCTTCCTGTTCTGGCATCGCCTGTGGTCCGGCGTAGTGCTGATGGGCGTGGCGGTCGCCATCGCCTGGTCCCGCGTCTACCTGGGCGTGCACTGGCCGCTGGATATGGTCGGCGGTTTCCTGGTGGGACTGATGGGCTGCATCAGCGCAGCCATCCTGTGGAGCCTCTTTGGTCCGGCGCTTTATCGTGGATTATCACAGGCCTATCGCGTTCTGTTTGCCCTTCCGATCCGCAAAGGCTGGATACGTGACTAACCCCGGTCCGTCAGGTTACACTTGAGCCCCCGCCCTGCGGGGGCTCACTTTTTTAGCCCGAGGATCTATGGAAACACGTCGCGATGACCGCATTGCTCAGCTGCTCCAGGCGCTGAAGCGCAGCGATAAGCTGCATCTTAAGGAAGCCGCTACCCTGCTTGGCGTGTCTGAAATGACCATTCGTCGCGATCTGAACAGCGACAGCGCCCCCGTTGTGCTGCTTGGCGGGTATATTGTTCTGGAGCCGCGTAGCGCCAGCCATTATCTGTTAAGCGATCAAAAAACACGCCTGGTGGAGGAGAAGCGCAAAGCCGCGCGGCTCGCCGCCTCGCTGGTGCAGCCGCATCAAACGCTTTTTTTTGACTGCGGTACGACAACCCCGTGGATCATCGAGGCCATCGACAGCACCGTTCCCTTTACCGCCGTCTGTTATTCGCTAAACACCTTCCTTGCCTTGCAGGAGAAACCGGCGTGCCGGGTGATTTTGTGTGGCGGCGAATTTCATGCCAGCAACGCCATTTTCAAACCGCTGAATATTCAGGACACGCTGAGCAATGTATGCCCGGATATCGCCTTTTACTCTGCGGCGGGCGTGAATGTGAAACAGGGGGCAACCTGTTTTAATCTTGAAGAGTTACCGGTGAAACAGTGGGCGCTCAACGCCGCACAGCAGCATGTGCTGGTGGTTGATCACAGTAAATTTGGCAAGGTCCGTCCGGCAAGGATGGGTGAACTGTCGCGATTTGACGCCATCGTCAGTGATTGCCGCCCGGATGACGAGCTGGTGGCATACGCGAAAGCGCAGCAGGTGAAGTTGATGTATTGAGGTTATGCCGGGTGGCGGCTTCGCCTTACCCGGCCTACAACGGCTCGAACGTAGGCCGGGTAAGCGCAGCGCCACCCGGCAAAAACTTAGCTGAACCAGCTGCCAAACCAGCCGTGGAATTTCATTAACACAAAGTCCCATATCCGGCTGAAGAAGCCGCCCTCTTCCACCGCTTCCATTACCACCAGCGGACGCTGCTCAATGGATTTGCCGTTAAGCTGGAAATCTATCGTCCCGACCACCTGGCCTTTTTTTAACGGCGCGGTCAGCTGTGGCTCGGTCAGGGTATAGCTCGCTTTCAGGTTTTTCAGCTGGCCGCGCGGAATGGTGACGGACCCCGCTTCACCTGCCCCCAGGTTTACTTCACTTTTATCACCAAACCAGACGCGCTGGCTGACGAAGGTGGCGTCCGGCTTAATCGGCGTGACGGTTTCAAAGAAGCGGAAACCCCAGGTCAGCAGTTTTTCTGACTCGTTAAAACGAATGCGGTCGGTTTTCGTGCCCAGCACCACCGAGATCAGGCGCATATCGCCCTGCGTCGCAGAAGCCACCAGGTTGTATCCGGCCCCGGCAGTTGTACCGGTTTTCATGCCGTCCACGTTAACGTTACTGCTCCAGAGCAGGCGGTTACGGTTAGGCTGGCGAATATTATTGAAGGTAAACTCTTTCTCTTTATGGATGGCGTACTCATCCGGAACGTCATGGATCAGCGCTTTGCCCAGCAGCGCCATATCGCGCGCGGTACTGAACTGACCCGGCGCATCCAGGCCGTGAACGGTTTTAAAGGTGGTATTGTTCAGACCCAGTTTTTTCGCGTAGCCATTCATCAGCCCAATAAATGAGTCCTGACTGCCCGCGACGTAATCGGCCAGCGCAATACAGGCATCATTTCCCGACTGAATAATGACCCCTTTATTCAGATCGGAAACGGAGACCTGATCACCGGGCTTCAGGAACATCACGGACGAGCCGCGCAGCGCCGGGTTACCGGTCGCCCAGGCATCTTTCCCGACGGTGACCATGTCATTCAGCTTGATCTTGCCCGCTTTCAACGCCTGGCCGACCACATAGCTGGTCATAATTTTCGTCAGGCTCGCCGGGTCGAGTTTTTCGTCGGCGTTACCTTCCGCCAGCACTTTCCCGCTGGCGTAATCCATCAGGATCCAGGCGCGCGCATCAACAGGCGGCGCTTCGGGCGCAGTCTGTTCCGCCGCATGAAGCGTTGGGGCAAAAAGGAAAAGCAGCGCCGAGCCTGCCGCCAGGCTGCGCAGAGAAGAAGTTTTTTGCGTCATAAATGCCACCCGAGTGTCCATTCTAAAAATCACGTCACAATCACCGTGTCGCAAGAAGCGATGAGTAATAGCGCACTACAGCCTTCAAAGAAACCTGTTCCAGGTAAAGTTTTTAAAGTTTATGCAATAACATTCAGATACGCTTTGATTGCGGCGTTTTTTTTAGCATCTGTTGCGTAATTGTTAGGTTTATCTCACCATGGCGAAAAGCTGACTCGGATTCACATCTCATCGGGAGTAAATATGATTACGCTGTGGGGCAGGAACAATTCGACTAACGTGAAGAAAGTGCTCTGGACGCTGGAGGAGCTGGATTTACCGTTCAACCAAATTATGGCTGGCATGGCGTTCGGGGTGAATAAAGACGCCGACTATCTGGCGATGAACCCAAACGGGCTGGTGCCGTTGCTGCGCGATGACGAGACAGACGCCACGCTGTGGGAGTCCAATACCATTGTGCGTTATCTCGCCGCGCAGTACGGCCAGGGTCGCCTGTGGGTTGAAAATCCGGCCCAGCGCGCGCAGGGCGAAAAATGGATGGACTGGGCAAACCAGACGCTTTCCCCCACGCACCGCGTGATCCTGATGGGGCTTATCCGTACGCCGGAAGCCGATCGTGATTATCCCGCCATTCATGCCGCCCAGGATGCGTGTGAGTCGCTGTTTGCGATGATGGACGACGAACTGGCGAAGCATACCTGGTTCTCCGGCGACACGTTCGGCGTGGGCGATATCGCCGTCGCCCCCTTCGTCTGGAACCTCACTAACATGGGTCTCAGCTGGACCCCGCGCCCTCACCTTGAGCGCTGGATCCAGCAGCTCAGCGAGCGCCCGGCGTATCGCAACGTGGTGATGATCCCGGTGACCTGATTACGACCCGGACGGGCTGACTTTCCAAAGCTGCCCGTCCGTCTCGTCGGTCAGCACGTACAGATAACCATCCGGCCCGACGCGCACATCGCGGATACGCTGATCTTTATCCCCAAGAATTCGCCCATCCTCCGTCACGCTATTGCCCTTCACGCTCAGCACGATGACGTCTTTCTCCTTCAGCGCGCCGATAAACAGCTTTTTTTTCCACTGCGGGAAGACGTCGCTGTTGTAGAACGCCATGCCGCTGACGGCGGGCGACACTTTCCAGACAAACAGCGGTTTTTCAGTGCCCTCAACGTGCTCGCCTTTCGCTTCCGGGATTTTCAGGCCGCTGTAATTGATCCCGTGCGTCGCCAGGGGCCAGCCGTAGTTTTTGCCCTTCTCAGGAATGTTAACCTCATCCCCACCGCGTGGTCCGTGTTCGTTGAGCCACAGCGTGTCACTCCACGGGTTCATCGCCATTCCCTGCGGGTTGCGAATGCCATAGGACCAGATTTCCGGGCGCGCACCGGCGGTGTTCACAAACGGATTATCCGGTGGCACTTTTCCGTCCTCCGTCAGGCGCACCACCTTGCCCTGAAGCTTGTCCAGATCCTGCGCCGTCGGGCGCTGGTTGTTTTCACCCAGGCCAATAAAAAGATGGCCTTTGCCGTCGAACACCAGCCGTCCGCCAAAGTGGTTGCCGGTAGAGAGCTTCGGCATCTGTCGGAACACCACCTGGAAGCCCTCAATGCGCGACAGGTCATCGCTCAACCGCCCGTAGCCCACCGCGGTACCCGCTTTGCCATCATTACCTGCCTCGGCGAAGCTGAGCCAGACCCGCCGTGATTGTGCAAAATCCGGGGCCAGCGCGACGTCCAGCAGTCCGCCCTGGCCGCTCGCCCACACTTTCGGCACGCCGACAATCGGATCGGAGAGCCCTTTCCCTGCCTGCCAGTGCTTAAGCTGCCCGTCTTTGAGCGTGATGAGCAGCCCCTTGTTATCTGGCAGAAACGCCAGCGACCAGGGGTGATCCAGTTTTGTCTGTAGCACGTCGACCTTAACCGTCTCAGGCGCTGCAAGCAGTGAAAGCGGGAATAACAAGACTGGAAGGAAAATCAGCGAGGATCGAGGCATAACGCACTCCTTTATCGACATATGGCTTAAAGATTAGCCACTGTTCCCGGGTGCGTTACCACTTTTACAAAAGCTTAATCAGAAGGGGGAGTTGCCTCCCCCGGGTTCAGTGCCGGGCAAGCGTTTCCGGCTTGTTCAGACACATGATGCAAAGCGCGAGCGTGGTCAGGCAGTTTTCAAGCTTCTCCGCGTTAACGGCAATAAAATTCGGGCAGTCGTGACGTCCGTTCATCAAACAGACCCCGGCGATGGAGAGCACCTCGGCGGCGCGGCGCAGCGCCACTAATTCGCTTTCAGCGTAGTGCGCTTTCAGGATGGGTGCTTTTTCACGCATGAAATTGCAAAGTTCAAAGAAGTTATCACGCAGATTTTCGCTTTCGCTGACTGACATATACCCTTTCGCCTTGCGGAGTTGCAGATATGCAGCCAGGTCGATTCGGGCGTTGATCAGCTTGTTAAGCAGATCGCGTTTCAGTCTGTCAACGGACATGCTATTCCTCCTCTGTCAGCCATGTTACCTCATTAAGAATAAGGTCATTTTTTGTACAATGTAATGCCTGGGATCAATAAACGATAACTGATTAACATTCTTTACAATGTTACAACGATTGCCGGCCTCAACTGCGCCATCAAGAGTGTATAAATCCCCTGCGATACGCTGTAAAATCCCGCCCTGATAACTCCATAATTGATGAATTTTTAACCTATGAGCAATGTTACGCACCCGCCGAAAATCGGCTTTGTCTCCCTGGGCTGCCCGAAGAACCTGGTGGACTCCGAACGCATCCTGACTGAACTTCGCACTGAAGGCTATGACGTGGTGCCAAGCTACGACAACGCCGACATGGTGATCGTCAACACCTGCGGCTTTATCGACAGCGCGGTTCAGGAATCCCTGGAAGCCATTGGTGAAGCCCTGACGGAAAACGGCAAAGTGATTGTGACCGGCTGCCTGGGCGCAAAAGAAGACCAGATCCGTGAAGTGCACCCGAAGGTGCTGGAGATCACCGGTCCACACAGCTACGAGCAGGTGCTGGAACATGTTCATCACTACGTCCCCAAACCAAAGCACAACCCGTTCCTGAGCCTGGTGCCGGAACAGGGCGTGAAGCTGACGCCGCGCCACTACGCCTACCTGAAAATTTCCGAAGGCTGCAACCATCGCTGCACCTTCTGCATCATCCCGTCGATGCGTGGCGATCTGGTGAGCCGTCCGATTGGCGAGGTGCTGGCAGAAGCCAAACGCCTGGCCGACGCGGGCGTGAAGGAGCTGCTGGTCATCTCCCAGGACACCTCCGCCTACGGCGTGGACGTTAAACACCGTTCCGGTTTCCACAACGGCGAGCCAGTGAAAACCAGCATGGTCGGCCTGTGCGAGCAGCTGGCTAAGCTCGGGATCTGGACGCGCCTGCACTACGTCTATCCTTACCCGCACGTTGACGATGTGATCCCGCTGATGGCGGAAGGCAAAATCCTGCCGTATCTGGATATCCCGCTACAGCATGCCAGCCCGCGCATTCTGAAGCTGATGAAACGTCCTGGCTCCGTTGACCGCCAGCTGGCGCGCATCAAGCAGTGGCGTGAGATCTGCCCGGATCTTACCCTGCGCTCCACCTTTATTGTCGGCTTCCCGGGTGAAACCGAAGAAGATTTCCAGATGCTGCTCGACTTCCTGAAAGAGGCGCGTCTGGATCGCGTCGGCTGCTTCAAGTACAGCCCGGTTGAAGGCGCAACGGCCAACGAGCTGGCGGACCAGGTACCGGAAGAGGTAAAAGAGGAGCGCTGGAACCGCTTTATGCAGCTGCAACAGCAGATCTCTGCTGAACGCTTGCAGGAGAAAGTGGGCCGCGAAATTCTGGTGATTATCGACGAAGTGGACGAAGAAGGCGCGATTGGCCGCAGCATGGCGGATGCGCCTGAAATCGACGGCGCGGTGTACCTGAACGGCGAAACCAACGTCAAGCCGGGCGATATTATTCGCGTGAAGGTCGAAAACGCCGACGAGTATGATTTGTGGGGCAGCCGGGTTTAATCTCCCCACGCCTCTGTTCCAGGCCGGGTAAGGCGTCGCCGCCACCCGGCACATTCCACAGCACTACCCTTTTATCCGCGGATCCAGCGCGTCGCGCAGCCCATCCCCCAGTAAATTAAACGCCAGCACGGTCAGGAAAATCGCCAGGCTCGGGAAGATCGCCACGTGTGGCGCAATCACCATATCCGCCCGCGCCTCGTTCAGCATCGCGCCCCACTCCGGCGTCGGCGGCTGTGCGCCTAACCCCAGAAACGACAGGCTGGCCGCCGAGATAATCGACACGCCTATGCGCATGGTGAAATAGACCACGATAGACGAGACCGTTCCCGGCAGAATATGGCTGAACAGGATGGTGGCATCGCTGGCTCCCATGCTGCGCGCCGACTCGATAAATGTCTGCTGCTTCAGCACCAGCGTGTTGCCACGTACCAGACGCGCGAAAGCGGGAATCGAGAATACCGCCACGGCGATGATGACGTTCGCCATGCCGCTGCCCATCACCGCCACCACGGCAATCGCCAGCAGAATACCAGGAAAGGCAAACAGCACATCGCAGATACGCATGATGATGCGGTCCCACCAGCCTTCGTAGTACCCGGCCACCAGCCCCAACACGGTGCCAATTGCTGCGCCCATCAGCACCGCAAAGACCCCGGCCGCCAGCGAGATCTGCGCCCCTACCAGCACGCGGCTGAAAATATCGCGCCCGAGCGAGTCCACGCCAAACCAGTGCATCATCGACGGTCCATCGTTCAGCCGGTCGTAATCGAAGTAGTTTTCCGCATCAAACGGGGCTAACCAGGGGGCGATAATCGCCACCAGGATCAGCAGTAACACAAACAACCCGGCGACCATAGCGACGGGCTGACGACGGAATCGACGCCAGAACTCAATCCACGGGGTGCGAATATGGTCCGGCCTGATCCCCGGCATAGCGTTTAAAATGGCCTGGCGACGCCAGTTCAGTAATCGCATCTTACTTATACCTGATGGCCGGGTTAATGGCGGCGTACAGCACATCCACCACTAAGTTGATAAGAATAAACTCCAGCGAGAAAAGCAGGACTTCAGCCTGAATGACCGGATAGTCACGCATATCGACCGAGTCGACCAGCAGGCGCCCCAGCCCCGGCCAGTTGAAGACCTTCTCAACCACAATAGAGCCGCCCAGCAGGAAGCCGAACTGTAGCCCCATCATCGTGACCACCGGTATCATCGCATTACGAAAACCATGCTTCAGAATGACCCATTTCTCACTCACCCCTTTTGCCCGCGCGGTGCGAATGTAATCTTCGCTCAGCACGTCGACAAACGAGGCGCGGGTAAACCGGGCCATCACCGCCGCAACGGCCGCGCCAAGCGTCATAGAGGGAAGAATGTAGTGCTTCCAGGTGTCGGCCCCGACGGTCGGCAACCAGCCCAGCTCAACGGAGAAAATCTGCATCAGTAGCATGCCCAGCGCAAACGCCGGGAAAGAGATGCCGGTGACCGCCAGCGCCATACCGAGCTTATCCGGCCAGCGGTTGCGCCAGACGGCGGCGACAATCCCCGCGCCCAGGCCAAACACAACCGCCCAGCTCATACTGGCAATCGTTAACCAGAAGGTAGGCATAAAGCGGCTGGCAATCTCCTCCGACACCGGACGACGCGACACCATTGAGATGCCGAAATCGCCCTGAAGGACATTGCCAATGTAACGCAGAAATTGCCTGTACAGCGGCTGGTCAAGACCGAGCTGTTTACGCACCAGTTCAATAACCGTCGCATCCGCTTCCGGTCCGGCAATCAAACGCGCCGGATCGCCGGGCAGCATATGGACAAACAAAAACACCAGCACGGCCACAATCAGCAGCGTCGGGATAAGCCCCAGCAGGCGTTTACACACATAATTCAGCATGAGTTTTATTTTAAATCCGCGTCATCAAAGCTAAAGCCCGTATCCGGCATGATGTAAAAACCGGTCAGCGCTTTGTTGTGGGCTGAGACCAGTTTTTCCACCACCAGCGGCACCCACGGCGACTCTTTCCAGATAATGTCCTGCGCCTCTTTGTACAGGCGCGCTTTCTCTTCCGGTTTGGTGGTTTTCAGGGCATCGGCCAGATCTTTATCCACCTGCGGATTACTGTAGAACGCGGTATTGAACAGCGTTGGCGGCCAGTTCTGGGAAGCGAACAGCGGCGACAGGGACCAGTCCGCTTCGCCGGTTGAAGCCGTCCAGCCGGTGTAGAACATCCGCACGCCGCTCTCTTTCTGCCCTTTGCCTTCTACTTCCGCCGCTCGCTGTCCGGCATCCATCGCCGTGACCCTGGCTTTAATGCCCACCTGCGCCAGCTGCTGCTGGGTAAATTGCAGCACCTTCTGCGCGGTACTGTGGTTATGAGACGACCACAGCGTGGTGCTAAAGCCGTTCGGATAGCCCGCCTCTTTCAGCAGCTCCCGCGCTTTCGCCGGATCGTACGGCCATGGCTGGTAGCTCTGCGCATACTCGATGGCTGGCGGCATCACGCCCGTCGCGGGAGTGGCGTAACCGGCAAAGGCCACCTTCACCAGCGCCTGACGGTTAATGGCGTAGTTGATGGCTTCGCGCACCTTCGGGTTATCGAACGGTTTCTGCGTGACGTTCATGCTGATGTAGCGCTGCATAATCGACGGGCTGGCCACCAGCTCCAGCTTGCTGTTTTTCGCCAGCAGCGCCGCCTGTTCGTAAGGGATCGGGAAGGCAAACTGCGCTTCGCCGGTTTGCAACATCGCGGCACGGGTATTGTTGTCCACGACCGGACGCCAGGTGATTGTATCCAGCTTCGGCAGCCCCTGCTGCCAGTATCCGGCGAATTTTTTCACCTTCACAAAATCGGTCTGGTTCCAGGTAAGCAGTTCGTACGGCCCGGTTCCCACCGGGTGGAAGCCAATCTCTTTGCCGTATTTTTTCAGGGCGGCGGGCGAAATCATCGCCGTCGCGGGATGCGCCAGAATATTGATAAACGCCGAGAACGGCTCTTTCAGGACGATCTTCACCGTCGCCGGGTCAACCGCCTCGGTGCTGGCGATATTTTTATACAGGTTGTAGCGCTTAAGGCCGTTCTCCGGATTGCTGGCACGGTCCAGGTTGATCTTAACCGCCTCGGCGTTGAAGTCGGTGCCGTCCTGGAACTTCACGCCGGTACGGAGCTTAACGGTATAGACCAGCCCATCGTCCGACACGGTATAGCCTTCCGCCAGCACGTTTTTCAGCTTCATCTCGCGGTCCAGGCCGAACAGCCCCTGGTAGAAAGATTTTGCCACCGCCTGAGAAAGGGTGTCGTTAGCATCATACGGATCCAGCGTCGTGAAGTTAGACCCCACAGCCACCACCACATCTTTCGCCGCGAACGCGGGGGCGGCGGCCAGCGCAGCCGTCACGCTCGCGGCAAGCAGCCATTGACCAGCAACAAAAGGAACCATTGTGTTCTCCTGCCTGTTGTAAGTTATAACCGCGAGAATGCATTGCCCTGACGCGGTGGTGCGACAAAATGACCGGGACCCACCTCACGCAGCGCCACGCGCTCAAGGGTTTCGCCCCGTTTACGAATATTGCTCGGCATTTCGTCCTGCAACAGCACGCGCTGGGCGTGACGATGCTCAGGATCGGCAACCGGTACGGCGGCCATCAGCTTGCGGGTGTACGGGTGCTGCGGGTTTTCAAACACCGCCCGACGGGGGCCGATTTCAACTATTTGCCCCATGTACATCACCGCCACGCGATGGCTGATCCGCTCCACCACCGCCATATCGTGGGAGATAAACAGAAACGCAATGCCTAAATCCCGCTGTAAATCGAGCAGGAGATTGATGATTTGCGCGCGGATGGAGACATCCAGCGCTGACACGGACTCATCCGCAATCACCACCTTCGGATTCAGGGCTAATGCCCGGGCTATGCAGATACGCTGTCGCTGACCGCCAGAAAATTCGTGCGGATAACGCCAGGCATGCTCCGGCTTCAGGCCCACGCGCTCCAGCAGCCACGCGACGCGGCGCTGCGCGGCTTCACCGTCGAGCAGGTTATGCACCCGCAGCGGCTCCATAATCGAGTACCCCACCGTATGGCGCGGATCGAGCGACGCATAAGGATCCTGGAATATAAACTGAATATCCCGGCGTACCGCCTGCAATTTACTGTTAGGGAGCGTGTCGATGCGCTCACCGTTGAAGGTGATGCTCCCCTCCTGCGACGCCACCAGCCTGAGCAGCGCCCGTCCGGTGGTGGATTTACCGCAGCCGGACTCCCCCACCAGCGCCAGCGTTTCGCCCGGCCAGAGATCAAAACTGACGTTTTCAACCGCATGCACTTCGCGCTTCACGCGATTGAGGATCCCGCTACGCAGCGGGAAACGGGTCACCAGGTCACGCACTTCGAGGATTGGCCTGCCGGGAACCACCGTATCCTGCTCGGTTTCGTCTTCCTGCTTACCCTGTTCGGTCTGTGAGATCAGCGGAAAACGGCGCGGAAAATCACTGCCATTCATGGCCCCCAGACGCGGGACCGCCGCCAGCAGCGCTTTGGTATAAGAATGCACCGGCGCATGAAAGACCTGCTCCACCGTGCCGGTTTCCACGGCATTGCCCTGATGCATAACCAGCACCCGATCGGCAATGTCCGCCACCACCCCCATATCGTGGGTGATGAAAATCACCCCCATCTCCATCTCCTGCTGCAACACCTTAATCAGTTGCAGGATCTGGGCCTGAATGGTGACATCCAGCGCCGTGGTGGGTTCGTCCGCAATGAGTACCGCCGGACGGCACGACAGCGCCATCGCAATCATCACCCGCTGGCGCATGCCGCCGGAAAGCTGATGCGGGTAGCGGGACAAAATCGCGTGCGCCTCAGGGATACGCACCAGCTCCAGCATCCGTTTTGCTTCGTTGAGCGCCTCATCACCGCTCAGTCCCTGATGCAGGCGGATAGATTCGGCAATCTGCTCGCCCACCGGGAAAACCGGGTTCAGGGAGGTCATCGGCTCCTGAAAAATCATCGCAATATCTGCCCCGCGCACACCCTGCATCCGGGACGCGCTCAGCTCGTTGAGATCGATAACCTGACGGTTGCGACGGCGCAACAGCATCCGCTCGCTGGTGACCTGCCCGCCCGTCTGCTCAAGCAGACGCATCAGCGCCAGCGCGGTAACGGATTTACCGGAACCTGATTCGCCAACAATCGCCAGCGTCTCGCCGCGCCTGAGCGAAAACGATAAATTCTGTACTGCGGGGATGAACTGCCGCTCTTCCTGAAACGCAATATTCAGTTGGTGGACAGCCAGCACTTCGCAGTTGTCCAGCTCTTCACGGTGCGGCACGCAATGCCCCCTTATTCACGATAAATGCCTGTGCTGGGCGCATCGCCGGCATACCCCCACGCCCGGTACATCCCTTCACTGTTGAACGGCAGAGCCACGTTGCCCTCCCGATCCACCGCAATTAAGCCGCCAATCCCGCCCAGCGCCGGCAGTTTCTCCATCACTACCCGCTCGCAGGCTTCACTCAGGCTTAATCCGCCGTAATCCATTAGTGCGGTAATGTCGTAGGCCGCCAGCGCGCGGATAAACACTTCGCCAGTGCCGGTGCATGACACCGCCGCGGTGGCGTTATTGGCGTAACACCCGGCCCCCGGCAGCGGGCTGTCGCCGACGCGACCGGGAAGTTTGTTGGTCATGCCGCCTGTCGACGTCGCGGCGGCGAGGTTTCCGGCTTTATCCAGCGCCACCGCGCCTACCGTGCCCATTTTGCTGCGTTCATCGAGCGGCGCGGCATGGTCCAGCTGCGTCATCCCCGCTGTACGGGCCTCCAGCAGTTGCCGGTAACGCTCCTCGGTGGAAAAAAGCTCGGGCGAGACCGTGTCCATCCCGTGCTCGACGGCAAATTTTTCCGCCCCCGCCCCGGCCAGCAGCACATGCGGGCTTTGTTCCATCACCAGACGCGCGGCCAGCACCGGATTACGCAGACGGCTGACGCCCGCTACCGCGCCCGCTTTCAGGGTGACGCCGTCCATCACGCAGGCATCCAGCTCGTGCGTTTCATCGCGCGTAAAGACCGAGCCAATACCGGCATTAAACAGCGGACACTCCTCCAGCAGGCGCACCGCTTCGGTCACCACGTCCAGCGCGCTGTCGCCCGCTTCCAGCATCCGCTGGCCTGTTTCCACAATGGCGTTCAGCGCATCGATATAACGCTTCTCCTGCTCGGGACTGAGCTGTGCACGGGTGATTGCCCCGGCACCGCCATGAATTGCGATAACCGCTTTACTCATTTCGCATCACCCATCAGCCTGGCTGGCTGCTTTTTCTATAAATATCATTATCGTCGACGAATCTTCAGATGATTTTTGAATATAGAAAGACGCAACTGTGATGTAAAGCGTACACCCATCGGGTCATACAGTTAGCCGCACTTTTCTGCCATAATGAGCGCTTTCGTTGTTACTCCGCAGGAGCCCACCATGGATTTTACCGCCGGACTGATGCCGCTTGAGACGGCACTCTCGCAGATGCTTGATCGTATTACTCCCCTGCACGACGTTGAGACGCTGCCGCTTGTGCGCTGTTTTGGCCGTATTGCCGCGCGCGATATCGTCTCGCCGCTGAACGTGCCGGGGTTCGATAACGCGGCGATGGACGGCTATGCCGTACGTCTGGCGGATCTGCAAACGGGTCAGCCGCTGCCGGTGGCAGGGAAAGCGTTTGCCGGGCAGCCGTTCAACGGTGAGTGGCCAGCGGGCACCTGCGTGCGCATTATGACCGGCGCGCCGGTGCCAACGGGCTGTGAAGCCGTGGTGATGCAGGAAGAGACCGAACAAACGGACGACGGCGTGCGTTTTACCGCCAGCGTCAAAGCGGGACAGAATATCCGCCATATCGGGGAAGACATTACCCTGGGCGCAACGGTCTTTGCCGCCGGGCAAAAACTGACGGTCGCCGAACTGCCGGTGCTGGCATCGCTTGGCATCGCGGAGATTGACGTGGTCCGCAAAGTGCGCGTAGCGGTGTTCTCCACGGGAGACGAGCTACAGCTTCCGGGTCAGCCGCTGAACGAAGGGCAGATTTACGACACCAACCGTCTGGCGGTGCACCTGATGCTTGAGCAGCTGGGCTGCGAGGTGATTAACCTCGGTATCATTCCTGACGATCCGCAAAAACTGCGCTCGGCGTTTATCGACGCTGACGCCTCTGCCGACGTGGTGATCAGCTCCGGCGGCGTTTCGGTTGGCGAAGCGGATTACACCAAAACCTTGCTTGAAGAGCTGGGTGAAATCGCCTTCTGGAAGCTGGCGATTAAGCCGGGCAAACCGTTCGCGTTTGGTAAACTTCCGCACAGCTGGTTCTGTGGCCTGCCGGGTAACCCGGTCTCTGCCGCGCTGACCTTCTACCAGCTGGTGATCCCGCTGCTGGCGAAGCTTTCAGGCAACAATGCCAGCCCGCTGCCGGAACGTGTGCGCGTGCGGGCGGCAACGCGCCTCAAAAAATCACCGGGCCGTCTCGATTTCCAGCGCGGCATTCTGGCGCGCAACGCCGACGGCGAGCTGGAGGTGAGCACCACCGGGCATCAGGGTTCGCACATCTTTAGCTCCTTCAGCCAGGGTAACTGCTTTATCGTGCTGGAGCGCGATCGCGGCCACGTTGAGGCGGGCGAATGGGTTGAAGTGGAACGCTTTAACCACCTGTTCGGAGGCTGACATGACGATGGAACTGAGCGACCCGGAGATGATGCGCTATAACCGCCAGATCGTGCTGCGCGGATTTGATTTCGAGGGTCAGGAGGCGCTCAAGGCGGCCAGCGTGCTGGTTGTTGGTCTTGGCGGGCTGGGCTGCGCGGCAGCGCAATACCTGGCTGCGGCGGGCGTCGGCAGCATGATGCTGCTGGATTTCGACACCGTGTCGGTGTCCAACCTGCAACGCCAGACGCTGCACAGCGACGCGACGGTCGGTCAGCCTAAAGTGGAATCAGCACGCACGGCGCTGGCGCGCATTAACCCCAACGTTCAGTTCACCCTGATTGACGCGATGCTGGATGACGACGCGCTGTTTGCGCAGATTGCACGGCATGACCTGGTGCTGGACTGCACCGATAACGTCGCCATTCGCAACCAGCTCAATGCGGGCTGCTTTGCCCATAAAACGCCGCTGATTTCCGGCGCGGCCATCCGCATGGAGGGGCAAATCACCGTCTTCACCTACGCTGAAGGAGAGCCCTGCTACCGCTGCCTGAGCCGTCTGTTTGGCGAGAATGCCCTCACCTGCGTCGAGGCGGGCGTAATGGCGCCGCTGGTTGGCGTTATCGGTTCCTTGCAGGCCATGGAGGCGATCAAAGTGCTGGCGCACTATGGCACGCCCGCCGCGGGTAAAATCGTGATGTATGACGCGATGACCTGCCAGTTTCGCGAGATGAAGCTAATGCGTAATCCCGGGTGTGAGGTGTGCGAAGGTTAAAGCAAACGGCAACCTTCAGGTTGCCGTTTTAGTGTTTGCTCCCTCTCCCTGTGGGAGAGGGTTGGGGTGAGGGCATCAGGCCACACCCATCAAATAGACGTCCGCCCAAACGCCCCCTGCCAGTCCTGCTCAAACTTCACAATTGCCGCATCCACCGCCGGAGAGGTAATAAACTGCTGCGCCACGTCCAGCGGCAGCGTGATGGACTCGCACCCTGCCAGCAGGCAGTCCAGCGCCTGACGCGGGGTTTTAAAGCTCGCGGCCAGCACCTTTGACTGCGGCGCGTGCAGCGTCAGCAGCTGTTGCAGCTCAATTACGGTCTGAATCCCGTCCCCGCCCTGCGCGTCCACGCGGTTAACGTAAGGGGCCACATACTCCGCCCCCGCCAGCGCGGACAACATCCCCTGCGCGGCACCGTAGACCGCCGTGCCTAGGGTCGGGATCCCTTCCGCCTTCAGCATCTTGATCGCCGCCAGCCCTTCTGCGGTCACCGGCACTTTCACCACCAGATCGTTAATGATGGCGCGCAGCTTACGCGCGTCTTCCACCATCCCCTCGGCGGTCTTCGCCATCACCTGAGCGAACAGCCGGCCCTTGCCGCCCAGCGCGTCGTGCAGCGCGGGCAGCAGCTCTTCCAGGGGGGTTTTACCCGCCGCCACAATGCTTGGGTTAGTGGTCACGCCCGCCAGCGGGAAGATACGCGCCAGCTTTTTGACTGCCGCAACGTCAGATGTGTCGAGATAAAGTTCCATGATGTCACCCTCAAATTTAGCCTGCACTTACCCTATCACAGCAAAACCTGCTCAGGAATTGACCCACATCAAGACAGCTTTCATTCGAAAGTAATTTAATCTTCATATGTAATCCGAGGGCAAAAAAATGATCTTCAATATACAGCGTTACTCCACCCACGACGGCCCAGGTATTCGAACCGTGGTATTCCTGAAAGGCTGCTCGCTGGGCTGTCGCTGGTGTCAGAACCCGGAAAGCCGCTCCCGCAGCCGGGACGTGCTGTTTGATGCGCGTCTGTGCCTGGACGGCTGTGAACTGTGTCAGCAGGCCGCGCCGGGGTGTGTTGAACGCGCGCTGAACGGGCTGGTCATTCATCGTGAGAAGCTTAACGACGAGACGCTCACTGCCCTCACCGACTGCTGTCCGACCCAGGCGCTTACCGTCTGCGGTGAAGAGAAGCAGGTGGAGGAGATTATGGCCACCGTGCTGCGAGACAAGCCCTTCTACGACCGCAGCGGCGGCGGGATCACCCTTTCCGGCGGCGAGCCGTTTATGAATCCTGACCTGGCGCACGCCCTGTTTAAAGCCAGCCATGAACAAGGCATTCATACCGCCGTTGAAACCTGCCTTCACGTGCCCTGGCACTATATCGAGCCGTCATTACCGTACGTCGATCTGTTCCTCGCCGACCTGAAGCATGTCGACGGAGATGTTTTCAAGCAGTGGACGGACGGTTCGGCTAAGCGCATCCTGGACAACCTGAAACGCCTGGCCGCCGCCGGGAAAACGATCACCATCCGCGTGCCGCTGATCCAGGGCTTTAACGCCGATGAAGCGTCCGTTACCGCCATTACCAATTTCGCCGCCGATGAACTCGGCGTCGATGATATTCATTTTCTGCCGTATCACACGCTGGGCATGAACAAATACACCCTGCTCGGCCAACCCTACTCTGCCCCTGACAAACCGCTGGATAACCCTGCCCTGCTGGACTTCGCACAGCAGTATGCCTGCCAGAAAGGGTTAACCGCGACCTTACGAGGATAAACTTATGACCACCCTGAATCTCAACACCCTCAGCGAGCGCATTAAGGCGCACAAAACGGCCCTGGTGCATATCGTAAAGCCGCTGGTCTGTACCGAGCGCGCCCAGCATTACACCGAAATGTACCAGCAGCACATGGACAAGCCGATCCCGGTGCGCCGCGCGCTGGCCCTCGCCCACCACCTGGCCAAGCGCACCATCTGGATCAAGCACGATGAGCTGATCATCGGTAACCAGGCCAGCGAAGTGCGTGCCGCGCCGATCTTCCCGGAATATACCGTCTCCTGGATTGAGAAAGAGATTGACGATCTGGCGGACCGTCCGGGCGCGGGCTTTGCGGTGAGCGAAGAGAACAAGCGCGTGCTGCATGCGATCTGCCCGTGGTGGCGCGGCCAGACGGTGCAGGATCGCTGCTACGGCATGTTCACCGACGAGCAGAAAGGCCTGCTGGAAACCGGCATCATCAAAGCCGAAGGCAACATGACCTCCGGCGACGCGCACCTGGCGGTGAACTTCCCGCTGGTGCTGGAGAAAGGTCTCGACGGCCTGCGCGCCAAAGTGGCCGAGCGCCGCTCACGCATCAACCTGACGGTGCTGGAAGACCTGCACGGCGATCAGTTCCTGAAGGCGATCGATATCGTGCTGGAAGCGGTGAGCCTGCACATCAAACGCTTTGCCGAACTGGCGCGTGAAATGGCCTCCACCGAAACCCGCGTAAGCCGCCGCGACGAGCTGCTGGCGATGGCAGAAAACTGCGACGTGATTGCTCACGAGCCGCCAAAAACCTTCTGGCAGGCGCTACAGCTGTGCTACTTCATTCAGCTAATCCTGCAAATTGAGTCCAACGGTCACTCCGTTTCCTTCGCCCGTATGGACCAGTACCTTTACCCGTACTATCGCCGCGACGTGGAGCTGGACCAGAGCCTGGATCGCGAGCACGCCATCGAGCTGCTGCACAGCTGCTGGCTGAAGCTGCTGGAGGTGAACAAAATCCGCTCCGGCTCGCACTCTAAAGCTTCCGCCGGTAGCCCGCTGTACCAGAACGTCACCATCGGCGGCCAGAAGCTGGTTAACGGTGAGCCTATGGACGCGGTGAACCCGCTCTCCTACGCGATTCTGGAATCCTGCGGTCGCCTGCGATCCACCCAGCCTAACCTGAGCGTGCGCTACCACGCGGGCATGAGCAACGACTTCCTCGACGCCTGCGTGCAGGTGATCCGCTGCGGCTTCGGGATGCCGGCGTTCAACAACGATGAAATCGTCATTCCTGAATTCATCAAGCTCGGCGTTGAACGCGACGACGCCTACGACTACGCGGCCATTGGCTGTATCGAAACCGCGGTGGGCGGCAAATGGGGCTACCGCTGCACCGGTATGAGCTTTATCAACTTCGCCCGCGTGATGCTGGCCGCGCTGGAAGGCGGCCGCGACGCCACCAGCGGCAAGGTGTTCCTGCCGCAGGAGAAAGCCCTCTCTGCCGGTAACTTCGATAACTTCGAGGAGGTGATGGCGGCGTGGGACACCCAGATCCGCTACTACACCCGCAAATCCATCGAAATTGAATACGTGGTGGACACTATGCTGGAACAGAACGTCCACGATATTCTCTGCTCGGCGCTGGTGGACGACTGCATCGAGCGCGCGAAAAGCATCAAGCAGGGCGGCGCGAAGTATGACTGGGTTTCCGGCCTACAGGTCGGTATCGCCAATCTCGGCAACAGCCTGGCGGCGGTGAAGAAGCTGGTGTTTGACCAGGGCGTCATCGGCCAGCAGCAGCTGGCGGCGGCGCTGGCAGATGATTTCGACGGGCTGACCCACGAGCAGCTGCGCCAGCGCCTGATCAACGGCGCGCCGAAGTACGGCAACGACGACGACAGCGTGGACCTGCTGCTGACCCGCGCCTACGAAACCTACATTGAAGAGCTGAAGCAGTATCACAACCCACGCTACGGCCGCGGCCCGATTGGGGGTAACTACTACGCGGGCACGTCGTCTATCTCAGCAAACGTGCCGTTTGGCGCAGCGACCATGGCGACGCCGGACGGGCGTAAGGCGCATACCCCTCTGGCGGAAGGGGCCAGCCCGGCTTCCGGTACCGACCACCTCGGGCCGACGGCGGTGATTGGCTCCGTGGGTAAACTGCCGACGGAAGCGATTCTTGGCGGCGTGCTGCTTAACCAGAAGCTGAACCCGTCGACGCTGGAAAACGACAGCGATCGCCAGAAGCTGATGGTGCTGCTGCGCACCTTCTTCGAGGTGCATAAGGGCTGGCATATTCAGTACAACATCGTCTCGCGCGAAACGCTGCTGGAAGCGAAGAAACACCCGGACCAGTACCGCGACCTGGTAGTGCGCGTCGCGGGCTACTCGGCGTTCTTCACCGCCCTGTCACCGGATGCGCAGGACGATATTATCGCCCGTACTGAGCATACGCTGTAATAGTGTATCCCCTCTCCCTTGAGGGAGAGGGAGAAAACACTAAAAACGGCAACCTCGGTTGCCGTTTTGCTTTTACTTTCGAATGAAATTAAATTTGTGCTCCCCGTCACCTTGTTATTAGAATGTTTCAAAACGCAGTGACCCAGGAGCACAGTATGACCGTAAAAGTTATCGTCACCGATATGGACGGAACTTTCCTTGATGATGCCAAGCAGTACGATCGTGACCGCTTCCAGGCACAGTTTAAACAGCTTAAAGCCCGCAACATTGAATTTGTTGTCGCCAGCGGCAACCAGTATTACCAGCTCATCTCGTTTTTCCCGGAACTGAAGGATCAAATCTCCTTCGTGGCGGAAAACGGCGCGCTGGTCTTCGATCACGGCGAACAGATTTTCCACGGCGAACTGACCCGCCATGAGTCGCAGATCGTGATTGGCGAACTGCTGAAAGACAAAGGGCTGAACTTCGTGGCCTGCGGGCTGGAGAGCGCCTACGTCAGCGATAAAGCGCCGGACGCGTTCGTGGCGCTAATGTCAAAGCACTACCACCGCTTAAAGCGCATCAGCGATTACCGCGACATTGACGACGTGCTGTTTAAGTTCTCCCTGAACCTGCCGGACAGCGATATTCCTAATCTGGTGGATAAACTCCACGTCTCCCTGGACGGCATCATGAAGCCGGTCACCAGCGGCTTTGGCTTTGTCGATTTAATTATCCCCGGCCTGCACAAAGCCAACGGCATCAGCCGCCTGCTGAAGCGCTGGAAAATCTCTCCGCAAGAGTGCGTGGCCATTGGCGACAGCGGCAACGATGCCGAGATGCTGAAGCTGGTGAAATATTCCTTTGCGATGGGCAACGCGGCGGAAAGCATCAAAGAAATCAGCCGCTACAGCACCGACGACAACAACCATCAGGGCGCGCTGAACGTCATTCAGGCCGTGCTCGACAACCATTCCCCGTTCGACGCCTGATCCTCTTCTCGCCGGAGCCCTGCTCCGGCACCCTCACTCATTTTCCCGTCCTGTGGCACACGTCAAGTTTTTAAACTTGCATTAACTTATTTTTAACTTAAAGTATCACTTGCAGACACTTTTACTTTCGAATGAAAGATGCGAGGCAGTTATGACCTTTACCAGTGAAACCTTGCCGGCGGATCACAAAGCGGCAATCCGTCAGTTGAAACGTGAGTTACGCGCGCAGATCGGCGACGTGCAGGCGGTGTTCGACAAGCTCAGCGACAGCATTGCCACCCGCGTGGCGGAAATTAACGCCCTTAAAAATAAAGGTGAATCCGTCTGGCCGGTGATCCCGTTTAACGATGTGAAAAACGGCACGATTACCGACTCACAGCGCGAGGCCGTTAAGCGCCGCGGCTGCGCGGTGATTAAAGGTCACTTCCCGCGCGAGCAGGCGCTGGCGTGGGATCAGTCGATGCTCGACTACCTCGATCTGAACAAGTTTGACGAGGTGTACAAAGGGCCAGGCGATAACTTCTTCGGCACCCTGACCGCCTCCCGTCCGGAGATTTACCCGATCTACTGGTCGCAGGCGCAAATGCAGGCGCGCCAGAGCGAAGAAATGGCGCAGGTGCAGTCGTTCCTGAACCGCTTATGGACGTTCGAGAGCAACGGCAAGCAGTGGTTCGACCCGGACGTGAGCGTGATTTACCCGGATCGTATTCGCCGCCGTCCGCCGGGAACCACCTCGAAGGGACTTGGCGCACACACTGATTCTGGCGCGCTGGAGCGCTGGCTGCTGCCCGCTTATCAGCAGGTCTTTGCCCGCGTGTTTGACGGCAACGTTGAGAAATACGATCCGTGGAACGCCGCGCATCGTACCGAAGTGGAAGAGTATACCGTCGATAACACCACCAAATGCTCGGTGTTCCGCACCTTCCAGGGCTGGACGGCGCTATCGGACATGATCCCCGGCCAGGGGCTGCTGCACGTGGTGCCGATCCCGGAAGCAATGGCCTATATTCTGCTGCGTCCGCTGCTGGACGACGTGCCGGAGGACGAGCTGTGCGGCGTGGCGCCGGGGCGCGTGCTGCCGGTTTCCGAGAAGTGGCACCCGCTGCTTATCGAGGCGCTGACCAGCATTCCTGCGCTGGAGGCGGGTGATTCGGTGTGGTGGCACTGCGATGTGATCCACTCCGTCGCGCCGGTGGATAATCAGCAGGGCTGGGGCAACGTGATGTATATCCCCGCCGCACCGATGTGCGAGAAAAACCTCGCCTATGCGAAGAAGGTCAAGGAAGCGCTGGAGACCGGCGCGTCGCCGGGAGACTTCCCGCGCGAGGATTATGAAAAAACCTGGCAGGACCGCTTTACCGTGAACGATCTCAACATCCACGGCAAACGCGCGCTGGGTATGGTCTAGCTGTCATACAGCCCTTCCCGCTCCACGGCGGTGCGTCGTTTCCCCTGACGTATCCGCCGTACCGACTCCCGCACGGTCAGCGTGCCATTCAGCAGCAATGTGCCTACCGGTGCGTCCGGGCGCATGAGCCGCTGCTGGAGCATGTGTACCGCTTCCGTTCCCAGCTCATCGCGGGGAACATGCACGGCCGTTAATGGAACATCCTGAATCGCCGCCAGGTTAAAGCCGTCGATGCTCATCACCGAGACGTCCTGCGGCACGCGCAGGCCGTGGTTTTGTAAGGCGCTGATGGTGCCCGCCGCCATAAAGTCGCCGCCAACCAGGAATGCCGTCGGCAGGTCTTTTCCCTGCTGCTGATTTAGCCAATCGCTCACCAGCTGCTCCGTCTCTCTGGCGCTGAAGCTTGGCACCACCAGCAGATCGCGCTTGTCGTTGAACGCCAGGTTGTGGGACTGCCACGCGTCGCGGATCCCCGACAGGCGCAGCTCCATGGTGTAGCGACGCAGGCACAGCACGTTCATTACCTCCCGGTGCCCCATCTCGAACAGGTACTCCGCCGCCCGCTCGCCGATGGCGCGGTGATCCGGCGCAACGGCAGGCAGACGCATGTGCCGGTCGCGGCAGTTAATCAGCATGCAGGGTTTGCCCACGTCCACCGCCAGATCGTGGATATGCGGATCGTCAATACCAAGAAGAATGGCCGCCTGCGTGTCCGGCTCGTTCATCCGCGCCAGAAACAGCTGGGCGTCGCTGTCGTTCTCCTCCAGCGCGCAGTAGCGCAACCGGACCTCGTGGGAGGCAAGTGCTTTGCTCACGCTCTGGATCACGCGGTAGTAAAAGATGTCGGACCGCTCGTCGAAAGCGCGCTGCGGGGCAAAAACCACCAGGCTGTTAAGCAGCAGACGCCCTGCCGCCATGCCGTCCATTACCCCCAGCTCGCGCGCGCACGCCAGCACCTTTGCACGCGCTTTTTCGCTGGTATTCGCTTTCCCCGCCAGCACCCGCGAAACGGTGCTGATGGAGAGCTGCGTACGGGCCGCGATTTCGGTGATTTTTAGCCTTTTGTCCATTTTGTGATCTGGCTCCATTTGCGAAATGAAAAAATTTTCATAGCGTGTGTGTGAGGCAATAACTGACGTGAATGCCATCATGCCAGAGTGTTTTCGTCGGTTATGAGAAATTTTGCACAAAATCCACTTTTGCCCACTCATTTTCTTCCTTAAGGTGAACTTGTCACACAGCTTCCATACTAGTTGTATAGCAACTTAAGCATTATAAGCGGATTGAAATCAAAGGCATAACAATCTGTGTGACACCTGAACCTCCGTCCCCTTACCGTCCGTCTTGTGGAGAGTAAAATGAGTCAGGACATCAATAACACCATTGCGACAAGCAAAACCCGTCGCGTCATCAAGAACCTGCGCTGGTACGTGCTGGTGCTGTTTTTGCTGGGCGTCACCGTTAACTACATCACCCGAAATTCCTTAGGTATTCTCGCTCCGGAGCTGAAAGAGAGCCTCGGGATCACCACAGAGCAGTACTCCTGGATCGTTGGCGCCTTCCAGATCGCCTATACCATTTTCCAGCCCCTGTGCGGCTGGCTGATTGACGTCATTGGCCTGAAGATTGGCTTTATGGTCTGCGCCGGGATCTGGGCGCTGATGTGTATTTTCCACGCGGGCGCCGGAAGCTGGCTGCACCTGGCCATACTGCGCTTCTTTATGGGGGCTTCAGAGGCCGCCGCCACCCCGGCGAACGCCAAAACCATCGGCGAATGGTTCCCGAAATCAGAGCGTCCCGTTGCTGCTGGCTGGGCAGGCGTGGGCTTCTCCATCGGCGCGATGCTGGCTCCGCCTATCATCTACTTTGCTCACGCCTCGTTCGGCTGGCAGGGCGCGTTTATGTTTACCGGCGTGCTGGCGCTGCTGTGGGTGATCCTCTGGTGGGCGTTCTACCACAACCCCGAGCAGCACCCGAACCTGAGCAAGGACGAGCTGGCGTTTATCAAGCAGGATAACGAACCAGCGCCGGTCAAATTGCCCTTCCTGACCGCGCTGAAAACCGTTTCAAAAAACAAACGTTTCTACGGTATCGCCATTCCGGCCTTTATGGCAGAACCCGCCTGGGCGGTGCTGAGCTTCTGGGTGCCGCTGTACCTCGCCAAAGAGCACGGCATGGACCTGAAGCAGATTGCGATGTTTGCCTGGCTGCCGTTCCTCGCCGCCGACCTCGGCAGCGTGGCGAGCGGCTACCTGACGCGTCTGTATACCCGCCTGTTCGGCTGCTCCCGCGTGAACTCGGTTGTCGCCAGCTCCGTGACCGGCGCGTTCCTGATGATCTCGCTGGCCATCGTGGCCATTACCCGCGACCCGTATATCACCATCGTGCTGATCTCCATCGGCGGCTTCGGGCACCAGATCATCTCCTGCATGCTCAGCGCCCTGGTCGTGGAGTCATTCGACAAAGGCCAGATGGCGACCGTCAACGGCATGCGCGGCTCGGCGGCGTGGATCGCCAGCTTCCTGTTCTCGCTGTTAATCGGTGTGACCGCCGACAAAATCGGCTTTAACCCGCTCTTTATCGCCATGGGGTTCTTTGACCTGATTGGCGCTCTCTTCCTGGTAGCATTTATTGCTGAACGTCGCGCGAAGCGCGCCTGATAGTGGATGTATTGCATATGAAAACCCTGAAAAACTGGACCCTTGATACGCAGTCGGCAAACCATCTGGAACTGCTGGTCGATAGCCAGCACCGCCTGTGCCTGTATGTGCTGGAAGAGAACCTGTTCCGCGTGCTGATCAAGCGTAAAGGCGAGCTGGCGCTGGACCGCACCTGGAGCATCGCACCGGAAAAAGACGTGCCGTGGGAAGGTCGCCGTCGTGACGATATCAGCGGCTTCTCCTGCCCCGCCTGGACGCTGACGCAGCAGGACGATACGTTAACCGTGGCAACCGAGCAGCTGCGCGTCACCGTCCACCAGCCGCTGTGGCTGGAGTGGCACTACCGCAATGAGGCGGGCGAATGGCAGCCGCTGGTCAACGACCGCCCCACCAGCGCCTACCTGCTGAACGCTCACGGCGACGGCGTGGCGCACTACCTCAGCCGCCGCAAGGACGAGCGTTTCTACGGCCTGGGCGAGAAAACGGGCGATCTGCAGCGCAACGGTAAACGCTACGAGATGCGCAACCTCGACGCCATGGGCTACAACGCCGCCAGCACCGACCCGCTCTACAAGCACATTCCGTTCACCCTTACTCGCCGCGACGACGTGAGCTACGGCCTGTTCTACGACAACCTGAGCAGCTGCTGGCTGGATCTGGGTAACGAGATCGATAACTACCACACCGCCTATCGCCGCTGGCAGGCGGAAGCGGGCGATATCGACTACTACATCTTTACCGGCAGGCGCGTGCTGGACGTCACCAAAGCCTTCGTGCGCCTGACGGGGAAAGCGCTGTTCGGACCGAAATGGAGCCTGGGCTACAGCGGCTCGACCATGCACTACACCGACGCGCCGGACGCGCAAAACCAGCTGATGAACTTCATCCGCCTGTGCGATGAGCATGCCATTCCGTGCGACTCGTTCCAGCTCTCCTCCGGCTATACCTCGATTAACGGCAAGCGCTACGTCTTTAACTGGAACTACGACAAAGTGCCGCAGCCGAAGGTGATGAGCCAGGCGTTCCACGACGCGGGGCTGCGGCTTGCGGCCAACATCAAGCCGTGTCTGTTGCAGGATCATCCCCGCTACGGCGAAGTGGCGGAACGCGGCCTGTTCATTCGTGATTCAGAAACCGATGCGCCTGAACGTTCCAGCTTCTGGGATGATGAAGGCTCACACCTCGACTTTACCAACCCGCAGACGGTGCAGTGGTGGCAGAACGGCGTGACCACGCAGCTGCTGGAGATGGGCATCGACTCCACCTGGAACGACAACAACGAGTATGAAGTGTGGGACGGGGAAGCGCGCTGCTATGGCTTCGGCAAGGAGATAGCCATCAAGCATATTCGCCCGGTGATGCCGCTGCTGATGATGCGCGCCTCGCTGGAAGCGCAGCAGCGCTTTGCGCCGGAAAAGCGTCCGTATCTGATCTCCCGCTCCGGCTGCGCCGGGATGCAGCGCTACGTCCAGACCTGGAGCGGCGACAACCGCACCAACTGGGACACCCTGCGCTATAACATCCGCATGGGGCTGGGCATGAGCCTGTCCGGGCTGTTCAACGTCGGGCACGACGTCGGCGGTTTCTCCGGCGACAAGCCGGACGCCGAGCTGTTCGTGCGCTGGGTGCAGAACGGCGTGATGCACCCGCGCTTTACCATTCACTCGTGGAACGATGACCACACGGTGAACGAGCCGTGGATGTATCCGGGCGTCACGCCTGCCATCCGCGGCGCGATTGAGCTGCGCTACCGCCTGCTGCCGTATCTTTACACCCTGCTCTGGCAGGCGCACGCCGACGACGAACCGATGCTGCGCCCGACCTTCCTCGACCACGAGCACGATGCGCAGACCTTTGAAGAGTGCGACGACTTCCTGCTGGGCCGCGACCTGCTGGTCGCCAGCGTCGTCGAAGCCGGGCAGCGCGAGCGCCGCGTCTGGCTGCCGGATAACGAAACCGGCTGGTACGATTTTTACACCCACGCGTGGTATGCGGGCGGGCAAGCGATCGTCCTTGATGCGCCGCTGGAAAAACTGCCGCTGCTGGTGCGCGCCGGGGCCGGTCTGCCGCTCAGCGAGCGCATCCGTCACGTGAGCGCCGATAAAGACGATACCCGTGA
Organism: Enterobacter sp. BWH52; assembly: GCF_001037565.1. Taxonomy (NCBI): domain Bacteria; kingdom Pseudomonadati; phylum Pseudomonadota; class Gammaproteobacteria; order Enterobacterales; family Enterobacteriaceae; genus Enterobacter; species Enterobacter sp. BWH52. The sequence goes on along the minus strand of NZ_KQ089854.1, from coordinate 1,351,529 downwards.
GCTGAAGCTGTTCCCGGTGAAAGGCGTCGGCACAACCTCGGGGCTGCTGTTTGAAGACGACGGTGAAAGCTGGGGCTACCTGAACGGCAATGCGCTGTGGGTGGAATGGGAAATGGTGTGCGATGGCGCAACCATCAACCTGAAGGTGAACGCTCGCGGCGACTATCGTCCGGCATGGAAGGCGCTGAAGGTATCATTACCGGCGGGGGAAAAACGTACGCTGCGGGTGAATGGAGTTGAAGGGGGCGAGTGGGTGGTGTAGTGCGGCCTGTAGCCCTCACCCTAACCCTCTCCCACAGGGAGAGGGGATAAAATGTAGGCCGGGTAAGGCGAAGCCGCCACCCGGCTATTTTTTAACTCTCGATACCTTTACTGCGCAGGTAATCTTCGTAGTTACCGGTGAAGTCCACCACGCGCTCTGGCGTAATTTCGATCACGCGGGTCGCCAGCGAGCTGACGAACTCACGGTCGTGAGAGACGAAGATCAGGGTGCCCTGATACATCTCCAGCGCCATGTTCAGGGATTCGATCGATTCCATATCCAGGTGGTTAGTCGGTTCGTCCATCACCAGAATATTCGGTTTTTCCATCATCAGCTTGCCGAACAACATACGGCCCTTTTCACCACCGGAGAGCACTTTGGCGGGCTTTTTGATGTCGTCCTGGCTGAACAGCAGACGCCCCAGAATGCTGCGTACCGCCTGCTCATCGTCGCCTTCCTGCTTCCACTGGCTCATCCAGTCGAAGACAGTCAGATCGTTTTCGAATTCATATTCATGGTCCTGCGCGTAGTAACCAATCTGCGCGTTTTCAGACCATTTCACGGTTCCGTTGTCCGGTTGCAGTTCACCCACCAGGGTTTTCAGCATAGTGGATTTACCCACGCCGTTGGCGCCGAGGATGGCAATCTTCTCGCCCACTTCCAGCAGCAGGTTGAAGTTTTTGAACAGCGGGCCTTCATCGAAGCCTTTGGTGAGGGCTTCCACTTCCAGCGCGTTACGGAACAGCTTCTTGTCCTGCTCGAAGCGGATGAACGGGTTCTGACGGCTGGAGGCTTTAACCTCTTCCAGCTTGATTTTGTCGATCTGACGCGCACGCGAGGTCGCCTGACGCGACTTAGAGGCGTTGGCGCTGAAGCGGCTGACGAAGGATTGCAGGTCCGCAATCTGCGCTTTCTTCTTGGCGTTGTCGGCCAGCAGACGTTCACGTGCCTGGGTTGCCGCCGTCATGTACTCATCGTAGTTGCCCGGATAAACGCGCAGCTCGCCGTAGTCCAGATCCGCCATGTGGGTACATACCATGTTCAGGAAATGACGGTCGTGCGAAATGATGATCATGGTGCTGTCGCGATCGTTCAGCGTCTGCTCCAGCCAGCGGATGGTGTCGATGTCCAGGTTGTTGGTCGGTTCGTCGAGCAGCAGGATGTCCGGGTTAGAGAACAGCGCCTGCGCCAGCAGCACACGCAGCTTCCAGCCTGGCGCAACTTCGCTCATCGGACCATAATGCTGTTCAACAGGAATGCCGACGCCCAGCAGCAGCTCGCCCGCACGCGCTTCCGCAGAGTAGCCGTCCATTTCGCCGTATTGCGTTTCCAGGTCGGCCACTTTGTAACCGTCTTCTTCGCTCATCTCAGCGAGACCGTATATACGATCGCGCTCCTGCTTCACTTCCCACAGCTCCGCATGCCCCATGATCACGGTGTCGAGCACGGTGAACTCTTCGAAGGCGAACTGATCCTGACGCAGCTTACCGATGCGCTCGTTAGGGTCGAGCGACACGTTACCGAGCGTTGGCTCCAGGTCACCGCCGAGGATCTTCATAAAGGTGGATTTTCCGCTACCGTTGGCACCAATCAGGCCGTAACGGTTGCCGCCGCCAAATTTGACGGAAATATTTTCGAACAGCGGCTTACTGCCAAACTGCATAGTGACGTTGCTGGTAACTAACACGGAGAGATTCCTGCGAAAAGTGTGATAAACGCGGCATTATGCCACAATTCCGAATTGAGATCCCGTGTTGCAGTAATCCACTAAACTTTAACAAAATCGAAAAAAATGTGATTTCGTACACATCTGAATTCCCAGTTAACGGGAATGCACATATAATGCGCTCCCATTACTGATTCAGACTTATCAACTCATCGCCAGAATGGCTTAGATACCTCGCATAACATGAACATGAAATTAACAACGCTTTTTGCGGCGGCGTTAGCCGTAGTAGGTTTTTGTAAGACCGCGTCTGCGGTGACGTATCCCCTGCCGACAGACGGAAGCCGTCTGGTGGGTGAAAACCAGGTGGTGACGGTGCCGGAAGGTAACACTCAGCCGCTGGAATACTTCGCGGCGCAGTATCAGCTCGGCCTGTCTAACATGCTGGAAGCGAACCCGGGCGTTGACCCGTATCTGCCGAAAGCGGGTACCGTACTCAACATTCCACAGCAGCTGATCCTGCCGGATACCGTGCACGAAGGTATCGTAATTAACAGCGCCGAAATGCGTCTGTATTACTACCCGAAAGGCACCAACACCGTGATCGTTCTGCCTATCGGTATCGGTCAACTGGGTAAAGACACCCCGCTGAACTGGACCACCAAAGTGGAGCGTAAGAAAGCGGGCCCAACCTGGACGCCGACCGCCAAAATGCACGCTGAGTACATTGCTGCCGGTGAACCGCTGCCAGCCGTTGTGCCTGCCGGCCCGGATAACCCGATGGGTCTGTACGCGCTGTACATTGGTCGTCTGTATGCCATCCACGGTACAAACGCCAACTTCGGTATCGGCCTGCGCGTAAGCCACGGCTGCGTGCGTCTGCGTAATGAAGACATCAAATTCCTGTTCGATAACGTGCCGGTTGGTACGCGCGTGCAGTTCATTAACGAACCGGTGAAAGCGACGTCAGAGCCGGACGGCAGCCGTTACATTGAAGTGCATAACCCGCTGTCCACCAGCGAAGATCAGATCAACAACAACGAAATCGTACCGATTAAGCTGACCAGCGCGGTGCAGTCCGTCACCTCTCAGGCGGATGTTGACACGACCATCGTTGACCAGGCGATTCAGAACCGTTCCGGTATGCCGGTGCGTTTAAACTAATCGTGATAATTAAAAAAGCGGACCTTGAAGTCCGCTTTTTTTTATCCGTTATTCACGATAACGATGCCGCCATGGTCATAGCGATAGTGACAATGGGCGTACTCCAGCGGCGTACCATCTTCCAGATAGATCACCTGCTCTACCTCCAGCACCGGGTCGGTTGGCTCGCAGACAAGGTGCTGCATATCCAGCGCACTGGGCTTCAGCGCCCGCACCACCCGATACGATCCCATGATCTTCAGCCCCAGCGTCTCCTGCACATACCGGAATACCGAACTTTCAAGATGGGTTTTGTTCAGACCGGGGACCAGATTGAGCGGCATTACCGTGGCGTCCAGAGACATCGGCTCACCGTTCAGTAAACGCAGACGGATAAAGTCATAGATCGGCGTATCCGGATTTATCATCAGCGATGCCTGCTCTTTCTCGTTCGGGAAGCGCAGTTCGAAGTGCACAACCTGACTGCTCACCGTGCCTAAATGTTCCCAGGTTTTGGTCGCCCCGAAGTAGTCGCTGCCGGAGAGATCCCACTGGGAAAGCTGGAGGAAATTTTTGCGGATGAACGTGCCCTGCCCCTGTCGGGTATAGACCAGCCCTTCAACGATCAGCTGGCGCATCGCCTGCTGAATGGTCATCCGGCTGGTGCTGAACTCCGCCGCCAGCGCGAACTGGTCCGGCAGCGGTTCATTGGCGGCGTACTGCTGGGTAATAATGCGTTTCTTAATTTCCCGCGCTATGGTGATGTACTTCGCCGCCATCTTCCTTCCTTTCAGTTAGTTTTCTATCCCGCTGTTTTTCAAGGCCACTCGCTCGGCCACCTTTAGGAAAGGCAGGTAGAAGAATACACCAAATACGATGATTGCCAACTGCACCACCACCGCCCGCCAGTCCCCCGCCGTCGCCAGCCAGGCGCTGAGGATCGGCGGGGTCGTCCACGGGATCATCACCACGCAGCGCGACATGAACCCCAGCGTGGTACAGAGCCACGCAAAGTAAATCCCGATAGCAGGCAGCAGCACAAACGGGATCATAAGCGGCAGGTTAAAGACTATCGGCAGGCCGAAAATCACCGGCTCGTTGATGTTGAACAGACCCGGCGCCAGCGACAGACGCGCCACCTGCTTCGCTGATTTCTGTCTTGAGAAGATGAAGATAGCGATCAGCAATGAGATTGTGCTGCCCGTCCCGCCCACCATGCCAAAGGTCGGCACAAAGATGTTGTTGATGATGTGCGGGATCGGCTGGCCGTTGGCGAAGGCCAGCATATTTTCATTGGTATTGATCAGCAGGAACGGCTCCAGCACCACGCTGTTGACCACCGACTGATGAATACCGAGCGTGAACAGGAAGTTACCGAAGCTGTAGATGAAAATCGTCCCGGGCAGACTGGTGTTGATCAACCGCAGCGGCTGCTGAATAAATGTCGTAATGAGATGGATCAGATCCGTGTGCAGCACGTTCGCCAGTATGGCCGCCAGCACCGCAAACAGGGAGAGCGTGAGGATCGTTGGGATCAGCGCGGTAAAGGATTTGCTCACCGCTGGCGGTACGTTCTCCCCGAGCGAAATGTGCAGCGCCTTCAGCCGTGAAATGGCGATAAACAGCTCGGTTGAGAGCAGCCCAATCAGCACCCCGGCGAAAATCCCGGTGGAGCCAATGTTGGCGAACGTCAGCACCTGGGTGACGTTTACCGTGGCGTCGCTGCCGACGGGGGTAATCTGTAAGCGCATCGGCATCATGATAATGAAACTGCTGACGGCGATAACCACTGCCGAGACCGGATTGTCGAAATCTTTGTTGCGCGCCAGCGACCAGGCGATCATCGGGGCCAGCAGCAGCGCGGCGATGTTCAGCGTGCCGTTGATAATCGCCTCGCCCCACACCTTAAACTGCGTAAGCGTGTCGCCCGCAAAAATCCACGGGAACACCACGTTATTCACCAGCACCGCCAGACCGGCAAGGATGAAAATCGGCATTACCGTGGCGAAGGCATCGCGCAGGGAGCGAAGATGCACCTGGTTTGCCAGGCGCGCCGAGAACTCTACAAATTTATCGACAAAAGACTGCATGTGCGGTGTTATTTTTGTTTCAGACATAGCGGAGTGTTCCCATTAATCAGTCACAAAAACGGCCCGGCAGCGTACGGCTTACATCTCGCGTCCGTTGGTATGGATAACCTGTTTTAACCACGCGTAGCTCTTCTTCGGCACGCGCTTCAGGTCTTTCAGGTCGTGATTTTCACGGTTGACGTAGACCACGCCGTAGCGCTTGCGCATGTCACCCTGCGAGCTGAGAATGTCAATCAACCCCCAGCCGAGATAGCCCATCACCTCTGCCCCATCCTCGAATATTGCCGCTTTCATCGCCTCGATGTGCGCCCGGTGGTAGTCGATGCGGTAGGTATCCTCAATCGGATTCACGCCATCCCAGGACTCAATCACCCCAATACCGTTCTCAATCGGGAATACCGGCATCCGCCAGTCGTTGGCGTAGCGGGTGATGATGGTGCGAAAGCCCAGCGGATCGATCTGCCAGTTCCACTCGGTGGCCTTCAGGTACGGATTGTTTTTCTCGCCGTGCAGCAGGTAATAGTTAACCGGCGTGCCTTCCGGGATGGCATCGCTGTCCAGCGTTTTGCTGGCGTAGTAGCTGAAGGCCATAAAGTCGTTCTTCGTGCGCGCAAACAGCGCGAGATCGTCTGCGCGGTAGATATCGCCGAAGCCCTCCTGCTCCACCACCGCCATTACCGCCGGGCTGTAGCCCTGGCCCGCGAAGACGCGCAGCAGGTTCTGGTTGAGGAATTCGTCGTACTGCTGGGCGCAGAAGATATCGCGCGGTTTGCAGGTGGCCGGATAAATCAGCTGGTGCGCCAGCATGCCGCCCATCAGCTTGCCCGGCTTAGTCTGGTGCAGGTATTCGGTCAGAGTCATGTGCGCCACCATCGCATGGTGCTGAAGCTCATACAGCTCGCGCAGGGTTTGCTCACCTTTCATGTAACCGGAAATGCGAAAAGCTTCCGGCATATGGAAAATGTTCTGCTCGTTGAAGGTCAGCCAGTACTTCACCCGGTCAGCGAAGCAGTCGATCATCTTTTTGCCGTAGCGGATAAAGGCGTCCACCACGCGGCGATCGTTGAAGCCGTTGTACTCCTGCGCCAGCGCCAGCGGCATATCGAAGTGGTAGAGACAGACCATCGGCTCGATACCGCGGGCGAGCAAATCGTCAATAAAGCGGTCGTAAAAGGCGATGCCCTCGTCGTTGAACTCGCCGTCACCCTGCGGGCAGATGCGGCTCCAGGAGATCTGGAAGCGGTAGCAGTTCATGCCCAGATCCTGCATCAGGTCGAAATCTTCCCGGTAGCGGTGGTAGGAGTCGGTCGCCACTTTCCAGTCAGAGATGTTTTCACCGGCTTCCCGAATGTCATACACCGACATCCCCTTCCCGCCCTCATTCCAGGCCCCTTCCGTCTGCATGCTGGATACCGAGTTGCCCCATAAAAAGTTGGCTGGCAGTGATTTGTTCATGGTTGCTCCCTTTATGACTAGTCATTTAAATTTCATGACTAGTCATATAGGCGAAGATGGTATGTCGATCAAAGGTGTGGATCGTTTTTTGTGAGGTTGATGGAAATAAAAAGCCCCGGCAGTTGCCGAGGCTAAGTTCCTGTTTAACGTTTAAAGCCCGCGTTCGGCTGCAACTTTTGCCTGAGCAATTGCTCCGGCATTGAATATGGGATGCTCGTGATTGTTCGTTAAGTCACGAACGCGGTAGATTTTCCATGCATCATCTTCACGACGAAGAAATACTTCAAGGTGAATGCTCCTCCCGCCACCTGCCCCTTCCATCACCTGGACTACTTCCCCGTTTAAAAATGGCCTTACGTTTTCCACCCGTAACGCAGGTATCCATTCGCGGGCGTAATCCTGGGTATACGTAAAATAGTCAGACTCTATTAATTCTTGTTCCGGGATTTCCTGAATAGCACCAATGCGAGCAATAGTATCAGCAGAAACATATTTACGCAGTTCGTCGGCAGGATAGGGCCTGGCTTCATTACTGCCGAATGCACAAAGATAGGATTTATAAAATGATTCGGTAGTATCTTTCGCACTCTGATCTTGACTGGCAGCAGAACTACATCCCACCAGCAATATAGCGACTGATAAAAATATCCTTTTCATCAATGCATCCTGTAAATTTTAAATGATGGTTGCATTTTGCGGTACCCAGGCCCCGGATACATGCTTTTTTGAACAAAATCAGAAATCCACTGCGTGCCGTCATACATAGTCATGTGACCTATGCCGTTTCCTCCGGGATAAGGCTGTATCACAGCCACATCGCCAGCTATTAAAGTCGAACCGGGCGGCAGCTCACGGAATCCAGCACGTAATAATTCCGCCCCATAATCTTTTGCATAATCTGTATTAGGCACCTTAACACCTCCAGCCAGAATCGCCAGACGGGTAAACTTAGCACATTCACTATGAGAGTGCCCCAGCGCGTGTGAACGGAGATACGAAACAGCAACATCTTTATTCCAACTCATTCTTAGTTCCCTTAAGTAAGTAAGAACGGAATTATTGTGCCAGTCATTAACCTGATGTTGGTTAAATAATGCTTAAATTTGTCCGGCCAAAATATTAATTTCGCGCCCAATAAAAAGGCCGGATTCGCTGCGCGGATCCGGCCAGAGTCATCGCTGTTAAAAGATTATCCGCGCGGGGCGTCGCCAAAGACGCTGTAGTCTGGCAGCCGCACCTGCTGATACGGCTCCCAGCCGCCGCCGAGGGCTTTGTAGAGCGCCACCAGATCAAGCGCGCTCTGCACCTGCGCCTGCGCCCGCTGCTGTTCGGCCTGAGCGAGCTGACGCTGGGCGTCCAGCACGTCAATAAAGCTGGCGATCCCCTGCCGGTAGCTGTCGCTGGCGAGATCAAAGGCGTTTTGCAGCGCGTCGATGGTTTTCGCCAGGCCCGCTTCACGCTGCTGGTCGGTGCGATAGCTCACCAGCGCGTTTTCAACGTCGCCGAGCGCCGTCAGCACCGTCTGACGATAGTCCAGCACCGCCGCCCCCTGCTGCGCGCGCGCCACCTTAACGCTGGAGACCAGCCGTCCGCCCTGGAAAATCGGTATGGAAACCTGCGGGCCAAAGCTGTAGAAGTGGCTGCTCCAGTCGGTTAGCCAGTTGGATTCGCTGTTGCGCAAGCCAAACTGCCCGGAGAGGGTAAAGCTCGGGAACAGCTCTGCCACCGAGACGCCAATCTGCGCCGTGGCGGCATGGAGATTCGCCTCCGCTTCGCGCACGTCCGGGCGACGGCGTGCGAGGGTGGACGGAATACCGGTCTGCACAATATCCGGCAGGGCAGGCATCGGCTGTACGGATTGCAGTTCGGCATCCAGCGCGCCCGGCGGCTTACCAAGGAGGATCGCCAGCCCGTTCATCGCCTGGCGTTCCTGCGCCTGATACTGCGGCAGCTGGGCTTCAAGATTGCCCAGCTGCGCCCGGGCGTTCTCCACGTCCATCTGCGGCGACAGCCCGCCCCGCTGGCGGCTTTCGGTCAGCTCCAGCGTCTGCTGTGCGCTTTCAATTTGCGTATTAAGCGTGGCAATGATGCTCTGCGCCCCACGCAGCTGTAGCCACGCCCGCGCCACTTCGGCTTCCAGCGAGACCAGCGCATCGTTACGCTGCTCGATCGCTGCCCGCTGCTGCGCCTCGGCCGCTTCTACCTGACGGCGCACCTTGCCCCACAGGTCGATTTCCCACTGGGCGTCGAAGCTGCCCTGATAGAGGTTAATCGGCTGCGTCAGCGGGCCTAACGCGCCCCGCAGTTCAGGATCGACATTATTCAACTGGTCGTACACACCGTGGGATTTTAGCTCCCCTTCCAGCCCAAGCTGCTGGCGCGTCGCCTGCACATTGCCATTCACCGACGGGAAAAACGCCCCGCCGGCCTGGTTAATCTGTTCGCGCGCCCCGGCAATGCGTAATACGGTTTGCTGTAGCGTCAGATTTCCGGCGATGGCGCGTTCAATCAGGCTGTCGAGCTGCGGCGAGCCGAAGGTTTTCCACCAGCGCGGGTTAGTGGCGGCGGAGGAAGTTTGCGATTTCACCGCGCTGTCGCCCTTATCGTTCCAGTGCGTGGTGGCGAGCGGTGCAGGCTGTTGGTAGTCCGGCCCGACGGCGCAACCCACCAGCAGCATCATTATCATCAGGGGGTGTAAACGTCTGTGTATCATCAGTGTGCTCCTGCACTCCCCTCGCTCTTAACCGGCGAGAGCAACAAACAAAACGGAATCAGTAATAAGGCCACCGCGCTCAGAATGGTGAAGACGTCAATGTAGGCCAGAAAGCGCGACTGCTCGATCATCGTCTGGTACATCCGTCCGGTGGCAATGTCGGTCGGATCGCCCACCTGAGTGGTGAAGTTCTGGATCGCCTGGGCGCTTTCGCGAATCGCCAGCTGGAATTGCTCGTTAAACGGCGAAGCGTGGTAAGCCAGATGCGCGCTGTGCGCCTGCGAGCGCTCGGTGATCGCCGCCGTCGAGAGCGAAATCCCAATCGAGCCGGCCACGTTGCGGAACATGGTAAACAGCGCCGCCGCGTCGGCGTTAAGCCGCCTCGGGATCGAGATAAAAGCAATTGTGGTGAGGGGCACAAACAGGAACCCCAGTCCAATCGACTGAGCGCTGCGGAACAGCACCAGCGTTTCGAAATCGATATCCGGCGTCAGCGTGCGGGACCAGAAGAACGACACCGCCAGGCAGGTAAAGCCGAAGGCGATGATCCAGCGCGTCTGCACCACCGGCATCAGCTTCAGCACCAGCGGGATGGTCAGCACAATCAGCACCGCGCCGGGCGAGAGCACCAGCCCGGACCAGGTGGCGGTATAGCCCAAATCCTGCTGCGCCAGCTGCGGAATAACCACCGAACTGCCGTACAGGATCATCGCCATCCCCGCCATCAGCAGGCTGGAGATCGCAAAGTTGCGGTCCTTCATACAGTGCAGATCCACCACCGGCTTTCTGGCATACATCAGCCAGTAGATCGCGCCGATAATACCGACCAGCGTCAGTACTGCGAAGGTGCGGATAAAGTTCGAATAAAACCAGTCATCATCTTCGCCCCGGTCGAGCATCACCTGCAAACAGCCAAGACCGAGGGCGATCAGGCCGATCCCCGTCCAGTCGACGGTGAGCTTCTCTTCCGACTTTTTCTCCCACGGCGGATCTTCCAGCAGCTGATAGATGGCCAGCACCGTCACAATCCCTACCGGGATATTGATAAAGAACACCCAGCGCCAGGAGTAGTTATCGGTGATCCAGCCCCCCAGCGTGGGGCCGAGTACCGGCGCGACGATAATGGCAATGGATGAAAGGCCAAAGGCTTTGCCCCTGTCCTCCGGCTTAAAGTAGTCGAGTAGCACCGACTGCTGGGTAGGCTGCAACCCGCCGCCAAAGAACCCCTGCATCACGCGGAACAGGATGATTTGCCATAGCTCGGTGGCGATACCGCACAGGAACGAGCAGATGGTGAACATCACAATGCAGATCAGGAAGAACTGTTTGCGGCCAAACAGGCGGCTGAGAAAGGCCGAAATCGGCAGCACGATGCCGTTCGCCACCAGGTAGCTGGTGAGCACCCAGGTGGATTCGTCATAGCTGGCCGAGAGCGACCCCGCGACGTGGGGCAGCGCCACGTTGACGATGGTGGTGTCCAGAATTTCCATAAACACCGCCAGGGTGACCACAATCGCCACCGCCCACGGGTTACTGGCTGGCTTCCAGTTATCGTGGCTGTGATCCGTCATTCCACGGTGACCTTCGGTTCAACCGACAGCCCCAGCGGCAGCGGCTTGTTCGGATCCAGCCCTTTGTCAATCACGATTTTCACCGGTACGCGCTGAACGATCTTCACAAAGTTACCGGTGGCGTTTTCCGACGGGAAGGCGGAGAAGCGCGAGCCGCTGCCCTGCTGGATGCTGTCGATATGGCCTTCCAGCTCCATATCCGGCCAGGCATCGACGGACACGGTCACTTTGTCGCCCGGCTTCATGCGCTCAAGCTGCGACTCCTTGAAATTCGCCACCACCCACACGTTCGGGGAAACCAGCGAGAACAGCGCCGTACCTGCCTGCACCAGCGTACCGGGCTGGACGTTGCGTTTGGTGACAAAACCGTCGAACGGGGCGCGGACTTCGGTATAAGAGAGATTCAGGTTGGCGGTTTCCAGCTGCGCTCTGGCCTGATCGACCTGGCGTTCGCGCGCTTCGACGTTGGTCTCCTGCTGGCGAATTTGCAGCTGTACCTGCTCCGCCACTTCCAGCTGCGCCTGCGCGCTGGCAAGGCCAGCCTGGGCACTGCGCAGCTGAGCGTTCGCGGCATCGATACTTTGTTGCGTGGTCGCGCGCGGGTCAACGCCGCGCTGACGGCGGTACTCCGCCTGCGCGTTGGCCATATCCGCCTGGGCTTTAAGTACCTGGGCTTTGGCTTCATCACGCTGGGCGGGATATTGCACCTTCGAGAGCGCCAGCTGCGCCTGGGCCTGATGCAGCTGCGCCAGCGCCAGCCCAAGCTGGGCCTGAGCCTGATCGCGCTGGGCGGTGGTATCACGCGGATCGATCACCACCAGCACATCCCCTTTTTTCACGCGCTGGTTATCCCGTACGCGAAGTTCTGTGACGTAGCCTGCCGTTTTTGGGGCAATGGTCACTACGTCGCCATCGGTAAAGGCGTCGTCGGTGGTCTCTTCGTTACGGGTTAAAAACCACCAGACCAGCGCCACAATCACCATCACGATGACCACGATACCAAGGATAATTAACGGTTTTTTCCCCGGGCGCTTGCGCTCGTTATTGTTTTGATCCTGCTCGTCAGCAGGTGGGTTTTGATCTTCTGCCATAGTTCAGCAACGGTCCTGTCAGTGAGCGGCATCACACTATGCCGTTCACTAAAGCTAGGACGTTGCTATACATTTGCCAGGAAAAACTGACAAATTGCGCACTATATGAGAAGGAATAGTCCGAAACCGACCGCCGCTGACCAGAGCAGCATCGGGATTGACCATAAATGGAAGCGCCACCAGATGCGGCGATCGTTGGCCATCCGCAGGGCGATGAGGTTAGCCAGCGAGCCGGGCAGCAGCCCAAAGCCGCCGACGTTGACCGCCCACGCCAGCAGTACCGTAGGGGGAACATAGTTAAGCAGCAAAATGGTGGACGGCACGTTACTGATCACCTGCGAGAGACCAATCGCCGTCAGCCATAATCCCGGCTGCGACAGACCGCCAACGCTATGGAGAACGTTCTGCAATACCGGGAGCTGGATCAGCAGATGGACGTCAATAAACATCGCCATAAACACCAGCAGCAGCGTCCAGTCAACGCTCACCAGCACCCGCCGGGCGAGGAACAGGAAGCCACACGCCACCAGCAGCGCGCCAGCCAGCGCCTGGTTTAACTCCAGCGCGATAAGAAAAACGATATACAGCCCCAGGCAGCTCCAGACGAGACGCGGCTGCCACTGGGGCCCGGTTGTACCGCTGTGGTACTGCAACGATTTATTCGGGAAAGCAAACCAGCCCACCGCCAGCAGCGACGCCACGATCGCCAGCGCCAACGGCGCCATCTGCCCGGTAAATGCGGTAAACGACAGGCCGGAGCGTCCCCACAGCAGAATGTTCTGCGGGTTACCGATCGGCGTGAGCAGCGAGCCCGCATTGACGGCCAGCGCTTCAAAGATAATCAGACGGGTAACCGGTATTTCGCACAGCTTACGCAGCGTGAGCGTAAGCGGCACCACGATAAACAACGCCACGTCATTAGTGAGAAACGTCGACAGCAGCGCCGCCGAAAAGACCATGAACAGGGCCAGCTTGCGCTCGGTGGCGAAGCGGCGCACCATTTTGCGCCCCAGCACGTCAAAATAGCCGCTCAGCTCCACGCCTTTGGTGAGCATCATCAAACCGCTCAGGGTAATAATGGTGCGCCAGTCTATGGCCGCCGGCCAGGTGTGCGGCGTGAAGGGCACAAAGACGCTGAGCCCAACGCCAGTGATAAGTAAAAGATGGAAAAAGCGATCGCGTTTCAGGGCCTGCAAGCCGGGGATGTTCATTCAGCGGAGGGACCGTATTTGAGCGTAAATTCGCGGAACTTCACCAGCGTCTCTTCGCTGACGTGGTGTTCCATACCTTCGGCATCCCGACGGGCAATTTCCGGGCTGACGCCCAGCACCAGTAAAAAATTCTCGACGATCTGATGGCGCTCGCGGCTCTCCTGCGCCAGTTTTTCGCCTTCAGCGGTGAGAAACACCCCGCGCCAGGGGATCATCTCGATCAGCCCGACCGACGCCAGACGTTTTAACATTTTGGCAACGGTTGGCTGCGACACCCCAAGGCGTGCGGCCATATCCACCTGGCGCGCTTCTCCAACCTCACGAATCAGATCAGAGATCAGTTCGACATAATCATCAATCAGCTCCCGGCGATGCGCCTCGCGCACCTGGCGGAAGCCTTCCACATGCTCTTCAACGTTCACCAGTTGCGTCGTTTTTTTTGTTATTGGCTTACCTGCGCGACGGTTCATTGTGCTTCCTCAATGGGGTTGACGCTTCCAGCGCCCTGTAACGGAGCGCACATTGTAAACCATAGCTCTACAAGCACAAAAAATTAACGAATTAGCCATAGCTATACAATATAGCCTGTGCTATATCTGTATGTAATGCAGTCACCCTTCACGGATCGAAGGGATCATGAATCAGGAGGTCTTATGAACGAATTCAAGAGGTGTATGATCGTGTTTACCCACTCTCCTTTTAAAGTGCGCCTGATGCTGTTGAACATGCTGTGCGATATGTTTAACGCCAAACCCCAGCAGGACGACAACTCTTCCCACTAAGCGGCGTCGCGGTACGCCGCTTCATTTTCATGTCACACTTTCGCTGTAAGCTGGCCTGTTCCCGATTATTTTTGCGTATTTGCAGCCCCCTTCGCAAAACATCTGTTTAGCAACTGTTGACCTTAATTCACGCTCGCACTATCTTCTTGCAGCCCTGCACAATTTGCGGCTCGCTGAAGCGGACCTCTCATTCCCTTTCCACGCACTGTCCGGCAGGCTTTGACCCTTGACGCCAGGGTGAGCACATGGCGTTTTCGTGATAGTGATCTATGAACGTAACCCTGATTGATACACTTGTTACCCGCAGCCGGGGCTTAAGCCCGTGGACGGGATTCTATTTTTTGCAATCGCTGTTGATTAACTTTGCTCTTGGCTACCCCTTTAGCCTGCTTTATGCCGTCGGGTTCACCTGTATTCTTCACCTTCTCTGGCGAAGCGCACCGCGCATGCAGAAGGTGCTTATCGGGATCTGTTCTCTGGTTGCTGCCGCCTATTTCCCGTTTGGCCAGGCCTATGGCGCGCCAAACTTTAATACCCTGCTGGCGCTCCACTCCACCAATATGGAAGAGTCCACAGAGATCCTGACGATCTTTCCGTGGTACAACTACGTGGTTGGCCTTTTCATTTTTGCCCTCGGCGTGATTGCGGTTCGCCGTAAGCCCGTCGGGAAAAAAGCATGGGGTAAAATTGAAAGCCTGTGCCTGGCCTTTAGCGTGGTGACGTTTTTTGTTGCGCCGGTACAAAATCTGGCCTGGGGCGGCGTGTTTAAGCTTAAAGATACCGGGTATCCGGTGTTTCGCTTCGTCAAAGACGTGGTGGTGAATAACGAGGAAGTGCTCGACGAGCAGGCACGTATGGCCGAGCTTTCCACCATGAAAGACACCTGGAACGTGCTGGCGGTGAAACCGAAGTATCACACCTACGTGGTGGTGATCGGAGAAAGCGCGCGTCGCGATGCGCTCGGCGCGTTTGGCGGTCACTGGGATAACACGCCGTTTGCCAGCGCCGTTAACGGTACGCTGTTTACCGACTACGTGGCGGCCAGCGGCTCGACGCAGAAATCACTCGGTCTGACGCTCAACCGCGTGGTGGATGGAAAACCGCAGTTTCAGGATAATTTTGTCACCCTGGCCAACCGGGCAGGTTTTCAGACATGGTGGTTCTCTAACCAGGGACAGATCGGCGAATATGATACCGCCATCGCCAGCATCGCGAAGCGTGCCGACGAGGTACAGTTCCTGAAAAGCGGTGATTTCGAAGCCGATAAAAACACAAAAGATGAAGCGTTGCTAAAAATGACGGCGCAGGTCTTTGCCACCCAGCGCACCCAGCCGCAGCTGATTGTCCTGCACCTGATGGGGTCACACCCGCAGGCATGCGATCGTACCGGGGGAAAATATGCGGAGTTTGTGCAATCCAAAGAGACGTCCTGCTACCTCTACACCATGACGCAAACCGACGATCTGCTCAGCAAGCTGTACGGGCAGCTGCGCAACAGCGGCGACAGCTTCTCGATGGTCTATTTCTCTGACCACGGCCTGGCGTTTAAGGAGCGCGGTAAAGAGGTGCAGTATCTGGCCCACGATGACAAGTTCCAGCAGAACTTCCAGGTACCGTTTATGGTGCTGTCGAGTGATGACAAAACGCATCGCATTATAAAAGCGCGCCGTTCCGCGAACGATTTCCTGAAATTCTTCTCACAGTGGACGGGGATTAAGGCGAAAGAGATAAAAAATGATTACCCGTTTATCTCCGGGAAGAAGGGCCCGCCAGTTTACATTACCAACTTTAAGTTACAGAAAGTCGACTATAACCATCTTGGGACGGATATTTTCGATATTAAGAGTAAGTAATTTCTGCCGTTTCGTGCGGGCTAATGCCCTCACCCTGGCCCTCTCCCACGGGGAGAGGGTACAAACAAAAAAATCCGCCTCAAAGGGCGGATTTTTTACTGGCTCACCGAAGTGATTAGAAGCGGTAACCTACGCCCGCGATCCAGGTGCCAACGTCAACGTTGCGGATACGGCTCTGCTCATAGGAGAAGTCCAGAGCAACGTTTTCGATTGGGTTGAACTGCATACCTGCGCCATAGGAGAAACCATAGTCGCTGTTGCTTGCAGTACGGTTCAGACCCTGGTTTTCGGTCTGCTGGAATTTACCGTAGCCAACACCTACAACACCGTAGATGCTTGCCCAGTCATTCAGGCGGTAAGCAGGACCCGCGGTGATGCCGTAGTACTGACCTTTATTGTAAGAGCCATTTTCAGTACGATCTTTCTCGGTGTAAGTGAAAGAACCGATCACACCCAGCGGGTTGTTGTCTTGCTCGTAACGGTACTTCAGGTTGAAACCGTTGGTTTTGTTCATCACGCCCTGCATATCGCTCTGAGCGTAACCACCAGTTACAGTAGAAGTTGCCGCTACAGCGGTACCTGCGGAAACAGCCAGAACAGCTGCCAGTGCTGAAAGACATGCAATTTTTTTCATAACCACCTCAAATGTGCTTCAAGTAAGTCCGTAAGTTTTAAATATATCAAAAAAATCTGTGAAACTCTTTGTCATTCACGATGTCTAATGCGACCTTTCCTGTAACAGAACATTTCCAGCACCAGCTATCTTGTTAAAATAACTCCAGATTTTCACCTTCAAACGCTAATAGTGCGCGTCATCGCCAGAAAGTTCATCCAGATTATTCCTAATCTTTCAGGCGATAAAAGCATCAACCTTTCCTCATTTTACGGATTTTCCCTGGATTTTTTTCAACAGTAGCTCAACCGTCGCAGCTTATTTCCATTACACTGCGACTTTTACCTCTTTTGACAAAAATTGACAGGAGAAAGGATGCCAGGTTTACCCCGTAAATCGTCGGTCTGGATGCCGGTGGCAGTCATACTTATCGCGATGATGTCCATACAAAGCGGCGCGTCGCTGGCAAAATCGCTGTTTCCGCTGGTTGGTGCGCCCGGCGTCACGGCGCTGCGTATCGCATTAGGCACCCTGATCCTCGTGGTTATCTTTAAACCCTGGCGGCTACGGTTTAAAAAGGAGCAGCGACTGCCACTGCTTTTTTATGGGCTGGCACTGGGAGGGATGAACTACATGTTCTATCTCTCTATTCAGACTATCCCGCTGGGGATCGCGGTCGCGCTTGAATTTACCGGCCCGCTGGCGGTTGCCCTCTTCTCTTCTCGTCGTCCGGTAGATTTTATCTGGGTCATACTGGCCGTGCTGGGGCTATGGTTCCTGCTGCCGCTCGGGCAAAGCGTTTCACAAATCGATTTGACAGGGGCAGCTCTGGCGCTGGGCGCGGGGGCATGCTGGGCGGTGTATATTCTCACTGGCCAGCGTGCGGGCGAAGAGCACGGCCCCGCGACGGTCGCCTTAGGCTCACTAATTGCCGCCGTAATCTTTGTCCCAATCGGAATGGCACAAGCGACAGACTCAATATGGCAGTGGTCAATCCTGCCGGTTGGTCTGGCGGTTGCCATTCTCTCTACGGCCCTGCCCTACTCTCTGGAGATGATCGCCCTGACGCGCCTGCCCACACGCATTTTTGGTACGCTCATGAGCATGGAGCCCGCGCTGGCCGCCATCTCAGGAATGATTTTCCTCGGTGAAACCCTGACCCTGGTACAAACGCTGGCGCTCTGTTCCATTATCGCGGCGTCAATGGGCTCCACCCTGACCATGCGCCCGGAACCTAAAGTGCAAAAAATCGATCTCAACTAGGCCTTAAATTCTGCATGGCTAACCCGCCATGCAGAATATACGCCTCGTCAGTACTTCAAATAATTTCTTACAAACTATCTTGTATTGCCAAAATATTTCACCTGCCCGGCTTCCCGAAGAATGAATTAAGATTGATCTGTATCAACTTTAATAAACTACTTATTTTTCAATCAGTTGATAATACAATCTTACTTTCACTATTAAACCAATAGGCAGAGCCAAACCGCAGAGAAAAAATCCGGTGCTATACTTAGTCCCGTAATTACCTGGGACACAAACATCAAGAGGATATGAGATTATGAGTACCGCTAAACTGGTGAAAACGAAAGCGTCTAATCTGCTTTATACCCGTAACGATGTATCGGATAGCGATAAAAAAGCGACCATTGAGCTGCTGAATCGCCAGGTGGTCCAGTTCATCGATCTTTCGCTGATCACCAAACAGGCTCACTGGAATATGCGCGGTGCAAACTTTATTGCCGTTCATGAAATGCTGGATGGCTTCCGCACAGCACTGGTGACTCACCTGGATACCATGGCCGAACGTGCCGTACAGCTGGGTGGCGTGGCACTGGGTACCACACAGGTGATCAACAGCAAAACGCCATTGAAAAGCTATCCGCTGGATATCCATACCGTTCAGGATCACCTGAAAGAGCTGGCGGACCGCTACGCGATTGTGGCGAATGATGTTCGTAAAGCGATTGGCGAAGCCAAAGATGAAGATACTGCTGATATCTTCACTGCCGCATCACGCGACCTGGATCAGTTCCTGTGGTTCATTGAGTCCAACATCGAATAATCCCTGCGGATTTTCCGAATAACCCTCGCCCCTGGCGGGGGTTTTGCACATTTATGGTGCGCACTTTTGCCCGCAACGGCCGCAAAAGTGAATAAAATGTAATAATCACCTCACACAACCGTTAACGGAAGATTGTTTTTTCGTCAGATTCTGCGCTAAATATCCCCCTGTCAGAAGACCTTAACGAAGCGCACCAAAACGGTGCTCCATTCTGGTGCAACCTGGCAGGATTGCCACGCTTTTCGTGCAATGCGTGACATCATCCCCTTTGCAAAACAACAGCTTGTAAAACTGGCATGATTTTTTCATTGTGCCTGAGGTTCTCGCAGGGGATCGCCCCGTGGATATAAAAGGAAATGCTATGAAGTCTGTATTAAAAGTTTCACTGGCTGCACTTACCCTGGCGTTTGCGGTGTCCTCGCAGGCTGCCGACAAACTGGTTGTGGCGACGGACACGGCGTTCGTACCGTTTGAATTTAAACAGGGTGATAAATACGTTGGTTTTGACGTGGATCTGTGGGCCGCTGTCGCAAAAGAACTCAAACTGGATTACACCCTGAAGCCAATGGACTTCAGCGGCATTATCCCGGCACTGCAAACCAAAAACGTTGACTTGGCGCTGGCAGGCATCACCATTACCGAAGAGCGTAAAAAGGCCATCGATTTCTCTGACGGCTACTACAAAAGCGGCCTGCTGGTGATGGTGAAAGCGGATAACAACGATGTGAAAAGCGTGAAAGATCTCGACGGTAAAGTGGTCGCCGTGAAGAGCGGCACTGGCTCAGTTGATTACGCGAAAGCCAACATCAAAACCAAAGACCTGCGTCAGTTCCCGAACATCGACAACGCTTACATGGAACTGGGCACCAACCGCGCGGATGCGGTGCTGCACGATACGCCTAACATCCTTTACTTCATCAAAACTGCCGGTAACGGCAAGTTCAAAGCGGTAGGTGATTCTCTGGAAGCTCAGCAGTACGGTATTGCATTCCCGAAAGGCAGCGACGACCTGCGTAACAAAGTTAACGGCGCGCTGAAAACCCTGAAAGAGAACGGCACCTATAACGAAATCTACAAAAAATGGTTCGGTACCGAGCCTAAATAATTTCACCTGACTTCAGGTTTGTAACGCCCGGTGGCGCTTACGCTTACCGGGCCTACGTTTTTCGTTTTTCACCACGGTATACAGGAATACATCATGCAGTTTGACTGGAGCGCCATCTGGCCTGTCATTCCACTCTTGCTTGAAGGCGCTAAAATGACCCTGTGGATTTCGGTCCTCGGTCTGGTTGGCGGGTTGATTATCGGTCTTGTCGCCGGTTTCGCCCGCACCTACGGTGGCTGGATTGCAAATCACATCGCACTGGTTTTCATCGAAGTGATCCGCGGCACACCCATTGTGGTGCAGGTCATGTTCATCTACTTCGCCCTGCCGATGGCCTTCACCGACCTGCGCATTGACCCGTTCAGCGCCGCCGTTGTCACCATCATGATCAACTCCGGCGCCTACATTGCGGAAATTACCCGCGGTGCGGTGCTGTCGATTCATAAAGGGTTCAGTGAAGCTGGCCTGGCGTTAGGTCTTTCCCGTCGCGAAACCATCCGTCACGTGATCCTGCCGCTGGCGCTGCGCCGCATGCTGCCGCCGCTGGGTAACCAGTGGATCATCAGCATCAAAGACACCTCGCTGTTTATTGTTATCGGCGTGGCCGAGCTGACCCGTCAGGGCCAGGAGATCATCGCGGGTAACTTCCGCGCCCTGGAAATCTGGAGTGCGGTCGCCGTTGTCTACCTGATTATCACGCTTGTCCTGAGCTTTGTTCTGCGTCGTCTTGAAAGAAGGATGAAAATCCTGTGATTGAATTTAAAAACGTTTCCAAGCACTTTGGCCCAACCCAGGTGTTGCACAATATCGATTTGAACATCAGGCAGGGCGAAGTGGTGGTGATCATCGGGCCGTCCGGTTCCGGTAAATCCACCCTGCTGCGCTGCATTAACAAGCTTGAGGAGATCACCAGCGGCGATTTGATCGTCGATGGTCTGAAGGTTAACGATCCGAAAGTTGACGAGCGCCTGATCCGCCAGGAAGCGGGCATGGTGTTCCAGCAGTTCTACCTGTTCCCGCACCTCACGGCGCTGGAAAACGTGATGTTTGGTCCTCTGCGCGTGCGCGGGGCCAGCAAAGCGGCAGCGGAAGCGCTGGCAAAAGATCTGCTGGCGAAGGTTGGTCTGGCGGAGCGTGCCCACCACTATCCTTCCGAGCTGTCCGGCGGCCAGCAGCAGCGCGTGGCCATTGCCCGTGCGCTGGCGGTGAAGCCAAAGATGATGCTGTTCGATGAGCCAACGTCGGCACTCGACCCGGAGCTGCGTCACGAAGTGCTGAAAGTTATGCAGGATCTGGCGGAAGAAGGCATGACGATGGTCATCGTTACCCACGAAATCGGCTTTGCCGAAAAAGTGGCGTCCCGTCTGATCTTCATTGATAAGGGCCGCATCGCGGAAGACGGTAATCCGCAGACGCTGATTGCGAACCCACCAAGCCAGCGCCTTCAGGAGTTCCTGCAACACGTCTCCTGATAACCACACACAGAGCCGGGCATGCCCGGCTTTTTTATGCCGGATTGTTCCCAAAAACTCCCCTCCGCTCCGCGCGCTCTATACTTATCATTTTGCACGATATTTTTGTCGGAGGACGCCGTGCCGTGGATCCTGTTGCTACTGTTTAGCCTGTTTAGCGCGCCATCACTTGCTGTAACCCTTCCCGGCGTCACCACCGGAGCCACCGCCACCCAGCAAAATGCGCCGCCAGAGCCAGACGCTGAAAAGAAAAAAGCCGCTTACGGCGCGCTTGCCGACGTGCTTGAGAACGACACGTCCCGGCAGGAGCTGATCGATCAGCTGAGGAAGGTGGCCGCCACGCCGCCTCAGGATCCGGTTCCTGCTATTGCGCCGCCGGAAGCCGAAGAAGAAAAAACGGTGCTGGAAAACGTCACCGACATCAGTCGCCGCTACGGGGAAGCCCTGTCGTCGCGTTTTGCCCAACTCTATCGCAACCTGGTTGGCACCTCACATAAGCCTTTTAATCCTCACACCTTTTCCGCCGCCGCCACCCAGTTTGCTATTCTGGCTGGTGCCGTCTTCATTTTTTACTGGCTGTTGCGCCTGTCTGTCTGGCCGCTTTACCGGAAAATGGGACAGTGGGGACGCAAAAAGAATCAGCATAAAAGCAGCTGGCTGCATCTTCCGGCAATGATTACCGGGGCGTTTGTCATCGATTTGCTGCTGCTGGCCCTGACGCTGTTTGTCGGTCAGCTGCTGGCTGACCGACTTAATACCGGAAACAAAACCATCGCGTTTCAGCAGGGACTGTTCCTCAATGCGTTTGCCCTGATTGAGTTCTTTAAAGCCCTCCTGCGGTTGATCTTCTGCCCGCGCGTGCCGGACCTTCGCCCCTTCGCCATTTCGGATCAGAGCGCCAAATACTGGGCGGTGCGGCTTAGCGTGCTGAGCGGGTTGATTGGTTATGGCTTGTTGGTTGCCGTGCCGATTATTTCCAACCAGGTTAACGTGCAGTTCGGGGCGCTGGCGAACGTGCTGATCATGCTGTGCATTACCGTCTGGGCGCTGTACCTCATCTTCCACAATAAAAAAGCGATCACCGACAGCCTGCTGCACCTGGCCGATCGCTCCCTCTCCTTTTTCAGCCTCTTTATTCGCGCCTTTGCGCTGGTGTGGCACTGGCTGGCCAGCGCCTATTTTATTGTGCTCTGTTTCTTCTCCCTGTTCGACCCGGGCAATAGCCTGAAATTTATGATGGGGGCGACGTTCAAAAGCCTGGCGATTATCGGCATTGCGGCCTTTGTCTCTGGCCTGCTTTCCCGCTGGCTGTCGAAAACGATCACCCTGTCGCCGCAGGTTCAGCGTAACTACCCGGAACTGCAAAAGCGGGTGAATGGCTGGATGACCGTATCCCTGAAGGTGGCGCGTATTCTGACGGTCTGCGTGGCAATTATGCTGCTGCTGAACGCGTGGGGGCTGTTTGATTTCTGGAACTGGCTGCATAACGGCGCGGGGGAAAAGACCGTTGATATTCTTATTCGTATCGCGCTGATCCTGTTTTTCTCCGCCGTCGGCTGGACGCTGCTGGCAAGCCTTATCGAAAACCGTCTGGTGTCGGATGTCCACGGCAGGCCGCTACCGAGCGCCCGCGCCCGCACGCTGCTAACCCTGTGCCGCAACGCGCTGGCGGTGATCATCAGTACCATCACCATCATGATTGTGCTGTCGGAAATCGGCGTGAATATCGCCCCGCTGCTGGCGGGTGCCGGTGCGCTGGGGCTGGCGATCTCCTTCGGTTCTCAGACGCTGGTGAAGGATATTATCACCGGCATTTTTATCCAGTTTGAGAACGGGATGAATACCGGGGATCTGGTGACCATCGGTCCGCTCACCGGCACGGTCGAGAGGATGTCCATTCGCTCCGTCGGCGTGCGTCAGGATACCGGCGCGTACCACATTATTCCGTGGTCATCGATCACCACCTTTGCCAACTTTGTGCGCGGCATTGGTTCGGTGGTGGCGAATTATGATGTCGATCGTCACGAAGATGCAGATAAGGCGAAGCAGGCGCTGCGGGATGCGGTGAACGAACTGATGGAGATGGAGGATATTCGCGGGCTGGTGATTGGTGAACCATCGTTCGCGGGCATCGTCGGGCTGACGAACACTGCCTTTACCCTGCGCGTGTCGTTCACCACCCAGCCGCTGAAGCAGTGGACGGTGCGCTTCGCCCTCGACAGCATGGTGAAAAAACACTTCGATCTGGCGAACGTGAGAGCGCCGGTGCAGACGTATCAGGTATTGTCGCCGCCCGCTTCGCCGCTCCCTCCGCAGGAGCCGACGCTGTAAACGAGCCGGGTGGCGGCTTCGCCTTACCCGGCCCGAGAAACGATTATTTGCGGCGTTTGTTATCGTCCATAAAGGACCAGGCAATAAAGCGGCTCTGCTTCTGGCCCTGCGCCATCTCTTTTTTAACCACTTTCACCGCGCCGACGTCGGTCAGCGCGCGGTAAAGCGGCGGCAGGTTATCGCCACGGGAGACCAGCGTGGTAAACCATTTCACCTGACGACCGAAGCCCTTACTCTCGGCAATCATGCGCAGAATAAATGCCACTTCCCCGCCCTCGCACCACAGCTCCTGCTGCTGGCCGCCAAAGTTCAGCGCGCCATCTTCAGCCTGGCCCAGGTTACGCCGCTTGCGTTCACTTCCCGCACGAGCAGAGGCGGCGGAGTCGTGGAATGGCGGGTTGCACAGGGTGGCATCATATTGTTCGTTCTTATGAATAATGCCGTTGAAAATAGCAGCGGCATCCTTCTGACGACGCAGACGAACGGCCCGGCTTAACCCCGGGTTAGCGTTGATAATGGCCTGCGCGCTGGCGAAGGCCTCAGCACCGATCTCGCTGCCGGTAAACCGCCACTGATATTCATGTGCGCCTATCAGGGGGTAGATCAGGTTCGCGCCCGTACCGATATCAAGCACGGTGGCCTGTTTTGGCACCACGCCGCCATTGTCATCCGCCAGCAGATCGGCAAGATGATGGACGTAATCCGCACGTCCTGGCACCGGTGGGCAGAGAAAGCCATCCGGGATGTCCCAGTGCGTAACGCCATAAAAATGGGCCAGCAGCGCTTTGTTCAGCGTCTTAACCGCCAGCGGATCGGCAAAGTTTACCGACGGTTCACCGGCTGGTGTCTGAACAATAAAATCCTGCAATTCGGGGCAGCTCAGGCACAGGGCTTTCATGTCGTAGCGGCTACGGTGGCGGTTACGCGGGTGCAATCCCGGCTTTTGGGAAGTCATGGCATTCTCCTTTAAACAGCCGCGTAAGATACCCTGTGACGGCGCGGGGGTAAATATCTGTCTGAGTCGCACAAAAAAACGACAAAAATCAGCGGCCTGTATGTCTATGATCTGTCAACAAATTGTCAGAATTTATCGTTCAAAAAATAAGCAGATCATCATCAAATTTTTGCGCTAAATCACACGCGTCAGGCTTCTAAACTTAAGAGGAATCACCTGTTGTTTCCCCTGAGGATGTGATTATGAAAAAATATCTGACCTTTATTATTGCGGGTGCGCTGGCAGGCGCATCGTTCTCAGCCTGGTCCGTTCAACCTCTGACCGACAGCAACGACACCAGCCAGCTACGTGCGGCGGGGACGGTCTCTGTCAGCCGGGCAAGCAACCTTGATGACCTTCAGGACAAGCTGGCCGAAAAAGCGCGTCAGGAAGGGGCTAAAGGCTTCGTGGTGAACGCTGCCGGTGGTGATAACCATATGTACGGCACCGCGACCATCTATAAATAATCGATTTCCTTCCCACACTGCATCTGCCAGGCAGATGCAGTTCTCATTCCCTTCCTTCGCCTTGACTGTGCGTTTTTTAACCCCATATTAAGATGAATGGCTTAAACAGATCAGGAGAACATGATGGCTTCCGGCTGGGCGAATGACGACGCCGTTAACGAACAGATCAACAGTACTATTGAAGATGCGGTCGCGCGTGCTCGCGGTGAAATTCCACGCGGCGAAAGTTTGACGGAATGCGAAGAGTGCGGAGATCCGATTCCTGAGGCACGGCGTAAAGCCATTCCTGGCGTACGGCTATGTATTGCCTGTCAGCAGGAGAAAGATTCGAAAAATGCGACACATTCAGGATATAATCGCAGAGGATCGAAAGACAGCCAGTTACGTTGACTTTCCTTTACCGAAGTTAACCGCGCCAGCCGTTTACTTTACGCTCACGACTTTTAGCGATACGCGTAGCAAATCGTGCCCTTCCGATGGCTTCTGTAAAGCGCATCCACAAGAAGTGTCAATTCCGCTTCTGAATTTATTAATAATCAATAAGTTATTTGTCATTCAATTTTTTTGAGCAACCACGTCAATTCTCTTCGATTTTATCTTCCGCTAAAAACCGTGATACTTATCACATCGACGGAACATCGTCCCTTTAACAGAATAACCTGCGAGAATTGACCTATGAAAACCATCAAATATGCTGTTGCCGCTGTTGCCCTGTCCGCTCTCTCTTTCGGCGCTTTCGCCGTAGAGCCAGTCTCCTCTACTCAGGCACAGGATCTGAACAAAATCGGGGTGGTGAGTGCTGAAGGCGCGACCACGCTGGACGGTCTGGAAGCCAAACTGGCGGAAAAAGCAGCCGCTGCCGGCGCAAGTGGATACACCATCACGTCCACTAACGGTAATAACAAACTGAGCGGTACTGCGGTTATCTACAAGTAATCGAACGAATTATGCTCCACCCTCACCATACCCTCTGGTGAGATGCTCCAACCCTCATTGACCCTGTTGTTACCCTTGTTTGCCCGTCCGCCACTGGACGGGCTTTTTTTTACTTAAACGACTGTGCCACGCGCTGCAATCCGGCTTCCACGGATGCCACTTCCCCTGCCGCCAGCAGGCAGCAGGCCATTTGCAGCTTGATCGACTGAGGAACCGGCACCTTTCCGGCCAGACACTGTACGATCCAGTGCGCGGTGACCTGCGGATCTTTTGACTCGGGCAAGATCACATCGCAGTTCTCTTCCCCACGTTCCAGTACGACCCGCGTCCCGGCAGGCTCAATCAGCATCAGCTGTGGACAACGCTGCGGGTTGGCATAAATCTCCCCTTCCGTCCCGTGCATCAGCAGCGCCCGCCCGCCGATTTCGGCAAAAAATTGTCCGACCCGCGTCACGTACTCCGGATGGGAGACGCTGGAAAGACGTAGCGCGGCGTCTTCGGCAAACGGCGTCGCCAGCTTCGCCAGGGTGTGGGCGCTGTTACGTACTCCCATTCGCCATCGCATGTCCAGCTGCTTTTCCAGCGGCGGGCAGAGCGCGCGCACGGGAATATAGACCGGCTGGTTCCCCTCCAGTTTGGCCTGCGCCTGGCCAGCATGGAGAGTAGGTTCGATGCCTAATAATTCCAGAATGGTTTCTGTCAGCACGCGCGTTGGATCTTCGCTCACGCCATGCACCACCACCGGGAAACCGAGTTTCTGCAACAGAATAGCCAGCAGCGGCGTGAGGTTTGCCTGCTTACGCGCGCCATTGTAGGTCGGGATCACTATCGGCATCGGCTTCGTGACGGGCGGGGTTAAACGCATCGTCTGCGACTGCATGGCCTCATAAAAACCCCGCATCTCCGCCTCACCTTCCCCTTTGATGCGCAGCGCAATCAGAATGCCGCCCATTTCCAGCTCCGGCACGTCGCCATTCAGCATATGCGTGTACAACGCACGGGCCGTGTCCTGGTCCAGATCGCGAGCATGGTTTTTCCCACGCCCTACCTCTTTGATAATTTTGCGGTAATCCACGACATTTCTCCTGACAGCATCATCTTGTTAACAATATAGCCCGATGGACACGCACCCGATAGTGTTTTGTGATCATTATCAACCTGCTGTTTTCAGATAAAAAAATAAACTCAAGCATTATTTGCAATATTTGTGATTGGGACAAAAGATTCGTCTCTGTCCTTTTTTTGATTAAATAAACATCGAAAAGTCATTAAAGGTCAACGGTGAAAACGTCCAGGCAACGTTTTTGCCAGAAACACATCGGGATTTACTATGAACAAGGTTGCATTAGGGTTGTTTATCGCCGCAACGGTGGGATGTTCTGCATCTGCATTTGCGGCAACCAACGGTGAAGGGCAGATTAATTTCACCGGAGAAATTATCGATTCTGCTTGCCAGGTCGTGAATGGATTAAGTAATCCATTAGATGTTCAGTTGGGAAAAGTATCTAAAACGGTATTTACCGGCGCAGGCTCTACCAGCACATTAACGAAGTTTGATATTAAGTTAACCAATTGTCCGGAAACCGTAACCTCGGCAGCGATTAACTTCGGTGGTACCCCGGATGCGGATAATAATGCCGCGCTGGCGTTAACGCCCGATACCGATGCGGCTACCGGTGTGGCTATTCAGCTGGTTGACACGTCCGGGCAGCCTGTCAGCCTGTATACCCCTTCGAAGCAATATCCTTTAGCCTCCGGCACGGCGGTTAACGATCTGGAGTTCGGTGCGCGTTATATTCAAACCCAGGCGGCAGTCACCGCAGGCCCTGCTAACTCTGTATCAACCTTCACCGTTATTTATAACTGATCTTATCAATCCTGAGATATTAATGCTTTTGCGAGCATTAATATCTCATCTTTTTATTGAGAAATCTTTATGCGCCACGGTTATTTACTGAGCACTCTTTTACTGGTAGCAGCCTCGGCACAGGCGGGGGTCGTGATTAATGGCACCCGGCTGGTCTATCAGGGAGATAAAAAGGAATCATCTCTCGGTCTTTCAAACCCGGATACCACGGATTATCTGGTGCAGTCCTGGGTCGATTCTGGCGGTAAAAACCAGGCCAAAGCCCCGTTCCTGATCACGCCGCCGCTTTTTCGACTGGATGCGAAAGAGGATAACGTCCTGCGCGTAGTCCGTACGGGAGGAAATTTACCGGAAGACAGGGAATCTCTGTACTGGCTGAATATTAAAGCGATCCCGTCCTCGAAGCATGTCGAAGGGGTAAATACGCTGCAAATTGCCATTAATACCCGCATTAAATTGCTCTATCGCCCGTCAGCGGTAAAAGGCAGACCAGAAGATGTGGCCGATAAACTTGAATGGCATCGCGAAGGGAATGATTTAGTGGTGAATAATCCCACACCTTTCTATATGAATTTTCAGACTCTCACCCTGAATGGTCAGAAAGTCAAAAAAGCCACCTGGGCTGTGCCGAAAACTGAAACGCATTTTGCTTTACCTGGCAACGTCGGAGGTTCTACCGTCGCGTATTCCATTATTACCGATTACGGCAGCATCAGTCAGACATGGTCTAAACCCGTTCATTAATCGTATTACCCGGTAATAAAATCATCATGTACAGCCATAAAAAGCCGTTCACCTGCCGATTTTCGTCATTGCTGATGGCTATTTGTTGCCTGGCAATGGCGTTCTTTGCGCAGCAGGTTTTGGCTGATGATTATTTTAACCCTGCCCTGCTGGACATTGATAACCCGCAGCAGGGAAAGACCGATCTGTCTGTCTATGAAAAAGGTCCCGGCCAGGCACCAGGTAAATATCAGGTCGCGATCTTTATCAATAACAATAAAATTGATACCCGCGACGTGACCTTCAACTTAGTTAAAGATCCACAGGGCACCAGCACGCTCCAGCCTTGTTTTACACTGGACGAATTAAAGAGCCTCGGGATCAAAACGCAAAAATATCCGCAGATGAGGGCAGAAGGTCAGTGCGCCGATCTACACGCCATCCCTTCGGCATCCGCGACCTTTCGCGTGCGCAATCAGCAGCTGCTGCTGAGCATTCCGCAAAAGGCGCTCGGTCAGGTTCCTCGCGGTTACATCGACCCGAAAGAGTTTGACGAAGGGATCAACGCGGGCCTGCTTAATTACAGCGTCAACACCAGCCAGAGCCATGCGCGCCAGCAGGGTGAAGAGAATAGCAGCAGCCAGTACGTTAACCTGCGTCCCGGCTTCAACATCGGGGCATGGCGCGTTCGTAACTACTCCACCTGGAATCGCAGCACCACGGGTCATGAGGAGGAACAGAAATTCACCTCCGTTTATACCTATGCGCAACGCGATATTGTGGCGATGAAAAGTGACGTGACGGTGGGCCAAAGCACCTCACCTTCTGACGTTTTTGACAGCGTCCCCTATACCGGCGTGGAGCTAAAATCCGACAGCGACATGCTGCCGGACAGCGAGAAAGGCTATGCCCCTATTATTCGCGGCAGCGCCCACAGTAACGCGCAGGTGGTGGTACGCCAGAACGGTTACATCATTTATCAGAACACGGTCGCCCCCGGCGCGTTCGAAATTAACGATCTCTACCCTACCGGCAGCAGCGGCGATCTCCAGGTCACGGTGAAAGAAACAGACGGTAGCGAAAGCCACTTCGTGGTGCCGTTTGCCTCCGTGCCGGTATTGCAGCGTGAAAAAAACCTGCGCTACAGCGTAACCGCCGGGCGTTATCGCTCTTATGACAAAGACGTTGAAAAGACCCCGTTTGCCCAGGGAAGCGCCATCTACGGTTTACCCTTCGGCTTCACGGCCTACGGCGGCGTGCAGCAGAGTAGCCATTATCAGTCACAGGCGATAGGCGCCGGGAAAAACATGGGCGATCTGGGGGCGTTCTCCATTGACGTAACCCGCGCCAGAGCCCTGTTGAAAAAACAGCAGTCCAGCAAGGGCCAGTCATGGCGCATCCGTTACAGCAAAGATTTCGCCGGTTCGGGCACCAACTTTACCCTTGCGGGCTATCGCTATAACAGCGAGGGGTTTTACACCCTGGACGACACCATGGAGTCGTATACCCGCTCCGACGACTGGTCTGCTCCCCAGCAGCGCCGCGCCCGTACCGAAGCCACCGTTGACCAGACGCTGCCAGAAGGCTGGGGGTCGGTCACGCTGAGCATGGTGAAAGAGACGTACTGGAGCCAGAGCCAGAACATGACCTCCCTGAGCGTCAGCTACAACAATAGCTGGCATGGGGTGAGCTACAGCCTCAGCTACAGCATGAACAAAAACACCCAGGACAGCGATGAAGACGGTAACGAGGTGACAAACGACAACCAGTTCTCGCTGAGCGTCTCGGTGCCGCTGGACCGCTGGATGCATAACACCTGGGCCACCTACAACCTGAACAACACCAAAGACGGCACGACGCAGAACATCGGCCTGAACGGCACGGCGCTGAAAGAGGACAACCTGAACTGGAACATCCAGGAAGGGCTGAGCAGCACCGGCAGCGGTAACTCCACCAGCATCAACGCCGATTACAAAGCGACCTATGGCGAAGTGAGCGCAGGCGTCAGTCAGGATAAGTATCAGCAGACCCTGAACGTCGGTTTGCAGGGCGGCGTGGTTGCCCATGCGAACGGAATAACCCTGAGCCAGCCGCTCGGTGACACCATCGCGCTGGTGAAAGCGCCGGGCACGCACGGAACCCATATCACGAACCAGACGGGCGTCGAGACCGACTTCCGCGGCTACACCGTCGTGCCGTTTGTTACCGCGTATCGCCGCAACACCATCGCGCTGGATACCGAAACGCTACCGGACAACGCCGACGTCACCCACGCGGCGCAGATCGTGACGCCAACCCGCGGGGCCGTGGTGCGCGCCAGCTTTAATACCCGCGTGGGTAACCGCGTCCTGATGACGCTTACGCAAAAGGGTAAACCGCTGCCCTTCGGCGCAACGGTCACCACCGAGGATAAGGACAGCGAATTTATTGTCGGGAATGACGGCCAGACCTACCTCTCTGGTCTGCCGCAGCAAGGGCATCTCTACGTTTCCTGGGGACAGGGGGCGAACGAGCACTGCGTCGCTGACTATGCGCTAACGGATGAGAAAGAGAAAACCAGCATCATTAACGCTGCCGCGCAGTGTCACTGATCCACCGTTCAGGCTAACGATTATGCAAATGATTAAACAGTGCTTTTTCTTACTGGTTCTGGGAACCGCCGCGTTATTTATGCCGCATGCGAAGGCGACATGCACCACGCCGGATCTGCCCAAAATGATTAACGTGGCCTCTATCTCCGTTCCCACGACGCTGGCCGTTGGCGAAACGATCCCGGGTACAGAGCAGAGTGTTCATGTTGCCGGGCACTGCGATCAGAGTATCGACAGCGGACTGGAAATTGTCTCGTGTTACTACGGTACCGGAGCGGAAATTCCGGGGCTGAAGGGAGTATACGAATCCGGCGTACCGGGTGT
Source organism: Enterobacter sp. BWH52 (assembly GCF_001037565.1). NCBI lineage: Bacteria > Pseudomonadati > Pseudomonadota > Gammaproteobacteria > Enterobacterales > Enterobacteriaceae > Enterobacter > Enterobacter sp. BWH52. The sequence continues at coordinate 1,320,204 of NZ_KQ089854.1, read as the reverse complement.
CGGGGTCGCATTGATGAACGATCAGGGTCAGCGAATCAGCGGAGCAGGCGGAGTACAGTGCGATTCACGCGGAACGCCTGTTGGCTATGTTTCTGGCGATGGCACACAGTCGTTTAACTTTGACGTCACGCTTGAACTGGTCAAAACAAGCGACGCCGTGACCTCCGGCACGCTGGTGCAGTCTCAGACCGAATTCGGCATTGGCGTTTTCGGTCACGAAGGGATCGGCAGCCCTAACCATATTGCGTATGCAGGTAACGTCATTTTGCATCAGGTCACCTGCTCTGTTTCGCCAAAAAATCTCACCGTTAATTTGGGTGATTTTCCCGTCAGTGATTTTATGAGCGTGGGTTTTTTATCCAGCCCCGCTCAAACGTTTAATATCACCGTTAACTGTGACACAACCGTTCAGCCTGAGCTAAAAATCACCAGTGCTAACGGCTACGAGACGGCATTCGAGGGGGTGATCAAACTGACGAAGCAGACAGGCATGGCAACGGGCGTCGGGGTGAGAATGCTGTTTGATGACCGCATTGCGACCTTTGATACCTACGTCAACACTCAAAGCCAGGCCGTTGCCAATGAAACGCTGGAGATCCCCTTTCAGGTTCGCTACGAGCAGATCAGCGATGTGGTGACGCCCGGCCCCGCCAACACCGTAGCAACCATCACTCTCGCCTATAAGTGACCGACATGAAAAAGACAATCGCGTTTCTGACGATGGGCTTACTGGCCCAGGCCCACGCAGACGATATTCAGATCCAGATGACGGGAAATATTTACGCCAATACCTGCATCATTGACAGCGCCAGCCGCAACCTGACGGTGGATTTAGGTCAGGCGGCATCCGGTGATTTTAAAGACGTGGGCGATACCGGCGAGTGGAAAGACTTTTCCCTGTCAGTATCGCACTGTCCTGCCACGCTGGCGCTTGCCACGGCCTTTTTCTATGGCCAGGCAGACAGCGTGCATCCGACCAAATTTGCCAATATCGGCAGCGCAAAGGGGCTGGCGCTGGAGCTGGCAGACCGGCAGGACAAAAAACTGATTGCCCCGCAGGCCGCCTTTAACGCCGCCATCAATCCGAGCGACCACACGGCAACCTTTCCCCTGTCCGCGCGCTACTACGCCACCTCAATGCCCGTCACTGCCGGGACGTTCAGCAGCGTGATTCAGGTGACATTCACTTACCAGTAGGACCGCGCCTCTTTGCACGGATGCTTTTTGTACGCCCGGCAGAGGGTTTTGCCGGACGTTTTTTTACCTCCGGCACTTCTGGCTGCTCAATCGGGAAGATCGGCAGCGCATTCAGCAGCCGTTGGCCGTAGTTTTTGGTGAGCAGTCGTTTGTCATAAATCACCACCTCGCCCCAGCAGCCGTGGCTACGGATCAAGCGCCCGACCTGCTGAATAAGGTTAAACGACGCCGCAGGCAGGCTTTGCACTTCAAACGGATAACGGTTCAGGCTTTTCAGCCATTCGCCTTCGGTGATCACCACCGGGCTGTCGATGGGCGGGAAGGCAATTTTATGGATATGCACCTGCGTCAGGTAGTCACCTTTCAAATCAAGCCCTTCCGCAAAGGACTGTAACCCCACCAGCACGCTGCGCTCGCCGTTATCGATGCGTTTACGGTGGGTTTCCACCAGCCGATAGCGCGGCTGATCGCCCTGCACCAGCAGGAGCAAGCGCAGATCGGTGACGTGCTCCAGGAAGCGTTGCATCGCGCGGCCGCTGGCAAACAGCACCAGCATACCTGGGTATTTTTTACTCTCAACCTGCTCGCGGAAGTAGGCCGCCATTTCCGCAATATGCTGCTCTTCGTTATCGATAAGCGGCTCATAGTTCATGCGCGGGATCACCAGCTTGCCCTGCTCACAGTGGTTGAACGGCGAGTCCAGGGCCACAAAACGGTCCCCCGCTTTCTCTTTCAGGCCGCTCATTTCCTGCAACCTTGAGAAGCTGTTCAGTGAACGCAGGGTCGCCGATGTCACTACCACGTGCGGCACGCTGCGCCAGATCAGCTTTTCCAGCTGATCGGCCACGCGGATGCCCACGCAGTGGAAGAAAAGATGTACCTGCCCGTCTCGCACTTCGCGGGTGGCCCACTTTGTCACCGGCGCGCCGGACGCCTGCGCCATTGAGGCCAGCCGCCAGAGTTTGCTCTGCGCCTCAAACATGCCCAGCGCGCGGTTCATTTGCAGCAGAATGCGGTGCAAGCGCACCACGTCATGGGTACCGGTTTTCTCGCTGAGATCATTTAAGAACATCTCCGCCAGCCCGCGCAGCTTTTCAAGGTGCTTCGCCAGCTGCTGACAAATTTCCATCACTTCCTGCGGCAACTCCCCCATCGCAAAGCGGTGTTCCGCCTCCTGGGTGGCGGGGAGATACAGGTTAAGAATGTTATTCAGCGAGGCGATGAGGCCGTACACCTCTTCACAGTGCTCGCTCAACCGCTCCGGAACCGCCAGCGGCGGCGTGGTTTTCGGGCGGAACTGCTCCATGCAGGTTGCCACCAGCTTACAGAACAGATCCAGTTGCAGGCGAAACCACGGGGCGGTAATTTCCGCGCTCATCTCCAGCGCATCCCGCGCCACGTCGGGCAGATGATGACCTTCATCGAGCACCAGCAGCAGGTTTTTGGGCTCCGGCAGGACCGCTTCACTCTCCAGTGCGGCCATCACCAGCGCATGGTTGGCGACAACCACCTCCGCTTCCTGAATCTCACGCCGGGCAACAAAGAAAGGGCACTCGCGGTAGTAGTGACAGTTGCGGTTCAGGCAGCTCGCTTTATCGGTGCTGAGCCTGTGCCACAGGTCGTCGCCGATCGCCTGGCTGGTGTGATCCCGCAGGCCGTCCCACCTGTAGCCGTCGAGATCGGCCTTCAGCTTTGCGCACTGCTCCTGCTCCGCCTTGTTGTTTGGCGTCAGCTCGTCATCAAGAAACGCGAGCAGATCCTGCTGGGAGGGTTCACTGCTGGCCAGCGCCGCCAGATTGCGCGGGCAGACGTAGCGCCCGCGACCAAAGGCGGCGGTGAAGCGTAAATCGGGGATAATTTTGCGCAGCAGCGGCAAATCTTTGCTGAAGATCTGATCCTGCAAGGCCACGTTGGCGGTGCTGACCACCAGCGTTTTGTCCTCCTCCCGCGCGATGGCGATGCCGGGAATGAGATACGACAGGGTTTTCCCGACGCCGGTCGGGGCTTCAATCGCCAGATGTCGCCCGTCGTCCCCGGCGAGCGTTTTTGCCACGTCGGCAATCATCTGCCGCTGCGGCGCTCGGGGGATAAAATCGGGGATCTGCTGCTGTAGCGCCTTATACCAGGCGCCTATTTGCGCTTTCAGCGCAGCGGTTAAAGCCATCGGAAAACCTGAAATACTGTATAAACAGCCACTATTGTGGCACTTTCTCTCCGCTGCCGCAAAAAGAAAAGCCCGGCTTTACGACCGGGCTTCCAGATTACTGCGGGTTAGCAGGTTTACGCGGGCGGCGTCGGCGCTGCCCCTCGCCTGCCGGTTTCCCTTCGCCGCTACGCCACGGGTTTTCACCGGCTGGTTTGCTGTCGTTATTACGACGCGGCGGTTTGCCCGAAGATTTCGGCGCGCCACCTTCTGAACGGCGCGGCTGCTGACCGCGACCACCGCCGCCCTGACCGCGCCCGCCACCCTGACGACCGTTCTGAATTGGCTCGGCTTTGATCGACGGGTCCACTTCATAGCCCGGGGTTTCAATGCGCGGGATCTCTTTCTTCAGCAGGCGTTCAATGTCGCGTAGAAGCTTGTGTTCATCCACGCAAACCAGAGAGAGCGCTTCCCCGGTTGCCGCCGCACGGCCGGTACGGCCGATACGGTGAACGTAATCTTCCGGCACGTTTGGCAGCTCGTAGTTCACCACGTGCGGCAGCTCTTCGATATCCAGACCGCGTGCGGCGATGTCGGTCGCCACCAGCACGCGAATGTCGCCAGATTTAAAGTCCGCCAGCGCGCGGGTACGCGCGCCCTGGCTCTTGTTGCCGTGGATCGCCGCGCTGCGGATGCCGTCTTTATTCAGCTGTTCCGCCAGGTGGTTGGCGCCGTGCTTGGTGCGGGTAAAGACCAGCACCTGCTGCCAGTTGCCCTGACCGATCATCTGAGAGAGCAGTTCCCGCTTGCGCTTCTTATCCACAAAGTGAACGTGCTGCGTCACCTGCTCGGAGGCGGTGTTGCGGCGCGCGACTTCCACTTCCAGCGGGTTATGCAGCAGCTTTTCCGCCAGCGCCTTGATCTCGTCGGAGAAGGTCGCGGAGAAGAGCAGGTTCTGACGACGCGTCGGCAGCTTCGCCAGCACGCGGCGAATGTCGTGGATGAAGCCCATGTCCAGCATACGGTCGGCTTCGTCCAGCACCAGGATTTCGATGTTATCGAGCTTCACCGCGTTCTGGTGTTCCAGATCCAGCAGACGCCCCGGTGTTGCCACCAGCACGTCCACGCCGCCGCGCAGCTTCATCATCTGCGGGTTAATGCTTACCCCGCCGAAAACTACCAGCGAACGAATGTTGAGGTAGCGGCTGTATTCACGCACGTTCTCGCCAATCTGGGCCGCCAGCTCGCGGGTTGGGGTGAGGATCAGCGCACGCACCGGACGACGGCCTTTGGCGTGCGGCTGGTTTTTTACCAACAGCTCCAGCAGCGGCAGGGTAAAGCCCGCGGTCTTACCGGTACCGGTCTGCGCGCTTGCCATCAGGTCACGGCCCTGCAAAACGGCCGGAATGGCCTGCTGCTGGATAGGGGTTGGCTCAACGTAGCCCTGCTCTGCGATGGCGCGCAGAATTTCCGGGTTCAGACCAAGGGAATCAAAAGACATAAAAACTCCGAACCGCCCCGACCATCACAGGTGTAGTTTTCAGGGAGATATAACGAATAGAAGGACAAAAACCACAATGTCGCGAAGGTGCGGAGTGTAGCAGCTTTTGTGACGTGGCGCATAAAATATCCCCGGCGATGACTCGACGTTTGCGCAAATCAGGCATAATCTTAATCAATCGATTGATTAATTTTTAATGCTGCTATGAATACAACCCCAACGACAACCAAAGGCGAACAGGCGAAAAGTCAGCTTATCGCCGCCGCGCTGGCGCAGTTTGGCGAGTATGGTCTGCATGCCACCACGCGGGATATCGCCGCTCAGGCCGGGCAGAATATTGCGGCCATCACCTACTATTTTGGCTCAAAAGAGGATTTATACCTCGCCTGCGCCCAGTGGATCGCGGATTTTATCGGCACCAGCTTTCGCCCGCACGTGGAAGAAGCCACCGCGCTGTTCAGCCAGCCAGAGCCTGACCGGGCTGCCATCCGCCAGCTGATCCTTAACGCCTGTCACAACATGATCCGCCTGCTGACGCACGACGATACGCTGAACCTGAGCAAATTTATCTCCCGCGAGCAGCTCTCCCCCACTGCCGCGTACCAGCTGGTGCACGATCAGGTGATCGCCCCGATGCACAGCCATCTGACCCGGCTGATCGCCGCCTATACCGGACGGGACGCCAGCGATACCGACACCATTTTGCATACCCACGCCCTGCTGGGCGAAGTGCTCGCCTTCCGTCTGGGGCGTGAGACCATCCTGTTACGTACGGGCTGGACACAATTCGATGAGGATAAAGCCGCGCAAATTAGCCAGGTCATTACCTGTCACGTTGATCTGATCCTGCAAGGCTTAACGCAAAGGAGCCAGAAGTCATGAAAAAACCTGTCGCCATCATTCTGGTGGTTGTTGTCTTGCTTGCCGCGGGAACAGGCGGCTGGCTGTGGTATCAGAGCCAGCAGGATCGTGGCCTGACGCTGTATGGCAACGTGGATATCCGCACCGTGAACATGAGCTTCCGCGTTGGCGGACGGCTGGCCTCGCTGAACGTTGACGAAGGCGATGCCATCAAAGCCGGGCAGACGCTGGGGATGCTGGACAAAGCCCCGTTTGAGAACGCGCTGATGCAGGCAAAAGCAGGCGTCTCCGTCGCACAGGCGCAATACGACCTGATGCTGGCGGGCTATCGCGACGAAGAGATCTCCCAGGCGGCCGCTGCCGTTAAGCAGGCAAAAGCCGCCTATGACTATGCGCAGAATTTCTATAACCGTCAGCAAGGCTTATGGAAAAGCCGTACTATTTCCGCCAACGACCTGGAAAATGCGCGCTCATCCCGCGACCAGGCACAGGCGACGCTGAAATCTGCCCAGGATAAGCTAAGCCAGTACCGCACCGGTAACCGTGCGCAGGACATTGCCCAGGCGAAGGCCAGCCTTGAGCAGGCGCAGGCGCAGTTAGCCCAGGCGGAGCTGGATCTGCACGACACCACGTTAATCGCCCTGTCTGACGGCACGCTGATGACCCGCGCCGTGGAGCCGGGCAGCATGCTCAGCGCGGGCAGCACCGTGTTAACGCTCTCCTTAACCCGTCCGGTGTGGGTGCGCGCTTACATTGATGAGCCGAATCTTGGCCAGATGCAGCCGGGCCGCGAACTGCTGCTCTATACCGACGGTCGCCCGGACAAGCCTTATCACGGCAAAGTGGGCTTCGTCTCCCCTACCGCCGAGTTCACGCCAAAAACCGTTGAAACCCCGGACCTGCGTACCGACCTGGTGTATCGCCTGCGCATCATCGTCACCGATGCGGACGACGCGCTGCGTCAGGGCATGCCTGTTACCGTGACCTTAAACGACGGGGAACGACATGAATGACGCGGTTATCCAGCTCAACAATCTGGTCAAACGCTTCCCGGGAATGGCTAAACCGGCGGTCGCACCGCTGAATTGTACGATTCAGAAAGGCTATGTGACCGGGCTGGTGGGGCCGGACGGCGCGGGTAAAACCACGCTGATGCGGATGCTGGCGGGATTGCTGAAGCCGGATGAAGGCAGTGCCAGCGTGCTTGGCCTCGATCCGATCAAAGACGACGCGGCGCTCCACGGCATACTCGGCTATATGCCGCAGAAGTTTGGTCTGTACGAAGACCTGACGGTGATGGAAAACCTCAACCTGTACGCCGACCTGCGCAGCGTCACCGGCGAAACCCGGGAGAAAACCTTCGAGCGCCTGCTGGCGTTCACCTCCCTCGGCCCGTTCACCGAACGGCTGGCGGGCAAACTTTCCGGCGGGATGAAGCAGAAGCTGGGGCTGGCCTGCACGCTGGTGGGCGAACCGAAGGTGCTGTTGCTGGATGAACCCGGCGTCGGCGTGGACCCGATTTCCCGCCGTGAACTGTGGCAGATGGTGCACGAGCTGGCGGGTGACGGCATGCTGATCCTCTGGAGTACCTCATACCTTGATGAAGCAGAACAGTGCCGCGACGTGCTGCTGATGAATGAAGGCGAACTGCTCTATCAGGGCGAACCCACCGAGCTGACGCAAACCATGGCCGGGCGAAGTTTTCTGCTGCACAGCGCGCAGGAATCCAACCGCACGCTGCTGCAACGGGTGCTGAAGCTGCCCCAGGTGAGCGACGGGATGATTCAGGGCCGTTCGGTGCGCGTGATCCTCAAAAAAGAGGCCACCGCCGACGATATCCGGCGTGCGCAGGGGATGCCTGAGATCGACATGACAGAGACCGCGCCGCGCTTTGAAGATGCGTTTATCGATCTGCTGGGCGGGGCGGGAACCTCAGAATCACCGCTTGGCGCCATTCTGCACACGGTGGAAGGTACGCCGGGCGAAACGGTCATTGAAGCGAAATCGCTCACCAAAAAATTCGGCGACTTCGCCGCCACCGATAACGTCAATTTTGCCGTGAAGCGCGGCGAGATATTTGGCCTGCTCGGGCCGAACGGCGCAGGAAAATCCACCACCTTTAAAATGATGTGCGGTCTGCTGGTACCGACGTCCGGCAAAGCGCTGGTGCTGAACATGGATCTCAAAGTCAGCTCCGGCAAGGCGCGCCAGCACCTGGGCTATATGGCGCAGAAGTTTTCGCTCTACGGCAACCTGACGGTGGAGCAAAATCTGCGATTTTTCTCCGGCGTCTATGGCCTGCGGGGACGGGCGCAGAACCAGAAGATCGGCCGCATGTGCGACGCCTTCGGCCTGACCGATATCGCCTCGCAGGCGACCGACGCGCTGCCGCTTGGCTTCAAACAGCGGCTGGCGCTGGCCTGCTCGTTGATGCACGAGCCGGATATCCTGTTTCTTGATGAACCTACGTCAGGCGTGGATCCCCTCACCCGCCGTGAATTCTGGTTGCATATCAATAGCATGGTGGAAAAAGGCGTGACCGTGATGGTCACCACCCACTTTATGGACGAGGCGGAGTATTGCGACCGTATCGGGCTGGTCTATCGCGGCAAGCTGATTGCCCACGGCACGCCGGATGACCTGAAAGCGCAGGCCGCCGACGACTCGCAGCCAGACCCGACCATGGAGCAGGCGTTTATCACCCTCATCCACGACTGGGATAAGGAGAATACTCATGCGCAGTAACGCCCTCTCCTGGCGCCGGGTGCGCGCCCTGTGCGTTAAAGAGACGCGTCAGATCGTGCGCGATCCCAGCAGCTGGCTGATTGCGGTGGTGATCCCCCTGCTGCTGCTGTTTATTTTCGGCTACGGGATTAACCTCGACTCCAGCAAGCTGCGGGTCGGGATTTTGCTGGAGCAGCAGAGCGAAGAGGCGCTGGACTTCACCCACGCCATGACCGGCTCGCCCTACATCGATGCCACCATCAGCGACAATCGGCAGGAACTGATCCAGAAAATGCAGGCCGGGAAGATTCGCGGTCTGATCGTCATTCCGGTGGATTTCGCGGCCAACATGGCGCGCCCGGGCGCCGATGCGCCGATCCAGGTGATTACCGACGGCAGCGAGCCGAACACCGCGAACTTTGTGCAGGGCTACGCGGAGGGGATCTGGCAGCTCTGGCAGATGCAGCGCGCCGAGGACCGGGGGGAGGAGTTTGAACCGCTGATTGACGTGCAGACACGCTACTGGTTTAACCCCGCCGCCATCAGCCAGCACTTTATTATTCCGGGCGCGGTAACGATTATTATGACGGTGATTGGCGCGATCCTCACCTCGCTGGTGATCGCCCGCGAATGGGAGCGCGGCACCATGGAGGCGCTGCTTTCAACCGAAGTGACGCGCGTCGAGCTGCTGCTGTGCAAGCTTATTCCCTACTACTTCCTCGGCATGCTGGCGATGCTGCTCTGCATGCTGGTGTCCGTCTTTATCCTCGGCGTGCCGTATCGCGGCTCGCTGGTGGTGCTGTTCTTTATCACCAGCCTGTTCTTACTCAGCACGCTGGGGATGGGACTGCTCATCTCCACCATCACCCGCAACCAGTTTAACGCCGCGCAGGTGGCGCTGAACGCCGCTTTTCTGCCGTCGATAATGCTCTCCGGGTTTATCTTCCAGATAGACAGTATGCCTGCCGTCATCCGCGCCGTGACCTACATTATCCCGGCGCGCTACTTCGTGAGCACGCTGCAAAGCCTTTTCCTGGCGGGGAATATTCCGGTGGTGCTGATTATCAACACGCTGTTTTTAATGGCGTCGGCGTTGATGTTTATCGGGTTGACGTGGATGAAAACCAAACGGCGGTTAGATTAAGGAGCGCGCATGTTTCACCGTTTATGGACGTTAATACGCAAAGAGCTGCAATCCCTGCTGCGCGAGCCGCAAACCCGCGCCATTCTGGTGTTGCCGGTGCTGATCCAGGTTTTACTGTTCCCGTTTGCCGCCACCCTTGAGGTGACCAACGCCACCATTGCCATTTACAACGAAGACAACGGCAAACACTCCGTCGAGCTGACGCAGCGCTTTGCGCGTGCGAAAGCCTTTACCCACATCCTGCTGCTGAAAAGCCCGCAGGACATTCAGCCCACCATCGACACGCAAAAAGCGCTGCTGCTGGTGCGCTTCCCGGCGGATTTCTCCCGCAATCTGGATACCTTCCAGACCGCGCCGATGCAGCTGATCCTCGACGGGCGTAACTCCAACAGCGCCCAGATCGCAGCCAACTACCTCCAGCAGGTGGTGAAGGATTACCAGCAGGAGCTGATGGACGGCAAACCGAAGCCCAACAACAGCGAACTGGTGGTGCGCAACTGGTATAACCCGAATCTGGACTACAAGTGGTTTGTGGTGCCGTCGCTGATCGCCATGATCACTACCATCGGAGTGATGATTGTGACCTCTCTCTCCGTCGCCCGCGAGCGCGAACAGGGCACGCTGGATCAGCTGCTGGTCTCGCCGCTCGCCACCTGGCAGATATTTGTCGGCAAGGCGGTGCCGGCACTGATTGTCGCGACGTTCCAGGCCACCATCGTGCTGGGGGTGGGAATATGGGCGTACCAGATCCCGTTTGCCGGATCGCTGGCGCTGTTTTACTTCACGATGGTGATTTACGGCCTGTCGCTGGTGGGGTTTGGGCTGCTGATTTCCGCGCTATGCTCAACGCAGCAGCAGGCGTTTATTGGGGTGTTTGTCTTTATGATGCCGGCGATTTTGCTTTCTGGGTACGTTTCGCCAGTGGAGAACATGCCGGTGTGGTTACAGGATTTGACGTGGATAAACCCGATTCGTCACTTCACGGATATCACCAAGCAAATCTATCTGAAGGATGCGAGTCTGGATATTGTGTGGGGAAGTTTGTGGCCGCTACTGGTCATCGCGGCCACTACGGGCTCAGTGGCCTATGCGATGTTTAGACGAAACATCGCGTAGCTTTTTCTCTTTGGTGAGCAACGACACCACCGCGGGTCCTGCGAGGATAGCCAGACCCGCCAGGGCCAGCAGCAGGTTGTTTTGCAGCACGCGTGACAACAGCCACAGGACGATCATTGCCGCACCAAAATACCAGGTGGTGGTGAGCTCTTCGAGCACATCTCCCACTTCGCGCCAGCGCGCGTCGTGATGACGCTGTAAAAACAGCATCGACAGCACGGTCACGCCGTAAACCACGCATAACCCTAAGCCAACACGCACCAGCGTGCCGCTCATCCAGCCCATCACCAGTACGGCCACGACCAGTAAATGCAACATTATCTGCCAGCAACTCAAACCGGTTGCGACACGAACGCGTTGTTGCCACTTCATGGCTTCTCTCCTGAAGGATTTTTCTCTGCTAATTCAGACTACCGCACTTTACGGAAAATTCCGTAACGCCGCATCTTTTTGTGACGCCTACTACACTTTATTTTCATCGGGATAGTCACCCAGGAAGGTGTTTATGAGCAAAAAAACGCAGCATTTCTCGCTTAAGGTGCTGACGATAAACATTCATAAGGGCTTCACAGCATTTAACCGCCGCTTCATTTTACCGGAGCTGCGCGACGCGGTGCGCACCGTCAGCGCCGATATTGTCTGCCTCCAGGAGGTCATGGGCGCGCATGAAGTGCACCCGATGCATTTCGAAAACTGGCCCGACACGCCCCACTACGAGTTTCTGGCGGATACCATGTGGAGCGATTACGCCTACGGGCGCAATGCGGTCTACCCGGAGGGGCATCACGGTAACGCGGTGCTGTCGCGTTTTCCTATCGAGCATTATGAGAACCGGGACGTCTCCGTTGGCGAGAGTGAAAAACGCGGGCTGTTATACTGTCGTATCACCCCCCCAGAGCTCGATTTTCCCATTCATGTAGGCTGTGTTCATCTTGGCCTGCGTGAAGCCCACCGTCAGGCCCAGCTACAGATGCTGGCAGACTGGACAAATGCGCTGCCGGAGGGCGAGCCCGTGGTGGTGGCCGGTGATTTCAACGACTGGCGACAGCGTGCCAACCATCCGCTGAAGGTGAATGCGGGGCTGGAGGAGATTTTTACCCGCGCACGCGGTCGTCCCGCGCGAACGTTTCCGGTGCGCTTCCCCGTGCTGCGCCTTGACCGTATCTACGTAAAAAATGCCCACGCCAGCAGCCCGACGGCGCTGGCTTTACTCAACTGGCGACATCTCTCCGACCATGCCCCACTCAGCGCGGAGATCCACTTATGAAATGCACATGGCAGGAAGGTAACCGTATTACGCTGCTGGAAAATGGCGATAACTATTATCCGGCGGTTTTTGAGGCGATTAGCCACGCACAGCAGAAAGTCTTTCTGGAAACGTTTATCTGGTTTGAAGATGACGTGGGCAGGCAGTTGCATAGCGCACTGCTGCATGCCGCTCGTCGCGGTATAAAAATCGAGGTCCTGCTCGACGGATATGGTTCGCCGGATCTCAGCGACGAATTTGTTAACGAGCTCACCGCCGCAGGGGTGGTGTTCCGCTATTACGATCCCGGCCCGCGTCTGTTCGGCATGCGCACCAACCTGTTCCGCCGTATGCACCGCAAAATTGTGGTGGTGGATGAAACGGTGGCCTTCGTTGGCGGCATTAACTACTCCGCCGAGCATATGTCGGATTACGGTCCCGAAGCGAAACAGGACTACGCGATCCGTATCGAAGGGCCGGTAGTGCAGGACATCCAGCTGTTCGTGCTGGAAAACTTACCCGGCAAGGAGGCCGTCCGCCGCTGGTGGCGACGCCGTCATCGCCCGGAGGAGAACCGCAAGCCCGGCGAGGCGCAGGCCCTGTTCGTCTGGCGTGATAACGAGGAGCATCGGGACGATATCGAGCGTCATTACCTGAAGATGCTGGCGAACGCGAAGCGCGAGGTGATTATCGCCAACGCCTATTTCTTCCCCGGTTACCGGATTTTGCATGCCATGCGCAACGCGGCCCGACGCGGCGTGAGCGTGAAGCTTATCGTGCAGGGTGAGCCCGATATGCCGATTGTGAAGGTGGGCGCGCGTCTGCTCTATCGCTATCTGGTCAAAAGCGGCGTGCAGATCTATGAATATCGCCGCCGCCCGCTGCACGGCAAAGTCGCCGTGATGGATGACCACTGGGCGACCGTCGGCTCCAGCAACCTTGATCCGCTGAGCTTATCGCTGAATCTGGAAGCGAACCTCATCATCCACGATCGCCAGTTTAATCACACCCTGCGCGATAACCTTCAGGGTCTTATTAATAAAGACTGCGTGCGTGTGGATGAGTCCATGGTGCCGAAACGGAGCTGGTGGAACGTGGGCATCGGCGTGGTGGTGTTCCACTTCCTGCGCCACTTCCCGGCCATGGTGGGCTGGCTGCCCGCGCATACGCCGAAACTGGCGCTGGTGGATCCGCCTGTGCAACCCGAAATGGAAACCCAGGACCGCGTAGAGGCGGAAGATGGAGGGAAAACCTGATGTCGAAATCTCATCCTCGCTGGCGGCTGGCGAAAAAAATCCTGACCTGGCTGTTCTTTATTGCCGTCGCGGTCCTGCTGGTGGTGTATGCCCAGAAGGTGGACTGGGAAGAGGTGTGGAAAGTTATTCGCAACTACAACCGGACAGTCCTGCTGGGTGCCGTTGGGCTGGTGATTGTGAGCTACCTGATGTACGGCTGCTATGACCTGCTGGGACGCGCCTACTGCGGGCATAAGCTTGCCAAACGGCAGGTTATGCTGGTGTCATTCATCTGCTACGCCTTTAACCTGACGCTGAGCACCTGGGTGGGCGGGATTGGTATGCGCTATCGCCTGTACTCCCGCCTTGGCTTACCGGGCGGCACCATTACGCGTATTTTCTCCTTAAGCATCACCACCAACTGGCTGGGGTATATTCTGCTGGGCGGGGTGATTTTCACCATCGGCGTGGTGCAGCTGCCTGCGCACTGGTACATCGATGAGGCCACTCTGCGCATTCTGGGCATCGTACTGCTGCTGATCATCGCGGCCTACCTGTGGGCCTGCGCCTTTGCCAAACGTCGTCACATGACCATTAAAGGCCAGAAGCTGGTGCTGCCGTCATGGAAGTTTGCCGTCCTGCAAATGGTGGTTTCCAGCGCCAACTGGATGGCGATGGGGGCTATTATCTGGCTGTTAATTGGCGAAGATGTGAATTACTTCTTCGTGCTGGGCGTGTTGCTGGTAAGCAGTATTGCCGGGGTGATTGTGCATATTCCGGCGGGTATTGGCGTACTGGAAGCGGTGTTTATCGCGCTGCTTGCGGGGGAGCATGTGTCTCACGGGACGATTATCGCCGCCCTGCTCGCGTACCGCATGATCTACTACTTCCTGCCGCTGGCGCTGGCAACGGTCTGTTATCTGGTGCTGGAGAGTCGGGCGAAGAAGCTGCGCGCGAAGAACGAGAAGGCAATGGCAAAATAAAAGCAAAACGGCAACTTCGTTGCCGTTTTTAGGGTTTGTTCCCTCTCCCTGTGGGAGAGGGTCAGGGTGAGGGCATCAGACAGCGCCACCCTCACTAACGACGGTTGCCGAAGATACGCAGCAGCATCAGGAACAGGTTGATGAAGTCCAGATAAAGCGTCAACGCGCCCAGAATCGAGTATTTGCGCAGGTTTGAACTGTCACGAACATCAATTTGCTCACCGATGTTTTTCAGCTTCTGGGTGTCGTAGGCGGTTAAGCCCACGAAGATCACCACCCCGATATAGGTCACCGCCCACATCAGCGCGTCACTCTTCAGCCACAGGTTCACCAGCGACGCCAGCACAATCCCAATCAGCCCCATAAACAGCATGTTGCCGAAGCCGCTCAGGTCACGTTTGGTGGTGTAGCCGTACAGGCTCATCACACCGAACATCCCGCCGGTCACCACAAAGGTGCTGGCGATGGAGGAGTAGGTGTAAACGATGAAAATACTGGAAAGCGTCAGCCCGGTCAGCGCCGAATAGAGCATAAACAGCGTGGTCGCCATACCCGAGCTGAGCTTGTGCACCAGCCCGGAGAGCACAAATACCAGCGCCAGTTGCGCAATAATCAGCCCAAAGAAGGTGATTTTGCTGGAGAAGATAAACATCATCAGTTCAGGCGTGTTTGCCGCATACCACGCGATAAACGCGGTAAGCAGCAGGCCAACCGTCATCCAGCCATATACCTGAGCCATGTAGGTTTGCAGCCCGCTACGGGTCTGCTGAACTATCGAATCGGAACGCGGAAATCGGTCCATGATTCACTCCTGATTAAGTAAACACACACGTTAAGACTAACACATCCACGTAAACCTGTTACCAACGGCTGGCGGCATGCTTATCGCTGTCGCGTGATTCCACCCAGCGCTCACCTTCCGGCGTCGCTTCACGTTTCCAGAACGGCGCTTTGGTTTTAAGATAATCCATGATGAACTCCCCCGCCGCAAACGCACTCCCGCGATGGGCGCTGGTGACGCCGACAAACACAATCTCTTCGCCGGGCCACATTTCGCCGATGCGATGGATAACCGTAACGCGTCCCAGCGGCCAGCGGCCTCGCGCCTCTTCGACAATGGCCGCCAGTGATTTTTCGGTCATCCCCGGATAGTGCTCCAGCGTCAGCGCTTTTACGCTGTCGCCGAGGTTGTGGTTACGCACTTTTCCGGTAAACGTCACGACCGCGCCGTCTTCATCGCGCTCTGCCAGCCAGCTGTATTCGGTACCGACGCTAAAGCGCTCAGGGCCGACCAGAATTCGGGTTTCCGTCATCTTAACCCCCTGTGACCGGCGGGAAGAAGGCCACTTCGTCCCCATCGGCCAGCGGGTGGGTCAACTCCACCAGCGTCTGATTCACGGCGGCCAGCAGTTTGCCTTCATCCAGCGCCAGCGCCCAACGGTCGCCTTGCGCCGCCAGATGCGCGCGCAGGGCGGCGACGTTTTCGAAAGAGCCGTCCAGCGTCAGGCTGTCGGTATTGACCAGCTCACGGACCTGGGCAAAAAAAAGCACCTTAATCATGGCTTTCTACCTTAAAATCGCCGGATTTGCCGCCGCTTTTTGCCAACAGACGCACCGGGCCAATCACCATATCTTTCTGCACCGCTTTACACATGTCGTAGATGGTCAGCGCCGCCACGGAGGCCGCCGTCAACGCCTCCATCTCCACGCCGGTTTTCCCGGTTAAGCGGCACAAGGACTCGATACGCACGCGATTATGCGCCGGCTGCGCCTGCAAATTTACCTCCACTTTGCTGAGCATCAGCGGATGGCAGAGCGGGATGAGGTCCCAGGTACGTTTAGCGGCCTGAATACCAGCGATACGGGCGGTGGCAAACACATCACCCTTGTGATGGCTGCCGTCGATAATCATCGCCAGCGTCTCCGGCAGCATGGTGATGAACGCTTCAGCACGCGCCTCGCGCACCGTTTCGGCTTTGGCGGAGACATCCACCATATGCGCTTCGCCAGCGGCGTTTATGTGGGTCAGTTGTGACATAGCTTATTTCTTTAAATGGGGATGGAAATTACACGGACGGGTACGAGCATCCAGCTGCGGGGCAATAATGTTTTCCCACGCGGTGCGGCAGGCTTTGGTCGACCCCGGCATGGCGAAGATCAGCGTCTTGTTCGCCACCCCCGCGACAGCACGGGACTGAAGCGTAGAGGTACCAATCTCTTCAAACGAGAGCATGCGGAACACTTCGCCGAAGCCTTCCACTTCGCGATCGAACAGCGGGAGCAGCGCTTCCGGCGCCTGGTCGCCTGCGGTAAAGCCGGTGCCGCCAGTGATCAGCACCACCTGGACGTCATCGTTCGCAATCCACTGTGAGACCTGAGCGCGAATGGCGTAACGGTTTTCTTTGACGATCGCTTTATCAACAATCTGGTGTCCGGCTTCGTGTGCCGCCTCGCGCAGCCAGTGGCCGGAGGTATCATCCTCTTCACCACGACGTTCGGAAACGGTAAGAATAGCAATGCGTGTCGGGATAAATTCCGCGCTTACTTGACTCATCTTCTGGTTCCTTCTAAAGCCTGATTACCCGCCGATATAGGACAGGTTCTGAGTAATGCCGGTGTTGCCCTGATGCAGGAAATGGGTCTGCTTTTTGTGCGTCAGCGCCTCGGAAATGCGTGCTTCAAGCGCGTCCTGTTGAGCGTCATCTTCCAGCAAATCGCGCAGATCGACGCCGCCATCCCCGAACAGGCAAAGATGGAGCTTGCCAACGGAGGAGACACGCAGGCGGTTGCAGCTGGCACAGAAGTCTTTTTCATAGGGCATGATCAGGCCGATTTCGCCTTCATAATCCGGATGACAAAAAACCTGCGCCGGGCCATCGCTGCGCTGGCGGATCTGGTGGATCCAGCCGCGTTTCAGCAGTTCATCGCGCAACACCATGCCGGAAATATGGTGACGGCGGAACAGCTCGCTGCCCTCGCCCGTTTCCATCAGCTCGATAAAACGCAGTTGAATGGGACGGGATTTAATCCACGCCAGGAAGGTGTCCAACTGATGGTGGTTTACGTCGCGCATCAGCACCGTGTTGACTTTGACTTTTTCGAACCCGGCGGTAAACGCCGCATCGATGCCGTCCATCACCTGGCGGAACTTGTCCTGACCGGTAATGGCGTGAAACTGCCGGGCATCAAGGCTGTCCACGCTGACGTTGATCGCCGTCAGCCCCGCATCGCGCCAGTACGCCACGTCACGCGCCATGCGGTAACCGTTGGTGGTCACCGCGATCTGGCGGATACGTTCGTTTTCACGCACGGCGGCAATAATGTCAGGGAAATCACGACGCAGGGAGGGCTCTCCCCCGGTAAGACGCACTTTTTCCGTGCCGAGTTCCGAGAACGCACGCGTAACGCGGCGTACTTCATCCACGGAGAGAAAGCCATTATTGGTGACGCTGCCCGGCTTGTAGCCATCGGGCAGGCAGTAGGTGCAACGGAAGTTGCACACATCGGTAATCGACAGACGCAAGTAGTAAAACTTACGCGCGAAAGCATCAGTAAGTTGTGAAGCCATGTACACCTTTCCAGATCGGGAGGCACAGTCATTTCTTTCTGTACCCTGGTGGCAAATCCGCCACGGCCAGGGCGCCATATCTCTCGACACAGGCGCCAGGGCTAGAGTGTATGTTTTCAGTTTTGAAAACGTGGTTATGGCGATAGTAGCGTGGAAATCGCCACTTCGCCATTGTCGCCTTTCGCTATATAAATTTATACATAACGATGTTATCGTGCATTTTCACTACAGAATACGCAAAAACAGCGCTTTCGCATTGATATACGTCATTATGGATTGTGAGAGGCATCGTCTTTTAGGAGTAGTTGCGTTACTGTGACGCAAGCTTAACAGGATAAGGAATAGGTATGCGCAATCGCACTTTTGCGGATCTGGACCGCGTGGTCGCTCTTGGCGGAGGTCACGGGCTGGGACGGGTTATGTCGTCGTTATCGTCACTGGGCTCACGCCTGACGGGCATCGTGACAACAACGGACAACGGCGGCTCAACCGGGCGGATCCGACGTGCTGAAGGCGGGATAGCCTGGGGCGACATGCGCAACTGCCTCAACCAGCTCATCACTGAGCCAAGCGTGGCCTCGGCGATGTTTGAGTACCGTTTTGGCGGGAATGGCGAACTTTCAGGCCATAACCTTGGAAATCTGATGTTAAAGGCGCTGGATCACCTGAGCGTGCGCCCTCTGGAAGCGATCAATTTAATTCGTAACCTGCTAAAAGTGGATGCGTTCCTGATCCCAATGTCCGAACAGCCGGTAGATTTGATGGCGATCGATGCTGACGATCACGAAGTGTATGGTGAAGTGAATATCGACCAGCTTCTTCTGCCGCCAAAAGAGCTGATGACCTACCCCAGCGTACCCGCAACGCGTGAAGCGGTAGAAGCGATTGGCGAGGCCGATCTGATCCTGATTGGGCCGGGAAGTTTTTACACCAGCCTGATGCCGATCCTGCTGGTGAAAGAGCTGGCGCAGGCGCTGCGCAGAACGCCTGCGCCCATGGTCTATATCGGTAATTTAGGCCGCGAACTCAGCCCGGCGGCGGCAAGCCTGTCGCTGGCGGATAAGCTGGACCTGATGGAACAGTACGTTGGTAAGAAAATTATCGATGGTGTCGTGGTCGGACCGAAAGTGGATGTATCAGGGATTGGCGATCGCGTGGTGGTACAGGAGCCGCTGGAAGCCAGCGATATTAAATATCGCCACGACCGCCATCTGCTACGCGAGGCGCTGGAGAAGGCGATTCAGGCATTAGGTTAGGTTCGTTTTGTGCGGCCTGATGCCCTCACCCCGGCCCTCTCCCACAGGGAGAGGGAGAAAACGCCACCGGGCAAAAAATTCACGATGCCGCAATAAACAGATCCCGCAGCTGATGCAGCTGATCGCGGATTTGCGCAGCCTCTTCGAACTCCAGGTTCTGCGCATGCTGCATCATCTGCCCTTCCAGCTCGTGGATCTTCTGCTGCAACGCTTTCGGCGTCAGCGCGACGGTATCCTCTTCCACCACTGAACGGGCCTTGCCGCGGCCTTTCACTTTGGTCTTCGCAATGTTCTGACCCAGCGCCAGGATATCCACCACCTTCTTGTTCAGCCCCTGCGGCGTGATGCCGTGCTCTTCGTTATAGCGCTGCTGCTTCTCGCGACGACGTTCCGTTTCGCCAATCGCTTTGGCCATCGACGGGGTGATTTTATCCCCGTACAGGATCGCCTTCCCGTTGACGTTACGCGCGGCGCGGCCAATGGTCTGGATCAGCGAGCGCTCGGAACGCAGGAAGCCCTCTTTGTCCGCGTCCAGAATCGCCACCAGCGACACCTCCGGCATATCCAGACCTTCTCGCAGAAGGTTAATTCCTACCAGCACGTCGAACTCGCCCAGACGCAGATCGCGGATGATCTCCATACGCTCCACGGTATCGATATCCGAGTGCAGATACCGCACCTTCTCGCCGTGTTCTTCCAGATACTCCGTCAAATCTTCCGCCATACGTTTGGTGAGCGTGGTAACCAGCACGCGCTCGTTGATGGCGGAACGGGCACGTATTTCCGAGAGCAGATCGTCCACCTGCGTCGCCACCGGACGCACCTCGATAATCGGATCCAGCAGCCCGGTCGGACGCACCACCTGGTCCACCACGTCATCACCGGATTTTTCCAGCTCGTAGTTGCCCGGCGTCGCCGATACGTAGATGGTCTGCGGAGCAAGCGCCTCAAATTCTTCAAACTTCATCGGACGGTTGTCCAGCGCTGACGGCAGTCGGAACCCGTACTCCACCAGCGTCTCTTTACGCGCGCGGTCACCGCGGTACATCCCGCCTATCTGGGGGATCGTAACGTGGGATTCGTCGATCACCAGCAGGCCGTCCGCCGGAAGGTAGTCAAACAGCGTCGGCGGCGCTTCGCCCGGCCCGCGCCCGGAGAGGTAGCGCGAGTAGTTTTCGATGCCGGAGCAGTAGCCCAGCTCGTTCATCATCTCCAGATCGAACTGGGTACGCTGGCTCAGGCGTTGCTCTTCCAGCAGCTTATTGTTCGCCAGCAGCACCTTGCGGCGGTCCGCCAGCTCAATTTTGATCTCTTCCATCGCCTGCACGATACGCTCGCGTGGCGTCACGTAGTGCGTTTTCGGGTAGATGGTGAAGCGCTGGATCACCGACTCGACGTGACCGGTCAACGGATCGAACAGCGACAGGCGTTCAACCTCTTCGTCGAACAGCTCCACGCGCAGCGCCATGTCGTCCGATTCCGCCGGGAAGATATCAATCACCTCGCCGCGCACGCGGAAGGTCCCGCGCTGGAACGCCTGATCGTTACGGGTGTACTGCAACTCCGCCAGACGGCGCAAAATCGCCCGCTGATCGATGATCATCCCCTGCGTCAGGTGCAGCATCATCTTGAGATAAAGATCCGGATCGCCCAGGCCGTAGATCGCCGACACCGAGGCCACCACCACCACATCACGACGCTCCAGCAGCGCCTTGGTCGCCGACAAACGCATCTGCTCGATATGTTCGTTCACCGAGGCATCTTTCTCGATAAACGTGTCGGAGCTGGGAACGTAGGCTTCCGGCTGGTAGTAGTCGTAGTAGGAGACGAAATACTCCACCGCGTTTTCCGGGAAGAACTCTTTCATCTCACCATACAGCTGCGCCGCCAGCGTTTTGTTCGGCGCGAGGACCATCGTCGGACGCTGGAGATCGGCAATGACGTTGGCAATGGTAAAGGTTTTGCCCGAACCGGTAACCCCCAGCAGGGTCTGGTGCGCCAGCCCGTCCTCCAGCCCCTCTTCCAGGCGACGAATAGCCTCGGGCTGATCCCCGGAAGGACGGAAAGCAGAATTCAGTTTAAACGGTTTACTCATGGGCGACGACCTGATGACAGAATAAGCGGCAGGTGAGTAATTTTACTCGTTGTGGCCAGGATTGCCAGTAAAAAACACTGGATGAAAAACCAGTAGCGTGTCAGGATATTTAGCGTAGCGCAGAGAGGATTAGTGCGTTCGCGAGCCAAATTTCGACTGTGACAAAATAAAACACCAGCCTCAGGGGGTTATCCCCAGAACTATTACTTTTTTAACATTTGTCAAGGGCGGTTATGAAAGTTTTATGGCAACAGGTGTCGCTGGCGTTGAGGGAATTGCTTTTATCTAATTCGTTAAAAAATAAAGACTAATTTATTAAGCCGCGTTTCCCATCAATTTGGTCGTAACCCGCGTATTCTCTCGCTTATCGCGTGTTTTCTAACTCTAATGCACAAGGTTATCCACAGGAATAGTGGATAACTGCCTCCAGCCCGTACAGCATGCACTTCAGCAAATTCCCGGTTTTTCCCACGAAGCGGCAGTAAAAAATTTTTATCACTCTTTTTTGCCTGGAAAACGTTCATTTTTTCATAAGCAACTGGCGAGATCTTAATCACAATTCTGTCATTTCTCCTGCACCACGATTCGACATACGCGGCACCGGGAATGTGCATTTCGTATAAACGTACAGCTTTTGATAGTGAGTTATTCCTAAAAATGGTCTTTTTTTAATCATTATGAAGTTCCTGGCAGGCGTTTTGCAGACATCACTCTGTGCATCACCCCCACACATTTTTAAGGAGAGAAAGATGTTGAGTCTGCGTGCTGTAAATCAGTTTTACGGAAGCCAACATACGCTATGGAACGTGAATATCGATTTCCCGCAAGGCATCTGTACGGGCATTGTTGGCCTGCCTGGCATGGGTAAATCCACGCTCATGAACTGCATTACCGGAAAGGTGCCCGTTGAGAGCGGCACCATCATCTGGCATGAGGCTGGCGCGCCGCCGCGTAATTTGCTCAGCCCTGCGTCAGCATTCACGGCGCCGCCGACGATAGGCTACGTCCCGCAGGATCGGCGGATATTTTCCCAGCTGACCGTCGATGAAAATCTGCATATCGCTATGCGGGCGACAGGGAAACCTGACCCGACATCAAAAAGTGACGTGTATGCCCTGTTTCCGGAGCTCTATCCGCTGCGACAGAGCCGTGCCTCTTCGCTGTCCCCTGACGACCAGTATCAGCTGGCCCTCGCCAGTGCGCTGGTTAATCGCCCGCGCGTGTTGATTCTGGATGAGCCCATGCATGGCGCAGGGCACGGTTTCGCGCGCAGGCTGGGGCAGCTGCTGGTGCGGCTGAATCGGGAGCTGGGAATGACGGTGCTGTTAGCTGAGCAACAGCTGTCGTTTATCCGCCGGGTAGCGGATCGTTTCTGCATGCTCTATCGCGGGCGTAACGTGGCACAGGGCCACGTTAACGAGCTGGATGACGACCTTATTGCGCACTGGATGGCGCGGGACATAAGGCGCTAAGGTCAAGATAGCGTCCGGTTTCCGCCTGCTCTGCGCCGTCGGCAAGCCACGGGATCTCGCCGAGAAACGGCGCAGGCAGCCCCCGCTTCAGCGTCGCCAGATACTCAGCATGACGTTTACCCGGCGCAACCACGTCATTGGCAATCCACCCTGCCAGACGCAACCCGGCCTGCTGCACGGCCTGAGCGGTCAGCATGGCGTGATTGATACAGCCAAGCTTCACGCCGACCACCAGAATGACCGAAAGCTGCTCGGCCTGCACCCAGTCAGCAAATGTCTGCTCGTCGGACAGCGGGGTAAACCAGCCGCCAGCCCCCTCCACCAGCACCCAGTCGGCCTGCGTTTCCAGGTCGCGTAACCCGGAAGAGAGCACCGAAAAATCAATCGGACGATCTTCATCGGCGCTGACGATGTGCGGCGAGGTGGGTTCAGCAAAGGTATAGGGGTTCACCGCAGAATAGGCCAGCGCAAGGCTGCTATTACGCTGTAGCGCCAGCGCATCGGTATTGCGTAAGCCTTCCGGCGTCATCTCGCTGCCGGAGGCTACGGGCTTATACCCGGCAGTTGTTTTCCCCAGCAGACGCGCCGCCTGCAACAGCGCGGCGCTGGCAACCGTTTTACCGACTTCAGTGTCCGTGCCGGTAACAAAATAACGTTCAGTCACGTTCAATAATCCCATGAAAAAGATGATAAGAGAGCGGGAACCGGCCCCGCTCCTGCGGCCAGGCCAGCTCGAGACGCTGGAGTTGGCCGCGGGTAAGGGGTTTCTTCTCCCGTCCGGCGTGCAGGTGCGTCGCGCCTATGCCCTTAAGCGATCGCATGGCGCTTAACGCATCGCTAAATTCGAGGGTGACGGTCTGGACCACGCTGCGATAGCGCCAGCCTGCCAGCGCCTGAGTGACCTGTTCGTGCGAGAGAAACCGGTTGGCATGAGGCTGTGCATCCACTGCCCTCCACGCCTGATTCAGCTCCGGCAACGAACTTTCCAGCAGGGTGGTAAAGGCCACCGCTCCGCCGGGCCGCGCCACGCGGTATAACTCGCGTAGGGCCTGCGGCAGGCTGGCGCACCACTGCACCGCCAGATGGCTCCAGACGAGGTCAAACAGCGCATCCTCCAGCGGGATGGCCTCGATATCGGCCACCAGATAACGGTCTGCTGACTGCTGCTGGCGGGCTTCATCCAGCATCTGCGCGGATAAATCCAGCGCCGTGACGTGGCTACCTGTTGCGCGCCAGTAACGGCTATTGCCGCCTGGCCCGCAGCCTGCGTCGAGCACCTGCGCAAAACGCCCGTCACCGAGCGCGGCCAGCAGCCCGCGGGCGCTCAGGCGTTGCAGCTCATCGTGCTGTGAATAGCTTTGCGCTGCCCGGCCAAACGCGGCGGCAACGGCCTGTTTATTGACGAGAGACATACAGTGCCTCCAGAAGCGTATCGATATCCTGCGGCTCATGCGCTGCCGTGAGCGTCAGACGCAAGCGCGCGGTGCCTGGTGGCACGGTGGGTGGGCGGATCGCCGTGACCCACTGCCCGCGTTCTCGTAGCGCCTGTGCCACCATCAGCGCCCGATGGTTTTCACCCACAATTACGGGCTGAATGGCGCTGTGCGAGTCGGTAAGCCGGTAAGACAGCTCGCTTATCCCCCGGCGAAAACGCTGAATATGGTCGGCCAGGCGCGCCCGGCGTTCAGCGCCGTCTTCGCCGCGGATCACCGCAAGCGACGCAGAGAGCGCCACGGCCTGCGCCGGGGGCATGCTGGTGCTGTAGATCAGGTGACGGGCGAACTGCACCAGGTAATCGGCCACCGGCTCGCTGCACAACACCGCGGCGCCGCTGACGCCGAAGCCTTTGCCGAAGGTGACCACCAGCAGTTCCGGCCTGACGCGTTGCTGGTGCGCGCTTCCGCGCCCCTCCTCGCCGGTGACGCCAATGCCGTGGGCATCGTCGACCAGCAGCCAGGCGTTCTGCTGTTTTGCGACGTCATGCAAGGTGGCAAGGGGCGCGCTGTCGCCGTCCATGCTGAATACCCCTTCCGTCACCGCCAGCTGAAGCCCAGAACAGGGTTTACCCAGCAGAACGTTCAGCTGAGAGGCATTGTTATGGGCAAAACGCCGCAGCTGCGCCGGGCTGAGACTGGCCGCTTCAAGCAGAGACGCGTGGCTCAGGCGGTCCGCGACGATGCGGTCATCTTTGCCCATCAGGGCGGCAATCACCGCCTGATTCGCGGCAAAACCGGAGATAAACAGCAGCGCCCGCGGGTAGCCCAGCCAGTCGGCCAGCTCTTCCTCCAGCGCCTGATGCGCCGTGGTGTAGCCGCTGACGAGCCCGGAGCCGCCGCTGCCCACGCCGTAACGATCCGCGCCCTGCTGCCAGGCGCGAACGATCTGCGGGTGCTGGCTCAGTCCCAGATAATCGTTGCTGGAGAAATTACAGAACCGCTCTCCTTCCCGGGTGAGAAAACGGCCTGCACCGTTTTCCACTACCCTGCGCACCCGAAACGCATCCGCCGCCCGCCGCTCGTCGAGCGCGGTCCTGATACGTGCCTGCCAGGTCATACGGCTGCCGCGTTGTAGAACTGGTCGGTGTCGGCGTTAAAAATCTGCTGCTCCAGCTGCTGCTGTTGCTCGTTATCCCCCACCTGTACCCCGGTCTGGTGTGGGTTCAGCCCCAGCTTGCGGAACAGCTGGACATCTTTGTCCTCTTCCGGGTTTGGCGTGGTCAGCAGTTTGCAGCCGTAGAAGATGGAGTTGGCCCCGGCCATGAAGCACATCGCCTGGGTCTGCTCGCTCATCTGCTCACGACCGGCAGAGAGGCGAACGTAAGAGGTCGGCATCATGATGCGCGCCACCGCGATGGTGCGGATGAAATCGAAGGCATCCACGTCCTCGTTATCCGCCAGCGGCGTGCCTTTTACCTTCACCAGCATGTTGATGGGCACGCTTTCCGGCGGGGTCGGCAGGTTTGCCAGCTGTAACAGCAGGCCGGCACGATCTTTTACCGTCTCGCCCAGTCCCACGATCCCGCCGGAACAGACCTTGATCCCCGCATCACGCACTTTATCCAGCGTGTCCAGACGCTCCTGATAGGTACGCGTGGTGATGATGTTGCCGTAGAACTCCGGCGAGGTATCAAGGTTGTGGTTGTAGTAATCCAGCCCCGCCGCCGAGAGACGCTGCGCCTGCTCTTCGTTCAGCGTACCCAGGGTCATGCAGGCTTCAAGCCCCATCTCCTTCACCCCCTTCACCATCTGCTCCAGATAGGGCATGTCGCGGTCATGCGGATTTTTCCACGCCGCGCCCATGCAGAAGCGGGTCGAGCCAGCGTTTTTGGCCTTGCGCGCGGAGTCGAGCACTTGCTCGACTTCCATCAGGCGCTCGGATTCGAGACCGGTTTTATAGCGCGCGCTTTGCGGGCAATATTTGCAGTCTTCCGGGCAAGCCCCGGTTTTGATCGACAGCAGCGTGCTGACCTGAACATGACGCGGATCGAAGTGCTGGCGGTGCACCTGTTGCGCCTCAAACATCAGCTCCAGGAAAGGTTTATTGAATAATTCAGTGACTTGCGACATCGTCCAGCGTGCGTGGTGAGCCATCGGGCTTCTCCAAAGGGTTTTGTTAATTGTCGGTTCGGTTTATACTTGTAAACCTAAAACTTTTCAAAATGGTTTACAAGTCGATTATGACCCAGGACGATCTCGCCTTCGACAAGCAGCATATCTGGCACCCTTACACCTCCACGACCCGCCCCCTTCCCGTCTATCCGGTAGCCTCTGCCCACGGCTGCGAGCTGCATCTCGCCAGCGGCGAGCGGCTTGTTGACGGGATGTCCTCCTGGTGGGCGGCGATCCATGGCTACAACCACCCGCGTCTGAACGCGGCGATGAAAGCGCAGATTGACCAGATGTCACACGTGATGTTTGGCGGGATCACGCACCAGCCCGCGGTGGATTTATGCCGTCGCCTGGTAGCGATGACGCCTGAATCGCTGGAGTGTGTTTTCCTGGCCGACTCCGGCTCGGTGGCCGTGGAAGTAGCGATGAAAATGGCGTTGCAGTACTGGCATGCGAAGGGCGAAACGCGCCAGCGGTTCCTCACCTTCCGCAACGGCTATCACGGCGACACCTTCGGGGCGATGTCGGTGTGCGATCCGGACAACTCCATGCACAGCCTGTGGAAAGGCTACCTGCCGGAAAACCTGTTTGCGCCAGCCCCGCAGAGCCGCTTCGACGGCGAATGGGACGAGATGGACATGGTGGGCTTCGCGCGGCTGATGGCGGCCCATCGCCACGAGATTGCCGCCGTTATTCTCGAACCGATTGTGCAGGGCGCGGGCGGAATGCGGATCTATCACCCCGAGTGGCTGAAGCGCATTCGGAAGATGTGCGACCGCGAAGGAATTTTGCTGATTGCCGATGAGATCGCCACCGGCTTTGGCCGTACCGGGAAGCTGTTTGCCTGCGAGCATGCGGGGATCGCGCCGGATATTCTGTGCCTGGGGAAAGCGCTCACCGGCGGCACCATGACGCTCTCCGCCACGCTTACCACGCGCCAGGTTGCCGACACCATCAGCGACGGTGACGCGGGCTGCTTTATGCACGGCCCGACGTTTATGGGCAACCCGCTGGCCTGCGCCGTGGCAAGCGAAAGCCTCGCCATTCTGGAGAGCGGCGCGTGGCAGACGCAGGTGGCGGCGATTGAGGCGCAGCTGAAGCAGCAGTTAAGCGCGGCGGCGGAGGCGGAATACGTCGCGGACGTCCGCGTACTGGGCGCCATCGGGGTAATCGAGACAACGCATCCGGTGAACATGGCCGCGTTGCAGCGCTTCTTCGTTGACCAGGGCGTGTGGGTGCGACCTTTCGGTAAGCTGATTTACCTCATGCCGCCGTACAGCATTTCTGCGGATCAGCTCCGCAAGCTGACCGGGGCAGTGGTTGAAGCCGTTAACACTTCAGCGCATTTCGCGATTTAACCCCATGCGTTACACTTTCTGAATGAGTGAGTAACGAGGAAAATCGGATGAAAATCATCAGTAAAGATTTGCGCGACGGCGAAAAGCTGCCGGAACGTCACGTGTTTAACGGGATGGGTTATCAGGGGGATAATATCTCTCCCCATCTGGCGTGGGACGATGTGCCAGCGGGAACCAAAAGTTTTGTTGTGACCTGCTACGATCCGGATGCGCCAACCGGGTCGGGCTGGTGGCACTGGATCGTGGCAAACCTGCCCGCCGACACGCGCGTATTACCGCAGGGCTCCGGTTCCGATCTGGTTGCTCTGCCTGACGGTGCGATTCAGACGCGCACTGACTTTGGCAAAGCGGGCTACGGCGGCGCGGCGCCGCCAAAAGGGGAAACGCACCGCTATATCTTCACCGTGCACGCGCTGGATGTGGACAAGATTGAGGTCGACGAAGGGGCGAGCGGCGCGATGGTAGGCTTTAACGTGCATTTCCATTCGCTGGGTAGCGCGTCGATTACGGCGATGTATTCGTAATCGTGCGGGCTGATGCCCTCACCCCGGCCCTCTCCCACAGGGAGAGGGTTAGGGTGAGGGTAAAAATCACAGCACGGAAGGCAATAACCCCACCAGCCGCCCTTCTTGCAGAAGCTGCATCGCCTTATCAATATCCGGCGCAAAGAAGCGGTCGTCATCGTAGTGCGTAACGTGCTCGCGCAGCGTATGACGCGCCTGCTCCAGCAGCGGGCTGGATGTTAGCCCTTCGCGCAAATCAATACCCTGACACGCCGCCAGCCACTCCACCGCCAGCACGCCGCGGGTGTTAGAGGCCATCTCCCACAGACGACGCCCGGCAGCCGGGGCCATCGACACGTGATCTTCCTGGTTGGCTGAGGTTGGCAGGCTGTCCACGCTGTGCGGGTGCGACAGCGCCTTGTTCTCGCTTGCCAGTGCCGCGGCGGTGACCTGGGCGATCATAAAGCCCGAGTTCACGCCGCCGTTACGCACCAGGAATGGTGGCAGCTGGGACATGTGCTTATCCATCATCAGCGCGATTCGACGCTCAGACAGCGCCCCGATTTCGGCAATCGCCAGCGCGATATTATCTGCCGCCATCGCCACCGGCTCGGCGTGGAAGTTGCCGCCAGAAACCACCTCGTTTTCCTGGGCAAACACCAGCGGGTTATCGGACACCGCATTGGCCTCCACCAGCAGCACTTCTGCCGCCTGGCGCAGCTGAGTCAGGCATGCGCCCATCACCTGCGGCTGGCAGCGCAGGGAATACGGGTCCTGCACCTTCTCGCAGTTATGGTGTGATTCGGCAATGTCGCTGGTATCGGTAAGTACGTGGCGGTACATGGCAGCGGCATCAATCTGACCGCGCTGGCCGCGCACCTCGTGGATGCGGGCATCGAACGGACGACGCGAGCCGAGCACCGCCTCAGTGGTCAGTGCACCGCACACCACCGCCGAGGCGAACAGATCTTCCGCTTCAAACAGACCGCGCAGCGCGAAAGCGGTCGACGCCTGCGTGCCGTTGAGCAGCGCCAGCCCCTCTTTTGCCGCGAGGGTGATCGGCGTTAAACCGGCTTTTTTCAGCGCCTCTTTCGCAGGCAGCCACTCCCCTTGCCAGCGCGCCTGGCCTTCACCCAGCAGGAGCAGCGACATATGCGCCAGCGGCGCCAGATCGCCGGAGGCGCCGACGGAGCCCTTCGCCGGGATCCACGGATAAACTTCCGCATTGACCAGCGCCATCAGCGCCTGGATCACGCTCAGACGAATGCCGGAAAACCCACGCGCCAGGCTGTTGATTTTCAACACCATCATCAGGCGGACGATCTCATCGTCCAGCGGCTGGCCAACCCCCGCCGCGTGCGACAGCACCAGCGAACGCTGTAAATTCTCCAGATCGTGCGTGGCGATGCGGGTCTGCGCCAGCAGGCCAAACCCGGTATTGATGCCGTAGGCGGTGCGCCCCTCCGCCACAATCGCCTCCACGCAGGCCACGCTGTCGTTAATGGCACGGTGGGCGCTTTCATCAAGGGAGAGTGTCACCGGCTGACGCCAGACGTGACGCAGCTGTTTGAGCGTCAGCGAGCCGGGAGTAAGTGTTAACGCGTTCATGCAGGCTTTCCTTGTGTGGCGGGGATCATCGGCAGGTTCAGGCCCTGCTCTTTGGCACAATCAATGGCAATCTCGTAACCCGCATCCGCGTGACGCATCACGCCGGTTGCCGGGTCGTTGTGCAGCACGCGAGCGATACGCGCGGCCGCTTCATCAGTTCCGTCACAGACGATGACCATCCCGGAGTGCTGGGAGAAGCCCATCCCGACGCCGCCGCCGTGGTGCAGCGACACCCAGGTCGCGCCGCTGGCGGTGTTCAGCAGGGCATTCAGCAGCGGCCAGTCGGAGACCGCATCCGAGCCGTCGCGCATGGCTTCGGTTTCACGGTTCGGACTGGCGACAGAGCCGGAGTCCAGGTGGTCGCGGCCAATGACGATCGGCGCGGAGACTTCGCCGCTGCGCACCATTTCGTTAAAGGCGAGGCCGAGTTTTTGCCGCCACTCCAGCCCGACCCAGCAGATACGCGCCGGCAGGCCCTGGAAGTTAATGCGCTCGCGCGCCATATCCAGCCAGCGATGCAGGTGTTCGTCATCGGCGACAATCTCTTTCACTCTGGCATCGGTTTTGTAGATATCCTCCGGATCGCCGGACAGGGCAACCCAGCGGAACGGCCCAATGCCGCGGCAGAACAGAGGACGGATATAGGCGGGCACGAAGCCGGGGAAGTCAAAGGCGTTATTCACCCCCATTTCTTTCGCCATCTGGCGGATGTTATTCCCGTAATCAAAGGTCGGAATACCCATCTTACTGAAGGCCAGCATCGCGGAGACGTGTTCCGCCATGGCGCGTTTAGCCGCCAGTACCGTGCCCTCAGGATCGGTTTCCGCTTTTTGCTGGTAGTCTTCCCACGTCCAGCCTTTTGGCAGATAGCCGTGGAGCGGATCGTGAGCGCTGGTCTGGTCGGTGACCAGATCCGGACGCACGCCGCGCGCCACCAGTTCCGGCAGAATATCCGCCGCGTTGCCGCACAGGGCAACCGACACGGCTTTGCCTTCAGCGGTGTACTTTTTGATGCGCGCCAGCGCGTCATCGAGGTTGTCGGCCTGTTCATCGACATAGCGGGTACGCAGACGGAAATCGATGCGGCTCTGCTGGCACTCAATGTTCAGGGAGCACGCGCCCGCCAGCGTCGCGGCCAGCGGCTGCGCGCCGCCCATGCCGCCCAGTCCGGCGGTGAGCACCCAGCGGCCTTTCAGTGAGCCGTTATAGTGCTGACGGCCCGCTTCCACGAAGGTTTCATAGGTGCCCTGCACAATCCCCTGGCTGCCGATGTAGATCCAGCTACCGGCGGTCATCTGGCCGTACATGGCCAGCCCTTTTGCGTCCAGCTCGTTGAAGTGTTCCCACGTCGCCCAGTGCGGCACCAGGTTGGAGTTGGCAATCAGTACGCGGGGCGCATTTTTATGGGTTTTGAATACGCCAACCGGTTTGCCGGATTGCACCAGCAGCGTTTCGTCGTTTTCGAGATTCGTCAAAGACTCGACAATCGCGTCATAGCACGCCCAGTTGCGCGCGGCGCGGCCAATGCCGCCGTAGACCACCAGCTCGTGGGGATTTTCTGCTACCTCAGGATCAAGGTTGTTCATCAACATGCGCAGCGGTGCTTCGGTGAGCCAGCTTTTTGCGGTGAGCGTGGTGCCGCGCGCGGCGCGGACATCCTGCTTGCGGTATTTATCTGACGACATTGTGTGTTCCTCATAAGGGACAGATGATGCATTTAGATATACTTGTATAGACAAGCACACACAAGGTCGGATTTAACAAAAAAGATACAATTTTGCTATATTGCGTTAGCGATCACGCTTATAAAACTTATGACATAAAGTGGCCCTGCAACCGGTAGCGATTTCCCGGGAACAGCAGCTTCGCATGCGACACAATTTGCGAGGACGACCAGGTACGACGGCGGATCAGCAGGCAGGGATCGTGCTCTTTAATACGCAACAGCTCGCATTCCTGCGGCGTGGCGCGCACGGCTTCCACGATATGCTCCCCTTCCGTCAGCGGGGCGACGAGCGAGAGATACGCATGCGGTGTGGTTTGGGTGTAATCCTGATTCAGATAGTCCGGTATCCGCTCCGCGTTGACGCAGCGATCTTCAATCTGGACCGGAATGTCGTTCTCATAGTGCACCATCACCGAATGGAAAATCCGGGTGCCCTCGGTAACGTTCAGCTCGATGGCCTGTTCGGCGCTGGCCTGCGTCTCTTCAAGCACCAGCACCTCGCAGTGGTGCTGATGGTTGCGGGCGGCAATTTCATCGGCAATGCTGCGGATTTCAAACAGCGCCGACTGTCCTTTTGGCTCCGCCACAAATGTCCCGACCCCTTGCAGGCGCACCAGCAACCCTTCATCGGTCAGCTCCCGCAGCGCCCGGTTAATGGTCATTCGACTAAAGCCAAACTGCGCGACCAGTTCGGCTTCGGAGGGAATACGGTCATGCGGGCGCCAGACGCCGGCTGCGATTTTTTCGCTGATCGCCTGCTTCACCTTTTCGTAAAAAGGCGCGGGAGGGCTCGGCTGCGGCAGGGGCGAGCGTGAAAACATCATGACTCCTTGAATGTTGTTATGCCCACCAGTGAGCAATTTGCCAGGCCAGTCGGGCGGCAAGCTTCGCCCCCTGACCGTCCCGATCGTAGTGCGGATTAAATTCCACCAGATCCGCCGCCTGTAGTTTACCGCTTCGGCAGATACGCTCAATCACCGGGAACAGATCCAGCGCCGGGATCCCCAACGCCGCAGGGGCGGACACGGCGGGCATTTCTGCGGCAGGCAGCACATCGAGGTCAACGGTGAGATAAACCCGGTCTGCCTGCGTAAGCACGCTATCCAGCGCGGATAGCGCATCCCGGCGAAAATCGAGATCTTCAACCAGCGTCACGTTCAACCGCTCAGCTTCCTCCCACAGCGCCTGAGTATTCGCCGCACGGCTTACCCCCAGGCAGGCGTAGTGAAACACCCGAGACTGAGACGCGCAGTAGTGCGCCAGCTGGCGGAACGGCGTGCCGGACGTTGCCCGTTCAGCCTTGCGTAAATCGAGGTGCGCATCCAGGTTGATCACCGCAATGCGATCGTTCGGAAAGGCGTCCAGCACGCCGCGCCCGTGCGCCCAGGCGGTTTCATGTCCACCGCCGAAAACCAGAGTACGCATCCCGGATTGCTGGCACGCGGTTATGGCCTCGCTCAGCGCCTGCTGTGCCGCCTCCAGCGCGTGTCCTTCAACATAAACAGAACCCATATCCACGAGGCGCGCATGCCCCTGATGGCTCGCCATATTCGCCAGCGCGCCGCGCAACACATCGGGCGCCTGTGCAGCACCGGGCCTGCCCTGGTTACGCTTAACCCCTTCATCACATTCAAAGCCCAGCAGGGCAATGCCTGACGGCACGGGAGAAAAGTGTTCGCGCTGCTGTATGGTCTGGAAGAGACGTTTCGCGGTGCTGGACTCGGCGCTGTCGTCACGCCCCTGCCAGACCTGCGGGGAGACGGGATGCCACAGTTTCATGCTACCTGCCCCCGAAACACGCGTTGATACAAAGGATTCCGCCCCGGCTCGTAAACCATCTCAACCGGATGATTCGCCTCCCAGACGACGAAATCAGCCACATAACTGGGCTTTAACTGCCCGTGCGTCGCAGCACGTCCTAGCGCCTGCGCCGCATGCCGCGTCACGCCAGCCCAGGCCTCTTCCGGCGTGAGGCCAAACTGGACGCAGGCCATGTTCATTGCCAGATGCAGGCTGGCAAACGGACTGGTGCCCGGGTTGTAGTCGGTAGCCACCGCCATCGGCACACCCTGCTCTCTGAGCTGCGCCACCGGTGGACGCTGGCGCTCCTGAAGAAAATAGAACGCGCCGGGGAGCAATACCGCCACCGTGCCGCTTTGCGCCATCGCCTGAATACCTGCATCATCGAGATACTCAATATGATCGGCCGACAGCCCTTTATACTGGCTGACCAGCGCCGCGCCGCCAAGATTCGACAGTTGTTCTACATGCCCTTTTACCGGGATCCCGAGCGCGGCGGCGGCCCGGAACAGGCGCTCGGTTTGCGCCGGGGTAAAGCCGACGTTTTCACAAAACACGTCCACCGCTTCAAATAACTCTTTTTGCCACAGCGTGGGCATGATCTGCTCACAGACCAGCGCCAGATAGGCATCCGGATCCTGTCGGTACTCGGCAGGAACGGCATGCGCGGCCAGCAGCGTCGGGCTGATATCGACCAGATTATTCAGGCTGAGCTGGCGGGCAACCAGCAGCATTTTCTCTTCGGCTTCGGCATTCAGACCGTATCCTGATTTGATTTCAACGGTCGTTACGCCTTCATTCATCAGCCGCTGGAGTCGCTGCTGCGCCACCGTCAGGAGCGTTTCCGGCGAACTGTTGCGGGTGGCCGTGACCGTGGCGTTAATTCCGCCGCCCTGCGCGCTAATGGTCTGATATGACACGCCGTTAAGCCGTTGCTCCCATTCCGCTGCACGATCGCCGCCGAACACCAGGTGGGTGTGGCAATCGATCAGGCCGGGAGTAACCAGACGCCCGTCGAGATCGACACACTGACGATGCCCGGAGGGGATCTCGGATTCAGGAATAATGGCCAGAATCGTCTGGCCGCGCACAACGAGGGCATGTTGTTCTCTCAGGCCGTAGGGTTCCGCCTCGCCTGTCGCCAGGGTTGCCAGTCGCGCATTTCGCCATATAACATCATCGGGATTAAGCTGCTGCATGTGCCTTCCACTTGTCATGGGTTGTATAGACATTTATTTTCATCTGCCGCCTGCTGTCAACCGCATTGGGGGAAAATGTTATTTATTTGTGATGACTTTCCCGTCGCCTGCGGGCAAAAATGCAACTTTTCCGGTTTTTATCTTCCCGTTTCGCTCAACTTAGTATAAAAAAGCAGGCTATTTCGTCTATCCAGATAAGACTTGCATACCCAGGAGCATTACCTTGAATATTTCCAGGATTTCCCGTCTGGCGTTGGCACTCGCCTTTGGCGTGACTTTATCCGCTTGCAGTTCAACACCACCGGATCAGCAACCTTCTGAGCAGGTTGCTCCGGGCACCGCTTCCCGTCCGATCCTGTCAGCGGCTGAAGCGAAGAACTTCACCCGTGCGCACTATTTCTCGGCGATGGATCCCAATGCAGCCCCGTGGACGCCTTCTTCTATTAACCTGCCGAAACAGCCAGACTTCGTTGTCGGCCCGGCCGGGGCGCAGGGCGTTACACACACCTCTATTCAGGCAGCCGTTGATGCCGCAATCACCAAACACAGCGCATCTCGTCAGTACATTGCCATCCTGCCGGGTGAATACGAAGGAACCGTTTATGTTCCGGCGGCACCGGGAAGCATTACACTTTACGGCCTGGGCGAAAAAGCGGTCGACGTAAAAATTGGCCTGGCGATTGATTCAGAGATCGACAGCACCACCTGGCGCCATCTGGTGAACCCGGCCGGTAAATACATGCCAGGTAAACCGGCGTGGTATATGTTTGATAACTGCCAGCGCAAGCGTGCCGCCACCATTGGCGTGATGTGTTCGGCGGTATTCTGGTCACAAAACAATGGCCTGCAATTGCAAAACCTGACCATTCAGAACACCCTGGGCGACAGCGTTGACGCAGGTAATCATCAGGCCGTGGCGCTGCGTAGCGATGGCGACAAGGTACAGATTAACAACGTCAATATCCTGGGCCGCCAGAACACCTTCTTCGTGACCAACAGCGGCGTGCAGAATACCCTTCAGAACAACCGTCTGACGCGTACTCTGGTCACCAACAGCTACATTGAAGGCGACGTGGATATGGTCTCCGGTCGCGGCGCGGTGGTATTTGATAACACCGACTTCCGCGTGGTGAATTCTCGTACGCAGCAGGAAGGTTACGTCTTTGCACCGGCCACGCAGTCTAACCTGTTCTATGGCTTCCTGGCCGTGAATAGCCGCTTTACTGCTGCTGGCGATGGCGTGGCGCAGCTTGGTCGCTCTCTGGACGTGGACTCCGCCACTAACGGCCAGGTCGTGATCCGCGACAGCGTGATTAACGAAGGCTTTAACATGGCGAAACCGTGGGCGGATGCGGCGATCTCGAAACGTCCTTTCTCCGGCAACACCGGCACGGTGGATGATAAAGACAACGTGCAGCGTAACCTGAACGACGCTAACTTCAACCGCATGTGGGAATACAACAACCGCGGTCTGGGTAGCAAAGTGGTTGCTGAGCCGAAGCAGTAAAATGCCTGCTGCCGGGTGGCGGCTGCGCCTTACCCGGCCTGCCACATGCATTAACCGCGCATAAAAAAACCTCGCATTTGCGAGGTTTTTTTTCGTCTACGGATCAATGAGCGTTAATCACAACCCACATCGGCCCTTGTCCGACCGCATAGCGTCCTTTCTCTTCCAGTAGACCCTGCACGCCCTGGATTTCATAGAGCGCAATGTGGTGGGATTTCTGCCCCGCCGCAATCAGGTATTTGCCGCTGTGGTCGACATTAAAGCCGCGCGGCTGGGTTTCAGTTGGCTGGAAGCCTTCAACTGCCAGAACGCTGCCGTCTTCAGAGACGCTGAAGACGGTGATCAGACTGGAGGTACGGTCACAGGCATACAGGTGACGGCCATCCGGCGTGATGTGAATGTCTGCCGCCCAGCGTGTGTCGGAGAAATCAGATGGCATCATGTCCAGCGTCTGTACGCACTCGATCTGCCCGTTAGGATCGTTCAGCTCCCACACGTCTACCGAGCTGTTCAGCTCGTTAACGACATAGGCATACCGCTGATTCGGGTGGAAGACCATGTGGCGCGGGCCTGCGCCTTCCACGGTGGTGACTTCCGCCGGGCTCTGCGCGACCAGATGGCCGTCATCGCTCAGGGTAAACAGGCAGATGCGGTCCTGCTTAAGCGCTGGCACCCACAGCGTGCGGTTATCCGGCGAAATGTTGGCTGAGTGGCAACCTTCGAGCCCTTCTACCACGTCGACGGTTTCAACGGGAATACCGTCTTCCAGGCGGGTGACGCTCACGCAGCCTGCATTGTAGGAGCCGCTGAAGATAAAGTTGCCTTTATGGTCAGTGGAAATATGGGTCGGG
Organism: Enterobacter sp. BWH52; assembly: GCF_001037565.1. NCBI lineage: Bacteria > Pseudomonadati > Pseudomonadota > Gammaproteobacteria > Enterobacterales > Enterobacteriaceae > Enterobacter > Enterobacter sp. BWH52. The sequence goes on along the minus strand of NZ_KQ089854.1, from coordinate 1,283,503 downwards.
CTGCCCGGCAGCGGGGCTTCTGCGGTATAGGTCAGCGCGCCGTCATCCGGGGAGATGCGGTATGCCAGTACGCGGAATTCGGGGCGTACGCCGACATAAAGAAAACGTTTATCCGGGCTGACGACCATCGGCTGCACCTGGCCTGGCACATCAACAACCTGAACCAGCGTAAGCGAACCTTCTGTATTCAAACGCCAGACATGGATCTGCTGACTTTCAGGACTGGCGGTATAAACGGTTTGTTTCATGAATACTCCTGATTATTTTTAACGGTGAATGCTGAATTGTAGTCCGGGATTTTGCAGGGTTCCGCTCTCGGTGTACCATCCCGACAGACCTTAAATTCAACATTAACCCGGAAGAAAAAATGACCTCGCGAGTGATTGCCCTGGATTTAGACGGAACACTGCTTACCCCTCAGAAAACCCTGCTCCCCTCTTCTCTTGAGGCCCTCAAACGAGCCCAGGAAGCGGGGTATCAACTTCTCATCGTAACGGGTCGACATCACGTAGCCATTCATCCTTTTTATCAGGCACTGGGCTTAGATACACCTGCAATTTGTTGTAATGGCACCTATTTGTATGATTATCAGGCAAAAAAGGTTTTAGCCTCCGATCCGCTTCCCGTTACGCAGGCGCTGCAATTGATTGATTTACTGGATGAGCACGCCATTCACGGCCTGATGTATGTGGATAACGCCATGGTGTATGAACGCCCTACCGGCCATGTGATCCGCACCAGCAACTGGGCTCTGTCTTTGCCGGAAGCGCAGCGTCCGGTGTTCACTCAGGTTTCCTCCCTGCGCCAGGCGGCGGAAGACGTCGAAGCAATCTGGAAATTTGCCCTGACCGATGAAGACACCGCCAAACTGAATACCTTCGCAAAACATGTCGAGCATACGCTGGGTCTGGAATGTGAATGGTCCTGGCACGATCAGGTGGATATCGCCCGCAAAGGCAACAGCAAAGGAAGGCGTCTGACTCAGTTCGTTGAATCGCAGGGCGGATCAATGCAGGACGTAATTGCCTTCGGCGATAACTATAACGACATCAGCATGCTGGAAGCGTCCGGAACGGGCGTGGCGATGGGTAATGCCGATGACGCGGTGAAAGCGCGCGCTGACGTGGTGATTGGCGATAACACCACCGACAGCATCGCGCAGTATATCTATACCCACCTGCTGTGATCAGGCGGTTATGGAAACGCTCTTGATTTGCGCGTAAAGCCACAGGCCAGGCTTGATACCCAGCTCATCCCTGGCCCACGGGCTGATGCGCGCCCACAGCGTTCTGCTGCCTACTTCCAGCTGCACTTCCACCTGGCCGTTATCATCAAAACACTGCGCCACTTTTGCGCGCAAAATATTGCGGATACTGGTTTGCAGCGGCGGTTGCAGCACCAGGGAGACATCCGACGCCTGAATGCGGATCCGTAACGTGGACTGAATTGGCGTATCGATTTTATTCACCCACAAATGCTGATCGCCCAGCGCCAGCGCGGTCATCGCGTAGTGCGGATGGTGCTCCAGCACGCTCACCTTCAGAATGCTGCTCTGCTGCTCCTTTGGCAGCCATGGATGCATAACGCTGCTGCCCCACACCTCCTCCAGATTGCCGAATGCCTTCACCCTGCCCGCTTCCAGCACCAGCACTTTGTCGGCCAGATGTAAAATCTCATCCAGCGAATGGCTGACGTAGAGCATGGGCACGTTGATTTCCCGCGCCAGACGTTGCAGATACGGCAGCAGCTCGCGCTTGCGCGGAATATCCAGCGAGGCCAGCGGCTCATCCAGCAGCAGCAGTTCCGGCGCGGTTAACAGGGCGCGGCCAATCGCCACACGCTGTTTTTCACCACCCGACAGCGACGACGGCAGACGATCCAGCAGCGGTTCGATGCCCAGCAGCGCCACCAGCTTATTGAACTGTCCGGCCATGCTTTTTGCCATGCCGTAACGCAGGTTCCCGCGAACGCTGTAGTGCGGAAACAGGCGCGCATCCTGAAACACATAGCCGATACGGCGTTTGTCCGGTGACAGGCAGACCTTCTTCTCCGCGTCATTTAAGACGCGGTTATTTAGCACAATACGGCCAGACTGGGGACGCGTCAGGCCGCTAATCGCATTAATCAGCGACGTTTTCCCCGCCCCGGACACGCCAAAAATGGCGGTGATACCGCTGGCAGGCAGCGTTTCGTTCAGCGTCAGGGTGTGACTGCCCAGGGTTTGCGTAAAGTTGAGTTCCAGCATCACGATTTCCCCATCCGTTCACGGCTGAGGCGCGCCAGCCACTCAGACACCAGCAGCGAGACCAGAGCGAGCACAATCGAAATAATACACAGCCGGGCCGCCGCACCTTCGCCGCCCGGGGTCTGAATCAGGGTATACATGGCCGACGGGATGGTCCGCGTCTCGCCGGGAATGTTCGACACAAAGGTAATGGTCGCGCCAAACTCACCCAACGAGCGGGCGAAGGCTAACACCGTACCGACGATAATGCCCGGTAACGTAAGCGGAAGCGTAATGGTCAGGAATACCCGCCAGCGGCCTGCGCCCAGCGTGCGGGCGGCCTGTTCTAACCGGATATCCACCCCTTCCAGCGCCAGGCGGATAGCGCGCACCATCAGCGGGAAGGACATTACTGCCGCGGCCAGAACCGCGCCGCGCCAGCTGAAAGCAAAGGTCAGTCCGAACCAGTCGTACAGCCATTCGCCGATAAAACCGCGTCGCCCCATGGAGATCAGCAGCAGATAGCCGACCACCACAGGCGGTAAGACAAGCGGAAGATGGAGAACACTGTCGAGCAGGGCTTTGCCTGGAAACTTCACGCGAACCAGTAACCAGGCAAAGAACACCCCAAAGGGCAAACTCAGCGCAACCGCCAGGGAAGAGACTTTCAGGCTCAGCAGCACGGCCTGCCATTCAGGTTCGGTCAATATCATTCGTGAGTCGTAAATCCGTAACGTTTAAAGATAGCGGACGCTTCAGGCCCCTTCAGGTAGTCAACGAAGGCCGTCACGCTCGCATTTTTATGTCCATCAACTATCGCAACAGGATATTCCACTTTCTTATGCGAGTCTTCCGGGAAGGTGCCCACCACCTTCACACCTTTACTGGCGACGGCATCGGAGCCGTAAACAATCCCGAGTGGCGCTTCGTTACGCTCCACCAGCGCCAGCGCGCCACGCACATCTTCTGCGGGAGCCAGCTTCGGCGATAAGGTTTCCCATGCGCCAAGTTTTTGCAGCGCTTCTTTCGCATAAATCCCGGCAGGAACATGCTCCGGATCGCCCACCGCCAGACGACCACCGTTGAGCAGACGGGTCCAGTCCGTCTGTTTGTTGATGGCGATGTCGCCCTGCTTGCTGTTTGCGGGTGCAACCACCACCAGGCTATTTCCCAGCAGCGTTTCGCGGGTAGCCGTATCAACAGATTTTTTCTCCACCGCGTAATCCATCCATTTCTGATCGGCAGAGATGAACAGATCCGCGGGCGCCCCCGCTTCAATCTGGCGGGCCAGCGTGGACGAGGAGGCAAACGACGAGACCACCTCGACGTTTTTCTCTTTTTTGTATACCGCAGCAATATCCTGCATCGCGTTAGTCAGCGACGCCGCCGCAAAGACCGTGATTTTTCCTTCATCCGCCAGCGCGTGGCCGGTGAGTGATAGAGTCAGCGTTGCCCCTGCGAAAAGGCGTACCCATGAACGTGCCATTTGAAGCTCCTGTGCGTATCGTTATATACAAACAAATATAACGATATATCGCAGGCGTTCCTAGCGCTAAATCGTACCCATTAATGCGTAAACTCAAGGAACGTTGTAAAAGATATCGGCGGGAGAGGAATAAACTTGAGAGCAAAACGCCCGGGCTGGCCGGGCGTTTTGGAGGAAATCATTGCTGCTTTTTAGGCTGGTCACGACGATGACCAATGTTCGAAAAGACGTTGAACACTTCACCCAGGCCGTAGATGGCACCGAGGATGATAGCCATCACTACTGGCACCATGATTACCGCGAATACCAGACTTTTCAACAACTCTAACATGGTTTTCTCCAGATCTTGTGAACGGCTTATTCTACCCTGAAAAGTAAGAAAAACATCCCCTTTTGTGCGGTGCGCTTTCCGCCCCCGGGCATTTGGGTCACAATAGCCTTTTTGCCGGGACACTGTTATGCAGGCCGAAATTCTCCTCACCCTACGACTTCAGCAGAAGCTTTTCGCCGATCCGCGACGTATCGCCCTGTTAAAACAAATAGAACAAACTGGCTCGATTAGCCAGGGAGCAAAAAACGCCGGCATCAGCTATAAAAGTGCCTGGGATGCGATTAACGACATGAACACCCTGAGTGAACACACGCTGGTTGAGCGCGCCACCGGCGGGAAAGGCGGCGGCGGCGCCGTGTTGACGCGTTACGGGCAACGTCTGATCCAGCTCTACGATTTACTGGCGCAGATCCAGCAAAAAGCATTTGATGTGCTGAGCGATGACGACAACCTGCCGCTGGACAGCCTGCTGGGCGCCATCTCCCGTTTCTCTTTGCAGACCAGCGCCCGTAACCAGTGGTTTGGTACGGTGACGGGGCGCGATCATTCGCAGGTGCAGGAGCATATTGAGATCCTGCTCGCGGACGGCACGACGCGCCTGAAAGCCGCCATCACCGCGCAAAGTGGTCAACGCCTTGGGCTGAACGAAGGTCAGGAGGTGCTGGTATTACTCAAAGCCCCCTGGATCAGCATCACGCTTAACCCTGAGCAGGCCGCAGAGGCCGACAACCAGCTGCGGGGACGCATCAGCCACATCGAGCGCGGCACAGAACAGTGTGAAGTGCTGATGACCCTGCCGGATGGACAGTTGCTCTGCGCCACCGTTCCGGTGAACGACGCGACCGAATTAGACGAAGGTGCTGTGGTGACCGCATATTTCAATGCAGACAGGGTAATTATCGCCACATTGTGCTAAGCGCATTGACAACCCTGCTTACACTGAGTATCCCTGACATCTGTTGCTGCAAAAAATGGGATAACACATGTCATCATTGCATATTTCGCAAGGCACGTTTCGTCTTAGCGATACCCGTACCTTATCGCTGCCAGAGTTAACCCTTCGCGCCGGAGAAAGCTGGGCGTTTGTGGGCTCTAATGGCAGCGGAAAATCCGCGCTGGCCCGCGCTTTGGCTGGCGATATAACCCAACTGAAGGGTGAACGTCGGTGCACCTTTACCCGGCTGACGCGCCTTTCCTTCGAACAGCTGCAAAAGCTGGTCAGCGATGAGTGGCAGCGTAACAATACCGATTTGCTCAGCCCCGGCGAAGAAGATACCGGCCGCACGACGGCGGAAATTATCCAGGATGAGATAAAAGATCCTGCCCGCTGTCAGCAGCTGGCGGAGCAATTTGGCATTACCGCCCTGCTTAACCGCCGTTTCAAATATCTTTCTACCGGCGAGACGCGCAAAACGCTGCTGTGCCAGGCGCTGATGAGCGAGCCGGAACTCTTGATCCTGGATGAACCGTTTGACGGACTGGATGTGCAGTCCCGCGCACAGCTGGCAGCGTTGCTGGCGTCGCTTAACCAGCAGGGATACACGCTTGTGCTGGTTCTTAACCGCTTTGATGAGATCCCGGATTTCGTACATTATGCAGGCGTGCTGGCGGACTGTAGCCTGACCGAAATCGGCGAGAAGGCCGTCCTGCTCCGTCAGGCGCTCATTGCACAGCTGGCCCACAGCGAGAAACTGGACGGTATTGCCCTGCCGGAGCCGGATGCGCCTTCGGCGCGCCACGGGCTGGAGCCTGACCAGCCGCGCATTGTGCTGCGCGATGGGGTGGTTGCTTACGACGATCGCCCTATTCTTAATCACCTCAGCTGGACGGTTAATCCTGGTGAGCACTGGCAGATCGTCGGCCCCAACGGGGCGGGTAAATCCACGCTGCTGAGCCTGATCACCGGGGATCACCCGCAGGGATACAGCAACGATCTCACCCTGTTCGGCCGTCGCCGCGGCAGCGGGGAAACCATCTGGGATATCAAAAAGCACATCGGCTATGTCAGCAGCAGCCTGCATCTGGACTACCGGGTGAGCACCACGGTGCGAAACGTGATCCTCTCTGGCTTCTTCGACTCCATTGGTATTTATCAGGCGGTATCCGACAAGCAGCACAAGCTGGCGCAGCAGTGGCTGGATATTCTGGGTATGGATAACCGGGTCGCCGATGCACCCTTCCACAGCCTGTCGTGGGGGCAGCAGCGGCTGGCATTGATCGTCCGCGCGCTGGTTAAGCACCCTACGCTGCTGATTCTGGATGAACCGTTGCAGGGGCTGGATCCGCTCAACCGTCAGCTGATCCGCCGCTTTGTGGATGTCCTGATTAGCGAAGGTGAAACCCAGCTGCTGTTTGTGTCCCACCATGCTGAAGATGCCCCGTCCTGCATCACCAATCGGCTGGAATTTGTCCCTGACGGCGAGCAATACCGCTACCTGCTGAACAAAATCGATTAACGCTCGGAGGGCGCTGCCCTCCGCTTTTCAGACAACCTGCAACAATACATCTCTATCTCTTTGATCTACAATGCACTCAGTCTGAGAAAAAGCGCGTGTGAAAACCAGTGTAAACGATACCACTATTTTATCCCATGTCACACTTTTCGCGTCTCTGATATGCTATGGTTAATTCATACCATAAGCCTAATGGAGCGAAATATGCGAGTTCTGGTAACAGGTGGTAGCGGTTACATAGGAAGTCATACCTGTGTGCAACTGCTGCAAAGCGGCCACGATGTTGTCATTCTTGATAACCTGTGCAACAGTAAGCGCAGCGTGCTGCCGGTCATTGAACGCCTTTCGGGTAAACAGCCGACTTTCGTTGAAGGCGATATCCGCAATGAAGCATTGATGACTGAAATCCTTCACGATCACGCGATTGAAACCGTTATCCACTTCGCGGGCCTGAAAGCGGTTGGCGAATCGGTGGCAAAACCGCTTGAGTACTATGACAACAACGTCAACGGTACCCTGCGTCTGATCTCCGCCATGCGTGCGGCCAACGTTAAAAACTTTATCTTCAGCTCTTCCGCAACCGTCTACGGCGATCAGCCAAAAATTCCTTACGTTGAAAGCTTCCCGACCGGTACGCCGCAAAGCCCGTATGGCAAAAGCAAGCTGATGGTAGAGCAGATCCTGACCGACCTGCAAAAAGCCCAGCCTGAGTGGAGCATCGCGTTGCTGCGCTACTTCAACCCGGTCGGCGCGCATCCTTCAGGTGATATGGGCGAAGATCCGCAGGGCATTCCTAACAACCTGATGCCGTATATCGCGCAGGTTGCCGTAGGGCGTCGCGATTCCCTGGCGATTTTTGGTAACGATTATCCCACCGAAGATGGCACCGGCGTGCGCGATTACATTCACGTCATGGATCTGGCCGACGGCCACGTGGCGGCGATGCAGCAGCTGGCGGACAAACCGGGCGTGCATATTTACAACCTCGGCGCCGGGGTTGGCAGCAGCGTGCTGGATGTGGTGAATGCTTTCAGTAAAGCCTGCGGCAAGCCGGTGAAGTATCACTTCGCTCCCCGCCGTGATGGCGACCTCCCGGCTTACTGGGCCGATGCCACCAAAGCGGATAAAGAGCTCAACTGGCGTGTCACCCGCACGCTCGATGAAATGGCACAGGATACCTGGCACTGGCAATCACGCCATCCGCAGGGCTATCCGGACTAAGGATTTGTCATGACGCAATTCAATCCCGTCGATCACCCGCATCGTCGTTTTAACCCGCTCAGCGGGCAATGGATTTTAGTTTCACCGCATCGCGCCAAGCGCCCCTGGCAGGGGGCGCAAGAGACGCCTGCCAAACAGACGCTGCCGCAGCATGATCCGGACTGTTTCCTCTGCCCGGGCAATACCCGCGTGACGGGCGATAAAAACCCGGACTACAAAGGCACCTTCGTGTTTACTAACGACTTTGCCGCGCTGATGACCGATACGCCGGACGCGCCGGAAAGCCATGACCCGCTGATGCGCTGCGAAAGCGCCCGCGGCACCAGCCGCGTGATCTGCTTCTCGCCCGATCACAGCAAAACGCTGCCGGAGCTGAGCGTGGATGCCCTGAAAGAGGTGGTCAGCACCTGGCAGGTGCAAACCGCGGAGCTGGGCCAGAGCTATCCGTGGGTACAGGTGTTTGAAAATAAAGGCGCGGCGATGGGCTGCTCCAACCCACATCCGCACGGTCAGATCTGGGCGAACAGCTTCCTGCCGAACGAAGCCGAGCGTGAGGACCGACTGCAAAAAGCGTATTTCGCCCAGAACGGTTCGCCTATGCTGGTGGATTACACCCAGCGTGAGCTGGCGGATGGCAGCCGTACCGTGGTGGAAACCGAACACTGGCTTGCGGTAGTCCCTTACTGGGCGGCGTGGCCATTTGAGACGCTGCTGCTGCCGAAAGCCCATGTTCAGCGCATTACCGAACTCAGCGACGCCCAGCGTGACGACCTGGCGCTGGCGCTGAAAAAACTGACCAGCCGCTACGACAACCTCTTCCAGTGCTCCTTCCCCTACTCCATGGGCTGGCACGGCGCGCCGTTTAACGGCGAAGAGAATCAACACTGGCAGTTACATGCACACTTCTACCCGCCGCTGCTGCGCTCAGCAACGGTACGTAAATTCATGGTGGGCTATGAAATGCTGGCGGAAACCCAGCGCGACCTGACGGCGGAACAGGCGGCAGAACGTCTGCGTGCCGTTAGCGACGTCCATTACCGCGAATCAGGAGTCTAAAAATGAGTCTGAAAGATAAAACACAATCCCTGTTTGCTGAAAAATTTGGCTACCCTGCCACCCATGTTATCCAGGCGCCAGGCCGCGTTAATCTGATCGGCGAGCACACCGACTATAACGACGGTTTTGTCCTGCCGTGTGCCATCGACTACCAGACGGTGATCAGCTGTGCGAAACGCGACGATCGTCATGTGCGAGTAATCGCCGCGGATTACGGCAACGAAATTGACGAATTTTCCCTCGATGCGCCGATCGTGACCCACGACAGCCAGCAGTGGTCGAACTATGTTCGCGGCGTGGTGAAGCACTTGCAAAAGCGTAACAAGAATTTCGGCGGGGCCGATCTGGTGATCAGCGGCAACGTGCCGCAGGGGGCGGGATTAAGCTCTTCCGCATCTCTGGAAGTGGCGGTCGGCACCGTGTTCCAGCAGCTTTATCATCTGCCGCTGGACGGGGCGCAGATCGCCCTGAACGGTCAGGAAGCGGAAAACCAGTTCGTGGGCTGCAACTGCGGCATTATGGATCAGCTGATTTCCGCGCTGGGCAAGAAAGAACACGCTTTGCTGATTGACTGTCGCTCCCTCGGGACCAAAGCGGTTCCGCTGCCTAAAGGTGCGGCTGTGGTGATCATCAACAGCAACTTCAAACGCACCCTGGTGGGCAGCGAGTACAACACCCGTCGCGAACAGTGCGAAACCGGCGCGCGCTTCTTCCAGCAGCCAGCCCTGCGTGATGTCTCACTTGATGAATTTAACAAGGTCGCCCACGAGCTGGACCCGGTTGTCACGAAGCGCGTGCGCCATATACTGACCGAAAATGCCCGTACCGTAGAAGCCGCCTCCGCGCTGGCGAAAGGTGACCTGAAACGGATGGGCGAGCTGATGGCCGAATCGCATGCCTCCATGCGTGACGATTTCGAAATCACCGTGCCGCAAATCGACACCCTGGTTGAAATTGTGAAAGCCACGATTGGCGACAAAGGCGGCGTGCGTATGACCGGCGGCGGATTTGGCGGGTGCGTCGTCGCCCTCGTGCCGGAAGAGCTGGTCCCTGCCGTCCAGGACGCCGTGGCTAAGCAGTACGAAGCCAAAACGGGCATCAAAGAAACTTTCTACGTCTGTAAAGCATCACAAGGAGCCGGACAGTGCTAAACGAAATACCTACACTCGCACCGGATGGTCTGCCGTATCGCCTGTTAACCCTGCGCAACAGCGCCGGGATGGTGGTTACGCTGATGGACTGGGGCGCAACGTTACTTTCTGCCCGCGTACCGATGCCTGACGGCAGCGTGCGCGAAACCCTGCTCGGCTGCGCATCGCCGGAGCAGTATATCGAGCAGACCGCTTTTCTGGGCGCATCCATAGGCCGCTACGCTAACCGCATCGCCAGAAGCCGGTTTACGCTGGACGGCGTAACGTATTCCCTGCTTGCCAGCCAGGGCGAAAATCAGCTGCACGGCGGCCCGGAAGGGTTTGATAAACGTCGCTGGAAGATTGTGCAGCAAAATGACGGTGAGGTCTGGTTCTCTCTGGACTCCCTCGATGGAGACCAGGGTTTCCCGGGCAATCTCACCGCAACGGCGCGCTTCACCCTGACCGAAGATAATCGCATCGCCATTGAGTACCGCGCGACCGTCGATAAGCCGTGCCCGGTCAACCTGACTAACCACGCCTATTTCAACCTTGACGGTAATCAGACCGATGTCCGCAGCCACAAACTCCAGATCCTGTCGGACGAGTATCTGCCGGTCGATGAGATGGGTATCCCTTATCAGGGGCTGAAACCGGTAAGCGGTAATAGCTTTGATTTTCGTCAGCCGAAAACCATCGCCCAGGATTTCCTGAGTGATGACGATCAGCGCAAGGTGAAAGGCTACGACCACGCGTTCCTGTTGCAGGCGAAAGGCGATCTTTCTCAACCTGCCGCACAGGTCTGGTCTGCTGATGAGAAGTTACAGATGACGGTCTACACCACCGCCCCCGCCCTACAGTTCTATTCCGGTAACTATCTGGAGGGTACCACGGCGCGCGAACATGACGCCTACGGCGCCTGGCAAGGCCTGGCGCTGGAGAGCGAGTTCCTGCCAGACAGTCCTAACCATCCTGAATGGCCGCAGCCGGACTGCGTGCTACGTCCGGGTGAAGAGTACGTAAGCGTCACCGAGTATCATTTCATTCCGCGCGCTTAATGTCCGGCGGCGCACGGGCCTACAAATGTAGGCCTGATAAGCGAAGCGCCATCCGGCAAAAAAGCCTGGCCCTCACCGCGAGGGCTTTTTTATCTCCGCCTTGCTGAAAATAGCGGCGATCGCAGACAAAATCATAACCCTGGATTCACATGCATCTTACACTCTCGAACTATTTTCGCTATGGTTAGGGTTAAGCGTTGCTGCTGGCACAGTCACGGCAATATAATGAGAATTGTTATCATTCAAAATGCTTGAGGAGTAAGAAATGGCTAATACTAAGCTTGTCCTGGTGCGCCACGGCGAAAGCCAGTGGAACAACGAAAACCGCTTCACCGGTTGGTATGACGTTGATCTGTCCGAGAAAGGCGTGAGCGAAGCAAAAGCGGCAGGTAAACTGCTGAAAGAAGAAGGCTTCACCTTTGACTTTGCTTACACCTCTGTGCTGAAACGTGCCATCCATACCCTGTGGAACATTCTGGACGAGCTGGATCAGGCCTGGCTGCCGGTTGAGAAATCCTGGAAACTGAACGAGCGTCACTACGGTGCGCTGCAAGGTCTGAACAAAGCGGAAACCGCAGAAAAATACGGTGACGAGCAGGTTAAGCAGTGGCGTCGTGGTTTTGCGGTTACGCCTCCAGAGCTGAGCAAAGATGACGAGCGCTACCCGGGCCACGATCCGCGTTACGCGAAGCTGACTGAGGCTGAACTGCCGCAGACCGAAAGCCTGGCGCTGACCATCGACCGCGTTGTGCCTTACTGGAACGAAACCATTCTGCCACGCCTGAAAAGCGGCGAGCGCGTCATTATCGCTGCTCACGGTAATTCCCTGCGTGCGCTGGTGAAATACCTGGACAACATGGGTGAAGATGAAATCCTCGAGCTGAACATCCCTACCGGCGTGCCGCTGGTGTACGAGTTCGACGAAAACTTCAAGCCAGTTAAACATTACTACCTGGGTAACGCCGACGAAATCGCTGCAAAAGCGGCAGCCGTGGCGAACCAGGGTAAAGCGAAGTAATATTTGCCGGACATAAAAAAAGCGTGGAGAAATCCACGCTTTTTTATTACCCGCGACATACTTAGCCGCGACGCGCTTTAACCGCATCCGCCAGCTGACGCAGGATCGCATCGGTATCGTCCCAGCCAATGCAGGCATCCGTCACGCTCTTACCGTAGACCAGCGGCTCGCTGCCCTCCAGGTTCTGGTTGCCTTCAACCAGATGGCTCTCAATCATCACCCCAATCACTGCGCGTTCACCGCTGGCGATTTGCTGACACACATCTGCGCCGACTTCCATCTGCTTTTTGAACTGTTTGCTGGAGTTGGCATGGCTGAAATCGATCATCACCTGCGGTGCCAGACCTGCTTTCTCCAGCCCTGCTTTTACCTCCGCTACGTGTTTAGCGCTATAGTTAGGCTCTTTACCGCCGCGCAGTATGATATGGCAATCGCCATTACCGCTGGTATTCACGATAGCCGAGTGGCCCCACTTGGTCACCGACAGGAAGCAGTGCGGCGCGCCCGCCGCATTAATGGCGTCAATGGCGACCTTGATGGTGCCATCAGTGCCATTTTTGAAACCCACCGGGCATGACAGGCCAGACGCCAGCTCGCGGTGAACCTGAGATTCAGTCGTACGCGCACCAATAGCGCCCCAGCTCATCAGGTCAGCCAGATACTGCGGGGTGATCATATCGAGGAATTCTCCGGCAGCAGGCAGCCCGCTGTCGTTGATCTCCAGCAGCAGCTTACGCGCAATGCGCAGGCCGTCGTTAATCTGGAAACTGTTGTCCATATGCGGATCGTTGATTAACCCTTTCCAGCCCACGGTGGTACGCGGTTTTTCGAAATAAACGCGCATCACGATTTCCAGTTCGCCTTTCAGCTCTTCACGCAGGGCGAGCAGACGCGACGCATACTCTTTGGCCGCAGCAGGATCGTGAATGGAGCATGGCCCGATCACTACCAGAAGACGATCGTCGCTACCTTTCAGGATCTTGTGGATCGCCTTGCGGGCATGAGACACCGTGTTGGCGGCATTTTCGGTGGCGGGGAATTTTTCAAGGAGCGCTACGGGAGGTAATAACTCATTAATCTCTTTAATGCGTAAATCGTCGTTCTGATAATTCATCTTCTTTCCGGCTCTGCCATATCTTTAGTAATGAAAGCAATCCTTTCAATCTAACTTGTCGGCCACGAAGTGTAAACGGGCTTTTACACTTCGCGCAGATAATTCCTGGAATTCGCCTAAAATACGCAACAAAATAGCGAAAAATGAGATCTGGCCTAAGCTTTTTACTTGTAACGACTGTTTTTAAATATTTATACGCGATTCCATCCTGACATAATTCAGGAGTCCGGAATCTTTCGCCACTGAACAAGATGCACTGTTGGAGAATGTTATCCAGCGTAACGATAAGAACAGGAGCACCATGATGAAAATGACGAAACTGACTACGCTTTTCCTGACGGCAACCCTTACCCTGGCAAGCGGTAGCGTACTGGCTGCTGATGCAGGCTCATCCGGCAGCAACGGCGACGCGAATGCCGCTGCCGAAGCAGGCCAGGTTGCGCCGGATGCAAAACAGAATATCGCGCCAAACAATGTTGATAACAGTAATATCAACACGGGCAATACCAATACTGGCGGGACGAACACAGGCACGATGAACCATGAGGGTATGACTACCGACGAGGTGCATAAAAACTCAGTCTGTAAAGACGGGAAATGCCCGGACCCGAATGACAAAGTGGGCAGCGATGCCAATACCAAAACGGACGGTACTACCCAGTAACCTTCCATAAGGTAAAACAGGGAGAGCGAATGCTCTCCTTTTTTATTTAAGCTCTTAAAAACGCTACACTAAAAATAATAATAAATCAGGAACGATACCATGGCGCACTCCCACTCCCATTCCCACTCCACTGGCGATGAAAATGCCAAACGGCTTTTGCTGGCTTTTGGCGTCACTGCCACCTTTATGATTATTGAGGTCACAGGCGGGCTGATATCCGGATCGCTGGCGCTGCTGGCCGATGCCGGGCATATGCTGACCGACGCTGCCGCGCTCCTGTTTGCTCTGCTGGCCGTGCAGTTTGCCCGTCGCCCTCCCAATACCCGCCACACCTTTGGCTGGCTCAGACTGACCACGCTTGCCGCCTTTGTGAATGCGATTGCACTGGTGGTCATTACTATTCTTATCGTCTGGGAGGCTTTTCAGCGCTTTCGGCATCCACAACCGATAGCCGGGACGACAATGATGGTTATCGCCATTGCCGGGTTGGTCGCCAATATTCTGGCGTTCTGGATATTGCACCGCGGCAGCAGTGAAAAAAATCTGAACGTACGGGCCGCGGCGCTTCATGTGCTGGGCGATCTGCTGGGTTCTGTTGGTGCGATTGTGGCCGCGCTGATCATTATGGGCACGGGCTGGACCCCTATCGACCCGATTCTTTCCGTGCTGGTATCGTGCCTGGTATTGCGCAGCGCCTGGCGGCTACTGAAGGAGAGCGTAAATGAGCTACTGGAAGGCGCGCCCACATCACTGGATATTGGCGAACTGAAGCGCAACCTGAGTCGTTCCATTCCTGAAGTCCGTAACGTTCACCACGTTCACGTCTGGCTGGTGGGTGAGAAACCGCTGATGACGCTGCACGTTCAGGTTATTCCGCCCCACGATCACGATGCGTTGCTTGAACGTATTCGGCATTTCCTCGAGCATCACTATGAGATTGCGCACTCCACTATCCAGATGGAGTACCAGCCTTGCAGCGGGCCAGACTGCCACCTTAACGAGGCGCAGTCCGGCCACTCACACGCACATCACCATTAACGGGAAAGCGCGCGAGAGCCACGCTCACGCGCGCTGTTAATCCACATGCGGCTGCCGTTGAGAGCAATGAAGGTCAGGAGCATATACTCCAGCGACATGGCATAAACACCCTGGCGGGCAAAAATCACCACGCTAATGACATTGATGACCACCCACAACAGCCAGTTCTCAACGTATTTACGCGTCATCAGGATCATCGCCGCAATCGACAGCACCATCATGCAGGAATCCCAGAACGGGAAGGCATCCGGCTGAAGCTCAGGCAGGGTGACGTTCAATCCCAGCCCCGACATCACCGAGACCGCCACGCGCGTCAGGAAGGCAAATACCGGATCAATAAAGACGGTCATAAAGCCGATAGCCACCACGCAGGCCGCGAACCAGGCGATGGCTTTAGGCAACGGCAGCCAGCGGATTTGCAACTCCGCCTCCTGCTGGCTGTTTTGCCGAGACCAGGCGTACCAGCCATAGATATTGGCCGCGAAGAAGAACAGCTGTAGAAGCAGGCTGGCGTAGAGCTGGATCTGGAAGAAGATGATCGCAAACAGCGTGACGTTTATCAGCCCGAACGCATAGTTGCTGATCTTCTCAAGGCTGGCCAGCCAGATACAGAGTAAACCGGCCAGCGTACCCACCGCTTCAATCCACGACAGGTCATAGCCGCCCGCACCAATCGGGATATGAACCAGGATGTTCTGTGTGCTAAAAAAATCCATTTTTTCTCCGGGGCGTAATAAGTTAAGTACGTAGTGTAGCCGCAAAATCCAGCATACGGTTAAGTGGAATTAACGCGCCTTCACGCAGAGCGGCATCCACGTGGATCTCATGCGCTGCGCCACCGTTCTCAAGCGCCTCCGAAATCGCTTTGAGCCCATTCATCGCCATCCACGGGCAATGCGCGCAGCTTCGGCAGCTCGCCCCTTCTCCGGCGGTTGGCGCTTCAAGCAGCTCTTTTTCCGGCACGGCCTGTTGCATTTTGTAGAAGATACCGCGATCGGTCGCCACAATGAGCTGCTTGTTCGGCAGGGTTTTCGCAGCATGAATAAGCTGGCTGGTTGACCCGACGGCATCCGCCATGTCGACGATGGACTGCGGGGATTCCGGGTGCACCAGAATCGCGGCGTCCGGATATAACCCCTTCATGCGCGTCAGAGCCTGGGTCTTAAACTCGTCGTGAACGATACAGGCGCCCTGCCAGCACAGCACATCAGCACCGGTTTGTTTTTGTACGTAGTTTCCCAGGTGACGATCGGGCGCCCAGATGATTTTCTCCCCCAGGCTGTCCAGATGTTCAATCAGCTCAACGGCGATACTGGACGTCACTACCCAGTCCGCCCGGGCTTTCACCGCCGCAGACGTGTTGGCATAGACCACCACGGTACGGTCAGGGTGGGCATCACAGAAGGCGGTGAACTCATCAATCGGGCAACCGAGGTCAAGGGAGCATTCGGCATTCAGCGTCGGCATCAGTATGGTTTTTTCCGGGCTGAGGATTTTTGCCGTTTCGCCCATGAAGCGCACACCTGCAACCAGCAGCGTGGAGGCAGGATGTTTAGCACCGAAACGCGCCATTTCCAGGGAATCTGAGATACAGCCGCCCGTCTCTTCCGCCAGCTGCTGAATTTCCGGGTCGGTGTAGTAATGCGCCACCATCACCGCATCACGCTCTTTAAGCAGGCGCTTGATTTTCTCTCGATAGAACTGTTTTTCATCCCGGCTTAGCGGAGCAGGCTTTGGCGGGAAGGGATAGATTGCGGTTTCGGGATCAAACATCACACTCATTATGGCTTCTCGTTTTACTGGCTTAACAATATTGCCTTTGTTTTGCATGAGATAACAAAAATGAGGCAATGGTGTTTTGTATACTAAACAAGATAGCGAATTTGAGGGGGAATGTCATCGGGAATTGATGCCGGCAGCATTTGTCGGGTGGCGGCTTCGCCTTACCCGACCTACAAGGCACTGGCGAACGACAGATAGCAAAAAGGCGCCTTTAGGGCGCCTTTTTACATTGGTGGGTCGTGCAGGATTCGAACCTGCGACCAATTGATTAAAAGTCAACTGCTCTACCAACTGAGCTAACGACCCGAGTGGTGGGTGATGACGGGCTCGAACCGCCGACCCCCTCCGTGTAAAGGAGATGCTCTACCAACTGAGCTAATCACCCACTCTGTGCTGCCGGAACTGCTTTAAGTGGTGGGTCGTGCAGGATTCGAACCTGCGACCAATTGATTAAAAGTCAACTGCTCTACCAACTGAGCTAACGACCCACTTTTGCGCTGCTTTCACGTTGTTTGATATCCCGTGGCAACGGCGGCATATATTACTGATTTAAGAATTCTGCGCAACAAAAATTTCGATGAAGATCACTTAACTGCTTAGGAATCATGCTGCACGACCAGAAATAACGCGATTTCTGGTCATGCGATAATCAACCCATCGAACTCAAACGTTTTTGTGCCTGTTTGGCGCCGTCTGTACCCGGGAATTTCGCAACCACCTGCTGATAAACCGCTTTGGCTTTTGCAGTGTCGCCTTTGTCCTGCATGATCACGCCGACTTTATACATCGCATCAGGCGCTTTCGGTGATTTCGGGTAATTTTTCACCACAGAGGCAAAATAAAACGCCGCATCATCCTTTTTACCCTTGTTGTAATTCAACTGACCCAGCCAGTAGTTCGCATTTGGCTGGTAAGTGGAATCAGGGTACTTCTTAACGAAGTTCTGAAACGCAACGATAGCATCGTCCTGGCGCGATTTGTCCTGCACCAGGGCAATGGCCGCGTTGTAGTCCGTATTCGCGTCACCGCTCTGTACAGGCGCACCAGACGACGCGGAGGCATCTGCCGCAGGTGCAGGCGTCGCCGCACCGCTTTGATCGCCTGCTGCTGGCTGTGCTGCTGCTCCGCCGCTGTTCAGGCTATCCATCTGCAACAAAATTTGCTTCTGGCGCTCCACAACCTGATTAAGCTGATACTGACTCTCCTGGATCTGACCACGAAGGGAATCAATATCATTCTGGTTATCGGAAAGCTGCTGCTGGAGTTGAGTTAAAAGCTGGCTGTGAGCGTTAGAAATACGCTCGAGTTGAGTGACTCGATCTTCTACCGAGCCTGAGCCGACACTACTGATTGGTGCCTGAGCAAAAGCGGCCCAGGGGGCCGCTATTCCAACCAGTAACGACAGACTCATCAGATGATGTCTGAAGTTACTGCTCATGCAATTCTCTTAGTAAACGAGTACGGCACGACGGTTTTTGGAGTAAGCCGCTTCGTCGTGACCCAGTACTGCTGGTTTTTCTTTACCGTAAGAAACGATGGAGATCTGGTCAGCAGAAACGCCTTTACCCTGGAGGTACATTTTAACAGCGTTTGCACGACGTTCACCCAGGGAGATGTTGTACTCCGGAGTACCACGTTCGTCCGCATGACCTTCTACGGTGACTTTGTAAGACGGGTTGCTACGCAGGAAGTTTGCGTGCGCATCCAGCATTGCAGCGAAGTCAGAACGAATGTCGTATTTATCCAGATCGAAGTAAACGATGTTGTTCTGCTGTAACTGCTGCATCTGAAGACGCGCTTGCTCTTCAGAAGACATATTGCCATTGCCGTTAGCGTCCATACCGGTGCCGGCACCCATCATGCCTTCGCCGCTCTGGTCATTGCTTGCGTTCTTGTTAGAAGAACACGCTGCGATTGCCATAACAGGCAGAGCGATCATCAGCCCCTTCAGCACTTTGTTCAGTTGCATTTCTAAGATTCCTTTAGTAATCAATTAATTATTATTACAGATACGGCGACCAGGCAGGTGATTTTACCTGTCCATCAGTTGCCGGAAGACGCGCTTTGAAACGCCCATCTGTAGAAACCAGATTCAGCACGGATCCCATCCCCTGAGAAGAGCTGTAGATTACCATGGTGCCGTTAGGTGCCAGACTTGGCGTTTCATCCAGGAACGTTGACGACAGTACTTGTACGCCCCCCGTTACCAGATCTTGTTTGGCAATGTGCTGCTGACCACCCGCAGTACTGACCATTACCATTGTTTTACCATCGGCACTGACGTCAGCATCCTGGTTCTGAGAACCTTCCCAGGTAATACGCTGCGCTGCTCCGCCGTTGATATTCACTTTATAAACTTGTGGACGACCTGCCTGGTCAGACGTAAATGCCAGATTCTGGCTGTCCGGGAACCAGGTTGGCTCAGTGTTGTTGCTACGACCATCCGTGACCTGACGGATCTGACCAGAACCAATATCCATCACGTACAGGTTCAGGCTACCGGTTTTAGACAAGGCAAACGCCAGCTTGGTACCGTCCGGAGAGAACGCAGGCGCACCGTTGTGACGCGGGAATGACGCAACCTGACGCACAGCACCGTTAGACAGTGTCTGGATAACCAGCGCGGAACGGCCGCTTTCGAAGGTCACGTACGCCAGCTTAGAGCCATCCGGAGACCATGCCGGAGACATCAGCGGCTGTGGTGAACGGTGTACGGTGAACTGGTTGTAACCATCGTAGTCAGAGACGCGCAGCTCATAAGGGAACTGGCCGCCGTTGGTCTGTACTACGTACGCGATACGGGTACGGAACGCACCTTTAATACCGGTCAGCTTCTCAAACACTTCGTCACTCGCCGTGTGGCCTGCATAACGCAGCCACTGCTTGTTCACCTTATACGTGTTTTGAGCCAGAACGGTACCCGGCGCACCGCCGGTATCCACCAGCTGATAAGCGACGTTATAGCCGCCGTCTGGCGCAGGAGTAACCTGTCCGACAACCACGGCATCAATACCCAGTGCAGACCATGCAGCAGGTTGAACTTCCTGAGCTGTACCCGGCTGCTGCGGCAGACGAGAACGATCCAGGGGGTTAAATTTACCGCTGTTACGCAGGTCAGCTGCAACAATGCCGCCAATATCTTCAGGCGCAGCGCCCGGGCCTGCCCACTGGAACGGAACGACACCGATTGGACGCGCTGAGTCGTTCCAGTCGGTAATGTCGATGCTTACTGTGGCATGCACTGCTGACGTCAACAGTACTAAAAAACCAAAAGCTAATCGTAATGCCTGCTTCATCATATCTCCCTTATCCGAACAATAAGTCCTGGATAATTTAGCAGAAGGTTAACAAACTCAAATACACAAAACTATCAGAACCGGATAACAGCAGCTCTGCTTATGGCTTAAAGTTCAGCGAAGCGTCTTTGAACACTTCATAGACAGCCTGTGATGGAGGTTTTGGCAGTTTTGCCTGATTCACTGCCACAAGTGCAGCCTGGCATAACGCTTCATCTCCCCCTTCTGACTCAACGCTCAGCACCATACCATCCGTAGCCAGTTTAATATGCAGTCGGCACGTTTTCCCGGTATAGAGCGATTTATCGTTAAGTCTGCTGGCAATAGCCGCGGCAATCTGATTCTTATAGTCGTTGATCTCAGCGCCAGAAGCACCGTTGTTCTTAGTGTTACCACTTCCTGCCGGTGCTGCGTTACTTCCTTTCGCCCCTCCGCCCGTTTTCGGTGCATTCTTACCGGAGCTCAGGTCCCCCAGCAGATCGTCAACCCCTGCGGCAGCGGCTTTTTCCGCAGCAGCGGCCTTCTTAGCTGCGGCTTTTTCAGCAGCAGCTTTCTTATCAGCAGCGGCTTTCTCAGCTGCCGCTTTTTTATCAGCAGCGGCTTTTTCCGCAGCGGCGGCTTTTTCTGCCGCAGCTTTCTCGGCGGCGGCCGCTTTTTTCGCAGCATCGGCAGCCGCTTTCTTCTCTGCTTCCTGCGCAGCTTTTTTGGCGGCTTCCGCTTCGGCTTTCTTCTGTGCGTCAGCGGCAGCTTTTTTCGCCGCTTCGGCTTCTGCTTTCTTCTTCGCATCAGCAGCGGCTTTCTTCGCCGCTTCGGCTTCCGCTTTCTTCTGCGCATCAGCCGCCGCTTTCTTCGCGGCTTCTGCGGCTAACTTAGCCTGAGCATCTGCCTGCGCCTTCGCGTCTGCCGCGGCTTTGGCTGCCGCCTCTTCCGCCTGCTTCTGCTGTTCCTGAGCTTTCTTCGCTGCGGCTTCAGCCTGTTTCTGCTGCTCCGCCTGCTCTTTAGCGGCTTCCTGAGCCTGCAAACGCTCTTTCTCAAGCTGCTTCAGACGTTCCTGCTCGGCGGCCTGCTTTTCACGCAGCTCTTCCGCCTGCTGTTGCGCCTGTTTTTCACGCTGTTCTTCCGCGCGTTTTGCGCTCGCCTGCTGCTGTTGCTGGCGATTATAGTTCTGCACTACCGCACCGGGATCCACCATGACGGCGTCGATGGACGAGCCCCCACCGCCGCCTGATGCATCAAGGTGCTCATCGAACGAACTCCAGATCAGCGCTGCAAAAAGAATTACGTGCAGCACTGCGGAGACGATTATCGCTCGCTTAAGCTTGTCGTTCTGTTCGGTTGCCTTTGACACTATCGGTTCCCAAAAACTACGCAGATGATCAAATAGGCTGAGTCATTAAGCCAACTGACTTAACGCCCGCGCTATGTAGCAAGTTCAGCGCTTTGATAATTTCATCATATGGTACGTCTTTCGCACCACCGATTAAGAAGACCGTCTTCGGATTTGACTCCAGACGTCGTTGCGCTTCAGCAATAACCTGCTCTGGCGGAAGCTGATCCATACGATCTTTCTCTACCACCACGCTGTACTGCCCTACGCCGGAAACCTCAATGATGACCGGAGGATCGTCATTGGTGCTTACCGCCTGTGATTCTGTCGCATCCGGCAGATCAACTTCCACGCTCTGGGTGATGATGGGCGCTGTCGCCATAAAGATCAGCAGCAGCACCAGCAGCACGTCCAGTAACGGAACGATATTGATTTCGGACTTGAGCTCGCGACGACCTCGTCCACGCGATCTGGCCATGGTTTACCCCTTGTTGCTCTCGGTGCTGGTAAACGCCTGACGATGCAGAATCGCGGTGAACTCTTCCATAAAGTTGTCGTAGTTCAGTTCCAGTTTGTTCACGCGCTGGTTCAGACGGTTGTACGCCATTACCGCCGGAATTGCGGCGAACAGACCGATTGCGGTCGCGATCAGTGCTTCTGCGATACCCGGTGCAACCATCTGCAACGTTGCCTGCTTCACCGCCCCCAGGGCGATAAAGGCGTGCATGATCCCCCACACCGTACCAAACAGGCCGATATACGGGCTGATGGAGCCAACGGTTCCGAGGAAAGGAATATGCGTTTCAAGATTTTCCAGTTCGCGGTTCATGGAGATGCGCATCGCACGCGACGCCCCTTCTACCACGGCTTCCGGCGCATGGCTGTTAGCGCGATGTAAGCGAGCGAACTCTTTGAAACCGCTGTAGAAAATTTGTTCGGAGCCTGAAAGGTTATCACGGCGTCCCTGGCTTTCCTGGTACAGACGAGAAAGCTCAATTCCCGACCAGAACTTATCTTCAAACGCTTCGGCTTCGCGGCCAGCGGCATTAAGGATACGCGTTCTCTGGATGATGATGGCCCAGGATGCGATTGAAAAACCAATCAAAATCAACATGATAAGTTTAACCAGAAGGCTTGCCTTCAGGAACAAATCAAGGATATTCATGTCAGTCACTGCTTAAACTCCGCGACAATAGACTTAGGAAGCGCACGAGGCTTCATTATGGTTGGATCAACACAGACAATCAGGACTTCAGCTGAGTTCAGTACCGTGTTCTCTGCATTGACTATCCGCTGCGTGAAAACCAGTGAAGTTCCGCGCATTGATGTAATTTCTGTTTGAACTTCGAGCATATCGTCGAGTCTGGCAGGCGCAAAATACTCAAGCGTCATCTTGCGTACCACGAAGGCAACTCGCTCAGCCAACAGCACCTGTTGACTAAAGTGATGATGGCGCAGCATCTCTGTGCGTGCCCGTTCATAAAAAGCAACGTAGCTGGCGTGGTAGACCACACCACCGGCATCGGTATCTTCGTAATAGACACGTACCGGCCATCGAAACAGCGTTGTATTCACTTTACATCCCGGTAATACAAGAAAAGTTGGAGCTTTCAAACTTCGCTACTATACGCGCGGGAATGATGGTTTGGAATGGGGGAAAGTAAACGGAGAGTAAATTTTTATGGGCCATGGTAAGCCCATAACGTTAACGGACATTTCTTATTCAGAAGAAGAAGAAAATCAAACCGGCGAGGAGAACCAGATCGGCAATCAGTGGGCAGAAGATGCCCTGCCAGTGTAGCGCTTTCGGACGAAAGCCGACACCGTGAATCACGCCTGCGCACACAGCCCACATAATCAGGAAGCCATGCCAGATTTCAAGCTCGCTGGTTTTCGCCGCGAAGCGCGACGGGTCCCAGAAGATACAGCCTGCCAGCAGTAATGCCATAATGAGGGAAAGCGCCCTCAGGGGGCGCTTATCCATTACCGCATATAAGGTTGCGATAATATTCATTAGTGCTTTTCTTCACCTGCTTTGGTCGCTTCTACATGCTCAAGCGCCAGGGCAGTGATGACACCAAACGCACAGGCAAGAAGCGTCCCTAAAATCCATGCGAAATACCACATATTCAGCTCCTTACTTAGTACATAGAGTGGGTGTTGCTTTCGATATGTTCTTTAGTGATGCGACCGAACATTTTCCAGTAACACCAGGTGGTGTAGAGCAGGATAATCGGTACGAACACGCAAGCAACATAGGTCATTAAGTTCAGCGTCAACTGACTGGACGTTGCATCCCACATGGTCAGGCTGGCATTCATCATGGTGCTGGATGGCATCACGAACGGGAACATCGCAATCCCCGCCGTCAGGATGATGCATGCCAGCGTCAGTGAAGAGAATACGAACGCCAGAGCGCCTTTCTCCAGACGAGACGTCAGCACGGTCAGCAGCGGCAGCAGCACACCCAGAGCCGGGATAGCCCACAGCGCAGGAGTATTGTTGAAGTTCACCAGCCATGCACCGGCCTGACGCGCCACTTCTTTGGTCAGCGGGTTAGACGGTGCAGTATGGTTGATCGCGGAGGTCACCACGTAACCATCAATACCGTACACCACCCACACGCCAGCCAGCGCGAAGCAGACCAGCGTCACCAGCGCCGCCACCTGAGCGGTAGCGCGGGAACGCAGGTGCAGTTCACCTACGGTACGCATCTGGAGATAGGTTGCGCCCTGGGTGATGATCATCGCCACGCTCACCACGCCCGCCAGCAGACCAAACGGATTCAGCAACTGGAAGAAGTTACCGGTGTAGAACAGACGCATATATTCGTCGACGTGGAACGGTACGCCCTGCAACAGGTTACCGAACGCCACACCAATGACCAGCGGTGGAACGAAGCTACCGATGAAGATGCCCCAGTCCCACATGTTACGCCATCGGGTGTCTTCAATCTTGGAACGGTAGTCGAAACCCACCGGACGGAAGAATAAAGAGGCCAGCACCAGAATCATCGCCACATAGAAGCCGGAGAACGCAGCCGCGTAGACCATCGGCCAGGCAGCGAACAGCGCGCCGCCTGCGGTGATCAGCCACACCTGGTTACCGTCCCAGTGCGGGGCGATGGAGTTGATCATGATTCGACGCTCGGTGTCATTACGACCGAGGAAACGGGTGAGCATGCCCACGCCCATGTCGAAACCATCGGTGACCGCGAAACCAATCAGCAGAACACCGATCAGCAGCCACCAGATAAAACGCAATACTTCATAATCGATCATTTGATGACTCCTGTCTTAGCGTGCCGGCTGAGTAGTCGCAACAGACTGCTCGTAGTGATAGCGACCGGTTTTCAGGCTGCTTGGGCCAAGGCGCGCGAACTTGAACATCAGGAACAGTTCAGCCACCAGGAACAGGGTGTACAGACCGCAAATGAGCAGCATGGAGAAGATCAGGTCGCCTGCGGTCAGGGAGGAGTTCGCTACCGCTGTTGGCAGCACCTCACCGATCGCCCACGGCTGACGGCCATATTCCGCAACAAACCAGCCGGACTCGATAGCAATCCATGGCAGTGGGATACCGTAAAGCGCGGTGCGCAGCAGCCATTTTTTCTCACCGATACGGTTACGAATGACTGACCAGAACGAGGCCGCGATGATCAGCAGCATGATAATGCCGCAACCCACCATGATGCGGAACGCGAAGTACAGCGGCGCAACGCGTGGAATAGAGTCTTTGGTTGCCATCTGAATCTGCGCTTCCGTCGCGTCAGAGACGTTCGGGGTATAGCGTTTCAGCAGCAGACCGTAACCGAGGTCTTTCTTCACGTCGTTAAATTGATCGCGAACGGCCTGGTCGGTAGAGCCGGCGCGCAGCTGTTCCAGCAGCGAGTAAGCTTTCATCCCGTTACGGATACGCTCTTCATGCTGCACCATCAGATCTTTCAGGCCAGTCACCTGTTTGTCGACGGAGCGCGTGGCGATAATACCCAGAGCGTAAGGAATTTGAATGGCGAAGCGGTTTTCCTGCGCTTCCTGGTCAGGCACGCCGAACAGGGTAAACGCTGCCGGTGCCGGCTGGGTTTCCCATTCAGCTTCAATTGCGGCGAGTTTGGTTTTCTGCACGTCGCCCATTTCGTAACCGGATTCATCACCCAGAACAATAACGGACAGAATCGCGGCCATACCGAAGCTTGCTGCAATAGCAAAAGAACGCTTGGCGAACGCGAAGTCACGGCCGCGCAGCATATAGTAGGAGCTGATGCCCAGCACGAACATCGCGCCGCACACATAGCCAGACGCCACGGTGTGAACGAATTTAACCTGGGCAACCGGGTTCAGGACCAGCTCAGCGAAGCTGACCATCTCCATACGCATGGTTTCGAAGTTGAAATCAGATGCGATTGGGTTTTGCATCCAGCCGTTCGCCACCAGGATCCACAGTGCGGACAAGTTGGAGCCTAATGCCACCAGCCAGGTTACCGCCATATGCTGGACTTTACCCAGACGGTCCCAACCGAAGAAGAACAGACCTACAAAGGTGGATTCGAGGAAGAAGGCCATCAGACCTTCAATGGCCAGCGGCGCACCGAAAATATCCCCCACATAGTGGGAATAGTAAGACCAGTTTGTCCCGAACTGGAACTCCATGGTCAGACCGGTTGCCACGCCCAGCGCAAAGTTGATACCAAACAACTTGCCCCAGAACTTGGTCATATCTTTATAAATCTGTTTGCCGGAGAGGACGTAAACCGTTTCCATGATGGCCAGCAGGAACGCCATACCGAGCGTCAGCGGCACAAACAGGAAGTGGTACATCGCGGTCAAGGCAAACTGTAAGCGCGACAGTTCGACTACGTCTAACATTATGACTCCTTGCTCATCGCATGAAGACTCCGAGAGTGAACCCCGTTAGATAAGGATCCACACGCATGCCCCAATACAAAGTTATCTGCTTCCCTTCTTCGTTGCTTATTCTCTACATGAGGAAAAAGCAATGATGAAAGGTTACAAATACGTTAAGAAAAATCCAAATTGATCCCGTAAATATAATACGCTGCAAAACCCTTACAATAAACAGGTTTTTATTCGAACAGATTTACGTTTTTCGACGGCGATCAATTTATAGCAAAATTACCACTTTTCGGCCATTTTGATCGGGAACAATTTAACGCCTTTTAGAGCCTTTTTCCAAGGATTAAACATTGATTTAAATCAAAAACAGCCAGAGCTGTTAATGATGTTTCTTTGTAGTGCGGATAGTAAAAACCTTGTTAATGATATGTACATTTAAAGGCGTTGATGGTTATAAAAGCCAGAAGATAATATAAACAGTTGTGATTTTTATTAACGCGCGTGAAAAAACGCATTTTGCCGGAAGATAAACATATAATGTTATCTGCTTCACAGTATTTTTCTTTCGCTTTGCTACCTGCTGAAACGATTACATTTTATTCACTTTTAATAATCTTAAAATTAACACCCTTTCGTGACTATTTGATGAAA
The DNA here is from genome assembly GCF_001037565.1 of Enterobacter sp. BWH52. Lineage (NCBI taxonomy): Bacteria > Pseudomonadati > Pseudomonadota > Gammaproteobacteria > Enterobacterales > Enterobacteriaceae > Enterobacter > Enterobacter sp. BWH52. The sequence continues at coordinate 1,256,801 of NZ_KQ089854.1, read as the reverse complement.
TAAAGGCCGCAGGAATGCGGCCTTTATTTTATTTTGAGGCTTACCTTTCAATTTTTATGCTGAAGGTACGTGACTGGCCTGGCCGGAAAGACCCCGTAATGGCTGAGCCCTCTTCCCCTTGCGCCTTGTACACCTCATTCATGTCCGTTTCGCAGCAGGCCTGGATCTCACGGTTCACAGACAAAGCCACGTCACAGGAGCGGGTCTCCGAAGGGTTGTACAGACGAAGAATCATCTCGTCACGATCCTCCGCTTTTTTCAGCGCACTGAGTACGCATCCGTTAGGCGCCAGCGTTAGCAGACTATAGCTACAGGGGGTGGTGAAAGAGGCGCGGTTAAGCTTCATCGCATCCCACGGAATTTTGTTATAACAGTGCACTGGCGTTAACCACGACTTCGCCTGCTGCGCAACACCAGCACTGACGGGCGTACCATTAAAACTGAACAGGCTAAAGCGACAGGTTAACTGGCCCCGCATCTGCGAATCAGGCACCGGCATTTTGATCCCGGACGGTCTGCCGGGGCGCAGCAGTAAATCTTCCTTCCCAAGTACCCCCACGCCGCGAAGCAACGTCAGGGCAAACGTTTTTTGACGCTCGCCAGTCACTTCAAATTCGCGTAACCCTTCGGTAAACAGCGCCATCCCGTTACGCCGTTCCTGGAGCACCGCGTAGTTAAGCAGATTCCACACCGGCAGCGGCGCTTCCTTCCAGCCCTCCTCCTGCCAGTTCGCCATCGCTTCATCCTGTACAGGTCGCGTCAGCGAACCGAACTGGGTATCAGCTAACACCGTGTCTGCGGTGAAGGGCGTCGGGATCAACACCCGAACACGGTGGTCATCCGCGTGATTTCCGAGACGCGCCTCAATGTCGATACGTCGGCTGTTATGGCTGAGCGTGACCGTGAGCTCTGCCTCAAGCGTTCCCGTCTGCTGACGCGCAGAACGTTCAGCGAGATCCGCCGGCACCGCCATGCGATGGCGGATCACCGCCCTGCTCTGCCAGACCTCGTGGATCACGTCAACCTCATGCTCGCCCTGCGCGGAAGTGAGTCTCCACTCTTCCCGTGAAGGCGAGTAGTCGTACTCATCGCCATCATCCGAGCTCTCTTCTATTTCCAGCGCACGGTCATAGATAAGCCCGGACGCTTTATCGAGCAGACGCAGGGTGCCGTCGTCGTTTAACGTTATTTCCCAGAAAGCATTTTCCAGTAATGCCTCCGACGTTGTTTCTGGCGCCAGCAGCTTGCCAGCCACGTGCGGCTCGATATAGAGCGTGCGGTAACCCATTGATGGCAGGATCTGGTTGAGCTGGATATCAAACTCCATAAAGGGATCGTAGTTGCCGTAATGCACAATCTGCCGGTCTATTAAGCCGGGGTCGATTTCACGCGCGCTGCGCAGGCAGTAAGGGATTTCATTCCCCCTATCGTCCAGCAGGCGGAACTGGCTGGCGCGCAGGCGTATCGTAGTGTTAATCACTTCCTCACGCGGCCAGGGCGTGAGGTTAAACATCACCAGTTTGTCTTCCTCGCACTGCGGCATGTTGTCGACAATCTTGCGCATATAGAAGCATGTCAGGTTATCGGCCATGTCTTCCGCCAGCTCGAAGCGTGACATCACCTCACGATGCACTTTGTCACTACAGCAGCAGCCGATACTGTCATGGGCGTGATTCTTGAGGATCTCTTTCCACATTTTTTCCAGCAAGCCGTGGTGATACTCAAAGCCCAGCGTCCAGGCAACCGTGGCCAGCGGCTCAAGGACATTGACGATTTTATGCTCTATCCGGGCGTGGGCGATTTTGATGTCCATTCGCGTGGAGCCTATTGTCCGGTGCACCCGCATATATTTACCGTCAATAAACTCCCCTTTCAGCGTCGCCAGTTCATCGCGGTGCTCGTCAATGTGGTCAAACACCTCCTCGAAGCGGCTCATCACAAACTGACGCTGCGGATAGATTTCGCGCAGCTTATCCATCACCGCAAAGATGTTCTGCTGGAGCGGCATCTGATCATGGCCGTTAGGCAGCAAAATTTCTTTCGTCACGGAGGCTTTTTCCAGCACCTCGAAGTACGTGTCGAGCCGTTTGCGCAGCCCGGCCTCATCCTCCGGTAAGTACTTACCAATCGCGTAGCCCAGCGGTAGCACCTGTGCCGTCACTTCACTGCCGTCCTGACTTTGCCAGAGAAATTCGGTTTTATCGGTACCATGCCGCTCGGAACACCCGCGCCAGAACATGGTGCGCGTGATGCCAAAACCGTTGTAAATGTGTGGCAGCTGGGAAGACATGCCGAAGGAGTCCGGCAGATAGCCAATTTTCATCGGCTCGCCAAAGGCCAGACAGTCGCGAATGCCGTACATCAGATTTCGGACAATCGACTCGCCGGAGACAAGGGTGGTGTCCGTCTGGGTATACCACGGCCCGATAATCAGCTTCCCGGCCGCCACCAGCGCCTTCACGCGTGGCCTGTTTTCCGGTTTCACGGCAAAATAATCTTCCAGCACCGCCGTCTGGCCGTCGAGAACGTAGTATTTATACTCTGCGTCCTGCTCAAGACGGGTAAGGATCTCTTCCATATTATTGACCAGAAGAATACGTGACGCTTCGGTGGTGAAGTACCACTCCCGGTCCCAATGCATATGTGGCGTGATATGAACGCGAGATACAGCTTTCATCTTCGTTTCCTGTCAGTGCGTGTTTAGGATGTTATGTCTTCAGTCACGTAGGTGCCGCTCTTCACGGCCTGGCGTCGCCAGAGGAGTAAAATGAGCGTAGAGATTGCGGCGCCAATCAGCGCGGCGCCAAACCAGCCGGCAGCGGCCATCACGCCACCCAGCCCGGCATCATGCAGTAAGAAGAGAGAGAAAATGCCCGCGCCCGGGGTGGATAGCCCAATCCCCATCGCCCCGACAATCGCTCCGGTCGCCATTGACCCCAGAACAAATGAGCCGATGACCCGCAACGGATCCTCGATAGCCATCGGAATTGCTCCTTCGGTGATGCCCGCCAGCCCCAGCAGCCAGGTGGACTTGCCGGTTTCAATTTCGAACTGTTTGAACAGGTTCGGAGCCAGCATCGTTGATGCCGTCACGGTAAAGGCCGATACCATTTTGACGGAGGCAAAAATCGCATAAGGCCCGTATACGCCATTGGCCATCGCCCCCAGACAGAACGCGTAAGAGGCTTTGTTGACCGGACCGCCCAGATCGAACGAGCACATAAAGCCCAGGCTCGCCCCCAGCAGCAGCGCGTTCGCGCCGGACAGACCGTCAAGCCAGGCGGTGAGGGCGTTATTGATCCAGGCCACCGGTTCGCCGATCACAAACAGCATCAGGCTGCCTGCGCCCAGCACGCCAATCACCGGATAAAGATAAAAGGTCAGAAAGCCGTTGTAGCGGCTACTCAGCCGGATGTGGTTTTTCACCCAGCGCATCAGGTAGCCCGCAATCAGCCCGCCGACGATGGCCCCCAGAAAGCCGGAGCCGATCATATTGGCGGCAAGACCCGCCGCAAAGCCTGGCGTTAGCGCAGGTTTATCCGCCAGCGAGTAAGCGGTGTAGGCCGCCAGAACAGGCACCATCAGAATACCGAGCATCCCGCCGCCCAGTTTGCGGTACATCCACAGCCACGAATTTTCCTGATCGAACAGATGCTGCAAGCCCAGGATTTGCGCCAGCAGTACCGACACGGCCAGCACCGTGCCGCCAGCGACAATCAGCGGCACCGCAAAGGAGATACCGCTGAGCAGCGCCTGCTTGAGTTCGGTTTTAACGCACTTTTTCGCGTCCGTGTCGACGTGCGCAGGACGCGCATCGGATACAGGCTGTAGCGCCAGCGCACGCTCAATGAGCGCTTCCGCATGGCGCAAGGGTTCCGCGACGGGCACGGAAATGGCGGGGATCCCCTGAAAACGCTCGCGCTCTTTAATCGCCACTTCCGCCGCGAAGATACACGCTTTTGCCTCCTGCAACTGCTGCGCGGTGATGCGCCCCTCAATACCGTTTGCCCCCTGCTTTTCGACCACCACATTGACGCCGAGCTTTCGTCCCGCTTTTTCGAGATATTCCGCTGCCATGTAGGTATGGGCGATCCCGGCCGGACAGGCGGTAACGCAGACGATCGTCGGGGCATTCTCCGCAACGGCGGTTTCTTGCGCCTCAGGCGCCGTTTCCAGCGCTGCAAGCACCGCTTCCGCGCTGGTCGCCGTCATCACGCGCGCCCTGAGATCGTCATCCGCCAGGCGAGACGTCAGTTCCGTCAGGACCTGAATATGCGTTGACCCCGCTTGTGCGGGGGGAATGGCGAGCAGAAAAATCAGCTCGACCTCCTCCGGTCCGTCCACGCCTTCCCAGGCCAGCGGCTCGCACAGTGTGGCCACGGCAAAAGCCGCTTCCTTTACCGCCGCTGATTTACCATGAGGTACGGCCAGCCCCTCGCCCAGCGCCGTCGGGCCAAGCGATTCCCGATGGAAAACGTCTGCCAGAAACGTATCGGCGTCGGCTATTTTGCCCAACGCTACCAGCCGCGTCGCAAGCTGGCGGATTGCCTCATCACGGCTGGTAAACTGCGCCTGCTCGCAGACAGCACGGGGGTCGGTCAGAGTCGTCAGGTTCATAAAGATCCTCACCTATCCAAAGTTTTTGTCTGGGGAGAATTGTGGCAGAGCCAATAAGACATTTATGTGATCATTTTCACTAACACCGAAATTTGTATCTTATTTGTATTATTTACAAATCCGCCGCTGAAGGCATAATTCCCTGAAAACGTATTAAAAAGGCGCGACACAATGGGCAATAAACCGATGTACCGGCAGATCGCCGATGCGTTCCGCGAGAAAATTAATGCCGGTGAGTTAAAACCTGGCGACGCGCTGCCGACAGAATCCAGCCTTCAGGAGGCGTTTAGCGTCAGCCGTGTCACCGTGCGGCAGGCGTTGAAGCTGCTCGCCGACGAGCAGATCATTGAAAGCATTCAGGGCAGCGGCTCGTATGTAAAAGAGGAGCGGGTGAATTACGATATTTACCAGCTCACCGGCTTTTACGAAAAGCTGGCGGATCGCAACGTCGATACGCACAGCGACGTCAGCGTCTTCGAAGTGGTGAAAGCCGATGAGCGGCTCGCGGCAAAACTGGCGCTCAATCCAAATGATAAGGTCTGGCACGTCAAGCGCGTACGCTTCATCAGGGAAAAGCCGGTGAATCTGGAAGAGACATGGATGCCGCTGGCGATGTTCCCCGACCTCACCTGGGAAGTGATGGAACAGTCGAAATACCATTACATTGAGCAGATCAAAAAGATGGTTATCGATCGCAGCGAGCAGGAGCTGGTGCCAGTCATGCCATCGGACGAGGCGATTGCCGCCCTGGCGCTCGATCCGGCAAAACCGATTCTGGAAAAAGTCTCCCGTGGCTTTCTGAAAGACGGCCGGATATTTGAATACAGTCGCAACGTGTTTAACTCCGACGACTATAAATTCACTCTGGTGGCTAAACGCAGACAATAAAAAAAGGCCGCTTTACAGCGGCCAACCATGTCGAAACGGACATTTTTTTATACTTCAACGCGCCCCATACGGGGAGCAGAGAGGACTTACTTAATGATGGATTTCAGTGCTTCACCGATATCCGCCAGGCTGCGAACGGTTTTCACGCCTGCGGCTTCCAGTGCTGCGAATTTCTCATCAGCCGTACCTTTACCGCCTGCGATAATCGCGCCCGCGTGACCCATACGTTTGCCTTTCGGCGCGGTCACACCCGCGATGTAACCCACCACCGGCTTGGTCACATGATCTTTGATGTAAGCAGCCGCTTCTTCTTCCGCGCTACCACCGATCTCACCGATCATCACGATCGCTTCGGTCTGTGGATCTTCCTGGAACAGCTTCAGGATGTCGATGAAGTTAGAGCCCGGGATCGGGTCACCGCCGATGCCCACGCAGGTGGACTGGCCGAAACCGTAGTCGGTGGTCTGCTTAACCGCTTCATAGGTCAGGGTACCGGAACGGGACACAATGCCCACTTTGCCTGGGCGATGAATGTGGCCCGGCATGATGCCGATTTTGCATTCGCCCGGGGTGATAACGCCTGGGCAGTTCGGGCCGATCATGCGCACGCCTGCTTCGTCCAGCTTCACCTTCACGGTCAGCATATCCAGCGTCGGGATACCTTCGGTGATGGTGATGATCAGCTTAATGCCTGCGTCGATCGCTTCCAGAATAGAGTCTTTGCAGAACGGCGCCGGAACGTAGATCACGGTCGCGGTCGCGCCCGTCGCTTCTACCGCTTCACGCACGGTGTTGAACACCGGCAGGCCCAGATGCGTGGTGCCGCCTTTACCTGGCGTTACGCCGCCTACCATCTGCGTACCGTAGGCAATTGCCTGTTCGGAGTGGAAAGTCCCCTGGCTACCGGTGAAGCCCTGGCAGATAACCTTGGTATCTTTATTAATTAAAACGGACATTATTTCCCCTCCACTGCGGCAACAACCTGCTGAGCTGCATCCGTCAGACTTTTCGCTGCAATAATATTCAGGCCGCTGTCAGCCAGTTTTTTCGCGCCGAGTTCAGCGTTGTTCCCTTCCAGACGTACAACAACCGGAACGTTAACGCCCACTTCTTCTACCGCGCCGATGATACCGTCGGCGATCAGGTCGCAACGTACGATACCGCCGAAGATGTTCACCAGAACCGCTTTCACGTTGCTGTCAGAGAGAATGATTTTGAACGCTTCGGTTACGCGCTCTTTGGTTGCGCCACCGCCCACGTCGAGGAAGTTCGCTGGCTCACCGCCGTGCAGCTTAACGATGTCCATGGTGCCCATTGCCAGACCCGCACCGTTAACCATGCAGCCGATGTTACCATCCAGCGCCACGTAGTTCAGTTCCCACTGTGCAGCCTGCGCTTCACGCGGATCTTCCTGAGACTGGTCGCGCATTTCGCGCAGATCGGACTGGCGGAACAGCGCGTTGCCGTCAGCGCCCAGCTTGCCGTCGAGGCAGATCAGGTCGCCCTGGGTGGTGATCACCAGCGGGTTGATCTCGATCAGCGCCAGATCGCGCTCCAGGAAGATGGTCGCCAGACCCATGAAGATCTTGGTGAACTGCTGAACCAGCTTGCCTTCCAGACCTAGTTTGAACGCCAGCTCACGACCCTGGTAAGGCATTGGGCCCGCCAGCGGATCGATAGCCACTTTGTGGATCAGGTGCGGGGTTTCTTCCGCCACTTTTTCGATTTCCACACCGCCTTCGGTAGACGCCATGAACACCACGCGACGGGAGCTACGGTCTACGACTGCGCCGAGGTACAGTTCTTTCGCGATGTCGGTCGCCGCTTCAACCAGGATCTGGTTAACCGGCTGGCCGTTCGCATCTGTCTGATAGGTTACCAGACGCTTGCCGAGCCAATGTTCAGCAAACGCACGGATCTCTTCTTTGCTCTTAACAACCTTCACACCGCCCGCTTTACCACGGCCACCAGCGTGAACCTGACATTTAACTACCCACGGGCCGGCACCGATTTTAGACGCGGCTTCTTCTGCTTCACGCGGGGTAGTACAGGCATAACCCACCGGAGCCGGTAAGCCATACCGGGCAAACAGCTGTTTGGCCTGATATTCATGTAAGTTCATGTGTTCTATCCATCCTTCAGGTAATCGTTAGGTAGTGCTTTTGTAAGCCCGGCAAGCAACGCGCCGCCGGGCAAGACTGCAAAAACTAGACGTCCAGCAGCAGACGCGTTGGATCTTCCAGCAGCTCTTTAATGGCAACCAGGAAGCCTACGGACTCGCGGCCGTCGATCAGGCGGTGATCGTAAGAGAGCGCCAGGTACATCATCGGCAGGATCTCCACTTTACCGTCTACCGCCATTGGACGATCTTTAATGGCGTGCATACCCAGGATCGCGCTCTGCGGCGGGTTGATGATCGGGGTAGACATCAGCGAGCCGAACACACCGCCGTTGGTAATGGTGAAGTTACCGCCGGTCAGGTCCTCAACGGTCAGCTTGCCGTCGCGGCCTTTCACGGCCAGCTCTTTGATTTTCTTCTCAATGTCAGCCATACCCAGGGTATCTACGTCACGCAGAACCGGGGTCACCAGGCCGCGTGGAGTAGAAACCGCCATGCTGACATCGAAGTAGTTGTGGTAAACCACGTCATCGCCATCGATAGACGCGTTCACTTCCGGGTAGCGTTTCAGCGCTTCAACTACCGCTTTCACGTAGAAGGACATGAAGCCCAGACGGATACCGTGACGTTTTTCAAACGCGTCACCGTACTGCTTGCGCAGGTCCATGATTGGTTTCATGTTGACTTCGTTGAAGGTAGTCAGCATCGCGGTGGAATTTTTCGCTTCCAGCAGACGCTCGGCCACGCGCTTACGCAGGCGGGTCATTGGCACGCGTTTTTCGCTACGTGCGCCCAGAGCGGGCTGTGCCGCTGGTGCTGCCGCAGGGGCTTTCGCTTCCGCTTTCGCCTCAGAAGGCGCTTTTGCCAGATGCTTGTCGATGTCTTCGCGCGTCAGACGGCCACCCACGCCGGTGCCTTTGATGGCTGCCGGATCGAGGCTGTGCTCAGCCAGCAGGCGACGGATCGCCGGGCTGAGCGCGTCGTTGGTCTGATCGGACAGAGACGCCTGCTGGCGCTGGGCCGGGGTTGACGCTTTTTCTTCAGATTTGGCGCTGGACTCTTTGCCCGCGCTGTTACCTTCACGCAGGCGACCCAGGATCTGGCGAGAAGTGACGGTCGTACCTTCATCTTCCAGGACTGCATCCAGAATGCCATCCGCTGAAGCCGGTACTTCCAGTACCACTTTGTCAGTTTCGATTTCTACCAGCACTTCGTCACGGGTTACCGCGTCGCCTGGTTTTTTGTGCCAGGTGGCGACGGTTGCATCTGCTACGGACTCAGGCAGGTCGGGAACAAGAATATCTACGCTACTCATTATGTATCCTTTAATTAATCGACGTTCAGCGCGTCATTGACCAGATCTTGTTGCTGCTTCTGGTGAACGGACATATACCCTACCGCCGGAGAGGCGGAGGCCGGGCGACCTGCATAACGCAGGGCAGACCCAAATGGAATCACTTCACGGAAATGATGCTGGCTGCAATACCATGCGCCCTGGTTGAGCGGCTCTTCCTGGCACCAGACAAAATCATGAACGTGAGCGTACTGTTTCAGCACTTCCTGCATCGCCTGATGCGGGAACGGATAAAGCTGCTCGATACGCACGATGGCGACATCTTTCTGATCGTTTTTACGGCGCTGTTCCAGCAGGTCGTAATAAACCTTACCAGAACACATTACGACACGCTTAACGGCCTGCGGATCCAGCTCGTCAATTTCACCGATGGCCGGCAGGAAGGTGCCGTTTGCCAGCTCTTCCAGGCTGGAGACCGCCAGTGGATGGCGCAGCAGGGATTTCGGCGACATGACCACCAGCGGACGACGCATACCGCGCAGCGCCTGACGACGCAGCATGTGGTAAACCTGCGCCGGGGTCGACGGCACGCAAACCTGCATGTTCTGCTCGGCGCAGAGCTGCAGATAACGTTCCAGACGCGCGGAGGAGTGCTCCGGACCCTGGCCTTCATAGCCGTGCGGCAGCAGCATCACCAGGCCACACATACGGCCCCATTTCTGTTCGCCGGAGGAGATGAACTGGTCGATCACCACCTGCGCACCGTTGGCGAAGTCGCCGAACTGCGCTTCCCAGATGGTCAGGGTGCGCGGTTCTGCCGTGGCGTAACCGTATTCGAAAGCCAGTACCGCTTCTTCAGACAGCACGGAGTCCCAGACCTTGAACTGGCCCTGACCGTTGTGCACGTGCTGCAGCGGGGTGTAGGTTGAACCGTTAGACTGGTTGTGAACCACCGCGTGACGGTGGAAGAAGGTGCCACGGCCCGCATCTTCACCGGACAGACGAACAGGAATGCCTTCGTCAACCAGCGTCGCGTAAGCCAGCGTTTCCGCGCCGCCCCAGTCGAACAGCTTCTCGCCTGCCGCCATGGCCTGACGGTCAGCATAAATTTTCGCCACGCGAGACTGCATCTCGATAGCGTCCGGCACGGTGCTGATGCGTTTAGCCAGCTCCTGCAGGCGCTTCATCTCCACCTTGTTCGGGTAGCTCTCATCCCACTCGTGGTTGAGGTACGGCGACCAGGTAAAGGAGTGCATGTTCATCGGGCGCAGCTCTTTCACTACGCATTCACCCGCATCCAGCGCGTCGCGGTAGAGGTTGACCATTTCGGTCGCATCTTCCAGCGTCGCCACTTTGTCGCTCTCCAGCTTGTCAGCATAGATTTTGCGCGGGGTCGGGTGTTTTTTGATTTTCTGGTACATCAGCGGCTGGGTTGCACTTGGCTCATCCGCTTCGTTGTGGCCGTGACGGCGGTAGCAGAAGAGGTCAATGAACACATCGCGTTTGAAGGTATTACGGAAGTCCAGCGCCAGACGGGTCACGAAAGCCACGGCTTCCGGGTCATCCGCGTTAACGTGGAAGATCGGCGCCTGCACCATCTTACCGATGTCGGTGCAGTACGGGGTAGAACGTGCGTCCAGCGGGTTAGAGGTGGTGAAGCCCACCTGGTTGTTGATCACGATGCGAACGGTACCGCCCACTTCGTAACCACGCGCTTTGGACATGTTCAGGGTTTCCTGCACCACGCCCTGCCCTGTCACCGCCGCATCACCGTGGATGGTGATTGGCAGAACTTTGTTGCTGCTCGGCTCGTCCAGACGATCCAGACGCGCGCGCACGGAACCGATAACCACCGGGCTGACGATCTCGAGGTGCGACGGGTTAAACGCCAGCGCCAGGTGAACCAGACCGCCTTCGGTTTCGATATCAGACGAGAAGCCCATGTGGTACTTCACGTCGCCGGTACCGAGGTGTTCTTTATGTTTGCCCGCGAATTCGTCGAACAGGTCCTGCGGTTTTTTACCCAGCACGTTGACCAGTACGTTCAGACGACCACGGTGTGCCATGCCCAGCACCACTTCACGGGTGCCGCTCTTGCCTGCGTGACGAATCAGCTCTTTCAGCATCGGCACCAGGGCGTCACCGCCTTCCAGCGAGAAGCGTTTTGCGCCCGGGAACTTCGCGCCCAGATAGCGCTCAAGGCCTTCTGCTGCAGTCAGTTCGCTGAGGAAGCGTTTTTTCTCGTCAGCCGAGAAGGTCGCGTGGCCCGCTACGGATTCTATGCGCTGCTGGATCCAGCGCTTCTCTTCGGTAGAGGTAATGTGCATGTATTCCGCGCCGATGGAGCCGCAGTAGGTTTGCTTGAGCGCGTCAATCAGATCGCCCAGCTTCATCGTGTCTTTGCCGATGGCAAAGGAACCTACGTTAAAGCTTTCCTGGAAATCGGCCTCGGTCAGATCGTGATACGCCGGATCGAGATCGGCCACACGGTCTTGTTTCCAGAGTCCCAGCGGATCGAGATTCGCATGCTGGTGACCACGGAAGCGATAAGCGTTGATAAGCTGCAGGACTTTAACCTGCTTCGCATTGGTGTCAGGGTCGGAAATCGCAGAAGAGTAACGTGAGGCATCCTTCGCCAGACGACGGAAATAATCACGTGTTTTGGAATGGAATTGATCCGGTTTGACCCCTGTACCAGGCAACTGCTGGAACATGGAACGCCAGTTTGCGTCCACTGAGTCAGGATCGGTTAAGAAGTCTTCATAGAGCTGTTCTATCCAGCTCTGGTTTGAACCAGAGAGGTAAGAAGAGTCCAGCCAGGCTTTCATTGCGCCGTTCTGCATCGTGATCCCTTAAGCATTTTTATGCTTACTTTCGCCGTAGAAACTACCACGCACACCACGTGTACGTGCCGGGGTTCACCTGCGAGCTCTTTTCATTTGGCCCGCGAAGGAACCTTTAGAAACTGTCTAAACTTCAGGGCAGTTTTTAAAGGTTTCTGCAATCTGTCCCCTCTCCCTTTGGGAGAGGGTTAGGGTGAGGGGAACAGCGCTCCCCTCTCACTACTTACGCACTGCGCTGCAACAACATCGACTTAATATGGCCGATGGCGCGCGTTGGGTTCAGCCCCTTAGGACACACACTGACGCAGTTCATGATGCTATGGCAGCGGAATACGCTGAAAGCGTCACTTAGCCCTTCCAGACGATTCTCGGTTTCGGTATCGCGGCTGTCGATCAGGAAGCGATAGGCAGCCAGCAGACCCGCAGGGCCGATAAATTTATCCGGATTCCACCAGAACGACGGGCATGACGTTGAACAGCATGCACAGAGAATACACTCGTACAACCCATCGAGTTTTTCACGCTGCTCAGGAGACTGTAAGTGCTCGCGAGCGGGTGGATTTTGCCCATTATTCAATAAGTAAGGCTTAATCTTCTCATATTGTGCATAGAATTGCCCCATGTCCACCACCAAATCACGCACGACCGGCAGGCCAGGCAGAGGACGGATAACAATTTTCTGGCCAGGGCGGTTTAGCGCTGAAATTGGCGTGATGCAGGCCAGGCCATTTTTGCCGTTCATGTTCACACCGTCAGAACCACACACCCCTTCACGGCAGGAGCGACGGAACGACAGCGTAGGATCTTTCTCTTTCAGCTGGATTAAGGCATCCAGCAGCATCATGTCGCGACCTTCTTCCGCTTCGAGGGTGTAATCCTGCATACGCGGAGCATCGTCTACATCCGGGTTATAACGATAAACTGAGAATTCGAGTTTCATTATCCTGTCTCCGCATTAGTAAGTACGAATCTTCGGCGGGAACGCCGGACGCAGTTTCGGTTCCATATTAACGCTACGACGCGTCATGGTTTCCGACTCTGGCAGATACAGGGAATGGCACAGCCAGTTTTCGTCATCACGATCCGGGAAATCGAAGCGGCTATGGGCGCCACGGCTTTCGGTACGGAAGTTTGCCGACATCGCGGTCGCGAACGCGGTTTCCATCAGGTTATCCAGCTCAAGGCACTCAACGCGCTGGGTGTTGAACTCGCTGGAGGTATCGTCCAGACGGGCATTCTTCAGACGCTCGCGAATCGCTTTCAGCTGCTCAAGCCCTTTGGCCATCGCGTCACCTTCACGGAATACCGAGAAGTTGTGCTGCATACACTCTTGCAGCGCTTTACGAATTTCCACCGGATCTTCGCCGTTACGGTTGCCGTTCCAGCGGTTGAGGCGCTCAAGAGAGGCATCGATTTCGTCGTCGGTCGCATCACGCAGCGCGCCCTGCTCGGCAATAGATTCCTGGAGATGCAGCCCCACCGCACGACCAAATACCACCAGGTCCAGCAGGGAGTTGCCGCCCAGACGGTTTGCGCCGTGCACGGATACGCAGGCGATTTCGCCTACCGCGAACAGGCCAGGGATGACCACGTCTTCGCCCTGCTCGTTCACGGTCAGCGCCTGACCGGTCACTTTGGTCGGAATACCGCCCATCATGTAGTGACAGGTTGGGATAACCGGAATTGGCTCTTTCACCGGGTCGACGTGCGCGAAGGTGCGGGACAGCTCCAGAATGCCCGGCAGACGGGATTCCAGCACTTCTTTACCCAGATGGTCGAGTTTCAGCTTCGCGTGTGGACCCCAAGGGCCGTCACAGCCTCGGCCTTCACGAATTTCGATCATGATGGAACGCGCCACCACGTCACGGCCCGCCAGGTCTTTCGCGTTTGGCGCATAACGCTCCATGAAGCGCTCGCCATGTTTGTTCAGCAGGTAGCCACCTTCACCACGGCAGCCTTCTGTCACCAGTACGCCCGCCCCGGCGATACCGGTTGGGTGGAACTGCCACATCTCCATGTCCTGCACCGGCACGCCCGCGCGGATAGCCATACCGACACCATCACCGGTGTTGATGTGGGCGTTGGTGGTGGACTGGTAAATACGGCCTGCACCGCCGGTCGCCAGCACCGTAGCGCGGGCTTTGAAGTAGACCACTTCACCAGTTTCGATGCACAGGGCGGTACAACCCACCACGGCGCCATCGGCGTTTTTCACCAGATCCAGCGCATACCACTCGGAGAAGATGGTGGTGTGGTTTTTCAGGTTCTGCTGATATAACGTGTGCAGCAGCGCGTGGCCGGTACGGTCAGCCGCCGCTGCGGTACGTGCCGCCTGCTCGCCGCCGAAGTTTTTCGACTGGCCGCCAAACGGACGCTGATAGATGGTGCCATTTTCCAGACGGGAGAACGGCAGACCCATGTGGTCCAGCTCCAGAATCGCTTCCGGGCCGGTTTTACACATATATTCGATGGCATCCTGGTCACCGATGTAATCGGAACCTTTTACCGTATCGTACATGTGCCATTCCCAGTTATCTTCATGGGAATTACCCAGCGCAACGGTGATACCGCCCTGCGCAGACACTGTGTGGGAACGGGTCGGGAATACTTTAGAGAGCAGCGCACAGGTCTGGCCGCTCTGGGAAATTTGCAGTGCGGCGCGCATACCTGCGCCACCCGCACCAATCACAACAGCATCAAATTCTCTGACTGGCAGTTTCATTACACACCCCACACCACAACAAATCCATAAATGACGTAAACCAGCAGAGCAACAACAATAATCAGTTGCAGCGGAAGGCGAATCGCCAGCGGTTTAACGTAATCGGTCAACACCTGCCACATGCCAATCCAGGCATGAATAAGGATGGAGAACAGGGCCAGCAGGGTGAACACTTTGGTGAAGGCCGATCCGAAGAAACCACTCCAGATTTCCCACGTCAGCGTCCCGCTGGTCGCGAAGAAACCGATCATATAGATGATGTAAAGGGTGAGAACGATGGCGGTAGCACGGACCAGGATGAAGTCATGTACGCCGTTGCGTCCTAATGCGGAGGCGTTGCTTACCATACGAGAACTCCTGCGAGAAGTGAAAGCACGACAGTGATCACAAATGAAATGTTAGCGGTACGTTTACCGGCCTCGAACGTCTCTTCCAGGTAGCCAAAGTCCATCAGCATATGGCGAACGCCACCAACCACGTGATAGGCCAGCGCGGTCAGAATGCCCCACATGATAAATTTCACGAAGAAGCTGTTCATGATGGCTGAGGCCTGGAGGAATCCTTCAGGGGATGAGAGGCTGGTTCCCAGTAACCACAGCAAGATACCGACCGCCACAAACGTAATCACACCAGAAACACGGTGCAGAATGGACGCTATTGCTGTTACAGGGAATCGGATCGTTTTGAGATCCAGATTGACAGGTCTTTGTTTTTTCACATTTCTTATCATGAATAACGCCCACATGCTGTTCTTATTGTTTCCTTCCTCCGGACTGCGATGCGGGTCAGACAGCGTTCCTTTTCTATAACTGCGCGTCATGCAAAACATTGCTTCCAAATGCTAAAACGACACGTTACAACGCTGGGTGGCTCGGGATTGCAGGGTGTTCCGGAGACCTGGCGGCAGTATAGGCCGTTCACAAAATCATTACAATTAACCTACATACAGTTTGTTGGGTTTTCTCTGGAACAGTGATCGGGGTCACGATAACAACATCTTTTTAAATTTTAATCATCTGATTTGACAAATGTTAAACAATATTGTTACAAACGTCATCAGAAAAGGCATATAATGCGCAAAAGTTATGAGGTCTCTCTTTCACCTGACAAATAGTTATGTAACAGTGTGATGGTATTGACCGAAGTTATCAGGACAGTTATTAGTGATATACAGGTTTGAATAATTCGGACTGCAAAAACGCTGATTTGCTGTTGTTTCACTGATATTTCATTCGTTTACCTGCAAGGCGCCATAGCTCTGTACCCTGGTTTCTCCTCGTGAGCTGAGCGGTAAGCCAAATAACAATCTGGTAACGATGATTAACAGCTGAAAGCAAATCCGGTAAAGCGCAGTCTTAAGCATAAGGCGCTAAGGAGACCGTAAATGGCTGATACAAAGGCAAAACTCACCCTAAATGGTGATGATGCTATTGAACTGGATGTGCTAAAAGGCACGCTCGGTCAGGATGTTATTGATATCCGTACGCTGGGTTCCAAAGGGGTATTCACCTTTGACCCTGGATTCACCTCCACCGCATCTTGCGAATCCAAAATCACCTACATTGACGGTGACGAAGGTATCCTGCTCCATCGCGGCTTCCCCATCGATCAGTTAGCCACCGAATCCAACTATCTGGAAGTGTGCTACATCCTGCTGAACGGCGAAAAACCGACGCAGGCTCAATACGATGAATTTAAAACCACCGTGACCCGTCACACCATGATCCATGAGCAGATTACCCGTCTGTTCCATGCGTTCCGTCGTGACTCTCATCCGATGGCGGTTATGTGCGGTATTACCGGTGCGCTGGCGGCGTTCTACCACGATTCTCTGGACGTGAATAACCCACGTCACCGTGATATTGCGGCGTTCCGTCTGCTCTCCAAAATGCCTACCATGGCGGCGATGTGTTACAAATACTCTATCGGTCAGCCGTTTGTGTATCCACGCAACGACCTCTCCTACGCGGGTAACTTCCTGCGCATGATGTTCTCCACGCCGTGCGAAGAGTATGAAGTGAACCCGGTGCTGGAACGCGCGATGGACCGTATTCTGATCCTGCACGCTGACCACGAACAGAACGCCTCGACCTCTACCGTCCGTACCGCAGGCTCTTCCGGCGCGAACCCGTTCGCCTGTATCGCTGCGGGTATCGCCTCCCTGTGGGGACCGGCGCACGGCGGCGCGAACGAAGCAGCACTGAAGATGCTGGAAGAGATCAGCTCCGTTGAGCATATTCCTGAGTTCGTGCGCCGCGCGAAAGACAAGAATGACTCCTTCCGTCTGATGGGCTTCGGTCATCGTGTTTACAAAAACTACGACCCTCGCGCGACCGTCATGCGTGAGACCTGCCACGAAGTGCTGAAAGAGCTGGGCACCAAAGATGATCTGCTGGAAGTGGCGATGGAGCTGGAACACATCGCACTGAACGACCCGTACTTCATCGAGAAGAAACTCTACCCGAACGTCGATTTCTACTCTGGCATTATTCTGAAAGCGATGGGCATTCCGTCTTCCATGTTCACCGTGATCTTCGCCATGGCGCGTACCGTGGGCTGGATTGCGCACTGGAACGAAATGCACAGCGAAGGCATGAAAATCGCCCGTCCTCGTCAGCTGTATACCGGCTACGAGCAGCGTGATTTTAAGTCTGACCTGAAGCGCTAAAAGTTAAGCCCGGTGGCGCTACCGCTTACCGGGCCTACAAATGCGAAACGTAGGCCGGGTAAGGCGTAGCCGCCACCCGGCTTTTTTATTTTTGACAATGTGGACACCAGTAAAAGGGTCTCGAAGAGAGCATAATCCTGTCGATAATCCCGCCGCACCGCTCACACTTTTTACCCGCCCGATGAAACACCTTGAACCGGAACAGCGCCCCGTGGTGCTTGTTTTCATCTACGATGCCACGCGTGTTGTACGACAGCCGTGGAATATCCAGCAACGCGTGCGACAGCGCCTCCAGCTTTTCATCGCTTAGCTGCGACGCTTTGTGCTGCGGTGCCAGCCCGACTTCCCAGAGGATCTCCACCCGCAGGTAGTTTCCCAGCCCCGCCAGAAATGCCTGATCGAGCAACAGCCCGGAAAACTGCCGGTTGCGGAATGTGGGCGATAGCAGTCGGGCCTTCACATCGCTCGCCGTCAGGCGCATATCCAGCACGTCCGGCCCAACCCGCTGTAAGAACGGGTGCGTGAGCAACTGCTCCGGCGTTAACATTTCGATATCAGAAGCGCTGTAGAGCAGGATCGCCTTATCCGCCGTTTGTAGCCGCACGCGCAGCACGCGGGTCGTTTGCGGCTGCTCGTCCGCTTCCACCACCCGCCAGACGCCGTAAAGCTGATTATGGCTGTATAACGTCAGGTTATGGGAAAAGTGGGTGAGTAACGCTTTGCCGCGCGTTTCAATGTGGGTCACCGTCTGTCCCACCAGCTGCGCTTCAAACGGTTTGAGTTGAGGAAAGGCAAACCAGACGTGTGTCAGAGGTTTGCCCTTTATCGCCGCCTCCAGGCTATCCGCCGCGCGGCGGATCTCCGGACCTTCTGGCATGTTATTGTCCTTTCATGATTATTCTGCGCTGACAACAATGCCCTCTTCCGAGAACGCCGTCCGCAGGCGTCGCGCAAACTGGAGCGCATGCTCGCCGTCACCGTGTAAGCACACCGTATCAGCCTGAACGTTTGCCGTTGTACCCTCCGTTGAGGTTACTCGCCCGAAGCGCACCATCTCCAGCGTCTGCGCCAGCGCTTTACCTTCGTCGGTGATCAGCGCACCGGCCTGCGTGCGCGGAACCAGGCTGCCGTCCGGCAGGTATCCCCGATCGGCAAACACTTCCTGCCGCGTAATCAGCCCCAGCCGTTCGCCGGCACGGATAAGCTCGCTGCCCGCCAGGCCAACCAGAATCAGTTGCGGATTACAGTCCCGCACCGCACGGGCAATAGCATCCGCCAACACCGGATCTTTCGCCGCCTGGTTATAGAGCATGCCGTGCGGCTTGACGTGGCGCAACACGCCATTCTCAGCGCGCACTATCGCCTCCAGCGCGCCGATCTGGTAGAGCATTTGCGCGTAAACCGTCTCAGGCGGCAGATCCATCGCCGTGCGGCCAAAGTTTTCCCGGTCCGGAAAGCTGGGGTGAGCGCCTATCGCCACGCCGTTTTTCATGGCATTGCGCACGCTCGCCAGCATAGTCTGCGCATCGCCGGCATGAAACCCGCAGGCGATATTCACCGAGGAGACCAGCGTCATCAGCGCCGCATCGGCGCTGCTGCCCTCTCCCAGATCGGCGTTTAAATCAATCTTTACCATCGAGCCTCCACGCCAGCTGTTCGAGATAACGCTGCTGATCCTGCCGGGCTTTCAGTGCCTCCTCCAGCGAACACTGCACAAAATGAATTGGCTGACCGAGAGGAATTTGCGCCAGATGGTAGCGATCCGCTTCGATAATGCAGGCAATACGCGGATATCCTCCCGTGGTTTGCGCATCGTTCATCAGTACAATGGGCTGTCCGTTGCCTGGCACCTGAATCACCCCCGGCAACAGACCATGGGAAAGCAGCTCCCGGTCAGTTGTGCGGGTCAGCGGCTGGCCCTGAAGCCGGTAACCCATGCGGTTACTCTGCGGGCTGATCTTCCACGGCGAGCGCCAGAAAGACTCTTTCGCGGCTTCATCAAACTCCTGGTATTCCGGTCCTGGTAAGGCGCGGATCACGTTCCCCCACAGCAGCTGTTTCACGCCCTGCGTGGTGGTGAAATGGCGCGTTGAGGTCTTTATTCGCAGACGATCGCCGTCGCGCAGCAGCCGTCCTTCATGGCCGCCCATTCCCGCTTTCTGGTCAGTGCTGGATGAGCCCAGCACCTCCGGCACGTCGATCCCCCCCGCTACCGCAAGATAGCTACGCACGCCGTGCAGAGGACGCTTGAGCGTCAGACGCTGCCCGGCCTTCGCCCGCAGGCGCCAGCCGGTCCACACCGCTTTGCCGTCCAGCGTCGCGTCACAGCCCGCGCCGGTTAAGGCAAACCAGGTTTCCTGACCAAACTCAATCACGCACTGACCCAGCGTAATTTCTAACGCCGCCGTGCTGCCTGCGTTACCTACCAGCAGGTTGGCAATCTCCAGCGAGGGACGATCAAGCGCACCGCAGTAGCTCACGCCCGACTGACGCAGCCCAAAACGCCCGGCATCCTGTACCGAGGTGTAAAGCCCTGCGCGAATAAGCGTTAACATACTCCCTCCTTCTGCGGGATAAAGCGCAGCGTATCCCCCGGACGCAGGAGTATGGGCGCGTCCTGGCCTGGTTCGAATAACGGCGTGGACGTGTGCCCAATCAGCTGCCAGCCTCCCGGTGAAGCGAGCGGATAAATTCCCGTTTGCTCGCCACCAATCGCCACGCTGCCCGCCGGTACGCTCAGGCGCGGCTCAGCCCGGCGCGGCGTATGCAGCTGGGGCGATAACCCGCCCAGATAAGGGAAACCCGGCTGAAATCCCAAAAACCAGACAACATAGTCGACTGAGCTATGCAGCTCCACAACCTGCTTCTCCGTTAATCCACAGTGCTCGGCCACCACGCCAAGGTCGGGGCCTCCCTTGCCGCCATAGACAACCGGGATCTCAATCGTGCGCGATTCCGGCTCCAGCGCCTCGCTCTCCTCCCACCAGCGTTGCAGACGCTCAATGGCATCCAGCGCCCCCGTGTGCGGATCACGCAGCACCACGGTGATATTATTCATACCCGGAATAGCTTCAACCACGCCGGGTAGCTCGGGCAGTCGCTGAGCCAGACGCCAGATACGCTTTTGCGTGGCAAGCGTCACCGGAGGCTCAAGTTCCAGAACCACTGCGGTTTCACCCAGAAGATAACAACGCGCTCGCTGCACTTAACTACCTCTCATCAGGCCGGATTAGGGATATCAATAAACGTCACATCCAGATCGGTATTTTCCGTCAGCCACTCGCTGAGGGCGCGGATGCCGCCACGCTCGGTGGCGTGATGGCCCGCCGCGTAAAAATGCAGGCCTTGTTCACGGGCTGAGTGGATAGTCTGCTCGGAGACTTCGCCGGTAATGAAGGCATCGACACCAAAACGCGCCGCGCTGTCAATAAAGCCCTGGCCGCCGCCGGTGCACCATGCCACGCGCTTCACGGTATCCGGCCCGGTGTCGCCGCACCACAGCGGACGACGCCCCAGGCGCGCTTCGATCCACGAGGCCAGCTCCAGACCCGGAACCGGCATCGACAGTTCGCCCCACGGCACCAGGGGTTCAATTTCACCCATCACGGTAATCCCCAGCAGCTGCGCAAGCTGAACGTTGTTCCCCAGCTCAGGATGCGCATCGAGCGGCAGGTGATAGCCGTACAGGTTGATGTCATTCGCCAGCAGCGTTTTGAGTCGGTTGCGCTTCATGCCGCGAATAATCGGTGATTCGTTTTTCCAGAAATAACCGTGGTGGACAATCACCGCATCGGCTTCCTGACGCACCGCCTCATCCAGCAGCGCCTGGCTTGCCGTCACGCCGGTGATAATTTTTTGCACCGTCTCGCGCCCCTCCACCTGCAAGCCATTCGGGCCGTAGTCGCTAAACGAAGCCGTGTTGAGTTTTTCGTTAATCAGGCGTTCCAGTTCACTGTTTTTCATCATCATTCTCTCAAACTTTTCGGGCGGCTTCGTACGCCGCCAGCGTGGCGACGCGCGCCTGTTTATGGTCGACAATGGGACGGGGATAGTTCAGGGTAACACGCTGTTTATCCGCCCATACCCAGGGTTCATGAATGGCTTTGGCCGGGACATCCTTAAGCTCAGGCAGCCAGCGGCGGATAAACTCGCCGTCGGCGTCAAATCGTTGTCCCTGCGTGGTCGGATTGAAGATCCGAAAATAGGGAGCCGCATCCGTTCCGGTGGAGGCCGCCCACTGCCAGCCGCCGTTATTCGCCGCCAGATCGCCATCGATCAGCTGAGAGATAAAATAACGCTCTCCGGTTCGCCAGTCGATAAGCAGATCCTTCACCAGGAAGCTGGCGGTAATCATACGCAGACGGTTATGCATCCACCCGGTTTCATTGAGCTGCCGCATAGCTGCATCAACAATCGGGAAGCCGGTAAGCCCATGCTGCCATGCCTTAAGCAGCTTCTCATTCGACTGCCACTGTACCTGTTCGGTCCAACGAATAAAGGGCCGATGTTTACACAAATCAGGATGATACGTCATCAGATGTCGATAGAACTCACGCCAGATCAGTTCGTTCAGCCACACTGCGCCCGCCCCCCCGTCTAACGCCTGAGGCTGTTCCGCCAGCAGGCGATGTAAACACTGGCGCGGAGAGAGCGCGCCCAGCGCTAGACAGGCCGACAAGCGGCTGGTGCCTTCAATCGCTGGAAAATCCCGACGCGCCTCGTACTCAACCGCCCCCTGCGCGCAGAACTGACGCAACCGGGCGATAGCCGCTTTCTCGCTGGCGGGGAATACTGTTTCATCGAACGACTGCTGGGGATAATTCAGCCTGATCGCCGGCAGATCCGTTATCGTTTCCCCTCTCACGGACGGGGCGGTAACGCACTCAGGTAGTCCCTCTTTCAGGCGTTTGATAAAGGCATTTTTAAACGGCGTGAAAACTTTATACATCTCGTGACTGCCGGTCATTACGCTGCCAGGCGCGAGCATCACGCTGTCATCAAAGCCTTCACAGACCACGCCCGCAAGGGATTTCTCCAGCTGACGATCCCGCTGCTGCTCGTTGAATTCATACTGATAGTTGTAATAAAGATGCGTTACTGCGTACTGCTGGCAGATTGCCTGCACCGTCTGACGCTGAGCGGCAAAATCATGGGCCTCTTTATAGATCAGCGGAATGCCTTTTTCGGCCAGTGAATGTTGCAGGTCATTCAGATACGCGCTGAGCAGTGCCGCTTGCCGGGGCGCCATGTCATGCTGCCGCCACTGTTCAGGCGTGGCGATAAACAGGGCCAGCACATTCGCGTCTTTAGCGCGGCAGGCCGCCGCGAGAGCGAAGTTGTCGTGAATGCGTAAATCCGCGCGAAACCAAACCAGATGGGTGGGCATAAAACTCCTGGCAATTGTCCATTATGTCCGTAAGGGCATGCCGTAAAAGGAAAAAGGCATGCATTGAACTACTTTGCCATGAAGTGTAGACGGGATGAAATAAAAAAGGCCGCCCGAGGCGGCCTTAACGCTACTTGTCCTGCACTATCGGGGTAAAGGCAATAAACACATCCGGTTTATCACTCTTTACAACGAGTGCGCTGGCGACAATGAACGCAATGCATAAATAGCGTTTCACTATGCGGTCCCTGCTGCTAACCGCTCCACCTATCACCACCGGTGATAAATCGGTGGACACAAGCCCGGGTAGGCGGGCTGCTTTACGGCTATGGATACATCTTTCCCAGGACCGATGCCCATTTGCGAGATGGCGGAAAGGGACGTGGCATCATAATTAACACCAACGCCAAAAGTAAGTTATTTCAGTAAAATTAGGAATTTATAAAGGTGAAGTGGATTGCGAACTTTTTAAAGAAGGGTATGATAAAAATCCCGGGTAGGGGCTGCAAGATTACCCAACGGACCGCGAATCCCGAGGGACAAAAAAACCGCCACTTTGCTGTAGGCGGTTTTTTTATGGCTAAGATGTCACACCGTATCAGTAGAAATCGCAGGTTGCTTTCTCGGCCTGATCCATCCACACCGGCTTCTCGCTGGTTTTCGCCCAGACGCGATGCAGGTAACTGTAGAAACGTGCGCGATCTTTCCAGAACAGCATCACCGGCAGGGCCAGCACGCCAGCCACAACGGCGAAAGTGCGACGCATGAAAATGATATGAGCCGGAAACTCTTTATAAAGATCCATATTTTTCTCCCCTGTAGTTGGCCGGAAACCGTCTCCGGAAAATGTGAAATCTGTGACCTGGTTAAAATAATACCGCTTTGTTTGTAATTTTACTACTCATCCGACCACTTATTTTCATCCATTTCGTGAATATTTACATTCATGCCTGTAATTAAGTTACAAAAAAGTTAACGATTTACTTACCAATAGTTAAATTGTGGCTTTTCCCTTTTTTATACTTTTTTTACACCTGCCCTTCTGATTTTTGCGAAATCTTTGCGCCACAAATCCTACCGTTTGTACAACAACAAAAGTCACCCGGAGGTGGAGTGTGAGTGCAGGTCTGATTGCCGGCATCGTGCTGGTGTTCCTGTTATTGGGTTATCTGATTTATGCCCTGATTAATGCGGAGGCATTCTGATGGCTGCTCAGGCGTTTTTGCTTATTGCCAGCTTTTTACTGGTACTGTTTGTGCTCGCCAGGCCGCTGGGAACAGCGCTGGCGCGGCTGATAAACAACGTGCCATTGCCGGGCACGCGAAATATTGAAAATGTGCTCTGGCGCATTTCAGGTATCAGCGACCGGGAAATGAACTGGCGCCAATACCTGATGGCGATACTGCTTCTGAATATCGTGGGGCTTATTGCCCTCTTTACGCTGCTAATACTCCAGGGCAGTCTGCCGTTGAACCCGCAGCATTTACCGGGGTTATCCTGGCATCTGGCGCTGAACACGGCGGTCAGCTTTGTCACCAACACCAACTGGCAGTCTTACGCCGGTGAAACCACGCTCAGCTACTTCAGCCAGATGGCCGGGTTAACCGTGCAGAACTTTCTTTCTGCGGCCAGCGGTATCGCGGTGATCTTCGCCCTGACGCGCGCGTTTGCCCGTCAGAATGTCAGCACTCTCGGCAACGCCTGGGTTGATGTCACACGCATCACCCTTTGGATCCTGGTGCCTGTTGCGCTGATTATTGCCCTGTTCTTTATTCAGCAAGGCACTCTGCAAAACCTGCTGCCTTATACCCCTTTCACCTCGCTTGAAGGGGCCAGGGAACTCCTGCCAATGGGGCCGGTGGCGTCGCAGGAAGCAATCAAGATGCTGGGCACCAATGGGGGCGGCTTCTTCAACGCCAATTCATCGCATCCATTTGAAAACCCAACGGCGTTAACCAATTTTGTACAGATGCTGACGATCTTCCTGATCCCCACCGCGCTCTGCTTCGCCTTTGGCGATGTAGTTAACGATCGCCGCCAGGGTCGTACGCTGCTGTGGGCCATGTCGTTAATCTTCGTGGTCTGCGTAGCACTGGTGATGTGGGCCGAATGGAACGGCAACAGCCACTTCATGCAGCTGGGGGCTAACAGCAATATCAACCTGGAAGGCAAAGAGAGCCGCTTCGGCATTCTTGCCAGCAGCCTCTATGCGGTGGTCACCACGGCGGCCTCCTGCGGGGCGGTGAACGCCATGCATGACTCTTTCACCACGCTCGGCGGCATGATCCCGATGTGGCTGATGCAGATTGGCGAGGTAGTTTTCGGTGGGGTCGGTTCGGGGCTGTACGGCATGCTGTTGTTCGTCCTGCTCGCCGTGTTTATCGCCGGGCTGATGATCGGCCGCACGCCGGAATATCTCGGCAAAAAAATCGACGTCCGCGAAATGAAATTAACCGCGCTGGCGATCCTGGTCACCCCCGCCCTTGTGCTGCTCGGTACCGCGCTGGCGCTGATGACCGACGCCGGGCGCAGCGGCATCTTTAACCCGGGCATTCACGGCTTTAGCGAAGTGCTTTACGCCGTTTCGTCTGCCGCAAACAACAACGGCAGCGCCTTTGCAGGGTTAAGCGCCAACTCACCGTTCTGGAACTGTCTGCTGGCGTTCTGCATGTTCGTCGGTCGTTTCGGCGTGATTATTCCCGTCATGGCGATCGCCGGAACACTGGTGAATAAGAAGATCCAGCCGACCACCACCGGTACGTTACCGACTCACGGCGCGCTGTTCGTCGGCCTGCTGATTGGCACCGTTCTGCTGGTAGGTGCCCTGACCTTTATCCCCGCCCTCGCGTTAGGCCCGGTTGCGGAATATCTCTCTTTACGCTGATTTTGCGGAGAATTTTTCATGAGTCGTAAACAACTGGCCCTGCTCGAACCGACCTTAGTTCGTCAGGCCCTCATGGATGCGGTAAAAAAACTGAGCCCGCGCGTCCAGTGGCACAACCCGGTGATGTTTATTGTCTGGACTGGAAGTTTACTCACCACCGTACTGGCGATTGCCATGGGAACGGGACACCTTTTGGGGAATGCAACCTTTACCGGCGCCATCAGCCTGTGGCTGTGGTTTACCGTGCTGTTCGCCAACTTCGCCGAAGCGCTGGCGGAAGGCCGCAGTAAAGCGCAGGCCAACAGTCTGAAAGGGGTCAAAAAAACCGCCTTTGCGCGCAAATTACGCGAACCTAAATACGGCGCGCAGATGGACCACGTACCGGCGGATGAACTGCGTAAAGGTGACGTGGTGCTGGTGGAAGCCGGCGACATCATCCCCTGCGACGGGGAAGTGATTGAGGGCGGCGCGTCGGTAGACGAAAGCGCCATTACCGGGGAATCCGCACCGGTGATCCGTGAGTCGGGCGGAGATTTCGCCTCAGTTACCGGCGGAACGCGCATTCTTTCCGACTGGCTGGTGATCCAGTGCAGCGTTAACCCGGGCGAAACCTTTCTCGACCGGATGATCGCCATGGTGGAAGGCGCGCAGCGTCGTAAAACGCCGAACGAGATCGCTCTGACCATTCTGCTGGTGGCGCTCACCATTGTCTTCCTGCTGGCAACGGCGACCCTGTGGCCTTTCTCCGCCTACGGCGGTACAGCGGTCAGCATCACCGTACTGATCGCCCTGCTGGTCTGTCTGATCCCCACCACTATTGGTGGCCTGCTTTCCGCGATTGGCGTGGCGGGGATGAGCCGGATGCTGGGCGCGAACGTCATCGCCACCAGCGGACGCGCCGTTGAAGCGGCGGGGGACGTAGACGTTCTGCTGCTGGATAAAACCGGGACCATCACCCTGGGCAATCGTCAGGCCTCTGACTTTTTACCTGCTCCCGGCGTGGATGAAAAAACGCTGGCTGACGCGGCGCAGCTTTCCTCGCTGGCTGATGAAACGCCGGAAGGCCGCAGTATCGTGATCCTCGCCAAGCAGCGCTTTAACCTGCGCCAGCGCGACGTACAAAGCTTGCACGCCACGTTCGTTCCCTTCACGGCGCAAACCCGCATGAGCGGCATTAACATTCAGGACCGGATGATCCGTAAAGGGTCCGTTGATGCCATTCGCCGTCATATTGAAGCCAATAATGGACACTTCCCCCCGGAAGTCGACCATCTGGTGGAAAGCGTGGCGCGTCAGGGGGCAACCCCGCTGGTGGTGGCGGAAGGTGCAAGCGTTCTGGGGGTGATCGCTCTGAAGGATATCGTTAAAGGCGGTATAAAAGAGCGTTTCGCCCAGATGCGTAAGATGGGCATTAAAACGGTGATGATCACCGGGGATAACCGTCTGACTGCGGCGGCCATTGCCGCCGAAGCGGGCGTGGATGATTTCCTTTCCGAAGCGACGCCGGAAGCGAAGCTGGCGCTCATTCGCCAGTATCAGGCGGAAGGTCGTCTGGTGGCGATGACCGGCGACGGCACCAACGACGCCCCGGCGCTGGCGCAGGCCGACGTGGCGGTGGCAATGAACTCCGGTACCCAGGCGGCAAAAGAGGCGGGCAACATGGTGGATCTCGACTCGAACCCGACCAAGCTGATCGAGGTGGTGCACATCGGGAAGCAGATGCTGATGACGCGCGGCTCGCTGACCACGTTCAGTATCGCCAACGACGTGGCAAAGTATTTCGCCATCATTCCGGCGGCGTTTGCGGCAACCTACCCGCAGCTAAATGCCCTGAACGTGATGCACCTGCACTCTCCGGCCTCGGCCATTCTGAGCGCGGTGATCTTCAACGCGCTGATTATTGTCTTTCTTATTCCGCTGGCGCTGAAAGGGGTGAGCTATAAGCCGCTGACGGCCGCCGCCATGCTGCGCCGTAACCTGTGGATTTACGGTCTGGGTGGGCTGGTGGTGCCCTTTATTGGGATCAAGGTTATCGACATGTTGCTAACGCTGTTCGGGCTGGTTTAAAAGGTGGATCCAATGACGATGTTACGTCCCGCTATACTGTTGTTTATTCTGCTGTCTCTGATTACCGGCGGGCTTTACCCGCTGATGACTACCGCGCTGGGCCAGTGGTGGTTTCAGGATCAGGCCAACGGCTCGCTGATTATCCAGAACGGTGAAAACCGCGGCTCGCGTCTGATTGGGCAGAACTTTACGGACCCACGCTACTTCCAGGGACGCCCTTCCGCCACTGCGGAAAGCCCGTATAATCCAATGGCCTCCGGCGGCAGCAATCTGGCGGGCAGTAACCCTGACCTGGACAAAGCCATTGCTGAACGCGTTGCCGCCCTGCGCGCTGCGAATCCGCAGGCCAGCCGTGAGGTGCCGGTTGAGCTGGTCACCGCCTCCGCGAGCGGGCTGGATTACAGCCTGACGCCGGACGCGGTGGTCTGGCAGATCCCACGCGTGGCCGCCGCCCGTCAGCTGACCGTCGAGCAGGTGAGCCAGCTGGTTGCAGAACATACGCAAAAGCCGCTGGTCAGCTTCATCGGCATGCCGGTAGTGAACATTGTTGAGCTGAATCTGGCGCTGGATGCGCTAAGGAAGAACTAAATGACCGACGAGCCCATGCGCCCGGATCCGGACAGGCTGCTTGAACAGACGGCTGAAGCCCACCGTGGCAAGCTGAAAATTTTTTTCGGCGCCTGCGCGGGTGTCGGGAAAACCTTCGCCATGCTGATGGAAGCCCAGCGGCTTCGGGCGCAAGGGCTTGATATTCTCATCGGCGTGGTGGAAACCCACGGTCGCAAAGAGACGGCTGCGCTGCTGACGGGGCTGGCGACGCAGCCGCCCCAGCGTATCAGCCATCGCGGGCGGCTGGTCACGGAGTTTGATCTTGATGCCGCCCTTGCCCGCCGCCCTGCCCTGATCCTGATGGACGAACTGGCGCACAGCAATGCGCCAGGCTCCCGCCATCCGAAGCGCTGGCAGGATGTTGAGGAGCTGCTTGAGGCAGGCATTGACGTCTTCACCACGGTGAATGTTCAGCATCTGGAAAGCCTGAACGACGTGGTGAGCGGCGTAACCGGTATCCAGGTGCGGGAAACCGTCCCCGATCCGTTTTTTGATTCTGCCGATGAAGTCGTACTGGTTGACCTGCCGCCGGACGATCTGCGCCAGCGCCTGCATGAAGGCAAAGTGTATATTGCCGGCCAGGCCGAACGCGCCATCGAACATTTTTTCCGCAAAGGAAACCTGATTGCCCTGCGCGAGCTGGCCCTGCGCCGCACCGCCGATCGCGTTGATGACCAGATGCGCGCCTGGCGAGACCTACAGGGACAAGAGCGCGTCTGGCACACGCGGGACGCCATTCTGTTATGCATTGGTCACGGCAGCGGCAACGAAAAACTGGTTCGCACCGCCGCCCGGCTTGCAGCGAAGTTTGGCAGCGTCTGGCACGCGGTCTACGTCGAAACGCCGCAGCTGCATGGCCTGCCGGAAAATCAGCGCCGCGCCATTTTGAGCGCGCTGCGGCTGGCGCAGGAGCTGGGCGCCGAAACCGCAACCCTTTCCGATCCGCAGGAAGATAAAGCCATTCTGCGCTACGCGCGGGAGCACAACCTGGGCAAGATTGTCATTGGACGTCGCCAGCACCGCCGCTGGTTTAGCCGCGAATCTTTTGCCGACAGGCTGGCCCGCCGCGCGCCGGATCTTGATTTAGTCATCGTCGCGCTGGAAGACAAGCCCGCCCCTCTGCCCAACCGCACGCCGGACGTTCGCACCTTTGGCGATAAATGGCGTATTCAGATCCGCGGCTGCCTGGTGGCCGTGGTCCTCTGCGCCCTGATTACGGTGATTGCCAGCCAGTGGCTCATCGCCTTCGACGCCGCCAATCTGGTCATGATTTATCTGCTGGGCGTCGTTGTGGTCGCGCTCTTTTATGGCCGCTGGCCGTCGGTGCTGGCAACGGTGATCAACGTCATCAGC
Source organism: Enterobacter sp. BWH52 (assembly GCF_001037565.1). Lineage (NCBI taxonomy): Bacteria > Pseudomonadati > Pseudomonadota > Gammaproteobacteria > Enterobacterales > Enterobacteriaceae > Enterobacter > Enterobacter sp. BWH52. Next base: position 1,227,351 of record NZ_KQ089854.1, on the reverse strand, counting down.
TTCGATCTCTTCTTTATCGCTCCGCGCGGGACGCTTGCTGTCTCGGACGTGCAGTACATTCTGACCTTTGCCGTGATGCTTACCGTCGGGCTGGTGATCGGGAATCTGACGGCAGGCGTGCGCTACCAGGCACGCATTGCCCGCTATCGCGAACAGCGCACGCGCCATCTGTATGAAATGTCAAAATCGCTGGCGGTTGGCCGCACGCAGCGGGATATCGTGCAGACCAGCGAGCAGTTTATCCGTTCGACCTTTCATGCCAGCAACCTGATTTTGCTCCCCGACGAACAGGGGCGCCTTCGCCCGCTGACCTCCCCTTCGGGGATGACGCCCTGGGATGAAGCGATTGCCCGCTGGAGTTTCGATAAGGGGTTACCTGCCGGCGCCGGCACCGACACGCTGCCCGGCGTGCCTTACCAGATCCTGCCGCTGCGCAGCGCGGATAAAAATCACGGGCTGGTCATCGTCGAGCCGTCTAACCTGCGTCAGCTGATGATCCCCGAGCAGCAGCGCCTGCTTGAAACCTTCACCCTGCTGGTCGCCAGCGCCCTTGAACGGCTGGCGCTCACCGCCAGCGAAGAGCAGGCGCGGCTGGCAAGCGAGCGCGAAAGTATTCGCAACTCGCTGCTGGCAGCGCTGTCTCACGATTTGCGCACCCCGCTTACCGTGCTGTTTGGCCAGTCCGAAATTCTGACGCTGGATCTGGCGGCGGAAGGATCAAAGCACGCGATGCAGGCCAGCGAAATTCGCCAGCACGTGCTGAATACCACGCGCCTGGTGAACAACCTGCTGGACATGGCGCGCATTCAGTCCGGCGGGTTTAACCTCAAAAAAGAGTGGCTCACCCTTGAGGAGGTTGTCGGCAGTGCGCTGAAGATGCTGGAGCCGGGTCTCGGCGGGCGCCATATTGAGCTGGACATGCCGGAACCCCTGACGTTAATCCATGTGGATGGCCCGCTGTTTGAGCGCGTGCTGATTAATCTTCTGGAAAATGCCGCTAAATACGCCGGGGCAAAGGCCCGGCTGGGGATTTCTGCCAGGGTGGATAAACGTGTGCTGCGGCTCGACGTCTGGGATAACGGGCCGGGTATTCCGGCCGGTCAGGAGCGCGCCATATTCGAAAAATTTGCGCGCGGTAATAAGGAATCCGCCATTCCTGGCGTTGGGCTGGGGCTGGCGATCTGCCAGGCGATTGTCGACGTGCATGGCGGCACCATTTCCGCAGAGAACCGCCCGGAAGGTGGGGCACGCTTTTGTGTTACACTTCCTCTGGAAAGCCCACCAGAACTTGATGAATTACCAGAGGATTTGTGATTAACGTTCTGATTGTTGAAGATGAGCTCGCTATCAGCCGATTTCTGCGTACCGCGCTGGAAGGCGACGGTTTGCGCGTTCATGAAGCCGGAACGCTTCAACGAGGGTTGATTGAAGCCGCGACCCGCAAGCCAGATCTGGTGATCCTGGATCTGGGACTTCCGGATGGCGACGGCATCGATTTTATTCGTGAGGTGCGTCAGTGGAGCCAGATGCCTATTCTGGTGCTCTCTGCCCGCACCGAAGAGACGGATAAAATCGCCGCGCTGGATGCCGGAGCGGATGATTATCTGATCAAACCGTTTGGCATTGGCGAGTTACAGGCCCGGCTTCGTGTGGCGCTGCGTCGACACAGTGCCACCTCCCCTTCCGACCCGGTGTACGCCTTTGGCGATATCCGCGTCGATCTTGCTGCACGCCGCATCGTAAGAGGAGAAGAAGAGATCCACCTTACGCCTATTGAGTTTCGTCTGCTGGCCGTGCTGCTCAATAACCATGGTAAAGTGTTAACGCAGCGACAGCTGTTAAGCCAGGTCTGGGGGCCGAATGCTGTCGAGCATAGTCACTATTTACGCATTTATATGGGACACCTTCGCCAGAAGCTTGAAGCCGATCCCGCGCGTCCTCGTCATTTATTAACAGAAACCGGTATCGGATATCGGTTTATGATCTGAATAAGTATTCACCTTCATTTTAAATAAAAACTTACCAGCCTGAATATAGCCATGAAAATAACGATGAGATTATTTTCACGGCTATATTCGCCCTCTTTAAACACAATTAAAACATCAATTTAACACCGAACCAACAAAACAGCATTTTGATCTGCGTTATTCACTCAAAACGACTAATTATTTCTGAAATGATCGGTTATTGGTGATCTGTTTCACAGTTAATCCCTTTTTCCTGGATAAAATGACCATGCTTTCAATTACTGAAAGGAAATTGAACATGGAAAACAATAATCGTTTAATGCCCCATATAAGGCGGACAACACATATCATGATGTTTGCCCACCGAAACTGTTTTGACTTTCATCTCTTTAACGCCCGGTAGTCCTTCGACTTCTGGCGCATCTGCTTACAGGTTATCCTGAAACACGCTATTTTACAGGCTGTTGCCTGTGAACACCTGCGCTCATTCCTTGTGATTCAGATTCTCCGCAACCGGGCGGACTGAATTCTACTCAGCAAAAAAGCAATTAACTGATTTCGTATCAGCGGACACGCTTTGCTTTTTTTTTCCGGAAATAATCGATTTCTTTACCGCAAGAAGTCGAGGGCCCCATATTGCCTGAAATAAAGAGATAAAGATGAAAACGTTAAAAATTGCCGTCAGCCGTGCCTGCCCTGAATGCTTTACCACTTCGCGCGACATTGTGGATATCACCGCATCGGATTATATTGATGTGGCAGCCGTGGTTCTGGCCGTCAGCGATATTTTCAATGGCGCCATAGAAGAAATAGAAGCCACGGGATTCGGTATTCCGGTGTTTATTGCCACGCATAAAGAAGAAAGGGTTCCGGCTGAATTTCTGTCGCGTATTCACGGCGTTTTTGAGTACTCCGACACCAGCAATGCGTACTACGGACGCCAGCTTGAAGCGGCTGCGCAGAAGTACGAAACCCAGCTCCGCCCGCCGTTCTTCCGCGCGCTGGTCGATTACGTCCAGCAGGGGAACAGTGCGTTTGACTGCCCCGGACATCAGGGAGGCCAGTTCTTCCGCCGCCATCCGGCCGGAAACCAGTTTGTCGATTTCTTTGGCGAAACGCTTTTCCGCGCCGATCTGTGCAATGCCGACGTGGCAATGGGCGATCTGCTGATCCATGAAGGCGCGCCATGCATCGCCCAACAGCATGCGGCAAAAGTCTTTAATGCGGATAAAACCTACTTCGTGCTGAACGGCACCTCCTCTTCCAACAAAGTGGTGCTCAATGCCCTCCTCACGCCAGGCGATCTGGTGCTGTTCGATCGCAATAACCATAAATCTAATCACCACGGAGCACTGTTACAGGCAGGCGCGACGCCGGTGTATCTGGAAACGGCGCGCAACCCGTACGGGTTTATCGGCGGTATTGACGCACACTGTTTCGACGAGAGTTACCTGCGGGAACTGGTGTCAGAGGTCGCGCCTGGTCGCGCGCGGGATGAACGTCCGTTCCGTCTGGCGGTGATCCAGCTGGGCACCTACGACGGTACCATTTATAACGCCCGTCAGGTGGTGGATAAGATTGGTCACCTGTGCGATTACATTCTGTTTGACTCCGCCTGGGTGGGTTACGAGCAGTTTATCCCGATGATGGCCGACTGCTCGCCGCTGCTGCTGGAGCTGAACGAAAACGATCCGGGCATTCTGGTTACCCAGTCGGTGCATAAGCAGCAGGCGGGCTTCTCGCAAACCTCGCAAATCCATAAGAAGGACAGCCATATAAAAGGCCAGGCGCGCTATGTCCCGCATAAGCGCCTCAACAACGCCTTTATGATGCACGCCTCCACCAGCCCGTTCTATCCGCTGTTTGCCGCCCTGGATATCAACGCCCGCATGCACGAGGGGCAAAGTGGGCGCAACATGTGGATGGACTGCGTGGTGACCGGTATCGAAGCACGGAAACTGATCCTTCAGAACTGTCAGTTTATTCGTCCGTTCGTGCCAGAGACGGTGGATGGCCGTCCATGGGAAAGCTGGGATACGGCAGAGATTGCAACCGATCTGCGCTTCTTCCATTTTGTTCCGGGCGAACGCTGGCACGCCTTTGAGGGATATGCCGAGCATCAGTATTTTATCGATCCCTGCAAACTGCTGCTGACCACGCCAGGCATCAACGCCCGCACCGGCGAGTACGATGATTTCGGCGTGCCCGCCACCATCCTCGCCAACTTCCTGCGTGAAAACGGCATCGTGCCTGAAAAATGCGACCTCAACTCCATTCTCTTCCTGCTCACCCCGGCGGAGGACATGGGCAAATTGCAGCAGCTCGTCGCCCAACTGGTGCGCTTCGAAAAACTGCTCCAGAGCGATGTGCCGCTGAAAGAGGTTCTGCCCTCTCTTTATAAGCAACATCCGGAACGTTATGCGGATTATACCCTGCGTCAGATTTGTCAGGAGATGCACGACCTCTATGCCCGCCATAACGTGAAGCAGCTGCAAAAAGAGATGTTCCGCAGGTCTCACTTCCCGCGCGTCATGATGAACCCGCAGGAGGCGAACTATGCCTATCTGCGCGGTGAGGTCGAGCTGGTGTCCCTGCGCGACGCGGAAGGCCGTATCGCCGCGGAAGGCGCGCTGCCTTACCCACCGGGGGTGTTGTGCGTGGTTCCGGGGGAAGTCTGGGGCGGTTCCGTGCTGCGCTACTTCGCCGCGCTGGAAGACGGGATCAATCTGCTGCCGGGCTTTGCGCCGGAGTTACAGGGGGTTTACGTCGAGGAGTGTGACGGTCGCAAACAGGTGCGCTGCTACGTCATCAAACAACCTGCCGCTCAGCCATCGCTGCTGAAAGGAGAAAAATTATGAGTAAGGCCAACAAGATGGGCGTGGTGCAACTCACTATTCTCACCATGGTGAATATGATGGGTTCGGGGATCATCATGCTGCCCACCAAGCTCGCTGAAGTGGGGACGATTTCGATTATCTCCTGGCTTGTTACCGCCGTGGGTTCGATGGCGCTGGCATGGGCCTTTGCCAAGTGCGGAATGTTCAGCCGCAAGTCCGGCGGGATGGGTGGCTATGCCGAATATGCGTTCGGTAAGTCCGGTAACTTTATGGCGAACTATACCTACGGCGTGTCGCTGCTGATCGCCAACGTGGCGATTGCCATTTCCGCTGTCGGTTACGGCACGGAGCTGTTTGGGGCGACGCTGACCCCGGTGCAGATTGGGCTGGCAACCATCGGCGTGCTGTGGATCTGTACCGTCGCCAACTTTGGCGGCGCGCGCATCACCGGACAACTTAGCAGCATTACCGTCTGGGGCGTGATCATCCCGGTTGTCGGCCTGTGCATCATCGGCTGGTTCTGGTTCAGCCCGACCCTGTACGCCAACTCCTGGAATCCGCATCACGTACCGTTCTTCACTGCCGTGGGATCGTCCATCGCCATGACGCTATGGGCCTTCCTCGGGCTGGAGTCAGCCTGTGCGAATGCGGAAGTGGTGGAAAACCCGGAGAAAAATGTGCCGATCGCGGTACTCGGCGGGACGCTGGGGGCGGCGGTGATCTATATCGTCTCGACCAACGTGATTGCGGGAATTGTGCCCAACATGGATCTGGCCAACTCCACGGCGCCGTTCGGGCTGGCGTTTGCGCAGATGTTTACGCCGGAGGTAGGGAAAGTGATCATGGGACTGATGGTGATGTCCTGCTGCGGCTCGCTGCTGGGCTGGCAGTTCACCATCGCTCAGGTGTTTAAATCCTCGGCTGACGAAGGCTATTTCCCGAAAATCTTCTCCCGCGTGACCAAAGCGGATGCGCCAGTGCAAGGGATGCTGGCGATTGTCATCTTCCAGAGTGGTTTGTCGCTGATGACCATCAGCCCGTCACTGAACAGCCAGTTTAACGTGCTGGTCAACCTGGCGGTGGTGACGAACATCATTCCGTACATTTTGTCGATGGCGGCGCTGGTGATTATTCAGAAGGTGGCGAAGGTTGATCCGCGCAAAGCCCGTGCGGCCAATATTGTGGCGCTGATTGGCGCAATTTACAGCTTCTATGCGCTCTATTCCTCCGGCCAGGAAGCGATGCTGTATGGTGCGATGGTGACCTTTATGGGCTGGACGCTGTACGGTCTGGTGTCGCCGAGATTTGAATTGAAGAACAAGCACAGTTAGGTAAAAGCAAAACGGCAACCCTGAGGTTGCCGTTTTTAGTGTTTTCTCCCTCTCCCCGTGCGAGAGGGCCGGGGTGAGGGCATCAGCCCGCACCAAACACCACTTACGCGTTTTTCAGCACTTCGCTGACAATCTCTACCGCTTCTTTCTCAATCTGCTGACGATGCTCAGCGCCGAGGAAGCTTTCGCAATAGATTTTGTACGCATCTTCCGTACCGGATGGACGCGCGGCGAACCAGCCGTTTTCGGTCATCACCTTCAGGCCGCCGATGGATGCGCCGTTACCCGGTGCCGCCGTCAGACGCGCGGTGATCGGGTCACCTGCCAGGGTGCTGGCGCTGACCATCTCCGGAGAGAGTTTTGACAGAGCTGCTTTTTGCGCAGACGTGGCGCCAGCCTGGATACGGTTATAGCTTGGCGCACCAAAACGTTCCGCCAGCTCGTTGTAATGTTCCTGCGGGTTCTTACCGGTGACCGCGGTGATTTCCGCCGCCAGCAGGCACATGATGATGCCGTCTTTATCGGTTGACCATGGGGTGCCGTCGAAGCGCAGGAAGGATGCCCCCGCGCTCTCTTCACCGCCAAAGCCGAAGCTGCCGTCGTGCAGACCGTCAACAAACCACTTGAAGCCCACCGGCACTTCCACCAGCTTGCGGCCCAGCGCATCGACCACACGGTCAATCATGGCGGAAGAGACCAGCGTTTTACCCACCGCGACCTCTTTGCCCCACTGCGGACGGTGCTGGAAGAGATAATTAATGGCCACAGCCAGGTAGTGGTTCGGGTTCATCAGCCCAGCCGGGGTGACGATACCGTGACGGTCGTAGTCCGGGTCGTTAGCAAACGCCAGATCGAACTTGTCGCGCAGCGCCAGCAGGCCAGCCATTGCGCATTCGGAGGAGCAGTCCATACGGATCGCGCCGTCTTTGTCCAGGTGCATAAAGCGGAAGGTCTGATCGACGTGATCGTTCACGATGGTCAGATCCAGCTTGTAGTGCTCGGCAATGCGTTTCCAGTATTCAATACCGGAGCCGCCCAGTGGATCCACGCCCAGCTTCAGACCGGCTTTCTGGATAGCGGCCATATCGACGATATCCGCCAGCCCTTCCACGAACGGCTGAACCAGATCCTGCTCTTTCACATGGCCGGAGGCCATGGCTTCATCCAGTGAGATACGCTTCACGCCGCTCAGACCGTTAGCCAGTAACGCGTTGGCGCGATCTTCCACCACTTTCGTGACGTTGGTATCCGCCGGGCCACCGTTTGGTGGGTTGTACTTGATGCCGCCATCTTCCGGTGGGTTGTGGGACGGGGTGATCACAATGCCGTCAGCCTGCGCGCCACCTTTTTTGTTGTGTACCAGAATAGCGTTAGACACCGCAGGCGTTGGCGTGAAACCGTTGTTCTCCTGAACAATCACGTCTACGCCGTTCGCCGCCAGCACTTCCAGCACGGAGATAAAAGCAGGTTCAGACAGGGCGTGGGTATCTTTCCCTACATAGCACGGACCGGTGACGCCATTTTTGGCGCGCTCTTCCGCGATGGCCTGAGCAATGGCCAGAATGTGCGGTTCGTTAAAGCTGTGGCGCGCCGCGCTGCCGCGGTGGCCAGATGTACCAAACTTCACTGCGTGTTCTGCGTTGCCCACCACCGGTTTCAGCACGTAGTACTGCGCGGTCAGTTGAGCGACGTTAATCAAATCGCGTTGTTGCGCAGGTTGTCCTGCACGGCTGTGATTTGCCATTGCCTGGTCCTTCTGATGCAAGGGTTAAATTGTACCGCAAACCTTTTCGATCAATTCCGCCGGGAACTGCATGGACTGCATGATATGTTCGATCATGCTGCACTTGCGGCCCGTATTGGTATTGGTGATCACCCAGTATGGCGTACCGGGAACGTGTTTGGGTTTGGTTTGGTTGCCATTTTGCAGCAAGGTCTGCTCGTCGCCTGCGAAATAAACGCGCGTGCGACCGTGCAGCGACTCTGTCGCTTCTGCAAATGCGTTGTTATCCAGTGAGTAAAGTGTAGACAGCACCAGCATAAAGCGGTTAACGGCCTTTTTCTGCTCGGCATATTCATCGGACAGCAGCAGCTCGCGCATCGCGCGCACTTTGTCCTTTGCCGGCATGACGGCAGGTTTTACTTGTGCAACAACGCTCGGCTGAGACACGACATCTTTAGTGACAGGAGTGGGCTGTGAGGCGGCGGAAATTTTAAGCATGCGCCGTAAAATGTCGGACGCGCTCTCCCCAATATGCCGCGTCTGGCTGGCAATATACTGATAGAGTTCGTCATCAACTTCGATTGTTTTCATCTTAATCCAGTGCGATATCTTATCTGAATACAAGTCGTTGAGATTATAAGGTCAAATCCCAACAGCGGATAGCGTCAAACCAGGTTGGCGGCAAAAGTCAGATTAAACTGGATCCTTGCCCCCGGGCGGCAGAATGGTCAACATGATACCCTAACCTGACAAACCTAAAAAAAGAACTTTGCCATGAAATTGAATACCCGAGCGCAAACTGCACAATCGCCGAACAATAATTCTCCCATCGTACTGGTTCACGGCCTGTTTGGTAGCCTGGATAATCTGGGTGTGCTGGCGCGCGATTTAGTGACCGATCACGAGATCCTCCAGGTTGATATGCGCAATCACGGTCTTTCAGGGCGCTCGGAGGAGATGACATACGCAGCCATGGCGCAGGATCTGCGGGACACCCTCGATGCGAATAATATTCAGAAAGCGACGCTTATCGGGCATTCAATGGGCGGTAAAGCGGTGATGGCGCTCACTGCGCTGGCACCTGAGCGAATTTCCGGGCTGGTGGTCATCGACGTTGCGCCCGTCAATTACGACGTTCGCCGTCACGATGAGATTTTTGCCGCCATCAATGCGGTCACCGAAGCGGGTGTCGCAACCCGCCAACAGGCGGCTGCCGTTATGCGCGAGCATCTTGATGAAGAAGGCGTGGTCCAGTTCCTGCTGAAATCGTTTGTTGACGGGCAATGGCGCTTTAACGTCCCGGTGCTGTGGGATCAGTATTCGCATATTGTGGGCTGGGAAGCCGTCCCCGCCTGGCCGCACCCTACCCTTTTTATTCGCGGCGGCAACTCCCCTTACGTCACTGACGCGTACCGTGACGCGCTGCTGGCGCAATTCCCGCAGGCTCGCGCTCACGTCATTGCGGGTGCCGGGCACTGGGTCCACGCGGAAAAACCGGATGCCGTCCTGCGCGCCATTCGCCGCTATCTTACTGATACAGCGAATTGATTAAAAAGCCAGCGACCGGAAGACGACGGGCTTCCAGTCGTTGGCGTGTGGATTTGGGTGATGTATGATGGCGCGCTTATCGCCCGGACATTAGCAGGGCGGCGTGTTTCCCCCGAAGTCTCAGAATCATGGCCAAAGAACAAACGGACCGTACGACACTAGATCTGTTCGCGAATGAGCGTCGACCGGGACGACCGAAAACGAATCCGCTTTCGCGCGATGAACAGCTGCGTATCAATAAACGCAACCAGCTTAAACGCGATAAAAATCGTGGGCTTAAGCGTGTCGAACTGAAGCTGAATGCCGATGCCGTCGATGCGCTTAACGAGTTAGCTGACGCGCGCAACATCAGCCGCAGCGAACTGATCGAAGAGATGCTGATCGCCCAGCTTGAGACGTTACGCGGCAAGGCGTGAGTCAGAAAATCCCCAATATTACCTTTTTCATGTAGCACAGAGTGCAGTCCTGCGTGATAGCTGTTTCCGCAGGGTTGCCTGTTCTGCTATTATTGCCCTTATCCGTGGACAATTTGCGCCACCATACCATTAAGTTTCAAGAGGTTATTTTACTCATGGCAATCATCGGCATTTTCTTTGGCAGTGATACCGGCAATACTGAAAATATCGCAAAAAACATTCAAAAACAGCTCGGTAAAGACGTTGCTGATGTGCATGACATCGCCAAGAGCAGCAAAGAAGATCTCGAGGGCTATGACATCCTGCTGCTGGGCATCCCCACCTGGTACTACGGTGAAGCACAGTGTGACTGGGACGATTTCTTCCCGACGCTGGAAGAAGTAGACTTCAACGGCAAGCTGGTTGCCCTGTTTGGCTGTGGCGATCAGGAAGACTATGCTGAGTATTTCTGTGATGCGCTGGGCACTATTCGCGACATCATTGAGCCACGCGGTGCGGCGATCGTCGGTCACTGGCCAACGGCGGGTTACCATTTCGAAGCTTCCAAAGGTCTGGCAGATGACGATCACTTCGTTGGCCTGGCCATTGATGAAGACCGTCAGCCAGAGCTGACCGCTGAGCGTGTAGAAAAATGGGTTAAGCAGGTTCGTGAAGAGCTGAACCTGGACGATATCCTTAACGCCTGATATCCCTGCGGCGCAACTCCGGTTGCGCCCGTTTTCCAGGTAAAACCGATTAAATTAATTGCTACAAACTTTTAACTTTTTCGCCCAGACCTGTACAATATCCCCCTGGTAAAAAGTGGGTGCCATCGAACAAGTTTGTTGGTGATACCACGTTTTTATAAGCATACTTTGCTTGAGACTTGCAGTTTTCATTTAGCCATGGCAGTTCTATAATGAGACGCATTATCCCAAGTGCATTTTCTGTCACTTCTTCTTTTGAAGTGAATCGTTTAGCAACAGGACAGATTCCGCATGACTGACAACAATACCGCATTAAAGAAAGCTGGCCTGAAAGTAACGCTTCCTCGGTTAAAAATCCTTGAAGTGCTTCAGGGGCCAGACAATCACCATGTCAGTGCGGAAGACCTTTATAAGCGTCTTATCGATATGGGTGAAGAGATTGGGCTGGCAACCGTCTATCGTGTGCTGAACCAGTTTGATGACGCGGGCATTGTTACTCGTCATAATTTCGAAGGCGGTAAATCCGTGTTCGAGCTGACTCAGCAGCACCACCACGATCACCTGATCTGCCTCGATTGTGGCAAGGTCATTGAATTTAGCGATGATTCCATTGAATCGCGCCAGCGTGAAATCGCCGCCCGTCATGGCATCCGCCTGACCAACCACAGCCTGTACCTGTACGGTCACTGTGCTGAAGGTGATTGCCGCGAAAATGAACATGCGCACGACGCAAAATAAGTGAGTGTTCATACTCTGAGCCAGCCGTGAGGTTGGCTTTTTTTTGCCTGAAAAAAGCCCGGTGACGCTGCGCCACCGGGCGTAAAGCAACTTATTTATTGTTATTGCGTATCTCGTTCCAGATCTTATCGCAACGCTTCGCCACTTCCTGATCGTTACCGGTTTTCCGCGCCTGGATACAGGCCTGGTAATCCATCACGCGAACATTTTCCTGCGTCGCAAACTGCACATGCGCTTTCTCTTTTTTCAGCACATTCAGCACGCTCTGACAGGCTTCAATTTTCTCCGGCGATCCTTCGGCAGTATTAATACAGGCGCTATACGCCTCCTTCAGACGGGAGTCTTCTTTCTGCGCCTGATCATGCGCACACGCCACCAGCCCCGATGCCAGCAGCGCAACGATTACCATTTTTTTCATCATATGCAGTCTCCATGCTGGCGGGATCTCGCCCGCCAGCGTGTTCATCAGAAGATGGTAAATGGCGCAATGACCATGAATTTCACGTCACGTTCATCCTGGAAGATGTTGCCGTAGCCGCCCGCGTAGCTCGGGATATCGGAGTGGTTGTCATACTGGGTGAAGTGCAGTTTGAACATCGTGCCTTTCGCACGGCCCTCCTGAAGGGTGTAAATCGCATCCAGGCTGTATGAAGACTCTTTCAGACGGTAGTTTGGATCGTAGTAGGCGTCTGGCGTAGCCATATCCGCTGGCTTCGCATCCCAGGCGTAAGCGTGGGACGCGCCCACAGCCCAGCCAGGCAGGTTCCAGTTCTTCAGGTCATACATTGCGCCGAAGAAAACTGCCTTTTCGCCGTCGGCGTTGAAGTCAGAGCGGTTATCCCACCAGATATCCAGACGACCATTGGAAGAGGCGTAGGTTGGGGTCATACGTTGCAGGAAGTAGCCCTGCTGCCCTTCTGCCTTGACCCATGTTCCCTCCAGACGCAAATCAACCTGACCTACCTTGTAGCCGAAGGTCAGCGCCTGTAACCACGCGGTGCCGTCATAGATATCATTTACGCTGCCATCACTGACCTTGTCGCGCGTACCGTAGAACTGATAGCTGGTGCTCAGCGGGCTACCCGCGATATCAAATTTGTAGCTGGCTTTAGCAAAGTACTGATCGATATAGCCTTCAGCCTGACCAAATGCAGCTTCCAGCACCAGATCGTTTTTAAAGTCGTACTTCGCTCCCAGCGAGTGGAGATAATCAACTTTGGTTTTTTTATCGTTCTGATAGAACTTGTCCATCTCAATGTGCCACGGCGCTTTGTACTCGTTGGTCCACATATAGGAGAAGCTCAACGCCCCCGCATCGCCGTAGTCAAAATTAGCACCGGCTTCCGCCCCCTGATAGGTGCCTGGCATAAAGCTCCAGTGCGGCGCTAACAGCGTCTGACCGGTTGGCTGGATATAACCTCCGCGCGCCCAGACCGGACCATATTTGAATTTTGCAGCCGCTTTATACAGGCTGATTCCGCTTTTATCGCCGGACCAGTCTTCGTCGTAGGCTTTATTGCTGGAGGAGAACGCAATTTCGTTCGGATGGCCGCTGTCGCCATTTTCGGCCATTTCAATTGCGGTGAACGCTGCAATATCGATCCCGAACATATCGGCGGCATATCCCGACTGGAAATCAAGGTTGGCGTTCCAGGTCGAGTGAGAAAGGTTGGTTTTGTATTTATCTTCAGTGACGTCTTTACGGTCACGCTCACGCTGCCAGTAATAAATACCGCCCGTGAGGGTGGAATCTTCGATGAAACCTGCTGCTTTTGCCTCTGGCGCAACCACCAGGCCCGACATTGCTGTCACACCGGCGATAGCCAGCGCCAGCGCACTACGTTTGCCACTGAACGTACGCATAGATTATTCCTCTTTGACGAATTAAAACGCCTTAAACGGCGAAAAACAGAAAAGACCAAGTGGTCAGGGGTAGTCAGAAATACCCTCGAATTAACTACCGTCTTTAGGTTATTTTTCGCGACGCGAATTATCAATGCTTTTAATCAGGCAAAAGTCAGGATTATGACGAAGAGCACATATTTCGTAGTGCTTTGTAACATTTACCGGGAAGCGAGTACTGGCGGGGGAATGCGCTAATTTTCAGTAAGTAACATTGATATTGTGAATATATTTTTCAGTGTTTCTGTTTTTGGAAAACAACAAACTTTTTTTAAATAAAATAAGTAGCACCACATTGACCTGGAATGTTGGGTTTAAATGATTATCCCGATGCTTAACGACATGATCGTTAAATAAAAAAACGCCGCATTACGCGGCGTTTGTTTCTCATTGACCAGAGCAGCGTTATTATTCGCCGATCTTAGTCCAGGTATCACGCAGACCGACGGTACGGTTAAATACCGGTTTTTCTGCCGTGCTGTAACGGCTGTCCAGGCAGAAGTAACCCTCACGTTCAAACTGGAACGCTTTACCGGCTTCAGCGGCTTTCAGAGACGGCTCGGCATACCCCTGCTTGATAATCAGCGACTCAGGGTTGATAACCGCCAGGAAGTCCTCCGCAGCGCCTGGATTAGGCACGCTGAACAGACGATCGTAGAGCCGGATCTCAACCGGCAGCGCATGCTGCGCGCTCACCCAGTGGATTACACCTTTTACTTTACGACCATCCGCCGGATCTTTACTCAGCGTCTCTGCGTCGTACGTACAGAAGATGGTCGTGATGTTACCTTCCGCATCTTTCTCTACTCGCTCTGCTTTGATCACATAGGCGTTACGCAGACGCACTTCTTTGCCCAGCACCAGACGCTTGTACTGCTTGTTCGCTTCTTCGCGGAAGTCGGCGCGATCGATCCAGATTTCACCGCTGAACGGCACGTCGCGGGTGCCCATTTCCGGTTTGTTCGGATGGTTAGGCATCGAGACCTGTTCGCTTCCGCCCTGCGGATAGTTTTCGATAACCAGTTTCACTGGATCGATCACTGCCATCGCGCGCGGCGCGTTTTCGTTCAGGTCTTCACGAATGCAGGATTCCAGAGACGCCATTTCGATGGTGTTGTCCTGCTTGGTGACGCCAATACGTTTGCAGAACTCACGAATGGACGCCGAGGTGTAGCCACGACGACGCAGGCCAGAGATGGTCGGCATACGCGGGTCGTCCCAGCCTTCAACGTGCTTGTCGGTGACCAGCAGGTTCAGCTTACGCTTGGACATCACGGTGTATTCCAGGTTCAGACGAGAGAACTCGTACTGACGCGGATGCACAGGAATGGTGATGTTATCCAGCACCCAGTCGTACAGACGACGGTTGTCCTGGAATTCCAGCGTGCACAGAGAGTGCGTAATGCCTTCCAGCGCATCGCTGATGCAGTGGGTGAAGTCGTACATCGGGTAGATGCACCACTTGTTACCGGTCTGGTGGTGTTCAGCGAACTTAATGCGGTACAGCACCGGATCGCGCATCACGATGAACGGAGACGCCATATCGATTTTGGCACGCAGACACGCTTTACCTTCTTCGAAGCCACCGGCACGCATTTTTTCAAACAGCGCCAGGTTCTCTTCCACGCTACGATCGCGGAACGGGCTGTTTTTACCAGGCTGAGTCAGCGTACCGCGGTATTCACGGATTTCGTCAGCTGACAATTCGTCGACGTATGCCAGACCTTTGTTAATCAGTTCAACCGCGTAGGCATACAGCTGATCGAAATAGTCTGAGGAGTAGCAGATATCGCCAGACCAGTTGAAGCCCAGCCATTGCACGTCGTTTTTTATCGACTCAACGTATTCGATGTCTTCTTTTACTGGGTTGGTGTCATCGAAACGCAGGTTGCACTGCCCCTGGTAATCTTGCGCAATACCAAAGTTCAGGCAGATCGATTTGGCGTGACCAATGTGCAGGTAGCCATTTGGCTCCGGCGGGAAACGCGTGTGGACTGTGGTGTGCTTACCACTGGCCAGATCTTCATCGATGATCTGACGAATAAAGTTACTCGGGCGGGCTTCTGCCTCACTCATCGTGGATTCCTCAAAGCGTAAACAACGTATAACGGCATATGATCTTATAAGCCGGACGTAGTGACAACCCTTAAAACGTCCCGGAAGAAAATAATGGGGGCAATTGCTGCAAAAAAAAGCGGCGGAGGATATCCCCCGCCGCTAAAGGCATAACTCTACTCAGGAGCGATTACTTGCCTTTAATCTCATACAGTGGCGTCTGGCCTGCAACTACCTGTCCCTGCGCCTGGATCACCAGACCGCTGAAGTCGTCGATGTTGCTGCACACGACCGGGCTTATCATGGAGCGCGCGTTAGCATTCAGGAAGTCCAGATCCATTTCCAGAATCGGCTGGCCTGCCGCCACTTCAGCACCCTCTTCCACCAGGCGAGTAAAGCCCTGGCCGTTCAGCACAACGGTATCGATACCCATATGGACAACGATCTCCGCGCCTTTTTCCGTTTCCAGGCAGAACGCATGGTTGGTGTTGAAGATTTTCACGATAGTACCGGCAGCCGGAGAGACCACAGTTTTGTCCGTTGGTTTCACCGCCACGCCGTCACCGACCGCTTTGCTGGCGAACGCTTCGTCAGGCACCTGTTCAAGCGCAACAACGTCACCTGTCACCGGAGAAACCAGCGCAGCGATGGTCACCGCGTTTGGCACAGCCTGCGGTTTTGCAACCGGCGCGTCAGCCACCGGTGCGTTATCCGTTGAGGCGGCAGCGACCGGCCCACGGGCAACCACTTTTTTCATTTCATCGCCGATAGATTCGGCTTTCGCACCCACGATAACCTGGATGGTTTGTTTGTTCAGCTTCACCACACCAGACGCACCAAGGCGTTTGCACATTGCATCGCTCACGCGCGCGGAGTCGCCCACGGTCAGACGCAGACGGGTAATACAGGCATCGATCGCTTTCAGGTTGTCGGTGCCACCCACAGCGGCAATATAGCTGGTTGCCAGCTGGGTTAAACCCTCTTCGGTATTGCTGTTGGCTTCACTGGTCACAACATCATCTTTCGTATCTTCGCGGCCAGGCGTCTTCAGGTTAAACATACGAATAACCGCGCTGAACAGAACGAAGTAGATAACGAAGAAGATCAGGCCCATCACCATCAGGATCCAGACGTTGCTGCTTGCCGCCGGCAGGTTGTACATCAACACATAGTCGATGGCGCCTGCGGAGAAGGAGAAGCCAGCATGGATACCCAGAAGGGTGGCGACGAACAGGCTGATACCGGTCAGGATCGCATGCATCAGATACAGCAGCGGAGCCAGGAACATGAACAGGAATTCCAGTGGCTCGGTCACGCCGGTCAGGAAGGCGGTGATCGCAACGGACAGCAGCATCCCGCCAACCATTGGGCGACGCGCTTTCGGCGCAGCCAGGTACATTGCCAGCGCCGCGCCAGGCAGACCAAACATCATGATTGGGAAGAAGCCAGACATGAACATGCCCGCGGTGCCGTCGCCTGCGTAGAAGCGGTTGATATCACCGTGGAATACCGCGCCGGCCGCGTTGGTGAACTCACCAATCTGGAACCAGGCGATGGTGTTCAGTACCTGATGCAGACCGGTTGGGATCAGCAGACGGTTAATGAAACCGAAGATGCCCGCGCCCATTGCGCCCGCAGACACGATCCACTCACCACCCGCATGGATAGCATGCTGCACCGGTGGCCAAACGTAGCCAAAGATGGCGGCGAGGATCAGACAGAAAAAGCCCGTCGCAATCGGCACAAAACGTTTACCGCCGAAGAAGCTCAGGAAGTCAGGAAGTTTGATACCTGCCCAACGGTTGTATACGGCGCCACCCACCAGGCCAGTAATGATACCTGCCAGCACACCCATGTTGATTTCAGGATTGATGGTTACCATCGCTTTCGTGAGGATGAAGTAACCGACAGCCCCTGCCAGTGCCGCGGCACCCGCGCTGTCTTTTGACCAGCTTGACGCCACACCGATGGCGAAAATCAGCGCCAGGTTGTCAAAAATTGCGCCGCCTGCCTGGGCAATAAACGGCACGTTAAGAAGATCGGGTTGCCCGAATCGCAGCAGCAATGCTGCAACCGGTAGCACGGCGATAGGGAGCTGCAAAGCCCTACCGAGGCGCTGGAAAAAACCTAAAATATTCATCCTATTCCCCCTACGAGACCCTTTGTTAAGACTCGCGCATAAACTATGTTTTTATTGTGTCACGAACGATAGATACAGTTGATGATTCACTGGCAGTGTGAGTGTGTGAAAAATTAATTCGTATCGCAAATTAAACACCTATTTTTTGTGATTATTGTCACCAAATATCGTATTAAACCCTCCCTGTCACTGGCTAACGACGAAAACTTATTTTATCATTCAAAAAATCAAGGCGGATTGATCCGGCCTGAAAGGTTCCAGGTTACGCTTAGTTCAGGTTGCACTAATCATCCGCCCACTTTTACTTAAACTTTAGAGGTGAATAATGAGACTGATTCCCCTGGCAACAGCTGAACAAGTCGGAAAATGGGCTGCTCGTCATATCGTTAATCGCATCAACGCGTTCAAACCAACAGCCGATCGTCCTTTCGTTCTCGGTCTTCCAACCGGCGGCACGCCCCTGACCGCGTATAAAGCTCTGGTTGAAATGCACAAAGCGGGCCAGGTTAGCTTTAAACACGTTGTGACCTTCAACATGGACGAATATGTCGGCCTGCCAAAGGAACATCCGGAAAGTTACCACAGCTTTATGCACCGTAATTTCTTCGATCACGTTGATATTCCGGCTGAAAACATTAACCTGCTGAATGGAAACGCGCCTGATATTGACGCAGAATGCCGTCAGTATGAAGAAAAAATCCGTTCCTACGGTAAAATCCACCTGTTTATGGGCGGCGTAGGCAACGATGGTCATATCGCGTTCAACGAACCGGCATCTTCACTGGCTTCCCGTACCCGTATTAAAACGCTGACCCATGATACGCGCGTGGCTAACTCCCGCTTCTTTGACGGCGACGTCAATCAGGTGCCTAAATACGCGCTGACCGTGGGCGTGGGCACGCTGCTGGATGCCGAAGAAGTGATGATTCTGGTGCTGGGCGCGGTGAAAGCGCAAGCGCTTCAGGCTGCCGTTGAAGGCAACGTGAACCATATGTGGACGATCAGCTGCTTACAGCTGCATCCAAAAGCGGTTGTCGTGTGTGACGAACCGTCCACCATGGAGCTGAAAGTGAAAACGCTGAAATACTTCAACGAGCTGGAAGCTGAGAACATCAAAGGTCTGTAATTGAATAACCGCCTCTTTTATCCGGGGCGGTCGCTTTTTTTAACCGGGGGTCGATATGTACGCTTTAACTCACGGTCGGATTTATACCGGCCATGAAATTCTGGATGACCATGCGATTGTAATCGCCAATGGCCTGATTGAACGTGTTTGCCCGCTGGCGGAACTGCCGCCGGAGATCGAACAGCGTTCACTCAATGGAGCTGTAATCTCCCCCGGTTTCATCGACGTACAGCTTAACGGCTGCGGCGGTGTCCAGTTTAACGATACCGCAGAGGCGGTGACGGTTGAAACGCTGGAAATCATGCAGAAAGCCAACGAGAAATCGGGCTGCACCAGCTATCTGCCAACGCTGATCACCAGCAGCGATGACCTGATGAAACAGGGTATCCGCGTCATGCGCGAATACCTGGCAAAACATCCGAATCAGGCGCTGGGCCTGCACCTGGAAGGGCCCTGGCTGAATATGGTCAAGAAAGGCACCCATAACCCAAACTACGTGCGCAAACCGGATGCCGAGCTGGTGGATTACATGTGCGCCAATGCCGATGTGATCACCAAAGTGACGCTGGCCCCGGAAATGACCGGCACGGACGTTATCAGCAAACTGGCCGCCGCCGGGATTGTGGTATCTGCGGGCCATTCGAACGCGACGCTGAAAGAGGCGAAGGCCGGTTTCCGCGCAGGCATTACATTTGCCACACACCTTTATAACGCGATGCCCTATATTACTGGCCGCGAACCGGGACTGGTTGGCGCAATTCTGGATGAACCAGACGTCTACTGCGGCATTATCGCCGACGGCTTGCATGTCGATTACACCAACATCCGCAACGCCAAACGCCTGAAAGGCGACAAGCTCTGCCTGGTGACGGATGCTACCGCTCCGGCAGGAGCGAATATTGACCAGTTCATTTTTGCTGGTAAAACAATATACTACCGGAATGGACTGTGTGTGGATGAGAACGGCACGCTGAGCGGTTCTTCTCTGACGATGATCGAAGGGGTACGTAATCTCGTTGAACATTGCGGCATCGCGCTTGAGGAAGTGCTGCGCATGGCCACGCTTTATCCGGCGCGCGCCATTGGCGTCGATAAACAGCTCGGTGGTATTGCGCCAGGTATGGTTGCAAACCTGACGGCGTTCACACACGATTATAAAATTATTAAGACCATCGTTAATGGTAACGAGGTCGTCACTGAGTAAGTAAAAGTATGACACCAGGCGGACAAGCTCAAATCGGTAATGTCGATCTCGTTAAACAACTTAACAGCGCGGCAGTTTATCGCCTGATTGACCAGCACGGGCCAATCTCACGCATTCAGATAGCCGAACAAAGCCAGCTTGCTCCCGCCAGCGTGACAAAAATTACACGTCAGCTTATTGAGCGCGGCCTGATCAAAGAAGTCGATCAGCAGGCCTCCACCGGGGGCCGCCGCGCGATTTCCATCGTCACGGAAACCCGCAATTTTCAGGCCATTGGCGTTCGCTTAGGACGTCATGACACCACTCTTACGCTCTACGACCTGAGCAGCAAGGCCATTGCCGAAGAGCATTACCCCCTTCCTGAGCGCACGCAGGAGACGCTTGAACATGCGTTACTGAATACCATTGCGCAGTTTATCGAAAGCTGTCAGCGCAAGATCCGTGAACTCATCGCCATCTCGGTGATTTTGCCCGGCCTGGTTGACCCGGAAAGCGGCGTTATTCGCTACATGCCGCATATTAAGGTAGAGAACTGGGGGCTGGTTGAGGCGCTGGAAAAGCGCTTCAAGCTGACCTGCTTTGTTGGTCACGATATTCGCTCGCTGGCGCTGGCGGAGCACTACTTTGGTGCGAGCCAGGACTGCGAAGACTCTATTCTGGTGCGCGTTCACCGTGGTACAGGTGCGGGCATCATCTCGAATGGCCGCATTTTTATTGGTCGTAACGGTAACGTAGGCGAGATTGGTCATATCCAGGTGGAACCGCTTGGCGAGCGTTGCCACTGCGGTAATTTTGGCTGTCTTGAAACCGTTGCCGCCAACGCCGCCATTGAACATCGCGTTCGCCATCTGCTGGAGCAGGGTTACCAGAGCCGCGTCACGCTGGACGATTGTAAGATCGGCACCATCTGCAAAGCGGCAAACAAAGGCGATGCGCTGGCTTGCGAAGTGATCGAACAGGTAGGACGCCACCTGGGTAAGACCATCGCCATTGCCATCAACCTGTTTAATCCGCAAAAGGTGGTGATTGCCGGCGAGATCGTTGAAGCCGAAAAAGTGTTACTGCCCGCCATTGAAGGCTGCATCAATACCCAGGCGCTGAAGGCATTTCGCCAGAATTTGCCGGTGGTGCGATCTACGCTCGATCACCGCTCGGCAATTGGCGCATTCGCCCTGGTAAAACGTGCCATGCTGAACGGGATCCTGCTGCAACATTTGCTGGAATCCTGATCGGATCTTATAGTAACGCCTTCTTTTTTTGATGTCGGATTGTCCATGACCATTAAGAATGTAATTTGTGATATCGACGGCGTGCTGATGCACGACAACGTTGCCGTGCCGGGTGCTGCGGAGTTTCTTCACCGCATCATCGACAAAGGAATGCCACTGGTTCTTCTCACGAACTACCCTTCACAGACTGGTCAGGATCTGGCAAACCGCTTTGCTACTGCGGGCGTCAACGTCCCGGACAGCGTGTTTTATACCTCTGCGATGGCGACCGCGGATTTCCTGAAGCGTCAGGAAGGCAAAAAAGCCTATGTCGTTGGCGAAGGTGCGCTGATCCACGAGCTGTATAAAGCGGGCTTCACCATCACCGACGTGAACCCGGACTTTGTCATCGTGGGCGAAACGCGCTCCTTTAACTGGGAGATGATGCATAAGGCAGCCTACTTTGTCGCCAACGGTGCGCGTTTTATCGCCACCAACCCGGACACGCACGGTCGCGGTTTTTATCCCGCCTGCGGTGCGCTGTGTGCCGGTATCGAAAAAATCTCGGGCCGTAAGCCGTTTGTTGTCGGTAAACCGAGCCCGTGGATTATCCGCGCCGCACTGAATACGATGCAGGCACACTCAGAAGAAACCGTCATTGTGGGCGACAACCTGCGTACCGATATTCTTGCTGGCTTCCAGGCGGGGCTTGAAACCATCCTGGTGCTTTCTGGCGTTTCACAGCTTGATGACATTGATACGATGCCGTTCCGGCCAAGCTGGATTTACCCCTCTGTCGACGAAATCGACGTTATTTGATCAGAACCACGCCTCAGGGCGTGGTTTTTCATTTCTGCTGTCTGAAAACATCACTTCATCTAACGAAATAAGCCCTTCATTGAGAAATCATCAATAGAATCGCTTAAGGCATACTCTTTTTTTAAGATTCGGCAATTGCCATTGCACTTTTTACGCTTTCATCGGTAAAACGCTTGCTCCCCCTCCCCTTTTTGCGGCATTTTCATAAGCAAGCAACATCACAACGCAACAGGGTTAACGGAGAAGGTTATGTGTTCTATTTTTGGCGTACTGGATATTAAAACTGACGCGGGCGAACTGCGTAAAAAAGCACTCGAATTGTCCCGCCTGATGCGCCATCGCGGTCCGGACTGGTCAGGCGTTTACGCCAGCGATAAAGCGATTCTGGCTCACGAACGTCTCTCCATTGTTGATGTCAACGCTGGCGCACAGCCGCTGTATAACGAGAAAAAAACGCACGCGCTGGCTGTTAACGGTGAAATTTACAACCATCAGGCGCTGCGCGCTGAGTACGGCGATCGCTACGCGTTTCAGACCGGCTCAGACTGCGAAGTGATCCTGGCGCTGTATCAGGAGAAAGGCCCGGAGTTCCTCGACGACCTGCAAGGTATGTTCGCCTTCGCCCTGTACGACAGCGAAAAAGACGCTTTCCTGATTGGCCGCGACCATATTGGTATTATCCCGCTGTACATGGGACACGATGAACACGGTAACTTCTACGTTGCCTCAGAAATGAAAGCCCTGGTACCGGTATGCCGCACCATCAAAGAGTTCCCGGCAGGTAGCTACCTGTGGAGCCAGGACGGCGAGATCCGCCCGTACTACCAGCGCGACTGGTTTGATTATGAAGCGGTGAAAGACAACGTGACGGACAAAGCCGAACTGCGTCAGGCGCTGGAAGAGTCAGTGAAAAGCCACCTGATGTCAGATGTCCCCTACGGTGTACTGCTCTCCGGCGGTCTGGACTCCTCCGTGATCTCCGCGATCACCAAGAAATTCGCCGCACGTCGCGTGGAAGATCAGGAGCGCTCTGAAGCCTGGTGGCCACAGCTGCACTCCTTTGCCGTGGGTCTGGAAGGGGCACCTGACCTGAAAGCCGCCCAGGAAGTGGCGAACCATCTTGGCACGGTGCACCATGAAATTCACTTCACCGTACAGGAAGGTCTGGATGCGATCCGCGATGTGATCTATCACATTGAAACCTATGATGTGACCACCATTCGCGCCTCCACGCCGATGTATTTGATGTCGCGGAAGATCAAAGCGATGGGCATCAAGATGGTGCTCTCCGGCGAGGGTTCTGACGAAGTGTTTGGCGGTTACCTCTATTTCCACAAAGCACCGAACGCCAAAGAGCTGCATGAAGAAACGGTGCGTAAGCTACAGGCGCTGCACATGTTTGACTGCGCGCGCGCCAACAAAGCGATGTCCGCCTGGGGTGTGGAAGCCCGCGTGCCGTTCCTCGATAAGAAATTCCTCGATGTGGCGATGCGCATCAACCCACAGGACAAAATGTGCGGCAACGGCAAAATGGAGAAACATATCCTGCGTGAATGTTTTGAATCCTACCTGCCGGCGAGCGTGGCGTGGCGTCAGAAAGAGCAGTTCTCCGATGGCGTAGGCTACAGCTGGATCGACACCCTGAAAGAGGTGGCGGCGAAACAGGTTTCTGATCAACAACTGGAAACTGCGAGCTTCCGTTTCCCGTACAACACGCCAGCCTCGAAAGAGGCGTATTTGTACCGTGAGATCTTTGAGGAGCTGTTCCCGGTTCCAAGCGCAGCCGAGTGCGTACCGGGTGGTCCTTCGGTCGCCTGCTCTTCTGCTAAAGCCATTGAATGGGATGAATCCTTCAAAGCGATGAACGATCCGTCAGGACGCGCGGTGGGCGTTCACCAGTCTGCTTATAAATAATGTCCAGACTATAATCAGGCCCTCCGGGGCCTGATTTTTTTGCCTCTCTTTTCCCGGCATAAAATCGATTAATAACCAATAATTGTCGAATATTCGGCCTCGCTGTTCGCAACCTAACCAAACAGTCACATTCCGGCTATTTTCATTGAAAAAGGTGTTGACGCTGCAAGGGTCTATACGCATAATGCGCCCCGCAACGCCGATAAGGTAACGCGAAAAAAAGATGGCTACGTAGCTCAGTTGGTTAGAGCACATCACTCATAATGATGGGGTCACAGGTTCGAATCCCGTCGTAGCCACCATCTTTTTTGCGGGAGTGGCGAAATTGGTAGACGCACCAGATTTAGGTTCTGGCGCCGCAAGGTGTGCGAGTTCAAGTCTCGCCTCCCGCACCATTCCCAGGTAAGCGTTGCACGGATGGGGTATCGCCAAGCGGTAAGGCACCGGTTTTTGATACCGGCATTCCCTGGTTCGAATCCAGGTACCCCAGCCATCGAAGATTGCAGTACTGGCTACGTAGCTCAGTTGGTTAGAGCACATCACTCATAATGATGGGGTCACAGGTTCGAATCCCGTCGTAGCCACCATATTTACGTTATCGAATACGATTCGGTAAACTGAACATTGTTGGGGTATCGCCAAGCGGTAAGGCACCGGATTCTGATTCCGGCATTCCGAGGTTCGAATCCTCGTACCCCAGCCACTTTAAAGTCGTTAAACAGTTTGTTTAACGCAATTGGGGTGTCGCCAAGCGGTAAGGCTCTGGTTTCTGATACCAGCATTCCGGGGTTCGAATCCCTGCACCCCAGCCACTTTAAACAAACAAGCCCGCTCTGCGGGCTTTTTTGTTTTTGTTGTTCAGAATAGTGCGGCCTGATGCCTTCACCCTAACCCTCTCCCACGGGGAGAGGGAATAAAGATCAGAGTCCGAGGGCGTACTTCAGGGCCTGACGCTTCAGACCACCGGCACGTTCCGCTGCCATCAATCCAATATTGCGCACTATACGCACCGGACCAACATCATTGCTGAACCCGGCATAGAACAGATCCATCCCCGACTGCATAATGAAGTTATCCGCCATACGGCGCGTCTGGTAGCGCTTCAGAACCTGATGGCTGGCCCAGGCTTCCGCGTGGGCGCGAGCGTTACCCAGCACATCCAGTAACGCATCGACGTCACGGTATCCCAGATTCACCCCCTGCCCCGCCAGCGGATGAATGGTGTGCGCCGCGTCCCCCACAAGCACCAGTCCTTCACGGGCATACTGCAACGCATGGCGTCGCATCAGCGGGAATGCGCCGGCGGCAACCGGGGTCACGTTGCCCAGACGGCTCGGGAAGTGCTGGCGGATTTCGCGCTGCAACTGATCCATGGACAGCCCCTGCAACTGTCGAATGCGCGCCGGTTTGTCGTACCACACCAGCGAAGCCCAGTTATCAAACAGCGGTAAGAATGCATGCGGGCCGTTCGGCGTAAAATGCTGCCAGGTGCTTTCGCCCGGCGCGTTTTCTGACTGAACGGTGATCAGCATGCAGGACTGCTGGTACTGCCAGGCATGGATCCCAATGCCTGCCATCTGCCTGACCTGCGAGTTCGCGCCATCCGCCCCCACCACCAGCTTCACGGCCAGCTCATCGTCGTTGTCCAGCGTCAGGAGATACCCGCCCTCATGACGATGCAGGCCTTTCAGCGAGTCCGGCACGCGCAGCGTCACCTTCGGGTGCGCCTCCAGCGCCTGCCAGAGTGCCTGCTGGAGCACGTTGTTTTCCACCATATAGCCCAGGCGCGGCAGTTTCAGCTCGGCGGCATCAAACGACACGTGAGCATTTTCCCACTCCCAGGTTTCGAGACGGCTGTAAGGATGCGCGCGCATCGCCAGCACCGCCTCCCAGACGCCCAGCCCGCGAAGCAGATCAACAGAGGCCGCGCTGATGGCGGAAATACGCACGTCCGGTTGGCTGGCAGGATCGAATGCCGGCGGAGCCGCCTGTTCAATAACGGTTACGTCAAATCCCTGCTGCGCCAGCCCCAGCGCCAGTGCGCCGCCGACCATACCGCCGCCAACAACGGCAACTTCGGTGTTCAGGAGTGTCATGGTCACTATTCCTTATTGAAGAATGCCTTAAGTTTACCGGATTTTTGCGGCCCTGAGGTTGACAACCTTCATACTGGTCACAACCGCACCAAAGCATTACAATACGCGGCTTGCAATCCTGAGCTGAGCAAGTCGATGACTAAAAAACTCCATATAAAAACCTGGGGCTGTCAGATGAACGAATACGATTCATCGAAGATGGCCGATCTGCTGGATACCACCCACGGATACCAGCTGACTGAAAATGCGAAAGAAGCCGATGTGCTGCTGCTGAACACCTGTTCAATTCGTGAAAAAGCACAGGAAAAAGTCTTTCATGTGTTAGGCCGCTGGAAGCTTCTCAAACGGAAAAATCCGGACCTGATCATTGGCGTGGGTGGCTGCGTCGCATCGCAGGAAGGTAAGCTGATCCGCCAGAGAGCCCCCTATGTGGATATCGTTTTTGGCCCTCAAACCCTGCACCGCCTGCCAGAGATGATTAACCAGGTTCGCGGCAGCCGTAGCCCGGTGGTTGACGTGAGCTTCCCGGAGATCGAGAAATTTGACCGTCTGCCAGAGCCGCGCGCTGATGGCCCGACCGCCTTCGTCTCCATCATGGAAGGCTGCAACAAATACTGTACTTACTGCGTGGTGCCTTATACCCGCGGTGAAGAAGTGAGCCGCCCGGCAGACGATATCCTGTTTGAAATCGCGCAGCTTGCCGCGCAGGGCGTTCGCGAAGTGAACCTGCTGGGGCAGAACGTGAACGCCTGGCGCGGGGAAAACTACGACGGTACCACCGGCAGCTTTGCTGAACTGCTGCGTCTGGTGGCGGCGATTGACGGCATCGACCGCATTCGCTTTACCACCAGCCATCCGATGGAATTTACCGACGACATTATTGACGTCTATCGCGATACGCCAGAGCTGGTGAGCTTCCTGCACCTGCCGATCCAGTGCGGCTCTGACCGCGTGCTGAACCTGATGGGTCGTCCACATACGGTGCTGGAGTATAAGTCCACCATCCGCAAGCTGCGTGAAGCGCGCCCGGATATCCAGATTAGCTCCGACTTTATCGTCGGCTTCCCTGGCGAAACCGCTGATGACTTCGAGCGCACCATGAAGCTCATCGGCGAGGTGAATTTCGACGTCAGCTACAGCTTTATCTTCTCTGCGCGCCCGGGCACCCCTGCGGCCGATATGGTTGATGATGTACCGGAAGAAGAGAAAAAGCAGCGTCTGTATATTCTACAGGAGCGTATCAACCAGCAGGCCAACGCCTGGAGTCGTCGCATGCTCGGCACTGTCCAGCGTATTCTGGTGGAAGGCACCTCCCGTAAGAGCATCATGGAACTGTCTGGTCGAACCGAAAATAACCGCGTGGTGAATTTTGAAGGCACCCCGGACATGATCGGTAAGTTTGTGGACGTCGAGATTGTCGAAGTGCTCACGAACTCGCTGCGCGGGAAGGTGGTACGCACTGAGGATGAAATGGGTCTGCGAATTGCACAGACTCCGGAATCCGTTATCTCTCGCACCCGCAAGGTCAACGACTCTGGCGTAGGTATTTACCAGCCGTGATCCTCCTGGCCTGCCTGTCCGGCAGGCCTTGTATTTCCTCTCATCACCCCCAATATCTACCGCAACGCTTGCGCCTTTATTCTGTGGCGTGAATAATTTCGGTAATGACCGTTTTATTACGCCGTGTGGCCACAGGTCAGTTAACCAATTAAAGAGGAACAGTTTGAACATAGATACGCGTGAAATTAGCCTTGAGCCCGCAGACAACGCTCGCCTGCTGAGCCTGTGCGGGCCGTTTGATGACAACATCAAACAACTGGAGCGACGTCTGGGTATCGAAATCAATCGTCGCGATAACCATTTCAAACTCACCGGACGCCCAATCTGCGTCAACGCCGCGGCAGATATTCTCCGCAGCCTGTATGTTGATACCGCCCCGATGCGCGGTGAGATCCAGGACATTGAACCTGAACAGATCCACCTGGCCATCAAAGAGGCGCGCGTGCTTGAGCAGAGCGCGGAGAGCGTGCTGGACTATGGCAAAGCCATCAACATCAAAACTAAACGCGGCGTGATTAAGCCTCGTACCCCGAACCAGGCGCAGTACATCGCCAATATTCTCGACCATGACATCACCTTCGGCGTGGGCCCGGCGGGTACGGGTAAAACCTATCTGGCCGTTGCTGCTGCGGTCGATGCGCTTGAGCGTCAGGAGATCCGCCGTATCCTGCTGACCCGCCCTGCTGTTGAAGCCGGTGAAAAACTGGGCTTCCTGCCGGGCGATCTGAGCCAGAAGGTCGACCCGTATCTGCGCCCGCTGTATGACGCGCTGTTCGAAATGCTCGGCTTCGAGAAAGTTGAAAAGCTCATCGAGCGTAACGTGATTGAAGTGGCCCCGCTGGCCTACATGCGTGGCCGTACGCTTAACGACGCGTTCATCATTCTGGATGAGAGCCAGAACACCACTATCGAACAGATGAAGATGTTCCTGACGCGTATTGGCTTTAACTCGAAAGCGGTTATCACCGGTGACGTCACCCAGATTGACCTGCCGCGTAACACCAAATCGGGTCTGCGTCACGCCATCGAAGTCCTGGCCGAGGTAGAGGAAATCAGCTTCAACTTCTTCCACAGTGAAGACGTGGTACGCCATCCGGTGGTCGCGCGTATCGTTAACGCTTATGAGGCCTGGGAAGAGGCAGATCAGAAGCGCAGGGCCGAACTGGCCGCAGAACGTAAGCGCGAAGCGCAGGAGCATGAACAGAAATGAGTCAGGTGATCCTCGATTTACAGCTGGCCTGTGAAGATAATTCCGGCATGCCAGAAGAGTCACAGTTTCAGAAATGGCTGGATGCCGTTATCCCCCAGTTTCAGGAAGAATCAGAGGTCACGATTCGCCTGGTGGATGAAGCAGAAAGCCATGAGCTCAACCTGACCTACCGCGGGAAAGATAAGCCGACCAACGTGCTCTCTTTCCCGTTCGAAGCCCCTCCGGGCATTGAGATGCCGCTGCTGGGCGATCTGATCATCTGCCGTCAGGTGGTTGAGCAGGAAGCCAAAGAGCAGCAAAAGCCGCTGGAAGCGCACTGGGCACACATGGTGGTGCACGGTAGCCTGCATCTTCTGGGTTACGACCATATTGAAGATGACGAAGCGGAAGAGATGGAATCCCTCGAGACAGAGATAATGCTTGCTCTGGGCTATGAGGATCCGTACATTGCCGAGAAAGAATAGTCAGTCACTGACTACCATGCCGCCGCGCAGGGACATAGCGCGGCGGTTAACGTTGAACTAACAAGAGAACCCTTAACAAACGCCATGAGCGACGACAATTCACACAGTAGCGACACGACAACCACTAAAAAGGGATTTTTCTCCCTCATTCTGAACCAGCTTTTCCACGGCGAACCGAAAAACCGTGATGAACTGCTGGAGCTGATTCGTGATTCCGGGCAGAACGACCTTATCGACGAAGATACGCGCGAAATGCTCGAAGGGGTGATGGACATCGCCGACCAGCGCGTCCGCGACATCATGATCCCCCGCTCGCAGATGATTACCCTGAAACGCAACCAGACGCTGGACGAGTGCCTCGATGTGATTATCGAATCGGCTCACTCACGTTTCCCGGTCATCAGCGAAGATAAAGATCACATTGAAGGGATTTTGATGGCGAAAGATCTGCTGCCGTTTATGCGCAGCGATGCCGAAGCCTTCAGTATGGAAAAGGTGTTACGCCCGGCCGTGGTTGTGCCGGAAAGTAAGCGTGTGGATCGGATGCTGAAGGAGTTTCGCTCCCAGCGCTATCACATGGCGATTGTTATTGATGAATTTGGTGGCGTTTCCGGTCTGGTCACAATCGAAGACATCCTTGAGCTGATCGTGGGCGAAATCGAAGATGAGTATGACGAAGAAGAGGATATCGACTTCCGTCAGCTGAGCCGCCACACCTGGACCGTGCGCGCGCTGGCCTCCATTGAAGACTTCAACGATACCTTTGGCACCAGCTTCAGCGATGAAGAAGTGGACACCATTGGTGGTCTGGTGATGCAGGCCTTCGGCCATCTTCCGGCCCGCGGTGAAACCGTTGACATCGATGGTTACCAGTTCAAGGTCGCAATGGCTGACAGCCGACGTATTATTCAGGTTCACGTCAGAATGCCGGACGACTCACCGGTGCCAAAACTGGAAGATTAATGTAAATGGCATTTGCCCCACTCTTTGAACGCCAGCGCGTCCGTTTGCTGCTGGCGCTGTTACTCGGAGCCAGCGGTACGCTGGCTTTTTCTCCTTACGATATCTGGCCAGCCGCTATTCTCTCCCTGATGGGGCTACAGGGGCTTACCCTGAACCGTCGTCCGGTACAGGCCGCGGCCATCGGCTACTTCTGGGGGCTGGGACTGTTTGGCTCTGGTATCAACTGGGTCTACGTCAGTATCGCGCAATTTGGCGGAATGCCGGGGCCGGTTAACGTCTTCCTGGTTGTGCTGCTCGCCGCCTATCTTTCGCTCTACACTGGCCTGTTCGCGGGCATCCTGTCTCGCCTGTGGCCAAAAACGACCTGGCTGCGCGTGGCGATAGCGGCACCCGTTGTCTGGCAAATCACCGAATTTCTGCGCGGCTGGGTACTGACCGGCTTCCCGTGGTTGCAGTTCGGCTATAGCCAGGTAGACGGCCCGCTGAAAGGCCTGGCCCCGGTCATGGGCGTGGAAGCCATCAACTTCCTGTTGATGATCGTCAGCGGCCTGCTGGTGCTGGCCCTGGTGACACGTAACTGGAAGCCGCTGGTTGCCGCGTTAATCCTGTTTGCCCTGCCCTTCCCGCTGCGTTATATCCAGTGGTTTACGCTGGAGCCCGCGCGCGCCACGCAGGTTTCTCTGGTCCAGGGCGATATCCCGCAGTCCCTGAAATGGGATGAGAATCAGCTGCTGAACACGCTGAAAATCTACGCCAACGCCACTGAAAAGGTGATGGGCAAATCGCAGCTCATCATCTGGCCTGAGTCTGCGATCCCAGACCTGGAGATCAATCAGCAGCCCTTCCTGAAGATGATGGACGATCTGCTGCGCGCACGCGGCAGTACGCTGATCACCGGAATTGTGGATGCGCGTCTCAATCAGCAGAACCGCTATGACACGTACAACACGATCATTACGCTCGGTAAGGGCAGCGAATACAGCTATACCTCCACCAATCGTTACAACAAAAACCACCTTGTACCGTTTGGCGAATTTGTTCCGCTGGAGTCTATTCTGCGCCCACTGGCACCGTTCTTTGATTTGCCGATGTCCTCATTCAGCCGGGGCCCTTACGTTCAGCCGCAGCTGCATGCGCACGGTTTTGCCCTGACGGCCGCCATTTGCTACGAGATTATCCTCGGCGAGCAGGTGCGCGATAATTTCCGCCCGGACACCGACTATCTGCTGACCATCTCAAACGATGCGTGGTTCGGTAAATCGATTGGTCCGTGGCAGCACTTCCAGATGGCGCGAATGCGTTCTCTGGAGCTGGCGCGTCCGTTGCTGCGCAGCACCAATAACGGCATTACCGCCGTGATTGGTCCGCAGGGTGAAATCCAGGCCATGATCCCGCAATTTACCCGTGAGGTGCTGACTACTAACGTCACGCCAACTACCGGGCTCACCCCTTACGCGCGCACCGGGAACTGGCCGCTGTGGATTTTGACCGTGCTGTTCGGCTTTGGCGCAGTGCTGATGAGCCTGCGTCAGCGTCGTAAATAACCTTACCTTCTGTTGCCGGGTGGCGGCTACGCCTTACCCGGCCTGCTCTCCGGCGCCGGCGCCGCCCGACAATTTCCTCCCAAACTTCAATTCTGGCACGCCTGTTGCTTTGTTTAATTACATCAACGCTGTCTGGCTTAACGTGCAGCCTTGTCGCACCAGCGTAGATCATCGGTAGCACCGAAACGGTGCAACGAGGGATTATTGCCTCTGAATGGTGCGGCGCGCTTCGCAAAAATAAACAATAACGCAGCAAAATCTTTACATTAAGCCAGACTAAATGTTAACAAGCTTGCATAACACTGCACTCGCATTGCGCGAGATATAACAACATCACAATGGGTATCTATGCGTCACTGGCGCTGATAAGAAAGGAGTTGGGTATGCAATTACGTAAACTGGCCACAGCAATGCTGGTTATGGGAATGTCTGCGGGGGTTGTCCACGCAGAAGACGCTCCGGCAGCAGGAAGCACTCTCGACAAGATTGCCAAAAACGGCGTGATCGTGGTCGGCCACCGTGAATCTTCTGTCCCGTTCTCTTACTACGACAACACGCAAAAAGTCGTGGGCTATTCACAGGATTACTCCAACGCCATCGTTGAAGCCGTGAAGAAAAAGCTGAACAAACCTGACCTGCAAGTGAAGCTGATCCCCATCACTTCACAGAACCGTATTCCTCTGCTGCAAAACGGCACATTTGATTTTGAATGTGGCTCAACCACCAACAACCTTGAGCGTCAGAAACAGGCCGCTTTCTCGGACACCATCTTCGTTGTGGGCACCCGCCTGCTGACAAAGAAAGGCGGCGACATCAAAGATTTTGCTGACCTGAAAGGCAAAGCGGTTGTCGTGACCTCCGGTACCACGTCCGAAGTGCTGCTGCACAAGCTGAACGACGAAAAGAAAATGGACATGCGCATCATCAGCGCGAAAGACCATGGCGACTCCTTCCGTACCCTGGAAAGCGGCCGTGCCGTCGCGTTTATGATGGATGACGCTCTGCTGGCAGGCGAGCGCGCCAAGGCGAAGAAACCAGACAACTGGGAAATCGTCGGTACCGCCCAGTCGAAAGAAGCCTACGGCTGTATGCTGCGTAAAGGTGACGAGGACTTCAAGAAACTGATCGATGACACCATCGCTCAGGCGCAAACCTCCGGCGAAGCGGCAAAATGGTTCGACAAATGGTTCAAGAACCCAATTCCACCAAAAAACCTGAACATGAACTTTGAACTGTCTGACGACATGAAAGCGCTGTTCAAATCACCAAACGACAAAGCTCTTAACTAATTAGAACGACAGGGGCGGGATCTCCTGCCCTCTCGATTGTCGGGAAGCATGGACAGACTATACGTTGAGTGGTCGTTCCCCACTCAGCGCAAAAATTGAGCTTCTCACCAATCTTCGAGGGTAGCGCTGCTACCCTTTTTTTTCTGGAGTTTACTATGTCAATTGACTGGAACTGGGGCATCTTTCTGCAACAAGCCCCGTTCGGCAACACCACCTATCTCGGCTGGCTGTGGAGCGGCTTTCAGGTTACCGTTGCGTTATCGATAACGGCGTGGATTATCGCGTTTCTTGTCGGTTCGCTGTTCGGTATTCTGCGTACCGTCCCTAACCGTTTTCTCTCTTCGATTGGCACGCTCTATGTGGAACTGTTCCGTAACGTTCCGCTGATCGTGCAGTTCTTTACCTGGTATCTGGTGATCCCGGAACTGCTGCCGGAAGATCTCGGCATGTGGTTTAAGGCCGAGCTGGATCCTAACGTACAATTTTTTGTCTCCTCTATGCTGTGTCTGGGGCTGTTCACCGCTGCGCGCGTCTGCGAGCAGGTACGTGCCGCCATACAGTCACTGCCGCGCGGGCAAAAAAATGCGGCACTGGCAATGGGCCTGACTCTGCCCCAGGCCTACCGTTATGTACTGCTGCCTAACGCTTACCGCGTCATCGTTCCGCCGATGACCTCCGAGATGATGAACCTGGTAAAAAACTCGGCTATCGCCTCAACCATCGGTCTGGTGGATATGGCGGCGCAGGCGGGCAAACTGCTGGATTACTCCGCTCACGCCTGGGAATCTTTCACGGCGATCACGCTCGCCTATGTTCTGATTAACGCTTTCATCATGCTGGTGATGAACCTAGTTGAACGCAAAGTACGCCTGCCGGGCAATCTGGGGGGCAAATAAATGTACGATTTTGACTGGAGTTCCATTGTTCCCTCCATGCCCTATCTGCTGGATGGACTGGCAATCACCTTAAAGATCACCGTTATCGCCATTATCGTCGGTATTGTCTGGGGCACCCTGCTGGCAGTGATGCGCCTGTCGAGCTTTAAGCCGCTCGCCTGGTTTGCCACGGCTTACGTTAACGTGTTCCGCTCCATTCCACTGGTCATGGTGCTGCTGTGGTTTTATCTGATTGTTCCCGGCTTTTTACAGAACGTACTGGGACTGTCGCCAAAGACCGATATCCGCCTGATCTCTGCCATGGTGGCGTTTTCCATGTTTGAAGCCGCCTACTACTCAGAGATCATCCGCGCAGGTATTCAGAGTATCTCACGCGGGCAGTCCAGCGCTGCGCTGGCGCTCGGTATGACGCACTGGCAGTCCATGAAGCTCATTATTCTGCCGCAGGCGTTTCGCGCCATGGTTCCGCTGCTGCTGACGCAGGGCATCGTCCTGTTCCAGGATACCTCCCTGGTCTACGTGCTGAGCCTGGCAGATTTCTTCCGTACCGCCTCCACCATTGGCGAACGTGACGGAACGCAGGTTGAGATGATCCTCTTCGCGGGCGGGGTCTATTTTGTGATTAGTTTAAGCGCATCGCTGTTGGTCAGCTGGCTGAAGAAAAGGACGGTATAATGATTTCCCTGAAAAATGTTTCTAAATGGTATGGGCACTTTCAGGTGCTGACCGACTGCTCAACAGAAGTGAAAAAAGGCGATGTGGTGGTGGTCTGCGGCCCGTCCGGTTCCGGTAAGTCCACGCTTATCAAAACCGTTAATGGGCTGGAACCTGTCCAGCAGGGCGAGATTGTCGTTAACGGCACCAAAGTGAATGACCGCAAAACCAACCTTGCCCAGCTTCGCTCCCACGTAGGGATGGTGTTCCAGCATTTTGAGCTGTTCCCTC
This sequence comes from Enterobacter sp. BWH52, assembly GCF_001037565.1. Lineage (NCBI taxonomy): Bacteria > Pseudomonadati > Pseudomonadota > Gammaproteobacteria > Enterobacterales > Enterobacteriaceae > Enterobacter > Enterobacter sp. BWH52. The sequence goes on along the minus strand of NZ_KQ089854.1, from coordinate 1,192,770 downwards.
ACCTCTCCATCATTGAGAACCTGACGCTGGCGCAGGTGAAAGTGCTGAAGCGCGACAAAAAAGCGGCGCGCGAAAAGGGCCTGAAGTTGCTGGAACGCGTCGGGCTGTCTGCACATGCGGATAAGTTCCCGGCGCAGCTTTCGGGCGGCCAACAGCAGCGTGTGGCAATCGCGCGTGCGCTGTGCATGGATCCGGTGGCTATGCTGTTTGATGAGCCGACGTCCGCGCTCGATCCTGAGATGATCAACGAAGTACTGGACGTCATGGTGGAGCTGGCGCACGAAGGGATGACCATGATGGTGGTGACGCACGAAATGGGCTTCGCCCGTAAAGTGGCCAACCGCGTGATCTTCATGGATGAAGGGAAAATTGTTGAAGACTCACCAAAAGAAGAGTTCTTCGCAAATCCTAAATCTGAACGTGCAAAAGACTTCCTCGCCAAAATCCTGCATTAATCTTTTTAGTGCGCAATCTGCGGATTGCGCACTGCTTCACGATTTAGATCTCTTTTTCTATTCGGCTTCACATCACAGCGTTAACCTTGTCACAAATAATGCTGAGAATGGAGAACGCTATGGCACAGCCAATTATTCTCGACTGCGATCCGGGTCATGATGACGCGATCGCACTCGTCCTTGCTCTTGCTTCCCCTGAACTGGACGTAAAAGCTGTCACCTCCTCCGCCGGAAACCAGACGCCGGATAAAACCTTGCGAAACGTGTTGCGCATGTTGACGCTGCTGAAACGCACCGATATTCCTGTCGCAGGTGGCGCCGTTAAGCCGCTGATGCGCGAGCTGATCATTGCGGATAACGTTCACGGTGAAAGTGGGCTGGACGGTCCGGCGCTGCCGGAGCCGGATTTCGCACCGCAAAACTGCACTGCCGTCGAGCTCATGGCGAAGGTGCTGCGTGAGAGCGCAGAGCCCGTGACGCTGGTGGCGACCGGCCCGCAGACCAACGTTGCGCTGCTGCTGAACAGCCATCCTGAACTGCACAGCAACATCGCCCGTATCGTCATCATGGGCGGGGCAATGGGGCTGGGGAACTGGACGCCAGCAGCAGAGTTCAACATCTTCGTTGACCCGGAAGCCGCGGAAATCGTCTTCCAGTCGGGCCTGCCGATTGTGATGGCGGGGCTGGACGTTACCCACCGCGCACAAATTATGGTGCAGGACATCGAACGATTCCGTTCTGTGGGTAACCCGGTTGCAACAACCGTGGCAGAGCTGCTCGATTTCTTTATGGAGTATCACAAAGCCGAGAAGTGGGGCTTCCACGGCGCCCCGCTGCATGACCCATGCACCATCGCCTGGCTGCTGAAGCCGGAAATGTTTACCACGGTCGAGCGTTGGGTTGGTGTGGAAACACAGGGGAAATATACCCAGGGAATGACGGTGGTGGACTATTACTCGCTAACGGGAAACAAGCCGAATACCACGGTGATGGTGGATATCGATCGGGAAGCGTTTGTGGATTTGCTGGCGGAGCGGCTGGCTTATTATTCTGCGGCCTGATGCCCTCACCCCGACCCTCTCCCACAGGGAGAGGGTGCAAACAGTTTTGCTTTTACCTACGGCTCAAACGGCCGACGCTGGAACTGGTCGTGCCCGCACTTCGGACACAGCGACAACACCTCCGGCGTATAAACGGCAATATGGTGGTGGCACTTCTCACACACCAGGTTCCCCAGCCCCACTACTTCGCCGCTGTGATAGACACCGTGGTGGTTTAAATCCTGGAACACCTCGCGCCACTCCAGCTGAGTTTTATCGGTAATATCCGCCAGCTCCTGCCACAGGCTCTCTTTAATTACCCGCATAAAAACACTGTCGGCGATCTCGTCCTGGCTCTCTTCATAGCTTCGCGCGAACTCCTCCAGGTCACGGCGCACGGCGCGCGTCACCTCTTCCACTTCGGTTCGCGTTAACTCACCCGTTTGCGTCACGCGTGCGCGTGCCTGTTCGACCAGCGCGTCGATATCACGCTCGCCGTTACGCAGCCGTTCCGTCAGAGTCGCTACCAGTTCACGGTAAAATTGAGCAACCTTGTTCATCATTTTGCCTCCCGGGTAAGTAACTGTCTCTAATAATAGACCTTATTTCGCCGCCGCTTTGTCAGGTGAAGCACAGACCCGGTAAATTCCTGCAAAGTGCATTTGCGTGAAAGGCTGTTTTGACGCGGGCGTTTGGGCTATGCTATGCGGATCTGAATTACCACATCCATTGGCTACATTTGTAGCTGTATTGAACACAGGACCACTGGCTGCCATGCAAGAGCAATACCGCCCGGAAGAGATAGAATCAAAAGTCCAGCAACACTGGGACGAGAAGCGCACCTTTGAAGTAACCGAAGACGAGAGCAAAGAGAAGTATTACTGCCTGTCGATGCTTCCCTATCCTTCTGGTCGACTACACATGGGCCACGTGCGTAACTACACCATCGGTGACGTGATTGCACGCTACCAGCGCATGCTGGGCAAAAACGTTCTTCAGCCTATCGGCTGGGATGCGTTCGGCCTGCCTGCTGAAGGCGCGGCGGTGAAAAACAACACGGCACCGGCTCCGTGGACGTACGACAACATCGCGTACATGAAAAACCAGCTGAAAATGCTGGGCTTCGGCTATGACTGGAGCCGCGAGCTGGCAACCTGTACCCCGGAATACTACCGCTGGGAGCAGAAATTCTTCACCGAGCTGTATAAAAAAGGCCTGGTGTACAAGAAGACCTCTGCCGTTAACTGGTGCCCAAATGACCAGACCGTTCTCGCGAACGAACAGGTTATCGATGGCTGCTGCTGGCGCTGCGACACCAAAGTAGAGCGTAAAGAGATCCCGCAGTGGTTTATCAAAATCACCGCCTACGCTGACGAACTGCTGAACGATCTGGACAATCTGGACCACTGGCCAGATACCGTTAAGACCATGCAGCGCAACTGGATCGGCCGTTCCGAAGGTGTGGAAATTACCTTCAACGTTGAGAACTACGATCAAACCCTGACCGTCTACACCACCCGCCCGGACACCTTCATGGGCGCGACCTACCTGGCCGTGGCCGCAGGTCACCCGCTGGCGCAGAAAGCGGCAGAAAACAATCCAGAACTGGCGACCTTCATCGACGAATGCCGCAATACTAAAGTGGCCGAAGCCGACATGGCGACGATGGAGAAAAAAGGCGTTGATACCGGCTTTAAAGCTATTCACCCGCTGACAGGCGAAGCGATCCCTGTCTGGGCCGCCAACTTCGTACTGATGGAATACGGCACAGGCGCCGTGATGGCCGTGCCGGGTCACGACCAGCGCGACTACGAATTTGCCACCAAATACGGCCTGACCATCAAGCCTGTTATTCTTGCTGCTGACGGCTCTGAACCCGATCTCTCTGAGCAAGCGCTGACTGAAAAAGGCACCCTGTTTAACTCCGGTGAGTTCAGCGGCCTGAGCTTCGAAGAGGGCTTCAACGCCATCGCCGACAAGCTGGCCTCCCTGGGCGTGGGCGAGCGTAAAGTGAACTACCGTCTGCGCGACTGGGGCGTTTCCCGTCAGCGTTACTGGGGTGCGCCAATCCCAATGGTGACGCTGGAAGATGGTACCGTGATGCCAACGCCGGAAGATCAGCTGCCGGTGATCCTGCCGGAAGACGTGGTCATGGACGGCATCACCAGCCCGATCAAAGCCGATCCTGAGTGGGCGAAAACCACCGTCAACGGTCAGCCAGCGCTGCGTGAAACCGACACCTTTGACACCTTTATGGAATCCTCCTGGTACTATGCGCGCTACACCTGCCCGCAGTACAAAGAAGGCATGCTGGATTCTGATGCAGCAAACTACTGGCTGCCGGTAGACATTTACATCGGTGGCATTGAACACGCCATCATGCACCTGCTCTACTTCCGCTTCTTCCACAAACTGATGCGTGACGCAGGCCTGGTCAACTCCGACGAGCCGGCAAAACAGCTGCTGTGTCAGGGTATGGTGCTGGCAGATGCGTTCTACTACGTTGGCGCGAACGGCGAGCGTAACTGGGTTTCTCCGGTTGATGCGATTGTCGAGCGCGACGAGAAAGGCCGTATCGTGAAGGCGAAAGACGCTGAAGGTCATGAACTGGTTTATACCGGCATGAGCAAGATGTCCAAGTCTAAAAATAACGGCATCGACCCGCAGGTGATGGTTGAGCGTTATGGTGCGGATACCGTGCGTCTGTTCATGATGTTCGCCTCCCCGGCAGATATGACCCTTGAGTGGCAGGAATCCGGTGTTGAAGGGGCCAACCGCTTCCTGAAGCGCGTCTGGAAACTGGTTTACGAGCACACCTCTCAGGGCGATGCGCCAGCGCTGAACGTAGCTGCACTGACTGAAGATCAACAGGCGCTGCGTCGTGATGTTCATAAAACTATTGCGAAAGTCACCGATGATATTGGTCGTCGTCAGACCTTCAATACCGCAATTGCGGCTATTATGGAACTGATGAACAAGCTGGCGAAAGCCCCGCAGGATGGCGAGCAGGATCGCGCGTTAATGCGTGAAGCGCTGCTGGCGGTCGTTCGCATGCTGAACCCGTTCACGCCGCACGTTAGCTTTACCCTGTGGCAGGAACTGAAAGGCGAAGGCGATATCGACAATGCGCCGTGGCCAGTGGCGGATGAATCCGCTATGGTGGAAAACACCACGCTGGTGGTGGTGCAGGTTAACGGTAAAGTGCGCGGTAAAATTACCGTCGCGGTCGACGCAACCGAAGAACAGGTTCGCGAGCGCGCAGGCCAGGAGCATCTGGTCGCTAAATACCTTGAGGGCGTTACCGTACGTAAAGTGATCTACGTACCTGGTAAACTGCTGAATCTGGTCGTTGGCTAAGCGCGGGAGGAAACGTGCGACAACTGGCAACAATACTCTTATCTCTGGCGGTGCTTGTCACCGCTGGCTGCGGCTGGCACCTGCGCAACACCACGGCAGTGCCTGCGCAGATGAAAACGATGATCTTCGACTCATCCGATCCGAACGGACCGCTGAGCCGGGCCATTCGTAACCAGCTGCGTTTGAACGATGTTAAGCTGATCGAGAAGGGAACCCTACGTCAGGATGTTCCTTCGCTCCGTGTCCTGAAATCAACGCTGTCACAAGATACGGCCTCGATCTTCCAGGATGGGCGGACGGCGGAATATCAGATGGTGCTAACCGTTGATGCGGCCGTCTTGATGCCAGGTAAAGATATTTACCCTATCAATACCAAAGTCTACCGCTCGTTCTTCGATAACCCGCAGACGGCGCTGGCAAAAGACGCCGAACAGCAGATTATCATCAAGGAAATGTATGATAAGGCCGCGGAACAGCTGATCCGCAGGCTGCCTGCCATTGCCGCGTCGACGAAAAAAGGCGCTGACGTTATCGAAACACCGGATGCCAGCACGCCGGATATGCCAACGTCTCTGGGTAACTGATGATCAGGTTGTATCCTGAACAACTCCGCGCGCAGCTCAACGAAGGGCTGCGCGCGGCCTATCTGCTACTCGGCAACGACCCCCTGTTACTACAGGAAAGCCTTGATGCGGTTCGCCATGCGGCAGCCGCGCAGGGTTTCGATGAGCATCATACGTTCCAGATCGATAACAGTACCGACTGGAACGCTATCTTCTCGCTTTGTCAGGCCATGAGCCTGTTTGCCTCTCGTCAGACAATCCAGATCCTGCTGCCTGAGAATGGTCCTAACGCTGCCATCAATGAACAGCTGGCTATGCTGGTGAGTTTGTTACACGGCGATCTGCTGCTTATCGTACGCGGCAACAAACTCACAAAAGCGCAGGAAAACGCTGCCTGGTTTACCCGGCTAACCCCCAGTGCGGTGCTTGTCTCCTGCCAGACTCCAGAGCAGGCGCATCTGCCAAAATGGGTTGCCGCGCGAGCAAAGCAGCACAATTTGCAGCTGGATGAGGCCGCCAGTCAGCTCCTGTGCTACTGCTACGAAGGCAACCTTCTGGCACTGGCGCAGGCGCTGGACAGGCTCGCCCTGCTGTGGCCCGATGGCAAGCTGACGCTGCCGCGCGTGGAACAGGCGGTGAATGATGCCGCGCACTTTACCCCCTTCCACTGGGTTGATGCGCTGCTGTCGGCGAAAAGTAAACGTGCTCTGCACATCCTGCAACAGCTGCGCCTGGAAGGGAGTGAGCCGGTCATCCTGCTCCGTACGCTCCAGCGCGAATTACTGCTGCTGAACAACCTTAAACGCCAGTCAGCACACACGCCCCTGCGCGCCTTATTCGACAAACATCGCGTCTGGCAAAACCGTCGGGCGATGACCACGGAGGCGATAAATCGCCTGAGCCAGGAGCAGTTGCGTCAGGCAGTGCAACTTCTGATGCGCGCCGAACTGACGTTAAAACAGGATTACGGTCAGTCTGTCTGGGCGGAGCTGGAGAGTCTCTCTTTGCTGCTCTGCCATAAGGCGCTGGCAGACGTATTTATCGATGGGTGATATGCATTCTTTACAGGCAATGTATGGCGGGACCTTCGACCCGGTGCACTATGGGCATCTTAAGCCGGTAGAAATCCTCGCGAATTTGATTGGGTTGCAGCGGGTAATCATCATGCCCAACAATGTTCCGCCGCACCGTCCTCAGCCAGAAGCAACCAGCGAGCAGCGTAAAGCGATGCTCGCGCTGGCTATCGCCGATAAGCCTCTCTTCACGCTGGATGAGCGTGAACTGCGCAGGGATACCCCTTCCTGGACATCGCAAACGCTGCGGGAGTGGCGCGCTGAGCAGGGGCCCATGAAACCGCTGGCGTTTATCATCGGCCAGGATTCCTTGCTCAACTTTCCCAGCTGGTACCAGTACGAAACCATTCTGGAAAACAGTCATCTGCTGGTCTGCCGCCGTCCGGGCTACCCGCTGACCATGCGCGACGCGCAGCATCAGCAGTGGCTTGACGCACATCTGACGGACAATATAGAAGACCTGCACAGTCTCCCCGCCGGGAAAATTTACCTCGCTGAAACGCCGTGGTTTGATATTTCCGCGACCCTCATCCGCGAGCGTCTCCAGCAGGGTTTAGACTGTGACGATCTCCTCCCCTCGCCCGTGCTGGCCTATATCCATGCGCACGGTCTGTATCAGAAAAGTACAGATGTCTGAGCATCGCCGGCGAAATTGTCCGTTAATGATTATCCTGCCTTGACAGGCTAAGCCATACTGATATCCTCCGCTGCCAGACTTTCCCGCCGATCGCTGCTTTACAGAAATTGTTTTACAAAAATGGCGATGCAATCTCAGGCGGAGGGTGGGATGATACCCGCCTTCAAAAGCCGGGCGGTGACATTTGTCCCGCGACTGGCGTCAGTTCAGGTATACTGACTGGCCACGAATTCATAGTTGTACAATCTCATTCACCCAGGGGGAAAACTTGCAGGGTAAAGCACTCCAGGATTTTGTTATCGACAAAATTGATGACCTGAAAGGTCAGGACATCATCGCTATCGACGTTAAGGGTAAATCCAGCATCACCGACTGCATGATCATCTGCACCGGCACCTCAACTCGTCACGTTGTTTCGATTGCTGACCATGTTGTTCAGGAATCGCGCGCGGCAGGGCTGCTTCCGCTGGGCGTTGAAGGTGAAGCGACCGCTGACTGGGTGGTTGTCGATCTCGGCGATGTGATTGTCCACGTCATGCAGGAAGAGAGCCGTCGCCTGTATGAGCTGGAAAAACTCTGGGGTTAATGCGTGAAGTTGCAACTGGTCGCCGTCGGCACCAAAATGCCGGACTGGGTACAAACCGGTTTTACTGAGTATCTGCGTCGTTTCCCAAAAGATATGCCGTTCGAACTGGTGGAGATCCCAGCAGGAAAGCGCGGCAAGAACGCAGATATCAAACGTATTCTCGATAAAGAGGGAGAGCTGATGCTGGCTGCCGCAGGCAAAAACCGCATCGTGACCCTCGATATCCCGGGCAAACCCTGGGATACGCCGCAGCTGGCGCACGAACTGGAGCGCTGGAAGCAGGATGGTCGGGACGTCAGTCTGTTGATTGGCGGACCAGAGGGGTTATCTCTCGCCTGCAAAGCGGCAGCAGAACAAAGTTGGTCACTCTCGGCGCTGACGCTGCCCCACCCGCTTGTACGGGTTCTCGTGGCAGAAAGTTTGTATCGCGCATGGAGCATCACTACCAACCACCCTTATCACCGCGAGTAATGACTGACCAGGGTAATTTAAGCAGCGGATGAAACTACAGAATTCTTTTCGCGACTATACGGCTGAGTCCGCGCTGTTTGTGCGCCGGGCGCTGGTCGCCTTTACGGGGATTTTGCTGCTTACCGGCGTGCTGATCGCCAACCTCTATAATCTGCAAATTGTCCGCTATACCGATTACCAGACCCGCTCAAACGAAAACCGTATCAAGCTGGTGCCCATCGCGCCCAGCCGCGGCATTATCTACGATCGTAACGGCACGCCGCTGGCGCTTAATCGCACCATCTACCAGATAGAGATGATGCCCGAGAAAGTGGATAACGTGCAGGATACCCTGAACGCGCTGAGAAGCGTTGTCGACCTGACTGATGACGATATCGCTGCGTTCAAAAAAGAGCGCGCACGTTCTCACCGCTTCACCTCCATTCCGGTAAAAACCAACCTGACGGAAGTGCAGGTCGCCCGTTTTGCCGTTAACCAGTACCGTTTCCCCGGAGTGGAAGTCAAAGGCTATAAACGCCGCTACTATCCTTACGGCTCCGCGCTGACGCACGTCATTGGTTACGTCTCCAAAATCAACGATAAAGACGTCGAACGCCTTGATAAAGACGGCAAGCTGGCTAACTACGCCGCAACCCATGATATTGGCAAGCTGGGGATCGAACGTTATTACGAAGATGTACTGCACGGTCAGACCGGGTATGAAGAGGTTGAAGTTAACAACCGTGGCCGCGTGATCCGGCAACTGAAAGAGGTGCCCCCGCAGGCGGGGCATGACGTCTATCTGACGCTCGACCTGAAGCTACAGCAGTATATCGAGACGCTGCTGGCGGGTAGCCGTGCTGCGGTTATTGTGACCGACCCGCGTACCGGCGGCATTCTGGCGATGGTTTCGATGCCAAGCTACGATCCGAACCTCTTCGTGGATGGCATCTCCAGCAAGGATTACTCCGGCCTGCTCAACGATCCAAACACGCCGCTGGTAAACCGCGCGACGCAGGGGGTTTATCCTCCAGCTTCAACGGTTAAACCGTATGTCGCCGTGTCTGCGCTGAGCGCGGGCGTCATCACCCGTAATACCAGTCTGTTTGACCCCGGCTGGTGGCAGTTGCCTGGCTCTGAGAAACGCTACCGCGACTGGAAAAAATGGGGCCACGGCCATCTGAACGTGACCAAATCACTGGAGGAGTCGGCGGATACCTTCTTCTATCAGGTCGCCTACGACATGGGTATTGACCGTCTGTCTGAATGGATGAGCAAGTTCGGCTACGGGCATTACACCGGTATAGATTTGGCGGAAGAGCGTTCCGGCAACATGCCAACCCGCGAATGGAAGCTGAAGCGCTTTAAAAAACCCTGGTATCAGGGTGACACCATTCCGGTGGGGATCGGCCAGGGCTACTGGACGGCAACGCCGCTGCAAATGAACAAGGCGATGATGATCCTCATCAACGATGGCGTCGTGAAAGTGCCGCACCTGCTGCAAAGCACCGTTGAAGACGGCAAAAAAGTGCCATGGATACAGCCGCACGAGCCGCCAGTGGGTGACATTCATTCCGGATACTGGGAAATCGCGAAAGACGGCATGTACGGTGTAGCCAACCGCCCTAACGGGACGGCGCACAAATATTTCGCTGGCGCACCGTATAAGGTAGCCGCGAAATCAGGTACGGCTCAGGTCTTCGGTCTTAAAGCGAATGAAACTTACAACGCACATAAAATTGCCGAACGTCTGCGTGACCACAAGCTCATGACGGCGTTTGCCCCTTATGATAACCCGCAGGTTGCGGTGGCGATGATTCTGGAGAACGGCGGCGCAGGCCCGGCGGTGGGTACCATCATGCGTCAAATCCTCGACCACATCATGCTGGGTGACAACAACACCGAACTGCCAGCTGAAAACCCGGCAGCCGCTGCGGCGGAGGACCAATAATCATGACGGATAATCCGAATAAAAAATCGCTGTGGGACAAGATCCACATCGACCCTGCCATGCTGCTGATCCTGCTGGCTCTGCTGGTGTACAGCGCCCTCGTTATCTGGAGCGCCAGCGGCCAGGATATCGGCATGATGGAGCGTAAAATCGGCCAGATCGCCATGGGTCTGGTTATTATGGTGGTGATGGCGCAAATACCGCCGCGCGTGTACGAGGGTTGGGCGCCCTATCTCTATATTTTCTGTATCATTTTGTTGGTGGCAGTAGATGCTTTCGGCGCCATCTCGAAGGGGGCACAACGCTGGCTGGATCTGGGGATTGTCCGCTTCCAGCCGTCGGAAATCGCCAAAATCGCCGTCCCGCTGATGGTGGCGCGCTTTATTAACCGCGACGTCTGCCCGCCGTCGTTGAAAAATACCGCCATTGCGCTGGTGCTGATTTTCCTGCCGACGCTGCTCGTGGCCGCACAGCCGGACCTCGGCACCTCGATTCTTATCGCCCTCTCCGGCCTGTTCGTCCTGTTCCTGTCCGGCCTGAGCTGGCGTCTGATTGGTATCGCCGTGGTGCTGGTTGCCGCGTTTATTCCTATCCTCTGGTTCTTCCTGATGCATGATTACCAGCGTCAGCGCGTTATGATGCTGCTCGATCCCGAGACCGATCCGCTGGGCGCAGGCTATCATATTATTCAGTCGAAGATTGCGATTGGCTCCGGCGGCCTGCGCGGCAAAGGCTGGCTGCACGGTACGCAGTCGCAGCTCGAATTTTTACCGGAACGCCACACCGACTTTATCTTTGCCGTTCTGGCTGAGGAGTTAGGGCTGGTTGGCATCCTGGTTCTGCTTGCACTCTACGTGCTGCTGATCATGCGAGGTTTGTGGATTGCCGCACGCGCCCAAACCACCTTTGGTCGCGTGATGGCAGGCGGATTAATGTTGATTTTGTTCGTTTATGTCTTCGTAAATATTGGTATGGTGAGTGGGATTCTGCCGGTTGTCGGCGTACCGCTGCCGCTAGTGAGTTACGGGGGCTCGGCACTGATCGTGTTGATGGCCGGGTTTGGTATCGTCATGTCGATCCATACCCACAGGAAAATGTTGTCCAAAAGCGTATAAAAATAAGGGGATCGCAATGCGTAAGCAGTGGCTGGGGATCTGCATCGCAGCAAGTTTACTTGCCGCCTGTACAAGTGATGATGGTCAGCAACAGGCAACCGTCGCGCCGCCGCAGCCTGCGGTCTGTAATGGCCCGATTGTTGAGATTAGCGGTGCCGATCCCGTTTATGAACCGCTGAACGCCAGCGTGAATCAGGATTATCAGCGCGACGGTAAAAGTTATAAAATCGTTCAGGATCCTTCCCGTTTCAGCCAGGCTGGCTTTGCTGCCATCTATGACGCTGAGCCCGGTAGCAACCTGACCGCGTCGGGTGAAACCTTCGATCCGATGCAGATCACGGCGGCACACCCGACGTTGCCTGTCCCGAGCTATGCACGCATCACTAACCTGGCGAATGGCCGAATGATCGTGGTGCGTATCAACGATCGCGGGCCTTACGGCACCGATCGCGTGATCTCCCTGTCCCGCGCGGCGGCCGACCGTCTGAACACCTCAAACAATACTAAAGTGCGTATCGACCCGATTATCGTGGCGCAGGATGGTTCACTGTCTGGCCCGGGCACGGCCTGTACCACGGTCGCGAAACAGACCTATGCCCTGCCCGCTCGCCCGGATCTGAGCGGTGGTATGGGGGGCGCTTCAACGCCGGCAGAGCCCACACAGCCGCAGGGTGAAGTGCGTGCTATCAGCAACGATACGCTGCAAAGTGAAGACGCGACAGGCGCCCCGGTGAAAAGCAGTGGTTTCCTTGGCGCACCCACCACGTTAGCGCCGGGCGTGATTGAATCAAATGAACCTGCCCCAGCGCCTGCGCCCGTCGTTGCTGCACCCGCTGCACAACCCGCCCCGGTGACCGCGCCTGCTGCTACGCAGACTGCGGCGCCTGCGACGGCGAGCGGCAGCTACGTGGTTCAGGTTGGCGCTGTCAGCGATCGGACCCGTGCAGAGCAATATCAGCAGCGTTTAAGCAAACAGTTTGGCGTGCCAGGCCGCGTTGAGCAAAACGGTGCGGTATGGCGTATCCAGATGGGTCCGTTTGCCAGCAAATCGCAGGCAGCATCCCTGCAACAGCGTTTGCAGAGCGAGGCGCAGCTCCAGTCGTTTATCGCTGTTGCAAAATAATTATTCGGTGGTATCCGAAATGTCAGTTTGTGTAAACCACGTTAACACTCTCATGATGAAAGTCGGATGCCTGCCCGTATAGCATTTGCTATAGTAAGGCACTTTTTTAATTCCATCACGGATGTCGTAGTTCTGACCATGAAGACCACTTTTTCTGCTCGTTTTGTGCAGCGCATGGCGCTGACCACGGCCCTTTGCGCTGCTGCGTTCTCCGCAGCTCACGCGGATGACCTGAACATCAAGACCATGATCCCTGGCGTTCCGCAGATCGACGCGGAATCCTACATCCTGATTGATTACAACTCCGGCAAAGTTCTGGCAGAACAGAACGCCGATGCCCGCCGCGATCCGGCCAGCCTGACCAAAATGATGACCAGCTATGTTATCGGCCAGGCTATGAAAGCAGGCAAATTCAAAGAAACCGACCTGGTGACTATCGGTAACGATGCGTGGGCAACCGGCAACCCCGTGTTCAAAGGTTCATCGCTGATGTTCCTGAAACCTGGCATGCAGGTTCCGGTCTCTCAGCTTATCCGTGGCATCAACTTGCAGTCCGGTAACGACGCCTGCGTGGCCATGGCTGATTTTGCCGCGGGCAGCCAGGACGCGTTTGTGGGCCTGATGAACAGCTACGTCTCCGCGCTGGGTCTGAAAAACAGCCACTTCCAGACCGTTCACGGCCTGGACGCCGAGGGTCAGTACAGCTCCGCGCGTGACATGGCGCTGATCGGTCAGGCGCTGATCCGCGACGTGCCAAACGAGTACTCTATCTACAAAGAGAAAGAGTTCACCTTCAACGGCATTCGTCAGACCAACCGTAACGGCCTGCTGTGGGACAACAGCCTGAACGTCGACGGTATCAAAACCGGCCACACCGATAAAGCTGGTTATAACCTGGTGGCCTCCGCCACTGAAGGCCAGATGCGTCTGATCTCTGCCGTGATGGGGGGGCGTACGTTTAAAGGACGCGAAACGGAAAGCAAAAAACTGCTGACCTGGGGCTTCCGCTTCTTCGAAACCGTGAACCCGCTGAAAGCCGGTAAAGAATTTGCCTCTGAACCTGTCTGGTTTGGCGATAACGACCGCGCTTCCCTGGGCGTGGACAAAGATCTCTATCTGACTATCCCACGCGGTCGTATGAAAGATCTGAAAGCCAGCTATGTGCTGAATACCACCGAGCTGCACGCCCCGCTGCAAAAGAATCAGGTCGTGGGTACTATCAACTTCCAGCTGGATGGCAAAACCATCGATCAACGCCCGCTGGTGGTGCTGGAGGAGATTCCTGAAGGCAATTTCTTCGGCAAAATCATTGATTACATTAAGCTGATGTTCCATCACTGGTTTGGTTAAAAATTGAACACTTGAAAGTGTGATTTTGATCCCCATATACTACGTATCAGTAAAACTCCCGCCCCGTGGCGGGAGTTATTATTTTTTACACACACGCCGGAGCTGACATGAAAACCAAACTTAACGAACTGCTTGAATTCCCTACCCCTTTTACTTACAAAGTAATGGGTCTGGCGAAACCTGAGCTGGTTGATCAGGTGGTTGAAGTGGTACAGCGCCATGCGCCGGGCGACTACTCTCCATCAGTCAAACCGAGCAGCAAAGGTAATTACCACTCGGTCTCAATCACCATCACTGCGACACACATTGAGCAGGTTGAGACGCTGTACGAAGAGCTCGGCAATATCGAAATTGTTCGTATGGTGCTGTAGTCCCTCTGCGGTTACCCGGTTTGCCGGGTAACCCACTTCCCCGCTGTGATATACTCCGCGTTACCTATTCTCCCTTGTCTTCGGAGACGTCCTTTTGTACCAGGATAAAATTCTTGTTCGCCATCTTGGGATACAGCCTTACGAGCCAGTCTCTCAGGCTATGCATGACTTTACCGATATGCGCGATGACACCACCCCTGATGAAATCTGGCTGGTTGAACACATGCCGGTGTTTACTCAGGGCCAGGCAGGAAAAGCCGAACATTTATTGATGACGGGTGATATCCCGGTGATCCAGAGCGATCGCGGTGGACAGGTAACCTACCACGGCCCGGGCCAGCAGGTAATGTATGTCCTGCTTAACCTGAAACGCAGAAAGCTGGGCGTACGTGAGCTCGTGACCTTACTGGAACAGACCGTGGTGAACACGCTCGCTGAGTACGGTATCGACGCTCATCCTCGCGCCGATGCCCCGGGCGTCTACGTGGGAGAGAAGAAAATCTGTTCGCTGGGGCTGCGTATCCGTAAAGGCTGCTCGTTCCACGGGCTGGCGCTGAATATCAATATGGATCTGACCCCTTTCCAGCGCATCAACCCATGCGGGTATGCGGGTATGGAAATGACGCAAATGCGCCAGTGGGTCGCTACCGCCACGCCTGAGAATATCCGCCCCGTGCTTTTGAAGAAGTTTTTAGCGCTGCTTAACAATCCTGACTACGAATATATTGCTGCTTAACACACTTCCGGCAGTGGTTCGGTTATTTGACCAGCCACTGCTTAATTGCCGCATTTACGCTTTACAATAAACCGCATATTCTATATTTTCGAGTCGCCCATATATTAGCGTCCCATATTAATTAGAACCTTAATAGTACCATCACCGGGTATCGTGTAACGTGCGTGATAATCACCCAACTGCTTGTTTTCGATAAACAAGGGAAACTTACGAAACACTTTACGAATCTCTGCAAGCATAATAAATAAATTCAACTATCATTCATATTGTGAATGGATACGGAGTAAGAGCGTGGAGCCTACTAATTTACCAGCCAAACGCCTGAATGAAACCAGCGGCGAAGATAAGCCGCAAATTTTCCGGACTTTACGTAATATTGATCTCAATTTATTGACTATTTTTGAGGCGGTATATGTCCACAAAGGTATCGTTAATGCTGCGAAAATTCTTAATCTCACACCCTCTGCTATTAGCCAGTCAATTCAAAAATTGCGCGCGATATTTCCCGATCCCTTATTTATTCGTAAAGGCCAGGGCGTAACCCCCACCGCGTACGCCACCCATCTGCATGAGTACATCAGCCAGGGTCTGGAATCGATTCTGGGCGCGCTGGATCTCACCGGCAGTTACGATAAGCAACGAACCATCACCATAGGCACCTCTCCCTCTGTGGGCGTTCTGGTCATGCCCGCTATTTACCAGGCTGTTAAACAGCATGCGCCACAGCTGCTGATCCGCAATGTGCCCGTTAACGATCCGGAAACTCAGCTGGCGCAATTCCAGACGGACCTGATCATCGACAGCAACAGCTTCGCGGCCAGAGCATTAGGGCATAACGTTCTCTATACCGACTCTCTGGCGCTCGTTTGTCGTCAGAATCATCCTGTATTGAGCGCACCTTTGACGCCTGAAAATTTGCGTCATTACGAACATGCAACCTTTATGTCCGAGGGGCAGGGCCCGGATCCTCTGCGCCAGCGTATTGACGAACTGTTCCCGGACCGTCTGATCAGCTTCAGCAGTTACAATATGTTTACCCTCGCGGCCCTGATTGGCAGCAGCGATTTGCTCTGTATTATGCCTGTGCGTCTCTTCGCTTTGCTTCAAAAATGCTGGCCGCTGGAGAGGATTCCATTGAGTCAACTTACGACGGAATCTGTTGAAATCTCACTGCATTACAACAAGCTAAGCCTGCGCGATCCGGTGCTGGAAAACGTCATTAACGTGATCCGCCAGGCTTTCTGATCCCGCCTTTCAGCGCAAGCCCCTGCCGCAAGCGGGGCAAAAGGCACAAAACAACAACTATTTTACAAATTGGCGACCTGGCAGGCTGCTTTATCGCCCCTTTAAATGATATACTGCCTGTCGTTCGTTCAAAAATAGTTGATAATTACAACATTCCCTTGAATTGAAACGCTTTCCTTCGATATTCGCAACTGGAACACGCACGCTATGAGTAAACCCATTGTGATGGAACGCGGTGTTAAATACCGCGATGCCGATAAAATGGCCCTTATCCCGGTTAAAAACGTGGCTACAGAGCGCGAGGCGCTGTTAAGAAAACCGGAATGGATGAAAATCAAACTTCCGGCCGACTCTTCGCGTATCCAGGGGATCAAAGCGGCGATGCGCAAAAATGGTCTTCACTCTGTCTGTGAAGAGGCCTCGTGCCCTAACCTTGCTGAATGTTTCAATCACGGTACCGCGACATTTATGATTCTGGGTGCCATCTGCACCCGCCGTTGTCCGTTCTGTGACGTTGCCCATGGCCGTCCCGTTGCGCCAGACGCTAACGAACCGCAAAAACTGGCGCAGACGATTGCCGATATGGCGCTGCGTTATGTTGTTATTACCTCCGTTGACCGTGACGATCTGCGCGATGGCGGTGCTCAGCATTTTGCTGACTGTATTACCGCCATCCGCGAAAAAAGCCCGAACATTAAGATTGAGACGCTGGTGCCGGATTTCCGTGGCCGTATGGATCGCGCGCTCGATATCCTGACCGCGACGCCACCAGACGTGTTCAACCACAACCTGGAGAACGTACCGCGTATCTACCGTCAGGTACGTCCCGGTGCAGACTACAACTGGTCGCTGAAGCTGCTGGAACGCTTTAAAGAAGCCCATCCGCATATTCCAACCAAGTCTGGTCTGATGGTCGGCCTGGGTGAAACCAACGCTGAGATCATTGAAGTGATGCGCGATCTGCGCCGCCACGGCGTCACCATGCTGACGCTGGGCCAGTACCTCCAGCCAAGCCGTCACCACCTGCCTGTACAGCGTTACGTAAGCCCGGATGAGTTCGATGAAATGAAAGCCGAAGCGATGGCGATGGGCTTTACCCATGCCGCGTGCGGTCCGTTTGTTCGCTCCTCTTATCACGCCGATATGCAGGCGAAGGGCGAAGAAGTGAAATAAAGCTGTAAAATTTATTTACAGTAAAACAAAAAACCGGCCTCGTGAGCCGGTTTTTTTATGCAAGCCTTGCAGCATTGCCATTACTCTTTGTGTGAAAGCTTCTGTGCAGTGATGTCATCTTCGGCACTTTTCTTCGCTGCCGCGTCGTCATCGTTCATTGCTTTCTTAAAGCCCTTAATGGCAGCACCCAGGTCTCCACCCAGCGTGCGTAACTTCTTGGTACCGAACAGCAGGACGACCAGTGCGGCAACCACCAGCAGTTTGGTAATACTAATCTCACCCATAAATACCTTCTTTACATGAAACAGGCTGCATTCCGCCAAAAAACCTGAACGTATTAACGGTCATTTGGCGCGTGCACACAATAGCAATCTGTAACAAGGTGAATCAAGCATTGTTGAAAAAAACATCACATTAATTGCGGTGGCGCAAACCTGCGGTTGCGCAGAACAGGTAATTGCTGCCGCGCAAGCGCTATTCGGGCTGAAATTATCTCCGTCAGCAATAACGCAGGCGTCTCCGCTGCCGCAACAACCGTCACCCCCAGCGGATCGACAACCCTGCTCTGCCCAATATTTTTGTTACCACATTCACCCGCGGCTACCACGTAACAGGTGGTATCCAGCGCGCGTGCTGCCAGCAGCGTCGCCCAGTGATGCTCCTTAAGCGGTCCTTTGACCCACGCGGCGGGCAGAACCAGCACCTCCGCCCCCTGCAATGCCAGGTTCAGCGCCAGCTCGGGAAAACGGATATCGTAGCAGGTCATCAGGCCAACCTTAAAACCCTCCACCTCAATCAGCGGCGGAATTACACTCCCCGGATCGACCAGGCGCGACTCCTGAACGCTGAACGCATCATACAGATGAAGTTTGGCGTAGCTCGCGACAATGGCACCCTCACGTATCGCCACCAGCGTGTTCACCGCGCGCCCCGGCGAGGACGGAATATGGACCGTCAATATGGTGGTGAGCGTGTTGCCAACGCTTTCGGCCAGCAGTCGTTTCAGAAACCCCCCTTCCAGCGTTTGCGCAGACTTTACCGACAGATCCGGATCGCCATCATCACGGGCCAGTAACGCCTCGGGAAGTACCAGCAACGACGCCCCCTTTTGCTTCGCCGCATGCATCAGGGAGACGCATTTATCCGCGTTTTCATTCCAGTCCGGCGTCACCGCGAACTGCCCTACTGCAACATACATAATTGTCTCCCGGTCAAAAACAGCGTTACACTCGACGCACTTACACAGCAAATAGCAGGTATTGACAGTGTTACAACTACTTATAGCCGTTTTTATTGGTGGAGGCACGGGTAGCGTTGCGCGGTGGCTCTTAAGCATGCGGTTTAACCCTCTGCATCAGGCCATTCCGATGGGGACACTGGCGGCAAATCTGATCGGGGCGTTTATTATTGGGATGGGGCTGGCCTGGTTTAATCGCATGACCAACATCGACCCTATGTGGAAGGTTCTGATTACAACCGGCTTCTGCGGCGGCTTAACAACGTTTTCTACCTTCTCTGCGGAGGTGGTGTTTCTGTTTCAGGAAGGCCGGATGGGCTGGGCGCTGACGAACATTGCCGTTAACATGCTTGGCTCGTTTGCGATGACTGCGATCGCATTCTGGTTATTTTCCTCCGCCAGCGGACATTAAGCACTGCAACCTTAATGTTGGCTTAATTTTTCTCTGTCACTCTTGGCTCAATATTGAACGAGGGTGATAGCATGAAAGAAAATCTCTTAGGCGTGGGTATGGTATTGCTAAGCGTCGCGATCGTCGCCAGCTTCCTGAAGATCTATCTTATCGGTTGATTCAGAACGAAAAAAACCCGCTCATTGAGCGGGTTTTGAAATTCTTGCTGACGCGTCTGAATTACAGAGCGATTACGTTAGCAGCAGAAGGGCCTTTGGCACCGTTAGTGATTTCGAACTCTACGCGCTGACCTTCAGCCAGAGTTTTGAAACCATTAGACTGGATTGCAGAGAAGTGTACGAACACGTCTTTGCTGCCATCTTCAGGAGTAATGAAACCGAATCCTTTGGACTCATTAAACCACTTAACGTTACCTTTAATCTTAGACATCAAAATTACCTTTACATTAAAAAACGACACAAATGCTGTGTCGGGTATCAGTACAACAATTGTGAGGCGTTTTGTCCAGCGGATCTTTGATAAAAAGTGACAAAAGTCGCGTTAATTTTCGCTGTCCGATTTTTATCCTTTACATTTTAATGTCTGTGCATTTTTTGGCCGATTTAGCAGAAAAATTCAGTTAAAACTGAAACCGCATCCAGGCAAAGTAAACGTTACCGTTGTTATAGGTACCCGGTATGTAGGTCATCTGAAACGTCGCCGGACCGTAACCAATGGAGGCAAGCGGCAGCAGTACCGGAACAGGAATGTATTTCCAGTTATCACGCGCCGTAAACCCTGCCGTATAGCCCAGCCCGAGACGGAAGTTGTCGTCTGATAACGGACGCCAGGTTTTTTCCCAGCCGTAGCCGCCAATAGGCTCCCATTTATTGTAGGAGTCCTTAAACGCCATCAGGTACAGGCCATGCCAGTTACCTTTTTCATCCCAGCGAGACTGACCGAAGCCGGCCCCCCACGGACGTTCGTTATAACGGTCTGTTTTTTCTTTATCGTAGGCGAAACGTGCATGCCACGTAATGGCCGGAATATAGAGATCGTAATGCTCAGGTTCATTCCATGTTTGCGCGACGTTATCCGTGAAGGTGGTGAACCAGCCTTTATCCGCTGTATTGCTGTCTGCATTAACAGCAGACGCACACGATAACTGCCCAATAATAAACAACAAAATCAGGGGGAATTTAATTCGTACAATCACAATGCCATTACCATATTTAGTATTCGGTGCAGACCTTAACACAGAATACTTGAATGAACGCTTAACAGCATGGGTGTTATTCCTAATTACCATCCCGTTCCTGGGAATAATCTGAGGATACATAAACTGCATGCCTGAATAAGCACATGCAGTTGACATATTTAACGTTGATGTAACAATTTGTAGAGTGCGGGAATAACTAACATCGACAATAACGGTGCCGTTACCATGCCACCAATCATCGGCGCGGCAATACGTTGCATCACCTCCGAGCCACTCCCACTCCCCCACATGATGGGCAGCAGTCCTGCCATAATAGTGGCGACCGTCATCACCTTCGGACGCACGCGCAGCACGGCACCTTCGTGGATCGCCCGCATCAGCACCGTATTTCCCCCTTCTGGCTCCAGCCTGTGATATTTATCGATCGCATGATTCAAATAAAGAACCATAATTACGCCGAATTCTGCCGCCACTCCGGAGAGGGCGATAAAGCCAACGCCCCCCGCCACTGACAAATTATATTCAAGCAGCCACAATAACCACACGCCCCCAATAAGCGCGAACGGCAATGTCCCCATTATTATCAGGACATTTGATATCCGCCTGAAGGTTAACCATAAAAGGACGAATATAATCATCAGCGTGACAGGTAAAACTATTTTGAGCCTCTCGGTCGCCCGTTCCAGATATTCAAACTGCCCGGACCAGGAGAGAGACACGGCCTGCGGCAATACCACCTTCTCTCCCACCCGTTTTTGCATTTCATCCACGGCGGACTTCAGATCGCGCCCGCGCAAGTCAACATAGATCCAGCTGGAAAGGCGCGCGTTTTCACTTTTTAGCATCGGTGGGCCTTCCGTCACGACGATATCGGCCAATTCCCCCAGCGCCACCTGGCTACCGCTGGCGGTCACTACCGGCAACACCCGCAACGCGTCGACGTTATCACGCAAATCGCGGGGATAACGCAGGTTGATGGGATACCGCTCGCGTCCCTGGATCACCTCGCCAATGTTATCGCCCCCGACCAGCGTGGAGACCAGGCTTTGCAGTTCATCGACGGAAACGCCGTAGCGCGCGGCTTTTTGCCGATCGATACGAATATCCACGTAGCGTCCGCCTTCCAGACGCTCCGCCAGCGCAGAGGAGACGCCAGGAACGTCCTTCACCACCTGCTCAATCTGCCGGGCCACACGCTCAATGTCGGCAATATTATTGCCGTTCACCTTAATGCCGACCGGGCTTTTGATCCCGGTTGCCAGCATGTCCAGACGGTTACGGACAGGCGGCACCCACACATTGGCAATGCCCGGCAGCGACACGGTTTTATCGAGCTCCTCCACCAGCTTTTGTGGCGTCATTCCTGGCCGCCACTGCTCGCGGGGCTTAAAGTGGATGGTTGTTTCCAGCATGGTTAATGGCGCGGGATCGGTTGCCGACTCCGCCCGACCGGCTTTGCCAAACACGCTCGCCACCTCCGGGACGCTTTTGATCAAGCGGTCCGTCTGCTGAAGCAGCCGTGATGCCTCGCGAGCAGAGATCCCCGGCAGCGTGGAGGGCATATAGAGTAAATCTCCTTCATCCAGCGGCGGCATAAATTCGCTTCCCAGGCGGCTCAGCGGCCAGAGCGTGGCGATCAGCAGCAGACATGCCAGTGCCAGCGTCGTTTTCGGGAAGGTCAGTACCTTGTCCAGCAGCGGCTCATACAGGCGGATCAGGAGGCGGTTGATCGGGTTTGCCTTCTCATCCGGGATTTTCCCGCGAATGAAAAAGCCCATTAGCACCGGCACCAGGGTGATCCCAAGCCCGGCGGCCACGGCCATCGACCAGGTTTTGGTGAACGCCAGCGGCGAGAACATTCTGCCCTCCTGCGCTTCCAGCGAAAAAACCGGTATAAATGACAGCGTGATGATTAACAGGCTGCAAAACAGCGCCGGTCCCACTTCAACCGCCGCCTTTTCCGCCAGACGCCAGTATTCCCCCGGCGCGGGCTCCTTGCCCGGATTATCATGCCGCCACAGCTCCAGCACCTTGTGCATGTTTTCAATCATCACAATTGCGGCATCCACCATCGCCCCGATGGCAATGGCGATCCCGCCGAGCGACATCATATTCGCGTTAATGCCCTGATAGTGCATCACCACAAAAGCCCCGAGGATCCCCAGCGGCAGAGAGACCATCGCCACCAGCGCGGAGCGCAGGTGGAACAGGAACAGCGCACACACCAGTACCACCACGGCAAACTCTTCGAGCAGCTTGTGCGTCAGCGTTTTGACCGAGTCCTCAATCAGCGTGGAACGATCGTAGACCGGAACAATCTCGACGCCCTGCGGCAGCGTTTCTTGCAGCTCGCTCAGTTTCGCTTTTACCGCGCGAAGGGTTTCCAGCGCGTTCTGCCCGTAACGCATCACGATTACGCCGCCAGCAACCTCCCCTTCACCGTTAAGCTCTGCCACACCCCGGCGGATCTCCGGGCCAATGCCAATGGTGGCGACATCTTTCAGCAGGACAGGTACGCCATCGCGGGTGGCGATCACCACATTGCGAAAATCCTCCAGCGAGCGCAAATAGCCCGTTGTCCGCACCATATACTCCGCTTCGCCCATCTCCAGCAGGGCGCCGCCGCTCTCCTTATTGGCGGCCTGCACCGCGCCGGATAGCTGGCTGTGGGTAATATTCAGCGCGCGCATTTTCGCCGGGTCCGCCACGATCTGATACTGACGCACCATTCCGCCAATACTTGCCACCTCAGATACATTCGGTACCGTCTTAAGCTCGAACTTAAGCGTCCAGTCCTGTAGGGCCCGCAGATCTGCCAGGCTGTGTTTTCCACTACGGTCGATCAGTGCATATTCGTAGATCCAGCCGACGCCCGTCGCATCCGGCCCCAGCGACACCTTCACGCCCGGCGGAAACTGCGCCTGTACCTGGCTTAAATATTCCAGCACCCGGGATCGCGCCCAGTAGAGATCGGTGCCATCCTCAAACAGCACATACACATAAGCGTCACCAAACATTGAAAAACCGCGCACGGTTTTGGCGCCCGGCACAGACAACATGGAGGTTGTCAGCGGCCAGGTCACCTGATCTTCAATCACCTGCGGCGCTTTCCCGGGGTAACTCGCTTTGATAATGACCTGCACATCAGACAGATCGGGCAACGCGTCCAGCGGCGCGCGTTGCACCGCCCACCAGCCCCAGCCTGCCATCATCAGTGCGGCCAGGATCACCAGCAGGCGGTTATGCAACGAGGCGCGAATCACAGCGGCAATCATGGCGTCACCTCCGGCATCACGCTACGCAGGCTGGCTTCGGAATCAATGAGGAATTGCCCGGACGTCACCACCTTATCGCCCTCTTTGACCCCGGACAGGATCGCCGTCCAGCCCTGCGCCGTCAGGCCGGTTGTCACCGTCACAGGCCGGAAATAACCGTCCCCGCTAGCCAGCAGCAGACGCGCAGACTCTCCGCTGTTAATCACCGCCTCTTCCGGCACCGCCAGCACCGGCGGGCCTTTCATCTCTTCCGCACGCCTGACGGAGAGGTACATGCCCGGCTTCAGCTTATGTGCGGAATTTTCCAGCACGATACGGGCTTTCAGGGTTCGCGTGGTCGTCTCCATCTGCGGCAGCAATTCGCTGACCGTGCCGTGGAATTGCTCCCCCGGCCAGCTTTCTGACGATGCGACCACGTTGCTGCCCACTGCCAGAGACTGCGCCTGCGTTTGCGGGTAATCGACCACCAGCCAGACCGGATCGAGGCTGGCGATCTCAAACAGCGGAGCCGTTGCGGTGATTTGCGCCCCTTCCCGCACGTCCAGCTTCACCACATAGCCGGCCCGGTCAGCGCGCAGGATGAGCGTGGTCTGCGGCTTGCCGCTACGCTCCAGCAAACGAATGACCTCTTCCGGCATAAACTGCAACGCCAGCCGCTCGCGTGCGGCGCGGGTCAATGCGGCATCGCCAAGCTGACGAACTGCGAGATACTCCTGCTGGGCGGTGGTCCATTGCGGGATCCACAGTTGCGCCAGCGCCTCTCCGGCTTTCACCTGCTGCTGCGGTGCATTAACAAACAATTTTGACACCACGCCATTGGCCGGAGCTGACACCACCGAGACGTTACGTTCATCCGTTGCAACCGTGGCAAAGGCCGAGAACGGCGAAACCAGCTGGCGCATCTCAACGTTGGCGGTTTTCATCCCCAGGTTTTGCTGCTGTTGAGTGCTGATGGCCACGCCTGACGCCGCCTGCGCTTCATCAGCGTAGCGCGGGACCAGATCCATATCCATAAAGGGGGATTTACCCGGCTTATCGAAGCGCTGACCGGGTACCATGGGGTCGTACCAGTAAAGCACCTTACGTTCAGAGGGTTGTGCAGCCGCAGCCGGCTGATGCGTCTGCTTCTGTCCGACAAAATAGCCGCCAGCGGCAGCTATCGCGATGGCAATCGCCATTAACGTTGTTTTTTTCATTGCGCCAGCTCCTGCGGGATCAACCAGTTCACGGCAGCCCAGGTTCGCGCCATTTCGCGCTCCGCCTGGTTCACCGCCAGTTCCGTATCCAGTACGCCACGACGCGCCTCCAGCAGGGCCGGAAGCGCCGACTGTCCAGAGCGATATTGCGCCGTCAGTACCGCCAGCCGTTGACGCTGCAACGGTAGTACCTCGTCCCGCTGTCGCTGCCACACCGTTTGCGCAGCCTGATACTGCGCCACCAGCGTTTGCACCTGGGCAATGTGTTCGCGCTTGAGCAGCGTCAGTTGATCCGCCGCCTGCATAGAGCGGGAAACATCGGCGGCGTAATCCTTGTCCTGACGTTTTGACTGGAACAGAGGCAGATCCACGCTGAACATCACGCCAGCCATATCGTCATAGCCTTCAGCGCGGTGGGCGTAATAGACCTCCACATCCACATCGGGTATCGCCGCCACGGCAGATTGCGCTGAACGCGCTTTCGCGGTCTCGGCTTCACGTCGTGCGGCCTCCACTTCCGGGTGCCTGACGATCCCCTCCTGCAACGTTTTTTCATCGGCAGGAAGACGCTGATAGCGCGGCAGCGGACCGCGAACCGCCGTAATCGCGTGCCCCGTAAGCTCCAGCAGACGGCTTTGCGCCAGCTGCACATCCCGCTGCGCCAGCGTCTCTTTGTCGCGCATGGAGCTGAGGATCATTTGCAGGGCCAGTACGCTGTCCGGCATTGCGCTTCCCGCCCCGACGCTCGCCTTCTGCACGCCGCGCTGACGTTCCGTTTCACGGACCAGCGTTCTGGCCGTGTTCAGTGCCTGCTGGGCCAGCGCCAGATCCAGCCAGGCCTGGGCGGTATCACGCTGAAGCGCGGCGCGGACGGCTTCGGATTTTGCCAGCACGCTTCGCGCCTGCGCCTGCAAGGTCTGCGCTTTACGTTCCCGCTTCTCTGAGCTGACGTAGCTTTGCATGATGCCAACCTTCTGCATGGTCATCCCTTCGCGCGTCAGCCGCCGATCGTTGCTGCCCTGTACCGGCACGTTTTCGATGCCGAATTTCAGTTTTGGGTCAGGTAATTGCGTGGCGGAAACCGCCATCGCATCCAGCGCCTGCGCTTCGTTACGGCTGGCGGAGAGTTCTGCTGAGTAGCGCTGGGCTTCGGTCAGGGTGTGTTCGAGCGTCCACGGCTCCGCCTGCGCGGCGGAGGTTAACAGGCCGAACAACACCCCACCGAGCCACAGACTCAGTGTGTGTTGTTTCATGGTGACCTCGCTTAGCGTGCTGGCGTCAGCGAGATAATCTGGAAACCGTCACCCGCACGCTGAAGCGTGAAGGTCACCTCATCCCCCGGTTTGGCGCCATTCAGCGTAGCGCCGGCAGATAAAGTAAACGGCATGGTCATTGCTGGCCATTTTAGTTCCGGTATGGCCTCGTGCCGGAGCATGACGGCGCTGTCAGAGATCGACTGAACCACGCCGCGGCCCTGCCAGGTCTGGTTTGCCTGAACGGTATAAGAAGCGAAAGAGACGGACGCGCCAACCAGCGCGGAAAGGAATACGGTACGCATGATAAAACTCCTGTTAAACGTTAAGTAAATAAAATCAACGAATTAACAGGTTTTTACTCCCGAAACCGGCAATAGCGGATCGTTGCCGGCGGCCCCACAGCAGGAGGGGTAACGGACCACGCAGAATGGCTTGAAGACGAGCACTCTGGCGGAGTTAAGGTCAGGGTCATGGCGGCAGGCAGCGCCACCAGATGCGGCTGGGCAGGATCTTTTTGTACCTGATCCGGCACACAATGTTTTTCACACAGCGGTGAAGCACCGGCAGCATAATGCGGCCCCGGTTGCGCCATCATCTCCATATGCTGGATGGTGGCCACCTCGCCGCGCAAATCCATTGAACATTGATGGGAGGCGACGGCCACCTGAGTCTGGATCAACAGCCAGCCAAACGCCAGCAAAAACATCAGCAGATGTTTTTTGATAAAGCGCAGGCGATATGTCCAGCTGGCGTACATATTCAGATCGTCGGACAGGAGAAAGTGAACCGAGTATAAGCAGGCAAAAGAATGAAAGAGAAGTGGTTTTAAAGAGATTTACGTTTTAAATCGATTGTCGGCAAGTAATACTCAAAACCTTAACACTTCACCATCAATTTAATGACATATAATATCTATTCATCAGGTCAATAACGTCTTAATATAAATGACGCAGGGTTAGCAAAAATATCGTCATCAGTGCCTTTAGTAGTCTCTTTCTTGATTTTAATCAGCAAGGACTGGACATTTATTCGGCACATTTCAGCTTCTTTTTTATTGATTATTTGTCTCTCGGGCAGCAAGGAAATAGGGGAAATCATGCTTACTTTTCTCGAACTCCTCATTGGAGTCGTGGTCATTGTCGGTGTAGCACGCTACATCATTAAAGGTTACTCAGCCACCGGCGTGCTATTTGTCGGCGGCCTGACGCTGCTGATCATTAGCGCGCTAATGGGTCATCAGGTTTTACCCGCCAGCGAAGCCAGTACCGGATATACCGCTACCGATATTGTGGAATATATAAAAATTCTGCTGATGAGCCGCGGCGGCGATCTGGGCATGATGATCATGATGCTCTGCGGATTTGCTGCCTATATGACCCATATCGGCGCGAATGATATGGTGGTAAAGCTGGCTTCTAAGCCGCTGCAATATATTAATTCCCCCTATCTGCTGATGGTCGCGGCCTATTTCCTGGCCTGTCTGATGTCATTAGCCGTTTCCTCAGCAACGGGCCTTGGCGTGCTGTTAATGGCAACTTTATTCCCGGTAATGGTTAACGTCGGGATCAGCCGTGGTGCAGCGGCGGCTATTTGCGCCTCTCCGGCGGCGATTATTCTCTCCCCTACTTCCGGTGACGTAGTGCTGGCCGCGAAAGCCGCGGAAATGTCTCTAATTGACTTCGCCTTCAAAACCACACTGCCGATCTCCATCACCGCTATTCTCGGCATGGGCGTGGCGCATTTCTTCTGGCAGCGCTATCTCGATAAGAAAGAGAACGTCAGCCACGAAATGATGGACGTCAGCGAAATCACCACTACCGCCCCGGCGTTTTATTCCATCCTGCCCTTCACGCCGATTATTGGCGTGCTTATTTTCGACGGCAAATGGGGCCCGCAGCTGCACATCATCACTATCCTGGTGATCTGTATGCTGCTGGCGGCCATCCTGGAGTTCGTTCGTGGTTTTAACACCCAGAAAGTGTTCACGGGTCTGGAAGTAGCCTTCCGCGGTATGGCGGATGCCTTCGCGGGCGTGGTGATGCTGCTGGTTGCCGCGGGGGTGTTTGCCCAGGGGCTGAGCACCATCGGCTTTATTCAGAGCCTGATCTCTATCGCCACCTCGTTCGGCTCGGCCAGCATTATCCTGATGCTGGTGCTGGTGGTGCTGACCATGCTGGCGGCGATGACCACCGGCTCCGGTAACGCGCCGTTCTACGCCTTTGTTGAGATGATCCCTAAGCTGGCACACTCCTCCGGCATCAACCCGGCTTACCTGTCCATTCCAATGCTTCAGGCCTCCAACCTGGGTCGTACCATTTCTCCGGTATCGGGCGTGGTGGTTGCGGTTGCGGGGATGGCGAAAATCTCTCCGTTTGAAGTGGTAAAACGCACGTCAGTGCCGGTGCTGGTTGGCCTGATTATCGTTATTATCGCCACCGAAGTACTGGTTCCCGGCGCTGCCTAAGCGAAATTCCTGATTTCCAAAAAGCGCCTGCGGGCGCTTTTTGTGCTTTAATAACCCCCAGAAATTAATCGCGCCCAACCAATCAGGAAAGCAAATGTTCAGGAAGGATATCGTTATCCCGTCTGGCGCAGTAGCGCTTGCACTCTGTGTCTTCTCAATTCAGGCAGATCCGCTTAAGCCAACCCAGTACGGCGATTTCGATCGCTACGTTCTGGCCCTTTCCTGGCAAACCGGATTTTGCCAGAGCATGGTCGAACGTAACCGTGACGAACCGGAAGAGTGTCGCCTGCAAAAAGAGAGCAGCAACAAAACCGATTTTCTGACCGTCCACGGCTTATGGCCAGCATTGCCGAAATCGATTGCCGCTCGCGGAGTGGATGAACGCCGCTGGATGCGCTTCGGCTGCGCCACTCGTCCGGTTCCGAATATGCCGGAAGCAAAAGCCAGCCGCAAATGTGACGCCGCAGAGACCGGACTATCGCTAACGGGCGCGGCGAAGCTGAACAGCGTGATGCCCGGCGCGGGCGGCAACTCCTGCCTTGAACGTTATGAATACGCGAAACACGGCGTCTGCTTTGGGTTTGATCCCGACGCTTACTTCGGCACCATGGTGCGCATGAACCAGGAAGTGAAGCACAGCGCGGCAGGAAAATTTCTGGCGGAAAACTATGGCAAAACCGTCCGCCGCAGCGACTTCGATGCAGCCGTGGCCAAAAGCTGGGGAAAACAGAGCGTAAAAGCGTTCAAGCTTACCTGCCACGGCAATCCGGCTTATCTGACCGAAATGCAGATCTCGCTGAACGCCAGCACCATCAACAACCCACTCTCTGCCGGCTCCTTTGCGCCACAGCCGCATCCGGGCAACTGCGGCAAACAGTTTGTCATTGATAAAGCCGGTTACTGATGCTGCGCCGGGCAACTTTTTGCCCGGTTTTTCATTGGCTTTCGTGATATGACGATTAACCTCACACTTCCGCTCACACGCATCATTTTTCCAGCAAAAGCATTATTAATCCGGTAAACATCACTGAAACCTCCCCGTCATAATCGTGGCGTTATCTACAGGAGGAATTTCACATGGCTAAAAAACTGATTGCACTGTGCGCCTGCCCGATGGGCCTGGCACATACCTTCATGGCAGCCCAGGCGCTGGAAGACGCGGCGACGGAAGCCGGTTATGAGGTAAAAATTGAAACCCAGGGCGCGGACGGGATCCAGAATCGCCTGACCCCGCAGGATATTGCCGACGCTGACATTATCATCCACGCCATCGCGATCACCCCGGAAGACAATGAACGCTTCGAAACGCGCGACGTGTATGAGATTACGCTTCAGGACGCCATTAAAAACGCGGCAGGCACCCTGAAAGAGATCGAAGAGATGATTGCAGCAGAACAATAATAATCTTCACATCCAGGGGTTTTCGTCATGGCTATTAAAAAACGCAGCGCGGTTCGCCCGAACAGTCACGAGGGTGACACACTTGCCATCAAATCCGCACCGGTTGCCGCCGGTGCGTCTTTCTGGAAAGAGCTTCCACAGCACATTATGTCGGGGATATCCCGCATGGTGCCAACACTTATCATGGGCGGGGTTATCCTCGCCATTTCACAGCTTATCGCCTACGTCTGGCTGGAGATCCCGCCTGACACCGGTATTCTCGACGCGCTTAACTCAGGCAAATTCACCGGTTTCAATCTCTCGCTATTGAAATTTGGCTATCTGACTGAATCGTTCGGCGGGCTGCTGTTCAGCTTCGCCATCCCAATGTTTGCCGCCTTTGTCGCCAACTCTATCGGCGGAAAACTGGCCTTCCCGGCCGGGTTTATTGGTGGCCTTGTCGCCACGCAGCCGACGCTGGTGCTGAACTTTGATGCGGAAAAACTGACCTGGCTTGCCACCAAACCCGTGCCCTCCACGTTTATTGGCGCACTGATTATCGCCATAGCCGCAGGCTATCTGGTCAAATGGCTGAATAGCCGCATTAACGTTCCACAGTATCTGCTGGCCTTTAAAAGCACCTTTCTGATCCCAATCCTCTCGGCGCTGTTTGTGATGCTGGCGATGTATTACATCATCACGCCGATTGGCGGCTGGCTGAATGCAGGTATGCGGACCGTACTGCTGGCGGCGGGTCAGGCGGGCTCCATGATGTACGCCATCGGGATGGCGGCGGCCACGGCGATTGATCTTGGCGGCCCCATTAACAAAGCGGCGGGATTTGTTGGCCTGGGGCTGACAACCGATCATGTCCTGCCCATCACCTCCCGCGCCGTGGCGATTGTTATTCCGCCCATTGGTCTGGGGCTGGCCACGCTGATTGACCATCGTCTGACCGGCAAACGCCTGTTTAGTCCGCAGCTTTATCCGCAAGGCAAAACGGCCATGTTCCTCGCCTTTATGGGCATCAGTGAAGGGGCCATCCCGTTCCTGCTGGAAAATCCGCTTGCGACGCTGCCGGCGTATATGGCGGGCGCGATCGCCGGTGCAATGACCGCCACCGCGCTCGGTGCCGTGCAGTGGTTCCCTGAATCGGCGATCTGGGCGTGGCCACTGGTCACCAATCTGGGGGCGTACATGCTCAGTATTGTGGTCGGGGCGGCGATCACCGCGCTGTTGGTAGTGATTATTCGTAACAGTCTGCACAAGCGCGGGAAACTCGCTATCGACACGCTGTAACGGGGTGAACCATGGAATTACTGAGAAGGCTTCGTGCCTGGCTGGCTGCGGAAAAACTGGACGGCGTGCTCATCTCTTCGCGCCAGAATAAACAGCCGCACCTGGGCATTTCAACCGGTTCGGGCTATGTGCTGGTGACACAAACCGCGGCACATATCCTGGTGGATTTCCGTTACTACAGCGATATCGCTTCACGAGCGGCGGGCTATGAGATGCACCTGCTTAACACGGAGAACCCGTTTGCGCAGGCGGTGAACCAGATTATTGCGAAGGAAGCTCTCACCCGTCTTGGCTTTGAGGGTGAATACGTGAGCTGGCAAACAGGCGTGCTGTGGCGCGATACGCTGAATACCGCCCTTTGCAGCACCTCGCTTGACGCGCTGCGGCAGATAAAAACCGCTGACGAAATCGACCGTATCCGTGCAGCATGCGGCATTGCCGACCGCGCCGCACAGCACATCCGGCGTTTCATTCAGCCCGGTATGCGCGAACGTGAAGTCGCTGCCGAGCTGGAGTGGTTTATGAAGCAGGAGGGCGCGGACAAGCCCTCTTTCGACACCATTGTCGCCAGCGGGCCGCGCGGTGCGCTGCCCCACGGCAAAGCCTCTGACAAAGTGATTATGCCTGGCGAGATGATCACCCTTGATTTCGGCGCCCAACACCAGGGGTATTGCTCGGATATGACAAGGACCTTTCTTGTCGCCGGGCAAAACACGCCGCCGGAGGAACACCCTCTCTATGCGGTGTACCAGATCGTTCTGGCG
The DNA here is from genome assembly GCF_001037565.1 of Enterobacter sp. BWH52. Classification (NCBI taxonomy): domain Bacteria; kingdom Pseudomonadati; phylum Pseudomonadota; class Gammaproteobacteria; order Enterobacterales; family Enterobacteriaceae; genus Enterobacter; species Enterobacter sp. BWH52. Next base: position 1,161,064 of record NZ_KQ089854.1, on the reverse strand, counting down.
GCACAACAGGCAGCTATTGATGCCATCCGCCCCGGCGTTTCCTGTCATCAGATCGATAGCGCCGCACGTTCCGTGATTGAACGTGCAGGTTACGGTCCGCAGTTCGGGCATAACACCGGCCATGCCATTGGTATTGATGTTCATGAAAATCCACGTTTTTCCCCTACTGACCGCACCCCGTTGCAGCCCGGCATGGTGCTGACCGTTGAGCCGGGGATCTACCTTGAACACCTGGGCGGGGTACGAATTGAAGATGTGGTGCTGGTGACGGAAACGGGCGCCGAGGTGCTTTATACCTTCGACAAACAGCTATTGCTGACGGGAGAACAAGAGTGGACAGCGATTTACTGCGCGCCCTGAGCGAAGCAGACGCCATTGCGGCCTCAGAGCAAGAGGTGCGCGACATCCTGCTCAGTGAGGCGCAAAAATACCATAAAGAGGTTCAGTTTGATGGGCTGGGTTCCGTGCTTATCCGCGTCAACCAGAGCCGGGGCCCGAAGGTGATGGTCTGCGCCCATATGGATGAAGTCGGTTTTATGGTGCGCAGCGTCTCGCGCGAAGGGGCCATTGATGTCCTGCCCATCGGCAACGTGCGCATGATGGCCCGTACCCTTCAGCCGGTGCGCATCACCACGCGTAACGGGGAAAAAATACCGGGACTGCTGGATGGGGATCTGAAAGGAGAAAACGTTGACAATTTGCGTGTCGACATTGGCGCGACGTCGGCGGAGGAGGTGTTCGCCGCCGGTATCGACGCAGGCGACCGCGTGACGTTCGATACACCCTTTCAGACCCTTCCCCACAATCGGGTGATGGGTAAAGCCTTCGACGATCGTCTCGGCTGTTACCTGCTGATCGCGCTGCTGCGCGAGCTGCACCAGACGCCGCTCGACTGCGAGCTTTGGCTGGTGGCCAGCTCAAGTGAAGAGGTCGGCCTGCGCGGCGGCCAGACCGCCACGCGCGCCATTCATCCTGATATCGCGCTGGTGCTGGATACCGCCTGCTGGTCAAAAAATTTCGATTATGGCAGCGCCAACCATCGCCAGATCGGTGCGGGCCCGATGCTGGTGCTGTACGACAAAACGCTCATCGCCCCAGCCAAACTGATTGCGCTGGCTGAGACAATCGCGCGCTCGCAGGGGATCCCGCTGCAAAAAGACATGTTCAGCAACGGAGGAACGGACGGCGGGGCGATCCATCTCTCCGGCACTGGCGTGCCGACTCTTGTGCTTGGTCCCCCTACCCGACACGGGCACTGCGCGGCATCCATTGCCGACGAAAAAGACATTCATCACACCCAACAACTGCTTGTCGCGCTTGTGGCAGGCATGAACCGTGAGACCGTGGATCATCTGACGGACTTCAGATGCTGAGCTCACGCGGCCAGGAGGAAGTATGCTTTCAATTGAATTTTTCTGCCCACTGCCCAACGGCCTGCATGCGCGTCCGGCCTGGGCGTTAAAAGAGCAGTGCAGCGCATGGCGCAGCGACATCCGTTTTATCAACAGACGGCTTAACACTCACGCGGATGCCAAAAGCTCGCTGGCGCTGATCAGTACCGGTACGCTGTTTAATGACGGCTGCGTGCTGGAAATTAACGGCAGCGACGAGGAGCAGGCCCGACGCGTGCTGGAGGCATATCTCACCGGCGCGTTTATCGACAGCGACAGTATTCCCTCCGGCGACGCGCCGCACGTTGCGCATCCCCTGCCCCGCTCGCTTGTAAGGCTTGCTCCCCATCTTCAGCACGGCATTACGCTCGCCAGTGGCATCGGGGCTGGCACTCTGCGAGGCTGGCAGAGCGATAACCTCAAACGTTATTGTCAGATCCCCGCCTCGCCGGAAGATATTACCCGCCTGGAACACAGCCTGGCGACGCTGGCTGAACAGCTCAACCACCGCCTGCGCGGGCTCGATGGCGAGAGTAAAACCATTCTTAGCGCGCATCTTTCGCTGATCCAGGATGAGGAGTTTGGCGGCACCATACGCCGACTGATCGCCGAGGAGCGGCTAAGCCTTGCGGAGGCGATCATTCGTAATATGGAGCTGATCTGCGACAAGCTGTCACTCTCCGCCAGCGACTACCTGCGTGAACGTGTCAGCGATATTCGCGACATCAGCGAGCAGCTTCTTAACATTACCTGGCCGGAGTTGCAGCAAACCTCTGCATTCACCCTCAGCGCCCCCACTATTCTGGTGGCGGAAGATCTGACGCCCAGCCAGTTTCTCAGCCTCGACACGCAGTACCTGAAAGGCATGGTGCTTGAAAAAACAGGCCGGACGTCGCATACGCTGATCCTGGCACGCGCGGCCTCCGTGCCTGTGCTGAGTGGTTTAACGGTCGCCTCACTGGCGCCGTTGATGGGAAAAGAGGTCATTATGGACGGCATCTGTAGCGTGCTGGTCGTTGAACCCAACGACGCGGTGAATGATTACTACAGCGTGGCGCAGCGCCTTGCCGACCGACGCCACCAGCAGCAGATCAAAGATGCGGGTCTTCCAGCGCTCACCCGCGACAACGTACCGGTAGAGATTGCCGCCAACATCGGCAGCGCGCTGGAAGCGCCCGGGGCGTTTACCTGCGGCGCGCAGGGTATCGGGCTGTTTCGCACTGAAATGCTGTATATGGACAGAGACACCGCGCCGGACGAGCAGGAGCAATTCGAAGCCTATCAGCAGGTGCTGCTCTCCGCGCAGGGCAAGCCGGTCATCTTTCGCACAATGGACATCGGCGGCGATAAGCAGATCCCTTACCTGAACATTCCCCAGGAAGAAAACCCGTTCCTCGGCTATCGCGCCGTTCGCATTTATCCCGAATTTGCCGATCTCTTCCGCACCCAACTGCGCGCGATCTTACGCGCAGGCGCAAGCGGCAATGCGCTGTTGATGATCCCGATGGTGCACAGCCTCGATCAGATTTTATGGATCAAACAGGAGCTGCAAAACGTTCGTGACGCCCTGGCCTCACAGGGGTTACGTCACACCGCGCGCCTGCCGCTGGGGATCATGGTTGAAGTGCCTTCAGTCTGCTTTATCATCGATCACTTCTGCGAAGAGGTGGATTTCTTCAGTATCGGCTCGAACGATATGACTCAGTATCTCTACGCTGTCGATCGCAACAACCCGCGCGTTTCGGGGCTGTATAACCCCATCACACCGTCTTTTTTACGCATGGTTCGCCAGATCGTCACCGCAGCGCATCGTCACGGGAAATGGGTCGGCATTTGCGGGGAACTTGGCGGAGAGCAGCGCTACCTCCCTCTTCTGCTTGGGCTGGGCTTGGATGAGTTCAGCATGAGCGGGCCGCGCATCCCTGCGGTAAAAACCCAGTTGCGTCAGCTGGACATGGCGACCTGCCGGGCGCTGGCAGATAAGGCCTGCGACAGCCGCAGCGCAGAGGAGATTTAAGCCCTGCTGGCGGATTTCACACCGGAAGCGCCGCCGCGTCCATTGCTGGCGCTGGAGACTATCGTGGTCAATGAGCCGCTGACCTCAAAAGAGCAGGTGCTTCAGTTCTTATGCGGAAATCTTGCGATTCATGGCAGGACCGAAAACCCGCTCGAGCTTGAAGAAGATCTCTGGCAGCGCGAAGAGATTGTCACCACCGCCGTCGGGTTTGGCGTGGCGATCCCTCACACCAAATCGCAATGGATACGCCACTCCAGCATCAGCATTGCCCGTCTGGACAAGGCGATTGACTGGGAGTCGGATTTGGGCGACGTCGAGCTGGTGATCATGCTGACGCTCGGCGCTCAGGAAGGGATTAATCACGTGAAGGTCTTTTCCCAGTTGGCGCGGAAGCTGGTCAATAAAACATTTCGCGAGTCGCTGTTTGCAGCAACGACGCCGCAAAGTATCCTGGATCTGTTGAACGCTGAAATCACGTTCTGACTGTCACTGAAAGCGTGCGCGATACTCCCCCGGCGTCAGGCCAAACTGGCGCCGGAAAAGACGGCTAAAATAGTCGCTATCGGCATAGCCGCAGCGCTTCGCCACTTCCCCCACCGGCAGGTGGTATTTTTGCAGGATGGTTCTCGCCTTCGCCATACGCACCCAACGAACGTAATCCACAAAACTCATCGTCCCCTGTTGAGAGAACAGGCGTGACAGATGGTTAGCCGAAATATTAAACAGCGAAGCGACGCTGTCCCGCGACAGGGGTTCAGCATAGTTTTCCTGCACCCAGTACAAATGCTCTGATAGAGGAAATCCCCGCGCGACACTCCCGGTTCAGGCAGCGACGACACCACTTTACGGCACCAGTGCAGCAGACTCAGCACCAGTGGTTGAATAATAGCCTGGTCCTGCGGGGAAGCGCTCAGGTGCGTCAGGGCCATCAGCATCGCGGCACATTCACCTCGTTCAGGGTGAGGAAGCTCCACGTGTCGCTGCGCAGGCACGGATCGCCCGTGCCGGGTATCATGAAACACCAGCCCCAGCCACGACGGCGCGAAAAGAATGCTCAGCAGCATGACCGGTCGTTCAAACACCGGGACGCTGGCGGCCTGGGCGGGAAGAAACAGCATTTCTCCCTGGTGGAGGGGCTGCTGCCCGGCAACCAGTCTGTTGCCATATTCCCCGCGAAGAACGACGTCAAGCCGTGGCCAGTCGCGGCTCACGCTTCCGACAGCGTCAGACGCGCCACGATGAGCAAACCAGACTCGCCCCAACTGCTGTGGGTTGAGCACCAGGCCGCTCAACAGATCGGCAAAAAACTGCTGATCGGCGGGCAACAGGGTTGCGCGCATATTACCCCCTGCGCGCATCCGGGCGTACCAGGTCGAAGCGATGGCTATCACTGATGGCATAGTAGGCCGTCGGTCCACCCGCACGCAGAATGGGCTGCGCTTTCGCGGTCTGGTAAATCCCCTCTTCCAGCAAACTCTCGGCGATATGGACGCCCACGACTTCGCCGAGCACCAGCCAGGTATCAATCGGTGTCCCATCCGCGCCGGTAAGCTGAATGCACTGTGACAATCGACACTCGAAATTCACCGGGCTTTCCGCCACGCGCGGCGAGCTCACAAGCTGGCTGGCTACGGGCGTCAGGCCGGCAAAGGTAAATTCATCCTCGCCATGAGGGAGCGTGGCGGAGGTTTCATTCATCGCCTCGGCCAGATCGCGCGTTGCGAGGTTCCAGACAAACTCCCCCGTTTCGGTAATATTCCGCACGCTATCCTTCCAGCCATTGCTGGAAAAACCAATGATCGGTGGGCGATAGTTAAAACAGTTAAAGAAGCTGTACGGGGCAAGGTTCAGTTGACCGGCCTTATCACAGGATGAGATCCAGCCAATTGGACGTGGACCGATAATGGCGTTCAGCGGGTCGTGCGGCAGGCCGTGCCCCTGAGAAGGTTGGTAAAAGTACATATCGCTCTCTCTACGCTGGGGCTGCAACGCGCATTGCCCGGGTTCAGTCTTTCCAGCGTAACGAAATTTCCGTTCAGCGTGAATCGGGACGCCGGGTTTATTGCCAAAAATTCATATGGCGCATGATTGTGACCTTCATCACTTCAAACTTACGGTTTCAGACAGTATCATCAGCTAAGTTAAACCCTCGCTGCCAGACGGCGAGGGTTTTCTTTTGGATTGGTTTCTGCGTTACACGCAGCATTAACGACATGGAGTAAAAATGTCCAGACCTACGATTATCATCAATGAACTCGACGCAGAACGTATTGACCGACTGTTGGAGAAACCAGAATTCGCCTCGCTGCCGGTAGCCGATGCGCTGAACGAAGAGCTAGACCGGGCGCAGATGTGTACGCCTGAGACCATGCCGCATGATGTGGTCACCATGAACAGCCAGGTGAAGTTCCGCAACCTGACCACCGGCGAGGAGCTCACCCGTACGCTGGTCTATCCGGCGCAGATGACCGACAGCAGCACGCAACTGTCGGTGCTGGCACCCGTGGGCGCGGCGCTGCTTGGACTGCGCACAGGCGATACTATCCACTGGGAACTCCCGGGCGGTGCCTCAGCTCACCTGGAAGTGCTTGAGCTGTTCTACCAGCCCGAAGCCGCTGGCGATTACCTGCGTTAATCCCTTCTGAACAAGTGACCCCGCTTTGCACAGAGGATGCACCCGCATCCTCTTTCCGCAAATTCACCCGATTGTGTTATATCGGACAAAAACCGCTTAATCCACGCTTACTCTGTTGTGGTGCCGTGGGGACGGTCATGGGTGAGATACTTGTTATCACACTGGTTTTTCTCATCATCCTGGCGATCCTCGTCGTGGCCGTGCTATACCTTGAGCGCCACTGGTGAGTGAGGAACCTCACACAACGCCGCCGGGGAAGGCATTCACCAGTCCCTTCACTTTCTGCTGCGCTGCCTCCGGGGTGTCTGCACCAGGCACCAGGATCACCTTGCGGCACTCCTCCTCCCGTTTTTCGAAGATTTTATAGGCGCGCTCCGCATCAGCCAGCGGAAGATAGTGGGTGACAATATCTTCCGGTGTAAGCAGCCCTTTTTCGATAAGCGGCAGCAGCTCTCCCAGCCAGGCATGGACGTGGGTCTGCCCCATCTTAAAGCTCAGCCCTTTATCGAAGGCATCGCCAAACAGGAAGCCGTGTATAAAACCGGCATACACGCCCGGCACGCTGACCACGCCTCCGCGCCGCACCGCAGCAATGCACTGGCGCAGGGCTTTGCCGCTGCTGCCTTCAATTTTCAGGTTACTGAGGATCGTTTCCGTGGTGCTGCCTTTGGCCTCAAACCCGACGGCATCAATCACCGCATCCACTCCGCGCTGTCCGGCCGTTTGCTCAATGATTTTCTCCGCCGCGTCGTTATCGTCATCAAAGTTAATCGGGATCGCGCCGTAGCGCTCCTGGGCAAACCGCAGTCGATAGGGATGATGATCAACCACAAAAATCTGCTCTGCGCCGAGAAGCCGCGCGCAGGCAATGGTCAGTAGCCCCACCGGCCCGGCCCCGAATACGGCGACGCTGGAGCCTCTCTGAATCTGCGCATTTTTCGCCGCCTGCCAGGCGGTAGGCAGAATATCTGACAGGAAAAGCGCTTTGTCGTCAGACAGCAGTTGAGGCACTTTAAACGGCCCCACGTTGCCTTTCGGGACGCGCACATACTCCGCCTGTCCGCCCGGCACGCCGCCGTAAAGATGGCTGTAGCCAAACAGCGCGGCAGGGGCGGGAATTTGCTTTTTGTTCAGCGCCGCGCCCTGCCCGCGATTCGTGTTTTCGCAGGCCGCGTACTGTTGCATCTGGCAAAAGAAGCAGTCACCGCAGGCAATTACAAACGGGATCACCACCCGGTCACCTTTCTGCACGTTCTTCACTTCGCTCCCGCACTCCACCACCTCGCCCATAAATTCATGACCAAAGATATCGCCATGCTGGACCTTGGGAATTTTTCCGCGATAAAGATGCAAATCAGAACCACAGATCGCCGTGGCCGTTACGCGCAGGATGATATCGTCAGGCTGTTCGATGCCCGGATCGGGGACATTATCGACCCGAACATGATGTGGACCGTGATAGGTGAGAGCTTTCATGCAACCTCCGAAAGGGTGTGGGTAAGCTTATAAAAGGGTAGCTACCTCTCGGGATCTGCCCCGGAATCCGGCTGTTTTGAGATTTATCCTGGCGAGATAAAAAAGTGCTGTCGGGATTACAGAAACCATTTATATTTTGTGGTTGAATGATTCCAGCGTTTATTAACAAGGAGAAACGGTTATGTATCAAACAATCATTATGCCGGTTGATGTTTTTGAAATGGAACTGAGTGATAAGGCTATACGTCACGCGGAATTTCTCGCGCAGCAGGACGGAATTATTCATCTTCTGCATGTTTTGCCGGGCTCTGCCAGCCTGAGCCTGCATCGTTTCGCTGCTGATGTGCGTCGTTTTGAAGAGCATTTACAGCACGAAGCCGAGACGCGCCTGCAAACCATGGTCGGGCACTTCAGCATCGATCCTTCCCGCATCAAAACCCACGTCCGGTTCGGTAGCGTGCGCGACGCCGTTAATGAGCTTGCCGGGGAATTAAATGCCGACGTGGTAGTGATTGGTTCACGTAACCCTTCCATCACCACTCACCTGCTGGGGTCGAACGCCTCCAGCGTGATCCGCCACACCCACATTCCGGTGATGGTCGTCAGATAAAAAAAGAGGCCACCTTTAGGTGGCCTCTGGCATTGCAGGTGTCGTCTTGCTTTCTTTTATTATGCAGTTTTGGTGCGGATCAGGTAATCAAACGAGCTCAGCGACGCTTTCGCACCTTCACCGGTAGCGATGATGATCTGTTTATACGGCACGGTGGTGCAGTCGCCCGCCGCAAATACGCCCTTCACGCTGGTTTCGCATTTCGCATCGATGATGATCTCGCCCATGCGGTTACGCTCAATAGCGCCTTCCAGCCAGGTGGTGTTTGGCAGCAGGCCAATCTGAACAAAGATCCCTGCCAGCGCTACGCTGTGGATATCGCCGCTCACGCGGTCACGGTATTCCAGACCAGTCACTTTGCTGCCGTCGCCTTTCACTTCTGTCGTCTGGGCATTGAGCACAATGTCGACGTTATTCAGGCTACGCACCTTATCCTGCAACACCTGGTCCGCTTTCATCTCCGGAGCGAACTCCAGCAGGGTAACGTGTTCCACAATTCCCGCCAGATCGATAGCCGCTTCCACGCCGGAGTTACCGCCGCCGATCACCGCGACGCGTTTACCTTTGAACAGCGGGCCGTCACAGTGGGGGCAATAGGTCACGCCTTTGGTGCGATACTGATCTTCGCCCGGGACGTTCATGTTGCGCCATTTCGCGCCGGTGGCAATGATCACGCTGCGCGCCTTCAGCACCGCGCCGGACGCCGTTTCAATCTGGTGCAAACCACCCTCGACCGCCGCCGGAACCAGTTTGCTGGCGCTCTGGCTGTCAATGACATCCACGTCGTAGTCGCTGACGTGCGCTTTCAACGCACCGGCCAGCTTCTGGCCTTCGGTTTTCGGCACGGAAATGTAGTTTTCAATGTCTACGGTATCCAGAACCTGACCACCGAAACGCTCGCCCATCAGACCGGTACGGATCCCTTTACGTGCGGAGTAGACCGCTGCCGCCGCGCCCGCCGGGCCGGAACCGACAATCAGCACATCGTACGCATCGCGTTGGTTCAGCTCTACCGCCGTGCGTTTTTCTGCGCCGGTATCCACTTTGGCGACGATTTCGGTCAGCGTCATGCGTCCCTGGCCGAACTCCTGGCCATTCAGGTAAACCGCCGGAACGCCCATCACGTTGCGCTCGGTGATTTCGTTCTGGAACGTACCGCCGTCAATCGCCGTGTGCTTAATGCGTGGGTTGAGGACAGACATCAGGTTTAGCGCCTGCACCACGTCCGGGCAGTTGTGGCAGGAGAGCGAGTAATAGGTTTCAAACTCAAAATCACCGTCGATATCGCGGATCTGCTCCAGCAGCGCCTGCGCTTCTTTTGACGGATGACCACCGGTCCACAGCAGCGCCAGCACCAGGGACGTAAATTCGTGCCCCAGCGGAGAGCCCGCGAAACGCGGCCCCTGGTCAGACCCTGGGTTGGCGATCAGGAAAGAAGGCTTACGGACTGCCAGCGTGTTGTCTTCTTTGAAGGTCACTTTCGGCGACAGCTCAGCAATCTCTGTCAGCAGTGCTTTGATTTCTGCCGATTTCGCGCTGTCGTCCAGCGTGGCAATCAGCTCAACAGGTTTGGTCAGTTTCTCAAGGTAGGCCTTGAGCTGGGTTTTCATGTTAGTGTCGAGCATTATTCTTCCCTCTCTTAAAACGTCATCATGCAAGCCGCCTTATACGGGCTGCCTGAATGCAACTTGCATCATGGTGCTGGAATGAAATGGGCGCGGGGAGCGCCCATGACTGAAACAATTTCCAAAGTATTTCGCGTCAGAGCAAGGCGGCTAGCCTGAGAATCCCCGGGAGCTTACTAAAGTAAGTGACCGGGGTGAGCAGGCGACGCCAACGCAGCTATGGCGTGAAAAACAACGGAAATTTAGATCTTGCCGACCAGGTCCAGAGATGGCGCCAGCGTCGCTTCGCCTTCTTTCCATTTCGCCGGGCACACTTCGCCTGGGTGAGAAGCAACGTACTGAGCCGCTTTCACTTTGCGCAGCAGGTCAGATGCATCACGGCCGATACCTTCAGCGGTAACTTCGATAGCCTGGATAATGCCCTGCGGGTCAACAACGAAGGTCGCGCGGTCTGCCAGGCCTTCATCTTCACGCATGTTGTCGAAGTTACGGGTCAGGGCGCCAGTCGGGTCGCCGATCATCGCGTATTTGATTTTCGCGATAGTTTCAGAGCTGCTGTGCCACGCTTTGTGGGTGAAGTGGGTATCGGTAGAAACAGAGTAAACGTCTACGCCCAGCTTTTGCAGTTCTTCGTAGTGGTCTGCCACGTCGCCCAGTTCGGTCGGGCAAACGAAGGTGAAGTCAGCCGGATAGAAGAAGAACACGCTCCAGCGGCCTTCGATATCTTTCTCGGTTACTTCGATGAACTCACCGTTTTTGAACGCCTGGTTTTTGAAAGGTTTAATTTTAGTGTTAATCAAAGACATCTGTACTTCCTCCGTGTTTTCGTTGAGATGTAAGGTAACCAACTTTATCCATCGGGGCTAATGCGTATGCTTTATCAAATCAATCAGCCAAACCTTACAACAGCAACAAGACAGCAAGGTGAACCTTTTACAGGAAAGCCTGAAAGTAAAAAGGCCGCCTCAACGGGCGGCCCTGATACCTGAATTCCCCGCAGGTACATTCAGTGCCAGCCGAAGCTGGCGTTGCGTTGCGCTCTACATACCTTGTATCAAGGCCGTAACAGCGCTTTGATTACAGCACCCCTGCGCGCATTGAGCAATGCATAAGAGGGATAGTCCTGCCTATGGCTGTGATAGGCAGTATCGAAGAGTTCTCTGAAAGATTATAAATTTAATTTCATTATGGGTTTCACGCTATATATAAACACCACTTTTCATTCAAATAATTCAATCAAACTTTAAAGATAAAATTATCTTAATTAGTCTTGAAGTTATGTTTCAATAATCCAAAGCCGTGATATATTAAGATCACTTAAATTTTAAATTAAGCGAGTTATTCACACGGATTGTAAAGGGTAACTTCCCTCTGTCGTACTCCAGGATGTGATAACGACAGCAAACTCAACTCACTCAGGACGAAACATGGCAAACCTCTACGACCTAAAAAAATTCGATCTCAATCTGTTAGTCATCTTCGAATGCATTTACCAACACCTCAGTATCAGTAGGGCTGCCGAGACGCTTTATATCACGCCATCCGCCGTCAGCCAGTCGCTGCAACGCCTGCGCGGTCAGCTTAATGACCCCCTGTTTATCCGTTCAGGGAAGGGAATTACGCCAACCACGGTAGGTACCAACCTGCATCATCATCTGGAAAAAAATCTCAATCAGCTTGAGCAGACGATCAACATGATGCATCACTCGGACATCAAAAAAAAGTTCGTTATCTATTGCTCTCAAATGGTGTCTCCTGGTTCGATGCTCGAACCGTTGAAGCTTTTAATATCTGAAGAGAATTATGAGATAGAGCAAAGAGACATGCTCATTTCCTCCGAATCAGCGGAAGATTTGTTGGCCTATCGTAAGGCCGATCTCATCTTCTCTATCGCACCTATCCACAATCGCTCTGTGGTCTGCACCCACTTCACCACGGTGCCGATAGCCTTAATCTGTAGAGCAGACCACCCAAGGCTCGCTGACGCAGTCACGCTGGAAGTGCTATACCAGGAGAAATTCACTTTTTACCAGAGTGCTCATCCGGGTGTAAAAGAGTTTCAGAGTCGCGCAAATGACGCGTTTCCGGAAAGAAATATTGCTTTTCGTACGGACTCCCTTAGCTCTCTCATCTCCATGGTCTGTTCATCTGATCTGTTAGGCTTCATCCCGGTGTCGATCTATGAAACATATAAAGAACCGTTGAAATTAAAAAGGCTTGAGCCACCGTTTGAGCTGCCTGAATTAAAGATCTATATGCTCTACAGCCGTTCATCACTGAATAGCACTGTTTTTTCAACATTCATTGAAAAAATGCATAAGCTCTGCGTTTCTCCGCCGTCTGCGTAAAATACATTTGCATGGTGAATGCAAATAAGGCAACCCGAAGAAAATGCCCCCGTGAAATTAAGGACAAATAATTCCATAATATCGTTTTGTTTTTTTCCAGACATTTAACACGCAGGACGCGATTAATCATGTCGATCTATAAAATCCCTTTACAGGAAAATGTTTTAGACGCTTCTGCGGAACGCATAGACTGGACGCTTAACAATTTCTCCAGAGTCTGCGTTTCCTTTTCCGGTGGAAAAGATTCTACCGTGATGCTGCATCTCGTTGCCCAGAAAGCACGGCAATTAAAGCGAAAAATAGATGTCATCTTTCTGGACTGGGAAGCGCAATTCTCCTCAACCATTCAGCATGTTGACACGATGAGAACGCTGTATCGGGATGTTATCCATCAGTTCTGGTGGGTAGCGCTTCCGCTCACGACCCAGAACGCCCTGTCACAGTTTCAACCTGAATGGCAGTGCTGGGAACCCGGGACAAACTGGGTTCGCCAGCCACCGGAAGATGCCATTACCGATTACCACTATTTCGATTTTTATCAGCAGGGAATGACGTTTGAAGCCTTCGTGCGCGAGTTTGCCGAATGGTATGCACAAAGACGTCCTGCCGCCGTCATGGTGGGGATCCGCGCCGATGAATCTTACAACCGCTTTCTGGCTATCGCGTCGGCGCGTAAGCAGCGCTTTTCTGACGATAAACCCTGGACGACCGTCGCCCCGGGTGGGCACGCCTGGTATATCTACCCCTTGTACGACTGGAAAACCGCCGACATCTGGACGTGGTTCGCGAAATCAAAATGTTGCTATAACCCGTTATACGACCTGATGTACAAGGCGGGGGTGCCGCCGCGTTATATGCGCATCTGCGAACCGTTTGGCCCGGAACAGCGTCAGGGCTTGTGGCTCTATCATGTCATTGAACCCGAACGCTGGGCGGCGATGTGTGAACGCGCCTGCGGCGTGCGAAGCGGAGGTATTTATGCCGGGCACGATAACCATTTTTATGGCCACCGGAAGATCCTGAAACCAGACCATCTCGGCTGGCGCGAATACGCCATGCTGTTACTCGACAGCATGCCGCAAAATACGGCGGAACATTACCGCAACAAAATCGCGGTTTATCTCCACTGGTATCAAAAGCGAGGCATGAACGATATTCCCGACACGCAGGAGGGTGACATTGGTGCAAAAGATATCCCTTCCTGGCGACGCATTTGTAAGGTTTTACTCAACAATGACTATTGGTGCCGGGCACTTTCGTTTAGCCCAAATAAGCCTAAACACTATCAGCGCTACAGCGACAGAGTGAAAGCAAAACGCAAGGAATGGGGGATTTTATGCAACAACGAATAATCACCGAAATGGAAACGTACCTTCAGGCACTTTCAGAAGAAGAGCGAATAGCCGCTATTAATGCGTTTCGTCAGGCATTACATGAAATCAGCCCTTTTCGCGATCAGCCCGTCGATTGCGTATTGTGGATAAAAAAGACAAACATCACCGCTAACGATTACAACCCAAATAACGTCGCGCCGCCGGAAAAGCGGCTGCTCAGCAAGTCACTGGAGCTGGATGGATTCACACAACCTATCGTTGTGACGGAAAATGCGCCACAGCACTACGAAATTGTCGATGGTTTTCACCGTCATGATATCGGCAGTAACCGGGCGATCCTGAAGCGCCAGCTTAAAGGTTACCTCCCTGTTACCTGCCTGCGTAAAGCGCGCCAGGAAAAGTTCGATCGCATGGCGGCAACTATTCGTCACAACCGCGCGCGTGGACGCCACCAGATCAACGCCATGTCAGAAATCGTGCGAGAACTGGTGCTTATGGGCTGGAGTGAGCAGAAAATTGGCCAGGAGTTAGGTATGGACAGCGATGAAGTGCTGCGTCTGAAGCAGATCAACGGTCTGCTCGAACTCTTCGCAGACCGTCGTTTTTCAGAAGCCTGGACGGTGAAATAGTCAGAGCGTCGCCAGACGCTCTGCCGCAGCGAGCAGCGTCGATTCCTGCTTCGCAAAGCAAAGACGAATCAGCTTATGCGGGAAGGGATCGGCGCAGAACACCGACAGCGGAATGGCCGCCACTCCCACCTCTTTCGTCAACAACTGGCAGAAACTCACGTCGTCCAGATCGGAAATCGCGCTGTAGTCGGCCAGCAGGAAATAGGTTCCTTCAGACGGCAAAATTTCCAGGCGGCTTTTGCTCAGCGCCGCCACAAACAGATCCCGACGTTCACGATAGAAGTGCGGCAGCTCGCGGTAATGCCCGGGTTCCGCACGCAGCATATCCGCCAGCGCCAGCTGAGCCGGTGTGTTCACGGCAAACGTCAGGTACTGATGCACTTTGCGCAGCTCAGCGCTAATGGCCGCCGGGGCCACGCAGTACCCTACCTTCCAGCCGGTCATATGGTAGGTTTTCCCAAATGACGATACCGCGATTGCACGCTCGCGAAGTTGCGGATGCGCCAGCACGCTGGCATGCCCCTCTTCGGCGAAGCAGATATGCTCATACACCTCGTCGCTCAGAACATATATTTCACGTTCGGCGATGGCCTGCCACAGCGCAGCAAAATCGGCTTTTTGCCACACCGTCGCCGACGGATTATGCGGAGTATTCAGGATCACCAGACGGGTTTTGTCACTCAGCAGCGCAGCAAATGCCTGCCAGTCAGGGCGAAAATGCGGTGGCTGGAGCGCCACGCGCTTCACCACGCCGCCGGCCAGTTCAATCGCCGGGGCGTAGCTATCGTAGCTCGGGTCAAAACAAATCACCTCATCACCCGTACGCACCAGGGCGGTTATCGCCGCATACAGCGCTTCGGTCGCCCCTGCCGTCACCGTGATATCGCTGTTCGCGTCAGGCTTATGGCCGTATAACTCCGCCGTTTTATCCGCAATGGCTTCACGCAACGTCTGCACGCCGGTCATCGGCGCATACTGGTTGGCTCCCTGCGCAACGTGGTACGCCAGACGCTCCTGCAAATATTTCGGCCCATCAAAATCCGGGAAACCTTGTGAGAGGTTAATGGCGTTGTGCTGCTGCGCCAGGGCGCTCATCTGCGTAAAAATCGTCGTGCCGAGATTGGGAAGTTTACTCTGCGGGATCAACGGGTTATTGCTCATTGTAGTGTGCCTGCCTGTAATACTTATGTTGCTGACACTATAACACGATGTTAGTCTTTGGCAATCAAGACGCTTAGACGTCTAAACGATATAAATATTCCTGGCCGAGAGGGTAAAAGGAAATGACAGACAACCTGCAACTCACACACCTGGTCGAGGCCTGCCGCTGGATTGGCGCTAAAGGCTGGGCGCCCGCTACCGGCGGCAATATGTCCGTGCGTCAGGATGAACAACTGTGCTGGCTGAGCGAATCCGGAAAAGATAAAGGTAGCCTGACCACCGCCGATTTTCTACAGGTTGAAATCGCCACCAACCGTGCGCCGTCTGGCCGTAAACCGTCGGCAGAGACCGGGCTGCATACCCTCATCTATCGCCTGTTCCCCGAAGCTAACGCCGTCCTGCACGTTCACACCGTCAATGCCACGGTGCTGTCGCGGCTGGTGAACGAGGCCGAGCTGAAGATCACCGGTTTCGAGATGCAAAAATCCATTACCGGGCAGACCACGCATCGGGATACGGTGGCCATCCCGGTGTTTGATAACGACCAGGACATCGACGCCCTCGCCTCGCGCATCGCCCATTACGCGCAGGAACGCCCGCTTAATTATGGTTTTCTTCTGCGCGGCCATGGCTTAACCTGCTGGGGACGCGACGTGGCCGAAGCCCGCCGTCATCTGGAAGGTTTAGAATTCTTATTTGAATGCGAAATGCGTTTACGACAATGGGAGAGAGTATGATTCGCGCGATTGTGACGGATATTGAAGGGACCACCAGCGATATCCGTTTTGTCCATGATGTTTTGTTCCCCTACGCGCGTGAGCGGCTGGCGGCCTTCGTGACCGCGCAGCAGTACGCCGAGCCGGTCAAATCGATTCTGGACAACCTGCGCGATGAAATAAGCGCTCCGCATGCCAGCGTCAGCGATCTCATCAACGTGCTGTTTACCTTTATGGATGAAGACCGCAAATCGACGGCGCTCAAAGCCCTGCAAGGCATCATCTGGCAGGACGGTTACGTCAATGGTGACTTTACCGGACACCTCTATCCTGACGTACTGCCCGCGCTGGAAAAGTGGAAGGCACAAGGGATTGATCTCTATGTTTATTCCTCTGGCTCCGTCGCCGCGCAGAAACTGTTATTTGGCTACAGCGACGAAGGTGATATTACTCACTTATTCAGCGGCTATTTTGATACCCACATTGGCGCCAAGCGCGAGGTGCAGTCTTATCAAAATATTGCGGCGCAAACGGGCATCGCCCCGTCGCAGATCCTGTTTCTGTCGGATATTCATCAGGAGCTGGACGCGGCTGAACAGGCGGGTTTTCGTACCCTGCAACTGATTCGCGGTGAAGATGACGGCGCAAGCCATCACCATCAGATCCACCAGTTTGACGAGATTAATCCGGAGCAGATCCCTTCATGAGCGCATTGACCATTTATTCCGATAAAGACGCCAGTCAGCACCAGTGGCACAGCACCGACGCCGCCGAGATTGCCCAACAGCTCAACGCAAAAGGCGTGCGGTTTGAACGCTGGGCTGCGGATCGCGATTTAGGGCACGATCCCGCGCCTGAAGCCGTGATCGCTGCGTATCAGCATGCGATCGACAAGCTGGTGGCAGAGAAAGGTTACCAGAGCTGGGATGTGATCAGCCTGCGCGCCGACAATCCGCAGAAAGAGGCGCTGCGCGCGAAGTTCCTGAACGAACACACCCACGGCGAAGACGAAGTACGTTTTTTCGTGGAAGGGGCGGGATTATTCTGCCTGCACATCGGCGATGAGGTATATCAGGTCTTGTGCGAGAAAAACGACCTGATCTCCGTGCCCGCGGGCACGCCGCACTGGTTTGATATGGGCTCAGAGCCGAACTTTACCGCCATTCGTATTTTCGATAACCCGGAGGGTTGGGTGGCGCAGTTTACCGGGGATGCGATTGCGGATGCGTATCCGCGCCTGGCCTGATCTTTTCTCCCTCTCCCTGTGGGAGAGGGTCGGGGTGAGGGCACCAACGCGCACTAAGCGTTAAGCCCTTTCACATACCCCACCAGCTGATCCAGCACAATCCCCCACCCTTCGTGAAATCCCATCTGTTCATGCTGCTCGCGGATTTCCTTCGTGGGGTGGCGCGCTATCGCCGTATAGCGGGTTTTGCCCTCCCCGGCGTCTTCCAGGAGCAAAATTGCCGTCATAAACGGCTTCTCGGCCGGCTTCCAGCCTTCGGTATAGCCGTCGGTAAAGACCAGCTTTTT
Organism: Enterobacter sp. BWH52; assembly: GCF_001037565.1. Lineage (NCBI taxonomy): Bacteria > Pseudomonadati > Pseudomonadota > Gammaproteobacteria > Enterobacterales > Enterobacteriaceae > Enterobacter > Enterobacter sp. BWH52. Next base: position 1,143,589 of record NZ_KQ089854.1, on the reverse strand, counting down.
CCCCGGATCGATTTCAAGGAATACGCCCCGGTTATCCATCCGCTGCCCGTCCACCTCAAACACGGTATTGAACCGCCCGCCCACGCGCAGGTCGAGGTCGCATTCGGTCACCTTATGGGGAGCAGGAATGAAGAAGTTTTTGATGTGCTCTGGCGTAGTCCAGCAGAGCCACAGCAGATCGCGCGGTGCGTCCACCACGCGCTCCAGTTTTAAGTCTGTTTCAGGATCGAGCGTCACGATGTTGTCCTCTTAAGGGAGCCCCTTAAAGGATAGCCGGACTCAGGCAAATCTCCCTTCCGCCACCTCGTCCGGAGTGACCACGCCTGTATCCAGTACCCAGCCGCTAATCAGCGAGGCGGGGGTGACGTCAAACGCCGGGTTATAGACCTGCGCTTCTTGCGGCGCCCACTCCACCGCGCCAAAGCTCCCCGCCACGCCCGTCACTTCGCTGGCCGCACGCTGCTCAATCGGGATTGCGTCACCGTTCGGGCAGTCCGGGTCGAGGGTCGTTTGCGGCGCGGCGACATAGAACGGAATGCCGTGGAATTTCGCCAGCACCGCCAGAGAGTAGGTGCCGATTTTGTTCGCCACGTCGCCGTTGGCCGCAATGCGGTCTGCCCCCACCCACACGGCGTCCACCTGCCCTTTTGCCATCAGGCTGGCGGCCATGGAGTCGGTAATTAGCTGATACGGCACGCCCAGCTCGCCGAGTTCCCACGCGGTCAGCCTGCCGCCCTGCAATAGCGGACGGGTTTCATCCACCCAGACGTTGCTTACCTTGCCTTCCTTATGCGCGCGAGCAATCACCCCCAGCGCGGTACCGACGCCCGCCGTCGCCAGCCCGCCGGTGTTGCAGTGGGTCAGCAGACGGCTGCCGGGCTTCACCAGCGCGCTGCCCGCTTTTGCAATCGCGTCGCAGAGCCGTTTGTCTTCGTCAATCAGGCGCAGCGCCTCAGCCACCAGCGCCGGAACGAAATCCTCTTCCCACAGCGCAAGCTTCATGCGGTCGAGGTTGTTCATCAGGTTTACCGCCGTCGGGCGGGAGGCGCGCAGGGTTTCCAGCGCCACCGCCAGCTCGTCGCGGCTTTTGCCGCTTTCCGCTAACAGCGCCAGCAGCAGGCTTGCAGAGAGACCAATCAACGGCGCGCCACGTACGCGCAAAGCGTGGATATGCCCGACCAGCGCCTCGACCGTCGAGGCATCCACCCAGCGTTTCTCCTGCGGAAGCGCCTGTTGGTCGAGAATAAAGAGCTGATTATTCGCCACCCGCAGGCTGGTCGTCTGTAATGTCTGCATGTCGTTAATTCCCTGTTGCGTTGTTGTAGCACATTGTGTCAGGATGAAATCCAGATGTATAGACGTCTACATGTCTTAATTAGCAAAACTGAGGAGCAGGCCATGTCGCAATACCGTACCTTTACCGCTCAGGACGCCGTGGAGTATGCCAGGCAGTTTGGCGGACTTGACGATCCGTCATCGCTGGTAGAGGCGCAGGAAGTGGGCGACGGCAACCTCAATCTGGTTTTTAAAATTTTCGACAGCGCGGGCGTCAGCCGCATCGTCGTTAAGCAGGCGCTGCCCTACGTACGCTGCGTCGGCGAATCCTGGCCGCTGACGCTGGATCGTGCCCGTCTTGAAGCGCAAACCCTGGTCGAGCATTACCAGCACAGCCCTCAGCACACCGTGAAAATCCACCACTTTGATCCGGAACTGGCGGTGATGGTGATGGAAGATCTCTCCAGCCATCGCATCTGGCGCGGCGAGCTGATCAGAAATAATTATTACCCACAGGCAGCGCGTCAGCTGGGGGAATATCTGGCTCACACCCTTTTCCACACCAGCGATTTTTATCTGCATCCGCACGAGAAAAAAGCGCAGGTGGCAAAATTCATCAACCCGGAGATGTGCGAGATCACCGAAGATCTGTTCTTCAACGATCCGTACCAGATCCACGCGCGCAACAGCTACCCGGCCGAGCTGGAAAACGATGTTGCCGCCCTGCGCGACGACGCCCAGCTTAAAATCGCCGTGGCCTCCCTCAAGCACCGCTTTTTCTCGCACGCCGAAGCCCTGCTGCACGGAGACATTCACAGCGGTTCGATTTTTGTGGCCGACGGCAGCCTGAAGGCCATCGACGCTGAGTTCGGCTATTTCGGGCCGATTGGCTTTGACGTTGGCACCGCCATCGGCAACCTGCTGCTGAACTTCTGCGGCCTGCCGGGGCACCTCGGCATTCGCGATGCCGCCGCCGCGCGCGAGCAGCGCCTGACCGATATTCAGGAACTGTGGAACACCTTTGCGGAGCGCTTCCAGGTGCTGGCAAACGAGAAAGCCCGCGACGCCGCACTCAGCGCACCGGGCTATGCCTCCGCATTCCTGAAAAAGGTCTGGCACGATGCCATCGGATTCTGCGGCACCGAGCTGATTCGCCGCAGCGTCGGGCTTTCCCATGTGGCGGATATCGACACCATTCAGGATGAAGCGATGCGTCACGAATGCCTGCGCCACGCGATATCCCTCGGTAAAGCGCTGATTGTGATTGCCGACCGCATCGACAGCGCGGAAGAGCTGGTGGCGCGGGTGCGGCAGTACAGTTGATTTTCTCCCTCTCCCCGTGGGAGAGGGCCGGGGTGAGGGCATCAAACCGCACTCACCCCAGATACTCAATCACCGACAACCCACCGTTATAATCCGTGCTGTAAATAATCCCCTGCGCATCCACAAACACGTCGCACGACTGGATCACCTGCGGGCGATTCGGCCGCGTATCCATCATCCTCTCCGGCGCCGCGGGCACCAGCGCTCCCGTTTCCACCGGGCGATACGGATTGGAAATGTCATACGCGCGCACGCCCGCGTTCTGATACGTCGCGAAGATCAGCGTGGAGCTGACAAAGCTCCCCGGCCGGTTCTCGTGCAGGTTGTGCGGGCCAAAATGCGCCCCTTTCGCCACATAGTCGATTTCATCCGGCTGCGGGAAGGTAGAGATACTCACCGGGTTCGACGGCTCGCGAATATCAAACAGCCAGATCAGCTTCTCGCCGTCTTCCTGGTTATCGAGCACCGCTTCGTCCAGCACCACCAGCAGATCGCGGTCCGGCAGCGGCAGCGCGGTGTGCGTCCCACCGCCAAACGGCGGGCTCCAGTTACGGTGGCTAATGAGCTTAGGCTGGGTGCGATCCTTCACGTCCAGCAGCGTCAGGCCGCCGTCGCGCCAGCTGCCGTACGCGGTATCCCCCGCAATAATCGCGTGGTGCAGCGCGTAGCGTTTCCCTTCCGGCCAGTCCGGCTGTTCGCCTGCGGCCTGGTTCATCCCCGGCAGCCACCAGCGCCCCGCCACCTCGGGCTTGCGCGGGTCCGCCAGGTCAATGGTCAGGAAAATGTAGTCGGTAAAACCGTCGATCAGCGCCGACACGTACGCCCAGCGGCCACCGACGTACCAGATGCGGTGAATGCCGATGCCGCTCAGCGACAGAAAGCCGATTTCGCGCGGCCTGTCCGGCGTGGAGATATCAAAAACGCGAAGCCCGGCGCTCCAGCCCCTGTCCTGAACGTCGCTGACGGTCTCTCCTACCTGACGGGTGTAGTAGACCTTCTCGTCGGCGAAGCGGGCATCGGCAAACAGATCCCGGGCGTTGATCACCAGCAGCAGGTCGTCATGCGCCTGGAGGTGCACGTTCCAGGTGCCCGGCGGCGCGGGGACATAGCCCGCGGGTTTCGGATTTTTTGGATCGCGCACGTCGACAATCGAAAAGCCCTGCGACACCATATGGCCGATATACGCAAAGCCGCGGTGCACCATCAGCTGCACGCCGTCCGGGCGACCGCCCTGGTCGCTATGGCCAATCAGCCGCATATTGCGGCTGTATTCTGGCGTAGGAAGCATGCTCATTTATTTTTCGCTTCCAGCGTCGCAAACCACGGCGCGATAAAATCTTCCGTCTGGCCCCAGCCCGGAATGATTTTGCCCAGCGACGCCACGTTCACCGCCCCCGGCTGCGCGGTCAGCAGCGCCTGCGGGATCGCAGCGGCTTTGAAGTCGTAGGTGGCAGGCGTGGCTTCACCGGCAATCTTGTTGGCGATCAGGCGTACGTTGGTCGCGCCAATCAGCTTCGGATCTACCGCCACGCTCACCTTCCACGGGCTACCCGGCTCGCGCATCAGCTGTAAATCCTGGTTGGAGATGTCGATGCTGTAGAGTTTGATCTCGGTGCGGCCGTTCTCTTTCAGCGCCTTATACGCGCCCTGGCTGAAGGCATCCCAGGTCCCCCAGATGGCGTCGATTTTGCCTTTCGGGTATTTCGCCAGGATCGCACCCACCTTGTTGGCGGTGTCGCCCTGCACGTCAGAGGAGACCGCGCCGATGGACTCCAGCTCTTTAATCTCCGGGTATTGCTTTTGCAACTCTTTATACGCCGCCTGACGACGCTCCATCGGCGGGAAGCCCGCTACCCACAGCTTGACGATATTGGCCTTGCCGTTGAAATCTTTCGCCAGCTGGCCGAAGGAGAGATTGGTCAGAGAGGCATCGTCCTGTTGGGTAACGGTCACGCCCGGGATCTCGCCGTTGACGGCGGTATCAAATACGGCGACCTTGATCCCGGCATCCACCGCCTTTTTTACCAGCGCGGTGGAGTACGGATCGCGGCCCTGAGACAGGATGATCCCGTCATATTTCTGGCTGATGGCCTGGTTCACGAAGTCCTGGAATTTAGCGTCATCCCCGTTGCTCAAAAAGGTGCTGACCTTAAAGCCGAGCTTTTTCCCTTCCTGAATGGCCCCGGCAACAAACTGCGTGGTGTTGTCGTCTGAGCCGAGGTTGCGGATCACCGCAATGCGAATGGGGCCGTCATGGTTGGCAATGGCCGCCGGGAGCGGTGCGGGCGTGGCCGCGAAGCCAGGCAGAGCGGTGAATAACCCTAATGCCACCAAAGAGAGTGCAATCTTTTTCATTTTTTATCCCGTTGTGTTGTCAGCGTTTTTGTATGTAGGTAATCGCCAGCGCTACCGCGAGCACCAGCCCTTTTATAATGTCCATGGCGTAATACGGCACGGAGAGCATCACCAGCCCGTTCGACAGCACGCCGAGAATCACCGCCCCGACCAGGGTCCCCAGGGCATTCGGCTTGCCGGACCCGGCCAGCGAGAAGCCGATCCACGCCGCCGCCACCGCATCCATCAGGTAACCGCCGCCCGCGTTCACCTGCGATGAGCCAATACGCGAGGCCAGCAAAATCCCGCCCAGGCCCGCCAGCAGGGAGGCAATCACGTAGGCCGCCACCTTGTAGCGCGTGGTGCGAATCCCCGAGAGGCGCGCCGCTTCCGGGTTACCGCCAATGGCGTACATCCGACGACCGTGAGTGGTCAACGAGAGGCCAAGCTGCGCCAGCACCGTCACCACCAGCATGACGATCACGATAGTCGGTACCTGTCCCAGCAGGCTGAACGTCGCAGGGATGGTGCCTTCCGCCATGTCGCCGCTCGGCAGCACCATGTTCTCAGTAATCGACCCGCCGTAACTGTAGGTCATCGCCACGCCCTGGATGACAAACAGGCTGGCGAGGGTGGCGAGCATGTCCGGAATACGCAGGATGACGATCAGGAAAGCGTTAAACAGGCCGACCAGCGTGCAGAGCGCGAGAGTGATTACAATCGACTCGGTGGTGCCGAAGCCGTGCCAGACGAAGAGCGAAATCACCAGCGCGTTCGCCAGCGACGCGGTGGATCCCACCGAGAGATCGAACCCGCCGACGGTCAGGGAGATCGACACGCCGATGGCAATCACCGTCACGATGGCAATCGAGCGCAGAATGTTGATGATGTTGTTCGGATCGAGGAAGCTGTCCGACGCCAGGCCAAAGACGGCCACCAGCGCGACGACGGTCAGCAGCATGCCCCACTTATAAAGAAAATCGAATAGTTGCTGACGGCCAGACGCCGCCGCGGTCACTGAAAGGGCCTTGCTCACGACGCCGTTCCTCCGGTTGAATAATAAAGTAGTGTCTCTTCCCGGGCCTCTGCCCCGGCGATTTCCGCCACGATGCGCCCGTCCCACAGCACGCAGATGCGGTCGCAGAGCCCCACCAGCTCGGCGAACTCGCCGGAGGCGTAAATCACCCCTTTGCCCTCGCGCGCCAGGCCGTCGATAAGCTGAAACAGATCGGTTTTGGCCTTCACGTCCACGCCTTTGGTCGGCTCGTCGAATATCAGCACGCTGGCGTCATTACGCAACCATTTACCGATGGCGACCTTCTGCTGGTTGCCGCCGGAGAGACGTCGCAAAACCTGCCCGGGACCGCGGGCGCGAACGCCGACGCGGGCGATCACCTCCTCCGCCCAGCGCCACGCCTGACGATGGCCGAACAGGCTCCAGCGCGAGAAGCTGTTATCGGCGCACACGGCAAGATTCATGCTCACCGTCTCGTCGATAAAAATGCCCTCTTTGCGCCGCTCTTCCGGCACCAGCGCCAGGCCGCGCAGCACCGAGTCCGCCGGGTCGCGCGGTTTCCAGTCCTGATGGTTCAGCTCGCCGTTCGCGACGCGGCTTTTACTGGCGCCAAACAGCGCCTTACAGAGTTCGGTTTTGCCCGCGCCCGCCAGCCCGGCAATGCCGAGAATTTCGCCCTTGCGCAGGTGCAGAGAGATATCTTTCAGCAGCGCGTCGTCGTGCAGCCCTTCAACCCGCAGCAACGTTTCGTCGCCGTGCGGCGGGCGCGGGGGCGGATAGATATCGCTCAGCTCGTGGCCGAGCATCTTCTCAACAATCTCTTCACCGCTGAGATCGGCCATCGGGCCAGACTCAATCAGCCTGCCGTCGCGCAGCACCGTGAGGGTGTCGCAGATAGCTTTTAGCTCGTGAATGCGGTGAGAGATAAACACCACGCCGATGCCCTGCTGTTGCAGACGTCTTACCACCGCAAACAGACGCTCGCTCTCGTGCGCGTCCAGCGGCGCGGTGGGCTCGTCAAGAATTAAAAAACGGCAGTGGTGGGACAAAGCGCGTGCCAGCAAAATCTGCTGTTTTTCAGCCAGCGTGCAGCTGTCGATGGAGCGGCGAACGTCGAGCGAAACATCCAGCTGCGCCAGCGCCTGCCGCGCCTGCTGGCGGATGTCGCGCCAGCGGTAGCGGTGCCCTGGCTGCGCCAGCTGGTCGAGCATGATGTTTTCAGCAATGCTTAACCCCGGGATCAGCGCCACGTCCACCTCCTGCTGCACGAGGTGGATGCCCAGCCGTTTGGCGTCCAGCGGCTCGCGGATGCTTACCGGCTGGTTGTTAATGCAGATTTCGCCTTCATAGTGGTCGTGCGTCCCGCACAGCACCGCCATCAGCGTCGATTTCCCCGCGCCGTTGGCGCCGGTCAGCGCATGCACCGACCCGCCGTTCAGGGTGAAATCCACGCGCGACAGGGCCTGAAAGCCGGAAAAGGCCAGGCTGATACCGCGCATCTCAAGGCGACTGGAAACCATCCGCGTAAATCCTTCATTACTCTTCTGATTTAGCGAATTTTTCACAGCTCCGGTTGACTGACAACGACGGAAAAGGCATAAGATAAAGCGAAATATTATTAGCCATCCGGATGTCCAGACATAACATCGGGTTAGCGCTTGCTAAAAAAGGACAACTTCATGAGCAACACCGATATCCGCGTCGTACCCGGCCCGGCGAACTACTTCTCTCATCCGGGAAGCCTTGCACACCTGGATAATTTCTTTACTCCGGAACAACTTTCCCGCGCGGTGTGGATCTACGGCGAGCGGGCAATCGATGGCGCACGCCCTTATCTGCCGCAGAGTTTTAACGCGACGGGGGCAAAACATCTGTTGTTTAAGGGCCATTGCAGCGAGCGTGACGTCATTCATCTGGTAAACGAGTCGGGAAGTGAAACCAGCGTGGTGATTGGCGTGGGCGGCGGTGCGGTAATGGATACCGTCAAGGCCGTGGCGCGTCGTCTGGGCGTGCCGTTCGTGGGCATTCCCACTATCGCCGCCACCTGCGCGGCGTGGACCCCGCTCTCCGTGTGGTACAACGATGCCGGTCAGGCGCTACAGTTTGAGATTTTTGACGACGCCAACTTTCTGGTGCTGGTGGAGCCGCAGATCATCCTTAACGCCCCGGCGGAATACCTGCTGGCGGGCATCGGCGATACGCTGGCGAAGTGGTACGAAGCGGCGGTGCTCGCCCCTCAACCTGAGAGTCTGCCGCTGACCGTGCGTCTTGGCCTGAACGGTGCGCTGGCGATCCGCGACGTGCTGCTGGAACGCAGCGAAGAGGCGCTTGCAGATCAGCAGCGCGGCGAACAGACGCAGGCGTTCCGGGACGTGGTGGATGCGATTATTGCCGGAGGCGGAATGGTCGGCGGTCTGGGTGAGCGCTATACCCGCGTGGCGGCGGCGCACGCGGTGCACAACGGCTTAACCGTGCTGCCGCAGACGGAAAAATACCTGCACGGCACCAAGGTGGCCTATGGCATTCTGGTCCAGAGCGCCCTGCTCGGTCAGGACGACGTGCTGGCGCAGCTGGTGGCGGCGTACCGGCGCTTTAACCTGCCAATCACGCTTCGCGAGCTGGACGTCGATATTCACAACCGCGACGAGCTGGATAAGGTCATTGCCCACACCCTGCGCCCGGTGGAGTCGATTCACTATCTGCCGGTGACGTTAACGCCTGAGGTGCTGCGCGCCGCGTTTGCGAAGGTGGAATCCTTCAGCCGTTAATTGCGCCGACGGGCTATACCTAATGATGATTCTCTCCACTCTTGCAACGAGGTCATCATGCAGATCGATTTAACAGGTAAAAAGGCGCTGGTTACCGGCGCCAGTCGTGGGCTGGGTCGGGCGATTGCGCTGTCGCTGGCGCGAGCCGGTGCCGATGTGGTTATCACCTACGAAAAATCCGTCGATAAAGCCCAGCAGGTCGTCGATGAGATCAACGCGCTGGGGCGACACGGCGAGGCGATTCAGGCCGACAGCGCCAGCGCGCAGGCGATTCAGGATGCGGTCACGCAGGCGGCGCGCTCCCTCGGCGGGCTGGATATTCTGGTCAATAACGCCGGGATTGCGCGCGGCGGCCCGCTGGAGTCCATGACCCTGGCGGACATCGACGCTCTGATCAACGTCAACATCCGCGGCGTGGTGATCGCCATTCAGGAAGCGCTGGTGCATATGTCGGACGGCGGACGCATCATCAACATTGGCAGCTGTCTGGCGAACCGCGTGGCGCAGCCGGGGATCGCCGTCTACTCGATGACCAAGTCTGCCCTTAACTCTCTCACCCGAGGTCTGGCCCGTGATTTAGGCCCGCGCGGCATTACCGTCAACCTGGTCCACCCCGGCCCGACCAACAGCGATATGAACCCGGAAGACGGTGAGCAGGCTGACTCTCAGCGTCAGCTTATTGCCCTGGGCCATTACGGCCAGCCGGAGGATATCGCAGCGGCAGTCACCTTCCTCGCCAGCCCGGCTGCGGGGCAAATTTCCGGCACCGGTCTGGATGTCGACGGCGGTCTGAACGCCTGATCGCAAATTTACTGTATGCCTCTGTCGCCCGGCAGAGGCCTGTTCGAGCCGCCTCGACGATTCGCGTTTTGCCGCTTTCTCGCGGTTATTCTCCGCTCTACAGTACCTCATTAGAAATTCGGAATTTATCTAATAGTCTTATTATTTCCTTATATTTTGTGTGGGCGTACAGTGGAGGTACGGATGAAGATTGTGTGGTCTAAAACAGCAGAGAAGCAGTTTTCTAAAATCGATCCTCGATATCAGAACCGCATTAAATTCAGGCTGGAGAAGATGGACGATAAAACATCACCTGTCGCGGATATCAAGAAATTATCTTCTCCCGAAAACCACTACAGGTTGCGATTAGGTGATTACAGGGTCATTTACACCTTCGGAGACCCGCCGGGTGATATCTGCTACGTAGTGGCAGTAAAACGCCGGACAACCACTACCTACCTTCATGAGGAGCATACGGAATATGGCTATTCAGTTCATCAAGGATGAAGAAGGAAAAAAACAGTATGTTGTCATACCCTACGGTGAATATTTTCGCATGCGTTTAGCCATGCTTGAGTACGATGACGATGATGAAAACGACTGGGAAGACATCCCTTACGAATCAGACATCTACGATAACGTAGGTTTACCGGGTGAAGTGTGCGACATCATGCATAACGAGAACGTCAGCCTACAGGCCGCCTGGCGCATTTTACGCGGCATGTCCCAGCAGGAGGTGGCGGAGAAGCTTGGCATCAGCCAGTCCGCCGTATCACAGCTGGAAGCGCTGGACTCCCGACCGCAAAAGCGCACCCGCGAAAAGCTGGCGGCAATTTACGGCTGTAAACAGGAGCAGATCAGCCTCTATTTACCAAAAGAGGGTTAACAGCACTTCGCCCCGCCCTTGCCGCCGTAGCGGGCGTCCTGACGGTCGCGGAAAAATTCTTCGTAGGTCATGGGCGTCTGGTCCGGGTGGTTGACGCGCATATGCTCGACGTAGTTGTCGTAATCCGGCACGCCAATCATCATTTTAGCGGCCTGGCCCAGGTATTTACCTGCTTTGGAAAGGGTGTCGAACATAATCAGTTTCTCGTTTGTATTCCCCTCACCCTGACCCTCTCCCCAAAGGGGAGAGGGAACTTTAACACCCTCTCCCCTTTGGGGAGAGGGGTGGGGTGAGGGGGTTTGGTAATGTTAATGCGCCCCTTTCGCCTGGGTGACAATCTCGTCCAGGTTCTCAGGCATTGGCTCATACGGCGTCTCTTTCGCCGTCGGTTTGGCGACTTTCAACGCCGCCAGCGCGGTTTTCAGAGAATACAACGCCAGCACCACAACCACCACCATAAAGAAGATGGTCAGCCCGGCGTCCAGACGGTTGTTAAACACCAGCTGCGACAGCTGAGATTCGGTGTACTGTGCCGGGATCTTACCGCTGTCGATCATCGCCTGGAACTTGTTGGCGATCGCCAGGAAGCCCACCTTGTTGTCCGGGCTGAAGGCTTTCTGCCAGCCCGCGGTCAGGGTACAGATCAGCAGCCACGCCGTTGGCACCAGCGCCACCCATGCGTAACGCTGGCGCTTCATCTTGAACAGCACTACCGCGCAGAGCATCAGGGCCATGCCCGCCAGCATCTGGTTGGCGATACCGAACAGCGGCCACAGGGTGTTAATCCCGCCCAGCGGGTCGACCACGCCCTGATGCAGGAAGTAGCCCCACGCCAGCACGCACAGCGCTGTCGCCAGCAGGTTAGCCGGGAGTGAATCGGTACGCTTCAGATTCGGGGAGATCACCCCCAGCAGATCCTGCAACATAAAGCGCGCCGCGCGCGTACCGGCATCCACCGCCGTCAGAATAAACAGCGCCTCGAACAGAATGGCGAAGTGATACCAGAACGAGACATCCATCAGCCCGCCCAGCGCGCCGTGCAGGATGTAGGCCATGCCCACCGCCAGCGTTGGTGCCCCGCCTGCGCGGGAGATAATCGACTGCTCGCCGACCTCATTAGCGATATGCGTCAGCGTTTCAGGCGTAATCGCAAAACCCCAGCCGCTCACCACCTGCGCGGCGGAAGCGACCACGTCAACGGTGCCCGCCGGAGCCAGGACCGCCATCGGGCTGTTCATCGCGAAATACACGCCCGGGTCAATAATGCAGGCGGAGACCAGCGCCATAATCGCCACGAAGGACTCCATCAGCATGCCGCCGTAGCCAATCAGGCAGGCCTGATTCTCATTCGCCAGCATCTTCGGCGTGGTCCCGGAGGCAATCAGCGCGTGGAAGCCCGACACCGCCCCACAGGCGATGGTGATAAACAGGAACGGGAACAGATTGCCGGTCCAGACCGGGCCGGTGCCGTCAATAAATTTGGTCAGCGCAGGCATGGTCAGGGTCGGGCGCATAATCAGAATGCCGATCGCCAGCCCGACGATGGTGCCGATTTTCAGGAAGGTAGAGAGGTAGTCACGCGGGGCCAGCAGCAGCCATACCGGCAGCACCGCCGCCACGAAGCCGTAGCCTACCAGCATCCAGGTCAGCTGCACGCCGGTGAAGTCGAAGAACGGTGCCCAGGTCGGGCTTTCCGCCACCCAGCCGCCGGAGATAATGGCAAACACCAGGAACACCAGGCCAATGACTGACACTTCACCAATGCGCCCCGGACGCAGGTAGCGAATGTAGATCCCCATGAACAGCGCCAGCGGTATGGTGAAGGCGACGGTATAGGTTCCCCACGGGCTGTGGGTCAAGGCTTTCACCACGATCATCGCCAGCACCGCGAGGATGATCACCATGATCATAAAGGTCGCCACCAGCGCAATCACCCCGGCGGTTGCCCCCATCTCTTCTTTCACCAGCTCACCCAGCGAACGACCGTCGCGACGGGTGGAGACGAACAGCACCATGAAGTCCTGCACCGCGCCCGCCAGCACCACCCCCGCGAGGATCCAGATCATCCCCGGCAGGTAGCCCATCTGCGCGGCCAGTACCGGCCCCACCAGCGGGCCTGCCCCGGCAATCGCCGCGAAATGGTGACCGAACAGCACTTTTTTATCGGTCGGCACGTAGTCCAGACCATCGTTGTGGCGCACGGCAGGCGTCATGCGCGTGCCGTCTACGCCCAGCACCGTCTTTGCGATATAGCGGCCATAAAAACGGTATGCGATCAGATAAATGCAGACGGAGGCGACGACGATCCACAGCGCGTTGATCTGCTCCCCCCGGTTGAGGGCGATATAGCCCAGGGCAAAGGCTCCCACCACGGAGAGCACCGCCCACGTAAGGTATTTCCCTGAGTTGTTCATAGTTGTTGTCCGTTGTTGTGAAACAGTTAGATGTTACATTTTGTTTCTAGAACAACGGGTAAAATTTAACAACTTTGAAACGCAATAATGCGTGGTCAAACCAGAGATTTACACCACAGTGTTAAGCCGATCACTTTCAGCTGAATGACTTACCCCAACACCATCGTACTCAACCGACAGGTACAGCACCGCCGTCCCTGCTCGTCGAACACCACGATCTCCCAGCTCTGGCTGGAACGGCCCAGATGCAGCGGCTGACACACGCCGCGTACCTTACCGTGTGAGACTGCGCGGTGGTGCGTGGCATTCAGTTCCGTACCCACCACGTTCTGCCCGTCACGGGTCATCAGAAAACCGGCCATCGAGCCCAGCGTTTCCGCCAGCGCCGCCGAGGCGCCGCCGTGCAGCAGGCCAAACGGCTGATGGGTACGCGCATCCACCGGCATTTCGGCTTCCAGCGTATCGTCCCCGAGGCGGGTATAGACGATGCCAAGGTGCCCCACCATCGTATTCAGGCTGGTGGCGTTCAGCTCCTCGAGCGTTAAATGACGTTTCCAGATCATTACGCCCCCAGCGTGGAGCCGCCGTCCACCACGATATCCTGCAAGGTGATATGGCTGGCGGCATCAGATGCCAGGAACAGCACGGTCGCAGCAATCTCCTGCGGACGGGCAATTTTACCAAGCGGAATGCCGAGCTTGAATTGCTCGCCAAAGCCGCGAATGCGCCGCTGTTCCGCATCGTCGCTGGTCCACAGGGTGCGCTGCATGTCGGTATCCGTTGAACCCGGCGACACCAGGTTACAGCGTACGCCGCTGCCCGCCAGTTCCAGCCCGACTGTCAGCGCCAGGCTTTTCAGCGCCGCTTTCGACGCGCCGTAGGCGCTCATGCCTATGCGCGGCGTGTGCGCCGCGTCAGAGGCTACGGTCACAATCGCCCCGCCCTGCTGACGACGGAACTGGCCCATCGTCTGCTGGAACAGGTTGAACGCGCCGCCGACGTTGACCGCAAAGGTCTGCTGCCAGTCCTCCTGCGAAAGCTGATCCGTCGCGCCCATACGCAGAATGCCCGCTGCGTTAACCAGCACGTCGAGCCGCTCAAGGCTGCTGAGCAAACGCCCGCAGACGTCACTCGCCTGCGCCGCATCCGCCACGTCCAGCGTTTCGGTGGCAAACGGATATTCGCCGTGAGGGAAAGCCAGATCGAACCCGGTCACCTGCGCCCCGGCCTCCACAAATGCCAGCGCGGTCGCATAGCCAATGCCCTTACCCGCGCCCGTCACCCAGACGGTTTTACCGGTAAAATCAAAAGCCATCACTTCACCTCGCGGGAGAGCAGCGCCCACCAGGCATCGAGGGTCGGATTTTTTGCCAGCATCACGAAATCAATGTCGCCGTGCACTTTGCGCCAGCGGGCGGCGAGCGCCATCATCCGTACTGAATCCAGACCGTAGTCGATCAGGTTTTCATCATCCATCGGCTCGTCGGACTCGTCCAGCAGCGGCAGGATCAGCGCGCGCAGCGCGGCTTTCGTTGCCGGAACGGACGGCAGCAGCTCGTCGGTCATCACCACGCGGCCCGAACGCCCGGCCACGTATTTCAGCGACATCAGGTGCTCGTCGCGGGTGAAATCCGCCAGCGCGTCGGCGATAAAGAACGGTTTGATGTCGCGCATAAAGGCGTCGGTGGCGGTGGTCATGCAGCCGATGTGGGCGTATACGCCGGTGATCAAAAGCTGGTTGCGCCCGGTCTCTTTCAGCATCTGCTCCAGCGGCGAGCGGTGAAACGCGCTGTAGCGCCACTTCACCAGCACGGTGTCCGCTTCATCCGGGGTCAGCTCAGCGACGATGCGCTGCTGCTCCGGCGAACGGGTCAGGCCCGGCCCCCACATGTCGTTCAGCAGGGCACGGTCTTCATCGCTCTGATCTTTCGGCTGCGCGGTGTAGTACACCGGAATATTGTGCTCTTTGCAGTACGCGCGCAGTTTAGCGATGTTCGCCACTACCTGCTGCATCATGTCGCTATTTTCGCCCCAGAAGTTCAGGAAGTACTCCTGCATATCGTGGATCAGCAGCGCGGCGCGCTCCGGTTCAAACGCCCAGTTCACTTTACTGGTCGGCAGTTCGGCGGCGGTTGGCAGCGCGTATGCAGTTAATTTTGGAATGGCCATTCTCTGTTCCTCAGCCCCGGGCGCGTTCAGCAAGCCACAGGCGCAACTGTTTCTTATCAACTTTGCCGACCGGCGTGAGCGGAAGCGCATCCACGCTCTCCACGCGGTCCGGCAGCTTAAATTCGGCAACGCCCTGCTCGCGCAGGAAGCGTCGCACCTCCACCGCGCGCAGGGGCTGTTTCACCACCAGGTACGCGCAGCTTTTTTCGCCCAGCAGGCTGTCCTCCATGCTCACCAGCGCGGCGTGGATCACCGCGTCGTGGCGCAGCAGCAGGTTTTCGATCTCTTCGGCGGCGATCTTCTCGCCACCGCGGTTGATCTGATCTTTCTCGCGCCCCTGCACGGTGATGTAACCCTGCTCGTCGATGGCGATCAGATCGCCCGAGCAGTAGAAACCGTTGGCATCAAAGGCGCTGGCGTTGTGTTCCGGGCTGTTGAAATAGCCGCGGAAGGTGTACGGGCCGCGCGTCATCAGGCGTCCGACTTCCCCGCGCGGCAGCGGGTTGCCGTCCTCGTCCGCCACCCACACTTCGTCGTCCGGGCACATCGGGCGGCCCTGGGTATTGATGATGCGCTCCGGCGCATCGTCGAGGGCGGTGTAGTTCACCAGCCCTTCCGCCATGCCAAACACCTGCTGAAGCTGGCAGCCAATTTCCGCCGGAATGCGCGCCGCAAGCGTGGCGGAGAGACGTGCGCCGCCTACCTGGAGCAGTTCGAGGGATTTCAGCTGGGCGTTCCCCGCGCCGTCGGCAATCGCCTGCAACCACAGGCTGACCGCGGGCGGCACCAGCGAGGTGACGTTGATCTGATGCTGCTCAATCAGCGGGAAGCAGAGCGTGGCGCTCGGATCGTTCGCCAGCACCACGCAGCCGCCCGCCGTGAAAACGCCTAACGATCCCGGCGAACTCATGGCGTAGTTGTGCGCCGCGGGAAGCGCGTTCAGATAGCGGGTGTGCGCAGTGATACCGCAGATTTCGTTGCTGCGGCGAATGCTGTAGTCGTAGTCGTTGTGCGTACGCGGGATCAGCTTCGGCGTGCCGGTGCTGCCGCCGGAGAGCTGGAAGAACGCCACTTCGTCGGCGGGCGTCGGGTTCGGGATGAAATTGTCCGCCGGGCGTGAAATCGCCGCCTCCAGCGCGTGTTCGCCCTTATCGCCGCGTAGCAGCACAACGCGTACCGAGCGATGCGCATCCACAAAGGTGTTGAGAAAATCATCGCCCGAGAACAGCGCGTGGTCGCGATCGGCAATCAGTACGGCGGGTTTGATCTGCTCCGCGTAGGCGTTGAGTTCACTGCGCTGATGGCTAAAGAGCGCGTTGACCGGCGCGACGCCGATTTGCAGTAGCGCGAAGAAGGTGATGTAGAACTCGGCCACGTTGCCGAGCTGCACCAGCGCGGTCTCGCCGCGATGCAGCCCCTGCGCCTGAAGGGCGGACGCCAGATTCGTCACCGCCTGATTAAACGCGCGGTAGGTAATGCGGCGATCGCCGTCAATTATCGCGACCGCATCGCTGTCCGCATGGTCCGTCAGGATGTGGGTCAGCGGCAGATCCTGCCAGTAGCCTTTTTCACGGTAGCGCCGGGCAAAATCCTCAGGCCAGCGGGTAAAAGGGATGGTCATGAGTATTCCTTAGTGCAAACCAAACACGTTGAGCATGGTGGAGAGCTTCACGCCCGTCTCGCGCCACTCGCCCACCGGGGAGGAAGCAGGCACAATGCCCGCGCCGGCAAACAGGCGAACGGTATTTTGATGCAGCCGCGCGCAGCGGATAGTTACCACCCACTCGCCGTTACCTTCGCTGTCGCACCAGCCAACAATGCCGCCGAACAGTTCGCGGTCGAAGGGCTCCAGCTCGGCAATGAGTTCTTTTGCCGCCTGATGCGGGAAACCGCTCAGGGCCGGGGTCGGGTGCAGCAGGCAGGCCAGCGTCAGGGCGTTCTCGTTTTCACGCGCGTCACCCTCAACCGGCGTGGCCAGATGCCACAGCGTTGGGGTGGTAATGAGCTGCGGGGAAGCCGGCATGCTCAGATGATGGCTGCGCGGTTCCAGAATGGTTTTCATCGCCTGGGTTACCAGGTCGTGCTCGTGACGGTCTTTTTCGGAGGCCAGCAGCTTAGTGCCCGCTTCGCGATCCAGCACATCGTCCGGCTGACGGCGCGCAGAGCCCGCCAGCGGCAGCGAACTAAAGTGCGCGCCCTCTTTACGCAGCAGCAGTTCCGGGCTGGCGCCCAGCAGCACGCCGCCGTCTTCCAGCGGTACGTGGAAGTTAAAGCTCGCCGGGTTCTGGGCGATAAGACGCTCCATCAGCGCGCTGCTATCAATCTGTTTGTCGGTGGCAATATCAATCAGGCGCGACAGCACCACCTTATTCACCTGCGGCGTGGCGGTGAGCGACGCGGCGCGGGCCACCATCTCCTCGAAAACCGGCTGCGGCGGGATCTCGGTGCGTTGTTGCACGTTCAGCGTCTGCGCGCCGGAGGCGTAGCGTGCGGACTGCTGACGCGCCGGGCGGGAGAAGGTTTGCCAGCGTTGCGGAATAAACAGCGAGGACGGTTTGCGGGTATCGAAGGGGATCGCCCCTACCATCACCGGATGGGCAATGCCGCTGTTTTTCGCATTCCGGAAAGCCTGAGCTAATTTCTGCTGAAAGGGACCCGCCGGATCGTCACCGCCGACGGCGGGTTCAGAAAAACGGGCAAAACAGCCGGACGTGGTAAAACTGCGGTAAGGCGACATAAAGAAAAAGCTATCTGCTTGCAGCGTAGTCGCGGTGTGCTGAACTTCCTCAGCCAGGGACGTGTCCATATCATCCTCCTTAAAATGATAAAAGAAGCAATAATGATTATCATTTATATTTTCGTCGGCTAACCTAATCCCACATCGCCCCGCTGTCAACCGTCGGGCAAATAACTTGTGCGACAAACGCTTGCATCCCTTCCCTACAGCCCTGAAAATGAGAAGCATTATCTTCAATAAAATCAGGATGCCGCTCTGTGAAAATCGCTGCCGTTTGCCGCAATGCCCTTCTTTTAACAGGACTTTTTGTTTTAGGACTAACCTCAGCCGCCGCCGACGACTGGCCGCGCCAGGTCTCCGACAGCCGCGGCGTTCACACGCTTGAGAGCAAACCGACGCGCATTGTCTCTACCAGCGTGACCTTAACCGGCTCGCTGCTGGCCATTGACGCGCCGGTCATTGCCAGCGGTGCGACCACGCCGAACAACCGCGTGGCGGATGCGCAGGGCTTTTTACGTCAGTGGGGCGATATCGCGAAGCAGCGTAAGGTTGCCCGGCTGTACATCGGCGAGCCGAGCGCCGAAGCGGTCGCGGCCCAGATGCCGGACCTGATTTTGATCAGCGCCACCGGCGGGGATTCCGCGCTTGCGCTCTACGAGCAGCTTTCCGCCATCGCGCCGACGCTTATCATCAATTACGACGACAAAAGCTGGCAGGAACTGCTGACCCAGCTGGGGACGATCACCGGGCAGGAGACACAGGCCGCAGAGCGCATCGCTGCCTTCGATAAACAGCTCGCCCAGGTGAAGCAGCAGATGAAGCTGCCGCCACAGCCGGTGAACGCCATCGTTTACACCGCCGCGGCACACACGGCGAACCTGTGGACGACAGACTCCGCGCAGGGCAAGCTGCTGCACCAGCTGGGCTTTACGCTGGCGGACCTGCCTGCCGGTTTGCAGACCTCAACAAGCCAGGGCAAGCGCCACGACATTATTCAGCTGGGTGGAGAAAATCTGGCGACGGGGCTGAACGGCGAAGGGCTGTTCGTGTTTGCCGGCGACCAGAAAGACGTGAATGCGATTTACGCCAATCCGCTGCTGGCGCATCTGCCGTCGGTGAAGAACAAGCGCGTCTGGGCGCTGGGAACGGAGACGTTCCGCCTGGATTATTACAGCGCGATGCTGGTGTTAGACAGATTGAATGCGTTGTTTAAGTAGGCATTTTTCCTCCCTCTCCCCGTGGGAGAGGGCCGGGGTGAGGGCATCAGGCCGCACCGTCGTTCAACGCGACCTCCTGCCTGAACCGCCGCAATTCCACCAGCGTCACCAGTAAGATCGCGCCAATCATCGCTAACACAAACCCGCTGCTGCTCGCCGACGCCACCGGGGTCATTATCGCCCCCATCCCGCCGAGGATCGCCGCGCCAATTGCATCGCCCGTCACGTTCTGCGCGGTCCACAGGCCGTTAATGCGCCCGAGCATCCCTTCCGGCGTCTGGGTCTGGATCAGGGTGTACTGTAAAAGCGAGCTGACCGCGCTCAGCCAGCCAAAAATCACCAGACACATTACCCCCAGCGCCCACACCGGCATCAGGCTGAAGAAACCAATCGCGATAAACGAGGCCAGCGTCGCCACCAGCATGATCAGCCCCGGTCTCGCGCTCTGCGCCAGGTTGCCGCTGGTCAGCGCCCCACACGCGGCGCCGAGCGGAATGGCGGCGTACAGCACGCCAATCTCTGAGGCGCTCATCTGCCACTCGCCCGCCAGCGCCGGGTACAGCACGCGCACGGCGCTCGCCATCGTCAGCAGGCCGCCGAGCAGCGCAATGCCGCCAATCAACGGGTTGCTGAACAGAAAACGAATCGCGGCCATCAGGGACTTCAGCGGATGCTCGCGCGGCTGCGGCGGCGGTGGCAGGAGCGGCAGACGCAGCAGCGTCAGGGTGGTGATAAAGGTTCCGGCTGCGGCAAGGCCGTAGTTCCACGCCACGTTGCCGGTCGCCAGCAGCAGACCGCCGACCATCGGCGAAATCACCGAGCCGAGGCGCACGGTGAGCATGGTGATCGCCCCCGCCTGCATCAGGTTCTCGCGCCCGACCAGCGCGGGCGTGGCCGCCAGCAGCGCCGTCACGCCTAACGAGGCAAAAAAGCCGTCCCACAGGCCCAGGGCATAAATCACCATCAGCGACGGCTCCGGCAGCATGGCGTTCAGACACAGCCCGACAAAGCCCACCCCGCAGGTGCCGCGCGCCAGCAGGATAAGCTTTTTACGCTCGTAGCGGTCCGCCAGCACGCCGCCCACCATCAGGCCGATAAACATCGCCCCGCCGGTTAAGGTGACGGATAGCCCTACCAGCCAGCTGGAGTGAGTGATGGTCTGGATTTGCACCGGCACGGCCACACCAAGCAAACCGAGGGACAAAATGGAGATAAAGCGAGCGATAAAAACGGCGCGATACGCCGGGTGTGTTTTGAGCAGGCTGAGGTTAAGCAGCCAGGATTTTTGATTCATGACAAAGCCTTGAGTCTATTTCTACCCATTCCATGGGCGCACATGCTAACATAGCCAAATAAGATAGATAACGATAATCACTATCATTATCAAATCATGGATGTTGCTATGTCGTTTTCCTCTTCTGCGGTGCGCACCCTTGCCGTGCCCGTTTTATTGCTACTGCTAATCCTTGCGATTGCACTCAGCCTGCTGGTCGGCGCAAAACCGCTGCCCGCGTCCGTTATTGTCGATGCGCTATCCGGTACCTGTCAGAGCGCCGACTGCACCATCGTGCTCGACGCTCGCCTGCCCCGCACCCTTGCCGGCCTGCTGGCCGGTGGTGCGCTCGGCCTTGCCGGTGCCCTGATGCAAACCCTCACCCGCAACCCGCTGGCGGACCCTGGCATTCTCGGCGTGAACTCTGGTGCCAGCTTCGCCATTGTGCTCGGCGCGGCGCTGTTTGGTTTCACCTCTCCGTCTGAACAGCTGGTGATGGCCTTCTGCGGCGCGCTGGCCGCCTCGCTGGTGGTGGCGTTTACCGGCAGCCAGGGCGGCGGACAGCTCAGCCCGGTACGCTTAACGCTGGCGGGCGTAGCGCTCGCGGCGGTACTGGAAGGCTTGTCCAACGGCATCGCCCTGCTCAACCCGGACGTGTATGACCAGCTGCGCTTCTGGCAGGCGGGTTCGCTGGATATTCGTACCCTTGAAACCTTAAAAGTGGTGGTGATCCCGGCGAGCGTCGCTGCCGCCGTGGCGCTCTGTTTAAGCCGGGCGCTGAACAGCCTGAGCCTCGGCAGTGACACCGCGACCGCCCTCGGCAACCGCGTGGCGCGTACGCAGCTGACGGGCCTGCTTGCCATCACCGTGCTGTGCGGCAGCGCGACCGCCGTGGTCGGCCCGATTGCCTTTATCGGCCTGATGATGCCGCACATGGCGCGCTGGCTGGTGGGGGCGGATCACCGCTGGTCGCTGCCGGTCACGCTGCTGGCGACCCCTGCCCTGCTGCTGTTTGCCGACGTGCTGGGCCGCCTGCTGGTGCCGGGCGAACTGCGTGTCTCGGTGGTCAGCGCCTTTATCGGCGCGCCGGTGCTGATCTTCCTGGTACGACGCAGACGCGGGGGTAGCGCATGATGGCCCCGTCCCGTCGTTTACTCACCAGCGTCGCCCTGCTGGTCGTCGCCTGTCTGCTGCTGGCGGTCTGGAGCCTGCAAAGCGGTGCCGTAACGCTTGATTTCGCGCAGGTCTTTCACGCTCTCACCGGCAGCGCGCCGCGTAACATCACCATGGTGGTCACCGAATGGCGACTGCCGCGCGTGGCAATGGCGATCCTGGTTGGCGCGGCGCTTGGCGTCAGCGGCGCGATATTCCAGTCGCTGATGCGTAACCCCCTCGGCAGCCCGGACGTGATGGGCCTGAATACCGGCGCGTGGAGCGGCGTGCTGGTGGCGATGGTGCTGTTCGGGCAGCATCTCACGGCCATTACCTTTACGGCGATGGCGGGCGGCATTCTCACCTCCCTGCTTATCTGGGCCCTGGCCTGGCGCAACGGCATCGACACCTTCCGCCTGATCATCATCGGGATCGGCATCCGCGCGATGCTGATGGCGTTTAACACCTGGCTTCTGCTACAGGCGTCGCTGGAAACCGCACTCTCCGCCGGACTGTGGTACGCCGGTTCCCTCAACGGTCTGACGTGGGTAAAAACCTGGCCCGCCGCGCCGCTGATTATCCTGATGTTTATCGGCGCGTTGCTGCTGGTCAGGCGCATGCGGCTGCTGGAGATGGGCGACGACAGCGCCTGCGCGCTGGGCGTGAGCGTAGAGCGCTCGCGCCTGATGCTGATGCTGGTGGCGGTCTTGCTGACCGCAGCGTCTACCGCCATCGCCGGGCCGATCTCGTTTATTGCCCTTGTCGCGCCGCATATCGCGCGGCGACTTAGCGGCACCGCGCGCTGGGGATTAACCCAGGCGGCGCTGTGCGGTGCAGTATTACTGCTGGCCGCCGATCTCTGCGCCCAGCGGCTGTTTACGCCTTATCAACTGCCGGTGGGCGTGGTGACCGTCAGCCTCGGCGGGATTTACCTCATCGTCTTGCTCGTTCAGGAGTCACGCAAGAAATGACAGATTTAACCACCCGCTTGCGCGGCGAAAACTTGACCCTCGGCTACGGCAAAAAAATCATTGCCCGGGACTTATCCGTCGCCATTCCGGACGGCCACTTCACCGCCATTATCGGGCCAAACGGCTGCGGCAAATCAACATTGCTGCGCACGCTGAGCCGCCTGATGTCGCCGGTTGAGGGCAGCGTGTTCCTCGACGGGGAGCAGATCCAGCGCTTCGCCAGCAAAGAGGTGGCGCGCCGAATTGGGCTGCTGGCGCAAAACGCCACCACGCCGGGGGATATTACCGTGCAGGAGCTGGTCTCCCGCGGGCGCTATCCGCACCAGCCGCTGTTTACCCGCTGGCGCAAGGAGGACGACGAGGCCGTGAAGCGCGCGATGCAGGCGACGGGCATCACCGAGCTGGCCCAGCAAAGCGTCGATACCCTCTCCGGCGGACAGCGCCAGCGCGCGTGGATCGCAATGGTGCTGGCGCAGGAAACCTCGATCATGCTGCTGGACGAGCCGACGACCTGGCTGGATATCAGCCATCAGATTGACCTGCTGGAGCTGCTGAGCGAGCTGAACCGTACGCAGGGGTACACCCTGGCGGCGGTGTTGCACGACTTAAACCAGGCGTGCCGCTACGCGACGCATCTGATTGCGCTGCGCGACGGCGAGATTGTGGCGCAGGGCGCGCCGAAGGAGATTGTTACGCCAGAGCTGATCGCGCGGATCTACGGCATGCGCTGCATGATTATTGACGATCCGGTGGCGGGTACGCCGTTGGTGGTGCCGCTTGGAAAACGTGCGGTCTGATGCCCTCACCCCGGCCCTCTCCCACAGGGAGAGGGAGCAAACCATCCCCTCTCCCCGTGGGAGAGGGTTAGGGTGAGGGGCATTTGCACTATCCTAAAATTTCCTTCAGTACCGGCCCAATTTTCTCAAACGCCTGCGGTGAAATAATATCCACGTGAGCGCAGTCCTGGCTGTAGACCTCCAGCTCGCCCACCCACGGCGCCCACGCGGCCTGAGGATCCAGGGTTCGCGTTCGCTCGGCGACAAACAGCGTCGCTTTACCGTCAAAGCGCGCGCTGTGCGCGGTGGTGAGCAGCCGCACCGCGTCGGCGTAGTTGCCCTCAATGGCGTTAAACAGCTCGCTGGAGCCCTGCCCCTGCTGGGCGGCGATAAACGCCTGACGCTCGCGCTCGATCTCTGCCAGCACCGCCGGGTCGAGGCCGTTAGCCTCTTTCTCCGCCCAGTTCTGGGTTTCCGGCGGCCAGGTATCCAGCAGGCCGAGGAACGCCACTGCTTCACCCTGCTCGCGCAGGCGGGCCGCAATGCCCTGCGCCAGCGTGCCGCCGAGGGAATAGCCGAACAGGTAATACGGCCCCTGCGGCTGCTGCTTACGCAACGTGTTCAGATGATGTTCGATCACCCCATCGAGATCCGCGCACTGCTGCATCGGGCCGTTTGGCCGCGGCGACTGAATGCCGACGATGGACCAGCGCGGGCTGAGGTAGCGCGCCAGGACGCTAAACTGCCAGGCAAAGCCGGACGCCGGATGGAAGCAGAACAGCGTCGGGCCGTTGCTTTCACGCAGCGGCAGAAGGGTTTCATACCCCAGACGCTGCGCCTGTTCGTCGCTCATCTGCGAGTCCAGCAGGGCGCTAAGCTTGCTTACCGTCGAGGCGACCATAATCTGCCCCGGCGTGACCTTACGGCTGAACGCACGGCTGAGCTGAGCCGCGAGGCGCATCGCCAGCAGCGAGTGGCCGCCGAGGGCAAAGAAATCGGCCTCGATATCGTTCACCGCGCAGCCCAGCAGGGAAGAAAACGCCTGCGCCACGGCCACTTCGGTTTGCGTCTCAGGTGCGCGACCGGAAGTTTTGCTGGTCAGCTCCGGCAGCGGCAGCGCCTTGCGATCCAGCTTGCCGTTGGCGCTTAACGGCAGCGCGCTGATTTGCAGCAGCACCACCGGCACCATATGCGGTGGCAGCTGGGCTTTGAGTGATGCAAGCAGCGCGTCGCGATCCAGCGGTAAGCCGGATTCGGAAACCACGTACCCCACCAGCTGTCGGGCATCGCCACCCGTGGCTGCCGCCTGGTTGAACACGCAGGCGTGCGCCACGGCCTGGGCCACATCCGGCAGCGCAAGCATGGCCCGGTCGATTTCACCCAGCTCGATGCGCTGGCCGCGAATTTTCAGCTGGTCGTCGCTGCGGCCCAGATATTCCACCGCGCCGTTATCCAGCCAGCGGGCAACGTCACCGGTGCGGTACATCCGCTCGCCCGGCGCGAACGGGTCGGCGATAAAGCGGCTGGCGGTAAGGTCGGGGCGTCCCAGATACCCCTGCGCCAGCTGGATGCCGGTGAGATACAGATCCCCCGCCACGCCGAACGGTACCGGGCGCATCATCGCATCCAGAATGCGCAGCCCCGTATTCCATACCGGGAAACCGATCGGCACGCTGTTGCCCTCCACCGCCGCCAGCTCGGGGCCGTACGCCGGATACCAGCTGACGTCCACCGCCGCTTCGGTCGGGCCATAGAGGTTGTGCAGCGGCGCATGGGTGAGCTGTTCCCACTCGCGACACAGCGCAGTCGGCAACGCCTCGCCGCTACAGAACACCTGCTTCAGCGTCCTGCAACAGTGGGCGTTTTCCGGCGTCAGCGAGGCAACGAACGCCGCCAGCATCGACGGCACGAAGTGGGTGGTGGTTACGCCATATTCTGCGAAGAAGCTCTGCATCGCCTGCGGATCGCGGTGCGCGTCCGGCTCGGCCATCACCAGCTTTGCCCCGGCGATAAACGGCCACCAGAACTCCCACACCGACACGTCAAAGCTGCACGGCGTTTTCTGCGCCACCACGTCATGCGCCGTCAGTGGATAATGATCCTGCATCCACTTCAGGCGGTTAACGATGGCGGTATGGCCGACCATCACCCCTTTTGGACGCCCTGTCGAACCGGAGGTAAAGATGATGTACGCGGTTTGCTCCGGCTTCGCCAGGCGCAGAGGTTCAGCATCGGTGGCCGGTAATAGTGTGTTGTAACTAAAGGTGGCGATCGGCAGATCGCTAAAGCGCGGAAGCTGTTCGTCGGTGGTAATGAGCAGCGACGGCTTCGCGTCCTCCAGCATCATCCGCAGACGGTCATCCGGGTAACCGGTGTCGAGCGGCAGCCACGCGGCGCCCGCCTCCACAATGCCGTGCAAGGCTAACGTCAGGAACACCGAGCGCGGAAGCGCCACCGCCACGCTGTCGCCCGGCTTCACGCCGCGCGCGCGCAGCAGGTTTGCCAGCGCGACCACCTGCTCGCGCATCTGGCGGTAGTTCAGTTCAGTATGGGCATCCGCCAGCGCGGGGGCGTCCGGCGTTTTGCTCGCCTGCTCCGCGACCAGATCCGCCAGCGTGGTGGACGGCAGCGCCAGCCCGGTATCGTTAATGCGCGCCAGCCGGGCGTATTCCTGCTCTGATACGGTGTCCACGTCGCCACAGCGCAGGTCCGGGTTGGCGGCAAACTGCGTCAGCATTGCGTTCAGCCGCACCGCGTGACCCTTTAGCGTCGCCTCGTCGTAACGCTGCCCGTTGGCGAGGATCTCAATGCTCAGTCCGCCCTGCTCGTCCGGGAACAGCGCAAGCTCCAGATCGTTCACCGGGCCGGTCGCCAGCGTGTGGGTAATGGCCTCCACGCCGTCGATATCCAGCTGATAATCGAACACCTTGACGTTCAGCACCGGACCAAACAGGGCTTCATCGCCTGCGGCACGTCCGCTGTCGCGCACGATCTGTTCGGCGTCGTAACGCTGATGGCGACGCATCTTTTTCAGCTGGTTCGCCAGGCGCAGCGCCAGTTCCGGCAGGCTCTCGTGCGGGCGAATATTCACCGCCAGCGGCAGGACGTTGAGCACCGGTCCGGTCGCGGTCAGCGCGGCGGAGCCCATGCGGCGCATAAAGATAAACCCGGCGGCGTAGTCCAGCCGTCCGGTCAGGCGGCCCAGCCACAGCACCACCAGCGCAAGCGCCAGATCGGTACGCTGCGCCTGGCCTGCCATCTGTGCAAGCTGGCTGAAAGCACGTCCGTCCATCGCCATTTTCAGGCGCAGGATGTCGGTGGTGGCGGCGTGTCCAGGCAGGGGCGCGGAAGAGAGCGAGACCGGAGAAGGAAGCTGTTGGCGCTGTTCGGCCCAGAAAGCACCGTCGCGCTGATACGCCTCACTGTCGCGATAGCGCTGATACTCCTCCACCACCTCGGCGAACGGGGTAAACGGGGAGGCGGGCGCGGGTTCCCCTTTCTGCCACGCAGCGTAAATGGCGGCGATCTGACGCGTAATGGCCGGGAAACTGAAGCCATCTACCACCAGATGATGATACCGCTGATACCAGTACCAGTGGCTTTCTCCCACCTGGATCAGCTGGTGAAACGCCAGCGGCAGACCGCTGTCGACGCGCAGGTTCTGGTTGAGATCGGCCTCCATCAGCGCCACGGCGGCGTCGTGGGAGTCAACGCGCACGATGGACGGCTCCGGCAGGAGCATGGCCTCATCGATCCACTGCCACACCTCACCGTTATCTTCGGCAAAACGCATCCGCAGGGTGTCGGCCTGCATCATGCCTTCAGCGATGGCTTTTGCCAGCAATGGCGCATCGATAGCGCCTTTCAGCTCGGTATAGTGCGCGACGCTCCAGGCGTTTGGCAGGGAGGAAAGCTGCTCTGCCATCCAAATCCCCGGCTGGGCGGCGACAAGAGGGAGACGGTTCATGCGCGCTCCCCCGCAAAATAAAACGGCTCAAGCGTCTGCCACTGTTCCGCCAGCCACTGCTGGCACGCCTCCTGAGATTGCGGTTCGCAGACCACGCGCCAGCCCGCGGGCAACTCGCACTGCTGCGGCCACAGGCTGTACTGCCCCTGGTCATTTTGCAAAATGGCGAACTGTCCCTGCGGATTATCGAAAGGATTGCTGAATTCCATACAGACTCCGTTATTGAATAAGCGGCTGCCAGAGGGTCATCAGCCCCTGCGTCAGCCCACCGCGCCAGCAAAGCGCATCGTGTCCGCCGTCAACCTGACGCCAGAAAACCGGTTGCTGAGTGTGTAGTTCGGCGAAGATCGCCTGGTTGGCGCGCAAAATAAGCGGCTCGTTGCGCCCGGCCTCAAGGACAATGCGCAGCCCGCGAGCGGTTTTTTCACCCGCTTTGAGTTGTTCGATGAGCAGCCCGTCCTGCTGCGCGCCGCGGTGCGGCCACCAGTAGGATCCGGACTGGCTGAGGATGCAGCCAAAACGCTGCGGCCAGTTGAGGCCCGCATAGAGGGAAGAGAGTCCGCCGAAGCTCTGACCCGCCACCACGGTATGGTCGGCGCGGTCGCTGAACGGGGCCATGCTTTTCACTTGCGGGAGAAGTTCTTCCTGCACTGCCAGCCAGAAATCAGGGTTGCACGGCAGCTCGCGGCTGCGGTGTGCGGTGTCAATGACGTCAATTAAGACATAAACCGCAGGCGGCAGTTTGCCTTCATGGGTGAGCGACGCCAGAGCAGGCCAGACGGGCATGCTTTCGGCCCAGAACTGCCCGTCAAGGAGCACCGCCAGCGGGCGCTCGGGGCTTTCATCCCCGGTGGTAAAAATCCACACGCGACGACGGTTCTTCAGACGCGCGCTGTGCCAATCAATACAGACAGGCTTATTGTAAGGGGTATCGGGATGGTTCCAGCCGGGCTGTACGGGCGCCTCCGGCATCTCCAGCGCCGAGACGGCGTGCCCGCGCCCGCCGCGCCAGCTTTGCGGATTCAGCGGGTCGGACACCGCGTGCGGCAACAGTTTACGCCAGCCTTCGCGCAGCGCCATGCGGTCCGGCTGCTCGCCTTCAAACACTGCATCGGCAAAATCGTTTTCGTTATCGGAGGGGATAAAACAGTAGCTGCCGCGCCATTCGGGACTGAACTCGCCCTGCCACTGCCAGACGTCGGTATCCGGGATACGTTCAAGGGATTGCGGACGGGCATTTTGATGATGATCGGTCACGCCGGTGACGTAGAGCCAGACGCGTTTCACCGTCGAGGTTTTCTGCGTTCCCGCCGGGTCCCGCCACCAGAATGTCACGCGATAGTTTTCCTGATGACGTTCCCGTTCCGGCCCGTTTTTCGTCTGCCACCACGCTTCACTTCCGGTTGTTAACACCGTCACCCTTATAACCCCATGTTTAACAGTCTTTTTTGTTTCAGAGCAAATTTTATTGATAATATTATTGATAACTATTTGCATTTGCAATAGCGTAATGCCCGCGCTGTGGGAAGCGCGCTCATTAAATAACCATAAAAGCGGGACGTACAATGAATAAGAAGATTCACTCTCTGGCCTTGCTGGTCAATTTAGGGATTTATGGTGTCGCGCTGCCCGCCATGGCAGACGACAATACCGCCTCCGCGCAGCACGAAGACACCATGGTGATCACCGCCGCCGAGCAGAATTTGCAGGCGCCGGGCGTGTCGACCATCACCGCCGATGAGATCCGCAAAAACCCGCCCGCGCGCGACGTGGCGGAAATCATCCGCACCATGCCGGGCGTTAACCTGACCGGCAACTCCACCAGCGGCCAGCGCGGGAACAACCGTCAGATTGACATTCGCGGCATGGGCCCGGAAAACACCCTGATCCTGATCGACGGCAAGCCGGTCACCAGCCGCAACTCCATCCGTCTGGGCTGGCGCGGCGAGCGTGATACCCGCGGCGATACCGGCTGGGTCCCGCCGGAGATGATCGAGCGCATCGAAGTGATCCGTGGCCCGGCTGCTGCCCGCTACGGTAATGGTGCGGCGGGCGGCGTGGTGAACATCATCACCAAAAAATTTGACGACCAGTGGCACGGCTCCTGGAACACCTACCTGAACGCGCCAGAGCATAAAGACGAAGGTTCCACCAAACGCACCAACTTCAGCCTGAGCGGCCCGCTGGGCGGGGATTTCAGCTTCCGCATGTACGGTAACCTGGATAAAACCCAGGCCGACGCGTGGGATATCAACCAGGGTCACCAGTCTGACCGCACGAAAGATTACGCCAACACCCTGCCCGCAGGCCGTGAAGGTGTGGAAAATAAAGACATCAACGGCGTGGTGCGCTGGGACTTCGCGCCGATGCAGTCGCTGGAGTTTGAGGCGGGCTATAGCCGCCAGAACAACCTGTATGCGGGCGACACGCAGAACACCAACAACGACAACGCGCTGGTGAAGAAGAACTACGGTAAAGAGACTAACCGTATCTATCGTCAGAACTTCGCCGTGACCTGGAACGGCGGCTGGGATAACGGCATCACCACCAGCAACTGGGCGCAGTACGAGCACACCCGCAACTCTCGTCTGGGTGAAGGGCTGGCGGGCGGTCTGGAAGGCCTGTTCAACAGCAATAAATTCACCGATACCGATCTGGCCGACGTGATGCTGCACAGCGAAATCAACCTGCCGATTGATTTCATTGTGAACCAGAACCTGACGCTCGGCACCGAGTGGAACCAGCAGCGCATGAAGGACTCAACCTCATTTACACAAACCCAGCAGGGGGGCACCATCCCGGGCATGAGCGAAGATCGTAGCCCGTACACGTCAGCGGAGATCTTCTCCCTGTTTGCCGAAAACAACATGGAGCTGACCGACAGCACCATGCTGACCCCTGCCCTGCGCTTCGACCACCATACTATTGTGGGTAATAACTGGAGCCCGTCCCTGAACCTGTCGCAAGGTCTGGGGGATGACTTCACCCTGAAGATGGGCATCGCGCGCGCCTATAAAGCGCCAAGCCTGTATCAGACCAACCCGAACTACCTGCTGTACAGTAAAGGCCAGGGCTGCTACGCCAGTTCCGACGGCGTGGGCTGCTACATGATGGGTAACGACGATCTGAAAGCGGAAACCAGTATCAACAAAGAGATTGGCCTGGAGTGGAAACGCGACGGCTGGCTGGCGGGCGTGACCTGGTTCCGCAACGACTATCGCAACAAGATTGAAGCGGGCTACGCGCCGATTGGCCAGACGTCCACCGGCAAAGTCACCACCGACATCTACCAGTGGGAAAACGTGCCGAAGGCGGTGGTGGAAGGTCTGGAAGGCTCCCTGAACGTGCCGGTCAGCGACACCATCAACTGGACCAACAACATCACCTACATGCTGCAAAGTAAGAACAAGGAGACCGGCGATCGTCTGTCGATCATCCCGGAGTATACGCTGAACTCTACCCTGAGCTGGCAGGTACGTCAGGATGTCTCATTGCAGTCGACCTTCACCTGGTACGGCAAGCAGCAGCCGAAGAAGTACAACTACAAAGGTCAGCCGGTGACCGGGTCTGAGAAAGACGAAGTCAGCCCGTACAGCATCGTTGGCCTGAGCGCGACCTGGGACGTGACCAAAAACGTCAGCCTGACCGGCGGCGTGGACAACGTCTTCGACAAGCGCCAGTGGCGCGCGGGTAACGCCCAGACCACGGGTAATACCACGACGGGTGCGTATATGTACGGCGCGGGTGCGTATACGTATAATGAACCGGGTCGCACCTGGTACATGAGCGTAAATACGAGGTTCTGATACAGGCAGTGACTTCCCCCTCTCCCTGTGGGAGAGGGCCGGGGTGAGGGCATCAGGCCGCACAATACTGAAGGGAAAACCATGCACACCACCCACAGCACATTTTCTCTCGCTGGCCACACCCTCCACCGCATCACCTTCGACCCCACCACCTTTACGGACGCCGATCTCCTCTGGCTCCCCCACCACGCCCAGTTGGCTAACGCCGGACGCAAACGCAAGGCCGACCACCTCGCAGGCCGCATCGCCGCCGCGCACGCCTTACCTGACTACACCATGCCCGCCATCGGCCCCAGCGGGGAACCGCTCTGGCCGCAAGATATTTCCGGCAGCATCACCCACAGCGGCACGCAGGCGATAGCCGTCGTCACGCAATACCCGGTGCTTATCGGCATCGATTGTGAAACGATCCTCTCCGAAAACGAAGCCAGGGAAATCAAAGACGGCATCATTGATACACAGGAAGAACCTGTGCTTTCCCGCCTGGGATACCCGTTCGCCCTCGCCCTGACGCTGGTCTTCAGCGCCAAAGAGAGCCTGTTTAAGGCCCTCTTTCCGCAGGTACAGGCCTGGATGGGTTTTGACTGCGCCCGCGTTACCATGCTCGACGATAAGACGCTTACGCTGGCATTGACCTGTCAACTGGCAGACTTTCAAGAAGGCACCGCCTTCCGCCTGCACTGGCAGCAGCACGGCGAACAGGTCATCACCCTGCTGTCACACGCTCCTGGCGACGAGCCTTCACGCTGGTCACCACAAACGTCACGATAAACACCATCGCGAACAGGACCACAATGGTCGGCGCAGGCGCGCTGTCGAGATAAAACGAGGCATAAACGCCGCTTACCGACACCAGCGCTGAAACGGCGACCGCCACCAGCAGCGCCATGTGAAAGCGTCGGGTAATCAACACCGCCACGGCGCCGGGCGCAATTAGCAGGGAAATCGACAGAATGATCCCCACCGCTTTCAGCGTCGCGACGATGGTCAGCGAAACCATGCACAGTAAGCCGTAGTGCAGCCAGCGGGTGCGCAGGCCACTCGCCTGCGCCTGCTGATAGTCAAAGCAGAACAGCAGAAAATCGCGCCACTTCAGGCCAATCACCAGCGCAATCATCCCCGCGACGAGACCGCTTTGCAGAATGTCCATCCCGTTAATACCCAGCATATCGCCGAACAGAATGTGGTCGAGATGCACCTCAGGTTTGACAGCGATATAGAGGATCAGCCCGGCGCCGAACATGCCGGAAAAGACGATCCCCATGACCGTATCCTGTTTGATGCGGCTGTTATCCTTCAGGTATCCGGTGGCGACCGCGCAGAACAGACCGGCCACGAACGCGCCCAGCGCCAGCGGCAGGCCCATCATCCAGGCCAGCACGACGCCGGGAAACACCGCGTGGCTCATGGCGTCGCCCATCAACGCCCAGCCTTTCAGCACCAGAAAAACCGACAGCAGCGCGCAGGGCACGGCCACCAGGAGTGAAATCAGCAGCGCGTTGTTCATAAACGCAAACTGGAAGGGTTCGAGGAGCAGCGTCATCATGGGTGTGCCTCCCGCGCCCGACGACGGCTGGCAAGCAGTCCGTGCTTCGGCGCAAAGACGAACGCCAGCAGAAACAGCAGCGTCTGGGCGACCACGATAATGCCGCCGGTGGCGCCGTCCAGGTAATAGCTGGCCCACGCGCCGAGGAAGCTGGTGATGCTGCCAATGGCGACGGCAATCATCAGCAGGCGCGGGAAGCGGTCGGTCAGCAGCCACGCGGTCGCGCCGGGCGTGACTACCAGACAGATCACCAGAAACGCGCCGACGGTTTGCAGCGCCGCCACGGTAGAGACCGCCAGCAGCGTGAAGAAGAGAATTTTCAGGCGTTCAGGACGCAGGCCGATGGCGCGGGCGTGGTTCTCATCAAAAAAGGTCACCATCAGATCTTTCCATTTGAACAGCAGGATAACTATCGACACCACGCCGATAATCGCCAGCTGGACGATATCTTCCGGGGCGATAGCCAGAATATTGCCGAGGACGATGGTCTGAATGTTCACCGAGGTCGGGTTGAGCGAGACCATAAACAGCCCCAGCCCGAAAAAGGAGGAGAAGATCAGCCCGATAATGGCGTCCTCCTTCAGGCGGCTGCGCTGGTTGAGAAACAGCATGCTGCCCGCCGCCAGCCCGCCCGATAAAAACGCCCCCAGCGAGAACGGCAGCCCGAGCATGTAAGCGCCCGCTACGCCCGGCACGATGGAGTGCGACAGCGCATCGCCGATCAGCGACCAGCCTTTAAGCATCAAATAGCAGGAGAGAAACGCGCACAGCCCGCCCACCATCGCCGAGACCCACATCGCGTTGAGCATGTACTCGTAGCCGAAGGGTTCGAGAAGCGCGTTCATTTGGCCTCCTGTCGGTGCGTGACGAAGGGGCGCTCGTCGTCGGTTATGATGCGATCTTCCGAGCCGCTGAGCACCACGTGGCGCAGCACGCCGCTGAAGGCGCGCTCAAGATTCTCGGCGGTAAAGGTGATATCCGTCGGGCCGCTCGCCAGCACGGTGCCTTTGACCATCACCGTGTAATCGCAGAATTCCGTGACCGAGCCCAGATTGTGGGTCGAGACCAGCATCGTTTTACCCTCGTCACGCAGCTCCCGCAGCAGGCTGATGATCCTGGCTTCGGTTTTGACGTCCACGCCGGTAAACGGCTCGTCGAGCAGGATCACCTCGCCCTGCTGGGCAATCGCACGGGCCAGAAACACGCGCTTCTTTTGGCCGCCGGACAGTTCGCCAATCTGCCGATGACGCAGCTCAAGCATGTCCACGCGCTTCAGGGCGTCGGTGACGATCTGCTTATCGCATTCTTTGGGGCGACGCAGAAACCCCATATGCCCGTAGCGGCCCATCATCACCACGTCCTCGACGAGCACCGGAAACGACCAGTCGACCTCTTCCGACTGCGGCACGTAGGCGACCAGGTTCTGACGCAGCGCCCGGTGAGGCGGCAGCCCCAGAATGGAGATAGTGCCGCTCGCCGCCCGCACAAACCCCATCACCGCCTTAAACAGCGTGGACTTGCCGGAACCGTTCACCCCCACCAGGGCAGCAATCGATCCGCCCGGCACGCTGAACGACGCGTCGCGCAGCGCCGTGTGGCCGTTGCGGTAGGTCACGGTCACGTCGGTTACAACAATACCTTTCTGCATGATTACTCCTTCATCCCGTCGCGGATGCCCTGCACCAGCGTGCGGGTGGTGACGTTCAGCAGATCGATATAGGTTGGCACCGGGCCGTTTTCCGCGCTCAGAGAGTCGACGTACAGCACGCCGCCATAGTGGGCGCCGGTTTCACGCGCCACCTGACGGGCGGGCTTATCGGAGACCGTGCTTTCGCTGAACACCGCCGGAATGTGATGTTTTTTCACCAGATCGATAACCTTGCGCACCTGCTGGGGCGTGCCCTGCTGATCGGCGTTGATCGGCCACAGGTAAAGCTCCTTCAGGCCCAAATCCCGCGCCAGATAGGAAAAAGCCCCTTCGCTGGTCACCATCCAGCGTTTGTCTTCCGGTATCTCCGCGACCTGCTTGCGCAGCGGTTCGAGAGTGGCGGTGATCTTCTGCTTGTAAGCATCAGCGTTGCGCTGATAGATCTGTGCGTTGGCCGGATCGTACTTCACCAGCGCGTCGCGGATGTTATCGACGTAAATCAGGGCGTTGTCCGGCGACATCCACGCGTGCGGATTGGGCTTGCCGTTATAGGGCCCTTCGCTGATGCCCATCGGGGTGATGCCTTTGGTGACCACCACCTCCGGCACACCGTTCAGATGCTGATAAAAGCGCTGGAACCACAGCTCCAGGTTCATGCCGTTCGCCAGGATCAGCTGCGCCTTCTGCGCGCGTTTGATATCGCCCGGGGTGGGCTGGTATTCGTGAATTTCCGCGCCCGGTTTGGTGATGGAGGTGACCTCTGCGGCATCCCCCGCCACGTTTTTCGCCATATCAGCGATAACGGTAAAAGTGGTGATGACCTGGAACTTTTCAGCCGCCAGCGCGCCCGTGGTGGTCGCGGTCATGAGCAGCGCGCCGAGCAACAGACGCTTCAATCCTTGCCGTGGATGCATCGCAGAAGTCTCCTGAGGTGATTAAAATCAAAGCAAAATTAGCCTGTGCTATAAGGTATAGCACAGGCTATATTTAAATGAAAATAATTATCATTAAAGTTGTGTCAACGGAGGGAGAGCCTGATGGCGCTTCGCTTATCAGGCCTACGGTAAAGCAGTTTTGGAGTTTTGTTGGCCGGGTAAGCGCAGCGCCACCCGGCATAAGGGCGACTCACTGCCCGGCAAGTGCCTTATAAAATGCAGGATTCTCCCGAATCACATTAAGTACCTTCGCCGCCAGCCCGGTTGGGTTGCGACGTTTGGACTCCCAGCTTTTTATAGTGTCAACGCTCGTGCCAAGCGCCTTCGCCATTTCGCATTGGGTAATATTGAGCTGTTCTCTGATTGCGCGAACATCTGCAACTTCATAGCGGGTTATTCTGGAAGCTGCTTTCCTTCCGCTGTGGATCTCAACCGCCTCTTCAAGCGAAGTTTTAAGTTCATCAAAGATGCTCATTTTATACCTCGGAACAACATAAAGGCGTACATAGTACACCTCTAGTAAAAGATATAATAAGCACTATTCGAAAAGTACAGGGCCAGATTC
This sequence comes from Enterobacter sp. BWH52, assembly GCF_001037565.1. NCBI lineage: Bacteria > Pseudomonadati > Pseudomonadota > Gammaproteobacteria > Enterobacterales > Enterobacteriaceae > Enterobacter > Enterobacter sp. BWH52. Next base: position 1,108,032 of record NZ_KQ089854.1, on the reverse strand, counting down.
ATAACAATCTGGCCCCTTAACTTTCACGCACTTTATTCAGATCAAACTTTAGGCATCCGGGAACATCACGCTATTCCCCGGCGCTTCCCTGTGCAGATGGATAAAGTTCAGGTGCCGTTCATACTGGTCCAGAATGTCCGTGATCACCTGCTCCTTGCTGTAATCCATCAAATCATTCCCCTGGCTGCCTTCCAGCAGGAACGTCTCCAGCCGGTAGTAGGTCGACTTCCCGCTGCGCGCCCGGTAGGTAAAGCCGGGTACCGAATACTGCTGCGGCCAGATCTGATAGACAAAGTTCTGCTCGTCGCCCATGTGCACCAGCAGATCCAGGTGCCCCAGATTTTCGCCCTCTTCCGGGGGCAGGTTTTTCAGCTCCACGTAGGCGCCACGCAGCTTCAGCTCCTGTGCCACCTCTTCCATCGCCGGGAAACAGACCGTCTCCATCATCTGTTTGGTGTAGCGCGTACCGGGGTAATTCATCAGGCGCGAGAGGCGTTTTTTCCAGCTCAGCCTGTCCTGCGCGCCCAGCGGACGCGGGGCGGTGTCGCGGCTGGCGCTGACGCGGCGGTAGTCTTCCACCTTAAGCGATTTATACAGCCCGGCCATCACGAAGAAGATCACGAAGCTGAACGGCAGGCCCATGATCACCGTCGTGTTCTGCAACGCCGAGATACCGTTGGTCATCAGCATGCCGAGCGTCAGCAGGCCGATGGCGACGGACCAGAAGATGCGCAGCCAGTTCGGCGCGTCGCTGTTAATGTCCTTGAGCTTCGAGGTGAAGTTCCCCAGCACCAGCGCGCCAGAGTCCGCCGAGGTGACATAGAACAGCAGGCCGGTGATGGTCGCTACGGACGCGCTAAAGGTGAACGCCGGGTACTGCGCCAGCAGGCTGTAGAAGCCGCGCTCCGGGTGCGCCATCGCTTCCTGGGCAAAAGTCGCATTGCCGTGGATGATCTCGTGCAGCGCGCTGTTGCCGAAAATCGACAGCCACAGCAGGGTAAAGGTGAACGGGATAATCAGCGTGCCCATCACGAACTGACGGATGGTCCGCCCACGCGAAATACGCGCCAGGAATAGGCCGACAAACGGCGACCACGCCACCCACCACGCCCAGAAGAACAGCGTCCAGTTGTTCATCCACTCTGTCGGACGGTCAAAGGCGAAGCTGTTCAGCGTCATGCCCATAAAGCGGTTCACGTAATCACCCACGTTCAGTACTAAGGCATTGAGCAGGAACGAGGTGTTGCCCATAAACAGCACGAACAGGATCAGCCCCAGCGCCAGCGCGACGTTCAGTTCGGAGAGCACGCGAATCCCTTTATCCACGCCGGAGGTCACCGAGATGGTGGCGATAATCACCGACAGCGCAATCAGCGCCGCCTTCGCCGCCATCGAATCCGGGATGTCAAACAGCACGCTCAGCCCGTAGTTGAGCTGCACCACGCCAATTCCGAGCGTGGTGGCGATGCCGAAGATGGTGCCGATCACCGCCGCAATGTCGACGCTGTGGCCAATCGGACCGTTGATCTTTTTGCCGAAAATCGGGTACAGCGCGGAGCGGATGGTAAGGGGCAAATTATAACGATAGCTAAAGTATCCGAGCGCCATGCCCATCAGAGCATACATCGACCAGCCCGTCAGGCCGTAGTGGAACAGCGTCCAGACCATCGCCTGGCGCGCGGCCTCCATCGTCTGCCCTGCCCCTTCCGGCGGCTGCATATATTGCGTGACCGGTTCCGCCACGGAGAAGAACATCAGGTCGATGCCGATGCCTGCGGCAAACAGCATTGCGGCCCAGCTCAGCAGGCTGAACTCGGGCTTGGACTGCTCTGGCCCGAGCTTCACCGACCCAAAGCGCGAGCAGGCAATGCAGACCACGAACACGATGTAAAGCGTCGCCGCCAGCAGATAGTACCAGCCGAAGGTCTTTGACACCCAGTCCAGAGTGCGCCCAATCCACTCGGCAGAAAAATCACGAAAGAAGATGGTCGTCAGGGAAAACAACAAAATCAGCCCGGCGGACGTATAAAAAACGACCGGGTTGATTTTGTCTTTTTCTCTGTCTTGTGAAAGGTCTGTCATCCAGTATCCCCACTGTTTTTGTAACTATTGAAATCCAAAATCGCAACAATTAAGACACATTTTATATTGAACGTCCAATCAAAAACCGCTTTAATAGATTACCAACGCTGATGAATGGAGTGGCAAAAATGCCCAAAGTGGGGATGCAGCCGATCCGGCGCAGGCAGCTAATCGATGCCACGCTGGAAGCAATTAATGAAGTGGGAATGCATGACGCAACCATCGCGCAGATCGCCCGTCGGGCGGGCGTATCCACGGGGATCATCAGCCACTATTTCAAAGATAAAAACGGTCTGCTGGAAGCGACCATGCGCGACATCACCGGTCAGCTGCGCGACGCGGTATTAAGCCGTTTACGCGCCCTGCCGGACGGCAGTGCAGAGCAGCGCTTGCAGGCGATTGTCGGCGGCAATTTTGATGAAACTCAGGTTAGCGGCGCGGCGATGAAGGCCTGGCTGGCCTTCTGGGCCAGCAGCATGCATCAGCCGATGCTCTACCGTTTGCAGCAGGTCAGCAGCCGTCGGTTGCTCTCAAACCTGGTGTACGAGTTCCGCCGCGAGCTGCCGCGTGAACAGGCTGAAGAGGCGGGCTACGGGCTCGCCGCACTGATTGACGGGCTGTGGCTGCGCGCTGCGCTCAGCGGCAAACCGCTGGATAAAACCCTGGCCCAGTCGCTTACCAGCCACTTTATCAGCCAGCATTTACCGACCGACTAACCGAGGAGAATTTATGTCCCGAATGGCAGAACAGCAGCTTTATATCAATGGTGGTTATACATCCGCCACCAGCGGTCGCACCTTCGAGACCATCAACCCGGCGAACGGTGAAGTTCTGGCGACCGTGCAGGCCGCCGGGCGCGAAGACGTGGACCGCGCCGTCGAAAGCGCAAAGCGCGGGCAAAAAATCTGGGCGGCGATGACCGCCATGGAGCGCTCGCGCATCCTGCGTCGCGCCGTCGATATCCTGCGCGAGCGTAACGACGAGCTGGCAACGCTGGAAACCCTCGACACCGGTAAAGCGTATTCCGAAACCTCGACCGTCGACATCGTCACCGGCGCGGACGTGCTGGAGTACTACGCGGGGCTGATCCCGGCGCTGGAGGGCAGCCAGATCCCGCTGCGCGACACCTCGTTCGTCTACACCCGCCGCGAGCCGCTGGGCGTGGTGGCGGGCATCGGCGCGTGGAACTACCCGATCCAGATCGCCCTGTGGAAATCCGCGCCGGCGCTGGCGGCGGGCAACGCAATGATCTTCAAGCCGAGCGAAGTGACACCGCTTACCGCCCTGAAGCTTGCTGAAATCTACACCGAAGCGGGCCTGCCGGACGGCGTGTTTAACGTCCTGCCGGGCGTAGGCGCGGAGACCGGCCAGTACCTGACCGAGCATCCTGGCATCGCGAAAGTCTCCTTTACCGGCGGCGTCGCCAGCGGCAAAAAGGTGATGGCCAACTCGGCGGCCTCGTCCCTGAAAGAGGTGACGATGGAGCTGGGCGGTAAATCCCCGCTGATAGTGTTTGACGATGCGGATCTGGATCTCGCGGCAGATATCGCCATGATGGCCAACTTCTTCAGCTCCGGCCAGGTGTGCACCAATGGCACCCGCGTGTTCGTGCCCGCGAAGTTCAAAGCCGCGTTTGAGCAAAAAATCGTTGAGCGCGTGGGCCGCATCCGCGCGGGCGATCTGTTCGATGAAGCTACCAACTTTGGTCCGATGGTCAGCTTCCCGCACCGGGACAGCGTGATGCGCTACATCGCCAAAGGCAAAGAGGAAGGCGCGCGCGTGCTGTGCGGCGGCGACGTGCTGAAGGGCGAAGGCTTCGACAACGGCGCGTGGGTGGCCCCAACCGTGTTCACCGACTGCACCGACGAGATGACCATCGTGCGCGAAGAGATCTTCGGCCCGGTGATGTCCATCCTCACCTATGAGTCCATTGAGGAAGCGATTCGCCGCGCCAACGACACCGACTACGGGCTGGCGGCAGGCATCGTCACCGCCAATCTGAACCGCGCCCACGGCGCTATTCATCAGCTCGAAGCGGGCATCTGCTGGATCAACACCTGGGGCGAATCCGCCGCGGAGATGCCGGTGGGCGGCTACAAACACTCCGGCATTGGCCGTGAGAACGGCGTCATGACGCTTCAGAGTTACACCCAGGTGAAGTCCATCCAGGTTGAGATGGGTAAATTCCAGTCCATATTTTAACCGGGAGGTTTATTTGCAATTTGACTACATCATTATCGGGGCCGGCTCTGCCGGCAACGTACTGGCAACACGACTGACTGAAGATCCAAACACCACCGTCCTGCTGCTTGAAGCGGGCGGGCCGGACTACCGCTTTGACTTCCGCACCCAGATGCCTGCCGCGCTGGCCTTCCCGTTGCAGGGCAAGCGCTACAACTGGGCGTATGAAACCGAGCCAGAGCCTTTCATGAACAACCGCCGCATGGAGTGCGGACGGGGTAAAGGGCTGGGCGGCTCGTCGCTGATCAACGGCATGTGCTACGTGCGCGGCAATGCAATGGATCTGGACAACTGGGCGAAAGAACCGGGTCTGGAGCACTGGAGCTATCTCAACTGCCTGCCCTACTACCGCAAGGCAGAGACCCGCGACGTGGGGCCGAACGACTACCACGGCGGCGACGGTCCGGTGAGCGTCACCACCTCTAAGCCGGGTGTGAACCCGCTATTTGAAGCGATGGTGGAGGCAGGCGTGCAGGCGGGCTACCCGCGCACCGACGATCTCAACGGCTATCAGCAGGAAGGCTTTGGCCCGATGGATCGCACGGTCACGCCGCAGGGCCGACGCGCCAGCACCGCGCGCGGCTATCTGGATCAGGCCAAACCGCGCCCGAATCTGACCATCCGCACCCACGCCATGACCGATCACATTATCTTTGACGGCAAGCGCGCGGTGGGCGTCGAGTGGCTGGAAGGCGAAAGCACCATTCCGTCAAAAGCGACAGCGAAGAAAGAGGTACTGTTGTGCGCGGGCGCCATCGCGTCTCCGCAGATCCTCCAGCGCTCCGGCGTGGGCAACGCTGAACTGCTGAAGCAGTTTGATATCCCGCTGGTACATGATTTACCCGGAGTGGGTGAAAACTTGCAGGATCACCTGGAGATGTATCTTCAGTATGAATGTAAGGAGCCGGTCTCCCTCTACCCTGCCCTGCAATGGTGGAACCAGCCGAAGATTGGCGCGGAGTGGCTGTTTGGCGGCACGGGCGTGGGCGCGAGCAACCACTTCGAAGCAGGCGGGTTTATCCGCAGCCGCGAGGAGTTCGAGTGGCCGAACATTCAGTATCACTTCCTGCCGGTGGCGATTAACTACAACGGCTCGAACGCGGTGAAAGAGCATGGTTTTCAGTGCCACGTTGGCTCCATGCGCTCCCCGAGCCGCGGCCACGTGCGCATCAAGTCGCGCTATCCGCACCAGCATCCGGCGATCCTGTTCAACTACATGTCCCACGAGCAGGACTGGCAGGAGTTCCGCGACGCGATCCGCATCACCCGCGAGATCATGCACCAGCCTGCGCTGGACAAGTATCGCGGTCGTGAAATCAGCCCGGGCGTCGAATGCCAGACCGACGAACAGCTGGACGAGTTCGTGCGCAACCACGCCGAAACCGCCTTCCACCCGTGCGGTACCTGCAAGATGGGCTACGACGAAATGGCGGTGGTCGACGGCGAAGGCCGCGTTCACGGGCTGGAAGGGTTACGCGTAGTGGATGCGTCGATTATGCCGCAGATTATCACCGGCAACCTGAACGCCACCACCATCATGATTGGCGAAAAGATTGCCGACGCCATTCGCGGGCGCGAGCCGCTGGCGAAGAGCACGGCGGCGTATTATGTGGCGAACGGGGCGCCGGTTCGCCGCTGAGTGCGAACTTCTCCCCTCACCCTAACCCTCTTCCCAAAGGGGAGAGGGAACTTGAACACCTTCTCTCCTTTGGGGAGAGGGTTGGGGTGAAGGGTAAGGCTTTTACGTCCGAAATTCCTCTAACCGCCTGACCTGCCGCCCTTCCCCGTCAAAATTCTCCGCTGCCAGCCAGGCCCGCAGAGCCGCATCCTTTTCCGGCCATTCGCCGTCAATAATCGAGAGCATATCGCTGTCGCGGTTGCGGCCTTTGCGCACCAGCTTCTGGCGCAGTCGCCCTTCCCAGACAAACCCCAGCCGCTCCGCCGCGTTGCGTGAGGCGATGTTCATCGAATCGCACTTCCACTCCAGCCGGCGATATTGATGCTCAAAGGCATTTTTCAGCAGCAGCCACACCGCTTCGGTACCCACGCGGGTGCCCTTCATTCTGCGCGACCAGGTGACGTGGCCGATCTCAACCGAGCCCTGAAAGCGTTCTATCGCCATATAGCTGACCAGCCCTACCGCCTTTTCGGTGCGCAGATCGATAACGGCAAAGGGCACCAGGTCGTCATCCAGCACCTTTCCCAGCACCCAGTGCGCAGTGGCCTCAACGCTCACAGGCTGGGTGCTGGCAAGCCACGTCCAGTCGCTGTCGTCACCCAGCGCATAGGCTTCAAACAAATCAGCCGAATGGCGGTCAGCATCCAGCGGCTCCAGGCGGCAATACTGGCCGGTGAGCAGAGTACGGGTTAACGCGCGGGCGCATTTCCAGTCCGGGACAATATCGTTAACGGTTTGACCATGTTGATTGATTTCGGGCACGGCAGTGACTCCCTGAAAGGTAAGGATTTTGTTATAGCAGGTTAAAAAGCGAACGAAAAGAGAGGTGACTCATAACCAGACCGAATGCGTTATTCCCGGATGGCATAAGCAAAGCAGAATTTCGACTTTGAGGAAATCCTCAGCCAGCCTACCGTAACGGTGCATAAAACAATCACAATATATTTTCTTCAGGGATCGCTATGACTAAAAAACTGCTGCCGTTACTGGTGCTGGCTGCGCTCTCAAGCGCTGCTCACGCCGCTACCCCGCCCAACACGCTGGTTGTCGCCCAGGGTCTGGATGATATCGTGAGCCTTGACCCGGCCGAAGCCAACGAGCTTTCCAGCATCCAGACCGTGCCGAGCCTGTACCAGCGTCTGGTACAGCCGGACCGCGATAATCCGGAAAAAATCACGCCGGTTCTGGCAGAAAGCTGGGACGCGGACGCGGCAGCAAAAACCCTGACCATCAAGCTTAAACCCGATGCGAAATTCTCCTCCGGCAACCCGCTGCGCCCGGAAGACGTGATCTTCTCTTATACCCGCGCCGTGACGCTGAACAAATCCCCGGCGTTTATCCTCAACGTACTGGGCTGGGACGCCAGCAACATCGCCAGCCAGCTAAAGAAAGTGGACGACCATACCCTCACGCTTCACTGGACGGCCGACGTTAGCCCGTCGGTGGCGCTGAATATTCTCTCCACGCCGATTGCCTCCATCGTCGATGAAAAACAGGTTGCGGCGAACGTGAAGGATAACGACTTCGGCAACGCGTGGTTAAAAATGCACTCTGCGGGCAGCGGCGCGTTCAAAATGCGCGTTTACCAGCCGCATCAGGCCATCGTGCTGGAAGCCAACGAATCCGCGCCCGGCGGCGCGCCGAAGCTTAAAAGCATCATCATTAAAAACGTCCCCGATCCCGCTTCCCGCCGCCTGCTGATCCAGCAGGGTGATGCGGACGTGGCGCGCGATCTGGGTGCAGACCAGATAAGCGCCCTCAGCGGCAAGCCGGGCGTGAAGGTACTGAGCATCCCTTCTGCCGAGCAAAACTATCTGGTGTTTAACACCGGCAACAGCGCTAACCCGCTGCTGAATAATCCAGCGTTCTGGGAAGCCTCGCGCTGGCTGGTGGATTATGAAGGCATCACCAAAGACCTGCTGAAAGGCCAGTATTTTGTTCATCAGAGCTTCCTGCCGGTCGGCCTGCCGGGCGCGCTGGAGGACAATCCGTTCACGTTTGACCCGGCAAAAGCAAAAGCGATCCTCGCCAAGGCGGGCATCAAAGACGCGCATTTCACGCTGGACGTGGAGAATAAACCACCGTTCATCACCATCGCGCAATCCATGCAGGCGAGCTTTGCTCAGGGTGGCGTGAAGGTGGATCTGCTGCCCGCTGCGGGTAGCCAGGTGTACGCCCGCGTGCGCGCTAAGCAGCATCAGGCGGCGATTCGCCTGTGGATCCCGGATTACTTCGATGCGCACTCCAACGCCAGCGCCTTCGCGTGGAACGACGGGAAGTCCAGCACCGTGGCCGGTCTGAACGGCTGGAAAATCCCGGAGCTGAACAAGGCCACGCTGGCGGCGGTTGCCGAGCCGGATCCGGCGAAACGTCTGGATCTGTATAAGAAGATGCAGGAACAGTTACAGCATAACTCGCCGTACGTGTTCGTTGACCAGGGCAAAACTCAGATCGTGGTGCGCGATAACGTGAAGGGGTATCAGCAGGGGCTGAACGCGGATATGGTCTGGTACGATCGCGTTATGAAGTAGCTTTTCCCCCCTCTCCCTCTCCCGTGGGAGAGGGGGTCGTTCGTGCATATTTTCAGGATAACGATTTTCCCATGCCACATCTTTCCACCCGCGTGCTTCAGGGTCTGCTGACTCTCCTGCTCACGCTGTTCGGGCTACTGCTGGTCACGTTTGCGCTCTCTGCCTTTTCCCCGGTCGATCGCGTATTGCAGATCGTCGGCGATCACGCCAGCCAGTCCACTTACGATCAGGTACGCCACCAGCTTGGGCTGGATCGGCCCCTGCCGGTGCAGTTCTGGCACTACCTACAAAACCTCGCTCACGGGGATTTAGGCACCGCCAGCGCTACCGGTCAGCCGGTATTGCAGGACCTGCTGCACGCCTTTCCCGCCACGCTGGAACTGGCAACGCTGGCGCTAATTATCGGCACAGTACTCGGCGTAATTGCGGGTGTGCTGTGCGCCCGCTACGCCGGTTCGCCACTGGACTTAGCGATCAGAACGCTCACCCTGCTCGGCAATTCGGTGCCGATATTCTGGCTCGGCCTGCTGATGCTGGCTCTGTTCTACGCGAAACTACAGTGGAGCGCTGGCCCCGGCAGGCTGGACGACATCTGGCAATTCACCGTCGAGCCACGAACCGGATTTGCGCTGGTAGATACCTGGCTTTCCGGCGACCGCGAGGCGTTCCGCAACGCCATCAGCCACCTGGTGCTGCCGGTGCTGCTGCTGGCCTACTACTCGCTGGCAAGTATCACCCGCCTGACGCGCTCCGCCTGTCTGAGCGAGATGAACAAAGAGTACATATTGCTCGCCCGCGCCAAGGGCGCCGGAGAGATGACCATCCTGCTGCGTCACGTGCTGCCGAACATTCGCAGCACGCTGCTGACGGTGATTGCGCTGGCCTACACCAGCATGCTGGAGGGCGCGGTATTAACCGAAACCGTCTTCTCGTGGCCGGGCATCGGGCGCTACCTCACCACGGCCCTGTTCGCCGGTGACACCACCGCCGTGATGGGCGGCACGCTGCTGATTGGCGTCTGCTTTGTTCTGATCAATAACCTTACCGACCTGCTTGTGCGGGCGACCGATCCCAGGGTGCGCTAATGCCGTTTTATCTCTTCTTACGCCGCCTGCGCCGCTCCCCTGCCGCGTTTTGCGGGCTGATCGCCATCGCGCTGCTGGTGCTTATTGCTCTGTTCGCGCCGTGGCTTGCGCCGCAGGATCCCAACTGGCAGGACGCCGCCGCGCGTCTGCAACCGCCCAACGCGCAGCACTGGCTGGGTACTGACAGCTATGGGCGGGATCTGCTCTCCCGATTAATCTACGGCACCCGTCCGGCACTGGGGCTGGTGGCCTTAGTCACCGTTATTACCCTCCCCGCCGGTCTGCTGGTGGGGATTTTGTCAGGCTACTACGGCGGCTGGATGGAGCGCATCCTGATGCGCTTTTCCGACGTGGTGATGTCGATGCCGCGCCTGATCCTCGCCTTCGCGTTTGTGGCGATGCTCGGCCCGGGGCTGGTCAACGGCGCGCTGGCGCTGGCCTTAACGACCTGGCCTGCCTATGCGCGCCAGGCGCGCAGTGAAATCCAGCGTCTGCGCCACAGCGATTATCTGGCCGCCGCGGAGATGATGGGCATTCGCGGCCCGCGCCTGCTGGTCGGCCATATTCTGCCCCTGTGCCTGCCCTCCGCGATTGTGCGACTGGCGCTGGATCTGGCCGGGATTATTCTGGCCGCTGCCGGGCTGGGCTTCCTTGGTCTGGGCGCGCGTCCACCGATGGCGGAATGGGGCGCGATGATTGCCGACGGCATGCAGGTCATTTTTGACCAGTGGTGGATTGCCGCCATTCCAGGCGGGGCGATTCTGTTTGCCAGCCTGGCCTTTAACCTGCTGGGCGATGGCCTGCGCGACGTACTGGAGCCACAGCATGACTGAACACCGCGTCATCGTCGATGCGCTGAATATCGACTACCCCGCCGCGCGCGTGGTCAACAACCTGAGCTTTACGTTGGGCAAAGAGCGGCTGGCGCTGGTAGGAGAATCCGGCTCCGGCAAGTCCATGTCTGCCCGCGCCCTGATGGGGCTGGTGCGCAAGCCCGGCATCGTGAGCGCTAAGCGGCTTAACGTGCTTGGCAACGACCTGCTGACCCTGAACAGCCGCCGCTGGCAGGCGCTGCGCGGCAACGGCATAGCGATGGTTCTACAGGACCCGCGCTACGCGCTAAACCCGGTGAAAACCGTCTCCGCCCAGCTTGATGAGGCGCTGACCCTCCATCAGCGCCTGCCCCGCGCCGAACGACTGGCGCGCATTCACGATATCATCCGCGCCGTGGGGCTGAACGAGCACGTGCTCCAGCGCTATCCCGGCGAACTTTCCGGCGGCATGGGCCAGCGCGTGATGATCGCCATTGCGCTCGTCAACAACCCGCAGGTGCTGATCGCCGACGAACCGACTTCCGCGCTGGACGCACGCCTGCGCAACCAGATCCTGGAGCTGCTGGTACAGCAGTGCGAGGCGCGGCAGATGGCGATGCTGTTAATCAGCCACGACTTGCCGCTCGTCGCGGAACACTGCGACCGCGTGCTGGTGATGTATCAGGGTGAGAACGTTGATGAAATGGCGGCGAGCCAGTTGCCGCAGGCAACCCATCCCTACACGCGCACGCTCTGGACCTGCCGCCCGAACGCCGGGACGTTTGGCAAGATGCTGCCGACGCTCGACCGTTCGCAACCGTGGAAGGAGGACGACAATGGCACTCGTTGAGGTTAACCAGCTCCGGGTGAGTTTTGGTGAAAAAACGGCGGTTTCCGCCGCCAGTTTTGCCATCGAAAAAGGTGAAACCTTCAGCCTGATCGGTGAATCCGGCTGCGGCAAATCGACTCTTCTGCGCGTGCTGGCGGGGCTGCTGCCCGAGTGGAATGGCCACATTTCCGTCCTCGGGGAAAATTTACGGCCAGGACGACGTTTTGAAGGCGCGCTTCGCCGCAACGTGCAGATGGTGTTCCAGGATCCGTGGGCGTCTTTGCACCCGAACCACACCATTGCCCGCACCCTGTCGGAGCCGTTAAACATCCACGGCGAAAGCCAGGTTGCCGAAAAAGTGGCGGATGCGCTGCAACAGGTAGGTCTGGCTGCCGATGCGGGCAGGCGTTACCCGCATCAGCTTTCCGGCGGACAGCGTCAGCGCGTGGCCATTGCCCGCGCGCTGCTGCTGCGCCCGCAGCTTCTGCTGCTGGATGAACCGACCTCGGCGCTGGATATGTCGGTACAGGCGGAGATTCTGAACCTGCTCAACCGCCTGAAGGCGCAGCACGGCATGACCTACCTGCTGGTGAGCCACGATGCGGACGTGATTGCGCATATGTCCGACCGGGCGGCATTTATGGCGCACGGGGAGATCCAGCGGGTATTTGAACGTGAAGCAATGTTGCGGGGCGAGCACAGGATGGGGTAAACCGTGCGGCGGCGAGTGCCGCACGCATTTCGTAGGCCGGGTAAGGCGTAACCGCCACCCGGCAAAACGTTACTTCAGCAGCTTCACCGTGGCGTCGATGTCGATCTCATCTTCAGTGAAGATCAGCGTCGTGTTCTGGAAGGTAGTGATCGCCAGCTTCTTCACCGTGCGCATTTCGCCCGGCTTTTTCTCGGATTTTGGTTTGATGCTGTTCATCAGCAGCCCCACCGACAGCACCGCGTTCTCTTTGTCGATTTTAGTATCAACGGGCTCTTCTTCGCTGAACACCACGAAGGATTTAATTGAGGTGAGCTTCACGCGCTCGCCTGCAATATAGAGGTGCTTACTTTCGGGGATCACCTTCACCGCATACGCGGAAAGGCCTTTGCTGTTGGTGGTTGGCTCGAAGGTCACCGCCGCATCTTTCTTAATCAGATCAGGGTTGGCGACCTTAATCACATGAAAGTAGCGGTTGTCGCCGTTTTCATCTTTGATAAATCCAAAGCCTTTATCTTTAAACCACGTTGTGATTGTACCGTTCATCGCTGTTACCGCCTGTCAGATCTCAAGACTAAAGTTTTGCAGCGCGCAGTGTAATGCACAATGGCTGACGAGACAAAAAAAAGCCCCTGCACGGGAGCAGGGGAAAGTTCATGTCAGAGCTTTTTAGTATTGTGTATTTAGTTGAACACCATCCCACCATCAATCAGCAGCGACTGACCAGTCATGTAGTCGGAATCCGGCCCGGCGAGGTAAGAGACGCAGGCGGCCACGTCTTCCGGCTCGGACAAACGGCCAAGCGTGATGCGTTTGGCAAAGGTTTCCGTCCCGTAGCCAAGCGGTTTACCCGCCGCCTCGGAGACCTGACGGTCGATTTCCGCCCACATCGGCGTTTTGACGATGCCCGGGCAATAGGCGTTAACGGTGATCCCCAGCGGCGCGAGATCCCGCGCGGCGGTCTGGGTTAAGCCACGCACCGCGAACTTGCTGGAGCTGTAGACCGCCAGTTCCGGGTTGCCGGTATGGCCCGCCTGGGAGCAGGCGTTGATGATTTTGCCGCCGTGCCCCTCTTTGCGGAAGGCGTCAATTGCGGCCTGAATGCCCCAGATCACCCCTTTCACGTTGATGTTGTAGACCTTGTCGACAATCTCCGGCGTGATGGATTCGATGGGCGTGGACGGCGCCACCCCGGCGTTATTGACGATGACGTTAAAACCGCCCAGCGCAGTGCGGGCTTTTTCCACCGCCGCGAACACCTGCTCGCGGTCAGAGACGTCCACCTTCACGGCGACGGCCTTCCCGCCGTTGCGGGTGATCTCATCCGCGACCGCTTTCGCCGTCTCTTCGTTATAATCCGCAATAGCAACGGCAAAACCATCCTTCACCAGGCGAAGCGCAATCGCTTTGCCAATCCCCTGGCCGGAGCCGGTTACGAGAGCCACTTTTTGCATTTCTGTGTCCTTATATTGATTCACAAAATCTGGCTGAGATGGAGCTGGCCCATCAGCAGCGGGTTATCGCTGTAGTCGACGGGAATGGCCACCACGGCCGGGCCATCGATATCCATTGCCGCACGCAGCGTCGGTTCGAGCGCATCGGCGCTCTCGACGGCAAAGCCTTTCGCACCGAACGCGTCGGCATAGGCTTTGAAATCGACCGGGCCGAACTCCACGCCAGAGAGACGCTGATATTTTTTCTCCTCCTGGATGGCCACCATGTTGTAGGCGTTATCCACCCAGATGATGTGCAGAATATTGGCGTTGAGGCGTACGGCGGTTTCCAGCTCCATGCTCGACTGCAAAAAGCCGCCGTCCCCGGAGACCGACACCACCTTGCGCCCCGGGTTGACCAGCCACGCGCCAATCGCCCACGGCAGCGCCACGCCCATGGTCTGCTGACCGTTGGAGATCATTACCTGACGCGCGCGGAAGCTGTAGAGGTAGCGGGCGATCCAGATGTGGAAGCTGCCCATGTCGACGGTGAGCGTCACGTCGTTGTTCACGATGTCCTGCATGGCGCGCACGATGCGCAGCGGATGCAGGGCAAACTGGTTTAGCGATGCGCCGCGACGGTCGAGGAGGTCCCGCTGATGCTGGCGATCGACAAGAATTTCCGAGGCGCGCTGGCTGAGTTCAAGCTTGTGCTCGATTCGGCTGGCAAGCAGATTCAGCGTGGCGGCAATATCCCCAACCAGTTCCAGATCGGGAACATACTTGCGCTCCTCATAGGCGGGCAGCACGTCAATGTGCACCAGGGTGGCGTCGCCGCTGTTCCACATGGACGGCTCGTATTCCACCGGGCTGTAACCGATACAGATGATCAGATCCGCCAGATGCAGGAGCCGATCGCCCGCCTGGTTGTTAAACAGACCGACGCGTCCGGCGAAGCGGGTGAAGTGTTCCTGATTCACCGCCCCGGCGGCCTGATAGGTGCTGGTGACCGGAATACGGCTTCTCTCCAGCAGTTTATGCAGCGCGGCGCTGTTGGCGGGCTGGCTGGCCATCAGGCCGAGTAAGATGACCGGGTTTTTGGCCTTCGCGATAAGCTTCGCCACCTCGTTGATGGCGGATTCCGGCGCCGGGCCCATCAGCGCCGCAGTGCTGGCGGGTAAAATCGCCCCCGTGGTGGGCTGGTCGACAATATCCTGCGGCAGGCTGACAAACGCCCCGCCCGGCCTGCCCTGCTCGGCAGCGCGAAACGCGTTCGACACCACCTCGGCAATCGCGTCAGGCGAATTGACCTCCACGGCGTATTTGGTCACCGGGCTGAACATGGCGACGGTATCCATGCTCTGGTGCACCAGCTTCGCTTTATCTGCCCGCTTCACCGCCCCGCCCAGCGCGACCACCGGGTCACCTTCGCTGTTGGCGGTGGCGATGCCGGTGATCAGGTTGGAGCAGCCCGGCCCGGAGGTGACCAGCGCGACCCCGGCCTTGCCGGTTAGCCGCCCTACCGCTGCCGCCATAAACGCCGCGTTCGCCTCGTGACGCACCGGGATAATCTCGATGGAGGAGTCCAGCAGGGAGTCAAAGACCTTGTCGATTTTTGCGCCCGGTATGCCGAACACCTGCTTCACACCCTGCGCTTCCAGCTGGCCGACAACCATATCGGCGCCGTGCGCCCACTGACGTGACTGTTTCTCACTGTTCACGGTAGTTCTCCTGTTAGTTTTCGACGGCGCGGATAGCCGCATCAAGGTTGCTGGGGTGCAGGTTGGCCTGTAAAAACGCGCTGTCGGCGGGCAGGTCAATCATCAGCTTGTGGATTTCGCCGAAGGTGAGCACGCCGTTCTCCAGCTGATAGTCGAGCAGGTGGCCCCCGCCCTGACGGTCGTCGGTGATAAAGTGCTCGTGATAGCCCGCCACGTTTATCCCCTGCATATGCTGCGGGGTGCGGAACCCGACCAGCACGCCCTCGCGCTGGTTAAAGCGGAACACCGGCTGGTCATCCAGCACGTCGGTCATCGCCCGGTACGGTGGCGTCTGGCGCGGTACGGTGCGGGTGTGCGCGTGGCGGAAATTGCCGTCGATGCGCAGCGCGCAGAACAGGTTATCGGAGGGGATTTGCTGGTCGATCACGTCGTGGATCTGCTGACGGCTGACCGGCCCGTCGAAGGCTTTGCGGTACTGCGGCTGGAACCAGGTCATCACCGCGAACGGCGTTTTTTGCTCCGGCTTCGCGGCGCGGGCGCTGCCGTCGGCGCGCAGCTGGTACACCTGGCTGCTGAAGGCAATCATTTCACCGTCCAGCTCGTTAAAGGTACCGAGACCAAAATCGCCGTGCGCCAGCAGGTCGGCGATGGTGGTCTCCCCTTCGTAGACGCCGCTTAGCAGGGCGCTCATTAGCGATGTCTGATAGATCACGCTGTCAGGATGCTGAGCCGAGAATCCGCGCAGGGTCTCGCATAAGCTCGCCTCACAGTCGCATGCAGATGAATGCATCATCATGCCCGTCCTCTTCAACTTTATTTATAAAGGTTAAATAAATGTTGACCCGATTCAGCAGAGAGTTCCAATATAGAATCCATGCTGGTTTGAGACGTTTTTGATATGGAACTTCGTTATCTGCGCTATTTTGTCGCGGTAGCACGCGAGCGACACTTCACCAGGGCGGCCAAAGCGCTGGGTATTTCACAGCCTCCTCTGAGTCAGCAGATCAAACGGCTCGAAGAGGAAGTGGGCACGCCGCTGTTCAGGCGCCTGACGCGGGGCGTGGAGCTGACCGAGGCGGGAGAAGCCTTCTATGAGGACGCCTGTAAGATCCTGGCGCTGAGCGACGCCGCGCTGGAGAAAGCCCGGGGCATCGCGCGCGGGCTGAACGGCAGCCTGTCGATTGGTATCACCAGTTCAGATGCTTTTCATCCCAAAATCTTCGCCCTGATTCGCCAGTTTCAGGTGCAGAACATGGCGGTGCAGGTTCACCAGGTGGAAGCCAATATGTCGTCGCTGACGACGATGCTGGCGGAGGGTGAGCTGGATATCGCCTTTGTGCGCCTGCCGTGCGAGAGCAGTAAGGTGTTCGAGCTAAAAATCCTCGACCGGGAGCCGATGGTGGTGGCGCTGCATCGCGATCATCCCCTGGCAGCGTGTGGCGATCTGGCGCTGGAGGAGCTGCGGGATACGCCGGTGGTGCTGTTTCCCCAGGAGGTCGCGCCGGGGCTGTATGACCGCGTTTACGGCAGCTGCGAGCGGGCCGGGATCGATATGCAACACACGCTGCAATCTTCACAACTTTCCTCTTCCCTGAGCATGGTCTCCGCTGGCGGCGGGTTCGCGCTGGTACCGAAATCGATGGCCGCTATTTCTCCGCCGAATGTCACCTACCATGCGCTGCGCTCGCCGGAGCTTTATACCGATATCGCGCTCTGCTGGCGGCGTTTTGAACGCTCGCGGACGGTGAAGCGGTTTCTGGCGATGATGAGCGAGGGGTAGCTACGGTGTGGCTGTGCCCGGCGGCGCTGCGCTTGCGCGGGCCTACGGTTCGTGTCGCGGGTTGGTTGGCTTGTTGGCGGTTTTGTAGGCCGGGTAAGGCGCAGCCGCCACCCGGCAATGCCCTTTGGAAGCCGCCTCGCAAACTTTTAAGCAACCTTATGTAATTCAGGGGCATCCCTTTTCATCCCTTCTCCGCGGTCGTAAAGTGCCTGCGTTGCGGCACATCCGTAACCGGGCGTAGGAACCCGTTAGCATAAAGCGATATTTTTTGTCGCGACAGCGCATATCCCGTTAGAATCACGGTGGCGCTGACGGAGCAGTCGAAAGGCTGGCCGTTTTTCTTTATGCACGGTATTCCTACCTCCGTCAGCGCTACCCCCTCTGAGCGTAGGAACTCATCGGGCGGTTAACATTTTTTGCATAAAGAGGATGCCTTATGGCTACTATCCCTGGGTTTTCTTACGCGCTTACTGAAGAAAGCGCTCTTCATCACCTTCTCCACCTGCAACTGCCTGAGTCTGCGGATCTCTTTGAACTCGCTGATGCCTGCACTACATATGTGAGCGTGCTGGTTGAAACGGACGACGCGGTGACATTTGCCACGCTATGCGAGCGAATGCTGGCTACGCTGAAGCGGCTGCGCGAATGCTGTGACTCGGCACTTCCGCCGTATCTGGTTGAACGGCTCATTGCGGGGGAAAAGATCGCCTCCTGCGTGCCGGAATGCTGGCAAGAGACGGCGCTACAGGTGGATTATGCCGTGGCGTTAACGCTGGCAGTAATGGGCGGGACGTTACCTGCGAGCGTGGCGAAAGAGCTCACCGGGCTGTTGCATGATATGGTCTGGCTGCTGGCGGAGTTTGTGAAAGAGCCTTATATCACGGCGCACTAAGGCGGGTGATGGGAGGCCGGGGTTCTGCTGGGTAAAAAGCAGGATTTCGGCCTTATGTAAAGTACAAGGTTTTATGTTGAATGTCTGGTAAGAGCAAGGAGCTGAGGTCACGGAAAGAGATTAGTATTCGGGGTTTGTGGGTCAACCGAAAGAAAACCACGTTTAGTTACTAACCGACTGAAAGATAGAGATTTATCAGACTACATATTTAGACCAATAATGCGGTTCCAAATATATTTTTTGGTTATTTTGATGACCGGATCACATCACAATCGATTTCTAATACCGCTTAGGGTGGTAATCATCAGTTAATTACTTTTAATAAGATCGTAAGACTTGAATCTACGCATGGGGAGATATGTGTTTATCTTCATGGGGTTAAGTTCTTCTTTGAAGTGCAATCAAGACATCAGTCTAAAATTTAACATACTGACTGGTACTAGAATCATCAGTAGAATTCGAATAGAATCATGAAATTAGGAGTAAACTCATATCATATAACAGGATAATCTATGTCAAACCATCTTGCATCAACTCAAGCCCTGTTAAGTGCAGTAACCAAGAGTAAAAAACCACTCACCGTTTTATTAGGTTCCCCTGCATCAGCTCCAGATAGCCCTAATGCGTTAGGAGTTTCTTCTGTGACTGAAATTGTTGGAATGATCGAAGAATCTGTAAAAAAAGAAGATCTATTTGATCAATTTAATGATGTTGTAACATCTATTAATTCAAACGATAGATATCAAGATGGGTTCGACTTCATTAAAAATTACATAAGTCAAGATGCAGTAAACGATATAATAAAAAAAGCCGTATTGAAGGCTTACGATGATAAAACAAACTCATGGTATATACCAAAAGGACTAAATGCACTTTGCTCACTCATCTCATCTAGTTCTTTGAATGTCTCAAACATTATCACCACAAACTTTGATCCTTTAATTGAAGAAGGCATCAAAAAACATGGGATGTATCCGTTCAAAACAATCTTTCATACTGATGGTAGCTGGAACCATACACGTGATGATATACCAAAGAGCATTAATGTAGTTCATTTGCATGGTTTCTGGGAAGGTTCAGATACATTACATACTCCAAAACAACTAACTACAAAAAGACCACAGTTAAAATCATCTCTTTCTCAAATCCTTAAAAATACGACTGTAATAGTTGTTGCTTATGGTGGATGGGATGACATCTTTATCGAATCTTTAAATGATATAGCTTTAGATTCAAACGCAAATGTTGATGTTGTGTGGGCTTTCTATGAGCAGGATGAATCAATAGTACAAAAAAAATATGAAAAACTCTTATCCAATGTCAAGAATATCAGTCAACGAGGTCGCTTCAGATCATATTTTGGCATAGAGTGTAATGATTTCTTCGTTGCATTACAAAAATATCTGGAAAAGAAAGATTCTTTTACCACCATTGATAAAAAAAATTCTAAAGATAACGTAAAAATTTCATTTGACACCGTTAAAAATGAAATAAAGAACTTCATTATAAGTAAGAATGAAACTGATACAGACTTTCCATTCGAACAAATGACATTAAAAAGGTTCCCGGCCCATAAAAACATTCGACTTGTAGAACAGATCCAATTTATTGATGAGATAAAAACGAATAGAACAGTATCTTTGTTTTCTGAATGGGGTATGGAAAGGAATGGTTTTTTATATTCAATAATTGAGAATGATGCTAGCCCATTATACAAAAAAAACATATACAGTATAAAATTAGATAACTGCCTTTCTATTGAAGATGTTAACAATCGCTTTAACGAAAGATTCAATCAAGGTCTACAAAACTTTGTTATGCTTGCTGCGGAAAAGAAAGATATTGTTATTCTTTTCGATGAGATATCATCGCTAGATAACTCCGCATGGAGAAATGAATATATAAAACTAACAAATGTACTAATGGATTACATACCTAACTTATTAATTATAAGTAGTGGCGATAATACTTTGGTTAATTTAAACCATCCAATAATAACTTTAAAAGCATTATCAGAACCGGATATAAAAACATACATCTTAGAGCATCCGGAGGGAGATGGTGACTATCTTAACCAAGCATGCTTTGATTCAATTGTTCGTTTATCTGCGGGATTACCATCAAGACTAAATAACATAATAGCACAACTCAGAATAAGTGGAATCGCTACACTTATAGAAGACGAAAATAATCAACGAATTGATTTTGAAGAATATGGTGAAGACGATCCAATACCAGCACGCTTAAAAGAATCCCTTCTTAGTTTCATTAAAAGCAAGAATGATACCAAACATTATTCATTGCTAAAAATACTCTCGATTCTTCAGTATGGAGAGACATTCTCAAGACTGCGGAAATTTAATTCCAAATCACCATTCTCGACTGAGGATTTTATAACATTATCAAATGCGGGGCTGATTACCGCATCTGAAAAAATATTAGTACTTAATAACAAAGGTTTCGCCGAAAAAGAACCCATACATGTTATACACTCATTAGTTGGTATATACATACGACAAGGTATTGATAAAGAAGAATACATTGGTATTGTTCGAAAATATCTTGATATTACGTTCGGCGAAAATTGGATAAGTGGTGAGATAAAGTTTAATCAGACGTCACTACAATACTTGCATGACTTTAATAAATCTGGCCCAGGCAACGCTCATATATTAATTTGTACATTTTTAAGATATGCAGTCGAAAATGATGCAAGAAGAGAAATCAAGGCGACTTTCAACTTAGCCCTATCATTCTTCAAATTCCTTGAAAATAACGATCGCTATAGAGATTTAATTTTCTCGGCCAGTGAAGTCAAAGCACTAATAAAAGAGTCTTCTGAAATCATTCCTCTTGGTAGGTTGCACTACTCATTGGCTAAAGGTCTTCGAATGCTTGGCCACACAAGAGAAGCTATTGATGAAATGCTGTTAGCATTAGAGCACCCTAGCTTGTTTGATAAGAAGGAACTGGCATCATGCAAATTAGAGATTGCATTAGCCTATGAGCATGCTAAAAATCATGAGAACGACGCGATAAAATATGCATTAGAAGTTAAGAAATTAAGTAGAACAGATTCATCCCAGTATACACAAGCTGAATTAATATTGGCAGAAAAATCGCCCCACCAAAATAGAATTAATAATATCAAAAAAGTGCAACGTAAAGCCGAAAGGTTAGGATTCAACATTATTAAAAGCCAGGCAATTCTGGCTATTACAAAACTTCAAAAAAATAACAATGAGAACAAAAAACTATTCCAATCAGCATTAAGAAGCCTTCCTGCAAAAGACAATTACTCAATCTACAATGTAATTGTGCAGAAAAATCTTGGTTTACTTGATGATAATCGAGTAGACGAGATTAGTGATGCAGATGTCATCACACTCTGCAAAGCATACTCATATTTTTATACACAACGGATTGATGTTCAACTTAACAAAACCCATCGTATTTTATGGGCTGTATTTGTAGATAGGAAAGACAATGATAGTTTGATTAAAATGTTCCGATACAGCTCATTTATATGGCGAATGAACAATGATAAAAGCTCAGAAGAAAAGTATGCCAATTTATTAAGCATTATAGAGATGAATATTAATGATAGTTATCTCATAGAATTAGTGAAATATGCAAGAGTACGAATAAAATTCCTAAAAAGCACATTAGATAAATCCATTTAAAATCAAAAGGATATATATTCAAAAATGAATCATATATCCTTTCCTTACACCCTGCGACTATGTTTTAAAAATGCTTTCATTTCTTTCTCACACGAAATACTATAGCTCTGCCACAATCATATAACTTAGCGATCTCGTCGGGCGTGTTCTTACCTTACCGACTTGTAATATACGGCTGTTTTTAATATTAATTTTCTATTTTTACTTACCCTTGTACTTCTTAGCTTATTTGGCAAGTTCGATCTCCTCGAAGCGGCGTGATGCGATCACACCTCTTAAATTCAGCAGCAGTCCAAATTGAACCACTTCTCATAAATCAAAATATCACGATGCTATTAACGTCCGCTCCTAGCACAAATCGGACATAACTTTCAAGGTCATCTCTTACAGTATTCGCATCCATAAATGAGCGTCCTTATCACCAGAATATAAAAAACGGAGTTCATGACAGTTTCCCATTGTCACCCCACCTAAAACCATATTTTTTCCTATCTGAAAACCTAGGGGCAAGGATGCACGTAGTCTCAATAACGCCTTTCGACACGGCGGCCAAATACTTTTCCAATCAAGCACAAGCCCTGGACGATCTTTACCGGGTACTAACAAAGGAACACTACCCGTCACCGGACGCCATGCGAAAGCGATTCCCCAGCCTGGACAGGATGAAATACCGGGAAAAATGGTGGGTCATCGATGTAGGTGGCTAGCACTAACGAGTAATGTTTTTTGCTGATTTTGAACTAGGAAAGATCTTCATCAAACACATCAGCACTCACGCAGAGTATGACAAGCTCACGGACTTCTACCGGAGAACAAAAGAATGAATTATGCAGCAGCCATCAAAGCGGCAAACAATCTGACAAACGAGCTCCCATTTCTCGGTTCAAGCCCGTCGCGACAAGACTACGAGGATGCGCTGGCGCTGGTGGAGTATCTTATTGAGCACGACCCCGATAACCCACTGGTAGACATGCTCACCGCCAAAATCGATAAATTCGAAAACGAGTACCCCGAATTTGCAGAATTTAACGCGCGTGTTGCCAGCATTCCCTTAGGCGTTGCGCTATTGCGAACGCTGATAGATCAGTACCAACTCACTCAGAGCGATTTCGAGAACGAGATAGGCAAGAAGTCTCTGGTAAGTCGGATACTGAACGGACAGCGCACGTTAACGCTGGATCATATGCGGGCGCTGGCAAAGCGTTTTGACGTGCCGGTGAGCGCGTTTGTGGGAGATTGATGGAAAGTAGGCTCTGTGCGCTCATTCCGAGGGCTATTTGATTAATTGACAGTTAAAAAATCCTGGTAAATCACCAAGCCAATGTTTGCATTATCAAATTGCAATACGTCGGCTTTCATAATCTGTATCAACGGAAGTTGATATATCTCATACCCCTGTTGCGCCATCATTGACGGGATTTTTTATAAACGATAACGTCCTACCCGTCATTTAACTTACTGTAATAGAAGAATTTATTAGGATTTTCTTAAATGGAGTTTAAGCACATGTCTATAACCGTTTATGTAAGGTGCAAAAACGATGTCGGCGAGCGGGGAATAGCGCGATGAAATACCCAATCGTTCTATTGCTATCGGCTCTCACCGTCCCAGCTATTGCAGCCAGCACTGACTGGCCCTCAGCACTTCATGGAATCGCCTCTGGTGATGCAAACTGGATAGCGCAAGCCCCATCGCTGGCTGCCATGGCAGACGTTAGACAGGCGCAACTGCTCGAGGATGCCTTAGCCGCGGCGCTCACAACAAACACCAGCGCTACGCTGAAAGCGCTCCGCATTATTGACGCTGGAAAGTGGCCGCACATGGTTGGCAGCGATATCGTCTGCACACCGCCGTTAGAGAAATCACCTACAGAAATCGACGCGTTCTATCATCAAACCCGCCGGGCACTGCTGGAGACGGTTGAGGGTGCTCAGTGCCTCTGGATCCTGGAGGCAACAATGGAAGAATTGAAAGCAGAGAAAGCCCGTCAGGCTAAGTAAGAGACTTACCCGGCATACCACGGCCGGGTCTTTTTTCGCCCCGACCGTATTTCACCCCGTCCCCCCACTCCCCGCCGCCAGCAACGGCGTGCGTCCCGCGTCATGCAACACCGCGGCAATGGTGGTCCCAATCGCACCGGGACCAATCAGCGCAATCACTGGATTCTCAGACATGGTTAACCCCCTTTTCGCTAAGCCAGCTATCCGTTATACCACCACGAGACGAGCGCGCCACACCCATTGTCTATACTCAACACACAACAGACAACGGAGTGCGCCATGCCTTTACCTGATTTCAAATCCTCTGAACTCTACACCCTCGGCATCGAGCTTGAACTCCAGGTGGTGAACCCGCCGGGCTACGACCTGAGTCAGGACTCTTCCGCGCTTATCGCTGCCGTCAAAGACGACATTAAAGGCGGTGAAGTCAAACACGACATTACCGAAAGCATGCTCGAAATCGCCACCGGCGTGTGCCAGACCATCGACCAGGCAGCGGCGCAGTTCTCGGTGATGCAGCAGAGCATCCTGCGCGCGGCGGCGGAGCATCACATCCAGATCTGCGGCGGCGGGACGCATCCGTTCCAGAAGTGGCAGCGTCAGGAGGTGTGTGACGACGAGCGCTATAACGTCACGCTGGAGCGCTTTGGCTATCTGATTTTGCAGGCAACGGTGTTCGGCCAGCACGTACACGTCGGCTGTCGGACCGGGGACGACGCAATTTATCTACTGCACGGCCTGTCGCGCTTTGTGCCGCACTTTATCGCCCTGGCCGCCGCATCACCGTATATGCAGGGCACGGACACGAAGTTCGCCTCATCGCGTCTCAACATCTTCTCGGGCTTCCCGGATAACGGACAGATGCCGTGGGTCAACAGCTGGCAGGAGTTCGAGGGGCTGTTCCGCCGCTTGAGTTCCACCAGCATGATCGACAGCATTAAGGATCTGCACTGGGACATCCGCCCCAGCCCGCATTTTGGCACCGTGGAGGTGCGGGTAATGGATACGCCGCTGACGCTCGGCCACGCGATTAACATCGCCGGGCTTATTCAGGCGACGTCGCACTGGCTGTTGACCGCGCGGCCGTATAAGCATCAGGAACGGGATTTTCTGCTGTATCGCTTTAACCGTTTTCAGGCCTGTCGCTACGGGCTGGAAGGCATTCTGACAGACGTGCATACCGGCGAGCACAAAACCGTGGCGGAAGATATCGCCTGGCTGCTCGAGCAGGTTGCGCCGTCCGCCGAGAAGCTCGGCGCGACAAGCGCCATCAAGGAAATTGCCCTGCTGTTAAAGCAGGGCAAGAGCGAGGCGCAGCGCATGCGGGACTTTATCGCCGATGGCGGCTCGCTGATTTCTCTGGTGCAGAAGCACTGTGAGCTGTGGGCGACGAGTCCGTAATGCCGTGGCCCCACTCGCGCAGGCGCTGGAACAGCACGAACAGCGCCGGGATGAACACTATCCCCACCACGGTCGCCACCAGCATGCCGCTGAAGACCGTAGTGCCGATGATGCGGCGGCTCTGGGCACCCGCCCCGGTCGCCAGCATCATCGGCAGGACGCCGATAATGAACGACACGGCGGTCATCATTACCGCGCGGAAGCGGCGCGATGCTCCCTCCCGTGCGGCATCGACAATCGCCATTCCGTCCATGCGCCGGGCGCGGGCAAACTCCACGATAAGAATTGCGTTCTTGGCGGCGAGGGCTATCAGTAGCACCAGACCAATCTGCACGTACACGTCGTTGGCATAGCCCGCCAGCCACAGCCAGACCAGCGCCCCGCCGATGGCGAACAGCACCGAGAGCATCACGCTCGCCGGCAGCGTCCAGCTCTCATACTGGGCGACGAGGAACAGCCACGCCATCACCACCGCCGCCAGCACGATCCATATCGCCTGATTGCCGGTCTGCTGCTCCTGATACGACATGCCGCTCCAGGCGTAGTCGTACCCGGCTGGCAGGTTTTCCGCCAGAATCTCGCCCATCGTCGCCATTGCGGTGCTGCTGCTCACCCCTTCCGCTGCCGAGCCGCTCACCGATACCGACGGGAACTGGTTGTACTGCTGAATAAATGGCGCGCCGACGGTCGGCGTGATGGTGACGAGGTTGCTCAGACGCACCCGCTCGCCGCTGTTGCTGCGCACGAAAAGCTCGCTGATTTGCTCCGCGCGCTCGCGCCACTGCATTTCGTTCTGCATCACTACGTGGTAGACGCGGTTGTTGACGCTGAAATCCCCGGCGCGCGTGCCGCCAAAGGCGGTTTGCAGGCTGCTGAAGATGCGTGACACCGGCACGTCGAGGCGGGCCGCGCGCTCGCGGTCAACGGTGAGCGTCATCTGCGGCACGTTGCTGCTCCAGGTGGTGAACACGCGGCTCAGCTGCGGGTGCTGGTTGGCTTTCGCCAGCACCTCACGCGTCACGCGCTCCAGCTCCGCCGGGCTTTGCCCCGCCTGCGCCTGAATGCGCAGGTCAAAGCCGGAGGCGTTGCCCAGCCCCGGCAGCGTCGGCGGCGCAAAGGTCATGATGGTGGCTTCCGGCAGGGCCAGCAGCTGGCGCTGAAGGGTGCCCATCACCTCATCCAGCGGCGGACGCTCGCTCCAGTCTTTGAGCATGATGGAGATAAACCCGCCGTTCGATGCGCTGGTGCCGTTGAGGATGTTAAACCCGGAGACCTGAATCACGTCTTCTACCGCCGGGTTTTTAACGATCAGCTCGCGCGCGGTGGTCATCACCGCTTCGGTGCGCTCCAGCGAGGCTGCCTCCGGCAGTTGGACGCTGGCGAAGAAGTAGCCCTGATCCTCCTGGGGCAGGAAGCCCTTTGGCATCGACATAAAGCTGAATACCACCACCGCCGCCGCGCCTGCGGTGGCCAGCAGCGCCAGCCACGGACGGAGGTTGAACACGCTCACGATCCGGGTGTAAAGCGTGCGCGTGGCGTCCAGCCCGCGGTTGAACCCACGGAAAACGGCGGCGGGCTGTGCCGGACGCGGGCGCAGCAGCAGCGCGCAGAGCGCGGGCGTCAGGGTCAGCGCCACCAGGCTTGAGAGCGTGACGGCGGTCGAGAGCGTCACCGCAAACTGGCGGTATAGCTCGCCCACTATCCCTGGCAGGAGCGCCACCGGTACAAACACCGCCAGCAGCACCAGCGTGGTGGCAATCACTGGCCCGGCAATCTGGCGCAGCGCCAGCGCGGTCGCCGCCGTGCGGCTCTGCCCTTCCGCCATCAGGGTTTCGACGCTCTCCACCACCACGATGGCGTCATCCACCACCATGGTCAGCGCCAGAATGATGGCGAACAGGCTCAGCGTATTGGCGGAGTAGCCGAGCGTATAGAGCACCGCGAAGGTGCCCACCAGCGACACCGGAATGGCAAGGGCGACAATCAGCGTCGCGCGCCAGCTTTGCAGGAACAGGGACACCACGACCACCACCGCCAGCATCGTCAGCGCCAGCGAGACGCCAATCTCTTTGATGGTGGCGGCCACAAACGAGGTGGTGTCGAATTTGACTTCATAGACCAGATCGTCCGGGAAGCGCGTGGATAACCGTTCCAGCTCCGCGCGCACCGCATCGGCCACGCGCAGGGCGTTGGCGGACGGCGTCGGGTAGATACCCAAATAGGCGGAGTCATGCCCGTTCAGCTGCGCGCCAGAGCTGTAGCTGCGCGAGCCAAGCTCGATGGTGGCGACGTCCTTCAGGCGCACCAGCTGCCCCATCTCCCCGGCGCGGATAATGATATTGGCAAAGTCGTCGGCCTGGTTTAAGCGCCCCAGCCCGTTAATGGTCAGCGTCTGCTGCTGGCCGTTAAACACCGGCGGCGTGCCGACCTGGCCCGCCGCCCCCTGCACGTTCTGCTCGCGCAGCGCCTGCGCCACGTCATCGCTGGTCACGTTCAGGGCGTTCATGCGGTCCGGCCTCAGCCAGATGCGCATGCTGTAGTCCCGTGCGCCAAACATCTGTACCTGCCCGACGCCCGGCAGACGCGACAGCGCCTCGCGCACCTGGGTGCTGGCGTAGTTGCTGACGAACAGCGGCGTGTGGGTGTTGTTCGGTGAGTAAAGGCTTACCCCCATCATCAGGTTGGTGGCCCGCTTGCGCACCTGCACGCCGTTTTGCTGCGCCTCGGTCGGCAGCTGCGCCACGGCCTGCGCCACGCGGTTCTGCACGTCGATGGCGGCGAGATCCGGATCGGTGCCCGCCGCAAAGGTGATGTTCAGGCTGTAAGAGCCCTCATCCGAACTGGTGGACTCCATATAGAGCATGTGATCCACGCCGTTCAGCTGCGTTTCCAGCGGCGTGGCGATGGCCTCCGCCACGTCAGCCGAGCTGGCGCCCGGCCATGACGCTGACACATTCACGACCGGCGGGGTGATCTGCGGGTACTGCTCCACCGGAATAATCCTCAGCGCGATGGCTCCCAGCAGGGTGATGACCAGCGCAATCACCATCGCAAAGCGCGGGCGTTTGATGAAAAACGTCAGCATGATGGCTCCTTAATTCAGTATCTGGACGGCAACGCCTGGCTGCACGCGCTGCGCACCGTCAGTAATCGCTCGCTCACCGGGCTTCACGCCGGAGGCAATCTGGAACTGCTGGCCGATCTGCCCGGCGACCTTCAGCGGACGCATTTCGGCTTTATCCTCGGCGTTAATCACCCAGGCGAAGAACCCGTCGCCATTCTGCTGTACGGCAGCGGCGGGCAGAGTCAGCACCGGTAGCTCGCTTGCCGGACGCAGGTAAACGTTCACATTGCCGCCGGGCAGCAGCTGATGGCGCGGGTTGGCGAACTCGGCACGCAGCATCACGCTGGCGGTACGCGGGTCGATGCGGTTGTCCACGGAGGTGAGTTCCCCGCTGATGCGCTGGCCGTTGCTGTCAATCAGCGCCTGCCAGGCCTGCTTCATGGCGCTGATATCCGCATGCTGTCCGGCTTTGGTGGCAAACGCGCCCTCTTCCAGCGCAAAGGCGATGCGGATCGGATCGAGCTGCACCACCTCCACCAGCACACCGCTGGCAGGATTCACCAGGCTGCCGACGTGAAAGTTGCTGTGCCCCACGCGCCCGTCAATCGGCGAGGTGATGCGGGTGTAGTTCAGGGTGACGCTGCGGGTGTCGAGCCGGGCTTTGGCCTGCTCCAGCGCGGCGCTCGCCACGTCGCGCTGCATGCGGGCATTGTCCACGTCGTGACGGCTGATGGCGTTGCTGTTGCCCAGGCTTTCGAAGCGGGAAAGCTGCTGCTGCGCCTGACGCAGCGTGGCTTCAGCGCTTCTCACTTCGGCCTGCGCCAGACGCAGGGCGGCGCGCGGCTCGGCGTCGTCCAGCTCGAACAGCACGTCGCCTTTTTTCACGTACTGCCCGTCGCGGAAGTGGATTCTGGTGATGACGCCTTCCGTACGTGCACGCAGTTCAACGGTGTGGATAGCTTCAATGCGGCCCGGAATTTGGCGCTCGGCGGCGTGGGCGGTTTGCTCCACGGTGGCGACGCGAACGGGAATGACTGCGGCGAATGCGGGTTGCAGGGTGCAGGCGAGGAGCGCGAACAGGAGTGGGAATTTCATTAAGAAGTACCTCGGCGTTGTTTTCCCTCACCCCGGCCCTCTCCCACAGGGAGAGGGCGGTCAGGGTTCCCTCTCCCTGTGGGAGAGGGTTAGGGTGAGGGCAAAAAGTTATGCAGCCTTACGGAACCTGCGGGTCAGTCGCTTCTCGATTTCGACGACGAAGAACATCACCCCCGCCACCGCCAGCGTCACGAACCAGTAGCGCAGCGGAAGCGCTTCGGTGCCGAACAGCATCTGCATAAACGGCAGGTAGATGATCGCCGCCTGGAGCAGGAACAGCACGCCCGTTACCAGCCAGATCCCTTTGTTCGCCAGCAGGCCGCGGTTCAGGGAGAACCCTTCGGTATTGCGGCAGTTAATCATGTACACCCACTGGGCGCAGACCAGCATCTGGAGCAGCACGGTGCGGATGAACTCCGCGCTGTGGCCGCGCGGGGCCAGCCAGGCTTCCAGCGCAAAGGCGGCGATGGCAATCATGGTGCCGACGAAAGCCACGCGCCATACGGCGTAGGCGTCCATTACGTGCTGCCCGGTCTGGCGCGGCGGGCGGCGCATGATGTTGCGCTCGGCGGCCTCGAAGGCCAGGCCGAAGGAGAGCGTGGCGGAGGTCGCCATGTTCATCCACAGAATCAGCACCGGCGTCAGCGGAATGATGTTCCCCGCCAGCAGCGCAATCACAATTAAAAGCCCCTGCGCCAGGTTGGTCGGCATGATGAACAGGATGGTCTTCTTCAGGTTGTCGTAAACGCGACGCCCCTCTTTCACCGCGCTGGCGATGGTGGCGAAGTTATCGTCCGTCAGGACCATGTCCGCCGCCTCTTTGGTGACTTCCGTGCCTTTGATGCCCATCGCGATACCCACGTCCGCCTGGCGCAGCGCCGGCGCATCGTTCACGCCGTCACCGGTCATGCCGACGATTTCGCCTTTTTCCTGTAACGCTTTCACCAGGCGCAGCTTATGCTCCGGGCTGGTACGGGCGAAGATGTCATACTTCACCGCCGCTTCCGCCAGCTCGGCGTCGTCCATTTTCTCCAGCTGATAGCCGGTAACCGCCTGCTCGCTGTTGGTGATCCCAAGCATCTGGCCGATGCTCATCGCCGTCTGCGGGTGATCGCCGGTGATCATCTTCACGCGGATCCCCGCCTGCTGGCAGGCGTTAATCGCCTCAATCGCTTCCGGACGCGGCGGATCCATCATCCCGGCGATGCCGAGGAAGATCAGGCCGTGGCTCAGATCGTCGTGAGTCAATGCCTGCTCACCGTTCGCTGGCTTGAACGCCGCGGCGACCATGCGCAGCCCCTGACGCGCATAGCGCTCCATCTCCGTTTCCCAGTACGCGCGGTCAAAGGCTTGCGCACCGTTGCGGGTCTGCTGCTGCTCACACAGGGCGAAAATCACGTCCGGCGCGCCGGTGATCAAAATCTGCTCCTCACCGCCAATCTGGTAGTGGGTGCTCATGTACTTGTACTGAGAGTCGAACGGGATCTTGTTAACCAGCGTGGTCACGACCGGCTCGAGGTGGGCCTTGGCCGCCAGCACCTTCAGCGCGCCCTCGGTCGGGCCGCCGGTGATGCCCCACAGGCCGCGCTCGTCCTGAATCAGCTGGCTGTCGTTACACAGGTCGATGGTGCGCAGGTACTGCTCCAGCACGGTGCCCGGCTGGATCTGCACCGGCTCATCGCTGCCTTCGAGATAGATGTTGCCCACCGGCTCGTAGCTGTTGCCGTCCACGCGGTAGCAGGTGTCGGCGGTAATGATGGCTTTCACCGTCATCTCGTTCATGGTCAGGGTGCCGGTTTTATCCGAGCAGACCACGGTCATCGCGCCCAGGGTTTCAACCGTCGGCAGCTTGCGGATAATCGCCCGCTTGCGCGCCATCGCCTGCACGCCCAGAGAGAGGATGATGGAGATAATTGCCGGCAGACCTTCCGGTACGGAGGCGACCGCCAGGCTAATCAGGGAGAGCAGCAGCTCGCCCATCGGGATCTCGCGGAACACCAGGCTGAAGACAAACAGCGCGGCCATCATCGCCAGAATGATGGCGAAGATCGCTTTGCCCAGCTTGTCCATCTGCACCAGCAGCGGGGTGCGGTGTTTTTCAATGCCCGCCATCATCTGGTTGATGTGGCCGAGTTCGGTCTCCTGGCCCGTGGCAATGACCACGCCCACGCCGCCGCCCGCGCTGACCGTCGTACCGGAAAAGACCAGGTTCGTACGGTCGCCCAGCGGTAATTCGCCGCTCAGCGGGTTCGTGTGTTTATCCACCACGGTGGATTCACCGGTCAGAATAGCCTCTTCCACGCGTAAATTATGCGCTTCGATTAAGCGCATATCCGCCGGAATACGATCTCCTGCGCGCAACACAATAATATCGCCCGGGACGATTTCCGTCGTCGGGATAGTTTCATGGTTGCCGTTACGAATAACGCGCGCCTCGCTGGAGAGCATATTGCGAATACTCTTCAGGGATTTTTCCGCGTTACTTTCCTGAATGTGGCCAATTAAGGCATTGATTACCGCCACGCCCAGAATAACCAGCGTATCAACCCAGTGTCCCATTACTGCCGTTAATACGGCGGCTGCCAGCAGGACGTAAATCAGGACATCGTTAAAATGCGCGAGAAAACGCAGCCAGCCCGGCTTGCCTTTTTTCTCCGGCAGCGCGTTCGGGCCATGTTTCTGCAAACGTGCCTGCGCCTCGGCGCGGTCCAGGCCATTAGCCTGGCTCTGCGCCTGAGCAAGCACCTGCTCTACGGTCTGCTGGTACGCCTGCCCGCCTGCGGGTGGCATATTCTGCGAGAAATTTTTTTTGGTCATGGTATTTTTCCTTCAATATCCGGTGGACGGAAGCCGGAATTCCTTTCTGGCTTTAAATAATTCATTTTTAAGTCTTGCGGGTTAAATTGATCTACCGCAATATATTGACTACCCGGTTATTCAAAACTGATTAAAATTATTTCGACGCGTTGATTTTTACAAAATATTTCTAAACCAACACTAAACGAGGAGGAAGCATGTTTGGTATTTATCGCGCACGGCGCCTGGCGTTATACATTGTCGCAGCCATTGTTATTGCGACGTTAATTGGATATAGCACCTATAGCTTTGTAAAATTATTTTCATGAGAAAGACGTTTATTTACATAACGCGATATTAATTTAATCGTCCCGAAAATATTATCTGTTTTCTGTTATTAATTCGCAGAATAACGGTGGCCTTTCACCCAATTTTGCCAGCGGGGATGATATTGCTTTACGTTTCAGGATGCCGGACAATGACATTTTTAACTGACGATTAACATTACGATGAAACACCCGTTAGAATCGCTGCTCACCGCAGGGGGCATTTTGCTGATGGCCCTGCTCTCCTGCCTGCTGTTACCTGCGCCGTCGCTGGGTCTGGTGCTGGCGCAGAAGCTGGTTCAGACCTTTCATATGGTCGATCTGAATCAGCTGTACACCATTCTGTTCTGTCTGTGGTTTTTGGTGCTCGGCGCCATCGAATTCTTTATCCTGCGTTTCATCTGGCGCCGCTGGTTTTCACTGGCGTCGTAAGCCAGTGAGATCGCGCATCCCGTGGATCAGCGCTTCACACCAGGCCGCGTAGTCGTGGCCGCTGGATGAGGGGTGGAAGCTGACGCGGTAGCCTTTTTTCCTCAGCACCTGTTCAAAATCATGCGTGGTGCGATAGATGCCGCCGCCCGGCCCCGCGGTTTCAAACTTCCCGGCCTGTAACCAGAAGCGCACCGGATACGGTGGAGACTGTTGGTACTGACGCGTCAGCCAGCCCGGGGCGTCACCTTCCGGCGCCCACCAGTAAGAACCGGAAAGGCTCAGCACGTTGCCAAACAGGCGCGGATAGCGCAGCGCCACCCATGAAGAGGCAATTCCCCCGTAGCTGGATCCTGCCAGTACGGTTTTCTGCCGCTGCATGCCGATGCCCTTCCCCCGCAGCCACGGCAGCAGCTCGTGCGCCATAAAGTCAGCAAAATCCGGGTTCGGCGGCAGCTCGTTGCCGCGGCGCGCGTGATCGAGGCTGTCGATAAACACCACGTTAATCGGCGGCAGGTGATGCCGGGCAATCAGACCGTCCAGCACGTTGGCAAAATGGTATTCGTCCTGATAAATCTGCCCGTCGAACAGAATTAACGTCCAGCGTGCGGGCTGTGCGCCGCGCGGTTTGTAGATCATCACGTCGCGGGCGTTGCCAAGGATGTGGCTGGAAAAACTCTGACGGCTCAACGTCCCGTGTACCAGCGGCTGTGCCGTAGCCCGAACGGAGCAGTAGCGCGCCGGGCTGAGATCGAGCAGCGAATAGCGATTCCAGCGATCGGTCTTCTGCTCCCCGAAGGTATTCGGGTTAAGCGGATCGGCCTGCGCGCTTACCAGGATGGCGCGGCGTTGATCGCGTGTGGAACCCTCGACGATCGGCACATCGGGCGCGAGCTTGTACTGCATTACCGTATCAGAGGGGACTACATAGCTGCGGAACCAGACGTCGCTGTTGCCCAGGCGGAACAGCGGATCGTGATCCCCCGCCGGCGAGCCGAGAATGAAGACGTTATCCCGCGCGCCGCGCCACAGAAAGGTCACGCGCTTATGGCTCGCATCTACCGGCTCCACCATCGGCGTTCCCCGTCGACGCTGCGCCTGCCAGAACGCCTCGGTACTTCCACCGGCAGAAATGACGCTTGCCAGCGCCTTCAGCGTCGGGCTTTCAGGCGCCAGCATCTGCACGCGTGGTAACGGAGAGGTCTCTTTCATCCGCCACTGAAAACGCCACGGCTTACCGGCTTCTCCGTGTAGCACCAGCGAGGTGTTCTGTTTCACCGGCAGGGCAAACAGCAGCGTGTGTTCCCCGTCCGCAGGACCATTTTCGATCAGCGTGCGGATGCGGCGGTTTTGCCCATCAAGCAGGCGCGCATCCGTCACGCCATTCAGCGTGGCGGAAACATAGTTTTCACCCAGTTCAGGCAGGGAGAAGCAGACTTCGCCGCTGGCATCAAACTTTCCCTGAATATCGCCCTGCCGGGACGTCTGCTCGCACGTTGCCGCCACGGCGGGCAGCGCGCCGATCCCCAACAGCAACCCACTCCATACCCTCTTCATTACCGCTTGTTCCCCAACGAAATTTGTTAACAACGCTAATGCAAATGGTAATAATTTGCAATATCATCAACGGGGATTTACCGGTGATTTTATGGCGATAGCAACCAAGGACGTTCAATAAAAATGTTTAAAAATAATAAGATAATGCGGCTCTGGCTGCTGAGTCTGGCGACGACCAGCGTCGCGGCTCAGGCAGAAACGAAAGAAGAAACGATTACGGTGACGCAGGGCGTGAGTGAAGAGCCCACTGCGCCCGTAAAAGGCATTGTGGCGACGAAAACGCTCTCCGCCACCAAGACCAGCGCGGAGATCGTGAAGACGCCGCAGTCGGTATCGGTGATCACCCGCGATCAGATGAACATGCAGGACGTCACCTCCGTTTCGCAGGCGCTGCGCTACTCGGCGGGCGTGTTTACCGAGTACCGGGGCTCGTCTAACCGTAACGACGAGGTGTTTGTGCGCGGCTTTAGCTACGTGCCGAAATTCCTCGACGGTTTAAGCTTTGGCGCAACGGCCTCATCACAGACGGGCACAGTTGACCCGTGGCTGCTGGAGCGCGTGGAGCTGGTGCGCGGCCCGGCCTCGGTCCTGTTTGGACAGGTCAATCCGGGCGGGTTAATCAGCATGACCAGCAAGCGCCCGACGGCGGAGGCCATTCACAACGTGCAGTTCCGCACCGGCAATAACGATCTCGCCGAAGGTGCGTTTGATTTCGGCGGCAGGCTGAGCGACGACGGCCGCGTGCTGTATCGCGTGAACGGTATCGCCCGTACGCAGCATAATCAGGTGGACGATTATAAAGAGACGCGGATGGCGATCGCCCCGGCAATCACCTGGTACCCGAACGATCAGACCCGCTTTACGCTGCTGACCAGCTACCAGAAAGATCCGGATGCCGGATACCGCAACTTCCTGCCCGCGTATGGCACGGTGAAAAGTGCCGACGGGAAGTACATCCCGCGCGATTTTAACGTCAGCGATCCGAATTACAATCAATCCTGGCGCGAGCAGACGATGATTGGCTACGAGCTGGAACACCAGTTCGCCGACAACCTCACCTTCCGCCAGAACGCCCGTTACGCCACCATCAAGCAGAAATATCGTTATCTGGTTTACGCCAACAGCGCGGCCAACAGCACGGTGTTGACCCGTCGCGCCCAGCGTGAAGCGCGCACGACCAACGAATTTGGCCTTGATAACCAGCTGGAATATCAGCTGGAGACCGGAAGCGTCAGCCACACCCTGCTCGGCGGGTTTGATTACAAGACCAGCAAGGATAAACAGCTGCTGGCGCGCGGGAGCGGCTCACAGTATGACCTTGACTGGACAAACCCGGTTTACGGCGTGAACGTGGATGAAAGTACCTTCAAAACGGCGTCCGACGAGCAGCAAAATCTCGACCAGATGGGCCTGTATCTTCAGGATCAGATGAGCTGGAATAACTGGGAGTGGCTGGTTTCCGGGCGCTACGACTGGAGCGAAGTGCGTACCAGCGACTTCACCGATAACAGCGTTACGCAGCAGAACGACAGCAAATTTACCTGGCGCACTGGCCTGCTGTACGCGTTTGATTCTGGCCTGTCGCCGTACATCAGCTACAGCACCTCGTTTGAACCGAACCTGCAAACCAACCGTGCGCCGGGCGTTGCGCCATTCAGGCCTACTACCGGGGAGCAGACCGAGATTGGCGTGAAATATCAGCCGGTCGACACCACGCTGATGACCCTGGCGCTGTACGATTTAACTCAGAACAACGTCGCGACCTATAACAGCGCTGAAGGCTGGTTCGAAAATGCGGGCAAGGTGCGTTCGAAAGGCGCTGAAGCGGAAATCCACGCCACGCTGATGGATAACATCAACCTGATTGGCTCCTACACTTACACCGATGCAGAAACCGAAAGCACCACGGTGGCGGGAACTGAAGGCAAAACGCCTGCACGCATTCCGGCACATATGGCATCGGCGTTCGCCAGCTATACCGTTCCGGGCGGCGCGCTGAAGAGCCTGACCGCTGGCGTGGGGATGCGCTACATCGGCACCAGCTACGGCGATGCGAAGAATACCTTCAAGGTGCCATCGGTGGATCTGTATGACGCGATGCTGCGCTACGACCTGGGCGAGATGAACCGCAGCCTGAAAGGGGCAAGCGTGCAGTTCAACGTCAATAACGTGGCAGACACAAAGTATGTGGCGTCGTGCGCAAGCGATACGGCGTGCTTCTACGGGATTGGCCGGACGGTGACGGCGACGGTGAATTACAGCTGGTAAGCATGGTGCGGTCTGATCCCCTCACCCTAACCCTCTCCCCAAAGGGGAGAGGGGACGATTACGCCCTCGCCCCTTTGGGGAGAGGGCCGGGGTGAGGGGATGTTTTTCAGTGCGCCCGACCGTGGTTTTCTTTGCGGTACGCACCGGGCGGCTGGTTGAAGGTGCGGGTAAAGATGCGGGTAAACGTCTGCTGCGAGTCAAACCCGTAGCGCAGGCAGATATCGTACACGCGCTCGTCTGACTCACGCAGATCGCGCGCCGCCATCAACAGCTTGCGTTCGCGGATGTAGCGCCCCAGACTTTCGCCTTTGTACTGCATAAACAGCCGCTGTAAATGCCATTTTGAGTAACCCGCATGGCGGGCAATCTCTTCGATGCGTAACGGCTGGTGTAGGTTGTCATCGATCCATTCGACAATCGTATCAATGACCTGAGCGGAAATCGTCATACTGCTCTCCCCCTCTGCTTCTCGCTTAAACATTATTCCCACCACTCGCGAAATTGTTGCGTGGTATCACTCACCCGCACGGGCTCGCCCAGCTCCGGCGTCAGCAGCCGGTAGTTTTTATCCTTGCTGGCTTTCGCCAGCTGGATCAGTGGATCGTTCCAGGTATGTTTCGCCAGCACAAAACGCCCGTTATGTCCCGGTACGACCGCTTTGGCATTGAGATCTGCCGAGGCCTGCGCCGTTTCCGCCGGATGCATATGGATGTACTTCCAGTCCTGGTCGTACTGCCCGTTTTCCATAATGGCTAAGTCCACTCCGCCAAACTGCTCGCCAATAGCCTTGAAGTGCGGGCCGTAACCGGAGTCTCCGCTGTAGTAAACCTTTCGCTCTGGGGTGACAAACATAAAGCTCCCCCACAGGGTCTGGTTACGCTTAATGCCGCGCCCGGAAAAATGGCGCGCGGGCAGAACATGTACCGTCAGCGCATCGCTGATATGCACCGACTGGTTCCAGTCCCGCTCGTCGATTATCTCCGGGGTCATCCCCCAGTAGCGCAGATGCGAACCCACGCCCAGCGGCGTGACCACGCGCTTAACCTTCGGCAGCAGCGCCTTGATGGTGGCGTAATCCAGATGGTCATAATGATCGTGGGAGATAATCAGCAGGTCGATCTCCGGCATGCTCTCCGCACGCCACGGGTACTCCCCCGCAAACGCTTTATTGAGAAACGAGAACGGTGCGGCGTAGCTACTCAGAACCGGATCGATCAGGATGCGTTTCCCTGCCAGCTGCATATACCAGGAGGAGTGGCCGAGCCACACCAGCGTGTCCTGTTCAGGCGACAGGCTCGCCAGATCGGTTTTCACCAGCGGCAGCGGCTGCGCAGGACGGGCGTTTTCGGTTTTACGGGTAAGGAACTGCCACCACGCCACCAGCATATTTTGTTTCCCGGTAAAGCCCGGCGTAGGGAGCGTGTTATGGAATTGCCCGTCGCGATAGTGCGGAGAGGCTTCCACTTCAGAGAGCTGCGCACCCTGCGGTGGCTGGCCAAATCCGGCATTCAGTACAAACGGTAAACTGGCAGCTGAAGCAATAATCATGACTAACACCACGCAGATGAATAGAGGCTTTTTCATTTCCTGACCCGCCTACGCGCCCCATCCGATGGTTTGCGCGGGTGATACTTGATTATGAGTGAGTAAGCACTCATTATAGATAGGATGATTACGCCGTCAAGAAGGTTTTCGATCTTTGACATTCCGCGTTGCAGCGTATCAAGGCTCGTGTTTCAATCAGGGCTTTTACAATTGACGGGAGGAAAAATTTAGTGGCACGTCCGAAGAGTGAAGATAAAAAACAGGCCTTACTGGAAGCAGCAACGGCTGCGTTTGCGCAGTCAGGTATTGCCGCCTCAACGGCGTTAATTGCCCGTAATGCGGGCGTCGCTGAAGGGACACTGTTTCGCTACTTTGCTACCAAAGACGATCTGCTGAATGCCCTCTACCTGCATCTGAAGCAGGATCTCTGCCAGACCATGCTGGCGAATCTCGATCGCACCATCACCGAGCCAAAAGAGCATACCCGCAATATCTGGAACAGCTATGTGGACTGGGGCATTCGTAACCCCCTGGCGCATGCGGCTATCCGTCAGATTGGCGTCAGTGAAAAGCTGAACGCCGAAACCGAGCAGGCGGTGAAAGACATGTTCCCGGAACTGCATGAACTGTGTCGTCGTTCGATCCGCCCGGTGTTTATGTCTGACGAGTTTAAGACCTTCGGTGATGCAATGTTCTTATCGCTGGCTGAAACCACCATGGAGTTTGCCGCCCGCGATCCGTCCCGTGCCGTCGATTTTAAAGCGCTGGGCTTTGAAGCCATGTGGCGCGGGCTTGCTGAGGAAGATAACCATGGACAGTAAATCCTTGCAGGAACATGCCAGACGCGTCGCGCTGGAGATGCCTTTTACCGAACATTGCTGGCCGTTTGGCCCGGAGTATGACGTGTTTAAGGTGGGCGGGAAAATTTTTATGCTGATGGCGACCGCACACGGTCGGGCCCACGTCAGCCTGAAATCCGATCCGGAAAAATCGCTGCTCAATCAGCAGATCTACCGTGGCGTGGAGCCCGGTTACCATCTGAATAAAAAACACTGGATCTCCCTTTATGGCACGGACGACATCACGCCTGAACTGGTCACCGACCTGATTACGGATTCGTGGAATCTGGTCGTTGATAAACTGCCGAAAAAAGATCAGAAGTGGATTCGACCAGCCTGATTGTTCGTCTCAGACGAACAGAATAAGCGCTCGAATCGCACTTATCTTTTCCCGCTTCGCGCGGTAATCTGCTTTCCTTTCACGCCCGCCCGCGGGCGAATTTCATCACCAGGAGTTGTTATGGATATTATTTCTGTCGCCCTGAAACGCCACTCTACCAAGGCGTTCGACCCAGCCAAAAAACTGACCGCAGAAGAAGCGGAAAAAATCAAAACGCTGCTGCAATACAGCCCGTCCAGCACCAACTCCCAGCCGTGGCACTTTATTGTTGCCAGCACTGAAGAGGGTAAAGCGCGCGTGGCAAAATCCGCGGCGGGCACCTATGTGTTTAACGAACGCAAAATGCTGGATGCCTCTCACGTAGTGGTGTTCTGCGCGAAAACCGCGATGGACGATGCCTGGCTTGAGCGCGTTGTCGATCAGGAAGAGGCTGACGGCCGTTTCGCCACGCCAGAAGCAAAAGCCGCGAACCACAAAGGCCGCTGCTATTTTGCCGACATGCACCGCGTGGATCTGAAAGATGACGACCAGTGGATGGCGAAGCAGGTTTACCTGAACGTCGGCAACTTCCTGCTGGGCGTGGCCGCGATAGGCCTGGATGCGGTACCCATCGAAGGGTTTGACGCCGCGATCCTCGACGAAGAGTTTGGCCTGAAAGAGAAAGGCTTCACCAGCCTGGTGGTGGTCCCGGTCGGGCATCACAGCGTGGAAGATTTCAACGCCACGCTGCCGAAATCTCGCCTGCCGCTGAGCACGATTGTGACTGAGTGCTAAGCGCTTCTGGCACGCCGGCTATCGGCGTGCCCGTTTTCAGTAAAGCGTTATCTGCGGATGCTTTACCCCGCACACCAGCGCATAACGCGTTAATGTATCGAGACTCGCCCGGGTAATATTTGCTTCCATTCGTGATACCGTCGGTGCGCTGACGCCCATCCGCTCCGCCACCTGGGCGCGCGTCAGACCAGCATGATTGCGCCATTGCGCCAGCATCTCCCGCAGACGCTCCTTGCGCTCTTCTGCATCAAAGGAAGCCTGAATTTCTGAATCGCTTAACAGTTCAGCTCTGAGTTCATCCCAGTCAATAATCTTCTTGCTCATCCAACATCTCCTGTTGTCGTTTCAGTGCCAGACGGAGTTCAGCAGAGGGCGTTTTTTGCGTCTTCTTGATAAACATCCGCAGGCAATGAGAGGATCTCCTCTCTGACTGCCGCATGAACGATAAGTCTGAACACTGTATTTCATCCCTGATAATATTAGCATGTAAGGCAATTTGCATTAAAGGCTAATTTTGCCTTTCGTGATTCACCTTACCAGCTTATTCCAGGCAGGACCGGAGCAGCGTTGATTCCCTGAAAGCCCCTCGCAAAAAATTTATATCCCCTGCTCCGCCAGCCACGCCATCGCCCTCTCCCCTGCCTCATCCACGGGTAAATAGACCAGCAGCCGCGATCCGTTTCGCGGGGCGGAGTACCAGTACATCTGCTGGAGATGAAAATCCCCCAGCTCGGGATGGGTGAACAGCTTGAGCTGGTTCTCCACGCCGCGCACGTCGTTACGCTGGTGCCACAGGGTTTTGAACTCTTCGGACACCGCAAAAAAACGCGCCAGCTTCGCTTCCCAGAGCGGGTCGCCACGGTGCTCAGCCATTGCCGCGCGGAAGTAGGAGACGAAAATCGGCAGCACGTCGTCACGTTTGCCGAGCCGCGCGCGCCACGCCGGATGGGTGAGGAACAGGTAAATACAGTTGCGATCTTCCGGCGGGATAGCGTTGAAATCGACGCCCATCAGGTGTCCGAAGCTGTCGTTCCACGCCACGATATCAAAGTTCGGTTTCTGAATGCTGGCGGGTTTCGGCATCAGGGTATCCAGCAGGCGACGCGTGCCTTCGCTGATCCCCTCACAGCACACCGCCTGCGGGGCTTCGCCCGGCGGCAAACCGGCGAGCACAAAAAGATGCCGGGCTTCGGTCGGGGTGCATTGCAGCGCTTTTGCGATGGCGGCCATCACCGCGCTGGACGGATTGACGTCCCGACCCTGTTCCAGCCAGGTGTACCAGGTCACGCCGACATCCGCGAGCATCGCCACCTCTTCCCGGCGCAGGCCCGGCGTGCGGCGGCGGCCGCTGCGCGGTAAGCCGAGGCGCTGCGGATCGAGGCTTTCGCGCCGGGCACGCAAAAACGCGCCCAGCTGCTTGCGGGTGTCATCCTGGAGAGAGGTGACAGGTTCAGACATCAGCGCCATAACATCTCCTGCATGGTAGTGTCAGTACCAGTATAAGTAAGAACTGGTACCCGTTTATCAGATGGTTGATGCTACGACTCTACGCTGTTTGACGCAATGGAGTCACCATGAATACGTCAGTTGTTTCACCGGGTCGTGCGGGCCTGATATTGCTGTTAACCGGCCAGATGCTGCCGCTGATTGATACCTCAATCACCAACGTGGCGCTGGATTCCATCACCCATTCATTACACGCCACCGCCACTGAACTGGAGCTGATCGTCGCCCTCTACGGCGTGGCCTTTGCCGTCTGCCTGGCACCCGGCAGCAAGCTGGGCGATAACCTTGGCCGCCGTCGCCTGTTTATGTGGGGCGTGGCGTGTTTTGGCCTGGCCTCACTGCTGTGCGGCATGGCGGGCAATATCGAACAGTTGCTTGGCGCGCGCATTATTCAGGGTGCGGGCGCCGCGCTGATCATGCCGCAAATTCTCGCGACGTTGCATGTGACGTTAAAAGGAACGGCACACGCCAAAGCGATCAGTCTGTTCGGCGGTATCGGCGGAATTGCGTTTATCGTCGGCCAGATGGGTGGCGGCTGGCTGGTGTCGGCGGACATCGCCGGGCTTGGCTGGCGTAACGCCTTCTTTATCAACGTGCCGATTTGTCTGGTGGTGCTGGCGTTGAGCCGTCGCTACGTACCGGAAACCCGCCGCGACACGCCGTCGCGCATTGACTGGACCGGGACTGTCCTGCTGACGGCAATACTGTGCTGCCTGCTGTTCCCGATGGCGCTCGGCCCGCAGTGGCACTGGTCGTGGCCGCTGAAGGCCGCACTGCTGGCGATTGTGCCGCTGGTCTGTGTAATGGTGCTGAACGCGCGCAAAAAAGAGCGTGAGAATGCCCACCCGCTCATCGCGCCGCGCCTGTTGCAGCTGCGCAGCATCCGCTTTGGCGTGCTAATCGGGATACTCTTTTTCAGCGTCTGGTCCGGGTTCATGTTCTGTATGGCGCTGACCATGCAAAGCGGTCTGGGGATGGCGCCGTGGCAGTCCGGGAACAGCTTTATCGCGCTTGGCGTCACCTATTTTATTTCTGCCTGGTTCGCCCCACGCCTGATTGCCCGCTACAGCACCAGCGCCATCCTGCTGACCGGACTTGCGATTCAGCTTGTCGGTCTGGTGGCGTTGATCGCCACGTTCCGTCACTGGGGAATGCAGAATACCGCGCTGACGCTGGCCCCGGCCACCGGGCTGGTGGGTTACGGGCAGGCGCTGATTGTAAACAGCTTCTACCGTATCGGGATGCGTGATATTCAGCCTGACGACGCGGGGGCCGCGAGCGCGATTTTAAGCACGCTGCAACAGGCTGCGCTGGGGCTTGGCCCGGCCATTTTCGGCGCGATTTTGCTGCACGGGCTGCAAAATCATCACGGAGATTACACCCAGGCGGTCAATGTCTTCCTGATGGTGGAAACGGCCATGATGGTGGTGCTGGCGCTGGCCACGCTGCGTATGCGCCATCGTCTGTGTTTACCGGTCGTCAAGGCCTGTCCGGCGACAAAATAAAACTGCCTGAATTTGCATAATAGATCCGCAGCCGCCATTATGGGGCTGCATCAATACAGGAGACGTTATGCAGGAATTAATTGCTCAGGTTGAAGAGTTAGGGATTGAAATTAATCACACCACCTCTTTAGTGATTATCTTTGGTATTATTTTTCTTACGGCCATTATCGTTCATTTTATTCTGCACAAAGTGGTGCTGCGCGCATTCGAGAAACGCGCCCAGGCCAGCAGCCATTTATGGTTGCAGATCATTACGCAGAACAAGTTATTTCACCGTCTGGCGTTTACCCTCCAGGGGATAATCGTCAACGTTCAGGCGGTTCTGTGGCTGCAAAAAGGCAGCGAAGCGGCGGAATTACTTACCACCTGCGCGAAATTGTGGGTGATGGTTTATGCCCTGCTCTCCTTCTTCTCGTTGCTGGACGTGATTTTCAATCTGTCGCAGAAAATGGCCACCGCGTCACAGCTGCCGCTGAAGGGGATATTCCAGGGCATCAAGCTGGTGAGCGCCATTCTGGTGGGGATACTAATTATCTCCCTGCTGATCGGTCAGTCACCCGCCATTCTGATAAGCGGCCTGGGTGCGATGGCTGCCGTTCTGATGCTGGTCTTTAAAGACCCGATACTCGGCCTGGTGGCCGGTATTCAGCTCTCAGCCAACGACATGCTCAAGCTCGGCGACTGGCTGGAGATGCCGAAATACGGCGCCAACGGCACGGTGACCGACATCGGCCTGACCACCGTTAAAGTGCGCAACTTCGATAACACCATCACCACCATCCCGACCTGGGCGCTGGTGTCCGATGCGTTCATCAACTGGAGCGGCATGTCCGCCTCCGGTGGTCGCCGCATCAAGCGCAGCCTGAATATCGATACCACCAGCATTCATTTCCTCGACGAGCAGGAGCAGCAAAAACTGATTCAGGCGAAACTGCTGAAGCCGTATCTGGCGGCGCGTCATGAGGAAATTAACCTGTGGAATCAGCAGAACGGCGAAGGGGAATCGGTATTAAACCTGCGCA
Source organism: Enterobacter sp. BWH52 (assembly GCF_001037565.1). Lineage (NCBI taxonomy): Bacteria > Pseudomonadati > Pseudomonadota > Gammaproteobacteria > Enterobacterales > Enterobacteriaceae > Enterobacter > Enterobacter sp. BWH52. The sequence goes on along the minus strand of NZ_KQ089854.1, from coordinate 1,064,089 downwards.
AGATGACCAATATCGGCACCTTCCGTGCCTACCTGAATGAATATCTGCGTAACCACCCGCGTATTCGTAAAGATATGACGCTGATGGTGCGCCAGCTCGCGCCGGATGCCAACGGGCTGCCGATTGAAATATATGCCTTTACCAACACGGTGATCTGGGCGGAATACGAAGATATTCAGGCCGACATCTTCGATCATATTTTCGCGGTGGTGGATGAATTTGGCCTGCGTATTCACCAGTCGCCAACCGGGAACGATATTCGCTCCCTGGCTGGCGTCATCGCGCAATAATCAGGTGCTGGCGCGGGAAATAAAGCGCCAGTCCATCATCACCCTTTCCGTGGGCGCGTCCGGGTTGTCGATCTTATTTAAGAGCAGATCGACCGCCTTGCGCCCGATATCCCGCGACGGCTGTTCGATGGTGGTGAGCGAAACCATCTCCGCCAGCTCGGTGCCGTCAAAGCCGACCACCGCGATATCTTCTGGCACCCGCAGCCCTGCCTGCTGAATGGCGCGCAGCGCCCCCGCCGCCAGCGTATCGGAAACGGCAAACACCGCATCCGGCGGGTTTGCTTTTAGCAGGTTTTGCATCGCCGCCATGCCCGCACCAGAGCTGAGCTCACTGGCGTACTCCACCGCCTGATAGTCCAGATCCCGCAGGTGGATCACGCTCTTGTAGCCGCGTTCGCGCAGGCGGGCATATTTGTAGCTGAGATCGTGGTTGATCATCGCGATACGCTTGCGGCCGCCGTCGGCCAGCTGGCTGACGGCATGCTGTGAAGCGTCCACATCATTGATGCCGACGCAGGAGACCGCGCCCGCATCGGCATATTCGGCGCACTGCACCCACGGTGCAGAACCAATCAGCGCGGCAAGTTCCGGCAGCTTCGAGAAGGCGTCCATGGTGATAATGCCGTCGACGATTTTGCCGGAGAGCAGGCTTAAGCCCGAGCGGGAGCGCTCAATATCCGAGCCGGAGTTGCACAGCAGAATGCGATAGCCGTTCTTTTCCGCCTCGGCTTCGATACCCTTCACCACTTCGGCGCAGAACGGGTTGGCGATGTTCGAGACCATCACCAGGATCATATAGCTGCGGGCAGTGCGCAGCTGACGCGCCAGCAGATTGGGCTGGTAGTTACTCTCCTGGATCGCCTGCAAAACGCGCTCGCGGTTTTTCGCCTTTACGGTATCGCTGTTATTCAGTACGCGGGAGACCGTTGCCACGGATACCCCGGCCAGTTGAGCGATTTTCTGAATTGACATAGCGACGATACATCCTGCGGTTAGCGTTTTGTGCAGGCTACCATAAATTGATTGCCCGGCGAACCGGGCAATACGTCAGTATTCCACGCGCACCCAGCGCTGCTGCTGATGACTTTTCACAATTGCATCAATGATATACATCACACTGGCGCCATCGTAAAAGGTGGCAAACTGCGGATTATCCGGCATCGCGCCCGCCTGCACGGCACGGTAAAACTGCGCCATCATATTTTTAAAGGCATCCGGCCAGCCTTCAATGTGCCCGCCGGGGAAGTGGGCGCTGTCGGCCACGTCAGGGTTCATCAGGCCTGGATCGTCGGTGAGCGTCTGGTTTGCCCGGGCGCGATGGCCGATCCACAGCTGCTGCGGGATTTCCTGATCCCACGCCACCGACTGCTCGCTGCCGTTAATTTCAAAGGTCAGGCGGTTTTTTCGCCCCGCGCTCACCTGCGAGACGCTAAAGCTGCCCTTGCTGCCGTCGTCAAAGCGGAACAGCACCGAGCCAAAATCTTCGGTGGTGACCGGTTTGACTTCATACTCCGCCTGCTCGTCATGGGAGAAGGTCTGATAACCACCCGCGCTGGCCTTGCGCCTCGGCCAGACGATGGATAAATCAGCCATCACCTCGGTAATGCGCCTGACTGTCACATACTGTACCGTATCGCACCAGTGGGAACCGATATCCGCCACCGCCCGCGACGCGCCGCCGAGCGCGGCATCCACCCGCCAGTTGTAGTCGGTTTCCAGCAGCATCCAGTCCTGCAAATAGCTGCCGTGCGAGGCGAACAGCCGCCCGACGGTGCCCGCGCGCATCATGCTCGCCGCCTGGCGCACCATCGCAAACTGACGATAGACAAAGCTCACGCCATGCACCACGCCCGCCTGCTCTGCCAGCGCCACCAGCTCGCGCGCCTCGTCCGGCGTCATGCACAGCGGCTTTTCGGAAAACACGTGCTTGCCCGCGCGCAGGATCTGGCGGTTAATCTCCGCGTGCAGGTGGTTCGGCGTGCAGTTGTGCACCGCATGCAGATTGGGGTGCGCGAGCAGTTCTTCCACGCTGGCGTAAGCATGCGGGACATTTAGCTGGCGCGCCTTTTCCTGCGCCTTAACGAGCGAACCGTCGCAGAGCGCGACCACCTGCACAAACCCGAGACGCCTGAGCGCCTCGATGTGTGCCGGGCCAATAAACCCGCTGCCGATAATCCCGACGTTAATCATGGCAGCCCCCTGCGGCGAAATCATCAAACGCCCGTCCGGAAACGGGAATAATGTGGCGGCGGATAAATTCGCTGCCCTCACTCGCGCCGGTATCGCCATCCTTCAGGCAGCACTCCCACTCCAGCACCGCCCAGCCGTCGTAGTCGTACTGGGTCAGCTTGCTGAAGATGCCCTTAAAGTCGATTTGCCCGTCGCCGGGCGAGCGAAAGCGTCCGGCGCGGTTGATCCACGGCTGGTAGCCGCCGTAGACGCCGCTGCGCCCGCTGGGTCGGAACTCCGCGTCCTTCACGTGGAACGCTTTAATGCGCGCGTGGAAGATATCGATAAAGGCCAGATAGTCCATCTGCTGAAGCAGCATGTGGCTCGGGTCGTAGAGAATGTTGCAGCGCGGATGGTTATCCACCAGCGCCAGAAAACGCTCGAAGGTCACGCCGTCGTGCAGATCTTCCCCGGGATGCAGCTCAAAGCAGACGTCCACCCCCTGCTCGTCGAAGGTATCCAGTATTGGCCGCCAGCGGGTTGCCAGCTCCTCGAACGCTTCCTGAAAACGCTGCTGGTTATGCGGCGGCCACGGATAGAAAAACGGCCACGCCAGCGAGCCGGAGAAGGTCGCGTGCGCCTTCAGCCCTAATCTGGCCGAAGCGACCGCCGCCTGCTTCAGCTTTTCCGTCGCCCACGCCCGGCGCGCCGCCTCGTTACCGCGCACGGCGGCGGGTGCGAAATGGTCAAACGCCTCGCTGTAAACCGGATTCACCGCCACGAGCTGCCCTTCCAGATGGGTCGACAGCTCGCTGATAACCAGCCCGTGTGCGGCCAGCCTGGCGGTGATGTCGTCGCAGTAGGCCTGGCTCTCTGCGGCTTTCTCGACGTCAAAGATGTGCGGATGGTTGCAGGGGATCTGCACCGCCTTATAACCTTTACCTGCCGCCCATTCAGCAAGCCCGTCGAGCGAATTAAACGGCGCTTCTGCGCCAATAAACTGCGACAGAAAAATGCCCGGTCCTTTCATTGTCCTCATACCACCTCCTGAACGTTACGCCTTGTCATCGTCATACTTAAACGTGAGAAGGAAAATCAGCGCGATCGCCGCGGCAGCCACCGCCGGTATCCACCAGAATGTGACCCACGCCTGCGGCACGGTCTGTCCTGCCACCAGGCGGTTGTAGAGCGCGCCGGAAATCTGCGAGCCGAGCAGCATGCCGATGCCGTAGGTGAACATCACGATCATGCTCTGGGCCTGGCCTTTCACCTTTTCGCCCGCCACGCGGTCGGTATAGATAAAGCCGACGACAAAGAAGAAATCGTAGCAGACGCCGTGCAGCAGAATGCCGAGGTACAGCAGAATGCGCCCCTCTTCGCTGACGCCCAACGCGAACATGGCATAACGCACGAACCACGCCAGCATGCCGATCAGCAGCATGACTTTCACGCCCAGTCGGCGGAACAGCAGAGGAATGACCAACATGAAGACGATCTCAGACATCTGCCCGAAGGACATGGCGGTGCTGACGTCGGCAATGCCAGCATCCGCCAGATACGAGGCGGTGTAGGCGTAATAGGTGCCGAGCGGGACAGAGATCAGCATCGCGCAGACGGAGAAGACGAAGAAGTGGCGGGTTTTAAGCAGCGCGAAGGCGTCCGCGCAGAAGAGATCCCGCACCTTAACCGGCAGGCCTTTTGCCGGCGCTGGCGTGTGCGGCAGCGTCAGGCTGTAAAGCGCCAGCAGCACGGAGCTGACCGCCGCCACCTGGAAGATGGTGACGCTGGACGCCACGCCGGTGACGCCGATGAAAATGCCCGCCGCGATCCAGCCGATGGTGCCGAACACGCGCACTACCGGGAAGGTTTTATCCACGTTCGCCAGGCTGTGAAACGCAATGTTGTTGGTCAGCGCCAGTGTCGGCATATAGCAGAGCGTGTAGCCAAACAGCAGGCCAATCAGCAGCGCGCCATTCTCAGCAATCAGCGCCCCCGGCACGAACCAGAGGATCACCGCGCCCGCGAGGTGCATCACCGCCATCACCTTCTGCGAGGCGAAGAAGCGGTCCACCAGCATCCCGAGCACGAACGGCGAAAGAATGGAAGCGATGGGCCCGGCAGAGAACGCGTCGCCAATCAGCAAAGACATGTTGTGCCGGGTCATCACCAGGCCAAGCGTGACCGACCAGCTACCCCAGATAAAAAATTGCAGAAACATCATCAGCGACAGACGCGGCACCAGCAGCCGGTGTTGCGTTATCGCCTTTTCACTACTCTCAGTTGACACCATGATAAGCCTCACCCGGAAAAAGTAATCGATTACAAAACAGTTCAAATAAAAAGTAATCGATTACAAAATAAAGATCCTGTGGATCGAAACGGAATTGGGAGGGGGGTCACGATAAAGGTGGAGTGATACTTTGTAGGCCCGGTAAGCGCAGCGCCACCGGGCGTGAAGGCAGGCAGTGTGGTGTGGTCTGGTTTGGTGCGGTCTGGTGCCCTCACCTCGGCCCTCTCCCACAGGGAGAGGGAGAAAACCGCGCTACTTTTTGCGCGAGAGCTTAAATGCAATAAACAGGAACACCACCCACACCGGCAGCAGCATCGCTGACAGGCGCATCTCATCCATGGTGCACATCAGCACCAGAATCAGGCCGAGGAAGGCGATACAGAGGTAGTTCCCCGCCGGATAGAGCAGCGCTTTAAACTGCGTCTCGCGCCCCTTGCGGCGCATCGCCGCGCGGAAGCGCAGGTGCGCCAGGCAGATCATGATCCAGTTCAGCAGCAGCGTGGCGACAACCAGCGCCATCAGCAGGCCAAACGCCTCTTTCGGCAGCAGATAGTTAATCAGCACCACCAGCGAGGTGATAGCGCCAGAAAGGAACAGCGAGTTGACCGGCACGCCGCGACGGCTGACGCGAGTGAGGAACTTCGGCGCGTTGCCTTGTACGGAGAGGCCAAACAGCATGCGGCTGTTGGAGTAAACCCCGCTGTTGTAGACCGACAGCGACGCCACAAGAATGACGAAGTTCAGCGCCGAAGCGACCACGTTGCTGTTCAAATTGTGGAAGATCATCACGAACGGGCTACTGTCAGATTTCACTTCCACCCACGGGTAGAGCGCCAGCAGCACCACCAGCGAGCCGATGTAAAACAGCAGGATACGGTACACCACCTGGTTGACCGCTTTCGGAATGCTTTTGTGCGGATCGCGCGCTTCAGCCGCGGTGATGCCAATCAGCTCCAGCCCGCCGAAGGAGAACATAATGACCGCCAGCGAGAGGATCAGCCCTTTCCATCCAGTCGCCAGGAAGCCGCCGTGCTGCCACAGGTTATAGATCGTGGCGCGCTCGCCGCCGTGGCCGGAGAACAGCAGCCACAGGCCAAAGCCGATCATGCCGATAATCGCCAGCACCTTGATCAGCGCGAACCAGAACTCGGTCTCGCCATACAGGCGGACGTTCACAAGGTTAACGGCGTTAATGATGATGAAGAAGGCCGCGGCCCAAATCCACGTTGGCACGTCCGGGAGCCAGTACTGCATATAGATGCCGGCGGCGGTCAGCTCGGCCATGCCCACCAGCACGAACATCACCCAGTAGTTCCAGCCGGAGAGGAAACCTGCGAACGGCCCCCAGTATTTATAGGCAAAGTGTGCGAAGGAGCCGGACACCGGCTCTTCAACGACCATCTCGCCGAGCTGGCGCATGATCAGGAAGGCGATAATCCCGGCGATACCGTAACCCAGCAGAACCGCCGGGCCAGCCATTTGAATGGCGGGGCCGATGCCGAGAAAGAGCCCGGTACCGATCGCGCCGCCAAGGGCAATTAACTGAATATGTCGATTTTGCAAACCACGTTGCAGCGTCGGACTCTGATCCGACGAAGCTTCAGCGCTACCATGGCCTGAAGCGGATGACGCGTCTTTCACGCCCTACCCCTGTCTCTTTTTTAGAAGGGGCACGTTTTAACACTTCATGCTGGTGGTAGCAAGCTTAACGCCGGGCCAGCGCATGCGCCCGGCGGATAAACGTCACGACCCGATGATCCCGCCGTCCGCTTTGGTAATCACCACCGTTGACGATCGCGGACGCCCGTTCGGGCTGGCGTCTGGCCAGTTGGAAACAGCGCGCGGATTGGCCGGGTCGGTAATATCATCCCCGCCCTCCCCCGGATGCTGAATGTTGATAAACAGCGTGCGGTTGTCCGGCGTAAACGCAATGCCGGTGATTTCACATCCGCGCGGCCCGGTCAGGAAACGGCGATACTCGTTGGTGCCCGGAATGGTGGCCACCATCTGGTTATTGCCCATCCCCTCGTAGGCTTTCTTATTGATGGTGCTGGAAGAGACGTCGGTCTGGATCCACAGCACGCCCTGGTGATCGAACGACAACCCATCCGGGCTGCCAAATGCCGCGCCCTGCATCGAGCCTTTGGCTTTGGGATCGTCGCCGTCGGTGCGCCCGGCCATGACCAGAATATCCCACTTAAAGCGTGCGGCGGCAGGATCGGCACCCTCTTCGTGCCAGTGCATGATGTGCCCAAACAAGTTGTTGGCACGCGGGTTAGCGGCGTCGACCGGTGCCTTGCCCTCTTTACCGCGATCGCTGTTGTTGGTCAGCGTACAGTAGACGCTGCCGCTGGCGTGCGGATCGACCGCTATCCACTCGGGGCGGTCCATTTTCGTCGCTCCCACCACGTCGGCCGCCAGACGGGTTTTAATCAGCAGATCGCCCTGGCTTGCAAAACCGTTGCTTTTATCCAGGCCATTTTGCCCGAAGATCAGCGGCAGCCAGTCGCCGCTGCCGTCCTCGTTGAACCTGGCGACGTACAGCGTGCCGGACGTCAGCAGCTGCATATTAGCTTCCCGGTTCGCGGGAGCGTATTTTTTGTCGGAGACAAACTTATAGATGTACTCAAACTTCTGGTCGTCGCCCATGTAGACCACCACGCGATTATCGGCGGCGAGCGTGACGGCGGCCCCCTCATGCTTGAAGCGGCCGAGCGCGGTGTGCTTGCGCGGGGTGGAGGTCGGGTTGTAGGGATCGATCTCCACGACCCAGCCGAAGCGGTTAGGTTCGTTAGGGGTTTTATCAACGCTAAATCGCTCGTCCACCTCGTTCCAGCGGTAGGATTCATCGCTGTCGCTGATCCCGTAGCGTTTTTCCAGCGGGTTGAGATCGGTTTTTTTGACAAAAATATCCGACCAGTTCTCCTCGCAGGTGAGATAGGTGCCCCACGGCGTGTGGCCGTTGGCGCAGTTCTGCATGGTGCCCAGAACGCGTTCCCCCTGCGGGTCGGCGGCGGTTTTCATTAAATCCTGATGCCGCGCCGGGCCGGTAAGCTGCATCGGCGTATTGACGGTAATACGCCGGGCGAAGGAAGACGGACGCACTACCTCCCAGCCGCTGCCCGTTTTTTTCACTTCCACCACCGACACGCCCATCGCGTTCTGCCCCTTGCGGGCCTTGTCGAGACTCCAGTTCGCCGTACCGTCGGTAAACAGCATTCCGTTGTCGATGTACTCATGGTTCAGCGCCAGCAGGCCATGCTCCGGGTTTTGCGCCCCCTGCGGCAGGCTAAACCACGCCATGCCGTCGTGGTGCATGCCAGCCTGCACAGCCTGTTCGTCTGTGGTATTGCTGGCGTCCGGCTTAAAGGCCGGCATGTTGTCCTTGATCCCCGTCGGATCGCCCCAGCGATAGAACGGGCGGGCGATATAACCTTCCGGCACCCTGACCGTGTCTTCCGTAGAGACGTCGATGCTGGTAAAGCCCAGGGAAACCGCTTTTGCCAGCGCGGAAGGCTTCGATACCGCGGCAATGGCATTTTCGGGTGTGATCAGATACGGGAATGATACGGCAGCCCCCGCTACGGCCCCCATCTGGAGAAAACGGCGGCGCGAGAGGAACACTTCTGCAACCTCGGAGAATACCGGGTTAGCGCTGCGGTTACTGATATCGTCGCGATGTTCTTTTTTAAATACGGATTTGAGGGGTCTGCCCATAGCGGCTTCCTGTCATTGGCCAAGAGGTAAGGTTGTGGCGACCAGTGTAAGAAGCTTTTATTACAATTTTATAACACGACAACGAAGGGATTGGGGCGTCCCTGCCCCGGATAACGAGGTGGAACGCTTAGAACTCGTAGCCAACCGAGACCTTAAAGGTACGCGGCTCGCCCTGAGTAATGTAAGTACCGGAATCGTCCACGCTTGACCAGTAGTTCTCGTTGGTCACGTTGTCGATACCTGCCCGTACGGTCATCTGATTTTCATTGTGGTTCACCGCGAAGCGATAGCGCATGCCCAGATCCAGCGTGGTGTAGCTGTCCAGCTTTTTGCTGTTCGCAAGATCGGCATACTGCGTGCCGGAGTGGTTAACGCGCGCGGTCGCCGTCAGGCCTTCAATCGGCTTGATATCGTACTCTGCGCCCAGCACGGCGTAGAAGCTCGGAATACCGATCGCATCGTTGCCCTGATTGACGCCGTTTTTGGTTTTGGTCAGCTCGGCCTGCAACCAGGTGGCGCTGGCGTTCAGACGCATCCCGAGCATTGGCTCGCCGAAGACGTTCAGCTCCACGCCGCGGTTACGCTGTTCTGCATCCAGGCCGTAGTGACCGCTGTCGTCAAGGATCGCCGACGGCATTTTGATCTCAAACAGCGCCAGGGAGCCGCCCACGCGGCCAAAGTCCGCCTTTACGCCCACTTCGTTCTGCTTAGAGTGAACGATACCGGTGCTCTGGCCGTAGTTGTTTGCTGAGCGAGGCGCGGTTTCACCGGGCTGTAACGCCTCGGTGTGGTTGGCGTAGAGGGAAATTTCCTCCCACGGTTTATAGACTACGCCGTAGGTGGGCATCCAGCGGCTGCCGTCGAAACCGTCCGCGTCGTTTTCCGCACCGGTGATTTTGTTGTACCCGCGAATCACCACTTTCTGATGCCGCGCGCCTGCGGTGAACAGCAGCTTGTCGTCCAGCACGCCCAGGGTATCGCTCAGCAGCCAACCCTGCGTGCGGGTGCGCCCGCTGGTCAGCGGATCGCTGTATTTGCCGCCTGAGCCGTTGAGGTTGGAGCTGTCCGGCATATCGACGCCGGTGTTGTGGTAGATGTTGGTGGTCGGATTATCCTTCGTCGCCGACATTTTCCACGCGATCTTTTCGTTTTTGGTCATCGCCGAATAGCCAACATTGACCTTGTGCGAGACGAATCCGGTAGTGAAGTTACCGCGAATGCCCGCCATGCCGCTGACAGAATCGCTGATGCGGTTGGTATCAAGACGGCTGACCACCGCATTACCGCTCTTATCGAGGAGCTTCGGCGCGCTGTAGATCCCTTCTTCGTGCGCGTGCTGCGCGCCGAGACCGGTATACGCCGTCCAGCTATCGGTGATGTCATACTCGCTGCGCCACATCCCGAACTCGTTTTCGATATCGCTGTAGGCCCACTTCTGCGAGAAGTTGCGATCGTTCTTCGGCGGTTCAGGCACAAAATCCACCGCCGAGATGTTGACGCTGGTCGGGCTGCCGTGGAAGGTTTTTTTCTGGTAGCCCAGGTCCAGCGAGGTGCGGAAACGGTCGCCCTTGTAATCCAGGCCGGTGGAGAGCAGCGTGGTGCGGCGGCGGTCGTTCGGCACGCCGGTTTCCCCTTCGCGATGCACGAGGTTCACCCGCGCGCCAAACTGGTCGTTATCGCCAAAGCGGCGGCCCGCATCCAGCGTGGTGCCAATCTGGGAATCCGAGGTGTAGTCCACACCCACTTTCGCCTGCGGGGTGTCGCCCGCGTGTTTAGGCTCAAGGTTGATCATCCCGCCCACGCCCGAGCTTGCGGCACCGTTCATCAGGGAGTTGGCCCCTTTGAAGATCTCGATGCGGTCGACCATCTGGGCATCCACCACCTGACGCGGCAGCACCCCGGACAATCCGCCAAAGGTCATGTCGTCGCCGTCAAACTTCAGGCCGCGAATGCGGAAGGTTTCCGCGCTGTTGCCGTAACCCTGAACGAACTGCACGCCCGCGTCGTTGGCAACCACGTCAGCAATGGTTTTTGCCTGCTGATCTTCCACCAGCTTCGAGGTGTAGCTGATGATGTTGAACGGCACGTCCATGGCGTTCTGCTGACCGAGCATACCCATGCGCCCGCCGTTCGCCACCTGCCCGTCAAGGAAGGCGGGCACCAGCTGGTCGCCGCCGGGTTTGAAATCACTCCCCGCCGTGGACTGGACGACGATGGTGTCCTCTTTTTTCTCATCCGCCGCAAAAGCGGAGTGGGTTACCGCGCCGATGGCAATCGCCAGCAGCGTTTTGTGCATTGTGGTGTTGTTCATAATGAGCTCTTAACGTGCGCGCAAAAATGACCCGTTGTCGGGCCTTAAAAGTTATTAAAAGAAATGCAAATGAGAACTATACGCATTATGTATACGTAATCAAGTGTCAACGGCCTCTCTGAGCGAGAAGCGGCAAGAAACAATGTTGGGAGGGAGGTAGGGCGCGCAACCACCCCGAAACAGGGGTGGTTACTAAGGTATTATTTTTTCTTGTAAATATCGGCGGTGCCATGAATTTTGTTGTTTGTATTACCGGAAGTCAGCACCAGTACATCAGCACCTTCTTTATCGGCCTTTTCGACCAGCTCTTTTTTCGCATCGTCGACAGAGACTTCGTTAGCCGTGCTCACGGTACCGATTTTTTCATACTGAGACTCAACTTTCTCAAACTCGTTTTTCGTCAGCAGTTCAGCCGCAAAGGTATTGGTGGTAAACAGAAATGCAGCGCCCATCAAAATAGCAGTCGTTTTTTTCATAACCTTTTTCCTTGAGATTAATCAGCAACTACAAAAAGCCCCACGAGTGAGAGTGAGGTGATATGAGCATGGTAGAGGAATAACAAAATTGCCACAGCGTAAGAAAAATACTGTTATAACAGTCAATTGTGCTGTGAAAAATGTGCGTTAACGCTACTTTCGCGATGGGTGTTTCATGAAGAAAATCAGGCTGGCTTGAAACTGGCGTAAGCGCCTGTTTTTAAATGGCACGCCCTGTAGGATTCGAACCTACGACCTACGGCTTAGAAGGCCGTTGCTCTATCCAACTGAGCTAAGGGCGCACGGAGAAGAGTGTACTTCGCGGTGGTGAAACGCCTGGAATTATACGGTCAATGCGTAGTGAGTCAATGCCTTTTCCGCCTTCTCTGGCGATAATGACTAGCTGATTGTAAATACGGCTGTTTTTTCAACATTTATCCCTCTTTTACGGGCTGCGAAAAGGCTTAGCCGCTTTTAAGTAACGCCTGCTGTTTTCCTGTTTACTTCACCTTCACACTGTCCTGCGGTATCCCGGCCGCCTGGAGGCTGGAAGTGAACAGGACGACGGAGTGACAGCGCCAGAGCAGACAGGTTTTCCCGCGTGCGTGCAGCACATCTCACACGACATTACAGGCATTAAGCTTGAACCTATTGTCGCCCTCTCCTCTTCACGCGCGGTGGGAGCCGAAGTGCTCAGCGTGCTGTCGCCGCATCAGCAAAGCGAAAGCTTTTTCCAGGACTGGTCAGCCACCCGGGCGCTTGTGTTGCTGGAAGCACAGATCGCCGCGTTAAAAAACCCCTTCCCTTGTGACAACCTTTTCATAAATTTGCCGATAACCGTTCTGACCATACCGGAAATGTTCCAGCGTTTACTGCAACTTAACAGCCCACCGCTGAACATTGAACTCGTGGAACCTGCCTCGTTCTTTTCACTCTCAGACCCGGTACGTCAGAGGGTGAGTTGTGCGCTTCAGCAGTTGACCGCGCGGGGACACCGGATCTGGCTGGATGATATTGATGAAGCGTCAGGGCAAGCATTTTTATCCTGTCGCCTGCCGTTAAGCGGAATAAAAATCGATAAGATCGCTTTCTGGCGTTTACGTGAAACGCCGGCGCTGACACAGCTGGTCACCCTTTGTTCAAAAATTGCTGCGAATGTGCTTATTGAAGGCATTGAAACAGAACGGGACCGTACATGCGCGCTTCATGCTGGCGCGCGCTTCGGTCAGGGATATTATTGGCCATCCTGGAGATGGCAGGAGGACTGAACGGTCATCGCCAAGAGGGAAGCTATGCGAATGACAGTACGCCGTTACCGGCGTCGTCGGACAGGAAGTGATTCACTGGGTTCTACGCACTCGCCTTTTGCTCTCCCATTTTTTGATCGTCTCGAATATTTGAGCCAGTCAATCAACCAGACCCGCAAAACCGATGCTCCCTTTATCATTCTGGTCACACAGGATAATTATTTCCGTTCCGGTTTTCTGAGCGGGCAGTCGCCCCTGAGCAATTGCTGCGACTATTCCACGCTGGATGCCGCTCTCAGTGATTTAAATCACTGGCCTTCATCGCGTCTGGTAGTTGACATTGAAAGCCGCGCCTCGCCGCTCATTGACCTGCTGGACCGATTACGCCGCCACAGCCTGTTCGCCCCCTACCTGACACCCTACCTGCTCGTCCGCGCCGATGATTATGATGCTCGCCTGTTTTGTAAAGCGGCTGGCCCTTTTCATGTGCTTGAACGCCAGCTTACGGCGTTGGCTATGCAACAAACCTTGCTGGAAGCACCGGCACCCGCCGGCAACCGCAAAGAGTGGTTTTCACGGGATGAATGGCCGATCTTACAGGCGCTGTCACAGGGTAGCTCCTTGCGTCAGATCGCGCAGTTACAGAACCGCCCATATAGCCGCATTATTTACCGTCTCAGCTGCATCCTGGCGAAACTTGGACTGAATCATCGTCATGAGTTGCTACATCTTCTCAACAACCTCTCAGATTTCACGTATTAACGTATTCAGTAACTTCTTAATTCCTAAAGACCTTTAGGAAATTACTTAGGATACATGTTAAATTTTTGTGTTTTTTAACAAAACTTTCGATTTTATAACTATTCCTAATTCTTGACCTTAAACCATGCGAAATGCTGCTGGTACGCTCAACGAGAGTGATTTTATCCATGCGTTAAGGTTCTGGCGCTTCCGTTAACAGGATGATAATGGTGTAAAAACAAGCGATTTACCTGTAAAAGAATGCGATGAGAGGTGAAGAAAACAGCAGATAGTGCTGTTCTGTTGTTGGGAACGGCAATTTGCCAGGAGACGTTTGAAACGGAGAGATGACGCACGAAATGGCGGATTTCAGGGATGGCGGGCAGGCGGGATGCTGGTTGTCACAGCCCGCTCACTGTTAACATTCATTTAACATACAGTAAAATCGTTTATTTTTTGTTATTACATAAAGATGAAAGTGTGTGGTAAATGCAATATCAGGACATTTTTGCTAATTTTAAAAAGTTAGTGATTCAGATCCAGAACATAATAATCAGCAATATATGGATATTAATTTACAGGCTTTTCGGACAATACTTAAACGGTATAATAAGACGTGTTTGACACGCGAATAAGAAAAATCATTTTGCCATAACCAGCCTTATGAGATAACTGCGCTGAGGCATTGATATCACCACTACGTAAACAAGGATGCTTTCGCTCTTCCCAGGGACATTTACCGTACAAGGATCTGCGCAATTATCCTTCCGGCTTTTCGAGAGTTTTAACAAAACTCAGCATAACGCTTTTAACAATCTGAGGCATAAAAAATGAAACCGGCATCCGTTATCATTATGGACGAACACCCTATCGTCAGAATGTCGATAGAAGTCCTGCTACAGAAAAATAAAAACATCCAGGTCAAACTGAAGTCAGGCGACAGCCACGAAGTGCTTGACTGTATACGCAACCACCCCATTGACCTGGTCATTCTCGATATTGAAATGACGGGCACGGATGGGTTCGTATTACTGAAAAGAATCAGGAACTTAAATAAAGACATTAAGGTTCTTTTCCTCTCTTCAAAATCTGAAGCCTTCTACGCAGGACGCGCCATCCGCGCCGGGGCAAATGGTTTTGTCAGTAAGCGAAAAGATCTGGGGGAAATTTATAACGCGGTGGAAATGATACTGACGGGCTATTCTTTCTTCCCTTCAGAAACATTAAGTTTTATAAACCATCTGGGGTCGCGGACGGGCGCCGCTGTGGATATGCCATTATCGAATCGTGAAGTGACGGTTCTGCGATATCTGGCGAACGGATTATCTAATAAGGAGATTGCGGATCAATTATTACTTAGCAACAAAACAATTAGTGCCCATAAGTCTAATATCTTTTCCAAGCTGGGCGTGCAAAGTATCGTTGAATTAATTGATTACGCGAAAGCGCACGAATTACTGTAATCCCTCTCTCTCCCTGCAACATATAATCGTCACAGGGAGAGTGGATACGATTAATTATAATTGATCATGAACGTTGCATCGGCGTCAGCCCGGCCCGGCTGCGGATTATCCGCCGTGGCGATATAATTGGCATAAAACGACAGTTCTGCATTTCCCTGCGCATCCACCGCCACCGTCTGGCTGGCCTGCTGCAACGCGAGGCGCGTTTTATCCCGGTCAAGGATCTCCACGGCCACGTTGCTGGCCGCGCTGGCATCATTCAGCGCCAGCAGGCTGTTATCATGCCCGTCCATCTTCCCCGTAAATGTGACCGAAGCTGCCCCCGGCGGGCATCCGGTCAGCTTCAGGGTGAACGGCACAGGCTGCGTCCGGCTCCCCGTTGTGCGGAGCTGTTTCGTGGGCCAGGTGCCGAGCGTGACGGTTTTATTGCTGTCGTCCCCCTCCGCCACGCAGGTAAAATCCACGATATTGCCGTAGAGCTGAATGTTAATTTCCCCAAGCGCCGTCTCTGCGTGTGCAGGGGAGCAAAGCGCAAAGAGCGCGACGGCTAAATACCGTATTCCGTTTCGCATATCTGCTCCTTAGTCGTAGTCGACGCGTAAATAGCCGCGAGAGGTAAAACGCCCCTCGGCAGGTTTTTTACCGGTCACGCTGACGGGCCACGCGCGGATCCCCACCTGTGCCTGAGCGCTGTCGTCCAGACGGAACGGGATTTTGCTGGTCAGGTTGTTGGGCGTCAGCGGCACGCCATTACTGTTGGCAATCACAAAACCCACATCCGCGTTATCGGAAACCAGCGTACTGCCTGAAACCTTCTCCGCTTCAACACGCATCGTGAGCATGGCGTTCGCCTCGACGTTGGTGCATTTTATGCCGATGGTTTTGCTTTGCGCTGAGATCCCCTCCGGCTTATTCCCGATGCCCGCTTTACTGAACAGGGAGGCGCCGATGTCTCCGAAATCGAACTCCACCACATTCCCGGCATTAATTTCACAGCTCTGAGGCACCTGAATGGTCCCGCTGTAGCTGATGGTATAAACCGGCGTGGTGAGCGGATCCGAGGAGGTCGTGGTGACGTAAACCCGGAACATGGTCGCCCGGGGGATCACCACCATATTAATAAAGCGTCGGGTCACCTTAAGCCGGAAGACGAGGCTGGAATCCTGTACACCAAACGGTTTGTTTTTAGACACGTTCGGATGGCTCCCCATCTGAATGTACTTTCTGGGTGGATAGAAGGTGCCAGCGTAGCTGTCGGTGATTTTCATCGCTCCGTCCAGATAGTCGTTAAGCTTCAGATACTGGTAGCCATCGCTGGTGCCCGTGACCGGGAAATCGGTAACATAGCTGCGCTTGGTGGTGTTCCCGGACGTTCCCTTAGGACAGACGGCGTTAACACCCACCCACTGAGACTTCTCGCTGAGTGTGACAATCTGCCCCACCTGGTTATTGGAGCTGTTGAATTTATCCGTCAGGTCGTAATACACCTCCGTCGGCACGCCATTTTCATTGACGCAGACGGTGGCGAACGCCTGAGATAGCGGCAAAAATGCCAGCAGGGATAGCCCCAGATAATGGATTTTATTCACAGCGGATCCCCTTAAGTGTGATCGCCTGTTGCAGGCTCTGTTCTGGCAGGCTGTAGGGCGCACGACACTGGGACTGCTTCCCGTCTCCCCACTGAATCAGCAGCTCCCCGCTCAGTGGCAGCCCGCTCAGGTAAATCTGACCGTCATCTCCCACCATGCTGGTTACGCCGCTCTGCGTCTCACGCACCACCGCCCCAAACGGCACAGGCTGGTTATCACGCTTAACGGTGAGCAACGCGCGCACGCCGATGCGGGTGTCAAAACTGGCGCGCACCAGCGCACCGTTCGTCGGCACGACGCTGGAAACGTTATTTTCAATGTCGGTGTTGTTGCTCATGGTGTTAGTGTCGAGCGCCACGCGGTTGTAACGGTACACCGTGGCGTACGGCATCACCGCATAGCCACGCCAGTCGGTTTTGACACCGGTCTGGTTTTCGACGCTCACGCCTGACGCGCCCGGCGCTTTGATCAAGACGTTGGTATCGCCCAGCGGCTGACTGAATGTGATGCCGTCTGAATGCCCTACCACGCCGCCGGAGAGCTGCCAGTTGAGGTCGTGCTGATCCCGGGCGTAGTTGTAGCCCACGCCCAGCGTGCCGTACGTCGCCTGCCAGTTAGCGCTGGCGCTGCCGCTGGCACCGTTATTGCTGGTGTGACCCTGCGTGACGCTGTAGTTCAGGTTACGATCCTGGAGCAGCGTTCCGCTGATCCCGGTCTGCCAACTGGTATCACCGTCGCTGTTACGGCTGGCAGAGGCCGTGGCATAGGCCCGATCGATCGCGTTATCGCGACGGTAGCCGTGACGGGTGAACAGGCTGAACGGGACGGAGACGTTGAACGAGGCGATCCGGTCGGTTCCATCAATGCCGACGGCCTTGTTCCACGACCAGGATAAGGCGTAGCTGACCCCTTTCACCCCGCCCGCGTAGCCAAGCTGATACCAGACGTTGGATTCGCTGGTGCCCCAGTAACTTTGCTGGCTGCCCGACACGTACACCGAGCCGTAATCGCCAAGAGACTGGGAGATATTGAGCTGGAAACGCCCTTTTTTATTCAGCGTCAGGTTGTGATAGCTCTGCACGTCCGGCACGCCGTCATCGTCCTGATCGTCGCCATACTGGTAGCCTTCCATTGTGCGCCAGGCCACATCGTCGAGGGTGTAGAAGCCTTTGGTCGAGTAGCGATAGCCCAGCAGCTGGAAGTTGGTGCCGAATCCGTTAAGGGATTTTGCGTACAGGAACCGCAGGGACTGCCCTTCATGGCGGCTGTCATCGGCAAGCTGGCTGCGGGCATGGGTGAGATCAAGTGAAACCGCCCCCCAGTCACCGAGGTTTTTACCCGCGCCAATGGCGATGGCGGTATAGCGCGAGGCCAGCTGCGTTCCGCCGTACAGCGTGTAGCCGTCGGCAAGACCCGCAATCATCGTACCCTGAGTAAAGAACGGCGTGTCCTGCTCGCTGTTGCCGCTGCGATAGTCCCCTGCCACCAGATCGTATTTCCAGCGTCCTTCACGCTGGAGCAGCGGAACGGTGGAATACGGGACGGTGTAGCGCTGCTGGCTGCCGTCCTTCTCTTCCACCGTCACCTCCAGGTCACCGCTTGAGGAGGTCGGGTTAAGATCAGTTATCGCAAAAGCCCCCGGCTGCACATAGCTCTGGTAAATCACGTATCCGTTCTGGCGGATCACCACTTTGGCAGGGGTGCGGGCGATTCCGCGCACGGTAGGCGCGTAACCTTGCAGACTGTCCGGGTACATACTGTCGGACGAATAGAGGCGACCACCGCGAAAACCGACGCTGTCGAAGACATCGTTTCCGGTGTTGCTGTCGCCAAGCACCAGCTCGCTTTTCAGCGGGATGATCGTACGCTGCGCCCAGGTACCAATATTTTGCCAGCTGCTGTGCCGCTGGCCGTTGCTTTCGGTATAACGCCACGCGCCGTTATTGCGTAATCGCCAGGCGCCATAGTTCAACCCGCTTTGTAGGTTCAGATAGTAGCTGTCGTCGTCGCTGCCCCGGTTGCCGGTAAAGCTGTAGTTCAGCAGCGCGGCAGGGATGCCTTCATCCCACTGTTCAGGCGGAATATATCCGCGGGCGCTGTTTTGCATCGCCACCTGAGGCAGGCTGACGTTCAGGCGCAACGAGGCGAAGTTGAACGCCGCTTCGCTGCCCGGAATAGCCGTGGTGAGCGGAACGCAGGTATCGCCCTGCACGTTGCTCAGTTCCGGGAAGGCGGCGATATTGACGCCAAAGCGATCGAGCATCGCGCGCGTAATGCACGGCGACAAACCGCCTGCGACCGGCGGCGTGTTGTCAGCTTGCTCAAACCGCACGTCCTGCGTGCCGATAAACTCATCGTTACGCCAGATATCGACGCGATAGACGCCCGGTGCCTGCTGGTGGCCTTTTTCAAAACGCGACAAATCCGCGACGTTCGCCGTGTCATCGGAGAGAAACGCCGGGTTAAAGTAGCTTTCGCCCCAGCCAGCGAGTGGCCAGAGCGTTGCCATCAGTGCCAGCGCAACCGGGCAGTAACGCCATTGAGTGTTCATCGCCCTGTCTCTGCTCACAGGCTGACGCTACGCGCCGGCGTAATGGCGCCATAGTCATTCACACTCTGCCAGGAGAGCGTGCCGCTCGTAGCGGCAGGCAGCACCTGCTGCGCCGAGCTTTTAGGAGCAACCATCAGGTTATCCAGCGTCTGTCCGCCGAGCTTCAGATTGACCAGCGTGACGTAATACGGTGAGGCATTGCTCACCTTAAGATGGTTGCCGACGCGCTCAAAGCGCAGCTGTGAGAGCGCCTCTTCCGGCGGCATCGCCAGGTTAGCCGGGCGAACAAACAGCTTGATACGTGACAGAATAGCCAGTTGCAGGACGTTGTTGCCGTCCTGATGTTTTTTGCTGACGGAGGGAATCGCTTTGACGTTCATGTAAAAGAGCGATTCGCGATCGGCAGGCAGCGCCGGGCCTGCGTAGATAATGCGCAGGGTGTTTTCGCTGGCCGGCTCGCTGACAAACAGCGGCGGCGTGACGGCAAAGGTTTTTTCCTTTTGCCCGTTGGCATTTTCTATCCACGCGTTAATTAAATAGCGCTCTTGCTTATTGCTGTTGGTGATCGCCAGCGACGTTTGTTTGGCATCGGCCGGATAAATAACGCGCGTCGCGCCCAGCGCAATTCCGCCGGACGCATTCGCGCTGGCAGAAACCATCATCAAAATAAAAGATAAAAACAGTCCAGGTTTAATCAGGGTGTTCATCACAACCGTACCTTTAATAATTAGTTCGCAGGCGTCAGGGATAAATCAACGTAAACCAGACATTCGACTGAATAGTGCCTGGTACAAGGTGTTCGGAAATTGCCCGGTAGCGGGCGCTGAAATGAAATACCAGCTCGCGGGTGTTAATGGGTAACCAGCTCACCGCCGTCGCGTTCGGGATGATCTGACGTTGCTGTTCGTCAAAAAGCGCCAGCCCGACACCACTGCTGACCGCATTTTCCCCCGGCCGCGATGTCGCCAGGAAAACCTGCGGGTCTTCTGCCGGTGTCACTCCCTGGAACTGGATCCCCACGGTGCGGGAGACGTCCACGCTGCAATCCAGCAGACGTACGGTGAAAGGCACATTAACCGTGGAAAAGCTGCCGACGCCGGAAAAGGCGTTTGTGCGGTATTGCCCCATATCCACGCGCATATTCTGGCTGTCCGGAGCCACGGCGCAGCCGCCGTTAACCAGCTCTCCCCTGAGGTGTACTTTGCCGCCGTCAATAACCACGGTATGTGCGTTTACCGCTGGGGCAATCGCAAGGGCGCACAGCAGTATCCCAGTCCTTGTCATCCTTCGCTCCCGGTATAGGCGATCAAAAGACCTCTTCCCTGAGGCCAGCCACATCCCTGTACTCAGGCATTACTCGTATTTCATTACGAATGTTGCGTCCGCGTTTGCCTGGCCTGGCTCGGTGGTCGCCGCCGTGGCTTTATAGCGTGCGGTGAAGTTCAGGGTGTTAGTCCCTTCAATCAGGTTCTGCGCCGCAGAGAAGGTTGCACCGTCCGGGGTCAGCGTGGAGGATTTGCTGTCGAGGATCTCAATACCTACGCCCTTCGCGGAGTTGTCGTTGTTACCGGAGCTTACCGCCAGCAGCGTTTTGTCGGTGGCGTCGATCTGGCCGGTAAACGCGACAGCAGCGGTTTTCGCTACCGCAGGATCGCAGTCGTTCAGTTCGATGGTGAACGGAATATTGGAGGTGGTGTCACCCACTTTAGTGAATTTCGCGGTACGGTACTGGCCAAGATTAACCGTCTGCTCTGAAGAGTCAGTATTCACTGAACACGCGGCATTCACTAATTCACCTTTAAAATGCACCGTACCACCGTTTACAGATACAGGCGCTACCGGATCTTCTGCGTGAGCGGCACCCGCGACCAGGGCCAGAGTTGCAATAACAGTAGAAGCAATGTTGCTGAGTTTCATGTCTATTCCTTTAAAATGTAAATAACCCTTCCCGCGCATATTCGGGAATAAGAAATACGTTCAATTAAAAAATTGAAGGCTTATTTCGGAGAGGACAAAGTAGCTCAGGAATCTATTTTGTAATATGTCAAAACGCTGCCATTTAGCCAGGTCACATCCTAATCACCTCTAAGAAATTGACCATGCCCTGAGAAGGGATTTTGCGGGACATCGATGAAATCTCGTAAAGGGTGACTGACAGCGGCGCTCGCTTCTGACAAAATACAGGCAATCCCCCCTTTCTAACGTTACAGACGGAATCTTCTCTCTGATGGCAGCAAAGATTATTGACGGTAAAACGATTGCGCAGCAGGTGCGCTCTGAGGTTGCGGAAAAAGTGAAGGCGCGTAAAGCCGCCGGATTTCGCGCCCCCGGGCTGGCCGTTGTGCTGGTTGGCAGCAACCCGGCTTCGCAAATTTATGTCGGCAGCAAACGCAAAGCGTGTGAAGAGGTGGGGTTCGTCTCCCGCTCTTACGATCTGCCGGAAACCACCAGCGAAGCGGAACTGCTGGAATTGATCGACACCCTGAATGCCGATAAAGAGATCGACGGTATCCTGGTTCAGCTGCCGCTGCCTGCGGGCATCGACAACGTGAAGGTGCTGGAGCGTATCGCGCCGGACAAAGACGTTGACGGTTTCCATCCGTATAACGTAGGCCGCCTGTGCCAGCGCGCGCCGCGCCTGCGTCCATGCACCCCGCGCGGCATCGTGACGCTGCTGGAGCGTTATAACATCGATACCTATGGCCTGAACGCCGTGGTGATTGGCGCCTCCAACATCGTGGGCCGTCCGATGAGCATGGAGCTGCTGCTGGCGGGCTGCACCACCACCGTCACCCACCGCTTCACTAAAAACCTGCGTCACCACGTCGAAAACGCCGATCTGCTGATCGTTGCGGTCGGCAAGCCGGGCTTTATTCCGGGCGAGTGGATCAAAGAGGGCGCAATCGTCGTGGACGTGGGTATTAATCGTCTGGAAAACGGCAAAGTGGTCGGCGACGTGGTGTATGAAGATGCCGCAGCGCGCGCATCCTATATTACTCCGGTCCCGGGCGGCGTTGGCCCGATGACGGTAGCAACACTGATTCAGAATACCTTGCAGGCGTGCGAGGAGTATCACGACGTAGAGGACGCGTAATCATGGCAACTTTTTCTTTAGGTAAACACCCGCACGTTGAGCTGTGCGATCTGCTGAAGCTGGAAGGCTGGAGCGAAAGCGGCGCGCAGGCGAAAATCGTCATCGCCGACGGGCAGGTAACAGTAGACGGCGCGGTGGAAACCCGCAAGCGCTGCAAAATTGTCGCGGGTCAGACCGTGAGCTTCGCAGGTCAGAGCGTGACCGTGACGGCCTGAGCTGTCTGATGCCCTCACCCTAACCCTCTCCCACAGGGAGAGGGGATAAACATCCCCTCACACCCATCACGGTTAATTATCGATCAACTTCAAATAATCACTATTCCCTCTGGCGAAATGTGAAATTTAAGTTGCGCGATTTTCAGACTTTCCCCACGATAAGTAGAACGTTCTACTAAAACGTTCTACTTACAATAACAGCGCAAAAAAAGCGCTACTCGGGGGAAATCAGCATGAGCCTGATATCAGGGTTTGTTAAATCGCTGTCTAAGTTATCGATGATTGGTCGCGCCTTAATGCTGCCAATTTCACTGCTTCCCGCTGCGGGCCTGTTGCTGGCCTTCGGCGATAAGTTCCACTTGCCGCTGATGATGAACGCAGGCGGGGTTATCTTTGATAACCTGCCAATGCTCTTCGCCATCGGCTCTGCCGTCGGACTGGCTTCGGAATCCGGCATTGCCGCTCTCTCTGCGGCGGTCTCCGTGTTTGTCACTAACATCACCATCAGCACCGTGCTGAGCATTACGCCGGAAATGGCCTCCCAGGGCGGGAAATACGCCATGGTCGTCGGCATTCCGACGTTACAGATGGGCGTCTTTGGCGGCCTGATCTGCGGTATTCTTGCGGCCTGGTGTTACAACCGCTTCCACACCATGCAGCTGCCGGAATCCCTCGGCTTCTTCTCCGGCAAGCGCTTTGTGGCGATTGCGACGGCGTTTCTGTCGTTCCTGCTCGGCCTGCTGCTGCCGTACGTCTGGCAGCATATTCAGTCCGGCATCGACGCCCTGTCCGTGGTGGTGAACGGCGATAACCAGGCGGCCTCGACCTTTATCTTCGGGCTGGTGGAGCGCGCGCTGATCCCGCTCGGCCTGCACCACATCTGGTATCCCTCCTTCTGGTATTCGTTCGGGGATTACACTACCCAGGCGGGTCAGGTGATCCACGGCGACCAGACCATCTGGTTCAAGATGCTGGAAGAGGGAGTGAAATCCTTCAGCAGCGACACCTACCAGAACGCCGGGAAATTCATGCAGGGCGAGTTCCCGCTGATGCTGTTCGCACTGCCCGCGGCGTGTCTGGCGATGTACCACGAAGCGCACACGAAGAATAAGAAAATCGCGGCCGGTATTCTCTTCTCCGCCGCCCTCACCTGCTTCCTGACGGGCATCACCGAGCCGGTAGAGTTCACCTTTATCTTCGTGGCGCCGATCCTTTACGTCTTCAACGCCATCATGGCAGGCCTGGCGTACATGACCATGTACCTGCTGCATGCGCATATCGCCAAGTCGTTCTCGGCGGGCTTTATCGACTACCTGTCGTTCGGGATCCTGCCGTCGTTTAACGGCTATCAGACCAACTTCCTGAGCGCCATTATCATCGGCATTCCGATGGCATTAATCTACTACTTCACCTTCCGCTTCGTGATCCGCCGTTTCGACGTGAAAACGCCGGGCCGCACCGAAGTGACCGCCAGCGCGAATGACAAGTCCGATTCCGAACTTGCCACCGAAATCATCGGCCTGCTGGGCGGTGCGCAGAACATTGATTCCGTCGGCTCCTGCATCACGCGTCTGCGTCTGGAAGTGGCGAAGAGCGAAGCGGTGGACCGGGACGGGCTGAATGGGCTTGGCGCGCGCGGCGTGGTGTTCGTGGGCGATAACGGGATACAGGTGATTTTCGGGGCCAGAGCACAGTTTATCGCCCAGACGATGTCCACGATGATTGGCAAATAATAAGATGCCTGAAGGAGGCGTCTCCTGTACGCTGGGGGTCGCCTCTTATCTGGCTGATAATCGGTAAATTTCAGGGAGCGGTTTTGAAGAAAGTCAGCATTATTGATGTCGCAAAGCATGCGGGCGTGTCGGTTTCTACCGTTTCGCTGGTGCTGCGCCAGAAAGGGAAGATCTCAGAGGCGACGATCGGGAAGGTCAATGCCGCCATCACAACGCTGGGCTATGTTCATAACGTCGCCGCTGCCAATCTTCGCGCCAACACCTCCAACCTAATCGGACTGATCCTGCGCGACTTCAGCGACAGCTTTTCCATCAAGGTGATGGCGAGCATCGTTCAGGAGCTGGAGAAGCAGGGTTATATGGTTTTTCTCGGTCAGCCGCTGAATGACGGCGAACATCTTGAGCGTACCCTGCTCTCGTTTAAGCAGCAGGGCGTGGCGGGCGTCATCTACCTGGCGTCGGACACCCGCGCCGCCTCTCTCCCGGAACACATTCGCCACTGCCCGCTGCCGCTTGTGGCGGTTTCGCAGTCATTGCTGGAAGAGAAATGCAACCTGGTGATGCGCGATA
This sequence comes from Enterobacter sp. BWH52, assembly GCF_001037565.1. Lineage (NCBI taxonomy): Bacteria > Pseudomonadati > Pseudomonadota > Gammaproteobacteria > Enterobacterales > Enterobacteriaceae > Enterobacter > Enterobacter sp. BWH52. Next base: position 1,039,633 of record NZ_KQ089854.1, on the reverse strand, counting down.
ACCGCCAGGCGGCGAACCTGGCCGCGCGTTATCTTATCGAGCGCGGGCACCGCAACATCGCCTACATTGGCGGGCGCGACGGGTGCCGTATCCGCGAGCAGCGCCTGCTCGGTTTTCGCAGCGCGATGACGCAGAACGGCCTGGTCTGGCGTGAGGAATATTCTCCCGCCTGCACCGATGACACGCAGGCGGCGGCCATGGCGACTCGTCAGCTGCTGGAGAAGAACAACACGATTACCGCCCTGCTCTGCCATTCACCGGACGCGATGATCGGTTCGATCTCCGGTATTCACCAGGTGGGGCGCACGGTGGGCAAAGACGTGTTTTTAACCCAGCAGGTGGCGCTGATTGGTTTTGAAGATATGCTCCACGTTAATCTTACATCACCGTCACTGACTTACGTTTCGTCTGCCAGCGAAGAGACCGGCCGCCAGGCGGCAGGGCTGATGATCCGCAGGCTGAAAGAGCCGGATCTGCAAACGCAGCGCATTACCCTCTCCGGGCAGCTTATCGCGCGGGAATCGGCGTAAAATCAGAATTTAGCACAGGTTTGCTGCGGCGGATCTGCTGCTATATTCCCATGATTTGCCATGGATAAATGCAATGCCTACCGTTATCACCCACGCTGCCGTACCTCTGTGTCTGGGCTTAGGGCTCGGAACCAACGTCATCCCACCCCGCCTGCTGTTTGCCGGGATCGTCCTCGCCATGCTGCCCGATGCCGATGTACTGGCGTTTAAATTCGGTGTTGCCTACGGGAATATTTTCGGCCATCGCGGTTTCACTCATTCGCTACTGTTTGCCCTGGTGGTGCCGATACTCTGCGTGCTGGCAGGCCGACGATGGTTCAGGGCCAGCCTGACGCACTGCTGGCTGTTTTTAACCGTGTCGCTGCTGTCGCACAGCCTGCTGGATTCGATCACCACCGGCGGGAAAGGCGTCGGCTGGCTGTGGCCCTGGTCAGATGAGCGCTTCTTTGCGCCGTGGCAGGTGATCAAAGTCGCGCCGTTTGCGCTGTCGCGCTATACCACGCCATACGGGCATGAGGTCATTATCTCAGAACTGCTGTGGGTGTGGCTGCCGGGGATGGTGCTGATGGGGATGTTATGGTGGAGAAAACGTGCGCGCTGATGCCCTCACCCCGGCCCTCTCCCATGTAGAGAGGGAGAAAACCTAACAATTCCCTCTCCCTGTGGGAGAGGGTTAGAGTGAGGAGAAAATTACTTACGACGCCAGGTGGTTCCCTGCGGGCCATCTTCCAGAATAATGCCCATCTCGGTCAGACGGTTACGCGCCGCATCCGCCGCCGCCCAGTCTTTCGCCTGACGCGCTTCCAGACGCGCTTTAATCAGTGCTTCAATTTCCGCCACTTCGCCGTCGTCCGCCTGCGCGCCGCTTTGCAGGAACACATCCGGCTCCTGCTCCAGCAGGCCGAGCACGGAAGAGAGCTTACGCAGATGAGACGCCAGCGCATTGGCCGCCGCCATATCTTCTGACTTCAGGCGATTCACCTCACGCGCCATGTCGAACAGCACGGAATAGGCTTCAGGGGTGTTGAAGTCGTCGTTCATGACCTCAACGAAGCGGGCTTCGAACGCCTCGCCGCCTGCGGCTGGAACAGACTTGTCGGTGCCGCGCAGTGCGGTATACAGACGCTCCAGCGCAGCGCGCGCCTGCTTCAGGTTCTCTTCGCTGTAGTTCAGCTGGCTGCGATAGTGGCCAGACATCAGGAAGTAACGCACGGTTTCCGCGTCGTAATACTTCAGCACGTCGCGCACGGTGAAGAAGTTACCCAGCGATTTCGACATCTTCTCGCGGTCAACCATCACCATCCCGGAGTGCATCCAGTAGTTCACGTACTCGCCGCCGTGAGCACAGGTGGACTGCGCGATTTCGTTTTCGTGGTGCGGGAACATCAGATCCGAACCGCCGCCGTGGATGTCGAAATGGTTGCCCAGCTGCTTGCAGTTCATCGCGGAACATTCAATGTGCCAGCCCGGACGCCCTTCGCCCCACGGGGATGGCCAGCTCGGTTCGCCCGCTTTGGACATCTTCCACAGCACGAAGTCCATCGGATTACGCTTCACGTCAACCACGTCCACGCGCGCACCGGCCTGGAGCTGGTCCAGATCCTGGCGGGAAAGCGCACCGTAGGTTGGGTCCGTCGGCACCGAGAACATCACGTCGCCGTTGTCCGCCACATAGGCGTGACCACGCTCGATCAGCTTTTGGGTGATATCAATGATTTCATGGATATGGTGGGTCGCACGCGGCTCGCTGTCCGGACGCAGAATATTTAAGGCGTCAAAATCCTTGTGCATTTCGGCGATCATGCGATCCACCAGCGCGACAAAGCTTTCGCCATTTTCATTAGCACGTTTAATGATTTTGTCGTCGATGTCGGTGATATTGCGCACATACTTCAGGTTGTAGCCCAGGAAGCGCAGGTAGCGTGACACCACGTCGAACGCGACAAAGGTACGGCCATGGCCGATGTGACAGAGATCGTAAACCGTAATACCACACACGTACATGCCGACTTCCCCGGCATGGATAGGTTTAAATTCCTCTTTTTGGCGCGTCATTGTATTAAAGATTTTTAACATCGAAGATTCCATGTAAACACGTGTGTGGATTGTTTGTTCCTTATAATACCCATAATTCGGAGTACGGTCAGCACACAATGCAAGGTGATCGTGTCCTGTGGTTATGCTATAACAAGCCCCTATATGTGACCCGAGCACGGGTCGACGCACCACAATAACGGAACAGGATGCAAAAATGGTTACTTTCCACACTAATCATGGCGATATCGTAATCAAAACCTTTGATGACAAAGCGCCTGAAACAGTTAAAAACTTCCTGGACTACTGCCGCGAAGGTTTCTACAACAACACTATTTTCCACCGTGTGATCAATGGCTTTATGATCCAGGGCGGCGGTTTCGAGCCTGGCATGCGCCAGAAAGAGACGAAAGAAGCGATCAAAAACGAAGCGAACAACGGCCTGAAAAACACCCGTGGTACGCTGGCAATGGCCCGTACTCAGGCGCCACATTCTGCAACCGCACAGTTCTTCATCAACGTAGCGGACAACGACTTCCTGAACTTCTCTGGCGAAAGTCTGCAAGGCTGGGGCTACTGCGTATTCGCAGAAGTGGTTGAAGGGATGGACGTGGTCGACAAGATCAAAGCCGTTTCTACTGGCCGCAGCGGTATGCACCAGGACGTTCCTAAAGAAGACGTTGTGATTACAAGCGTGACCGTCAGCGAGTAATTCGTGGCGACACTCTTTATTGCGGATCTACATCTGCAAACAGAAGAACCGGCGATAACCGCCGGTTTTCTGCGTTTTTTACGCGGTGAAGCGAAAAACGCCGACGCGCTGTACATTCTGGGCGACCTGTTTGAGGCCTGGATTGGCGACGACGATCCGAACCCGCTGCACCGTGAGATGGCTGCGGCCATTAAAACGCTGGTGGATTCCGGCGTCCCCTGCTATTTCATTCACGGCAACCGTGATTTCCTGATCGGCCAGCGCTACGCCCGCGAGAGCGGCATGACGCTGCTGCCGGAAGAGCAGGTGCTAAACCTCTATGGCCGCAATATTCTGATCATGCACGGCGACACGCTCTGCACTGACGATACTGGCTACCTGGCGTTTCGCGCCAAAGTTCACACCCCGTGGATCCAAAAAGTGTTCCTCGCCCTGCCGCTGTTTATTCGCAACCGTATCGCCGCCAGAATGCGCGCGGGCAGCAAGGCCGCCAACAGCAGCAAATCGATGACCATCATGGACGTCAACCCGCAGGCGGTGGTGAAGGTGATGGAGAAGCATCGCGTTCAGTGGCTGATCCATGGCCATACCCATCGTCCCGATGTGCATTCCCTTATCGCCAACGGCGAGCCCGCCCATCGCGTGGTTTTAGGAGCCTGGCACAGCGAAGGATCGATGGTCAAAGTCACGCCGGAAGGTGTTGAACTGATCGCCTTCCCGTTTTAACCCTCCCCGTCTTTTCGCCCATTTCCCGACCACGCAACCGTTTTCCTTGCCGGTATTACATGCTATTCTCTGTGCCCTCGAAAGCAGTGTGTTCCGCACCACAGGAGTTTTAAGACGCATGTCTTCCCGCAATAATCCGGCGCGTGTCGCCATCGTGATGGGGTCCAAAAGCGACTGGGCTACCATGCAGTTCGCCGCCGAAATCTTTGAAATCCTGAATGTTCCGCACCACGTCGAAGTGGTTTCCGCGCACCGTACGCCGGATAAACTGTTCAGCTTCGCCGAAAGCGCCGAAGAGAACGGTTACGAGGTGATCATTGCCGGTGCGGGCGGCGCAGCACATCTGCCGGGCATGATTGCCGCCAAAACGCTGGTGCCGGTACTGGGTGTTCCCGTGCAAAGCGCCGCGTTAAGCGGGGTTGATAGCCTTTACTCTATCGTCCAGATGCCGCGCGGTATTCCTGTCGGTACGCTGGCGATTGGTAAAGCGGGTGCGGCAAATGCCGCCCTGCTGGCCGCGCAGATCCTGGCGACGCATGATAAAGAGTTACATCAGCGTCTGGCGGAGTGGCGTAAAGCCCAGACCGACGAGGTGCTGGATAACCCGGATCCGCGGGGTGCAGCATGAAGCAGGTTTGCGTTCTTGGTAATGGTCAGCTTGGCCGGATGCTGCGTCAGGCCGGTGAGCCGCTGGGTATTGCCGTCTGGCCCGTCGGGCTGGATGCCGAGCCGGAAGCCGTGCCGTTCCACCAGAGCGTGATCACCGCCGAAATTGAACGCTGGCCGGAAACCGCCCTGACCCGCGAGCTGGCGCGCCATAACGCCTTTGTAAACCGCGACGTGTTTCCGATCATTGCCGACCGCCTGACGCAAAAACAGCTTTTCGACAAGCTCGGCCTCGCGACCGCGCCGTGGCAGCTGCTTTCCGATAAGCGCGAATGGGATGACGTCTTTGCGATGCTGGGAGACCTGGCGATTGTGAAGCGTCGCGTCGGCGGCTACGACGGCCGCGGGCAGTGGCGCCTGCGCGCGAACGACACCGCCGAGCTGCCGGATGACTGCTACGGCGAGTGCATCGTTGAGCAGGGCATTAACTTTAGCGGTGAAGTGTCGCTGGTGGGCGCGCGCGGGCATGACGGGCACACCGTTTTTTACCCGCTAACGCATAACCTGCATCAGGACGGGATTCTGCGCACCAGCGTCGCCTTCCCGCAGGCCAATGCTGACCAGCAGGCGCAGGCGGAAGAAATGCTCTCTGCCATCATGCATGAGCTGGGCTATGTGGGCGTAATGGCGATGGAGTGTTTCGTCACGCCGTCGGGTCTGCTGATCAACGAACTTGCGCCGCGCGTGCACAACAGCGGTCACTGGACGCAAAACGGCGCCTCCATCAGCCAGTTCGAGCTGCACCTGCGCGCCATCACTGACCTGCCGCTGCCGCAGCCGGTGGTGACCAGCCCGTCGGTGATGATCAACCTGATCGGCACCGATCTGAACTACAACTGGCTGAAGCTGCCGCTGGTGCACCTGCACTGGTACGACAAAGAGGTACGTCCGGGGCGTAAGGTCGGCCACCTGAACCTGAACGATACCGACACGGACCGCCTGAGCGCTACGCTGGAAGCGATTGTTCCCCTGCTGCCGCCAGAATACGCGAGCGGCATTGTCTGGGCGCAGTCAAAACTGAAGTAAGTATCCCCCGCCGGGGAGTTGACCTTCCCCTTCCCCGGCGTACAATTCCCGCCCATTGCTGCTCAGTTTTCTTCTGGAATCACCATGAACGATGGAACGGACTATCGCGCGATCCTCGCGTCCGATACCCCTTTAATCGACGTTCGCGCGCCGATCGAATTTGCCCAGGGTGCGATGCCCGCCGCACTCAACCTGCCCTTAATGAACGACGACGAGCGTGCCGCCGTCGGCACCTGCTATAAACGCCAGGGTCCGGACGCCGCGCTGGCGCTCGGCCATAGCCTGGTCAACGGCGAGACGCGAGAGGCGCGCATCAACGCCTGGCGGGAAGCCAGCCTGGCCCATCCTGAGGGCTACCTTTGCTGCGCGCGCGGTGGCCAGCGCTCACACATCTCCCAGGCCTGGCTGAAAGAGGCGGGAATCGATTATCCGCTGATCCGCGGCGGCTATAAGGCCCTGCGTCAGACGGCGATTCAGGTGACCATTGAGCAGTCACAAAAACCGATGGTGCTTATCGGCGGCTGTACCGGAAACGGTAAAACGCTGCTGGTTAAGCAGCATGCGCAGGGCATCGATCTGGAAGGGCTGGCGCACCATCGCGGCTCATCATTTGGTCGCACGCTCACCCCGCAGCTTTCCCAGGCCAGTTTTGAAAATCACCTTGCCGTCGAACTGCTAAAAAAAGACGCCGCGCGCTGGGTGCTGGAAGATGAAGGCCGGATGATTGGCTCTAACCACCTGCCGGAATGCCTGCGCGACCGCATGGTTGACGCCCCTGTCGTTGTCGTCGAAGACCCCTTTGAAGTCCGCCTGGAGCGCCTGCGCGAAGAGTATTTCGACCATATGTGGGCCGATTTTTCTGCTGCCTACGGCGAGAAAGCGGGCTGGAAAGCGTATAGCGAATATCTGCATCACGGCCTGTACGCCATTCGTCGCCGTCTGGGACTGCAACGCTTCGCGGAATTTACCGCCCTGCTGGATGCCGCGCTTGTCGAGCAACAGCGTACTGGCAGCACTGACGCGCACTTCAGCTGGCTTGTGCCGCTGCTGAAGGATTATTACGACCCGATGTACGGCTATCAGCTGGAGAAAAAGGCGGAGAAGATTGTGTATCGCGGGACGTACGAAGAAATTGCTGAGTGGCTCGATCGCTGAAAAATAAAGCCGGGTGGCGAGGTAAAAGCAAAACGGCAACCTGGGTTGCCGTTTTTAATGTTTTTTCCCTCTCCCCGTGGGAGAGGGTCAGGGTGAGGGCATCAGGCCGCACCCTACATGACAACTTAGAAGTCGTAACGCAGACGCACCAGGTTCATGTCGCCCAGGTTGTCGGTGCTGGAGGTGAACACGTGTTCGTAATCCACGCGGAAACCGTAATCCAGCTGGAAGCTGATACCCACACCGTTGTCGATGCGCTGGTAGTTACGGCCATTCACGTACTCGATACGGTCGCCCATGAAGTACGGCTGGATGGATTTCACCGCATACTGACCAACAGGGAACTTGTAACCCGCAAAGTATTCAATACCCCATGCATCACCGGCGAAGTAGTCGTTAACGGACACTTTTTTGGTGGTCAGGAAGTTTTGATACCAGCCGCCGCCTGCGGAGAAGGTCCAGTTATCCGGCGTCCAGCTCAGGGCGGTACCAAGGATGTTCTGGTCGTAGGATTTGCTGTCGCCGTTGTCCGGGTTACGCATGTCCGCGCGGGTGTAGTTCCACGCTGCGCCCCAGGTCAGATCGGTGGTCAGGTGATAATCGATACCCAGTGAACCGCCGCCTTTACGCTTGTAGCGCAGGCCGTTGCCCGGCAGGTATTCGCTGTCTTCAAACAGGTAAGAGGCGTAGATGTCAGCATCGCCCACGGTTTTCTTGTACTTCAGCATCTGGCGTGAACGGTAAGAGCCGTCGTAGTCGCCATTAATCCCGTTACCTGGCGCCTGACCAATCATGTCGTAGTCCCAGATATCGGTTTTTGCGCCCACCACGTCATAGTACACGCTGTTCTGCTGGCCGAAGGTCAGCGTACCCCAGGTGTCGCTCTTCAGACCGGTGTAGAGCATACGGCGTGAAGTATCGTGCGCGCCGTCGGCGTAGTGGTTATCCCAGTTAAACTGCGCCGGAATGTTCACACCCAGCTCGTAGTAAGTGATCCAGCTGATGTCATCGAACAGGTAGTAGTCTGCCGCGAAACGGAAGCGGGTACCGCCGTCAAAGCCGTTGCGCTTGTAGCCGTTTTTGCCGTCATCGCCGGTCATGTTCTGGAACTGAGGACGAATACTACCGCCAACGGTGAAGTTCAGGCGGCTCAGCGGGTTACCCGCCTGCGGATCCTGTTTCAGAAGAGTGATTTCCGCCTGGGATGCGAAAGAAGCCAATGCCACTGCTGCGCCGATCGTTGTCGCCAGCGCTGTTTTTCTTATAGTCATTCTTTTTCCTTGATAGACACGCTGCTAAATATTTAGCTGGTGAATATTAACCGGAAAAATTCGGGCTGTGTGGGCGGGTTTTTAATGTTTTGTGCTACTAAATGCAGGGGCATTAACGATTTGTGCCGTTAAGCAATGACGCACCAGCAGAAATGCCGGTGCGTCATCATCACGTCAGTAAACTAGCTGACAAACTGGCGGAATAGCGCTTTACCTTTCAACAGCCGGGATCCGAGCCAGCCGCCGCACAGGGACAGCAGCACGGCGCCGCAGACGGGCAGCGTGAGCCACAGCCGCCAGTCGGGCTCCCACGGGAAGTCGAAGACTTTGCTCTGGAGTACCGCCAGCGCCGTTTCCGCCCCGATGGCCGCCACCAGGCCCGCCACCAGCCCGAGCAGGGCAAATTCGCTCCACAGCGTGGCGCGCAGCAGCCGTTTACTGGCCCCCAGCGTGCGGTAGACAACCAGCTCCTGATGACGCTGACGCATGCCGACCTGCACCTGCGCCAGCAGCAGCAATATGCCACAGATCGTCACCAGCACCACCATCACCTCCAGCGCGCGGCTTACCTGCTCCAGCACCTGCCCGACCTGTTTAAGGATCGCGCCAATATCCAGCAGGCTCACCGTCGGAAATTCCCGGTTAAGCTGCGTCAGCATGCCGTTGCCGTTTTCCCAGCGGAAGCTGGTGAGCCAGCTCTGGGGCTGTCCGTCCAGCGCACCCGGCGGGAAGATGAAGAAGAAGTTTGGCCGCAGGCTTTCCCAGTCCACTTTACGCAGGCTGGTAACTTTGGCGGTGAAATCCTGGGTATCACCGGTGAAGGTCACGCTGTCGCCGAGGTTCACGTTCAGGCGTGTCGCCAGCCCCTCCTCCATCGACACTTCCCCCGCTTTCGGCGGCCAGGTGCCAGCAACGATCGGGTTATGGTCCGGACGTTTCGCCTGCCAGGTCAGGTTGAGTTCGCGGTTGAGCGATTCATCCTTATTTCCCTCCGTCGACTGGCCGTTGATCTGCGTCAGTCGGGCGCGCACGATCGGATAGAACGACTCGGGAATAATGTGATGCTCGGACAGGAAGCCCTTCAGCGGCGTCACCTGCTCGGGCGCGATGTTGATCAGGAAATAGTTCGGGCTTTCTGGCGGAAGCTGCTGCTGCCAGCGATCCAGCAGATCCCCGCGCAGCACCAGCAGAAGCGCCAGCAGCATAAACGACAGCGAAAATGCCGAGAGCTGGCTGAGGGTAGACCACGGCTGGTGCAGCAGTCGGTTAACCGCTAACCGTATGGAAAGTGATTTAACTGTCAGCTTTCTCAGCACATTAAGCAGTATCCAGCCCACTACGCCGCACAGCAGCGCCAGCACCACCGCGCCCGCCAGCACCGCCCACAGCAGCGTACTGCCGCCCATCAGCCAGGCCAGCAGCCCGACCGCCACCGCAATAATCACCGGCAGGTAGAACTTCAGCGGCCAAACGCTGGCCACCACATCGCGGCGCAGCACGCGCAGCGGCTGGGTGGCGAGCAGCAGTCGGTACGGGCGTAACCCCACCAGCAGGGAGATCGTCGTCATCGCGCCGATTGCCCACAGCCACGGCCAGAGGCTGGCAGGCGGTAATGCGGCGGGCAGTACCGGTTTGAGCAGCACCATCAGAAGCTTTTCAAACAGCAGCCCTATCGCCCCGCCGGTCAGAGCCGACAGCGCCAGCACCATCAGCCACTGGCCGACAATCAGCTTGCGCAGTTGCGCGCGGCCCGCGCCGAGGGTTTTGAGGATCGCCACCAGATCGTAACGGCTGCGGCAGTAGTGCCCCATCGCCACGGCAACCGCCGCAATGGCAAGCAGCAGGGTTAACAGCGCCGACAGCAGCAGGAACTGCTGAGAACGCTCAAGAGATTTGCCGAGCGCCCCGTCATCCTGCTCCAGCCCGTACCAGCGGTGTTCCGGCTTGAGCTGCGGCAGGAGCCATTTTTCGTACGCCTCCAGCTGAGCTGGCGTTCCGCCAAACTTATACCGCCAGGTGACACGGCTTCCCGGCTGGACGGCGTGGGTTTTCGCCACATCCGCGGTGTTCATCAGCAGGCGCGGCGCAAGCTGGAACGGATTAAATCCGGAGTCGGGCTCCTGCACCACTTCCCCGGCAATTTTGAGTGTCGCGTCGCCGACATCGATACTGTCGCCGGGTTTCAGGTTCAACAGCGCCATCAGTCGCGATGCCAGCAGGACCGTACCGGCCGTCGGTTTTAGCCCCGGCGGGCTGGTTTGTAAGTCACCGTACATCGGGTAGATGTCATCCACGGCTTTTACGCTGGCAAGCTGCGGCGTGTCGCCCGCAAAGGTCATGGTCTGAAAGGTGATCTGCTCCCCTACTTTCAGCCCCTCTGTGCGCGCTTCCTCAATCCAGCCCGGCGGCACGGGGCGAGAACTTTGCAGAGCCCGGTCCCCGGCCATAAATTCCCGACTCTGCTGGCTAAGCCCTTTCTCCATACGATCGCTGACGCTACCGAGCGCCAGCACGCAGGCCACCGCCAGGCTCAACGCCAGCCAGACAATCAGCAGCGAGGGCGAGCGCCACTCGCGCCAGAACCAGCGGGCAATCATGCTTCCTCCTGAAGAATACCGTTCACCAGCCGCAGGCGGCGGTCGCAGCGGGCGGCCAGCTGCGGGTCGTGGGTAACCAGAATCAGCGTGGTGCCGTGCTCGCGGTTGAGGGAAAACAGCAGATCGGCAATTTTGTCCCCGGTTTTACGGTCGAGATTGCCCGTTGGCTCATCGGCAAACAGCACTTCCGGGCGCCCGTTAAACGCCCTGGCCAGCGCCACGCGCTGCTGCTCACCGCCGGAAAGCTGTGCCGGAAGGTGGTCGAGACGTTTTCCCAGCCCCAGCTGTTCCAGCAACGCCTTCGCGTGATCGCGGCTTTCACGGGTATTTTCACCGCGCAGCAGGCCAGGTAGCTCAACGTTTTCCAGCGCGTTCAGCGTCGGGATCAGCATGAATGACTGAAAGACAAACCCGATATGCCGGGCTCGCAGCGCGGCGCGGGCCTCTTCATCAAGCGCGTGGAGGGGCTGGCCGACCAGGTTCACTTCCCCACTGCTGCCATCGTCCAGACCGGCGAGAATGGCCAGCAGCGTGGACTTACCGGAACCGGATTCACCAATCAGGGCGATGGTTTCGGCACGTTTGACAACGAGTTCAACTCCGGTGAGGATGGAAAGCTCGTGTTCCCCCTGACCGACGGACTTCTTAAGACGATGAACTTCAACAATGTTTTCCGCTGGCATTTGCCCTTCCTGTTTTTGATGCTGATGACCTTCCGCGCGGCGGCTGCGGACACGTTATTGATTCTGGGCGACAGCCTGAGCGCGGGCTATCGTATGGCCGCCAGTGCGGCCTGGCCCGCCCTGCTCAATGATAAATGGCAGTCCCGGGCCTCTGTCGTGAACGGCAGCATCAGCGGCGATACGTCGCAGCAAGGCTTATCGCGCCTGCCTGCCCTGCTTAAGCAGCATCAACCGCGTTGGGTGCTGGTCGAACTGGGCGGTAATGATGGTTTGCGCGGCTTCCAGCCTCAGCAAACGGAGCAAACGCTGCGGACCATTTTGCAGACCATTAAGGCCGCCAATGCCCAGCCGCTGCTGATGCAAATTCGCCTGCCCGCTAACTACGGCCGTCGGTATAATGAGGCGTTTAGCGCGATCTATCCTAAGCTTGCCAAAGAGTTTGATATTCCGCTGCTGCCATTTTTCATGGAAGAGGTCTATCTGAAACCCCAGTGGATGCAGGATGATGGCATTCACCCCAATCGCGATGCCCAGCCGTTTATTGCCGACTGGATGGCAACCCGGCTGGCTCCTTTAGTAAAACATGACTCGTCAAACAGCTGAGAACCTGACAGGTAAAGTTATGCAAAAATCGGTCTTAATAACAGGATGTTCCAGCGGAATTGGCCTTGAAAGCGCCCTTGAACTGAAACGTCAGGGGTTTTGGGTGCTGGCAGCCTGCCGCAAACCCGAGGATGTCGAACGCATGCGAGGGCTGGGATTTACCGGCATTCTGCTGGATCTCGATTCGCCAGAGAGCGTAGAGCAGGCCGCCGATGAGGTTATCGCCCTGACCAACAACCGTCTTTACGGTCTGTTCAACAATGCGGGCTACGGCGTGTACGGCCCGCTACAGACTCTCTCACGGGAACAGCTGGAGCAGCAGTTCTCCGCAAACTTTTTCGGGGCGCATCAGCTTACCATGCGCCTTCTCCCGGCCATGCTGCCGCACGGCGAAGGGCGGATTGTCATGACCTCCTCGGTGATGGGCCTGATCTCCACGCCGGGCCGCGGGGCTTACGCTGCCAGTAAATATGCGCTTGAAGCCTGGTCCGATGCGTTGCGCATGGAGCTGCACCACAGCGGTATTAAGGTCAGCCTGATTGAACCCGGCCCGATCCGCACCCGCTTTACGGAAAACGTTAACCAGACGCAGGCGGACAAACCGGTCGAAAATCCCGGCATCGCGGCGCGTTTTACGCTTGGGCCAGAAGCCGTCGTTGCCAAAGTGCGCCACGCGTTTGAGAGCGATACCCCTAAAATGCGCTATCCGGTCACGCTGGTGACCCATGCCGTCGGCTGGTTGAAACGCCTGCTGCCGGGGCGGATGATGGACAAAATTTTGCAGGGTTGAGTTGAAGCGACCACGCTTACCCCCATGTAAAGAGTAAACCGATAAAAGAGAATGCCGCATGTCCGTACAGAATATCGTCAACATAACTGAAGCTAACCTGCAACAGACGCTCGAACAGTCAATGACTAAACCGGTGCTGTTCTACTTCTGGTCTGAACGCAGCCAACACTGCCTGCAACTGACGCCGGTCCTGGAAAGCCTTGCCGCGCAGTACAACGGTCAGTTCATTCTGGCGAAGCTGGATTGTGACGCCGAACCGATGGTGGCTTCCCAGTTTGGCCTGCGTGCGATCCCCACCGTCTACCTGTTCCAGAACGGTCAGCCGGTGGATGGCTTCCAGGGGCCGCAGCCAGAAGAGGCGATCCGCGCCCTGCTGGATAAAGTCCTGCCGCGCGAAGAAGAGCTGAAAGCGCAGGAAGCCATGGCGCTGATGCAGGAAGGCAAGTACGACGAGGCGCTGCCGCTGTTAAAAGACGCGTGGCAGCTGTCGAACCAGAACAGCCAGATTGGTCTGCTGCTGGCAGAGACCCAGATTGCGCTGCACCGCCCTGAAGACGCGGAAGCCGTGCTGAAAACGGTGCCGATGCAGGATCAGGATACCCGTTATCAGGGTCTGGTGGCGCAGATTGACCTGCTGAAACAGGCGGCCGATACCCCTGAAATTCAGCAGCTTCAGCAGCAGGTTGCAGACAAACCGGAAGATGCCGCGCTGGCAAGCCAGCTGGCGCTTCAGCTTCACCAGGTGGGGCGTAACGAAGAGGCGCTGGAGCTGCTGTTTAGCCATCTTCAGAAGGACCTGGGCGCCGCAGACGGACAGGCTCGGAAGATGTTCCAGGAGATCCTGGCCGCGCTGGGTACCGGTGACGCGCTGGCGTCGAAATATCGTCGTCAGCTGTACGCGTTGCTCTACTAGCAAAAAAATGCCCGGTGGCGCTAATGCTTACCGGGCCTACAAAAGCAGATATTACCCCGTCTTTTTCAACTGCGTCACCACCAGCTGGTGGCGAGCGTTGTAAAACTTCCGATAGGTCAGGTAGCAGGCAATGATGGTGGACAGGCTCGCCGTAGAGAGCAGCATAAACGTCACCATAATCTGGTATTTAATGGCTTTTACCGGATCGATACCGGCAAAAATCAGCCCCGACATCATGCCCGGCAGGCTCACCAGCCCCACCGTTTTGGCGGAATCCACCGTTGGGATCAGCGAAGAGCGAATGCTGTCGCGGATCAACCTCGCCGAGGCCACCTTCGGCGTCGCGCCAAGGCTTAGCTTCTCCTGAAGCTGCTGCCGTTCACTGCTGAACCGTTGCCCCAGATTGTTGTAGCACAACCCGACCGCCACCATCGCATTGCCCGCAATCATCCCGGAAATGGGGATCACCTGCATCGGTGTAAATTCTATCGAGCCGGAAAGCACCAGCACAGCCAGCGTTAACGCGGTCCCGGTAGTGATGGCGATCAACGACGAAATGAACGCTTTATCGATGTATTTACTGCGTTTCTGCGCGTTCCATGCCGCGTTAAAGCAGATAAACAGCACCATCAACAGGGTCAGCACGGCATGATTGACGTTGAAGATGTATTTCAGCACATAGCCGACGATGATGAGCTGAATGACCGCGCGGGCGATACTCCAAAGAATATCTTTTTCCAGCCCCAGCTTTTCCCGGTAGCTGACCACAATCGCCACCAGCACCAGGACCATCGACAGCGCCAGCGATTCGTTAGTTATGTTATGTTCACCCACGGTGAGCCTCCTCCATTTTCCCGCCCTGCGGCCTGAGCGTGATGACATCATCCGCATGGGTAATTTCATTTGAATCATGCGTCACCCACAGCACGGCAATATTCTGCTCCCGGGCGTAGCGATGGATAATGTCATTGACGTTGCGCTTGTTAGCGTCATCCAGCGCGCTGGTGATTTCGTCCAGCAACAGCGCCTTCGGCAAGAATTGCAGGTTACGGATCAGCGAGACGCGCTGCTTTTCCCCTCCCGACAGTTCGGCGATCGATTTGGTCAGCGTCTCCGGCGAAAGCCCGAACCGGGTCAGATCGTCGGTAAACTTTTTCGGATCAGGCGTTTGGTTGCGGATGTGCCAGGGGAAAACCAGATTGTCGTACACCGTGTCGCCAAACAGGGACGGCGTTTGCACGCAGTATGACACCTGCTGGCGATAGCTTTCCGGTGAAAGCGTGGCGATATCTTTTCCTGCAAACAGGATGGTTCCCTCCGTTGGGCTCAGTAGCGAAGCCACGATTTTCAGGAGGGTGCTTTTGCCGCAGCCGGAGGGACCGGTTATCAGTTTAAATTCGCCCGGAGAGAGACAAAAATCGACGTGCTGAAGGATGGTGTTATCACCCACACGAAAGCCAACATCCCTGATATCCAGAAGATTTTTTTTATTATTCATTCCGATTCCATTAACCGCTGTGATAAGAAGAGCCTTTAGCATAATCCTTTCCGCTACGCAGCGCGAATAGCCTTAACCTATAGCAAGTGTTAAACTTTTTGCCTGTTTATTGTCACCTCTATCACTACAGGAAGTCAGCAACATGACACATATCTTTTATGAGTTCTCCTCCCTGAAGCCTGGTGTTCCTGATGTGGAAACATTAATGGAAGTCATCAATTCTTCTGAACTCACGCGTTTTGTCATGGGTGCAGAGGTGGTCGATTTTGTTAAGAAGGCGCTCATCGTTAACACCACAATCGGTAGCTTTAAAAACTGCTATTTTGCTTTTGATGATGGGGCTTACTTTCTCGAGTTTGACGGCAAGGGTAAATCCAGACGCTTTACTGAGGTGCCTGACTGGTTCGTTTCCCCTGCGGAATTTGCCCGCTCGCAATGGCTGATTAACCATGACCTGGCCGATGTGAAGGCGACGGCGTTTATTGACGTGCTGATGTCCTACCCGCTTAAAGAGCGCCGGGCGCACTGCAATCTGCTGTTTGGTCTGGATCTGCATAAGGTCAATGTGGTTCCGGCACCTACAGCCCCTGCCGGAAAAATGGGCAATAAAAACGGAAAAACTACCAAGCCTCGCGTTACGGATCTCGGCTCTTTTGAGCTTTTTACCGCGTTCTTTGCGCGTATGAAAACCGCCGTCAATGCTAATGAATTCCCTACCCTACAGGTGCTGACCGGCCAGGAGGATCTTACAAAAGCGCCGCACAACTTAAAGCAAGGGATCAGAACCTGGTTTAAAGCGATTACTGGCGATCTGCCGCCGAACAACAAACGTGTCGGGGCGGGCAATGCGGTATTGTTCTGCGCTCCCGTTCGCGAGCAGATCCAGCAGATAGAGGCCATCGGCCTGGAAAAATACTATCAGGGCTTATCAAAAGCCATCGCTGACGCCGGGGATGGGTTTATCACTGACTTCAGCTATACCTGGTCTGAAAAGTAACGCTTTGCGCCCCGCATCCCGAACGGGGCGTTTTATTTCTGCCAGTCCGGTTCCCACCTCTTTACAGGGGCGAAATCCTGTTCGTTAGCCGATATACTTACGTTCAACAAATACGCAGTTTTCTCGTTACGGCATGCAAAACAGGAGGTTTTTATGCTCATCGTTGTTCCTGTCCTTATTTTCGTTGCGCTGGTTATCGTGGGCGCAGGCGTCAAAATTGTCCCGCAGGGTTACCAGTGGACCGTCGAACGCTTCGGTCGCTACACCAATACCCTTCAGCCGGGTTTAAGCCTGATCGTCCCGTTCATGGACAGAATTGGGCGCAAGATCAACATGATGGAGCAGGTGCTGGATATCCCTTCTCAGGAAGTCATCTCCAAGGATAACGCCAACGTCACCATCGATGCGGTGTGCTTTATTCAGGTGATTGATGCGCCAAAAGCGGCCTATGAGGTGAGCAACCTGGAGCTGGCGATCGTCAACCTGACCATGACCAACATCCGTACCGTGCTTGGCTCGATGGAGCTGGATGAAATGCTCTCCCAGCGCGACAGCATTAATACCCGCCTGCTGCACATTGTGGATGAAGCCACCAATCCGTGGGGGATCAAAGTGACACGCATTGAGATCCGCGACGTGCGCCCACCGGCAGAGCTGATTGCTTCCATGAACGCGCAGATGAAGGCCGAGCGTACCAAGCGTGCCTATATTCTTGAAGCCGAAGGGGTGCGTCAGGCTGAAATCCTGAAAGCGGAAGGGGAAAAACAGTCGCAGATCCTGAAAGCCGAGGGCGACCGTCAGTCTGCCTTCCTCCAGGCGGAAGCGCGTGAACGTTCGGCAGAAGCGGAAGCCCGCGCGACGCAAATGGTCTCCGAGGCGATTGCCGCCGGGGATATCCAGGCCGTGAACTACTTCGTCGCACAAAAATATACCGATGCGCTGAAGGAGATCGGCTCCGCGAACAACAGCAAAGTGGTAATGATGCCGCTGGATGCCAGCAGCCTGATGGGGTCTATCGCCGGAATTGCCGAACTGATCAAAGACGGCGGAAACGAGCGTAAAAAATGATTGAGCTCATCGTTGCACATCCTCATGCGTTCTGGCTAAGCCTTGGCGGACTGCTGCTGGCCGCCGAGATGCTTGGCGGCAACGGTTATCTGCTGTGGAGCGGGGTTGCCGCGGTGATTACCGGGCTGGTCGTCTGGCTGCTGCCTGTCGGCTGGGAGTGGCAGGGCGCGCTGTTTGCCGTGCTGACGCTGCTGGCCGCCTGGCTGTGGTGGCGCTGGCTGAACAAACGGGTGAAGGCGCAGAAGCCGGTCGACGCGCATCTCAACCAGCGTGGGCAGCAGATCGTGGGTAAACGCTTTACGCTTGATAACACGCTAATAAACGGACGCGGTCATATGCGCGTGGGGGACAGTTCGTGGCCGGTGGTGGCCGATGATGACCTCAGCGCCGGCACGCGGGTTGAGGTCATCGCGGTGGAAGGTATTACCCTGCGGGTTAAAGCCTGTTAGGCGTGGGTTTTACGGTGGCAGCAGCCGGAAAGATTGTCGATAATCGGGCACTCGGCGCTGTCATCTCCCGGGCAGGATTCTGCCAGCTGTAACAGTTGCTCACGCATCGCCTGTAATTCGATGATATGGCGTTCGATCTCCGCCACTTTTTCCAGCGTACGTTTTTTCACGTCGGCACTGTGGCGTTTCGGATCGTTAAACAGGTTAACCAGCTCGCCGCACTCCTCAAGGTTAAATCCTACCTGTCTTGCCTGGCGCAGTAACGTCAGTTCATCAAGATGCAGCTGCGTATAGCTGCGGTAGCCGTTCTCACTGCGCAACGGTGGCGTCACCAGCCCTTTTTCCTCATAAAAGCGAATCGCTTTGCTGGTTAAACCGGTTTTTTTCGCAACATCGCTGATATTCACATTTCCCCCTTGACCTTCCCCTTGATGGAAGGTTTAACCTTCATAACAGTTAGCGAAAAGCAGAGTGAAGGTCAACAATTGACCAGAACATTATACGGGAGTTTTGTTATGTCTCACACTATTGACCTGACACTGGACGGCCTCTCCTGCGGCCACTGTGTCAAACGCGTTAAAGAAAGCCTGGAGCAGCGTCCTGACGTGGAAAGCGCTGAGGTGACTATCGATCATGCCGCCGTGACCGGCAGCGCCAGCGCCGACGCGCTGATTGATACCATTAAACAGGCCGGTTACGGGGCGGAGTTAAGCCACCCAAAGGCTAAACCGCTGGCAGAGTCATCATCCCCGTCGGAAGCACTGACAGCGGCCACTCCTGAGCTTCCGGTAGCTGATGACATTGATGACAGCCAACAGCTGCTGATCAACGGCATGAGCTGCGCCAGCTGCGTTTCCCGGGTACAAAACGCCTTACAGGCGGTACCGGGTGTAGCACAGGCACGGGTAAACCTGGCGGAGCGTACTGCGCTGGTGATGGGCAGCGCCTCCGCCGCAGAGTTAGTGCAGGCCGTGGAGAAAGCGGGCTACGGGGCGGAGGCCATCGAAGATGATGCCGAGCGCCGCGAGCGCCAGCAGGAAACGGCTGTCGCCACCATGAAGCGCTTCCGCTGGCAGGCGATTGTCGCCCTGCTGGTCGGTATTCCGGTGATGGTGTGGGGCATGATGGGTGACAACATGATGGTCACCGCTGACAACCGCACCCTGTGGCTGGTGATTGGTCTGATTACCCTTGCGGTGATGGTGTTTGCAGGCGGGCATTTCTATACCAGCGCCTGGAAGAGCCTGAAAAACCGCACCGCGACGATGGATACCCTGGTCGCCCTCGGGACCGGCGCGGCGTGGCTCTATTCGATGAGCGTTAACGTCTGGCCGCAGTGGTTCCCGATGGAGGCGCGCCATCTCTATTATGAAGCGAGTGCGATGATTATCGGTCTGATTAACTTAGGCCATATGCTCGAAGCCCGCGCGCGTCAGCGCTCGTCGAAAGCGCTGGAAAGATTACTCGATTTAACCCCGCCGACGGCCCGCGTGGTCACGGACGACGGGGAAAAAAGCGTTCCGCTCTCAGAGGTACAGCCGGGAATGACGCTGCGCCTGACCACCGGCGACCGCGTGCCCGTCGACGGTGAAATCACCCAGGGCGATGCCTGGCTGGATGAAGCGATGCTGACCGGCGAGCCGATTCCTCAGCAGAAATCTCAGGGCGACGCCGTGCATGCCGGTACGGTCGTGCAGGACGGCAGCGTGCTGTTCCGCGCCAGCGCGGTCGGGAGCCATACCACGCTGTCACGCATCATTCGCATGGTCCGCCAGGCGCAGAGCAGTAAGCCGGAGATTGGTCAGCTTGCCGATAAAATCTCCGCCATTTTTGTGCCGGTAGTCGTCGGTATTGCCCTGCTGAGCGCGGCAATCTGGTATTTCTTCGGCCCGGCGCCGCAGATTGTCTACACCCTGGTGATCGCCACCACGGTACTGATCATCGCCTGCCCTTGTGCCCTTGGCCTGGCCACGCCGATGTCGATTATCTCTGGCGTCGGACGCGCCGCCGAATTTGGCGTACTGGTCCGTGATGCTGACGCCCTGCAACGGGCAAGCACGCTGGACACCCTTGTTTTTGATAAAACCGGCACGCTCACCGAGGGCAAACCGCAGGTGGTGGCCGTCAGTACCGTTGGCTGTACGGAGACGGATGCCCTGCGCCTGGCCGCCGCGCTGGAACAAGGCTCCAGCCACCCGCTGGCGCGCGCCATCCTGGAGAAAGCCGGTGATGCTCGTCTGCCGCAGGTAAGTAACTTCCGCACCCTGCGCGGTTTAGGGGTCAGCGGTGAAGCCGAAGGCCATACGCTGCTGCTGGGAAACCAGGCACTGCTGACTGAACACGGCGTTGATACGTCCGCGCTGGACGCTGAGCTGAACGCGCAGGCCTCTCAGGGCGCGACGCCGGTTCTGCTGGCGAGGGATGGTCAGGTGGCGGCGCTGCTGGCCGTGCGCGATCCGTTACGCCAGGACAGCGTAGATGCCTTACAGCGCCTGCACCGCGCGGGCTATCGTCTGGTGATGCTGACCGGGGACAACCCGACCACCGCTAACGCCATCGCCAAAGAAGCCGGTATTGATGAGGTGATCGCGGGCGTGCTGCCGGACGGCAAAGCGGACGCCATCAAGAACCTGCAAAGTCAGGGTCGCCAGGTGGCGATGGTGGGCGACGGCATCAACGACGCCCCGGCGCTGGCGCAGGCTGACGTAGGAATTGCGATGGGCGGCGGGAGCGATGTCGCCATTGAAACCGCGGCGATCACCCTGATGCGCCACAGCCTGATGGGCGTGGCGGACGCGCTGGCGATTTCGAAAGCCACGTTGCGCAACATGAAGCAGAACCTGCTGGGGGCGTTCGTCTATAACTCGCTCGGCATTCCGATTGCCGCCGGGATTTTGTGGCCGCTGACCGGTACCCTGCTGAACCCGGTTGTTGCGGGTGCGGCGATGGCGCTCTCGTCAATTACCGTGGTGAGCAACGCTAACCGTCTGCTGCGGTTTAAACCGAAAGATTGAACCTTGTACCCGTACGCGCTAGCATGAACCTTTACGTTTATGGAGCGCGTATGGGTCTGTTTCATCGTATAAAAACATCGTTTCGCGCCCTTTTCCCTCGCCGTTACGCCTGGCCCGGTCTGGATATCTCGCTTCCCGGCGGGCAACACCTGCACCTGGTCGGCAGTATCCATATGGGCACGCAGGGTATGTCACCTCTGCCGCCCGGTCTGATAAAGCGCCTGAAGCGCGCCGACGCGCTGGTCGTCGAGGCGGACATCTCGGGCCATGAGTCACCGTTTGCCGGGCTTGAAAGCGATCTCCCGCTGGCGGAACGTCTGAATGAGGCCCAGCTCGCGGAACTGACGCGCGTCGCCGAGGAAACCGGCGTATCGCTCTCCATGATTGACACCCTGCCGCTGTGGCAAATCGCAATGGTATTACAGGCCACGCAGGCCCAGCGTCTGGGGCTGCGGGGTGATTACGGCATTGATTACCAGCTGCTGAACGTGGCGCGGGCGCGCCGTATGCCGATCATCGAACTGGAAGGTACGGACAGCCAGATTGCGCTCCTGCGAGAGCTTCCCGACGACGGTCTGATGCTGCTGGATGATACCCTCACCCACTGGCACACCAACGCACGCCTGCTGCAGACTATGATTGGCTGGTGGCTGGATGCACCGCCCGCGGACGGCAGGCTGACGCTACCGTCGACGTTCAGTGAATCGCTGTATGATGTGCTGATGAATGCGCGTAACAAAGCCTGGCGAGAGACGCTGCATGCTCTGCCAGCGGGGGAATACGTGGTGGCGGTTGGGGCGTTACATTTATACGGCGAAGGGAATTTGCCGTCGTTGCTGAAATAAAAAAATGGCCAATATCTCTATTGGCCCGTCAAAGAGGAATTTCATCGTTTTTATTATACCGAAGTGACCTTCGGCTGAGCCGATTGTCGCTCAAAGTGACCATCACTGCCAACACTATTGCGCAAGATGGTGCTATTTTTTAGACAAACGTCAGGCGTATGCTGGCTGCATGAATTGTCTGTCGTAAGAAGGATAGCTATGACTCCCGCCGTTAAATTACTTGAAAAAAACAACATTTCTTTCCGGATCCACACCTACGATCACGATCCGAATGAAACCAACTTTGGTGATGAAGTGGTGCGTAAGCTGGGGCTGAACGCGGACCAGGTCTATAAAACGCTGCTGGTGGCGGTGAATGGCGATATGAAGCATCTCGCCGTGGCGGTGACTCCCGTGGCGGGACAGCTGGATCTGAAGAAGGTCGCCAAAGCGCTGGGGGCGAAGAAGGTGGATATGGCGGATCCGATGGTGGCGCAGCGCACCACGGGCTACCTGGTGGGCGGCATCAGCCCGCTCGGGCAGAAAAAACGCCTGCCGACGCTGATCGATGCCCCTTCACAGGAATTTGAGACCATCTATATTTCCGGCGGCAAGCGCGGGCTGGATATTGAGCTGGCCGCGGGCGATCTGGCGAAAATGCTGGACGCGAAATTTGCGGATATTGCGCGCCGGGATTGAGAAAATTGCCCGGTGGCGCTGCGAGGTAAAAGCAAAACGGTAACAGGCGTTACCGTTTTTTGTGTTCGCGCCCTCTCCCGGTGGGAGAGGGTTGGGGTGAGGGCATCAGGCCGCACCACACTACTGCCAGCTCACCTCACCTTTCGGCTCATACGCGTTCACGTCAATCGGGGAATTTTGCTGGATAAACTGCTTCAACACTTCCGCATCAATAAACCCGGTATTTACATAGCCCGGTTTGTTATCGATATGCGGATAGCCGTCGCCGCCGGTGGCGTTAAAGCTTAACGTTGCCAGGCGGTAGGTTTTCGCCGTATCAACCGGTTCGCCTTTGATTTTGAGATCGTTGAGCTTACCGTCCTTCGCGACGAAGCTGACGTTAGCAAACTGCGGATACGCCCCGGAATCTGGCTTCATCTGCGCCACGGCGGTCAGGTAGTCAATCACCTCCTTCCCGCTCATGTCCGCATAGACCACCACGTTGCCAAACGGCTGCACTTTGAGCACGTCTTTATAGGTGATGTCTCCGCCTTCGATGGAGTCACGAATACCGCCGCCGCTCATCACGGCGAAATCCGCATTCGTGCGCGCCATCTGCGCGGCCAGCACCAGACGCCCCATATTGGTCTGCACGAAGCGGACTTTGCTGCGGTCTCCTTCCAGTCGTCCGTTAAGCGTGCCAATCTTCACGTCCAGCTGCGCTTTCCCTTTGCTCTGGAACGGCGTCAGCAGAGAGAGCATCTGCTGGTTTTCAGCGATCTCTGGCGTGTAGAGTACCCGCTCGCTTTTGCCGTCCGGGTAGGTCACTTTCTTCTTCAGGTTGACCGGGATGAGCTGATAGTGCACCAGCTTCATCTCGCCGTTACGGAATTCGAAATCCGCGCGGCCAACGTATTTACCCCACTCGTGGGCCTGTACAATCCAGATCCCGTTCTGACGATCCGGCGCGCACGGCGTGCCGGGCACATAATCTACCTGCTTTTTATTCTCAGAAGCCATGCAGACCGGATCCTGCGAATGACCGCCCACAATCATCGCCAGCGAGCCCGCTGGAAGGCTGCGCGCCATCTCCACGTCGCCCGGCGCGTTAGAGCCGTGCTGACCGTTATCGTAATGCCCCATGTGGGTGGTCGCGATAATCACATCCGGTTTTTCATTCTGCTGCAACTCCTGGATCACCAGCTTCGCTTCGTCCGCCGGTTTACGGAATTCGATGTCGGTGAAAAATTCAGGGTTGCCAATTTTGGCCGTATCGTCGGTGGTTAAGCCGATGACCGCGATCTTCAGATCCTGACGCTTGAACAGCGCCCACGGTTTAAACAAGCGCTCGCCGGTGCTTTTCTGATAAATATTGGCGGAAAGGAACGGGAATTTGGACCACTTCTCCTGCTGGCGCAACACGCTCAGCGGATTATCAAATTCGTGGTTTCCGACCGCCATCGCATCGTAACCAATTAAATTCATGCCGCGGAAATCAGGCTCGGCATCCTGCAAATCAGATTCCGGTACGCCGGTATTAATATCCCCGCCCGACAGCAACAGCACGCTGCCGCCCTGGGCCGCGACCTCTTTACGAATGCCGTCCACCAGCGTTTTTTGCGCCGCCAGGCCATATTCACCGTATTCGCTGCGCCAGAAATGGCCGTGATGATCGTTAGTATGCAGAATGGTAATTTTATAGGTTTTATCTTTTTCATACGCCTGCGCGGGCAGGCTTGTTAGCCCCCATGCGGCGATGAGCGCCAGCGCGACGCCACGCTTCATTAACTTCATCTTCTCTCTCCCTGACCCATAGACAAACGCAAAAATTACAGTGACTCACAAGAATAGACAAATAAGTTTTCAGAATTGCGACTTTCTTCAAATGTCACGGACGGGTATGTTAGTCGGATAATAATTACTCCCTGCATCTCTAATAACAAATCGACGTGGTATTTATGGCAATCAGTGAATCAACCCAGCCCGTCCAGGGCGCTCCGGCGTCGCCGCCGAAATCGCGCACTTCCTTTAAAGTATTAGGCGCAATCAGTCTCTCTCATCTGCTCAACGACATGATCCAGTCGCTGATTCTGGCGATCTACCCGCTGTTGCAGTCTGAGTTCTCATTAACCTTCGTGCAGATCGGAATGATCACCCTGACCTTCCAGCTGGCCTCTTCGCTGCTACAGCCGGTGGTGGGCTACTGGACGGACAAATACCCGATGCCATGGTCGCTGCCCATTGGGATGTGCTTCACCCTGAGCGGGCTAGTGCTGCTGGCCATGTCTGGCAGCTTTGAGGCGGTACTGGTTGCCGCGGCGCTGGTGGGAACCGGTTCATCGGTGTTCCATCCGGAATCGTCCCGCGTGGCGCGTATGGCCTCCGGCGGACGCCACGGGCTGGCGCAGTCTCTGTTCCAGGTGGGGGGGAACTTTGGTAGCTCCCTCGGTCCTCTGCTGGCGGCGGTGATTATCGCGCCCTACGGTAAAGGCAACGTGGCGTGGTTTGTGCTGGCCGCGCTGCTGGCGATTGTCGTCCTGGCGCAAATCAGCCGCTGGTATGCCGCGCAGCATCGCGTAAATAAGGGAAAACCTGCCGCGAAGATAACCAACCCCCTTCCGCGCAATAAGGTGATCCTTGCCGTCAGCGTGCTGCTGGTGCTGATTTTCTCGAAATATTTTTATATGGCGAGCATCAGCAGCTATTACACCTTCTATCTGATGCAAAAATTCGGATTATCGGTACAAAACGCCCAGTTCCATCTCTTCGCCTTCCTGTTTGCGGTGGCGGCAGGCACGGTGATTGGCGGCCCTGTGGGGGATAAAATCGGACGTAAGTATGTGATTTGGGGCTCTATCCTCGGCGTTGCGCCGTTTACGCTTGTTTTACCGTACGCAACGCTGGAATGGACCGGAATATTGACGGTGATTATTGGTTTTATTCTCGCGTCGGCGTTTTCAGCCATTCTGGTCTATGCGCAGGAACTGCTGCCGGGACGTATCGGTATGGTTTCCGGCCTCTTTTTCGGTTTTGCCTTTGGCATGGGCGGCCTTGGCGCAGCCGTGTTAGGGATGGTTGCAGACCACACCAGCATCTTCCTGGTCTATAAAATCTGCGCTTTCCTGCCACTTCTGGGGATGTTGACCATATTCCTGCCTGACAACCGCCATAAAGCGTAACTTCACGGCTGCCAAAGTTAAACTTTGGCAGCCGGATAACCTGATGTCATAAGGCTTTCCTCTCCCTCCCCTCAGCAAATTTATCAAAATCTGCCTTTTTTCATGCTTATTGCCTTTTTATTGTGTTTTCAACAATTATTCATAAACATAAGCGTAAAAATTGTCATAAACTATTAATCGGCTTTTTGGTATTTGCACCAAAAATGGATCACCCATCGCAAAAGGAGACGGAATGCACCACGCCACACCGCTTATCACCACCATTGTTGGTGGACTTGTGCTCGCTTTTATTCTCGGCATGATTGCCAATAAACTGCGTATTTCGCCCCTGGTAGGCTATTTGCTGGCGGGCGTGCTGGCAGGGCCCTTTACGCCGGGTTTTGTCGCAGATACCAAACTGGCGCCTGAGCTGGCGGAATTAGGCGTGATCCTGCTGATGTTTGGCGTCGGGCTGCATTTTTCCCTGAAGGATCTGATGGCGGTAAAGTCGATCGCCATACCGGGAGCGATCGCCCAGATAGGGGTGGCGACGCTGCTGGGCATGGCGCTTTCGGCGGTGCTGGGCTGGTCAATCATGACCGGTATCGTATTTGGGCTGTGTCTTTCAACCGCCAGTACCGTGGTGCTGCTGCGCGCGCTTGAAGAGAGGCAGCTGATAGACAGCCAGCGCGGGCAAATCGCGATAGGCTGGCTGATTGTTGAAGATCTGGTAATGGTGTTGACGCTGGTTCTGCTGCCCGCCGTCGCCGGGATGATGGAAAAAGAGAATATCGGCTTCGCCTCGCTGGCACTAGATATGAGCATTACCATCGGTAAGGTTGTGGCGTTTATCGCCATCATGATGCTGGTGGGCCGCCGTCTGGTGCCGTGGATCATGTCCCGCAGCGCCGCCACGGGCTCGCGTGAACTGTTCACGCTTTCAGTCCTTGCGCTGGCGCTGGGCATTGCCTTTGGCGCCGTCGAGCTGTTTGACGTCTCCTTTGCGCTGGGCGCGTTCTTCGCCGGGATGGTGCTGAACGAGTCCGAGCTGAGCCACCGCGCCGCGCACGATACCCTGCCGCTACGTGATGCATTCGCGGTGCTGTTCTTCGTCTCCGTCGGGATGCTGTTCGACCCGTTGATCCTCATCCAGCAGCCGCTGGCCGTGCTGGGTACGCTGGCAATCATCATCTTTGGTAAGTCCGTTGCCGCCTTCTTCCTGGTGCGGATGTTCGGTCACTCGCCGCGCACGGCGCTGACCATCGCCGCCAGCCTGGCGCAGATTGGCGAGTTCGCCTTTATTCTTGCCGGTCTGGGGATGGCCCTGAACCTGCTCCCACAGGCTGGGCAAAATCTGGTGCTGGCGGGGGCGATCCTCTCCATCATGTTGAACCCGGTATTGTTTGCCCTGCTGGAGAAATATCTCGAGAAGACCGAAACCCTCGAAGAGCTGACGCTGGAAGAGGCGACAGAAGAAGAGAAACAGATCCCGGTGGATATCTGCAACCACGCGCTGCTGGTCGGTTTTGGCCGCGTCGGCAGCCTGCTGGGTGAAAAACTGATGGCTCAGGGCATTCCACTTGTAGTGATTGAAACGTCACGCACCCGCGTCGACGAACTTCGCGAGCGTGGCATCCGCGCGGTGCTGGGCAACGCGGCTAACGAAGAGATTATGAATCTGGCGCATCTGGACTGCGCTCGCTGGCTGCTGCTCACTATCCCGAACGGTTACGAGGCTGGCGAGATTGTCGCCACAGCCCGTGAAAAATGCCCGCATATCGAAATCATTGCCCGCGCCCATTATGATGACGAAGTGGAGTACATCACCGAGCGCGGCGCGAATCAGGTGGTGATGGGTGAGCGTGAGATTGCGAATACGATGCTGACAATGCTGACGAAACCGCCGGTTGAAGAGGCAGTAACGGGGTAAGTTTTGTGCTGCCTGATGCCCTCACCCTGACCCTCTCCCGCAGGGAGAGGGAACAAACACTAAAAACGGCAACCACAGGTTGCCGTTTTACTTTTACCTGTCCCAATACGCCTCTTCGAGGCTGTCTTCCCGTTCCGGCAGCCCCCGCGTTAAGCGCGGAGAATGCTGGTTCAGCACCTGATAACTCACGCGGTTCGCGTACTTACACACCTGCGCCAGCGAGGAATAGGTCAGCCAGTCGAAGGTATGTTTGCTGGAATTCGGCACGTTGGTTTTGTGGTAGGCGTTGGCGGTAATGTCGTGCAGCAGCGCGGCCAGCGCGCCGTCGCCCGCGCCGTTAGTGTTCATGATCTTCTCAGGGCCACCCATATACGGTGCGATGTGAGAGAAGATACGCAGCGGGTTGATGCAGTCTTTATGACGCATAGCGCGGCTGAACTCATACTGGTTAAATTCGGCGATTGCGCCCGGCAGCAGCGGGTGCTGGGTTTTACGCTTGCTCTCTTCTTCCGTGAAGCCCGCCATGTACAGCCCGACCGGCCCGGCGGTGCAGAGCACCAGGTCCACCCAGTCCAGCGCCTTATCAGACGCTAGCAGCGGATCGCTTTCGCCGGTCAGCGCTTCGGCTTCTTCTTCATTCATCGCCAGAATCGAGACGTGTTCTTTCAGGAAGGCCTGCCACCACTCCGGGTTGTCGGCAATGACGAATTTGGTGCCCAGCGTCAGAACCACAGGCACGTTGTATTTCTTCGCGTACTCAATTGCCTTCATGGTTGCGTCCGGCATTGGTTCGCCCGGCTTGCAGCGCACCAGATAGGAGGTCAGTACCAGCGCAGACGCGCCCGCGATCACCTCTTCCGGGATACTTTCAGCGCGCAGCTTATTCATATGGCCGGGGCTGATGGCAAAGGTACGCTCGCCGGAATCGCTTATCAGCGTAAAGCAGCGGCCAATCGGCCCGTCAACGCCCTGTAAATAGTTCAGATCGGTGCGGCTGGAGGTATTGCACAGGTAGCGGTAGGCGTAGCCACCGATTTCGATATTGCTGCACATCACGCCAAGCAGCACCGAGCGGTCGTCTGCCAGTACGGAGTAGTTGTGCATGGTGTTGCCGATAGTGCCGCCGGCAAACTGGTGGGTGATAAGATTTTCGCGCACCAGCTCCTGATACAGCGCTTCAGCAACGTCATCCTCAATCACCAGCGAGTGCCCGGCGCTCAGACCGTAACGTGCGACAAACGCATCATCCACTTTGGCTTCAATGTCCACCAGCGTCTGATCGATACCGACCACCCAGGCAGCGCTGGTTTCGCTTTCCTGCTGAATTTGCTGTAACAGCGGATCGCGGGCATCGACGGGGAAATAGTGTTTGGACTTACGTTTACCGGGAAATTTCATGGTCTGAACTGTGCAAAGAATACGGGCCGGGAATGGTAGCACAAACCCGGCCCGTAACGCGATCAGCGGCGGGTGGTGACCAGTGACACCATCATGTCGATGTGTTCAGGGGAGTCGTTAAGCGCAGGAATATATTCGTATTTCGTTCCGCCCGCCTCCATAAAGAACTCTTTGTTCTGGACGGCAATTTCTTCCAGCGTTTCCAGACAGTCCGCCGAGAAGCCCGGCGACATCACCTGAATGTGCTTCACGCCCTTCTCGCCCAGCATTTTTAGCGTTTCATCAGTATACGGGGTCAGCCAAGGTTCACGGCCGAAGCGCGACTGGAAGGTCATCATCACCTTCTCAGGCGGCAGGCCGAGGGCGGAGACCAGCTCGCGGGTGGTATCGCGGCAACGCTGGGGGTAATCGTCCCCTTCGTTCGCGAAACGCTGCGGAATACCGTGATAGGAGAGCAGCAGCAGATCCGGCTCGCCGTGTTTTTCAAACGACGCGCGCACGCTGCTGGCAAGCGCCTGAATGTACAGCTCGTTATCGGCGTAGTCGCGGATAAAGGTGATACCCGGTATACGGCGGCGGGTCGCCAGAATGCGCCCCAGTTCGTCCCAGACGGCAGCTACCGTGGAGCACGAATACTGCGGATATAGAGCCAGCACCACAATGTGTTCAACGCCCTGCGCCAGCAGAGAGTCAACGGCGCTTTCCAGGGACGGCTTACCGTAGCTCATGCCGAGCGCAACGGGCATGTCCGGCAGGCGGGCGGCCAGCGCCTTCTCCTGACGACGGCTGTACACCATCAGCGGCGAGCCCTCTTCCATCCACACGGACTGATAGAGCTTTGCCACACGCGGGGAACGAATCGGCAGAATGACGCCACGCAGCAGTGGCCACCACAGCAGTCTTGGGGTATCCACGACGCGCGTGTCGCTTAAAAATTGTCGCAGGTAGCGTTTTACCGCCGCTGGAGTAGGTGCTTCTGGGGTGCCCAGATTGGCAAGCAGGATGCCGGTTTTCGCCTGACTCATTCACGCCTCTTAACCATTTGATAGGCTGTCAATTGTAGCGGAAATGCGTTTAAACGAAACCCATTGCTGCAATAGGTAAGATGAGAATTTTTCTCACCCGGGGCTCCGGGTGAGAGAGGTGCGCTTAGCCGAGAATTTTTTCCAGCTCTGCACGTACGTCAGCCACGGCTTTGGTGCCGTCCACTTTCGCGTATTTGGTGTTACCCGCCTGCGCTTCTTTGGTGTAGTAGCCGATCAGCGGTGCGGTCATCTGATGGTATTCCACCAGGCGTTTACGCACGGTTTCTTCCTGATCGTCTTTACGGGTGGTCAGCTCTTCGCCGGTCACGTCGTCTTTGCCTTCAACCTTAGGTGGGTTGAATTTAATGTGGTAAACGCGGCCAGAAGCAGCGTGTACGCGACGGCCAACGATACGGTCAACGATCAGCTCGTCCGGTACGTCGAACTCCAGCACGTAATCCACGTTGATGCCCGCTTCTTTCATGGCGTCAGCCTGAGGAATGGTGCGCGGGAAGCCGTCCAGCAGGAAACCATTGCGGCAGTCTTCCTGAGCAATGCGCTCTTTTACCAGCGCGATAACCAGTTCGTCGGTCACCAGCTTGCCTGCGTCCATGATGTCTTTAGCTTGTTTGCCCAGCTCGGAGCCAGATTTAACAGCGGCACGCAGCATGTCACCAGTAGAGATTTGCGGAATACCGTATTTCTCCATGATGAACTGAGCCTGAGTTCCCTTACCCGCGCCCGGAGCGCCAAGCAGAATAATACGCATTGCGAAAATCCCCTCAAATGTCGATTCAATTTTTCAAAAGCGCTAAACAATACCACCAGAACGGGTATCGCTCAAGGAAGGCGGGGAGGCTGAAACGGTTAATGAGGGGAGATAATTTGGGAGAGTGCGGTCTGGTGCCCTCACCCTAACCCTCTCCCACAGGGAGAGGGAACTCTTTCACCCTCTCCCTGTGGGAGAGGGTCGGGGTGAGGGAAGATTACGCCAGCAGCAGCGCATTCACACGTTTAATGAACAGGTTAGGATCTTCCAGCGTACCGCGCTCGGCCAGCAGGGACTGATCCAGCAGCAGTTCAACCCACTCCGCAAAGCGGGCGTCGTCCTGGGTATCCGCCGCGCGTTTCACCAGCGGGTGATCCGGATTAAGCTCAAAGATATATTTCACTTCCGGCACGGCCTGGCCCGCCGCAGCGAACAGCTTCGCCATCTGGGTGCTCATTTCGTCCGCATCGGTGGTGACAATGGCAGGCGTATCGGTCAGACGGTGCGTGAAGCGCACCTCTTTCACGCGGTCACCCAGCAGGGTTTTCACGCGCTCAATGAACGGCTCCAGCGCCTTCTCGGCTTCTTTCGCGCTTTCGTCCACTTCATCTGCCAGCTTGTCGATGGACTCGTCAGCTTTGGCAACGGACTGGAACGCCTTACCGTCGAACTCGGTCAGGTAGTTCATCATCCATTCGTCGATGCGGTCAGACAGCAGCAGCACTTCGATGCCTTTTTTACGCAGCAGCTCCAGGTGCGGGCTGCTGTTCGCTGCCGCATAGCTGTCGGCGGTGATGTAGTAGATCTTCTCCTGCCCTTCTTTCATGCGGGAGACGTACTTTTCCAGCGACACGGTCTGGGCGGAGGAGTCGTTGTGCGTAGAGGCGAAGCGCAGCAGTTTAGCGATAGCTTCCACATTCGCGGTGTCTTCCGCCGGACCTTCTTTCAGCACCAGGCCAAACTGTTTCCAGAAGGTCTGGTATTTTTCCGCATCGTCCTTCGCCAGTTTTTCCAGCATCTGCAACGCACGTTTGGTCAGGGCGTTACGCAGGTTACGGGTGACGGTGCTGTCCTGAAGGATTTCACGCGAGACGTTCAGCGGCAGGTCGTTGGAATCAATCAGGCCGCGCACAAAGCGCAGATAGTTCGGCATGAACTGCTCGGCGTCGTCCATGATGAACACGCGCTGCACGTACAGCTTCAGGCCATGCTTGTGATCGCGGTTCCACATGTCCCACGGCGCCTGTGCCGGGATGTACAG
Organism: Enterobacter sp. BWH52; assembly: GCF_001037565.1. NCBI lineage: Bacteria > Pseudomonadati > Pseudomonadota > Gammaproteobacteria > Enterobacterales > Enterobacteriaceae > Enterobacter > Enterobacter sp. BWH52. The sequence goes on along the minus strand of NZ_KQ089854.1, from coordinate 1,007,858 downwards.
CAGGCTGGTGTACTCCTGCTTACCTTCCACACGGTTGTGGCTCCAGGTCAGCGGGTCGGTAAAGTCGTGGGCGATGTGCTTGTAGAATTCGTTGTACTCGTCGTCTTTAATTTCAGATTTGTTACGCGTCCACAGCGCCTGCGCCTTGTTGATTTTCTCCCAGGAAACCACGGTTTCGCCGTCTTTCTCTTCCTGTTTTTCAATCTCAACCGGCAGCGCGATGTGGTCGGAATACTTGCTGATGATGGAGCGTACGCGCCAGTCGTTCAGGAAATCGTCTTCGCCTTCACGCAGGTGCAGGGTGATTTCGGTGCCGCGATCCGCTTTGGTGATGTCATCAACGGTGTACTCGCCTTCCCCTTTGGATTCCCACAACACGCCGTTCTCGGCGCTGTCGCCCGCGGCGCGGGTGCGCACGGTGACTTTGTCCGCCACGATGAACGCCGAGTAGAAGCCTACGCCGAACTGACCAATCAGCTGGCTGTCTTTCGCCTGGTCAGAGCCCATGGACTCAAGGAACGCTTTGGTGCCGGATTTGGCGATGGTCCCGAGGTGGTCGATCACCTCGTCGCGGTTCATCCCGATGCCGTTATCGGCAATCGTCAGGGTGCGGTTCTCTTTATTGAACGAGACGCGCACGCGCAGTTCGCCGTCGCCTTCATACAGATCCGGGTTAGACAGCGCGCGGAAGCGCAGCTTGTCCGCCGCATCGGAGGCGTTGGAAATCAGCTCACGCAGGAAAATTTCTTTGTTGGAATACAGGGAATGGATCATCAGGTGCAGAAGCTGTTTTACTTCTGACTGGAAACCACGGGTTTCTTGTCCTTTCATCTAAGTCGACCTCAACAATGCCATTTAATGGGGTTGTAAAACGTTGAGTGAGAGATGGGGATAAGGGGGGAAATTTTCAAGCGGAGGCCGCGCGCGCAGCCTCCGTTTGGTCAGAAAATAATCTTGTGACGTCCGGCCAGCGAGTGCGACAGCGTGGTGCCGTCGACCATCTCCAGCTCACCGCCGACCGGCACGCCGTGGGCGATGCGGCTGGCGTCAACGCCGTACTGCGCGCACAGTTCGGCGATGTAGTTGGCGGTTGCCTCCCCTTCCACCGTGGGGTTGGTGGCGAGGATCACCTCTTTGATGGTTTCCGACTCCAGGCGCTGCTCCAGACGATCGAGACCGATATCGTCCGGGCCGATGCCGTCCAGCGGGGAGAGATGCCCCATCAGCACAAAATAGCGGCCGGAAAACTGCCCGGTTTGTTCGATGGCGTAGATGTCCGCCGGACTCTCCACCACGCAAATCTGACCGTTTTCCTGACGACGCGGGTTCGTGCAGATGTTGCATACGTCCTGCTCGGTAAAGGTACGGCAATCCGCACAGTGACCAATTTCTGACATGGCGCGGGTCAGAGCCTGCGCCAGGCGCATCCCGCCGCTGCGGTCGCGCTGCAATAGCGTAAACGCCATACGCTGCGCCGACTTCGGGCCAACGCCCGGCAGGCAGCGCAGTGCTTCCATTAACTGCGTGAGCAGCGGACTGGTTTGCATCAGAATGGCATCTTAAAGCCCGGCGGCAGTTGCATACCGCTGGAAACAGAGGCCATTTTCTCTTTCTGGGTTTCGTCGATACGGCGAGCGGCATCGTTAAACGCGGCTGCAACCAGATCTTCCAGCATCTCTTTGTCGTCTTCGAGCAGGCTCGGGTCGATTTCCACGCGACGGCAGTTATGCGCACCGTTGATGGTCACCTTGACCAGACCGGCACCGGATTCACCCGTGACTTCCAGTTGAGCGATCTCTTCCTGCATCTTCTGCATTTTTTCCTGCATCTGCTGAGCCTGCTTCATCAGGCCACCCAGACCGCCTTTTCCACCAAACATAGGCTTCTCTCTTCTTTCACGTTAAGGATTACAACCGTAAGTCAGACTCACGATCAAATGGGGCGAATACTCTCTTCATCCAGATCGGCGTCGAAGAACCGGCGCAGGGTCTGGATGTTGTTATCCGCGATAATCGACTCGCGCGCCTGCGCGAGCTTCTCTTCATAAATCGCCTGTCGCCACTCGAGCGGCGTTTTCACCGCCGGATTATCATCTTCAATGATAGTCAATTCAACCGGCACACCCTGTAATGCGGTAAGCGCCTCGGCCAGCGCCTTTTGCGCGCCTGGGGAGTTGAGGTGCCGCTGGCCAGGGCGCAGGTGCAGACGCACCTGATTACCGTCCTGCTCTTTCCAGGCGTTCAGCGCGACCTGCTCAACCAGCTTCGGCAGCTGAAGTTTGCTGACCTCAGCGGCCCAGGCGTCGCGCTCGATGGACTCTTCCGCGAGCTTCGCGGACAGCTCCGGCGTTTTTTCATGCTCCAGCGCCTTTTTCAGCGCTTTTGGCGTGGCGACCACTTCCTTGACCGTTTCAACAACGGTAGTCGCCTTCCAGCGGTATGCCTCTTCTTTCGCCGGGGCTTTTTGCTCGAGCGCGGACGGTGCCGGACGCGACTGCACGCGCTCCGTTACCGAGGCCAGTCGTTCAAGCGCGGCGTTGTTCACCGGCCGCGCTCTTGCAGGCGCTGCCGGTTCACTCTTTTTTGGTTTGGTTGCTCCCTGCGCACGTTGCAACTGGCTTCGTGCGGCAAGCACCGAACTGGTGGCATCCGACAGCGGCACGTTTTGCGGCGGCGGCGATGCCGGTTGCGGTGGCACCTGCTGCGGTGACATTACCGCGGTCGGCGCAACCGGCGCAAAGGACTGCCGGGGCGTTTCCGGCTCCGGCAATGGCTTGCGCGGATGGAAGGCCAGTGCGCGCAGCATCGTCATTTCAACGCCCATCCGGCGATCCGGTGCAAACGGCAGCTCTTTGCGGCCGATCAGCAGCGTCTGATAATAAAGCTGAACGTCAGCCGGCGGCACGGTGCGCGCAAGTTCGCGCATCCGCTGCTCAATGGTCGCCATGTCCGCGCCAATGGCCGACGGGGACAGTTGCAGCATCGCCACGCGGTGTAGCAGGCTGAGCATCTCGACCAGCAGCGCTTCCCACTCAATGCCACGGGCAGCGGCGTCGTTGACGAGGGTCATTACCCGCTCACCGTTGGCGGCAATCATCGCTTCAATAAGCGACAGCGCCTGATCGTCATCCAGCGTGCCGAGCATGGTGCTGACCGCGTCGGTGGAGAGTTTACCGTCACCGCTGGCAATCGCCTGGTCGGTCAGGCTCAGCGCATCGCGCAGGCTGCCGTCCGCGGCACGGGCCAGCAGTTGCAGCGCGCGCGGTTCATGGACAATGTTCTCTTCATCGAGGATATGCTCAAGCTGAGCGCGGATCTGCTCAACGTCGAGCGCCTTCAGATGGAATTGCAGGCAGCGTGAGAGGATCGTGACCGGCAGCTTTTGCGGATCGGTGGTCGCCAGCAGGAATTTGACATGCGCAGGCGGCTCTTCCAGCGTTTTCAGCAGGGCGTTGAAGCTGTGGCGCGACAGCATGTGCACTTCATCGATCAGATAGACCTTGAAGCGGCCGCGCGCCGGGGCGTACTGCACGTTGTCGAGCAGATCGCGGGTGTCTTCCACTTTGGTGCGCGAGGCGGCGTCGATCTCAATCAGATCGACAAAACGCCCCTGCTCGATCTCACGACAGTTGTCGCACACGCCGCACGGGGTGGCGGTGATCCCGGTTTCGCAGTTCAGACCTTTTGCCAGCAGACGGGCAATAGAGGTTTTACCGACGCCGCGGGTGCCGGAAAAAAGATAGGCGTGATGGATGCGACCTAGCGACAAGCCGTTCGCCAGGGCCGTCAGCACATGTTCCTGACCGACAACGTCAGCAAAGGTTTGTGGTCGCCATTTACGGGCTAACACCTGATAACTCATGGGCAGGCTCTGCAACGCTGGAAGGTGAATTAATGGAGGGGAATGCTATCACAACCTCACCCATTGAGCGAGGTTGTGAGATATGGGATTAATGTCCCGGGAATGGCACCAGGCTGTAGCTGGTAATACCCTGTTTTTCCAGACGCTGCTCGCCGCCGAGATCGAACAGGTTGATGATGAATGCCGCGTCGGTCACTTCCCCGCCCAGACGACGGATCAGCTTCACGGTCGCTTCGATGGTGCCGCCGGTTGCCAGCAGATCGTCCACCACCAGCACTTTGTCGCCTGGCTTGATAGCATCAACGTGAATTTCCAGCTGATCGGTGCCGTATTCCAGCTCATAGCTCTCAGCAATGGTTTCACGCGGCAGTTTGCGCGGCTTACGCACCGGCACAAAACCCACGCCCATCGCCAGCGCAACCGGTGCGCCAAACAGGAAGCCACGGGCTTCAGTACCTACTACTTTGGTGATCCCGGCGTTTTTATAACGCTCAACCAGCAGTTCAATGCTGAGGGCGTACGCTTTCGGGTCTTCCAGCAAGCTGGTGACATCGCGGAAAAGAATGCCAGGTTTTGGATAGTCCTGGATACTTTTGATGCTATTTTTCAGATATTCAAGCTGCTGTGCAGTTGCGGTCATCGGTTTGTGCCTAAATGAAACAGTGTTACTCACGGCGCGCGACGAGTCGGTCAAAGTAACAGTTGTTTAACCTTTGACCAGGCGCACCTGTGCTCGAAAACGGTCGAATTTACTGGCTGTGCGCCATAATTGCAACCGCCATGATGAGGCTTCAGTGCTTTTGTTGCTTTTCATCAACCACGGGGATCCGCCACATAAAGATCAGCAGGCAAACCAGGATCGCCAGCAGCAGAATGCGCACCCACATCATTTTCACCAGCCATAACGAGACGGCGAAGGTGATCAGGATGAAGGCAATGGCGCGCGGCTTGGCCCCGGGCGGCATAGCCCGGTGTTTTTGCCAGTGCCGCAGGTAGCCGCCGAACCACGAGCGGTACAGAAGCCAGTGGTGAAAACGCGGCGACGAGCGGGCGAAGCACCAGGCGGCCAACAGGATAAACGGGGTGGTCGGCAGCAAGGGCAAAACCACACCCAGCGTACCCAGCACTACCGCGAGCCAGCCAATGATGATTAAAATAGTACGCTGCATAATGCGAATCGTTATCAAACTGAACGGCTACTTTACCACTGGAGAGCGCCTTGAAAACAGCACTGCTTCTTGAGAGGCTGCAAAATCAGCTGATCGCGCTGCGGGCGCAGGCCACACCGCTGATGGGCCACGCCACGCTGAAACCGCGCTTTGACCGGCAGCTCTTCCGCACCCGCAGCACCGTCATTCAGGATTATCTTGCTGAAGCGCAGACCAACCTCGACGAGCTTCGCCACGCGGTTGAGAGTGAACAGCAGGAACAGGTCGCGTGGCTTGCGGAGCATCTTACCGAGCAGATCACCGCCCTGCACCGGGAAATCGCCGCCTGGCCGCTACGGGCGTGGGACAGCGCCTCGCCGGGACTGGGAAAATGGCAGCGCAAGCGGCTGGAGAACCAGGAGTTTGAGCGCCGTCTGTTTGAGATGAAGCGTGAGCGCGAAGCCCGCCTGAACATCAGCGAAACGCTGGAAGAGCAGCAGTTATTAATGCGTGAAATCAGCGCGCTGGAAGGCCGCATCGTCCGCTGCCGTCAGGCGCTGGATGAGATTGAACGCGTCATTGAACGCCTGACCCGTTAACAGGAGCCGCTGATGTCACTGGAAAATGCCCCCGATGAGGTCAAACTGGCCGTCGATTTAATTATGCTGCTGGAGAATCATGCGATCCCGGCTGAGACGGTGCTGAAAGCGCTGGAGATTGTGCGGCGGGATTTTGAGGGGAAACTTCCCCCTCACCCTGCCCTCTCCCCAGTGGGGAGAGGGAAATAATTCAGGCGGGAGTCGGGTCGTCCCCCTTAATCTCGCGCTTCACTTCCGTATGCTCGTCACCTTTCTCGTTACGCAGGTGCACTTCAAGCTGGTTGAAGGCGATATTAATGTTGTTTTCACGACACAGACGGTCAATGGTGCGGTTCAGCTCATCGACGGTGTAGCTGCGATCGCGCAGTTCACGTACGTACAGGCGCAGCTCATGATCCAGCGTGCTTGGCCCGAAGGTGGTGAAGAACACGTCAGGCGCAGGATCGTGCATCACTTTAGGATGTGATTTCGCGGCTTCCAGCAGGACCTCTTTCACTTTATCCAGATCTGAACCGTAGGCCACCCCGAGTCGGATCACCACGCGGGTGGTGGTATCCGAGAGCGACCAGTTGATCAGGCGCTCGGTCACAAAGGCTTTGTTCGGGATGATCACCTCTTTACGATCGAAGTCGGTAATGGTGGTCGCACGGATGCGGATCTTGCTGACGGTCCCGGAGAAGGTGCCGATGGTGACGGTATCGCCGATACGCACCGGACGTTCGAACAGGATAATCAGGCCAGAGACAAAGTTACCAAAGATCTCCTGCAAGCCGAAGCCGAGACCCACCGACAACGCTGCCGCCAGCCACTGGAGTTTATCCCACGAGACGCCCAGCGAACCGAATACCGTCATCGCCCCGACAATAATAATGACGTAGTTCAGGATGGTAGTAATGGCGTACGACGCCCCCTGACGCAGGTTCAGTCTTGAGAGCACCAGCACTTCCAGCAGACCCGGCAGGTTGCGGATCAACGCCCAGGCAACCACTGACGACACCAGCGCAAAGAGCAGGCTGCCCATGGTGACGCTTTTCATTACCGCAGCGCCCGCTTCGGTACCGTTGTATTGCCAGAGCGTGATACTGTCGAGGTAGGCGAAGACGGTAATTAAATCAGACCAGATGGCCCAGAACATCACCGCAAACAGGGCGATCATCACCAGCATGGTAATACGCATCGTTTGCTGGTTGACCTGCTCCAGGGCGATAGTCGGCTCTTCCTGCGGCTCTGCCCCTTCAGCCCCCTCTTTCACCTGATGCTGCCGACGGGCAACAGCACGACGATACGCAATGCGGCGCGCCGCTACGCTCAAACCACGCAGCACGGTCTGGAACAGCAGGTTCCACACAATCACCAGATAAACCGTTTCGATCCAGCGGCCTGACAGACGCAGCGTGGTATAGAAGTAACCCGTCGCCGTCAGCACCATCAGCGCCAGCGGAATGATCGCCAGCACCGTTACGGTAACCAGACGAAGATTATGGGACTCTTTATCCCGCCAGCTGTCGCGGCACATCGGCCACATAAGGACGGCAATCAGCAGCAGGTTCAGCATAATCACCAGTTGCCCCAGTACGTCATCCATCAGATGCAGCGGCGAAAGCTCGGCCACAACTGACCAGAAGTGCAGCGGCAGCAGCGCGAGGCTGATGCGTACAATCTGGCGACGCCAGTGGCTGGTGAGTTTTTCCGGCATGTTGAAGTGGCGGACGGCGACGCCATCTTTTTCCAGCACTTTCCAGCACAGGCCAAACACCAGCCAGAACAGCGCCAGCTTCTTGCTGAACGCCCACAGCAGATCGCTGATATTCAACTGCATGGTCAGCAGGATCAGGCCCACGGCGAGTATCAACAGGCAGACCGGCAGAGCACGGATCAGATCGATCAGGATCGCTTTCGGGGTGTGCAGCTGGCTGTCGTTACGCAGTTGCCCCACTTCCGAGGCCAGCTTCGCCTGGTACTGTTTCAGCCATTTCAAACGCCAGCGTATTACGCCAGCGATGAGCAACAAAGGCAGTCCCGCCAGGAAGGCAATCATTACCGCAGGCCAGGCTTTCTCCCAGTTCACGGTAATTTTCATGCTTTTTATCTGGGATTTCAGCGTTTCCGGGAAAGATTTAAACCAGTCCCAGTCCATGGGTTTATTGCTGTTCACCCAGAAAATCTGCTGAGTCAGGATCTCCTGGAGGCTTTTAGAAACGCTCACCAGCTGCTGCTGGTTGATTTGCAGGTTAATCGCCATCATCAACTGGTTGCCCAGCTGCTTGTTGAGCTGATCGAGCAGTTCGCGGCGCATGTCCACCACCTGCAACAGCGCGTCGTGAACTTCAGCGTTCACTTCACCTGAATGGCCCTCTTCCACTTTGGCAACGAAGGTATCGCTCTGGAATAGCGCATCGCGCTGCTGGTTGACGTCAAACTGTTCAAGACGCAAATCCGCAATGCGATTGGTCATGTCTTCCAGCTCGTCGGCGGACGGCAGCGTCTGCTGTTGCTGGTAGAGAATGCGCGACAGCAGCAGGCTGCCCTTCAGGACGGCAATCTGCTCCTTGACGTTACGCTCGGCCTGCAACGCGCGATCCAGCCAGTTTTTGACCTTGATATTCTGCTGTACCAGCGCGCTGCCGTTTTCAGTCGCCTGGATCAGACGTTCGCTCAGCTGGTGGTTAATCTCCAGCTCCTGCTTCACCAGCGGGTTGGCCTGAATACGCGCCGTCTCGTCTGGCGAGACCGCTTCCTGGGCCGTTTTTTCAGTCAGGGTCAGGCGCTTGCTGTTTACCGCTTCCTGCAACAGCTGAAGCTGATGCTCAAGCCGGTTGATATTCGCGGTCACGTAGTCACGCTGTTTTTGCAGCGCATCCTGTAGCACCGTGTTGCCTTCCAGGCTCTTACGCTGCTGTTCAATCTCCGCGTTTAGCAGCGTCTGCTGGATATTCAGCAGCGTTTGCTGGGTGGGGCGAAGCGCCCCTTCCCCAACGGTGACGCCATTCAGACGGTTACGTATCTGCTGTAGCTGTTGCGATGCGGAGTACATGGCGTTCTGCACGCGCTCAGGCTGGGTTTGCAGCGAAACCAGCTGGCTGTTATAGGTTGAGAGATCGGACTGCGCCGTTTGCAGATCGTCCAGCAGCTGCGCCACGCGCGACTCAAGCTGGCGCAACGACAGCGTGGCAAGCGTTTTTCGGGTTTCATCGTCGTTGTCGACGTCGCTGAGCGCATTCAGCGCCTCCGTAGCCTTACGCATGTTTTCCGGCGCCTGAGCGACCTTCTGCCTCAGCTGGGCCGTTTCGGCTTTGATGCGCTCTATCTTGTCCAGCGTTTCCAGGGTTTCCGTCAGGTCCTGCTGAACAAGTTTTTCCAGGGCGGACAGATCTTTCTGCTTATTCAGGGTGTCGAGTTGCGCCTGAACATCAGCACGCGTGGGAATGTCACTGCCGTTGTCTGCACGGGCCCAGGAAAGCGGCGCGGCTGCAAAGTAAAACAGCAGGATCAAAAACAGGGCCAGAACAGGATGTTGCGAGCGATTGGTGTGCAGCATAGTTGTGAATGTGATGTGAGAAATGACCGGAAATAGTCGGGCATGAAGGATATCACGCCCGGCTGAAGCAGAATAGTACGACGGAAAGGGTCTACGATTTTTCCCGTACCCGATCAGGCAGAACGGGGGTGATGCTTACTTTGAAGGGTCGGACAGAGCTGGCACATCTCAAGAAAAATGTCGACATAGCTGCGCGCCTCTGATCTGAGATCGAACGACTCCGGAGCAAAAAGCCAGTTTTCCATCAGGCCGGAAATATAGCTGCGCATCAGGATCGCCGCCCGGCGGGTGAGTAAGGTGGCAGGAAGCATTTTGGCCTGCATGCACTCCGTGAGGACCTGTTCGATGCGATCGTAGCTTTCCAGACACAGGTCGCGTTGCGCCTGCTGAACCACCGCCATTTCGCCAACGAACTCACATTTATGGAAGATGATTTCCATCATCAGACGGCGGCGCTCTTCAACAACTGTCGCTTCAAGGATATATACTAGAATTTCTCTTAACACAGAGAGTGGATCGTGAGGGAATTTTGCCCGATACTCACTCTCAAGATCGCTAATGCTGGACTCTGAAAGCTCCCAGATTTCACCAAACAGATCGGACTTGTCTTTGAAATGCCAGTAAATCGCTCCCCGCGTGACGCCCGCGGCCTGAGCAATCTGTGCCAGCGAGGTTGCCGAAACACCCTGCTGTGAGAACAAACGCATTGCCACATCCAGAATGTGTTGTCGGGTTTCCAGCGCTTGTTGTTTGGTTTTTCGTGCCATACGTTGATGAATTTACAGGAGTCAGATTTACATACATTTATGAATGTATGTACCATAGCATGACGATAATATAAACGCAGCAATGGGTTTTTAGACTCAGGACCCTTGATCAATTTGAAATCGGACACTCGAGGTTTACATATGAACAAAAACAGAGGGTTAACGCCTCTGGCGGTCGTTCTGATGCTCTCAGGCAGCTTAGCGCTTACAGGATGTGACGACAAAGAGGCTCAACAAGGAGCTCAGCAGGTGCCAGAAGTTGGCGTCGTGACGCTCAAATCCGAACCTCTCCAGATGACAACAGAACTACCGGGCCGCACCAGCGCCTATCGCATTGCGGAAGTGCGTCCGCAGGTAAGCGGTATCATCCTGAAACGTAACTTCACCGAAGGCGGTGATGTCAAGGCAGGTGAGTCTCTGTATCAGATTGATCCAGCAACCTACCAGGCGTCTTATGAGAGCGCTAAAGGCGATCTGGCGAAAGCAGAAGCGGCAGCCAAAATTTCGCAGCTGACGTTGAATCGTTACAAGAAGCTGCTCGGCACGCAGTACATCAGCCAACAGGATTATGATTCAGCCCTGGCCGATGCGCAGCAAGCCAACGCGGCCGTTGTGGCGGCGAAAGCGGCGGTAGAAACCGCGCGTATTAACCTGGCCTACACCAAAGTGACCTCCCCTATCAGCGGTCGCATTGGTAAATCTGCCGTCACCGAAGGTGCACTGGTGCAAAACGGTCAGACCAACGCACTGGCCACCGTGCAGCAGCTTGACCCGATCTATGTTGACGTTACCCAGTCCAGCAACGATTTCCTGCGTCTCAAACAGGAGCTGGCAAGCGGTCAACTGAAACAGGAAAACGGTAAAGCCAAGGTTGAACTGGTTACCAACGACGGTATCGAGTTCTCGCAGACCGGTACACTGGAATTTTCTGATGTGACCGTCGATCAGACCACCGGCTCAATCACCATCCGGGCCATTTTCCCGAATCCGGATAAAACCCTGCTGCCGGGTATGTTCGTACGCGCCCGTCTTGAGGAAGGGACTAACCCAAGCGCCATTCTGGTTCCTCAGCAGGGTGTGACCCGTACGCCACGCGGCGATGCGAGCGCGCTGGTTGTGGGTGCCGATAACAAAGTCGAAATGCGCAATATCACTGCAACGCAGGCGATTGGCGACAAGTGGCTGGTGACGGAAGGTCTGAAAGATGGCGATCGCGTGATTATTACTGGTTTGCAAAAAGTTCGTCCTGGCGCGCAGGTCAAAGCGCAGGAAGTGAAATCTGACGACAAACAACAAGCGTCGGCCGCTGGCCAGTCAGAACAAACCAAGTCTTAACTTAAACAGGAGCCGTTAAGACATGCCTAATTTCTTTATCGATCGCCCCATATTTGCGTGGGTGATCGCCATTATCATCATGCTGGCCGGGGGACTTGCGATCCTGAAGCTGCCTGTTGCGCAATATCCAACGATTGCGCCACCGGCAGTAACGATCTCCGCAACCTATCCGGGCGCTGATGCGAAAACGGTGCAGGATACCGTTACGCAGGTTATCGAACAGAACATGAACGGTATCGATAACCTGATGTACATGTCCTCAAACAGTGACTCAACCGGTACGGTTCAGATCACCCTGACCTTTGAATCCGGTACGGATGCGGACATTGCGCAGGTTCAGGTGCAGAACAAATTGCAGCTGGCGATGCCTCTGCTGCCGCAGGAAGTACAACAGCAGGGCGTGAGCGTCGAGAAATCGTCCAGTAGCTTCCTGATGGTTGTCGGCGTGATCAACACCAACGGCACCATGACGCAGGAGGATATTTCCGACTACGTGGGCGCCAACATGAAGGACGCCATCAGCCGTACGTCAGGTGTGGGTGACGTTCAGCTGTTTGGTTCCCAGTACGCCATGCGTATCTGGATGGATCCGAATAAACTGAACAACTTCCAGCTGACGCCGGTTGACGTGATTAACGCCATCAAAGCGCAGAACGCCCAGGTGGCAGCCGGTCAGTTAGGCGGTACGCCGCCGGTCAAGGGCCAGCAGCTTAACGCCTCGATCATCGCGCAAACCCGTCTGACCTCCGCGGATGAGTTCAGCAAAATTCTGCTGAAAGTGAATCAGGACGGTTCGCAGGTTCGCCTGCGTGACGTAGCGAAAGTGGAGCTGGGCGGCGAGAACTACGACGTTATCGCGAAGTTCAACGGCAAGCCGGCATCTGGTCTGGGTATCAAACTGGCGACCGGCGCTAACGCCCTGGACACCGCGACGGCTATTCGTGCAGAGTTGAAGAAGATGGAACCGTTCTTCCCGTCAGGTCTGAAAATCGTTTATCCGTATGACACTACGCCGTTCGTAAAAATTTCGATTCACGAAGTGGTAAAAACCCTGGTTGAGGCGATCATCCTCGTCTTCCTGGTAATGTACCTGTTCCTGCAAAACTTCCGCGCGACGCTGATCCCAACCATCGCCGTACCGGTTGTATTGCTTGGGACCTTCGCGGTTCTGGCGATATTTGGCTACTCGATAAACACCCTGACGATGTTCGGGATGGTGCTCGCCATCGGCCTGCTGGTGGATGACGCCATCGTGGTGGTCGAAAACGTCGAGCGTGTGATGGCGGAAGAAGGCCTGCCGCCGAAGGAAGCAACCCGTAAATCTATGGGCCAGATCCAGGGCGCGCTGGTCGGTATCGCGATGGTACTGTCCGCGGTATTTATCCCGATGGCCTTCTTTGGCGGCTCTACCGGTGCGATTTACCGTCAGTTCTCCATCACCATCGTTTCGGCGATGGCGCTGTCGGTACTGGTTGCGCTGATCCTGACGCCAGCCCTGTGCGCGACGATGCTGAAGCCGATTCAGAAAGGCGGACACGGCGAGCATAAAGGGTTCTTCGGCTGGTTCAACCGCATGTTTGATAAGAGCACGCACCACTACACCGACAGCGTGGGTAACATCCTGCGCAGCACCGGTCGTTACCTGCTGCTCTATATCATCATCGTGGTGGGGATGGCATTCCTGTTCGTTCGTCTGCCAAGCTCGTTCCTGCCAGATGAAGACCAGGGCGTGTTCCTGAGTATGGCGCAGCTTCCGGCCGGTGCGACGCAAGAGCGTACGCAGAAAGTGCTGGATGAGATGACCGACTACTTCCTGACCAAAGAGAAAGACAACGTCGAATCCGTGTTTGCGGTTAACGGCTTTGGCTTCGCGGGTCGTGGTCAGAACACCGGTATCGCCTTCGTTTCTCTGAAAGACTGGTCTGAACGTCCAGGTGCAGAGAACAAGGTAGAAGCCATTACCGGCCGTGCAATGGGCACCTTCTCACAGATTAAAGATGCGATGGTCTTTGCCTTTAACCTGCCAGCGATTGTTGAACTGGGTACGGCGACCGGCTTCGACTTCCAGCTGATTGACCAGGGCGGTCTGGGCCACGAAAAACTGACGCAGGCGCGTAACCAGCTGTTTGGCGAGGTGGCAAAACACCCTGACCTGCTGGTGGGCGTGCGTCCTAACGGTCTGGAAGATACGCCGCAGTACAAGATCGATATCGACCAGGAAAAAGCGCAGGCGCTGGGTGTTTCCATCAGCGACATTAATACCACGCTGGGTGCAGCCTGGGGTGGCAGCTACGTCAACGACTTCATCGACCGTGGTCGCGTGAAGAAAGTGTACGTGATGTCCGAAGCGCAATACCGCATGCTGCCGAACGATATCAACAACTGGTACGTTCGCGGTAGCGATGGCCAGATGGTGCCGTTCTCCGCCTTCTCAACCTCGCGCTGGGAATACGGTTCGCCGCGTCTGGAGCGTTATAACGGCTTGCCATCGATGGAAATCCTCGGTCAGGCAGCGCCAGGCCGAAGCACCGGTGAAGCCATGAACCTGATGGAAGAACTGGCCAGCAAACTACCTGCGGGTATCGGCTACGACTGGACCGGCATGTCCTATCAGGAACGTCTGTCCGGTAACCAGGCCCCTGCCCTGTACGCCATTTCACTGATTGTGGTGTTCCTGTGTCTAGCGGCATTGTATGAGAGCTGGTCGATTCCGTTCTCCGTTATGCTGGTGGTTCCGCTGGGGGTTATCGGCGCACTGCTTGCCGCAACCTTCCGTGGGCTGACCAACGACGTTTACTTCCAGGTGGGCCTGCTGACAACCATTGGCTTGTCGGCGAAGAACGCGATACTCATCGTCGAATTCGCCAAAGATCTGATGGAGAAAGAAGGAAAAGGCCTGATTGAAGCCACGCTGGAAGCCGTTCGTATGCGTTTGCGTCCAATCCTGATGACGTCCCTGGCGTTTATCCTCGGCGTTATGCCGCTGGTTATCAGCTCCGGCGCGGGCTCCGGCGCACAGAACGCGGTAGGTACGGGTGTAATGGGTGGTATGGTCACGGCGACCGTTCTCGCCATCTTCTTCGTACCGGTGTTCTTCGTGGTGGTTCGTCGCCGCTTCAGCCGCAAAAATGAAGATGTTGAGCACAATCATTCGGTAGAACATCACTGATACCGGTTTCACATGATAAAAAGGCCGCATTTGCGGCCTTTTTCATTTTCAGAAAAAATCATAAAATAGACCTATTGCTTTTCTATTTATTTTCTTCTTTTTAAATGAGGCCTGGCATAATAGGCCGATAACTTACACCAGGGACTCAGCCTTCTTTTATTATCATTTTGCGGCGTAAATTATTCGGACTATTCCTAAGTAACGGAAATTATCTGAAGATATCTGGTTTCGGACTTCACATGAAACTTTGCGCTAACTCAATGAATTTTAAGGAACCGATAAAAAACGGTTTTTTATTTGATTAACGTGGTTGCTGCAAAAGGTACATTTGCGTAAAGGCTCGCACAGTAACGATTTAATTGTAATTTTTCGTAATAGCGCGGTGAAATCTTGATCAGAGTGGCTTATAGTTAGAGTTATCAGGAACACAGCTCCCATGTGGCTAAGCAAGTTGTATCCATCCCGACATGATGTTCGGTGAGTAAAAAATCACTCAGAAGGGGATGCGCTATGGACGAGTACTCGCCAAAAAGGCATGATATCGCGCAGTTGAAATTTCTCTGCGAATCCTTGTACCATGACTGCCTTGCCAATCTTGAAGAAAGTAACCATGGCTGGGTGAACGATCCAACGTCTGCTATCAATTTACAGCTTAACGAGCTGATCGAGCATATCGCCACCTTCGCACTTAATTATAAAATTAAGTACAATGAAGATAATAAGTTGATAGAGCAAATTGATGAATACCTGGACGACACCTTTATGTTGTTCAGCAGCTACGGCATTAACGCACAGGATTTGCAGAAATGGCGTAAATCAGGAAACCGCCTATTTCGCTGCTTCACTAATGTCAGCAGAGCTAATCCGGTTAGTCTTTCCTGTTAAAATTATTACAATTACTAAGGTGAATTTATGTCTGATAAACCATTAACAAAAGTCGATTATTTGATGCGCCTGCGACGCTGCCAGTCAATTGACACCCTCGAACGTGTTATTGAAAAAAATAAATACGAGCTCTCTGATAATGAACTGGCGGTATTTTATTCAGCTGCCGACCATCGTCTGGCTGAACTAACCATGAATAAACTGTATGACAAGATCCCCTCTTCGGTATGGAAATTTGTTCGTTAATCGTTGAAGAGAGACTGTAAAGGCATTACGCCCGTTGTTAAGCTGAATTTACCTTTCGAATTACGCTTCAAGTGCAAACGCCAGGTTCCCGTATAAAACGTATTTATGCGCATAAATGTTGTGACTCCCGTCACAGCCGCTTTTAGGGAACGTTCCCTTTCTGGTTAATCCTCTTTACGCTGCGTAAAACGATTCCAGAGAGGTTCCCATGAGTGAAGAAAAACAGAAGATGATTGCAGGTGAATATTACCGCCCTGGCGATGACACGCTGAGGGCTGACCGTTTACGCGCGCGTCATCTTGTTCACCGCTATAACCATACCGCACCCGATGAGAAGGCCGAACGTCGCGCCTTATTAGCTGACCTGCTGGGCCAAAGCGAAGGCGCCTATATAGAACCGAGCTTCCGCTGCGACTACGGGTATAACATCTATCTGGGCAATAATTTTTATGCCAACTTTGACTGCGTCATGCTGGATGTCTGCCCTGTCCGCATTGGCGATAACTGTATGCTTGCGCCGGGGGTGCACATTTATACGGCCACGCATCCTCTGGATGCGACCGAACGTAACAGCGGGCTGGAGTACGGTAAACCGGTCACCATTGGTGATAACGTCTGGATCGGCGGACGTGCGATCATTAACCCGGGCGTAACCATTGGCGATAATGCGGTTATCGCTTCCGGCGCGGTAGTGACCAAAGACGTGCCGGCCAATGCTGTCGTGGGCGGCAATCCGGCGAAAATCATTAAAATGCTCTAAGCGCATCCTGAGTAACTGTTATGCTTTTTCCTGGCATAACTGTTACTTTCATCGCGTAAACCCCTCTCATAAAATAAGCAGATCACCTGTATTTTCAACAATCATAAAGGCAAAAAATGACAGAGATACAGCGCCTGCTTACCGCCACCATCGACGATCTCAATACTCGCGAAAAGCGCGACAATCGCCCGCGCTTTAGCATCAGCTTTATTCGCAAACACCCCGGGTTGTTCGTCGCCATGTACGCCGCCTGGCTGGCAACGCTTATCGTCATGCTGAAGTCTGAAACGCTGGTCGATTCCGTCTGGCTGCTGGTAGTGCTGTTCGTGGTGTTTAACGCGTTTTTCTTTTTCGACGTCAATCCGCGTTACCGGTATGAAGATATCGACGTACTCGATTTCCGCGTGTGCTACAACGGGGAGTGGTACAACACGCGTTACGTGCCGAAGGAGCTGATCGACAGCATCCTGCACTCGCCGGCTGTCGAAGCCGGGCAAAAAGAGAAGTTGCAGAAAATGGTCACCACCAAGGGCCAGCTCTCTTTTTATGATGTCTTTACCCTTTCCCGCCCCACTGCTGCGTAATTAACGCCTGAAGACGTCGGATACCCGGCGCAAACTGCGAAGCAGAGGTATTGCCGTAACCTAAAACCAGACCGGTTTGCCCCTGCTTCGTCTCAAGGTAATATCCGCTCAGCGCAGCGGGTGCCAGCTGAAACGCTCTTGCCTGCTCCACCAGCCGCTGGTCGTCGATACCGTCAATCGCCAGCGCCAGGTGCATCCCTCCTTCTCCGGCAAGAACGCGATGCGGCGTATGAAGCTCTGCGCTTAGCACCTCTCGCAGTTGGCGGTATCGCTTACGATAAAGTCGGCGCATGGCGGCAAGATGTCGCGCATAGTGGCCTTCCTCAATAAACAGCGCCAGGGTGCGCTGTTCAGCGCGATGCCCGCCGCGCAGCAGCGAGCCGATGGCGGGACGTGCCGCCTTCGCCAGCGCTGGCGGTAACACCATGAACCCCATTCGGAGCGACGGAAACAGCGTTTTGCTGAACGTCCCCAGATACACAACGGGCGCGTTGTTGACCATACCCAGCATCGCCGGGACGGGCTCACCGGTATAACGGAATTCGCTGTCGTAATCGTCCTCAATGATCCACGCGTTGTGCTGCCGGGCCAGTTCCAGCAGCGCCAGACGCCGCCGCGCGCTGAGTACGCTTCCGTAAGGGAACTGATGCGATGGCGAGGTAAAAATCAGCGTGGGTGAAGGCGCACACAGCCCTTCCCAGCACATCCCCTCGTCATCCACCGGTATGCCGGTCATCGCCAGGCCGGTTTTGACAAAAGCGCTTTTGGCGCCGCTATAGCCGGGATTTTCCACCCAGGCGACATCCCCCGGCTCGCTTAACAGCATTGTGCACAGATTGACGCCCTCCAGCGCCCCTTCGGTTATCACTATCTGGCTGGCGTCACAGTCAATGCCGCGGGAGAGCGCAAGATGGCGGGCAATGGCGGCCCGTAGCGACGGCTCGCCGGCAGGGTCGCCATACCCTAACAGGGCGCTTCCCTCCTCGCGCAGGACGCGATCGTACAACCGCCGCCACAGCGGCAAGGGGAAATAGTTGATGGCAGGCGTTCCCGGCGTAAACGCCATCACCGGAGTGTCACGCGGCACAGGCGCGGGCAGCCGGGCGACACGTTTTGTCAGCCTGACGTCCGGGTCCGGTAATGTCCGGGCAATCGTACGAGGAGTGAATTGCCCCACCCGCGTGCCCTGGCGGCTACGCAGCAAATAACCTTCGAGCGTGAGCTGGTCCAGCGCCGCGTTGACGGTATTTCGGGACACCGAGATCTGATGCGCCAGCGTTCGTGAGCCGGGCAAATGGCTGCCGGACCGAAGCCTTCCGCACAGTATGGCCTCCCGCAAAGCAAGATAGAGCGCGCGCTGGAGCGTCTCTGTCCCACGTTTTTTAGCGCAGCATGGAGCAAGGTGTATAGCTCATCACCCGGTATATTCATCATTCCTCCTTGTGGTACCAGAAAAACATAACCTGGTGGTTCTTTTTAAGGAACCAGCAATTCATTAATCTGGAGATCTTCTTAACGTCATGGAAATAAAGATGAATACATTCAATGAGTTTGGTCAACCTGTAGGGGAAAGCCTTATCGACTGGCAGCCTCGGCCGCACCCGTCCCGGGTGGTACTTCAGGGTCGCTATTGTCGGCTTGAGCCGCTGCGCATGGAGCATGCCCACGCGTTGTTCTCTGCGTATTCCGTGGCCGGAGATACCCGAAGCTGGACGTGGCTGCTGCGTGAGCCCGATGCCACCGCAGAGGAGTTTGCCGAATGGGTGGCGAGCGTAAGCGAATTAGCCGATCCCATCCACTTTACCGTTATCGATAACCAGACCCAGTCTCCTGTCGGGACGCTGTCCCTGATGCGGATCGATCCTAAAAACGGCGTCGTGGAAGTGGGACATGTTCACTTCTCGTCACTGTTAAGCCGCACGCCCATGTCGACAGAAGCGCAGTATCTGCTGATGCGGTACGTGTTCGATACCCTGGGCTACCGGCGTTATGAATGGAAGTGCAATAGCCTGAACGAACCCTCCCGCAAAGCGGCCCTGCGTCTTGGCTTTCAGTTTGAAGGGCGTTTTCGCCAGGCGCTGGTCATTAAAGGCCGAAACCGGGACACCGACTGGTTTTCAATTCTCGACAAAGAGTGGCCAGCGCTGGCGAGCGCCTTTGAAAGCTGGCTTGCCACCGACAATTTTACTGCCGACGGCAAACAGAAAAGATCCCTGGAAAGCTGGCGAGAAACGCGCGTCTAGCGCCTTTTTTTACGCCCCTGCACCGCCTTAAAGCGCGGGTTAGATTTGCAAATCACGTATAAGCGTCCCTTGCGTTTGACTATCTGGCAATCCGGGTGACGCTGTTTTGCACTGCGCAATGAGTTAAGCACCTGCATGATTAGCCTCGCTTCGCATCAAGAAAGCCGCCAAAACGCTTGCGGAAGCGTGCCGCGCTGCCATCTGTCGAGAAGGTCTTCTGCTTCCCGGTATAAAACGGATGTGATTTAGAGGAGACATCAAGAGTAACGTAAGGATACGTTTTCCCCTCAAGCTCAATTTCACGATCTGTCTTAATCGTTGAGCCAACTTTAAAATATTCATTAGCCGTGGTGTCGTGAAACACAACGGTGCGATAGGTTGGATGGATATTCGGTTTCATCTCTGGCCTTCATGTATTGTTATAACATAACAAAATACTATCTGAGCTTTGCTGCAAAAACAACCCCTGTGACGCGCAGCCTGTTTTTGAAAGGTTTATTCAGATACCTGCCTGAGACGGTTGCATGCTATAACTATATCATTTACCGATAAAAACTTTTTCCTCTGGCGCGCAAACTCCAGGCCCGGGGCGGGCATATGGGAAGGATAAAACAGCATGCGAACCCGACATCTGGTCAGCCTGGTGACAGGCGTACTGATCTTCTCTGTGCTGGTCCCTGTGTGCCTCAGTATCTGGCTGGCGCATCGTCAGGCTGAGGAGAAATTTGTGGACGCGCTGGACAGCTATGCCTCGCG
Source organism: Enterobacter sp. BWH52 (assembly GCF_001037565.1). Classification (NCBI taxonomy): domain Bacteria; kingdom Pseudomonadati; phylum Pseudomonadota; class Gammaproteobacteria; order Enterobacterales; family Enterobacteriaceae; genus Enterobacter; species Enterobacter sp. BWH52. The sequence continues at coordinate 987,967 of NZ_KQ089854.1, read as the reverse complement.
TGTTCTGATCCGTACCGACAGAGTCGTTGCGCAGGCAAAACAGGCGCTCACGCACCTACAGACATTCCACGCCCCGCCCTGCACTCCCCCGCATTTACGCGAAATGCGCCGGGTCGCGTTCTCATGGCGCTATATCCAGGAAGTGATGTATATCGATAACCTGAAACCGCTCTGCTCATCGCTTGAACAATCCAGTGATACGGCGATCTTACCGCCCCCAATGCGGATCACCGAAGATGGTTATAGCGCGTGGCTCACCTCGCAAAACGACCTCGGCATTCAGCGTTATATGGCCGTTCTGGGGAAAGGACATTATCTGGTAATGGTCGATCCGGCGTCGCTTGTGGATGTTGTTCCGTTTGGTGAAATCTCAATGGATGCCGCCCTGGTGGGCAGCTCAACCCATTATATATTTGCCAGAAGCAATGTTCTCGACCCGTATATTCTCTCTGTCGTTAAGGAGCAGCAGGACGTTACGCGCGTGCAATACAACGGCTCAATGTACGTGATGAAACCTGTACCCGAACTGGGGTTTACGGTGATCGCTTGGGCGTCGTTAAAACCGCTGGCGGCTTCCTGGCACCAGCAACTGATCATCTGGCTACCGGCTGGCATACTGCTAAGCCTGGTTGCTGCCCTTATTGTCCTGCGCATTCTCCGCCGTTTGCTGTCCCCGCGTCACCGCCTGATCGACGCGATCAACAACCGGGAGATCGAGGTTCACTACCAGCCCATCGTGGCGCTGTGTAGTGGAAAACTGGTGGGTGCTGAAGCGCTGATGCGCTGGCCGCAGCCAGATGGCAGTAACCTGTCGCCTAATCTCTTTGTTCCGCTGGCTGAGCAGACAGGGCTTATTTCAACGCTGACGCGGCTAGTGGTAAATGAGGTATTTGAGGATCTAGGCGCCTGGCTACACCATCACCCGGAACTGCATATTTCTGTCAACCTTGCGCCATCGGATTTAACGTCCCCCGAGCTGCCTCGCCAGCTGAGTCAGTTGCTCAACAAATGGGGCGTCCACCCGCGCCAGATCGCCCTTGAATTAACCGAGCGCGGGTTTGCCGATCCTGCCGTCAGCGTACCTGCTATCGCTGCATTTCGCCGCGCCGGGCACGCTATCTACATTGATGATTTTGGCACGGGTTACTCCAGCCTGAGCTATTTGCAGGATCTGGATGTCGATACTCTGAAGATTGATAAATCCTTTGTGGATGCGCTGGAGTACAAGCACGTGACTCCCCACATCATCGAAATGGCCAAATCGCTTAAACTGGCGATGGTCGCAGAAGGCATTGAAACTGAAGGGCAGATCGAATGGTTGCATCGCCACGGCGTGCAGTACGGCCAGGGCTGGTATTTCAGCAAGGCGCTGCCTAAAGAGGATTTCATTCTCTGGGCCGCGCACAACCTCAGGAAATAAACCGATTGTGCGGTGTTACGTGCGGCCACGGCAGTGGCCGCACGTTTCGGCTCAGCCGTTCTGCTGCCAGCTAAACGTGTAGCGCAGCCGGCGGTTTTGCAGAATGAAGGCCGGGGCTACGCTCGGGCTCCATGAGTCGTCCCCCCCTACGCCCATGTGAAACGCATCAAGATTCAACCAGCAGCCAGCCTCTTCCCGCAGCAAGTGCTGATGCGTTGTCTCATGCAGCTGCCGCTGGCTATAACGGCTCAGGGAGAAATGGAACTGTCCCTGCAACTGATGGGAGCCAAACGTCAGCTCGCGGGTGTCGCAGCGCAAACCGTTCTCCGTCGGGAAGATATACGGCGTCTGCATCTCTTCCAGCGGTAACGCCCAGCGCCCCTGCTGCGCCGCCAGTTTTCTGTCCGGATAGTTTTCCAGCGGGCCTAGTCCCAGCCAGCGCACCGTTTCCGGGATATCCGCCAGCATAACGCTCAGGCCCACGCGAGCGGGCTCAGGAATGTCAGACGCCACCGTCACCTGCACATCACCGTGCAGCACCCCGTGGTCATCAATCCGCCAGACCTTGCAGCTTATAAACAGCGCTTTACCCTGATGCTCCCAGACGTGCTGCGTGGTCACCACCACCTCACGGTTATGCTGCTCCGCTTCACACTGGAGGAGGCGCGCAGACATCTCATACATCCCTGCCGCTTTCCAGCGTTCCACCCACGCGTTCGGATCGATGCGGGTCGCCTCGCTGACGCCAATGTCATTGTCCAGCGGCGCGCGGGTGAAGTTATCCGTTAGCGGAGAACGGAGCGTTTCAGCGCCCTCGTTCCACCACTGGGTCAAGTTTCCGGTGAGACGGCTAAACTGCCAGCGCTGCTGCTGATGAGTAATGTCCAGCGCCTCGTCCTGCACCGTTAGCTGCGGAGAGGTTCCGCCTGCTTTCGGTGGCGCAAGGTACAGCGGCGCCGGGAGCGGCCACTGATCCCAGGCACAACGGTGGCCGGGCGGCGACCACGGCGTGGCCTGCGGCTGAACGATCTCCACGTTGAGCCAGACCTCGCCCGGCTCAGCGACAAGTTCAGGCAACGGGATCTCAACGTGCTGCGTCCCCTCGGGCGCAACAGAGAGGGGTGTTTCGCCGGAAGCCAGTACCGCACCGTCACGCGCCACCGACCATCGCAGATACTCGTTGTCAGTATGACGGAACAGATAATCGCTCTGGATCTCGACGACCAGCGGAGCGGTGCTCACCAGCGTAAAGGTAAAGAACTGCTGGGCACGCTGCGCCTCGTAAAGGGCAGGATGCGGAGTGCGATCGGGAAACACCAGCCCGTTGAGGCAGAACTGACGGTCGTTGGGCTTATCGCCAAAATCGCCGCCGTAGGCCCAGAATACCGTGCCGTCTTCCGCTTTTTTCGTCAGCGCCTGATCGACCCAGTCCCAGACAAAGCCGCCCTGCAACCGGGGATGGCTGCGGAATGCCTGCCAGTAGCTGGCAAAGCCGCCAAAGCTGTTGCCCATCGCGTGGGCATACTCGCACAGGATCAGCGGACGGGTTTCGTCCGGCATACCAATCCACTTTTTAATCGACCACTTTGGCACCGCCGGGAACGGCTGATCCTGATCGACGCGAGCGTACATCGGGCAGACAATATCGGTTGCCGCCGTACTGGCGCCGCCGCCTTCATACTGCACCGGCCGCGTGGGATCGGTGGTTTTCAGCCAGCGGTACAGCGCATCGTGATTCGCCCCATGCCCGGACTCATTCCCCAGGGACCAGATGATGATGGACGGATGATTCCGGTCCCGCTGCACCATACGCGTTACGCGTTCGCTCATTGCAGGCAGCCAGCGCGGATCGTCCGCCAGGCGGCTCATTGGCACCATGCCATGGGTTTCAATATTCGCCTCATCAACCACGTACAGGCCGTAGCGATCGCAAAGCGTGTACCACAGAGGATGGTTCGGATAATGCGAGCAGCGCACGGCGTTGAAGTTATGCTGCTTCATCAGTTCGATGTCGCGGCGCATGGTCGCCTCATCCATCACCTGCCCCTTCTCAGGATGATGTTCGTGACGGTTCATGCCGCGGATCAGCAGCGGTTTGCCGTTAAGCTTCAGCTGGCCGTTGCTGATTTCGACGCGTCTGAAACCGACATCGCAGGCTTCAGTCTCCAGCACGTTACCCTGCGCATCCCGAAGCGATATTGTCAGCCGATAGCATTCCGGTGTTTCAGCGCTCCATAGCGCAGGAGCGTTCACGGGTATCGCCACCCTAAGCCGTTCTGCCCAACTGCCGCGTTCGTCCACGATGGCCGATCCGGGCTGCTGCGTGGTTTGCGCGCAGGCTTCGCCGTTACGCCACAGGGTAAACGCCACCTCGCATTCGGCGTAGCGTGTGCCTTCCAGCGCAACGTCAACCCGGAGTATCGCCCGATCGCATTCGGCATTCAGATCGGTCACGATCTGATAATCGGCAATTCGCGTTTCCGGCTTGTGCAGCAGCGAGACGTCACGGAAAATGCCACTCATCCGCCACATGTCCTGATCTTCCAGATAGCTTCCGTCGCACCAGCGTAACACCATCACCGCCAGGCGGTTCTGCCCCGGTCGCAGCACCGCGCTGAGATTGAACTCCGCAGGCAGACGGCTGTCCTGCGAATAGCCCATCCACTGGCCGTTACACCACAGATGAAAAGCTGAATTCACCCCGTCAAAAATAATGCGGGTTTGCCCGCTGCACATCCAGGCGTCATCCATCTCAAATGTGAGCGAGTAACAACCGGTTGGGTTTTCAGCCGGAACATAGGGCGGGTTCACATTTATCGGATAGGTGACGTTGGTATAGATGGGAGTATCAAATCCCTGCATCTGCCAGTTCGACGGCACGGGCATCTCAACGGCATCAGCCAGATCGTCCGTTATCCATGCCTCCGGAACCTGCTCTGGCGCCGGGAAAAAGCTGAATCGCCAGATGCCGTTAAGCAGACGCTTGCTCCGCGAAGGCTTATCCTCGCGGGCGAAGGTTTCATCGCGCCAGCTATGAAAAGGCGCGTGTGCGGCCAGACGATTCCACTGCGTCACACCCGGGTTTTCCCAGTCACGACGCGCCAGAAGTGCGCTGAGAGTCAGCGGCAATGTAGAAGACATATCAACCTCTTTGCGAAGCGCTCACAATTTTAGCCAACATGCCCTGGTAAACGGTGGCGGTAAAGACTTTGATCGTCACCAGGCGAGCACGATCACAAAAGTGCTAGCTGCGCGCCAGTTTCTCCGCCAGCAGCGCCAGCGTTCTGAGCTGTTGCGCAAGATCTTCACGATCGGCCTGCTGTGCGGCGCGCGGCGCGGTGGAATGACGCACGATCAACGTAACGGGAAGTTGTTCCTGCCAGCATTCGTCGTGATGGGCAGGTGCCATCAGCCACTCCACGCTGCGCTCACCGGCCTCGCGGAACGCCTGCCGAACGGTGGTGAGCGGAGGTGAAAACCACGCGCTGTCAGCCGTATCATCAAACCCGACAACCGAGATCTGCCCCGGTACCGCAACGCCTTTTTCCGCACAGGCGCGTAAAACGCCAAGCGCCATCTGATCGTTAGCGACGAGGATCGCCTCCGGCAGCTGCGCGCCCGCCAGGAGCTGATGCCCTTTCTCATAGCCCGAAGCCGCGCTCCAGTCGCCCTGCGCCACCGCAAACGCCTCCACGCCGGCCTGAGCCAGCGTGGTTTTCCATCCCGCCAGACGAGCCCGGGCAGAGACAGAACTTTCCGGCCCGGCGAGCAGCGCAATTCGCTGGTGCCCCAGCGAAAGCAGATGCTCTGCCCCCAGGGCAGCGCCCTGTTCGGCATTGAAAACGAGACTGTTAACCCGAGCTGTGGGGGACACATCGAGAAAAAGAACCGGGGTCGGCGAGGCCATTTCCTGAAGCATTTCTGCCAGGGCATCTTCCAGCGGAACGTTCACCAGCAGCGCCTCTACGCGCTGCGCCAGTAATTCCTGCAAAGCAGCCTGACACTGCGCGGGTTGCTCCACCATGGAGATGAGTACGCTAGCCCCCTGCTCCACTGCCCGGGATTTTACAGCTGAGGCGATTTGCGACGGCGCATGTAGCGCCAGATCGCTGGTCATCAGCCCCAGCGTGCGGGTGCGTTTCCCGGCCAGCTGCTGCGCGCCACGGTTGGGCACATAGTGTAGCGCCGCCATGGCCTGCCGGACCTTTTCCCGCGTACGGGCAGAAACGTGTTCCGCGTCGTTAATCACCCGGGAAACGGTCTGATAAGAAACGCCTGCCACGCGGGCAACGTCATAAAGAGTGATCGCTTTCATACATTCTGGCGTCGTGAAAAGAGAAGTCTCTATTCTGACACAGTTACGCCATCATAGCCTGTGAGCGCTTCGCAAAATTAAACAATCCGCTCCGGCTGTGCAGCTTTCTGAATGCGCGGTCTCTGGCGAAACCACGGCAAACAGAGCTGGATCAGCGGGCCGATGGTTAATGCATACAGCACGGTTCCAACGCCAAACGCTCCCCCGAGGAGGTAGCCGACGATCAACACAGTCACCTCGATCGCGGTACGCACGCTGCGGATCGACCAGCCCAGCCGGGCGTGTATGCCGGTCATCAGGCCGTCGCGCGGGCCTGCGCCAAAACCCGCGCCGATATACATCCCGGTGGCAAGGGCGTTAACCACAATGCCGGAAACCAGCAGGGTGATGCGCACGGGCAGCGAGGTGAGCTCAGGGATCAGCGCCATTGACGCATCTGCCGCCAGACCAATACAAATCACATTACTGATAGTGCCCAGCCCCGGCAGCTGACGCAGCGGGATCCACAGCAGCAGCACCGCTGCCCCGGTTAAAATAATCACCGTGCCGATGCTCATCCCTGTCTGGATGGCGACGCCAAGGTGAAAGACATCCCAAGGGTCGACACCCAGATCCGAACGAATAAACATCGCGGTTGAAAGCCCGTACAGGCCTAAACCGACATAAAGTTGTACCAGACGACGTACCATTTTCTCTTCTCCGAAGTACCAGGTTCCATCTTCGGTGAAAATGGCACTATGATTAATGTCCAGTTTTCAAATAGTGGACTGCACATGTCATCACGTCGTTTTGGAAGCCAGTCTCTGGTACGCCTGTTAGGGCACTGGCAGCAAGCCTCTTCCCGTACCCCGCTGTGGCGCCAGCTGGCTGACGCGTTACGCCTGTTGATTCTGGATGGCAGGCTGGCGCTAAACACGCGCCTGCCCGGAGAGCGGGAGCTGGCCACCGCACTGAGCGTAAGCCGCACCACCATCAGCAGCGCGCTGGCGCATCTGCGGGAAGAAGGTTATCTGGAGAGCCGTCACGGCAGCGGTTCGCGGGCGATCCTGCCAGACAGCCGCGCCGTGCCCACGCTTTCCACAGCCAGTGCGGCGCTGGATCTCTCAACCGCCGCGCTCAACGCGGGGCCAGAGATCCACCAGGCCTACGCCCACGCGCTAACGGCCATCACGCCGAATCTGGCGCTGACCGGGTACGATCAGCTTGGGCTTCCGGCGCTGCGTGAAGCTATCGCCGCCCGCTACACCGCACGCGGTCTGCCCACCCGGGCAGACGAAGTGATGGTGGTGAACGGCGCCGTCAGCGGCTTTGCCCTGATCTTAAGAATGATGACCGGTCCCGGGGATCGCGTGGTGGTGGATCATCCCACTTACCCGCTGGCAATAGCCGCCATTCAGGGAGCACTATGCCGGCCCGTGGGCGTCTCGCTGCCTGAAACGGGTTGGGATACCGACGGTTTTGCCGCAACGCTCGCCCAGACCGCCCCGCGTCTGGCCTATCTGATGCCGGATTTTCATAATCCGACCGGGCGTTGCATGGATGCCGCGACGCGCCAGACCATAACCGACATCGCCGCGCAAACCCGCACCACGCTGGTGGTGGATGAAACCATGGTCGATCTCTGGTTCGATGCTCCCCCGCCGCCGCCGCTGGCCGCCTTTAACCCGGAGGCCGCGGTGATGACGCTGGGTTCCGCAGGCAAAAGTTTCTGGGGTGGGCTGCGTCTCGGCTGGATCCGCGCCTCGTCCCGCACTATCGCCACGCTCGCGCAGACGCGCGACACGCTGGATCTGGGTTCTCCGGTGCTGGAACAACTGGCCACGCTGTGGCTTATCGAAAACAGTGAAACCTTCCTGCCTGCCCGGCGGGAAATGCTGGCAGAACGTCGCGACCGCTGCGGCCAGATGCTGCGGGAACATTTCCCCGAATGGCGGTTTCAGGAAGCGGAGGGAGGGCTCTCATACTGGATTGAATTACCCGGCATGCTGGCGACGCAGCTGGCGGCACGCGCCGAGACGACAGGCATCATTATGGGCACCGGCACGCGCTTTGGGCTTTCAGGCGCGTTTGACCGCTATCTGCGAATGCCCTTCTCACTCAGTCCGCCGGAACTTGAAGAGGCATTATTGCGGATCAAACCGCTGTGGCGTGCGTTAAATAAAAGTGTAGCGCCAGTAAAACGGAGCCTGGTGTAAATTATTCGCCAGAAACAATAAAAACTGCTGACTGTAACGCATGCAGTCAGCAGTTTTCATGAAGAACAGCTTAATGTTGAGGAGGAATCGGGAAGCCTTTCAGCGAAATAATGAAATTATCCCCTTCTTTCTTTATTTTTGCACCGGTATCACACCAGTCAGACGCAATTCGAAAGAACTCATCACTTCCTACATTCCAGCCAAGACGAACATGTTTCACGTAGCCGGAACGTAACAGATTGCAGGCCTCGTTGTAGTCACTGGCAGTCGATAGTTGTTGTTTCATTTTCTCTTCTTCAGAAGTTTACGTAGTGCTTTGATTTCTTTAGGAGTAAATGGAGTTACGCTCTCTTCTTCCGTATGCTGATTATCAACATCCTCTTCCGATACTCCCGCCTCTTCTACTGCTTCAAATGCCAGCAGCAGCAGTTTCTCTGTGGTCACGCTTAAATTCTCATTATTGTCTTCCGCATAGTGGCGAAGTCTTTCTTTTAGCGCTTCATCAATTTTAACGTTTAAAACCGCAGTAACCATGATTGTCACATCCTTTCGGAACACGTGTTTAATTTAATACACGAAGATAAGTTTGTTATCCAGATATATATTTTTTAGCTTATGACAGAATAAAGGCATCCGAAAATAAAATGACAGTCTATTATTACAGGTTTATGACATTATTATTTCAGTTAAATGAAGGCTGTATTACAGAAAATACAATAGTCACATAATTTAGAAGGTTTATTCAGGGGAACAACTGAGAGGATCACAAATGGGTGGGGGCCCTGCCAGCTACATCCCGGCACCCACGTCGTCTGCCCTGGCTGCTTCCTTCCGGACCTGACCTGGTGAACAGAGTAGCGTTGCGGGAGAACCAACAGAGCCCCCATTGAGAGCGTTGATAACCAACGCGCTGGCGCATTATCCCTGTGGAGCACCTCAATTGCAAGCCGCTGGCAACCGGATGCTGGATTATTGCGCAAACTGCCCCGACAATCTTCTTTATCTTCGTATAACATTACCCTTCGCTGATTTCCCGCAGGAGAAACAATGGACGAACATGACACTTTCCCACAGCGAGTGTGGCAAATCGTGGCTTCGATTCCGGAAGGCTGTGTCACGACCTATGGGGAAGTCGCCCGGCTGGCGGGTTCTCCGCGCGCGGCGCGTCAGGTTGGCGGCGTGCTGAGAAGGCTACCGGAGGGAAGCACGTTACCGTGGCACCGGGTCGTCAATCGCCATGGTGCCATTTCCCTCACCGGGCCAGACTTGCAGCGCCAGCGTCAGGCATTACTCTCAGAAGGGGTGCAGGTGTCCGGGGCAGGACAGATTGATATGCAGAAGTATCGCTGGGAGTACTGACGCCCTCTCCCGTCAACATGGAGAGGGCGAAGGAAAATTACATCTGTGTTGGGGGTGTAGGCAGAGTCGGCTGATTGGTTTGCGTTGCAACAGGCACTTCAGTTTGCTGCACCGGTACCAGGGTCAGGTCGATTTTGGTGCCGCCTTTGTTGACCGCTTCCTGTACGGTATCGGTGATAAAGACCAGCTTATCGTTGATCGTTACCACCGCGCTCAGGAGGATACGCGCGTTAGGCTGGACGTCAGACGGGTTGTACGGCAGCACGAAGCTGAACGGCGCCTGTTTACCCTCTGTACGAACTGCACGCTGTGCAAGGACTTTAGACGGTGCATCCGCCAGAGACGCATCGGATAACGTGACCGTTAAAACCGCGTCCGGCGGCAGAGCGACTTTCTGTTTGATCCAGATGGTACCGGACACGTTGGGCTGTCGAATAGCTTGCTGTGAAAGGGTGTTAATCCCGTTTGGGGTCGCCGTTGGTACCGCTACATCGGCACTCTTATCCGCACAGGCGGACAACGCCACCGCCATTGCAACACCGCTTAACATAGGCACGAGTTTCATTGAAGTCTCCTTATCATCAATGCACCGGCGGGATCGATCCCATCCGATGTCGTTTTATTCACATAACGTAAACAAGTGTGGCACAAATCACGGATTTATGCCTAATTTTGCCCAGGTATTAAGATTATTCTACCCATCGGACCACTATCGTTTCTGCGTTATACTCAGCGTATCTTTCGCCACGGCGTTTATTGAGGACCACTATGAGTCAGGCACTGAACAATCTGCTGACATTGCTGAACCTGGAAAAAATAGAAGAAGGGCTTTTTCGCGGACAGAGCGAAGATTTAGGCTTACGCCAGGTTTTTGGCGGCCAGGTCGTGGGGCAAGCGCTGTATGCCGCCAAGGAGACCGTCCCGGCAGACCGTCTGGTGCACTCATTCCACAGCTACTTTTTACGCCCCGGTGACAGCGCTAAACCGATTGTGTACGACGTGGAAGTTCTGCGTGACGGCCAAAGCTTCAGCGCCCGTCGCGTGGCGGCCATCCAGCATGGGAAACCCATCTTCTACATGACCGCCTCCTTCCAGGCGCCAGAGCCGGGCTATGAACATCAAAAAAAGATGCCGCCTGCCCCGTCGCCGGACGATCTGAAATCGGAAACCGAAATAGCCCGCGCACTCGCGCATCTGTTGCCGCCGCAGGTAAAAGAGAAGTTTCTGTGCGATAAACCGCTGGAGATCCGCCCGGTCGAATTTCATAACCCAATGAAGGGGCATACCGCTGAGCCCGCCCGTCAGGTGTGGATCCGCGCCAACGGCAGCGTACCGGCAGACTTGCGCGTGCATCAGTATCTGCTGGGTTATGCGTCGGATTTCAACTTCCTGCCGGTTGCGCTACAGCCGCACGGTGTGGGCTTCCTCGAAAAAGGGATGCAGGTAGCCACAATTGACCATTCCATGTGGTTCCACCGTCCATTCGATATGAATGAATGGCTGCTTTACAGCGTGGAAAGTACCTCTGCGTCCAGCGCGCGCGGTTTTGTTCGCGGGGAATTTTACACCCAGGATGGTGTGCTGGTGGCTTCTACCGTGCAGGAAGGTGTGATGCGTAATCGCGGGTGATGTAAAAAGCCCGGTGGCTATGCTTACCGGGCCTGCAAATTACGCTTTTTCAGGCCGGGTAAGGCGAAGCCGCCGCCCGGCAAGGCACTCAAATTATGCGTTATAGGCATTCTCGCCGTGGCTGTTGACGTCCAGGCCTTCGCGCTCCTGCTCTTCCGGCACGCGCAGCCCTACGGTCATATCAGCCAGCTTGTAACCGATAAAGGCCACAACACCCGACCAGACAACGGTGATTGCGATACTTTCCAGCTGTACCAGCACCTGATGCCCCATGGTTACACCTTCTGCGTAACCCACACCGCCCAGAGATTGGGCAGCAAAGATACCGGTCATGATACAGCCGACAATGCCGCACACACCGTGCACGCCGAATACATCACACGGATCGTCAACGCGCAGAACACGTTTCAGTGCGGTAACGCCCCACAGCCCCGCCAGTCCTGCGACGATACCGATCAGCAGCGCACCGCCTACGCCCACGTAACCGCACGCTGGCGTAATACCTACCAGACCGGCAATCGCCCCGGAACAGGCACCCAGCAGCGATGGCTTGCCGCGAACGGCCCACTCGCCAAATACCCATGAGAGGATAGCGCCGGCGGTTGCCACAACGGTATTCACGAAGGCCAGTGCAGCGATTTCGTTAGCGGCGCTGGCTGAACCTGCGTTGAAGCCGAACCAGCCAAAGTAGAGGATGGCGGTGCCGGTAAAGACCATCGGCAGATTGTGCGGCTTGAATGCTTCCTTCCCGAAGCCCACGCGCTTGCCAATCAGGTAGGCGCCTACCAGGCCTGCTACCGCGGCGTTGATGTGCACAACGGTACCACCCGCAAAGTCCAGCGCGCCATGGGAAGCCAACAGACCACCGCCCCAGACCATATGCGCAATCGGGATATAGGAGAGCGTCAGCCAGACCACCACGAAAATCAGTACCGCAGAGAAGCGGATACGCTCAGCCAGCGCGCCCACAATCAGCCCCACGGTGATGCAGGCGAATGAGCCCTGAAACGCGACATGAATATACTGATAGAAGCTGCCCATTACCGCGGTCAGTTCGATATTTTTCAGCATCGCCCAGTTAACGTTGCCGAAGAAGGCGTTGCCCTCCCCGAAGGCCAGCGAGTAACCGTAAACTACCCACAGCACGCACACCAGCGCGAACGTGACGGCAACCTGCGTCAGCATGGAGAGTACGTTCTTGCCGCGGATCAGGCCGCCGTAAAACAGCGCGATCCCCGGAATCGTCATGAACAGCACCAGCGCGGTGCAAATCATCATAAAGGCGTTATCGGCTTTGTCTGCCACAGCAGGTGCAGCCATTGCCAGGCCCGGCAGCAGTGCCAGCGACCCCAGACCTGTTTTCATTGTTGCTTTCTTCATTTTCTCGATCCCTATCACTGTGTGCCTGGAGTTACTTACAACGCCGCTTCGTCAGATTCGCCGGTACGGATGCGAATAACGCGCTGTAGTTCGGCAACGAAAATTTTGCCGTCGCCAATTTTTCCGGTATAGGCCGCTTTGCTGACGACATCAATCACCTCATCAAGCTGATCGTCGGCAATCGCCACATCAATTTTCACTTTTGGCAGGAAGTTAACGCTGTATTCCGCCCCGCGATAAAGCTCGGCATGACCTTTCTGACGCCCAAAGCCTTTCACTTCGGTGACAGTCAGTCCCTGAATACCCATGGAAGACAGCGCTTCACGCACGTCTTCGAGTTTGAATGGTTTGATTACCACCGTAACCAGCTTCATATATCCCCTCCAGTCAGAATTCGGTAATGGCCGCAGCTAACACGAGAGTGATATTGCAAAGGGTGTGCCAGAAGTGAAAGGTGAGGAGGAAAGCGCCGCAGCGCGCATGCGCCGGGAAAAAGTGAAAAAAAACGCACCATGGCAGTGCAGGGTGCGTTTCAGTTTTGCACCAACGGTTAAGTCTGTTAGCGCATTGCCTTGTTATGGTGCATCAGGCGCTGAGTGACTCTTCCTCGCGCACGCTGGCGGTCAGTTCGTCGCCTGCCAGCTGCAACTGATACATCTGCCAGTAGCGTCCTTTTGCCTCAAGCAGCGCTCTGTGTGTACCCCGTTCAACGGCCTGGCCACGGTGCAGCACCAGAATGGTATCGGCATCGACGATCGTTGACAGGCGGTGGGCGATCACCACCAGCGTAGTGTGATCCCGCACGGCAGCCAGCGCCTGCTGGATCGCCTGCTCGGTACCGGAGTCAATACTTGCGGTCGCTTCATCCAGAATTAACACCTGTGGCGTCTCAATCAGCACGCGCGCCAGCGCCAGAAGTTGCTTTTGCCCGACGGAGAGGTTGTTGCCCTGCTCACCCAGCCGGGTATTGATCCCCTCGCTTAACCCGCGCGCCAGATCCGCCAACTGCACCGTTTCCAGCACCTCCCATACCTGCTCAGGGGTGAAAGGACGTCCCAGCGTCACGTTGGCATAAAAGGTATCCGCCAGCACCACCGGATCCTGCTGCACCATCGCGACGCCCTTACGCAACGCGTTGTGGGTAAGCGAGGCAAGCGGCCGTCCGTCCAGACGGATCTCCCCCTGCGTCAACGGATAGTAGCCCATCAGCAAACTGGCGAGCGTGCTTTTGCCGCTGCCGGTATGCCCAACCAGGGCGACAAAACCACGCGACGGTACCTCGAGGTTGATATCCTGCAAGACAAGCTGGTCGTCGCGGTAGGCAAACGAGACATGATCAAACGCTATGGATCCACTTTCCAGCGGGCGTTCGTCATCGCCATAGGTCTGACGCGGCCTGTCCATGAGCTCGAATACACGTTCGCCCGCGACCACTGCCTGTTGCAGCATCGACTGCTGCGTGGTGAGTTCAATCAGCGGTTCGTTAAGGCGTCCGAGGTAACTGATAAACGCGTACAGTACCCCCACCTCGATGGTTCCGCGCGTCGTCAGGCCGAACAGCATCAGCAGTCCGCACAGCACCAGCGCCGAGAAGAGGCTCAGCAGCGGACGTAACAGGAAACCGTCCAGGCGTAACGTCTGCATCCGCGCCATATAATGCGAGCGGCTGGCTTCCCCCATTCGCTCACCAAAACGCGCCTGCTGGCGAAACTGCTGAATAACGCTCATGCCGTTGATCACTTCGTTGAAGCCATCATTGATATCTGCAAGGTAAGCGCGCACGCGGCGCACGATCGGCGTGCTGTAGCGCTGGTAAATCACCATCACGATCAGCACCGCCGGGAAAATGGTGATTGCCACCAGCGCCATCCGCCAGTCCAGGCTGAACATCGCCACCAGCATCGCGCCAATTAGCGCGGCACTGCGCAGAACCGTTGCAACAACGGTTACATAGAGGTCGCGGATCACCTCGGTGTCATTGGTGACGCGCGAAATAACCTGCCCGACCGGCTGGGTATCAAACTCGCTCAGCGGCTGGCGCAGCGCGGCATCCATCACGTCCGTGCGCAGCTGCTGCACCACGCCCACGGCGGCCCGGTTAAAGAGCAGTGACTGCGCGTAATGCAGCCCTGCCGCCGTCAGCTGTAGCCCGACGTACGCCACGCCCAGCCCGGCGACCAGGCCGAGAGGCAAATAGCTTTTCGCTACCATGTTATCGATGAAATAGCTGATAAGCAGCGGACCGGTCACCTCCGCAATCGCGGCGATCCACAGCAACAGCACGGCGATGGAAAGCGGTTTGCGCCACGGTGAGCCATAGGCCAGCAGCCGTTTTAACGTCGGCCACATCTGTCCAAACTTACGCATCGGCCACCTCCTCATCCAGCGCGGCTTCAAGCTGTTGATAGCGGTACATATCCCGATACCAGCCGGTCTGCCCGGCGAGCTGCTCATGCTGACCACGCTGGGCAATATGTCCGTGCTGAAGCACCAGAATTTCACTGGCTTCGGTAAGCGCCGACAGACGGTGCGCGCTGATGATGACCGTGCGCCCCTCTCCCCACTGGCGAAGGTTATGCAGAATTTGATGTTCAGTACGCCCGTCAACCGCGGACAGCGCATCATCCAGAATCAGGATCTCAGCGTCCAGCAGTAGCGCGCGGGCAATAGAGATACGCTGTTTTTGTCCGCCGGAGAGCATAACGCCCCGCTCACCCACTTCCGTGTCGTAGCCCTGCGGCAGGCGCAGAATATCCTCGTGGACGCTGGCCAGACGCGCCACGTGCTCGATCTGGTCCTGTGTCGCCGTCGGACACCCGAGCGCAATATTATTGGCAATGGTGTCTGAAAACAAAAACGGCGTCTGGCTGACGACCGCCAGGCGGCTGCGCCAGTCATCCAACAGCAGACGTGGCAGAGGGATGTCGTGAAAACGGATATCGCCTTCGCTCACGTCAAAATGGCGCTGAATCAGTGACAGAATGGTGCTTTTACCGGAGCCCGTCGGGCCGCAGATGCCCAGCATCTGACCAGGACGCAGCGTGAAACTGACGTTCTCAAGCACCGGATGTTCCGTTTGCGGGTAGATAAAGGCGCGGATATCAGCCTTGAGAATACCCGGACCTTCCGGTACCGGCTCGCTGCCATCGTTCACGACCGGCACTTCCGCCAGCATGGCGCGGATGCGGCTGTAAGCGGCGCTCCCACGTTCAACGATATTAAACATCCAGGCCAGCGCCAGCATCGGCCAGATCATCAGCCCAAGGTACATCGCAAAGCTGGTTAACTGCCCGAGGGTCATGGTGCCTCGCACCACCATCCAGCTGCCGCCGCCCACCGCCAGCAGGTTCGCCATACCAATCGCAATATAAATTGTCGGATCGAAACGGGCATCAATACGCGCCACGCGCATGTTTTTCGCGCCGGTATCGGCGGCGTCGGCGGCAAACAGCGCGGACTGGCGGTCTTCCAGACCAAACGCTTTGATCATGCGGATGCTGGTCATGCTCTCCTGGGTGCGATCGTTCAGCGACGAGAACGCCGCCTGCGCCAGCTTAAAGCGTTCATGGAGCTGCTCGCCGTAGCGGTTAATTGCCAGCGCCATCAGCGGCATTGGCAGCAGCGCCAGCAGCGTGAGCTCCCAGCTAATTTGCGTAGACATCACAATCAATACCGCACAGCCCATCACCAGGGAATCCACCAGCGTTAACACCCCTTCACCGGCGGCAAACACCACGCGGTCTAC
This sequence comes from Enterobacter sp. BWH52, assembly GCF_001037565.1. NCBI lineage: Bacteria > Pseudomonadati > Pseudomonadota > Gammaproteobacteria > Enterobacterales > Enterobacteriaceae > Enterobacter > Enterobacter sp. BWH52. The sequence goes on along the minus strand of NZ_KQ089854.1, from coordinate 971,924 downwards.
ATCGTTAGTGGCGCGGGCGATGAGATCCCCGGTACGGTGACGCAGATAAAACTCAGGGTGCTGGCGGCTCAGCTGACGGTAAAAGTCCTCGCGCAGCTCAACGGCAAGCTGATAGGACGCACCGAACAGCAGCACGCGCCAGACATAACGCAGCAGGTAAACCACCACGGCCGTCAGCACCAGCGTACCGACCCACATCATCACCCGTGCGGCGGTGTAATGTTGTTCGGTAACGCCATCCACGACGTAGCCCACCACTTTGGGGGGGAACAGTTGCAGAATGGCAATGATAATAAGCAGGGCCACTGCGCCGAGGTAGCGTTGCCACTCCCGACGAAAGTACCAGCTTAATTGGGCAAATAATCGCACGCGGTCTTTTCCTGAAGGTATTTTAAGAAGTTATTCAATGGGTAACGCTGTGGTGTATTTAATCTGTTCCATGGCGAAGCTGGAGGTGACATCGGACAAGCCCGGTACGCTATTGACCAGCCGCTTGTAAAAATCATCGTAGCGCTTCATGTCTGCCACCTGAACGCGCATCAGATAGTCGTATTCCCCCGCCATGCGCCAGAAGCCGAGCACCTCGGGCATGTCGGAAACCTGCGTGACGAAGCGGCAGTACCATTCGCTGCTGTGATGCTGCGTTTTTATCAGGACGAAGGCGGTCAGTCCAAGCCCCAGTTTTTCGGGATCCAGCAGCGCCACACGTCCCAGCAGAATGCCATCATCTTCCAGCTTCTTGAGGCGCTTCCAGCACGGTGTGGTGGTCAGATTAACGGCATCTGCCAGCGCCTGCAAAGAGAGGGTACAGTCGCTTTGCAGCAAAGAAAGCAGCTTACGGTCAATTTTATCTAACATAGCCACCTCGAAGAGAAAATTATTCTCCTTACATTCTATTTTAAAGGTCAGATAGCAACAATTTTTTCTGTGCTTTTCGCTATGCTGGGCACAAAATGACAAACGGATAACTACGATGAATAGCACCTGGGTTAAACATGCCATCAGCGAAATAAATGCCGACTATCAGCGCTCGGCAGACACCCACTTAATACGCCTGCCTCTGCCGGGATTTCCCGGTATTCAGCTCTATCTGAAAGATGAAAGTACCCATCCTACCGGTAGCCTGAAGCATCGCCTGGCGCGTTCACTCTTTTTATACGGTTTATGTAACGGCTGGATTAAAGAAGGCACCACGATTATTGAATCGTCGTCCGGATCAACTGCCGTCTCCGAAGCCTACTTTGCCCGCCTGTTGGGTCTGCCGTTTATCGCCGTGATGCCCTCATGCACGGCGAAACGTAAAGTTGAACAGATCGAATTTTACGGCGGACGCTGCCACTTTGTGGACAGTGCCTGCGAAATCTATGCGGCCTCCGAAATGCTGGCCCGCGAACTGAATGGTCACTATATGGACCAATTCACCTTCGCCGAGCGCGCCACCGACTGGCGCGGCAATAATAACATTGCGGACAGCATTTTCCGCCAGATGACCCACGAGCCGCATCCTGTTCCCTCTTACATTGTCATGAGCGCGGGCACGGGCGGAACCTCCGCCACCATCGGACGTTATATCCGCTGTCAGGGTTATGATACGCAGCTGATGGTGGTTGACCCGCAAAACTCGGTGTTCCTCGATTACTGGCAATCCCGCGATGCCAGCCTGCGCAGCCCCGTGGGGAGCAAGATCGAAGGGATTGGTCGCCCGCGCGTCGAACCCTCATTCATTCCGGACGTTGTGGATGAGATGCTCCGCGTGCCGGATGCCGCCAGCGTCGCGACAGCGCACTGGCTGGAGACACAGCTTGGCCGTAAAGTCGGGGCTTCTACCGGCACCAATATGTGGGGCGCGCTACAGCTGGCCGCGAGGATGCGTGAAGAAGGCCGTACCGGCTCTGTCGTCACGCTGCTGTGCGACAGCGGGGAGCGATACCTGGACACCTATTACAACGCAGAATGGGTGCAGGCCAATATTGGCGATGTTGAGCCGTGGAAAGCGCAGATTTCGCAGCTGGTGAAATAAAAAAAGCCAGGCTTTAGCCTGGCTTGCTGGAAGGGTCTCACTATTCGGGGGAATATGGGAGGTTATTTTTGTCCAGCCAATGCGTCAAAAAATGGGACACCGCTTCGTTACGACAGTGTCCGATAACCGGTAAATGCGGGAGCGCGGCGATAAGCTGCGGCATCGCGTTCCCCATAATCAGCCCACGACCTACGTTGCTCAGCATCTCGTGGTCGTTCATGGCGTCACCAAAGGCCATACAGTCCTGCATCGTCAGCCCAAGATGATCGCTCAGCACCGCCAGCGCGGATCCTTTGTTACAGCCCACCGGCAGCACTTCAAGACAGTCCACCGCCGAGAAGGTCAGGTGCGCCCGTTCGCCCAGCGCCTCGTTAAGCTGAATACGCAGACGGCAGAGATCGTCGTGATCGCCACAGAAGCAGATCTTGGTCACCTTGTGTGCCGGAATGCGGCGCAAATCGATAAGCTGATATTTAAAGCCGCTGTAAACGTGAGCGTGCAGCAAGGCCGGGATCTCACGCCCGGTAAACCAGCCTTCATCATTAAAAACATGCACGCTGGCCTGCGTATCCCAGGTGCTGTGCAGGACAATGTCCGCCACCTCCGGATTCAGATCCTGACGGTGCAGCACATCGCCGTCGACGGAGTGAATGCGCGTTCCGTTGCCGGTGATCAAGAACGCATCGAGGGCAAATGTCCCCAGCAGATGGCGCATCTCCAGCACATGACGACCAGTAGCAAACGTCAGGGTAACTTCACGCTCGCGCAGGCGCTTAAGAGTGTTCAGGGTTTTCTCCCCTAAACGGTGATCCGGCATTAACAGCGTGCCGTCCATATCAAATGCAGCGAGCCGAGCCATGATTACTCCCGAAATGTGATGCGGTTAACTTGTGCATCAGTATTACGTGGGATATACGGAAGTAATAGTGAATAGATGATAATTATTGTTCCGGGTTTTTCATGCGCCAGCTTAACCGTCTTAACCAGTATCAGCGTCTGTGGCACCCGTCTGCCGGCGCACCGCAGCAGGTGACCATCAGTGAACTTGCCAGCCGCTGCTTTTGCAGCGAGCGACATGTTCGCACCCTGCTGCGCCAGGCGCAGGAGGCGGGCTGGCTAAGCTGGCACGCCCGCTCCGGACGAGGTAAGCGTGGGGAATTACGCTTTCACGTCACCCCGGATTCGTTGCGTAATACGATGATGGAAGAGGCCCTGAAAAGTGGACAGCAGCACAACGCGCTGGAGCTGGCCCAGCTCGCGCCTGAAGATTTGCGATCGCTGCTGCATCCGTTTATGGGCGGGCAGTGGCAGAACGATACGCCGACGCTGCGTATTCCCTACTATCGCTCGCTGGAGCCGCTTCAGCCGGGGTTTCTCCCTGGCCGGGCGGAGCAGCATCTGGCGGGACAGGTATTCTCTGGTTTGACGCGTTTTAATGGTAACAGCAGTGAACCCACGGGCGATCTGGCGCATCACTGGGAAGTCTCTGCTGACGGCCTGCGCTGGCATTTCTACATTCGCTCCACCCTGCACTGGCATAACGGCGATAAAATAGAGACGGCACAGCTCCGGCAAAGCCTGACGGCGCTATTATCGCAGCCCGGCATGGGCACGCTGTTCCGCAGCGTCTTACGTATCGAAACCACGCACCCGCAGTGCCTGACGTTTATTCTCCATCAACCTGACTACTGGCTGGCGCACAGGCTGGCAACCTACTGTAGCCGTCTGGCGCATCCCGATTACCCTGTGGTAGGCAGCGGTCCCTTTCGGCTGAGCGTTTTTGAGCCTGAACTGGTGCGTCTGGAAAGCCACGAGCAGTATCATCTTGGCCATCCGTTGCTTAAGGCTATCGAGTACTGGATCACGCCCCAGCTTTTTGACTACAGTCTGGGCACCAGCTGTCGCCACCCGGTGCAAATCGCCATTGGCGAGGCCGACGAGCTGGCCAGCCTGCGGCTGGTGAGTAACAGCACCAGTCTGGGCTTCTGCTACCTCACGCTGAAACAGAGTCCACGTCTAAGCGAACTTCAGGCAAAGCGGCTGATTAATATCATTCATCTCTCAACGCTGCTGCACACGCTTCCCCTGAACGAAGGGCTCATCACTCCTACCGAGGAACTGCTTCCCGGCTGGGCGATCCCCCAGTGGCCTGATTTAACCGACGTTGCGCTGCCAGAGGCATTGACGCTGGTCTACCACCTGCCGGTTGAGCTTCACACCATGGCCAGCCAGTTAAAAGCATACCTTGCGCGGCAGGGTTGTGAACTGACCGTCATCTTTCATGACGCCAAAACGTGGGACGGGTGCCAGCAGCTTGCCGATGCAGACATCATGATGGGAGACAGACTGATTGGCGAAGCGCCGGCGTACACGCTTGAGCAGTGGCTCCGCTGCGATGCGCTCTGGCCGCATCTGCTGAGCGCACCGGCATTCGCCCATTTGCAGGCCACGCTGGATGCGGTGCAGTCGCAGGCCGACGAGCGTGACCGACACGCAGGAATTCAGGCTATATTCAGCCGGTTAATGGAGACAGCCGTCCTGACGCCGCTCTTTAACTACCAGTATCAAATCAGCGCGCCTCCGGGCGTCAACGGCATACGCCTTAACACTCGCGGCTGGTTTGACTTCACCGAAGCCTGGCTTCCTCCACCAAACGCGTGAAGAAGCTGGTCGCCGCTTTAGCCAGGCGTTAACATGACGCTTTTACTGTAACTGTCGAGATGATCTATGAAACGTGCCGTCGTCGTGTTCAGCGGAGGACAAGATTCCACCACCTGCCTGATTCAGGCGCTTCACCAGTATGATGAAGTGCACTGCGTCACTTTTGATTATGGTCAGCGTCATCGCGCTGAAATCGATGTCGCTCGTGAACTGGCTCTCAAACTGGGCGCCCGCGCTCATAAAGTGCTGGACGTGACGCTGTTAAATGAACTGGCCGTCAGCAGCCTCACCCGCGACAGCATTCCGGTGCCTGATTACGAACCGGATGCCAGCGGCATTCCGAACACCTTCGTACCGGGCCGCAACATTCTCTTCCTGACCCTGACGGCAATATACGCTTATCAGGTGAAGGCCGAAGCGGTGATCACGGGCGTGTGCGAAACCGACTTCTCTGGCTACCCGGACTGCCGGGATGAATTCGTGAAAGCACTCAATCACGCCGTCGATCTGGGAATGGCAAAAGAGACCCGCTTCGAAACGCCGCTGATGTGGCTGGATAAGGCTGAAACCTGGGCGCTGGCCGACTACTGGGGCAAGCTGGATGTCGTTCGCAACGAGACCCTGACCTGCTACAACGGCATTAAAGGGGACGGCTGTGGGCAGTGTGCCGCCTGTAACCTGCGCGCGAACGGTCTGAATCATTATTTTGCGGATAAAGCGGGCGTTATGGCCGCAATGCAGAAAAAGACCGGGCTGAAATAAGGGCTACCTGACCGTGCTGTCGAACAGTTTTACACCGGCAGCACGGGTAATTTTCATCAGTGTAGTCAGCGTTGGGTTACCATTTTCGGACAGGGTACGGTATAGCTGCTGACGTGAAAGCCCCGCTTTGGCTGAAATCTCTCCAATACCGCCGCGCGCTTCGATAACGCGTCTGAGGGCAATCAAATAGGCTGGGATCCCCTGGTCCTCGTAAATTTCATCCAGTGCAATTTGCAGATAGAGTTGCGCGTAAGAAGGATTTTCGCGCAGCATTTTGACTACAGCTTCATCATGGCTGACGGTACTTGAGAATTTTCGCTCACTTTTGCTCATGGAGTTTATCCTTTTGATGATCTTTCCAGTAATCTATTGCCAGCATCACATCCGCTTTCTGGCTCTTTTTGTCACCGCCGATCAGCAACAATAAGATTTCCCGATGCTGGACCGCAAAATAGACTCGATAACCGGGACCACTATCAACCTTCAACTCCCAGACACCCTCTCTGAGATAACGGTAATCGCCAAAATTCCCCTTCTCAGCGCGGTCGATTCGCAGAAGGATCCGAAACGCCAGCTCCGGATCCTTTCGTCTCAACTTTGCTACCCAATCCTCAAACGGTATTTTTCCGTCGCGGGTTCGGTAACGTTTAACAACGTAGTCCCTGTTCATGATTTTATCCCTGAAAACCCTTCTTGTCTTTTATAAAAGACAAAAATTTACGCGATCATCAGCTCCAGCTTTTCGCGCAACTCCCCTTCCAGCGGCAACGCTTTCTGGGTTTTGAGATCGATACAGACAAAGGTGATCAGCGCATCGGCCACAATCTGCCCTTCTGGCTCCAGCGTAACGACCTGGCTCAATACACCACTTTTGCCATTCAGTTGTTGAACCTCACTGGTCACGGTGAGCACATCCCCCAGCACAGCCGGGCGGCGGTAGTTAATGTTGATATTGACGACCACAAACGCGATGTTGTGTGCGGTTAGCCACAGGAAGCTTTCGCTGTTCTCCAGGCCGTCCCAGCGCGCCTCTTCAAGAAATTCAAGGTAGCGGGCGTTATTGACGTGCTGGTAAACATCGAGGTGATAACCACGGACTTTGATTTGTGTCTGCATAGCGCAATAGCCTTTCGTTGTTATAGGTTCAGAGGTCATAACTGGTATGACCTCTTTATCCTGGCAAATTTTTGCCGCAGTGCAAGTGATTACGTGATTACAGCGTCAGGTGTGCGAGATTGCGCTCAACCAGCGCGCTGCCCATACCCGGCACCTGCTTGAGATCGTCAAGGGTTTTGAAAGGACCATACTCTTCACGATAGCTGACGATGGCCTGCGCTTTTTTGAGGCCCACGCCATTCATTACGCGGGCAAGATCGTCCGCAGAGGCAGTATTAATACTGACCCGCGTACCCTCGTCCTCAATGGCTTTCGTGCTGGCCGTCGCGTTGGCTTTAACCTGACCTTGTGACGTTGCATCGGCCTGAGTTTGTGCAGCCTGGGCTTTAGACGAGGGTGACGCCGCCAGCGCGCCCGCACTCATCCCGGAAGTGGCAATAGCCAGTGTAATTAACAGTGCTTTGATTCCACATTTCATGCTGTTTTCTCCTTGTTTGTTGACAGCCATGCCACGATAGCCGCACGGGAAAACAGGGACAAACAGCAGATTGCAGAAATGGAAAAGGCCGCGAAAGCGGCCTTTAGTTTTTGCAGAACGTTACGAAAATCTGCGAGCAGACACGTAATTATTGCTCCTGAGTGACCACATCACCCAGCTTGATTTTGGCTTCTTTACGCAGGTTGCTCATCAACGCTTCGAAAGCAATCTGGGCATTGTTCTGGGTAATTCCCTGAACCATGGCCTTCTTCTGCGCGTCTGGCAGCGTGCCGGCTTTCACTTCATCCAGCGCCAGAACCACCACGTTACCCTGCATATCGGTCGTGGTGCCAAAGACAGGTTTGTCTTTCGCCGGCAGGCTCAGACCAAACGCCGCCTGGCTGACAGGATCCTGACCGGTACGGCTCAGCGTTTTTGCTTCGCCAAAGCTCAGGCCAGCCGCTTTCAGCGCATCGTTCTTACCGGCTTTCAGGTCGGCCAGAATTTTCTCTGCATCCAGTTTTGCCTGCTGTGCCGCTTTGTTGTGTTTCACCAGCGCCACCACCTGATCTTTCACTTCCGCCAGGGGCTTCACTGCCTCGGCTTTGTGCTCGCTGACGCGCAGTACGAACGCACGATCACCGTCAACGGTAATGATATCTGAGTTGCTGCCCGGCGTACCATTCTCACCGACCAGACCACCATTGAAAATGGCATCTGAAACCGGTTTGAAGTTCAGTTCTTCCGGCAGGTTTTCGTGGCTGAACCAGCCCGTCTCAACCGCTTTCACGCCAGCAGCCTGCTCAGCGCCCGCCAGTGATTCGTTGTCGTTGCTTGCGGCATCGCTCACTTTCTGTTGCAGAGCATAGAAGGCATCCAGCGCTTTCTCCTGCTTCACTTTCGCAGCGATATCATCACGAACGTCAGTCAGCGGCTTGGTTTTCGCCGCCACAACATCGTCCAGACGCGCCACCAGGAAGCCGACGGAGGATTTGATTACACCAGACAGTTGGCCTTTCTCTTTCAGGCCTGCATTTTTCAGCTCATCCGGGGTAGTTGACTCTTCCAGCCAGCCCATATCACCGCCGTTTTTGGCAGAAATAATGTCGGTAGATTTTGCTTTCGCTAAGGTGGCGAAATCAGCGCCTTTGTTCAGCTCGTCCAGCACGGCTTTCGCTTCTGCTTCCGTTTTGGTCTGGATCACGCTGTAACGGTTACGCTGCGGCTGAGTGAACTGATCCTGATGCTGGTCGTAATAAGACTGGATCTCGGCGTCAGTCGCATTTTCCTGCATCGCAGCTGCATCCAGCTTGATATAGCTTACGCGGAACTGTTCCGGAGAGATGAAGTTGTTCTTGTTTTGCTCGTAGTAAGCATTAACTTCAGCGTCGCTAACCTGCTGTTTCGCTGCCAGTGCGTTGACATCAATCGTCGCTTCACGCACCACGCGTTGCTGCGCCACCAGTGCCGCCAGCTCTTCAGTTTCGCCTTTCAGCATGAAATCGGTGCCCACCACCGCGTTGATTAGCTGTTGCGTGGTCAACTGGTTACGCAGTGCCTGAGCGTACTGGTCAGCCGTCATACCCATCTGGTTAACAATGCTGTTGTAACGCGCGTTGTCGAACTTCCCATTAGACTGGAAAGCCTGCGTCGAGAAGATGGCTTTTTTAACCTGCTCATCGCTGATGCCCAGACCCAGGCTTTTCGCGTACTGATCCAGCAGCGCCTCGTCAATAAGGCGGTTTAGCGTCTGCTGACGCAGGTTTTTCATATAGCCTTCGTTGGCTGCAAGTTCAGAGTATTGGTCGCCCAGCTGTTGCTGCATGCGGTTACGTTCACCAGCAAAAGCGTTCTCGAACTGCCCACGGCTAATTTCCTGGCCATTCACTTTTGCGGCGTAGTTCGCGCCACCGCCGATGAGGTAACTACTCACACCGGTCAATATGAACGACACGATAATGATACCGAAAATAATCTTGAGCACGAGACTGTTAGCAGCCGTGCGTAAGCTGTCCATCATGGTGTAACAACACTCCGCTGTAGGTGACTGGTTACCTGACGCTGACGGAAAATCCTGACCGTCGCGCGTAAAGGCGTATTGTGACAAGAAAACAGGGCAATTGTCAGCCCACAACTCGCATAAACTCGCACAAATCAGGTCTGGACAAACAAAAAAGGCACATCAAACGATGCGCCCTTGTACTTTTCAGCTTCCCTGGAGCGGGAAAGCAATCAGTTTACTGCGTCTTTCAGCGCTTTACCTGCACGGAAACCCGGCACTTTAGCGGCAGCAATGGTGATCTCTTTGCCGGTCTGAGGGTTGCGGCCAGTACGGGCTGCACGCTCTTTAACCGCAAAAGTACCGAAGCCTACCAGTGCAACGTCGTCCCCAGCTTGCAGAGATTCAGTAACAGAAGCAATTAAAGCATCTAAAGCACGTCCAGCTGCCGCTTTAGAAATATCAGCACCCGCAGCAATTTTGTCAATCAGTTGAGATTTATTCACTGTTCTCTTCCTCTCTTTATAATTTATATCGCACCTGAATCCTTCACAGCGCGACCGCGCAGCAGTTATATCAGTCCTGCTATGACCTTACAACACCCGTTGTTGATGGCTAACCCAATCAGCAATCTAAATTAGCTATACAAAAAAAGGCTGGCAAGTACGAAATGACTTACCAGCCTTGTTTTTATTGGCGCTCTTTGCGCGAGGTCACTATTTTGCGGTTACAACCTGCATTCCGGACGGTTCATTTTGCAGTGCGAGAGTCAGAACTTCCTCAATGCGTTTCACCGGATGGATCTGCAAATCGGCAATAACGTTGTCCGGAATCTCTTCCAGATCGCGTTTATTCTCGTAAGGGATCAATACGGTTTTGATCCCACCGCGGTGTGCCGCCAGCAGTTTTTCTTTTAACCCGCCGATAGGCAGTACCTGACCACGCAGCGTAATTTCACCGGTCATGGCCACATCAGCACGAACCGGATTACCTGTCAGGCAGGAAACCAGCGCAGTACACATGGCAATACCCGCGCTTGGGCCATCTTTCGGCGTCGCCCCTTCCGGAACGTGAACGTGAATGTCGCGTTTTTCGTAGAAATCCGGGTTGATACCCAGTTTTTCCGCACGCGCGCGCACCACGGTCAGCGCCGCCTGGATGGACTCCTGCATCACTTCACCCAGCGAACCGGTGTAGGTCAGCTTGCCTTTGCCCGGAACACAGGCGGTTTCGATGGTCAGCAGATCGCCGCCCACTTCCGTCCATGCCAGACCGGTCACCTGACCAACACGGTTTTCGTTGTCTGCGCGACCGTAGTCGAAGCGTTGAACGCCCAGGTACGCATGCAGATTGTCGCCGTTAATCACGATGTGCTTCAGGCTCTTATCCAGCAGCAGCTGTTTCACCGCCTTACGGCACAGCTTAGAGATCTCACGTTCGAGGCTACGCACACCCGCTTCACGGGTGTAGTAACGAATAATGCCGACAATGGCGCTGTCCTCAACGGTCAGCTCGTTGGCTTTCAGCGCGTTACGCTCAATCTGCTTCGGCAGCAGGTGCTGTTTGGCAATGTTCAGCTTCTCGTCTTCGGTATAACCTGACAGACGGATCACTTCCATACGGTCCAGCAGCGGCGCCGGAATGTTCATGGAGTTCGACGTCGCCACAAACATCACATCGCTCAGGTCGTAATCCACTTCCAGGTAGTGATCGCTAAACGCCACGTTCTGCTCTGGATCAAGCACTTCCAGTAACGCCGACGCCGGATCGCCACGCATGTCCGAAGACATTTTGTCGATCTCATCGAGCAGGAACAGCGGGTTTTTGACGCCCACTTTCGCCATTTTCTGGATAAGCTTGCCCGGCATGGAACCGATGTAGGTACGGCGGTGACCGCGGATTTCCGCTTCATCACGCACGCCGCCCAGCGCCATACGGATGTACTTACGCCCTGTCGCTTTGGCGATGGACTGGCCCAGAGAGGTTTTACCCACCCCTGGAGGCCCTACCAGGCACAGGATTGGGCCTTTGATTTTGTTCACACGGCTCTGTACCGCGAGGTACTCAAGAATGCGGTCTTTCACACGTTCCAGGCCGTAGTGGTCGGTATCCAGGATCTCCTGGGCCTGACGCAGGTCTTTTTTGACCTTGCTGCGGGCATTCCACGGAACCTGCACCATCCACTCAATGTAGCCGCGTACAACGGTCGCTTCCGCCGACATCGGAGACATCATTTTCAGCTTCTGCAACTCAGCTTCGGCTTTCTCTTTCGCCTCTTTCGGCATCTTCGCCGCGTCGATCTTACGCTTCAGCGCTTCGTTTTCATCCGGCGCATCGTCCATCTCGCCGAGCTCTTTCTGAATGGCTTTCATTTGCTCGTTCAGATAGTACTCACGCTGAGATTTTTCCATCTGCTTTTTGACGCGGTTGCGAATGCGCTTCTCAACCTGGAGCAGATCGATCTCAGACTCCATCATCGCCATCAGGTATTCCAGACGTTCGTTAACGTCGGACATTTCCAGCACGGACTGTTTGTCAGCCAGCTTCAGCGGCATATGCGCAGCGATGGTATCCGCCAGACGTGCAGGATCGTCGATGCTGTTCAGCGACGTCAGCACTTCAGGTGGGATTTTCTTATTCAGCTTGATGTAGCCTTCGAACTGGCTGATCGCGGTGCGTACCAGCACTTCCTGCTCGCGCTCATCAAGTTCCGGTGAATCAAGGTACTCTGCCTTCGCAGAGAAGTGCTCGCCATCGTCTGACAGAGTGGTAATACGCGCACGCTGTAAGCCTTCCACCAGCACCTTCACGGTGCCGTCTGGCAGCTTCAGCATCTGCAAAATAGAGGCCACGGTCCCGACGGTGAAAAGATCGTTTACACCCGGCTCATCCGTTGATGCTTCTTTCTGCGCGACCAACATGATTTTTTTATCATGATCCATGGCGGCTTCGAGGCAACGGATAGATTTTTCCCGCCCTACAAATAAGGGTATGACCATGTGCGGATAAACCACCACATCGCGCAACGGCAATACGGGGATTTCAATGCGTTCAGAACGCTCAGGATTCATAGAGCTCTCTCTTAGTTTAGTGTCCGCCAGGTAAACTGGTCATGTAACTGTGCTTCACACAACCATTAACATGTAATCCAGTATATGGGGATGTTTCCCATACATTCAACGCCATGAATACGGAAAAAGTAAAGGGGAGATAAAATCCCCCCTTTTTGATTAACTGATTGTATGAAATGGTGAATTATTCGCCAGATGCCTGCTGCGCTTCCGGTTTACCGTAAATCAGTAACGGCTTGGTCTGGCCACCAATGACGGACTCGTCGATCACGACTTTTTCGACGTCTTCCATAGAAGGAAGATCGTACATCGTGTCGAGCAATGCTGCTTCCACGATAGAACGCAGGCCACGGGCACCGGTTTTACGCGCCATCGCTTTCTTGGCAATCGCGTCCAACGCTTCGTCACGGAATTCCAGCTCAACGCCTTCCAGATTAAACAGCGCCTGATACTGCTTGGTCAGCGCGTTTTTCGGCTCTTTCAGGATCTGAATCAACGCGTCTTCGCTCAGTTCGTTCAGGGTCGCCACAACCGGCAGACGGCCGATAAATTCCGGAATCAAACCGAATTTGATCAGATCTTCCGGCTCAACCTGCGCCAGCAGCTGGCCTTCGTTTGGTTTTTCAGACGTGGCTTTCACCGTTGCGCCAAAACCAATGCCGGAGCCGGTTTCCACACGGTGAGAGATCACTTTATCCAGGCCTGCAAACGCACCACCACAGATAAACAGGATCTTAGAGGTATCAACCTGCAAGAATTCCTGCTGCGGATGTTTACGCCCACCCTGCGGTGGAACAGCCGCAACCGTACCTTCAATCAGCTTCAGGAGCGCCTGCTGCACGCCCTCGCCCGAGACGTCACGGGTGATGGACGGGTTGTCTGATTTACGAGAGATTTTGTCGATCTCATCGATATAGACGATCCCGCGCTGGGCTTTCTGTACGTCGTAATCGCACTTCTGGAGCAGCTTCTGGATAATATTTTCAACGTCTTCACCCACATAACCGGCTTCGGTCAGGGTGGTGGCATCCGCCATAGTGAACGGAACATCCAGCAGGCGCGCCAGCGTTTCTGCCAGCAGGGTTTTACCGGAACCGGTAGGCCCGATCAGCAAAATGTTACTTTTGCCCAGTTCTACGCCATTGCTGGTATCGCCGTTACGCAGACGTTTGTAGTGGTTGTATACCGCCACCGCCAGCACTTTTTTCGCCTGCTCCTGACCAATAACATAGTCGTCCAGGTGGTGGCGAATCTCGTGTGGCGTTGGTAACGCGCTGCGCTCACGGTGCGGCGCGACTTCTTTAATCTCTTCGCGAATGATGTCGTTACATAAATCGACGCATTCGTCGCAGATATACACGGACGGCCCGGCAATCAGTTTACGCACTTCATGCTGGCTTTTGCCGCAAAAAGAGCAGTACAGCAGTTTGCCCGAACCATCTTTGCGTTTATCTGTCATGAGTCCAAACCTCTTTTTAAGTTCTATGTGCCGCACATGACGACGCAAATGCCATTCTCAGACGCAAGCTGCTTACAGGCAACGTGCCGCCCTACATTAGTATAGCGGCACACTCGCGTCGCGGGCATCAATTACGATGGGTCAAAATGGAGTCGACTAAGCCGTACTCAACTGCCTCTGGCGCAGAGAGGAAGCGATCGCGCTCGGTATCGCGCTCGATCTGCTCGAGAGGTTGACCCGTATGCTGCGCCATAAGTTCATTCATGCGCGCTTTTACTTTCAGAATTTCTCGGGCGTGGATTTCAATATCCGTCGCCTGGCCCTGGTAACCACCCAGCGGCTGGTGAATCATCACGCGGGAGTTAGGCAGGCAGAAACGCTTACCTTTCGCCCCTGCGGTTAACAGGAAAGCCCCCATGGACGCCGCCTGCCCCATACAGATGGTGCTGACATCCGGCTTGATGAATTGCATGGTGTCATAAATAGACATGCCCGCCGTAATCACACCGCCCGGCGAGTTGATATACAGGTAAATGTCTTTTTCCGGGTTTTCCGCTTCCAGGAACAGCATCTGCGCCACGATCAGGTTAGCCATATGGTCTTCCACCTGGCCGGTCAGAAAGATAACGCGTTCCTTGAGCAGACGGGAATAGATATCGAAAGAACGCTCACCGCGTGAGGTCTGTTCAATAACCATTGGCACCAGCGCCATATGGGGTGCAAAGTTATCTCGTTCGCCACTGTATGACATTTCCGTCTCCTGGTTCAAAATTGAAAACACCTGCTGTACTGATTGTAACCTTATGGACGGATTATCAGCCAGTCTCAATCATCGTGATTACATACTAATGGGGGTCGCCATGCCCTATTTCAAGCATAACAACGTTTTGTTGTAACGCTAACACTGAAAGGGCGTTTTAGCACCCTTCCAGGACTAAAGCTGTGATAAAAAAAACCCGTCGCCGGAGGGCAACGGGTTTTTTGTTCAAACTTTAAACCGTTGGGGCGAAATTACGCCTGCTGGTTCATCAGTTCGGTGAAAGAGGTCTCTTTTTCGGTGACTTTCGCTTTCGCCAGTACCGCTTCTACAGCCTGCTCTTCCAGCGCGACGTTGCGCATGTTGTCCATCAGCTCTTTGTTCTTACCGTAGAACTCGATCACTTCTGATGGATCTTCGTATGCAGAAGCCATCTCTTCGATCAGGCCTTTCACACGCTCTTCGTCAGCTTTCAGCTCGTGGGTACGAATCACTTCGCCCAGCAGCAGGCCAACAACAACGCGACGTTTCGCTTGCTCTTCGAACAGCTCGCGTGGCAGTTCCATCGCTTGCTGCTGGTTGCCACCGAAGCGCTGTGCAGCCTGACGGCGCAGAACGTCGATTTCGCTGTCGATCAGGGCAGCAGGAACGTCGATGTCGTTCGCTTTCACCAGACCTTCAATCGCCTGAGACTTCACGCGGTTACGTACAGCGCCGTTCAGCTCGCGCTCCATGTTTTTACGCACTTCGGTACGCAGGCCCGCAACAGAACCGTCTTCCACGCCGAAACGCTTGATGAATTCTTCAGTCAGTTCTGGCAGTTCGCGCTCTTCCACTTTCTTCAGGTTGATAACGAACTTCGCTGCTTTACCTTTCAGGTTTTCAGCGTGGTATTCTTCAGGGAAGGTCACGTCGATGGTGAACTCTTCGCCCGCTTTGTGGCCTTTGATACCGTCTTCGAAGCCTGGGATCATACGACCCTGGCCCATCGCCAGTACGAAATCAGACGCTTTACCGCCTTCGAACTCTTCGCCGTCTACAGAACCGGTGAAGTCGATGGTTACGCGGTCTTCTGCGTCAACAGCGCCTTCTTTCTCTTTCCAGTTCGCCTGCTGCTTACGCAGGGTATCCAGCATGCCGTCAACGTCTTCGTCGGTCACGGAAACGATCGGTTTTTCAACTTCGATAGATTCCAGACCTTTCAGCTCAACTTCCGGGTACACTTCGAACTCTACGGAGTAGGTGAAGTCTTCGCCCTGCTTGTATTCGCCTGGAACGTAGTTCGGCGCACCGGCTGGATTGATTTTTTCTTTGATGATCGCGTCGATAAAGTTGCGGCTCATCAGTTCACCCAGCACATCCTGACGCACGGAAGCGCCATAACGCTGAGCAACAACATTCATTGGTACTTTGCCCTTGCGGAAGCCGTCAATACGTACTTTTTTTGCTACGTTGACCAGCTCGCTTTTCACAGCAGTTTCGATGCTGTCAGCAGCGATAGTAATCGTTACACGGCGGCCAAGGCCTTGAGTGGTTTCAACTGAAACTTGCATCTTGTTACCTCAAAAAAATCACAGTGCTCGGTCAACTCTGAATCTGTCTGTTATACCGGGATGCTCTCTTATGTGCAGATTCACATTCCCTGTCGCCAGAATCATCCCGAAGACATTCAATAAGACGCGGCATTATAGCGGCATCACTTAGGTGAGTCGAGAACGGTTGGAGCATGTTGCTGCGGCTTTTTTCACACTTTAAGGCTATTTTTAGCCTTAAAAACGCGCCATCCGCTCAAAACTCAGACAAAACAAAACGGCCCGAAGGCCGTCTTGACGAAATCTGTAAGCAACATACTGGAAAAACTCCGGCGGTTGCAAATCCGATTTATCAGGCGATGGTGCCTGCACCCCGACAAGGCGGTGATGCGAATACCGTATCCTGTAGCCCTTCCCATTCCTTAATGGTGTAGGTATGCAGCGCCAGCGCATGTACGGTTGTGGAGAGTTCTTCCGTCAAGGTGCTGTAGATCAAGCGGTGTCGGTTCAGGAAACGTTCTCCCGTGAAGCGATCGCTGACCAGAACCACTTTAAAGTGGCTTTCAGAACCTGCCGGCACGTTATGACGATAGCTTTCGTCGACAACTTCGAGAAACACAGGGTTGAACGCTGCCCTTAATTTTTCTTCTATCTGTTCACGTATCATCATGAAATCACTCCTCCGACAACGCTAAGATGTCACCCATCCCTTTAAATATTAGCCGCTTTTACCGGTTCCATTACGCCTTGACAACAAATATTTAGCTTTCGTCTGATTTTCTCACCCAAACGAATGAAGTTCACTATGTGGTTCATACGTTTTGTCACTTACAGGCAGAGAAAAGCGGAAAGGTGGTCAGTTTTCGGACAAGGCGATGAATTTACATGCGTTGACCACTTCCCCTGGCCGTTAGCGATGTTATGATGGCGGCAATTTTTCTCTTTTTGCTTACGATTCGTTGAGAACCCGAAAATGTTAAAAAAACTCTTCTTTCCGTTGGTAGCACTCTTTATGCTCGCCGGCTGCGCGACTCCGCCGACGACCATTGACGTTTCACCAAAAATTACCCTGCCTCAGCAGGATCCAAGCCTGATGGGCGTTACGGTCAGCATTAATGGCGCCGATCAGCGTCAGGACCAGGCGCTGGCGAAAGTGACTCGCGACAACCAGCAGGTCACGCTGACCGCCTCCCGCGACCTGCGCTTCCTGTTGCAGGAAGTGCTGGAGAAACAGATGACCTCCCGCGGCTACATGATTGGCCCAAGCGGCGCGGTTGATCTGCAAATCATCGTGAACAACCTGTACGCTGACGTCTCCCAGGGTAACGTTCGCTACAACATTGCGACTAAAGCCGATATCGCCATCATCGCTACCGCGAAGAACGGCAACAAAATGAACAAAAACTACCGTGCGAGTTATTCCGTTGAAGGCGCATTCCAGGCCTCCAACAAAAATATCGCTGACGCGGTTAACAGCGTGCTGACTGACACCATTGCCGACATGGCACAGGACACCAGCATTCACGACTTCATCAAGCAGAACGCCCGTTAATCCTGCTGACTGACCCGGTGCTTCACCGGGTCAGTTCATAAGAACATGTCCAGTCACTACTTACGCATTTTCCAGCAACCGAAATCAGCTATTCTGCTGATCCTTGGTTTCGCCTCCGGTTTGCCCCTTGCGCTCACCTCCGGCACGTTACAGGCGTGGATGACGGTTGAGAACATCGATCTTAAAACCATTGGTTTCTTCTCGCTCGTCGGCCAGGCTTACGTCTTTAAGTTCCTGTGGTCGCCGGTGATGGATCGCTATACCCCACCGTTCCTCGGGCGCCGTCGCGGTTGGTTAGCGATGACGCAGGTGCTGCTGTTGCTGGCCATTGCCGCAATGGGTTTCCTTGAGCCGTCAACACAGCTGCGCTGGATGGCCGCGCTTGCGGTGGTCATCGCCTTCTGCTCCGCTTCGCAGGACATTGTTTTTGACGCCTGGAAGACGGACGTCCTGCCAGCGGAAGAGCGTGGTGCCGGTGCGGCAATCAGCGTGCTTGGCTACCGCCTGGGTATGCTGGTTTCCGGCGGGCTGGCCCTCTGGCTTGCCGACCGCTATCTCGGCTGGCAGGGAATGTACTGGCTGATGGCCGCTCTGCTGATCCCCTGCATTATTGCCACGCTATTCGCGCCTGAACCGAGCGATGTGATTCCGGTTCCCCGCTCGCTGGAGCAGGCCGTCGCCGCACCGCTCCGCGACTTCTTTGGTCGCAATAATGCCTGGCTTATCCTGCTGCTGATTGTCCTTTATAAGCTCGGCGACGCTTTCGCCATGAGTCTGACCACCACCTTCCTGATCCGCGGCGTCGGGTTTGATGCGGGCGAGGTCGGCGTGGTGAACAAAACCCTGGGGCTGTTTGCCACGATCGTCGGCGCGCTGTACGGCGGCGTATTGATGCAGCGTCTGTCGCTGTTCCGTGCTCTGCTGATCTTCGGCATCCTTCAGGGCGCTTCGAATGCCGGTTACTGGCTGCTGTCGATCACCGACAAGCATATGATCAGCATGGCGACGGCGGTATTCTTTGAAAATCTGTGCGGAGGTATGGGCACTGCGGCATTTGTCGCCCTGCTGATGACGCTGTGCAATAAGTCATTTTCCGCCACCCAGTTTGCCCTGCTCTCTGCCCTCTCAGCCGTCGGGCGCGTGTACGTAGGTCCCGTCGCGGGCTGGTTTGTTGAAGCCCACGGCTGGCCGACATTTTATCTCTTCTCTGTGGTGGCGGCTGTGCCGGGGATTTTATTGTTGCTGGTCTGTCGCCAGACGCTGGAATATACCCAGCGGACGGAACACTTCATGCCGCGCACGGAATATCAGGCTGCTTACCGGTTTGCCCTGCGTCTGCTGATGGCAGGTTGTCTTGCGCTGGTAGTGTGGCTCGCGGTTCTCATTATCAATGCGACGACCACCTTGTCGCTTCCTTTTGAAACCCAGCTGCTTGATGCAGGCGTGTTTCTCGTCATCGTGGGTATCCTGACCGGTGGGATGCTGGATTTCATGTCACTGCGGAAAACGCAGATGACATGAAGTAAAAAGCGAAAGGTTATTTCCCGTTGTAATAACGACACGAAATTATAACGGCGAAATAACCGCCATCGGCAAAAAAAAATATTTGTTGTTTTGTGCGGGATAGCATTCGGAAATTATTGGAGCTTATTTCGCTACGCTATTTTCCGTTAAACGATTCAGCATTCGAAAGATTGAATTTTCGTTTTTTAGTTGTCTTTTTATTGATAATTAATTGTTAATTATTTGTGTATTTTCCGCAATGGTTATACCAATTGTCCCTTTTGCGGTATGCTGGGGCACCCTTTCGTTATAACGCCCACTCCGTGCGGCTTCCCCCGGAAAACGCGACATAATTTGCAACACTTGTGACATGTGCGGCAGAACCCGGTAACACCTTCCTGACACAGGGCTAATGATGTTTACAGTAATGTAACCTTCCCGTAAAATGCCCCCACACTTTAAACGCCACCAGACTCCCGTGGAATTGAGGTCGTTAAATGAGACTCAGGAAATACAATAAAAGTTTGGGATGGTTGTCATTATTCGCAGGCACTGTATTACTCAGTGGCTGCGATTCTGCACTACTAGACCCCAAAGGACAGATTGGACTGGAACAACGTTCATTGATACTGACGGCTTTTGGCCTGATGTTGATTGTGGTTATTCCTGCCATCTTGATGGCTGTTGGTTTCGCCTGGAAGTATCGTGCGAGCAATAAAGATGCGAAGTATAGCCCTAACTGGTCACACTCCAATAAAGTGGAAGCTGTGGTCTGGACGGTACCTATTCTGATCATCCTGTTCCTTGCTGTACTGACCTGGAAAACCACTCACGCACTTGAGCCGAGCAAACCGCTGGTTCACGATGAAAAACCTATTACCATTGAAGTGGTCTCCATGGACTGGAAATGGTTCTTCATCTATCCAGAACAGGGCATTGCTACCGTGAATGAAATCGCCTTCCCGGCGAACACTCCGGTTCAGTTCAAAGTGACCTCCAACTCCGTAATGAACTCCTTCTTCATCCCACGTCTGGGTAGCCAGATTTACGCGATGGCCGGTATGCAGACTAACCTGCACCTGATCGCGAATGAAGCAGGCACCTACGACGGTATCTCCGCCAGCTATAGTGGCCCGGGCTTCTCGGGTATGAAGTTCAAAGCTATCGCTACGCCAGACCGCGCGACTTTCGACCAGTGGGTTGCAAAAGCGAAGCAGTCTACCAACACCATGTCTGACATGGCGGCGTTCGAAAAAGTGGCTGCACCTAGCGAATACAACAAGGTGGAGTACTTCTCTAACGTGAAACCGAATCTGTTCAAAGATGTTATTGGCAAATTTATGGATCACGGCATGAGCATGGACATGACCCAGCCTGAAGGCGAGCACAACACGCACCAGGGTATGGAAGGCATGGACATGAGCCACGCGGAAACCGCTCACTAAGGGGCCGAGGAAGAAAATGTTCGGAAAATTGACACTGGATGCAGTGCCCTACCATGAACCGATTATTATGGTTACGGTGGCTGCAATTATCATTGGTGGCGCGGCCTTAGTTGGCCTGATCACTTACTTCGGTAAGTGGAACTACCTGTGGAATGAGTGGCTGACTTCGGTTGACCACAAAAAACTCGGTATCATGTACTGCATCGTCGGTATCGTCATGTTAATTCGTGGCTTTGCGGATGCAATCATGATGCGTAGCCAGCAGGCGCTTGCGTCTGCGGGCGAAGCCGGCTTCCTGCCACCGCACCACTACGATCAGATCTTTACCGCCCACGGCGTTATCATGATCTTCTTCGTGGCGATGCCGCTGGTAATCGGTCTGATGAACGTGGTCGTTCCGCTGCAAATCGGCGCGCGCGACGTTGCGTTCCCGTTCCTGAACAACCTGAGCTTCTGGTTTACGGTTGTCGGCGTTATCCTGGTTAACCTGTCACTGGGTGTGGGCGAATTTGCTCAGACCGGCTGGCTGGCCTACCCGCCGCTGTCGGGAATTGAGTACAGTCCGGGCGTGGGCGTTGACTACTGGATTTGGGCGCTTCAGCTCTCCGGTGTCGGTACCACTCTGACCGGTATTAACTTCTTCGTGACCATCCTGAAGATGCGTGCACCAGGTATGACGATGTTCAAGATGCCAGTATTTACCTGGGCATCTCTGTGCGCCAACGTCCTGATTATCGCGTCGTTCCCAATTCTGACCGTCACCATCGCGCTGCTGACCCTGGATCGCTATCTGGGTACCCATTTCTTCACGAATGATATGGGTGGCAACATGATGATGTACATCAACCTGATTTGGGCCTGGGGTCACCCGGAAGTGTACATCCTGGTTCTGCCGGTGTTCGGTGTGTTCTCCGAAATCGCGGCAACCTTCTCGCGTAAACGTCTGTTTGGTTACACCTCTCTGGTGTGGGCAACCGTATGTATTACCGTTCTGTCGTTCATCGTCTGGCTGCACCACTTCTTCACTATGGGTGCGGGCGCCAACGTAAACGCCTTCTTCGGTATTACCACCATGATTATCGCGATCCCGACCGGGGTTAAGATCTTCAACTGGCTGTTCACCATGTACCAGGGCCGTATCGTGTTCCACTCAGCCATGCTGTGGACCATCGGCTTCATCGTGACCTTCTCCGTAGGTGGGATGACCGGGGTACTGCTGGCGGTACCTGGTGCTGACTTCGTTCTGCACAACAGTCTGTTCCTGATTGCGCACTTCCATAACGTTATCATCGGTGGCGTGGTCTTCGGCTGCTTCGCTGGCGTAACCTACTGGTGGCCAAAAGCGTTCGGCTTCACGCTGAACGAGAAATGGGGTAAACGCGCGTTCTGGTTCTGGATCATTGGCTTCTTCGTAGCATTTATGCCGCTGTACGTGCTGGGCTTCATGGGTATGACCCGTCGTCTGAGCCAGCAGATCGATCCGCAGTTCCACCCAATGCTGATGATTGCAGCAGGCGGCGCAGCGCTGATTGCCTGCGGTATTCTGTGCCAGCTGATTCAGTACTACGTGTCTATCCGTGACCGTAACCTGAACCGCGACCTGACCGGTGACCCGTGGGGTGGCCGTACGCTGGAGTGGTCTACCTCTTCTCCACCTCCGTTCTATAACTTTGCCGTAGTGCCACACATTCATGAGCGTGACGCATTCTGGGAAATGAAAGAAAAAGGTGAAGCGTACAAGCAACCTGAACATTACGAAGAGATCCATATGCCGAAAAACAGCGGTGCGGGCATCGTCATTGCCGCCTTCGCAACGGTATTTGGTTTCGCAATGATCTGGCACATCTGGTGGATGGCGATTGTTGGCTTCGCTGGCATCGTAATCAGCTGGATTGTGAAGAGCTTTGACGAGGACGTGGACTACTACGTACCAGTCCGTGAAGTTGAAAAGCTGGAAAACCAGCATTTTGACGAGATTTCTAAAGCGGGGCTGAAAAATGGCAACTGATACTCTGGCGCACTCGACTGCCCACGCGCATGAACATGCGCACCATGATACAGGACCGACGAAAGTCTTCGGTTTCTGGATCTACCTGATGAGCGACTGCATCCTGTTCTGCTGTCTGTTCGCAACCTATGCCGTTCTGGTGAACGGCACAGCGGGCGGCCCGACCGGTAAGGACATCTTTGAGCTGCCGTTCGTACTGGTTGAAACCGCACTGCTGTTATTCAGCTCCATCACCTACGGCATGGCGGCTATCGCCATGTACAAAAACAACAAGAGCCAGGTTGTCTCCTGGCTGGCGTTGACCTGGCTGTTTGGTGCTGGCTTTATCGGGATGGAAATCTATGAATTCCATCACCTGATCATGGAAGGTTTCGGCCCGGATCGTAGCGGCTTCCTGTCAGCGTTCTTCGCGCTGGTCGGCACCCACGGTCTGCACGTGACCTCGGGTCTGATCTGGATGGCGGTACTGATGTTCCAGATCTCCCGTCGCGGCCTGACCAGTACTAACCGTACCCGTATTATGTGCCTGAGCCTGTTCTGGCACTTCCTGGACGTGGTATGGATCTGTGTGTTCTCTGTTGTCTATCTGATGGGGGCGATGTAATGAGTCATTCTAACGATCATGGCGCTTCCCACGGCAGCGTAAAAACCTACATGACAGGTTTCATCCTGTCGATCATTCTGACGGTGATCCCGTTCTGGATGGTGATGAACGGTTCTGCATCTAAGCCGGTTATCCTGGGCGCAATCCTGGTGACCGCGGTGATTCAGATTCTGGTGCATCTGGTTTGCTTCCTGCACATGAACACCAAGTCCGATGAAGGCTGGAACATGACGGCCTTTATCTTTACCGTGATTATCATCGCTATCCTGGTAGTCGGTTCCATCTGGATTATGTGGAACCTTAACTACAACATGATGGTTCACTAAGAGCGGCGAGTATGTTTAAGCAATACCTGCAAGTCACGAAACCAGGCATCATCTTTGGCAACCTGATCTCCGTAATCGGAGGGTTCCTGCTGGCCTCTAAAGGCAGCATTGATTACACCCTCTTTATTTACACGCTGGTCGGTGTGTCACTGGTGGTTGCGTCCGGTTGTGTATTTAACAACTACATCGACATGGATATCGACAAGAAGATGGAAAGGACCAAAAATCGGGTGCTGGTTAAAGGCCTGATTGCCCCTTCCGTCTCGCTGGTGTACGCCACCTTGCTGGGTATTGCTGGCTTTATGCTGCTGTGGTTTGGTGCTAACCCGCTGGCCTGCTGGCTGGGGGTGATGGGGTTCGTGGTGTATGTAGGCGTCTACAGCCTTTATATGAAACGTCACTCCGTCTACGGCACGCTGATTGGTTCTCTCTCCGGCGCTGCGCCGCCGGTGATTGGCTATTGCGCCGTCACGAACGAGTTCGACAGCGGTGCGCTGATCCTGCTGGCTATCTTTAGCCTGTGGCAGATGCCGCACTCCTACGCCATCGCGATTTTCCGCTTTAAGGATTATCAGGCGGCGAACATTCCGGTTCTGCCGGTCGTGAAAGGCATTTCGGTTGCCAAGAACCACATCACGCTCTACATCATCGCTTTTGCCGTGGCAACGCTGATGCTCTCTCTGGGCGGTTACGCCGGATATAAATATCTGGTGGTAGCAGCTGCGGTGAGCGTCTGGTGGCTCGGCATGGCCCTGCGCGGTTACAAAGTGGAAGATGACAAGGTTTGGGCACGCAAGCTGTTTGTGTTCTCGATTGTCGCCATCACCTCCCTGTCCGTGATGATGTCCGTAGACTTCATGGTGCCTGATTCACAAAACCTGCTGACTTACGTCTGGTAAGCTATAGCAAGGACATAAAGGGGTGCTTCGGCACCCCTTTTTTATTCATGAAATCTATTAGTAACGTATGTAATATTTGTTAAATAACCGATTATTTACCCCGCCCCTTCCCCGCACTACACTATGGCCTGCTTTTGAACTGAGGTGGTAATGAACGATTATAAAATGACGCCAGGCGAACTGCGTGCGACCTGGGGTTTAGGGACTGTTTTCTCGCTGCGGATGCTTGGCATGTTTATGGTCCTGCCCGTTCTGACCACATATGGCATGGCGTTACAGGGTGCCAGCGAAGCGCTGATCGGTCTGGCGATCGGTATCTACGGCCTGGCGCAGGCAATATTCCAGATCCCCTTTGGCTTGCTCTCCGACCGAGTGGGTCGCAAACCGCTGATTGTCGGCGGGCTGCTGGTGTTTGTGCTCGGCAGCATCATCGCCGCCCTCTCCCACTCCATCTGGGGAATTATTCTTGGGCGCGCCCTGCAAGGTTCCGGGGCGATTGCCGCCGCCGTGATGGCGCTGCTGTCAGACTTAACCCGCGAGCAAAACCGCACCAAAGCCATGGCGTTTATCGGCGTCAGCTTTGGCGTCACGTTTGCCATTGCCATGGTGCTGGGGCCCGTTATCACCCATTCACTCGGCCTGCACGCCCTGTTCTGGATGATTGCGGTGCTGGCGACCATCGGGATCGCACTCACGCTGTGGGTTGTACCTGACAGTAAAAACCACGTCCTCAACCGTGAATCCGGGATGGTCAAAGGCTGCTTCAGCAAAGTCATCGCCGAGCCGCGCCTGCTTAAGCTGAACTTCGGCATTATGTGCCTGCACATTCTGCTGATGTCCACCTTTGTCGCCCTGCCCGGTCAACTGGCCTCAGCAGGTTTTCCGGCGGCAGAGCACTGGAAAATTTATCTGGTCACAATGCTGATCTCGTTTGTCTCCGTTGTGCCCTTCATTATTTACGCCGAAGTGAAGCGCAAAATGAAACGCGTCTTCGTGGGCTGCGTGGCGTTACTGCTGATTGCCGAGATTGTGCTGTGGGGCGCCGGCCCGCATTTCTGGGAGCTGATCGCTGGCGTACAACTGTTCTTCCTGGCCTTTAATCTGATGGAAGCCCTGCTGCCGTCGCTTATCAGCAAAGAGTCTCCGGCAGGATACAAAGGCACCGCGATGGGCATTTACTCCACCAGCCAGTTTCTCGGCGTGGCGATCGGCGGGTCACTCGGCGGCTGGGTGGATGGTCTGTTTGACTCCCAGACCGTTTTCCTCGCCGGTGCGCTGCTGGCGATGCTCTGGCTGTTTGTGGCCAGCACCATGAAAGAGCCGCGTTACGTGAGTAGCCTGCGGGTAGAAATTCCCGATGACGTGGCAATCGGTGACGCGTTACAACAGCGTCTGGAAGCGACAGAGGGCGTGAGCGAAGTGCTGATTGTCCCGGAAGAGCGCAGTGCGTATGTCAAAATTGACAGCAAAGTGACTAACCGCTTTGAGGTAGAGCAGGCGCTGAAGGCCTGAAAAAATGCCCGGTTTAGCCGGGCATGATTGTCTTAATCGCGGAAGTTTTTAAACTGGAATGGCTGACCGAGATCGCCGCCACGCACCAGCGCCATCACGGATTGCAGGTCATCACGGGATTTTCCGGTCACGCGGATCTCTTCCCCCTGGATCTGCGCCTGCACTTTGAGCTTACTGTCTTTGATAAGCTTCACGATTTTCTTCTGCACGGCGCTTTCAATTCCCTGCTTCAGCTTCGCTTCCACAAACCAGGTTTTGCCGCTGTGAACAAAATCTTCCGGCACATCGAGTGAGGTCCCTTCAATGCCGCGCTTGAGCAGCTTGGCGCGCAGGATATCCAGCAACTGGTTGACCTGGAAATCAGACTCGCTCAGGACTTTGATCGTCTTGTTCGCGTCGTTCAGTTCAATGGTCGCCTCAACGCCACGAAAATCGAAACGTGACTCAACCTCACGGACAGCATTTTCTACGCCGTTACGCGCTTCCTGCAAATCAACTTCAGAAACAATATCGAAAGATGGCATCTTTTCTTCTCCCTTCATTTTTGTTGCGTTGCATAATACCCGCAACGAGGCATAACGAGAAGCTTAGCTGATGGCGCTATACTTAGCGTCATAGCACCTGGCGCCGTTGCAGGTGAGGAGGAACGATGAAAGTAACAGTGCTTGGATGCGGAGCCCTTGGCCAACTCTGGCTTACAGCGCTATGCAAACAGGGACACGACGTTCAGGGCTGGCTGCGAATTCCCCAGCCCTATTGCAGTGTGAACGTGATGGGTACAGACGGTTCAATTTTTAATGAGTCTTTGACGGCAAACGATCCGGAATTTCTTGCCACCAGCGATTTGCTGCTGGTCACGCTGAAGGCCTGGCAGGTCTCCGATGCGGTGAAAAGCCTGGCCGCCCAGTTACCTGAAAGCACGCCAATCCTGCTGATTCACAACGGTATGGGTACCATTGAAGAGCTAAAATCTGTCCGGCAACCGCTGCTGATGGGGACAACCACCCACGCGGCGCGTCGCGACGGTAACGTCATTATCCATGTTGCCAGTGGTATCACTCATATCGGTCCCGCGCGTGAACAGCCCGGCGATTACAGCTATCTTGCGGATACCCTGCAAAGCACGCTGCCTGACGTCGCCTGGCACAATAACATTCGCGCGGAACTGTGGCGCAAACTGGCGGTGAACTGCGCGATTAATCCGCTGACCGCCCTGCTGGATTGCCCTAACGGTGAACTGCGCCAGCATCCTGATCGGGTAGCGCTGATTTGCCGGGAAGTTGCCGCCGTCATTGAACGCGAAGGCTACCACACCTCAGAGTCCGATTTACGTTATTATGTCGACCAGGTGATTGAGAGTACGGCAGAAAATATCTCCTCAATGTTGCAGGATATCCGGGCTATGCGGCATACCGAAATTGATTACATTACCGGTTATCTGTTAAAACGCGCCCGGGCACACGGCATTACCGTTGCGGAAAACAGCCGTCTGTTTGAGTTAGTAAAACGAAAGGAGAGTGAGTATGAGCGCATCGGCACTGGTATGCCTCGCCCCTGGTAGCGAAGAGACAGAAGCGGTCACCACCATTGATTTGCTGGTACGTGGTGGTATTAAGGTTACTACCGCCAGCGTCGCCAGCGACGGAAGCCTGGCGATTACCTGCTCGCGTGGGGTGAAGATTCTGGCGGATGCACCGCTTGTACAGGTGGCGGACGGTGATTACGACATTATCGTTCTGCCGGGTGGTCTGAAGGGGGCTGAGTGTTTCCGCGACAGCCCGCTGCTGGTTGAAACCGTTCGTCAGTTTCATCTTTCCGGGCGTATCGTCGCGGCAATCTGTGCAGCCGCAGGTACGGTGCTGGTTCCGCACGACATTTTCCCCATCGGCAATATGACCGGCTTCCCTGGTCTGAAGGATACAATTCCGGAAGACCAGTGGGTGGATAAACGCGTGGTCTGGGATCCGCGCGTTAACCTGCTCACCAGCCAGGGGCCGGGCACCGCCATTGATTTTGGCCTGAAGATTATTGACCTGCTGGTTGGGCGCGAAAAAGCGTACGAAGTCGCGTCATCACTGGTGATGGCGGCGGGGATTTATAACTACTACGAATAAAAAAGTCGGGTGGCGCAAGGTAAAAGCAAAACGGCAACCCGAGGTTGCCGTTTTTAATGTTTGCGGCCTCTCCCTGTGGGAGAGGGACGGGGTGAGGGCATCAGGCCGCACTCCCCGACAATAAACTACGGGCGATACACCTTCACGTTCGCGAAGCCCTGCTCACGCAGATACAGCGCCTGCAAACGGCTCATGACCCCACGCTCACACCACAGCAGATACGTTTTGCTCTGGTCGAGATCGCCAAACTGGGTGCTCAGCTTGTAGAACGGCAGCGAAACCACCTCCACGCCTTCCACCTGCAACGGCTTGTCATCCTGCTCATCAACAGAACGGATATCCAGAATCGTATCGTTAGCACCAAAGCCGCTGACCGTCTCCACCTCAACCACTTCCTGCTCGGTCTGCTGGGCGATCTCACGGATATCGATGTTGGACGCTTCCGCCACCACTTTTTCCAGGATGCTGAAATCGAAGTTCTCTTCTTCCGCTTCGATCTTCGCCTTCACCGCTTTAATGGTTGGACTTTTTGAGATCACACCGCAATATTCCGGCATGGTACGGGCAAAATCTTCGGTACCGATTTCGCGCGCCAGATCGATGATGTGCTCTTTATCATGGGAGATCAGCGGACGCAGGATCAGGGTATCAGACACGTTGTCGATCAGGCGCAGGTTGGTCAGCGTCTGGCTGGAGACCTGCCCCAGCGCTTCACCGGTGACCAGCGCCTGCACGCCGTAGCGTTCAGCCACTTTGGATGCCGCACGCACCATCATGCGCTTCAGGATGACGCCCATCTGGCCGTCGTCCACTTTCTCCAGAATCTCGCCGACCACCGGTTCGAAATTGATTGCCACAAAACGCACGCGGTGGGAGCTGCCGAAGCGGTTCCACAGGTAATGCGCCACCTGACGAACGCCGATTTCATGCGCCGCGCCGCCCAGGTTAAAGAAGCAGTAGTGCACGCGGCAGCCGCGACGCATCAGCATGTAGCTGGAGACACCGGAGTCGAAGCCGCCCGAGATCAGCGACAGCACATCTTCCTGCGTGCCGATCGGGAAACCACCAATACCTTCATAACGACCCTTAACCAGCAGCAGACGATCGTTCTCGATCTCAAGATTAACGGTAACGTCCGGGTTAGTCAGGCGCACGCGCGCCGTCTCAACGTGCTGGTTCAGACCGCCGCCAACGTAGCGCTCGACTTCAATCGAGCTGAACTCGTGTTTACCACGACGCTTCACGCGCACGCAGAAGGTTTTGCCTTCGATCTGGTCGCGGTACTGTACCAGCGCCTTTTCGAAGATATCGTGCATATCGCTGAACGGAACGTCTTCCACTTCCAGAATATGATGAATACCAGGAATACGGGTCAGCGCGTCGCGAATATCAAGACGTTTGCTTTCGTCTTTCGCGCGGACTTCAACGTGGTCCCAGTGACGCACCACAGCGAGCGTTTCGTCGTAGTGTTTTAATACGTTACGAATGTTCCCGGTGAGAATTTTAATAAAGCGCAAACGCACAGATTGGCTTTTGATGGTGATTTCGGGGAACAATTTAATGATAAACTTCATGGCGGCAATGTTTCTTAGGCAAGCTTATAAAGGCTTGTAGTGGAAAATGATACAGCAGCCCACACCCGTGGCTGCATCCAGGCGCGCAAGTATACCACCATCGCGCCACTCGCGTTATTTGATAATTGCCCCGAGTCCGTTACCATGTTGGGGCGAAGAATATAAGAGTTAATTCACTATGCCGAAGAAGAACGACGCACCGGCCAGTTTTGAAACTGCGCTGAGTGAGCTTGAGCAGATTGTTACCCGCCTCGAGAGCGGCGATTTACCGCTGGAAGATGCCCTCAACGAATTTGAACGCGGTGTGCAGCTTGCGCGCCAGGGGCAGGTAAAGCTTCAGCAGGCCGAGCAGCGTGTGCAGATCCTGCTTTCCGACAGCGAAGACGCTAAAACCACGCCATTCACACCGGACGCCGAGTAAATGGATTTCTCCAACGCGCTTCAGGCGCGCGTCATCCGCGCCAACGACGCGCTGCGCCGTTTCATTGAGCCGCAGCCTTTTCAGAACACTCCACTGGTTGAAGCCATGCACTATGGCGCACTCTTGGGGGGTAAACGCCTGCGTCCATTCCTGGTGTATGCCACGGGCAACATGTTCGGTATCAGCGATAACACGCTGGACGCCCCGGCAGCCGCCGTGGAGTGTATCCACGCCTATTCGCTGATCCACGATGATTTGCCAGCCATGGACGATGACGATCTGCGTCGCGGTCAGCCAACCTGCCATATCAAATTTGGCGAAGCGAATGCCATTCTGGCGGGTGATGCGCTGCAAACTCTGGCCTTCTCCATTTTGAGCGATGCGCCGATGGTTGAAGTGAGCGATCGCGATCGTCTGGCAATGGTGTCCGAACTGGCAATGGCCAGCGGCGTCGCCGGGATGTGCGGCGGCCAGGCGCTGGATTTAGAGGCTGAAGGTCGTCAGGTTACTCTGGAACAGCTGGAGCGCATCCACCGTCACAAAACGGGCGCACTGATTCGTGCAGCCGTTCGCCTGGGCGCGCTGAGCGCGGGTGAACGCGGGCGTAAAGCCCTGCCGATTCTGGACAGATACGCAGAAAGTATCGGTCTGGCATTCCAGGTTCAGGATGACATTCTGGATGTGGTGGGCGATACTGCAACATTGGGAAAACGTCAGGGTGCGGATCAGCAGCTTGGCAAAAGTACCTATCCCGCCCTGTTGGGCCTTGAGCATGCCCAACGTAAAGCCCGGGATCTGATAGACGATGCCCGCCAGTCGCTGAATGAGCTGGCCGCGCAATCGCTGGATACCTCGGCACTGGAAGCGCTAGCGGACTACATAATCCAGCGTGATAAATAAACTATAAATCTCGATGAGCCTTTGATGAGTTTTGATATTGCCAAATACCCGACACTGGCGTTAGTTGACTCCACTCAGGAGTTACGTCTGTTGCCGAAAGAGAGTCTGCCGAAGCTGTGTGACGAGCTGCGTCGCTACCTGCTCGACAGCGTTAGCCGCTCCAGCGGCCACTTCGCCTCCGGACTTGGCACGGTTGAGCTGACCGTGGCGTTGCATTACGTCTATAACACGCCGTTCGATCAGCTGATCTGGGATGTCGGCCACCAGGCCTATCCGCACAAAATTCTGACCGGTCGTCGCGATAAAATTGGCACCATTCGCCAGAAAGGGGGCCTGCACCCGTTCCCGTGGCGCGGCGAGAGTGAATATGACGTGTTAAGCGTCGGCCACTCTTCCACCTCCATTTCTGCGGGCATTGGTATTGCCGTTGCCGCCGAAAAAGAGAATAAACAACGTCGCACTGTCTGCGTGATTGGCGACGGGGCGATCACCGCCGGGATGGCCTTTGAGGCCATGAACCACGCGGGCGATATCAAACCGGACATGCTGGTGATCCTCAACGATAACGAAATGTCGATCTCCGAGAACGTCGGCGCGCTGAATAACCATCTGGCGCAGCTGCTGTCCGGCAAGCTTTACTCCTCACTGCGTGAAGGCGGTAAAAAAGTCTTCTCCGGCGTACCGCCGATCAAAGAGCTGCTTAAGCGTACCGAAGAACACATCAAAGGCATGGTCGTGCCGGGTACGCTGTTCGAAGAGCTGGGCTTTAACTATATCGGCCCGGTGGACGGCCACGATGTGCTGGGCCTGGTGACGACGCTTAAAAACATGCGCGACCTGAAAGGCCCTCAGTTCCTGCATATCATGACCAAAAAAGGGCGTGGTTACGAACCGGCGGAGAAAGATCCGATCACCTTCCACGCGGTGCCTAAGTTCGACCATACCAGCGGCTGCCTGCCGAAAAGCAGCGGCGGGATGCCGAGCTACTCAAAAATCTTCGGCGACTGGCTGTGCGAAACGGCGGCGAAAGACAACATGCTGATGGCGGTGACGCCTGCCATGCGTGAAGGCTCCGGCATGGTGGAGTTTTCCAAAAAATACCCGGACCAGTATTTCGACGTCGCCATTGCCGAGCAACACGCGGTCACTTTTGCTGCGGGCCTGGCGATTGGCGGCTACAAGCCGGTGGTGGCGATCTACTCTACCTTCCTGCAACGCGCCTACGATCAGGTTATCCATGACGTTGCCATCCAGAAGCTGCCGGTGCTGTTTGCTATCGATCGCGCGGGCATTGTGGGGGCTGACGGCCAGACGCACCAGGGCGCGTTTGATCTCTCCTTCCTGCGCTGCATCCCGGACATGGTGATCATGACGCCAAGCGACGAAAACGAGTGTCGTCAGATGCTGTATACCGGTTACCACTATCAGGACGGCCCCTGCGCCGTACGTTATCCGCGCGGTAATGCCCTTGGCGTTGAATTACAGCCGCTGGAAAAACTGGATATCGGTAAAGCTCTGGTGAAACGCCGCGGTGAAAAAGTGGCGATCCTGAACTTTGGTACGCTGATGCCGGAAGCGGCAAAAGTCGCTGAAAACCTTAATGCGACGCTGGTCGATATGCGCTTCGTGAAGCCGCTCGATGAATCTCTGATTCTGAGCATGGCGGAAAGCCATGACGTGCTGGTCACGCTGGAAGAGAACGCCATCATGGGTGGCGCGGGTAGCGGCGTGAACGAAGTGCTGATGGCGAACCGTAAAGCCGTTCCGGTGCTTAATCTCGGCCTGCCGGACCACTTCATCCCGCAAGGCACCCAGGATGAGGCGCGCGCCGACATTGGTCTGGACGCCGCCGGTATCGAAGCCAAAATCCGCACCTGGCTGGCCTGATCCCTCCCCTTTTCTGCTCCTGCTATGCTTAAACGTATTGTTTAAACAGCAGGAGCGGAACCATGCAATACACGACATTAGGAAAAACGGACCTTAAGGTGTCCCGGCTTTGCCTGGGATGCATGACGTTTGGCGAGCCTGACCGGGGAAATCATGCCTGGACGCTGCCGGAAGAGAGCAGCCGCCCCATCATCAAGCGCGCCATTGACGGCGGCATCAACTTCTTCGATACCGCCAACAGCTACTCCGACGGCAGCAGCGAAGAGATTGTTGGCCGCGCCCTGCGAGATTTTGCCCGTCGTGATGACGTTGTGGTCGCCACTAAGGTGTACTACCCGTCAGGCGACCTGGCGGAAGGCCTTTCTCGCGCGCAGATCCTGCGTTCTATTGATGACAGCCTCAGACGCCTGAACATGGATTACGTCGACCTGCTGCAAATCCACCGCTGGGATTACAACACCCCGATCGAAGAGACGCTTGAAGCGTTGAACGACGTCGTGAAAGCCGGTAAAGCGCGCTACATCGGCGCATCGTCCATGCATGCCTCACAGTTTGCCCAGGCGCTCGATCTCCAGGCACAGCACGGCTGGGCGCGCTTTGTCACCATGCAGGATCACTACAACCTGATTTACCGGGAAGAAGAGCGCGAGATGCTGCCGCTCTGCTACCAGGAAGGCGTGGCGGTGATCCCGTGGAGCCCGCTGGCGCGCGGAAGGTTAACCCGTCCGTGGGGCGAAACCACCGCCCGGCTGGTATCGGACGAAGTGGGTAAAAACCTGTATGACGATACAGAAACCAGCGATGCGTTAATTGCCGAACGCTTAGCCGGGATCGCCGACGATATCGGTGCAACGCGCGCGCAGGTGGCACTGGCGTGGCTGCTGAGCAAGCGCGGTGTCGCCGCGCCGATTGTGGGCACATCGCGGGAAGAACAGCTGGATGAGTTGTTGAGTGCGGTGGACTTATCGTTGACGCCGGAGCAGATTGCCGAGCTGGAGACGCCGTATCAGCAACATCCGGTGGTAGGGTTTAAATAAACAATTCAGGGAACAAAATCCGTAGGCCGGGTAAGCGCAGCGCCACCCGGCAATACAGAGCGCACAAAATTACGCGAAGTGATCGTACCCTTTCCAGTCAAGCGTAACCGGGGCGCCGTCGCGGACAAACAGCAGCCCTTCACTTTCCGGCATCACCTGCCCGATGCAGGTAAATTTCGCCCCCAGATGCGCTAACGCCACATCCAGTGTTCCGCGATTCAGCTCAGGCACCGTGAAGCACAGCTCATAATCTTCTCCACCGGATAACGCCCATCGCAGCGCCTGCTCAGGCTCGGCATGGCGACGCAACGGCTCTGACAGAGGAAACAGATCCAGATCGATCCGCGCGCCCACGCCGCTGGCTTTCAGGATATGGCCGAGATCGGAGATCAGCCCGTCAGACAAATCGATAGCCGAACTGGCCCGCTCGCGCAGCGCCTGGCCGTGCAAAATACGCGGCGTGGGCCGGAGATGGCGCTTCACCAGGTACGCCGCATCGTCAGCATCTTCAACCGTTAAACGGTTCTGAAGGATTGCCAGCCCTGCCGCGCTATCCCCCGGCGTACCGGTCACGTAGATCCAGTCGCCCGGTTTTGCGCCCGAACGTTTCAGCGCGCGCCCGGCAGGCACATAGCCGTGGATTGCCAGGGTCATCGACAGCGGACCGGCAGTGGTATCACCGCCAATCAGCTGCATATCGTAATAATTCAGCTGCTCAAACAGGGCATCGCTGAAGGCTTCAAGCCAGGCTTCATCCACCTCTGGCAAGGTCAGAGCCAGCGTCAGCCAGGCCGGGTCGGCGCCCATTGCCGCCAGATCGCTGACGTTAACCGCCAGTGCTTTATACGCCAGATCGGCAGGATCGATGTCGGGCAGGAAATGTCGCCCACACACTAAGGTGTCGGTGCTGATTGCCAGCGTCTGTTTTTCGGGAATATTGAGAAGTGCGCAGTCATCGCCGATGCCGGTTTCAACATCAAGACGAGAGGTTCTGACACGGTCGAAATAACGGGCAATCAGGGAGAATTCGCCACATGCCATACGTTATGCCTCAGCAAATAAAAGAAAAAACCGGAGCCACACTGCCCGTCAGGCAATGCAGAACTCCGGTTTGCGGATCACTTTTTGTGGGGACGGATCGCAGGTGCGGCTTTATCCAGCACGCCGTTAACAAACTTGTGGCTGTCTTCAGCGCCGAAGGTTTTCGCCAGTTCGATCGCTTCGTTGATGGCCACTTTGTACGGCACATCATCACGTTTAGACAGCTCAAACAGCGCGATACGCAACACTGCTTTTTCGACCTGGCCCAGCTCTTCGAGCAGACGGGACAGGTATGGCTTCATCAGACCATCGAGATACGCGCTATTAGTCGCCACTCCCGACAGCAGTTCACGGAAGTACAGAACGTCAACGTCTTTCACGTCCTGTTCTGACAGGAACTGGTATTCAACATCAGCGATGTCGTTCTGGGACAACTGCCAGGAGTAAAGTGCCTGGACGGCACATTCACGGGCGCGGCGACGAGCAGCAGGTTTCACGGAATTCCCCTTACAAAAAAATCAGGCCTTGATGGCTTTCAATACATTGATCATTTCAAGCGCGGTCAGTGCAGCTTCTGCACCTTTGTTACCGGCTTTGGTGCCAGCACGTTCGATGGCTTGTTCAATACTTTCGGTGGTCAGCACGCCGAACGCGACAGGAATTTCAGCATCCTGCGCAACGTGCGCCAGACCATTGCTTGCACCGCCCGCAACGTATTCGAAGTGCGCAGTGCCGCCACGAATAACAGTACCCAGCGCAATCACCGCGTCGTATTTACCGGTTTTCGCCAGCGCGCCCGCTGCCAGTGGCAGTTCGTAAGCACCTGGTACCCAAACGACGGTAATGTTGTCATCTTTAACCTGGCCGATACGTTTCAGGGCGTCAACCGCACCTTCCAGCAGGCTATCATTGATGAAGTTGTTGAAACGCGCAATGGTGATGGCGACGCGAGCGTCCGGGGTAGCTACAGCAGCTTCAATAATGTTCATACTCTTCCTTTACGGGTTCATTTGGCCCCGCAGGGGGGCGGATTTTATCATAATACTTTGCGTACTGCTTCCCTATTTCAGGAGCAATTACGCTGTCGTTAAATGGAGGCAGACATCCGGGCCTACCGGACGAATCTCACTGAATGAGAGTTGCGGCGCATCGGCCAGTTTTTCAAGGCCGGGCAGCACAAACAGGCCGCGCGCGTCGTTACCTAACAGTTTAGGCGCAACGTAGACGAGAAGCTCATCCACCAGCCCCGCCTGAAGCAGTGCGCCGGCGAGCGTCGGACCGGCTTCAACCCAGATACTGTTGACCTGCTGTTTGCCGAGCAACATCATCAGCACCACCAGATCCAGATGCCCGTTATGTTCCGGCACCGTAATGCTGCGCACGCCTTGCGGCCATTCGCGCGTATCTTCTTTGGTGCGTGCAATCCAGGTTTCCCCCGGCTGCTGCACGATGCGGTGCTCCGGCGTCACGCGGTTCTGGCTATCAATAATAATGCGCAGCGGCTGACGCAGGTTCTCCTGCGGATAGAGCGCCTGCGTATCTGCATTCAGCTCTTCCCAGCGTACGGTCATGGCCGGATCGTCAGCCAGTACCGTTTCACTGCTGGTGAGAATAGCATGGCTTTGCGCGCGCAGACGTTGCACATCGCGCCTTGCCTGTGGCGAGGTGATCCACTGGCTCTCGCCGTTCGCCATCGCCGTGCGGCCATCCAGTGACGCGCCAAGCTTAAGCTGGATAAACGGGAAGCCGGTGCGCATACGCTTCAGGAAGCCTTTATTCAGGGCTTCCGCATCCTGCATCATCAGGCCGTGGCTGACGTCGATTCCTTCCTGTTGCAGACGATACAGTCCGCGGCCCGCTACCTGCGGGTTAGGATCCTGCATGGCGGCGACAACGCGCGAGACGCCCGCCGCAATCAGCGCTTCACAGCACGGCGGCGTACGCCCATGGTGGCTGCATGGCTCCAGCGTCACATAGGCCGTCGCGCCACGCGCTTTCTCCCCCGCCATGCGCAAGGCATGCACTTCAGCATGCGGCTCGCCTGCGCGATAGTGAAAACCTTCCCCCACGATCTCACCATCTTTAACAATGACGCACCCGACATTGGGGTTAGGGTGAGTGGTAAACCGACCGCGCTGCGCCAGCTTCATGGCTCGCGCCATGTACATCTCGTCGTGCATGGTCTTAATCCTGTAAGCGGGCGATCTCTTCGCCAAACTCTTTGATGTCTTCGAAGCTGCGGTAAACGGAGGCAAAGCGGATATAGGCGACTTTATCGAGCTTTTTCAGCTGTTCCATCACCAGATTGCCGATCATTTTGCTCGGCACTTCGCGCTCACCTAACCCCCGCAGATAAGATTTAATGTGGTTTAACGCCATTTCGACGTCATCGGAGCTGACGGGCCGTTTTTCCAGCGCCTTGAGCATCCCGCTACGCAGTTTTTCTTCATTGAACGGTTCGCGCACATCGTTACTTTTTACCACGCGCGGCATTACCAACTCTGCCACCTCGAAGGTGGTAAAACGCTCGTTGCACACCAGACACTGCCGACGACGACGCACGGAAGACCCTTCGCCTACAAGACGTGAGTCGATGACTTTGGTATCCACAGCGGAGCAAAATGGGCAATGCATACGATGTCCCTGTTATCTGGTTAACTGATTTCTATTTTACCCTGAACTGGCCCGACAACAAAGGAAGAGCTTTTTGAGACAAAGGATCTATGCCTGACGGCACTATCCTGTCTACCATTGCAGCAATCTGTGATTTCAAGGAATTAAACGCAATGACAAGACGTTACCTGAAAATAGTGCTGGTGGGGAGCCTGTTCACGCTTAGCGCCTGCGCACAGCAAAGCGAAGTCCGCGAGATGAAACAAAGCGTGAATACGCTTAACGTGGCGATGGACAAACTTAATAAAGAAACCGTGAAGATCACCCAGCAGAACGCGCTGAATGCCAAATCCAGCAATGGCGTTTATTTATTGCCAGGTGCAAACACGCCCGCGCGTCTGAACAGCCAGATTGGCACGCTAAAGATGTCTCTGGTGAATGTTGCAGCGAATGCCGATGGTACTCGCGCAACATTACGCATTCAGGGTGAGTCCAACGATCCGCTGCCCGCGTTCAGCGGCACCGTAGAGTGGGGCCAGATTCAGGGCACCACGGAGAGCTATCAGGAAGTGAACGTGAAGAATCAGCTCTTCACCGCCCCCGCCAGCACGCTGGCGCCGAGCGATGTTGACATCCCGCTCCAGCTGAGCGGACTGACGCCAGAACAGCTGGGCTTTATCCGTATTCACGACATTCAACCCGCCGCGCAATAACCCGCCCTTTTAGCGGAGTGAAATGTCACTCCGCTAACATTTACATTTCGTATGGATTGGCAACATAAATGATTGCCGCTACAATCGCGCCCGTCTAAAGTACGCAAACGTGAACGCAATCGATTACGTATGTGAGAGATATGTGAAACAACACATATTTTTGTGAGCAAGGATTCCTATAATAGGCTCCGCAGAAACACGAAATATTTAGAAACGCAATTCGCGCATTTTTCACTCCCGGAAGGGAATTTCAATCAGTGGCATGATTATGAAAAAAACATTACTCGCAGCCGGTGCAGTTCTGGCACTGTCCTCCTCTTTCACTGTTAACGCAGCGGAAAACGACAAACCACAATACCTCTCCGACTGGTGGCACCAGAGCGTTAACGTGGTAGGCAGCTACCATACCCGTTTCGGACCGCAGATCCGTAACGATACTTACCTCGAGTACGAAGCATTCGCTAAAAAAGACTGGTTTGATTTCTATGGCTACATGGACGCACCGGTATTCTTCGGCGGTAACACCGACGCGAAAGGTATCTGGAACCACGGTTCCCCACTGTTCATGGAGATCGAACCACGCTTCTCCATTGATAAACTGACTGGTACCAGCCTGGCGTTTGGTCCGTTCAAAGAGTGGTATTTCGCAAACAACTACATCTACGACATGGGCCGCAACAAGTCCGGTCGCCAGAGCACCTGGTATATGGGTCTGGGTACAGACATTGAGACTGGCCTGCCGATGAGCCTGTCCATGAACGTCTACGCAAAATACCAGTGGCAGAACTACGGCGCTGCGAACGAGAACGAGTGGGATGGCTACCGTTTCAAAGTGAAATACTTTGTGCCAATTACCCAACTGTGGGGCGGCAACCTGAGCTATATCGGCTTCACCAACTTTGACTGGGGTTCAGACCTGGGCGATAACGATTTCCGCGACCTGAACGGCAGAAAAGCGCGCACTAACGACTCCATCGCGTCCAGCCACATCCTGGCGCTGAACTACGATCACTGGCACTACTCTGTTGTTGCGCGTTACTGGCACAACGGTGGTCAGTGGAACGACGACGCCAGCCTGAACTTCGGCAACGGCGACTTCAGCGTTCGTTCTACCGGTTGGGGCGGTTACCTGGTCGTGGGTTACAACTTCTAATTAGTGCGGGATTGTGCGGGCTGGTGCCCTCACCCCTTCCCTCTCCCACGGGAGAGGGCGCAAACACAAAAAACGGCAACATCGTTGCCGTTTTGCTTTTACCTCGCCACCCGGCTTTTTACTGCTTCACCTTGCGCAAAAAATCCGCCAAAGACCTGTCCGCGCTTTCGCTAAAGCGTCTTTCCGTCAGCGTAATATGCAAACACCGGTCGAGACGGAAGCAGCGGTAGTCATCGCGCCGTTCACACCATGCCGCCAGCAGCCAGTGCTCACCCCAGAAGAACAGCCCCAGCGGCTGAACCTCACGCCAGGTTAACTGCCCGGCTTCATCGCGATAGTGCAGCGCCAGCACACGCAGGGCAGAAATTGCCTGGTGGATTACGTCAAAACCACTACGGGAGTGTGGCTGAAGGGCAATATCCGGTGCGTAAATTCGCGTCTGTTCAGCTTTGCGGCGGCTCTCTTCTGGCAGGATCGCCAGCACTTTTTCCTGGGCCGACTCCAGCTCGCGCGACAGCGATTCCCCGCCCCAGGTTTTGAGCAGACGGATCGCCACCATCAGCGCCTCGGACTCCTTGTTGGTCAGCATCAACGGGGGTAAATCAAAACCCGACATTAGCCGATATCCGCTTCCCGCCTCGCCTTCCACCGGCACGCCGGAAAGCGACAGGTCGCGGATATCGCGGTACACCGTGCGCTCGGACACGCCAAGCCTTTCCGCCAGATGCGCTGCCGTTGTCAGACGCCTGCCCCGCAGGATCTGCACAATCTGGAACAAACGGTCAGCGCGTCGGGTCATCGGTTTACTCTCATACCGGTTGATGGAGGCCGACGCGATTACCTTCGCTGTCGGTAAACAGGGCTATAGTGCCAATGCCTTGCGGCAGTTCCAGCGGGCCAAACACGCACTCACCGCCCGCAGAAGCAATACGATCGAGCGTGGCCGCCAGATTGTCAGTATGCAGGTAAATAATAGCGCCCTGCGAAGAGGGTGTAACGCCGTCAAATTTCGCCAGCGCGCCGCCGGTGGCCGGATCCTCGTGCGGGAAAACCGCCAGCTCAGCCACGTCCATCTTCTCGCGCCGCAGCGCGACCTGCATCACCGACTCATAAAATTTGATGGCGCGATCCATATCGGCGACCGGAATTTCAAACCAGTTAATGACACTTTTCATACGTCCTCCTGCCTGTTGTTAGGGTTCAGAAGGAGTCTACGACAGGGCTCCTGACAGCATACTGTCAGGAGTGTTTGTGAGATGCAGACAAAAAAATCCCGGCCAGCAGGCCGGGATTTCGATACCGCATAAGACGCTTACGGCAGAATGGACGGCTGATCCGCCCCTTCTTTCT
Source organism: Enterobacter sp. BWH52 (assembly GCF_001037565.1). Lineage (NCBI taxonomy): Bacteria > Pseudomonadati > Pseudomonadota > Gammaproteobacteria > Enterobacterales > Enterobacteriaceae > Enterobacter > Enterobacter sp. BWH52. The sequence goes on along the minus strand of NZ_KQ089854.1, from coordinate 931,417 downwards.
CGACTTTCTGCTGGATCAGATGCTCGCGCTTCATGCCCAGCTTCAGCGCCAGCGCGGACGCGACGTAGATAGACGAGGCCGTACCGATAGACACACCGATCAGCATGGTCAGCGAGAAGCCTTCCAGCACCGGGCCACCGAACAGGAACAGCATCAGGATCACCATCAGGGTGGTGCCGGAGGTGATCAACGTACGGTGCAGCGTCTGGGTCAACGACACGTTAAAGATTTCGTACGGCGTGCCGCGACGGATCTTACGGAAGTTTTCACGAATACGGTCAGATACCACGATACTGTCGTTCAGTGAGTAACCGATAACGGACATCAGGGATGCCACAATCGTCAGGTCAATCTCAATGTGGAAGAGGGACAGTATGCCCATGGTGATCACCACGTCGTGCGCCAGGGCGATAACCACGCCTGCCGCCAGTCGCCACTCAAAGCGGAAACCGACGTAAATCAGGATCGAGATCAGCGCCACAAGCAGCGCCATCGCACCGGTCTGCGCCAGGTCAGCACCAACGCTCGGGCCGACAAACTCAATACGCTTAACCGTTGCGTCCTGGCTGGTCGTTTCGTTAATAACCTGAACGACCTTGCTGCCCAACTCCTGGCTGCCGTTGGCATCGTGTACCGGCGGCATACGCACCATGATGTCGCGGCTGCTGCCGAAGTTCTGTAGCAGCGGCTCTTCAAAGCCCGCTTTTTGCAGAGACTCACGCATCTGGTCCATATCGACCGGTTTTTCCAGGGTAATTTCGATCACCGTACCACCGGTGAAATCCAGGCCCCAGTTAAAGCCTTTCACGCCCATAATGACGATGGACAAGATCAGCAGAAAACCTGAAATGCCGAAGGCCCAGTAGTCCCAGCGCATAAAGTCCCAGACTTTACGGCCGTGGTTCAATTGTTCAACAGTATATTCCTGTGCCACAACGCACTCCTCAGATAGACAGCTTTTTGACGCGCTTGCCGCCGTACAGCAGGTTCACGATGGCACGGGTGCCGACAATAGCGGTAAACATCGACGTTGCGACACCGATACCGGTAGTAATCGCAAAGCCTTTGATCGCGCCAGTACCCACTGCATACAGGATAAGAACCTTAATCAGTGTTGTTACGTTCGCATCGAAGATGGAGCTGAACGCCCCTTTGTAGCCTTCTTCAATCGCCTGCTGTACAGAACGACCGTTGCTCAGCTCTTCTTTGATACGTTCGTTTATCAGTACGTTGGCGTCGACCGCCACCGCAAGGGTTAGAACGATACCCGCGATACCTGGCATGGTTAGCGTCGCCCCTGGCAGCAGGGACATGATACCGATGATCAGCACCAGGTTGGCAATCAGCGCGGAGGTCGCAATCAGGCCGAACTTCTTATAGAAGAAGATCATGAAGATGATGGACACCGCCAGACCGGCCAGACACGCTTCCAGACCCTGTTTGATGTTCTGCATACCCAGGGTTGGACCGATGGTACGTTCTTCAACAATCTGAATTGGCGCAATCAGCGCACCGGCACGCAGCAGCAGAGAGAGCTGACGCGCTTCGTTCGGGTTGCTGATACCGGTAATACGGAAGCTGTTACCCAGACGAGACTGGATGTTGGCGATGTTAATCACCTCTTCCTCTTTCACCAGCACGGCACGGCCATTGGCGTCTTTCTTACCGCTGTCTTTGTACTCCACGAACAGGGTCGCCATCGGCTTGCCGATGTTGTCCTTGGTGAAGTTAGACATGATGTTGCCACCTGCGCTATCCAGCGAGATGTTAACCTGCGGCTGGTTGTACTCATCCTGGCTTGAAGTGGAGTCGGTGATATGGTCACCGGTCAGGATCACGCGTTTGTACAGCACAACCGGCTGGCCTTCGCGGGTCTGCTTCACTTCGGAATCGCCCGGCACACGGCCTGAAGCCGCAGCAGCCTGGTCAACGTTGGAGTTAACCAGACGGAACTCCAGGGTCGCCGTCGCGCCCAGAATCTCTTTCGCACGGGCGGTATCCTGGATACCCGGCAGTTCGACCACGATACGGTCTGCACCCTGACGCTGTACCAGTGGCTCAGCCACGCCCAGCTGGTTTACACGGTTACGCAGAATGTTAATGTTCTGCTGAACGGCGTATTCACGTGCTTCACTCAGACGCGCGTCGGTCATTACCGCACGCAGCTGATTGCTGCCCTGAGAGGTGATAACCAGATCGCGGTGACGCTGAGACAGATAGGTCACAGCCTGATCGCGTGCCGCGCTGTCGCGGAACGTGATGCTCATGCCGTAGTTATCTTCTTTACGTACGGTGGTGTACGGAATGCCCTTATCGCGCAGATCGCTGCGCAGGCTGTCGATATTCTGTTCCTGTAGCTTGCCGAGCGCGGTATCCATATCCACTTCCATCAGGAAGTGAACGCCGCCACGCAGGTCAAGACCCAGTTTCATTGGCTCTGCGTTCAGCGCAGCCAGCCAGCGTGGGGTTGCAGGAGCAAGGTTAAGCGCCACGACATATTTATCACCCAGCACGCCCATCAGCGCTTCACGTGCGCGGAGCTGCGTGTCGGTGGTGTCGAAGCGAGCAAGAATTGCGCCCTCTTCCAGTGCCACAGACTTAGCGGTAATTTTTTCTTCTTGTAACGTTTTCTGGACCTGGATCAGCGTTTGCTCACTGGCGGCGACACCGCGCGCGCCAGTGATTTGAACGGCCGGATCCTCACCATACAGGTTGGGAAGCGCGTACAGCAGGCCGACGATAATCACGACGACCAGCATGATGTACTTCCACAAAGGATAACGGTTTAACACGGCAGTTCCCTTTGGGAAAAGTTGGGATTACAGCGCCTTCATGGTGCCTTTCGGCAGAACGGCAGCTACGAAGTCACGTTTGATAACCACTTCAGTGGTGTCGTTGAGGGCGATAGCAATGTAGCCGTTTTCCGCTACTTTGGTTACGCGACCCACCAGGCCACCATTGGTCAGGACTTCATCGCCCTTCGCGATGGAGTTCATCAGGTTTTTGTGCTCTTTAGTACGCTTCTGCTGTGGACGCAGGATCATGAAGTAGAAGATCAGACCGAACACAACCAGCATCAGAATCAGAGACATCGGGCTGCCCTGCGCTGGTGCACCCGTTGCTGCTACCGCATCAGAAATAAAAAAGCTCATTCAAATTCCCTCATTATTAAAATTAATCAACGTTCAACGGTGGAACATCCCGCCCCTGACGTTGGTAGAAATCGGTCACGAAGCTCTCTAATTTACCCTCTTCGATAGCCTTACGTAAACCAGCCATTAAGCGCTGATAATAACGAAGATTATGAATGGTATTGAGACGCGCCCCCAAAATCTCGTTGCAACGATCGAGATGATGCAGGTACGCGCGAGAATAATTGCGACAGGTATAGCAATCGCACTCGGAATCGAGCGGGCTGGTGTCACTCTTATGCTTCGCGTTACGGATTTTCACCACGCCATCGGTAACGAACAGATGACCGTTACGCGCGTTTCGGGTTGGCATAACGCAGTCGAACATATCAATGCCGCGACGTACGCCTTCCACCAGATCTTCTGGTTTACCCACACCCATCAGGTATCGTGGTTTATCCGCCGGGATTTGCGGGCAGACATGCTCCAGAATGCGGTGCATATCTTCCTTCGGCTCACCCACAGCCAAACCGCCGACAGCGTAGCCATCAAAGCCTATCTCTACCAGACCTTTAACCGAGATATCGCGTAAATCTTCGTAAACGCTGCCCTGGATAATGCCGAACAGCGCATTTTTGTTTTGCAGGGAGTCAAAACGGTCGCGGCTACGCTTCGCCCAACGCAGGGACATCTCCATAGAACGCTTGGCGTAGTCCCAGTCCGCCGGGTATGGCGTACATTCGTCGAAGATCATTACGATATCGGAGCCGAGATCGTACTGAATCTCCATGGATTTTTCTGGATCGAGGAAGATTGGATCGCCGTTGATCGGGTTACGGAAGTGTACGCCCTGCTCAGTGATCTTACGGATATCGCCCAGGCTGAAGACCTGGAAACCGCCGGAGTCGGTGAGGATGGGGCCTTTCCACTGCATGAAGTCGTGCAGATCGCCGTGGAGCTTCATGATCTCCTGGCCTGGACGCAGCCACAGGTGGAAGGTGTTGCCGAGGATAATCTGTGCGCCAGTGGCTTCAACTTCTTCCGGCGTCATTCCTTTTACGGTGCCGTACGTGCCCACAGGCATAAACGCGGGGGTTTCTACCACGCCGCGATCAAACACCAGACGACCGCGACGCGCGCGACCATCGGTGGTATCGAGTTCAAATTTCATTTTTTCTCCGACGTCAGAAAAACAGTCCAACGTTGTAACACAGTGCCGCGGACTTATTCCCCGACACGCTCATTCAAAGCCTGCGGATTGTACGTGATAAACATCGCGTCACCGTAGCTAAAAAAGCGATATTTTTGTTCTACCGCAGACTTGTAGGCGTTCATCGTATGCTGATACCCCGCAAACGCGGAAACCAGCATAATCAGCGTCGATTCAGGCAGATGGAAGTTGGTCACCAGCGCATCAATGACTTTGTACTGATAGCCCGGGTAGATAAAAATCTGCGTATCGCCAAAGAACGGTTCAATCAGCTCGCTTTTCGCGGCCTGCGCGGCGCTCTCAAGGGAACGTACCGACGTTGTACCGACGGCCACGACGCGGCTTCCGCGCGCTTTCGCCGCCAGCACCGCATCCACCACCTCCTGCGGCACTTCGGCGTACTCAGAGTGCATGATGTGATCTTCGATGCTGTCCACGCGTACCGGCTGGAACGTCCCCGCGCCGACGTGCAGCGTCACGAAGGCCATCTCAACGCCCTTGGCGCGCAGCTTTTCCAGCAGCGGTTCATCAAAGTGCAGGCCCGCCGTTGGCGCCGCCACCGCACCCGGCTTCTGGCTGTAGACGGTCTGATACAGCTCGCGGTCGGCCTCTTCGTCCGGGCGTTCAATGTACGGCGGCAGCGGCATGTGGCCGATGGCGTTGAGGATATCAAGCACCGTGCGTTCGTCGTTGAACTCCACCTCGAACAGCGCGTCGTGACGCGCGGTCATGGTCGCTTTGATGCTCTCGTCATCCCCCAGCAGCAGCTCCGCGCCCGGCTTAGGCGCTTTGGAGGCGCGAATATGTGCCAGAATACGTTTATCATCGAGCATACGTTCGACCAGCACCTCAATCTTGCCGCCGCTGGCTTTACGGCCAAACAGACGCGCCGGGATCACGCGGGTATTATTAAAGACCAGCAGATCGCCAGGGTTGAGCTTGTCGAGCAGATCGGTGAAAGTACCGTGCGTCAGCGCGCCCGTTGGCCCGTCCAGTGACAGCAAGCGACAGCTGCTACGCTCAGGCATGGGGTAGTGAGCAATCAGGGATTCAGGTAGTTCAAAGGAGAAATCGGCGACGCGCATGACGTATACTCGTGACTTAAAAACAGGCGGCATAGTCTAGTGCTCACACCCTTTTGCTGCAACAACTAGCCGCCACCGGACAACGAAAACGCATGAATTTTCTCGCTCACCTGCATCTCGCTCACCTCGCGGACAGCTCCCTCTCCGGCAATTTGCTGGCCGATTTTGTACGCGGCAACCCGGCGGAAGAGTATTCCCCTGAGGTTGTCGACGGGATTTTTATGCACCGCCGCATCGACGTGCTGACCGATAACCTGCCGGAAGTGACGGAAGCCAAAACCTGGTTCCGCCCCGAAACGCGACGGGTGGCGCCGATCACGCTCGACGTCATGTGGGATCATTTCCTGTCGCGCCACTGGCCGCAGCTGTCGCCTGATATGTCGCTGCCTGAGTTTGTGCGCTACGCCCACGCGCAGGTGTCGATCATTTTGCCGGACTCCCCGCCGCGCTTTGTGAATCTGAATAACTATCTCTGGTCTGAACGCTGGCTGGAGCGATACCGCGAGATGGATTTCATTCAGAACGTCCTGAACGGCATGGCGAGCCGTCGACCGCGTCTGGACGCGCTGCGCGACTCATGGCATGACCTGGATGAACATTACGATGCGCTGGAAACCCGCTTCTGGCAGTTCTACCCGCGTATGATGACGCAGGCGAAAAATAAAGAACTGTGATGCCGGTATGATTGATAGGTAAAAGCTGGTGGAACGATTGTTACCACCTCTTTGTCTTATTCCCGTACTGCCTCTATACTGGCCCGCGTTGCGTTCCAAATAACCTTAGTATCTACAGGAGAATCATATGGTTCTGGTAACTCGTCCGGCTCCGGATTTTACAGCTGCCGCCGTTCTGGGCAATGGTGAAATCGTTGAAAACTTCAACTTCAAACAGCATACCAACGGTAAAGCGACCGTTCTGTTCTTCTGGCCAATGGACTTCACTTTCGTTTGCCCGTCTGAGCTGATCGCGTTCGACAAACGTTACGAAGAATTCCAGAAGCGTGGCGTGGAAGTGGTTGGCGTCTCCTTCGACTCTGAATTTGTACACAACGCATGGCGTAACACCCCTGTCGAAAACGGCGGCATCGGTGCGGTGAAATACGCGATGGTTGCGGACATCAAACGCGAAATCCAGCAGGCTTACGGTATCGAACATCCGGACGCTGGCGTTGCACTGCGTGGTTCTTTCCTGATCGATGCAAACGGCATCGTTCGTCACCAGGTTGTGAACGATCTGCCGCTGGGTCGTAACATTGACGAAATGCTGCGCATGGTTGACGCGCTCCAGTTCCACGAAGAGCACGGTGAAGTGTGCCCGGCTCAGTGGGAAAAAGGTAAAGAAGGTATGGCGGCTTCCCCAGACGGCGTAGCTAAATACCTGTCTGAGAACGTATCCAGCCTGTAATCGGCACGGTTTACGAAAAAACCCGCGAATACGCGGGTTTTTTTATGGCTTATGCTGCGCCGTCTTTTTTTACCTCGCGCCAGATGCGCCATGCCATACCCGCAAGCACCATCACCCCCGCAATCAGTACGCCCCAGACCATCAGCGTTTTCATTCTGCTTTCCTGCTCAGCCGCAGACGTCGCGGTTAAACGCGCCTCGCCCCCCAGCGGGACAGGTTCCAGCGTATCCGCCATCGGCAAGGCTGCCAGATCGTAGGTTTTACGCAGTTCGGTCGGGATCAGCATATCCGTCTCCACGCTCGCCGGTTTCGCAGCCCCGTTCCCCCACGCGAGCAGGTACGGCCCCTTCCCCTGCGCGTTAAACACCAGATCGTAGCGCACGCGCTGCCCTATCACGCCCGGCAGGTTCTCGGGCAAACGCGCATTGAGGGTCTTGATTTTTACCGCCTCGACCAGCCCGCCAGGGAGCGGAACAGGTTCAGACGTTTTGCCGCCGAGCTGGTAGATCACCTCTTTTTTCAGCGTATGCCACCGATCCTTATCCGCCCCCCGCCAGGCTATTTCTGCCGGGAGAACGCCGTCGCCATTCAGCATGAAGGCGATCGCACTCAGAGGCTGCGGATGTTTCCAGCGCCACACGGCTTCACTTTCGGATAACCGCTCCCCCTCTCCCGCCAGGCTAATGTGCTCTGATTCCGGCTGCGCAGGCGCGTTAATCGCGTTGACGCCGGTTAACGTCAGGGCAGAACGTCCCGTGTTCAGCACCAGCAGCAGATAGCGATTCGCCTCAGGTGATAACACCAGATCGGTATCGATGCGGTCGAGCTTCAGGCGATCCTGTCCACTCATCACGTCCAGCAGGGGCATCTCTTCGCGCAAGGTATACCAGTTTTTCAGATCCTCGCTGTAATAGACCGATGCCGTTCCCTGCCACGAGCCCTGCGGCGTGTCCCAGAAAAGCTGGAGCTGAGAGAGCGGAACCTCCATCGCGTTTTCCGGCAGGGTCAGCAGATAGTGCTGTCCGGCAGCCGCAGCGTGTTGCCCTTCCAGCACAATTTCCACACCGTTTCTGGCCCGTAGCATAATTTTATCGCCGCTGTCCTCTTCCCCGCCCGGCGAGGCGTTAAGCGCAAAAAGGCGCAGCGCCGTGGTGGTCGGTGCCGGCTGCGGACGCGTCGTAGTAACCAGGCTGAACGGTACAGGCTCTCCCGACTGATTAAACACGCGCACGTCGTGCAGATCGGGCGATGTGCTCTGCTGATAAATCGCCAGCGGCAGCATGACCCGATACCACGGCGAAGAGGCAGAGGTATCAAGGGACAGGCCGTAGGCATAATCCCGCGGGGATTCCGCTGGCGCGCCCTCGCTGAATGCCGGACCGGCCATGGCCAGCAGTGCTGCATAAACAACCGCATTCATCCATCTCATTTTTCTTCTCCTGCTTTAGGCGGTAGCGGCGAGAAATAGCCCACAATCAGGACCAGGATCGCCACGCCAATAAACGCGACGGCGCGCGCCAGGCCGCCACCGCCCGCGCTGTCCACCAGCATCAGTTTGAGCATCACCACCCCCAGCAGCGCCGCACCGCCAAGCCACTGCTGACGGGAGGCCTGACGGGTGGCGCGGATCATCACCACCAGCGCGCAGAACATCCAGAACAGGGCAAAGGTGGTCTGAATAAGCCGCGAATGCCACAGCGATTCCATGTTCCAGGCCACCTCGCCGTACCACGCCAGCGCACGCAGCAACGCGCCGTTGAGCCACCAGAAGCCAAGCGCCATCAGCACAACGGCGGGCCAAGGTCGGGACTGCGCAAGCGATGCCGGATAGTAGCGATCCACTGCCCGATAAAATACTACCAGCCCCAGCAGCGCGAACGCCGCCCCTTCCTCAAGCGGGTTCACCAGCGGCAGCCAGGTCTGTCGATAGACCACACCGTCCTGGAAATTGGTCACGACCAGCAATACCACCAGCGCCACAACCACAGGGATCGCGGCAAGGCAGGCGTAGAGCGCAGGCCATACCCGGAAAGGCCATCCGCGACGCCGTACGGCCGCGGAGAGCGCCATAATCACCCCACCGCCGACAGCCATCGCAATGCCGCTTCCCCAGGCCGCCATGCCCCATGGCAGGGAGCGGGCAAACCAGTAAAGCTCGGCGGCAAGGGCGAGTAAAATCATCCACAACAGCGACAGATGCAGCCCCATTGAGATGCGCGGCAGAAGTTTATCTTCGTCGCGCCGCAGCAGCATCAGGGCGGCAGGCAGCGCGATAGCCCAGGCCAGATTTGCCCAGCCGGCCGCCAGAATCTGCTGGTGCGAGACCTGATACAGCACCATCAGCAGCATCACCGGCCACAGCAGCCATTTGCTGGCATCCAGCTCCCACCATGCCAGACGAGCGGCAGCCTGCCGCCATCCCCAGGCCGACGCCGCCGTCAGCGCCAGCACGCCTGCCAGAAGCGATAACTCCTGCTTCAGGAACAACTGCGACGCGCCCAGCAACGCCACTAACCAGAACAGCAACCCACCGGCCAGCAATGCCCAGCTGCCCGGCAGCGCGATTTTCTGCCACAGCCAGGCCGCAGCCAGCCAGCAAAGACTGAGCACTGCGAAAATAAGCAGGAGGCTCAGCGAAGTGACGCCGTCCATTTGCGCCCATATCGCGCTGCCGAGCGCCAGCACCAGCAACGCCGTCCCGCTATAGCTCATGCGCCGCTGCTGCTGTTGCACGCCCAACCAAAGAATACCCAGCCCTTCCAGCGCCCAGGCCATCGCCGTCCAGCGCGCTGAAAGCGCCAGCGGAATGGCAAGCGTGGCAAACCCGCCGCCGATCGCCAGCGCCGCCATAACCAGCGGTCGTCCGATGGAGGGGTAACGCCGCAGCGCGAGAAACGCCAGCGAGAGGTAAAACGCACCATAGCCCAGCGCGCTTAGCGCCGGGCCGTACGTCCAGTGAGACGTCATGCCATACTGCATCCCAAAACCAATCAGCGGCGGAGCAAACAGCAGTACGCCGTCAATAATCTGTTTGCCTTTTTCCTGCGCCCGCAGCGACAGCGCCACGCTAAACACGCCAAAAATAAGCGTATTGGCAATCAGGAACAGCTGACAAATAACATAGTCTTCCGGCTGGTAGTCGCTCAGTCCCCACACCCCGCCAACGCCAAACGTGAAGAGCAGCCCGAGCAGGTTGAGCTCGCGCCAGTGCTGCCAGATGCTGATGACGAGAATGCCGATGGACAGCAGGAGATAGAAGGAGAATAGCGCCACAAAGCTACCGCCCCCGGTAGACAGGAGCAGCGGCGCAAGATATCCGCCGAGGCTCGCCAGCATGGCAAGGCTCAGCGCCTTTTGCAGCACGGCCAGCCCGACGCTCGCCGCGCAAATCACCACCAGCAGCGTAAACGCCAGCGTCATCGGCAGCATCTGCCACAGCCGGAATGCGCCAAAGACGGTCAGATAAAGCACGCCGGTCGCTCCGCCCTGGAGGATCAGCGCGTAGATCCGCTGCCTGTGCCGCAGCCGCCATCCAACGGCCAGCAGAACCATGGCAAACAGCGCCGTGGCGGCAAGACGCAGCTCAAGCGGAAACAGTGAATGTTCAACGGTATAGCGCAGCAGGAAAGAGAGGCCGAGGAAGAGCAGTACAATCCCCAGTTTTGCCAGCGGATTGCCCTGCATAAACCAGCGCGTCAGCGAGGACAGGATGCCGCCAAAGGCGGAAGGACGTTTTGCCGCCGGTACAGGCACAGGCTCTGCTTCAGTGACGGGCGGTTCGGGACGCCAGGGATCGACAGGTGCGTTAACGGCCTCTGACACCGGCGCTGGCGTCTTCACCGGCGCGGCGGTCTGCACCTGCTCCGGTGCTTTCTCAGCCACACTACGCTGCTCGAGCGCCTCAATGCGCTGGCGAAGCCGGGCGATCTCCTGCCGCGCCGCCGTGCTTCGGTTAAAGCCTATCACCGCGAGCACGGGTGCCACGACCAGCGCAAAAACCAGGAACAAACAGCCAAGGATGTAAAGCTCGTCCATGTTTCCACCTTCACCGTAAACGATCCGTTAAGATTGACACAAATCGTTGCATTTGCGCCATCTTAAAAGGTGAAAACCATTCTGCCTGCGCTTAGCTGCCGAACCAGACCGCAGCGGAGATCGCTGGCAGCGTGAGCACGCTCCCCTGGAACGTCGCTTTACCCTCTTTGCTCTTCCACATTTTACCAGCCAGCAGCGGTGAATCTTCCAGCACGACTTCACACGCCTCGCCCCGGTTGATCGCCACCAGCACGCGCTGCTGGTTATAGACGCGGACAAACACCACCACGTTATCGTGGGCGTACATCACCTGACAGCCCCCGTATCGCAGGGCCTGGCTCTGCTTGCGCAGCGTCGCCATGCGCTGGTAGAGGCTGAACAGATCCTGATCCTGCTTTTCAGGCTCCCACGGGAAGGTTTTACGGCAGAACGGATCGTTGTTGCCGTCCAGCCCGACTTCATCGCCATAGTAGATGCAGGGTACGCCCGGCCAGGTAAAGAGCCAGGTCACCGCCAGCGGCAGACGCGCCACATCCTTACCCAGCAACGATTTAAAGCGTGCGGTATCGTGGCTGTCGAGCTGGTTAAACATCCGCAGCTGCTGCTGATGCGACAGGCCAGCGCGATAGTTTTCCATCCACGCCATGCAGGTTTCGGCGTCAATATGCTGCGGATCGTAAGAGATATCGGTGTTAGCGAGGAAACCCCACAGCGGGAAGGTGAAGCCGCGATAGTTCATCGCCGCGTCTTCTGCATCAGCCTGCAACCACTGACGCGCGTCGCCAAAGTGCTCCCCGAAGACGAATGCTTCCGACCGGGCCGCTTTTGCCGACCGGGTAATGGCGGCGACATGCTGAAGGTTATTCCGCGCCCCGCCTGCTTCACCCAGCATATGCACCACGTCCAGCCGCCAGCCGTCCATGTTCCACGGCGCTTTCAGCCAGTGGCGCACGATGCTGTCGTCGCCGCCGTAGATCTCATTCACCAGCGATGGCGACTGGAAATCGAGCTTCGGCAGGCTCGGGTAGCCCAGCCAGTCCAGGGCGCGGCCATTCTCGTCAAAACTGTACCAGTCACGCTGCGGTAAGTCCGGATTATGGCATGCGCCGCCCATCGACTGATTGTGACGGTCAAACCACGCGTGAGAATCACCGCTGTGATTGAACACGCCATCAAGGATCAGGCGCATACCCTCTTTTTGCGTGTTGTGCCGCAGCCGCAGCAGCGCTTCGTCACCGCCAAACTGCTCGTCAACGTGGCGGTAGTCCTGCGTATCGTATTTGTGCACGCTTGGCGCTTTAAACACCGGGTTCAGGTACAGCGCCGTCACGCCGAGCTTTTTCAGGTACGGCAGTTTTTCGCTGATACCGTCGAGATCGCCGCCGTAAAAGGTCGATCCCCCCGCCTGGGCGGTCAGCGGCTCGTCCCATTTTTTCAGAATGATGTCGTGACCGACCGCATGATGGTAATAAACCTTGTCCTGATCGACGGTGCGCTTTTCACTGCGCGCAAAGCGGTCCGGGAAAATCTGGTAAAAGACCTGATCGTTAACCCACTGCGGGCCGTTATCCGGGTGATCCACGGCAAACTGCTCCAGCCTGGCCGGAGGGAAACGGCTGAAACCCTGCGGGGTAAACCACAGCTGGCGGTTGTTCCACAGCAGCTTGAAGCCGTAGCGGCGACGCGGTTGCCCGCTGCGCAAATCGATATTTGCCCGCCACGCCGTGACGCCCGGCTGCGGCTGGCTGCGCACTTTGTGCATTTTCAGCGACGTTTCTTCGTTATCCACTTCGGCGCGCAGGGTCACACGTTCAGGCTGATTGTCCCCTGCCAGCCAGAGCGTAATCACAAGGTTGTCTTTGTTTTGCTTAACAAATGGGGCAACCGGAAGGTGCCAGGCGTTTAACATCACGAATCCCCTTTGATGAAATTGACGTCACCTTGCCACAGGGTGATTAAGGATAGCTCACCATGATGGGATTTATTGGGGGAGGAGGACGGGGGAGGAGGCATCAGTGCAGCCTGATGCCCTCACCCTAACCCTCTCCCACGGGGAGAGGGGAAAAGAATGTTACTGTGCTTCCGCCAGCTGACGATCGCGGCGACATTTAAACATCCAGCCCACCAGCAGCAGGACGATCCACGCGAAGCCCACGTACAGGGAAATACGGGTATCCGGGTGATAACCAATCAGGCCAATGATGAAGACCAGGAAGATCAGACCGACAATGGTCGTTGGCACGCCGCCCGGCACTTTAAACTTCAGCGCTTTGGCCTCTTCTGGCGACAGGCGGCGACGGAACGCAATCTGCGACAGCAGGATCATGATCCACACCCACACGGTGGCGAAGGTCGCCAGTGACGCAATCACCAGGAAGACGTTCTCCGGCATGATGTAGTTCAGGTAAACCGAGAACAGCAGCGCCACGGTCATGACCAGCACCGTTACCCACGGGGTGCCGCGACGCGACGTTTTGGCAAACACCTTCGGCGCACTGCCCTGCTCCGCCATGCCGTGCAGCATACGGCCCACGCCGAACACGTCACTGTTGATGGCCGACAGCGAGGCGGTCAGCACCACAAAGTTGAGAATGCTGGCGGCAAACGCAATGCCCATATGCTGGAAAGTCAGGACAAACGGGCTGCCGTTGGTGCCCACCTGGTTCCACGGGTAGATGGACATAATCACAAACAGCGTGCCCACGTAGAACACCAGGATACGCATCGGCACCGAGTTGATGGCGCGCGGAATAGACTTCTCCGGATCTTTCGCTTCCCCGGCGGTGATGCCGATAATCTCGATTCCGCCATAGGCGAACATGACCATCTGGAGCGACATGACCATCCCGAGCCAGCCGTTGCTAAAGAAGCCGCCGTTGCTCCACAGGTTATGGATGCCGGTTGGCTGCCCACCGTTGCCGATACCCCAGATGATGATGCCGAAACCGGCGAGGATCATGATGATAATGGTCGCGACCTTGAAGAAGGAGAACCAGAACTCCAGCTCGCCAAACACCTTCACGCTCATCAGGTTAACGGCGCAGATAATCAGCACCACGCTCAGCACCCAGATCCAGTGCGGCACGGCAGGGAACCAGACCCCCATATAGATGCCAAACGCCGTCACATCGGCAATGGCGACAATCAGGATTTCAAAGCAATAAGTCCAGCCAGTGATAAACCCGGCCAGCGGGCCTAAGTTCTCTTGTGCATAGCGTGAAAACGAGCTGGCAGACGGGTTGTGAACCGACATCTCCCCCAGCGCACGCATGATGATATAGGCCGCGGCACCGCCGATGATGTAGGCCAGCAGAACGCTTGGACCGGCCATTTTGATGGCATCTGCCGAGCCATAAAAAAGACCGGTGCCGATAGCCGAGCCCAGCGCCATAAAGCGGATGTGGCGGGTGCTCAATCCACGTTTAAGTTTGTTAGTGCTTTCCATTAAAATCTTGCCATTCAACACGAAAAAAACAAAAAACCACGGGGCCTTAAGCCCCGTGGTTAAACAATTTGTTGCCGTTGATTAATGGGCGTTGGATGTCACCTGACGCCCGGCCGCACGGTCCCAGATAATCGCAAGAACCAGCGCTACAACGGAAGGCATCAGCCAGGCCAGGCCCTGCTCGGACAGCGGCAGACGCTGTGTCCAGGCTGGCAGGATTTCTGCAAATGCTGATGCTTTGATCCCGTCAAGGATACCAAAAATCAGGCTGATAAACATGGCCGGCGCAATAATTCGCGTCGAGTTATGCCACCACGGGCGGGTGAAGCTCAGCACCACCAGCACGATACATGGCGGATAGATAGCCGTCAGCACCGGAATTGACACCTGGATCAGGTGGCTCAGACCGAGGTTTGAAACCGCCATGGAGAAGATGCCGAGGATAAACACCAGCGTGCGGTAAGAGAGCGGCAGATACTGAGCGAAGAACTCCGCGCAGGCGCAGGTCAGACCCACCGCCGTCACCAGACAGGCCAGGAAAATCAGCGCCGCCAGCAGCATGCTGCCTGCACCACCAAAGGTGTGCTGCACGTAAGCATGCAGGATCGCCGCGCCGTTTGCGCTCTGATCGACCAGCGTTGCGCTATCTGAACCCAGACGGAACAGCGCCAGATACAGCAGCGTCAGGCCGACACCGGCCATCAGGCCAGCCCAGATAGTGTAACGAGTCAGCAGGCGCGCTTCGGTCACCCCACGGGAGCGCGCGGCGTTAACGATAACGATACCAAACACCATCGCGCCAAGCGTATCCATCGTCAGATAGCCGTTCACGAAACCGTTTGAGAACGCCGCGTTCTGGTAGGCGTCCATCGCGGAGCTGATGGGCCCCGCAGGCCAGACAATGGCCGCAACCGCCAGCACAATCAGCGCCACAATTTTCAGCGGTGCCAGGAAGTTACCCACGGTATCCAGCAGTTTGCCCGGATAGAGAGAAACCAGAATCACGATGGCGAAGTAAATGAGGCTGTAAATAAACAGTGGCATCGCGCCGTCACCGGTCAGCGGGGCGATACCCACTTCAAAGGAGACGGTCGCCGTGCGCGGGGTCGCGAACAGCGGGCCAACGGCCAGATAGCAGACGGTTGCCAGCAGAACGCCAGCCACTTTGCCAATCGGGGTGCTGAGGCTGTCCACACCGCCACCGACTTTCGCCAGCGCGATAACGGTCAGTACCGGCAGGCCCACGGCAGTAAGCAGGAAGCCAAACGCAGCCGTCCAGACGTGTTCACCCGCCTGTAAGCCAACCATTGGAGGAAAAATGATATTACCTGCGCCAACGAACAGCGCAAATGTCATAAAGCCCAGCGCGATAATGTCACGCGATTTCAAGTGATGGGTCATAAAACCTTACTGCCTGTGGATGTGGTGTTGAATACGTTGAGATTTTCGCCATCCCTGATGGGACGATACAGCGGAAAATTTGCTCAATTTCAGCGGGATATGCTCCCGTCCTGGCGTGGCGAAGAATAGTTTTTCGATTTACCACGCAAATACAGTCGGTCTGACAGTATATGGGGGGCAATTTAAACGCTTATAACGTTTAAAGGCAAGAAGGGATCGTAAAACCAGAACAATATGCCAGCATGAAAATCCAGACCAACATAATATGCCATGTATAAGAAAAACTCATGGCTAATCATGCGAACAAAAAAGCACCAGCCGTATAATATTCATCCGCGTTTCGCTTGACTGCAAAGCAAACGGGCCAGCAATCGCTGGCCCGTGGAAAGGTAGCCTGACACACACGCTGTCAGGCGCTTTTTTTGGCAATTAATCGTTCCGGAATCACGAAGCTAAAGCGCGTGCCCTTACCGAGGGTGCTTTCGATATTGAGCCGGCTTTCGTGGTGGCTGACGGCATGCTTCACAATTGCCAGCCCCAGTCCGCTTCCGCCGGTCTGCCGCGAGCGCGCCTTATCCACCCGGTAGAACCGTTCGGTGAGACGCGGGAGGTGTTCAGGCCCAATCCCCGGCCCGTTGTCCTCGACGCTAAACTCAGCCCCTGCCGGAGTATGCTGCCAGCGTACCGCGATATGCGTCCCTGTCGGGGTATGATTCACGGCGTTATAGACCAGGTTTGAGATAGCGCTTCGCAGCTCATCTTCACTGCCGAGCACTTTCAGCGTGTTATCAACATCAAAACTCAGGGTGTGCTGATTATGACTCAGCGTTTGGGCTTCGCGCTCCACCACCCGCAACATCATCGGCACATCAATGATGTCATTTAGCGCCAGCGACGGGGCAGCCTCAATTTTTGAAAGCGTCAGCAGCTGTTTGACCAGCCCTTCCATGCGGAACGTCTGCTCCCTCATGGTATGCAGCGCTTTCTCACGCGGCGCCCCCTCAAGCGTTTGCTCCTGCATCATCTCCAGGTAGCCCTGAAGCACCGTCAACGGCGTACGCAGCTCGTGGCTGACGTTGGCAAAGAAGTTACGTCTCGCGCCCTCAAGCTGGTGCATCTGGGTAACGTCCCTCGCCACCATCAGCCACTGCCGATCGCTGTAGGGCATCACGCGGATCTCCAGATGGCGACCGTTATTGAGCTTCAGATTGTGCGGGCGCGAAAAATCCCGCTTTTTCAGATACAGCGTGAACTCGGGATAACGCAGAAGGTTGAGGATGTTCTGACCGTTATCATCCGGCCAGCGCAGGCCCAGCAGCTGCTGTGCGAGGCCATTGCACCAGAAGATGGTCCCTTCTTCCGTCGTCAGGATCACCGCGTCCGGCAGCGACTCCGCACCGCTACGAAAGCGTTTGATCAGGCTTCCCAGCTCACGACGGCGCTTTTTATTACGCATCTGCATCTGGTGCAGGCCGTAGAGTAGCGGTTCCCAGCTCCCGCTTCCCGGCGGGGGTGTCATACTTCTGTCGACCCACAGCCACCAGGAAAGACGCAGTAAATTCCAGAAATGCCAGACGAGCAATCCCGTCACGGCCACCAGTAAAAACCACGGCAGATAGCCAAAGATAGCCCCCAGAATGAGGGCCGGAATACAGCATAAGATCAGTTCAAAGACGAGCCTTTTCCATGACAGACGTTCCAGCACGCGTCACACTCCTGTCATTGTTCAGAAACGGGTCGAGAAGCGATAACCCGTGCCGCGGACCGTCTGTACCATGCGATCGTGGCCGCTCAGTTCCAGTGCTTTACGCAGGCGGCGAATATGGACGTCAACCGTTCGGTCTTCGACATAGACGTTAGTTCCCCAGACGTTATTCAGCAACTGTTCGCGGCTGTAAACGCGCTCCGGGTGGGTCATAAAGAAGTGCAGGAGTTTAAATTCGGTCGGTCCCATATCGAGGGGATTTTCACCGGTCATGACCCGGTGTGAGGTAGGATCCAGGCTCAGCCCCTGCATCTCAATCACCTCTTCCACCGCCATCGGTGAAATACGGCGCATCACGGCTTTGATACGCGCCACCAGCTCTTTCGGGGAGAACGGTTTGGTGATGTAATCGTCCGCGCCGGTTTCCAGACCGCGCACGCGATCCTCTTCCTCGCCGCGCGCCGTCAGCATCACCACCGGGATATCACGGGTCATCGCCTCGCGTTTGATATGCTTGATAAACTGTAATCCGGAACCGCCAGGCAGCATCCAGTCCAGCAGGATCAGATCGGGCCAGGGTTCATTCAGCTGGTTCACCGCGCTGTCATAATCTTCCGCTTCAACCGGCTGGAAGCCATTTTGTTCAAGCACGAAGCACACCATTTCACGGATCGGAGCTTCATCTTCTACGACCAGAATACGTCTCGCCATACTTTGCCCTGTCTTATCGTATTTAAGTTACAAGTCTGTAATGCGGCGTCATTATGCGTCAGATTTATGACAGATTTATGAAAAACATTACCACTATAAATGGCAAACTGTTGTTTTATTACAGCGGTTATTTTCCGTTCCACGAAAGTTTATAATCCTGCTTTCTTATTATTGCCACGGATCTTTTATGCGCATACTTCACACCTCAGACTGGCACCTGGGTCAAAATTTTTACAGCAAAAGCCGCGCCGCGGAACATGAAGCGTTCCTGAACTGGCTGCTGGAGACGGCTCAGGCTCACGAGGTGGACGCGATTATTGTGGCGGGCGACATTTTTGATACCGGATCGCCGCCGAGCTATGCGCGTGAGCTATACAACCGTTTTGTGGTCAACCTCCAGCGTACCGGTTGTCACCTGGTGATTGTCGCCGGAAATCATGACTCGGTGGCGACGCTGAATGAATCCCGCGATATTCTGGCGTTCCTCAATACCACCGTGGTGGCCAGCGCCGGGCACGCGCCGCAGATCCTGAAAAAACGCGACGGCACGCCGGGCGCGGTGCTGTGCCCAATCCCGTTTTTACGCCCGCGCGATATCGTGCAAAGCCAGGCGGGTCTGTCCGGCAGCGAAAAACAGCAGCATCTGTTGCAGGCCATCACCCGCTATTATCACCAGCAGCATACGGAAGCCTGCGCCCTGCGCGGCGATCAGGCCATTCCGATCATTGCCACCGGACACCTCACCACCGTCGGAGCCAGTAAGAGTGACGCGGTGCGCGAGATCTATATCGGTACGCTGGACGCGTTTCCGGCGCAAAACTTCCCCCCCGCCGACTACATTGCCCTCGGGCATATTCACCGGGCCCAGATCGTCGGCGGCTGCGAGCATATCCGCTACTGCGGCTCGCCCATTTCGCTCAGTTTTGACGAAACGGGCAAAGCCAAATCCGTCCATCTGGTGAGCTTCACCGGGGGCAAACTCAGCGCCGTTGAGACGCTTGAGGTGCCGGTCACCCAGCCGCTGGCGGTGCTGAAAGGCGATCTGGCCGCCATTACCGCTCAGCTTGAGCAGTGGCGCGGCGCAGCGCTTAATCCCCCCGTCTGGCTCGATATCGAAATCACCACCGACGACTACCTGTACGATATGCAGCGTAAAATTCAGACGCTGACGGAAGACCTTCCCGTGGAAGTACTGCTGGTACGCCGCAGCCGCGAGCAGCGCGAGAAAATACTGCTCAACGCCCAGCGTGAAACGCTTAGCGAACTTCGGGTTGAAGAGGTGTTCGCGCGGCGGCTTGCGCATGAAGAGGTGGACGAGGCCAGACGCACCAGGCTTAACGAGCTGTTTGCCCAGACCCTGCACTCCCTCCATGACGAGGACGAAAACGCATGAAAATTCTGAGCCTGCGTCTGAAAAATCTGAATTCGCTAAAGGGTGAGTGGAAAATTGATTTCACCGCGGAGCCGTTCGTCAGCAACGGGCTGTTTGCCATCACCGGCGCAACCGGCGCTGGTAAAACCACGCTGCTGGATGCCATCTGCCTGGCGCTGTACCACGAAACGCCGCGTCTTAATAAGGTCTCTCAGGCGCAAAACGACCTGATGACGCGCGATACCGCCGAATGCCTGGCGGAAGTGGAATTTGAGGTCAAAGGCGTTGCTTATCGCGCTTTCTGGAGCCAGAACCGCGCCCGCAACCAGCCGGACGGGAACTTACAGGCACCGCGCGTAGAGCTGGCCCGCTGCGAAGACGGCAAAATTCTGGCCGACAAAGTCACGGATAAGCTGGAACAAACCGCCGCACTCACCGGGCTGGACTATGGTCGCTTTACCCGCTCGATGTTGCTCTCGCAGGGGCAGTTTGCCGCCTTCCTGAATGCTAAACCGAGCGATCGCGCTGAGCTGCTGGAGGAACTGACCGGCACGGAAATTTACGGCCAGATTTCCGCCATGGTTTTTGAAAAACACAAAGCGGCACGTAACGCGCTGGAGATGTGCGAAGCGCAGGCCGCAGGGGTTGTGCTGTTGAGCGAGGAACAGCAGCAGCACTTGCAGCAAAGTTTGCAGGCACTTACTGACGAAGAGAAAATCCTGCTGGCACAGCAGCAGAGCCAACAGAAAGATTTTCAGTGGCTTACGCGTAACGACGAACTGATACGTGAGCAGCAGCGCGCAGCCGCTTCGCAGCAGCAGGCGCAACAGGCTCTGACGGACGCCGCGCCGCAACTGGCTAAGCTCCAGCTGGCGCAGCCCGCCGCCCAGCTACGTCCGCTATGGCAGCACCAGCAGGAGCAGACCGCCCGCCTGTCGCAAACCGCAGAGCGAATTGTCGAAGTAAATACTCGCTTACTCGACAGAGCGGCACAGCGCGCGCGTATCCGCAACGGTGCGCAGCGCAACCGTGAACAGTTGCAGACAGAGCACACGGCGCTGACGCAGTGGCTAACCGAACACGATCGTTTCCGTCAGTGGGGACAGGAAATTGCCGGCTGGCGGGCGCATTTTACGCAGCTGAATCGCGATAAAAATCAGCTTGTTGCCCAGGCAGCGCGCATGGCTGAGCTTCGTCAGAAGCTGGCTGAGCTGCCGGAGAGTACGCTGACGCTGACGGCTGAGGATCTCGCGACGGCAATGGAGCAACAGGCACAATCGCGGGCGCTCCGCCAGCGTCTGACTGCGCTTCACGCTCGCTATCAGCCGCTGCAAAAACGACTGCGCCAGAATGCGGAAAGCGTGCAGAAAGCGCAGGCTGAGCAGGGTAAGCTCAATGAAACGCTGATCCTGCGGCGTCAGCAGTTCAAAGAAAAAAATCAGCACTATGCCGACCTGAAAGCGCTCTGTGAGCGTGAGGCGACAATCAAGGATCTTGAGAATTATCGTGCTCAGCTGGAAGCGGGTAAGCCTTGCCCGCTCTGCGGTTCACGCGAACACCCGGCAGTTGTGCAGTATCAGGCGCTTGAACTGACTGACAATCAGCGCCGCCGCGACGCGCTGGAGAAAGAGGTTGCAGCGCTAAAAGAGGAAGGATTGCTGGTACTCGGGCAGGTGAATGCGCTGACCCAACAGATCCAGCGCGAGACTGAGGAAGCACAGGCTCTCTCTGAGGAAGAGCAAGCACTCACTAAAGAGTGGCTGGAGGTCTGCACCTCCCTGAACATAGCGCTGAATATTCAGGATGATATAGCACTCTGGATGAGCGCACAGGAGCAGTATGAACGCCAGCTGTATCAGCTCAGCCAGCGTCTGACGCTGCAAAACCAGCTCATTGAACAGGAAGGTCAGGCGCGCCAGTACCAGCAGCAGCTGACGGCGACGCGTCAGGCGCTGGCGGCCTCGCTAGAGTCGCTGTCGCTTAGCGTGCCCGATGAAGGGGCCGAAAGCGCCTGGCTGAGCGCGCGCGAAAGCGAATATACCCTGTGGCAGGAAAAACAGGCCCAGCACGGTACGATTCAGGAACGTATTAACGCCCTGATGCCAATCCTGGAGACGCTGCCGGTTACCGATGATACAGAAGCCGACGCGGTTATACCTGAGAACTGGCGCGGCATCCACGACGAATGCGTGTCGCTGCAAAGCCAGCTCACCACCCTCCAGCAGCAGGAGACGCTTGAGCGTGAACGGCTCCAGCAATCACAGGCTCAGTTCAACGCCGCGCTGACCGCGAGCTGCTTTGCCGATCGGGAGGCATTTCTCTCCGCCCTGCTGGATGAAGCGTCGATCCGCCAGCTTGAACAGCAAAAGCAGACGCTGGAAAACCAGCTCCAGCAGACCACGGCGCTTTCGGTGCAGGCAAGCCAGCAGCTTCAGGCGCATCAGGCACAGCGCCCCGAAGGGCTGGAAACCGATGCCGCAACGCTTCAGGCGCAGTTACATCAGCTGGCGCAACAGCTTCGGGACAACACCACGCATCAGGGGGAGATCCGCCAGCAGCTCAAACAGGACGCCGATAACCGTCTGCACCAGCAGGCGCTTATGCAGCAGATTGAGGAGGCGGCGCGTCAGGCCGACGACTGGGGCTATCTCAATGCGCTGATAGGCTCCAGCACCGGCGATAAATTCCGTAAATTCGCCCAAGGGCTAACGCTGGATAATCTGGTGTGGCTTGCCAACCAGCAGCTCAACCGTCTGCATGGCCGCTATCTGCTTCAGCGTAAAGCCAGCGACGCGCTGGAGCTGGAAGTGGTCGATACCTGGCAGGCCGATGCGATACGCGATACCCGTACCCTTTCCGGCGGGGAGAGTTTCCTGGTCAGTCTGGCGCTGGCTTTAGCGCTTTCCGATCTGGTCAGTCACAAAACGCGCATTGATTCGCTGTTCCTGGATGAAGGGTTCGGCACGCTCGACAGTGAAACGCTGGACACCGCGCTGGATGCGCTCGACGCACTGAACGCCACCGGGAAAACCATCGGCGTGATCAGCCACGTTGAGGCGATGAAAGAGCGTATTCCGGTGCAGATCAAGGTGAAGAAGATCAACGGGCTGGGGTATAGCAGGCTGGACAGGGAGTTTGCGGTGAATTGAATGGGGGACGGTGCGGTCTGATGCCCTCACCCTGGCCCTCTCCCTGTGGGAGAGGGTACAAACATCAAAAACGGCAACGCAAGTTACCGTTTTGCGTTTATTCCGGCCACAGCCACGCCGCGCCTCGCACGCCGCTGGAGTCACCGTGGACGGCTTTGCGGATCGGTGTTTCGCACTCGCCGCCAAATACCCACTGTTTCACCAGCGTTGGCACCGTGGCGTAAAGTCGGTCGACGTTGCTCATGCCGCCGCCCAGCACAATCACGTCCGGATCGAGGATATTGATCACATGCGCCAGTGACTTAGCCAGCCGCATTTCGTAGCGGCTGAGCGCCAGTTCAGCCACCGGATCCTGCTCCTCAACCAGACGCATAATCTCGTTACCTTTCAGCGGCTGGCCGCTCAGACGATGATAATCGGTGGCAAACCCCGTACCGGAGATAAAGGTCTCTATACAGCCCTGCTTGCCACAGTAGCACGGCACTTCGGCGCGGTATTTGAGTTCATCTTCATCCATCCACGGCAGCGGGTTGTGCCCCCACTCGCCCGCGGTGCCGTTGCCGCCAATATGCGAGCGCCCTCCGAAGGCCACGCCCGCCCCGCAGCCGGTGCCGATAATTACGGCAAATACGGTCTGCGCGCCAGCCGCTGCGCCATCCACGGCCTCAGACACCGCCAGGCAGTTTGCGTCATTCGCCAGACGCACTTCCCGGTTCAGGCGTTGACTTAAGTCTTTATCAAACGGCTGACCGTTGAGCCAGGTGGAGTTGGCGTTTTTCACCACGCCGGTATACGGCGAAATGGAGCCAGGGATCCCCATCCCGACTGTGCCCGTCTCGCCCGTTGCCTGCTCTGCCATATCGACCAGGCGGGCAATCGTCTCTATGGTCTGGTGATAATCATCGCGCGGCGTAGGCAGACGGTGGCGAAACAGTTGCTCCCCCTGCTCGCTCAACGCGATGACTTCTGTTTTGGTGCCGCCCAAATCAATCCCAATACGCACAAGACACTCCTCATTATTTTGATTATCAACAGAGTAGAAGCCCGCTTCCCGATTAGCAATGCAAGCGATGCGACAATTCGTTATCATGCCCGCTGATTTAACGACAAGGCCGTGGAAATTATCATGCTGTGGTTCAAAAATTTGATGGTTTACCGTCTCAGCCGCGACGTTTCGCTGCGTGCAGAAGAGATGGAAAAACAGTTAGCCGCTTACTCCTTTACCCCTTGCGGTAGCCAGGATATGGCAAAAACCGGCTGGGTTCCGCCAATGGGTTCTCAAAGCGATGCGCTGACCCACGCCAGCAGCACGGGGCAAATCATCGTTTGCGCCCGCAAAGAAGAGAAGATCCTGCCGACGCCCGTGGTTAAGCAGGCACTCGAAGCGAAGATCTTCAAGCTGGAAGCTGAACAGGGCCGTAAGCTTAAAAAAACCGAAAAAGATTCGCTGAAGGATGAAGTGCTGCACTCGCTGCTGCCGCGCGCGTTTAGCCGCTTTAGCCAGACCATGATGTGGATCGACACCGTTAACGGGCTGATCATGGTGGACTGCGCCAGCGCCAAAAAAGCCGAAGATACGCTGGCGCTGCTGCGTAAGAGCCTTGGCTCATTACCGGTGGTACCGCTGGCGCTGGAAACGCCGATTGAGCTGACCCTGACCGAGTGGGTGCGCAGCGGGACTGCCGCGCAGGGCTTCCAGATCCTTGATGAAGCAGAGCTGAAAGCGTTGCTGGAAGATGGCGGCGTGATCCGAGCGAAGAAACAGGAACTGGTGAGCGACGAAATCGCCGTGCACATTGAAGCGGGCAAAGTGGTGACCAAACTGGCTCTCGACTGGCAGCAGCGCATTCAGTTTGTGATGTGTGATGACGGCTCCGTGAAGCGCCTGAAATTCTGCGATGAACTGCGCGATCAGAACGAAGATATCGACCGCGAAGATTATGCTCAGCGCTTTGACGCAGACTTTATCCTGATGACCGGCGAGCTGGCGGCGCTAATTCAGAACCTGGTGGAAGGTCTCGGCGGCGAAGCGCAGCGCTGACAGGCAAAACGTAGGCCGGGTAAGCGAATGCGCCACCCGGCATGCTTTTATTTCAGATAGCGGCACAGATAAGAGGTTGGCTCTGCAACCTGTAAATGGAACTCGCTGTGGCCCGGCACGTTGAAGACCTGCCCGGCACTATATACTTTCCACTCCGTTTCACCCGGCAGCAGGACGTTCAGCGCGCCGCTGACCACCGTCATCTCTTCCGCTTCTGCGGTGCCAAAGGTGTATTCCCCTTCCGCCATTACGCCGACACTGGCGCGGCCAGTGCTGCTGCTGGTAAAACCAATGGATTTCACTTTACCGGAAAAGTATTCGTTACTTTGAAGCATGAACTGGCCCTTATATTTATAGAGAAAAATCCACTATAGGGGCCATGCTCATGACCTGTCACGCAAAATCATTACACCAGTAATTCTGACGCCAGACGCGCCATCAGGACGTTAGAGAGCAGCACCGGAACATCCAGCGCCTTTTGCAATAAATCACGATGCCGCTGATGGAAGCCCAGGCAGTCGAGCATCAGGACATCCGCCCCTCTGTCGATCAATTCCTGCCCGGCCGCAATCAGCTTCGCTTCGCTGTCCCAGAACGGGTTAGCCAGCGCGTACAGCGGGGTGTGCTCCAGCGCAGCCCACTTCACCGTCTGGTTATCCAGCAGTTCCTCAACGGGAACGATGACCCCAACCTGATGACCATCAACAATAGAGGCCACCAGCGGGGGGATAATCCGCATCGGTTCGAGCAGAATGGCATTACGCGCGCTGAGTCCTTTAACGGGTGCCGTGCTCATCAGCAAAATGACGTCATAGTCCTGATTGTCGAGCACTTCGATCACGCCCTGTAGCGCGCGCTCGATTTTCTGGCGCGACACATGCGCCAGTTTACCGTCACTGAGTAACGTTGCCAGGGGATCTTCCCCCTCTCCGACCGCGTAGTCTTCCATGACCTCTTCCCGACTGAGCTTCCCTAACAGACTGAGATGCGTAATTTGTTGTTCAGAGACATGCTCGGTTAAGAGCGGTAATACTTCGCTTACAGGCACCACACCAATCGTGAGGATCGCCAACGTCGCCTTCATTTTGATCGCCTTCCGTTACTACCACAACTGCCACACAGGTGCAGGCTCACTACGCTGCACTGTTCATTTATTCAACAAAACAGCACCAAGCGTAGCAGGGGATCTCAACACCGTAGTGTAAAGATCGACTGGCCTTTCCGAATCCACCTGTAATAACTAAATATTAACTGCTGCTTAACATCAGCGATAAGTTAAAAGTGTGATTCAGGCACGGTTGTAACGAATTCGGATTCCTGTCAGGACTTCTCAGGATCCTCATAGCGCCGTTTCGCATCCAGCGCTTCCTGTTCGGTTTCATGTTCGCTGATCAGCGAATCAGGTTTAGGGTGATCGGCACGCAGCTGGTACCAGGTTACGGTTTGATCACCATTACCTTTTTCAACGGTAACGATGCGGGCTTCACGTGGATAGGGAGGTCTGGTTGGCATAGCTCATCCTTTTTTTATGTCTGAGCTATGAGTATAGACGGCTGTTAGCTGGCGCAAGCCAAACGCAGGGCGGTAATAATCTGAATCGCAACTTTTTCGGGTGACGCCGACGCATCCACAACGTGGTGTGCCGCCTCGCGGTACAGTGCATCGCGTTCGGCGAGGACCTCGCTGACCTCTTCACTCAGCGGTTTCGCGGTCAGCGCCGGGCGCTGCCCCTCTTCCGGAAACGCCTCCAGCCGCCCCACCAGCGTAGAGACCGGGGCACAGAGGTAGATCACGACACCCTTTTCGCGCATAAACTGGCGGTTATACGACGCCAGGATAATGCCCCCACCGGTCGCAATCACGGTTGACGGCGCGGTCACCGCTTCCAGCGTGGCCGTTTCACGCGCACGAAAGCTCTCCCAACCCTCATCTTCAACGATATCGGCGATAGTCTTACCCGCATTCTCCTGAAGCCAGTGGTCAGTATCGACAAACTGACTCTGGCACAAACGCGCCAGCTCCAGACCAACGGTGGTTTTCCCACAGCCGCGAGGGCCAACTAAAAAGATGGGTGGGTTCATAACCAGGTGTTCCCCTTGCTGCCGGATAACTGAAGGCTGTAAAGAAATGATTGCAGTAGATGTTGCGCTAACTTTACTGCAAAGCGGTACGGAATGACAAGCCTGTGGAAGCCACACTGTACCACAAAACCGCCCGGAGGTGGGCTACGCCGGGCGGCGCTTCACTTCCAGCAGCCATTTATCCAGCTCGGCGGCAAACTGCTGGCGATCGCGCTGCGACAGGCTGTCCGGCCCACCGGTTTGCACGCCGCTGGAACGCAGCGTATCCATAAAATCACGCATGGTGAGCTTCTCCCGGATCGTTGCCGGAGAGTAGCGCTCGCCGCGCGGGTTAAGCGCCGCGGCCCCCTTCGCCAGCACGTCGGCAGCCAGCGGGATATCCGCCGTGATCACCAGATCTCCTGCGTCACACAGGCGTACTATCTCGTTATCCGCCACGTCAAACCCGGCCGGAACGCGCAGAGATCGGATGTATCTGGAGGGCGGCACGCGGATATTCTGGTTCGCCACCAGCGTTAGCGGCATCTGCACGCGCTCGGCAGCACGAAATAAAATCTCTTTAATCACATTCGGACACGCATCCGCATCAACCCAAATCGCCATCGTCTATCCCCATTATGATTCTGGCGACTATTGTCGCCTGCATTTCGTTGTTAAGCTATCAATGAGAGATAACAACGCATAATAACGGAGAGACGTGATGGATAAGAAAATCGGGTTTATCGGCTGCGGAAACATGGGCAAAGCTATCCTCGGCGGACTGATTGCCAGCGGGCAGGTGCTGCCGGGGCAGATTTGGGTCTATACCCCATCCCCGGATAAAGTCGCGGCGCTGCGTGATGAGTATGGTGTCAACGCTGCCGAAAGCGCGCAGGAAGTGGCTCAGGTGGCGGATATTGTCTTTGGCGCCGTTAAGCCGAATATCATGATTAAAGTCCTGGGCGAGATCACCTCCAGCCTTAACAAAGAGACCCTGGTGGTGTCGATTGCCGCAGGCGTGACCCTCGATCAGCTCGCCCGCGCGCTGGGTCACGACCGTAAGATTGTTCGCGCCATGCCAAACACCCCGTCGCTGGTGAATGCCGGTATGACCTCCGTTACCCCGAACGCACTGGTCACATCTGAAGACGTGGCAGATGTACTGAATATCTTCCGCTGCTTCGGCGAAGCGGAAGTGATTGCCGAACCGATGATCCACCCGGTGGTCGGCGTGAGCGGCTCTGCCCCGGCGTATGTCTTTATGTTTATCGAAGCCATGGCCGATGCCGCCGTATTGGGCGGAATGCCGCGCGCGCAGGCCTACAAATTTGCAGCGCAGGCGGTGATGGGCTCGGCCAAAATGGTGCTGGAAACGGGTAAGCATCCGGGCGAATTGAAAGATATGGTGTGCTCGCCGGGGGGCACAACCATTGAAGCCGTGCGCGTGCTGGAAGATCGCGGATTCCGCTCCGCCGTGATCGAGGCGATGGAAAAATGCATGGAAAAATCAGAGAAGCTCAGTAAGTCCTGATGCGCTACGCCGGGCGTCAGGCGGCCACTTCGGTGCGGCCCCGTCCGGCATTTTTGGCTTTATAGAGGGCCACGTCCGCCGCCTTTAGCCATTCACGATAGTGGGTGAACTGCGCTCCCCAGGGGGCAACCCCAACGCTGATACACAACCTCGCCGTTGGTGCTCCGTGCAGCGGCATGTTGACCAGCCGTTCATGGACGCGCGACATCGCTGCAATCGCGCTGTCGGCAGGCGTGCCGGACATGATCACCGCGAACTCATCCCCACCAAAGCGGCCAATATAATCGCCGGAGCGCAGAGTCAGCTGAAGCTGGCGCGTAATGGCAACAATCGCTTCATCCCCCACGTCATGCCCCCA
Source organism: Enterobacter sp. BWH52 (assembly GCF_001037565.1). NCBI lineage: Bacteria > Pseudomonadati > Pseudomonadota > Gammaproteobacteria > Enterobacterales > Enterobacteriaceae > Enterobacter > Enterobacter sp. BWH52. The sequence continues at coordinate 902,779 of NZ_KQ089854.1, read as the reverse complement.
GGTGTCGTTGATCGTCTTGAAGTGATCGATATCGATGAGCAGTATCGTCGCCTGTCGATGGCTGCGACGGCAGGCCTCAAATTCGTAACGCAGCAGCGTTTCCCAGTGACGGCGATTGAACACGCCGGTCATTCCGTCGCGGGTACTCATCAGCTCAAGCCGACGCTTATGCTCTGCCAGCCGGATCGCCGTGCGGTGGCTGAGCCATGCAAACAGCATGGGGTAGACCACCAGCACGGGGAGCGTCAGCCACAACGCCAGCGGTTCAGAGGTCAATAGCACAGGAGTACCCGTGGATTGCACGGTGAGCAGAGCAGACAGGGCAAGCAGCGCCAGTCCTGTCAGAAATAAGCGACATCCCCCCGATCCCATCATATTCATGCCGATCATCATGATCAGCGCCGCCGTTGGTAGCGCATTGAACCCTGTTAGCCCCATCCAGACACCGGCAAGAATGGCATCGATTTTCAGATTAACAATTTCACTTCTGTGGGGTTCAGCCGAACGAAAAGCCAGCTGCCAGGCCAGATGGGGCCAGACAAAGACCCAGCCCACCAGCAATAACCACCAAACGCCGGAAAGAAACTGGCTCACCAGAACGCTGGCAAGCGGAACAAATAGCGCCGCCAGACCAACGATGCGTGCCAGCCGTATTCGCCGGGCAAATCGCAGACCGGAACGGTATGAATCATCCTGAGAAAGCTGCTGGTGCCACGCTTCCCGAATGTTCTCGTGACTGTCATAAAACTCATCATTCATCATCTTTGGGAATATTCTGAAACATTTTCCCAAATTATAGAGAGGGGGATAGCGGGGAAAGTATGAAATTTTGGGTGAGCCACAGCCGTGACTCACCCGTTAGCACTACGCCTGTTTTTTCAGGCACGCGCTCATGAACTTGCTGCGATCGTCGCCTTTCAGCATCTGCTGTGTCGCCTGGGCATTGCACTCGCGCATTTTTTGCTGCTGCGGGGTCAGGCTTTTTTCACCGGGTTTTGTCGCACCATTTTTTAGGCAGTCGCTCATGTACGTTTTACGGGCATCCCCTTTCAGGCTTTGCGATGTCGCCTGTTGGTTACAGGTCGTCATGCGTTGCTGCTGGGGCGTCAACGTTTTCTCTTCCGCATGTGCTGATGCCATCAGACACAGGCCAGAGAGCAGGGTAATCAGTATTGTTGTTTTCATTGCACCATCCTTTATGTGAAGTTCCACGTTAAGTCTGGTTCGTTACGGAAAAAAAACCACCCTGCGCACCTGATTTTCGCCGGGCTCAGCGGTTATTTCAGCCCTGTAGCGGCACAATGATCATTATCCGGTTTCGCCGGCAGGGAGGCGGTAATTAATAGCAGAAATTATGCGGTGAAAACTGTGCTCTGTCTCAATTTAATTTACCCTGAAAAATGTGTAAAAATAAAAACAGAGCGACGCCAGGCATCCTGCATGACAATTCTGTGACATGTCATTTCACCTCTGGCCGGTTAACTGCGAGGATGCCTCAAAAGCTTTTTTACGTATTGCTGAAGCAGCTCCGCATCCTCTGCGGGAACCTGTGAATCAGGGCGAGCTTTTTCCAGCGCGCCTTCAACGTTGTCGATCAACGCCTCCTGCTCTGGTTTTGCCATCTGTCGCAGCAGCGCCGTCACAACGATTTCCAGCGCCTCGACCTGGGCAACCAGCTCTTTCGACTCTTCTTCCTTTTGGGCAAGCTTAACCAACAACTCAGCAATGAGATTTTTCATGGTGCTATTTCCTTATGTGATTTCCCCTGAAATTAACACCCTCACTGAATAATGAAAAGCATGGATTGGCTTTATCTTATGCAAAAGTGACATCGCTGCCAAAAAAGATATTTCGTGGAGAAAGCGAAACGTTTTTCTAAAAGAAAGGCGCCGCATTTCGTTATATAAAAATGCGGCGTTCATAAGAATAAATAATATATTATCGTGTTTACCGGGCCGACTTTGCCTCAGCGATTCGCCTGCGACGGCGTAAGGCAAAGGCCAGTTGAATAATATTCAGCAGTACCACCACCGCCGTCGCGGCAAATACCCAGCGGAAACCCGCCATCGCCGAGACCGAGGCGCCAATAAGCGGACCCGCTACGTTGCCTAAATACATGAACGACTGGTTGTAGCCAAAAATGCGGCCGGTTACCTGGTCACTGGAATATTTCACCAGCAGCGTCTGAACAGCGGGCAGCATGGCGCCATCCGCGAAGCCAAGCAGGAAGCGCAGGATGCCCAACTGAAGAGGTGTGGTGACGAATGACATGGCAAAGAAAAGGATCACCGCAATGATGAGCGTTGCCATCAGAATACGTGCCGTACCGATCCTGTCGCCCAGTTTCCCCAGGCGCGGAGCAGACATCAGCGCCGACACGCCCGGCACGGCGGCAATCATCCCGCTCAGAAACGCAATGTTGCTGCTGTCCGGCGCCATCGACTTGATAAACAGCGCCAGAATCGGCCCCACCGAGCCGTTACAGAGCTGGATCACCATCGTCGTCACAAAGAGGCTAATCATCAGGCCAGGATAAGGCAGCGAGGCGAAAACCGCTTTTCCGCTCAGGCGTTCGGATTTGCTGACAACAGGCCGCCCGCCCTCTTTAATCAGAAAAAGGGTGACCAGAAAGCTGATCGTCAGCAGGATCGCAGTAATGATAAAGACCGCACGCAGCCCGACATGGTCCGCCAGGAAGCCGCCGAGCAGCGGGCCGCCAATGACCCCGCTGATCTGGGCGGTGGAAAGCGTGCTGAGCGCCCAGCCGCTTCGCTCACGCGGTACCTGTGAGGCCACCAGCGCCATGGCATTCGGAATGTACCCAGAGGTCAGCCCCATTATCGCCCGCAGAATAAACAGCTGCCAGACGTTGGTGGCGAAGGCCTGGAGCAAAATGGCTATCGCCATCCCCAGCGAGGCGCGGAGCAGCATCAACTTGCGCCCCTTGCGATCTGCCAGGCTACCCCACATCGGCGACACAATGGCGGAGACCAGAAACGTCACGCTGAACGTCAGGCCGGACCACATGGAGAGCGCTTCATGGGAAGTGACCCCCAGCTGCGACACATACAGCGGCAGGAAGGGCAATATCTGGCTGATAGCCAGTCCGGTGAAGAAGCAGCCGAACCAGACTGAAATGAGGTTAACTTTCCAGGATTCCATAACAGAAATAGTCTTCATTTTTAGGCGAATTCGCCGACAGATTAGCAAGTTACGCGCAATGACATAGCGCCAGAGATGCGGCCTTGCAGACTTTGGTGTTTTATCTTCCCAGTCATCATATTTGTGAAATAAGTCACAATTCATCCAAATTTCGGCGGAAGATTATGCTTCATCGACATAATCCATATCCGCGCATTCCCAGATGGAAATGGTTGGCATGGGCGGCATTATAGTCCGGTCCCAGACTGTTACCGTAATAACCACAGCTTGCCGAGAGCAGCGCCTGTAGCCAGGGCTGCGTCTTTTCCGCTTTCCAGCCGTTTAGAACGGTAACACGCTGTCCGTTTGCCAGCCTGAAAGCGCTGATATCCAGCGCATCCGCCGTGGCATGTTCGCTGCGCCGCGCATCCGGGCGGCTGTAGATATTGCGGCAGGCAAAGCTGCCCAGATGTTCAATACGCGCAAGCTCGCTTCCCGTCCAGGTTTTGGTGAGCGGCCGGGCCTGCTGGCTGACAAACAGCGCCGAACTTAACGCCAGCAGGCAACTGGCAAGAAAGCTGCTGTTCAGACTGACCGGGCCAAAATCACGTACGCGCACCACGTTACTCAGTGGACACTCCCCGGCGCTGTCAGCGACCGCCTGGGTACGGATAAGCCGACGTTGGTTCGCCTGCGTTAACAGGCTTTCGCACGCCTGGGGGGTTAAACGCCGAAGTTTAAACTGGGTTATTTTTCCGGGCGGATCGTCAAGCGTAAGCGGCACGAAAGGGTTGTACTGCGACGGCAACCAGCGGTAGCCCACCGTGACGATCCCGGCAATAACAATAAGAATAAACAGACCTTTTCCTTTCACGCGCCCCCCTTCAGCATCCCTCAAAACATTATGGCAGAAGGCCGCGAAACCCGCCGGGCATCGTGGTATGTTATTGGCTTTTCGTCAGACTGGAAGAGAGTGAGATGGCAAAGCAGCGCGTAGGTATTGTCTTTGGGGGAAAATCGGCAGAGCACGAGGTGTCATTGCAATCGGCTAAAAATATCGTTGATGCGATTGATAAAAGCCGTTTTGACGTGGTGCTGCTGGGCATAGATAAACAGGGCCAGTGGCATGTTAACGATGCCAGCCAGTATCTGTTACACGCTGACGATCCGGCGCACATCGCCCTTAATCCTTCTGATATCAGCGTCGCAACGGTTCCAGGCGTGGTACAGGGACAGCTTATCGATGCCGGGAACGCGCAGGCGCTGGCACAGATTGACGTGGTGTTTCCTATCGTTCACGGCACGCTGGGCGAAGATGGCTCCCTGCAAGGCATGCTGCGGATGGCGAACCTGCCGTTTGTCGGTTCCGATGTGCTGGGCTCTGCCGCCTGCATGGATAAAGACGTCACAAAACGTCTCCTGCGCGACGCTGGTCTGAATATTGCGCCGTTCGTGACGCTTACTCGTGCCAACCGCGATAAACATAGCTTCGCGCAGATCCAGGCGCAACTCGGCCTGCCGCTATTTGTGAAACCAGCAAATCAGGGCTCGTCCGTTGGCGTCAGCAAAGTCACCAGCGAAGCGCAGTTTAACGAAGCCGTTCGTCTGGCCTTTGAGTTTGACCATAAGGTGGTGGTTGAGCAGGGAATTAACGGACGCGAAATTGAGTGCGCCGTACTGGGCAACGACTTCCCGCAGGCGAGTACCTGCGGTGAAGTAGTGCTGAACAGCGACTTCTATTCCTACGACACCAAATATATTGACGACAAAGGTGCCCAGGTTGTGGTCCCCGCCGCGCTCGATCCTGACGTTAACGACAAGATCCGCGCGATCGCCGTTGAAGCCTATCAGGCGCTGGGATGCTGTGGGATGGCGCGCGTCGACGTGTTTCTGACGCCGGATAACGAGGTGGTGATTAACGAAATCAACACCCTGCCGGGCTTTACCAATATCAGCATGTACCCGAAACTGTGGCATGCCAGCGGGATAAGCTATCCGGAACTGCTCACCCGCCTGATTGAACTGGCGCTGGAGCGTCACGCCGCTGACAGCGCCCTGAAAAGCTCTGTTAACTAACGGTTAGTCGGTTTTCTCTGCCGTCGTCGTCTCATCGGGGCGACGGCGGATAATGAATCCCGCCAGCCAGAAACTGATTATCCAGGTCACCAGCCCAACCGCATAGGTTTGCCAGCCTTTCGCTTCAAATCCCAGCAGCCCGACAACACCGTTGAGAATAAAGATCAGCCCGATCGCAAAGGCGTAGTAATGCCAGTCACGGCGTAGTTTGGAAGTGAGCTTCATGACAACTCCGGCAGAAAAAAAACTATCCTCTCACAGTTTGATAAAGGCGTCTGTGGCGGATACGTAAATTCTGAAAAGCAGCGCAGTTTCACTTATGTTATCAATTTGTGACGTGATGCAGAATTCGACAATCCAGGAGAAATCCTGAACCGAATTTCCCACGATTCTGATATTGACAAATGCTATGACCTGTCACACTCACCCTGTACGACGCGTATTAAAACAGAGTGATATTTTCGGGAGGTCTTATGGCAGACTTTACATTGTCGAAACCGATTTTTGGCGGAAAACAACCAAAAACCTCCACGGCGGGGAATATTGCCTATGCCCTGTTTGTTCTGTTTTGTTTCTGGGCAGGAACCCAACTGCTGAATATGCTGGTGCATGCTCCTGGCGTGTATGAGCATCTGATGCAGGTGCAGGATACAGGCCGCCCACGCGTTGAAATCGGTTTAGGCGTGAGCACCGTATTTGGACTCATTCCCTTCCTCGCGGGCAGCATGGTTCTGGGCGTGATTGCCCTCGTCCTGCGCTGGCGCAATCGCCACTGATTACAGTCCCATACAGCGTGCCCGACGATCGTCCACGCGTTTCGCGAACCAGGCGGTCGTCAGGTTACGCGTGATCTTCGGGCTTTCCAGTTGAATCCCTGGCAGAATGGCTCTGGGTAATGCCTTTCCACTTTTCTTCTCGGCCAGCGCAAAGACCTGCTTATAGAGATCCGTTTTCTCAAACGCCAGGCTGTCGCCCTTCTCCAGCTGTCGGCGAATGTCGTTGTTGCTCATCTCCAGCTTCGTCGAGAGTTTTCGCACCGCACGTTCGGTGGTCCCAGCCTCACTGCTGCCGTATGCAATGAGATCGCCATCCAAAGCGAGCTTCACACCGCTGGCGCGGCTTACCGCATTCTGGAAGGCTGCATTTCGGCTGGCATACCAGCCCGCATTAAAGTCGGCAAAGCGATACAGCGGTTTATCGTAGTTGGCCCGATAATTCAGCAGGTGATACGTCCCAAACCACAGCCCACCGCGCAGGGAGAAGACCTCCTGACGCACCGTACCATCGATATCCCACGGATAGCCGTCGGTATGCTTTTCCGCAAATGCGATACTCACCTGCATCGGACCGCCGGTATGCACCGGATTCAGCGATCCAAACAGCCTCTGCCCCATCGGCACCATATTGATGAAATCATCGAAAATGGCGCTAAGCTGCTTCTCGGTTTTCACCGTATCCAGCCGTTCGCTATAGCTTTTACCGTTTGGCGAGGTGATTTTAAGGGCGGTATGTACCAGGAAAACCGGGATATGCATCGATTCGGCCCGGCGGTCGATCTCTTTCCAGGCGATTTTGTTCAGGCCAGGCACAACAGGATCTGACTGATACATCGATTCCTGCTGCGCCACCGCGAGCACCGAGCAGATATTCTCTTCGGTAGGCGCGATCTTCTGGCTTTTGAAGGTCGTTGCCAGCGCATCAGCCCACTCACTGCGATCCTTCACGCTGGCGGGCATCTTCTGCCGCACCACGCTCGCCACATCCACAGGCTTCTCCCCTTCTTTGAGCGGGGCAGCCCCTTTTTCGGCACAGCCCGCCAGCACGAAAGCGGCGAGTAACGTCAGAGGTAATGCACGTGGTACGGCAAATGGCATAGCAATTCCTTTTTAACCTAATGTATGGGTGACTTCCTGCACGTCCTTATCGTCCAGCTCACGCTCGAAACTGCGTAAACGTTTGTAGATGGACATCAGCTCCACAAGCGTAGTCCAGGAGCTAATCAGATACTGGAACGAACCGCGAACCTGACCAAAGACGTTGGTGATTTGGGTCATCAGACCGAGCGTAATCGTACCCGCAACGATGGACGGGAACAGCAGGAACAACCCGAAAACGTTATCAACCTGAAGATAAAGAATGCGCGCGATATTGAAATACATGTAATGGAAATAGAGGCGGAAGTAGTTACGACGTACGGCGCCAAACAGCTCACGCACGGTAGGCGGTGACGCACGGTTGGCATCGTCTTCACCATACACCAGCTCTTTACGGTAGGCCGCTTCCACGCGCTGGTTTTTAAACTCCAGCCCCGGCAACTTGATCCCTACCACCGCCAGCAGCCCCGTTCCCATCAGCGACCAGACAATCGCGGCAATCACCAGGCCGTAGGGCAGATGGCCGACAATCGGCAGCTCCGGAACGTGCGACGAGAGCGTCACCAGCACCGGCAGGAAGGCGATCAGCGTCATGATGGCGTTGATAAAGCTCACGCCCATATCTTCCAGAGTAGAGGCAAAACGCATGGTGTCTTCCTGCACACGCTGTGCGGCACCTTCGATATGTCGCAGGTGCTGCCAGTGCGCCATATAGTGTTCGTTCATCGCGGTACGCCAGCGGAACACATAGTGGCTGACGAAAAAGTTATTCATCACGCCGATCACCACGGCGATGAGGGCGATGCCGAGGAAGATCCCCACCTCATGGTAGAACTGGTTAATGGTCACTTTATGCGGCGAACTCAGCGCCGTCTGGATCAGATCGTAAAACGGCGCATACCAGGCGTTGACCGCTACGCCCACCTCAACCAGGAACCAGGTGACAAAGATGATTAACGACGTGCCGAGAATCGACCAGTATTGCCAGCGGTGAGGAGAATAGACAAACCAGAACATGGCAAAAAGCCCTACGCAGAGCACGTAATAAGCGTAGAAAAGCAGATAGCTCATGGACCAGAAGCGCGCTGCGCTAATGGGAATATCGCCCGTTGCCCCCGTAAGACGGGTCAGCCACGCGCCGCCACCGGCCTGCCAGAAAATGACAGCCAGCAGTGCCCAAATAAATGCCGACAGGAAAAAGGGCCCCGGCTTTGGGAAAAAAGACTTAAACATTGTGCTTCCTTCTTGTTGTTATGGCTGTTGCTGTGTTCAACATATCGCCACACGAAACCTTGCCTGTACCAGCCTCCCGGCTCAGGCAAAAAAGTGAGACCTGCGGGTGAATTATTAGTTCGCTTCCCAGTTTTCAAGAATTGTTTCGGTGCGTTTCATTCGCAACAGCGATCGTAGCGTCTATCATACGGTCGATGTCACAAAATGGGAGCCACGCTGTAAGTAAATTGTTCAAATTTACCCACGGTTACGTTTTTCTCGCTATCGTTATGCAAATCGGGCCATTGCCCGACGCCGATTAGTAGTATAACTACCCGTAACTTTCCTTATTCACTTGATGGATGCTTTTCGTTGAAACGTTGTCTGCTCTCTATCGCCGCGCTGTGTGCGGTGAGCCTGTCCACCGCCCAGGCAGCACAGCCTCTGACGGCCCCGGTTCTGGCCTCTGACATTGCCGATCGCTACGCGAACCTTATTTATTACGGCAGCGGTGCGACGGGAATGGCGCTGGTCGTGATCGACGGTAACCAGCGGGTGTTTCGCAGCTTCGGTGAAACACGACCGGGAAATAACGTTCGTCCGCAGCTGGATTCCGTTATCCGTGTCGCGTCGATAACCAAGCTGATGACCAGCGAAATGCTGGTGAAACTGCTCGATCAGGGCGTGGTGAAACTCGACGATCCGCTCAGCAAATATGCGCCGCCCGGCGCTCGCGTTCCGACATATCAGGGAACGCCGATCAGACTGGTGAATCTGGCGACCCATACCAGCGCCCTGCCGCGAGAACAGCCCGGTGGCGCTGCGCATCGCCCTGTCTTTGTCTGGCCAACCCGTGAGCAACGCTGGAACTACCTGAGCACAGCAACCCTGAAATCGGCCCCGGGCTCGCAGGCTGGCTATTCTAACCTGGCGTTTGATCTGCTGGCCGACGCTTTAGCGACGGCCTCGGGTAAGCCCTACCCTCAACTGTTTGAAGAGCAGATCACGCGTCCGCTCGGGATGAAAGATACCACTTACACCCCCTCCCCGGACCAGTGCAAGCGTCTGATGGTGGCGGAAAAAGGGGCCAGCCCGTGCAATAACACGCTGGCCGCCATTGGCAGCGGTGGAGTTTACTCTACGCCTGGCGACATGATGCGCTGGATGCAACAGTTCCTCTCATCGGATTTTTACGCGCGCAGCAATCAGGCCGACCGCATGCAGACGCTCATCTACCAGCGTGCTCAGTTACGTCGCGTCATTGGCATGGATGTACCCGGTAAAGCCGATGCCCTCGGCATGGGCTGGGTGTATATGGCGCCAAAAGATGGCCGACCGGGGATTATTCAAAAAACCGGTGGAGGTGGCGGATTCATCACCTATATGGCGATGATTCCGCAATCAAACGTAGGTGCTTTTGTGGTGGTCACCCGGTCGCCAAATACACGCTTCGTGAATATGAGTGATGGCGTAAATAATCTGGTGGCCGAGCTGAGCGCCAATAAATCGCAGGTGCTTACGGCCTCTAACTGATCTCAATAGTCCGTGGGCAAACGGTTGATACTGACCAGTTTGCCCCGGCTCATATTGATGTAGTTCCCCTGACGCAGCGCCGCCAGAACCTCCGCAACGACCGAACGAGAAATACGCGTGCTACGCTGAATATGATTCATAACACCAATTTTTGAACGTAGCGCGTCATCCCACTCGGCCATATTCAACAGCATCGCCCGAATTTGGCTATAGGAATTATTTCCAATCAGCTGTATATCACGTTTTCCCAGTAAATGGTTTAGCCATGACAGCCAGCAGAAAGCTTCTTGCCAAACATGCGCTTCTTGAATAAGTTCGCATGCAGTAGAGGCAGGCAAATAAAATCCGGTACAAGGTGTTTGTGCAATCAGAGAATATTCAAGATAGTTGTCATTTATCCATGCGCTTAAACCGTGGATATACGGTGCCCGCGCAATACCCATAAGTAATTCGTCTGATTTACGGTGGACGGCAGTCAGACCGGATTGTATGACAACGGTCAATGGTTCATCATCATTATTGCCGGTAGTTATTAATTGTTGTGGTTCGGTCTTAAATGGGGTACCGGCGATTTCCAGACACTTAATGAGCCGGCTTAATTCAGAAAGTGGTTTCGCATTAACGTTCATGCATACCTCAAGTCATCTGTATCTGTCGGTTCTTTATTATTTTTAAAGCACATAAAAAAGCGGGGGCAAAATCCCCCGCGTTTTTTTCTTACCAGGTATATTTCACACCCAGGTTTGCTCCCCAGTTCTGGTCAACGTCGCCGCCGCCCAGATAAGTCGCATCAGTGTAAGCACTGAAGTTTTTCGTGAAGCTGAACTGAGTACCCAGTCCCACGCGAACCGCAGAGCCTTCTACGCCGTTATCAATGCTGTCGTTGTTGATATCAGCATTGTTGTCAGCATCGTCATACACGTAAGCCAGTTTGAAGTAAGGCGTTAATGCCTGCTCGCCGCCGTAGTTGAAGGTATAACCTGCATCCACGCCGACTTCATAACGCATACTGTCGTAAGACTGACCATCGATACGCATGTCGTTGCTTAACTGGTAGTCATCACCGGACTGGAACAGGCCAGAAATCGCCGCGTAAGGCGTGACGTAGCCAGACAGGTTTGGTTTCCAGTCATAGCCCAGTTTCATCCCGAAACCAACGGCGTCAGTCGTGGTATTACCGTCAACATACTGACCATTGCTCATGGTGGCAGAGAGGTCGTTGTTGAAGCGGGTGTAACTCAGTGAGCTGTCGAGGAAGATATCGTTCATGAACTTCGCCGACGCGTAGATCATCGCAGTCTGGCTGTCCTGATCGACCTGACCCGTACGATCGCTGATATCACCCTTCGCGAAACCAGCCGCACCACCGACAATCCACTTCGCGTTATTACCGTCGATCTGAGTATCCAGACCTACCATAATGCCGCTTACGTCCTGATCGTAGCTAACGGTGCCATTATCCGCGTCAAAGTTGCCGCCGAAATAGCTCACCCATGCGCCGCCGTTATCTGCCAGGCCATGACGGCTGTTGGTCAGACGGGTACCCACGGTATCCTGTTGCAGATTCCAGATGTTGGTATTAGCAGAAGGAATGCTCAGCGCCATGTTGGCGTAGTCAGTCAGCTCTTCCTGCTGGAGAACAACGGTGTCGCCCTTCTGCTGCGCCTGATAGGTGTATGCACCTAAATCAGCTTTATTTGCCGCAGTAAAGCTCGCAGCGGTATCCGCGTTATTGTCATAGACGCGAATGATCTCTTTGTTTTTGTAGTCAGCTACGGAGCCTGCGCCGGTCGCATCGTCGATGCGCACTTTATAGTTACCGGCAACGTCACCGTTCACCGCCAGATGACCGTCAGAGTTCAGCGCGACAACACCATAGTCGTAGTCCGCTTTATTGCGATCGTTGGTGATATACCGTGCGTTGTTCAGGTCGCTGTTCAGCACATAATCGCGGCTGGCAACGTTGAGTACACCGCCATCGGTCAGCACCATATTGTGCGTATCAACCTGACCCAGACCCAGCGCCAGCTCTGCACCGTTGTCCACGGTAATGGTGTTGGCATACAGCTCAGCTGTCTCTTCAGTCAGTGCCGCACGGCTGTAGCTATCCAGATACAGGCTATCGGTTGCTACCGCGCCGTTGTCGCCGATGTTCAGGCTAGACGCATTGGTCAGGGTGATGGAATCCGCCAGCAGGCCGGAGTTTTCAACATTGACCTGAGACTGGTTGTTCACCGTCAGCGCGTCGATGTTGGAGATCTTACGGGTATCCCACTCGGAACCGTTATCCAGCGCCACGTTGAACAGGCCGCTCTGATAAACCTCTTCACCTGCAACGTGACCGTTGCTATCAAAGGTAGAATCAGGCCAGATGCTGTTTGGAGAAAGTGCATGCCAGTCTACATTGCTGTAGCCTTCACCATACATCTGCGCCGTGCCGATGGCCTCAACGCTGGACTGCGCGGCACCCACCCATTTACTGCCGTTGGTCAGCGTGACATCCAGCTTGTCGGTATCATCCCAGCCGTTGGTAGTTGGGTTATAGATGCCGTCATCGGTGGTATCCGTTGCCGGATCGCCATTCTCGTAGAAGTTGTTATCAAAGGTGCTGGAGAAAAGGATGTCGCCGGTAATGGTAGAGTGATCGAAGGTAGCGGTGGTCTGCATAGCGTTATCAGACGCGCCAGCCACAACGATCAGCGCCGCATCATCCGCAGCCGTGGCGTTGGTTTCACCGTAGTCGCTCGGCTTCGCCGTTTGACCGTAGAAGCCGCTGGTACCCAGATCGCTGTACGCACCGGAGGTCAGCACAGAGTCTTTCACCACCAGCGTATCGGTAAAGACATTGCTGCTGTTAGCAACGCCTTCAACACCGTCGTATGGCGTGTTATCCAGATCCTGGTAACCCTGCGTCAGCGTGATACCCGCAACGTGGGAATTGTTCTGAATAACGATATCAGATTCAACGTCCAGCGTGATGGCGTTACCCAGATCATAGGTGTCCAGATAATGCGTTTCAGTGGTTTCGCCATTGACGACATCATACGCGTAATGCTCGTAGGTATCGTTGATGGTGGAGTTATCAACGGTCAGGCTAAAACGATCATACTGGGTATGAGCGGTGCCGTCAGTATCTACGCCATCTGCACACGTCGTGGTCATACACTCTGAGGTGATCATGCCATTAATGGTGCTGTTAGAAATACTCAACGCGTTCGCACGGCCATTGACACCATCATCCAGATAGTATGTCGAAATAACTCCGTTTACGGTTGATTTATTGACGACCGGATAAATGTCACCATCATGTGTGGCATCTGAATAATTCCAGTCAGCATAACCATAATACCAGGGCGTGGACGCAGTATTGTCATATCCAAAAGTATTATATGTCGTGCCGGATATATCTTTCGCATTGGCCTGAGAAGCGATAGCCAGTGTGCAGGCTAATGCAAGTTGTGATACAACCAGTTTCTTTTTCCATGTTTGCATTGGGTCATCCCTCCTCAGGGACGTAAGCAAGTTTGTCCATCAAATCATTTAGCAACATTAAATTGCGGAAGGAATTATGCAGTTTCACTTCGAAAAGGTTCAATGAATGATTCCATTAAGTCCGTATTCAGACAAATAAGCTTATAAACCCACGGCAATATCAATCATTATGAATAAATATTATAAATTCAACTGATTGCAAACTACTTTAGTTGCTTCGACACATATAATAAAAAGCAATTAATCATTTATATTTATAATCCCAAACCAATATAGAAGCCTCACCAATATTACACGCCACGCTGAACATCAGAATAAGATTTATAATATAGACTAAATACATGCAGCGTATATTAGTCGATTTCGAAAATCTAAAAGACAACTTTAGTAAAACACCGCTCCCTGCTTTCAGGTACACTATACCTCTTTGTTCCACAAACATCAGGCATACCATGACCGATTTAATTGCACGTCCCCGTCGCCTGCGCAAGTCACTCGCACTGCGCGCCATGTTTGAAGAGACAACACTGACCTTAAACGATCTGGTGTTGCCGATTTTTGTTGAAGAAGAGATCGATGACTACAAAGCCATCGACGCGATGCCGGGCGTGATGCGCATTCCTGAAAAGCATCTGGCCCGCGAGATCGAACGCATTGCGAATGCGGGCATCCGCTCGGTGATGACGTTCGGTATCTCCCACCACACTGACGCGACCGGCAGCGATGCCTGGAAAGAAGACGGCCTCGTGGCACGCATGTCGCGCATCTGCAAAGAGAGTGTGCCGGAGATGATCGTCATGTCCGATACCTGCTTCTGCGAATACACCTCTCATGGCCACTGTGGTGTGCTGTGCGATCACGGCGTGGACAACGATGCGACCCTGCTGAATCTGGGCAAGCAGGCGGTGGTTGCCGCCGCCGCGGGTGCGGATTTCATTGCGCCTTCTGCGGCAATGGATGGGCAGGTACAGGCGATTCGCCATGCGCTGGATGCCGCGGGCTTCACCGACACCGCCATCATGTCCTACTCCACCAAATTCGCCTCCTCTTTCTACGGTCCGTTCCGTGAAGCAGCGGGCACGGCGCTGAAAGGCGATCGTAAAACCTATCAGATGAACCCGCTGAACCGCCGCGAAGCGATTCGTGAATCTCTGCTTGATGAAGCCCAGGGCGCTGACTGCCTGATGGTGAAACCGGCTGGCGCGTACCTGGATATCCTGCGCGACATTCGCGAACGCACCGAACTGCCGCTGGGCGCATACCAGGTAAGCGGTGAGTACGCGATGATCAAATTCGCCGCGCAGGCGGGTGCCATCGACGAAGAGAAAGTGATCCTCGAAAGCCTGGGGGCGATCAAACGTGCGGGCGCGGATCTGATCTTCAGCTATTTCGCGCTGGATCTGGCCGAGAAGAAAATTCTGCGTTAATCCGCTTTAGCGCCGGGTGGCGACTTCGCCTTACCCGGCCTGCTCTCTGCGCTAATCTTCACCAAACTGCAATACAAACGACATCTCCTCCTTCTACTGTCTGGGCAAGACGGCAGGAGGAGTGATCAATGTTTAGTCTCGACAGCGTTCTTGATGACCTTTGGCCTCAGGCGAGGCCCGCACCCTGGCAAAAAAGTCTGTTAAAAAGACTGCTTCACGAAGACGAATTTCAGCAGTTTGCTGCCAGCCACCGTCACCTGAAAGGGCTGGATATGGTGGATCAGGTTCTGGAACACCTTGATATTCACTGCTCCGTTTCCGCCCGCGATCTCGAACAAATCCCCGAACACGGCCCACTCATTGTGATAGCGAACCACCCCACTGGCACGCTGGATGGGCTGGCGTTGCTGTACGCCGTTTCCCGCGTGCGCCGCGACGTCAGGGTTGTTACCAACAGGATGCTGTCCCACCTTGAGCCCCTCAGTTCATTGTTTATTCCCGTGGATAATATGGGCGGCAGAACCGCAAAAGCTTCGCTGATACAGATGGAGCAGCACCTGCAAAACGCCGGTGTGCTGATCTTCTTTCCGGCGGGCGAAGTTTCCCGCCCAACGCGCAAAGGCATACGCGATAAAAAATGGCATCCGGGCTTTATCAAGCTGGCTGGCAAATTACGGGTGCCGCTACTTCCGGTACATATCCAGGCGCACAACAGCCTGCTGTTTTATGCCAGTACCCTGGTCTCGCCAACGGTATCCATGCTGCTGTTGATGCAACAGATGTTTCGCCGCCGTCACAGTCAGTTGCCGATCAAAATCGGCCAGCAGATTGCCTGGAATGACCGGTTTAGTTCTACCCTTTCATCGCGTGAGATGGCCGAGCAGTGTCGTCAGCACGTGATACGTCTTGGCAAGGGATTGCCTGGCGTCTTTAAAACCCAGTGCGCCATTGCCCGCCCGGAAGACAGGGCCACGCTGAAGCGCGAACTGGCGCAGGCCGAGTGTCTGGGAAAAACGAGCGATGGTAAGGCCATCTATCTTTGGCAGCGCAACGGGCAGGAAGAGGCGCCTCTGCTGCGCGAGCTGGGGCGGCTGCGCGAGATTGCCTTTCGTGCCGTGGAGGAAGGCAGCGGGAAGCGGCGGGATACGGACAGCTACGATGATGACTATCTGCACCTCATTTTGTGGGATGACGATGACCTGGAGATTGTCGGCGCGTACCGCTTTATGCCAACGGCCATGCAGGTGGAAAAGCGCGGCGTCGAGGGGTTGTACAGCTACAGCCTGTTCCACTACGACGAAAAAATGCAGGACATACTGGAGCACGGCATTGAGCTGGGGCGTAGCTTTATACAGCCGCGCTACTGGGGGCGTCGCGGTCTGGACTATCTGTGGTCAGGTATTGGCGCCTATCTGGCACGCTATCCTCATTACCGTTACCTGTTTGGCCCGGTCTCCATCTCCGGGGGGTTACCGCCTGCCGCGCGGGATCTGCTGGTCGCCTTTTACCGCTTGTGGTTCCCGGCGACGCATCCTCTAGCCGCCTCGCGCCAGCCCTATCCCGCATCCCTGCCAGACGTGCTGGCGCAATTTGGCGGGGTGGATTACGTGGATGACCTGACAAAGCTCAAATCCCTGCTCGGCAACCTGGGCTGCGGCATCCCGCCGCTCTACAAACAGTATTCCGAGCTATGCGAACCCGGCGGCGTGCAGTTTGTCGATTTCGGCAGCGATCCGGCGTTCAATAACTGTATCGACGGGCTGGTGCTGGTGGATTTGTGTTATCTGAAGGCGAACCGCTATCAGCGGTATATAGAGGCGCACTTAATACCCTCCCCCCTGCCCTCTCCCTAAAAGGGAGAGGGTGAAAACCGCACCGGTCAGTCCCCTCGCCCCTTTGGGGAGAGGGTTAGGGTGAGGGGCTCAAACCGCACGGTAGAACGGCTTATCCCCCAAAATCGTCGCCCGCTGCATAATCCTTCGCTGCGGCAGATAATCCGCATTGGCGTAATGCTGCGTGACGCGGTTATCCCAGATCGCCAGATCGTTCTCCTGCCAGCGCCAGCGCACCTGAAACTCCGGTTTGGTGATATGCGCGAACAAGAAGCCGAGCAGCGCCTCACTCTCTTTCTCCGCTACGTCCACGATACGCGTGGTAAACCCTTCATTCACAAACAGCGCCTGCTTTCCGGTCACCGGATGCGTACGCACCACCGGGTGCAGCAGCGGGGGATGTTTTTCGACCGCATCCAGCCAGCGCTGGTGCTCCTCTTCCGTTTTACGGTACTTATATTCCTGGAATGATTTTTTGAAGTCATGCTCCGCCCGCAGGCCGCTCAGTAGGGTCTGGAGCGGCGCGGAGAGCGCCTCAAACGCTGCGATCCCGCTGGCCCACAGCGTATCGCCCCCCGTCTCAGGCAACAGCTTCGCCGCAAGAATCGCCCCGGCTGGCGGTGTGTCGATAAAGGTCACATCGGTATGCCAGTTATCGTTATCCGGCGGGTTATCGTTGTGGGTGTCGAGGACGATAATCTCCTCCACCCCTTCCGCATGCGGATAGACGGGGTGGATATGCAGGTCGCCAAAACGCAGGGCCAGCGCGCGCTGCTGATGCGGGGTAATGGCCTGTTCACGCAGGAACACCACCTGATGACGCAGCACCGCGTGGTACAGCTGCTCAAACTGGTTATCGCTCAGCGGACGGGTTACGTCCAGGCCCGACACTTGCGCGCCAATGTACGGCCCCAACGGGATAATCGTCAGACGTTCACTCATTGTATTTCTCCATGCCAGGGCGTCAGGCGACGCTGTAGCGCGCGCAGTCCCAGTTCTAATCCAAAGGCGATCGCGGCGATCACTGCGATCCCTGCCAGTACCACATCAGTCGCCAGGAACTCTCCCGCCGACTGCACCATAAACCCAAGGCCGCGTGTGGCGGCTATCAGCTCTGCCGCCACCAGCGTAGACCAGCCCACCCCAAGGCCGATGCGCAGCCCGGTCAATATCTCCGGCAGCGCGCCCGGTAAAATGACGAACAGCAGGACCTGCGCGCGGCTGGCGCCGAGCGACTGCGCCGCACGTATGCGTACCTGCTGCGCACTCTTTACGCCAGCCAGAGCCGACATCGCGACCGGCGCAAAAATCGCCAGGTATATCAGTAAGATCTTTGACGTCTCCCCGATACCAAACCAGATCACCATCAGGGGCAAGTAAGCCAGCGGCGGGACGGGACGGTAAAGCTCTATCAGCGGGTCGAGAATGCCGCGTACCGTCGGGCTCAGTCCCATCGCGATCCCCACCGGAACGCCAATAATGACCGCCGCCAGCAGCGCCACCAGAATACGCGTCAGACTGGCACCTAAATGCTGCCAGAGCGTGGCATCCATAAAGCCCTCCGGCCCGGCGATAGTAATCAGTTTTTCCAGAACCTGGCCTGGCGGGGGCAGAAACAGCGGGCTGACCCACTGCTGCGCGGCAACCGCCCACCATACCGCCAGCAACACCACCAGCGTGCTGACGCTTAAAGTGAGCTGGCGAGAGAACGGCCAGCGTAAGGCAAGGCGCGTCCGCCGCGTTTTTTCACTGAAAACAATGCTCATGAGAACGCCTCCCGTTGCTCAAACACGCGGCTTAAGACGTATTCACGCTGTTCAATAAACAGCGGATCGGATTTGATGCTGCGTACCGGTTCTCCCGCCACATAGCGCCGGGCAAACTCAAGCGGCAGGCGCTCCAGCACGCGTCCCGGCCCCGGTGAGAGCAGCACCAGCTCCGTCGCCATAAACACGGCCTCTTCGATATCGTGGGTGATTAACAGCACCTGCTTGCCGGTTTCGTGCCACAGGCGCAGCAGCAGGGTTTGCATCTGCTCGCGGGTGAAGGCGTCCAGCGCCCCGAAAGGTTCGTCCAGCAACAGCAGCTGTGGGTTAGCCGCCAGCGCACGGGCGATCCCGACGCGCTGACGCTGCCCGCCTGAAAGCTGCCAGATAAAGCGTTTTTCAGCCCCCTCCAGCCCGACCTTTTTCAGCATATCGCGCGCCGTATTCAGGCGCTGTTCACGCGCTACACCGGCCAGTTGCAGACCAAACGCAACGTTTTCCTGAACGTTTCGCCACGGGAGTAACCCTTCGTTCTGGAAAACCACGCCGCGCTCTGCGCCCGGCCCCGTGACCCGTTTCCCTTCCAGTTGGATCGAGCCGTGCTGATACGGTACAAACCCGGCGATCAGGTTCAGCAGCGTCGTTTTCCCGCAGCCGGACGGTCCCAGCACCACCAGCAGTTCACCGCTGTCCAGCGTCAGGTTGATCGCTTCCAGGGCGGGTTTGCCGCCGTAATCGGCAGACAGGTTTGTAATGTTCAGCATTGCAGCCCCCTTATTTCACAAAGCGATCGGTCACGAACTGGCTGTAATCCGCCGCCACCGCAGGCACTTTGCCCTGCTCTTTCAGGAACGTCGCAGTGTCAACAATCGCTTTGCTTACCGGCCCGTTCAGCTGCTGGACCTGCTGAGCAGGCGTCAGATAGGTGTTGCCTTTTACCAGCCCCGGCACGTCAGCTTCCGGCACGCCGCTCAGACGTGAGAGTTTCTCCAGGTTGGTGGGCTGTTTCAGCCATTCATCCGGGTTGCTGATGTATGGCTGTTGTGCGTCGATGGCGCTTTTGGCGAAGGCTTTCACCACTTCAGGGTGTTTCTCGGCAAAGTCCTTACGTACCACCCAGACATCAAGGGTTGGCGCGCCCCACTGCCCCACTTTTTCGGAGTCGGTCAGCACGGTGCCCTCTTTTTCCAGTTCGTTGACGGCGGGCGCCCAGACGTATGCTCCGTCGATGTCGCCACGCTGCCAGGCGGCAATAATGGCCGGAGGTTGCAGGTTGATGATCTGCACCTGGCCGGGCTTAATGCCCCAGTGTTTCAGCGCTGCCAGCAGGCTGTAATGCGTGGTGGAGATAAACGGCACCGCGATGCGTTTGCCGATCAAATCTTCGGGTTTCGTGATGCTTTTCTTTACCACCAGCGCTTCGGAATTTCCGAGCTGCGACGCCAGCAGGAAAACTTCAATCGGCACCTGCTGGCTGGCGGCCACCGCCAGCGGGCTGGAGCCCAGGTTGCCAATCTGCACGTCGCCCGAGGCTAACGCCCGCACAATCGCCGCGCCGCTGTCGAACTTGCGCCAGTCGACGTTCGCCCCGCTCGCTTTGGCGAAGGTGTTATCCGCCTGCGCGACTTTCGCCGGCTCAGCGGAAGTCTGATACGCGACGGTGACGTCCACCGCCTGCGCCTGAAATGCCCACAGCGCCAGTGCGCCGAGAAGTGTGATCCGCGATGAAATTGCCATAATGTCTGCTCCCTTGTTGTTATGAGAGCAGTATTTCCGGCGCGAGAATTTTGATAAAGGAATAAAAAAGAATCGCTAATGACGATTCGTTTTTAGAAAAAAAGCGGGAAAGGATAGTGAATTTTGTGCGGTTGTTTCGCCGGGTAAGGCGCAGCCGCCACCCGGCAAAGACCTCAGCGCTGAACCGTCAGCGCAGCAATATCTTTCGGCGTGGTCCGGCAACATCCCCCGATTAATTTAGCGCCAGCCGCCAGCCACTGCGGTAAATACCCCGCCAGCGTCTCGCACGCTTCACCGTGGTGATGCCAGGTTTTGCTCACCGCATCATAATGCTCGCCGGAATTCGGATAGACCACCAGCGGCAGCGATGTCAGGCTGTGCAGATGCGTCAGCGCCGAGGTGGTGTTTTCCAGCGCGATACAGTTGATCCCCAGTGCGACAACCTGCGGGTAGTTTTCCAGCGCAGAAACGACATCCCGCAGCGGCGTTCCGTCACTCAGGTGCTCGCTGTCACGCAGGGTAAATGAGAACCATGCCCGGGCGCGGGGATACGCCGTCAGCAACGCCGCCAGCGCCTTAATCTCAGTGAACGAAGGCAGCGTTTCACAGGCCAGCAAATCCGCGCCCGCATCCAATAGCGCCTCTACACGCGGGCGGTGGAAGGCGGTGAATTCTTCAGCGCTACGCACGTAATCGCCGCGATACTCGGAACCATCGGCCAGATACGCGCCGTAAGGGCCCACAGATCCCGCCACCAGCAGCGTGCCTGCATTTGCGTTCTCAGCCAGGTACGCTTCCCGCGCTTTGCGTGCCAGCTCTACGCTTTTGCCAATCAACGCCCGGGATTGCGACTCGTCCAGCCCGCGAGCGGCAAAGCCCGCGGGTGTCGCCTGATAGCTGGCGGTGATCGCCACCTGTGCCCCCGCGCGGTAGTAGTCGAGGTGTACGTCACGGATCAGCTCCGGGTTTTCCATCAGCACTTTAGCCGACCAGAGGCTGTCGGCAAGGTTACAACCGCGCGCTTCCAGCTCCGTTGCCATTGCCCCATCCAGCACGACAAACGGCTGGTTTTCAAGGAGGGCGGTAAGCGGATTATTCTGCGACATGTTCAGGCTCCTGCGTGGTCAGGTTTCGGGTCAGATAGTACGCACCATAACACAGGGCGACAAACGGAAGCCCGCAATAAAGGGCAATACGCTGGCTGGGGTCAAACCACAGGCCGACGCAGGCCACCAGGCAGAGGATAAAGCCAAGCACGGGCACCAGCGGATACCATGGCGCGCGATACTGCAACGCCGAAAGCGGTTGCCCGGACTGCACGTGACGGCGACGAAACACAAAGTGCGACGCGCAGATGCTGATCCACACTGCCACCACCGCAAAACCGGAAATGGCTGACAGCGCCACAAACACCGTATCCGGCGCGACCACGCTGGAGAACAGCGCCAGCACGCCGCCCAGCATGGAAACGGAGAGCGCCGTCAGCGGCACGCCGTTTTTGTTGACGCGGGCAAAGCAGCGCGGCAGCGTTTTCTCGTTAGACAGAGACCACAGCATACGGCCAGAGGCGTACAGGCCCGAGTTCGCCGCCGAGAGGATCGCCGTCAGGATCACGAAGTTAAAGATATCCGCCGCATACGGAATGCCGACCTTTTCAAACACCAGCACAAACGGACTTTTCTCCACGCCAGCCTGCTGCATGGGGATCAGCGCCGCCAGCACAAACACGGTGCCAATAAAGAAGATGATGAGCCGGGCGATGGTGGTGCGAATAGCAACCGGAATAACCTTGTGTGGGTTTTCCGTTTCCCCTGCCGCGATGCCGATAAGCTCTGTACCTGAGAAGGCAAAGTTGACCGCCACCATGGTCATCAGGATCGGCAGACCGCCGTGCGGGAACCAGCCTTCGGCAGTAATGTTGCTCAAGCCCGGCGCCGGTGAACCATCCTGCATCGGGATAAAACCGAAGATCGCCGCTCCGCCGAGAATAATGAAGGCGATGATGGTGATGACTTTCACCAGCGAGAACCAGAATTCCCCTTCGGCGAAGAAACGCGTGGAAATCACGTTAAGAGCAAAAATCACCACGCAAAAGACGACGCACCACGTCCAGACGGGAACCTGCGGGAACCAGTACTGCATACAGAACCCGGCTGCGGTAAAGCTCGATCCGAGCGCCACCGTCCAGGTCAACCAGTACAGCCACGCCACGGTATACCCTGTCGCCGGGCCGAGATAACGAGCGGCGTAGACGTGGAACGCCCCGGTTTCCGGCATCGCCACGGAAAGTTCCCCCAGGCATTGCATAACCAGCCAGACCACCAGCGCACCGATAAGATACGCCAGCAGCGTGCCCGCCGCGCCAGTTGTCGAAATGATGTATCCGGTATTGAAGAATAACCCTGTGCCGATAACGCCACCCAGCGAGAGCATAATCAGGTGGCGGGTTTTCATGGTGCGCTTAAGCTGCCCGTTTTGTTGTTCTGTTTGCATATTACCTTCTAAACGTATGGACATCTAAACATCCAAAGAAGGGTGTTATACCGCGATTGTTAACAAAAAGCCACCCGGCACGACTTCGGCGCAATTACTGGTAAATCCTTAAATCAGTTCTATAGTCGACACAGTTTCTTCTTCACCAGGACTCACTATGCGATTTAACGGACTGACCAAAGGTTTCTTTATTCTCATCCTGGCCCTTGTAACCTGGGCTTTCTTTGACGTGCTGTCACCCTATTTCTCGGCGATTCTGTGGGCCGCGATCCTGACCATCATTTTCAACCCGGTGAAAAACAAGCTGCGTACCGCGCTGGGCGATCGCAACGGGCTGGCTTCCCTCCTCACACTCGGCATTATCTGCCTGATCGTGTTTATTCCGTTGATGGTGATCCTTTCCTCGCTCGCGGTGGAACTGAACATGGTTTACACCAAGCTGCAACAGAACAACACGCAGTTCCCGGAAGTCATCGCCGGTATCTTCAACCGCCTGCCGGACTGGGCCAGCGGCTTCCTGGCGGATCACAACCTGACCAACGCCGCGCAGATCCAGAAAAAGCTTTCCGATGTCGCGTTACAGGGCGGACAGTATCTGGCGGGTAGCGCGTTCCTGATTGGTAAAGGGACGTTCGGCTTTGCTATTAGCTTCGGCATTATGCTGTACCTGCTGTTTTTCCTGCTCAAAGACGGGCCCTATCTGGTGCGCCAGATCCTCGACTCGCTGCCGCTGTCTGACTTCGTCAAACAGCACCTGTTCGCGAAGTTTGTCGGCGTCTCGCGAGCTACGGTAAAAGGTACGGCGGTCGTGGCGGTGGTTCAAGGTACGCTTGGCGGTATCGCCTTTGCCATCGTCGGTATTGACGGTAGCGTACTGTGGGGAGCGCTGATGGCGTTCCTCTCCCTGGTGCCCGCCGTCGGCTCGGCTATCGTCTGGGTTCCCGCCGCCATCTTCCTGTTTGCCACTCACCAGCTGTGGCAGGGTCTGTTCATTGTGGGCTTCTTTGTCATTATCGTCGGGCTGGTGGACAACCTTTTACGTCCGCTGCTGGTGGGCAAAGACACCAAAATGCCGGACTACCTGATACTGATCACCACGCTCGGCGGTATGGAGCTGTACGGCATTAACGGCTTTGTGATTGGGCCGCTGATTGCCGCCCTGTTTATCGCCTGCTGGAACCTCTTCTCCGGCCGCGACCACGCAGGCAACGCCGAGGAGCTGGACGCAGATTTTATCGAAGAAGGAAAAAATCCTCCGGATCTCTAACTAAACGCGTTTTGACAGGCGGCCCGGTGCCGCCTTTTTTTTCGCGATAAATCAGGGGTTTTCTATAATCTTTAATGAACGCTCTTCCACATTTGTCGTAGAAGGATCCAACAGGTGCGAATCGCCACGATCACAAACTGGGCCTATGGTGTCACGGTGTGCCTGACCATTGCTTCCGGTATCGTCATGCTGATGGCTTCCCATGCCGACAACGTAGAACGTCAGGCTGTTAAGCAACGACAAATTTTTGACCAGCTTACGGAAGAGATTGAAGCAGAAACCTGGATGCTCTCCGACTTAGCGCGCCTTTACGCCATCAAAAAAGAGCCCGATGTGCTGAAAACGTACCAGGCGAAAGAAGGCGAACTGAAGAATATCGAGCGCAAGCTGGGCCAGTTAAAAGATACGGGCGCAACGGGCGAAGAGCTGGCGCTGCTGTACGAAGGGCTGAAGATTGTCGATGACCTACAGGATGAACAGCAGGCAGCAATTGCCAGCGTCGCCAGGGGTGAGGAACAACAGGCCATTGCGTTACTCTTCGGCAAAATCTACGAACTTGAAATGGAACGCGCCCAAAGCAAGATTGACCATTTTCGTGTGCTTCTGGATAAGCGCATTATCGCCGATGTCCAGGCAGCGACCAACACGTCAAAAACCCTGCGTACCGCCTCTGAAATGATGGTCGGCCTGACCGCCCTGCTCTTCTTATTCGTGATGGGTTTTATTCTCAAGCACCGCGTGCTGCGCCCGGTGGTGCGCCTCAGTGATGTGGTTCACCGGCTGGCCTCACAGGATTACGCCGTCGAAACGCCAAATTTCAACCAGGTCGATGAGATAGGCGATATGGCGCAGGCCATTCGCATTTTCCGCGAGAACGGGCTGGCAAGGCAGCGGCTTGAAAAAGAACGCGACGCAGACTGGGCCATCCGCGAGCTGCTCGCGCGAATGACCCAGCGCTTGCAGGGCTGCGAGAACGTTAGCGACGTGATTGAGGTGGCAGAGCTGTTTGCTCCCAACATTGCGCCGGGTGTCGCCGGGCGTCTGTATATTCTGGATCGAAACCCGTGGGAGATGCGCTGTGCGGCGGAATGGTTATCTCCCCAGGGAGAAAAAAATGCTTTCCACCCCGATCAATGCTGGGCCATACGCCGTGGTCAGAGCCACCCACCGGTCAACGGCGAGCCGGATATCGGTTGCCAGCATCTGCCTGAATCACAAAAAGACAGTTCACTCTGCGTGCCGCTCATTGCGCAGGGGGAAGCCATTGGTTTGCTGTCGTTTCAGAACATCACGCCTGAAACGGCACCGTCCCGCGCCTATCTCGAATTAATGGCGGAAGCCCTGGGTCTGGCGCTGGCCAACCAGCGTCTGCGCGATGCCCTGCTGGAAAAAGCGCTATTCGACCCGCTCACCGGCTTGCGTAACCGCCACCACCTTGAAGATACCCTGCGCACTCAGATAGCTCAGGCGATGCGCAATGATGAACCGGTGAGCTGCATGATGATCGACATCGATCACTTCAAAAGCATTAACGATCGCTTCGGCCATGAGGCTGGCGATCATGTGATTAAGAGCGTGGCGACAATTGTTCAGCGTGCCGTGCACGATGCCGGCCTGGCCTTCCGCTTTGGTGGCGAAGAGTTTCTGGTGCTACTTACGGGTGCGGATGAGGAAGCGGCTCACGCCTGCGCAACGGAGATTTATAACGGCGTCCATACGCTGTCGCTACGTTATGGGCTTGCTGAGATTGGCCCGGTAGATGTGTCGATCGGGATCGCCAGTTACCCGCAGCACGCCCAAAGCGACGACCTGCTGCGCGCGGCAGACGTTGCGCTTTACCGGGCGAAAGAGCTGGGGCGCTCGCGGATCGTCAGTTTCAGTATGCTGGAGGCGGGTTAAGCGAAACTCAGTGCCAACGACGTCAGAGGTACGCGCACTCTCTTATTCCCTCACATTGAGGGTGCGTTATCATTCTTTGTACAAATAAATTCATCTTAACGATGCCACCATTGATAAAAAATGGGGGTGCGTAAATATATCAATAAATCAAAGCGATCATTTTTTAAACTCGGGTGGTTTATTACACTAAGTTTTTATGTTTTAAAAAACGTAAGCTTCAGCCAGCGGTCTGCAATCACGGGGCAAAATACAGCTATCATTTTGATTTTTATGATTTTAATCAAGTAGCGTTTGCAAAAAGGCGTGGCGTTCAACAAAATAGACAAACTTATAGGATAAATAACTTATAATTCTTATACTTCTGTTAAAAAGAGGAGGCCAATATGCGAATAATCCTAATGCTGTGCTGCTTTTTGGTACAAAGTTTAAGCTGGGCTGGCGAACTGCCAAAGCCTGTGGGCAAACCCATCTTAACCATTAACGGTAATATAGAAAATACGAACGAAAATGGAAATGCCGTTTTTGATATTGCCAGCCTTGAAAAACTGGGCATGGTGAGTTTCCAGACGACCTCTCCCTGGTATAATGGCCGCACGAAGTTTGAGGGTATCCCGATGCGCAAACTCATGGAGTATGTGGGTGCAAAGGGTTCTGTCCTGAATGTGATTGCACTCAATGATTACACTACCGTCATCCCTCTCAGCGACTTCCAGAAATACAACGCCATCCTGGCTTTAAAGGTCAATGGCGAATATATGCGCATCCGCGATAAAGGTCCGTCATTCATCGTCTACCCTTATGACAGTCTTCCTGAACTCAATAATCAGATTTATTACTCGCGATCGGCATGGCAGGTCAGCAAAATGAAGATTGAATAGTAGTTCAGGAGAACATAATGAACAGGATACTGGTTGGTATCATTTTTTCTCTTTTTATCACTACGGGATATATAGCATTTCTTGTTTACGATCGTCAGCAAGAGTTGCAAAAATTGACTCACTACACTGAGTCCTGGTCTGTAGCCCAACTGGTATCTGAATATTACCGATTTGAATCATGGATTGGACTGTACGCAACCGAGACTGATGACGTTACGGTAGACCAGGTTCGCATGCGCCTGGAAATCATGCTGAGCCAGAATGATTTATTGAAAGAGGGCGGCCTGGGTCGTTATATAAACAGCGAAAAAGCGCATCAGGCGCTCGCCTTACGCCTGGAAAATATACTGAACTATCTGGATGGTCATCTTGAGAAAATGAGCCGTTCAGAGTTAAAGCTCTATCTGAACAATATGCATTCACTGGATGCCCCGCTAAGCCAGCTTTCATCCACGGCTTTAACAAAAGATGTTAATACAATCAATGAAACCAACCTTAAAATACAGGTTCTGTATTATATTTACTCGGCACTTTCGCTGTTGCTGGTTATTTTAAGCTTCATACTGGGCTTTTTGATTATCTATCAAAATAAAAATATCCTGAAAGCCCATATGCAGGTGAAAACGCTGGCTGAAGAACTTCAGCTATCCAAAGAAACCCTGCAAATCCAGAATACAAAACTGGAATACGATGTTTATCATGACTCCCTTACCGGCATGAAAAACCGTCTTTTCTTTTGGGATGATCTCAATAAACTTAATCTACAGGCTGAGAAAAAACATATTTCGGTCACGGTGATGTTATTCGATTTAGACCGGTTCAAAGAGGTGAATGATACCTACGGTCATGATACCGGGGATTTACTGTTACGTGAGGTATCCACGCGCCTTAATGCTTTGGGCCGCTTTTCAGAGACATTTTATCGTTTGGGCGGCGACGAATTTGCGTTTCTCTCCAGTGGCTTAACCGAAACCGCAGCCGTCTCACGCGCGCGAGAAATCAGTGATAGCATCAGCAAGCCCTATACAATCAATAATCAACTCATAAAAATAGCCACCTGTGTAGGTATTGTTTTATCGGATAACGAACGACGTTCAGATTACCTTTATAAATTTGCCGATCTGGCGCTCTATGAAGCCAAGAAAGAAGGTTCTCAGCAAATCAAAGTATTCCGCCAGCGAATGCTACAGAAGTTGCAGGAAAGCAGAACCCTTGAAAATGATATGGCAAGAGCAATAGAGAATGATGAATTTGTTGTTTATTACCAGCCTATTGTGAATTCCGTCAGCAAGGAAATTTACGGCTATGAAGCGCTGATTCGCTGGATGCATCCTGTAAAGGGAGTGCTCTCCCCAGATAGCTTTATTTTCGCCGCTGAAAAAACAGGCATGATCAACGAGATAGGTAAAACCGTACTTAAACTGGCCTGTAGGGAAGCGGTCTCCTGGACTGTTCCGGCCAGGATCTCCGTCAACGTCTCGCCTGTTCAATTGGGCAGCAAATCATTTATTAATACGGTGCAGTCCGTTCTGGCTGAAACCGGGCTCCCGGCTAACCGTCTTGAGTTAGAGGTCACGGAGTCATCCCTCTTCAGTGACAGAAATAACCCCATTGCGATTCTGAAAAAACTCCGCGCACTGGGCGTAAGAATCTCCATTGATGATTTTGGCACGGGCTATTCGTCGCTCTCCAGACTCAGCGAACTGAATTTTGATAAAATCAAGATCGATAAATCTTTTGTCAATCCGATATCTACGCAGGAAGATGCGCTTAATATTGTGAAGCTGATTACCGGTATGGCTAAAAGCCTTAATATGGGCGTCATAGCTGAGGGCGTTGAGACCGAAGAGCAGCTTGAGCGGCTTCAGGCTCTGGGTTGCGAGCTTGTGCAGGGATATCTTTTCAGCAAACCACAGCCTCAGGTCGACAGTAAAATCAAGAGCGGCCAGGAATGAGTCCCTCTCCTCAGCCCGATACCAACCGGGATCACATTTTTCACCCTTGGGTATTCACTGACAATAAACAGGTGTTATCATTCACCCCGTAAATATCTATCAACTCAATCCGAGGCTTTGATGCTGGAGAATGTAATCATCCGATAATCAGCTTCCCGACCATTCCAGGCCGGACTGATTATCAATGCGCTGAAACCGTATGCGGACACCGCTGTGTGTTTGCACGTTTTGCCCATGATGATTAAACAGGTTTTCCAGTATGAATTTATCCCGTCAGGAACAACGTACCTTACACGTTCTCGCCAAAGGTGGCCGTATTGTGCACGTCCGCGATACCTCCGGCCGCGTCACCGCCGTTGAATGCTATAGCCGCGAAGGAATACTGCTGGCTGACTGCACGCTCGCCGTTTTCAAAAAGCTCAAAACCAAAAAGCTGATCAAATCCGTTAACGGTCAGCCCTACCGCATTAACACCACCGGGCTGAACAACGTTCGCGCTCAGCCTGATAATCGTTAAGGAGAGGATGATGGATATCCCACGTATTTTTACTGTTAGCGAAAGCGAACACCGCATTCATAACCCCTTTACGCCAGAGAAGTACGCGACGCTGGGCCGCGTGTTACGCATGAAGCCAGGCACACGCATTCTCGATCTCGGCAGCGGCTCGGGAGAGATGCTTTGTACCTGGGCACGTGATTACGGTATTACCGGTACCGGCATCGACATGAGCCCGCTCTTCACCGCGCAGGCCACACTGCGCGCAGAGGAACTTGGCGTCAGCGAACGCGTCCATTTCATTCATAACGACGCGGCCGGCTACGTCGCGAATGAAAAATGTGACGTGGCGGCCTGCGTTGGCGCAACCTGGATTGCGGGGGGCGTAGCCGGGACAATGGATCTGCTGGCAAAAAGCCTCAAGCCCGGGGGAATAATGCTCATCGGCGAACCGTACTGGCGTCAGGTACCCGCGACGGAGGAGACAGCCCAGGCCTGCGGCGTCTCGTCGATTACAGACTTTCTCACTCTGCCCGGTCTGGTTGCGTCTTTCGATCAACAGGGCTATGACCTGGTTGAAATGGTGCTGGCTGACCAGGAAGGCTGGGACAGGTACGAAGCCGCAAAATGGATGACCATGCGGCGCTGGCTGGAGGAAAACCCAGACGATGACTTCGCGCAGGAGGTTCGGGCGGAGCTGACGATAGCGCCTGAACGTCATGTGACGTACACGCGGGAGTACTTTGGCTGGGGAGTGTTTGCGTTAATGGCGCGATAACATAACGCTGGCGGTATAGCCTTTAGGGTTATGCCGCAGTTCAACAGACAGGGTTAAGCATTCAGCCAGAAAGTGCAGCATAGATGGGTTGAGTTGTTTGAAGTGGTCAACCAAAACTGGCCACGGCTTTAGAGTTTTTCCAGTATCGGTTTTCCGATTCGTTTGGGGGTAACCCACCGTTATAGTCATGCGGCCTTACCGACCTGTAATACCCGACGATATAGTCTGTGATCGCATGAGCTGCTTCGCTAAAGTTTATATAGCCTGTCACTGGCACCCACTCGTTTTTCAGACTTCTGAAGAAGCGTTCCATCGGGCTGTTATCCCAGCAGTTTCCGCGTCGGCTCATACTTTGCCTGATCCGGTAACGCCACAATAACTGCCGGATCTGCCTGCTTGTGTAGTGGCTACCCTGGTCACTGGGGAACATCACTCCCGCTGGTTTACCTCGGGTTTCCCACGCCATTTCCAGCGCTTTGATGGTTAGCTTGCTGTCCGGTGAGAATGACATTGCCCAGCCTACCGGTTTCCTGGCGAACAAATCGAGAACAATGGCGAGGTAAGCCCAGCGCCTGCCTGTCCAGATATACGTCACATCGCCGCACCACACCTGATTAGGCTCTGTCACTGCGAACTGTCGCTCAAGGTGGTTTGGGATAGCAATGTGTTCATGGCCACCACGTTTATACCGGTGGGTGGGTTGCTGACAACTAACCAGTCCCAGTTCTTTCATGAGTCTGCCGGCAAGCCAGCGTCCCATTCTGAAACCTCTCAGGGTTGCCATAATGGCGATACTCCTCGCGCCAGCAGAGCCATGGCTAATGTTATGCAGCTCCAGAACCTGGCTACGTAATACAGCCCGCTTGCCGTCTGGCTTTTCGGGGCTTTTCACCCAGTATTTGTAGCTGCTGCGATGAACCCCGAACACCTGGCAGAGTGTGACCACAGGATACTGCGCTCTGAGTTTTTCGATTAACGAGAACTGTTCAGGGAGTCTGACATCAAAAGCGCGGTAGCCTTTTTTAATATGTCGTTTTCCATTTCAATGCGTTGTAGCTTTTTCTTTAGCTCACGTATTTCAATCTGTTCCGGGGTTATAGGGGAGGCTTTAGGTATTTTACCCTGTCGTTCATCCCGTAACTGCTTTACCCATCGCGTCATGGTAGAAAGCCCCACGTCCATAGCACTGGCCGCAGCTGCAACGGTGTAGTTCTGATCAAGGACCAGTTGAGCGGATTCGCGTTTAAACTCTGCGCTGAAATTTCTTTTTTCATTGGGACACCTGTATTGTTCTGAGATGAGCATATCACCTCTGTTCAGGTGGCCAAATTCAGTAAACCACTTCACACAGCGTTGCGCTGCATGGGGCTATTCTGGTGCTGAGCCTTTCGGTGGTTCAACTTCTGTTTGTTCTCAACCATCCTCAAGCGGATGTATGGAAACAATGGTCACAATGGAATATCAATGTACTGGTGACTTGAAGAAATAAGATTTGGGGGCAGAATGCCCCCTTATTCTTTGGGATAAGAAAATTCAGCAGTGACTAAATACGCCCCTGATTTAGCAGATTGGACGTCATACGCGAAGTTATACCGCTCTCCAGGTGTAAACTTAAATCCGAATACAGGAAGACACTCACCCTTCGGTACATAAACAGGCTTGTCATCAAAAATATTGTGAAGAGAGTCGCTATTATCACTGTTGATTTGGATAGCAGTGATCCGTTCCTGTGGCTCCAGTGGTGACACCACACAAACTTGATTATCTTTGATAAATGCCGTTGTAGATTCACGATCTACCATTCGATCACCAGGCCCAGGGCATCCCGTTAAGAGGAATACAACACCCAGCAACATTTTGTTTTTCATGTTTAACGCCCCTTCCCTGTTACGATTTTCTGGTAAAGCGAAGGGACATCCTGCAATTTGTCTACGCCCCTGTACATCCCCATGCGCCCTGGTCTCTGATAGTAAGACCACTTACTGATCCCATAAACCAGCAGTAACCAGTAATCAGCTAAAATAGAGGCTTGCTGCTCAAGAGAGTAATCAGTGAGCTTTTCTTTATCCAGCCTGTAGGTATATTCAGCAGCCCAGCTAAACGCACCCCGCATTCTCACCCATTGCCCGTGCTGGTGTTGCCACACATGCCCCAATTCATGGATGAAAACATATTTATCTTCAACGAAAACTGAGTTTGCGGAAAAGTCTTCCCTGTACATCTGTTTTCTGTACCACAACTCCCCGTTGGGAGTCATCGCGTAGTTCTGTTTCTGGAGGCCGAACGGTAAATAGCTGTCGCAATGAATCCAGACACGGCTATACACTATCGAATCACCGAACACTCTGCGAGCCATTGCAATCTCGCCTAAGGTCATCCGGCGTAATGTTCCTTCCTCTGCCTGTGCGCTCATAAACTGTCCTCCTTGTATGATTTATATCAGGGTATCCAGAGAGCAGGAAATGCGCAACTAACAGATTTTGGACAATAGAAGCCAATTAGCGGCGTGTTCGGTAGTTTAAAACATGTTGTTAGCCGCTCGCGCCAACTTGATTTCCTCTCGCTCTTCCTGCTTCTTAGCAAGCCAGGCTTTCCCCTCTGGTGTTGCCAGGAATTTACGGGCGTGAATCTTACGGTTGTTGCGCTTAGTGGCTGCTGTATTCGTGGCTTTTGACATGGTATCCCCTCCGCTGAATCTGCCAGCGTTCAACGTACAGCAGAGAGACAGTACAACGAAAGTTACAATGGTGCAGATAATAGATGATCATTACGTGCCGTGTTGGGCACATAAGAAAAGGCGGCGCATAGCGCTACCGCAGGGTGTAATCCCTTCGCAGGGAGGATAAAGCCTTAGCACGTTCTCTTATCAGGTGATCGTTATACTCCGGTGATCGAAACCGTGGCAGAGCCGGATTCTTTCCCGATCCGGTTAGTCTTCCCAACATTACGCCTGTTTATTCTCTGTGACCTTTCACAAGGTGTAGCATCATTGAGCGCCGCACGAAGCGCGGAACGTATCGCTAATGGTTCAAGTGATGTGTTTAGAGAGTCCGGCAACTCTTTCAGCTTCAAGGGATGGCAAAATTTCTAATGCTGTTCGGGCTTGAGCCTGGTAACTACCCGCCAGTACGTTGTACAATCCTTGAGCCGATACAACGCAAAGGCGTTTACCAAGTGTTATCAAGGATGATAATGAAAGATACAATCCTTTAGGTTTTTGACGATAAGTGATTGATTTTCTTAGATGGTGCCGATAATAGGAGTCGAACCTACGACCTTCGCATTACGAATGCGCTGCTCTACCAACTGAGCTATATCGGCCCTGAAAGGCCGGTTACGAGCGTAACCACGGGGCAAAAGAGTAGATCTAACCGGGTGATGCGTCAATGCCCTTTTGAATCAAACGGCTATTTTTGCATCACCCGCGATTATTTACGCACGAATGGTATCATCACCAAAGCCGATCCACTTGTAGGTGGTCAGCGCTTCCAGCCCCATCGGACCGCGGGCGTGCAGCTTCTGTGTGCTCACCGCCACCTCCGCGCCCAGACCAAACTGGCCGCCATCGGTAAAGCGCGTCGAGGCATTGACGTAAACTGCAGACGAATCCACTTCATTCACAAACCGATCGGCATTGCGCAGGGTGCGCGTCAGGATCGCGTCAGAATGCTGGGTTCCGTGTTCACGAATGTGCGCAATAGCGTCATCGAGATCCGCAACTACCTTCACGTTCAGATCCAGCGACAAATACTCATCGTCGTACTGCTCCGCGTTAACCGGAACGACCTTCGCCGGACCGTCTTTCAGCAGGGCGAAAGCCTTCTCGTCCGCATGCAGCGTGACGCCACTTTCCGCCATCTGCTTGCTCAGCGCTGGCAGGAAGGTACTGGCGATGCCCTGATGCACCAGCAGCGTTTCCACCGTATTACAGGTGCTTGGACGCTGTGTTTTAGCGTTGACGATAATCTTCAGCGCAGGTTCTACCTCCGCGGTGTCATCCACCACGATATGGCATACGCCAATACCACCGGTGATCACCGGAATGGTAGATTGCTCGCGGCACAGCTTGTGCAGGCCCGCACCGCCGCGTGGGATGAGCATGTCGATGTATTTGTCCATGCGCAGCATATCGTTAACCAGAGCACGGTCGGGGCTTTCAATCGCCTGCACGGCACCCGCCGGTAAACCACACTCCTCCAGCGCCTGCTGAATGACGTTTACCGTCGCGGCGTTGGTGCGCCAGGTCTCTTTCCCGCCACGCAGGATCGCGGCGTTACCGGTCTTCAGGCACAGGGAGGCGACATCCACCGTCACGTTTGGACGCGCTTCGTAAATCACCCCAATGACGCCAAGCGGCACGCGACGACGTTCAAGGCGTAACCCGCTGTCGAGCACCCCACCGTCAATCACCTGCCCTACCGGGTCGGCGAGGTTGCACACCTGACGGACGTCGTCGGCAATACCTTTCAAACGCGCCGGGGTCAGCGCCAGACGGTCGAGCATCGCTTCGCTCAAGCCGTTGCGACGCGCTTCCAGCAGATCCTGCTCGTTGGCGAGCAAAATTTCCTGCGACTGAGATTCCAGATAATCAGCGATTTTTTCCAGCACGCGGTTTTTCTCGCGGCTGGAAAGGAGCGCCAGTTTATACGAGGCGGCTTTCGCGGCTGCGCCCATTTGTTCCAGCATGTTCTTGCTCCTTAACGAATAATCATGTCGTCGCGATGCACGGCAACCGGGCCATATTCATAGCCCAGGATAGCGTCGATCTGCTGGGAATGGTGGCCAGCAATCCGACGCAGCGCGTCGCTGTTATAACGGCTTACGCCATGAGCGATGTCGCGACCTTCAAGGTTACGGATTCGGATCACTTCACCACGCGAGAAGTTGCCTGTCACGCTTTTAATTCCTTTTGGAAGTAACGAGCTTCCTCTTTCCAGAATAGCGGCGGTCGCGCCTTCATCCACGATCAATTCGCCAGCCGGGGGCGCACCAAAGATCCAGCGTTTTCGGTTTTCCAGCGGGGACGCCTGGGCGTGGAAGCGAGTGCCCACAGAGATGCCTTCCATCACATCACCGATTACGCCCGGACGGCTGCCTGCGGCGATGATGGTGTCGATACCGGCCCGGCACGCCACGTCCGCGGCCTGTAGCTTGGTGCCCATGCCGCCTGTTCCCAGACCAGAAACGCTGTCACCCGCGA
Source organism: Enterobacter sp. BWH52 (assembly GCF_001037565.1). Lineage (NCBI taxonomy): Bacteria > Pseudomonadati > Pseudomonadota > Gammaproteobacteria > Enterobacterales > Enterobacteriaceae > Enterobacter > Enterobacter sp. BWH52. The sequence continues at coordinate 867,723 of NZ_KQ089854.1, read as the reverse complement.
TGGCGCGCAGCGCATCGTCAATGCCGTGAACGTCTTTGATCAGTTCAGCCTGTGGATTAGAGCGCGGATCAGCGGTAAACAGCCCCTGCTGATCGGTCAGAAGCAGCAGCTTATCGGCCCCTGCCAGGATCGCCGCCAGCGCAGAGAGGTTATCGTTGTCGCCCACTTTGATTTCAGCGGTGGCAACAGCGTCGTTTTCGTTAATGACCGGAACGATATGGTTATCCAGCAGCGCGCGCAGCGTATCGCGGGCATTCAGGAAACGTTCTCTGTCTTCCATATCCGCACGCGTCAGCAGCATCTGCCCGACGTGAATGCCGTAGATGGAGAACAGTTGTTCCCAGAGCTGTATGAGTCGGCTTTGTCCCACGGCGGCCAGCAGCTGTTTGGAAGCGATCGTCGCGGGGAGTTCGGGGTAACCCAGGTGTTCACGCCCGGCGGCAATCGCCCCGGATGTCACAATTACAATACGATGCCCTGCGGCATGCAACTGAGCGCACTGACGTACAAGCTCAACGATATGGGCACGATTCAGGCGGCGCGATCCGCCTGTTAACACACTGGTACCGAGTTTTACCACCAGCGTCTGGCTGTCACTCATGATTCTCTGCCGTTCAACAATAAGGGAAAATGATGTCAGTCAGACGTTTTAACAGGTGTCAGCCCCGTTGCCAACTGCCTTAGCGCATGACCCGTCACTTTGTTGCGCGGGATCAGGAAGCGTAGCGGCAGATTTTGACAATTTTATTACCGAAAAATTAAAACATACTTTTTTAGACATATTCTTACTTTGTCATAAAACTTTCACCCACGAACGATAAAACCCTTCCTGTTTTTCACGGGGTAATAAGCCGAATCTTATTACTCAGCGAATATTAGCGCGTTTTTATAAAATCAGGATTGAAAATGAAAAAGAGCACTCTGGCATTAGTGGTAATGGGCGTAGTTGCTTCCGCATCTGTTCAGGCAGCAGAAGTTTATAATAAAAACGGGAATAAACTGGACGTGTACGGCAAAGTAAAAGCAATGCACTACATCAGTGATGATGACGCTAAGGATGGTGACCAGACTTATGTTCGTTTCGGCTTTAAGGGTGAAACGCAGATTAACGATCAGCTGACGGGCTACGGACGTTGGGAAGCTGAGTTCGCGGGTAACAAAGCTGAAAGCGACTCTTCTCAAAAAACACGTCTGGCATTTGCCGGGCTGAAACTGAAAGACTTCGGCTCACTGGATTATGGCCGTAACCTGGGCGCGCTGTATGATGTCGCCGCATACACCGATATGTTCCCGGAGTTCGGCGGTGACGGCCTGGCACAGACCGATAACTTCATGACGAAACGCGCCTCCGGTCTGGCCACATACCGTAATACCGATTTCTTTGGCCTGGTTGACGGCCTGAATATGACCCTGCAATACCAGGGCAAAAATGAAAACCGCGACGTGAAGAAGCAAAACGGTGACGGCTTCGGTACCTCCCTGAGCTATGACTTCGGCGGCAGCGATTTTTCTGTGATTGGTGCGTATGCCAGCTCCGACCGCACCAACGAGCAAAACCTTCAGGCACGCGGCGAAGGTAAAAAAGCAGAAGGCTGGGCAACCGGTTTGAAATATGATGCCAATGATATTTATCTGGCCACTATCTATTCCGAAACCCGCAATATGGCCCCTATTTCCGGTGGCTTTGCAAATAAAGCGCAAAACTTCGAAGTGGTCGCGCAATATCAGTTTGACTTTGGTCTGCGTCCATCTCTGGGTTACGTGCAGTCTAAAGGCAAAGATATCGAAGGTATCGGCGATGAAGATATCGTGAAATACATCGACGTAGGTGCGACATATTATTTCAACAAAAATATGTCTGCGTTTGTTGATTATAAGATCAATCAGATTGATGACGATAATAAACTGGGCGTAAGCAGCGATGATATCGTTGCGCTGGGCATGACCTACCAGTTCTGATGTTGTGGTAATAAAAAAACCGGCGCTGAGCCGGTTTTTTTGTGCCCGGTGACGCTGTGCTTACCGGGCGTACGGGATAGTACATTTTTCAGACCGGGTAAGGCGTAGCCGCCACCCGGCGCTGGGACATCATCAGGCTCTCAGTTTCACCGCTTCGCTGGAAAAATCGTCCGCAGGCTCCAGCTTCAGATCCAATGTTGCCAGCAGGTCGCGAGCTCTGCCGTGAAATTCTTTTAGCGTATGCTCCAGGCGATCGATCACTTCCTGATCTTTGATGCTCGTCGCCTGCCAGTGCCCGTCTTTATTAAACAGGCCAAACTGATAGGTATAGGTAAAACGGTTTTCCTGCGCTTCCATTTCCATCCACCAGCCCCAGAACTCACGTTTTTCGGGTGCAGGCTTCACGTTGACGCAAACAGCCAGGCAGTCGAAAAAAAAGCGATTCTCTTCACACTGCTCTTCTCGAATATACGGGCCAAGAGCCATGAACTTCTTAATCAGTCTACTTTTCGGGTGTCCACTCGGTAACGTCATTGCGATCTCCTTTTGTGAAGCACTGTTTTACCAAACCAACGAAATTTAGCAAACTATTAACACAATCTCTGCGTGATCCAGCGTGTGATCTCTTTCAGCGCTTTGTCAAAATTCTGGTACACCGGGCTGAAGGGCACCTCCAGCAATTTACCATCAGAAGATGACGACGTGATTAAGCGTGACTCCTCTTCCGGGCTAAACGGATCGTTCTTCCAGAAACCGGACATCATCGGGGTTGGGCAGCGGCGGCCGAGTAAGCCCTGCGTTTTTAATGAATAACGATTAAGTTCAATGCGCAACGCTTCGTCTGAAGCATCATGCATGCCAAGTCGGCTCGCCAGTACGTCCAGATACATCTCAGGAACGCTACCCTGACGCGCAGGATCGCTTAACAGAGCATGCACCACCGGACCAAGACAGGCGACGGCCTTCAGGCGTGAAGATTCAAGGTAGGCAAGCCGTACCGCGACGTTAGCGCCGAAGCGGAAGCCAAACGCGCCAACCCGGGTGTGATCAACCCAGGGGATATTCTCCAGCGCTTTTAATGCATGCTGGTGCAGCAGGCTGGAGTCTTGCGTAAGTTTCCATTTGGATGAAAAACCAATGGAAGGCATATCAAGCGTCAGCATGGCGATTCCGTTTGGGGCAAAGTAGCGCTCATACAGGCTGTAATAGTCAATTTGTAACGAGTCCAGTCCACCGCACATCAGAACCGTCGGGAACGGCCCTTCCCCCTCCGGCATATGCAGGAATCCGGTCACCGGGCTGCCGCCGGGAATGGCGAACTCAATTTCACGCATCCGGCCAGGCAACCGCTGCGCAGCCTCTTCATAAGCCCGGTTTGCCAGCGCCTGCGCCTGCTCTGCCAGTTCGTCGCCTTTAAGATGCGGATATGCAGCGATGCTGTAAAGGTTTGCCGCATGCAGCCAGTGCTTGCCGCTGAGAGTGGCATCTTCTTCCTGGCTCGCTTTTTGCTGCCAGAGCATGGCCTGCTTTGACCATTCGTAGATCCAGTTTCCACCACGGTAGCCCACTACCGTATCGTAGAGATCGCTGTCGGTACGCTCGGACTCGCTCATCACGATACGCGCCTGCACGTCGAGGATTTCACGCGGATCGATGCCGCGCCAGATCCACATCAGGCGGTTAATCATTCGATACCAGTGGGGCACGTTTTTACCGTCTAACGCTGACTGAACGGCAGGCATTGTCCCCGGATTAAACCGACGCACCAGCGTCGACGTTTCAGGGTGCTTGAAACGGGGTTTGAAGAGAGTTTCGGTGAGATTCGCCTGCGTCATTGCGTTGCCTCCATGGATACGTCATATGAAGACCATTGTAACGCGTGGCAGGGTAAAAAGAACAACGCCCGGCATAACCGGGCGTGTAAAGTTACGTACTGAAATTAACGGCCAGAGATAGGCGGTACGAAGACCACGCCCATATCCCATGGCTGTTCAATCCAGGTATCCTGCGGGATATCAATGACGTAATCATCAACCAGTGGGCGACCCGCTGGTTTCGCGAAGATAGTGACGAAGTGCGCTTTTGGATACATTTCGCGGATAGCCACCGCAGTACCGCCGGTATCCACCAGATCGTCGATAACGATAAAGCCTTCACCGTCGCCTTCCGCGCGTTTCAGCACTTTCAGTTCGCGCTGGTTGTCGTGATCGTAGCTGGAGATACATACGGTATCGACATGACGAATACCCAGCTCACGTGCCAGCAGCGCCCCCGGTACCAGACCGCCACGGCTGACGGCAATAATGCCTTTCCACTGTTCGGAAGGCATCAGACGCGCAGCCAGTTTGCGTGCGTGAATCTGCAACATGTCCCAGGTGACGACGTATTTTTCGCTCATGTGAAGTGTCCCAGCCTGTTTATATACGGCTTAAAAAAAATGAGGGTGAACCAGGTTGCGCGAGATTATAGAGATCTGACGCACTAAAAACCAGTGTTACGCGCCATGAGCCTGAGTTTTTACATGCTTAATGCTACCAGCCACGGGAGAAAGTGGTATTCTCAGTTGCATCTCGCAAGCCTGACTTGTGGTAATAATCAACCTGCTAACCCTGTGACCTGCAACATTGTTTTGCAGCGCATCGACAAGGAGACCTATCGTGTCTGAACTGTCTCAATTATCTCCACAGCCGCTGTGGGATATTTTTGCCAAAATCTGCTCCATTCCGCACCCTTCCTATCACGAAGAACAGCTTGCCGAACATATTATGGGCTGGGCAAAGGAAAAAGGTCTGCACGCTGAACGCGACCAGGTTGGCAATATTCTTATCCGCAAACCTGCCACCGCAGGTATGGAAAACCGTAAGCCAGTGGTATTGCAGGCGCACCTGGACATGGTACCGCAGAAAAACAACGACACCGTTCACGACTTCACAAAAGACCCGATTCAGCCGTACATCGACGGCGAGTGGGTGAAGGCGCGCGGCACGACCCTGGGCGCAGATAACGGTATTGGTATGGCTTCCGCGCTGGCCGTGCTGGCTGACGACAGCGTTGAACACGGTCCGCTGGAAGTGCTGCTGACCATGACTGAAGAAGCGGGCATGGATGGCGCGTTCGGTCTCCAGGCAAACTGGCTGCAAGCGGACATTCTGATCAACACCGACTCCGAAGAAGAAGGTGAGATCTACATGGGCTGCGCGGGCGGGATCGATTTCATCTCTACCCTGCCGCTGTCCCGCGAAGCGATCCCTGCTGGATTCGAGACCTTTAAGCTGACGCTGAAAGGGCTGAAAGGCGGTCACTCCGGCGGTGATATTCACCTGGGCCTGGGCAACGCCAACAAACTGCTGGCGCGTTTCCTGGCGGGCCATGCCGCTGAACTGGATCTGCGTCTGGTGGACTTCAACGGCGGTACTCTGCGTAACGCGATCCCTCGCGAAGCCTTCGCTACCTTGGCAGTGCCTGCGTCGAAAGCGGACGAGCTGAAAAACCTCTCCAGCGTGTATCTGGAGATCCTGAAAAACGAACTGTCTGCAAAAGAGAAAAACCTGACGGTGGTGCTGGAGTCCGTTACGACGGATAAAGCCGCGCTGACCGCACAGTCTCGTGACACGTTCGTCCAGCTGCTGAACGCAACGCCAAACGGCGTTATTCGCAACTCTGACGTGGCGAAAGGCGTGGTGGAAACCTCCCTGAACGTGGGCGTGGTGACCATGGGTGACGACAGCGCAGAGATCATCTGCCTGATCCGTTCCCTGATCGACAGCGGTAAAGAGTACGTTGTGAGCATGCTGGAATCTCTGGGTACCCTGGCGGGCGCGAAAACGTCTGCAAAAGGCAGCTACCCGGGCTGGCAGCCGGATGCAAGTTCTCCGGTCATGGCACTGGTGCGTGAAACTTATCAGCGACTGTTCAACAGCACCCCGAACATTCAGGTTATTCACGCGGGTCTGGAGTGTGGTCTGTTCAAGAAACCGTATCCGGATATGGACATGGTCTCCATTGGGCCGACCATCACGGGTCCACACTCCCCGGATGAACAGGTTCATATTGAAAGCGTCGGTCACTACTGGACGCTGCTGACTGAGCTGCTGAAAGCAATCCCTGCGAAGTAATTCGTCGTCTGTTGCCCGGTGGCGCTACGCTTACCGGGCCTACAATTAGCGTAATCTACAGTCCCAACACCAGCTGACGCTCCAGCTGCGGATCCAGCAAGGTGACGTGCAGCCCCACCAGCCTCACCCCTCGCCCGCCCCGCCGTTCTTCCCATGCCTTTTTTGCCGTCGCGATAAGATCCTCTTTGTTGAGGCGTGGCCAGACGTGTTCCTGCGTCGTTTGCTGAAAATCGTTAAATTTCAGTTTGATGCCCTGCCGGGCAATAAGCAGATCCGGTTTGACCTTCAGTAAGCGTCGTTCAAGTTCAGGATAGAGTTGTTCCGTAATAATGGTTTCACATTCGGTCCAGTCATGGATATCTTCACTCAGCGTGCGTTCAACGCCGACCGATTTACGCAGCCGTTCGTTGTTCACATCCCGGTCATCAATGCCCTGACTGCGTTCCCACAGTACGCGGCCAAACTTGCCAAAACGCTTAAGCAGCAGCGCCAGATCGCTGCGCTGAACGTCTTCGCAGGTGCGTAGCCCCATACTTTCCAGCTTCGCGGCGGAGACTTTGCCCACTCCGGGGATTTTGCTGAGCGGCAGCGTCTTTAAAAACGCCGAAACCTCTTCCGGAGTGATAACGTACTGGCCGTTGGGCTTATTTAAATCGGAGGCGATTTTGGCGAGAAATTTGACCGGCGCGACACCCGCCGATGCCGTCAGGTTCAGCTCGTTGAAAATAGTCTGGCGGATCTCCTGCGCCATCAGGGTGGCGGAGCCGTGGCAGTGCACGCTGTGGGTGACATCCAGATAGGCTTCATCCAGCGATAACGGTTCAATCAGTGAGGTGTAGCGGGAAAAGATCTCCCGAATGTGGCTCGATGCTTCTTTATAGGCATCAAAACGTCCGGGCAAAAGAGTGAGATGCGGGCACAGTTTCAGCGCCATCGCTGTCGGCATGGCGCTGCGCACGCCGTATTTGCGAGCAGGATAGTTGGCGGTGCTGATGACACCGCGCTGTACCCGGCTGCCGCCAATGGCAATGGGAATATCCCGCAGCGCCGGGTTGTCACGCATCTCCACTGCGGCAAAAAAGCAGTCCATATCGACGTGGATTATTTTGCGCATAGTAAGCCCTCACTCGTTACTGGATAAGTATACAGTAAACAAATGAGGGTTGAGAAGTGTGCATGGAAATTGTCGGGTGGCGGCGTTGCCTTACCCGACCAGGAAGACTAAATAATGCGTTGCTGCTCGCGAGCCATCCGCTTTTTCCGCGCATCGCACGGTTCCGGACAATCGCACACTTTTTCCATTCCGATGGAAGAGATGCCTCCGCAACTGCCCTGAATGCTTTTACGCTTGATGATCCAGCCTAAGGACATGCCGAAGATCACCAGCACAAACACCGCAAAGGTCGCCAGAAAGGTCAGCATAATCAGCCTCCGAAATCATCGAGCATGATGTTCTCATCTTCCACGCCAAGATCTTTTAGCATCTTAATCACGGCCGCGTTCATCATTGGTGGACCACACATATAGAACTCGCAGTCTTCCGGTGCCGGGTGCTGTTTGAGGTAATTTTCATACAGCACGTTGTGGATGAAGCCCGTATAGCCTGTCCAGTTATCTTCCGGCTGCGGATCGGATAACGCCACATGGAAGGTAAAGTTAGGGTTATCACGTGCCAGTTGTTCAAACTCATCGTCATAGAACATTTCGCGCAGTGAACGCGCTCCGTACCAGAAGCTGATCTTGCGCTTGCTGCCAAGTCGTTTGAGCTGGTCAAAGATATGCGAACGCATCGGCGCCATACCCGCTCCGCCGCCGATAAAGACCATCTCCGCGTCAGTATCTTTGGCAAAGAATTCGCCGAACGGGCCGGAAATCGTCACTTTGTCGCCAGGCTTGAGGGACCAGATATAGGATGACATGACGCCAGGGGGGGCATCAGGCACATTCGGTGGCGGCGTGGCGATACGCACGTTGAGCATAATAATGCCCTTCTCTTCCGGGTAGTTAGCCATGGAATAGGCGCGGAGCGCGGGCTCTTTTACCTCGGAAACAAAGCGGAAGAGGTTAAATTTATCCCAGTCGGCCCGGTACTCTTCGGGCACGTCGAAGTCAGCATACGCGACGGTGTGTGCCGGACATTCAATCTGGATATACCCACCCGCACGGAACGGGACGCTCTCCCCTTCAGGGACACGCAGCTTGAGCTCTTTAATGAACGTGGCTTTGTTATCGTTAGAGATAACTTCGCACTCCCATTTTTTCACGCCGAAGATCTCCTCCGGCAGCTCAATCTTCATGTTCTGGCGCACAGCGACCTGACACGCCAGACGGCATCCCTCTTTCGCTTCACGCTTCGTAATATGCGACAGTTCCGTTGGCAGAATATCACCGCCGCCCTCTTTCACCGTCACACGGCACTGGCCACAGGAGCCACCGCCGCCACAGGCAGACGAGACAAAAATCCCGTTGCCGGAGAGCGTGTTAAGCAGCTTATCCCCTGCCGGGGTACGGATCTGATTCTGCGGATCGTCATTGATATCAATGATCACATCCCCGGAATTGACCAGCTTCGCACGCGCCGCCAGGATCAGCCCTGACAGCACCAGTACTATCAGCGTGAACATCACCACGCCAAGAATAATTTCCATTTGTTAGCCCTTATAGCTGCACACCGGAGAAGGACATAAAGCCCAACGCCATCAGGCCGGTGGTGATAAAGGTGATCCCTAAGCCACGAAGCCCCGCAGGTACGTTGGCATATTTCATTTTTTCACGGATCCCCGCCATGGTAACAATCGCCAGCATCCAGCCGATACCGGAACCGAAGCCATACACAACCGATTCACTGAAGTTGTAATCACGCTGAACCATAAAGGAAACACCGCCAAAAATGGCGCAGTTCACGGCGATCAGCGGCAGGAAGATCCCCAGCGCGTTGTACAGCGACGGGAAGTATTTATCGAGGATCATCTCCAGGATCTGAACAAGCGCCGCAATCACTCCGATAAAGGTGATGAAGTTCAGGAAGCTAAGATCAACCCCCTCCACCAGCGCGCCATCGCGCAGCACGAAGTTGAATACCAGGTTGTTAATCGGAACGGAAAGCCCCAGCACAACGGTAACTGCCACGCCCAGACCAAATGCCGTCGATACCTTTTTAGAAACGGCAAGGAACGTACACATGCCCAGGAAGAAAGCGAGCGCCATGTTTTCAACAAACACCGCGCGCACAAATAAACTCAGGTAATGAGCCATTGTCGGTTACTCCTTTTCCTGCTGTTCAGGCTTCAACGTACGAATCAGCCAGATCAGCAAACCGATAATGAAAAATGCGCTTGGGGCCAGCAGGAACAGGCCGTTCGGCAGATACCAGCCGCCGTTCTGTACCGTATCCAGCACCGGAATGCCAAACAGCTTGCCGCTGCCAATAAGTTCGCGCAGGAAACCAACCGTCAACAGGATTACGCCGTAACCCAGGCCGTTGCCGATACCGTCCATAAAGCTCGCCAGCGGCGGCATTTTCATCGCATAGGCTTCAGCACGCCCCATCACGATACAGTTGGTGATAATCAGGCCGACAAACACCGAAAGCTGCTTCGAGGTTTCATAGGCGAAGGCGCGCAGGAGCTGATCGACCACGATCACCAGCGAGGCGATGATCGCCATCTGCACGATGATCCTTACGCTGTTGGGTATGTGGTGGCGGATCATTGAGATAAACATGCTGGAAAAAGCTGTCACCAGCGTTACCGCCAGCGTCATGACCACCGCCGTTTCCAGCTTGGTGGTGACCGCCAGCGCCGAGCACACCCCCAACACCTGAAGCGTTATCGGGTTATTGGCTAACAGCGGGCCAATCAGCACCTTTTTAACTTCTTTCAGTTCACCCGTATCAGCCATTATTCAGCGCTCCTTCATGTACATTCTTCAGGAAGGGACCAAAGCCCAGTTCACCCATCCAGAAATCAAAGCTGTGCTGCACACCGTTTGAGGTGAGCGTGGCGCCGGAAAGGCCATCAACGGCAAATTCATCGCCGGGACGCGCGCCCCCTTTTACCACCTTCAGCGCAGGCTGGCCGTTGTCGTCGAGCACTTTTTTACCAACAAACTGTGCCCGCCAGTTAGGGTTCTCAACTTCGCCCCCCAGCCCCGGCGTTTCGCCCTGATCGTAATAAGTAATGCCTTTAACCGTACGGCCGTCGGTATCCAGCGCCACAAAGGCGTACATCATTGACCATAAACCGTTGCCATAGATGGGCAACACGATTTTCTGAATGCGTTTTTGCTCGTCACGGACGAGGTAAATCTCCGCGACATTGCTGCGGCGCTTAATGCCTGCCGGATCCTGCGAGGCGTCAAGCGTGGTGCTCATTTGCGGATCTTTTAGCGCCAGCGCCTGGTTGTATTTCGCCGGGTCTTTATCCATTAACTCCCCGGTTTTTAAATCCACCAGCCGTGCGGTAATACGTTCGGCAAACACCGCTGCGACGTCATCCTTCGTCATGCCTTCCTGCATCAGCCCGGCAACGGCCAGGATGTTACGCTGTTTATCCAGCGCACGTTGCTCCTGCTGTAGCGGTTTCAACCCTACGGCAGAACCGGCCACGACAATGGAACAAACCAGACACAGTACCAGCACCACCAGCAGCGTTTTGCTGATGCTGTCGTTATTTTTGATCTCAGCCACGCGCCTTCCTCCGCTTAATGTTGGCGCGCACGACCAGGTAGTCGAACAGCGGCGCAAACAGATTGGCAAACAGAATGGCCAACATCATCCCTTCCGGATAAGCCGGGTTGACCACGCGAATCAGTACACACATCACCCCAATGAGCGCGCCGTAACACCATTTACCTCTGTCGGTAAACGAAGCCGAGACCGGATCGGTGGCCATGAACATCATGCCAAACGCAAAGCCTCCCAGCACAAGGTGCCAGTACCACGGCATGGAGAACATCGGGTTTGTGTCTGAACCAATGAAGTTGAAAAGCGTGGCGGTGAGTACCATCCCGAGCATGACGCCAGCGACAATGCGCCAGGACGCCACGCGGCCAAAGAGGATGATAGCCCCGCCGATCAAAATCATCAGGGTAGACACTTCACCGATGGAGCCTGGAATATTGCCGATAAACGCATCAAACCAGGTGACAGGCTGTCCGGTTGCATTATTGACCAGCGTTTCGCCGCCGCCAGCCGCCCACTGTGAAAGTGGCGTCGCGCCGGAGAATCCGTCTGCTGCCGTCCACACCAGGTCGCCCGAGATTTGCGCCGGATAAGCAAAGAACAGGAACGCGCGTCCTGCCAGCGCCGGGTTGAGGAAGTTGCGTCCGGTCCCGCCGAAGATCTCCTTGGCAATCACCACGCCAAAGCTGATCCCCATCGCCGCCTGCCAGAGCGGCAGCGTTGGCGGAACAATCAGCGCAAACAGAATAGAGGTAACAAAGAAGCCCTCGTTGATCTCATGTTTGCGAATAATGGCGAACAGCACCTCCCAGAAACCGCCCACGATAAAGACAGTCATATAGATGGGGAGGAAGAAGACAGCGCCCAGCGTCATCATGCTGATCCAGCCGGCATCTGCCGCAAAGCTCACCCCCAGCGACTGTGCCAGACGATAGTGCCAGTCAGACTGAATCACCTGCGCCAGCTGCTCTGCATCATACATATGGTGCAGCGCCGGAATAGTTTGCAACCCAACGTTATACATCCCCCAGAACATGGCCGGGAAGACCGCAAACCAGACCAGAATCATCATTCGCTTGAGGTCGATGGCGTCGCGAACGTGCGCCGCGCCTTTCGTTACCAGACCCGGCGTGTAGAAAATGGTCGTTGTCGCTTCATACAGCGGGTAGTACTTTTTGAGCTTCCCTTCGGTAAAGTGCGGCTCAATTTTTTCAAAGAGGTGTTTTAAGCCCATGTTTATCCTTCCTGCTCAATGCGGGTTAACACCTCGCGCAATACGGGTCCATATTCGTATTTACCTGGACACACATAGGTACACAGCGCCAGATCTTCTTCGTCCAGCTCCAGACAGCCCAGCGCCTGGGCACCGTCGGTATCACCGGCCAGGAGATCCCGCAGCAGCACGGTGGGCAGAATATCCAGCGGCATCACGCGTTCGTAGTTGCCAATCGGAACCATGGCGCGCTCACCGCCGTTGGTGCTGGTGGAGAAGTTAAACAGCTTATGACGCAGGAAGTGGCCGAGCGTGGTGCGGGTTACCGAGTATTTTTCTGCGCCAGGCAGTACCCAGCCGAACAGCTCTTTATCGCGTCCTTCAAGCACCACACTCACCTGAAGATGGAAACGACCCAGCCAGGCCATCGGGCCTGTCGCGTGCCTGCCGCTCAGCACCGAACCGGAAATAATACGGTTTTCACCCTCTTTCGTTTCGCCAGCCAACAGCGCCGTCAGGTCAGCCCCAAGCAGCGTGCGAACCAGACGCGGTTGGGTTGCCTGAGGGCCGCCGATGGCAATAATGCGTTCTGCGCACAGCTCACCCGTGGTGAACAGCTTACCGATAGCGATCACGTCCTGATAATTAAGATGCCAGACCTGTTTCGTCAGGCTTACCGGCTCCAGGAAATGAATATGCGTTCCCACCAGCCCCGCCGGATGCGGGCCGGCAAATTCATTAAAGGCCACCTGCCCTTGCGGATGACCGCCCAGCTTACCGCCGCTGGCCTGGCAGACATGCACTTTGCCCGGCGTCAGGCGTGTTAACACGGTGAGGCCGGCATCGAAAGCTTTTCGTTCCGCCAGGATAAGAGGCTGCGGATCTGCGCTGAGCGGGTTGGTGTCGATGGCCGTAACGAAGATAGCGGCCGGCACAGTGCCTGGCACGGGCGTTTTGCTATAGGGCCGCGTGCGAAGCGCCGTCCACAGTCCCGACTCCAGCAGTTGCGTCTGCACCACGTCGTGGCTGAGGGTGGCGAGATCGGCGGCGTCAAAACGCGCAAATTCGCGTTTCTCATCACCTTCAATTTGAATAACAACCGATTGCAGGACGCGACGCTCACCACGATGGATGGCAACAACGGTGCCGCTGGCTGGGGCTGTAAACATAACGCCAGGATTTTTTTTATCCTCGAAGAGTGCCTGGCCTTTTATTACGCGATCGCCTTCCTGTACCAGCATCGCAGGACGCATGCCCACGTAATCATCACCTACAATGGCGACATGATGAATACTGGCGCCGGTGGTAACGTGCTGTTCAGGCACGCCAGAGATTGGCAGATCGAGTCCTTTTCTGATTCTAAACATGTGGTTAGCAGGTATCCATGAACAACAATCCAGAGAGGCCGGAGTGTACCATTTTAGGCCCTGCCAGGGGCAGCAAATCCGCCGTCTGGCGCGCCGAAATGCGAGCTATTGCGCAAAGTTCCTGGAGTCAGGACAATGTGAATGGGTTATAAAGTAAAACTAATTTGTAAACGCAAAGGTTGGCTCTTGCGAAAATCTCCATCGGTGCTAATGTGAGCGCTCCTGTCCAGATTAGTCTGATTTCGGGTGTCTTTTGCCGTTCTGGCAAGTTGGTCATTGTTTTATCAAGGAACCAGTAGTATGCGTAAAATCGCATTGTTCATTGCGATGCTTCTGATACCGTGCATGTCGTTTGCCGGGCTGCTTGGCAGTAATAGTTCAACGACGCCGATCAGTAAAGAGTATAAACAGCAGTTGATGGGATCCCCGGTTTATATTCAAATCTTCAAGGAAGAGCGCACACTCGATCTGTTTGTCAAAATGGGCGAGACGTATCAGCTGCTCGATAGCTACAAAATCTGTAACTATTCTGGCGGGCTGGGGCCGAAACAGCGGCAGGGTGACTTCAAAAGTCCGGAAGGGTTTTACAACGTTCAGCGTAACCAGCTAAAACCGGACAGCCGCTTCTATAAAGCGATTAACATCGGTTTCCCCAATGCCTTCGACCGTGCGCACGGTTACGAAGGGAAATACCTGATGATCCACGGCGCCTGCGTGTCTGTCGGCTGTTATGCGATGACGGATTCCGGCATTGATGAAATCTTCCAGTTTGTCACGGGCGCACTGGTCTTCGGTCAGCCGAATGTTCAGGTCAGCATCTATCCGTTCCGTATGACGGATGCGAACATGGCACGCCATAAGTACTCTGTTTACACAGATTTCTGGAAACAGCTAAAACCGGGCTATGACTACTTCGAGCAGACCCATAAGCCGCCGGTGGTGTCCATCGTCAATGGCCGTTATGTGGTGAGTAAACCGCTCAGCCATGAAGTGGTTCAGCCGCAGCTGGCGTCAAATTACGCGGTCCCCGAGACAAAATAGCGCCCACTCGCCTGGCATGATCTTTTGCCAGGTTTCGTTGCCCGTCAGTGGCTGCGTTGCAATGACAGTGACCACATCGTTCGGTGTGGTCTCCTTCTGAAAATCAATTTCCACATCCTGATCGAGCAGCGTGGCGACACCAAACGGCGCACGTCGGGTGATCCAGAACAGATTTGTCGAGCAGAACGCCATCACGTAGCGCCCGTCAGACAGCAGCATATTAAAGACGCCTTTCGCGCGTAACTCAGACGCCAGTGACGCTATGTACTTAAAAACGGCGGTCATGTTGCCGGGCGTACGGGGATAGCGCTCGGTCAGCTTGTGCAGCAGCCAGCAAAATGCTTTTTCGCTGTCCGTTTCACCGACAGGACGAAAATTGCCGGTTTCCAGTGATTTATAGCCCGAGAGCTGCCCGTTGTGCGCATAGGTCCAGTTACGGCCCCACAGTTCACGGGTAAACGGATGGGTATTTTCCAGCGCCACTTCGCCGCGATTGGCCTGGCGGATATGGGCGATCACCGAACAGGATTTAATAGGATAGTCCTGCACCAGTCTGGCAATGGGTGAGTTAAAGCTGGGCTGTGGATCTTTAAACGTGCGGCATCCTTTGCCTTCGTAGAAGGTAATGCCCCAGCCGTCTTTATGCGGCCCGGTTCCTCCACCGCGCTGAACCAGCCCGGTAAAACTAAAGCAGATATCGGTTGGCACATTGGCGCTCATCCCGAGCAGTTCGCACATAGATCACCTCCACAACAGCGGGGGGCACCGGCGCCCCCCAGCGAAGTCTTACTTAACCATCTCTTTTTCGATCAATTGGATCAGGATGTGGATCACTTTGATGTGAATTTCCTGAACGCGATCGGCATAACCGAAGTGTGGAACGCGGATTTCAATGTCCGCTGTACCGTCCATCTTACCGCCATCTTTCCCGGTCAGGGTGATCACTTTCATGCCCTTCTCACGCGCGGCGGCGATCGCTTTGATCACGTTAGCGGAGTTACCGGACGTGGAGATACCGAGAAGCACATCGCCTTCACGGCCTACGGCTTCAACGTAGCGGGAAAAGATGTGGTCGTAACCAAAGTCGTTGCCTACACAGGAGATGTGGCTCACGTCGGAAATCGCAATCGCCGGGTAGCCCGGACGGTTTTCGCGATAGCGTCCGGTCAGCTCCTCGGCGAAGTGCATGGCGTCACAGTGGGAACCGCCGTTACCGCAGGAGAGCACTTTACCGCCGGCTTTGAAGCTGTCGGCAAGCAGGACCGCCGCGCGCTGAATAGCGTGAATATTGGCATCATCTTTCAGAAAGTTCGCCAGCGTTTCCGCCGCTTCGTTCAGTTCGTTACGAATAAGATCCTGGTACATGAGGATAATCCTTCAGTATTGATGAAATAACACAGTGGAGTGTACCGGATAGCAGTAAAAGCGAGAAGCTAAAGCCATGCGAATCGTCCGGCGTTTTGATTTTTTGTGCCGGCTAAAACGCGAACAATGTGAACCAGGTTGTAATTATTTTGTAAACACATTGCTAAAGGAAATGACATCAACTACAACCATATCATCACAAGTGGTCAGACCTCCTACAAGCAAGGGAGCTTTTCTTTATGATGATTTTGAGCATTCTCGCAACCGTTGTACTGCTCGGTGTGTTGTTCTATCACCGTGTCAGTTTATTCCTGAGTAGCCTGATTCTTCTGGCCTGGACGGCTGCACTTGGCGTCGCTGGCCTGTGGAATATCTGGGTTCTTGTTCCCCTGGCCATCATTTTACTGCCGTTTAACCTGACGCCGATGCGTAAGTCGATGATCTCTGTGCCGGTGTTCAGGGGATTCCGTAAAGTGATGCCGCCGATGTCGCGTACAGAGAAAGAAGCGATTGACGCCGGTACGACCTGGTGGGAAGGCGATCTGTTCCAGGGCAACCCGGACTGGAAAAAGCTTCACAACTATCCACAGCCGCGTCTGACCGCCGAAGAACAGGCCTTTATTGATGGTCCGGTAGAAGAAGCGTGCCGCATGGCAAACGACTTTGCCATCACTCACGAAATGGCCGACCTGCCGCCTGAGCTGTGGGCATACCTGAAAGAGCATCGCTTCTTCGCGATGATCATTAAGAAAGAGTATGGCGGTCTGGAATTCTCCGCTTACGCTCAGGCTCGCGTGCTGCAAAAACTGGCGGGTGTCTCCGGGATCCTGGCGATTACCGTTGGCGTGCCAAACTCCTTAGGCCCGGGCGAGCTGTTACAGCATTACGGTACAGAAGAGCAGAAAGATCACTACCTGCCGCGTCTGGCGCGTGGCCAGGAAATTCCGTGCTTCGCGCTGACCAGCCCGGAGGCGGGCTCTGATGCCGGCGCGATCCCCGATACCGGCGTGGTTTGCATGGGCGAGTGGCAGGGCCAGCAGGTGCTGGGCATGCGCCTGACCTGGAACAAACGTTATATCACCCTCGCGCCTATCGCCACGGTGCTGGGCCTGGCGTTCAAACTCTCTGACCCGGAAAAACTGCTGGGCGGTGAAGAAGATCTGGGCATTACCTGTGCGCTGATCCCAACCTCGACCCCAGGTGTTGAGATTGGTCGCCGTCACTTCCCGCTGAACGTACCGTTCCAGAACGGTCCTACCCGCGGTCAGGATATCTTTGTCCCGATTGATTACATCATCGGTGGCCCGAAAATGGCCGGTCAGGGCTGGCGTATGCTGGTAGAATGTCTGTCTGTGGGCCGCGGCATTACCCTGCCGTCGAACTCAACCGGCGGTCTGAAATCGGTGGCGATGGGGATTGGGGCTTACGCGCATATCCGCCGTCAGTTCAAAATCTCCATCGGCAAGATGGAAGGTATCGAAGAGCCGCTGGCGCGTATTGCGGGCAATGCCTACGTGATGGACGCCGCAGCCTCGCTGATTACCTACGGAATTATGCTGGGCGAAAAACCCGCCGTGCTGTCGGCAATTGTGAAATACCACTGTACCCACCGTGCACAGCAGTCAATTATTGATGCAATGGATATCGCAGGCGGTAAAGGGATCATGCTCGGTGAAGGCAACTTCCTGGCACGCAGCTATCAGGGCGCTCCGATTGCCATCACCGTTGAAGGGGCAAACATCCTGACCCGCAGCATGATGATCTTCGGTCAGGGCGCCATTCGCTGCCATCCGTACGTGCTGGAAGAGATGGCCGCCGCGCAGAATAACGACGTGGATGCCTTCGACAAGCTGCTGTTCAAACATATCGGTCACGTCGGCAGTAACAAGGTGCGCAGCTTCTGGCTGGGCCTGACGCGCGGGCTGACCAGCGCGACGCCGACCAGCGATGCGACTAAACGTTATTACCAGCACCTGAACCGCCTGAGCGCTAACCTGGCCCTGCTGTCTGACGTCTCGATGGCCGTTCTTGGCGGAAGCCTGAAGCGTCGCGAGCGCATCTCTGCCCGTCTGGGCGACGTGCTGAGCCAGATCTTCCTGGCCTCTGCGGTTCTAAAACGTTACGACGATGAAGGCCGTCAGGAAGCGGATCTGCCGCTGGTGCACTGGGGCGTGCAGGATGCGATGTATCAGGCCGAACAGGCAATTGACGATCTGCTGGCGAACTTCCCGAACCGCTTCGTGGCAGGTGCCCTGCGCGTCGTGATCTTCCCGACCGGTCGTCATCACCTGGCGCCGTCCGACAAGCTGGATCACAAGGTAGCGAAGATCCTTCAGGTTCCGAGCGCAACCCGCTCTCGTATTGGTCGGGGTCAATATCTGGCACCTACCCCGCATAACCCGGTAGGTTTGCTGGAAGAGGCGCTGCTTGACGTGATGGCCGCCGACCCGATTCACCAGAAGATCTGCAAACAGCTGGGCAAAAACCTGCCGTTTACACGACTGGATGAGCTGGCAAAACAGGCGCTGGCGGGTGGCATCATCGACAACAGCGAAGCCGCACTCCTGGTGAAAGCCGAAGAGAGCCGTCTGCGCAGTATTAACGTGGATGATTTCGAACCAGAAGAGCTGGCGACACAGCCGGTAAAGCTGCCGGAGAAGCACCGCAAACCTGAAGCCGCATAAGACGTTCAGCGTCCATCAACCCCGCTCCGTGCGGGGTTTTTTAATGCCACATTTTCTCGTAATGACGTGCTACAGTGTCAAAAAGCGATCTTTTAAGGAGTCGGTATCGTGCCTGGTTTGAAGATTTCTGTTTTGCAGCAGCCTTTAGTTTGGATGGACGGCCCCGCCAACCTTCGCCATTTCGATCGCCAGCTCGAAGAGATTAGCGGTCGCGATGTGATTGTCCTGCCGGAGATGTTCACCACGGGTTTTGCGATGGAGGCTGCAAAACAGTCGATGCCGCAGGACGAGGTTGTGGCCTGGATGCACGCCAAAGCGCAGGAGACAAACGCGCTGGTTGCCGGTAGCGTCGCCCTCCAGACCGAACGCGGGCCGGTTAACCGCTTCCTGCTGGTCGAGCCAGAGGGAAAGGTGCATTTCTACGATAAGCGCCACCTGTTCCGCATGGCGGATGAACATCAACATTATGAAGCCGGAAGCGAACGCGTGGTATTTGAATGGCGTGGCTGGCGTATTCTGCCGCTGGTCTGCTATGACCTGCGCTTCCCGGTGTGGTCGCGCAACCGCAACGATTATGACCTGGCGTTGTACGTCGCCAACTGGCCCGCCCCACGCTCCCTGCACTGGCAGGCTTTACTGACCGCGCGCGCGATTGAAAATCAGGCTTATGTCGTTGGCTGTAACCGCGTAGGAACGGACGGCAACGGGCATCACTATCGCGGTGACAGCCGGGTGATCAGTCCGCAGGGTGAGATTATTGCCACCGCCGAGCCGCATCAGGCAACACGAATTGACGCTGAGATCTCGTTAACGGCGTTAAAGGAGTATCGGGAGAAGTTTCCGGCCTGGCAGGATGCAGATCAGTTTACGATCGGATAAACGCAACCCGCGATGTTACCCTGGCTTATCGCCTTGCGTAACATCAGGGAAAAGCAGAAATGAAAAAGGCCCACGTTATAAATAACGTGGGCCTGAATAGTGGCGGAACGGACGGGACTCGAACCCGCGACCCCCTGCGTGACAGGCAGGTATTCTAACCGACTGAACTACCGCTCCACTGTTCCCGTTTGGGGAACGAGGCGAATATTACGGTTTGCCTCTGAACTCGTCAACGCTTTTTCTCAGGTTTTGAATCGTTTGCTGCAAAATTCACCCAAACGGTGATTTAACAAACGTTTCGGCACATTTTCACGTGCGCCACAAACAGCTTCCGCCCTTCTTCTGCACTAAATCGAGACGAGATTCATGGTTCATCAGTTCTTCATCACTGGCTAAAACAACCCGCAGGCGATTCGCCTGACGCACAATGCGCTGAATTCCCCCTTCATCCCGCGTTTGCTGGGATTCATTTTCCATACTGAATTTCATCGACGTTTGACCGCCGGTCATGGTCAGGTAGACATCGGCCAGGATCTGGGCATCGAGCAACGCGCCGTGCAGCGTTCGCTTGGTGTTGTCTATCTCATAGCGAGAGCACAGGGCATCAAGGCTGTTACGCTTGCCGGGGAACATCTTCCTTGCCAGCGCCAGGCTATCCGTGACTTTACAGAACGTATTCGTCTTCGGAATATCACGGTTGAGCTTGCTGAACTCATAGTCCATAAAGCCGATATCGAACGACGCGTTATGAATGACAAGTTCCGCACCTCTGATGTAGTCGAGAAATTCATCTGCGACGTCGGCAAAGGTGGGCTTATCCAGCAAAAACTCGTCGGCAATTCCGTGAACGCCGAACGCTTCCGGGTCCACCAGCCGATCGGGTTTGAGGTAAACGTGGAAGTTGTTGCCCGTAAGGCGACGGTTCACCACTTCAACGGCACCAATCTCAATGATTTTATGCCCTTCGTAGTGGGCGCCAATCTGGTTCATACCGGTGGTTTCGGTATCGAGAACAATCTGGCGAGTAATTGCAGTGCTCATAGCGGTCATTTATGTCAGACTTATCGTTTTACTGAACGTTTCAAATACAGGAAGTCTACCAGAGATGCGTAAACAGGTAGAAATTTTCACCGATGGATCTTGTCTCGGTAACCCAGGGCCCGGCGGCTATGGTGCCATTATGCGCTATCGCCAGCATGAAAAAACCTTTAGTGAAGGCTATTTCCTGACCACCAACAACCGCATGGAGTTGATGGCGGCCATCGTGGCGCTGGAAGCGTTAAAAGAACATTGCGACGTGGTGCTGAGTACCGACAGCCAGTATGTCCGCCAGGGCATTACCCAATGGATCCACAACTGGAAAAAACGCGGCTGGAAAACGGCAGAGAAAAAACCGGTCAAGAATGTCGATCTCTGGAAGCGTCTTGATGCCGCCCTCGGTCAGCACGAAATCAAATGGGAGTGGGTAAAGGGGCACGCCGGTCATCCTGAAAACGAACGCTGTGACGAGCTGGCTCGCGCGGCGGCATCCAACCCAACCCATGAGGATGCAGGTTATCAACCTGAATCCTGATCACGGTTTTTTGTATTGCCGCGTGGCCCCCACGGTCTGGCGGATCCGCGTTTTTGATTTGCTTTGCTTCATTGGGTTTAGCGTAAGGGGGATCGTCCTCTTACGCGCGACAATAAATTGCATGCAGCCCAGCGCGGGTAAATGGGTGCTTAATAAAACCCCGCCTTTACGCGTCCAGGGGATGACCTGAAAACCCCCATAGCTCAGCACTTCGAAATTTAACAGTGAAAGCCAGTCCAGCTGGCGCATCATGGTAAACATCCTGCTGTTATAGGGCGGCGTGCGGCGCAGAACGGGCGTCAGTTTACGTAGCCCCATCAGACTCAGCGGATTAAAACCGCTCAGGATCAGCCAGCCGTCATCAATCAAAACGCGGTCGGCTTCCCGCAGCAGACGATGGGGATCGCTGCACCAGGGCAGCGTATGGGCGAGCAGACAGGCATCAATGGATTTTTCCGCAAACGGCAAATGCAGCGGATCCGCTTTCACCTGAACCGGGGAGCCATTAAGCGATACGCTAACCTGATGCGAGATAGCGCAGCTTTCGGTATTGATTTCTGCGCTCAGATTGCCAATCTTAAGCAGGTGAAAACCATACATTTTCGCGAGCCAGGGTTTAAGCTGAAGTTCTAAGGCCTCGCGATAATATTCACCCCAGGGCAACTCTGCCCAACGTTCCGGTGGTGCGACAGTCTGAGGTATCCTTGCCGGTTTCATCAAAACACCCGCCACGCTATAAGAGGTAATGCATGAATCTTATCAGTATTTCCGCCTTTCAGGACAATTACATCTGGGTTTTAGTCGACGACGATCGCAGATGCATCATTGTTGATCCAGGCGAATCCGCACCGATCCTGCACGCGATAAAAGAAAACGGCTGGCAGCCTGAAGCGATCCTACTTACCCATCACCATCACGATCATGTCGGCGGTGTTCCCGATCTCCTTGCGCGCTATCCTCATCTTCCCGTCTACGGACCGGCAGAGACACAGGATAAGGGTACGACGCAAGTTGTCGAAGAAGGCGAAAGTATCCTCATCCTCGGGTGGGAGTTTTCCGTATTTGCTACGCCAGGTCACACTTCCGGTCATCTCTGTTTCTACAGCAAACCTTATCTGTTTTGTGGCGACACGCTGTTTTCTGGCGGCTGTGGAAGGCTGTTTGAAGGCACGCCAGAACAGATGTATCAATCTTTACAAAAAATTAATGCGCTTCCAGCCGACACCGTAATTTGTTGCGCACATGAGTATACATTAGGGAATATGAAGTTTGCTGCAAGCGTGCTGCCTGAGGATCGGGCGATTCAGGATTATTACCTGAAAGTGAAGGAGTTACGTGCAAAAAACCAAAAAACACTCCCCGTAATTCTGAAAAATGAACGACAAATTAATTTATTTTTAAGAACTGATGATGTTGATTTAATTAATAAAATTAATCAAGAAACAAATTTGTTACAACCTGAAGCGCGATTTGCATGGTTAAGGTCAAAGAAAGATAACTTCAGATAATTGCGGGTTGCCTTTTCAAAATTTCGCCGTTATCATCGCTCGTCTTTTAAGCAACTATTGACACACACATGAAGGCAAAAGCGATATTACTCGCCTCTGTCCTGCTTGTAGGTTGCCAGTCACAAAACGGCAGCAACGTACAACAGCACGCACAGAGCCTTTCTGCGGCTGGTCAAGGGGAAGCAGGGAAGTTTACGAGTCAGGCGCGATGGTTGGACGATGGGACATCCTTCGCGCAGGAACAAGACTTGTGGGCCTCTATTGGCGACGAGCTAAAGATGGGAATTCCGGAAAACAGCCGGATTCGCGAACAGAAACAGAAGTATTTGAGAAATAAGAGCTATCTCCACGATGTAACATTACGGGCAGAGCCGTATATGTACTGGATAGCCGGGCAAGTTAAGAAACGTAACATGCCTATGGAACTGGTACTACTACCCATAGTGGAGAGCGCTTTTGACCCGCACGCGACGTCTGGCGCCAATGCAGCAGGCATCTGGCAGATCATTCCGAGCACAGGGCGAAATTATGGTTTAAAGCAGACCCGCAACTACGATGCGCGTCGTGATGTTGTCGCTTCAACGACAGCCGCTCTCGACATGATGCAACGTCTGAACAAGATGTTTGACGGCGACTGGTTATTGACTGTCGCGGCGTATAACAGTGGTGAAGGTCGTGTACTGAAGGCAATGAAAGCGAATAAAGCGCGTGGAAAATCCACAGACTTCTGGTCGCTCTCACTGCCACAGGAAACAAAGATTTACGTACCGAAAATGCTGGCACTGAGTGACATTCTCAAGAACAGCAAACGTTACGGTGTACAACTGCCAACACCAGACGAAAGTCGTGCACTGGCGCGTGTCCGCCTCAGCAGCCCGGTTGATATTCAACAGGTTGCCGATATGACGGGTATGTCGGTAAGTAAGCTTAAAACCTTTAATGCAGGTGTTAAAGGCTCCACGCTGGGTGCTAGTGGCCCACGCTATGTGATGGTTCCGCAGAAACATGCGGAACAGTTACGAGAGTCTTTAGCTTCGGGTGAAATCGCAGCCGTTCAGTCCACGCTGATCGCTGATACGTCGCCTGTAAGCAGCCGCAGCTATAAGGTGCGTTCAGGTGATACGCTTTCAGGTATTGCATCACGTCTTGGCGTGAATGCGAAAGATCTCCAGCAGTGGAATAATCTGCGCGGATCTGGTCTGAAAGTGGGTCAAACGCTGAACGTAGGTGCAGGTAGCAGCGCACAGCGTCTCGCTAAAAACAGCGATAGCATTACCTATCGCGTACGTAAAGGCGACTCGCTGTCCAGTATTGCTAAGCGTCACGGCGTAAACATCAAAGATGTGATGCGCTGGAACAACGATACTGACAACCTGCAACCTGGCGACCAGCTGACGTTGTTTGTGAAAAACAGCGCTACGCCAGATTCCTGATAGTACGTTCGCTTGTTAAAAAGGCACCGATTCCCCTCGGTGCCTTTTTTGTTTATCCTGCTTTTTGCGCTTCAGCCATAATGGTGTCGCTAGTAAACGAACCATCGTCATGCAGCTCAAAGTACGCCTTCACATCAGCAGAGGCGCTCTCCTGGTACAATCGGATCGCCTGAGTTAATGCCTCGGGGGTGCGCA
Source organism: Enterobacter sp. BWH52 (assembly GCF_001037565.1). Classification (NCBI taxonomy): domain Bacteria; kingdom Pseudomonadati; phylum Pseudomonadota; class Gammaproteobacteria; order Enterobacterales; family Enterobacteriaceae; genus Enterobacter; species Enterobacter sp. BWH52. The sequence goes on along the minus strand of NZ_KQ089854.1, from coordinate 843,710 downwards.
TCCGCGCAATCCATGACGCAAACTCCAGCGGCAAACGGTCGGTTATCAATGAGCGTGAAATCAAGCCGGCTTCGGTGATAAACGTAAGCCACTCTCCACTGGAGTAGTTTTGCACGTGCGAGGTATCACGCAGCGCTTCAACCGTCTGGAGCCAGATATTTCGTACCGGATGTCCGGGAGACATCACGTCCATGATGATGAAGATTCCGCCCGGTTTGAGTACGCGTTTCACTTCCCGTAATGCCTGCCCCACATCATGCCAGTGGTGTGCAGAGTAACGGCTAATCACAACCTCAAACGATGCATCCTCAAAGGGTAATGATTCAGCGTAGCCCTGGCGCGTCGTGACGTTATTCAGTCCTTTCGCTTTCGCCGCTTCAGCGACCACATCGAGCATCTGGCTCGATAAGTCATACGCCGTCACCTGAGCAACCTGCTCTGCGGCGGTAAAACTGGCATGCCCTGCCCCGCAGCCTAAGTCCAGCACGTGCGCGTCAGGAAACGCGGCGAGCCGCTCGCCGAGACGCACCAGGTCGCGGCCAGAGGCGTGCACGGCGCTGCTCAGGTAGGCACTTGCCTGCGAACCAAACTGTTTTTCGACGTTGTCATGATGGGAGTGTGTTGTTGTCATGTTGCTGTCCTTTTATGGGTTAAAAAATAAAGGGCAGCACCCGCACAGGCCTGCCCCACGGCAGACCTGACGCACCATTATTTATCAGGTTTGCCGGGACTGAATTCAACTAGTAGAGGATTATGATCGGAGGCGCGCGTCACCAGAACGGAGGCGTCGTGCACGCTTAAACCCCGATAGAAGACAAAATCGAGAGGACGACCAAACGCTTTCTTGCGCTGGTCATCGTTAAAACGAACTTCACGCAGCGACATTTCACGCGCGAAGCGGTACAACGCGTTCATACGCGGACGGCTCCAGGCATTGAAGTCCCCTGCCATAATGATCGGCCCACTGTGATGAGCAATCTGATCGCCAATGGGAAGTAACTGCTTACTGTACACATCAACACCGAGGCTGAAGTTCACCGCATGAATGTTTACCACCATCAGCAGACGGGTGTCGGGCAACGGATAGACTGTGACCAGCGCCGATTTTGCCAGACGCAGGATCGGCTCACGTTCACGCAGCGGGCAGCAATAGACCGGATGTGCGGCTGAAAGGGTCATCACCCCAGAAGGATGCTGTGGCAGAACAAAGGCAGGCACCTGATCGGCTGCAAGATAGTTTGTCGTTGCAAACCTGACCAGCTCAGGCGTGGTTTGCGCCTCCTGTAACAGAACCAGATGCGCATCTTTACCAAAATTTTGAAGTACGGATAACCACTCCGCACGCTGTTGTTTAAAGATGTTCCACACCAGTACGCGAATTTTTTCGTCACTGCTTAATGGCGTGCCCGCTGGTAATGCCTGACCCAGGCTCGCAAACGACCCCGGAGGCAAGATCCTCTCCGCGGGCATTCCGGCAACATAACGCATGGCATAGGTATTTTTTCGCACTTTTGGAAACGACCTCTGTAACATGAACCAGCCCGGAAAACGGACTGGTTCTAATGTTATAGGGATTTTAGGTCACACTTTCAACGCAATTACTGAGAAACCGCTTTCCAGTTTTGTAAGCAAGCACTTACTGATACTTATCCAAGCGCTACGCGAGCGGGTTTATCAAGCCGTCCACTCAGACCAATAAGGAGGAAAGCGACAAGCACAATTACCGCACCAATCCATGGCGTTTGGGTTAATCCAACGTGTTCAACCGTCTGCCCACCGATAACCGATCCGAGTGCGATACCGATATTGAATGCGGCGATATTCAGGCCGGATGCGACATCCACCGCATTGGGCGTATAGCGTTCGGCTTTCTGTACAACATACACCTGCAATCCCGGTACGTTCCCAAACGCGAATATTCCCATAACCAACACTGTTACCAGCGCGGCGTATTGTATCGACGCGGTGAACTGGAAAATCATCAGCAGGACAACCAGCGCGGCGAAGATGAATTTCAGCGCCGGTACCGCACCATGCTTATCCGCAAGTTTGCCGCCCCAGATATTGCCGATTGCGACGGAGATACCGTAGCCCAGTAAAATCCAGCTCACTGCGCCCGGAGAAAAACCAGCCAGCTCCTGCATCATCGGTGCAAGGAAGGTGAACGCAGTGAACACACCTCCATAACCCAGAGCCGTAACGGCATAGATCAGCAGCAGGCGCGGGTGTGTGAGAACCTTAACCTGATCGCTCAGGCTGGCGCTCGCGCGCCCCGGAATACTGGAGGGTACCAGCAGCAGGCTGGCTACCAGAGCAATCACGCCCAACAACGATACCGCGAGGAAGGTTTCTCGCCAGCCAAAATGTTGCCCAATAAACGTTCCTAACGGCACGCCGGTGACCAGCGCAACGGTTAAGCCGCCAAACATAATCGCAATGGCTGACGCCGCTTTCTCTTTTGGCACCAGGCTGGTTGCAATCGTGGAACCGATGGAGAAGAAGACACCGTGCGCGAGGCCAGTCAGCAAACGGGCGATGACCAGAGTGGTGTAGTCCGGAGCCTGCCACGCCAGAATATTGCCGGCGGTGAAGAGCACCATCAGGGCAACTAACAGTTTTTTACGCGCAAAGCGCCCAGTCAGTGCGGTCAGCACAGGCGCTCCAACAGCGACGCCTAACGCGTAAATAGATACCAGCAGCCCGGCAGAAGGCAGCGAAATGGCGAGTTGTTCAGCAATGGTGGGAACAAGTCCTACAATAACAAATTCGGTCGTGCCAATTGCGAAGGCACTGATCGTCAGGGCAAGAAGCGCCAGTGGCATAAATACTCCGTCTCTTCAGGATTAAGATGACAGGCAGTATGCGCCAGTGTTTAAATAACAAAAATGGTTAGAATCTCAATAGAATTTTGCGGATGATGCAATAATGAAAGCCACATCGGAAGAACTGACTATCTTTGTTGCCGTTGTTGAAAGCGGCAGCTTCAGCCGTGCGGCCGAACAGCTCGGGCAGGCGAACTCCGCCATTAGCCGCTCGGTGAAAAAGCTGGAGATGAAGCTCGGGGTGAGTCTGCTTAATAGGACAACGCGGCAGCTCAGCCTGACGGAAGAAGGTGAACGTTATTTTCGACGCGTGCAGTCCGTTTTGCAGGAGATGGCGGCGGCAGAAACGGAAATAATGGAATCGCGCAGCACCCCGCGCGGATTGCTGCGCATCGATGCGGCTACGCCGGTCGTGCTTCATTTTTTGATGCCGCTGATTAAGCCCTTTCGTGAGCGCTACCCGGAGATGACCCTGTCTCTGGTCTCCTCGGAAACGTTTATCAATCTTATTGAGCGTAAAGTGGATGTGGCGATCCGCGCCGGAACCCTGACGGATTCAAGCTTACGCGCTCGCCCTCTGTTCACCAGCTACCGCAAAATTATCGCGTCACCGCAATATATTGCAGAGCATGGTAAACCGGAGACGGTTGAGGAGTTAAGGCAGCATCTGTGTCTGGGCTTTACGGAACCCGTCTCGCTGAACACCTGGCCCGTGGCCTGTCATGACGGACAACTTCATGAGATCACCTGCGGACTTTCGTCTAATAGCGGAGAAACGCTGAAACAGCTTTGTCTTGAAGGAAATGGGATCGCCTGTTTATCAGACTATATGATTGATAAGGAAATAGCTGCGGGTCAGCTTGTAGAACTGATGGCTGACAAACGCTTACCTGTAGAGATGCCTTTTAGCGCAGTGTATTACAGTGACAGAGCGGTAAGTACGCGCATACGCGCTTTTATCGACTTCCTTAGCGAACATATAAAAACAGCTCCCGGAGGAGCTGTGTGAGGGTTTAAAGGTACAGAGGGAGGATTTTTATTAATCCCAGTCTGGTGCTAACCCTTCCGGGCTGACAAGACGATCGTTGCATTCCAGTGCAGCGATCGCGTTTTTATCTTCATCATCAAGCTGGAGATCCCGCGCTAACAGGTTACTTGCCAGGTTTTCACGTTTGGTTGAAGACGGGATCACGGCATAGCCCTCACCCATCGCCCATGCCAGGATCACCTGTGCGGCTGTCGCATTGTGTTTCTCAGCGATGCGCGCAATCACTTCATCTTTCAGCGCCTTACCATATGCCAGCGTCATGTACGAGGTGATGTGAATACTATGCTGTTTCGCCCAGTCCACGACTTTGCGGTTTTGCAGGTAAGGAGAGAGTTCAATTTGGTTGGTAGCAATATTCTCTTTACCCACTGCGGCGATGGCCCTTTCCATCAACGGGATGGTGAAGTTAGAGATGCCAATTTCACGCGTTAAGCCTTGCTCTTTTGCTTCCAGCAGCGCCTGCATAAACTCTTCCACAGAGACGGCATCATCAGGAGATGGCCAGTGGATCAGCGTCAGATCAACATAGTCAGTACGCAGCTTTTTCAGACTTTCCTTCAGGCTTGGGATCAGCTTGTCTTTGCTGAGATTCTCAATCCAGATTTTAGTGGTGACGAAAAGTTCGTCGCGCGGTACGCCACTCTCTTCGATGGCCTGGCCTACGGCAGCTTCGTTATCATAAATCTGCGCCGTATCAATAGCACGATAGCCCAACTCGAGTGCGGTTTTAACAGATGCAATAACAACATCGTCTTTCAGGCGAAAAGTGCCCAGACCCAGTGCAGGGATAGTCATATGATTCCTCAATCGTTATGTTCGTAAACTGAGGAAGATTATCGCTGTAGTTGTTATGACGAAAAAGATCGTAAAACGCAGAGGATTTTTGCTAATTTCGCAACAATCAAACGACAGATAAGAAAAAAGCCCTGAGCGTTAGCTCAGGGCTTTTAATAAGTGGCGGAACGGACGGGACTCGAACCCGCGACCCCCTGCGTGACAGGCAGGTATTCTAACCGACTGAACTACCGCTCCACCGAATACTTCTGTAACCACCGGATTAATGCACCGGCTTACTACTTAATTTGATGCCTGGCAGTTCCCTACTCTCACATGGGGAGACCCCACACTACCATCGGCGCTACGGCGTTTCACTTCTGAGTTCGGCATGGGGTCAGGTGGGACCACCGCGCTAAAGCCGCCAGGCAAATTCTGTTTAATCTGTATCAGGCTGAAAATCGTGTCTGTCTCTTCGCCAAAACACCTTCGGCGTTGTAAGGTTAAGCCTCACGGTTCATTAGTATCGGTTAGCTCAACGCATCGCTGCGCTTACACACCCGACCTATCAACGTCGTCGTCTTCAACGTTCCTTCAGGAGACTCAAGGTCTCAGGGAGAACTCATCTCGGGGCAAGTTTCGTGCTTAGATGCTTTCAGCACTTATCTCTTCCGCATTTAGCTACCGGGCAGTGCCATTGGCATGACAACCCGAACACCAGTGATGCGTCCACTCCGGTCCTCTCGTACTAGGAGCAGCCCCCCTCAATTCTCCAGCGCCCACGGCAGATAGGGACCGAACTGTCTCACGACGTTCTAAACCCAGCTCGCGTACCACTTTAAATGGCGAACAGCCATACCCTTGGGACCTACTTCAGCCCCAGGATGTGATGAGCCGACATCGAGGTGCCAAACACCGCCGTCGATATGAACTCTTGGGCGGTATCAGCCTGTTATCCCCGGAGTACCTTTTATCCGTTGAGCGATGGCCCTTCCATTCAGAACCACCGGATCACTATGACCTGCTTTCGCACCTGCTCGCGCCGTCACGCTCGCAGTCAAGCTGGCTTATGCCATTACACTAACCTCCTGATGTCCGACCAGGATTAGCCAACCTTCGTGCTCCTCCGTTACTCTTTGGGAGGAGACCGCCCCAGTCAAACTACCCACCAGACACTGTCCGCAACCCGGATCACGGGTCTACGTTAGAACACCAGCCATTAAAGGGTGGTATTTCAAGGATGGCTCCACGCAGACTGGCGTCCACGCTTCAAAGCCTCCCACCTATCCTACACATCAAGGACCAGTGTTCAGTGTCAAGCTATAGTAAAGGTTCACGGGGTCTTTCCGTCTTGCCGCGGGTACACTGCATCTTCACAGCGAGTTCAATTTCACTGAGTCTCGGGTGGAGACAGCCTGGCCATCATTACGCCATTCGTGCAGGTCGGAACTTACCCGACAAGGAATTTCGCTACCTTAGGACCGTTATAGTTACGGCCGCCGTTTACCGGGGCTTCGATCAAGAGCTTCGCGTTGCCGCTAACCCCATCAATTAACCTTCCGGCACCGGGCAGGCGTCACACCGTATACGTCCACTTTCGTGTTTGCACAGTGCTGTGTTTTTAATAAACAGTTGCAGCCAGCTGGTATCTTCGACTGATTTCAGCTCCGCCCGCAGGGGCTTCACCTACACATCAGCGTGCCTTCTCCCGAAGTTACGGCACCATTTTGCCTAGTTCCTTCACCCGAGTTCTCTCAAGCGCCTTGGTATTCTCTACCTGACCACCTGTGTCGGTTTGGGGTACGATTTCGTGTTACCTGATGCTTAGAGGCTTTTCCTGGAAGCAGGGCATTTATCACTTCAGCACCGTAGTGCCTCGTCATCACACCTCAGCGTTAAAAGGTACCGGATTTACCTGGAACCTCCGCCTACATGCTTAAACCGGGACAACCGTCGCCCGGCTGACATAGCCTTCTCCGTCCCCCCTTCGCAGTAACACCAAGTACAGGAATATTAACCTGTTTCCCATCGACTACGCCTTTCGGCCTCGCCTTAGGGGTCGACTCACCCTGCCCCGATTAACGTTGGACAGGAACCCTTGGTCTTCCGGCGAGCGGGCTTTTCACCCGCTTTATCGTTACTTATGTCAGCATTCGCACTTCTGATACCTCCAGCATGCCTCACAGCACACCTTCAACGGCTTACAGAACGCTCCCCTACCCAACAACACATAGTGTCGCTGCCGCAGCTTCGGTGCATGGTTTAGCCCCGTTACATCTTCCGCGCAGGCCGACTCGACCAGTGAGCTATTACGCTTTCTTTAAATGATGGCTGCTTCTAAGCCAACATCCTGGCTGTCTGTGCCTTCCCACATCGTTTCCCACTTAACCATGACTTTGGGACCTTAGCTGGCGGTCTGGGTTGTTTCCCTCTTCACGACGGACGTTAGCACCCGCCGTGTGTCTCCCGTGATAACATTCTTCGGTATTCGTAGTTTGCATCGGGTTGGTAAGCCGGGATGGCCCCCTAGCCGAAACAGTGCTCTACCCCCGAAGATGAGTTCACGAGGCGCTACCTAAATAGCTTTCGGGGAGAACCAGCTATCTCCCGGTTTGATTGGCCTTTCACCCCCAGCCACAGGTCATCCGCTAATTTTTCAACATTAGTCGGTTCGGTCCTCCAGTTAGTGTTACCCAACCTTCAACCTGCCCATGGCTAGATCACCGGGTTTCGGGTCTATACCCTGCAACTTAACGCCCAGTTAAGACTCGGTTTCCCTTCGGCTCCCCTATACGGTTAACCTTGCTACAGAATATAAGTCGCTGACCCATTATACAAAAGGTACGCAGTCACCCCATAAAGAGGCTCCCACTGCTTGTACGTACACGGTTTCAGGTTCTTTTTCACTCCCCTCGCCGGGGTTCTTTTCGCCTTTCCCTCACGGTACTGGTTCACTATCGGTCAGTCAGGAGTATTTAGCCTTGGAGGATGGTCCCCCCATATTCAGACAGGATACCACGTGTCCCGCCCTACTCTTCGAGTTCACAGCATGTGCATTTTCGTGTACGGGACTATCACCCTGTACCGTCGGACTTTCCAGACCGTTCCACTAACACACAAGCTGATTCAGACTCCGGGCTGCTCCCCGTTCGCTCGCCGCTACTGGGGGAATCTCGGTTGATTTCTTTTCCTCGGGGTACTTAGATGTTTCAGTTCCCCCGGTTCGCCTCGTTAACCTATGTATTCAGTTAACGATAGTGNGGCTCCACGCAGACTGGCGTCCACGCTTCAAAGCCTCCCACCTATCCTACACATCAAGGACCAGTGTTCAGTGTCAAGCTATAGTAAAGGTTCACGGGGTCTTTCCGTCTTGCCGCGGGTACACTGCATCTTCACAGCGAGTTCAATTTCACTGAGTCTCGGGTGGAGACAGCCTGGCCATCATTACGCCATTCGTGCAGGTCGGAACTTACCCGACAAGGAATTTCGCTACCTTAGGACCGTTATAGTTACGGCCGCCGTTTACCGGGGCTTCGATCAAGAGCTTCGCGTTGCCGCTAACCCCATCAATTAACCTTCCGGCACCGGGCAGGCGTCACACCGTATACGTCCACTTTCGTGTTTGCACAGTGCTGTGTTTTTAATAAACAGTTGCAGCCAGCTGGTATCTTCGACTGATTTCAGCTCCGCCCGCAGGGGCTTCACCTACATATCAGCGTGCCTTCTCCCGAAGTTACGGCACCATTTTGCCTAGTTCCTTCACCCGAGTTCTCTCAAGCGCCTTGGTATTCTCTACCTGACCACCTGTGTCGGTTTGGGGTACGATTTCGTGTTACCTGATGCTTAGAGGCTTTTCCTGGAAGCAGGGCATTTATCACTTCAGCACCGTAGTGCCTCGTCATCACACCTCAGCGTTAACAAGGTACCGGATTTACCTGGAACCTCCGCCTACATGCTTAAACCGGGACAACCGTCGCCCGGCTGACATAGCCTTCTCCGTCCCCCCTTCGCAGTAACACCAAGTACAGGAATATTAACCTGTTTCCCATCGACTACGCCTTTCGGCCTCGCCTTAGGGGTCGACTCACCCTGCCCCGATTAACGTTGGACAGGAACCCTTGGTCTTCCGGCGAGCGGGCTTTTCACCCGCTTTATCGTTACTTATGTCAGCATTCGCACTTCTGATACCTCCAGCATGCCTCACAGCACACCTTCAACGGCTTACAGAACGCTCCCCTACCCAACAACGCATAAGCGTCGCTGCCGCAGCTTCGGTGCATGGTTTAGCCCCGTTACATCTTCCGCGCAGGCCGACTCGACCAGTGAGCTATTACGCTTTCTTTAAATGATGGCTGCTTCTAAGCCAACATCCTGGCTGTCTGTGCCTTCCCACATCGTTTCCCACTTAACCATGACTTTGGGACCTTAGCTGGCGGTCTGGGTTGTTTCCCTCTTCACGACGGACGTTAGCACCCGCCGTGTGTCTCCCGTGATAACATTCTTCGGTATTCGTAGTTTGCATCGGGTTGGTAAGCCGGGATGGCCCCCTAGCCGAAACAGTGCTCTACCCCCGAAGATGAGTTCACGAGGCGCTACCTAAATAGCTTTCGGGGAGAACCAGCTATCTCCCGGTTTGATTGGCCTTTCACCCCCAGCCACAGGTCATCCGCTAATTTTTCAACATTAGTCGGTTCGGTCCTCCAGTTAGTGTTACCCAACCTTCAACCTGCCCATGGCTAGATCACCGGGTTTCGGGTCTATACCCTGCAACTTAACGCCCAGTTAAGACTCGGTTTCCCTTCGGCTCCCCTATACGGTTAACCTTGCTACAGAATATAAGTCGCTGACCCATTATACAAAAGGTACGCAGTCACCCCACGAAGGTGCTCCCACTGCTTGTACGTACACGGTTTCAGGTTCTTTTTCACTCCCCTCGCCGGGGTTCTTTTCGCCTTTCCCTCACGGTACTGGTTCACTATCGGTCAGTCAGGAGTATTTAGCCTTGGAGGATGGTCCCCCCATATTCAGACAGGATACCACGTGTCCCGCCCTACTCTTCGAGTTCACAGCAAGTGTGCTTTCGTGTACGGGACTATCACCCTGTACCGTCGGACTTTCCAGACCGTTCCACTAACACACAAGCTGATTCAGACTCCGGGCTGCTCCCCGTTCGCTCGCCGCTACTGGGGGAATCTCGGTTGATTTCTTTTCCTCGGGGTACTTAGATGTTTCAGTTCCCCCGGTTCGCCTCGTTAACCTATGTATTCAGTTAACGATAGTGCAACGAATTGCACTGGGTTTCCCCATTCGGACATCGCCGGGTCAAGGGTTCATATCACCTCGCCGGCGCTTTTCGCAGATTAGCACGTCCTTCATCGCCTCTGACTGCCAGGGCATCCACCGTGTACGCTTAGTCGCTTAACCTCACAACCCGAAGATGTTTCTTTCGATTCATCATCGACTTGCGAAAATTTGAGAGACTCGAACACACATGAGCTGTGTGTCGTTTCAATTTTCAGCTTGATCCAGATTTTTAAAGAGCAAAACTTCGCAGTGCACCTTTTCAGGTTCACTCTGAAGTTTTCTTGTGTTCGCAGTAAAAGATGGTGGAGCTATGCGGGATCGAACCGCAGACCTCCTGCGTGCAAGGCAGGCGCTCTCCCAGCTGAGCTATAGCCCCATCGTAGTCACCTCTGTACCGGTAATTTTTGTTGAGGCAAGGCGTGGTGACACGAAGCATACTCAGGTATGTGAGTGTCGCCGCAACGCAGCATCAGCAAAAATTTGGTAGGCCTGAGTGGACTTGAACCACCGACCTCACCCTTATCAGGGGTGCGCTCTAACCACCTGAGCTACAAGCCTGTAGAGGTTTTTTACTGCTGTTTTTCATCAGACAATCTGTGTGAGCACTGCAAAGGCAGGTTCTTTAAGGTAAGGAGGTGATCCAACCGCAGGTTCCCCTACGGTTACCTTGTTACGACTTCACCCCAGTCATGAATCACAAAGTGGTAAGCGCCCTCCCGAAGGTTAAGCTACCTACTTCTTTTGCAACCCACTCCCATGGTGTGACGGGCGGTGTGTACAAGGCCCGGGAACGTATTCACCGTGGCATTCTGATCCACGATTACTAGCGATTCCGACTTCATGGAGTCGAGTTGCAGACTCCAATCCGGACTACGACGCACTTTATGAGGTCCGCTTGCTCTCGCGAGGTCGCTTCTCTTTGTATGCGCCATTGTAGCACGTGTGTAGCCCTACTCGTAAGGGCCATGATGACTTGACGTCATCCCCACCTTCCTCCAGTTTATCACTGGCAGTCTCCTTTGAGTTCCCGGCCTAACCGCTGGCAACAAAGGATAAGGGTTGCGCTCGTTGCGGGACTTAACCCAACATTTCACAACACGAGCTGACGACAGCCATGCAGCACCTGTCTCAGAGTTCCCGAAGGCACCAATCCATCTCTGGAAAGTTCTCTGGATGTCAAGAGTAGGTAAGGTTCTTCGCGTTGCATCGAATTAAACCACATGCTCCACCGCTTGTGCGGGCCCCCGTCAATTCATTTGAGTTTTAACCTTGCGGCCGTACTCCCCAGGCGGTCGACTTAACGCGTTAGCTCCGGAAGCCACGCCTCAAGGGCACAACCTCCAAGTCGACATCGTTTACGGCGTGGACTACCAGGGTATCTAATCCTGTTTGCTCCCCACGCTTTCGCACCTGAGCGTCAGTCTTTGTCCAGGGGGCCGCCTTCGCCACCGGTATTCCTCCAGATCTCTACGCATTTCACCGCTACACCTGGAATTCTACCCCCCTCTACAAGACTCTAGCCTGCCAGTTTCGAATGCAGTTCCCAGGTTGAGCCCGGGGATTTCACATCCGACTTGACAGACCGCCTGCGTGCGCTTTACGCCCAGTAATTCCGATTAACGCTTGCACCCTCCGTATTACCGCGGCTGCTGGCACGGAGTTAGCCGGTGCTTCTTCTGCGGGTAACGTCAATCGACAAGGTTATTAACCTTATCGCCTTCCTCCCCGCTGAAAGTACTTTACAACCCGAAGGCCTTCTTCATACACGCGGCATGGCTGCATCAGGCTTGCGCCCATTGTGCAATATTCCCCACTGCTGCCTCCCGTAGGAGTCTGGACCGTGTCTCAGTTCCAGTGTGGCTGGTCATCCTCTCAGACCAGCTAGGGATCGTCGCCTAGGTGAGCCGTTACCCCACCTACTAGCTAATCCCATCTGGGCACATCCGATGGCAAGAGGCCCGAAGGTCCCCCTCTTTGGTCTTGCGACGTTATGCGGTATTAGCTACCGTTTCCAGTAGTTATCCCCCTCCATCAGGCAGTTTCCCAGACATTACTCACCCGTCCGCCACTCGTCAGCGAAGCAGCAAGCTGCTTCCTGTTACCGTTCGACTTGCATGTGTTAGGCCTGCCGCCAGCGTTCAATCTGAGCCATGATCAAACTCTTCAATTTAAAAGTTTGATGCTCAATGAATTAAACTTCGTAATGAATTACGTGTTCACTCGTTGAGACTTGGTATTCATTTTTCGTCCGAGGACGTTAAGAATCCATGTCACTTTGAGTGCCCACACAGATTGTCTGATAAATTGTTAAAGAGCAGTTGCGACGCGCTTCAGCGCTGTGTCGCGAGGTGGCGTATATTACGCTTTCCTCTTTCAGAGTCAACCCTGATTTTCAGGATTTTTTCTCTTCAACCGACCGGGTTGTTTGTGAAGTGATTCACATCCGCCGTGTCGATGGAGGCGCATTATAGGGAGCCGCCGAGGAATGACAAGCGGAAAAATGCATTTTTATTTCAACCGCTCACCTTTTCGCCAAAACGCCTATTTTTGGTGCTTTTTAATCTCTTTTGGCAGTTCTGCCAGACTAGTTATCACCCAGTCGGCTGCATTTTCTGCTTCTGGGGTGACCGGTTTACCGGTACGCACTAATACTTTGGTACCTACACCTGCCGCCGCTGCTGCCTGCATATCTTCCAGTTTATCGCCCACCATATAAGATGCGGCCATATCAATGTGCAGGAATTCCTTTGCAGAGATAAACATGCCCGGGTGTGGCTTACGGCAATCGCAGGTCTGACGATACGCCTCTACACTTCCCTGCGGGTGATGCGGACAATAATAGATGCCATCAAGATCGACGCCGCGATCGGCCAGAGACCAGTCCATCCATTCCGTCAGCGTCTCGAACTGCGCTTCGGTAAATTTACCTCGGGCGATACCGGACTGGTTAGTTACCACCACCAGCGCATAGCCCATCTCTTTCAACTGGCGCATGGCATCTATTACGCCCTCGATAAATTCGAACTCATCAATCTCATGGACGTAACCGTGATCCACATTAATAGTGCCGTCACGATCGAGAAAAATTGCGGGTACAGATTTTGCCACCGGTTTGCTCCTGAAAAAGGCTTGTTCAGCTAGTATCTCATGAATCGCAGCGCAATAAAGTGCTCATCGCAAAGAGGTGGATTGATTTAGACGTCTGGATGCCTTAACATCCATTTTGTTTACGGTCATTCCCCGTATCTGGCAGAAGAAAATGCCACGGCTAACTTACTTACGATAAAAATAATCTAATGATTAAACTTTCCAATATCACCAAAGTGTTCCAGCAGGGGAACCGAACCATTCAGGCGCTGAACAACGTCAGCCTGCATGTGCCTGCTGGTCAGATTTATGGCGTCATTGGCGCATCGGGTGCAGGTAAAAGTACGCTGATCCGTTGTGTTAACCTGCTTGAGCGCCCAACCCAGGGCAGCGTAGAAGTTGGCGGCCAGGAGCTTACCGCTCTCTCAGAAAAAGAACTCACCAAAGCGCGTCGCCAGATTGGCATGATTTTCCAGCACTTTAACCTGCTGGCCTCACGCACCGTTTTCGGTAACGTTGCGTTACCCCTGGAGCTGGATAACACACCAAAAGAAGAAATTACGCGTCGCGTCACCGAACTGCTCGATCTGGTTGGTCTGGGTGATAAACATGACAGCTACCCGGCAAATTTGTCCGGCGGGCAAAAACAGCGAGTAGCAATCGCTCGCGCGCTGGCAAGCAACCCAAAAGTGCTGCTGTGCGATGAAGCCACCAGCGCATTAGATCCGGCTACCACGCGCTCTATTCTGGAACTGTTAAAAGACATTAACCGTCGTCTGGGCCTGACTATCCTCCTTATTACGCATGAAATGGATGTAGTGAAACGTATCTGCGACTGTGTAGCAGTCATCAGCAACGGTGAGCTGATTGAGCAGGACACGGTGAGCGAAGTCTTCTCGCACCCGAAAACGCCGCTGGCTCAGCAGTTCATTCAGTCCACACTGCATCTTGATATTCCGGAAGATTATCTGGAACGACTGAAAACAGAAGCCGTTGCAGACAGCGTTCCAATGCTGCGCATGGAGTTTACGGGTCAGTCCGTTGACGCACCGCTGCTTTCCGAAACCGCGCGTCGCTTTAACGTTAATAACAACATTATTAGCGCGCAGATGGATTACGCCGGTGGCGTGAAGTTCGGCATTATGCTGACGGAAATGCACGGCACACAGGAAGAAACCCAGGCGGCAATTGCCTGGCTGCAAGAACATCACGTAAAAGTAGAGGTACTGGGTTATGTCTGAGCCGATGATGTGGCTACTGGTTCGCGGCGTTTGGGAAACGCTGGCAATGACCTTCGTATCGGGCTTCTTTGGTTTTGTGATTGGGCTGCCGGTCGGCGTGTTGCTGTACGTCACGCGCCCGGGTCAAATTATTGAAAACGCGAAGCTGTATCGCACGCTCTCTGCGCTGGTGAACATTTTCCGGTCTATTCCGTTCATTATTCTGCTGGTGTGGATGATTCCGTTTACTCGCGTGATCGTCGGGACGTCGATTGGTTTGCAGGCGGCAATTGTCCCGCTGACAGTAGGCGCGGCACCGTTTATCGCCCGTATGGTGGAAAACGCCCTGCTGGAAATCCCAACAGGCCTGATTGAAGCTTCCCGCGCGATGGGTGCAACACCAATGCAGATCGTTCGCAAAGTTCTGCTGCCAGAGGCGCTGCCTGGGCTGGTGAACGCAGCAACCATCACGCTTATCACGCTGGTCGGTTATTCCGCAATGGGCGGCGCCGTAGGTGCTGGCGGTTTAGGCCAGATTGGATATCAGTACGGCTATATTGGCTATAACGCTACCGTAATGAATACCGTTCTGGTATTGCTGGTTGTGCTGGTTTACTTAATTCAATTCTCTGGCGATCGTATCGTCCGGGCTGTTACGCATAAATAACGTTACAAACAACACAAACTCGACGAGTTAAGGATATAACATGGCGTTTAAATTTAAGACCTTCGCAGCAGTAGGCGCACTGATTGGCTCGCTGGCACTGGTGGGTTGCGGTCAGGACGAAAAAGATCCAAACCACATCAAAGTAGGCGTTATCGTCGGTGCAGAACAGCAGGTTGCTGAGGCCGCGCAGAAAATCGCTAAAGAGAAATATGGCCTGGACGTTGAACTGGTGACCTTCAACGATTACGTTCTGCCGAACGAAGCGCTGAGCAAAGGCGACATTGACGCTAACGCCTTCCAGCATAAACCGTACCTGGATCAGCAGATCAAAGATCGCGGCTACAAACTGGTTGCTGTCGGTAACACCTTCGTTTACCCGATTGCCGGCTACTCCAAGAAAATTAAATCTCTGGATGAACTCCAGCCGGGTTCACAGGTTGCCGTCCCTAACGACCCAACCAACCTTGGCCGTTCCCTGCTTCTGCTACAGAAAGTGGGCCTGATTAAACTGAAAGAAGGCGTTGGCCTGTTACCGACCGTTCTGGACGTAACCGAAAACCCGAAAAATCTGAAAATTGTTGAGCTGGAAGCACCACAGCTGCCACGTTCTCTGGACGATGCGCAGATCGCCCTGGCCGTGATCAACACCACTTACGCCAGCCAGATCGGCCTGACCCCAGCGAAAGATGGCATCTTCGTTGAAGATAAAGATTCCCCGTACGTCAACCTGATCGTGACTCGCGAAGACAACAAAGACGCGGAGAATGTGAAGAAATTCATACAGGCATATCAGTCTGAAGAAGTGTACCAGGAAGCCAATAAGGTGTTTAACGGCGGCGCGGTTAAAGGCTGGTAATCTCCCGGCAGTGTAATATCATCAAGACGGGCATTTGCCCGTCTTGTCATTTGTGCGGTCAACTGCTTCAATATCTGACGTTTTGATTATCCACTGAGGAATTATTATGCGTGCTTTACCGATCTGTCTTTTAGCACTGATGCTGAGCGGCTGTTCTATGCTAAGCAGATCTCCTGTTGAACCTGTTCAAAGCACTGCAACCCCGCCAAAAGCGGAGCCAGCAAAACCGAAAGCGCCTCGCGCTGCGCCGGTACGTATTATTACCAAAGCCGACGAGCTGGTCGGTAAGCCATTCCGTGAACTGGGCGAAGTGAGCGGCGAATCCTGCCAGGCAACGAATCAGGACTCTCCACCCAATATTCCGACAGCCCGCAAGCGTATGCAAATCAACGCGTCGAAAATGAAAGCCAACGCGGTGTTGCTGCACAGCTGTGAAGTCACCAGCGGCACACCAGGTTGCTATCGTCAGGCGGTATGTATCGGTTCTGCGCTTAACATTACGGCGAAATGAGTTCATTTCAGTTCGAGCAGATAGGCGTTATCCGCTCCCCTTATAAAGAAAAGTTCGCCGTGCCGCGTCAGCCGGGTCTGGTCATTCACGGCGGCGGCGAGCTTCATCTTGTCGCGCCGTATAACCAGGCCGATGCAGTGCGCGGGCTTGAGGCGTTCAGCCATTTATGGGTGGTCTTTGTGTTTCACCAGACCATGGAAGGCGGCTGGCGTCCCACTGTGCGTCCTCCTCGTCTGGGCGGAAATGCCAGAATGGGGGTCTTTGCCACCCGCTCAACCTTTCGTCCCAACCCCATCGGAATGTCGCTGGTCGAGCTGAAAGGCATACGTTGTCAGAGAGATCAGGTGATCCTGGAGTTAGGTAGCCTTGACCTGGTTGATGGCACACCGGTCATAGATATTAAGCCTTACCTGCCCTTCGCCGAAGCGCTGCCGGATGCCCGGGCAAGCTATGCTCAGGACGCACCGCAGGCAGATATGCCGGTTCACTTCACGTCTGAAATAACGACGCAAATCAGCGAGCTGGAAAAGCGTTATCCACGTCTGCGTGACTTTATCGTTGAAGTGCTGGCGCAGGACCCCCGTCCCGCCTACCGCAAAGAAGAGGAAGCCGGGAAAACGTACGCCGTCTGGCTGCTGGACTTTAACGTGCGCTGGCGCGTGACTGCGGCGGGTTTTGAAGTGTTTGCCCTGGAACCCAGGTAATTTTGTTCTCCTCTCTTTTGGCATCTTTGCCACACTGGTAAACTAAACCACTTTTTTTGTGTCAGGCTGGTGTTTCAGCCTGTTCCAATCGTCGAAATGGAACCGTAACAACATGCGTACTAGCCAATATCTGCTCTCCACTCTGAAGGAGACACCTGCCGACGCCGAGGTGATCAGCCACCAGCTGATGCTGCGCGCCGGGATGATCCGCAAGCTGGCCTCCGGGTTATACACCTGGCTGCCGACCGGCGTGCGCGTCCTGAAAAAAGTCGAAAACATCGTGCGTGAAGAGATGAACAACGCCGGTGCTATCGAGGTGTTAATGCCGGTCGTTCAGCCCTCTGAACTGTGGCAGGAGAGCGGTCGCTGGGAGCAGTACGGTCCTGAACTGCTGCGTATTGCCGATCGTGGCGATCGTCCATTCGTCCTCGGCCCAACGCATGAAGAAGTGATCACCGATCTGATCCGTAACGAGCTGAGCTCTTACAAACAGCTGCCGCTGAACTTCTTCCAGATCCAGACCAAGTTCCGTGACGAAGTGCGTCCACGCTTTGGCGTCATGCGTTCTCGCGAGTTCCTGATGAAAGATGCTTACTCTTTCCATACTTCTCAGGAATCGCTGCAAGAGACCTACGACAAAATGTACGCGGCCTACAGTAAAATCTTCTCCCGCATGGGGCTGGATTTCCGTGCTGTACAGGCTGATACCGGTTCAATCGGCGGTAGCGCCTCCCATGAATTCCAGGTTCTGGCGCAGAGCGGCGAAGACGATGTGATCTTCTCTGACTCCTCTGATTACGCCGCGAACATCGAATTTGCAGAAGCGCTGGCACCAAAAGAACCACGCGGCGCGGCAACGCAAGAGATGACGCTGGTTGATACGCCAAACGCGAAAACCATCGCCGAGCTGGTTGAGCAGTTTACTCTGCCGATCGAAAAAACCGTGAAAACCCTGCTGGTGAAATCGGCTGAAGGTAGCGCTTATCCACTGGTTGCCCTGCTGGTACGAGGCGATCACGAGCTGAACGAAGTGAAAGCCGAGAAGCTGCCGCAGGTTGCCAGCCCGCTGACCTTCGCAACGGAAGCGGAGATCCGCGCCGTGGTGAATGCAGGTCCTGGTTCTCTGGGCCCGGTGAACATGCCTGTTCCGGTGGTCATTGACCGCACCGTTGCGGCGATGAGCGACTTCGCTGCGGGCGCAAACATCGACGGTAAACACTACTTCGGCATCAACTGGGATCGGGACGTGGCGACGCCGGAAGTGGCTGACATCCGTAACGTGGTCGCAGGCGATCCAAGCCCGGACGGCAAGGGTACCCTGATGATCAAACGCGGTATCGAAGTAGGCCACATCTTCCAGCTGGGCGATAAGTACTCACGCGCAATGAACGCTGCCGTTCAGGGCGAAGATGGTCGTAACCAGGTTCTGACCATGGGCTGCTACGGCATTGGCGTAACGCGCGTTGTTGCTGCCGCTATCGAACAGAACTATGACGAACGCGGAATCGTCTGGCCGGATAACATCGCGCCGTTCCAGGTAGCGATCCTGCCAATGAACATGCACAAGTCTTACCGCGTGCAGGAGCTGGCTGAGAAACTCTACGCTGAGCTGAGCGCGAAAGGTATCGACGTGCTGATGGATGACCGTAAAGAGCGTCCTGGCGTGATGTTTGCTGACATGGAACTGATCGGTATTCCACACACCATCGTCATTGGCGACCGTAACCTCGACAGCGACGAGATTGAATACAAGTACCGTCGCAACGGCGAAAAACAGATGATCAAGACGGGCGATATTCTTGATTACCTGGTGAAAGCCATCAAAGGTTAAGAAACAAAAAACCCCGCCAGTGCGGGGTTTTTTAATGGCTATATCTTATTTACTGTCGCAGTCTTTCCCCGCAGCAAACTTCGCGTCTTTATCTGCCACTAGCGTTTTCACCAGCTCGCCGCTATCCGGGTTTGGCTCCAGCGTAAAATGCCCTTCAACCGTCAGCAACACTGGCTTACTGTCGTTGCCGCGCGCAACGGCATAGTCTCGCTCCAGCTGGGCATTGTTCGCCACGCTGACTTTCTTCCCGGTTGCACAGTCAGTGAAGATCGCCGCATCCGCCATGTAGAAATACATTCCTCGCATCGCCATTGGGGTGGCTGGCAGGGTCGCTTTCACCGGGGCCAACGTGTAGTTGAACTGGGATTCAATCGGATTGCCTTCGCGATCGAGCATCTCCATCCCCTCGCCTTTGGCGCGGAAGAAGGTTTTATCGCCCGTGGTATCCGTCAATACCAGCTTCTCAGCCGTACGCGCCCATGTTCCGTAAGATGCAAAAGAAGACGGTTCTTTCGCCCCCTGGTAACGCTGGTTCATGACCCAGGTGCCATCTTTTTGCAGGAACAGAGAGGTTTCGATGCCCTCGCAATCTGCACACGGTAATACGCCGCGCCAGCTTTGCTGCATCGGCTTTAATTCTTCATTTTGCGTTGGCTGTAGTACCTGCGTTTCCGAACGGTTATTACAGCCAAAAAGCGCAAACAGGCTTGTCACGGCCAGCGCTGATAATAATGCTTTTTTCACAATACTTTCCTTATGAAAAGGGTATCCCTTTCGTCACATTATGGGTGACGGACTTTGCCACGCAGTGATTTTACGGTGGATTTCTGCGCCTTCGATGACAACCGACGTTCTTTCGATGCCCGCGTTGGACGTGTTGCCCGGCGACTTTTTTGTACAGCCGTCAGCTCTTTGATGACCGCGACCAGCCGGGCAATTGCCGCTTCCCGGTTAAGCTCCTGGCTGCGATACTCCTGCGCTTTAATCACTATCACACCCTCGCTGGTGATCAGGTGATGGCTGGCGGCAAGCAGGCTTTCTTTATAATACTCTGGCAGGCTGGAGGCCCGAATGTCAAAGCGCAAATGGATAGCCGTTGAGGCCTTGTTAACGTGCTGCCCCCCTGCGCCCTGGGCCCGGATAGCGGTGATCTCCAGCTCGTTATCAGGGATGCTGACATTTCGGGACAATACAATCATGATGCGGGCTGCCAGGCCGTGAGATGAATTTCCAGATTATT
The DNA here is from genome assembly GCF_001037565.1 of Enterobacter sp. BWH52. NCBI lineage: Bacteria > Pseudomonadati > Pseudomonadota > Gammaproteobacteria > Enterobacterales > Enterobacteriaceae > Enterobacter > Enterobacter sp. BWH52. Next base: position 823,646 of record NZ_KQ089854.1, on the reverse strand, counting down.
CTGAGAATCGGAAAGCCAGATGGCACCGTCCTGAATTGTTGCCTGTAGCGCCATCGTCCGGCTGGCGAACGCACTCAGCTGCGCCAGCTGTTCATCATCCAGATACCAGACGGTAAGATTTTTGAACTGCGCACATTTATTTTTATTTTGTTGCCACCAGATCTCCGCCGCGCGCTGGTTGTAGGCAAACAACGCCACTTCAGCAGACTGGGTGCAGGCCTTTTTGATCCGGCGTTCATCCGGCAGGCCAAGCTCAATCCATAAATCGATACCCAGATGATCGTTGCGCAACCAGGCTTCCGGTTCATCTTCCGCGCTTAAACCACGGGTAAATTGCAGACGCTCGTCGGCATACTTAATCCACGCCAGCAGGCGCAGCATCATGCGCTCCTGGGTTTCAGAAGGGTGACGCGCCAGCGTCAATGACGCATCCAGAAACTGGTTACGGTCAAGATCCGCCACATTGACCACAGCTTTATAAATAGTCGCTTTCAGCGCCATGAGAGAACTCCTTTTGAATCAGGCGTACATTGTAGCGAAAACCGCGGCAAAAGGCTGTTACGAGGTGGTGGCTCACTCTTATCAAGGCGCTGATATTGCTTAAATGAGTATGGTATAGTCACCTTGCTAAACCGAGTTTAACTTCGTAGGCTTAATGATATCTCACAGTAAGTCAGTACGCTGGCAGGAGGTGATGTGAATAATTATTGTGAGTTGATTCGCAGACGGTATGCGGAGATCGCCAGCGGAGATCTGGGGTACATTCCGGATGCGTTGGGCTGTGTATTGAACGTGCTAAATGAAGTGGCCTCTGATGAGAGCCTTTCTGAATCGGTCAGGGAAAAAGCAGCGTATGCTGCGGCGAATTTACTGGTGAGCGATTATGTCGATGAATGATACTTATCAACCCATCAATTGTGATGACTATGACAACCTCGAACTCGCCTGCCAGCATCATTTAATACTGACGCTGGAGCTAAAAGATGGCGAAGTGCTAAAGGCAAAGGCCAGCGATCTGGTTTCCCGTAAAAATGTGGAATACCTGGTTGTGGAAGATGCAGGTGCAACGCGTGAGCTACGCCTCGACAAAATTGCCAGTTTCAGCCATCCGGAAATCGGCACCGTCGTGGTGAGCGAATCCTGATAACCAACGGGCAGCCAGGCTGCCCGTTACGCTTTCCATTCAAAATTAACACCCGCTTCAGCCCACCCCTCTTCAGTGATGAACACCCCTGCCGCCGCGATGAGCGTGTCGCCGTAAAACAGAAGCGGCGTGGTATCACGTCGCCAGGGCGGAACGTTCTGTTCCTGCCAGATTTTCTTCAGCTTACGCCCGCCGTTACGACCGACGATATGCAGCATGCCGCTGGCCCTGAAGCGTATGGTAACGTTCTCGTCCGGCTCAGGTAGACGCACATTGCCCGAATGACTTAACGCAACGACACCGGCATTCATCGGTAGCGTTAACGCTTTTTCCGGCGACGGCCAGCCGAGCACAACGTCAGCCAGCGACGGCACAGATTTTACCCACCAGAGTTGCCCTTTATAACGCCTGACGTCATAACCATTCAGGTGTATACACGGTGCGGCATCTTCCCTCGCCTGTGCAACTTCCTCCCAGATACGGTTGAGCATCGCCCTGGACGGCATAACCGCACGGTGGTAAGCCAGCCAGCGGCGAATCAGAGCAGCCCGACGCACGGGGCTCATCACCTTCAACGGCGCAACGTTCAGGGCACCGTCAGCGGTAATCAGTGTATTCAGCTCCCCGCTCAGCAACTCATCCAGCAAGCTTTCCTGTTCAGCACACAGCATGGCGCTTCTGGCCGCCGCTTCGGAAAAATGCGCCCAGCGCTCACTCAGCAGCGGTAAGACGCGCAGGCGCAGGAAGTTACGGTCGTAACTGTCGTCCTGATTGCTGTCGTCTTCAATCCAGCACAGATGATGCTGCTGCGCCCAGGCTTCCAGTGATGCGCGCGTCTCACCCAGCAGCGGGCGGATGAGCTCTGTTTCAGCAAAATCAGCGCGCTCAGGCATGGCGGATAAACCCGCAGGCCCGCTGCCCCGCTTGAGCGCCAGTAAAAACGTCTCGCACTGGTCGTCCAGATGCTGCGCGGTGACCAACGCTTCTCCAGGCTGTAATGCGCCAGAAAACGCGGCGTAGCGGGCTTTCCGCGCCTGCGCCTCAATACCCAGCCCCTCATCCTCAAGCGTGACGCGTTCAACGATCAGCGGGATCTCCCACCCTGAGCACACCGCTTCGCAGTGCGCCACCCAGTCGTCGGCATGGGGGCTTAAGCCGTGATGGATATGCATCGCCCGCAGCTGGACGTCAGGCTCACGGTCGCGCCAGAGCTTAAGGCGGTGCAGCAAAACGGTGGAATCCAGGCCACCGCTGAACCCCACCAGCAGCTGGCGGTAGGGTGAAACGGCGTGCGCGATAGCGGGTAAGGTCATAGGAAATTACACATAAAAAATGCCCGAACTGAACGGGCATTATCACACATGACGGCGATTACTGCTGATAAAGCTCCAGCGGCAGGCCGTCCGGATCGTTGAAAAAAGTGAAACGTTTATCGGTAAAGGGATCGACACGAATCGCTTCGCAGGCCACGCCGTGGGCTTCCAGATGTTTTACCGCGCTGTCCAGGTCATCGACACTGAAGGCCAGGTGGCGCAGGCCGCAGGCTTCCGGGCGTGAAGGACGCGCTGGCGGGAAAGGAAAAGAGAACAGCTCAATCACATATTGACCGTTTAACGCCAGATCGCCTTTCCAGGAGTCGCGCTCCTCACGGTAGGCCTCGCTCAACAGCGTAAAGCCGAGAACGTCGCAGTAGAATGCCTTACTTTTCGCATAATCGGTGGCAATGATCGCAATATGATGAACCGCTTTTAAACCCAGCATAGTTTCTCCTTTTTATGATGCCCTGAACGTTACAACCGACAACCCGCCCCTGGCAAGCGGCCCCTTTTATTTTAGGACTCTCACCCAGTACACGCCGTTATCATCGCGTTTCGCGCCATGAATATCCGTTTCAAAGCCAGGATAGTGGCGCCCCACCGAACAGAGCATCAGCAGGAAATCGAGCACCGCCCGGCTCTCCTCGGTGATCATTTCACCCGGCATCAGCAGCGGCACGCCTGGCGGATAAGGCAGGATCATGTTGGCCGATACCCGCCCGACCAGGTTCTCCAGTTCAACGGTTTCAACCTCCCCTTTCACCTGGCGCTGCCACGCCCTGTGCGGCGTCAGCTTCATTTCAGGCAGAACATCAAATGCCTGCAACATCAGGCGCGGCAGATCGTGCTGGCGGATCAGCCTGTGGATCCCCTGGGCCAGATCCTGAATACGCATATTGCGGTAGAAGTCAGGATCTTCCGCGTAGAGATCCGGCAGCATGTTCTTCACCCGCAGGTTCAGATCGTATGCGCGCTTAAACTCCATCAGTCCCCGGAGCAGCCCCATCGCACGGGTTTTATCGATCCCTATGCTGAACAGGAACAGCAGATTATAGGGGCCGGTTTTCTCCACCACCACGCCGCGCTCATCAAGGAACTTCGCCACCAGCGCAGCCGGGATCCCTTCCTCACCCATCACACCCTGCTCATCCATGCCCGGCGTCAGGATTGTCACCTTAACCGGATCGAGGAACATGTGGTCCGCATCAGCATCCCGAAAACCGTGCCAGCTCTCCCCCGGCGCGACGGGCCAGCATTCTGCCTCATCAATCTCTTCCGGCTGCCAGATATCAAAGAACCAGCCGTCCGCTTCATCTTTAAGTCGCTGAACCTCTTTTCGGAAATGCAACGCCCGCTCCACCGAACGATTGATCAGGCGTTTACCCGGATTACCGCGCAGCATCGCCGCCGCCGTTTCGATGGACGCCACCAGCGGGTAGCTTGGCGACGTGGTCGTGTGCATCATGAAAGCTTCGTTGAAGGTGTCCTCGTCGTACTCACCCTTGATGTGAATGAGAGACGCCTGGGAAAACGCGGCCAGCATTTTGTGCGTCGACTGCGTTTCGAAGAACACCTTGCCCGGCACCCGCTCGCCGCTCATCCCACTTTTACCCGAGTAAATCGGGTGGAAATTAGTGTAAGGCACCCACGCGGAGTCAAAGTGAATCGACGGCACGTCCAGCGTCTGCTTGATCCAGTTCGTGTTGTAAAGCAGCCCGTCATAGGTGGAGTTGGTGATCACCGCATGCACAGGCCAGCTTGCCTCGGGGATAGCCGCGATCTTATTTTCAATGGCTTCATGCGCGAACTCACGGCGAGGAATGCCGCCGAGGATCCCCAGCGCATTACGCGTGGGAGACAGCCAGAGCGGCACCACATCGCTCATCATCAGCAAATGCGCCAGTGATTTATGGCAGTTTCGGTCAATCAGCAGCGTACTGCCGGCAGGCGCGGCGTACATCCCGACGATTTTGTTCGAGGTTGAGGTACCGTTGGTCACCATGTAGCTTTGCTCGGCGCCAAAGGTCCGGGCGATGTATTCTTCAGCTTCCAGATGCGGGCCGGTATGATCCAGCAGAGAGCCTAACTCGGTGACCGAAATCGACACGTCCGCCTTCAGCGTGTTACCGCCGAAGAAATCGTAGAACAGGCATCCCACCGGGCTTTTTTGATAGGCCGTTCCCGCCATATGGCCTGGCGTACAGAAGGTGTACTTCCCTTCTTTCACATAGGTGAACAATGCGCGCGTAAACGGCGGTGTGATGTTATCGAGGTATTCACCAGTGTACTGCTGAATGCGGGTCGCAATGTCCTCGGCAACGCCGAGTGAGTATTCGAAGAACCACAGCGCCATACGCATATCGTGCGCACTCACGTCCATGGTCGAGTGAGTGTTGATAAACGCGTACAGCGGAAGATATTCGTTGAGCTTATTGATATCGCTGCACAACTCCATGTCGTATTCGTCCCAGTCGAATATCACGCCACAAATGCGCGGATTGTGTTCGATAAATTTCAGCAGGTCGGCGCTGTTTTGCGGCCAGATCAGCTGGTATCCGCGTGCTTTAAGGGCTTGCTCCAGCTCCTTGATGGGTTCGTCTTTATAAAAGACGCCGTGTGGCCCCATGATGGCAATGATGTTCATGGTTTACCTCCTTGAAAAACATCAGATAAGCATAGTTAAGGTAAACGGCAGGTATAAAAAAAGCCGCAACAATGTGCGGCTTTTAGGATAATTGTGAGGCTTACGCGTAACCGTAGGTCATCAGACGCTGATAACGACGGTTGAGCAGATCTTCTGTGCTCAGCACGTCCAGGTCCGCCAGGTCTGCCAGCAGCTGCGCTTTCAGGGAAGCAGCCATCACTTCCGGCTTACGATGCGCGCCACCCAGCGGTTCAGGGATAACGGTGTCGATCAGCTTCAGCTCTTTCAGACGTGGGGCAATGATGCCCATCGCTTCAGCAGCCAGCGGCGCTTTATCGGCACTTTTCCACAGGATGGAGGCACAGCCTTCCGGAGAGATAACGGAATAGGTACTGTACTGTAGCATATTCACTTTATCGCCCACGCCAATTGCCAGCGCACCGCCGGACCCACCTTCACCGATAACGGTACAGATGACCGGCACTTTCAGGCGAGACATCTCGCGCAGGTTGCGTGCGATGGCTTCAGACTGACCACGCTCTTCGGCACCAACCCCCGGGTAAGCACCCGGCGTGTCGATGAAGGTGATGATTGGCATATTGAAACGCTCAGCCATCTCCATCAGACGCAGGGCCTTACGGTAGCCTTCTGGTGCTGGCATACCGAAGTTACGACGGATTTTCTCTTTGGTTTCACGGCCTTTCTGATGACCAATGATCATCACCGGACGTCCATCCAGACGCGCGATACCGCCGACGATAGCTTTATCGTCAGCGTATGCGCGGTCGCCTGCCAGTTCGTCAAATTCGTCAAACGCCAGGCGGACATAATCCAGGGTGTACGGACGCTGTGGATGTCGCGCCAGCTGGGCGATCTGCCATGCGCCGAGATCGGCAAAGATTTTGCGCGTCAGTTCTACGCTTTTTTCGCGCAGACGATGCACTTCTTCGTCGATGTTAATATCCAGTTTTTCATCCTGACGGCTCACGGCTGTCAGAGAATCGATTTTCGCTTCCAGCTCTGCAATCGGCTGTTCGAAATCAAGGAAATTCAGACTCATAGTATTCCTGTATTAGTCAAACTCCAGTTCCACCTGCTCCGAACCAATGAGGCCACGGAGATCGTTCAGTAAACGATCGCTCGGAGAGACACGCCACGTTGCACCAAAGCGCAACCGCGCGCGTGCATCCGCCCTCTGATAGTAGAGATGTACTGGAATGGTCCCCGAGCGGTGGGGTTCCAGAGACTGACGGAGTCGGTTTAAAAGCTGGTCATCAATTTGCCTGTCCGTCAGCGAGATAGCAAGCCCGCGAGCATATTTTTCCCGGGCTTCGTCAATGTCCATCACTTCGCGGGCGGTCATTTTAAGCCCCCCGCTGAAGTCATCAAAGCTGACCTGTCCGCTGACGATAAGTATGCGGTCTTTTTCCAGCAATTGCTGGTATTTATCCAGCGCGTCGGTGAACAACATCACCTCCAGACGCCCGGAACGGTCATCCAGGGTACAGATGCCGATACGATTGCCGCGCTTGGTGACCATTACCCTTGCAGCAATCACGAGCCCCGCAGCCGTGGTGATTTTACCACGTTCTGTCGGATGCATGTCTTTAAGCCTGTGGCCGCCGACATAGCGCTCAATTTCTTTAAGATACTGGTTGATCGGGTGCCCCGTCAGGTACAGACCTAACGTTTCCCGCTCTCCATCCAGCACTACCTGTTCTGGCCACGGCTGGCAGTTGGAATAGGACTGCTCGATCTGCTCTGGCTCTTCCGCCAGCACGCCGAACATATCCGCCTGGCCAATGGCTTCCGCTTTCGCATGCTGATCGGCCGCCTTCAGCGCATCGCCGAGCGAGTTCATCAGCGCGGCGCGGTGTGGCCCCAGACGGTCAAACGCGCCGGACATGATCAGTTTTTCCAGCACGCGGCGGTTCAGTTTTTTGGTATCGGTACGGGCGCACAGATCGAACAGCTCACGGAAGTAGCCGCCGTTGTTACGCGCTTCAATGATCGCCTCGATCGGCCCCTCACCCACGCCCTTGATCGCGCCGATCCCATAGACGATTTCCCCGTCATCGTTAACGTGAAAATGATACAGGCCCGAGTTAATATCCGGCGGCAGGATCTTCAGCCCCATGCGCCAGCACTCGTCCACCAGGCCAACCACCTTCTCGGTGTTGTCCATATCGGCAGTCATTACCGCTGCCATAAACTCAGCGGGATAGTGAGCTTTCAGCCACAGCGTCTGATACGAAACCAAAGCATAGGCGGCGGAGTGAGATTTGTTAAATCCGTACCCGGCGAATTTCTCCACCAGGTCGAAGATTTTCATCGCCAGTTCGCCATCGATGCCGTTTTTCTTCGCTCCATCTTCAAAGATGGAGCGCTGCTTGGCCATCTCTTCCGGCTTTTTCTTACCCATCGCACGACGCAGCATGTCTGCGCCGCCAAGGGTATAACCCGAAAGTACCTGGGCGATCTGCATCACCTGCTCCTGATACAGGATGATGCCATAGGTTGGCTCCAGTACCGGTTTCAGGCTTTCATGCTGCCACTGAACGTCCGGGTAGGAAATTTCTTCGCGCCCGTGCTTACGGTCGATAAAGTTATCCACCATCCCCGACTGCAACGGCCCCGGACGGAACAGGGCCACCAGCGCGATCATATCTTCGAAGCAGTCGGGTTGCAGACGCTTAATCAAATCTTTCATGCCGCGGGATTCAAGCTGGAAGACGGCTGTCGTCTCCGAGCGTTGCAGCATGTCGAAACTTTTCTTGTCATCAAGCGGGATAGCCGCGATATCCAGCGGCGGTTCGCCGTTCTTCTCGCGACGGGCGTTGATCATCTCCAGCGCCCAGTTGATGATGGTCAGCGTACGCAGGCCGAGGAAGTCAAACTTCACCAGCCCGGCGTATTCCACGTCGTTCTTGTCGAACTGGGTGACCGGATGCTGGCCCGCTTCATCGCAGTACAGCGGCGCGAAGTCGGTGATTTTGGTCGGGGCGATAACCACGCCCCCCGCATGCTTACCGGCGTTACGCGTGACGCCTTCCAGCTTGCGCGCCATGTCGATCAGCGCTTTCACCTCTTCGTCGGCTTCGTAGATTTCCGGCAGCTGAGGTTCGGCTTCAAAGGCTTTCGCCAGGGTCATGCCCGGATCGGGCGGGACCAGCTTAGAGATACGATCGACAAAACCGTACGGGTGGCCCAGAACGCGGCCCACGTCGCGGATAACCGCTTTCGCCGCCATCGTCCCGAAGGTAATGATCTGTGAAACCGCATCACGACCGTACATATCGGCCACGTGCTCAATCACCTGGTCGCGTTTTTCCATGCAGAAGTCGACGTCAAAGTCGGGCATGGAGACACGTTCCGGGTTGAGGAAACGTTCGAACAGCAGGTCGAATTCCAACGGATCGAGGTCGGTGATTTTCAGTGCGTACGCCACCAGCGAGCCGGCACCGGAACCACGGCCCGGGCCTACCGGCACGCCGTTATCCTTCGACCACTGGATGAACTCCATCACGATCAGGAAGTAGCCAGGGAACCCCATCTGGTTGATCACCTGGAGTTCAATATCCAGGCGCTCGTCATATTCAGGACGCTTCTCTTTACGGACCGCTTCATCCGGGAAAAGGAATTCCAGACGCTCTTCCAGACCCTCTTTCGATTTCATGACCAGGAAATCTTCGGTGGTCATGTCGCCCGTCGGGAACTGCGGCAGGAAGTATTCGCCGAGACGCACGGTGACGTTACAGCGCTTGGCAATCTCTACGCTGTTTTCCAGCGCTTCCGGGATGTCCGAGAAAAGCTCACACATCTCCTCTTCGCTGCGCATGTACTGCTGCGATGAGTAGTTGCGCGGGCGTTTCGGATCGTCGAGGGTGAAGCCGTCGTGGATAGCGACGCGAATTTCATGCGCGTCAAAATCGCCCGCCTCAAGGAACCGCACATCGTTGGTGGCCACTACAGGCAGGCCACGCGCTTCCGCCAGGGCGACGGCCGCATGCAGATAGCTCTCTTCGTCCGCACGCCCGGTACGGATCAGCTCCAGGTAATAGCGATCCGGGAAATACTCTTCGTAGAACGAGACGCACTGATCCACCAGCGCGTTGTTACCGCGCAGCAGACATTTGCCGACATCCCCCATACGACCACCGGAGATCAGCAGCAAACCTTCGTTCAGCTCTGCCAGCCAGTCGCGGTCAATCCATGGGCCCAGTGCGCCGTAGCCGCGCTGGTAGGCTTTTGAGATCAGCAGAGTGAGGTTCTGATAGCCCGTGTTATTCATGGCTAACACGGAAATTTGCGTCATCTCATCGCCGAGCAGGTCGCTCTGCACATGAAAATCCGCACCGACGATGGGCTTTAATCCTGCGCCATGCGCCGTTCCGTAGAACTTCACCAGGCCACACAGGTTGGTAAAATCGGTGATCGCCAGCGCAGGCATGCCAAGCGAGGCCGCCTTTTTTACCAGCGGCCCGGTCTTTGCCAGCCCATCGATCATGGAGTAGTCGCTATGCACCCGCAGGTGTACGAAACGTGGTTCAGCCATCTTCAAATCCCGCGTTACTTAATTGCTTGCGTCTTGATTCAGGACACCAGTCCCAGCGCGCGTTTCACCGGGCCAAAGCTGCGCCGATGATGTTCAGTTGCGCCATGTTCAGCCAGCTTTTCCAGATGGAAAGCCGTTGGATATCCCTTGTGCTGGGCGAAACCATACGCGGGATAAGTGAGGTCCAGCGCGGCCATTTCAGCATCGCGCGTCACTTTGGCAATGATTGACGCCGCACTGATTTCTGCGACGCGGCTATCGCCTTTAACAACAGCCATGGAAGGCATCGGCAGCGCCGGGCAACGGTTACCGTCGATCAGTACATACTCAGGCACAATCTTCAGGCCCGCAACGGCACGCTGCATCGCCAGCATGGTAGCGTGCAGAATGTTTAGATCGTCAATCTCATGCGGTTCTGCGCGCCCGAGACTCCAGGCCAGCGCCTTCTCTTTAATTTCATCGAACAGCGCTAAACGACGCTTTTCGCTCAGTTTTTTCGAGTCGTTCAGGCCAACGATCGGGCGGGCTGGATCGAGGATCACCGCCGCGGTCACAACGGCACCCACTAACGGGCCACGACCGACTTCATCCACACCGGCAACGAGGTGGGTATGGGGATAAATAAATTCCATCATTGTGCTAACTCCAGCACCGCATCGGCCGCCTGCTCATCAGCATTACAGCGGATCAGTTGATGCAGTTCACGGAAGGTATCATGCATCTGGTGGCTGGTTTTACCGTTGGCCAGCAGCGGCAGCAGCGCATCTGCCAGCGCCTGCGGCTGGCATTCATCCTGCAAGAGCTCTTTCACCAGCTCGCGACCCGCAAGCAGGTTTGGCAGAGATACGTAATCTGTTTTTACCAGACGTTTTGCCAGCCAGAAGGTAAACGGCTTCATGCGATAACCGACCACCATTGGGCATTTTGCCAGCATACACTCCAGCGCAGCCGTGCCGGAAGCCAGCAGTGCGGCATCGCTCGCAAACATAGCTTGCCGCCCTTTTCCGTCCAGCAGGCGGACGTGAAGATCCGGGGCGACGTCGGCTTTGATACGCTCAAACTGCTCCCGGCGTTTGGCATTCACCAGCGGCACGACCACTTCAAGATCGGGGTAAGTCTTGCGAAGAATTTGCGCCGTTTTCAGGAAATCGGCACTGAGCATTTCAACTTCCGCACCCCGGCTTCCTGGCAGCAGCGCCAGACAATGCACATCATGCGGGATGCCCAGTTCGTCACGCGCCGCGTTTTTATCCGGATCCAGTGGCATGGCATCCGCCATGGTATGACCGATAAAACGGCACGGGACATTAAATCTGTCGTAAAACGCTTTTTCGAAAGGCAGAAAAGCCAGCACCAGATTGGTGGACCGTCCGATTTTGAAAACGCGTTTCTGTCGCCACGCCCACACGGATGGGCTGACGTAATGGATCGTTTTGATCCCCTGCTTTTTCAGGTTCCCTTCAAGGGTAATATTGAAATCAGGCGCATCAATGCCGACAAATACATCGGGCTTGAGGTCGGTAAAGCGGCGGGTAAGGTCGGCGCGGATATGCAGCAGGCGACGCAAGCGGCCCAGCACCTCGACGATGCCCATCACAGCCAGCTCTTCCATTTCATACCAGGCTTCGCAGCCTTCGGCCTGCATTAGCGGCCCAGCCACGCCCACAAAGCGGGCATTGGGTACACGGGCTTTAAGCGCGCGGATAAGACCTGCACCAAGAATATCGCCGGAGGTTTCTCCGGCGACCAGGGCGATGGTAAGCGGACGACTGTCGACCATTAACGAATCAGACCACGGGTTGAACGTTCAAAGAATTCCATGAACGTTTTCACTTCAGGGTGCTTATTCGCCAGCTCGGCAATTTCCGGCTTAGCCTCTTCCAGCGTTTTACCGCTACGGTACAGCAATTTGTACGCGTTGCGGATCGCGGTAATCGCTTCGCGGCTGAAGCCACGACGCTTGAGACCTTCAATGTTCACGCCAAACGGCGTGGCATGGTTGCCCTGCGCAATCACAAACGGTGGGACGTCCTGCGCCACACCGGAGCATCCGCCGACCATCACGTGTGCACCAATGATGCAGAACTGATGGACTGCGGTCATGCCGCCAATAATGGCGAAATCATCGACCGATACGTGTCCCGCCAGCGTTGCGTTGTTGGCGAGAATACAGCGGCTCCCCACGGTACAGTCGTGCGCAATGTGCGCATTAACCATAAACAGGTTGTCGCTGCCCACCTTCGTCAATCCACCGCCTTGCGTTGTACCACGATGAATGGTGACGCTTTCGCGAATGCGGTTACGATCGCCGATTTCCACGCGGGTCGGTTCGCCAGCATACTTGAGATCCTGGTTAACTTCGCCGATGGAGGCGAACTGATAGATCTCATTGTTGCAGCCAATGGTGGTATGACCATTCACGACAACGTGAGATTTCAGTACTGTACCCTCACCAATTTCGACATGGGGTCCAACAATACAAAACGGGCCGATGTGGACATTGGCATCAATGATGGCACCCGTTTCCACAATGGCGGTAGGATGAATAAAGGCGGATTTATCAATCACGTATCAGGCCTCCCGGCTACGCGCACACATCATTGTCGCTTCGCAAACAACTTTGCCGTCAACCATAGCTACGCCTTTGAAGCGAGTCAGGCCGCGACGCGTTTTTTCAAAAGTGACTTCCATGATCATTTGATCACCAGGCACGACCGGACGCTTGAAGCGCGCTTCATCGATACCCGCGAAGTAATAGAGTTCACCCGGTTCCAGTTTACCTACGCTTTTAAACGCCAGAATACCGGTAGCCTGTGCCATCGCTTCCAGGATCAATACCCCAGGGAAGATAGGCTTACCAGGGAAGTGCCCCTGGAAGAACGGCTCGTTAACGGAGACATTTTTCACTGCGCGCAGAAAACGACCTTCTTCAAAATCCAGCACACGGTCTACCAGTAAAAACGGATAGCGGTGCGGCAGAAGTTCTAAAATCTCTTCAATATGCAGAGTATGAGTGTCAGTAGTCAAAATACTCTTCCTGTCAAATGTACTAAGTAGCAATAATAACACGGCCTGCCGGTTTATAAACAAAGCCGACAGGCCGGGAAATTTAGCGTTAAACGGATGAACGCTTAGTCTTGTTGATCGATTTTGCGCTCAATCGCTTTGAGTCGCTTGCTCATATCATCAATATTCATCACCAGTGCAGCTGTTTTACGCCAGACCTTGTTCGGTTGCAGCGGAATACCGGAGGAATAAACGCCAGGCTCAGTGATTGGACGCATCACCATGCCCATCCCCGTCACCGTGACTTTGTCGCATATTTCCATATGGCCATTGATCACGCTGGCACCGCCAATCATGCAGTAACGGCCAATTTTCAGGCTGCCTGCCATGATAACACCACCCGCAACTGCGGTATTGTCGCCAATCACAACGTTATGTGCAATCTGGCACTGGTTGTCTATGATAACACCGTTACCAATAATGGTGTCGTCAAGCGCACCGCGGTCGATGGTGGTGCAAGCGCCGATCTCCACACGATCGCCGATAATCACGCGACCCAGCTGAGGGATCTTAACCCAGTTACCCCGATCGTTAGCGTAACCAAATCCGTCAGAACCAATCACCGTGCTGGACTGTACGAGACAATTCTCGCCAATCTCAACCTCATGGTAGACAGAGACATTGGCCCACAGACGAGTCCCTGCGCCAATTTTCGTATTTTTTCCAACAAAGCAGCCTGGGCCAATCACCACGTTATCACCCAGCACGACGCCGGATTCGATAACGGCGTTTGCGCCGACTGATACGTTGTTACCCAGCTGAGCCGTCGGATCAATCGCAGCACTGGCTGCAATGTTCTGTGCCGGCTGCGGCGTGGTATCAAGAATTTGGGCCATGCGCGCATAGGTCAGGTAGGGATTTTTCACTACCAGTGCAGCGCTAGTGGCAAACGGAAGATCGTCCTGCGTCAGAACAACGGCAGACGCCTGGCACTGGGCCAGGTGTTCACGGTACTTAGGGCTTACCATGAAGGTAATAGTGCCTGCTTTAGCAGATTGCATGGACGCAACAGCGGTGATGACGATATCGCCATCACCGTGTAATTCTGCATCCAACTGCTGAGCTAAATCAGCCAGTCGAATTGAAGGCATTACTTATTTAACCTGTTTCAGAACATCAGCGGTGATGTCTTTAACATCGCTGCTGTTGAATGCAACGGCGTTCGAATCAACAACCAGATCGATGCTCTGATCGGCTGCGACTGCTTTAACGGCAGACTGAATACGCGTCACCAGTTTGCCACGCTCTTCGTTAGAACGACGCTGACGATCCTGCTCGAAAGCCTGCGCTTTCTGAGAGAAGGTCTGGCGCTGAGACATGACGTCTTTTTCCAGTTTGCTGCGCTCGCTCGCTTTCATGGTAGAACCATCACGCTGAAGACGCTGCATCTTGGACTGAAGATCACCTTCCATACGTTGCAGTTCGCTCGCACGGCCTTTGAATTCGTTTTCCAGCGTTGCAGAAACACCGGTTTTCTGTGCAACCTGCTGGAACAAATTACCCATGTTGACGATTGCAATTTTATCCGCTGCCTGAGCAGAAGTTGCCATCGCTAAACCGAGACCTGCAGCTAATAACCACTTTTTCACAATTAACTCCTTACCATCCCATTGGCACCCGAGGGGTACCGTTCTTTGCGTGGCAAGGCGATCGTTTTACCGATCGCCGGTTGTCAGCGCTACACTGCCAACGCATTCCATTGCAGCGGATTATTACCAGGTTTTACCAATGTTAAACTGGAACTGCTCCGCTTTGTCTCCATCGTATTTCTTAAACGGCTGGGCGTAAGAGAAGACCAACGGCCCCAGCGGTGACATCCATTGTAATGCGATACCTGCGGACATGCGAATGTTGCTCGGATCGCTGTAGTCCGGAACCCCCGCCGCACGCATCTGGGCGGTGTTCTCCCAGTTGGTGTCCCACACTGTACCTGCATCCATAAAGAAGGAGGTGCGGACAGAGTTTGCGTACTTGTCGCTGATAAACGGCGTAGGCGTGATGAACTCGAGGCTCGCCACGGCCATAGCGTTACCACCTACTGCGTCATCAGAGCTACATACTTGCTTAGGATCACGGCTTGCGCAGTTATCTTCGTCATTACCGCCGTAATAAACCGCTTTCGGACCAATGTTATTGGACTGGAAGCCACGCACGGTGCTTGAACCACCGGCGTAGAAGTTTTCATAGAACGGCAGTTCTTTGCTTCCAATACCGTCACCATAACCCCAACGGGTACGACCCAGAACAACCCACTTGTGATCTTCATCAATTGGGAAGTAGGACGCCGTATCCAGCGTGACCTTGTAGAACTCGTTATCCGAGCCCGGGATAGTCACTTTACCGTTCAGGTTGACACGTGAACCTTCCGTCGGGAAGTAGCCACGGTCAAGACGGTTGTAGGTCCAACCGTAGTTGAAGGTGAAGTCATCCGCGGCGAAACCGTTGTCATCGCTGGACGTACTCGCCGACTGACCGATGGAGTCCAGGTAACGCCACATCGCCACCTGCGGTTGCATGTTGGACAGGTCGTTATGCACGTACCCTAAACCTGCGCGCAGGGTGTTGTATTCGTTAACCGGGAAGCCGAGCGTACCATCCAGACCGTAACTCTTGTTGGTATACGAGGAGAGGTCCGCGTCATCCGCTTTAAAGTCGTTATAGAAGATACGACCGCCCAGGCTTACACCGTCAACGGTGAAGTATGGGTTGGTAACAGAGAACTCAGAGTAGGTCTGGTAGTCGTTTTTCGTCCCGTTGATACCGACAGAGTAGCCCGTACCCAGCCAGTTATCCTGCTGAACGCCGACCTGGAAGCTCACGCCACTTTCAGTGCCGTAACCAATACCGAAGTTGAAGCTACCGGTATTACGTTCTTTAACTTTATAAACAACATCAACCTGATCCGGACGACCTGGTACACGCTGAGTATCGGTATCGACCGTTTCGAAATAGCCCAGACGGTTCAGACGCTCTTTACCCTGGTCTACCAGATCGCTTCCCAGCCATGCCCCTTCCATCTGGCGCATTTCACGGCGCAGAACGGAGTCTTTAGAGGTATCGTTACCTTCGAAGCGGATCTTACGCACATAGAAACGGTTGCCCGCATCAACGTTAACGTGCAGCTTAACGGTTTTATCCGTGTCGTTAATTTCCGGCTGCGTTTGCACACGCGGATACGCATAACCATAACGGCCGAGCAGCTTCTTAATGCTGTCTTCCATTTTGGTGACTTTAGATCCGCTGTACAGATCGCCCGGCTGAATTTTGGTCAGAGATTCAATTTCAGCTGAATGTCCTGCCAGGTTGCCGCTGACTTCAACACCTGAAAGCGTGTACTTATCGCCTTCAGTGATGTTAACGGTAATGTAGATACCTTTCTTGTCCGGAGTCAGACTCACCTGAGTTGAATCGATGTTGAAACGGGCGTAACCGCGATCCAGATAGTAGCTGCGCAGGGTTTCAAGGTCACCCGCCAGTTTCTGTTTCTGGTATTTACGATCGCCCACCACGTTCCACCACGGCACTTCGTCACGCAGCTGGAAGTTGGAGATCAGTTCGTCGGTGCTGAACGCGTGGTTACCCACGATGTTGATCTGCTGGATCTTCGCAGAAACACCTTCCTGGAAGACCAGTTTCAGGTCGACACGGTTACGTGGCAGCGGTGTAACAACCGCTTTAACGCTCGCGCTGTATTTACCGACGCTGTAATAGAAATCTTCCAGACCTTTTTCAATGTCTGCAAGGGTTGTGCGGTCCAGAGATTCCCCCACACGAACACCCGATGCCTCAAGGTTCTGCTTGAGCATGTCATCTTTCACCGACTTGTTGCCGGAGAAAGTGATGCTGGCAATCGTTGGACGTTCTTTTACCTGAACCACCAGCGTATCACCATCGCGCAGGACGCGGACGTCCTCAAAGTTGCCAGTGGCAAACAGAGCACGGATGGTGTTACTGATATCTTCATCATTAACCGTATCGCCGGGGCGCACAGGCATACTGAGGAGGGCCGCACCAACGGCGACACGCTGAAGGCCTTCGAAATGAATATCTTTCACTACGAACCCGTCAGCACCGTATACGGTCGCGCTGCTAAACAGCAGCGACGCTATGAGCAACTTTTTCATCGCCATCGTTATTATGCGTTCTTCCTAACTAACTCTCTTACAACCGAGAGAAATCATTGAAAAGTGCAAGCCCCATTAACAGCACCAGCAAAATCGAGCCAATGCGATAACTAAAGTCTTGAACTCGCTCGGATACCGGTCCGCCTTTTAGCTTTTCAATCGCTAAAAACAGCAAATGGCCCCCATCTAGTACGGGAAGCGGGAACAGGTTGATTATCCCCAGGTTCACGCTAATCAGCGCAAGGAACATGAGATAATAAATCACCCCGAACTCCGCTGACATCCCAGCCCCCTGAGCAATCGAAATTGGCCCACTGAGGTTGTTCAGTTTCACATCACCGGTTATCAATTTCCCCAACATGTTGACCGTAAGCTTCATCAGCTGCCATGTTTTATCCGTGGCCTCAACGATGGCGCTAAACGGCCCATACTGGCGTATTGTCTTGTACTCATCTGGCAGTGGGATCACTTTCGGCACAACGCCGGCAAACCCTTCCGCCTTACCGCCGCCCGATTTGGTATCCGGGGTGAGAGTCAGTGAGAGCGAACTCCCCTGCCTTTCCACTTCCAGCGCGAGCGGCTTGCCTGGATTATCGCGCACCAGAGTAACAAAGGTCATCCATTGTGTTAATGGCTGACCATCGACTTTAACGATCCTGTCACCCGCTTGTAAACCTGCTTTACTCGCTGCCGATTTGGCCTGTACTTCGGCTAATACCGGCTCGATCTGCGCGCCGCGCGGTCGAATCCCGAGTGCGGCGACAGGGTCCTCTTTGTCTGGCTCAAAGCGCCAGTGGCGTAAATCCAGCACTTTTTCCTGCCGCTGGTCGGAACCAAATGGCGATACGCTGACGGTTGTCTGCTCATCACCGATTTTGGCAACCAGTTGTAACCTCACGGCATCCCAATCAGGGGTTTCGATACCATCAATCGCTTTAAGTTCCATTCCCGGTGTAATTTGCGCCGTTGCCGCAATAGAACCCGTGGTGATTTCGCCCACGACCGGGCGCACGCCAGGCACGCCGATGATAAACACCAGCCAGTAGGCGAAGATAGCGAAGATGAAATTGGCTACCGGGCCGGCAGCGATGATGGCAGCACGTTGTCCAACAGTTTTATTGTTAAACGCGCGATGGCGAAGTTCCGGGGCGACAGGCTCAACGCGTTCGTCGAGCATTTTGACATAGCCGCCCAGGGGAATCAGAGCAATGACAAACTCGGTGCCATGCTTATCGGTACGCTTCCAGAGCGATTTGCCAAAGCCAATCGAGAATCGCTCCACCCGCACACCACAGCGCCGGGCAACCCAGAAATGGCCAAATTCATGCACGGTAATCAGTACACCCAGTGCAACAATGAACGCCGCCAGATTCCAGAGAATGCTCAGCATAAAACCTTCCGTTATATCGTCCCAAACACCAGTAAAAGCAGGCAAGCAAATACGGGAACAGCCGCGGTAAGGCTGTCAATGCGATCCAGTATTCCGCCATGTCCTGGAATCAGGTGACCACTGTCCTTAATCCCTGCTTCACGCTTAAACATACTCTCGGTTAAATCACCCAGCACCGATGCCAGCGCCGCGAAAATCGAACATACCAGCAGCGTGGAGGGGGCAACCTCAAGATTCGCCCAGACCCCATAGCCCCAGGAGATAATTGCTGCCGTAAACAGGCCGCCAATGAAGCCTTGCCAGGTTTTGCCCGGAGAAACCTTTGGCGCCAGTTTATGTTTGCCGAACAGTTTACCAAACATATAGGCCCCGGAGTCAGCCCCCCAGACGAGAATCATCACATAAAGCAGCCATATCGCGCCGCTGTAGTGGTTTTCGTCATAGTGCCAGGCGCGCAGCGCAACCATCCCCCAGAAAAAGGGAACAATCGTGAGCAGACCAAAAATAAGGCGCAACACTTTAGAGTTACGCCAGATCGCCGCAGAGCCTGGATAGAAAAGCACTAAAACAAGCGCAGCAATCCACCAGGCCAGCGATATCCATAAGGATCCGGCAACCAGCGGCTGGTGAACATCGTGATGATATTCAGGCAAGGTATACAGCATCAGGGCCAGTAAAAAACCACAGAGTACCGCCAGCCATACCCGCTGAGTGCGCGAGGTAAAGCCGCTAAGCTGCCCCCATTCCCACGCGGCGAGCATACACACCACCAGCGTAACAATAGCGAATCCCACCGGAGGCAGTAAAAACAGCGCTGCGATGACGACGGGTATTAATACAAAAGCGGAAATCAGGCGATACTTCAGCAAAAGCTACCCCCATCAGGCGTTATCGCCACCAGGCTCGGTGCCGCCGAAACGACGCTCTCGATTGGCAAAGGCATGCAGCGCACCTTCAAAGTCTTGTTCATCAAAATCTGGCCAAAGAACATCCGTAAAGTAAAGTTCGGCGTAGGCAATTTGCCACAGCAAAAAGTTACTAATGCGATGCTCCCCCCCTGTCCTTATAACCAAATCCACGGGTGCCAGTTCATTCATGCAGATTTGCTGACTCAGCGCCTCTTCATCAATCTGGTCGGGTCTTAACAGCCCTTCCTGAACCTGCTCAGCCAGATGCCGAACCCCCTGGATAATATCCCAGCGTCCGCCGTAATTCGCCGCGATATTGAGCGTCAGGCCGGTATTATTTTCCGTCAGCGCTTCTGCTTTGCGAATCCGTTCCTGCAAACGTGAGTTAAAACGACTGGTTTCGCCAATAATACGCAAGCGGACGTTGTGGCGGTGCAGGCTTTTTACTTCGCTATCGAGCGCCCACACGAACAGTTCCATCAACGCAGTCACTTCCTGCGCAGGTCGATTCCAGTTCTCACTGCTAAAAGCATAGAGCGTTAACGCATCAATGCCGTTATTGGCGGCAAAAGAAACGGCGCGGCGAACAGATTTCGCCCCAGCTTTATGCCCAAAGGCTCGTATCTTCCCTTGTCTTTTCGCCCAGCGGCCATTGCCATCCATGATGATTGCAACATGGCGACAGCCATGTGCTGGCAAGTTTTCGCTTATTGGTTGATTCGCAGACAACATAACGCGTTTTTAGTCCCTGAAAGGATTTAACGGTACACAGGAATACTGAAGCCTATACATAAAAAAGCCGTGTCAAACCACGGCTTACCTGACCACTTAAAGCCAAATACCTGCGATCAGGTGGCGCAGACTATATCACTGAAGCCCAACGCTAACAAATAGCACGACGACTAGTGCTTGCTTTATCACCAGCTTGCGAGACGTGTCACCTGTTTACGCGCAACAATGCGTGCCTGTTCATCCACGGCCAGCACCTCTTCCACGCTCTGCGGCTCACGCAAATCCATCATCTCCAGCACGGATAAATTCAACGCGGCGATATCAGTGAAGCGGATCTGCTGATTCAGGAATGCTTCAACGGTCACTTCATTGGCCGCATTAAGCGCCGTTGTCGCCGCCTGCCCCTGATCGAAGGCCGTCATCGCCAGTTTCAGACAGGGATAACGGTCGTAATCAGGCTCGCTAAACGTCAGTGAACTCAGCTTGCAAAAATCGAGAGGCTTAACGCCCGATTTTACGCGGTTTGGCCACGCCATTGTATGAGCAATTGGCGTACGCATATCCGGTTCGCCCAGCTGGGCCAGCACGCTGCCGTCCTGATAGCGCACCATCGAGTGAATAACCGACTGCGGGTGGATCAGCACTTCCATCTGTTTCGCCGACGCATTGAACAGCCAGCGAGCTTCAATGTATTCCAGACCTTTGTTCATCATGGTGGCCGAATCGACGGAGATCTTACGCCCCATTGACCAGTTCGGATGACGACATGCCTGATCCGGCGTCATTGCGCTCAATTCAGACAGTGGCGTTTCACGGAACGGGCCACCAGACCCGGTAAGCAGAATCGACACAACGCCATTCTGCTCCAGGTCAGCGTACCCCAGGTTTTGTTGAAAAGGTTGGGGTAAACTCTGAAAAATGGCGTTGTGCTCGCTATCGACCGGCAAAAGACGTGCCCCACGCTGTTTTACCGCCTCCATAAAGAGGCGTCCGCAGGTGACCAGCGACTCTTTGTTCGCAAGCAGGACATCTTTTCCCGCATCGATCGCGGCAAGCGTCGGCAGAAGACCCGCCGCCCCGACGATTGCCGCCATAACCTGATCGACTTCATCAAGCGCGGCCATATCGCACGCCGCCTGTTGCCCGCTGAGCACCTCGGTACGGCAGCCCTTCTCCTGCAACAGCGCTTTTACCTGGCGGGCGCTCTCTTCATCATCCATCACCGCAAAACGGGGGGTAAACTCCAGGCACTGTTCGACCATTCGCTGCACGTTTTTTCCGGCCACAAGCGCGGCTACGGTGTAGCTGTCAGGATTATGACGTACAACGTCGAGAGTGCTGCAACCGATAGAGCCGGTCGAGCCGAGGAGAGTGAGATGCTTCATGAGATGCCCAAAAGTTAGACCAGATAAAAGCAAAACGCCGCCAGCAAGACTCAATGTCCTTCTGAACGGCGTTTATCAGTGTACAGCGAAAATCAGAACTGCATCAGTTCCGCTTCTTTTTCTGCCAGCGCCGCATCAATTTTCTTGATCGCCGCGTCGGTCATTTTCTGAATGTCGTCCTGAGAACGACGATCGTCGTCTTCGCTGATCTCTTTTTCTTTCAGCAGGGCTTTCACTTTATCGTTCGCATCGCGACGCACGTTACGTACGGAAACGCGACCCTGCTCAGCTTCACCGCGAACCACTTTGATCAGGTCTTTACGACGCTCTTCCGTCAGCGGAGGCAGTGGAACGCGAATATCCGCGCCCGCTGAGCTTGGGTTCAGACCCAGGTCAGATGCCATGATCGCTTTTTCAACGGCCGGGCTCATTGAGCGATCGAACACGTTGATTTTCAGGGTACGGGTATCTTCTACCGTCACGCTCGCCAGCTGACGCAGTGGCGTAGGCGTACCGTAGTATTCTACGATGATGCCATCCAGCAGGCTTGGGGAAGCTCGGCCAGTACGGATTTTGCTGATTTGGTTTTTGAACGCTTCTACGCATTTGTCCATGCGTACTTCAGCATCTTTTCTGATGTCGTTAATCACGTTACGGATCCTTGAAAACTTGTCTCAGGCAGACTATCCGCCAGCACAGCGCTACAGGTGTGCTAAGTATAGTCGCGTTTAATTCATGACAACGCCAAAGGCGCGCCCGGGTAAGATACCACGTCGAAATAAAGCGGAATCTTACCTGTATTTATCGCCGACGGAAATTATTCCGTGATCAAAGTGCCTTCTTTTTCGCCCATAACAACGCGACGCAGCGCGCCAGGCTTGTTCATATTGAAGACACGGATCGGCAGTTTGTGGTCACGAGCCAGCGTAAAGGCGGCAAGATCCATCACTTTTAGCTCTTTTTCCAGCACTTCGCTGTAGCTCAGCTGATCGTACATGGTCGCTGAAGGATCTTTTGCCGGGTCGGCAGTAAACACGCCATCTACTTTGGTCGCTTTCAGCACCACATCGGCTTCGATTTCGATACCGCGCAGGCAGGCTGCGGAATCGGTGGTAAAGAACGGGTTACCCGTACCGGCGGAGAGGATCACCACGCGGTTGTTGCGCAGCAGGCTGATGGCCTCTGCCCAGCTGTAGTTATCGCATACGCCATTCAAAGGAATAGCGGACATCAGGCGAGCGTTCACATAGGCGCGATGAAGCGCATCACGCATCGCCAGGCCATTCATCACGGTTGCCAGCATACCCATGTGGTCGCCCACTACGCGGTTCATCCCCGCTTTCGCCAGACCAGCACCACGGAAAAGGTTGCCACCGCCAATGACCACGCCAACCTGAATACCCAGTTCGACCAGTTCTTTGATTTCCTGTGCCATGCGATCAAGGATGCTTGCGTCAATACCGAAGCCTTCCGATCCTTGCAGCGCTTCGCCACTCAGCTTAAGCAGAATGCGTTTGTACACGGGTTTTGCATTGGTAGCCATGTTTCTTTCCTGAGACTGTCAACGATTAAGATGGGGTTAATTCTGGCGACATGATATGTCGCAAATCAGCACAGCGATACTGGAGCCTGTCTGATTTCGTGAGACGGGTGACAAAAAGAAGCCGCCCTCAGGCGGCTCCTTTTCAATCATTAAGACTGCTTGGACATTGCAGCAACTTCTGCTGCGAAGTCAGTCTCAACTTTCTCGATGCCTTCGCCCACTTCGAAGCGGATGAAGCCAGTTACATCAGCGTTGTGCTCTTTCAGCAGCTGAGCAACAGACTTGCTTGGATCCATTACGAAAGGCTGGCCAGTCAGAGAAACTTCGCCGGTGAATTTCTTCATGCGGCCTTCAACCATTTTCTCTGCGATTTCTTTTGGCTTACCAGACTGCATCGCGATGTCCAGCTGAACCTGGTACTCTTTCTCTACCACTTCAGCAGACACGTCTTCTGGCTTAACGAATTCTGGTTTGCTTGCAGCGATGTGCATTGCCAGCTGTTTAACCAGCTCTTCGTCAGCGCCTTTAGCCGCAACCAGAACACCGATACGCGCGCCGTGCTGGTAAGAGCCCAGAACGTCACCTTCCAGGGAAGCAACGCGACGGATGTTGATGTTCTCACCGATTTTAGCAACCAGCGCAACACGCTCTTCTTCGAACTGTGCTTTCAGAACTTCAACGTCAGTGATTTTGCCTGCAACCGCTGCGTCCAGAACTTTGTTAGCAAATGCCTGGAAACCAGCATCTTTAGCAACGAAGTCAGTCTGGCAGTTAACTTCCAGAATGATGCCGTAGTTGCCGTCGATTTTAGTGATGATCACGCCGTCAGCAGCAACGTTGCCTGCTTTCTTAGCTGCTTTGATCGCACCGGATTTACGCATGTTTTCGATTGCCAGCTCGATGTCGCCGTTCGCTTCGGTCAGCGCTTTTTTGCAATCCATCATGCCTGCGCCAGTACGCTCACGCAGCTCTTTTACCAGGGATGCGGTAATTTCAGCCATTCTTAAATCCTCGGGAGATGTGAACTGCCCGGCCGGGAGCCAAACAGTATAAATTGAAAAAAGGGGCCGATAATGGGCCCCTATTCATACACGGTACTAATAAGGGGTAAAACCTTATTATTCAGCTTCTACGAAGCTTTCTTCCGCCTGAGAAGCCAGATCCTGGGAACGGCCTTCACGAACGGTAGCAGCTACAGCGCTCAGGTACAGGCTAACAGCACGGATTGCGTCGTCGTTACCCGGGATAACGAAGTCAACACCGTCCGGATCGGAGTTGGTATCAACGATAGCGAATACCGGGATACCCAGGTTGTTAGCTTCTTTGATTGCGATGTGCTCGTGGTCTGCATCGATTACGAACAGCGCGTCTGGCAGGCCGCCCATATCTTTGATACCGCCCAGGCTGTTTTCCAGCTTGTCCAGTTCACGAGTGCGCATCAGCGCTTCTTTCTTAGTCAGCTTATCGAAAGTACCGTCCTGAGACTGGGTTTCCAGATCTTTCAGGCGCTTGATGGACTGACGAACAGTTTTCCAGTTGGTCAGCATGCCGCCCAACCAGCGATGGTTCACGAAGAACTGGTCGCAGCTGTTAGCAGCATCTTTCACAGCTTCGCTTGCAGCGCGCTTAGTACCAACGAACAGAATCTTACCTTTACGGGAAGAGATCTTGTTCAGCTCAGCCAGGGCTTCGTTGAACATTGGTACAGTCTTCTCAAGGTTGATGATGTGAACTTTGTTACGTGCGCCGAAGATGAAAGGCTTCATTTTCGGGTTCCAGTAACGGGTCTGGTGACCGAAGTGAACACCAGCCTTGAGCATGTCGCGCATGGAAACAGTTGCCATGTTTAAAACCTCTATATTGAAAGTTGGGGTTATGCCTCCACGTATCCCATATTACCGACCCCGAAGGGCACCCCGGAATATGTGCCGATACGTGTGTGTTGTTACACAAAGTGAGATTTGTCGCTCCCGTCCAGCCTGTGTATCTGAGATGGATCGGAAGTCCGGCGCGCTTTATATCACAAAACACGGCCAGAAACCAATAATTGTTGGCGGAGTGTGCTGTTAATGATTCTCAATTTGGCACGGGGTGCGCCTGACTGATACCATTGACAACACTTACACTAGTATTGTCGAAAAAATCGACACCGATGGACAGATTACATGGCTATCTCTATTAAGACACCTGAAGAAATTGAAAAGATGCGCGTCGCCGGTCGTCTGGCCGCGGACGTGCTGGAAATGATTGAGCCGTTTGTGAAACCGGGCGTCAGCACTGGCGAACTGGATCGCATCTGTAACGACTATATCGTCAACGAGCAGCACGCGGTCTCCGCCTGCCTTGGCTATCACGGTTTCCCGAAATCCGTCTGCATCTCTATTAATGAAGTGGTTTGCCACGGCATTCCGGATGACGAGAAGCTGCTGAAAGATGGCGACATTGTCAACATCGACGTGACCGTCATCAAAGACGACTACCACGGCGACACCTCTAAGATGTTCATCGTTGGCAAGCCAACGATTCTGGGCGAGCGTCTGTGCAAAGTAACGCAAGAGAGCCTCTACCTGGCGCTGAAAATGGTGAAGCCGGGCATCCGCCTGCGCACCATCGGCGCCGCAATCCAGAAATTTGTGGAAGCGGAAGGTTTCTCCGTGGTGCGCGAATATTGCGGTCACGGTATTGGTCGTGTGTTCCATGAAGAACCGCAGGTTCTGCACTACGATGCAGACGACGGCGGCGTGGTGCTGCAAAAGGGCATGACCTTCACGATCGAGCCAATGGTCAACGCAGGTGATTACCGCATCCGTACCATGAAAGATGGCTGGACGGTAAAAACCAAAGACAGAAGCTTGTCTGCCCAGTACGAGCATACTATTGTGGTTACAGACAACGGCTGCGAAATTATGACGTTGCGCAAGGATGACACCATCCCGGCGATACTGACGAACATTGAGTGATAAGAAGCCGGCGAATGCCGGCTTTTTTAATGGCGATAGCTTTTTCTTATGGGTGGCGCACGATGAGTAATCTCTTACCCGAACAGTATGCTAACACAGCACTTCCCACCCTCCCCGACCAGCCTGATAACCCGGGCGTCTGGCCACCGCATGAACTGTCCTGCGCGCACATCAAAGCCCACATGGAGGTTTTCCATCGCTGGCTGGGTAACGCATTTGACGCAGGCGTTTCGGCCGAGCAGCTCATTGAAGCGCGCACCGAATTTATCGACCAGCTTCTGCAACGTCTCTGGATCGACTACGGTTTCGGACAGGTGAGCGACGTCGCGCTAGTTGCTGTTGGCGGCTATGGCCGGGGTGAACTGCATCCGCTCTCTGATATCGACCTGCTGATCTTAAGCCGTAAAAAACTGCCGGACGATCGGGCGCAGAAAATCGGTGAACTGTTGACCCTGCTCTGGGACGTAAAGCTGGAAGTGGGCCACAGCGTACGCACGCTGGAAGAGTGTCTGCTGGAAGGGTTATCTGACCTGACCGTCGCCACCAACCTGATTGAAACCCGCCTCCTGATTGGCGACGTGGCGCTGTTCCTCGAACTGCAAAAGCACATCTTTAGCGACGGCTTCTGGCCTTCGGAAAAATTCTTCGCCGCGAAAGTCGAAGAACAAAACCAGCGCCACCAGCGCTATCACGGTACCAGCTATAATCTCGAACCGGATATTAAAAGCAGCCCCGGTGGCCTGCGCGATATCCACACGCTGCAATGGGTTGCCCGTCGCCATTTTGGGGCAACATCGCTGGACGAAATGGTCGGGTTTGGTTTTCTGACCGAAGCCGAACGTAACGAACTCAATGAGTGTCTGCATCTGCTGTGGCGCATCCGTTTTGCCCTGCACCTGGAAGTCACCCGCTACGATAACCGCCTGCTGTTTGACCGACAGCTCAGCGTGGCGCAGCGCCTGAATTACCAGGGCGAGGGCAACGAGCCGGTCGAGCAAATGATGAAGGATTTCTTCCGCGTCACCCGCCGCGTCTCTGAGCTGAACCAGATGCTGTTACAGCTGTTCGATGAGGCGATCCTCGCGCTGACGGCAGACGAAAAACCGCGTCCGATTGATGACGAATTTCAGCTACGCGGCACGCTGATCGATCTGCGCGACGAAACGCTGTTCATTCGCGAACCGGAAGCGATCCTGCGAATGTTCTATACCATGGTGCGCAACAGCACGATCACCGGGATCTACTCCACTACCCTGCGTCATCTGCGCCATGCACGGCGTCATCTGAAGCAGCCGCTGTGTTACATCCCGGAGGCGCGCTCGTTGTTCCTGAGGATGCTTCGTCATCCGGGCGCCGTCAGCCGCGGACTGCTGCCAATGCACCGTCACAGCGTGCTGTGGGCCTATATGCCTCAGTGGTCGCATATTGTCGGGCAGATGCAGTTCGACCTGTTTCACGCCTATACGGTGGATGAGCACACGATCCGCGTCATGCTGAAGCTGGAAAGTTTCGCTAAAGAAGAGACGCGATCCCGCCATCCGCTGTGCGTTGATCTGTGGCCACGTCTGGCACACCCGGAGCTGATCCTGATCGCTGCTCTGTTCCATGATATCGCCAAAGGTCGCGGCGGCGACCACTCCGTACTCGGTGCCCAGGACGTGCTGAAATTTGCCGAGCTGCACGGCCTGAACTCGCGTGAAACGCAGCTTATCGCCTGGCTGGTTCGCCATCATCTGCTGATGTCGGTTACCGCTCAGCGTCGTGATATTCAGGATCCGGAAGTGATCAAGCAGTTCGCCGAGGAAGTGCAAACGGAGAATCGCCTGCGCTACCTGGTCTGCCTGACGGTAGCCGATATCTGCGCCACCAACGAAACCCTGTGGAACAGCTGGAAGCAGAGCCTGCTGCGCGAGCTGTACTTCGCCACCGAAAAACAGCTGCGTCGCGGGATGCAGAATACCCCGGACATGCGCGAGCGTGTGCGCCATCACCAGTTGCAAGCGCTGGCCCTGCTGCGCATGGATAACATCAACGAAGAGGCGCTGCATCAGATTTGGGCGCGCTGTCGCGCCAACTACTTTGTACGCCACAGCCCAAACCAGCTTGCCTGGCACGCCCGGCATCTGCTGAAGCACGACCTGACGAAACCGATGATTCTGCTTAGCCCGCAGGCCACGCGCGGCGGGACGGAGATCTTTATCTGGAGCCCGGACCGGCCTTATTTGTTTGCAGCGGTCTGTGCCGAGCTGGACAGGCGTAACCTGAGCGTTCACGACGCGCAGATTTTTACCACCCGCGACGGCATGGCGATGGACACCTTTATTGTGCTGGAGCCGGACGGCAGCCCGCTATCGTCGGACAGGCATGAGGGGATACGCTTTGGCCTTGAGCAGGCGATTACGCAGCGCAGCTGGCAACCTCCGCAGCCGCGCCGTCAGGCGGCAAAACTGCGCCACTTTACCGTCGATACCGAGGTCAATTTCCTGCCGACCCATACCGACCGTAAATCGTTCCTTGAGCTGATTGCGCTCGACCAGCCAGGGCTACTCGCCCGCGTCGGCCAGGTTTTTGCCGATCTGGGAATTTCGCTTCACGGCGCCCGAATTACAACGATTGGCGAACGAGTAGAAGATTTATTTATAATCGCGACGGCCGACCGGCGTGCCCTTAATAATGACCTGCAACTTGAAGTGCAACAACGGTTGACAGCAGCCCTCAATCCAAACGATAAAGGGTGACGTGTTTTTTAGTGAAATGGAAAGAGTAAACAATGCAGCAGTTACAGAACGTTATTGAGTCCGCTTTTGAGCGTCGCGCCGACATCACTCCGGCAAATGTGGATACCGTGACCCGTGAAGCGGTAAACCAGGTTATTTCCCTGCTGGATTCCGGCGCGCTGCGCGTGGCAGAAAAAATCGACGGTCAGTGGGTTACTCATCAATGGCTGAAGAAAGCTGTGCTGCTCTCTTTCCGCATCAACGATAACCAGGTTATCGACGGAGCAGAAAGCCGCTACTTCGATAAAGTGCCAATGAAATTTGCGGATTACGACGAAGCGCGCTTCCAGAAAGAGGGCTTCCGCGTAGTACCACCGGCAGCCGTTCGTCAGGGGGCATTCATCGCACGCAACACCGTGCTGATGCCATCCTACGTGAACATCGGCGCCTACGTTGACGAAGGCACCATGGTGGACACCTGGGCTACCGTCGGCTCCTGCGCGCAGATCGGTAAAAACGTTCACCTGTCCGGCGGCGTGGGCATCGGTGGCGTTCTTGAGCCACTTCAGGCTAACCCAACCATCATCGAAGACAACTGCTTCATCGGCGCACGTTCCGAAGTGGTTGAGGGCGTGATCGTCGAAGAAGGTTCTGTGATCTCCATGGGCGTGTACATTGGCCAGAGCACCCGTATTTACGATCGCGAAACCGGTGAAATTCACTACGGCCGCGTTCCAGCCGGTTCCGTTGTGGTTTCCGGCAACCTGCCGTCTAAAGATGGCAAATACAGCCTGTATTGCGCGGTCATCGTGAAAAAAGTGGACGCGAAAACGCGCGGTAAAGTAGGCATCAATGAACTGCTGCGCACCATCGATTAATCGGGTATAACAAAAAGCGGGGGCAACCCCGCTTTTTTTATATCCGAAGGTGGCGAAAATAGATTTTTTCGTTAATTATTCATAGGTTATGTTGAGATCAAGGGTACCGCTATGTACGATAATCTGAAAAGTCTGGGCATTACCAATCCTGATGAAATTGATCGTTATAGTCTTCGCCAGGAAGCCAATAACGATATTTTGAAAATCTATTTTCACAAGGACAAAGGAGAGTTCTTCGCCAAAAGCGTGAAGTTTAAATACCCTCGCCAGCGTAAGACCGTTGTCGCTGACGGTATCGGTCAGGGATATAAAGAAGTACAGGAAATCAGCCCTAACCTGCGCTACGTGATCGACGAACTCGATCAAATCTGCCAGCGCGATCGCAGCGAAGTCGATCTGAAACGTAAGATCCTTGACGACCTGCGTCACCTGGAAAGCGTAGTCACCAATAAGATCAGCGAGATTGAAGCGGATCTTGAGAAATTGACGCGGAAATAAGTTATTCCGGTGCGGTCTGATGCCCTCACCCCGGCCCTCTCCCACAGGGAGAGGGTGAAAACCGTACACAACCTTATCTCTGCTCATCCAGCTGCAACGCCACATACAGCAGTAGCCGGTCGTCAAAATTCCCTAAATCCAGCCCCGTCAGTTCCGAGATCCGGTTAAGCCGATACTCCAGCGTATTACGGTGAATAAACAGCGCTTTTGACGTTGCCAGCGGCTGCACGTTATGCCGGAACCACGCCTGCAACGTGCGGCGCAGCAGCCCGTTGTTGTCCATCGCTTTCAGACGCACCAGCGGGCGCGCCAGCTCGTTGGCCTGCCAGCCACCGCGCAGGCTGTCGAGCAGGACCGGCAGCATCAGATCCTGATAGAAATAACTGCGGCTCTCCGGCATGCGCTGTTTACCCACCATCATGGTGGTGCGCGCCGTTCGCCATGAACGGGCGATACTCCCCGGCCCGGTAAAGTAATTTCCCAGCGCGACGCGAAAACGGAGCTGTCCGTTCTCCTTCATGCGCTCGATGAGCAGCTCAACGCGGCGACGATGATCTTCCGCGTCCCAGCGGCCAAACTGATTAAGCGCAGGCTTGAGCACCACCATTTCCGTTAAAGAGACGATTGCCACCAGGTTGTTACGCTCCGGCGTCGCCAGCATGTTTTGCAGCTGCTGTAGCTCCACCATGGCGCTGTCCACGCCAAGCTGGCCGCTATCCACCTCAATAACGGCAACCACGCGCGGCTGATTCAGGTCGATACCCAGACGCTGCGCCCACTCGCTCAGGGCAGGCGTATGCTCCTCCGCCTGAATCAAATTCATCACCAGCTCTTCGCGCAGGCGGCTGTCCTGGGCGAGCAGGTGCATCAGACGCGACTGCTCCAGCATCATCTCCGCCGTCATGCAGACCAGCTCACCGTATTTACGCAGCGATTCAGGATCGCCGGTCAGACCGATAACGCCAACAATCTCTCCTTCCAGACGCAGCGGCAGGTTGATCCCCTGACGAACCCCGTGCAGATGTTTCGCCACGGCGTCATCGATGCCGACCACGCGCCCCTGAGAGAGCACCAGCAACGCCCCTTCGTGCAATTCCCCAATACGCTCACGATCGCCGCTGCCGATAATGCGCCCACGGGCATCCATTACGTTGATATTGGTATCAATGATGCGCATGGTTCGCGCCACGATATCCTGCGCCATTTTGGTATCAAGATGCCAGCCAGCCATAAAACCCTCCCGTGAGCAGAGCTCAAGCATAGGGAAGTTCAGCTAAGGCTGCATTGTGCAGATGCCCAAAGGCAGAGAGAGATGTATGGAGTTGTGGGAAAGGTCACAGAAACGAGAAAGCCCCTGCGAACAGGGGCTTAAGATGATTACTGCATCAGGAGATAAATAGAAGTATCACCACGCTGAATATTCAGTGCCAGCACGGACGGCTTGCTGTCGAGAATTTTGCGCAGTTCAGCGATGTTTTTCACCGGCTGCTGGTTAGCGCCCATGATCACATCACCTTTTTTCAGGCCGATACGGGCAGCAGGTGAGTTTGCTTTCACGTTGTTCACCACCACGCCTTTATCTGCCCCTTTGTTGCTCATCTCAGCACCTTCAATACCGCTGAAGATGGTGCTGGAATCCACCTGATTCTGACTGCTCTGTTGCAGTTCCAGGCTCACGTTAACCGGCTTACCTTCACGCAGCAGGCCGAGGGTCACTTTACTGCCGATTGGCATAGAACCCACTTCCGCACGCAGGGCGGCAAAGCTGCTGATCGGTTTACCGTTCAGCGAAGTGATCACGTCACCCGCTTTAATGCCGGCTTTCGCCGCCGAGGAGTTCGGCATGACCTGGCTTACGAATGCGCCGCGCTGAGCGTCTACTTTCATTGCTTTCGCCAGCTCGGAGTTCAGCTCGGTACCCATGATACCCAGCTCACCGCGTTTCACCTGTCCATATTGCACCATCTGCGCAGTCAGGTTTTTCACCATGTTGCTCGGGATAGCAAAGCCGATACCGATGTTGCCACCGTCCGGTGCCAGGATAGCGGTGTTGATACCGATCAGTTCACCATTCAGGTTAACCAGCGCACCGCCGGAGTTACCACGGTTAATGGCCGCATCCGTCTGGATGAAGTTTTCATAGTTTTCCGCATTCAGGCCGCTACGTCCCAGCGCCGAGACGATACCCGAGGTCACGGTTTCGCCCAGACCAAACGGGTTACCGATGGCGACGGTGTAGTCACCCACGCGCAGCGCGTCAGAGTCGGCAAGCTTAATCGCCGTCAGGTTCTTCGGATCCTGGATTTGAATCAGCGCGATATCGGAACGCGGGTCTTTACCGACCACTTTAGCATCGAATTTACGGCCATCGCTCATCTGCACCTTAATGGTGTTAGCATTATCTACCACGTGGTTATTGGTCACCACGTAGCCTTTGGCTGCATCAATAATCACGCCCGAGCCGAGTGCCATGAATTTCTGCTGCTGGCCGCCGCCCATGCCGTCATCCCCTGCACCGCCGCCCTGACAGAACGGGGAGCTCTGAAATGGCGAACCGTCCTGGCAGAACGGCGAATTGTCGCCGAAGAACTGCTGGAAATTACGCGGCATACGCGGCGTATTGACGGTTGTGCTGCCCTCAACGTTAATACTCACCACCGATGGCATCACTTTTTCGAGCATCGGGGCCAGGCTTGGCATCTGCTGCGCAGTCGCTGCCGAGGAAGCTGTCTCGGCCGCCATCGCCAGAGGGGACAGCGCTAAACCTAAACTCAGAGCCAGTGCACTCATTGCTAATGTGGTTTTTTTCATGTTTCTCAATCTCGATTTACCAGATAACGCAAAATTGCTGTGTAACTCAGATTCGTTTTATACCGCTTAGTTCCGGGATTAAGTTTATGGAAAAAGTAAAAATTTATTGGTCGTCTTTACAAAACTCATGGCTTATTCAACGGCCATAAGCTTGCGGTATTCATCCCAGGCATACAAATCTGTCATCCCGCTGATATAGTCCTGGATAAGACGACAGCGATAATAATATTCCATGACTGGCCATTGGGAAGAATGACGATCTATTTTACTGACGGCTTCAATGTATGCCAGCCGGTGGCGCGTTGAAAGCTTCTGATAGAGACGAGATTCAATCGGCAGGTGGCGAACACGTTCATTTTCGACCAGCTCGCTAAACTCATCGACCGTCAGCTGGAGCAGCGGGCCATAAATCTCCAGCAACCCGCTGATAACCCGGTATCCTTGCAGCTCCAGCTGCTCGACATCCGGGTGGCTGAAAACATGGCGGACAGCCACGTTTTTATATAATTCAAGAAGCTGGCTAAAACTGCTCTCATCTTCCAGCAGGGCGTGATTAAATTCCCCGCTAAATATCATCGGCAAATTATCAATGAAACGGGCGGCTGCATACGGCACCAGTTTATTCAGCGTGTTTACTCGCAAATACATAAAGAACTGATCTTCGGTACTGCGGCTCAGCGAATTTGAACGCGATTTATCCCAGGCATTCTCGACGACCTGTGCAAACAGAGAACCTTTTTCATGCTCTCCCCAGGCATCATGAAGATGCTGATACAGCTCCTCGACGCTGAATATTCTTTTTTCCACCGCGTCTTCCAGATCGGCCACGCAATAAGAAATGTCATCAGCCGCTTCCATAATCCATGTCAATGGAAAACGGCCATTGGGGGTCAGAGACAGTTCTTTACGCAACCGCGCGATATATGCTTCTTCCGATAAGTAATAGCCCGGTTTTTTCATCAGGTAGCTATGCGTGGCGGGCGTTTCTCCGGTCCACCACGCGGGACGCGTGTATTTAAGAATACAGCCCACCTGGGCCCAGGTCAGATTCATCCGCATCAGGGAGTGCACCAAACGGATCCCCTGCGCGTTACCTTCGAAATGACACAGATCCTGGCGCACCTTACGGCGCAGATCGTTCAGGCTATCTTCACCTTCACGCAGGCGTAAATCGCGTACCACACAGCGGTCATCGCTGAGCGGCTGGCTTATGGCATCAGAGGGAAAAAGCCGCTGTTTAAACCAGTCATTGATGGCGGCCTCGCCGAAATGACCAAAGGGAGGATTGCCGATATCGTGCATCAGGCAGGCCATCTCAACGATGCTTTCGAACGGGCCGGTCAGTTCATCCAGTCCGTAGGTTTCCAGCAGACGTTGCTCTTTAAGGCGGCTGAGGATCTCTTTCGCAATGTAGCGCCCCACCTGCTGCACTTCCATGGAGTGCGTTAACCGCGTACGCACCGCGGCGTTACGCTCCAGCGGGAACACCTGGGTTTTTTGCTGTAACCGGCGGATGGCGGGCGAATTGATGATGCGTCCGCGATCGCTTTCAAAAATGCGCAGGATCTCATGTTCGCTCTTATCGCCCTGTGGCGAACGGAAACGTCGGTGCCAGTTAATTTTGGTGCGAAAATCGATTGGTGCCATGTGCTCCCCCGCGTGAGAATGCGTTTCCCCTTAACCGCATGATAGACTATGCATCTTAACAAGGCACATCGCGAGTAAATCTATGAAAATCGGCATTATTGGTGCAATGGAAGAAGAAGTTACGCTGCTGCGTGACAAAATTGAGAACCGTCAGACCCTCTCCCTCGGTGGCTGTGAGATCTACACCGGCCAGCTGAACGGTGTTGACGTGGCTCTGCTGAAATCAGGCATCGGTAAAGTTGCAGCGGCACTGGGCGCGACCCTGCTGCTTGAGCGCTGCAAGCCTGACGTTATCATTAATACAGGTTCTGCGGGCGGTCTGGCGCCGACGCTGAAAGTGGGCGATATCGTGGTTTCCGACGAAGCGCGTTACCACGATGCAGACGTCACCGCATTCGGCTACGAATATGGTCAGCTTCCGGGCTGCCCGGCCGGGTTTAAAGCGGATGATAAGCTGATTGCCGCCGCTGAAAGCTGCATCAACGAGCTGAACCTCAATGCGGTGCGTGGCCTGATCGTCAGCGGCGATGCCTTTATCAACGGCTCTGTTGGTCTGGCGAAAATCCGTCATAACTTCCCGCAGGCTGTGGCCGTCGAGATGGAAGCCACGGCCATTGCGCACGTTTGCCATAACTTCAGCGTGCCGTTCGTGGTCGTTCGCGCGATCTCTGACGTAGCGGACCAGCAGTCCCACATCAGCTTCGACGAGTTCCTGGCCGTTGCGGCCAAGCAGTCCACCGTGATGGTGGAAACCCTGGTGCAGAAACTGGCGCGTGGGTAAGGTGTCATTCAGGGCGCTGGTCGCCCTGCTTCTGTTCGCTCCGGCCTGGCTCATCGCCGCGCCGCGGGTGATCACACTCTCCCCTGCCAATACGGAACTGGCTTTTGCCGCCGGGATCACGCCCGTTGCGGTGAGCAGCTTTTCCGATTATCCACCGCAGGCCGCCCAAATCGAACAGGTTGCCACCTGGCAGGGAATGAATCTGGAACGCATCGTTGCGCTAAAGCCCGATCTGGTACTCGCCTGGCGCGGCGGTAATGCCGAACGGCAGGTAAACCAGCTCTCTTCGCTGGGAATAACGGTTAAATGGGTGGACGCGGTGAGCATCGAACAGGTGGCGCAAACCCTCCGTGACCTCGCGCCCTTCAGCCCTACCCCCCAACGCGCCGGACAGGCTGCACAGCAGATGCTCAACGACTATGCCGCGCTAAAAGCCCGATACGGCACGCAACCGAAACAACGCGTTTTTCTGCAATTTGGCAGCCAGCCGCTGTTCACTACCGGGAAAGGTTCGATCCAGAACCAGGTGCTTGAAACCTGTGGAGGTGAAAATATCTTTGCCGAAAGCCGGGTCCCCTGGCCCCAGGTCAGTCGTGAGCAGGTTCTGGCGCGACAACCGCAGGCCATTGTGGTGGTCGGAAATGCGAGCGAGATTCCTAAAATAGAACAATTCTGGCATCGGCAGCTTAAAATTCCGGTCATCGCACTCAACAGCGACTGGTTTGAACGCGCCAGCCCGCGTATTATCCTCGCCGCAAAACAACTCTGCGCCGAACTGGCAGAGGGTCACTCAAACAGATAAATACCCCCTTCGAGGATTTAACGATGCTCGTGTATTGGCTGGATATTCTTGGCACAGCCGTTTTTGCTATCTCCGGCGTTTTGCTTGCCGGAAAACTACGCATGGATCCTTTTGGCGTACTGGTGCTCGGCGTCGTTACGGCGGTGGGAGGCGGAACGATCCGCGATATGGCGCTGGCAAATGGCCCGGTATTTTGGGTAAAAGATCCCACGGATCTGGTGGTGGCGATGGTCACCTGCCTGTTAACCATCGTGCTGGTTCGTCAGCCTCGCAGACTGCCAAAATGGATATTACCGGTGCTGGATGCTGTCGGTCTGGCGGTCTTTGTGGGAATAGGCGTGAACAAAGCCTTTATTGCCGGGACTGGCCCGCTGGTGGCGATCTGTATGGGCGTGTTAACCGGCGTGGGCGGAGGGATTATTCGCGACATACTGGCGCGAGAAGTCCCGATGATCCTGCGAACGGAAATCTACGCGACGGCCTGTATCATCGGGGGGATTGTTCACGCCACGGCGTATTACACTTTTGCTGTCCCGCTGGAAAACGCGGCGATGCTGGGGATGGTGGTCACGCTGGTGATCCGTTTAGCGGCGATACGCTGGCACCTGAAGCTGCCGACCTTTGCACTGGATGAAAATTCAAGATAGGTATCGTTTATAAGCCCGGTAGCGCTTCGCTTACCGGGCCTACAATTTGCATTCAGTTTTAAATACTGAATGAAGAACCACACCCGCAGGTGCTGGTCGCATTCGGGTTAGTCACCACAAAGCGCGAACCTTCCAGACCTTCAGTGTAGTCCACTGAACCGCCCACCAGATATTGCAGGCTCATCGGATCAACCACCAGCGCGACGCCCTGTTTCTCGATAGTCATATCACCATCGTTAACCTGGTCGTCAAAGGTAAAACCATACTGGAAGCCACTACAGCCGCCGCCGGTAATATAAACACGCAGTTTCAGATCCGGATTGTCCTCGTCGGCAATCAGGGTTTTCACTTTTTTCGCTGCTGCTTCGGTAAATTCCAGCGGCAACGCTACGTCATCACTCATCTTATGCTCCCATGAATACTGCGACTGCTATTGGGCAAAAATCACCCAATTCTTTTTGTCATTATCTAATACCCTGGTAATTCATTCAAGTATTCTGCTTCAGGGCCTGTTCAGCTTCCTGTTTCGCCAGGGTACGGGCAAGAATGGTGGAGTATAGCGGTTTTCCACCCAGGAATTGGGCTAATAGTGTCGCGCCGAGACAGGTAATGATCATTGGCAAAATGAGCTGGTAATTGTCGGTCATTTCCAGCACCAGTACGATCCCGGTAAGCGGCGCGCGCAGGGAGGCCGCCAGCAGCGCCCCCATTCCCGCCACCGCAAACGTCCCCGCGTCCAGATGATAGGCCGGGAAGCCAACCGCTGCCGCCATGCCAAACGCCGTGCCCAGCAGCGTTCCCAGCGCCAGCATCGGGGCAAATATGCCGCCCGGTGCGCCGGAGGAGAAGCACAGCACGGTCGTGATAACCCGCGAGATAAACATAAACAGCAGCAGCCCCACGCTGAAATTCCCCGCCGCGGCAATGGGAATCAGCCCGAAACCGCCGCCCGCCGCGTTCGGTTCGATAAAGCCGAGGATCCCGCACACGCCGCCAAGCAGGCCCCCCACCAGCACCCATTTCGTGGTATTTCCGCCATGGATGCGCTGAAACATATCCTGAGCCCGTAAAATCAGGGTGTTAAAAAGCGGGCCAACGACGCCAAAAATCATCCCAAGAACCAGATACAGCCACAAAGTATTGACCGGCGCATTGGTTAGCTTGCCAACTTCAATCACCGCCCCTTCGCCATTAAAGACGCGAAAGACAATGCTCGACATAATCACGCCGGTAAACACCGCTTTAATGGAGATCAGGTTGTAGCGGAACTGGGCGCGCATCTCTTCAATGATAAACAGGATACCCGCCAGCGGCGCGTTAAACGCCGCAGACAGCCCCGCCGCCGCCCCCGTCGCCAGCAACGTATGCCGTGCTTCGGCGCTGCGCATACGGAACAGATCGCCGACCATGCGCCCGACGTTACCGCCCAGCTGTACCGTTGGCCCTTCCCGACCGAGCACCATGCCCGCCCCGAGCGTTCCCATCCCGCCGATAAATTTCACAGGAAGTACCCGCCACCAGCGAACCGGGCGTAGCTCCTCCAGCGCCCCTTCAATTTCCGGGATCCCCGAGCCGCCCGCTTCGGGTGCGAATTTACGTACCAGGAAATAGCCCACCATGGCAAACAGGGCCGAAAGGCCAAAGGCCCACACCCAGACCAGCCATTCCCGATCCGCAAAGCTGGCGACGGTGCCTATGCGCCAGTTGAGCACCGCGTTGACGGCTTTTTCAAACGCGACGCCCACGAGACCGGCCAGCGTGCCCACAACGGCAGCTGCCAGCAGAATGGCCAACGGGGTTTTGTCACGGTTGAGCAGCCGCCGGATGCTGACCCGGCGCTTCGCGCGCGTAAACTGCTGTTGTTCAAAAGACGGAGTGTTCTCGTTCATTACCTGTTCTGTTTCGTCATACAAATGGCCGCAGGGATTTTACCAGAGACAGTCCCCTCGTCCCCTGAAAAATACTTAACAATTGTTAAGCCCTTTACGGGGCAAAAATTTTATAACCTCATCCGGATCACTTAGAATAGTCTCCTTAACTTATTTCTACGAACCAGGAACGACGCCATGAGCAAGTCTGAAAACCTCTACAGCGCAGCCCGCGAGCTTATCCCAGGCGGCGTAAACTCACCGGTGCGCGCCTTTACCGGCGTGGGTGGCACCCCGCTGTTTATCGAACGTGCGGATGGCGCATATCTGTATGATGTGGATGGTAAAGCCTATGTCGATTACGTCGGCTCCTGGGGCCCGATGGTACTGGGCCACAACCACCCGGCGATCCGCAACGCGGTGATTGAAGCCGCTCAGCGCGGCCTGAGCTTCGGTGCGCCAACCGAGATGGAAGTCAAAATGGCGGAGCTGGTCACCGAGCTGGTGCCGACAATGGACATGGTACGTATGGTGAACTCCGGTACGGAAGCGACCATGAGCGCCATCCGTCTGGCGCGCGGCTTTACCGGCCGTGACAAGATTATCAAGTTCGAAGGCTGTTACCATGGCCACGCCGACTGCCTGCTGGTAAAAGCCGGTTCCGGCGCGCTGACGCTCGGTCAGCCTAACTCTCCGGGCGTGCCGGCTGACTTCGCAAAACACACCCTCACCTGCACCTATAACGATCTGGACACCGTTCGCGCGGCGTTCGAGCAGTATCCGCAGGAGATCGCCTGCATTATCGTTGAGCCAGTTGCGGGCAACATGAACTGTATCCCACCGCAGCCGGATTTCCTGCCGGGCCTGCGCGCGCTGTGCGATGAGTTCGGCGCGCTGCTGATCATCGACGAAGTGATGACCGGTTTCCGCGTCGCACTGGCGGGGGCGCAGTCATACTACGGCGTCGAGCCGGATCTGACCTGCCTCGGCAAGATCATTGGCGGCGGCATGCCTGTCGGCGCGTTTGGCGGCCGTAAGGACGTAATGGACGCGCTGGCGCCAACCGGTCCGGTTTACCAGGCGGGTACGCTCTCCGGTAACCCGATTGCGATGGCGGCGGGCTTTGCCTGTCTGACCGAAGTGGCGCAGCCGGGCATCCACCAAACCCTGACGGACCGGACGACGCAGCTGGCAAACGGTCTGCTGGAAGCCGCAGAAGACGCGGGTATTCCGCTGGTGGTAAACCACGTCGGCGGGATGTTCGGGATTTTCTTCACCGAGGCGAAAACCGTGACCTGCTATCAGGACGTGGTGAAATGCGACGTGGAACGCTTCAAACGCTTCTTCCACCTGATGATGGAAGAAGGCGTGTATCTGGCCCCGTCAGCGTTTGAAGCGGGCTTTATGTCCGTGGCACACAGCGAAGAAGATATCAATAACACCATCGACGCAGCGCGTAAGGTGTTTGCGAAGCTGTAAAATGTGCGGCTTGATGCCCTCACCCCAGCCCTCTCCTACAGGGAGAGGGAGCAAACGCTAAAACGGCAATCTAAGGATTGCCGTTTACTTTTATTACCGACTCTGCTTTCTCAACAGATATATAAAGTACGGCGCGCCGATAAAGGTCGACAGCAGGCCCGCCGGGATCTGATACGGGAACAGCACCATCCTTCCGCACCAGTCAGCAAAGACCAGGATCGCCCCGCCCGTCAGCGCAGAGATCACGATATGTGGCAAAGTCCTGCGGAAGCCCATCATACGGGCGATATGCGGCGCCATTAATCCGACAAAACTGAGCGGGCCGATAGTCATGGTGGCCGTCGCCGTCAGGCACGCGGCCAGCAGCAACAGGGCGATGCGCGTTGGCGTCAGCGCCACCCCGACCGCGCGAGCGGTATCCCCACCCAACGGCAGAATGGTCATCCAGCGGCGGCACAGCGGCACAATCGCCAGCAGCACGATCATCACAATCCCGGTATGCACCACCTGACTGCCGGTGGCGTTGTATGTTGAACCGGAAATCCAGGTCAGGATCTGCGCCATGCGCGGATCGCCGCTCGCCTGCAACATCATCAGCAGCATAGTAAACGCGGTGCTGAGCGCCATCCCGGCCAGCAGCATGCGGTGAGGTGAGAAACCACCTCGCCCGGAGGCGATCAGGATAATCATCAGCGTGACTGCCGCACCGATACTCCCGGCAGGCATCAGCCAGCCGAAGGCATTTCCCGGCACGAGGAACAACATCAACACTACGCCAAACGCGGCGCCGGAACTGATGCCCAGGACTTCCGGGCTTGCCATCGGGTTGCCGGTGAGACGCTGGATAATACAGCCCGCCACCGCCAGCATGACGCCCGCAATCAGCGCGGAGAAGATCCGTGGCCAGCGCCACTGCATGAGTTCATGCAACAAATCCCCCGTCGCCCAGTGCCAGCCCGTGGCGTCGCGTCCCAGCGAGAGTGCGGCAAACGAGGCGATAACCAGCACTGCCAGTCCGGCAAGGCTGAACCACACCACCGACTGACGCTCAGCATGTACTTTATCGCCGGCATCCATTGCCGGGGCGCTAATGCTGCGCAGGCGCGGCAAGAGCCACAGCAGCAGCGGCGCACCGATCAGGGCCGTCACCGAGCCCGTGGAAACTTCCATCCAGACGCGCGCCAGCCAGAGAATGAGCTGATCGGAAAGCCAGAGGATCAGCGCACCAATCAGCGGCGCCAGCATCAGGCGCGCCAGCAGACGGCGTGCGCCGAGCATTTTTGCCAGCAGCGGCGCAAACAGGCCGATAAAGCCGATGATGCCGACGGCGTTAACCAGTAACGCGCTGAGCACAATCGCCAGGGTCAGGGCCGCCAGACGCGCCAGCGACAGCGCCAGCCCGAGATTGCGCGCCACGCCGTCGTCCAGGCCCATCAGCGTGAGCGGACGCAGCAGCAGCAGTGTCAGCACCACGCCGCCAAACAGCTGCGGCCACAGGCGCTGGACGATACTCCAGTCGGTCTGGGTGAGCGTGCCGGTACTCCACATAAACATGCTTTGCAACTGGTCGTGGTGAAACAGCACCAGCAGCTGGTTGATCGCCCCACAGTAGAGGCTGACGACCAGCCCCGCGAGGATCAGCGTGACCGGCGAGAGACGTTTTCCCCAGGCCACGCCAAAGACCAGCGCACCGACCACGCATGCGCCTGCCAGCGCGGCAAACTGCGAGGTTAACGCTCCCGGCAGGGTCCAGAGAGTGGTGATGGTGATCCCCAACTGAGCCCCCGTCGCCACGCCCAGCGTGGTCGGCTCCGCCAGCGGGTTACGTAGCACCTGCTGAAACAGTACGCCCACCAGTCCCAGTCCCGCCCCGACCAGCAGGGAGATAGCCAGACGCGGCAGCAGGCTGTAGTGGAACAGCATTTGCTGAATATTATCGATATCCGGTGCGGCAAACGCGGCTGCCCACTGATCGCGCGGCAACGCCGTGGTCAGGTTAAAGCCGGTTAACGCCAGGGCAGCCAGAAAAATGATTGCTAACAGTAACATCGGGAAACGGGCCATACGCGTGCTCATGCCTTGCCTCCCAGTGCATTGTCCAGCACGCGGGCAAAATGCATGGCCGACAGCGTCGCGCCGTAGAACCATACCGCTGGCGCGCGCAGGAAGCGCTGCTCGCGGACGAACGGCATTGCCTGCCAGAGCGGAGTCGCCATCAGGGTTTGCATCTCGCGCTCATTGCCGTGGTCAAAGCACAGCACGTCCACATCACGAAACGCCGCCAGACGGTCAATCCCCACGGCGGTACTGCCCCAGAACGTCATCTCGCCTTCCCAGGCATTGCGAATGCCAAAGCTGTCGAGCACTTCCTGGAACAGACAGTTATTTCCAAAGACCAGCATATGGCGGGCATCCAGCAGGGTCACCATCAGCAAAGGCCGATCGCCACGGTGGGCAAAGCGCGGCTTAAGGGAATCAATCAGCGCATCAAATTCATCGAGGTGTTTTTTCGCCTGAGCCTCACGGTTGAGGAACTGCGCCATCTCGTGGATGGAATTTTTTGCCATGGTCAGCGGCTTTTTACCGTCGCTAAAGGAAAAGCCCCGTCCGGGCGCAATCTTCGCCATGGTCTCTTCCGACGGACCATACCCCGCAGACCAGAATAAATAAGACGGTTTCATCTGGGTGAGAAGCTCAAGGTTCGGCTCCGTACGCAGACCGATGTCGATGACGGAGTCCGGCAGTTTTGGCTCATTCACCCACAGGGTGTAGTTGGGAATATCGGCCACACCGTAAGGCGTCACGCCCATCGCCATCATCAGTTCAACGGGCAACCACTCCAGCGCCACGATGCGGTGCGGATCGATAGCGGCAGCGCGGGCCGGGCCCATCTTTAACAGCAGCGGTGAGAGCGCCATGGCCGTCAGCAGGCGACGGCGGCTAATGAAAGTTGAATCCAGCATCAGTAGACAAAGCTCACGGGTGCAGCCCCGGCCGGGTGAGGCAGGATGCCCATAGGAATACCGTAGATATGTTCCAGCGTTTCGCTACGCATCAGTTCGGCAGGCGTACCCTGAGCGATCATTTCACCGCCGCGCAGCGCTACCAGATAGTCGCAATAGCGTGCCGCCATGTTGATATCATGCAGAACGGCAATCACCGTCAGGCCGCGCTGCTGACTTAAGCGATGCACCAGCGCCAGGACGTCAACCTGATGAGCAATATCCAGCGCCGACGTGGGTTCGTCGAGCAGCAGGCAGCGGCTGTCCTGCGCCACCAGCATTGCGATCCATGCGCGCTGACGCTCGCCACCGGACAGGCTA
This sequence comes from Enterobacter sp. BWH52, assembly GCF_001037565.1. Classification (NCBI taxonomy): domain Bacteria; kingdom Pseudomonadati; phylum Pseudomonadota; class Gammaproteobacteria; order Enterobacterales; family Enterobacteriaceae; genus Enterobacter; species Enterobacter sp. BWH52. Next base: position 780,428 of record NZ_KQ089854.1, on the reverse strand, counting down.
TCCACCAGACGGTGCGCCAGCGGTTTTAATCCCACCAGCGCGATCGCCTCTTCCACTTTCTCTCTGTCAGCAACGCCAAAACGCCCGAGCGCACCGTGCCACGGATAACGTCCAATCGCCACCAGCTCGCGCACCGTCATCCCCTCCGCCTGCGGCAACTGCTGCGGCAGATAGGCCACCTTGCGGGCAAAGGCCTTACTGCTCCAGCTCGCCAGCGGCTGGTCATCCAGCAAAATGTCGCCCTCGGACGGTGGCTGATGACGGCCCAGCATCTTCAGCAGCGTCGATTTACCGGAACCATTGTGCCCGATTAAACCGGTCACTTTACCTGCGGGAAACGTCAAAGAGAGCGGATGCAGCAAGGTGCGCCCGGGTACGCGAAAGGAGAGATTATTGAGCGTGAAGGTGGAGTCGGATTGCGTTTTGTTATCCTGCATGTCAGCCAACTTAAATAAAAAGGGCACGGCGAACCGTGCCCATAAAGAGGTTAGAAGCGGAAGGTCGCCGTGGCAACAACCTGGCGTCCTGCTCCCCAGTAGCATGCATACTCGCTGTAGCAGCTGGAGACGTATTCACGGTCAAAGATGTTGTTCACGTTGACGCCGACGGAAGAGCCCGGCAGACCGAAGCGCGCCAGATCGTATTTCACGGTCGCATCCGCCAGGGCATAACCCGCGACGTTAAAGGACTCATAGGCTTTAGGCGACGCTGAGGAGTAGTACGTCACCGTGTTACCGATGTAACGCGCGCCTGCACCGACGGTCAGGCCACTCAGCGCCGTCTCGTGGAAGGTGTAATCCGCCCAGAGGGATGCCATGTTGCGCGGTACTTCTGCCGGACGACGACCTTCATACCAGGTATCGTGGGTGTATTCCGCATCGGTGTAGCTGTAGGCCGCCGTCACGTTCACGTTAGCCGACACCGCCGCTTTCGCTTCCAGCTCAAAGCCACGGGAGCGAATTTCACCGCCCTGCACGCTAAAGCCGCTGGTCGGGTTCGCCGGATCGGCGGTCAGGTTATTGTTCTTGGTCAGCTGGTATACCGCTGCCGTCACCACAACAGGCAGATCTTTTGGAACATACTTCACGCCCGCTTCATATTGCTTGCCGCGTGCCGGATCGAACGGTTTACCACCCTGAGTAGTGCCAGAGAGCGGTTCGAAAGATTCACTGTAGCTGAAGTATGGTGTAATCCCGTTGTCGAACAGGTAGTTAATCCCCCCGCGCCAGGTAAATGCCTGATCGTTAATTTCCGCGGTGGTTCCGTTATTACGGTTAAAGGCAGACGTTTTCGCAAAGTCATAGCGGCCACCCAGGGTGAGTACCCACTTATCCCATTCCGCCTGATCCTGCGCATAGAGCCCGGTCTGCTCCTGGCGATTGAGCATGGCATACGGGAAGTTCACATTAACGTTCGCATTGCCGTGCTGCGGATTGTTCATGCTGATCGGATCGGCGGTACCGTAGTCAGCATCAATGTCATTGCGCATACGAAGGTAATCCACACCCGTCAGCAGGGTATGGTCAACGGCGCCGGTCGCGAATTTCGACTGGAGCTGTGTATCAACCGTGAACGAGTTGAGGTCTTCATCTGAGCGCACGTACGCGCGGCTGATCTGGGCCGGGGCGATATAGCCGTTACCGTAAACTGAACGGTAAAGCGTGTTGATTTTGGTATAACGCAGGTTCTGACGCACGGTGAAGGTGTCGTTGAATTCATGCGCGAAGCTGTAACCCACCATTTTCTGACGACGGGAGATCTTATTGTCTTCATCGCCTTCGTTGAAGTCGGTCGGCAGTTTGTGCGCTTTTCCGTTAGCATCATAGTAAGGCACAACGGTACCTTCACGCGGCAGCCAGCCGTAGTAACCCGCATCCGGATCGCTCTGGAAGTTGCTCAGGAAAGTGAAATCGGTTTTATCATCAGGACGCCAGCTGAAAGACGGCGCAATCGCGTAACGAGTAGACTTCACCATTTCCTGCTGCGCATTTTCACTGCGCCCCAGACCGGTCAGACGGTAGGACCACACGCCGTCATCGTCAATCGCGTCGCTGAAATCAAACCCGGTCTGCCAGAGGTTATCCGTCCCCATTTTGAACTGAATTTCTTTCAACGGTTCCGTAGTTGGACGCTTGCTGACCATACTCACTACGCCGCCAGGATGGCTTTTGCCATACAGTACAGACGTCGGGCCACGCAGCAGCTCTACGCGCTCAAGGAAGTACGGGTCCATGGACGCTTCAGAGTAGTTGTCTCCCTGCAACTTCATACCATCCAGATACTGGTTGGTATTCACGGTGCTGGAGGTCGTGAAACCACGAATCGAAACCACATCGTAAGTTGTTGATGCGCCGCGCGTTGCGAAAACGCTTGGGGTATAGGCCAGCGCCTGTTTAACCGTTCCCGGCTGTTTCATGTCCATCTCTTCACGTGTAACCACGGAAATAGACTGCGGGGTTTTCTCGATCGGTGTATCGGTTTTCGTCGCCGTTGCAGTGCGCTTTGCTGCAATCGTCGGTGCAGGACCCCAGGCACTTTCCTGTGCAGCCGGTGCGGCAGTCACGGTGATGGTTTCTTCTTTCTTGGGGGTTTCAGCGGCCTGTGCGTAAGCAGACATGCCGGCAACCGCTGTGGCTACGACGGCTGCGATTTTACGCAGCGACGTGTTAATTGGCTGAGCAGTATTGGAAAGCGCCATGATGGATCTCTGATGAAAAAGGTGAATGATAACGTAAACGAGAATTATTATTATGACCGCAGAATAATATGCGAAACGCTGACGGCATAGCAAGCGATATGCGGCCCTACAAGAATTAAGGGTTTAAGAAATAATCAACGGAAAATGGGTCGTTAATAAGGGTTGAAAATGGGGTTAAGGAAATGAGTTGCCGAGGTGAAAAAATACCCCCTTCCCGGGAAGGGGGTATCAGTAGGGTTAGTTCCCGCCGAACATATCCTTGATCCAGCCGGCGACGCCGTCGCTGTCTTTCTTCTCTTCCTGCTGCTGCGGCTGTTGCTGCTGCGGCTGCTGAGGTTGAGAAGACTGATCGAACGGGTTACCTGTCGGTTCTTCTGGCTGGCTTTGCTGGCACAGCGCATCCGGGTTGGTCGTCCAGACCGGCAGCGTACGCACGCCACCGCCGCAAATGAAGTTACCCGAGCTGTCCACGCCCATATCGACGATATCTTCCGGAGCAACGAGGTTCAGCGGCACCGGAGACTGATTCGCGAGGTAGCGCTGGTAAATCGACATAGCACCGCTCGCGCCATACAGTTTGGTCGGCTGGTTGTTATCGCGCCCCACCCAGGTGATGACCACTTCACGACCATCAATACCGGCGAACCAGGTATCGACATTGTTGTTGGTGGTCCCGGTTTTACCCGCCAGATGCAGACCAGGATACTTCGCCCCCAGCTGACGACCGGTACCGCGCTGAACCACCTGCTGCATGGTCCACAGCGTCATATAGGCCGCCTGTGCCGGAACAGCGCGCTCCGCCTGCGGGAAGCTCTGATACAGCACGGAGCCATCTTCGGCAATCACCGAACGCAGAGCGGAGAGCGGCGCTCGGTTACCGCCGCTGGCGATGGTCTGGAACGCCTGCGCCACTTCGATTGGCGTCAGGTTAAGCGCCCCCAGGATCATCGCTGGCACAGGGTGCAGCTGATCTTTCGGTACGCCCAGCTTCTGCCAGGTGTCGGTGATGGCTGGCAGGCCCAGCGCCATCCCGAGGTTAACCGTTGGCACGTTCATCGAGCGGGTTAACGCATCCACCAGCATCACCTGACCGCTGAACTGTCTGTCATCGTTCTGCGGTGACCATACCTGGCCGTTAGGCTGGCGCAGGGAGATTGGCGCATCGGCAATCCAGGTGTTCAGCCGATAGAGGTTCGGCTGGCTCAGCGCGGTCAGGTAGGTTGCCGGTTTTGCCAGAGAACCAATCGAACGACGCGCCTGCATTGCGCGGTTATAGCCCGCATACTGCGGCTCAGCACCGCCCACCATGGCACGAACTTCGCCGGTGTTACGGTCAACCACTACCATCGCGGTTTCCAGATCGCTCAGCTTACGCTGCTTTTTCAGCGCCGGAATACCTTCTACCGCCGCTTTTTCTGCCGCATCCTGCGCCACGGAATCAAAGGTGGTAAAGATCTTCACGCCTGAGAGATCTTTCACTTTATCTCCGAGCTTAGACTGCAACTCCTGACGCACCATCTGCATAAAGGCAGGCTGCGGAGAGATCACCCCACCGCGCGGCTGAACGCCCAGCGGACGCGCGCTCAGCATGTCGTACAGCTCCTGGTCAATCACCTGCTGTTGTTGCAGCAGACGCAGCACCAGGTTACGACGCTCCAGCGCCAGTTTCGGGTTACGCCACGGGTTGTAGATCGACGCGCCTTTCACCATGCCCACCAGCAGCGCCTGCTGGTCAAGGCTCAGCTCTTCTACCGGACGGCCAAAGTAGTACAGGCTCGCCAGCGGGAAGCCGCGGATCTCGTTATCGCCGCTCTGACCGAGGTACACCTCGTTCATGTACAGCTCAAGAATACGATCCTTGCTGTAGCGCGCATCCATCAGCACGGCCATGTACGCTTCGTTGGCTTTACGCCAGTAAGAGCGCTCGCTGGAGAGGAACAGGTTTTTCACCAGCTGCTGGGTCAGGGTACTCGCCCCCTGCACCGTACGCCCGGCGGTCAGGTTCGCCAGTACCGCACGACCAATGGAGTAAAGGCTAATACCGTCGTGCTCGTAGAAGTGGCGATCTTCGGTTGCCAGCAGGGTATCCACCAGCAAATCCGGGAAGCCGTTACGCGCCACGAACAGCCGCTGTTCGCCGTTTGCGGACGACAGCATGGTGATGAGACGCGGATCGAGACGGAAGAAACCGAACTGGCGATCGTTATCCATGTTCTCAATGGTTTCCAGACGATCGCCGTCAAAGGTCAGACGCGCGCGAACCTGCCCTTCTTTACTGTCCGGGAAGTCGAACGGACGGCGGATCATCTCAATACTTTTCGCCTGGACGGTAAATTCGCCTGGACGGGTCATTTTCGTGACCTGACGATACTGCGTGGCTTGCAGCAGCTTCACCATCTCGTTCTTGCTGATGGACATGTCCGGCTCAAGGTTCACCATGCGGCCGTATACTGCCGCAGGCAATTGCCAGACTTTCCCGTCAATACGGCTGCGGATCTTCTGATCCAGATAAACGCCGTAAATCGCGATCAGGACAACAAAAACAATGAACAGCTTCAGCAGCAGCCAGAACCAGCCGCGCTTACCACGAGGCTTACGCCCTTTGCCTTTCCCTTTACGCGGCATCGGTTCTTCATCCTCATAATCGTCTTCATAGTCATCGTCATACTCCTCATCTCTGAGGCGACGACGGCTTACCTTTTCTTTCGCCGGACGCGTCGGCTTTCCCTTACGTCCTATTGGCTCGCGGTCATTCCCCGCCATGCTTTTTCTCCGCAACATTCAGGCGCAAAGGCCAGATTTTCTTATCTTGCACAGGTCAGTGAAAGAAGAAATCTCTCAAAGTTTGTTTCTCCCTCTCCCTGTGGGAGAGGGCCGGGGTGAGGGCATCAGCCCGCACTTTCCCCATTACGAATATTTTTTCGTGCGCCGTGTCGGCGCGGTATTCGCCGGATCGTCCGGCCAGACGTGTTTGGGATATCGCCCTTTCATCTCTTTCTGCACTTCACGATAGCTCCCCGCCCAGAACGCTCCCAAGTCGCGGGTGATCTGCAAGGGACGATGCGCAGGCGAAAGCAGCTCAAGCACTAACGGCACACGGCCTTCAGCAATGGACGGCGTGGTGGCCTCACCAAACATCTCCTGCATCCGAACCGCCAGCGCCGGCGGATTATCCTCATGATAACGAATGGCAATCCGGCTCCCGGTTGGCACAGTGTAATGCCCAGGCAGTTCACTATCCAGACGTTGACGTAACGACCAGTCCAGTAAATTCTGTAACGCAGCCTTAACATCAAGCGCCTTCAGGGCGCGCAGCGAGTGTACGCCGCTCATCTGCGGCAACAGCCACTGTTCAAGCGTCGCGAGCAGCGTCTCATCATCCACAGCTGGCCACCCCTGTTCCGGCAGCCACTTCGCGGCGCAGTGCAGACGTATACGATATTGTTCAGCCTCCGGCGTCCAGTTCAGTACGCTCAGCCCTTTTTCCCGAATGCCATTCAGCATCGCCTGGTGTAACTCTTCCTCCGACGGCTTCGCCAGCGGTTTCGTCCCAAGCGTCAGTTTGCCAATCTGGCTACGACGGAACGCCTTCAGCGTGCCCTGGGTATCATCCCATTCCACGATGTCAGATTGCTGAAGCAGCTGCGGGCAGGTACGCGTCAGGACGTCAATATCCACGGCAACCGCCTGTAAAATACGCGCGTCCGGGGAGTGGCTCCCCTGGAGTAAGAGCGGCGCGATCAGCCATTCATGACGCGTCAGGGCGTCATCGCTGTCCACCATCGCGCCCATCCCATTTGCCAGCTGATAGCGACCATCCAGCCCGCGACGGCGCGCGATTCTGTCCGGGAAGACCTGGGCCAGCAGAGGGATAACTTTATCGCTGTCAGGCGAACCGCCCCGGCAATTCAGGCGTTTACACAGCTGCTGCGCCCGCTGTTGCCAGTTTCCCTGATGGCGTGAAAAGGCCTGTCCCAGATCGCTGCCGCCACCGCGCGGCGGCTCCTCAAGAATAGCCGCCAGTTTTGCCGCCGTGGCAATTTCATCGTCGCCCTGTGCTGCCACCAGCATTGCCGCCAGACGTGGATCGTTGCCCAGCGCCGCCATTTTCTGGCCGCGCGCCGTCAGTCGCTCGCCTTCCAGCGCGCCAAGCTGGGTCAGCAGGCTGCGCGCGGCGGAAAGGTTGACGACAGGCGGAGGATTAAGCCAGGTGAGCTGGTCAGGGTCCGGACAGCCCCACTGCATCAGATCCATCACCAGTCCGGAGAGATCGCTTTGTAAAATCTCAGGCGTGCTCTGGAATGCCGCACGCTCCGCCTGCTCGGCGCTGGTTAAATGCAGGCAAATACCCGGCTCAAGACGCCCTGCTCGCCCTGCGCGCTGCAACATTGAGGCCTGGCTGATGCGCTGCGTCAGCAGCCTGGTCAGCCCGGAACGCGGATCAAAACTGGCCACCCTCTCCAGCGTACTGTCCACCACCAGGCGAATGCCTTCGATGGTCAAACTGGTTTCCGCGATATTGGTTGCCAGCACCACTTTGCGCTGCCCCGCCGGTGCGGGAAGGATCGCCTTGCGCTGGTCAGCCAACGGCAGCGCGCCGTAGAGCGGGCACAGCATAACGTCACTGTTCACCCGGGATGCCAGCTGCTCCTGTACGCGCTGGATTTCGCCTACGCCGGGTAAAAACAGCAGCAGCGAGCCGGGCTCCTGGCGGAGCAATTCAGCGGTGGCGATGGCAACCGCTTCGTCAAAACGCTGATGGGCAGGCAGCGGCTGATAGCGGCGCTCGACCGGGAACGCACGCCCTTCAGAGGAGATCATCGGCGCGTCAGGGAGCGTCTGCCGGAGCCGCTCGTTATCCAGCGTCGCCGACATAATCAGCAGCCGAAGGTCGTCGCGCAGCCCCTGCTGAACGTCGAGCAGCAGCGCAAGGGCCAGATCGGCCTGGAGGCTGCGCTCGTGAAATTCATCAAGGATCACCAGCCCGACGCCGGTCAGCTCCGGATCGTTTTGCAACATACGGGTAAGAATACCTTCGGTGACCACTTCCAGCCGCGTGGATGGTCCAACACAGGTTTCGGCGCGCATCCGGTACCCTACCGTCTCGCCCGGTTTTTCATTCAGCAGTTCCGCCAGGCGCTGCGCCACATTGCGCGCCGCCAGCCTGCGCGGCTCCAGCAGGATAATTTTCCCGCTGATGTTCCCATCGCGCAGAATTTGCAGGGGCAGCCAGGTGGATTTACCCGCTCCGGTGGGCGCGCTGAGCAAAACCTGTGGCGCATGTTCTAAGGCTGCGAGTAGCTCAGGAAGGACGACGGCGACGGGCAAAGAGGACACTTACGGCTCCAGAGGGTTAACATTAATCGGCGTACATTGTAGCATCGGCGCATATCATTACCGAGTCTTGCGCATGTCTGAGTCTAAACGGCTATTCTTCGCCATTGAATTACCCACCACGCTTCAACGGCAGATTGTTCGCTGGCGCGCCAGCCACTTCCCCGCGGAAGCGGGCCGCCCCGTCGTCGCCGCCAATATGCACCTGACGTTAGCCTTTCTTGGTGAAGTAAGCGCTGAAAAGCAGCGCGCGTTAAGCGCAATGGCCGGACGCATTTCGCAGCCGGGGTTTACGCTGCATCTTGACGATGCCGGGCAATGGCTGCGCTCTCGGGTGGTCTGGCTGGGGACGCGGCAGCCCCCTCGCGGACTGCTACAGCTCGCCAACATGCTGCGGGCGCAGGCCGCGCGCAGCGGCTGTTATCAGAGCCCGCAGCCGTTTCATCCCCACATTACCCTGCTGCGCGATGCGGGTCAGGCCGTTGCCATCCCGCCACCGGGCTTTCACTGGTCCTTTCAGGTGAATGAATTTGCGCTGTACGAATCTGCCTTTGTACAAGGACGCACCCGCTATACTCCGCTCCAGCGCTGGACGCTGGGCGACACGTTAAGGAATCCTGATGAAGTTTAGTCCTGCACTCCAGCCCGCCACGCTGATCCAGCGTTACAAACGCTTTCTCGCTGATGTGATCACCCCTGCGGGCGAAACGCTCACGCTGCACTGCCCTAACACCGGCGCCATGACCGGTTGCGCCACGCCGGGTGACACGGTCTGGTATTCCACATCAGAAAATACTAAACGCAAATATCCCCATACCTGGGAAATGACCGAGACGCAAAGCGGGGCATTTATTTGCGTTAATACCCTGCGCGCAAATCAGCTGGTTAAGGAAGCTCTGACAAATGGAATGCTTCCTGAACTGGTGGGTTACGGCACGCAAAAAAGCGAAGTGAAATATGGCGATGAAGGCAGCAGAATTGATTTTATGTTACAGGCGGAAGACCGCCCTGAGTGCTATATTGAAGTGAAATCAGTGACATTAGCGGAACAGGAAAACGGCTTCTTTCCGGATGCGGTAACGCTACGTGGCCAGAAGCATCTGCGAGAGCTAATGAGTGTAGCGGCGGCGGGCAAGCGCGCCGTGTTGCTGTTTGCGGTTCTGCATTCAGCCATTGAACGGTTTTCCCCGGCCCGTCATATTGATCCTAAATACGCGCAATTGTTGAATGAGGCACAAAAGCAGGGGGTAGAGATTTTCGCTTATAAAGCGGAACTTTCTGCCGATAATATGACTCTGAGATCCTCTCTTCCCATTGTCTTATAAGGGATTAGACGATTGACTAATAAGTGTTCTGGCCGCGTGCGCAAATACGCTTTTCCTCACAGGGTTGTCAAGTGTTACGTTTAGATAATTGCCATACGGAAAAGCATCTGCTATTTATAGCGACCTGATTTTTCCCCCAACACGGGGATCGATAGTGCGTGTTAAGGAGAAGCAACATGCAAGAAGGGCAAAACCGTAAAACATCGTCCCTGAGTATTCTCGCCATCGCTGGGGTGGAGCCGTATCAAGAGAAGCCGGGCGAAGAGTATATGAACGAAGCCCAGCTGTCGCACTTCAAGCGTATTCTTGAAGCATGGCGTAATCAACTCAGGGATGAAGTCGATCGCACCGTTACACATATGCAGGACGAAGCTGCTAACTTCCCGGACCCGGTCGACCGTGCCGCTCAGGAAGAAGAGTTCAGCCTCGAACTGCGTAACCGTGACCGCGAGCGCAAACTGATCAAAAAGATCGAAAAAACGCTGAAGAAGGTCGAGGACGAAGATTTTGGCTACTGCGAATCCTGCGGTGTTGAAATCGGTATTCGTCGCCTGGAAGCGCGTCCAACAGCCGATCTGTGCATCGACTGTAAAACGCTGGCAGAAATCCGCGAAAAACAGATGGCTGGCTAACGCCTGCCCTCTCACTACTCTGCTAAGGCGGGAGTCTCTCCCGCCTTGTTACCGTAGATATGTCTGAATCTCACTATATCGGGCGCTTTGCGCCATCTCCCTCCGGTGAATTACACTTCGGCTCATTAATTGCCGCGCTTGGCAGCTACTTACAGGCTCGCGCCCGTCAGGGTCAATGGCTGGTCCGCATTGAAGATATCGATCCTCCGCGTGAAGTTCCCGGTGCAGCAGAAACTATTCTGCGTCAGCTGGAACATTACGGTCTTCACTGGGACGGCGACGTACTCTGGCAGTCTCAACGCCATGATGCCTACCGTGAACGTCTGGCGTGGCTTGCTGAACAGGGCCTTTCCTATAACTGCACCTGCACGCGGGCGCGTATTCAGAGCGTGGGTGGCGTTTACGACGGCCACTGTCGTACGCGGCACAACGGTCCTGAGAATGCTGCCGTACGGCTGATACAGCGTTCTCCGGTGACGCAGTTTACCGACGTTCTCTCAGGAACCATTCAGGCGGATGAACGCCTGGCGCGTGAAGATTTTATTATTCACCGTCGTGATGGTTTGTTTGCCTATAACCTGGCGGTGGTTGTCGATGACCATTTCCAGGGCGTCACGGAAATCGTGCGCGGGGCGGATCTGGTTGAGCCTACCGTGCGGCAAATATCGCTTTACCGGCAGTTTGGCTGGACGGTGCCGGATTACATCCATCTGCCGCTGGCGGTCAATGAACAGGGAAATAAGCTGTCGAAACAGAATCATGCCCCGGCGCTGCCTGACGGCGATCCGCGCCCGGTTTTGATCGACGCGCTGCGATTTCTCAACCAGAATGTAACGCAGGAATGGCAGGATCTGAGTCTGGATGAATTGCTGAAAACGGCCATTGCTGACTGGGCGCTTATGGCCGTGCCAAAAATCCAGCATTCTCAAATGCGTTGCGCTGAGCTATGATTAGCCGCTTTTTTGATAACAAAACACACTACGAGGTGTACTATTTTTACCCGAGTCGCTAATTTTTGCCGTAAAGTGCTGAGCCGCGAAGAGAGCATGGCGAACGACGCTATTGCACAGCCACACATGTCGGTCATTCCGCGTGAGCAGCACAATATTTCCCGCAAAGATATCAGTGAAAATGCCCTCAAGGTGCTCTATCGTCTGAATAAAGCAGGCTACGAGGCCTATCTCGTCGGCGGCGGGGTGCGCGATTTACTGCTGGGCAAAAAACCAAAAGATTTCGACGTGACGACCAGCGCCACACCTGAGCAGGTGCGTAAATTATTCCGCAACTGCCGTCTGGTTGGCCGCCGTTTCCGTCTGGCGCACGTGATGTTTGGACCAGAAATCATTGAAGTGGCGACCTTCCGCGGTCACCACGAAGCGGGCGTCAACGATCGCACGACTTCCCAGCGCGGCCAAAACGGCATGCTGCTGCGCGACAACATCTTCGGCTCTATTGAAGAAGATGCTCAGCGTCGCGATTTCACCATCAACAGCCTTTACTACAGCGTGGCGGATTTTACCGTGCGCGATTACGTCGGCGGTATGCAGGATCTGAAAGACGGCCTGATTCGCCTGATCGGTACGCCGGAAACGCGCTATCGCGAAGACCCGGTCCGAATGCTGCGCGCCGTGCGTTTCGCCGCCAAGCTGAACATGCGTATCAGTCCGGAAACCGCAGAGCCGATCCCGCGCCTGGCGACGCTGATTAACGACGTCCCCCCTGCCCGTCTGTTTGAGGAGTCGTTAAAGCTGCTCCAGGCAGGCTACGGGTTTGAAACCTACAATTTGCTGCGTGAATACAACCTGTTCCAGCCGCTGTTCCCGACCATTACCCGCTACTTCACCGAAAACGGTGACAGCGCAATGGAGCGGATGATTGCACAGGTGCTGAAGAACACAGATACCCGTATTCATAACGATATGCGCGTGAATCCGGCGTTCCTGTTCGCGGCCATGTTCTGGTATCCGCTGCTGGAAACGGCGCAGCGCATCACTCAGGAGAGCGGTCTCGCCTATTATGATGCGTTCGCGCTGGCGGCAAACGACGTGCTGGACGAAGGCTGTCGCACGCTGGCGATCCCGAAACGTATTACCACGCTGGTGCGTGATATCTGGCAGCTTCAGCTGCGTATGTCCCGCCGTCAGGGTAAACGCGCCTGGAAGCTGATGGAGCATCCTAAGTTCCGCGCCGCGTTCGATTTGCTCTCTCTGCGTGCTGAAGTCGAAAGAAACCAGGAGCTACAGCGCCTGGCGCAGTGGTGGGGAGAATTTCAGGTCTCTGCACCACCAGAGCAGAAAGATATGCTTACGGATCTCGATGATGAGCCGGCACCGCGCCGTCGTCACCGTCGCCCGCGCAAACGCGCACCGCGTCGTGAAGGCACGGCATGACCCTTGCGTATATCGCCATCGGCAGCAATCTGGCCTCTCCGCTGGAGCAGGTTAACGCTGCCGTGCAGGCGCTGGGGGAGATCCCGCAAAGCCGCATCGTCGCGCTGTCCTCATTTTACCGTACGCCGCCGCTCGGCCCGCAGGATCAGCCTGATTATCTGAACGCCGCCGTGGTGCTGGAAACGACCCTTGACGCAGAAACGCTGCTGGATAATACCCAGCGTATTGAGCTACAGCAGGGTCGCGTCCGCAAAGCCGAACGCTGGGGACCGCGCACCCTCGATCTCGATATTATGCTTTTCGGCCACGAGGTGATTAACACCGAACGCCTCACCGTTCCGCATTACGACATGAAAAACCGCGGGTTTATGCTCTGGCCGCTGTTTGAAGTCGCGCCCGATCTCACCTTCCCTGACGGCGCCTCGCTGCAAGCCGTTCTGCAAAATCTCAACGCGGATAAACCGGCCCGCTGGTAATCCCGCCTCCGCATCGATTAACCATTCCTTATTTGCGGTTAATCGATTGCCTAAAATCATTGTTCCCTCGAATGTTACTGTTAGAATGCGCAAAGATTCGCTATTGGGCCATCAGGAAACAGTATGAAACCAACCACCATCTCCTTATTGCAGAAATGCAAACAGGAAAAAAAACGCTTCGCCACTATCACCGCGTATGATTACAGCTTCGCAAAACTGTTTGCCGAAGAAGGGATCAACGTCATGCTGGTCGGGGACTCGTTAGGGATGACGGTACAAGGACATGATTCCACGCTGCCGGTCACGGTCGAGGATATTGCTTACCATACCCGCGCCGTGCGCCGGGGTGCGCCCGCCTGCCTGCTGCTTTCCGATCTGCCGTTTATGGCGTATGCCACCCCGGAACAGGCCTTTGAAAATGCGGCGACAGTGATGCGTGCTGGCGCCAATATGGTCAAAATCGAAGGCGGCGCCTGGCTGGTCGATACGGTAAAAATGCTTACCGAACGCGCCGTGCCGGTTTGTGGTCATTTGGGGCTAACGCCGCAGTCTGTCAACATCTTTGGCGGATATAAGGTGCAGGGCCGAGGCGATGCGGCGCAGACGCTGTTTGATGATGCCGTGGCGCTGGAAGCCGCGGGCGCACAGCTGCTGGTGCTGGAGTGTGTGCCGGTTGAGCTGGCTAAGCGTATCACTGAGGCGCTGTCGATTCCGGTGATCGGCATCGGCGCGGGCAACGTCACCGATGGCCAGATTCTGGTCATGCACGACGCCTTCGGGATCACCGGCGGCCACATTCCAAAATTTGCTAAAAATTTCCTGACAGAAGCAGGCGACATGCGTGCTGCTGTGCGGCAGTATATTGCCGAGGTTGAGTCCGGCGTTTATCCGGGCGAAGAACACAGTTTCCATTAAGGAGTCCAGGTGTGCTAATCATAGAAACTCTGCCGCTGCTGCGCCAGCATATCCGCCGTGCACGTCAGGAAGGTAAACGTATCGCCCTTGTTCCAACCATGGGCAACCTGCACGACGGCCATATGAAGCTGGTCGATGAAGCGAGAGCCCGTGCAGATATTGTGGTAGTCAGTATCTTCGTTAACCCGATGCAGTTCGATCGCGAAGACGATCTGGCGCGCTACCCACGTACCTTGCAGGAAGATTGCGAGAAGCTCAAAAAACGTCATGCGGATATCGTCTTCGCTCCGGCCCCCGCAGATGTATATCCCCAGGGCACCACTGAATCGACCTACGTCGATGTGCCGGGTATTTCGACCATGCTGGAGGGCGCCAGCCGCCCGGGCCATTTCCGTGGCGTTTCTACCATCGTCAGCAAGCTGTTTAACCTGGTGCAGCCGGACATCGCCTGTTTTGGCGAGAAAGATTTCCAGCAGCTGGCGCTGATCCGCAAAATGGTTGCCGATATGGGCTACGACATTGAGATAGTCGGCGTACCGATTGTGCGTGCGAAAGATGGCCTGGCGCTCAGCTCCCGTAACGGCTATCTGACCGCCGAACAGCGTAAAATTGCGCCGGGTTTAAGCAAAGTCATGAATACCATGGCAGAGCAACTGCTGGCAAAAGAGTTAACCCCAGAAGAAATTATCGCTCTGGCTGAACAGGCGCTGAACGAGAAAGGTCTTCGTGCTGACGACGTTCAAATTCGGGATGCCGATACGCTTCTGGCGCTTACAGAGACCAGCAAACGTGCGGTAATTCTGGTGGCGGCATGGCTCGGCCAGGCCCGCCTTATCGATAACAAAGTGGTTGAACTGGCGTAGTTTTACTACCCGGAAGTGAAAGGTAAACGTAATGATTCGCAAAATGCTACAAGGTAAGCTTCACCGTGTGAAAGTCACCCAGGCCGACCTGCACTATGAAGGCTCCTGCGCGATCGACCAGGATTTTCTCGACGCGGCGGGTATTCTCGAAAACGAAGCTATTGATATCTGGAACGTTAATAACGGCAAACGCTTTTCAACGTACGCGATTGCCGCTGAACGCGGATCTAAAATCATCTCCGTTAATGGGGCAGCAGCGCACTGCGCGGACGTAGGCGATATCGTCATTATTGCCAGCTTTGTGATGATGTCTGACGAAGAAGCACGTCGCTGGCAGCCTAAAGTGGCCTACTTTGAAGGCGATAATGAGATGAAACGTACCGCGAAGGCGATTCCGGTGCAGGTTGCCTGATAATATTTATCCCACGACCCATTCTTGTGCATTTATTAAATGAATGGGTCTTTAAAAAGCATTTATTGAATTAATATCCAGCTCTTCCCGCTCCACCAGACAAACACATCATATTGATAACAAATAACTTTAAATTTACTAAACTATTCTTTTAGTTTAAATCACGCACAATATCTACATTTCATTGAGATTAACAATATAATTCGCCACGAAATTTAATTTCAAATAAAAGCTTTACGGGCACTTATTATTTACTCAACGAATATGGATATTGAAATGATTTCTAAAAAATATGGTTTGTCAATTGCACTAGCAAGCGTTCTGGCTGCGGGTTCAGCGGTAGCAGCAGATTCTGACACCGGGACTATTACTTTCCACGGCATGGTTTCTAACAATACTTGCCAGGTCTCCCTTGACCAGAAAATCGATCAAAACGGTAACGATTTTGACGTAACCCTGGACACTGTATTTGTACGTGATTTTTCAACCGCACTGGGTACCACCAGCACCTTGGGTGAAAAGAAATTCTCCCTTTCTCTGACCGGTTGTGATACCGAGACTGCGAAGAAAGCGTCTGCCCAGTTCTCTTCATGGGCGGGTTCTTCTTCTACAGAAGGCGGTCTGCTGGTGCCACCAAGCAATGCACAGGGTTCTGCTAAGAACGTTAACCTGGTGCTGTCAAACGACGGTAACTCAGCTACCGATCAGATTAAAATTGACCAGACCAACAACACTCAGAAAGCAACTATTGATGCGACTTCTGGCGCAGGAAACCTGTACTACCGCGTAGCATACACCCAGGGTCAGGGCTGGAATGCAACAAGCAACCCAGTATCTGCTGGTACCGTGCAGGCACAGGTTGCCTTCACCATGATTTACGAATAAGAGATTCGTAAACTTTAAATTAAGCAATCCTTCATGATAAATGAGGGATTGCTTGTGTAATTCCAAAAGGAAGTGGAAAAATGTCTCATTCAATCTTTATTAAAAATTTTAAAGCCGCATTGCTCGCAACTGCTTTTTTGGCCGCATCGAATGCAAGTGCGGACATTGTTATTTCCGGCACCCGTATTATCTACCCACAGTCATCGAAGGATGTCGTCGTTAATCTCGATAACCATGGAACCAAACCGCTTTTGGTTCAAACCTGGCTTGATGATGGGCGTGATGGCGTAAACCCGGAAGAGTTGAAGCTTCCTTTTATCATTACCCCTCCGGTATCCCGCATTGACCCGAAAAAAGGCCAATCCGTACGTATTACCTACACAGGTATACCTTTACCACAGGATCGTGAATCGCTTTTCTGGTTCAATGTCCTGGAGATTCCGCCAAAATCAAAAGCTGCGGATAAAGAGAATCTTAACCAGCTTCAGCTGGCATTCAGAACGCGTATTAAATTCTTTTACCGACCAGACGGGTTAAAAGGCTCGGCAGGTGAAGCCGCTGAGCATTTGACATGGACGCAGAAAAAAGAGGGGAACGCAGTTAAGCTTGTTGCCCATAATAACTCACCCTATAACGTCTCCGTTTCAGCGGTCACCATTAAAGCCAGTCAAAAAACATACGACGTTGATCATAAGGCCGTTCCACCGTTTAGTGATACCACAATGACGGTGAAAGGCTTAGCTTCTGCCGTAAATGGTAAAGTCGAGTTTGATACCATTAATGATTATGGCGGCACAGACCATCACGAAGCTGGACTTAAATAGAACACGCTTTAATACACATAATAATTGATAGCATTAACTCTGTAGAGAGTTCTCTCTACACTGATTAAGTGGATGTGCCATGTTATTTAAACGTTCTCTTTTATGTCTTGCGATAAGCGCAGCATTGCCTTTTTATGCTTGCGCAGAAAATATCACGCCAGCAAAAGATCTGCCTGATAATGAAGAAGAGGTCGAGTTTAACGATCAATTTCTTTTAAATGGCAGTGCTAGTATTGATATTAATCGTTTTTCACATGGCAACCCGGTTTTACCGGGGACCTATCGCACTAAGATCAACCTGAACGGTAAACTGAAGTCTACCGTGGAGGTCACGTTTAAAGATAACGGAACACCTCGTGCGACACCGTGCATAACAAAACTGCTGCTGTCACAATCGGGTGTCGACACCAGCACATTGCCTGACGGACCGGAAGACGATGAAACCTGCGTCGATATTAAAAAATCCTTCCCTGGCGCTACGGTTAGCTATGACAGTGGCAAGCAGGCAATGGATTTTAATTTTCCGCAGATTTATGTGCTGAAACGCCCGGCAGGCTATGTCGATCCATCGTTGTGGGATAATGGGATCCCTGCCGCTCTGCTCTCTTATGACATGAACGGGTGGCGTAGCGAGAACAACGGCAGTACATCAGAAAGTGCATATGTAGGATTACGCTATGGTCTGAATATGGGGCCATGGCGTCTGCGCTCGCGTGGCAATTTTAACTGGGACAAAGATAGTGGCACAAAATATTCCAGTCAGGATGTCTATTTGCAGCGCGATATTACACCGTTGAGCGCCCAGTTTGTCATCGGCGACTCTTACACGCGTGGCGAGGCATTTAACTCTATGAGCCTTCGCGGTGCACGCATGTACAGTGACGATCGCATGTTGCCAATGGGGTCCACAGGCTACGCTCCTGTCATCCGGGGTGTCGCGAACAGTAACGCGAAGGTCAGCGTCACGCAGAGCGGCAATAAGATCTATGAAACCTCGGTGCCACCAGGCGCGTTTGAAATAAACGACCTGAGTACCACAGGTTACGGTAATGATTTACTGGTAACGATTGAAGAAGCGGACGGCAGCAAACGCTCCTTTACCGTACCCTTTTCATCCGTTACTCAGATGCTCCGTCCGGGAGCCTCTCGCTGGGACGTCGGTTTAGGTGAATTAAATGACGATTCACTGATTGATGCGCCTAAAGTGGGTTACGGTACCCTTTACTATGGCCTGAATAATACGTTCACGGGTTATATTGGCGCACAATATACCGATATGGATTTTTATGCCGGTATTCTCGGCGTGGCAATGAATACCCCTGTTGGTGCGTTTGCATTCGACGTTACGCAATCATATGCAGATATTGAGGGGCTGGATAAATTAAGCGGTCAAAGTTATCGTTTAACGTACAGTAAAATGATTGAGTCGACGAATACTTCCTTTAACGTTGCGGCTTATCGTTTCTCGACGGAAGACTACCTGACGCTTAACGATGCGGCGCAACTTCAGGACAGTATTAAGCACCAGAAATACTCAAACCGTAGCTATGACTCAAACGAAGCGTTATATGCAGACTATCAGCGCACCAAAAATCAGGTGCAAATTAGTCTTAACCAACCGCTAACATCCGGAGAGGACAATTATGGCTCCCTGTATGTAAGCGGCACCTGGCAGGATTACTGGAACGCTACGGGCTCAACTTCCAATTATAATATTGGTTATAACAATAGCTTCACCTATGGCAGCTACAGCCTGTCATTACAGCGAACCTATGATCAGAACGGCAAGAAAGACGACAGCGTTTATTTAAGCCTGAGCATTCCATTAAGTGTATTCTCAAAAGATAGAGGGAATTCTGGTGGATTCTCGAACATTAACATGGGATTACGTTCCGACCTTAAAGGCGGCACAAGCTTTAACACGTCCGCGGGTGGAAATACGCAAGATAATAAGGTGAGTTATTCCGTTAGCGCCTCGTCAAACAGCGGTAATTATGGTGACCTGAATCAGATAAGCGGCTACGGGTCCTATAACAGTGAATATGGCCCGCTGGGTTTATCTGCCTCTTTTGGCGATGACAACAGTAAACAATATTCTGCCTCCTATAGCGGTGGCATGGTATTGCATTCAGAGGGCATCGCATTTGCGCCAGGGAGTATTGGTGACAACGATGCGCTGGCGCTGGTCAAAGCGAGTGGCGCGAAAGGTGCCGGTATCGGCTTTGGTAACAGTGAAATAGGCAGTTCCGGCTATGGCATTCTGCCTTATATGTCTGCCTACCGTGAAAACCGCGTATACCTTGATATCAGCACGCTGGAAAACGATGTTGAAATTAAAAACACCAGTGAAATTACGGTTCCCCGCAGTGGTTCCGTTGTGCTGGTTGATTTTGTAACCGATGAAGGTCGTTCATTAATTTTAGAACTTAAGCGCACCGATAACGGATTTATTCCTTTAGGCGCTGATGTTTTAAATGAAAAAAATGAATCAATTGGCACCGTAGGGCAGGCGGGGCAAGCCTATGTCCGCGGCGTTGAAGATGAAGGCACGCTTCATGTTGTCTGGGGAAGCGATAAAGACAGTAAGTGTGACGTGCATTATAACGTCTCATCACATGCTCAAAAAGTAGGACTTACAACGGTACTCAGCAATCAAGTGTGCCAGATGTAATTATTCGGGAAAATAGACGAGAGTTTGTATGAAAAAAAATCTTTATAGCCTGTCAGCCGTTGCCATGACGATGCTGGCGTTATCAGGTGCAGCGCTCGCCGAGGGCACGAATCTCGATGTTAACTTCACGGCTAATATCCGTGAAACCACTTGTGATATGAAACTGGTTGGTGGTGAGGGTTCCGATACTCAGCAAACGCTGAAAATCGGTGGCGGTCAGGTGCGCCTTGACGATGTCAAAGCTGGCACCGCAAATGCCAATTTCAAAATCGTGATCGTTGAGTGCCCGGCATCTCTGACCTCATTGAAAACCACAGTATCGGGAACACGCTCTGGTTATTTATTCTCCGGGCTTGTTAACTCAATATTAAAAACCGCCGGAGGCGCAGACTACTCTGCTGTTGAAATTGCCAGAGCCAGCACACCGGATGCCCCGTTTATCATTAACTCCAAAGACGATTCGGAGCGCCTGGTCTGGACCCCTACAGAAATCCAGAATAAAGAAGTTCAATTGGTAGCCACATTGCGTGAAACCAAAGCTAACAGCATGACAGTTGGTGATTTCCAGGCCGTGGCAACTTTCGAGTTTAGCTACGAGTAATTGGCGCAGGAAAACGGAGCAATATTATGAAATTTAAATCAACTTTAATCGCCCTGTCCGTTTCTACCCTTCTCTTCTCTGGAGTGGTAAGCGCTGCAATTACAGGCACCGATAGTGTCAGTATGACGATTCAAACAAAGGTAGTTTCAGGCACCTGTACAGCAAAAGTGCTCAACGGCGCAGGTACTGCATCCACTGAAATTGCATTTGGCGATGTATACAAATCGGATCTGGTGAATAAAACCCGCGTCGAGCCGCTCAAAATAAGCTTCACTAACTGTTCTGGGGTAACGAAGGCAACGGTCGCTGCCGCGAAAGGCGCTGGCGGAGAATGTAGTGGTATAGCCAAAAATGGTGACTCTTTCTCTGGCGGCTTAGCAACGGGCTTTGAAATCTGGTCCGGCACTGTCGATACAGGCTTGTTGATGAGCTGTAACACGCCTCCGGCGGCTCAGGAAGTCACCATTACTGACGGCGCGGGTGAATTCCCGATGAACTCTCGTATTGTCATAGGCCAAGGCATGGCGATTAGTGATGTTGGCACAGGTGCGGTTACCGCTCCGGTAACGTTTACCGTCACCTATCAATAATTCCAGGTACCATCATGCAACAATCACCGTTTAATTTACACCAGCCCGGTCTTGTGTTGCTTATCGGTCTGGCTGGTAGCACTCTGCCTGGCATATGCCAGGCAGGTTCAGGTGTGGATGTAAACCTGACAGCAAATATTGTTAATAATACCTGTCGGCTAAGCGTCGAAAACGGCGGAGAGATCACTTTGCCGACCGTGACACGAGACTGGTTTTATAACAGCGACAAGAGCGATCGTCTATCGCCAACCGATGATGAAGCAGGAACGCCTTTTACGATCCACGTAGATGACTGCTACGCGAGCAGTACAGAAGGCGCAACGATTAACAAACTGAAATTTAGTTTTGCTCCGCAAAATGGTTTCTGGAGTAATCACAACCAGGTCTTTAAAAACGATGCCACAGCCGGTGCGGCTGAAAATGTGGGTATCGTTATTTTTTCAGATGCGTTCAAAACTAACGTCCTGAACAGCGACGGGACATCAAACGTTATTTACGATGTCAGTGGAAGTAGCGAGAACTATATAAAGGATTATGGATTTTACGCGCGTTATCAGAACGTTGGAACTATCACCAGCGGCGCTGTGATGAGTAATGTTCTGGTTAACGTAAGCTATGAATAAAGGGATTTAGGATGAAAAAATATCTTACTATATTAGCGTTAGCGGCGTTCGGGCTGTCTGGCGCAGCGCATTCCGCGTTAGAATGTAAATTTAACAGTAATGATACGCTGCTCATTATGTCTCCGGGCACACAGCCGGTCATTACACCTCTGCCTGTTGGTACGGTAACGACACCCGTGCAGATCAGTAACACTATTATTATGGAAACAACCCCAGCATTAACATCAAGTTGCGAAGTGGGTGACGATGGTGAAAATGTTTACCAGATGACGAACAATGCAATGCTTTGGGGGGAGATCGATGGCAAAGCCACTTTTCGTACAAACATCCCCGGGATTGTTTACACGCTGGCATTCTATCCTGATGGCAATGGTGTAACGGCCTGGTTCCCACCCAATCCAAATGAGTTTTATCTCACGGGTAACGATCATGATAACGAAGATGCTGTAAAAGGAAAAACCTGGCACGTTCGTATGGAGTTCTGGCAGACAAACGGATTCACCGGTGTTCCCAACGACGAAGACTTCCTGACCGCAAGCAGTGGTCCAATCGGTCAAATTATCCTCGGTAATTCAAATGGAACGACAGTAGAAGATCACCCTCGCCCTCTGGTGAATATGTCTCAGATGTCGTTCAGTATTCCATTAAATCGCCCGACCTGTGCCTTACGTGCGCCCACAACGGTAAACCTTGGTGACTGGTATCCCGCGGAGGTCGAAAGCGGGAATACCAGCAAAGTCGAGTTCCATGTGACGGGTACATGCGTGAATACCATCGGCGTTTACTATACGCTATCCTCCACGCACACCACCGCAGATAAGAAATATTTTACCAATACCGTGGAGAGTTCAGGTGGTGTGACTGCGGCAGGTGGCGTTGGCGTTATGATTCTGGATAGCCAGAACGATAATTATCCTGTGCCAGCGAATGGCAGCAAGCACGTCATCGCGGTGGGTGAAGTGTACGGCGATCCCGTGAGTATTGTAGACAAATCAATTTGGGCCAAACTGGTTAAGATCGGCAGCGATCCGGTAACCGTCGGTGTTTTCGGCACCACCGTGACCATTCAGACCACGTACGAATAACCTACCCCTGCGGCTGATTACTGATCAGCCGCGACATGGTCTCCAGCGAATCCGTTCTTAATATATACAAACGCTTCAGCAGGAACGGATTATCCCCCGGCTTCACCTTCCCTTTCACCGTGGTCACCGCCAGATGAAACCCCGCATCGTTCGCCGCTTTAATCGCTTTATTGTCATAGCCGCCAAACGGATACGACACATACAACACGCGCGGGTTGAACTGCGCCAGTGCACGACGTGATCGTTCAAAATCAAACAGGATCACGTGATAGCTACGGCTCAACAGGATGGGGTGTTTATAGCCATCCACGCGATGCAGGAAATGGGTGTGAGACTGAATGTCGAACACATCCTGGATGCCCTTGATTTCCTGAACGCTCATAAACTGTAGCGATTTTGGATCCCACTTCTGCGGATGGCCTTTGATACGTGATGAAATTATAAACGCCGTCGCGTTGAAGCCATATTCTTTCAGAACAGGGTACGCGTAGCGGCTCACCGATTTGAGACCATCATCAAAGGTGATCACCACTGCTTTCGCGGGTAGGTTCATCTTGTTACGCACGTACCCTTCAAGCTGGTACATCGTCAGCGTGGTATAGCCTTGATCGCGTAACCAGGCCATCTGATTATTAAACGCACGTACGCTGGTCGTCGTGGAGGTATGTCGAAAACGGGTGTTCTCTTCATCACGCAAAATATGATGGTAAGTCAGAACCGGTAGCCCGTTATCTTCCTGTGCATCGAGGCTGCTGATCCACGCCAGACGATTACCGATACGGATCTGAAACCATGTCTGGTTCAGGCGGTCTTTCAGCTTATTCAGAATCGGATAGCGAAGATTGGCGCTTAAGGTGCCAAAAGGCGCGCTTCCGCTGCTGGGGGCGTTATACACCGTCGTGTCTTTCCAGGTGATGAGGTTTTGATTACTGAGCGGCTTATTCAAGTCACCCAGGCTATCCTCAACGCGTTGTTTGCCCTGCACTTTTTCAAGGTGGTCTTTATCAATAAACCCCGTGCCGAATCCGAAACGAAATTCATAGTAATCCGCCGCGGCCGGAAAGACAGCGAGGATCTGCCCGGCGCGGACATTCCCCACATTCACAACGGCATTTCCCACCTGCGCCCAGATGGCCGCATCTTCGGTGGTTTGCATATATTGGGCAGGAAGGCCTTGCTGACTGGTCAGGCTGGCAGACGCACCACCGGAAACCAGCACCAGAAGGATAAAGATAACGCGCATGAGCATGGGATATAAATCGATACGGAAAATCAGTCGCCATTGTAGCAAAAGCGACATCAATACCAATGTTTAATGCTTATACAGATCGTGAAGCAGAACGAAAGGCGGGTTCTTCTGCTGCTGGTGCCACAGGCTGCTCACGCCCGGGGAGCCCTGCGCCACAATGGCGTGGCGAAACTCAGCGCTGCTCAACGTTGCGCGCAGCGGATACATCGCTTCGAGTAAAGGCAGGCTGATACCGGAGATCACTTCACAATTATCATGCTTATGGCTCATTAACGCTGCTGAACGGTAAGGCGCCGCGCCCGATTTGTCGGTGAGAAAAATCACGCCATCACCGGTGTCGGTTTCATGCAGCGCGTCGCACATCATCCGGCTGAGCATATTGGTGCTCAGCCCTCGCCAGTAATTTACCGCACGACATTGCGTCAGAGGGCCAAATCGGGCCTCCAGCTTCAGCAGCATTTCCTGCGCCACTTCATCGTGGCAGGTGATCACCCATCCCAGCATAACGTCTCTCCTTAGCAGGCGAGTAGTTTACCGAAGTGAAGGTTAGTTTACGGTGATAACTGTCAAAGAAAGCGCCCGGCAGACGGTACGTCGCCGGGCAGAAGGCAGAAGGTTAGCTACGCAGCCCACGTCCACGCTGGATCAGATACCAGCACAGCAGGTAGAAGGCGATAATGAACACCACCAGCACCACCACCGTGGTAAACAGCGGGACATCGGTAATGCCGAGGAAACCAAAGCGGAAGCCGCTGATCATGTAGACAATCGGGTTCAGGTGCGAGAGTGCCTGCCAGAACGGCGGCAGCAGCGTCAGGGAGTAAAACACCCCGCCGAGGTAGGTCAGCGGCGTCAGCACAAAGGTCGGGATCAGGCTGATGTCGTCAAAGGTTTTAGCGAACACCGCATTCAGCAAGCCGGCCAGCGAGAACAGAATCGCGGTGAGCAGCAGCGTCAGCGCCACGAAAAGCCAGGAGTGAACCTGAAACGGCACGAAGAACAGCGAAATGGCCGTTACCAGGATACCCACGCACAGCCCGCGCGCCACGCCGCCGCCCACGTAACCGGCGATGATGACGTGCGTTGGCACCGGCGCCACCAGCAGCTCTTCAATGTTGCGCTGGAACTTGGCGCTGAAGAATGAGGACGCCACGTTCGCGTAGGCGTTGGTGATCACCGCCATCATGATCAGGCCCGGCACGATAAACTGCATATAGGTGAAGCCGTGCATCTCACCAATGCGGGAGCCAATAAGGTTGCCGAAAATGATGAAGTAGAGCGTCATGGTGATCACCGGCGGCACCAGGGTTTGCACCCAGATACGCATAAAGCGGTTAATCTCTTTCGCCCAGATGCTTTTCAGCGCGACCCAGTAAAGATGCGTCATGCCTTGTCTCCTTGTTTGTCGTGCACCAGAGAGACAAACAGCTCTTCCAGTCGGTTTGCTTTGTTACGCATGCTTAATACCTGAATGCCCTGCGCACTCAACTGTGAGAACACGCTGTTAATACCCTGCTCGCGCAGCACTTCTACCTCCAGCGTCGAGGTATCGACCAGGCGATAGTTGTAGCCCTCCAGTTTCGGCAGCGCGCTTTTCGCCGCCAGATCGAGGATAAAGGTCTCTGATTTGAGCTTGGAGAGCAGATTCTTCATCGAGGTGTTTTCCACCAGCTCACCGTGCTGAATGATGCCGATATTGCGGCACAGCATTTCCGCCTCTTCCAGGTAGTGCGTGGTCAGAATGATGGTGGTGCCTTTGTCGTTCAGATCTTTCAGGAAACCCCACATGGAGCGACGCAGTTCAATATCCACACCAGCGGTCGGCTCATCAAGGATAAGCAGCTTTGGCTCGTGCATCAGCGCGCGGGCAATCATCAGGCGGCGCTTCATCCCTCCGGACAACATCCGCGCGCGCTCGTTACGTTTCTCCCACAGATCAAGCTGTTTCAGGTACTTTTCGCTGCGCTCAAGCGCCTCTTTGCGCTCCACGCCATAGTAACCCGCCTGGTTAACAACAATCTGCTGTACCGTCTCAAACGGGTTAAAGTTGAACTCCTGCGGCACCAGCCCCAGCTGGCGCTTGGCGTTGACCACATCTTTTTGCAGATCGTAGCCAAACACGCTGACGCGGCCCGAGGTTTTATTGACCAGTGAACTGATGATCCCGATGGTGGTGGATTTCCCTGCCCCGTTCGGCCCCAGAAGCGCGTAGAAATCTCCCGCTTCGACTTTAAGATCTATCCCGCGCAGCGCCTGAACGCCCCCCGGGTAGGTTTTTTTGAGCTGTTCAAGCTCCAGTGCAATCGCCATGAATTCAACTTACCTTAAGTTCTGACACACGTTGTGTGGTTTCATTAAAAGTCGGGTTACCCTATAGTAGCGCAACGCAATCACTTGGTTACAGGTCGCTAACCTCCATGAACGACATAGATACACTCATCAGCAACAATGCACTATGGTCAAAAATGCTGGTGGAGGAAGACCCCGGATTTTTTGGAAAACTCGCGCAAGCGCAGAACCCACGCTTTCTCTGGATTGGATGTTCTGACAGCCGCGTCCCCGCCGAACGTCTGACTGGTCTTGAACCTGGCGAACTGTTTGTTCACCGCAATGTGGCTAACCTGGTTATTCATACCGATCTCAACTGCCTTTCGGTTGTTCAGTATGCCGTCGACGTTCTTGAGGTTGAGCACATCATTATTTGTGGTCACTACGGCTGCGGCGGCGTGCAGGCGGCGGTCGAAAATACAGAGCTGGGGTTAATCGATAACTGGCTGCTGCACATTCGTGATATCTGGTTCAAACATAGCTCACTGCTGGGCGAAATGCCGCAGGAGCGCCGTCTCGACACGCTGTGTGAGCTGAACGTGATGGAGCAGGTGTATAACCTGGGCCATTCGACGATTATGCAGTCTGCCTGGAAACGCGGGCAGAAGGTCTCCATCCACGGCTGGGCGTACGGTATTCACGACGGCCTGCTGCGCAATCTGGAAGTGACCGCCACCAACCGCGAAACGCTGGAACAGCGTTACCGCTCGGGAATTGCCAACCTCAAGCTTAAGCACGTTAACCATAAATAACAAAGCCGGGGGTTTTCACCCTCTCCCTGTGGGAGAGGGCTGGGGTGAGGGCATCAGCCCGAAATTATTCGTCAAGAATCACCACTTTCCCAACATACGGCAGATGGCGATAACGCTGTGCGTAATCAATGCCGTAACCCACCACGAATTCGTCCGGGATGGAGAAACCAACGAACTCCACCGGCACCTGCACTTCACGGCGCTCAGGCTTATCCAGCAGGGTACAAATCGCCAGTGATTTTGGTTCACGCAGGCTCAGGATCTCACGCACTTTAGAGAGCGTGTTGCCGGAGTCGATGATGTCCTCAACAATCAACACATCTTTGCCACGAATATCTTCATCCAGATCTTTCAGGATTTTCACATCACGGGTTGTGGACATGCCGCTGCCGTAACTGGAGGCGGTCATAAAATCGACCTCGTGCGGCACCTGCACTTCACGACACAGGTCTGCCATGAACATGAAAGAGCCACGCAACAAACCGACCAGCACCATTTCGCTGCCGCTGTCCTTGTAATGTTCGGTGATTTGACGACCCAGTTCGGCGATACGCGCTTTGATCTCGGCTTCCGGGATCATCACTTCAACAGTATGTTTCATATTACTAACCAAATGATTTTAGTGAAAATCTCTCAATGCGGATGACTCTCGCTCCGGCATCGATACGCAAGCCAGCCATTATACCAGTAAATGGATAAGCCTGGCGTATGAGTTATAAAAAGCAATATTTGTGATTCCGATCACAGTTGTTAATACCTATAATTAATTGCTAGCAAATAATTAACAAAACTGACGAGTACTTTTCTATGGCTGAAACAAAAACTAAACAGCCGCGTCTACTGGTGACATTAACAGCCGCGTTTGCCGCATTCTGCGCGCTGTATTTGTTAATCGGTGGCGTATGGCTGGTCGCGATTGGCGGCTCCTGGTACTACCCGATTGCGGGTCTGGTTATGGTTGGCGTAACCGTCCTGCTTTTACGCAGAAAACAATCTGCTCTGTGGTTGTACGCAGCGTTACTGCTCGCAACCATGATCTGGGGCGTCTGGGAAGTCGGGTTCGACTTCTGGGCGCTGACGCCGCGCAGCGACATTCTGGTCTTCTTCGGTATCTGGCTGATCCTGCCGTTTGTCTGGCGTCGTCTGATTGTCCCTTCCAGTGGCGCCGTGGCCGGTCTGGTCGTTGCTCTGCTGATTAGTGGCGGCATCCTGACCTGGGCCGGTTTTAACGACCCGCAGGAGATCAATGGCACGCTGAACGCGGAATCCACGCCGGCTGCGGCTATTTCGCAGGTGGCGGACGGTGACTGGCCTGCTTATGGTCGTAACCAGGAAGGTCAACGCTACTCCCCGCTGAAGCAGATCAACGCGGACAACGTGAAAAACCTGAAGGAAGCCTGGGTATTCCGTACCGGCGACCTGAAGATGCCAAACGATCCGGGTGAGCTGACCAACGAAGTGACCCCGATTAAAGTGGGCAACATGCTCTACCTGTGTACGGCGCACCAGCGCCTGTTCGCGCTCGACGCGGCCACCGGTAAAGAGAAATGGCACTTTGATCCACAGCTGAACTCCAACCCGTCGTTCCAGCACATCACCTGCCGCGGCGTCTCTTACCACGAAGCGCGCGCAGATAATGCCAGCCCGGAAGTCATTGCCGACTGTCCTCGCCGCATTATGCTGCCGGTGAACGATGGCCGCCTGTTTGCCATCAACGCTGAGACCGGTAAGCTGTGCGAAACCTTCGCTAACAAAGGCATTCTGAATCTTCAGACCAACATGCCGGACACTACGCCGGGTCTGTATGAGCCGACCTCCCCGCCAATCATCACTGATAAAACCATCGTGATTGCCGGTTCGGTAACGGATAACTTCTCTACCCGCGAAACCTCCGGCGTTATCCGTGGTTTCGACGTGAACACCGGTAAACTGCTGTGGGCCTTCGACCCGGGCGCGAAAGATCCTAACGCGATCCCATCCGATGAACACACCTTTACCTTTAACTCACCGAACTCCTGGGCACCGGCAGCTTATGACGCGAAGCTGGACCTGGTTTACCTGCCGATGGGCGTGACCACGCCGGATATCTGGGGCGGTAACCGCACGCCGGAGCAGGAACGTTACGCCAGCTCCATCGTGGCGCTGAACGCAACGACCGGTAAACTGGCATGGAGCTACCAGACCGTTCACCACGATCTGTGGGATATGGATATGCCGTCCCAGCCGACGCTGGCGGACATTACCGTTAACGGTAAAACCGTTCCGGTGATTTACGCCCCGGCCAAAACCGGCAACATCTTCGTGCTGGATCGCAGCAACGGTAAGCTGGTTGTTCCTGCGCCAGAAAAACCGGTTCCGCAGGGCGCGGCCAAAGGCGACTACGTCACCAAAACGCAGCCGTTCTCTGACCTGAGCTTCCGTCCGAAGAAAGATCTCAGCGGTGCAGACATGTGGGGTGCCACCATGTTTGACCAGCTGGTGTGCCGCGTGATGTTCCATCAACTGCGCTATGAAGGCATCTTCACGCCGCCTTCAGAGCAGGGCACGCTGGTCTTCCCGGGTAACCTGGGGATGTTCGAGTGGGGTGGGATCTCCGTTGACCCTAACCGTCAGGTCGCCATCGCTAACCCAATGGCGCTGCCGTTCGTTTCCCGTCTGATCCCACGCGGTCCGGGTAACCCAATGGAGCAGCCGAAAGATGCGAAAGGCAGCGGTACCGAAGCCGGTATCCAGCCGCAGTATGGCGTTCCTTATGGTGTGACTCTGAATCCGTTCCTTTCTCCGTTCGGTCTGCCGTGTAAACAGCCTGCCTGGGGTTATATCTCCGGTCTGGATCTGAAGACCAATAAGATCGTCTGGAAAAAACGTATTGGTACGCCACAGGACAGCATGCCGTTCCCGATGCCTGTTCCAGTGCCGTTCAATATGGGTATGCCAATGCTGGGTGGCCCAATCTCCACCGCCGGTAACGTGCTGTTTATCGCGGCAACCGCAGATAACTACCTGCGCGCGTACAACATGACCAACGGTGAAAAACTGTGGCAAGGCCGTCTGCCAGCCGGTGGACAGGCAACGCCGATGACCTATGAAGTGAATGGCAAACAGTATGTTGTCATCTCCGCGGGTGGTCACGGTTCGTTTGGCACGAAGATGGGCGACTATATTGTCGCGTATGCACTGCCTGACGACGCTAAGTAACGAAAAAGCCCGGTGGCGCTAACGCTTACCGGGCCTACGATTTCCATATGTAGGCCGGGTAAGGCGAAGCCGCCACCCGGCTTTTTTTATACGGTAAAACCGAGCATCATCCCCGTATCTTCATGCTCCAGCAGATGACAGTGGGCCATATAGGCAAACTCTTTCGGTGCCTCGTGGTCGAACTTCACCAGTACCTCGCTGACGCCGCCTTCCACCCTCACCGTATCTTTCCAGCCCGCGCGATGCGGCTCCGGCGCTTTACCATTTTCAGACAGAATACGGAACTGCGTGCCGTGGATATGGAACGGGTGCAGCATCATGTCCCCTTCGCCTGAAATCATCCAGCGTTCAAACTGCCCTTTCGTGGCGGCGAACATGGGCGTATTCATATCGAACGCTTTGCCGTTGATGCGGTTGGCATTGTGGAAATCGAAACCATGGCCGCCGTGATTCATGCCGCCCATATTGCCGTGGTCCATATTCATATGGCCCATCATCTGGCCGTGATGCATTCCCGCCATGGCCTGATTGCCGTACTTCTTCATCAGCGCCTGCATGCCCATCATGTCGAGCATCGGGTCCATGGAGAGCTGAAGTTTACGCTGCGTAAGCCCATCCAGCGACGGGAGTGCTGGCAGAGTGGTGAGGGTCTCCGGCAGCGTACCGGAGGCGGTGATCTGTAGTGGCTGAATGCGCAGGACCGGATGCGGCTTATCAAACGGCGCAACGGCCATCCCCATCTGGCTGACCGGCAGGGTCACCAGGTCAAACGCTTTGCCATCGCTGATATCCACCAACACCTCGAAGCGCTCGCCCATCAGCATCGGCAGCTCGCTCACCTTCACCGGCTCCGGCAGCAGGCCGCCGTCGCTTGCCACTACGTAAAGCGGGCGTTTATCGCTGGTGGCGAAGTTCAGCGAGCGGGCGTTACAGCCGTTAAGCAGACGTAAGCGCAGCCAGCCTTTTGGCGCGGCATGCTGCGGGTAGATCGCGCCGTTGGTCAGCAGCGTATCGCCAAACCAGCCTACCGCCGCGCTCATTACGTCCAGCTGATAGTCAATTTGCCCGTCAGCGCTGAATTTTTTGTCCTGCACAATCACCGGGACATCGTCGATACCCCACTGTTTCGGCAGGCGCAGCAGGCGGCTTTCATCGTCTTCAATCAGCACCAGCCCGGCCAGCCCCATCGCCACCTGATGGCCCGTTTTGCCATGCTGATGCGGGTGGAACCAGCAGGTCGCCGCGCGTTGTTCCGGGGTAAAGGTTACGCTGCGTTTACCACCAGGCCTGATGACGCCCTGAGGCCCCCCATCCACTTCGCCCGGGACTTCCAGCCCGTGCCAGTGCAGCGTGGTCTCTTCCGCAAGCGTGTTATGAATGTCTACCGTCACCGCCTTCCCTTTGCGTAACTGCAACGCCGGGCCGAGCAGATTGCCGTTATACCCCCACGTCGTGGCGGCGTGCTGACCGAACGTGGTTTTACCGGCCTGCACCACAAGCTGAATGCGGCTGCGGGCATCTGGGGCGAGTAATTCAGGAATGGGTAAAGCCGGTCTGTCGGCGGCAAAAACGGCGCGGCTCCAGAGAGGTATCGCGCTGGCAACCCCCAGCGCGGCAGAAAATTTTAAAAAATCACGACGTTGCATGTGCATTTCCTTATTTTCAGCAGGCGATCTTTTGAGCATAAACCCTCCCCTTACCGGAAGGTCAAGCACGGCGGCAATAATAAAGATCGTCGGCCTGGCATCAAGTATGCTAACGTTAATTTTCCGTGATGCAGTGGTAAAGGCAATGAAGACGTTTTTCAGAACAATTTTGTTCGCCAGCCTGATGGCGATGTGTGCGAACAGTTACGCGCTAAGTGAAAACGAAGCGGAAGATATGGCCGATCTGACGGCAGTTTTTGTTTTTCTGAAAAACGATTGTGGTTACCAGAATTTACCCAATGGGCAAATTCGTCGCGCACTGGTCTTTTTTGCCCAGCAGAATCAATGGGACCTCAGCAACTACGACAGCTTCGACATGAAGGCGCTCGGTGAAGACAGCTACCGTGATTTAAGCGGTATTGGCATTCCCACTGCTAAAAAATGCAAAGCGCTGGCTCGCGATTCACTCAGCCTGCTCGCCTACGTGAAGTAACCTTCCCGACGCCCCTTGTTGACCCGCTAACCGCCTCACGGTGGTGTTGTGTTGCGCCCATCTGCCGGATGTAATGGATGTTAACGAAGGAGGTGCTCCCCATGACCGAAAAAACGGTATGGCAAGAAACGCTGCACGACCATTTTGGTCAGTATTTTGCCGTGGATAACGTGCTCTATCATGAGAAAACCGATCATCAGGATTTGATAATATTCGAAAACGCCGCTTTTGGCCGCGTGATGGCGCTGGACGGCGTGGTGCAAACCACCGAGCGCGACGAGTTTATCTATCACGAAATGATGACCCACGTCCCGCTGCTGGCCCACGGCCACGCGAAGGACGTGCTGATTATCGGCGGCGGCGACGGCGCGATGCTGCGTGAAGTCTCTCGCCATCAGAATGTCGAAACCATCACCATGGTGGAAATTGACGCCGGGGTCGTGTCGTTCTGCCGCCAGTATCTGCCCAACCATAATGCCGGCAGCTATGACGATCCGCGGTTTAATCTGGTTATCGACGATGGTGTCAATTTTGTTAACCAGACCACGCAAACGTTTGATGTCATTATCTCTGACTGTACCGACCCTATCGGTCCGGGCGCGTCGCTGTTTACCTCGTCGTTTTACGAAGGCTGCAAGCGCTGCCTGAAGCCTGGCGGAATTTTTGTGGCGCAAAACGGCGTTTGCTTCCTGCAACAGGATGAAGCGCTTGATAGCCACCGTAAGCTGAGCACCTATTTTGCTGACGTCAGCTTCTATCAGGCGGCCATTCCGACGTACTACGGCGGTATCATGACCTTTGCCTGGGCGACGGATAACGACGTATTACGTCATCTCTCCACCGAAATTATTCAGGCCCGCTTCCATCAGGCAGGTCTACAGTGCCGATACTACAATCCGGCTATTCATACCGCAGCCTTTGCGTTGCCTCAATATCTGCAAGACGCGCTGTCCTCAAAGGAGGTGAACTAATTGAAAAAGCTTAAACTGCATGGCTTTAACAATCTGACCAAAAGCCTGAGTTTTTGTATTTACGATATCTGCTACGCCAAAACAGCAGAAGAGCGCGATGGTTACATCGCCTATATCGATGAACTCTACAACGCCAACCGTCTGACCGAGATCCTGACAGAGACCTGCTCGATTATCGGCGCGAACATCCTCAATATCGCGCGCCAGGATTATGAGCCTCAGGGTGCGAGCGTCACCATTCTGGTGAGTGAAGAGCCGGTTGACCCACAGCTTATCGACAAAACCGAACACCCCGGCCCGCTGCCGGAAGTGGTGGTTGCTCACCTGGATAAAAGCCACATCTGCGTGCACACCTACCCGGAAAGCCACCCGGAAGGCGGGCTGTGTACCTTCCGCGCGGATATTGAAGTGTCCACCTGCGGCGTGATTTCACCGCTGAATGCGTTGAATTATTTAATCCACCAGCTGGAATCGGACATCGTCACCATTGATTATCGCGTACGCGGTTTTACCCGTGATATCAACGGCATGAAGCACTTCATTGATCATGAGATCAACTCCATTCAGAACTTCATGTCCGAGGACATGAAGTCGCTGTACGACATGATGGATGTGAACGTCTATCAGGAGAATATCTTCCACACCAAAATGTTACTTAAGGAATTCGACCTTAAGCACTACATGTTCCACACGAAGCCGGAAGATTTAAGTGAGGAAGAGCGAAAGGTCATTACCGACCTGCTCTGGAAAGAGATGCGCGAAATTTACTACGGCCGTAACATTCCGACCGTGTAAACGTGACCCGGAGCAGGGACGCTTCGGGAAGTTACTTCTGTTTCATAAAGTCGCGGTAGGCATTCACCACACTCAGGAAGTCTTCCACGCCGCACAGCGACAGGCTCTCTTCGTCGTAGTAGCTCATCCCCTCTTCAATTTCATCACCCGAGAACTCAAGCTGGTTGGCGCGCACCATCACCTCTTCGCCATCCATCCACAGGGTGTATTCGTGCCCGGCGCGTTGCCAGGAGCGTTCACTGCCTTTCACCGTTTCCGCCGCCTGCTCAACTTCATCCAGCAGCGCGAGGTTCTCTTTCACCTCTTCGTTAAACCAGTGTCCAACGGCTTCGTGCCCCATCGACATTCGCACTTTCACCACGCCGGTGATGTCGCGCAGAAATTCGTAATCCATAGTGTTTTCCTCTGCAAAGCCATTAAGGTAATTATCGCAGCAGCGAGGAAGAAAAAAAGCGTGGGAGGTGGGAGAAATGAAAATAAAAAGGTGAGAGCAAGACCTGCGGCCTGATGCCCTCACCCCGTCCCTCTCCCACGGGAGAGGGTGCAAACACTAAAAACCGTCTCGTAGAGACGGTTTTGCTGTTTATACCGCCGTCTGGAAGATCACCCCGTCTGCCTTCTCGGTGTACTGAGAGAGCTGGTCGAAGTTCAGGTAGCGATAGGTATCCACCGCCGTCTTATCCACCTGAGCCACAAAGGTCTGGTACTCTTCCGGCGTTGGCAGTTTGCCAATCAGCGCCGCAACCGCCGCCAGTTCCGCAGAGGCCAGGAAGACGTTCGCACCGGTACCTAAACGGTTCGGGAAGTTACGGGTCGAGGTGGAGACCACCGTCGCGCCGTCGGCTACGCGCGCCTGGTTGCCCATACACAGGGAACAGCCAGGAATTTCGATACGCGCAC
This sequence comes from Enterobacter sp. BWH52, assembly GCF_001037565.1. Taxonomy (NCBI): domain Bacteria; kingdom Pseudomonadati; phylum Pseudomonadota; class Gammaproteobacteria; order Enterobacterales; family Enterobacteriaceae; genus Enterobacter; species Enterobacter sp. BWH52. The sequence goes on along the minus strand of NZ_KQ089854.1, from coordinate 745,772 downwards.
CGCTCTTACCAAACACGCTGTAGTAGCCCTCTTCGGTCAGTTGAGCCGCGTCCATACGGGTTGGCGGCGCCACCCACAGACGGGTTGGCAGCTGGCCTTTGTGGGTATCCAGCAGCTTGCCGGCTGCACGGAAGTGGCCGATGTTGGTCATGCACGAACCGATGAACACTTCGTCGATCTTCTCGCCCTGAACTTCGGACAGCGGACGCGCGTCGTCCGGATCGTTCGGTGCACACAGGATTGGCTCTTTGATATCCGCCAGATCGATGTCGATCACCGCCGCGTACTCTGCGTCAGCATCGGCTTCCAGCAGCTGCGGATCGGCCAGCCATTTTTCCATGCCCTGGATACGACGCTCCAGCGTACGACGGTCGCCGTAGCCTTCTGCAATCATCCACTTCAGCAGCACGATGTTAGAGTTCAGATACTCAATAATCGGCTCTTTGTTCAGCTTGATGGTACAGCCCGCAGCCGAACGCTCAGCGGAGGCATCGGTCAGCTCGAAAGCCTGCTCAACTTTCAGATCCGGCAGACCTTCAATTTCCAGAATGCGGCCAGAGAAGATGTTTTTCTTCCCTTTTTTCTCAACGGTCAGCAGACCCTGTTTGATGGCATACAGCGGGATCGCGTGAACCAGGTCGCGCAGGGTAATACCCGGCTGCATTTTACCTTTGAAGCGCACCAGCACCGATTCCGGCATATCCAGCGGCATCACGCCGGTCGCGGCAGCAAACGCCACCAGACCGGAACCCGCCGGGAAGGAGATACCGATTGGGAAACGGGTATGGGAGTCACCGCCGGTACCGACGGTATCCGGCAGCAGCATGCGGTTCAGCCAGGAGTGGATAACGCCGTCGCCCGGACGCAGAGACACGCCACCGCGGTTCATGATGAAATCTGGCAGCGTGTGGTGCGTGGTCACGTCAACCGGCTTCGGATACGCCGCAGTGTGGCAGAAGGACTGCATCACCAGATCGGAAGAGAAGCCCAGGCACGCCAGGTCTTTCAGCTCATCACGGGTCATCGGACCGGTGGTGTCCTGAGAGCCGACGGAGGTCATCTTCGGCTCGCAGTACGCGCCAGGACGGATACCAGCGACGCCGCAGGCGCGACCGACCATTTTTTGTGCCAGCGAGAAGCCACGGTTGCTTTCCGCCACGTCTTTCGCCTGACGGAACACGTCGCTGTGCGGCAGACCCAGCGCTTCACGCGCTTTGGTGGTCAGGCCACGGCCGATGATCAGCGGAATGCGGCCACCAGCACGTACTTCGTCGATCAGCACGTCGGTTTTCAGCTCAAAGCTTGCCAGCAGCTCATTAGTTTCGTGATTACGCACTTCACCTTTGTACGGGTAAACGTCAATCACGTCGCCCATGTTCAGGTTAGAGACATCCACTTCGATCGGCAGCGCGCCAGCATCTTCCATGGTGTTAAAGAAGATTGGTGCAATTTTGCCGCCGAGGCACAGGCCGCCGCCGCGCTTGTTTGGCACGTGCGGAATGTCGTCGCCCATGAACCACAGGACGGAGTTGGTGGCGGACTTACGGGAAGAGCCGGTACCCACAACGTCACCCACGTAAGCCAGCGGGAAACCTTTTTGTTGCAGGGCTTCGATCTGTTTGATCGGGCCAACGCTGCCCGGCTGGTCCGGCTCAATGCCTTCACGGGCGTTTTTCAGCATCGCCAGGGCGTGCAGAGGGATATCAGGACGAGACCACGCGTCCGGTGCCGGGGAGAGGTCATCGGTGTTGGTTTCACCGGTCACTTTGAAGACGGTAACGGTAATTTTTTCAGCAAGCTGAGGGCGGTTCAGGAACCATTCGGCATCGGCCCAGGACTGCATCACCTGCTTCGCATAGACGTTGCCTGCTTTGGCTTTTTCTTCCACATCGTAGAAGTTATCGAACATCAGCAGCGTTGAAGAGAGCGCTTTAGCGGCAATCGGTGCCAGCTTGTCGTTATCCAGCGCGTCAATCAGCGGATGAATGTTATAGCCACCCTGCATGGTGCCGAGCAGTTCAATCGCTTTTTCAGGAGTAACCAGTGGGGAGGTGGCTTCGCCTTTGGCAACGGCGGCAAGGAATCCGGCTTTTACGTAGGCAGCTTCATCTACGCCAGGCGGTACACGGTTGATCAGCAGATCTAACAGGAATTCTTCTTCGCCCTCAGGCGGGTTCTTCAGCAGCTCGACGAGCGCGGCCATTTGGGTTGCATCTAACGGTTTGGGTACAATTCCCTCGGCGGCACGTTCTGCTACGTGCTTACGGTATTCTTCTAGCACGACGGTTCTCCTCGCTCTCATTGTCATATGCGGCGGGCGTTCTCTTCACGCTCCTGTGAGACAGCAGTTTGTAGGGTAAATGCCCGATACCGCGTCGGGCAGCATAGCAGGATTTCTGCACAGTGTTAATCTGTTTACAAAAAAGCAACATTAAAAAATTTGCTGAATCGTTAAGCATGATGTAGCACCCCGTCACCGGGCCCGGAAGCAGTTCCGTAAGTCTGTCGTCCCCCCGGCAACGCGCTGCTGGTCGCTCGCAAGAGCGGCCTTCTGAATTTCCGTCGCCTGCTCAGCCATCCGATATAATTGTGTAATAAATACTCACACTCTTTATCCGGATGCTTCAGAGTTTTTCCCAACAAAAGTCAAAACTGTAAAACACGGGTGAATGATACTCGCGGCAACAGCAACGCCTCACGGCACTGCACTCGTCTCGTTGGAGTCAATCTATGAAGTTGCCTTTTAAACCACATCTTCTTGTTCTGCTTTGCAGTGCGGGGCTGTTTGCCGCCTCGGGCGTCATGTTCGTTAAAAGCCGCGCAACGGAACCCGCTCCCGCACCTGCGCCGGTAGCCCCGCAGCTCCCCGACCCGGCAGCACAGCCTGCCCCGGTGGCCACCCCTGCCTATACCGCCGCGCAGATCGATCAGTGGACCGCGCCCATTGCGCTCTACCCCGACGCGCTGCTGTCGCAAATTCTGATGGCCTCAACCTATCCGGCGAGCGTGATTCAGGCCGCCCAGTGGTCAAAGGACAACCCTAAAATGCAGGGCGATGCCGCCATTCAGGCGGTCAGCGGGCAGCCATGGGATGCCAGCGTGAAATCGCTGGTCGCCTTTCCGCAGTTAATGTCGCTGATGGGGGAAAACCCGTCGTGGGTACAAAGCCTCGGCGACGCCTTTCTGGCCCAGCCAAAGGATGTGATGGATTCCGTGCAGCGTCTGCGCCTGCTGGCGAAGCAGACAGGCACATTGCAATCCACCCCGCAGCAGACCGTCACCACCGTGAAAAAATCTGCGCCAGCCTCCGCCAGTACAGCCGCGACGTCAACGTCGGCTAGTCCGACGGTGATTAAAATTGAGCCAGCCGATCCACAGGTGGTTTATGTCCCTACCTACAACCCTTCCACCGTTTACGGCACGTGGCCAAATGCCAGCTATCCGCCGGTGTATCTGCCTCCGTCTCCCGGCCAGCAGTTTACCAATAGTTTTGTCAGAGGCTTTGGCTATAGCCTCGGCGTAGCCACCACCTATGCGCTGTTCAGTAACATCGACTGGGACGATGACGACGATCATCATCACGATCATGATGACGATCACCACGGCGGTTATTCGCATAACGGCGATAACATTAATATTAATGTTAATAACTTCAATAAGATCACCGGCGAGCACCGTACCGATAATCACCAGGTCTGGCAGCATAATCCGGCCTACCGCAACGGCGTGCCCTACGCCAATAGCCAGCTTGCCAGCCGCTATCATCAGACTTCAGTGCCGGGCGGGTTGAGCGCTACCCGGCAGCAGCCGGTCAACCGCGATAGCCAGCGGCAGGCCGCGATGGCGCAGGTACAGCAGTCGACGGGCAAAACTCTCACACAGCTACAGCATGGCGACGCGCATTTCCCGCAACATTCAGCGTCCGCGCAGCAACTGAAGCAGCTCTCTCAGCGCAGCAACTATCGCGGCTACGACAGCGCGCGGCCCCACGCACAACAGATGAATAATACTCTTGCGCAAACCAGACGCCCGACGCAGGTTCAGCATCAGCCGCTGCGGGCAAACGCCCTGAGCGGCAACGACAGCCGTTCGGCCAGCTGGCAGGCCCAGCACCAGCGCGGGCTGCAAAGCCGCCAGCACGCGTCGCTGAACAGTGAGCAGCGTGCCAGCTTCCGCCAGCAGCTGTCCGAACACCATACCGAACACCATGAATTCCACCGTCGTTAAGGGAGCCGCTATGAACATGAAACCGATCGGTGGAATGCTGTTGTTGATGGTATCCACCTTCGCCTTCGCCCAGCAATCTTTCTCCACACCTGAGCAGGCGGCCAATGCCCTGACGAAGGCCATCAGCGAGCAGAATGAGAGCGCGATGGCCGACCTGCTGGGGGATAACTGGCGCGACTATCTGCCACCTGAAGGGGTTGATCCGGAGGCGGTGGCTCGATTCCTGCGTGACTGGAAGATAAACCATCGTACCGAAATCAGCGGCGATATTGCCCATCTGTCAGTTGGCGATAACGGCTGGCAACTCCCCATACCGGTAGTGAAGAAAAAAGAGGGCTGGCAATTTGATATGCAGAAAGCGGCTGATGAGATCCTGACCCGCGAAATCGGCCGCAACGAACTCGCGGCTATCGAAGCGCTGCACGCCTACGTCGACGCACAGCGGAGCTACTACGCCATGAACCACCGCTATGCGCAGAAGATTGTCAGCACGCCAGGGCTAAAAGACGGCCTGTACTGGCCCATCTCGCCGGGCGAAGCGCCAAGCCCGCTGGGTCCCGCCTTTAGCCCGCCGGAGCCTGGTATGGGCTATCACGGCTATCGGTTCCGCATTCTGTCGGATAAAAATGGCTTTGCGATGGTTGCCTGGCCCGTAAGCTATGGTCAGACGGGGGTAATGAGCTTTGTCGTTAACCAGGAAGACAAGGTTTATCAGGCAAATCTCGGCAACGATTCGGCGCAGAAAGCGCAGGCGCTCGCTGCATACCACCCGGATAAAACCTGGCAGCCTGTCATCCCCTGAACGCAGTGCATAAAAAAAGCGGCCTGAGGCCGCTTTTTTCATCTGAAGAAACTTATTTCTTCTTCGCTTTCGCGTTTGGCAGGTCGGTGATGCTACCTTCAAACACTTCTGCCGCCAGGCCCACGGACTCGTGCAGAGTCGGGTGAGCGTGGATGGTCAGCGCGATGTCTTCCGCGTCACAGCCCATTTCGATAGCCAGACCGATTTCACCCAGCAGCTCGCCGCCGTTGGTACCGACAATCGCACCACCGATTACACGGTGAGTTTCTTTGTCGAAGATCAGTTTGGTCATACCGTCTGCGCAGTCGGACGCGATAGCACGGCCAGAAGCAGCCCACGGGAAGGTGGCGGTTTCGTAGCTGATGCCTTTCTCTTTCGCTTCTTTCTCAGTCAGACCAACCCATGCAACTTCTGGCTCGGTGTAGGCGATAGATGGGATCACTTTCGGATCGAAGTAGTGCTTCATGCCGGCGATAACTTCAGCGGCAACGTGACCTTCGTGAACACCTTTGTGCGCCAGCATTGGCTGACCGACGATATCGCCGATAGCAAAGATGTGCGGCACGTTGGTACGCAGCTGTTTGTCAACGCGGATGAAGCCACGGTCGTCCACTTCCACGCCAGCTTTGCCCGCGTCGAGGTTTTTACCGTTCGGCACACGGCCGATAGCCACCAGTACGGCGTCGTAACGCTGTGGTTCGGATGGGGCTTTTTTGCCTTCCATGGAAACGTAAATACCGTCTTCTTTCGCTTCAACGGCAGTCACTTTGGTTTCCAGCATCAGGTTGAATTTCTTGCTGATGCGTTTGGTGAAGACTTTAACGATGTCTTTGTCGGCAGCCGGGATAACCTGGTCGAACATTTCAACCACGTCGATCTCTGAACCCAGCGCATGGTACACGGTACCCATTTCCAGACCGATGATACCGCCGCCCATAACCAGCAGACGCTTAGGAACGGTTTTCAGCTCCAGCGCATCGGTGGAATCCCACACGCGTGGATCTTCATGTGGAATGAATGGCAGTTCGATTGGGCGAGAGCCTGCCGCGATGATCGCGTTGTCGAAGTTAATCACGGTTTTACCGTTTTCACCTTCCACTTCCAGGGTGTTCGCACCGGTGAATTTACCCAGACCGTTTACCACTTTCACTTTACGGCCTTTGGCCATACCCGCCAGACCGCCGGTCAGCTGAGTGATAACTTTCTCTTTCCAGGTACGAATTTTGTCGATGTCGGTCTTCGGCTCGCCGAAGACGATACCGTGTTCAGCCAGCGCTTTGGCTTCTTCGATAACTTTCGCTACGTGCAGCAGCGCTTTAGAAGGGATACAGCCGACGTTCAGACAAACACCGCCGAGGGTGCTGTAACGTTCTACGATGACGGTTTCCAGACCTAAATCCGCGGCGCGAAATGCTGCGGAATAACCTGCCGGGCCTGCCCCAAGTACTACGACCTGAGTTTTGATTTCTGTGCTCATCATGACCTCTTAATGTATACCCGTCGTCCACCGGGTCGTTCTATCCGCCCGTATTTTACAAAATTGTTAACAATTTTGAAACAACAAACGGCTCACGAATTATCGCTTTCACCAATAACCTCAAAAACCCCATGAGATTATCAGAAAAAAGCCGGCCGATTGGCCGGCTTTTCGATTACATCACCAGGCGGCGAATGTCGCTCAGCATGTTGTTAATGATGGTGATGAAACGCGCACCATCAGCCCCGTCGATCACGCGGTGGTCGAAGGACAGAGAGATTGGCATCATCAGACGCGGTACGAACTCTTTGCCATTCCACACCGGCTCCATCGCGGACTTGGACACACCGAGGATAGCCACTTCCGGCGCGTTCACAATCGGCGCGAAGTGGGTGGTACCCAGGCCGCCGATGCTGGAGATGGTGAAGCAGCCGCCCTGCATTTCGCCGGCAGTCAGCTTACCATCACGCGCTTTCTTGGAGATGGTGGTCAGTTCACGGGACAGCTCTGTGACGCTCTTCTTGTTCACGTCTTTGAAGACCGGAACAACCAGACCATTTGGCGTATCAACCGCAACACCGATGTTGATGTATTTCTTCAGCGTCAGCTTCTGGCCGTCTTCGGACAGGGAGCTGTTGAAGCGTGGCATCTGTTCCAGCGCCGCCGCAACCGCTTTCATGATGAAGACCACTGGGGTGAACTTCACGTCCAGCTTACGCTTCTCAGCTTCGGCGTTCTGCTGTTTACGGAACGCTTCCAGATCGGTGATATCGGTCTTATCGAAGTGGGTAACGTGCGGGATCATCACCCAGTTACGGCTCAGGTTAGCACCGGAGATTTTCTGGATACGGCCCAGTTCCACTTCTTCGATTTCGCCGAACTTGCTGAAGTCCACTTTCGGCCATGGCAGCATACCCGGGATACCGCCGCCAGCGGCTGCCGCAGGTGCAGCTTCGGCGCGTTTCACCGCGTCTTTCACGTAAGCCTGAACGTCTTCGCGCAGGATACGTCCTTTACGGCCGGTGCCCTTCACTTTCGCCAGGTTCACGCCGAATTCGCGCGCCAGGCGACGGATCAGCGGAGTTGCGTGGACGTAAGCGTCGTTTTCAGCGAACTCAGATTTTTCTGCTTTAGCAGCAGGGGCAGCAGCCGGTTTAGCAGCCTGAGCCGGTGCAGCAGCCGGTGCCGGAGCAGCAGCAGGAGCGGCGGCAGGTGCAGCGCCTTCCACTTCGAAGACCATGATCAGAGAGCCGGTAGAGACTTTGTCGCCGGTGCTGATTTTGATCTCTTTAACGGTACCCGCGAACGGCGCAGGCACTTCCATGGAAGCTTTGTCGCCTTCAACGGTGATCAGTGACTGTTCAGCGGCAACTTTGTCGCCCACTTTCACCATCACTTCGGTCACTTCAACTTCGTCACCGCCGATGTCTGGTACGTTAACGTCTTTCACGCCGCCAGCAGCCGCTGGTGCAGCAGCCGGAGCCGGAGCAGCTTCCGCTTTCGCTGGAGCCGCAGCGCCTTCAGAGCCCGCCACTTCGAAAATCATGATCAGGGAACCCGTAGACACTTTGTCACCGGTGTTGATCTTGATCTCTTTAACGGTACCGGCGAATGGCGCTGGTACTTCCATAGAGGCTTTATCGCCTTCTACGGTGATCAGTGACTGCTCAGCCGCAACGGTATCGCCCACTTTCACCAGGATTTCAGTGACTTCAACTTCGTCACCGCCGATGTCAGGCACGTTCACTTCTTTCGCTGCCGCGGCCGCCGCTGGAGCAGCAGCAGGAGCGGCTTCTTTCTTCTCTTCCTGCGCAGGTGCAGCAGCTGCTGCACCGTCGGCGGAATCGAAAATCATGATCAGTTTGCCAGTCTCGGTTTTATCGCCAACAGAGACTTTGATCTCTTTAACGATGCCAGCCTGAGGAGACGGGACTTCCATAGAAGCTTTGTCGCCTTCTACGGTGATCAGCGACTGTTCAGCTTCAACTTTGTCGCCCACTTTGACCAGGATCTCGGTGATTTCAACTTCATCAGCCCCGATGTCCGGTACATTGATTTCGATAGCCATTATTCTTTTACCTCTTACGCCAGACGCGGGTTAACTTTATCTGCATCGATGTTGAATTTAGTAATTGCGTCTGCAACCACTTTCTTATCGATTTCGCCACGTTTAGCCAGTTCGCCCAGTGCTGCTACAACCACGTAGGAAGCATCAACTTCGAAGTGGTGACGCAGGTTTTCGCGGCTGTCAGAACGACCGAAGCCGTCAGTACCCAGTACGCGATAATCATCAGCTGGAACGTAAGTACGAACCTGCTCAGCGAACAGTTTCATATAGTCAGTAGACGCCACCGCTGGCGCGTCGTTCATCACCTGAGCGATGTACGGAACGCGTGGGGTTTCCATTGGGTGCAGCATGTTCCAGCGCTCACAATCCTGGCCATCACGCGCCAGTTCAGTGAAGGAGGTAACAGAGTACACATCGGAACCCACACCGTAGTCTTTCGCCAGGATCTGCGCTGCTTCACGAACGTGACGCAGGATAGAACCGGAGCCCAGCAGCTGAACTTTACCTTTGCTACCTTCGATGGTTTCGAGTTTGTAGATACCTTTACGGATACCTTCCTCGGCACCTGCTGGCATTGCCGGCATGTGGTAGTTTTCGTTCAGGGTGGTGATGTAGTAGTAAATATTCTCTTGCGCTTCACCGTACATGCGCTGCAAGCCGTCATGCATGATGACTGCCACTTCGTACGCGTAAGACGGATCGTAAGAGATACAGTTAGGGATAGTCAGAGACTGAATGTGGCTATGACCATCTTCGTGCTGTAGACCTTCACCGTTCAGGGTCGTACGACCGGAAGTACCACCGATCAGGAAGCCGCGAGCCTGCTGGTCGCCTGCCTGCCAGCACAGGTCACCGATACGCTGGAACCCGAACATGGAGTAGTAAATGTAGAACGGGATCATCGGCAGGTTGTTGGTGCTGTAAGAGGTCGCAGCGGCCAGCCAGGATGCGCCTGCACCCAGTTCGTTGATACCTTCCTGAAGGATCTGGCCTTTCTCGTCTTCTTTGTAGTATGCAACCTGCTCACGGTCCTGCGGGGTGTACTGCTGGCCGTTCGGGCTGTAGATACCGATCTGACGGAACAGACCTTCCATACCGAAAGTACGCGCTTCGTCGGCGATGATTGGAACCAGACGATCTTTGATCGACTTGTTCTTCAGCATCACGTTCAGGGCACGAACGAAAGCGATAGTGGTAGAGATCTCTTTGTTCTGCTCTTCCAGCAGCTGAGAGAAATCTTCCAGCGCTGGCAGTTCCAGCTTCTCGGTGAAGTTAGGCTGACGAGCAGGCAGGTAGCCTTTCAGCGCCTGACGACGTTCGTGCAGGTACTTGTGTTCTTCAGACCCTTCCGGGAAGGTGATGTAAGACAGTTTTTCTACCTGCTCATCGGTCACTGGAACGTTGAAACGGTCGCGGATATAACGCACGCCGTCCATGTTCATTTTCTTAACCTGGTGAGCGATGTTCTTACCTTCTGCGGTATCACCCATGCCGTAACCTTTGATGGTGTGGGCCAGGATCACAGTCGCTTTACCTTTGGTTTCACGCGCTTTTTTCAGTGCAGCGTAAACTTTCTTCGGATCGTGACCACCGCGGTTCAGCGCCCAGATCTGCTCGTCAGTCCAGTCTGCAACCAGGGCTGCGGTTTCAGGATATTTGCCGAAGAAGTGCTCACGAACGTAGGCACCGTCTTTGGATTTGAAGGTCTGGTAGTCGCCGTCAACGGTTTCGTTCATCAGCTGGATCAGTTTACCGCTGGTGTCTTTACGCAGCAGTTCATCCCAACGACCGCCCCACATCACTTTGATCACGTTCCAGCCAGCACCTGCGAAGATGCCTTCCAGTTCGTTGATGATCTTGCCGTTACCGGTTACCGGACCATCCAGACGTTGCAGGTTACAGTTGATGATGAAGCACAGGTTGTCCAGCTTCTCACGGGTCGCGATGGTGATCGCGCCTTTAGATTCTGGCTCATCCATTTCACCGTCGCCCAGGAAGGCGTAAACGGTCTGCTCAGAGGTGTCTTTCAGACCACGGTGTTCCAGGTACTTCAGGAATTTAGCCTGATAGATCGCACCGATTGGACCCAGACCCATAGATACGGTCGGGAACTGCCAGAACTCAGGCATCAGTTTAGGGTGCGGGTAAGAAGACAGACCCTTACCGTGAACTTCCTGACGGAAGTTGTTCATCTGCTCTTCAGTCAGACGACCTTCCAGGAAGGCACGTGCATAGATGCCCGGAGAGATGTGGCCCTGGAAGTACACCAGATCGCCGCCGTCTTTCTCGTTAGCTGCACGGAAGAAGTGGTTGAAGCACACTTCGTAAATGGTCGCAGAAGACTGGAAGGACGCCATGTGGCCACCCAGTTCCAGGTCTTTCTTAGATGCGCGCAGAACGGTCATGATGGCGTTCCAGCGGATAGCAGAACGGATACGGCGTTCCAGATCCAGATTGCCCGGGTATTCCGGTTCGTCTTCGACGGCAATCGTGTTTACGTAGTTGCTAGCCCCTGCACCTGAAGCCACTTTCACGCCGCCTTTGCGTGCTTCAGAAAGCAGCTGATCAATCAGATACTGAGCGCGCTCAACACCTTCTTCACGGATGACCGATTCGATCGCCTGTAGCCAGTCGCGAGTTTCGATCGGATCCACGTCATTTTGGAGACGTTCTGACATGGGGGTATTCCTTATCTATCTAATACGTTGATTTGTCTGGAACCTGTCCCATTGTATTTTCGCCAGAAAACACAATAAGACAGGTTCTGCGTTTAGTTGCCGCGCTCTAAAAGTACCTGGCGCTTAATCCTTTCGTTGCTGTATGCGGCGTAATGAACGTTCGCGACGCGATTGTTCACGGCTGCGGTCCAGCAAGATTTCCTCAATGAAAGCCAGATGGCGGTGCGACGCTTCGCGCGCCTGCTCCGGTTCCCCGGCCATTATCGCCTCGAATACTCGGGTGCGATGGTTGCTTACCAGCGGGAGCATCTCCCGACGGGCATACAACAATTCAAAATTCTGACGAACGTTCTGGGCCAGCATCGGCTCCATGCAGCGTAGCAGATGGAGGAGCACCACGTTGTGCGCCGCTTCGGTGACGGCAATTTGATACTGGACGACGGCGCTGGACTCGGCGTCTAAATCGCCGGACTGCTGTGCCCGTTCAATGGCCTGATGCAGCTCGCGAATACGTATGCGGTCTTCATCAGTGCTGCGAAGGGCGGCGTAATAGGCCGCGATACCTTCCAGCGCGTGACGGGTCTCAAGCAGATCAAACTGGGATTCTGGGTGGTCAGAGAGAAGTTCTACCAGCGGGTCGCTGAAGCTCTGCCACAGGCTGTTTTGCACAAAGGTTCCGCCACCCTGGCGACGGAGCAACAGGCCCTTTGCTTCGAGACGTTGAATCGCCTCACGCAGAGAGGGACGTGAAACGTCGAACTGTTTTGCCAGCTCGCGTTCTGGCGGGAGCTTCTCGCCCGGGCGCAGTGTCCCTTCGAGAATTAAAAACTCCAGCTGCTGCTCAATCACATCGGAAAGTTTTGGTTGGCGAATTTTGCTGTAGGCCATATTCCCTGTCTTACGCCTTTTTGCCCGGAGTCAATTGGTCTTACCAATTTCATGTTCGTATCGCTAAAGTAACAAAGTATTCACCTTCTGTCCATATTGGTTTTGATTGAAATCAGTAAACCCGGCACATTTTAACAACCTTACAGAACTAACGTTTCAGGAATGTAACTTTGCACAAATGAAATGGTTACTACCAAAGAGGCAGTTTTAACCATAATGAAACGAGGGTTTTTGCAATCTGAAGCGATTCAACAAGGCAAAAAATGAAAATTTGCCCTCTTATGATGAATTTCTATTCTATAGGTTGGGGTATGAGGGGTTAACGTACCGATTTACAATTGGTTTCTTTTTATTCAAGTCGTCATCGCCCCTTCATAAAGCAGGTGCATTCGCTGGCGCTTACCACTATTCTGGCGCTAACGGAAGCCATCTCCGCTTTTTTCGGTATCGTTAACCGTAAAGAAATAAATACAGAATATGGACTTTCATAATTACATACGCACAGCGTGAACATAACAACCACACACGAGGTTTCAAATGGAAGCTCAACAGCATGGCGATCAGCTAAAGCGCGGCCTTAAAAACCGCCATATACAGCTCATCGCCCTGGGCGGTGCTATTGGTACTGGCCTGTTTCTGGGCAGTGCATCGGTTATCCAGTCGGCCGGTCCGGGCATTATTTTGGGGTACGCGATAGCGGGTTTCATTGCATTTCTGATTATGCGTCAGTTAGGGGAAATGGTTGTTGAGGAGCCGGTCGCAGGCTCATTCAGCCACTTCGCCTATAAATACTGGGGCAGCTTCGCAGGTTTCGCCTCGGGCTGGAACTACTGGGTTCTGTACGTTCTGGTTGCCATGGCCGAGCTGACCGCCGTCGGGAAATACATTCAGTTCTGGTACCCGGAGATCCCTACCTGGGCGTCTGCGGCGGCCTTCTTCGTCCTGATTAACGCCATTAACCTCACCAACGTAAAAGTGTTCGGTGAGATGGAGTTCTGGTTTGCCATCATCAAAGTGATTGCCGTTGTAGCGATGATCATCTTCGGCGGCTGGCTGCTGTTCAGCGGCAACGGCGGCCCGCAGGCCACCGTGCGCAACCTTTGGGAGCAAGGCGGGTTCTTGCCTCACGGCATGACCGGCCTGGTGATGATGATGGCGATCATTATGTTCTCCTTCGGCGGTCTGGAGCTGGTGGGCATCACCGCCGCGGAAGCCGACAACCCGGAACAGAGCATCCCGAAAGCCACAAATCAGGTTATCTACCGCATCCTGATCTTCTATGTGGGCTCCCTGGCGGTGCTGCTCTCGCTGCTGCCATGGACGCGCGTCACGGCGGATACCAGCCCGTTTGTGCTCATCTTCCACGAGCTGGGCGATACCTTCGTGGCGAACGCGCTCAACGTCGTGGTGCTGACCGCTGCGCTCTCCGTTTATAACAGCTGCGTTTACTGCAACAGCCGTATGCTGTTCGGCCTGGCGCAACAGGGCAACGCACCGAAAGCGCTGCTCACCGTTGATAAGCGTGGCGTACCGGTTAATACCATCATCGTGTCGGCGGTCGTGACGGCGCTGTGCGTGCTGATTAACTACCTGGCCCCGGAATCAGCCTTCGGTCTGCTGATGGCGCTGGTGGTTTCCGCCCTGGTGATTAACTGGGCAATGATTAGCCTCGCGCACATCAAGTTCCGCCGCGCCAAGCAGCAGCAGGGCGTAACCACGCGCTTCCCTGCCCTGCTCTATCCGCTGGGGAACTGGGTTTGCCTGCTGTTCATGGCAGCTGTACTGGTCATCATGCTCATCACCCCAGGCATGGCGATTTCCGTCTACCTGATCCCGGTCTGGATTGCGATCCTCGGCGTGGGTTATATGGTGAAACAGAAAAATGCCAAAACGGTGAAAGCGCACTAAATGTTTTCTCGCTGTACTCGCGGTTGCGGGTACAGCGTCTTGTTACCTTCCTCACAAATTCGCGCCAACAGCAAAATCCTCCATATCACCGCCTTTATATTGCAACGCATATATTCGTTTGCCAGCGAATAATTCTCTCCATACCGAAACCCGGAGAGCTGTCGATGAATAACAACAAACTGTCAGTAAAAGAAAAGATCGGCTATGGCATGGGTGACGCCGGATGCAACATTATCTTTGGCGCCATCATGTTATTTGTTAACTATTTTTATACGGATATTTTTGGTCTGGCTCCTGCACTGGTTGGCGTTTTACTCCTGTCCGTGCGCGTCATTGATGCCGTAACGGACCCGATCATGGGCGCGATTGCTGACCGTACCCGCAGCAAATATGGCCGGTTTCGTCCATGGCTGCTGTGGATTGCCTTCCCCTATGCGCTGTTCAGCATTCTGATGTTCACCACGCCAGAGTGGAGCTATAACAGCAAAGTTATCTATGCCTTTGTCACCTACTTCCTGCTGTCGCTGACCTATACCGCCATCAATATTCCGTACTGCTCGCTCGGCGGCGTGATCACCAACGACCCGAAAGAGCGCGTTGCCTGCCAGTCCTACCGTTTTGTTATGGTTGGTATCGCCACGCTGCTGCTGTCGCTAACGCTCCTGCCAATGGCCGACTGGTTCGGTGGGGATAACAAAGCCAAAGGCTACCAGATGGCGATGACCGTGCTGGCGCTGATTGGTACCTGCATGTTCCTGTTCTGCTTCGCCACGGTGCGCGAGCGTGTGCGTCCGGCGGTGCAAACCCATGACGAACTGAAAAACGACCTGAAAGACGTGTGGAAGAACGACCAGTGGGTGCGGATCCTGCTGTTAACCCTGTGCAACGTCTGCCCTGGCTTTATCCGCATGGCGGCCACCATGTATTACGTCACCTGGGTCATGGGGCAAAGCACCCATTTCGCCACGCTGTTTATCAGCCTGGGCGTTGTCGGCATGATGTTCGGCAGTATGCTGGCGAAAGTGCTGACCGACCGCTGGTGCAAGCTGAAGGTCTTCTTCTGGACCAACATCGTGCTGGCGATTTTCTCCTGCGCCTTCTACTTCTTCGACCCGAAAGCGACGACAACCATTGTTGTGCTTTACGTCCTGCTGAACATCCTGCACCAGATCCCATCCCCGCTGCACTGGTCCCTGATGGCCGACGTGGACGACTACGGTGAATGGAAAACCGGGAAACGTATCACCGGGATCAGCTTCTCCGGCAACATCTTCTTCCTGAAACTGGGTCTGGCGATTGCCGGGGCAATGGTCGGTTTCCTGCTCTCCTGGTACGGCTACGATGCGGGCGCAAAAGCGCAGAGCGCGGATGCCATCAACGGGATCGTGCTGCTCTTTACCGTCATTCCTGGCATTGGATACTTAATTACCGCGGGCGTAGTACGTCTGCTGAAAGTGGACCGTGAGACCATGAAGCAGATCCAGTCCGATCTGGAAAAGCGTCGCACCAACTATCGCGAGCTGAACGATTATCAGGAACTCAAAGCCGCTGAGACTAAATAAGGAAAGCCGAATGCAAACCTGGCCAAACCCGTTTATTGAACAACGCGCCGACCCGTATATCCTGCGTCACGATGGGCAATATTACTTTATCGCCTCCGTACCGGAGTACGATCGGCTGGCGATCCGCCGCGCGGGCTCGCTGGAAGGTTTACGCGATGCCGAAGAGGTGGTTGTCTGGCGCAAGCCCGACACCGGCCCGATGAGCCAGCTGATCTGGGCACCGGAACTGCATCATATCGACGGCAGTTGGTACATCTATTTTGCCGCCACGCATACCCAGGCGCTCGATCATCTCGGGATGTTCCAGCATCGCATGTTTGCCATTGAATGCGCAGATCGCGATCCGCTCACCGGTACGTGGGTAGAAAAAGGGCAAATCAAAACCCCGTTTGACACCTTCGCGCTGGATGCCACCACCTTTGTTCATCAGGGTAAACGCTGGTATCTGTGGGCGCAAAAAGCCCCGGATATTTCCGGTAACTCGAATCTTTACCTGTGTGAAATGGAAAATCCGTGGACGCTGAAAGGCGAGCCGGTGATGCTCAGTAAACCGGAATATGACTGGGAGTGCCGCGGGTTCTGGGTCAATGAAGGCCCGGCGGTGCTGTTCCATGGCGATAAGCTGTTTATCAGCTATTCCGCCAGCGCCACCGACGAGAACTACTGCATGGGATTACTGTGGGCAGACCTGAATGCCGATCCGCAAAACCCGGCTAACTGGCATAAATCCCCGCGCCCGGTGTTCGTCACCAGCTACGAAAACCGTCAGTATGGGCCAGGCCATAACAGCTTTACGCAGACGCCGGAAGGCGAAGATGTGCTGGTCTACCACGCGCGAAACTACACTGAA
The DNA here is from genome assembly GCF_001037565.1 of Enterobacter sp. BWH52. NCBI lineage: Bacteria > Pseudomonadati > Pseudomonadota > Gammaproteobacteria > Enterobacterales > Enterobacteriaceae > Enterobacter > Enterobacter sp. BWH52. The sequence continues at coordinate 729,312 of NZ_KQ089854.1, read as the reverse complement.
ATTGAAGGCGATCCGCTTTACGATCCCAATCGCCATACTCGCCTGAAACTCATCCGCTGGAACGAAAACGGGATGCCTGAATTCGGCATCCCGCCCGCAGATACACCGTAACGGCTTCGGCGCGCTGGCTTAAACCAGCGTGCCGTAAATCGTCAGCAGCGCCACAATCACCACCACCACAAACGACGTTTTCTTCGCCATCGAGACGGCAGCCTTTGGCGTTGCGACTTTGTCCGTGTGCGGCTCACGCGCCAGCGAGAACTGTGCCAGTCGGGTTAAAACCTGATACTGCGAGGTATGACGGTCAGCAAGGGAGACAAACCACGCGGGCAGCGCCTTTTCACCGTGACCGATGAGGGCATAGACCACGCCTACCAGACGCACCGGAAGCCAGTCGAGCACGTGCAGGATGGCATCAATGCCGGACTGTAGACGTTCATGCGGCGTAAGATAGCGGGCAAGCCAGGTCTGCCAGGCGCGCAGGAACGCGTAACCCATCAGCAGTACCGGCCCCCAGGGTCCGCCCACCACGAACCAGAACAGCGGCGCCAGGTAGTAACGGAAGTTAATCCACAGCAGCGCGTTTTGCAGCTCCCGCAGAAACTCGCGTTCATCGCAGTCCGGCGGTACGCCGTGGATCATCGTCAACTCGCTCGCCATCGCGCCGCGCGCGTGGGCATCATCCCGGGAAGCGGCTTTCAGATACGCGTGATAGTGCAAACGCACCTTGCCCGCGCCAATACACAACACACCGAGCAGGATCCACACCACCAGCAGCGGCACGTTGAAAAAGAGGCCGTAAAGCGAGCGCAGCAACAGGAACGTAATGGCCATCACGCCTGCCGCCATCAGCAGCGTGCGCAGCATGGAAAAATGCCTGATGCGGCGGAATAACACCTCCAGCCGATGATCCAGATGCCAGTGCTCGCCGAGCTTAAACAGGCGTTCAGCGATCATAACCAGCAGCATGGTAAACAACGTCATGTTATCTCCTTATCTGACGACGTGGTAAGCATGGCGTGAAACCGGGACCAGTCAAACGCCGGGCCGGGGTCGGTTTTTCTTTCGGGGGGCGATGTCGCTGTGCCCTGTAATATTGTCTGCAATGGCGGGATAGCGCCCGATTAACGTTTGCGTTACAGCAACCAGTTTCTCATATTGCGCATCGGTGTAAGGCGTGGTGTCCGTTCCTTCCAGTTCAATTCCAATGGAGAAATCATTGCACCGCTCGCGCCCCTGATACTTCGACACGCCGGCATGCCAGGCACGCTTATCAAAAGGAACATACTGAACCACTTCGCCATCACGACGGATCAGACAGTGCGCCGATACGCGCAGATGCGCAATCTCAGCAAAGAAGGGGTGGGCATCGGGATCTATCGTTCCAGTGAATAACGCATCGATCCACGGACCGCCAAACTCACCCGGCGGGAGACTAATATTGTGAACCACCAGCAGTGTGGGCTTTTCATCCTCCGGGCGGCAGTCGTGGTGCGGCGACGGTACATGCCGCGCGTCCACCAGCCATCCGTTTTCTAACAACATGCTGGAACTCCTTATCTATGGTGCTGTTACTCGGTTCAGAGTAGCATGTTTCAATATTATGATTCGTTACCAATTTGGAGTTTTATCATGCCGCCTCGCCGCTATAACCCCGACCACCGACGTGACGCGCTTCTGGAACGTATTAATAGTGATATCCCGGCAAGCGTTGCCCATGCCCTGAGAGAAGACCTCGGCGGTGACGTCAGCGCCGATAACGATATTACCGCCCAATTGTTGCCAAAAGAGACACGCTCGCATGCGGTGATTATCACCCGTGAAGCAGGGGTTTTCTGCGGCAAACGCTGGGTTGAGGAGGTCTTTACCCAGCTGGCGGGCGACGAGGTGCAGGTAACATGGCACGTGGAGGACGGCGATGCGGTCACGGCGAATCAGCCACTGTTCGAACTGGACGGCCCGTCCCGCGTCTTGCTGACTGGTGAACGCACCGCGCTCAATTTTGTGCAAACGCTCTCTGGCGTTGCCAGTGAAGTACGCCGCTACGTTGACCTGCTGGCAGGCACCCGCACGCAGCTGCTGGATACCCGTAAAACCCTGCCGGGCCTGCGCACCGCGCTGAAATACGCGGTACTCTGCGGTGGCGGCGCCAACCATCGTCTGGGGCTATCCGATGCCTTCCTGATCAAAGAAAACCACATTATTGCCTCTGGCTCGGTGCGTCAGGCCGTGGAAAAAGCCTTCTGGCTGCATCCGGATGTGCCCGTCGAAGTGGAAGTGGAAACGCTGGAGGAGCTGGACGAGGCCATTAAAGCGGGGGCTGACATCATCATGCTCGATAACTTCGACACGGAGCAGATGCGTGAAGCGGTCAAACGCACAAACGGCCAGGCGCAGCTTGAGGTGTCCGGCAACGTGACGTTCGACACCATCCGCGAATTTGCTGAAACCGGCGTCGATTACATCTCCGTAGGCGCCCTGACCAAGCACGTCCGCGCCCTCGACCTCTCGATGCGCTTCAAATAAATTATCCCCCCTCTCCGCCCGGAGAGGGGAAATACGAAACCGCTCGCAATTACGCTGTCCTTCTCTGCAACACTGAATCATTTCCCTGAAAGCCCCTTCACGTTCACGCTTTTGCCCCTCGTTTCTGCGCGCAGTCACTGCCACAGTAGCGCCACTTAACATAAGGAGCAGACATGAACAGACAACAAGGATTTACCCTGATTGAGCTAATGGTGGTCATTGGCATTATTGCCATCCTGAGCGCGATTGGCGTCCCGGCCTATCAGAACTACCTGCGAAAAGCGGCGCTCACCGATATGCTGCAAACGTTCATCCCCTACCGCACCGCCATTGAGCTTTGCGCCCTGGATCGTGGTGGTGTGGATCGCTGCGACGCAGGCACCAATGGCATCCCCTCCCCGACAACCACACGTTACGTTTCAGCGATGAGCGTGGCGAAGGGGATCGTATCGTTAACAGGGCAGGAAAGCCTTAACGGACTTGAAGTGCTCGTGACACCGATCTGGAGCGACGGTAACGGTATGACGGGCTGGACGCGTGACTGCAAAATTGCGTCCGACACGGCGCTCAGACAAGCCTGTGAAGATGTTTTCCGCTTCGACAACAACTGACAGGAGTGGACAATGAATACCGAGCAGCTTATGACGCTCTGTCAGCGCCATCACGCACTGCTACTCGCAAGCGACACCGAGATGATCAGCATTGCGGTGGTGGGTAATCCTGCCTCTGAGCTGATGGAAGCGTTACGCTTCGCCACGCAGAAACGTATTGATATTGAGTGCTGGACGGCTGAACGGATGGAAAAAAGGCTTCAGTCCCTCTCATCATCACACCTGCCGGGCATCGCGCCAAACTCAGCCGCTGACGTGCTCAGTACAACCTTGCAGCAGGCAGTAAACCAGCGGGCTTCTGACATCCATATTGAACCGACGGAGCACGGCTACCAGATCCGTTTGCGAATCGACGGTGTTCTCTACCCGCAACCGTCGATCTCTGCCGCCCTCGGGACGACGCTTGCCGCACGCCTGAAGGTGCTGGGTCAACTGGATATTGCGGAGCGCCGCCTGCCGCAGGACGGTCAGTTTACGGTGGAGCTGGCAAGCGTCCCCGTCTCTTTTCGTATCGCAACCCTTCCCTGTAGCGGTGGAGAAAAAATCGTGCTTCGTCTGCTTCACCAGGTACAGCAGGCTCTGGAGCTTGAACAGCTGGGGATGAGCGCAGACCAGCAGGCCCGTTTTGCCGAGGCGCTTAACAGCCCTCAGGGGTTGATTCTGGTCACCGGCCCGACCGGTAGCGGGAAAACAGTGACGCTGTACAGCGCGTTACAGGCGCGAAATACACCTGACGTTAATATTTGCAGCGTGGAAGATCCCGTTGAAATCCCGCTTGCAGGCTTAAACCAGACGCAGATTAATCCGCGTGCGGGGCTGACCTTCCAGAGCGTGCTGCGCGCCCTGCTCAGGCAGGATCCTGACATCATTATGGTAGGTGAAATTCGTGACGGCGAAACGGCAGAAATTGCCATTAAGGCGGCACAAACCGGGCATCTGGTGCTGTCCACCCTCCATACTAATTCGACGACTGAAACGCTGGTACGGCTGCAACAGATGGGTGTCGCGCGCTGGATGATCTCTTCGGCGCTCTCGATGGTGATTGCCCAGCGGCTGGTGCGCCGTTTATGCCCGTACTGCCGACAGGAAGCCAGCCGCCACACCGAATTACCCCGCACGCTGTGGCCCCGGCCGCTTCCTCGCTGGCAACCCACCGGCTGCGATCGCTGCTACCACGGTTTTTATGGTCGCGTAGCCATTTTTGAAGTGCTCGTCATCGACGACACGCTGCGGCAGGCCATCGCCAGCGGAGCAAGCACGGAGGTGATTGGGTCCAGCGCTCGTCAGGCGGGAATGACCTCTTTGTTTGAGCATGGCTGCATGGCCGTAGAGCAAGGGCTGACTACGCTCGAAGAGTTGTTGCGCGTCCTGGGAATGCCAGATGGCTGCTAATTCGCTCTGGCGCTGGCGTGCCCTGACCACCGAGGGGGAGGTGCAAACCGGCACCCTCTGGGCCATCGACCGTAACGCAGCTTACACGGCTCTGGTGCTTAAACAGCTGCACCCGCTGGCGCTAAAACGCTGCCAGCAGCGCCACCGATGGCAGGTGCAGCACTGCTACGATATTTTTCGCCAGCTCGCCACGCTGCTACAGGCCGGACTCACGCTGTCCCAAAGCCTGCACATGCTGGCGGAACAGCATCCTTTGCAGCACTGGCAGGCGCTGCTGCACAGTCTTGCTGATGACCTGAGCGAAGGTTTCGCTCTGTCAGAGGCCATGAAGAAATGGCCAGAGGTGTTTAGCCCCCTTTATGTCTCGATGGTGAAGACGGGTGAACTGACGGGTAAGCTCGAAGCCTGCTGCCGTCAGCTTGCGCAGCAACAAAAATCCCAGCAGCAGCTCAGTGCAAAGGTGAAGAAAGCGCTGCGCTATCCGCTGATCATCCTGACGCTGGCCGTTTTCGTGGTGCTGGCGATGGTCACGCTGGTTTTGCCTGAGTTTGCTGCAATCTACAAAACGTTCAACACCCCGCTCCCTTTGCTCACGCAGGCAGTCATGGGGCTGGCGGCCTTGGTTCAGGCGCATATCCTCACCCTTTTGGCCCTGCTCGTGGCAATGGTTGTCATCGCCTGTAAGCTGCGGCGGCATCCGCGCTGGCAGTACGTCCTGTTACATGTACCGGTGATGGGCACGCTGATGCGCGGGCAAAAACTGGGGCAAATTTTTACCGTGCTGTCATTAACCCAGCAGGCCGGAATTGCCTTTTTACAAGGACTGGAGAGTGTGGAGGAGACCGTTGAGTGTGGCTACTGGCAGGAGAAACTCCGTGAGATACGCAGCGATATCGAACAGGGGATGCCCGTGTGGTGCTCCTTCCAGAAGGCCTCTGTTTTTACGCCAATGTGTATTCAGCTCATTCGCACCGGAGAAGTGTCGGGTTCACTGGATGTCATGCTGATGAATCTGGCCCGCCATCATACGGAACAGACATTTCAGCAGGCAGACAATCTGGCGGCGCTTCTTGAGCCTTTGCTACTGGTCGTGACAGGTCTGATTATTGGCACGCTGGTGGTGGCAATGTATCTGCCGATTTTCCATCTGGGGGATGCAATGAGCGCGGGGTAACGCTGGCGCACGGACGCGCGCCAGCCGTAGCCGTCAGAGGCTATTGAAAACGCGGTTTTCCTGCTCCTGAACGCGGATAAACGTCGTGCGTTTAGTCAGCTCTTTCAGGCGGGAAGCCCCAACGTAGGTGCAGGCAGAACGCAGTCCGCCGAGGATATCGCGCGCCGTGTTTTCGACCGGACCACGCAGTGGTAGCTTAACGGTTTTGCCTTCCGCCGCACGGTATTTCGCGACACCACCCACGTGACGGGTCATCGCGGATTCAGAGCTCATTCCGTAGAATAGCATGAATTTCTCGCCGTTCTCTTCCACCACGGTACCGCCGCTCTCTTCGTGGCCTGCCAGCATGCCGCCGAGCATCACGAAATCCGCGCCGCCGCCGAAGGCTTTCGCGACATCGCCTGGCATGGTGCAGCCACCGTCGCTGATGATCTGGCCGCCCAGACCGTGCGCAGCGTCAGCGCATTCAATTACCGCAGACAGCTGCGGATAACCCACACCGGTTTTCACGCGCGTGGTGCAAACGGAGCCCGGGCCAATGCCTACTTTCACAATGTCGGCTCCGGAGAGGATCAGCTCTTCACACATTTCACCGGTCACCACATTGCCCGCGATGATGGTTTTGGTTGGCCAGGCTTCACGCGCCTTGCTGACGAACTGGACGAAATGTTCGGAATAACCATTTGCCACGTCAATGCAGACAAAATTCAGCGCCGGATTGGCGTTCAGGATCTGTTTGGTTTTCTCGAAATCTGCATCAGACGTACCGGTCGAGACCATCACATGCTTCACCACTTCAGCCGAGGCGGAGGCGACAAACGCATCCCACTCTTCAGCGCTGTAGTGTTTGTGTACCGCAGTAAGGATGTCGAATTGCGCCAGTGCGGTCGCCATCTCGAAGGTCCCGACGGTGTCCATGTTGGCCGCGATAATCGGCACGCCAGACCACGTCTGACCGGAATGCTTAAAGGTGAATTGACGTTCGAGTTCAACGTCTGAGCGACTTTTCAGTGTAGAGCGTTTAGGGCGGATAAGAACGTCTTTGAAACCTAACTTCAGATCTTCTTCGATACGCATGTGCGGATTCCTGGGGTTAGAGGCAAATATATTAAAAGCACAACTCCAGTGACGCTATCATACGCACTAATACCTGCTCCGCAAGACTGCGAAATTCTCTTTTTTTACGCTACAATCCTATAAATTTACCTGGTAAAAAGCGGGTAAAGAGAGCTAAACATTGGCTGTTGTAAGTTTGAATTTTAAGCAACTGATTTTAAAACTGAATAATTCCCAGGATCTGATTTAATGGGGTATATCGTCGCATTAACCGGCGGCATCGGTAGTGGTAAAAGCACCGTTGCGCACGCGTTTGCTCGTCTCGGCATCACGATTATCGACGCCGATATCATTGCCCGTCATGTGGTAGAACCCAATACACCCGCCTTAAACGTCATCGAAGCGCATTTTGGTCGCCGTGTGATACAGGCTGACGGCACCCTGAATCGTCGGCAGCTGCGTGAGTGCATATTTTCCGATCCAGCGGAAAAAGCCTGGCTTAATGCCCTGCTCCACCCCATTATCCACCAGGAAACTCAGCGTCAAATTGCCGCAGCCCGTTCGCCCTATGTGTTGTGGGTCGTCCCGTTACTGGTGGAAAATCAGCTTCAGAATAAAGCAGACAGAACGCTGGTGATTGACGTTTCCCGCGAAACGCAAATCCAGAGAACCATGGCGCGTGACCATGTTTCACGCGAACATGCTGAACAAATTCTTGCCGCACAGGCCACGCGCGAAGCGCGCCTCGCCGTTGCGGATGATGTTATTGATAATAACGGCGCACCAGATGCCATTGCATCGGATGTTGCTCGTCTGCACGCGCAGTATCTGACCTTCGCCGCGCAGGCCGTTGCACAGGAAAAACCATAATGTCGACTCATATCCTTTTTGAGCACCCGCTTAACGAAAAAATGCGTACCTGGCTACGCATAGAATTTCTTATTCAACAGCTTTCACAACATCTGCCTGTCGACGATCACGCCACCGCGCTGCATTTTTTCCGCAACGTGGGCGATCTGCTGGATGTGATTGAACGCGGTGACGTCCGCACTGAGCTGTTGAAAGAGCTGGAGCGCCAGCAGCGTAAATTACAGGCCTGGGCCGAAGTACCGGGCGTGGATCAAAGTCGAATTGACGCTTTACGCCAGCAGCTGAAAAACAGCAGCACGACGCTGATGGCCGCGCCGCGCGTTGGCCAGTTTTTACGAGAGGATCGTCTGATTGCGCTGGTGCGCCAGCGCCTGAGCATACCGGGCGGTTGCTGTAGCTTTGACCTGCCAACGCTGCATATGTGGTTGCACATGCCGCAGGAACAGCGCGATCGCCAGGTGAACAGCTGGCTGGGCAGCCTGGAGCCGATGAATCAGACGTTATCCTTGATCCTCGATCTTGTGCGTAACTCTGCCCCGTTCCGCAAACAAACCAGTCTCAACGGTTTCTATCAGGATAACGGCGACGACGCCGATCTTCTGCGCCTGAATCTGTCTCTTAGCGAGCAGCTTTACCCGCAAATTTCCGGACATAAAAGCCGTTTCGCGATCCGCTTTATGCCGCTGGACAGTGAACATGGCACCGTGCCGGAACGCCTCGATTTTGAACTGGCCTGTTGTTAAGGAGTGCCGATGTCTGACGTAACCACCGTAAACTGCCCAACCTGTGGGAAAACTGTCGTCTGGGGAGAAGTGAGTCCATTTCGCCCATTCTGCTGCAAGCGCTGTCAGCTTATAGACCTAGGCGAATGGGCGGCGGAAGAGAAACGCATTCCGAGCGAAGGCGATCTCTCGGATAGCGATGACTGGAGCGAAAACCAGCAGTAACGTTCAAAGCCTGCTGGCGCTTCGCTTAGCAGGCCTACGGTTGTGCAACCAGCCGGAGTATCACAGGCTCATTGGCGGGCGGGAATTTTTCCGCATCGCTGGCCTGAAGCTCAATCCAGTTACCCGGCTGCCCCTCTTTACCCCACGGTTCACCTTCCCAGCTTTCCACCAGCCAGAACCACAGCGTGATGTGACGATCCGGAAACTGGTACTCCAGCTTATCGAACAGCGTTGCGCCAAGCGGGGTGATCCCCACCTCTTCCTGAAGCTCACGCACCAGCGCCTGCTCCGGCGTTTCACCTGATTCGATTTTCCCGCCGGGGAATTCCCATTTGTTGGCCATGTGCGCATCGGCGGCACGTTGGGTAATGAAGATCTGGTTTTGCGGGTTGCGAATGATCCCGACAGCAATTTGCAGTGTTTTCATCATGTCACTTCCATAAAAAAGGCGCAGATATCTGCGCCTTTTCAGTTTGTTATGTTCTTAGCTCAGACGGCCGTGGCACGCCTTGTATTTTTTGCCGGAACCGCATGGGCACGGATCGTTACGACCAACTTTACGATCGCCCGTCTGCGCTGCGATTGCTGCTGCGGCTTCGCTCTCATCGGTCTGATGGCTCAACTGCTGCATCTGTGCCAGACGCTCAGCTTCTTCACGACGCTGCTGCTCCATCGCTTCCACTTCTTCCGGCATACGCACCTGAACTTTGCTCAGAGTGCTGATAACTTCATACTTCAGCGACTCCAGCATGGCAGCAAACATGGAGAAGGATTCACGCTTGTACTCCTGCTTCGGATCTTTCTGCGCATAACCTCGCAGGTGGATACCCTGACGCAGGTAGTCCATTGCCGCCAGGTGCTCTTTCCACAGGGAGTCCAGGGTCTGCAACATTACGCCTTTCTCGAAGTGACGCATCATCTCTGCGCCAACCACTTCTTCCTTACGCTTGTAGACGTCCAGCGCGGTTTCGTAGATACGCTCGCGCAGGGTCTCTTCGTGCAGCTCAGGCTCTTTGTCCAGCCACTCTTTGATTGGCAGTTCGAGATCGAAGTCGTTTTTCAGACGTTCCTGCAAGCCTTCGATATCCCACATTTCTTCCAGAGACTGCGGTGGAATATGAGCGTCGATAGTGGCTTTGAACACATCTTCGCGAATGCTGTTGATGGTTTCGCTCACGTCGGACACGTCCAGCAGTTCGTTACGCTGGGTGTAGATCGCACGACGCTGGTCGTTGGCAACGTCATCATATTCCAGCAGCTGCTTACGAATATCGAAGTTGCGGCTTTCCACTTTACGCTGGGCGTTGGCAATCGCTTTGGTAACCCACGGGTGCTCGATCGCTTCGCCAGGTTTCATGCCCAGTTTACGCATCATGCCGGACACACGGTCAGAGGCGAAAATACGCATCAGCGCATCTTCCATAGACAGATAGAAGCGGGAAGAACCGGCATCACCCTGACGACCCGCACGACCGCGCAGCTGGTTATCGATACGACGAGATTCGTGACGCTCGGTACCAATGATGTGCAGACCACCGGATGCCAGCACCGCGTCGTGACGCACTTGCCAGTCGGCTTTGATCTGCGCGATTTGCTCTGGGGTTGGGTTTTCCAGCTCCGCCACTTCAGCCTGCCAGCTACCGCCGAGCATAATATCGGTACCACGACCCGCCATGTTGGTGGCGATGGTTACGGCTGCCGGGTAACCCGCCTGCGCAACGATATCTGCTTCTTTAGCGTGGAACTTGGCGTTCAGAACGTTGTGTTTGATGCCTGCTTTAGTCAGCTCGTTAGACACCACTTCGGACTTCTCGATGGAGATGGTCCCCACCAGTACCGGCTGGCCCTTCGCGGTACGTTCGCGAATATCTTCGATGATCGCCTGAATTTTTTCCGCTTCAGTCATGTATACCAGGTCCGGCATATCCTTACGGATCATCGGACGGTTGGTAGGTACTACCACGGTATCCAGCTTATAGATGGAGCTAAACTCAAACGCTTCGGTATCTGCGGTACCGGTCATCCCCGCCAGCTTCTCGTACAGACGGAAGTAGTTCTGGAAGGTGATGGATGCCAGCGTCTGGTTTTCGTTCTGAATATCCACGCCTTCTTTGGCTTCCACGGCCTGGTGCAGGCCATCGGACCAGCGACGTCCCTGCATGGTACGGCCGGTGTGTTCATCGACGATGATGACTTCCCCGTCTTTAACGATGTAGTCAACGTCGCGGGTGAACAGCGCGTGCGCGCGCAGTGCAGCCGTTACGTGGTGCATCAGCATGATGTTGCTCGGGGAGTACAGAGACTCGCCCTCTTCCATAATGCCTTCAGCAACCAGCAGCTCTTCGATTTTCACCAGGCCGCGTTCGGTCAGGTTGACCTGACGCGCTTTTTCATCCACGGAGAAGTGACCTTCACCCTGGAAGGTATCGGAGTCTTCTTTCTCCTGACGCAGCAGGTGAGGAATGATTTTGTCGACTTTACGGTACATCTCGGAGCTGTCTTCGGCAGGGCCGGAGATGATCAGCGGGGTACGCGCTTCATCGATCAGAATGGAGTCAACCTCATCCACCAGCGCATAGTGCAGTTTACGCTGGACGCGCTCTTCCGGGCTGAACGCCATGTTGTCACGCAGGTAGTCGAAGCCGTATTCGTTGTTGGTGCCGTAGGTGATGTCCGCGTTGTAGGCTTCACGCTTGGCAGGTGCCGGCAGGCCGGACATGTTAATGCCCACGGTCATGCCGAGGAATTCGAACAGTGGACGGTTGTTTTCGGCGTCGCGCTGCGCCAGATAGTCGTTGACGGTAACAACGTGAACACCCTTACCCGTCAGCGCATTCAGGTAAGCCGGCAGCGTTGCAGTCAGGGTTTTACCTTCACCGGTACGCATTTCCGCGATGCAGCGCTCGTTGAGCACCATCCCGCCCAGCAGCTGCACGTCGAAGTGACGCATGCCGAACACGCGTTTACTGGCCTCACGTACTACGGCAAAGGCTTCCGGGATCAGGCTTTCTAAGGTTTCGCCTTTCTCCAGACGCGCACGGAACTCCGCGGTTTTTGCTTTCAGTTCATCATCAGAGAGCTTCTCCATCGCCGGTTCCATACCGTTGATGACGTTTACCGCTTTGCGCATGCGGCGCAGGGTACGATCGTTACGACTACCAAAAACTTTGGTTAACAATTTGATTAGCATAATAAATTCTCAAACGCCCCAGTCGGGCAGATAAATTAAGGTATTGAAAAAGGTTAATTTAGCTGAGGCGTTGAGGCCCGGCACGGATGCCGTGAACCTGGCTAATCCATGTCGAAACAGAGAAGGATGCAGGGGAAACAAAATCCGTTTTCGCCGTCTGATTCACGGTCACTGGCGGCTGGTTGTCCTGCGTCAGAAGCGCATTAAGCGTATCGAGCAGGGCAAGATGCTGAGCCTGGACCGGCAGCGTTTCTTCCGCAACAGGCATCGTCTGCGGCGCCATCGCGAACGACAGATGGCGGATAACCGTGCGAATCGCGTGCTGCTGCCAGTAATCAACGGAGAAATTGGGACGACGGCTGGCTTCAAGCCATGCGAGATTAGTGAAGTTAACCCGTGTGGTGAGATCGTGTTTAGTCGTCGTGGAACGTGCTGGCGTCGCCGCGTCTGCGCTGTTGCTGAGCACAGGCAAGCCGAGACTCGCCGCGACCATCCCCAATAAGAGATGCGGCCAGAAGTAACGTCTGCCAAATTGTCGCCAGCGCGTCAGTATTCCGCTCACTTGCTCCACCACGTTCGCCCGCCAGTGCAGGCTGAGTTTAGTTATTCTTTTTTAGCGCCCAGATATTACCACTAAAGCCAATACACGGCAGCAGGAATGACACCTTGCAGCAGGTAAAAACGGTCAATAATGCAGCGAACACACCGTTATTCGGCACCCGACACAGGCCAGGGGTGAAAGGGACAAATTAAAGAAGGGCAGAAATAAAAACGACTGGCTTCCCTGGTCGGAGAGAGTACCAGGTGAACCAGTCGCTTTTCTTACGAAATGGGTTTAACCGTTACGCCAGGACCATAGTCGGTGCTTTGAACGCCAGCGGCAGTTCAGCTTCGTCTTCGAAGGTCACATATTCCCAGGCTTCCTGTTTTGCCAGGACGGCCTGCAACAGTTTGTTGTTCAGTGCATGACCGGATTTAAACGCGGTAAAGGCACCAATGATGTTGTGACCACACATGAAGAGGTCGCCGATCGCGTCCAGCATTTTGTGACGAACAAATTCATCTTCAAAACGCAGGCCGTCTTCGTTCAGTACGCGATAATCGTCAACAACGATGGCACAATCGAAGCTGCCGCCCAGGCACAGGCCGCGGGATTGCAGATATTCGATATCACGCATAAAGCCGAAGGTACGTGCTCGGCTGATCTGGCGCATGAACGCATCCGCAGAGAAGTTCATCGCATAGCGCTGGGTGCTGGAGTCAATCGCCGGATGGTTAAAATCGATGGTGAAGTCCAACGAAAAACCATTGTACGGTTTGAATTCAGCCCATTTGTCGCCATCTTCGACGCGAACGGTCTCTTTAATGCGAACAAATTTCTTCGCGCAGTTCAGTTCTTCGATGCCGGCATCCAGCAACAAATAAACGAACGGAGCAGCACTCCCGTCCATGATCGGGATTTCTGGCGCATCGACTTCAACCATAATGTTGTCGATACCCAGACCCGCCAGGGCGGCGTTCAGGTGCTCTACGGTAGAAATCCGCACGTCATGCTCGTTCACCAGACAAGTACAGAGCATAGTATCACGCACAGATTTGGCATCGGCCGGAAAATCTACCGGTGGATTCAAGTCGGTGCGACGATAGATGACCCCGGTATTGGCCGGCGCAGGGCGTAACGTCAGTGTGACTTTCTTGCCGGTATGTAAACCGACACCCGTCGCCTGAACGATACGTTTAAGTGTCCTTTGTTTGATCATCGTATAATCTCGCCAAATTAACTATCCAACCGAGAGTGTATATCACTAACGGTGGGCCAGTTTAGCACAAAGAGCGCAAATCCCCAAATTCCAGCCAATTCTTAGTCAGCTTGCTTACGCAGGAACGCCGGGATATCCAGATAATCTGGCTCTTTTGCCGTTTGTGGAGTCGGGTCGTTCACCACTTTCGCAGCGGGTTTTTGCTCCTGAGTCAGAGGCGCCATACCGTGCTGCTGGTAACGATCCATAACCGGCTGCTGAGTCTGTTTGTTAGTCACCAGGGTGATCTCAGGACGCTTGTCCATACCGATACCGGTGGCCACAACGGTCACACGCAGTTCGTCGTTCATTTCCGGATCAAGGGAGGTACCGATAACGACGGTCGCGTTGTCAGAGGCGAATGCACGGATGGTGTTACCCACGGTTTCGAACTCATCCAGACGCAGGTCAAAGCCAGCGGTAATGTTGACCAGCACGCCGCGCGCGCCAGACAGATCGATATCTTCCAGCAGTGGAGAGGAGATCGCCATTTCAGCAGCTTCTTCCGCACGGTCTTCGCCGCTCGCCACGCCAGAGCCCATCATCGCGTAGCCCATCTCGGACATCACGGTACGAACGTCTGCAAAGTCGACGTTCATCAGGCCAGGACGGGTAATCAGTTCAGCAATACCCTGAACCGCGCCTTTCAGCACGTCGTTTGCCGCGCCAAAGGCGTCCAGCAGAGAGATACCGCGACCCAGCACTTTCAGCAGCTTGTCGTTCGGAATGGTAATCAGAGAGTCCACGTGCTTGGACAGCTCGGTGATACCCTGCTCCGCGAAAGCCATACGCTTCTTACCTTCAAAGTTGAAAGGCTTGGTCACGACAGCAACGGTCAGAATACCTAAATCTTTAGCGACTTCCGCCACAACGGGTGCTGCACCGGTACCTGTACCGCCGCCCATACCCGCTGCGATGAAGACCATGTCTGCACCGTCAAGTGCAGCGCGCAGCGCTTCACGATCTTCTTCAGCCGCGTTGCGGCCCACTTCCGGGTTAGCCCCTGCTCCCAGACCTTTGGTGATGCCACCACCGATCTGAATCGTCTGGCCAACAGCCGTTTTACGCAGCGCCTGCGCATCGGTGTTCACCGCGAAGAATTCAACACCTTCAATGCGCTCGCGCACCATGTGCTCTACGGCGTTACCGCCGCCGCCACCGACGCCGATGACTTTAATCACCGCGTCGTTGGTTAATTCCATAGGTTCAAACATAATCTCTCTCTCCGTTGTGCCTGTCGCCCGAGACCGCTAATTCTCTCCGGTCTCTTAAAAAAATTAAAATTCTTTTCGCAGCCAGGTGTTAAGTCGTTTGACCCACGACCCCACCGAGACGCGTTTTTCCACCTCTGCCTCACCACTTAAATGGGACTCTTTCCCGTAGTGCAGCAGGCCCACCGCCGTTGAATAGTACGGCTCCTGGGCATAATCCGTTAAACCGGTGATATTCAGCGGCGCACCGATACGCACCTGCGTATGGAACACGCGCTGAGCGCAGGCCGCAAGACCTTCAATTTGCGCTGCCCCGCCGGTTAATACAATCCCCGCCGCGAGATGATGTTTCACACCCTGCTGGCGAAGCTGTTCCTGTAACTGCAAAATCTCTTCGTTGACCAGGTTGAGCAGCTCGGTATAACGCGGCTCAATTACCTCTGCCAGCGTCTGGCGTTGCAGGCTGCGCGGCGGTCGACCGCCTACGCTCGGCACTTCAACGCTCTCGTCTTTGCCGACGATAGAGCCCAGCGCGCAACCATGGCGCACTTTAATCGCCTCTGCATCGCTCGGTGGCGTACCAAAGGCGTAAGCGATATCGCTGGTAACCACATTCCCGGCGTACGGGATCACTTTGGTGTGGCGTAACGCACCGCCGGTATAGACAGCCATGTCCATTGTACCACCACCAATATCGACCACACAGACGCCCAGTTCACGTTCGTCTTCGGTCAGCACGGAATAGCTCGCGGCAAGTCCGGCGAAAATGAGTTGGTCAACTTTCAGGCCACAACGTTCAACGGCTTTTACAATGTTCTTCGCCATATCGTTGTGACATGTGATCAGGTGCACTTTTGCCTGCATACGCACGCCCGACAGACCGACCGGATTCTTGATGCCTTCCTGGTAGTCGATCGCGTATTCCTGCGGGATCACATGCAGCACACGGTGCTCGTCGCGAACACGCACGGATTTCGCCGTGTGGACAACGTTCTCAACGTCTTCCTGCGTCACTTCTTCTTCGGAAATCGGCACCATACCGATTTCATTCTGGCAGCTGATATGCTTACCAGAAAGGGCCAGATAGACAGAGGAAATTTGGCAATCTGCCATCAATTCAGCCTGGTCGATGGCGCGCTGAACGCATTTCACCACCGACTCAAGGTCGTTTACCCCACCTTTATCCATACCACGGGAGGGGCAGCTGCCCACGCCAATGATATTGACCATACCGTCGGGCAGAACTTCCCCTACCAAAGCGGCAACCTTCGCGGTGCCAATCTCCAGTCCTACTACCAATTTTCTGTCCGTCGACTTGATCATTGTTGTTCTGCCTGTACCTGTGCCTGATTTTGTTGCTGATTAGGTTCCTCGACCGGAGCCGGCTCCCAACCGACTGCTGCGCCTGAGTCATAGCGCAAATCAACGTAGCTTATCCGTTTGCCATCCGTCTGCGCCTGCTGCTGTAAAACCGGGTAAAGTTCGACAAAACGCGCCAGACGTTTCATTGTATCGCCGCGGCCAAGGTTGAGCTTGATGCCATTCGTTAAGGTCAACTGCCAGGAACGGCGCGCCGTCATCGCAGCATCTTTTAACGTAAAGCGATCCTTAGCCAGCACCTGCCCCATCTCACGAAAACCCTGCAATACTTCGTTTTCGCTGCCTTCCGGCCCATACAACATCGGTAAATTCTGCTTGTTGACACGATCGCTCGGGACGCTGAACGAATTTCCGTCTACATCAACCATATGCTGATCATTCCAACGCGCAATCGGCACATATTCAACCAGATGAATCTTCAATTCATCAGGCCATTGCTTTCTGACACTTGCCTGTTTTATCCACGGCAGACGTTCAATCTGACTCTGAATAATGTTGACGTCCTGCGTCATAAAGGTGCCGGGCGACCCAAGCGCCAGAATCGACTGGCGAATATCATCGTTACGCGTGTAGTGTCGCTCCCCGGTCACCACCAGCTTTGAAAGCGGCAACCGCTGCGCATCTTCCATCCAGCCCAGCACCATCCAGCCGCTGATAAACACGGTGCACAGCACCCCGAGCAGGAAGATGATCCCTGCAAGACGCGTTCCATTACTCCGGCGCGAAGAGGAATATTCTTCTTCGTCATCGCGGTTGCGCGTGTTCAATGCAGCCTGAGACATATCAGCCCGCCTGGTCCAAAATACGTACAACTAATTGCGAGAAGCTCATTCCCGCCTGACGCGCCGCCATCGGCACAAGGCTATGGCTGGTCATACCCGGAGACGTGTTTGCTTCCAGCAGATAAAATTGCCCGTCACCGTCAAGCATGACGTCAATGCGTCCCCAGCCACGACATCCCAGAACATTCCACGCTTTAAGCACCAGAGACTGTAATTCGGCTTCACGCTCTGCTTCAAGACCCGCTGGGCAGAAATATTGCGTCTCATCAGAGAGATACTTCGCCTCATAATCATAGAAGACTCCGGCGGGTTGGATGCGAATTGACGGTAAAATTTCTTCGCCAAGCATCGCGACGGTAAATTCCGGCCCGCTAAGCCATTTTTCAATCAGAACTTCTTCATCATGTTGAAATGCCAGTGCTAAAGCGTCAGCCAAATCTACAGCTTTATCAACTTTGGACATTCCCACGCTCGACCCTTCACGGCTCGGCTTAACAATAACCGGTAAGCCCAGTGCCGCAATGCGTGTATTAACGCTGTCCGACAGACCCATTTCATATTCACGACGCGTCAGTGCAACCCATGGCGCAACGGGCAGGTCCGCCCCCTGCCACAGCAGTTTGCTGCGCAGTTTATCCATGGAGATGGCGGATGCCATCACGCCGCTGCCGGTGTACGGCATACCGATCAGCTCCAGCAGCCCCTGCAACGTGCCGTCTTCACCGCCGCGACCGTGCAACGCGATGAAGGCTTTATCGAAGCCCATCGCTTTCAGCTGCGTAACGTCCACCTCTTTCGGATCAACCGGATGCGCGTCCACGCCACCTTCACGCAGGCCCGCCAGCACGGCAGCGCCCGAATTCAGAGAAACCTCGCGTTCGGCGGAAGTGCCGCCAAACAGGACAGCAATCTTATCAGCCATGACGCTCGTCCTCCTGAGTTTGCGGCTTCAGTTTGATTTCAGCTAAGGTACGGGCGATTTTGCCGATATTTCCCGCGCCCTGAATCAGGATCAGATCGTTACCCGTCAGGACCGGGGCAAGCATTTCAGCCACCTGCGCCGGGTCGGGAACCAGAATGGGATCCACTTTACCGCGTCCACGGATGGTACGACATAAAGAACGACTGTCCGCGCCCGGAATCGGCGTTTCACCCGCAGCATAAACATCCAGCATCAGCAGGGTATCAACCTGCGAAAGGACGTTGGCAAAATCGTCATACAGATCGCGGGTACGCGTGTAACGGTGCGGCTGGAAGATCATGACCAGATTCTTTTCCGGCCAACCCGCGCGTGCCGCTTTGATGGTTGCGTCCACTTCCGTCGGATGGTGACCGTAGTCGTCTACCAGCATCGCAGAACCTGGCTTACCGTTTACCGGCTCCAGCGGGAATTCACCGAGGAAGTCGAAACGACGGCCCGTCCCCTGGAAGCTCTCCAGTGCGCGCAGGATCGCCTCATCGTCAATGCCTTCTTCTGTCGCAACAGCCACCGCCGCTGCCGCATTCAGGGCGTTGTGACGTCCCGGAGCGTTCAGGGTGACATGCAGCAGGTCTTTATCCTGACGCGCGAGGGTGAAATGCCCCTGCGCACCGATCTGTTTGTAATCTTCTACGCGTACATCCGCGTCTTCGCTGAAGCCGTAGGTCGTAATTTGACGCCCGACGCGCGGCAGCAGTTCGCGAATAACCGGATCGTCCACGCACATCACCGCACGGCCATAGAACGGCAGGTTGTGCAGGAAGTTAATAAAGGTCTGCTTTAAGTTCTCGAAGTCACCCTGGTAAGTGTCCATATGGTCAGCTTCGATGTTGGTGACGATCGCCACCATCGGCTGTAGATGCAGGAACGACGCGTCGCTCTCATCCGCTTCCGCAATCAGATAACGGCTATGGCCCAGACGCGCATGCACGCCAGCGGCTTTCACCAGACCACCGTTAACGAACGTCGGGTCGAGACCCGCTTCCGCATAAATGCTGGAGACCATCGCTGTTGTGGTGGTTTTACCGTGCGTGCCGGCCACAGCAATGCCGTGACGGAAACGCATCAGTTCCGCCAGCATTTCCGCGCGACGGATCACCGGAATGCGCGCCTCATGCGCCGCAACGATTTCCGGGTTATCCGCGGAGATAGCGCTGGACACCACAACCACGCTCGCATCGCTCACGTTTTCCGGGCGATGATTGAAATAGATAGTCGCCCCCAGCGACGCCAGCTGCTGCGTAACAGGGTTTGGCGCCAGGTCAGACCCGCTGATCTGATAGCCTTCGTTAGCTAACACTTCGGCAATACCGCCCATGCCAGCACCACCGATGCCGACAAAGTGAATGTGCCGGACGCGACGCATCTCGGGCACGATAGAACGCAGTTTTGCCAGTTGTTGTGTATTCATTCTCTAAACGCCATCGACTACTTCAAAAAAATCGTGCAGCGCAACACGCGCTGCGAGAATTATGCCTGGGCTGCCAGGCTCACTTCTTTTGCCACCCGTTCCGTTGCATCCGGGATAGCGGTCGCGCGTGCGCGTTGCGCCATCTCCAGTAATACATCCCGGTTCCAGCCCGCCAGGGTAGTGGCGACCGCATCAGCGGTAAATTGTGGCTGCTCAAAAATCTTCGCGGCACCCGCTTTTTCAAGCGGCAGCGCATTCCAGTACTGCTGTCGGTCTTTGTGCTGGAACGGCACAAACAGCGCCGGTAAACCGGCGGCGGCGATTTCGCTCACCGTCAGCGCGCCCGAGCGACAGACCACGACATCGGCCCAGGCATAGGCTGCGGCCATATCATCAATAAATTCAGTTACTTTATGCTGCGGCTGACCTTCCTGCGCGTAGGCCTGCTCAACGGTCTGCTGAGCGCCCTTCCCGCTCTGGTGCCAGATGGTCACTGCATCACCCAGTTTTGCCGCAACCTGCGGCATCGTCTGGTTTAAAATACGCGCGCCCTGGGAACCGCCGACGACCAGCACCCGCACCGGCCCTTCACGACCCGCCAGACGCGTATCTGGCAGCGGCAGCGCCAGCACGTCCACACGTACCGGATTCCCTACGACATCCGCTTTCGGGAATGCCCCGGGGAAGGCCTGCATAACTTTGGTGGCGATTTTTGCCAGCCATTTGTTGGTCAAACCGGCAATACCGTTCTGCTCATGCAGAACAACGGGGATCCCTAATGACCACGCCGCCAGTCCGCCAGGGCCGGAAACGTAACCGCCCATGCCCAGAACGACGTCAGGCTTAAAGCGCTTCATGATGGCGCGCGCCTGACGCCAGGCATTGAAAATGCGCACCGGCGCCAGCAGCAGCGCCTTGATCCCTTTGCCACGAAGGCCAGAAATACGAATGAAGTCGATCTCGATACCGTGCTTAGGTACCAGGTCGGCTTCCATGCGGTCTGCGGTTCCCAGCCAGCGTACCTGCCAGCCCTGTTCCATTAAATGGTGCGCAACCGCCAGCCCCGGGAACACGTGTCCACCGGTACCGCCTGCCATCACCATTAACCGCTTCGGTTGATTCATCGTGAACCTCGTGTAAACGCCTGAGCTTTCTCCAGACGCGTTTCATAATCTATGCGTAACAAAAACATGATGGCCGTCGACATGATCAACAGACTCGAACCACCATAACTGATCAACGGTAACGTCAGACCTTTAGTCGGCAACATACCCGCTGCCGCCCCAACGTTTACCAGTGCCTGGAAGCTAAACCAGATACCAATAGAGCAGGCCAGGAAACCGGAGAAGCGGTGATCGATCTCCAGCGCTTTCCGGCCAATCGACATGGCGCGGAAAGCGACGAAGAATACCATTAATAGCGCCAATACCACACCGATATAACCCAGTTCTTCCCCAATAATGGAGAAGATGAAGTCGGTGTGCGCCTCCGGTAAATACTCCAGTTTTTGCACCGAGTTGCCCAGGCCTTGGCCCCAGACTTCGCCGCGGCCAAACGCCATCAGCGACTGCGTCAGCTGGTAACCGCTGCCGAACGGATCTTCCCATGGGTTCCAGAACGAGGTCACACGGCGGATACGGTAGGGTTCGGCGAGGATCAGCAGCACCACCGCCGAAATCCCCATCCCGATGATGGCAATGAACTGCCACAGTTTTGCGCCCGCCAGGAACAGCATCGCCAGCGTAGTGACAAACAGTACGACTACCGTACCGAGGTCGGGCTGCGCCAGCAGCAGGATCGCGAGGACCAGAATCACGCCCATCGGTTTTAAGAAGCCGCGAAGGTTGTTACGGACTTCGTCAACTTTACGCACCAGGTAGTTAGCCAGGTAGCAGAACAACGACAGTTTGGTGAACTCCGCCGGCTGAATACGCAGTGGGCCAAAGGCAATCCAGCGTGATGCCCCGTTAACGGAGCTCCCGACAACCAGCACGATCAACAGCATGATGATTGAGGCGATGAGCATGGCCGTACTGTGCCGCTGCCAGAACGACATTGGCAGGCGTAAGGTGATCAGCGCCAGGCAGAACGCGAGAATGATGTAAAGCCCGTCACGCTTGGCAAACAGGAACGGGTCGTTTGCCAGACGCTGTCCGACAGGCATTGACGCCGAGGTGACCATAATAAAGCCGATCGCTGCCAGCCCCAGCGTGAGCCAGAACAGCGTGCGGTCGTACATGATCAGGCTGTCGGAATCTTTATCCCGTGAAGCCATCACCCAGCCTTTCAGCGCCGTAAACAGCCATACCAGGATACCAAATCCTGGCAGGCGCGGCATTTTCAGGCGAGGGAGAGATAAACGCATCAGCCTAACTCCTTCGCCAGGCGGGTAAAGACATCACCCCGCTGTTCGAAATTCTTGAATTGATCGAGGCTGGCACAGGCTGGTGAGAGCAGCACCATATCGCCGGGCTTCACGCGTGGGGCGATAAGACGCATCGCCTGCTCCATGGTCTCGGTTTGCTCGGCGACCTCAGGACGCAACGCCGCCAGCTCGCTACCATCGCGGCCAAAGCAATACAGGCGCACGTTATCACCGTTGAGGTACTGCTTCAGCGAGGAGAAGTCAGCCGATTTACCGTCGCCGCCCAGCAGCAGGTGCAGCGTGCCATCAACGTGCAGACCGTTCAGTGCCGCCTCGGTGCTACCCACGTTGGTCGCTTTGGAATCGTTAATCCAGCGTACGCCGTTGTGCTCCAGCGCAAGCTGGAACCGGTGCGCCAGGCCGGTAAAGGTGGTCAGCGCCTTCAGGCTTGAAGATCGCGGCAGGCCAACGGCATCCGCCAGCGCCAGCGCCGCCAGGGCATTGGTGTAGTTATGCTGGCCGGAGAGCATCATCTCTTTCACGTTCAGCACTTTCTCACCTTTCACCCGCAGCCAGGTTTCGCCCTGCTGACGGTTAAGGTGATAGTCACCCATATTAATACCAAAGCTAATGCAGCGATCGTCTGCGCCGCGCACCGGCATGGTGAGTGCATCATCGGCATTCACCACGCAAACTTTGGCATTTTCATAAACGCGCAGTTTGGCCGCACGGTATTGCTGCAAGCCGAACGGGTATCTGTCCATATGATCTTCGGTGACGTTTAGGATCGTCGCCGCCGCCGCATGCAGGCTTGAAGTGGTTTCCAGCTGGAAGCTGGAAAGCTCAAGGACGAACAGCTCGCACCCTTTATCAAGCAGCATCAGAGCGGGCAGACCAATGTTACCGCCCACGCCGACATTTTTGCCCGCCGCCTTCGCCATTTCCCCCACCAGCGTGGTGACGGTGCTTTTACCGTTTGAACCGGTAATGGCGACGATCGGCGCCTGCGCCTCCCGGCAGAACAGTTCGATATCGCCGACAATCTCAACGCCTGCATCCGCGGCGGCGCTCAGGGAAGGATGCGCCAGCGCCATACCGGGGCTGGCAACAATCAGATCGGCGGCCAGCAGCCACTCATCATTCAGACCACCCAGGTGGCGTTCAACCTGCTCCGGCAGCTTGTCCAGACCCGGCGGAGAGACGCGCGTATCCATCACGCGCGGCGTCACGCCACGCGCAAGGAAAAAGTCCACGCAGGAGAGGCCGGTGAGGCCCAACCCGATGATAACGACTTTTTTGCCCTGGTAATCTGCCATGATTAACGTACCTTCAGCGTTGCCAGGCCAATCAGCACCAGCATCAGCGAAATAATCCAGAAGCGCACAATGACGCGCGGCTCCGGCCAGCCTTTCAGTTCATAGTGGTGGTGAATCGGTGCCATACGGAAGATGCGCTGACCGCGCAGCTTGAAGGAACCGACCTGCAAAATCACCGACAGCGTCTCAACCACAAACACACCGCCCATGATTACCAGCAGGAACTCCTGACGCAGCAGCACGGCGATAATACCCAGTGCGCCGCCCAGCGCCAGTGAACCGACGTCGCCCATAAAGACCTGCGCCGGATAGGTGTTGAACCACAGGAAGCCCAGCCCCGCCCCGACAATCGCCGTACAGACGATAACCAGTTCCCCCGCGTGTCGCAGGTACGGAATGTGCAGGTAATTTGCAAAGTTCATGTTACCGGTCGCCCAGGCTACCAGCGCGAAACCGCCAGCGACAAACACGGTTGGCATGATGGCCAGGCCATCCAGACCATCGGTCAGGTTGACGGCGTTGCCGGTACCGACGATCACAAAGTAAGCCAGCAAAATGTAGAACAGCCCCAGCTGCGGCATCACGTCTTTGAAGAACGGCACCACCAGCTCGGTAGCCGGGGTGTCTTTTCCTGCCAGGTAAAGGGCAAAGGCCACGCCCAGCGCAATCACCGACATCCAGAAATACTTCCAGCGGGCGATCAAACCTTTGGTGTCTTTGCGTACGACTTTGCGGTAGTCATCAACAAAACCGATGATCCCGTAGCCAACCAGAACGGTCAGCACGCACCAGACGTAGGGGTTAGACGGATACGCCCACAGCAGCACGGACACCACAATCGCGGTCAGGATCATGATCCCGCCCATGGTCGGCGTACCCCGCTTGCTGAAGTGCGATTCCGGACCGTCGTTGCGCACAACCTGGCCGAAAGAGAGTTTTTGCAGACGGGCAATCATGCGCGGGCCCATCCACAGCGAGATGAACAGCGCAGTCAGCAGGCTGACGATGGCACGAAACGTCAGATAGGAAAAGACGTTAAAGCCTGAGTAATATTTGACCAAATGTTCGGCCAGCCAAACTAACATGTCCCGTTCTCCTGTAATGCGTGCACAACCTCTTCCATGGCGGCACTACGTGAACCTTTAACTAAAACAGTCACAATCTGTTTTTCTGTAATCAATGCCTTCAGGCGTTCGATCAGTGCAGATTTATCGGCAAAATGTTCGCCAACTTCACTGGCATCGGAAATGGCCTTGCTCAGCGGGCCTGCGCTCAATACGCGGTCAAGCCCGGCGGCTTTCGCCGCTTCACCCACCTGAATATGGCAGGCTTCGCTTTCATCACCCAGCTCGGCCATATCGCCCACAACCATCACGCGATAGCCCGGCATTTCAGACAAGACCTGCACGGCCGCCGTCATTGAGCCAACGTTAGCGTTGTAGGAGTCATCCAGCAGGAGCTTGTTTTCAGCCAGCTGGATCGGGAACAGACGCCCCGGCACGGCTTTTAAATTTGCCAGACCTGCTTTAATCGCCGCGTGTGAGGCACCTACCGCCATTGAGAGCGCTGCCGCAGCAAGCGCATTGGCGATGTTATGACGACCCGGCAGGGGCAGCAGCACGTCGATGTCGCCCGTTGGGGTTGTGAGGGTGAACTCGGTACCGTGTGACGTCACATGAATGTTGGTCGCCGAAAAATCACTGTTTGCCGCATTCGGTGAGAAGCGCCAGGTTTTACGTGAACCAATGATGCTCTGCCAGTTCAGCCAGTCGTTGTTATCGGCATTCATAATGGCGATGCCGTCATCCGGCAGGCCGGTATAAATTTCACCTTTCGCTTTCGCCACACCGGCCAGAGAACCAAAACCTTCAAGATGTGCCGCCGCCAGGTTATTCACCAGCGCCGCTTCCGGACGGGTCAGGCTCACGGTCCAGGCGATTTCGCCCTGATGGTTAGCCCCTAACTCAATCACCGCATATTCATGCTCGTGGGTCAGGCGCAGCAGCGTCATCGGCACACCGATGTCATTATTAAGGTTGCCCGCCGTATAAAGCGTGTTACCGCACTGGCTAAGGATCGCCGCCGTCATCTCTTTAACGGAGGTTTTGCCCGACGAGCCCGTCAGTGCCACGACGCGTGTTGGCACCTGCTGGCGAACCCATGCCGCCAGCTCGCCAAACGCCAGGCGCGTATCTTTCACCACAATCTGCGGCAAATCGATATCGAGCTTACGACTGACCAGCAGCGCGCCCGCGCCGTTATCTTTAGCCTGTTGCGCAAAATCGTGGGCGTCAAAACGTTCACCCTTCAGCGCCACAAACAGGCAGCCCGCCGTCACCTTACGGGTGTCGGTGGTTACAGCCTCGATGGTCAGATCCTGACCATGCAGCATCCCCTGCAATACCGCAGCGGCCTGGCTTAACGTAATGCTAATCATGCCACCACTCCCAGCAGACGCGCTGCCGTCACGCGGTCGGAGTAATCCAGACGACGATTGCCGACAATCTGATAATCTTCATGACCTTTACCGGCCAGCAGAACCACATCGTTCTCCTGCGCCTGCATAATGGCGTTAGTCACGGCCTCCGCACGGCCTTCGACCACGCGCGCACGTCCCGCATCCAGCATGCCCGCCAGAATGTCGTTGATAATGGCCCGCGGCTCTTCGGTACGCGGGTTGTCATCGGTTACCACGGGAATATCCGCGAACTGCTCAGCGATGGCGCCCATCAGCGGACGTTTGCCCTTGTCGCGATCGCCACCGCAGCCAAACACGCACCAGAGCTTGCCAGCGCAGTGCAGACGCGCCGCTTCCAGCGCTTTTTCCAGCGCATCCGGCGTGTGGGCGTAATCCACAACCACCGTCGGCTTGCCCGGCGCGCTAAACACTTCCATGCGGCCACAGACCGGTTGCAAACGCTCAGCCGTTTTCAGCAGATCCGCCATCGGGTAACCCAGCGCCAGCAGCGTCGCCAGCGCCAGCAGCAGGTTACTGACGTTAAAGGCCCCCATCAGGCGGCTTTCAATTTCACCTTCGCCCCAGATGGAAGCGAAGCGGATCGTCGCCCCACTATCGTGGTAGTTCACCTCGACCGCCTTCAGCCAGCGGCCGCGGCAGTTCGGATTAATGCGATCTTCCATCGACACCGCCACCGCATCTGGCAGTTTTTCCAGCCAGCGGCGACCGACTTCGTCGTCGGCGTTAATGATCGCCTGCCCGTGGTGGTGAGTGGAATAAAGCAGCCATTTCGCCGCTTCGTAGTGCTCCATATCACCATGATAATCAAGGTGATCGCGGCTCAGGTTAGTAAAGACAGAGGCAGCAAATTTCAGGGCCGCCACGCGATGTTGTACCAGACCATGGGAAGAGACTTCCATCGCAGCGAAGGTCGCCCCCTGCTCAGCGAGGCCCGCCAGCACACGCTGCACGTCAACCGCCGAGCCTGTAGTGTTTTCCGTCGGGCTTACTTTGCCCAGAAGACCGTTCCCCACCGTGCCCATGACGGCACCGGTTTCGCCCAGCAGCTGCGCCCACTGCGCCATCAGCTGAGTGGTGGTGGTTTTTCCGTTGGTTCCTGTCACGCCAACCAGCTGTAACTGGTCGGAAGGTTCGTTGTAAAAACGTCCTGCCAGCGCGGAGAGACGCTCATTCAGCTGGCTGAGATAGATGACCGGCACGCCGTGCATTTCACGGATCTCACCGTCTGTTGCCTCATCTTTGGCCTCAGCAATAATGGCAGCAACACCTTGCGCAATCGCCTGCGGGATATAACGACGCCCGTCCGCCTGATGACCCACCACTGCCACAAAAAGATCGCCAGAAGCCGCTACGCGGCTGTCCAGTACCATCTCTCGCAGTGCTCGCGCAGGTAGCATAGGCACCCACGGAGCAAGAAGGTCGCGCAAATTACGATCTGCCACCTGTTCCCTCGCCTTGATTAATTACAAATTCACTTTTTTCGCCCGTCGCCAGCGCATCCGGTTCAATGTTCATGGTGCGCAACACGCCGCCCATAATAGCCCCGAACACAGGCGCGGAGACGGCGCCGCCGTAGTATTTACCCGCCTGCGGATCGTTGATGACGACCACCAGTGCAAAACGCGGATTGCTTGCAGGCGCTACGCCTGCGGTATAGGCAATGTATTTGTTGATATAGCGGCCGTCCGGCCCCACTTTTTTCGCTGTACCGGTTTTAATGGCGATACGATAGCCCTTAATTGCGGCCTTCACGCCGCCACCGCCAGGTAACGCGACGCTTTCCATCATATGCACGACGGTACGAACGATAGATTCCGGGAAAACACGTTCCCCCGGAACCGGTGGATCAACTTTGGTGATCGACAGCGGACGATAAATGCCATAGCTGCCAATCGTTGCGTAGACTCGCGCTAACTGTAAGGGAGTTACCATTAGCCCGTAGCCGAAAGAGAAGGTGGCCCTCTCTATGTCAGACCACCGTTGTTTTTGAGGATATAAGCCACTGCGTTCTCCGACCAACCCCAAATTGGTCGCCTTTCCCAGCCCAAAACGTGAGTAAGTATCTACTAACGCTGAGGACGGCATCGCTAACGCCAGTTTTGACACACCGACGTTACTCGACTTCTGTAAGACCCCGGTCAGGGTCAGTTCGCTGTAACGTGCCACGTCTTTGATTTCGTGACCGTTAATTCGATAAGGGATCGTATTCAGAACGGTATTTTCGTTGACGATGCCTCGCTGTAGAGCCGTCATCACCACCATGGGTTTTACGGTCGAACCGGGTTCAAACACATCGGTGATGGAGCGGTTACGCATTGCATCTTTTGCTGTACCGGCAAAATTATTCGGGTTGTATGAGGGGCTACTGGCCATCGCCAGCACTTCACCTGTCGCCACATCCACCAGCACGGCGCTGCCCGATTCCGCCTTGTTAAACGCGACGGCGTTGTTCAGCTCACGATAGACCAGCGCCTGCAAGCGTTCATCAATACTCAGGGCCAGGTTGTGCGCGGCCTGGCTGTCTGTCGAGGAAATGTCTTCAATGACGCGACCATAGCGGTCTTTACGCACGATTCGCTCGCCAGGCTGGCCGGTAAGCCACTTGTCGAAGCTTTTTTCAACGCCCTCAATCCCCTGGCTATCCACGTTGGTAAAGCCAATCAGGTGCGCGGTGACTTCGCCGGAAGGATAGTAACGGCGGGATTCTTCCCGCAGATGAATGCCCGGCAGCTTCAGTTTCTTAATGTAGTCAGCCATGTCAGGGTTCACCTGACGAGCAAGATAGATGAAGCGCCCTTTCGGGTTGGCGTTAACGCGTGACGCCAGCTGATCCAGCGGCATTTTCAACGCGTCTGAGAGCGCCTTCCAGCGGTTATCAAGGGTGATCCCGCCTGCGTCGTGCAGCTCTTTCGGATCGGCCCAGATCGCCTTCACCGGCACGCTCACCGCCAGCGGGCGGCCGGAGCGGTCGGTGATCATCCCACGAGAGGTAGAAACTTCCTGCACGCGCAGAGAACGCATATCACCCTGGCGCACCAGCATGTCAGGCGCGATGATTTGTAGCCACGCCACGCGTCCCAGCAGGAAACCCAGCGCCAGTAAAATGCAGCCGCAAAGCAACGCAAAACGCCAACTGACAAAGTTGGCCTGTTCTTCCTGGCGTTTTGGTTTTAGCGTTTTTGCCGCTGCTTTCATGCGTCGCGTTTTCCCTTATTTTTGTACTACGATATTTTCCTGCGAAGGATCAACATGCTGTAATTGCAGTTTTTCCGTTGCGATCCGTTCAACCCGGCTGTGATCGCCGAGCGCGTTTTCTTCAAGGATCAGATTTCGCCATTCAATATCCAGCGCATCGCGTTCCAGTACCATCTGTTCGCGCTGCGCAGTTAATAAACGGGTATGGTGAGCGGTGGTGACCACCATGACTGCCGTCACAATGATGCAAATGAACAAGCAGAGTGGCAGCTTCCCAAACCGCAAAAGATCGTCGCCGATCACGCCAGGCAAGGCATGGCGCTCGTTGCTTCCTAACGATCCCTTAACTTTGCTTAGGGTCTCTGTCACTCTGCTGATCATGCGTTCGTCCTCTCTGCAATACGCAGCACTGAACTACGGGCACGTGGATTCTCTGCCACCTCTTCTTCGCCCGGCATCAACTTGCCTAATGCTCGCAACTGACGGCCGCCCAGCTTTCTGAGTTGTTCTTCCGTCATCGGCAGCCCCGCCGGAACCTGAGGACCGCGGCTCTGTTCACGCATGAAGCGTTTTACGATGCGATCTTCCAGCGAATGGAAACTGATGATGGATAACCGCCCACCCGGGGCCAGCACGTCGAGCGAGCTTTTTAGCGCCAGCTCTATTTCCTCCAGTTCACTGTTTACCCAGATACGAACCGCCTGGAAGGTACGGGTCGCAGGATGTTTGTGCTTGTCCTTCACCGGCGTTGCCGCCGCGATGACTTCTGCCAGTTCTTTGGTACGGGTCATTGGCTCAACGCGGTTGCGCTCCACGATGGCGCGGGCAATACGTTTGCCAAAGCGTTCTTCGCCGAAAGTTTTGATTACCCAGGCAATATCCGCTTCGTCAGCAGTTTGTAACCATTCAGCGGCAGACTGGCCGCGAGTGGGGTCCATACGCATATCCAGCGGTCCATCACGCATAAAGGAAAAACCGCGTTCTGCATCATCAAGCTGTGGTGAAGAGACGCCAAGATCGAGGAGAATCCCGTCGATCTTGCCGGTCAGGCCGCGCTCAGCGACATAATCCGCAAGCGCAGAGAAAGGTCCATGCACGATGGAAAAGCGAGGATCATCGATGGTTTGCGCAACGGCAATCGCCTGCGGATCGCGGTCAATTGCCAGCAGGCGTCCTTCCGCTCCAAGCTGAGAGAGGATCAAACGCGAGTGACCACCGCGACCAAAAGTGCCATCAATATAGATGCCGTCTGGACGAATATTCAGGCCGTTAACGGCCTCATCCAGCAGCACCGTTGTATGTTTATAATTTTCCATCATATTTATAGAGACAAGTCCCGCAGCCGTTCCGATAATGTTTCGGAATCAGACTGCTCAGCGTCGATATCTTCCTTGACCTGTTGATACCAGGTCGTTTCGTCCCACAGTTCAAACTTGTTGAACTGTCCGACCAGCATCACTTCTTTAGTCAGACCGGCATGTTGCCGCAACACAGGCGCAATCAATAATCGCCCGGCGCTATCCATCTGACATTCACTGGCATGTCCCAATAACAGCCGCTGTACGCGGCGTTCCTGCGGGTTCATGCTCGACAGTCGCGACAGCTTTTGCTCAATGATTTCCCATTCAGGCAAAGGGTAAAGCAGCAGGCAAGGGGAGTTGATGTCAATGGTGCAAACCAGTTGACCCGAAGCGTTCTCAATCAGCTGGTCGCGATATCGGGTTGGTACCGATAAACGCCCTTTGCTGTCGAGATTGACTAACGTTGCTCCACGGAACATGCCAGTCTCACCCCTCCTCACCACTTTAACCCACAAATTCCCACCTGAAGGAGTTTACGGAGCGAGGGAAAAGCTTGTCAAGCCAGGACTCTCTCTATACCGGCGCTAAAGCACCGTATTTACAGAGCAAGCGTGACCTGGCTAATTACTACACAATTGGCGAGGCAAAATTAACGTTATGAATATTTGTAAGAAAAAAACAGAATATGCACACGAGCGTTAAGACTCACTCAATATCATCGCAGGGAAATATAAAGTGTCAGTTTGCGACGCGGGCAGCATTTTAAGGCATATCGCCGGGGGATAACAGCGCCAGATTAACCTCAAAGCCAGATGGATTCGTTCGTGTGCGTTGAGGTCTGAAGGGGGGAGTAAAAAATGGCTGAATATTCATCGGCTGGCACCTGTTTGTAACAAAACAATACAAAGAAATGCCCGTTAAAAATTATAATTGCGCTTTTTAACGTCAAAAAGGATTCAGAATAATAGCAGGCTATGAATCTTAGAGATAAATCCTAATTTTTATCCGGGAATTATTTCCCGCAATAAATGCGCTTCAAAAGGGGCAGTTTTACCGCCCCTGTGGAAATATTAATGGCGGCTCAAAATTCCGCGCCGATAGAGATTACGTTTGATACGCGTAAGCCCGGGTTTCGGTTTGCGGGGTTCATCCAGGCTTGCCAGAACAATCTCAAGCACGCGCTCGGCGACGTCGCGGTGACGCTGGGCCACGGCCAGCACCGGACATTGCAGGAAGTCGAGCAGTTCGTTATCGCCGAAGGTCGCAATCGCCAGATCGGATGGCAGTTTGCCATCGCGACGTAACGTCACATCCATCACCCCCTGCAACAGGGCAAACGAGGTGGTAAACAACGCCTGCGGCATCGGGTGCGTTTCCAGCCATTTCTCGAACAGCTGGGCAGCCGCTTCACGCTCATAGCTGTTGGCATACAGATAATGAACGTCACGCGGATCGTCTTTCCATGCCGTACGGAACCCTTGTTCACGCAGGAAGCTTACGGAAAGTTCAGGCAAAGCGCCAAGATACAGCACCGTTTCAGCCGGGAAGGTACGCAGCTCGGCAGCCAGCATTTCTGCATCGTCCTGATCGGCACCTACGACACTGGTGAAATGTTCACGATCCAGCGCACGATCCAGCGCCACAATCGGGAACGGATCGTTTGCCCAGCGCTGATAGAAAGGATGCTCTGGTGGTAAAGAGGTCGACACGATGATGGCGTCAACCTGACGTTGCAGCAGATGCTCAATGCAGCGCATCTCGTTGTCAGGCTGATCCTCGGAGCAGGCAATCAACAGCTGATAGCCCCGCTGACGAGCCTGACGTTCCAGATAGTTGGCGATGCGGGTATAGCTGGTATTTTCCAGGTCCGGGATAACCAGGCCAATCGAGCGGGTGCGCCCGGCACGTAAACCTGCGGCGACAGCATTCGGATGGTAATTATGCTCACGAACGACTGCCATCACTTTCTCAACGGTCTTATCGCTGACACGATACTGCTTTGCTTTACCGTTAATCACATAGCTGGCCGTGGTTCTCGACACGCCGGCGAGCCGGGCGATTTCATCCAGTTTCACAATTGCCCCTCAAAAAAAGAAAAAAGTCCATGGCCCTGTCAAGGTTATGGTTAAATATTTTAACATCTAAACGCAGAATAGCTTTCACGGCAACCGCTTTTGTCCGCGTTGTCGGTGGATTACGCAAAAAAAAGCCCGGCTTTGGCTACCGGGCTGAAAGAGGCGAACCTTTTGCGCAACTAACGCATGATTTTATCGCCGCGCGAGAGGCCAACAACGCCAGAGCGCGCAACTTCAACAATTTTTGCTACATCCCTGACGGAGGCCAGGAAAGCATCCAGCTTATCGCTCGTTCCGGCAAGCTGCACAGTATATATAGAAGGCGTGACGTCGATGATCTGCCCACGGAAGATATCCGTGTTGCGCTTGACCTCTTCACGACCGTAACCGCTGGCCTGAATTTTCACCAGCATCACTTCACGTTCGACGTAAGCCCCCTGCCCCAGCTCGCTGACGCGCAACACGTCCACCAGTTTGTGCAACTGTTTTTCGATCTGCTCAAGCACTTTCGCATCGCCGACAGTCTGGATCGTCATGCGGGAGAGCGTTGGATCATCGGTCGGCGCAACGGTCAGGCTTTCAATGTTATAGCCGCGCTGCGCAAAAAGCCCAATGACGCGTGACAGTGCGCCCGACTCATTTTCCAGTAATACAGATAATATCCGGCGCATATCAGGTTCTCTCCGTTTTGCTTAACCACATTTCATCCATACCGCCGCCACGGATATGCATCGGATAAACGTGCTCTGTGCCGTCGACGATGACGTCCATGAAGACGAGGCGATTGTTTTTAACGTGCTCAAGCGCTTCGCCGAGCTTCGCTTCCAGCTCTGACGGATCGGTTACCCGCATGCCAATATGACCATAGGCTTCAGCCAGGCGGACAAAGTCCGGAAGTGACTTCATATAAGACTGAGAGTGACGGCCAGAATAAATCATATCCTGCCACTGCTTTACCATACCGAGGTAACCGTTATTCAGGTTCAGCACCAGCACTGGCAACTCATATTGCAGCGCAGTAGAAAGCTCCTGAATATTCATCTGTATGCTGCCATCACCCGTCACGCAGATCACCGTTTCGTTTGGCAACGCCAGCTTCACCCCCAGCGCGGCGGGCAGACCAAAGCCCATCGTGCCGAGCCCGCCAGAGTTGATCCAGCGACGCGGTTTATCAAACGGGTAATACAGCGCAGCGAACATCTGATGTTGGCCCACGTCAGAAGTGACATACGCATCGCCATTGGTCAGACGCCAGATCGTCTCGATCACCGCCTGCGGCTTGATGTTCTCACTCTGTGTGTCGTACTTAAGGCACTGACGGCCACGCCACTGTTCGATTTGCTGCCACCAGTCGCGGATCTCGTCCAGCGGTTGAGACGCGGTCTCCTGCGCCAGCAGATCCAACATTTGATCCAGCACCTGTCGTGCGTCCCCCACGATCGGCACATCCGCCGGCACCGTTTTAGAGATTGAAGTCGGATCGATATCAATGTGCAGCACCGTCGCATGCGGACAGTATTTCGCCAGATTATTGGTGGTGCGATCGTCAAAACGCACGCCGACGGCAAAAATCACATCAGAATGGTGCATCGTCATATTGGCTTCATAGGTGCCGTGCATACCCAGCATGCCCAGCGCCTGACGGTGGGTAGCCGGGAATGCCCCCAGCCCCATCAGCGATGACGCGACAGGAAGATTCAGCTTCTCAATCAGTTCGCGAAGTTGCGTTTCACAGGCTGCATTGACGGCGCCGCCCCCCACATAGACTACGGGCTTTTTCGCAGCCAGCAGCGTTTGCAGCGCACGCTTAATCTGGCCTTTGTGCCCCTGCGTCGTCGGATTATATGAACGCATGCTCACCGACTCAGGCCACAGGTAAGGCAGTTTATTCGCGGGATTGAGAATATCTTTTGGCAGATCGACAACCACTGGCCCAGGACGACCGCTGGCGGCCAGCCAGAAGGCTTTTTTCAGTACGCCCGGGATGTCTTCCGTTTGTTTAACCAGAAAGCTGTGCTTCACCACGGGGCGTGAGATCCCCACCATGTCGCATTCCTGAAACGCATCATAGCCAATCAGTGACGTCGCCACCTGTCCGGAGAGAATGACCAGGGGAATGGAGTCCATATACGCAGTCGCAATGCCGGTAATGGCATTGGTCGCCCCCGGTCCGGAAGTGACGAGCACAACACCCACCTCGCCCGTGGCGCGGGCCAGGCCGTCAGCCATATGCACAGCAGCCTGTTCATGACGAACCAGAACATGATCAATACCGCCTACCGTGTGCAGCGCGTCATAAATATCAAGAACCGCACCTCCAGGATAGCCGAACACTTGCTTCACGCCCTGATCGATAAGCGATCGGACGACCATTTCCGCGCCAGACAACATCTCCATGCTTTGCCTCCAGGCTTTTGTTATAGACGGTCAACAGAATTCATTTCCGCGCCGTCTTCTGACAGGGTAAACCCATCTTATAATGTGCAGAGTGATGGATACCTTAACCGCTCGTTATGAGCCAGGCAATTAGCAAACGGAATGCGGGAATGGGCAATAAAAGCAGAAAAAACAGCTGTCAGACACGAATATGGTGAATTCATCTGCTATGAGGGGAGACGCTAATAATTCATCTCTTAAAAAGAGGATGGATCAGGAAATCATCTATTTTTAAGCCTCCCTGAGTGTCTGAAAAAATGCGCACAGAACAAAATATTGCTTGCATAAAAAACCACAGAATAAACCGCATGGCACCATGCGGTTTATTCATCCTGTCTTATCGACGACAAATATTGACCAGCAGCTCTTCCATCCATTGATGCCCTTTATCCCGCCCCGCCGCTTCATGCCAGGAAAGATAACAGGTACGGCTATTCAGCTTGAGCGGCAGAGGTAAAATTTGCAGGCTCAGCGAATCGGAGAACTCTTCAGCAAGCCAGCGCGGTGCAATAGCGACTAGCTGCGTCTGAGAAACGACATTCAATACGCTGACCATCGCCATTCCCTGATAGGCCACGCTGGCTTGTTTATCGGCAGTGTCATACCACGGCAGACTAAATGAGGCATATCTGTCCAGAGCAACCACGGCATGCTGCTCGCTGTAAACATCGCTTTCACGCAGCGGAGAATTCATACGGGGATGTTTTTTGCTGGCGACTAACACCATTTCATCTTTAAACAATGGAACACAGGCAAACTCTGGACGGCGAAACTCTTCATAGCCCAGAACGAACTCCGTTTCCTGATAACGAAGCTGGTGCTCAGTATTTTGATTTAATGATGATTTAAAAACGAGATGAATATTAGGAGCAATCTGTTCAACTTTATTATATATAACAGACGTCAAATAATTGTCTAACGGACTGCAAACACAGAGATGGAAAACCCGTTCACTGCTTAAGGGTTCAAAACCCGAGCCGGGAAGCTCATTTTGTACCAGCTGTAGCGCCTGACGAATCGAACCGAATAGCTGGAATGCACGCGCCGTGGGCTGGATACCTCTTCCATAGCGGACGAATAACTCGTCGTTAAACATCACCTTAAGTCTGGCTACGGCATTACTCACGGCAGGTTGAGACATTCCCAGAGATTGCGCTGCTCGCGTAATATTCTGCTCCTGCATAACTGCATCAAATACAGTTAACAGATTGAGATCCACTGTGCGCAACTGAGGCTTAACCCCATCATAAGTCTGTGGTTGGTTAATATTATTTTCTGGCATTTCTGACTCCACCGTCACGCTAAATTCCCTTTGCCAAGGTACAGTAATAACTTCGAAAAATATGATTTACCATGCATATACAACAAGCGAAAGGGAATTATTTAAAATTCGGAATATATAAAGAAACCCCATTCAACGAGCGACTTTACGCATCCCATAAATGAAGAGCTAAAAATCGTTCAAAAGATATCTCAAACTTTAATGTGGGCATGAAACCATAAATCAGACAAATGCACAATCAACGCACTCATTAATAATGACTTAAGTGTTATTAAACTATTAATGGCATACATCGCATTTTCATTAACAAAATGATATCAATTTTGATAACTTACTCACCCGCAAATCATTCATGTAATTTATAAATCAATGATATGAAACAGATTCCATTTCACAGCACATTGGTAAAAATAGTATGTTCAATTGCTACCAATTATATTCAAATTATTCCAGAGATGAATCGCCAGTCCAATAATAGACAATAAAATCGGTTAGACATGCAAAAACCAGCACAATTAGCTAATGTGTTTATCCTGTACTGAGTGGCCGTTTTGCCTGAGAGGGGTTGACATGAGTTGGCGTATCCAGTACCACTAAAAGCATATCGCATTCACCTGGAGCACGATTCATGATTCGCACCCTTCGTTTCACCCGTCTACTACTACTAAACGCATCCACTGTGCGCGGTAGACTGGCGGGCGAAATTCAGCGTTGAATCGTCTTCAGTAAAACTAAAAACCCGCGCCACTGCGCGGGTTTTTTTATGCTCGTAGCAAGGCGCCCTAAGACTGACAAGGACCTAACCCATGAGCCAGCAAGTCGTTATTTTCGATACTACTTTACGTGACGGTGAACAGGCATTACAGGCGAGCCTGAGTGTTAAAGAAAAACTGCAAATTGCTCTGGCCCTCGAACGCATGGGTGTAGACGTTATGGAAGTCGGCTTTCCCGTCTCCTCGCCAGGTGATTTCGAGTCAGTGCAGACCATCGCCCGCACCATCAAAAACAGCCGCGTGTGCGGTCTGGCTCGCTGCGTAGAGAAAGATATTGATGTGGCCGCGGAATCCCTGAAAGTTGCAGAAGCCTTCCGTATCCATACATTCATTGCCACCTCCCCCATGCACATTGCGACCAAGCTGCGCAGTACGCTGGATGAAGTGATTGAACGTGCGGTGTATATGGTCAAACGCGCGCGTAACTACACTGATGACGTCGAATTCTCCTGTGAAGATGCAGGCCGCACGCCGATTGACGATTTGGCCCGTGTGGTGGAAGCCGCCATCAATGCCGGCGCCAAAACCATCAACATCCCTGATACCGTCGGCTACACCATGCCGTTTGAGTTCGCCAATATCATCACCGGCCTGTATGACCGCGTACCGAATATTGATAAAGCGATTATCTCCGTCCACACCCACGATGATTTGGGTCTGGCCGTGGGCAATGCCATCGCAGCCGTCCACGCCGGCGCGCGTCAGGTAGAAGGCGCGATGAACGGTATCGGTGAACGCGCGGGCAACTGCTCGCTGGAAGAAGTGATCATGGCGATCAAAGTGCGCAAAGACATTATGAACGTGCACACTCGCATCAATCACAACGAGATCTGGCGCACCAGCCAGACCGTCAGCCAGATTTGCAACATGCCGATTCCGGCCAACAAAGCGATCGTCGGCACGGGTGCCTTCGCGCACTCCTCCGGTATTCACCAGGATGGCGTGCTGAAGAACCGTGAAAACTACGAAATCATGACTCCGGAATCCATCGGTCTGAACCAGGTTCAGTTGAACCTGACCTCGCGCTCTGGCCGCGCGGCGGTAAAACACCGTATGGAAGAGATGGGTTATAAGGACAGCGATTACAACATGGATCAGCTGTACGACGCATTCCTGAAGCTGGCTGACAAGAAAGGCCAGGTCTTCGATTACGACCTGGAAGCACTGGCATTCATCAATAAACAGCAGGAAGAGCCAGAACACTTCCGTCTGGACTACTTCACCGTTCAGTCAGGCTCAAGCGATATCGCTACCGCCTCCGTCAAGCTGGCCTGCGGCGATGAAATTAAAGCGGAAGCCGCCAACGGTAACGGCCCTGTGGATGCCATTTACCAGGCGATTAACCGCGTCACTGAGTACGACGTAGAGCTGGTGAAATACGACCTGACGGCAAAAGGGCACGGTAAAGACGCCCTGGGCCAGGTTGATATCGTCGTCAACTACAACGGTCGCCGCTTCCACGGTGTGGGTCTGGCGACAGATATCGTCGAATCCTCCGCGAAAGCGATGGTGCATGTCCTGAACAACATCTGGCGCGCCGCCGAAGTCGAAAAAGAGTTGCAACGCAAAGCTCAGAATAAAGAGAACAACAAGGAAACCGTGTGATGTCGAAGAATTACCATATTGCTGTGTTGCCGGGTGACGGTATTGGCCCGGAAGTGATGGCACAGGCGCTGAAAGTACTGGAAGCCGTACGTTCGCGTTTTGCGATGAAAATTACCACCAGCCACTACGACGTGGGCGGTATTGCGATTGATAATCACGGTACTCCCCTGCCGAAAGGGACTGTAGAAGGCTGCGAAAATGCCGATGCCGTTCTTTTTGGCTCCGTGGGCGGCCCAAAATGGGAACACCTGCCGCCAGCAGAGCAGCCAGAGCGCGGTGCGCTGCTGCCGTTGCGTAAGCACTTCAAACTGTTCAGCAACCTGCGTCCGGCGAAACTGTACCCGGGGCTGGAAGAGTTTTGCCCGCTGCGCGCGGATATCGCGGCCAACGGTTTCGACATCCTGTGCGTGCGTGAGTTGACCGGCGGCATCTACTTCGGTCAGCCAAAAGGTCGCGAAGGCAGCGGTCAGCATGAGAAAGCGTTTGATACCGAGGTCTATCACCGTTTTGAAATCGAACGTATCGCCCATATCGCGTTTGAGTCAGCGCGCAAACGCCGCCGTAAAGTGACCTCTATTGATAAAGCAAACGTGCTCCAGTCGTCTATTTTGTGGCGCGAAATCGTCAGTGAAGTCGCTAAGCAGTACCCGGACGTTGCGCTGTCGCATATGTATATCGACAACGCAACGATGCAACTGATCAAAGATCCGTCTCAGTTTGACGTGCTGCTGTGCTCCAACCTGTTCGGCGATATTCTCTCGGATGAATGCGCCATGATCACCGGCTCCATGGGTATGCTGCCCTCGGCCAGCCTGAACGAAGAAGGCTTTGGCCTGTACGAACCGGCGGGCGGCTCCGCGCCGGATATCGCAGGCAAAAATATCGCCAACCCGATTGCGCAGATCCTCTCCCTGGCTCTGCTGCTGCGCTATAGCCTGGATGCAGGCGATGCAGCAACCGCAATTGAAAACGCCATTAACCGGGCGTTAGAAGAAGGTGTCCGTACCGGTGATTTAGCACGCGGCACGGCGGCAGTCAGTACCGATGAAATGGGCGACATCATTGCCCGCTATGTCGCTGAAGGGGTGTAATCATGGCTAAGACGTTATATGAGAAGTTGTTTGATGCGCACGTGGTCTACGAAGCACCAAACGAAACCCCACTGTTGTACATCGACCGTCATCTGGTACATGAAGTGACCTCTCCTCAGGCATTTGACGGCCTGCGCGCGCACAAGCGCCCGGTGCGTCAGCCGGGTAAAACCTTTGCCACGATGGATCACAACGTTTCCACCCAGACCAAAGACATCAATGCATCTGGCGAGATGGCGCGTATCCAGATGCAGGAGCTGATTAAGAACTGTAACGAGTTTGGCGTGGAGCTGTACGATCTGAACCACCCCTATCAGGGTATCGTCCACGTAATGGGGCCTGAGCAGGGGATTACCCTGCCGGGCATGACCATCGTCTGCGGCGACTCCCATACCGCAACCCACGGCGCATTTGGCGCGCTGGCGTTCGGGATTGGGACCTCTGAAGTTGAACACGTTCTGGCGACGCAGACCCTGAAGCAGGGCCGCGCCAAAACCATGAAGATTGAAGTGAAGGGGAAAGCCGCGCCGGGTATCACCGCGAAAGATATCGTGCTGGCGATTATCGGCAAAACCGGCAGTGCAGGCGGCACCGGTCACGTCGTTGAGTTCTGCGGAGATGCTATCCAGGCGCTGAGCATGGAAGGTCGTATGACCCTGTGCAACATGGCCATTGAGATGGGCGCCAAAGCAGGACTGGTGGCCCCAGACGAAACCACCTTCAACTATGTGAAGGGGCGTCTGCATGCGCCGAAAGGTCAGAATTTTGACGACGCGGTAGCGTACTGGAAAACCCTGAAAACGGACGAGGGGGCAATTTTTGATACCGTTGTGACGTTACAGGCGGAAGAGATCGCCCCGCAGGTCACCTGGGGCACCAACCCGGGCCAGGTGATTTCTGTCAACGACAGCATTCCTGACCCGGCTTCCTTCGCCGATCCGGTCGAGCGCGCCAGTGCGGAAAAGGCGCTGGCCTATATGGGGCTGAAACCCGGCGTACCGCTGACCGACGTGAGCATTGATAAAGTGTTCATCGGCTCCTGTACCAACTCCCGTATTGAAGATTTACGCGCTGCGGCAGAAATTGCTAAAGGCCGCAAAGTGGCGCCGGGCGTGCAGGCGCTGGTTGTGCCGGGCTCCGGTCCGGTGAAAGCCCAGGCGGAAGCGGAGGGTCTGGATAAGATCTTTATCGAAGCAGGCTTCGAATGGCGCCTGCCCGGCTGCTCCATGTGTCTGGCGATGAACAACGACCGCCTGAATCCGGGCGAGCGATGTGCCTCCACCAGCAACCGTAACTTTGAAGGCCGTCAGGGCCGCGGTGGGCGCACCCACCTGGTCAGCCCGGCAATGGCCGCCGCTGCGGCAGTCACTGGTCATTTCGCCGATATTCGCAGCCTGAAATAAGGAGATAATCATGGCAGAGAAATTTACCCAACATACGGGCCGTGTTGTCCCGCTGGATGCCGCTAACGTCGATACTGACGCTATCATTCCTAAGCAGTTTTTGCAGAAAGTGACGCGCACGGGTTTTGGTGCGCATCTGTTCAACGACTGGCGCTTCCTCGACGATAAAGGCGAAGTGCCAAACCCGGAATTCGTCCTGAACTTTCCGGAATACAAAGGCGCCTCCATTTTGCTGGCGCGGGAAAACTTTGGCTGCGGATCGTCGCGTGAACATGCGCCATGGGCATTGACCGACTACGGCTTTAAGGTGGTTATCGCCCCAAGCTTCGCGGATATCTTCTACGGCAACAGCTTCAACAACCAGCTGCTGCCGGTGACGCTGAGTGACGAACAGGTCGATGAACTGTTTGCGCTGGTGCAGGCAAACCCGGGGATTTCGTTTGAAGTGGATCTGGAAGCGGAAGTGGTGAAAGCCGGGGATAAAACCTACAGCTTCAGCATTGATGCCTTCCGTCGCCACTGCATGCTGAACGGTCTGGACAGCATTGGTTTAACTCTCCAGCACGAAGACGCCATCTCCGCGTACGAGAAAAAACAGCCTGCGTTTATGGGCTAAAGACAATGGCCCGCAAAAAGCGGGCCATTGATTTGTTTCGTAAAGCCGCCTTCCAGAATCAGACATCCTTAACCCGGCAAGTCAGCCCAAGCGTAACCACCGAAATCGCGGCAATCACCCAGTAAACTGAGCCATGCCCGTAACTTTGCGCCAGCGCCCCCTGAATCACCCCCGCCAGGATCACTCCGGTCGAAATGCTGTTGGTAAAAAGCGTGGTCGCAGAGCCTGCGCGCCCCGGCATTAAATCCTGAAACCAGAGCATGCCGATCCCGGCAACGATGCCGATAAATACCGCGTTAAACAGCTGTAACGTCAGCAAAGCTTCACGCGAATGGAACAGGATCAGCCCCGCGTAGAACACCACCCCAGCCGCCACGGCGACGACCATCATCCGACGCTTTCCGAAACGTTTGACGTAGTAACCCGCCAGAATCATCGCCGGAATTTCCAGCCCGGCAGCGGTGCCCATTAAGATCCCCGCGAGCTTGTCCGGTAAGCCCAGATCGCTGCTGATCCACAGCGGCATATCGATGATGTACATGGTGTTACAGGTCCACATCAGCGTGGAGGCGATAAACAACATGCGGACGTTTTTATCCTGCCAGCCGCTCACCTGCGTGATGGGCTTGTCCGTCACCTGCTCTACGCGCGCCACCGATGGCAGCGCAAAGGCTATCAGCGCCAGGCTGATGACAAAAATCCCCGCCGCGATGGAAAACATGGTGGTGAAGCCGTAGTTCAGCGCCAGCATGAACGCCAGCGGGGGACCGATGACCCACGCGAGAGAGAGCTGCGCACGCATCACCGAGCTGAACATCACCACTTCCCTCGCCGAGTTGTCGGCGTACTCCCGGGCCAGGGCGAAGAGCTGCGGCATGGCGGTGTTCGCCAGAGAGGCCAGCAGCACGCCGCAGGTAATGAGCGTCAGGTAATGGCGGTTGAAGGCAAACAGCAGCGCGTTGCCCACGGCCATTGCGCAACAAAAGAGGATCAGCTTGCGGCGATCGCCCTGGCTGTCGGACCGTTTCGCCAGCCACAGGCTGACGAGGATCCCGGCAATGGCGTTGACGGTGTAGAACAGGCCCACCCAAAACGGCTGCGCCCCCACCTCGCGGCTGAGAAACAGGCTCAGCGTCGGCGCCTGTAGCGCGCCGGCTACGCCCATCATGAAGGCCACCAGCATAAAAGCGGCGTACACGCCATTCAGGCGTCGCCCCATCGTCATCAACCAGAGCATGCGCAAGTCCTTATGAAAGCGAATCGAAATTGGGTGAAATAGTAAACGAAAAAAGCCAGCAAAAAACATTTTGCTGGCGGGTGATTAGCACCAATACTCAGTCACACATGATCGAGGCGAGTTA
Source organism: Enterobacter sp. BWH52 (assembly GCF_001037565.1). Classification (NCBI taxonomy): domain Bacteria; kingdom Pseudomonadati; phylum Pseudomonadota; class Gammaproteobacteria; order Enterobacterales; family Enterobacteriaceae; genus Enterobacter; species Enterobacter sp. BWH52. The sequence continues at coordinate 686,686 of NZ_KQ089854.1, read as the reverse complement.
GCGAGAAGAGGTCGGTTTCGTAACGTCCCACTGCATCAGATCTTCCAGTATTCTCAGCCGCTGCTCTGCGCACTGGCGGGCCAGCCAGGACACTCCCTTTGTCGCTGAAAAATAGTGCTGATAAAACTGACGTGCGGTAGACCTCTTCATAATTTACCTCCTCGCTTCATCGATAAGGATTATTGGCTTAATATAGGGATTAATAAATTGCTGATTTTTTGTCAGGAGTTCCCCTTTTATGCCTTCTGGTCGTCTGCAACAACAATTTATCCGCCTCTGGCAGTGCTGTGAGGGGCAATCGCAGGAAACCACGCTCAACGAGTTGGCTGACCTGCTTAGCTGTTCCCGCCGCCATATGCGCACGCTGCTCAATACCATGCAGCAGCAGGGGTGGTTAAGCTGGGAAGCGGAGGCGGGACGCGGGAAACGCTCGCGGCTGACCTTTCTCTACACCGGGCTGGCATTGCAGCAGCAGCGTGCAGAAGACCTGCTCGAGCAGGACCGTATCGATCAGCTGGTCCAGCTGGTGGGCGACAAAGCCGCCGTGCGCCAGATGCTGGTCTCGCATCTGGGACGCAGCTTTCGTCAGGGACGCCACATTCTGCGGGTGCTTTACTACCGCCCAATGAAAAATCTCTTGCCCGGTACGGCGTTACGTCGCTCTGAAACCCACATGGCCCGGCAGATATTCAGCGGCCTGACGCGGATAAATGAGGAAAACGGGGAACTGGAGGCGGATATCGCGCACCACTGGCAACAGCTTTCCCCGCGCCACTGGCGCTTTTTCTTACGCCCCGGCATTCATTTCCACCATGGACGCGAGCTGGTGATGCGCGACGTTATCGATTCCTTAGAGCGCGCCCGCACGCTGCCGCTCTATTCGCATATCGCGCGGATCCACTCCCCAACGGCCTGGACGCTGGATATTGAGCTATCGCAGCCGGACAAATGGCTTCCGTGGCTTCTGGGCTACGTCCCCTCAATGATCCTGCCTGCCGAGTGGCGCTCCCTGAACAATTTTTCCAGCCAGCCGATTGGTACGGGCCCCTACTCCGTTACACGAAACAACAGTAATCAGCTGAAGATCCGCGCCTTTGATGATTACTTTGGCTACAGGGCGTTGATCGACGAAGTGAACGTCTGGGTGTTACCGGATCTCAACGAAGAGCTGAGCGCAGGCCTGACCCTGGAAGGGCCAACAGCCGGTGAAAAGGCGTTCGAAAGCCGCCTGGAGGAGGGCTGCTACTACCTGCTCTTTGATAGCCGCAGCCATCGCGGGACAAGCCACGACGTACGCAAGTGGATCAGCCATATTCTTGCCCCTGCTAACCTTATTTATCACGCAGAGGAGCAATACCAGACCTGGTGGTTCCCGGCCTATGGCCTGCTTCCGCGCTGGCACCATGCGCAGCCAGTGCGCAGTGAAAAACCTGCCGGACTGGAGACCATTACCCTCAGCTACTATCGCGATCACATTGAGCACAGGTTTATCGCAAGGATCATGAGCACGCTGCTGGCAGCCGAAGGCGTGACGCTGGCGATACAGGAAGTCGATTATGATGAATGGCATCGCGGAGACGTCATCAGCGATATCTGGCTCAACAGCGCAAACTTTACGCTGCCGCTTGATTTCTCGCTCTTTTCTCACCTGTACGAAGTGCCCCTGATTCAGCACTGTATCAACCGGGACTGGCAGCAGGACGCCGCACGGTGGCGGGCAGGAGAAATGGATCTGGCCGCCTGGTGTCAGGAATTACTGGCCGGGCAGACGATCGTACCGTTGATTCACCACTGGCTGCTGATCCAGGGGCAGCGCAGCATGCGCGGCCTGCGGATGAATACCCTCGGCTGGTTTGATTTTAAATCCGCCTGGTTTGCGCCGCCGGAGCCATAACGCTTTCGTAATATTCACCAAATCATTACAATAGCGCCGTTCTCAACGGGGTGCTGCATCACAGATGTGCGCTGAGATAATACCCGTCGAACCTGATCCGGATAACGCCGGCGAAGGGATTTGAGGCTGTCTCTCAAAATCCTTTGCCACTCAACCCTGAGGTGCAAAGTGTTAAAAAACGTTCTTCCTCTGCTGGCGCTGTTTGCGCTGCCTGTTTTTGCTAAGCCTGTTCTGACGGTCTACACCTACGACTCCTTCTCCGCCGACTGGGGCCCTGGCCCGGTGGTAAAAAAAGCCTTTGAAGCGGACTGCAACTGCGAGCTGAAATTCGTGGCGCTGGAAGATGGCGTCTCGCTGCTTAACCGGCTGCGCATGGAAGGCAAAAACAGCAAAGCCGACGTGGTGCTCGGGCTGGATAACAACCTGCTGGAAGCCGCCACCCAAACCAGACTGTTCGCCAAAAGCGGCGTGGCGGCAGATGCCGTTAACGTACCGGGCGGCTGGAAAAACGACACCTTCGTTCCCTTTGATTACGGTTACTTTGCGTTTGTCTACGATAAAAACAAGCTGAAGAATCCGCCCAAAAGCCTGAAAGAGCTGGTCGAAAGTGACCAGAAATGGCGCGTGATTTACGAAGATCCGCGTACCAGCACGCCGGGTCTGGGGCTGCTGCTGTGGATGCAAAAAGTTTACGGGGATAAAACGCCGGAAGCGTGGCAGAAGCTGGCCGCGAAAACCGTTACCGTCACCAAAGGCTGGAGCGAAGCCTATGGCCTGTTCCTGAAAGGCGAAAGCGACCTGGTGCTGAGCTACACTACCTCTCCGGCCTACCACATTATCGCCGAGAAGAAAGACAACTACGCCGCCGCGAACTTTGCTGAAGGGCATTATTTGCAGGTGGAAGTGGCCGCCCGCACCGCCGCGAGCAAACAGCCGGAGCTTGCCGAAAAATTCCTGAAATTTATGATCTCCCCGGCATTTCAGAACGCTATTCCGACCGGCAACTGGATGTACCCGGTCACTGACGTTGCGCTGCCGGCAGGCTTTGAGCAGCTAAACAAGCCGCAAACCTCACTGGAATTTACGCCGCAGCAGGTTGCCGCCCAGCGCGCCGCATGGATTAGTGAATGGCAACGCGCCGTCAGCCGCTGATCCCCGGCTGGTTAGTTCCCGGGCTGCTCGCCGCCGTACTGATGGTCGTCGTCAGCCTGGGTGCATTCCTTGCGCTGTGGTTTAACGCGCCAGAGAGCGATCTGCTCGCCCTCTGGCACGACAGCTATCTCTGGCACGTCATCCGCTTCTCCTTCTGGCAGGCGTTTCTCTCCGCGCTGCTGTCGGCGATCCCGGCCATTTTCCTTGCACGCGCCCTCTATCGCAGACGTTTCCCCGGCAGGCTTGCCCTGCTGCGGCTGTGCGCGATGACGCTGATCCTGCCCGTGCTGGTGGCGGTGTTCGGCATTCTGAGCGTCTACGGTCGGCAGGGCTGGCTGGCATCCCTCTTCAACCTGCTTGGTCTGGAATGGACCTTCTCCCCTTACGGCCTGAAAGGCATTCTGCTGGCGCATATTTTTTTCAATATGCCGATGGCGACGCGCCTCTTTTTACAGGCGCTGGAAAACATTCCCGGTGAGCAGCGTCAGATTGCCGCCCAGCTTGGCATGCGCGGCTGGTCGTTCTTCCGCTTTGTCGAATGGCCGTGGCTGCGACGCCAGATTGCTCCGGTTGCCGCGCTAATCTTTATGCTCTGCTTCGCCAGCTTCGCGACCGTACTTTCTCTCGGCGGCGGGCCGCAGGCCACCACCATTGAGCTGGCGATCTATCAGGCCTTAAGTTACGACTACGATCCGGGCCGCGCCGCGCTGCTGGCGATCGTGCAGATGGTCTGCTGCCTGGCGCTGGTGTTACTCAGCCAGCGGCTAAGTAAAGCGATCCCCACAGGTAGCAATAACCTGACAGGCTGGCGCGATCCGCAGGACAGCCTGCACAGCCGCGTCGCGGATTTTATGCTAATCGCATTGGCACTCCTGCTTCTGCTGCCCCCGCTGCTGGCCGTTATCGTTGATGGCCTGAATCGCAATGTGTTGTCGGTACTGCAACAGCCTGTCCTGTGGCAAGCAACGTGGACCTCATTGCGCATCGCGCTGGCTGCCGGGCTACTGTGCGTGATCCTGACCATGATGCTGCTCTGGAGCAGCCGCGAACTGTACGCGCGTCATGCCCGTAAAGCCGGACACGCGCTGGAACTGACGGGTATGCTGATCCTGGCGATGCCGGGCATTGTGCTGGCGACCGGATTCTTTTTACTGTTCAACAGCACCATCGGCCTGCCGGAAAGCGCCGACGGCATCGTCATTTTTACCAACGCATTGATGGCCATCCCTTACGCGCTCAAGGTGCTGGAAAACCCGATGCGCGACGTCAATAGCCGCTACAGTTTGCTGTGTCAGTCGCTGGGCATGCAGGGCTGGCAGCGTCTGAAGGTGGTCGAACTGCGCGCGCTAAAGCGTCCGCTGGCCCAGGCGCTGGCGTTTGCCTGCGTGCTGTCGATTGGCGATTTTGGCGTTGTGGCCCTCTTCGGCAACGAGGATTTCCGCACGCTGCCGTTCTGGCTTTATCAGCAAATTGGCTCCTATCGTAGCCAGGACGGCGCCGTCACGGCGCTGCTCCTGTTGCTGCTGTGCTTTGCGTTATTTACCGTTATCGAAAAACTTCCGGGGCGTGATGTTAAAACTGACTGATATAACCTGGCTTTATGAGCACCTGCCAATGCGTTTTACCCTCTCCGTTCGTCAGGGAGAGCGAATCGCAGTGCTTGGCCCCAGCGGGGCCGGAAAAAGTACCCTGCTCAATCTGATTGCCGGTTTTTTACAGCCTGCCAGCGGGTCGATCGTCATTGATAATGGCGAGTATACCTACGCTCCGCCGGCTAAGCGCCCGGTGTCGATGCTGTTCCAGGAAAACAATCTGTTCAATCATCTTACGGTGTGGCAGAACATCGCGCTGGGTATGGATCCGGGGTTGAAGCTCAATGTTGCGCAGCGTCAGACGCTGGAGGCGATCGCCGAACAAATGGGCCTGGCTGCGTTTATCAACAGACTACCGGGTGAGCTTTCCGGCGGCCAGCGCCAGCGCGTGGCGCTGGCGCGCTGCCTGGTGCGCAAGCAGCCGCTGCTGCTGCTCGATGAACCCTTTTCGGCGCTCGACCCCGCTCTGCGTCAGGAAATGCTCTCGCTGGTTGAGGAGGTTTGCGAGCGCGAACAACTGACGATGCTGATGGTTTCGCATAGCATCGAAGATGCCGCACGCATCGCGCCGCGATCGGTGGTGATCGCGGAGGGACGTATTTTGTGGGATGGGGAAACAGAAGAACTTCTGAGTGGTAAGGCGGGGGCATCTTCACTTTTAGGTATTCGTGAGGTCTGATGCCCTCACCCTTGCCCTCTCCCACAGGGGAGAGGGATCCCCAGTAATTTGAAAGCAAAAGCGATAACGTTGCCTCAGAATAACTGAGGGCTTTCAGCGATGCCCTGGTCCGGCTGTAAATCGCTGAGGCGTTTCCTGTAGGCCGGGGCGAGGCGCAGGGATGCGCCGAGAGGGCGTGGCCTGCATGGATGCAGGCTCCTGCCCGACCCGATAGCCTGAAGGAATAAGCCGAAGGTACCGCGAAGCGGCGATTTTCCGCCGGGAGCCCGGGTCGCCAGGGTGGTGGCGACTGAGCCACCCTGGCACGTTCACCGGCCATGTCGTGACAGAGTAGCAAGGAACATATAGTGAACGGAATGACCACCAGAGCCGTATGTTCCCCCTCACCCCAGCCCTCTCCCTCAAGGGAGAGGGGGCCGTCTGTGCAGGCATTATTTTGTGGGGAACCCTCAGCCCACAGGGAGAGGGAAAACACCTTAACGGCTCACCACGTTTAACAGGATCTCACCGTACACCGGCATCAGCGGGTGACGAATCAGCGCGACCAGCGCGACCACTGCCACGCCGAGCGTCAGCGGGGCCAGCCAGAGCAGGCGAGTGCGCGGAAGATAGCGCGTCAGACGATCAACACTGGCTTTCGCGCTGCGCCACAGGCGCCAGCAGAGCCAGACCGCCAGCCACAGCAGCACCGCCGTGCCCAGCAGCAGCCATTTAAACTCACCGCTTTGCATACCGTCAGGAATATCAATCGCCGCGCCCGCCAGGATACCCGGCAGGAAGTAGAACGGCGGCCAGAAGACGCAGCCGATGATATTCGGCACCACAAACTTCGCGACGGGCAGATCCAGCATCCCGGCCACCATCGGCACCAGCGGACGCGTTGGGCCAACGAAGCGCCCCACGAGGATGGTGAACATGCTGTGCTGGTGCAGCGCATGCTCGGTTTTATCCAGCAGCGCTTTGTTTTTTTTCATGAACGACCAGCGGTGCAGCGGCTTCTTAAAGCGCCAGCCCAGCCAGAAGGAGATCCAGTCCCCCAGCAAACAGCCGATAATACCGGCCATCCACGCCTGCCAGAAATTGACCTCGCCGCTGCCGATAAGCGCCCCAAGCCCCGCCATCATCACGGTGCCGGGCAGGATCAGCCCGACCAGCGCCAGCGACTCCAGAAACGCCACCAGCGCCACGGCGATGAGCGAATACATAACGGACTGGGTAATAAAATGTTCCAGCAATGCCTGCATAACTATTCCGGTCAGAAAACGAATCAGCGATTCTGCTTAGCGCCCTGCACCGCGTCAAGGCATCAATTGTCTGAATAGTTTACAAGATGCGCCTGAAGTTCACCTGAATGTTTACCGATTATTCACATCCCGCACGGAATTCGCTCGGGCTGGCACCGGTGCACTTCTTAAACACGCGAGAGAAATAGAGCTGATCTTCAAAGCCGACGTTACGCCCGACGGTGGCGATAGGCATTCGGGTGGTGCTGAGCAGCAGTTTCGCCTGGCTGATGCGCTGATCCTCGCGCCAGCTGAGTACGCTCACGCCAAGCTGCTGGCGGAACAGATGCGACAGCCGTGACGGCGACAGGCACACATGCTGGGCGACGCTGGCAATATCAAACTGGCTGTCGGCAAGGTGGTCGCTGATGTACTGGCAGGCGTCGCGGACGCGGTTGTCCAGCGGCGGATTAAGCGACTCGTTGATGGCCTCCATGCGGCGCAGCAGCACCTGTTCAAGCAGGTTGATGGCCAGCAGTTCGGCGTAGCGCCCGCCCGCCTGCCCTGCCTCAATAATCTGTGCGAACAGCTCACGGAACTGCGCCAGATGCGCCTCATCCGGGCGATATAAACCGGTATGGGCGAAAATGGCCGGCCACGAGAGCCACTCCTGCCAGTAGGCGCGCGGACGGAAATAGACCCACTGGTGATACCACTCTTTGGCATCCGGGTGGCGACCGTAGTGATGGATCTCCCCCGGCGGGAACAGCAGCATATCACCGGGGCGGCAGATAAACTGTTGATCCCCATTTTTGACGACGCCTTCTCCGCGTACGGTCAGGTTCAGGATATATCCCTTCATGCCAAGAGGGCGATCGACGTAAAAATCGAGATATCCCTCGGCCTCAATTGGCGTCAGTCCCGCCACCAGATGGGCGTTAAATGAGTAGCCCGGCAGTAAGGGATCGTTTTGCGGTTCGGCCATAGATTCAGTTCTCCCAAGGGTCCTGAAGGAAACCAATTGTCCATATCGATAAAAGCAGTATAAAAATGGCCCGCGAAAAGATCCAAAAAGCATCACGCCTCTTTTACGTCCGCCATGTTTCAGCCTTTCCCCCTGATTTCTCCGCCAGCACGGGCGGATAAGCAGTAACAAAAGTGTCTATAAGTGCGGCAGAAATGTCCACATAGAATATTTGCACGGCGTCACACTTTGCGTGGCTACAGCAATTTAGTCCATAAGATTAGCGGATCCTGCCTGACGATTTTTGTCCCTAGTCTCTAATGTTCTTCCATACCTGTTTTTTGGATGGAGCAACACCATGGCAATTGCAATTGGCCTCGATTTTGGCAGCGACTCAGTTCGCGCGCTGGCAGTGGACTGTACGACTGGCCAGGAGATAGCAACCAGCGTTGAGTGGTATCCGCGCTGGCAAGAGGGGCGCTACTGCGATGCGCCAAACAACCAGTTCCGTCACCACCCGCGGGACTACATCGAGTCGATGGAAGCGGCGATCAAAACCGTTCTGGCGGAGTTGACCGACGCCCAGCGGGCCGATGTCGTGGGGATTGGCGTCGACAGCACCGGCTCAACGCCTGCCCCTGTCGATGCCGAAGGCCGCGTACTGGCGCTGCGACCGGAGTTTGCCGACAACCCGAACGCCATGTTTGTGCTGTGGAAAGACCATACCGCAGTGGAAGAGGCGGAAGCCATCACCCGCTTATGCCATCAGCCGGGCAAAACTGACTACTCCCGCTACATCGGCGGGATTTACTCCAGCGAGTGGTTCTGGGCCAAGATCCTGCACGTTACCCGCGCGGACGCGTCGGTCGCACAGGCAGCGGCGTCATGGATTGAGCTGTGCGACTGGGTTCCCGCCCTGCTCTCCGGCACCACGCGTCCGCAGGATATTCGCCGCGGCCGTTGCAGCGCCGGGCATAAATCGCTGTGGCATGAAAGCTGGGGTGGTCTGCCTCCGGCAGCGTTCTTCGATGAACTCGACCCGATCATCAACAAAAACCTGACATACCCGCTGTTCACCGACACCTTCACCGCCGATATTCCGGTCGGCACGCTCTGCGAAGAGTGGGCGAAACGCCTCGGTCTGCCGCAAAACGTGACCATTTCCGGCGGCGCGTTCGACTGCCATATGGGGGCCGTGGGCGCGGGTGCGCAGCCCAACACGCTGGTGAAAGTTATCGGCACCTCCACCTGTGACATTCTGACGGCAGATAAAGCCAGCGTCGGCGACCGCGCGGTGAAAGGCATCTGCGGCCAGGTTGACGGCAGCGTGGTGCCTGATTTTATCGGCCTTGAAGCGGGCCAGTCCGCCTTCGGTGATATCTATGCCTGGTTTGGCCGCGTGCTCGGCTGGCCGCTGGATCAGCTGGCTGCCGCGCATCCTGAACTGAAAACGCAGATTACGGCGAGCAAAAAACAGCTCCTGCCGCAGCTCACCGACGCCTGGGCAAAAAATCCGTCTCTCGACCACCTACCGGTGGTGCTGGACTGGTTCAACGGCCGTCGTACGCCGTTTGCCAACCAGCGTCTGAAAGGAGTGATTACCGATCTCAACCTCGCGACCGACGCGCCCGCGCTGTTTGGCGGCCTGATCGCCGCCACCGCGTTCGGCGCGCGCGCCATCATGGAGTGCTTCATCGACCAGGGCATTGACGTGAACAACGTGATGGCGCTGGGCGGGATCGCCCGTAAAAATCCGGTGATTATGCAGGCCTGCTGCGACGTGCTGAACCGGCCGCTGCAAATTGTGGCCTCCGATCAGTGCTGTGCGCTGGGTGCCGCGATTTTCGCTGCCGTGGCCGCAGGCGTCCATGCGGATATCCCGACCGCGCAACAGCATATGGCGAGCGCCGTCGAAAATACGCTCCATCCGCAGACTCAGCAGGCACAACGCTTTGAACAGCTTTATCAGCGCTACCAGCAATGGGCAAAAAGCGCCGAACTTCACTATCTCCCTGTCGCCGCCCCGGCCAAAAGCACCGCGGACACTACGGCAACCCTGACACATTAAGGACACGATAATGACCATTTTTAATAATTATGAAGTGTGGTTTGTGATTGGCAGCCAGCATTTGTACGGACCGGAAGCGTTGCAGCAGGTGACGAAACACGCGGAGCACGTTGTGAATGCGCTGAACGCGGAAGCCAAACTGCCGTGCAAACTGGTGCTGAAGCCGCTGGGGACTACCCCGGACGAAATCACCAACATTTGCCGCGATGCCAATTACGATGACAAATGCGCTGGCCTGGTGGTGTGGCTGCACACCTTCTCGCCAGCCAAAATGTGGATCAACGGCCTGGCTATCCTCAACAAACCGCTGTTGCAATTCCACACGCAGTTCAACGCCTCCCTGCCGTGGGACAGCATCGACATGGACTTCATGAACCTGAACCAGACCGCGCACGGCGGCCGCGAGTTCGGCTTCATCGGCGCGCGCATGCGTCAACAGCATGCCGTGGTGACCGGCCACTGGCAGGATGGCCAGGCACAAAAACGCATTGGCTCCTGGATGCGTCAGGCGGTATCTAAGCAGGATACCCGTCACCTGAAGGTGGTGCGTTTCGGCGACAACATGCGCGAAGTGGCGGTCACCGACGGTGATAAAGTGGCCGCGCAGATTAAATTTGGCTTCTCCGTCAACACCTGGGCGGTGGGCGACCTGGTGCAGGTGGTGAATGACATCAGCGATGGCGACGTTAACGCGCTGGTGGACGAGTACGAAAGCAGCTACCGTCTGACGCCTGCGGCACAAATCAACGGCGACAAGCGCCAGAATGTGCTGGACGCGGCGCGCATTGAGCTGGGCATGAAGCGCTTCCTGGAACAGGGCGGCTTCCACGCTTTTACCACCACCTTTGAAGATCTCCACGGCCTGAAACAGCTCCCGGGTCTGGCGGTACAACGTCTGATGCAGCAGGGCTACGGCTTTGCGGGCGAAGGCGACTGGAAAACTGCCGCTCTGCTTCGCATCATGAAGGTGATGTCAACCGGTCTACAGGGCGGCACCTCTTTTATGGAGGACTACACCTACCACTTCGAGAACGGCAACGATCTGGTGCTCGGCTCGCACATGCTGGAAGTGTGTCCATCCATCGCGGTTGAAGAGAAACCGATCCTCGACGTGCAGTACCTCGGCATTGGCGGCAAAGCGGATCCGGCCCGTCTGATCTTCAACACCCGTACCGGCCCGGCCATTAACGCCAGCCTGATCGACCTCGGCGACCGTTTCCGCCTGCTGGTGAACTGCGTCGATGCGGTGGAAACTCCGCATTCTCTGCCGAAACTGCCGGTCGCCAACGCCTTGTGGAAAGCGCAGCCTGACCTGCCAACCGCGTCGGAAGCCTGGATCCTGGCCGGCGGCGCGCACCACACCGTATTCAGCCACGCGCTTGACCTGAACGATATGCGTCAGTTTGCCGAGCTGCACGACATCGAACTGACCGTGATTGATAACGATACCCGTCTGCCAGCCTTTAAAGACGCGCTGCGCTGGAACGAAGTCTATTACGGTTCAAAACGCTAAGCCCTGAATGCCCGGTGGCACTTCGTTTACCGGGCCTACGGTTCTGTAGGCCGGATAAGCGAAGCGCCATCCGGCAGGAGACGACAATGTTAGAAGATCTCAAACGTCAGGTACTCGAAGCCAACCTGGCGCTGCCAAAACATAACCTGGTGACCCTGACCTGGGGCAACGTCAGCGCCGTTGACCGGGAAAAAGGGGTGTTCGTGATCAAGCCTTCCGGCGTGGATTACACGGTAATGACCGCAGAAGACATGGTGGTGGTCAGCATCGAAACGGGTGAAGTGGTTGAAGGCAAAAAAAAGCCCTCCTCCGATACGCCGACTCACCGCCTGCTGTATCAGGCCTTCCCGACCATCGGTGGGATTGTGCATACCCATTCGCGTCACGCGACCATCTGGGCGCAGGCGGGCCAGCCTATTCCGGCGACCGGCACCACCCACGCGGACTACTTTTACGGCACCATTCCCTGCACGCGTCTGATGACCGATGCGGAGATCAACGGTGAGTACGAATGGGAAACCGGGAACGTGATCGTCGAAACCTTCGAAAAACAGGGAATCGACGCGGCGCAAATGCCCGGCGTGCTGGTGCACTCCCACGGCCCGTTTGCCTGGGGTAAAAACGCGGAGGACGCGGTGCACAACGCGATCGTGCTGGAGGAAGTCGCCTATATGGGGATCTTCTGCCGCCAGCTGGCACCGCAGCTGCCGGATATGCAGCAAACCCTGCTGGATAAGCATTACCTGCGTAAGCACGGTGCGAAAGCCTACTACGGGCAGTAAACCTTTGCCCGGTGTCGCTGCGCTTACCGTGACTGCGGAACCTGTAGGCCGGATAAGCGCAGCGCCATCCGACTGAACAGGCACTGTATAAAATCCCAGCAAACACCCCTCAACCAGGCTATAATCAGGCCTGGTTTTGTTTTATGGGATAACGCCGTGACGCAGGCGCAAGAAGGCTTTTTACTGACCAGACACTGGCGGGATACCCCTCAGGGTACTGAGGTTGAATTCTGGCTGGCAACGGACAACGGCCCGCTAAACGTTACGCTCCCGCCGCAGGAGTCCGTGGCCTTTATTCCTGAAGCTCACGTCGAAAAAGTGAAACAGCTGCTGCGCGGAGAAAACGGCTGGCGCATAACCCCGCTTGAAATGAAAGATTTCCACCGCCAGCCGGTTTACGGCCTCTATTGCCGCGCCCATCGCCAGTTAATGCGCTATGAAAAACTGCTCCGTGAAGCGGGCGTGACGCTATACGAGGCCGACATTCGCCCGCCTGAACGCTTTCTGATGGAGCGGTTTATCACCGCCCCCGTCTGGGTAGATGGCACCGCGCAAAATGGCAGGATCGTTAATGCGCGCCTCAAGCCTAGCCCGAATTATCGCCCCCCGCTCAAATGGGTCTCGCTGGATATCGAAACCACCCGCCACGGCGAACTGTACTGCATTGGTCTGGAAGGCTGTGGGCAGCGGGTTGTCTATATGCTCGGGCCGCCAAACGGCGATGCGTCCGCGCTGGATTTTAATCTGGAGTACGTCAACAGCCGCCCGCAACTGCTGGAGAAGCTTAACCAGTGGTTTGCCGAGCACGATCCGGATGTTCTGATCGGCTGGAACGTAGTGCAGTTTGACCTGCGCGTGCTGCAAAAACATGCCGAGCGTTACCGTATCCCGCTGATGCTGGGGCGCGGAAACAGCGAGCTGGAGTGGCGTGAGCATGGTTTTAAGAACGGTGTTTTCTTCGCGCAGGCTAACGGTCGCCTGATTATAGACGGCATCGAGGCGCTGAAATCCGCCTTCTGGAACTTCTCTTCCTTCTCGCTGGAAGCGGTCGCCCAGGAACTGCTCGGCGAAGGTAAATCCATCGACAATCCCTGGGACCGAATGGACGAGATCGACCGGCGTTTTAATGAAGACAAACCCGCGCTCGCCACCTATAACCTGAAAGATTGCGAGCTGGTGACGCAGATCTTCCACAAAACCGAGATCATGCCCTTCCTGCTGGAGCGGGCGACGGTGAACGGCCTTGCGGTCGACAGGCACGGCGGCTCGGTAGCGGCCTTCAGCCACCTCTATTTCCCGCGGATGCACCGGGCGGGCTATGTCGCCCCTAACCTCGGCGACGTGCCGCCGCAGGCCAGCCCCGGCGGTTACGTGATGGATTCACGGCCCGGGCTGTATGACTCGGTGCTGGTGCTGGATTATAAAAGCCTGTATCCGTCCATTATCCGCACGTTTCTGATTGATCCGGTGGGGCTGGTGGAGGGGATGGCGCAGCCAGACGATGCGCACAGCACCGAAGGTTTTCTTGGAGCACGCTTCTCGCGGGAAAAACACTGCCTGCCCGAAATTGTGGGAAACATCTGGCACGGCCGCGATGAGGCCAAGCGCCACGGCAACAAGCCGCTCTCACAGGCGCTGAAAATCATTATGAACGCCTTTTACGGCGTGCTGGGTACCAGTGCCTGCCGCTTCTTTGATCCCCGTCTGGCGTCGTCCATCACCATGCGCGGGCACGAGATTATGCGCCAGACCAAAGCGCTGATTGAATCCCGGGGCTATGATGTGATTTATGGCGATACAGACTCCACCTTTGTCTGGCTGAAAGCCGCCCATTCGGAAGACGACGCCGCACAAATCGGCAAAGATCTGGTCGCCTTTGTGAACGACTGGTGGCGCGAAAGTTTGCAAAAAGAGCGGTTAACCAGCGCGTTAGAGCTGGAGTTTGAAACCCATTTTGCCCGCTTTTTAATGCCGACCATTCGCGGAACCGACCAGGGCAGCAAGAAGCGCTACGCCGGGCTGATTCAGGAAGGTGACACGCAGCGGATGGTGTTTAAAGGGCTGGAGACAGTGCGCACCGACTGGACGCCGCTGGCACAGCAGTTCCAGCAGACGCTCTACCTGCGGGTGTTCCGTAATGAGCCTTATCAGGATTATGTGCGCGACACCATCGCCAGCCTGATGGCGGGTGAACTGGATGACCAACTGGTGTATCGCAAGCGCCTGCGCCGCCCGCTGGCCGAATATCAACGTAACGTTCCTCCCCACGTACGCGCCGCGCGGCTGGCGGATGAAGAGAACGTTCGCCGGGGCCGTGCGCCGCAGTATCAGAACCGGGGAACGATCAAATACGTCTGGACCACTAACGGCCCGGAACCCGTTGATTACCAGCAGTCTCCGCTTGATTACGATCACTACCTGACCCGCCAGCTTCAGCCGGTTGCGGAGGGAATTTTACCGTTCATCAATGACGACTTTGCTACACTAGTGACAGGACAACTTGGGCTATTTTGACGCGTGACGAAACCGTTGCCATCCAGTACCATAGCGCCCTTTCCATTCCCGGACCCATTTTTCGATGACCGTCTTTTTTGACGGGGTCGAACTATTGCCTGCAATTAAAGATTAGAGCCGAACAACTATGCCTTTTACACTTGGTCAACGCTGGATCAGCGATACAGAAAGCGAACTTGGATTAGGAACCGTCGTTGCCGTCGATGCGCGCATGGTTACCCTCCTTTTCCCTGCTACCGGTGAAAACCGCCTGTACGCTCGCAATGACTCCCCTGTTACCCGCGTAATGTTCAATCCGGGCGACACCGTGACCAGCCACGAAGGCTGGCAGCTGAAGGTTGAAGACGTAAAAGAAGAGAATGGACTGCTCGCCTACATCGGTACGCGTCTTGATACCGACGAGACGAATGTTATCCTGCGTGAAGTGCTGCTCGACAGCAAACTGGTTTTCAGCAAGCCGCAGGACCGTCTGTTTGCCGGGCAAATCGACCGAATGGATCGCTTCTCTCTGCGCTACCGCGCGCGTAAGTTCCAGAGTGAACAGTACCGCATGCCGTGGAGCGGCCTGCGCGGTCAGCGTACCAGCCTTATTCCCCATCAGCTGAATATCGCCCATGACGTGGGCCGTCGCCATGCGCCTCGCGTGCTGCTGGCTGACGAAGTGGGCCTGGGTAAAACCATCGAAGCAGGCATGATCCTGCACCAGCAGCTGCTCTCTGGCGCTGCCGAGCGCGTGCTGATTGTGGTGCCGGAAACGCTGCAACACCAGTGGCTGGTCGAGATGCTGCGCCGCTTTAACCTGCGCTTCTCCCTGTTCGACGACGAGCGCTATGCCGAAGCCCAGCACGACGCGGACAACCCGTTTGAAACCGAACAGTTGGTCATTTGTTCCCTGGACTTCGTGCGCCGCAGCAAGCAACGCCTGGAGCATCTGTGCGACGCTGAATGGGATCTGATGGTCGTCGACGAAGCACACCACCTCGTCTGGAGCGAGGACGCGCCAAGCCGCGAATACATGGCTATCGAGCAGCTTGCCGAGCGCGTACCAGGCGTTCTGCTTCTGACCGCCACCCCGGAGCAGCTGGGTCTTGAGAGCCACTTCGCCCGTCTGCGCCTGCTCGATCCGAACCGTTTCCACGATTTTGAGCAGTTTGTTGAAGAGCAGAAAAACTATCGTCCGGTGGCGGACGCCGTCGCGCTGCTGCTGGCCGGTAATCGTCTCTCTAATGATGAACTTAACACCCTCAGCGATCTTATCGGCGAGCAGGATATTGAGCCGCTGCTTCAGGCCGCGAACAGCGACAGCGATAATGCGGGATCTGCGCGTAAAGAGCTGATCGACATGCTGATGGACCGCCACGGCACCAGCCGCGTGCTGTTCCGTAACACCCGTAACGGTGTAAAAGGCTTCCCGAAACGCGAACTGCACACCATCAAATTGCCGCTGCCGACCCAGTACCAGACGGCGATCAAAGTCTCCGGCATTATGGGCACCCGTAAATCTGCGGAAGATCGCGCGCGCGACATGCTCTATCCGGAGCAGATTTATCAGGAATTTGAAGGCGACACTGGCACCTGGTGGAACTTCGATCCGCGCGTGGAGTGGTTGATGGGTTATCTGACCGCGCACCGTTCCCGGAAGGTGCTGGTGATCTGCGCCAAGGCAGCCACCGCCCTGCAACTTGAACAAGTGCTGCGCGAGCGCGAAGGTATTCGCGCCGCCGTGTTCCATGAAGGCATGTCTATTATCGAGCGCGACCGCGCTGCGGCGTGGTTTAGTGAAGAGGACAGCGGCGCGCAGGTTCTGCTGTGCTCCGAAATCGGTTCTGAAGGCCGTAACTTCCAGTTCGCCAGCAATCTGGTGATGTTCGATCTGCCGTTTAACCCAGATCTGCTTGAGCAGCGTATCGGCCGTCTGGATCGTATCGGTCAGGCGCACGATATCCAGATCCACGTTCCGTATCTGGAGAAAACCGCCCAGTCCGTTCTGGTTCGCTGGTACCACGAAGGCCTGGATGCGTTTGAACATACCTGCCCGACCGGCCGCACCATTTACGATCAGGTGCATGCAGACCTGATCGGTTACCTTGCGGCGCCGGAAAACACCGAGGGCTTTGATGAGCTGATCAAATCCTGTCGAGAGAAGCACGACGCGCTGAAAGCCCAGCTGGAGCAGGGGCGCGATCGCCTGCTGGAGATCCACTCCAACGGCGGTGAAAAAGCGCAGCAGCTGGCCGAAAGTATTGAAGAACAGGACGATGACACCAGCCTGATTAGCTTCTCCATGAACCTGTTCGACATCGTCGGCATTAACCAGGACGATCGCGGCGAGAACATGATCGTGCTGACCCCGTCCGATCATATGCTGGTGCCGGATTTCCCGGGCCTGCCGGAAGACGGCTGCACCATCACCTTTGAGCGTGATGTGGCGCTGTCCCGCGAAGACGCACAGTTCATCACCTGGGAGCACCCGCTGATCCGCAATGGCCTGGATCTGATCCTCTCAGGCGATACCGGCAGCAGCACCATCTCCCTGTTGAAGAACAAAGCCTTACCTGTGGGCACGCTGCTGGTGGAGCTGATCTACGTTGTGGAAGCGCAGGCGCCGAAACAGCTTCAGCTTAACCGCTTCCTGCCGCCAACCCCGGTGCGTCTGCTGCTGGATAAAAACGGTACGAACCTGGCCGGTCAGGTGGAGTTTGAAAGCTTCAACCGTCAGCTGAGCGCGGTGAACCGCCATACCGGCAGCAAGCTGGTGAATGCGGTGCAGCAGGACGTGCATGCCATTCTGCAACTGGGTGAAGCCCAGGCCGAAAAAGCGGCCAGAGAACTGATCGATGCGGCGCGTAGCGAAGCCGATGAGAAGCTTTCTGCCGAGCTGTCGCGCCTGGAAGCGTTGAAAGCGGTGAACCCGAACATTCGTGACGATGAGCTGGCCGCTATTGAGAGCAATCGCCAGCAGGTGCTGGAAAGCCTGAATCAGGCGGGGTGGCGTCTCGACGCCCTGCGTCTTATCGTTGTGACGCATCAGTAAGCGGAGCGCAAGATGGTAATGGAGCCCTACAATCCCCCGATGGATCCGTGGCTGGTCATTCTGTATCAGGATGAGCACATTATGGTGGTTAACAAGCCGAGCGGCTTGTTATCCGTGCCGGGGCGTCTGGAAGAGCATAAAGACAGCGTGATGACGCGTATCCAGCGTGATTATCCCCAGGCCGAGTCTGTCCATCGTCTGGATATGGCGACCAGCGGCGTGATTGTGGTGGCTCTGAATAAAGCGGCAGAACGCGAGCTGAAGCGTCAGTTCCGCGAGCGCGAGCCGAAGAAGCAGTATGTCGCGCGCGTCTGGGGTCATCCGGCGCAGGCGGAAGGGCTGGTGGATTTACCGCTGATTTGCGACTGGCCGAACCGGCCAAAGCAGAAGGTGTGTTATGAAACCGGCAAGGCCGCGCAAACCGAGTATGAAGTGCTGGAGTACGCGCCGGATAACACCGCGCGCGTCCTGCTAAAGCCGATTACCGGGCGCTCCCACCAGCTGCGTGTGCATATGCTTGCGATGGGTCACCCGATTCTGGGGGACAGATTCTATGCGCCGCCAGAAGCGCTGGCCTTAGCCCCGCGCCTGCAACTGCATGCGCAGACGCTCACCATTACCCACCCTGCTTTCGGCAACGCCATGACGTTCAAAGCCCCGGTGGACTTCTGAAAAAATGGCCCGACACTGTCGGGCCATTTTTTATTTAAAACCTTTCTGCTCTTTAATCAGCTCGTAGGCTTTCTGAATTTCCTGCGCTTTTTGCTTCGCCATCTCCATCATCTCTGGCGGCAGGCCTTTCGCCACCAGCTTATCCGGATGGTGCTCGCTCATCAGCTTACGATAGGCGCGTTTGATGGTCGTGACATCGTCAGACGGCTTCACGCCGAGGACGTTGCAGGCATCTTCAAGCGTAGGGCCACGCTGCGCCTGCTGCCAGCCGCCGGAGGAGTGCTGTTGCTGATAACCACCGCCAAACTGCGCGCCGCCCTGCATCATACGCAGGAACTGGTCGAACTGCATGCGGGAAATGCCCAGCTCTTCGGCAATCACATATAAAACGTCCCGTTCATTCGGATGCAGAGAACCATCCGCGAAGGCGGCCTGGATTTGAATTTCCAGAAACATCCGAATTAAATCAAAACGCCCGAAACAGATGCTACGGAACTGCCGCATTTTTTCACGCAGCGGGTAGTTATCTGATTTACCAATCCGGAACGCATTCTGCGCCGCGATACGGGATTCGCCGTGCAGATTCATGCGATCCATAAAGACGCTGGCCACCTGAATATCGGCTTCCGTTACGCGCCCTTTTGATTTGGTTAAGTGCCCCATCACCTCGAAGGTGGTGGAGAAGAAGAGTGACTGGCGCTCGCGCTGGTTGGCAAACCAGGCCATTTTGCGGCTGCGTGCTTTATCAAACATATGGCCGATAATGAGGCCAAGAACGACACCCCAGAATCCGGCACCCATAATAATTGCGAACGCAACGCCGATTATTTTACCCCAATACTGCATATACTCCCCGAATGGTCATGTTCCTGGCCGACGCAACGCCATCATTACAGTGGTCGCGCCACGGTCAATTGAGGGACATCGCCTATAATTTGCATTATCATACTCGTCATTCGATAGCGAGCCTAACACTCTGGCGCGCAAACGGGCAGGATTAACGCTGGTACTGCGCTGATGAGTAAGATAGTCTCTGAGCGTTTGTAAGCCGTAGCCACTGATGACGGAACAATAAAATACAACGTATGAAAAAACGTATCCCCACCCTTCTGGCCACAATGATTGGCACCGCCCTGTATAGCCAACAGGGGCTCGCAGCCGATCTCGCCTCGCAGTGTATGCTTGGCGTCCCAAGTTACAATCGCCCACTGGTGAAAGGCGATACGAATGACTTACCCGTCACCATTAATGCCGACAGCGCAAAAGGTAATTATCCTGACAATGCAACCTTTACGGGCAATGTCGATATTAACCAGGGCAACAGTCGCCTGCTTGCTGACGAAGTGCAATTGCACCAGAAGCAACCGGAAGGTGCTCAGGCGCCTGTCCGTACGGTGGATGCGCTGGGTAATGTGCACTATGACGACAATCAGGTCATCCTGAAAGGTCCGAAAGCCTGGTCGAATCTGAATACCAAAGACACCAACGTCTGGGAAGGTGATTACCAGATGGTCGGTCGTCAGGGGCGCGGTACCGCGGACCTGATGAAGCAGCGCGGCGAAAACCGCTACACCATTCTCGAAAACGGCACGTTTACCTCCTGTTTGCCAGGGTCAAATACCTGGAGCGTTGTGGGCAGTGAAGTGATCCACGACCGTGAAGAACAGGTTGCAGAGATCTGGAACGCTCGTTTTAAACTCGGCCCGGTGCCCATTTTCTATAGTCCTTACCTGCAACTGCCCGTGGGTGACAAACGTCGTTCAGGTTTCCTGATCCCGAACGCCAAGTACAGCACATCGAACTACTTTGAGTTCTACCTGCCGTACTACTGGAACATTGCGCCTAACATGGACGCCACGATCACGCCGCACTATATCCATAAGCGCGGCAACATCATGTGGGAGAACGAATTCCGCTATCTGACCAAGGCGGGCGCGGGTCTGATGGAATTTGATTATCTGCCATCAGATAAGGTCTTCCAGGACGAGCATCCGAGCGAAGGTGATAAGCACCGCTGGATGTACTACTGGAAGCACGCCGGGGTATTGGATCAGGTGTGGCGTTTCAACATCGACTACACCAAAGTCAGCGATCCGTATTACTTCAACGACTTTGATTCTAAATACGGCTCCAGTACCGACGGTTACGCCACGCAGAAATTCAGCGTGGGCTACGCCATTGAGAACTTTGACGCGACGGTGTCGACCAAACAGTTCCAGGTATTTGATACGCAATCGCGTAGTACCTATGGTGCCGAGCCGCAGCTGGACGTGAACTGGTACCAGAACGATGTGGGTCCTTTCGACACGCGCGTTTATGCTCAGGCGGTCCATTTCGTCAACACCAACTCGGATATGCCGGAATCAACGCGTCTGCATATCGAGCCGACGATCAATCTGCCGTGGTCAAACGACTGGGCGAGCCTGAATACCGAAGCTAAGCTGATGGCCACCCACTACCAGCAGAAAAATCTGGACTGGTATAACAAACGCTATGGCACCGATCTTGAAGAGTCGGTAAACCGTACGCTTCCGCAATTCAAAATGGACGGGAAGCTGATCTTCGAACGTGATATGGGCCTTCTCGCCGATGGATACACCCAGACGCTTGAGCCGCGTATGCAGTATCTGTACGTGCCTTATCGCGATCAGAGCAAAATTCAAAACTACGACTCTTCCTTCCTGCAATCAGACTACAGCGGCCTGTTCCGTGACCGTACCTACGGCGGGCTTGACCGTATTGCGTCTGCTAACCAGTTAACGACTGGCGTCACAACGCGCGTATATGATGATGCTGCCGTTGAACGTTTTAACGTTTCTGTTGGTCAAATCTACTATTTCACCGAGTCTCGTACCGGTGATGACGACATTAACTGGGAGAAAGACAACAAAACGGGCTCACTGGTATGGGCGGGCGACACCTACTGGCGCATGACGGATCGTTGGGGTCTGCGCGGTGGTGTTCAGTACGATACACGACTGGACAATATCGCGACGGGCAGCGCAGCCATCGAATACCGCCGTGATGAAGACCGCATGTTGCAGTTGACGTACCGTTACGCCAGCCCGGAGTATATCCAGGCGACGCTGCCAAACTATGCGAATACAGACCAATACAAAGACGGTATTTCACAGGTGGGTACCGCCGCGAGCTGGCCGATTGCCGATCGTTGGTCAGTCGTCGGGGCCTACTACTATGACACGAATGCCCAAAAACCTGCTGACCAGATGCTGGGTCTGCAATATAACTCCTGCTGTTACGCAATACGTGTCGGTTACGAACGCAAACTTAACGGTTGGGATACGCAAAACAGTCAGGGTAAATACGATAACGTGATTGGCTTTAATATCGAGTTGCGCGGCCTGAGTTCTAACTACGGTCTGGGCACGCAGCAGATGCTGCGCTCGAACATTCTGCCGTATCGTAGTTCATTGTAATATGCTTGATTTACAACGTAATCCGCTTTGCGGTTAATTGAAATGGAAAAAGTATGAAGAACTGGAAAACGCTGCTACTCGGTGTCGCTATGGTTGCGAATACCAGCTTCGCGGCCCCACAGGTTGTCGATAAAGTCGCGGCTGTGGTTAACAACGGCGTCGTGCTTGAAAGTGACGTTGACGGTTTGATGAAATCTGTAAAGCTCAACTCGGGCCAGGCAGGTCAACAACTTCCGGATGACGCTACGCTGCGCCACCAGATCCTGGAACGTTTGATCATGGATCAGATTGTCCTGCAAATGGGCCAGAAAATGGGTGTGAAGATCTCTGACGAGCAGCTCGATCAGGCGATCGCCAACATTGCAAAGCAGAACAACATTACCCCGGACCAGATGCGTAGCCGCCTCGCCTATGACGGCATCAGCTACGCCACCTACCGCAATCAGATCCGTAAAGAGATGCTGATTTCAGAAGTGCGTAATAATGAAGTCCGTCGCCGCGTCACCATCCTGCCGCAGGAAGTGGATGCCCTGGCAAAACAGGTGGGGAATCAGAATGATGCCAGCACAGAGCTTAACCTGAGCCACATCCTGATCCCACTGCCGGAAAACCCAACCTCCGATCAGGCGGCAGAGGCGGAAAGCCAGGCGCGCGCTATCGTTGAGCAGGCGCGTAATGGCGATGACTTCGGCAAGCTGGCGATCACCTATTCCGCTGACCAGCAGGCGCTGAAAGGCGGCCAGATGGGCTGGGGGCGTATTCAGGAGCTGCCATCCCTGTTTGCCCAGGCGCTGAGCACCGCGAAGAAAGGCGATATCGTCGGTCCAATCCGTTCCGGTGTGGGCTTCCACATTCTGAAAGTGAACGACCTGCGCGGCCAGAGCCAGAACATTTCGGTTACTGAAGTTCACGCGCGTCATATCCTGCTTAAGCCGTCTCCGATCATGACTGACGATCAGGCCCGTGCGAAGCTGGAACAGATCGCCGCAGACATCAAGAGCGGTAAAACCACCTTCGATAAAGCAGCAAAAGAGTTCTCTCAGGATCCTGGCTCTGCAAACCAGGGCGGTGACCTGGGTTGGGCGGCCGCTGATATTTACGATCCGGCTTTCCGCGATGCGTTAATGAAGCTGAATAAAGGCCAGATGAGCGCGCCGGTACACTCTTCCTTCGGCTGGCATCTGATCCAGCTGATGGACACGCGCAACGTGGATAAAACCGACGCGGCGCAGAAAGACCGCGCGTATCGCATGCTGTTTAACCGTAAGTTCTCTGAAGAAGCCGCAACCTGGATGCAGGAACAACGCGCCAGCGCTTACGTGAAAGTGTTGAGCAACTGATGAAACCGCATCGTGTTGTGATCACCCCCGGCGAACCCGCCGGGATTGGGCCTGACCTGGTGGTTCAGCTCGCCCAGCGCAGCTGGCCGGTAGAGTTGGTTGTCTGTGCAGATGCAACACTGTTACAAGACCGGGCAGCTTTGCTCGGTCTGCCTTTAACGCTCCTCCCTTACGTTGAAGGCCAACAGCCCGCACCGCAGCAGTCTGGTACTCTCACCCTGCTTTCTGTTCCGCTCCGTGCGCCTGTTGTCCCCGGCGAGTTACACACCGAAAACGGCCACTACGTTGTCGAGACGCTGGCGCGCGCCTGTGACGGTTGCCTTCAGGGCGAATTTGCCGCCCTGATCACCGGTCCGGTGCATAAAGGCGTGATCAATGACGCGGGCATTCCGTTTACCGGGCATACCGAATTTTTCGAAGAGCGTTCGCACAGCCCGAAAGTGGTGATGATGCTGGCAACCGAAGCAATGCGCGTTGCGCTGGTAACAACGCACCTGCCGATCAAAGCCATTCCGGATGCCATTACGCCTGAACTCCTGCGTGAGATCATTGGCATTTTGCATCACGATCTGCAAACCAAATTCGGCATTCCGCAGCCGCATGTGCTGGTTTGCGGCCTGAATCCGCACGCGGGTGAGGGCGGACATATGGGCACCGAAGAGATCGACACCATCATTCCGGTGCTTGAGGAGATGCGGGCGAAGGGGATGAACCTCAGCGGGCCTCTGCCTGCCGACACCCTTTTCCAGCCCAAATACCTGGATAATGCCGACGCCGTACTCGCGATGTACCACGATCAGGGTCTGCCCGTGCTAAAATACCAGGGCTTTGGCCGCGGGGTGAATATCACCCTCGGTTTACCCTTTATTCGAACGTCCGTTGACCACGGTACTGCGCTGGATCTGGCAGGCCAGGGAAAAGCGGATGTCGGCAGTTTTATTACGGCGCTTAATCTCGCCATCAAAATGATTGTTAATACTCAATGACTAATCGAGTCCATCAGGGCCACTTAGCCCGTAAACGCTTCGGGCAAAACTTCCTCAACGATCAGTTTGTGATCGACAGTATCGTTTCTGCCATTAATCCGCAGAAAGGTCAGGCCATGGTCGAAATCGGCCCGGGACTTGCCGCGCTGACCGAGCCGGTAGGCGAACGCCTCGACGAACTGACCGTTATCGAACTCGACCGCGATCTGGCCGCGCGTCTGCAAACGCACCCGTTCCTCGGGCCGAAGCTGACGATTTATCAGCAGGATGCGATGACCATGAACTTTGGCGAACTGTCAAAAAAAATGGGACAGCCGCTGCGCGTGTTCGGTAACCTGCCGTACAACATCTCCACCCCGCTGATGTTCCATCTGTTTAGCTATACTGATGCCATTGCCGACATGCACTTCATGTTGCAAAAAGAGGTCGTTAACCGTCTGGTTGCAGGGCCGAACAGTAAAGCGTATGGTCGTTTAAGCGTGATGGCGCAATATTACTGCAACGTGATCCCGGTATTAGAAGTGCCGCCTTCCGCGTTCACGCCACCGCCAAAAGTGGATTCTGCGGTTGTGCGCCTGGTGCCACATAAAACGATGCCGTATCCGGTCAAAGACCTGCGCGTGCTGAGCCGTATCACGACAGAAGCCTTTAACCAGCGCCGTAAAACGATTCGTAACAGCCTTGGCAATCTGTTTACCGTTGACGTATTAGCTGAGTTGGGCATCGACCCGGCAATGCGTGCGGAAAATATTTCCGTAGAGCAGTACTGCAAGCTGGCTAATTACATCAGCGACAATGCGCCGCCGAAGGAGAGCTAAGCCATGATTGATTCGCCCCGCGTCTGTGTTCAGGTTCAAAGCGTCTACATTGAGTCCCAATCCACACCGGATGAAGAACGTTTTGTCTTTGCTTATACCGTAACCATTCGCAATCTGGGGCGGATGCCTGTGCAACTGCTCGGGCGCTACTGGCTTATCACCAACGGCAATGGCCGTGAAATTGAAGTCCAGGGCGAAGGTGTGGTCGGTGAACAACCCCATATCGCCCCTGGCGAAGAGTATCAGTACACCAGCGGCGCGGTAATTGAAACGCCGCTGGGTACCATGCAGGGCCATTACGAAATGGTCGATGCCGACGGTAATGCTTTCCGCATTGCTATTCCCGTATTCCGTCTCGCCGTACCTACACTTATTCATTAATCTAATGTCTACATATCTGATTGGCGACGTTCACGGTTGCTACGATGAACTGATCGCATTATTAAAACAGGTCGACTTCACCCCCGGGCAGGATACGCTCTGGCTGACGGGCGACTTAGTGGCGCGCGGTCCCGGTTCTCTGGACGTCCTCCGCTATGTCAAATCGCTGGGCGACAGCGTGCGCATGGTGCTGGGCAACCACGATCTGCATCTGCTGGCCGTATACGCCGGGATCAGCCGTAATAAGCCGAAAGATCGCATTACCCCCCTGCTGGAAGCGCCGGATGCCGATGAGTTGCTCAACTGGCTGCGTCGCCAGCCGCTGCTACAGATTGACGAAGAGAAAAAACTGGTGATGGCGCATGCCGGCATCACGCCTCAGTGGGATCTTGAGACGGCAAAAACCTGCGCGCGCGACGCCGAAGCGGTGCTGGCGAGCGACTCCTACCCGTTCTTCCTTGATGCGATGTACGGTGACATGCCAAATAACTGGAGTGATGATCTCAGCGGCCTGGCGCGACTGCGTTTTATCACCAATGCCTTTACGCGCATGCGCTACTGCTTCCCGAACGGGCAGCTGGATATGTATTGCAAAGATACGCCGGAAAATGCGCCTGCGCCGCTTAAGCCGTGGTTTGCCATTCCGGGCCCCGTGACAAACGAATATAGCGTGGTATTTGGGCACTGGGCATCGCTGGAAGGAAAAGGCACCCCGGAAAATATCTACGCGCTGGATACCGGATGCTGCTGGGGCGGGGATTTAACCTGCTTACGCTGGGAAGATAAGACCTACTTTGTGCAGCCATCCAACCGACAGCTGGACTTAGGCGAAGGTGAGGCGGTCGCCTCCTGAAGATGTTTATCCTCTCCCTTCGAGGAGAGGATAAAACCGTTAACGACGTTCCAGAATTTCGAAGCAGTAGCTGTGCGAGTTTTGCGCATCCGCATCGTGAAACTCACTGAATACAGACTCCCACTCGTCCGGATCGTAATCCGGGAAATGGGTATCCCCTTCCACTTCCGCATCAATGTGCGTCAGATACAGTTTCTGCGCTTTTGGCAGGAACTGCTCATACACACGCCCGCCGCCGATCACCATGATCTCTTCGGCATCGCCGCAGGCGGCAATGGCTTCATCAACGGACTTAACCCACTGCACGCGATCGTCAGTGCCCGGCTGGCTACTGATCACAATATTCTTACGACCCGGCAATGGACGACCAATCGACTCCCAGGTCAGGCGGCCCATCACTACCGGCTTGTTTAACGTAGTACGTTTAAACCATGCGAGATCGGCAGGCAGGTTCCACGGCATGGCGTTTTCCATGCCGATAACGCGGTCTACCGCCAGCGCTGCAATCAGACTGATCATTGAAAATTTCCCGGATGCAAAAAATTGCCGCCACTATACGGAAAGCTTAATCTTTCGTCGACTGGCGGCAGGGTAAAGAATTAGAAATTTTTTAATATTGCTGGCAACTCCACTTCACGCAGAGGGTTTACTCTCCGGTTCATCCTCAGGATCACCGGTATGCTTGCCCTCTTCCGTTCCTTGCCAGCCGTGGCGCTGAACCAGCGACAGGTGATTACGATCCTCGTTGATGATCTCCGTCAGCATGGTGCTGGTGCGTTTAAACACCGCAGCGCGTTCGGTTGCCGTACTGCTCGCCATCGCCACCATCTCTTCCACCATCTCATGGTTAAAACGGCGGAATAAATCGGCACGCTCACGCGCTTCATACGCGCCAAGTCCCAGGCTTTCCAGCGCCATGCGGCCAGATTTGAGCGCCCCTTCGAAGGTTTCACGTTCAGGGGCTGCCACACCCGCCTGACGGAGCTGGATGTAATGATCCACATCGCGCGCACGAGAGATAATGGTCAGATGCGGAAAATGCTCTTTGACCAGCTCAACCATCTGCATACTGGTCTCTGGATCGTCGATGGCGTTAATCAGCACCTCGGCCTTCGCCGCGCCGGCGGATTCCAGCAGATCAACCCGGGTCGCATCACCGTAAAATACTTTCATATCGAATTTACGCAGCGTATCCACATGGTCAGGATCGTGATCGAGGATAACCATTTTGACTCCGCTGGAGAGCAGTAAACGGCCGGTAATCTGCCCGAAGCGGCCAAATCCGGCGATGATCACCCGCGGCTGCTCCTCGTCGATCTCATCGGCTTCTCGTTCCTGTTCGCTTCCCGTTTTTTCCAGACGCGTCAGCAACACCAGCAGGATCGGCGTTGCGGCCATCGACAGCGCAACCGCCAGCGTCAGCGCTTTTGCCCATTCCGGATCGAGTACATTTGCCATCTGCGCTGCGCCAAAGACCACGAAAGCAAACTCACTCCCCTGCCCCAGCAGCACGGCAAACCAGCGGCGCTGCGGTTTTGGCACGTTTAACGGGCGGGCGATCAGCCACAGCATCGCCATTTTAATGACCAGGAAACCTACCAGCAGAATGATGATGCGCAGCGGATGGGTCACCAGCGTCCCGAAGTCGATAGACATCCCGACGCCGATGAAAAACAGCCCCAGCAGCAATCCTTTAAACGGCTCGATATCGCTTTCCAGCGCGTGACGGTATTCGGAGCTAGCCAGTAAGACCCCCGCGAGGAAGGCGCCCATTGCCATCGACAGCCCGGCCTCTTCAAGCAGCAATCCAAAACCAAACACCAGGAATAACGCAACGGCGCTGAATACTTCGCGCAGGCCAGAGCGAGCAACAAAGCGCAGCAGCGGACGCGTTACGTAGCGACCAAGCAGAACAACCAGCGCCAGCGCACCAACAACCTTCAGCGCTGATAAGGCAAATGCCCCCAGCGTCGTTGATGCGCCGCTGGTTGCCAGCAGCGGGATCATCGCCACCAGCGGGATGGCGGCAATATCCTGGAACAACAGTACGGAGAAGGTGCTGCGCCCCATTTGCGACACCGTCAGGTTACGCTCGTTCATAGCCTGCATGGCAATAGCCGTCGAGGAGAGCGCCAGCGTCATGCCGATCAACTCCGCGACTTTCCACTCCATCCCGAGCAGAATGCAGAACCCGCCCAACAGCAGACCGCAGGCCAGCATTTGCAGAGCACCTCCGCCAAACACCGAGGCGCGCAGTTTCCACAGCCGCTGCGGATCCAACTCCAGGCCAATCACGAACAGCATAAGCACCACGCCGATCTCCGCAAAATGCAGGATCGACTCGGCATCCGTCACCAGCCGAAAACCCCAGGGGCCAATTACACACCCGGCAATCAGATAGCCGAGCACCGAGCCCAGCCCCAGACGAACCGCCACGGGCACAATTAATGCCGCCGCGCCAAGATAAATCAGCGCCTGTATCAGCGTATGGCTATCCATTGTGCGTCTCCTGCCACTCAAGTAAGCGTTGTTTGTAGTGACGAGCCTGCGCCTGCAAGGTTTCATCGTCGCAGACAAAGGTACAGTGCATCGCAAAAGGCGGAAGCCAGTTTAGACCGCAGTAAAGGGCAGTAGCCTGGAGCGGCTGCGCCAGCACGTCAAATCCGGGGAAGGCGCCAATCTCAAAATGGCTTTCCCCCCCGCCGGTGGTAACAGCCCACATCAGGCTTTTGCCATGAAGCGCGTTGCCGTTGTGTCCGTATGCCCAACCGTGGGAGAAAACTTTGTCGATCCACAATTTCAGCAGCGGAGGGGTGCTGTACCACTGCATCGGATGCTGCCAGACGATCAGATCGGCACGAGAGAGCGCCTCCTGTTCGGCGGCGACATCGATATTAAAATCAGGATAGAGTTGATAGAGGGAACGTATCTCTACGTTTTCGAGCGTCCTTGCCTGCTCAAGCATCCGCTTATTCGCATGCGAATGCTGCGGATAGGGGTGCGCATAAATTATCAGAACCATGAATATGCCTGTCTTCTGCTTTTCTTGTAGCAATGAGTGTAGACAGTTCCCCCCCCAACTGAAAGAGGCTAACGACCGCTTCAAAGTAAATCGCAAGGATTGGCAACCTTTGTCGCCATACAAACGCGACTGACGCGAAAGAAGGAGCACCACGCTAGCGACGAATTAACCCTGCAAAATGATTATGCAGACTCATATTTTTAACGAATATTTTTAGATTATCTTAAGTCATATTTTAATAAATCAACCTGTACATAACTCATTGAAAAAATAATAATTTTATGCTTTTTTGTTTTGAGCTCAACCTTAAAGATAGTCAATATACGTTTTACACACGTTATCTGATGTTCCTTCTCACTCAAATGGATGTGTACATGAGCAAAAAATTCTTCAAATTAAATAATACAACCAAAACTCTAGGGAAGATATTTCCTGCTTTGTTGATATGCACCCCCGCGGTTGCATTTTCTGCAATCATTGATCAATCAACCTCAGTCCCTCAAGATTTTTCAGCCGATGCTGAATATGTTATTAATAAAGACGTGACGATATCCTCCGCGGGTAGTGAAGCGGCGGTGTCTGTCACTGGGTTTACTACCACTACTACCACTAATTATGGCAATATTTCTGGCATGGGAAATGGCCTGGATATTAATACTGGTGAACAGCGCATTTTAATTAATAACGACATCGGTGCAACCATTTCCTCCACCACCGCGAATGCTGTTAATATTCAGTCAATGCTCGGTGATTTTAATAACAGTGGAAATATTATCGGTGCGGAAAATGGCATGTTTGTCGGCGAAAACTCTTCCGCAGTAAACATTATCAATACCAGCACCGGAATGATAAAAGGAAAAACGGGTCTAAGTACTCGGTATGGTATTGGCATTAATAACAGTGGCGCAATTATCGGTACAAATGGTGATGCTATTACGGCAACTAATGGCAACACCAAGCTTACTAACAGTGCCCTTGTGCAGGGAACCGAGAACGGTATCAATGTAAAAGATACTGCAAAATTGGATATCAAGAATAGCGGAACGATTAGTGGTAATACAGCCGCTATTATTTTTGCCAGCAATAAAAATAACACGCTGGTGCTTGATACGGGTTCCGTCCTTGTCGGTGACGTTATTTCCACCAATTCCACGGGAAACACCCTCACTCTGATCGGCACCGGTACAGAAGACAGCAATTTTGTGGGTCTGAATGAAGGGGACGGTTTTGCCAGCGTCACAATGAACGGCGAAAACTGGGCGCTGTCGGGCGATATTGACATTATTGGCTCTGGCGACTCCTTGCTGATAGACAAGGGCGCGTTAACCCTGGCGGGCGAAGTATCCAACACCGGTAATACGCGGGTGGCCAAAGACGCCTCGCTGCAACTGGGCGATGGCGAAAAAACTGCGATGCTCAGCGGTGGGATCACCAACAACGGTACCGTCATTTTCAATCAGGGTAGCGATTTCACTTTCGCCACCGACATGACCGGTAGCGGTAACGTCGAAAAAGTAGACTCCAACACCCTGACCCTGACGGGCAAAAATAGCTACACAGGGGATACGGTTCTGCACGGCGGCACCACGCTGGTCTCCACCGGCGCAACGCTCGGCGTCAAGGGCAGTAACGCCACTGTTACCGTTGAAAATGGCGCGACCTTTGCCACCGCAGGCGAAGTGAACAACAACATCGCAGTTCTTAGCGGCGGTACGCTGGCGGCATGGAATGCCGTCCAGGGTAACTCCACGCTCAGCGCTTCCGACGTCGATACCATCAACGGTAACGTGACTAATGGTGGTACGCTGTTACTCAGTGCGGCTGATAATAGCGTTGGCAATAATTTTACGATTAATGGCGACTACACCGGCTCTGACGGTAGCCAGATTGTGATGAACAGCACCCTGGGTGAAGATAATTCACCAACTGACCACCTCACTATTACGGGCAGCAGCTTCGGTCAGTCCGGCGTCAGCATTACCAACATTGGCGGCGCAGGCGCGCAAACCATTAACGGTATGGAAATTGTCAGCATCGGCGGCAGTTCCGAAGCCCAACTGACGCTGGCAAAACCGGTCGTCGCAGGCGCCTGGGAATATAACCTCTACCAGCACAGTGACGGCAACTGGTATCTGGAATCAAAGGCGACGCCTTCTGATGATCCTTCTGACGACACCGATGACGGTGGCAATACCGATGATGGCGGCAACACCGATAACGGCGGCAACACCGATAACGGCGGTAACACCGATAACGGCGGTAACACCGATAACGGCGGTAACACTGACAACGGCGGCAACACCGATAACGGCGGTAACACCGACAACGGTGGTAACACCGACAACGGTGGTAACACCGACAACGGCGGTAACACTGACAACGGCGGCAACACCGACAACGGCGGTAGCACTGACAACGGCGGTAACAATGCGCCGGAAGTCATGGCGCCTGAAGTGGGTGCTTACTTAGGCAACTACCTTGCCGCACAGGGCATGTTCCTGCATAAACGTGACGATCGCGACCAGATCACCTTCCGCAATGAAGACGACCTGAACACCTGGATGTACGTTAAGGGTCGCTATCACGAGAACGATGCGGGTGGCGATAAAGTCAGCTATGACACCACCACGACCGTACTGCAAGTCGGCAGCGATTTCATGAGCAAGCCAATGGATAACGGTATCCTGCGTGCTGGCGGGATGTTCGGTGCAGGCCAGGCGAAGACCCACTCTGATGCGAAGCATAACGTGCGTGACGCTCAGGGTAAGGTTGATGGTTTCAATGTTGGGCTTTACGCCACCTGGCAGGAAGATCAGAAATTACGTCTGGGCAGCTACGTTGATACCTGGGCCGCATACAGCTGGTACAACAACAAAGTCACCAGCAACCGCAACGACGAAGACTACGATAGCGAAGGTTTCGCCGCGTCTGTTGAAGTCGGCCACGCGTGGGTTATCCAGTCAGAAAATGAACGTACCTGGAAGATCGAGCCGCAGGCGCAGGTGATCTACAGCTATCTCGATCAGGAAAATCATACCGATCGCGACGGCGTACGCGTCACTACCCTGGACAACGACAGCGTCTTTGGTCGTCTCGGCGTTAAAGCAAGCTACTTCCAGCAGAAGGACGTCAAGGCCTGGCAGCCGTACGTCGCGGTTAACTGGTTGAAAGGTGCTGGTCAAAACGATCTGGCATTCAACGACGAGACCGTCAGCAACGATACGCCGGAAGATCGTGGTCAGTTAGAGCTGGGCGTAACCGGCAACCTGAACGAAACCACGACAATCTCCCTGCGAGCCAGCGGCGAATGGGGTGAAAACAGCTATGCCGCATACGGCGGTCATATTTTGTTAAACCATCGGTGGTAATCGATCATTCTGAAGCAAAAAAGCAGTGGCATGTGCCACTGCTTTTTTTTAGTTATCCAGCTCACCCATTGATTTAACCTGGTCGCGGTTAATCTGTTCAGTTTGACCGGTTTCGGCGTTTTTGTACGATACCAGACCGGTATCGTCATCCACCTGCGGTTTCCCGTCAGTAACAATCGTTTTGCCATCGGTGGTTTTTACGGCCTGATTGGACGAACAGCCCGCCACGGTGAACATTGCGGTGGCAGCCAGAACGGAAGCGATCAGTAATTTATTTTGCATGGTGTATTCCCCTGCTCTCAGTTGAATTTTCGTTATCGACCTAACTATTTTAGGCTAACTGACTGAAAGCGGATGAAAAACCAGAAGGTTCTTAAGATGGGAAAATTGCCCGGTAACCGAACGGTACCGGGCAATGGGGGTTACTTGCTAATCTGCGCGTGCATTTCCTGCACCGAAATCACCTTCTCGGTGGCATCCGCATTCAGCGCCATCGCTGTTGCGAAACCGCCGTTCAGGGTGGTGTCGTAGTGCACTTTGTATTGCAGCGCGCTGCGGCGAATCAGCTTGGAGTCTTCAATCGCCTGGCGTCCTGCGGTGGTGTTGATGATGTAGGTATATTCGCCATTCTTGATACGATCCTGAATGTGCGGACGACCTTCATGCACTTTGTTCACCAGACGCGGGTTGATACCCGCTTCACCCAACACAATCGCCGTACCGTGAGTGGCGTCCAGCTCGAAGCCCTGTTTCAGCAGCTTGGCGGCCAGGTCAACCACGCGCTCTTTATCGCCTTCGCGAACGGAGAGCAGCGCACGGCCAGATTTTCTCATGGTGGAGCTACTGCCCAGCTGCGCTTTCGCAAACGCTTCTGCGAAGGTGCGGCCCACGCCCATTACTTCCCCGGTAGAGCGCATCTCTGGCCCTAACAGCGGGTCAACGCCCGGGAATTTGTTGAACGGCAGCACCACCTCTTTCACCGAGTAGTACGGCGGGATGATTTCTTTCGTGACGCCCTGCTGAGCCAGCGTCTGGCCAGCCATCACGCGCGCCGCCACTTTCGCCAGCGGAATACCGGTCGCTTTAGAGACAAACGGTACGGTACGCGCCGCACGCGGGTTGACTTCAATCAGATAGACTTCGTTGTCTTTTACCGCGAACTGAACGTTCATCAGGCCGCGAACCTGAAGCTCGAAGGCCAGCTTCTGCACCTGCTGGCGCATCACGTCCTGAATCTCCTGGCTCAGGGTATACGCTGGCAGAGAACAGGCGGAGTCACCCGAGTGCACGCCCGCCTGCTCGATGTGCTCCATGATGCCGCCAATCAGCACCATTTCGCCGTCGCAGATGGCATCCACGTCGACTTCAACCGCGTCGTCGAGGAAGCGGTCGAGCAGCACTGGCGCATCGTTGGAAACGCTCACCGCCGTCTGGAAGTAGCGACGCAGGTCCGCTTCGTCGTAGACGATTTCCATCGCGCGGCCGCCCAGTACGTAGGATGGACGCACCACCAGCGGGTAGCCGATCTCTTTCGCTTTCTCAACGGCCATTTCAATCGCGGTCACGGTGGCGTTCGCCGGCTGTTTCAGCTTGAGACGGTCAACCGCCTGCTGGAAACGCTCGCGGTCTTCCGCACGGTCAATCGCATCCGGGCTGGTGCCGATAACCGGTACACCTGCTGCTTCCAGCGCGCGCGCCAGCTTCAGCGGAGTCTGGCCGCCGTACTGCACGATCACGCCTTTTGGCTTCTCGATGCGCACGATTTCCAGCACGTCTTCCAGGGTAACCGGCTCGAAGTAGAGGCGGTCGGAGGTGTCATAATCGGTAGAGACCGTTTCCGGGTTACAGTTGACCATAATAGTCTCGTAACCGTCTTCGCGCAGCGCCAGAGAGGCGTGTACGCAGCAGTAGTCAAACTCGATGCCCTGGCCGATACGGTTTGGACCGCCGCCCAGCACCATAATCTTGTCGCGGTCGACGGACGGGTTCGCTTCGCACTCGTCTTCATAGGTGGAGTACATGTACGCGGTATCGGTCGAGAACTCTGCCGCACAGGTGTCCACGCGCTTGTAAACCGGATGCAGGTCATACTGGTCGCGCAGCTTGCGGATCTCCGCTTCGCGCACGCCCGCCAGTTTAGCCAGACGCGCATCGGCGAAGCCTTTACGCTTCAGCATACGCAGGAAGTCAGCGTCCAGGCCGTTGATGCCCAGCTCCGCCACTTTCTCTTCCAGACGCACCAGCTCTTCAATCTGCACCAGGAACCAGCGGTCAATGTTAGTCAGGTTAAATACACCGTCGACGGACAGGCCCGCGCGGAAGGCATCGGCGATGTACCAGATACGCTCTGCGCCCGCGTCTTTCAGCTCACGGCGGATTTTGGTCAGTGCTTCCGGGTCGTCCAGGCTGACTTTCGGGTCAAAGCCGGTCGCGCCCACTTCCAGGCCACGCAGCGCTTTTTGCAGGGATTCCTGCTGCGTGCGGCCAATCGCCATGACTTCACCAACAGATTTCATCTGGGTGGTCAGACGGTCGTTGGCGCCGGCGAATTTCTCGAAGTTAAAGCGAGGAATTTTAGTCACAACGTAGTCGATGGACGGTTCGAAGGACGCAGGGGTGCGGCCACCGGTGATGTCGTTCATCAGCTCGTCAAGGGTGTAACCCACCGCCAGTTTTGCCGCCACCTTCGCAATCGGGAAGCCGGTGGCTTTGGAGGCCAGCGCGGAAGAACGGGACACGCGCGGGTTCATTTCGATAACAATCAGACGGCCGGTTTTCGGGTTCACCGAGAACTGCACGTTAGAGCCGCCGGTTTCCACGCCGATTTCACGCAGTACCGCCATCGAGGCGTTACGCATGATTTGGTACTCTTTGTCGGTCAGCGTCTGAGCTGGCGCAACGGTGATAGAGTCGCCGGTGTGGATCCCCATCGCGTCGAAGTTTTCGATGGAGCAGACGATGATGCAGTTGTCGTTTTTATCACGCACCACTTCCATCTCGTACTCTTTCCAGCCAATCAGCGATTCATCAATCAGCAGCTCTTTGGTTGGGGAGAGATCCAGGCCGCGCTCACAAATCTCTTCAAACTCTTCGCGGTTGTAGGCAATGCCGCCGCCGGTGCCGCCCATGGTGAACGATGGACGGATGATGCACGGATAGCCCACTTCAGCCGCAACGGCCAGCGCTTCTTCCATATTGTGCGCGATACCGGAACGCGCGGTATCAAGGCCAATTTTTTTCATTGCCACGTCGAAGCGGCGACGGTCTTCTGCTTTATCAATCGCGTCGGCGGTCGCACCGATCATGGTCACGCCGAACTCTTCCAGCACGCCCTGACGCTCCAGCTCCAGCGCACAGTTCAGCGCCGTCTGGCCGCCCATGGTCGGCAGCACCGCGTCCGGACGCTCTTTCTCGATAATTTTGCGTACCACTTCCCAGTGAATTGGCTCGATGTAGGTCGCATCCGCCATTTCCGGGTCGGTCATGATGGTGGCCGGGTTAGAGTTCACCAGAATGACGCGGTAACCCTCTTCACGCAGGGCTTTACACGCCTGCGCGCCAGAGTAGTCAAATTCACAGGCCTGGCCGATGACAATCGGGCCAGCGCCAAGGATCAGGATGCTTTTTATGTCTGTACGTTTTGGCATGGTCTTCTCAGCTCCTGATTATTTAGCGATCTTACGGTATTGCTCAATAAGTTCGATGAAGTGATCGAACAGCGGTGCGGCATCGTGTGGGCCCGGGCTCGCTTCCGGGTGGCCCTGGAAGCTGAACGCTGGCTTATCGGTACGATGAATCCCCTGCAGGGTGCCATCGAACAGCGACTTATGGGTCACGCGCAGGTTAGCCGGCATTGAGGCTTCATCGACGGCGAAGCCGTGGTTTTGCGCGGTGATCATCACCGTGTTGTTATCGATATCTTTCACCGGGTGGTTACCACCGTGGTGGCCGAACTTCATCTTGACGGTGTTCGCACCGCTCGCCAGCGCCAGCAGCTGATGGCCGAGGCAGATGCCGAATACCGGGATATCGGTTTCAAGGAAGGACTTGATGGCGGCGATGGCGTAATCGCACGGCGCCGGGTCGCCAGGACCGTTGGACAGGAAAATACCGTCCGGATTCATCTTCAACACGTCTTCAGCAGACGTTTGTGCAGGCACCACCGTCAGGCGGCAGCCGCGGTCAACCAGCATACGCAGGATGTTGCGCTTGGCGCCAAAATCGTAGGCCACCACGTGGAACGGCAGCTCGCTTTCCGGTTTCGCTTCCGGCAGGTCGCCTTCCAGCGTCCAGCTACCCTGCGTCCAGCTGTAGGCTTCCGCCGTGGTCACTTCTTTCGCCAGGTCCATACCGTTCAGACCCGGGAAGGCTTTCGCTTTTTCCAGCGCCAGCGTCGCATCGAGGTTATCCCCTGCGATGATACAACCGTTTTGTGCGCCCTTCTCGCGCAGCAGACGCGTCAGCTTACGGGTATCGATATCGGCAATCGCCACAATGTTATGGCGCTTCAGGTAAGAAGAGAGGTCTTCGGTGTTGCGGAAGTTGCTGGCAATCAGCGGCAGGTCGCGAATGACCAGGCCTTGCGCATGTACCTGAGAGGATTCTTCGTCAGCCGCATTGGTGCCGACATTGCCGATATGAGGATAAGTAAGAGTAACGATTTGGCGAGAATAGGAAGGATCAGTGAGGATTTCTTGATAACCGGTCATTGAAGTATTGAAAACGACTTCCCCAACCGCCGAACCCGTTGCCCCTATGGCCCGACCGATAAACTGGGTTCCGTCTTCCAGAACCAATAGCGCTGACTTAATCAAAACACCCTCCAGAGAATATTCACTCACTTTATTTGCATATTAATTCATAACCATATCATGGATCAATGCAAATGTGTTGCCAGCGGATTTTTGGCAAACGGCGGCATTCTGGGGATTTGCCATGTAAAAGTCAACTTAAAACGGGAGTTTTGTTTATTCTTTTGCAAGCCTGGCATCTGGAATGGGATTTAATGGGCAAAAAGATCAGGTAAATCATCCCGGAAAACGCTTGCGCGGCAGGTTTGTTAGAATTTTAGGGAGGCGGGTGACAAAAAGTGGACCAGATGGTCAAAATTTACATATATTTCACAGAAAAATGGCACATCAATAAGCTTTATACCGCCTAAGCATTATTTTTTATCTAAAACTGATAAAATAAGAGGGCAATAAATTATTGCCCCATGCAATCAAGTAATTACGACTGCAATAACCACATCACGATGGGTAATATCGCTTACAAATTATTGAGATCAAGCACATCTCGCATATCAAAAAGACCCTTTTCCTTCGCGTTAAGCCACAAAGCGGCGCGAACTGCACCATTCGCAAACGTCATGCGGCTTGACGCTTTGTGGGTAATCTCAACACGTTCGCCAATATCGGCGAACATCGCCGTATGTTCACCGACGATATCGCCTGCACGAACGGTTGCGAAACCAATTGTCCCGGGCACGCGTTCGCCGGTATGTCCTTCACGGGTATAGACCGCGCACTCTTTTAAATCCCTATCAAGTGCATGAGCAATCGCTTCGCCCATCGCCAGCGCCGTACCTGATGGAGCATCAACTTTATAGCGGTGGTGTGCTTCAACAATCTCAATGTCGGTATAATTGCCCATCACCTTCGCTGCCTTTTCCAGCAGTTTCAGCATGACGTTAACGCCGACGCTAAAGTTCGCAGCGAAGACAATCGCAATGTCGGTGGCTGCGTCCTGAATGGCCTGTTTACCGGCATCATCGAAACCAGTGGTACCAATCACCATCCCTTTACCGTGCTGACGGCAAAACGCCAGATGAGCCAGCGTGCCTTCCGGACGGGTAAAGTCGATGAACACATCAAAGTCTTCTTTCACTGCCTCAAGGCTGCTCTGTACGGTTACGCCTGTCTTGCCCGCGCCCGCCAGTTCGCCTGCATCGGCTCCCAGCAGGGATGAACCCTCACGCTCCAGCGCCGCGCCGAGTGCCACGCCATCCATCTGTAGTGCCGCCTGAATCAGCTGGCGACCCATACGTCCACCCGCGCCCGCAATAGCAACGCGGATCTGTGCATCATGCATAGTTATTCTCTTACGTTAAAATGATGTAAACCGTTTTCAGATTAACCAGCCTTGGCAAAGCCTGCCAACTGAAAACACCGATAATTAGAATTTAACGTGAAACCGACTTAAATATCAGTAAAAGACATGATTTTGTCGTCACGATAAAGTTTGGGGCAAAAAAAAAGCCAGCACAGGAGGTGCTGGCCTTTCATCAGATAAAGAACTATTCCACTTCTCGCGCGTCAATACGCAACTCTTTCGGCACTTCAAAGACAATGTTCTCTTCGCGGCCTTCCAGCGGCACCGCTTCGCCACCGCCCAGCTCTTGCAAGCGGGCAATGACGTTCTGCACCAGAATATCCGGCGCTGAAGCGCCTGCGGTAACACCGACGCAGACCGCGTTTTTCACCCACGCTTCCTGAATGTCCGTTGCGTCGTCGATTAAAAACGCCGCTTTCCCCATACGCTGCGCCAGTTCGGCCAGACGGTTAGAGTTAGAGGAGTTTTTCGAGCCGACCACCAGCACCACGTCCGCCTGTTCAGCCAGCGCGCGCACGGCTTCCTGACGGTTGGTGGTTGCGTAGCAGATATCATCTTTGCGCGGCCCGACGATTTTCGGGAAGCGCTGGCGCAGGGCGTCAATCACGTCTGAGGTGTCGTCCACGGAAAGCGTCGTCTGGGTCATAAACGACAGTCGGGCTTCGTTTTTCACATTCAGCGTAAAGACGTCTTCCGGTGACTCAACCAGATACATGCCCCCTTCCGGGTTGCTGTACTGGCCCATGGTGCCTTCCACTTCCGGGTGACCGGCGTGACCAATCAGAATTGACTCTTCACCGCGACGGCTGGCGCGCGCCACTTCCATATGCACTTTGGTCACCAGCGGACAGGTGGCATCGAAAACGGTCAGATCGCGGTTTTTCGCCTCGTTGCGTACCGCCTGCGAGACGCCGTGCGCGGAGAAGATGAGAATTGCGCCGTCCGGCACTTCGCTGATCTGCTCGATAAAAATCGCACCGCGCTCGCGCAGACTGTCGACCACGTAGCGGTTGTGCACCACTTCGTGACGCACGTAAATCGGCGCGCCGTAAATCTCCAGCGCGTTTTCAACAATGCTGATAGCGCGGTCTACACCGGCGCAAAAACCGCGCGGGTTAGCCAACAGGATCTGCATTTCAGGCCTCCAGTGCCGGATCGATCTCCAGCACTTCTACATCAAAATGGACAGTGCGCCCGGCAAGCGGATGGTTGAAGTCAACGGTAATCGAGTCGCCGTTGATTTCGCGGATCACGCCAGGCATTTCGCTGCCGTCCATAGCGGTAAAGAGCATAATTGCCCCGATCTCCGGTTCACCCGCGTCCATAAACTCACGACGGGAGAAGTACTGGATCAGATCCGGGCTTGGCACGCCAAACGCGGCATCCGGCTCCAGCGAAAAGGCTTTTTTCTCACCCTCTTTCAGACCGAGAAGCTGCTGCTCAAGACCTTCAGACAGGGAGGTATCGCCAAGACGAAACAGGGCTGGTTTGCCGTTGTTGCGGGTGGATTCGGCCGTAGAGCCGTCATCCAGCTTCAGCGTAAAGTGAACGAGAACCGCGCTGTTGCTCTGTACGGATTTAGACATGCAAATTGCTCGCTTGTTTTGGGTCACCTGTTGCCCGGTGGCGCTACGCTTACCGGGCCTACGGGGGCCACAAATTCTGTAGGCCGGGATCGCTACGCGTCACCCGGCTGGTTTTGTTACGCCTGCTCTTTCGCAGCCGGTTTAGGCAAGAAGCCTTCCAGCACGATTAACGCCGCACCAACGCATATTGCGCTATCGGCGAGGTTAAAGGTCGCGAAGTGCCAGTCGCCGACGTAGAAGTCGATCATATCGACCACAAAGCCGTGCCACAGGCGGTCAAACAGGTTACCCAGCGCGCCGCCAATGATCAGCGCGTAGGCGATGTTATTCAGCTTTTGCGTGGCCTTCGAGCGGTACATCAGCACCGCCAGCACGACGCAGATACCGATAGCGATACCCGCGAAGAACCAGCGCTGCCAGCCACCGCTGTCGGCAAGGAAACTAAACGCCGCACCGTAGTTGCGGGCGTAGTGCAGGTTAAGCGACGGGAACAGCGGGACCGTATCCCCCAGAGCGAAATTCTGGAGGATCAGGAACTTGCTGCCCAAATCAATAATCAGCACCACTACCACCAGCCACAGCCAGCGCAGTCCTGTTGAACAGAGAGTTTTACTCATCAGGCAAACTTACGTTTTTCGCCGTCACCGGCGACGTTGCTTACACAGCGTCCGCAGATGTCTGCGTGTTCCGCCACCTGACCGACATCGGTAGTGTAATGCCAGCAACGCGGGCATTTCTCACCGTCGGCTTTGCTCAGTGCGACCTTCAGTCCTTTGAGCAGTTCGCTCTGCTGAGCATCAGCAGACGCCTCGGCATAATCCGCAACTTTCGCACCGGAGGTCAACAGGACAAATCGTAATTCATCGCCCAGCGCGGTCAGCTTCGCGGCCAGCTCAGGCTCCGCGTACAGGGTCACCGTCGCTTCCAGAGAGCCACCGACTTTCTTGTCAGCGCGCGCCTGCTCGATAACCTTGTTCACTTCGCCACGCACTTTCAGCAGCTCGTCCCAATAGGCATCGTTCATCGCTTCGGTGCTGGAGAGATCGAACAGACCTTCATACCACTCGCCGGTGAAGACATACTTCTCACGGTCGCCCGGCAGGTAACCCCAGATTTCATCCGCGGTGAAGGACATGATCGGCGCCATCCAGCGCACCAGCGCTTCTGCGATGTGGTACAGCGCAGACTGACAGCTGCGGCGCGCCACGCTGTCCGCTTTCGCGGTGTACTGACGGTCTTTAATGATGTCGAGGTAGAACGAGCCCATCTCGATGGAGCAGAAGCGCATCAGGCGCTGCACCACTTCGTGGAAATCGTAAGACTCATACGCTTTCAGGATATCTTCCTGCGCCGCTTTCGCGCAGCCTACCGCCCAGCGATCGAGCACGACCATCTCTTCCGGCTTCACCATATCTTTTACCGGATCGAACCCGTTCAGGTTCGCCAGCAGGAAGCGCGCGGTGTTACGGATACGACGATAGCTGTCGGCAGCACGCTTCAGGATCTCGTCAGACACCGCCATTTCGCCGGTGTAGTCGGTAGAGGCTACCCACAGACGCAGGATGTCCGCGCCCAGCTTGTTCATTACGTCCTGCGGCGAAACGGTGTTACCGATGGACTTGGACATCTTACGGCCCTGACCATCCACGGTGAAGCCGTGAGTCAGTACCTGACGGTAAGGTGCTTTGCCCTTCATGGCGGTGGAGATCATCAGGGATGACATGAACCAGCCGCGGTGTTGGTCGGAGCCTTCGAGATACATGTCGGCAGCGTGACCGGCGAACTCAGGGCGCACGTCAACCACAGAGGCATGGGTTGAACCGGAGTCGAACCACACGTCCAGGGTATCCGGCACTTTCTCGTAGTTGTCCGCGTCCGCGCCCAGGATGTCGCGGGCGTCGAGATCCCACCACGCCTGAATGCCGTCAACTTCAACGCGTTTCGCCACTTCTTCCATCAGTTCCAGGGTGTTCGGATGCAGTTCCTGCGTCTCTTTGTGCACGAACAGCGACATCGGCACGCCCCAGGTTCGCTGACGGGAGATACACCAGTCAGGACGGTTAGCCACCATGGATTCGATACGCGCCTGGCCCCAGTCCGGGATCCACTGCACGCCTTTGATCTCTTTCAGAGACTGCTCGCGCAGGCCCTTCTGATCCATGCTGACGAACCACTGCGGGGTCGCACGGAAGATGATTGGCGTCTTGTGACGCCAGCAGCACGGATAGCTGTGCTGCATTTTTTCAACGTGCAGCAGCGCGCCGCTGGTGCGCAGCATGTCGACAATAATGTCGTTCGCTTTGAAGACGTTGATGCCGTCCAGCGCCGGGTAGGTGCCAGGCAGGTAAGAGCCGTCCGGCCCAACCGGGTTGGCGATTTCCAGACCGTACTTCAGGCTGATGTTGTAGTCGTCAGGGCCGTGGCCACCGGCGGTATGTACCGCACCGGTACCCGCGTCCAGCGTTACGTGGTCGCCCAGAATCGCCGGAACGTCGAAGTCCAGGAACGGGTGTTTGAAGCGCATCAGTTCCAGCGCGTCGCCTTTTACGGTGCCCAGCACGGTGTAATCGGTGATGTTCGCGCGTTTCAGTACGCTTTCGACCAGGTCTTTCGCCAGGATAACCGCACGGCCATCAATCTGCACCAGCGCATACTCAAACTCGCCAGAGAGGGAGATCGCGCGGTTAGCAGGCAGCGTCCACGGGGTGGTTGTCCAGATAACCAGCGAGACTGGACCGCTTACCCCAGGCAGACCAAATTTAGCTTTGATCGCATCCTGATCGACCGCTTCGAACGCCACGTCGATAGAAGGCGAGGTTTTGTCGTAATACTCTACTTCCGCTTCTGCCAGCGCAGAACGGCAGTCCACGCACCAGTGCACCGGCTTCGCGCCTTTGTGCAGGTGGCCGTTACCGATGATTTTGCCCAGCGCACGGATGATGTTGGCTTCGGTTTTGAAGTCCATGGTCAGGTACGGATGCGACCAGTCGCCCAGCACGCCCAGACGGATAAAGTCAGCGCGCTGACCGTCAACCTGGGTGGCTGCGTATTCGCGGCACTTCGCGCGGAATTCTGCGGCGGTGAACTTCTCACCCGGCTTACCGTACTCTTGCTCCACTTTCAGCTCGATTGGCAGACCATGGCAGTCCCAGCCCGGAACGTAAGGCGAGTCATATCCCGCGAGTCCTTTGGACTTCACGATAATGTCTTTCAGAATCTTGTTTACAGAGTGACCAATATGAATGCTGCCATTCGCATATGGAGGGCCATCATGCAGAATGAAGGTTTTTTTGCCTTTTTTGGCTGCACGAATGATG
This sequence comes from Enterobacter sp. BWH52, assembly GCF_001037565.1. NCBI lineage: Bacteria > Pseudomonadati > Pseudomonadota > Gammaproteobacteria > Enterobacterales > Enterobacteriaceae > Enterobacter > Enterobacter sp. BWH52. The sequence continues at coordinate 643,380 of NZ_KQ089854.1, read as the reverse complement.
CCGTACAGGTCATCATCGGTCCAACGCGCCAGCATTCCCGGTTCACGCTTGGCGAGATCGCCGCGCATCGGGAACCCTGTTTCCGGCAAATTCAGGGTTGATTTATAGTCACTCATCAGATTCTCGGTTCCGTATTTATCACGTAGGCAGTTAAGCCGGTTCTAAAGCCCAAAAAACTCGCGGGCCGTTAATTCATCTCGCGCGATTTGCGCCTTAAGTTCATCCAGCGAAGCGAATCGCTGTTCATTGCGTATTTTTTTACGCAGTATCACATCTATATGGCGACCATACAGGTCCATTACAACGTCCAGCAGGTGTACTTCTAACTGTTGACGCACACCGGCAACCGTTGGACGTGTGCCAATGTTGGCGACGCCGTAGAAAGGCTTCTCGCCCAGTCCTGCCACTTCCACCGCATAGACCCCTTTAACCGGGGAGACCTGACGACGCAGCGGTATATTCGCCGTCGGGAAACCTATCGTGCGGCCCAGCGCATCGCCATGGACCACGCGACCTGAAATCGTGAACGGGTGACCCAGCAGCGTTTCTGCCGTGTCCAGTTCATCGTTCGCCAGCGCCTGACGTACCGCCGTGCTGCTGACGCGCACGCCGCCCTCGCAGAAGGTCATTGTACTGGTGACGTCAAACCCGTACTCCAGGCCAGCCTTCTGTAATAACAAGAAATCGCCCTGACGACCAGCGCCAAAGCGGAAATCATCGCCCACGGCGAGAAACTGCACGCCAAGCTGCCTGACCAACAGGTCGCTGACAAAATTTTGTGCGGTCAGCGCGGCAAAACGACGGTCGAACCGTACACACAGGACGTAGTCCACCCCTGACTCCGCCAGGTAGCGTAACTTCTCACGCAGACGCGTCAGCCGCGCGGGGGATTTCTCGCCTGCAAACAGCTCCAGCGGCTGAGGCTCGAAAATCATCACCACGACGGGCAGGCCTCGCGCCTCGCCTTCTTTACGCAATCCCTGCAACAGCGCCTGATGCCCACGATGCACGCCGTCGAAATTACCAATGGTCAGCACGCACCCGTGCGGGGCTTGACTGAGATTATGTATGCCGCGTATCAGCTTCATGACTGGCTCAAAACAGTGAAAATCGCCAAAGTATACCTTGTACAGCGGTTAAGGTTAACCGGCGATTGTTCACGCTAAACAGAAAGCCGTATGATTTCATCACGCTGACCTTTCACAGCAAAAAAATCTGCCCGCCAACTGCGATTTTTACGCCGAAAAGCTGTATTCACGAACGACAAGCTGGTAGAATCCTGCGCCATCACTACGTAACGTAGCGTCGCCACATTAACGGCGCTTATTTGCACAAATCCATTGACAAAAGAAGGTATAGAGGGCATATTCCTCGGCCTTTGAATTGTCCACATAGATCATATTTGGGAGTTGGACCTTGGCTAATATCAAATCAGCTAAGAAACGTGCCGTTCAGTCTGAAAAGGCTCGTAAGCACAATGCAAGCCGTCGCTCTATGATGCGTACTTTCATCAAGAAAGTATACGCAGCAATCGAAGCTGGCGACAAAGCTGCAGCGCAGAACGCATTTAACGAAATGCAACCAATCGTGGATCGTCAGGCTGCTAAAGGTCTGATCCACAAAAACAAAGCAGCGCGTCATAAAGCAAACCTGACCGCGCAGATCAACAAACTGGCTTAATCGCCACTTGTTGTTGCTTGTTTGAAAGAACCCGCTTAACGCGGGTTTTTTTATGCCTTCAGATTGCCGGCGGCGTAAACAGCGCCGAGTAGTCCCGGTTGCAGATTCGCTGCACCGCCGGATGCTGAATCATCCTTTCGGCGAATATGGCGTGATACTCTTCCATCACGTTATCCACCCTGCCAATCTCGGTAATCTTGTCGTCTGAATAGAGATCGTGCGCATACAGCGTCGGGGCAACGAAGATAGCGTTGTGCGCCTCGCCAAAGGCTTTCATCAGCGCCGCATCGTCGAACTCACCGAGAATTTCTACGTTTAGCCCCTGCGAGTTAAACCAGTTCAGCAGCTTACGTCCGAGCATGGACCGCCTCCCCGGAACCAGCAAGCGGCGCTCTTCCAGGCAAGCCGGAAACGGTTTTTCCGGCGGTGGATTGATGCACCAGAAACTGACACCGCATTCGCCAATTTTCACCGAGAACAAGCCTTCCTGCTGCGTGGAATCGATAGGACAATCCGAAATAATCATATCCAGCTTATGCTGGCTCAGCTGTTCCAGCAGCATCTCGTGAGTGGACTCAAAGCAGCGTAAATGTATCTGTTCATCTTCCACCACCGCCGCATCCAGCACACCGCTTACCAGCCGTTTGGACAACGCATCCGCCACGCCCACGTCAAAGAGCAGGTTCGACTCTTTGCGATAGTTAACGATATCCAGCATCTCCTGGCTCAGGGTGAACATCTTGTCCGCATAGCGGAATACCAGTTCACCCAGCTCGCTCGGCTCAATGCCACGCCCTTTCCGCTTAAAAAGCTTTCCCTGCAAGCGCTCTTCCAGGGCTTTGATTTGCCCGGTGATAGTCTGTGGCGTCAGGTAGAGCGCCTCTGCGGCACCCACGACCGAGCCCTGCTTGTAGACATGCCAGAAGTAATAGAGATGGTTATAGTTCAAATGAGACATCACGTTTTCACTCCCTGATAGTTTATCGGGAGAAGGCTTCCCTTCTCCCGGTTTCCTGTTATGCCTGGACAGCCTGTCCGGACAACTTCACCTTCAACAAGGTGTAACCCATAACCGCAGCCAGGAACGACCCGATAAGAATGCCGAGTTTCGCCCAGACGATAAGCTCAGGCGCGCTTGCGCCAAACGCCAGCGTCGAGATAAAGATCGACATGGTGAATCCAATACCGCACAGCACGCCAACGGCCATAATCTGGCTAAAGGTGGTTCCGTTTGGCAATGACGCCAGCTTCAGCTTCAGCGCCAGCCAGCAGAACAGGCTGATGCCCAGCGGCTTACCAATAAACAGACCGGCGATGATACCCAGCGGCAGCACAGAGGTGAGTCCGTCCAGGGTAACCCCGGCCAGGGAAACACCCGCGTTGGCAAACGCAAACAGCGGCAGGATCATAAAACCCACCCACGGATGAAGCACATGCTCCAGCTGTCTGGCAGGCGATTTGCCGTCCTGTTCCTTCAGCGGAATAAAGAAGCCAACGATGACGCCCGCCAGCGTGGCATGCACGCCAGACTTCAGCACCGCCGTCCACAGCACCATCCCCACCAGAATATAAATCCCCGTGCGTCGAACGTTGAAGACGTTCAGCAACGCCAGCACCGCAATAGCCACGGCCGCCACGCTCAGCGACAGAACGGACAGATCGCTGGTGTAGAACAGCGCGATAATCACAATAGCGCCAAGATCATCGATAATCGCCAGCGCCATCAGGAAAATTTTCAGTGCTACCGGGACGCGGCTACCGAGCAAGGCTAAGACCCCGAGCGCAAACGCGATATCCGTTGCGGCCGGGATCGCCCAGCCGTCACGAGCAACCGGATCCTGCCACGCAAATGCGAGAAAGAGCAACGCCGGAACGATCATCCCGCCAATAGCCGCGATCACCGGAAACGCCGCACGCTGACGGCTGGCAAGCGAACCGCTCACCAGCTCACGTTTAACTTCCAGGCCCACCAGCAGGAAGAACACCGCCATCAGCGCATCGTTGATCCACAGCAGCATGTTCTTATTAATTTCCAGCGCCCCGACCTTCAGCTCGACGGGCGTTTCCAGAAATGCGTGATAGAGATCGCGTGTCATGCCCATATTGGCGAGCAGCATGGCAGCCGCAGCAGCAATAATCAGGATGACGCCGCCGGATGCCTCACTGCTAAAGAAACGGTGTAGTAATTTCACGTTTAAACTCTCTTTTACAACAATACCTCGGTAAAACCATAATATCAGCGCAAACAGATCGGTAAAAACAGATTAATATTGGTTATAGATTCAGTTTAACCGAGGTATAACGCTATAAAGCAAAAAGCCCGGAATCGCTTCCGGGCTTTAAATGATAGTAACCAGCTGGCGGGTTAGCGGGTTAAATCGTCGAAGAATTTTTTGACGCCATCGAAGAAGCTTTTGGAGCGCGGGCTGTTTTTCTCACCTGTCGGGCCACCAAAGCTTTCCTGAAGCTCTTTCAGCAGCTGTTTCTGCTTATCGTTCAGGCCGACCGGCGTTTCCACGACCACGCGGCATAACAGGTCACCCTGCGCGCCACCGCGAACGGATTTAACGCCTTTGCCGCGCATGCGGAACAGTTTCCCGGTCTGGGTTTCGCCAGGGATTTTCAGGTTAACGCGACCGTCCAGCGTCGGCACTTCGATTTCGCCGCCCAGCGCCGCCATCGCAAAGTTGATCGGCACTTCACAGTACAGGTTGTTACCTTCACGCTCGAAGATGGCGTGCTGCTTCACCTGAACCTGAACGTACAGATCGCCTGCCGGTGCGCCGTGCTCGCCGGCTTCACCCTCACCTGCCAGACGGATGCGGTCGCCCGTATCGACGCCTGCCGGGATCTTAACGGACAGCGTTTTGGTTTTCTCCACGCGACCGTGACCATGACATTTGGTGCACGGATCTTTAATCAGCGTACCGCGACCATGACAGTGCGGACAGGCCTGCTGCACCGCGAAGAAGCCCTGGCGCATCTGCACCTGACCGGAACCGTGACAGGTTGGGCAGGTCTGTGGCTGAGTCCCCGCTTTCGCACCGCTGCCGTGGCAAACGTCACACTCTTCCAGCGTCGGAATACGGATCTCTTTGGTGACGCCGCGAACCGCTTCTTCCAGCGTCAGGTCCATGTTGTAGCGCAGGTCTGCGCCGCGCGCCGCGCGCTGACGGCCACGCCCGCCACCGAAGATATCGCCAAATACATCACCAAAGATATCGCTGAAATCAGCGCCGCCGCCGAAGCCGCCGCCACCAAATCCACCGCCGCCCATGCCGCCCTGTTCAAAGGCCGCGTGTCCGTACTGATCATAGGCCGCACGTTTTTGTGCATCGGTCAGGACTTCGTAGGCTTCTTTAATCTCTTTAAATTTGGCTTCAGCCTCTTTGTCACCCTGATTACGGTCAGGGTGGAATTTCATGGCCAGGCGCTTATACGCCTTTTTGATTTCACGCTCTTCCGCAGTTTTCGGAACGCCTAAAATCTCGTAATAGTCTTGCTTTGCCATTGGTTTTTTTAAGCCCCTTAACATGCGAGCACGGGCGTGGAGAATTCTCCTACGCCCGTGCCGATTACTTACCCTGCATCAGGGCGATTATTTTTTGTCTTTCACTTCTTCGAACTCAGCGTCGACAACATCGTCGTCTTTCGCGTTGTTCGCCGAAGCATCAGCGCCCGCCTGCTGCTGTGCGTGCTGCTGCTGAGCGATTTCCATCAGCTTCTGAGAAACCTGTGCCAGCTCCTGCATCTTCGCTTCGATGTCCGCTTTGTCTTCGCCTTTCAGAGACGTTTCCAGCGCGCTCAGTGCAGTTTCGATTGCAGTTTTGTCTTCCGCTGGCAGTTTATCGCCCGCTTCTTCAACCTGCTTACGGGTGCTGTGCAGCAGATGGTCACCCTGGTTACGGGTCTGAACCAGCTCTTCAAACTTACGGTCGGATTCCGCGTTAGCTTCGGCATCACGAACCATTTTTTCGATTTCCGCTTCGTTCAGGCCAGAAGATGCCTTGATGGTAATCTTCTGCTCTTTACCGCTGTTTTTGTCTTTCGCAGACACGTGCAGGATACCGTCAGCATCGATGTCGAAGGTGACTTCGATCTGTGGCATGCCGCGTGGTGCCGGGTTAATACCGTCCAGGTTGAACTGACCCAGAGATTTGTTATCCGCTGCGCGCTTACGCTCACCCTGAATCACATGGATGGTTACCGCAGACTGGTTGTCTTCAGCAGTAGAGAACACCTGGCTGTGTTTCGTCGGGATAGTGGTGTTTTTGTTGATGAGCGGAGTCATCACGCCACCCATGGTTTCGATACCCAGAGACAGCGGGGTAACGTCCAGCAGCAGTACGTCTTTCACTTCACCGGTCAGTACACCACCCTGAACCGCAGCACCGATAGCAACCGCTTCGTCCGGGTTCACGTCTTTACGTGGCTCTTTACCAAAGAATTCAGCCACTTTCTTCTGAACCATTGGCATACGAGTCTGACCACCTACCAGGATAACGTCCTGAATGTCAGACACGGACAGGCCAGCGTCCTGCAATGCAACTTTCAGTGGCTCGATAGAACGGTTCACGAGGTCTTCTACCAGGCTTTCCAGTTTCGCACGGGTCACTTTGATGTTCATGTGTTTTGGACCGGTCGCGTCTGCGGTGATGTACGGCAGGTTCACGTCGGTCTGCTGAGCGGAAGACAGCTCGATCTTCGCTTTCTCAGCGGCTTCTTTCAGGCGCTGCATAGCCAGCGGGTCGTTACGCAGGTCAATGCCCTGATCTTTCTTGAACTCGTCAACGAGGTAGTTGATCAGACGGGTATCGAAGTCTTCACCACCCAGGTGGGTATCACCGTTGGTTGCCAGAACTTCGAAGGTTTTTTCGCCGTCAACATCGTCGATTTCGATAATAGAAATATCGAAGGTACCACCACCCAGGTCGTAAACCGCGATAGTACGGTTGCCAACTTCTTTATCCAGCCCGTAAGCCAGTGCTGCTGCGGTTGGTTCGTTGATGATACGTTTTACTTCCAGGCCTGCGATACGGCCAGCATCTTTGGTTGCCTGACGCTGAGCATCGTTGAAGTAAGCAGGTACGGTGATAACAGCTTCAGTTACCGGTTCACCCAGGTAATCTTCCGCAGTTTTCTTCATTTTCTTCAGCACTTCAGCAGAGATCTGCGGAGGTGCAGTTTTGGTGCCTTTCACATCAAGCCATGCATCGCCGTTATCGGCTGCGATGATTTTGTAAGGCATGATGGAAACGTCACGCTGAACTTCTTCGTCCTGGAAGCGGCGGCCAATCAGGCGTTTGATCGCAAACAGGGTGTTTTGCGGGTTTGTCACTGCCTGACGTTTAGCCGGCTGACCAACCAGAGTTTCACCATCCTGGGTATAAGCAATGATAGAAGGCGTGGTGCGATCGCCCTCGGCGTTCTCCAGCACACGTGCAGTAGTGCCATCCATAATCGCTACACAAGAGTTGGTAGTACCCAGGTCGATACCAATAATTTTACCCATCTAAACGTCTCCACTAAAAATTCAGTCAACATGTGGTTGTGTACCTGTAATAAGGGCAGAACGTGCTTTTTCAACTGCCCAGATTTGATTTTTTTCAGGTCCACACACTGCGGTTGCTTACAAGATGGGGTCACAACGGCATCCATCAAGGGGGAAGGATAAAAAATTTTTTAATTTCACCCCGGTGAGATCATAGACGGCGTCGATGCCGCCCATTATGATGCCGCGCCCCGTCAGGGAGAACTGGCGCGGGTTTAACCATTTCACCATATTAATGATGATTTTTTGAGGACTTATGGGCAACACTAAGTTGGCTAATCCGGCTCCGCTGGGCCTGATGGGTTTTGGCATGACCACCATTCTGCTGAACCTGCACAATATCGGGATGTTCCCGATGGACGGCATTATCCTGGCGATGGGCATTTTTTACGGCGGTATCGCACAGATCTTTGCGGGCCTGCTGGAATATAAGAAAGGCAACACCTTCGGCTTAACCGCCTTTACCTCTTACGGTTCCTTCTGGCTGACTCTGGTCGCAATTCTGCTGATGCCTAAAATGGGCCTGGCAGAGGCGGCAAACGCCCATTTCCTGGGCGTGTACCTGGGACTGTGGGGCGTGTTCACCCTGTTCATGTTCTTCGGTACCCTTAAGGCGAACCGCGCACTGCAATTCGTCTTCCTGAGCCTGACCGTACTGTTCGCTCTGCTGGCCATCGGTCACCTGGCGGATAACGAAGGCATCGTTCACGTTGCCGGCTGGGTCGGTCTGGTTTGCGGCGCAAGCGCAATCTACCTGGCCATGGGTGAAGTGCTGAACGAGCAATTCAACCGCACCATTCTACCGATTGGTGAAAAACACTGATCCCTCTGTCGTGCCCGCGTCGCGGGCACGACGTCCCTCTGACTGGCGAAGCCACACCCCCAATACCAGCCCCATCAGCGATAACGCCAGCACGTACCACGCAGGTGCAAGGGGCGACAGCCCCATCAACACCGTCACCACAATCGGGGTCAGCCCGCCGAAAATGGCATACGAGACGTTATAAGAGAAAGAGATTCCGGTGAAGCGTACCTCCGGCGGGAAGGCGCGGACCATCACGTACGGTACGGCGCCAACGACGCCCACACACAGCCCGACGACACCGTACAGCAGGAACAGCTGTTCAGGATGGGTGCCCGCAAGATGATAAAATGCCCAGCTCGACGCGGCCAGCAGCAGGCTGCCGACAATAAAGGTCGCGCTGGCGCCGAAACGATCCGCCGCCAGCCCGGCGGCCAGACAGCCAAAGCAGAGCATAATTGTCGCGATACTGTTCGCCTGTAACGTCACGGCAGGCGCAAAACCGTACTGTTTTTGCAGCCAGACCGGCGACATCAAAATGACCACCACGATACCCGCAGACAGCAGCCAGGTCAGAAGCATCGACACGACTACCGCTTTTTTATGCCGCACCACCACGGTTTTCACCGGCAGTTCTTGCGCCAGCGCCTTCCGCTGCTGCATTTCCAGAAATATTGGCGTCTCCTGCAACCAGCGTCGCAGGTACATTGCCACCAGCCCGAACGCCCCGCCCAGCAGGAACGGGATACGCCAGCCCCAGTCATGAACGGCCTGTTGCGTCATGCTGGTATTGATGATGGTTGCAACCACGGAGCCAAGCAGGATCCCGATCGTCAGCCCTGCGGTCAGCGTTCCGCACGCAATGCCGATGCGGCGCACCGGGATGTGCTCAGCGACAAACACCCACGCGCCAGGCACTTCCCCGCCGATGGCCGCGCCCTGGAGAATACGCATCAGCAGCAGCAATAACGGGGCGATAATGCCCATCGACTCATAGGTAGGCAAAAGGCCAATCGCCAGCGTCGGCACGGCCATAAGCAGGATGCTGAGGGTAAACATCTTCTTGCGCCCAACCAGATCGCCAAAGTGCGCCATGACAATGCCGCCCAGCGGACGCGCCAGATAGCCGGCAGCGAAAATGCCGAAGGTTTGTACCTGACGCAGCCATTCAGGAATATCCGCCGGGAAAAACAGCGCCCCCACAACGGCGGCGAAGAAGACAAAGATGATGAAATCGTAAAACTCCAGCGCGCCGCCCAGGGCAGCGAGCGTGAGGGTTTTGTAGTCCTGTCGATTCAGAGGTCGGGTATTATGTGACATAGCGAACCATTGTGCATGTGTTGTGGATTATTTTTTACAGCAATCGTAAAGAAAAAATTACTATATCGTAAATCCATTTACACGCTACTGCGGCTGGCGCTTATGTCACATTTTAATCATTTTCAGGAGATTGTTTCGCGGCGAGCGCTTTTAGGGCGAAATGCTGCTACCACGTTGCCGTCAGTTTCCACGTACGGACCGTCAAGCAGTTGTATACAATACGGTACACTTGCAAAGATACCGTGGACGATAACGCTGCCGTCCTCGGCTTTTACCCCTTCCAGCGTCTCTTTTATCGACTTCGGCTGCCCCGGCAGGTTCAGGATCAGCGCCTGTTTGCGGATCACCCCGACCTGACGGGAAAGAATGGCCGTCGGGACAAAGTGTAGACTGATCTGGCGCATCTGTTCACCGAAGCCCGGCATTTCACGATCGGCGATAGCCAGCGTCGCGTCCGGTGTCACATCGCGGCGCGCGGGGCCGGTGCCGCCCGTCGTCAGCACAAGGTGGCAGCTCATCTCATCCACCAGCTCACACAGGGTTTGCTCGATGATCGGCTGCTCGTCCGGAATCAGGCGAGTCTGGATCTCAAACGGGGTAGTGAGCGCGCTGCCCAGCCACGCTTCCAGAGCAGGGATGCCTTTATCCTGATAAACACCGCTGGAGGCGCGGTCAGAAATCGACACTAAGCCGATGCGTAAGGTATTCATATCCATTCCATTCAAAAAGTACTGATTAAAGGGAATGATACACGCAGAGAGAAAATTCAGACAGAGGCGGGGGAAAGACGCGTGACCGGGAGCCCGGTCACGCAGAATGATTACAGCAGGTCGCCGATCATTTTTTCCAGTTTTTCCTGGTCAATAGCAAACTTACGGATACCGTCCGCCAGTTTATCTACGGCCATTGGATCCTGGTTGTGCTGCCACAGGAACTCGGACTCGGTGATGCGCTCAGGGCGCGCTTTCACTTCGCCAGTGTAAGACAGTTTACGCTCGATAGCACCTTCGCTTTCTGCCAGCTCTTTCAGCAGCGCAGGGGCGATGGTCAGGCGGTCACAGCCAGCCAGCTCGATGATTTCGCCGACGTTACGGAAGCTTGCGCCCATAACAACGGTCTCATAGCCGTGCTGTTTGTAGTATTCGTAGATTTCAGTCACAGAAATCACGCCTGGATCTTCAGACGCCGCGTACTCTTTCTTGTCGGTGTTGGCTTTGTACCAGTCCAGAATACGGCCCACGAACGGAGAAATCAGGTATACGCCAGCTTCGGCACATGCACGCGCCTGCGCGAAGGAGAACAGCAGAGTCAGGTTACAGTTGATCCCTTCTTTTTCCAGCTGCTCAGCAGCGCGGATGCCCTGCCAGGTAGAGGCCAGTTTGATCAGGATACGGTCGTTGCTGATGCCCGCATCGTTGTACAGTTTGATCAGGCGTTTTGCTTTGGCGATAGAGGCTTCGGTGTCGTAGGACAGGCGAGCATCAACTTCGGTAGAGATACGGCCAGGAACGAGCTTCAGGATTTCCAGACCGATGTTCACTGCCAGTTTGTCAGTGGCATCCACAACCTGCTGCGCGCGGTCATTGCTCTGTGCTTTTGCCCAGGTCACCGCCTCGTCGATCAGTTTGCGATACTCAGGGATCTGCGCGGCGTTAAGGATCAGAGAAGGGTTGGTTGTGGCATCCTGCGGCTGGTACAGCTTCATTGCCGCAATATCTCCGGTGTCAGCGACGACAGTGGTGAACTGACGAAGGGAGGTCAATTTATCCGTCATGATAGTGTTTCTCTTTTAACGTGCCCTGGATAATTCACACTACCGACAGCTTGCCAGCAGCGGAAAAATGACAGGTTTACTTGTTAGGGGGATGTAACCGGTCTGCCCTGATGATAACACGAGTGAGAGGCAGCGCAACCGCAGACAGTGCGCTTAGGCAGAGTATGATAAACTCAGAATATTAACAGGCTGCTAAGTAACAGCATGCACACTCAGTGGTAGCGCTTACATATTCACTTTGGCATCAACAAGAGGGACGTTAGTGCCTGATTTCTTTTTCTTTATTAACGAAGTCCTCTGGGGTTCGATCATGATATACCTGCTTTCTGGAGCAGGTATCTGGTTTACGTGGCGCAGCGGGCTGATTCAGTTTCGCTATATCCGCAAATTTGGCAGAAGTCTGAAAAACAGCGTCACCCCACAGCCGGGCGGCCTGACATCGTTTCAGGCGCTCTGTACTAGCCTTGCCGCGCGCGTCGGCAGCGGTAACCTGGCCGGTGTCGCGCTGGCGATCGGCGCGGGCGGTCCGGGCGCGGTATTCTGGATGTGGGTGACGGCGATTATCGGTATGGCCACCTCCTTTGCTGAATGCTCGCTTGCGCAACTCTACAAAGAAAAAGACGGCAAAGGTCAGTTTCGCGGCGGTCCCGCCTGGTATATGGCTCGCGGGTTGGGAATGCGCTGGATGGGCGTTCTGTTCTCGATCTTTTTGCTGATTGCCTATGGCCTTATTTTCAATACCGTTCAGGCAAATTCCGTCGCCCACGCGCTGCGCTTTGCCTTTAATTGTCCGGAGTGGCTGACGGGCGGCGCGCTTGCCCTTCTCACCCTGCTGACCATTGTGACCGGGCTCAAAGGGGTTGCCCGCCTGATGCAGTGGCTGGTTCCGCTGATGGCGCTGCTGTGGGTGTCCACCAGCGTGATGGTATGCGCGATACATATTGACGAGGTGCCGAACGTCATCGTCACCATTTTCCAAAGCGCGTTCGGCTGGCGCGAAGCGGCTTCAGGCGCGTTGGGTTACACCCTTAGCCAGGCTCTCACTGCGGGTTTTCAGCGAGGCATGTTCTCCAACGAAGCGGGAATGGGCTCCACGCCGAATGCCGCCGCAGCGGCCGCATCCTGGCCCCCGCATCCCGCCGCGCAGGGCATTGTACAGATGATTGGCGTCTTCACAGACACCATTATTATCTGCTCCGCCAGCGCGATGATCATGCTGCTGGCCGGTGCCGCTGAGCAACCGTCCGGTAGTACGGCAGGCATTCATTGGGTACAACAGGCGCTGGTCTCCCTCGTCGGCGGCTGGGGCGCCGGCCTTGTCGCACTTGTCGTGGGACTTTTTGCCTTTAGTTCCATTGCGGTGAACTATATCTATGCCGAAAACAACCTTATCTTCCTGAAAGTCAATTCGCGTCTGACCCGCAACGTCCTTCGCGCGGGTGTGCTGGGAATGGTTTTCGTCGGCTCCCTGCTCAGTATGCCGTTGGTCTGGCAAATAGCGGACGTCATTATGGCGCTGATGGCCATCACTAACCTGACGGCCATTTTGCTGCTTTCACCGGTTGTGGCGCTGATCGCGCGCGATTATCTGCGTCAGCGCAAGCTCGGCGTACAGCCCGTCTTTGACGCCTCACGCTATCCCGAAATCGAGTCACAAATTGCCCCTGGCACCTGGGATGATTTGCCGCGGCAATAACAGCTATCGATCAATTCAGGGCGATTTTTTGTTAAAGTCGCTCTAAATTTCCTGCAAGGACTGGATATGCTGATTCTGATTTCACCTGCCAAAACGCTCGACTACCAGAGCCCGCTCGCCACTGAGCGTTATACCCAGCCGGAATTGCTGGACTACTCGCAACAGTTGATCCACGAGGCGCGTAAGCTTTCGGCTCCGCAAATCGCTTCGCTGATGAGCATCAGAGATAAACTCGCCGACCTGAACGCCACCCGTTTTCATGAGTGGCAGCCTGACTTCACGCCCGCCAACGCCCGCCAGGCGCTGTTGGCCTTCAAAGGTGACGTCTACACTGGCCTGCAAGCAGAAACGTTTAGCGAAGCCGATTTCGATTTTGCCCAGCAGCATCTGCGCATGTTATCCGGCCTGTACGGGGTGCTGCGCCCGCTGGATCTGATGCAGCCGTATCGTCTGGAGATGGGTATCCGCCTGGAAAACGCTAAAGGTAAAGATCTGTACCAGTTCTGGGGCGATGTCATTACCGACAAGCTTAACGCGGCGCTGCAAGCCCAGGGGGACAACGTGGTGATCAACCTGGCCTCCGATGAGTACTTCAAATCGGTGAAACCGAAAAAGCTGGATGCGGACATTATCAAGCCGGTATTCCTCGACGAGAAAAACGGCAAATTTAAAGTGATCAGCTTCTACGCCAAAAAAGCGCGCGGTCTGATGAGCCGCTTCATCATTCAAAACCGCCTGACGAAGCCAGAGCAGCTCACCGGCTTTAACAGTGAAGGGTATTTCTTCGACGAGGCATCGTCAGGAAAAAACGAGCTGGTGTTTAAGCGTCACGAGCAATAAAAGACAACCCCGCCAGCTGGCGGGGTTTATGTTAATGGTGCTTCCGGTCCGGGCCCGGGCGGCGCTCGTCATGACGGTGGTGATCGTCACGATCGCGATGTTCATCGTGCGGACGCCAGTGGTTATCGCGCCAGTCATAGTGTGCTTTCCACCAGTCATGGTCGCGCCAGCGGCCGCCATCCCAGTAGTGCCCGTTATTATCCCGATCGCCAATTTGCAGTTTTACCGCGGGCACGAGGGTGATCTCAGCTGCCTGCACCGCCATGGGAGCGACCAGCATCAGTGAAAGCGCGATAAGTGCAGGTTTCAGGGTAGACATAGGTGACTCCTTATTCTTCTTGCCCAACGTGGGCCGATGTAAGGAGAGTACGTGATGGGAACGGGGGATGTTATTCTCTGCAATCCTAAACGCTAAGTGACCGCATTTATTGGGAATTTCTGCTTTTTTCCTGCTGTTTTTCTCCTTAATTTCTCCATAAAAAAGCCGGGTGGCGCTGCGCTTACCCGGCCTACGTTCTGAGCCGTTGTAGGCCCGGTAAGGCGTAGCCGCCACCGGGCAACAAACTTACGCTCGGGTCATCATCAGCTTACGCAGCGCGGCAAAGTCTGCGGGCAGCTCATGAGACAGCAGCGGCAGGTCGGCACGCTCGGCCAGCTCTTTTGGCAGCGGCAGCGTTTCCCCCAGGATCGCTTCCACGCTCTCTTTGAACTTGGCCGGATGGGCGGTGCCGAGGAACAGGCCATACTCACCCGGTTGAAGCTGATCGCGCAGGGCACGATAGGCAATCGCCGCGTGCGGCTCAGAGGTATAGCCCACCGCTTTCAGCTCGCGCATGGTGGCTTTCGTGGTTTCGTCCGTCACCGCTGCGTAACCCAGATCGCCCAGACGCCAGACCTTACGGCGGAACAGCTCTTCCACACGCGGCCAGTTGTTAGGCTGTGACACATCCATCGCATTGGAGAGCGTGGCCTGAGTCGCGTTCGGCGCCCATTTTCCGTCCTTCAGGAAACGCGGCACGGTGTCGTTGGCGTTGGTGGCGGCGATAAAGCGCTTCACCGGCAGGCCGAGTGATTTCGCCAGCAGGCCTGCCGTCAGGTCGCCGAAGTTCCCGCTTGGCACGGAAACCACCAGCTGATTGCGCGCGTCCTGCGGCAACTGCGCCACCGCTTCGAAGTAGTAGCAGATCTGCGCCAGCAGACGGCTGATGTTGATGGAGTTGGCAGAGTTCAGCCCCAGCGCCGCCTTCAGCTCTTCGTCATCGAAGGCTTGCTTCACCAGCGCCTGACAGGCATCGAAATCGCCGTCGATCGCCACGGTTTCAATGTTGCCCCCAAGGGTGCAGAACAGTTTTTCCTGAAGCGGGCTGATTTTGCCTTTCGGATAGAGGATCACCACGCGGACGTTTTTCAGGCCGTAGAACGCATGGGCCACCGCCGCACCGGTATCGCCTGAAGTCGCGGTCAGAATGGTCACCGGTTTGTCGCCGCTGATGTGGGTCAGCATCTGCGCCATAAAACGACCGCCGAAATCTTTGAACGCCAGCGTCGGGCCGTGGAACAGCTCCAGACAGCCAACGTCAGGCTCCACCTGCTTCACCGGCGCCGGGAAAGCAAACGCCGCACGCACGCGCTCTTCCAGCAGCTCCTGTGGGATTTCGTCGCCGATAAACGCAGACAGAATTTTGGTGCTGCGGGTGACAAAGTCCTGCTTCAGCAGTTCATCGATTTCGGTCAGCTGAAATTCCGGCAGGTCGTGGGGGAAGAACAGCCCCTGATTTTTGCCCAGCCCCTGCGTTACCGCCTGCGCAAAGCTGACCTGCTCGTTATGATCTTTAAGGTTGTAGAGTTTCATTCGTTATCCCAGTACTCGTGCGCCAGCCGTGTCCAGACGGCAAATATGAACAAAGCCTTCCTGATTTTGCAGGTAGTGTTTAGAGAGCCAGTCCGCCACGCGCTGCGCGGTGTCTGGCTTGTCGCATAAGGCGAACAGCGTCGGGCCGGAGCCGGAGATGCCGCACGCCTGTGCGCCGATATCCATGGATGCCTGTCGCGCTTCGTTAAAGCCCGGCAGCAGCTTCGTGCGATACGGCTCGGCAATAACGTCTTTCATCAGTTTCGCCGCCAGCTGCGGCTGTCGGGTGTAGCAGGCATGAATAAAGCCCGCCAGATGACGCCCGTGGGCGATACAGTCCTGACGACGATACTGCGCCGGCAGGATCGCACGCGCTTCGGCGGTAGACACTTTAATGCCCGGATAGGCCAGCACCCACAGCCACTCATCAAACCCTGGCACCTGCTGGCTGATGATGCCATTTTCTTCAATCATCAGCTGCATGCCGCCAAGGAAGCACGGCGCCACGTTATCATAATGAATGCTGCCGGAGATGCGCCCTTCCAGCTCGCCCATCAGCGCCAGCAGACGGCTGTTGTTCAGCGGCTTGCCGCAGTGCTCATTCATCGCCGCCAGTGCGGCGACCACCGAGCAGGCGCTCGAGCCCAGCCCCGAACCAATCGGCATGCTCTTTTCCAGCGTCATGGCGACCGGCACGTTTTTGCCAATCTCCTGACAGAAGCGTTCCCAGCACTGATAAACAATATTCTCGCGCGGTTCAGACGGCAGCTTACTGGCGAAACGGCCGATGTTATTCAGGCTGAAGCGCTCTGCCGCCTCAACCGTAACCGTATCGCCCAGCAGCGAACCGTCCACCGGCGTTACCGCCGCGCCCAGCACGTCAAATCCGACACTCATATTAGCGCTGGAAGCCGGGGCATATACTTTAACCATCTTAAACTCCTAACTTCCATGACAGGGTACGCAGCAGATCGGCAAACACGCCTGCCGCCGTCACATCATTCCCTGCGCCATAGCCGCGAAGCACCAGCGGCAGTGGCTGATAATAATGGCTGTAGAACGCCAGAGCGTTCTCGCCGTTTTTCACCTTGTACAGCGGATCGTTGCCATCCACTTCGGCAATCTTCACCCGGCAGACGCCGTCTTCTTCAATGTTGCCAACATAGCGCAATACCTTACCTTCATCACGGGCTTTCGCAACGCGTGCGGCAAAGGCATCGTCAAGCTGAGGTAAATTCGCCATAAAGGCGCTGACGTCACCGCTGTCATCAAATTCTGCTGGCAGCACTGGCTCAATCACGATATCAGAAAGCTCCAGCTCGCGGCCGGTCTCGCGCACCAGGATCAGCAGCTTACGCGCCACGTCCATACCGGAGAGGTCGTCCCGCGGATCCGGCTCGGTGTAACCCAGCTCGCGCGCGGCGCGGGTGGCTTCCGACAGGCTCATCCCTTCGTCCAGCTTGCCGAAGATAAACGACAGGGAGCCGGAGAGGATGCCGGAGAAACGCTGTAGTTCGTCGCCCGCGTTCAGCAGGTTTTGCAGGTTCTCGATGACCGGCAGGCCCGCGCCCACGTTGGTGTCATACAGAAACTTGCGGCGCGACTTACTCGCCGCCAGACGCAGCTGGTGATAGTAATCCATTGACGAGGTGTTGGCCTTTTTGTTCGGCGTCACCACGTGGAAACCTTCGCGCAGGAAATCCGCGTACTGATCGGCCACCGCCTGGCTGGAGGTACAGTCAACGATCACCGGGTTAAGCAGGTGATATTCTTTCACCAGGCGGATCAGGCGGCCCAGGTTAAACGGCTCTTTCGCCTCTTCCAGCTCCGCCTGCCAGTTTTCCAGGTTCAGACCGTGGACGTTAGTCAGCAACGCTTTCGAGTTCGCAATGCCGCAGACGCGCAGATCGATATGTTTCTTCTTAAGCCACTCCTGCTGACGCTTTACCTGCTCCAGCAGCGCGCCGCCGACGCCGCCGACGCCCACCAGGAACAGCTCAATCACCTGGTCGGTGTTGAACAGCATCTGATGCACCACGCGCACGCCGGTAGTGGCGTCATCGTTATCCACGACAACGGAAATGGAACGCTCGGATGAGCCCTGGGCAATCGCCACGATATTGATATTGGCCCGCGCCAGCGCGGCAAAGAATTTGGCGGAGATACCGCGCAGGGTGCGCATACCGTCGCCGACCACCGAGATAATCGCCAGACGCTCCTGAATCGAGAGCGGCTCCAGCAGCTCTTCTTTCAGCTCCAGATAGAACTCTTCTTCCAGCGCGCGACGGGCGCGCAGGCAATCGCCCTGCGGAACGCAGAAGCTGATGCTGTATTCGGAAGAAGACTGTGTGATCAGCACCACGGAGATCCCGTTGCGGGACATAGCGGCAAAGACGCGTGCCGCCATGCCGACCATGCCCTTCATCCCCGGGCCGGAGACGCTGAACATCGCCATGTTATTGAGGTTAGAAATGCCTTTCACCGGCAGGTCATCTTCATCCGCGCTGGCGCCAATCAGCGTACCCGGCGCCTGCGGATTACCGGTATTCTTAATCAGGCAAGGGATCTGGAACTGGGCAATCGGGGAGATGGTACGCGGGTGAAGAACTTTAGCGCCGAAGTAGGAAAGCTCCATCGCTTCCTGGTACGACATCGACTTCAGCAGCCTGGCGTCCGGCACCTGGCGCGGATCGCAGGTATAAACGCCGTCGACATCAGTCCAGATCTCACAGCAGTCTGCGCGTAAACAGGCGGCCAGCACGGCGGCAGAGTAATCGGATCCGTTACGCCCCAGCACCACCAGTTCGCCCTTCTCGTTACCGGCGGTAAAGCCTGCCATCAGGATCATATGGTCAGACGGGATTTTGCTCGCCGCAATACGGCGTGTCGACTCGGCAATGTCGACGGTGGATTCGAGGTAGTGGCCCACAGCCAGCAGTTTTTCAACCGGATCGATGACCGTCACGTGGTGACCGCGCGCTTCCAGCACGCCTGCCATGATGGCGATGGAGAGTTTTTCACCCCGGCAAATCAGCGCCGCGTTGATGCTGTCCGGGCACTGGCCAAGCAGGCTGATACCGTGAAGAACGTGTTTAATCTGGGCAAATTCAAGTTCAACGGTGCTTTTCAGCTGCGCCAGCGGGAAACCAGGCTGGGCGTCGGCCAGCCCCTGAAGCAGATCGGCGAAGATACGCTCGGCGTCGCTGATGTTCGGTAGTGCATCCTGACCACCGATGGTTTTTTCAATCATCGCCACCAGGTGGTTCGTGATTTTGGCCGGGGCAGAGAGCACGGTGGCAACCTGCCCCTGCCTGGCGTTGCTTTCCAGGATATCGGCAACACGCAGAAAACGTTCTGCATTTGCCACTGACGTACCGCCGAACTTCAACACTCGCATGGTTCTACCTCATTTCCTTTAGCCGAAAAAAAAGCCCGCACTGTTCAGGTGCGGGCTTTTTTCTATTTTTCCTGTACGCGTCAGCCCGCATCGTTACCTGTGGTAATGATGATGGTTGTAGTAATGGTGGTGATGCTGATGCGTTTCATGGATGTTGTGTACTCTGTCATTATTATCTGTCTGTGCTCTATTCTTTTAGGGTTAAAGGATCGAGCCCCTTAAGTCAATGAATTTTTAATTCGATCACAATTCGGGACATTCTCACGTCCCGCTGCGGGCAGATTTATTTTCATCGGAATACCCCAGTTGCAACCCCAGACATCAGCAGGATCGGCCATAATAAAAACCTATGGCACTATTTTACTCCGCTAATTTTTTTTCAATATCATGAAGCAATCGGTGCAACATTACCGTGTCACGCTGTTCAAGACGCCCCAGGCGCTGCTGTAACCAGTCCACCATTTTTTGATCGTCAGCGACGCCCAACTGCGCAAGAAGCTTATCTGCACGAACACGCAGTGCCGCCAGCTGGTTTTCATCCGAAACTGTCACCGGTGGCTGAGAAATTTGTATTAAGGATGCTAATTGATAGCAATAGACCATCACCGCCTGCCCCAGATTGAGTGACGGGTAATCCGCCACCATCGGCGCGCCCGTCAGCACGTCAGCCAGCGCCAGCTCTTCGTTAGTCAGCCCGGAATCTTCTCGCCCAAACACCAGCGCGGCTTTCTCCAGCCACTGGCTTTTCTCTTCCAGCATCGGCACCAGTTCAGCAGGCGTGGCGTAATAGTGAAACTTCGCCCGGCTGCGCGCGGTCGTCGCGACGGTAAATGAAATATCGTGGAGTGCGTCGGCGAGCGTAGCGTAAGTGGTTATATTATCGAGAATATCACCCGAACCGTGCGCCACCCAGCGCGCAGCAGGCTCCAGATGCGCCGTGCTGTCCACAATACGCAAATCGGTAAAACCCATAGTCTTCATGGCACGCGCCGCAGCGCCAATATTTTCAGCTCTTGCTGGTGCCACCAGCACAATCGACAGATGCATTTACGCTCTCTTTTTAATCAGTTAGCAGGTAAAAATGTGATTCAGTTCAACATATTACGCAGCACGAATTTACATTTTTGCAACACAAATCACCGAAATAGCGTTTCATAACAATTAAAAAAAGCTAAACTATTTTGTGGCTGAACAATCAGTTAGAATGTTAACAGAAGACCATTATCCTTATGTTTTGTAATGATAATGACCATATGAATACTCTTTTCTGATTGGATTCGTACCGTTTATCAATCAATGTCCGCAACTAGTTGGTTTATTGAAAAATTGTGACAAAGGCTAGCATTCAGCTACGATGATTTCATCAAACTGTTAACGTGCTACAATTGAACTTGATATATGTCAACGAAGCGTAGTTTTATTGGGTGTCCGGTGTCACTTAGCCTGTTATGTTGCTGTTAAAATGGTTAGGATGACAGCCGTTTTTGACACTGTCGGGTCCAAAGGGAAAGTACCCACGACCAAGCTAATGATGTTGTTGACGTTGATGGAAAGTGCATCAAGAACGCAATTACGTACTTTAGTCACGTTAAGCCGATCATGTTAATTTGCGACATGCATCAGGCAGGTCAGGGACTTTTGTACTTCCTGTTTCGATTTAGTTGGCAATTTAGGTAGCAAACATGCAGACCCCGCACATTCTTATCGTTGAAGACGAGTTGGTAACACGCAACACGTTAAAGAGCATTTTCGAAGCAGAAGGCTACGATGTCTTTGAAGCGACCGATGGCGCAGAGATGCATCAGATCCTTTCTGAAAATGATATCAACCTGGTGATTATGGATATCAACCTGCCGGGCAAAAACGGGCTTCTTCTGGCGCGCGAACTGCGTGAACAGGCGAACGTCGCGTTGATGTTCCTGACAGGCCGTGACAACGAGGTTGATAAAATTCTTGGTCTGGAAATCGGCGCGGATGACTACATCACCAAGCCGTTCAACCCTCGCGAGTTAACCATTCGTGCACGCAACCTGCTGTCCCGCACCATGAATCTGGGTACGGTCAGTGAAGAGCGTCGTAGCGTCGACAGCTACAAATTCAACGGCTGGGAACTTGATATCAATAGCCGTTCGCTGATTAGCCCGAACGGTGAGCAGTACAAACTGCCGCGCAGTGAATTCCGCGCGATGCTGCACTTCTGCGAAAACCCGGGCAAGATTCAGTCTCGTGCAGAACTGCTGAAGAAAATGACCGGTCGTGAGTTGAAGCCACACGATCGTACCGTTGACGTAACCATCCGTCGTATTCGTAAACATTTCGAATCTACGCCTGATACGCCGGAAATCATCGCCACGATCCATGGTGAAGGCTATCGTTTCTGCGGTGACCTCCAGGAGTAATCCTCACGTCACGCAGTAAAAAACGGCGCATTTGCGCCGTTTTTTTTATCAATGCCACGGCATAATCGGCACCGCGCTAATCGCGTTTTTCGGTGAGCCTTCCACGACTTTGTCCGAGTAGGCCAGATAAGCCAGGGTGTTACGCTTCGCGTCATAAAAACGGACCACCTGTAGCTTTTTGAACACCAGCGAGGTCCGTTTCTGGAATACGACATCGCCCTGTGCTTTGCCGTTTTTAATTTTGTCACTCAATTCCACCGGACCCACCTGCTGGCAGGAGATGGCCGCGTCAGACGTGTCTTCAGCCAGCCCCAGGCCGCCTTTAATCCCGCCGGTCTTCGCCCGGCTGACATAGCAGGTGACGTTTTTAACGTCCGGATCGTCAAACGCTTCCACCACAATTTTGTGGTCCGGCCCAAACATTTTAAACACGGTATCCACGGAGCCAATTTGCTCCGCCTGCGCCACGCGCCCTGCCATCAGCGCCAGTGCTGCAAAGACTAAAACCTTGTATTTCATATTGTTACCATTCATAAAAAATTACGCTGAGCGATTATTCAACAGGTTAGATAAAAATGTAGCAAGATCACAGGATTAGAATATATCCGCACATAAATCACCACAAAAAGCATTTATGCGCAAAAAAAACACTGAATGCTAAAACGTCAAAAAATGCTATTATCCGCTAACCTGTAAACAGGCACCTGCGGCAGTTTTAAGGATGAGGATAGTATATGGATCAGGCTGGAATTATTCGCGACCTGCTCACCTGGCTGGAAGGTCATCTCGACCAGCCATTGTCACTGGATAATGTGGCGGCAAAAGCAGGCTATTCCAAGTGGCATCTGCAAAGGATGTTCAAGGATGTCACCGGTCATGCTATCGGTGCCTATATTCGCGCACGTCGTTTATCAAAGTCTGCTGTTGCGTTGCGCCTGACCGCGCGACCAATCCTTGATATTGCCCTGCAATATCGTTTCGATTCACAGCAAACTTTCACCCGCGCCTTTAAAAAGCAGTTCTCGTTAACGCCAGCGCTTTATCGCCGCTCGCCGGACTGGAGCTCCTTTGGTATGCGTCCGCCGCTGCGTCTGGGCGAGTTTGCGATGCCAAAATATGAAATCATCACCCTGCCAGAAACGCACCTGGTCGGCACCACGCAGAGCTACTCCTGTTCCCTTGAGCAGATCTCCGAGTTCCGCCATCAGATGCGCGTTCAGTTCTGGCGCGAATTTTTAAGCCACGCTCCGGCGATCCCGCCGATTCTGTATGGTTTGAACGAAACGCATCCAAGCCAGGAAAAAGATGACGAGCAGGAGGTGTTCTATACCACGGCGCTGACGCCTGACATGGCGAACGGTTACATTCATGGCTCGAAACCTGTCGTGCTGGAAGGCGGCGAGTATGTGATGTTCTCATACGAAGGTTTAGGAACGGGCGTTCAGGAGTTCATCCTGACCGTTTACGGGACCTGCATGCCGATGCTGAATCTGAATCGCCGTAAAGGTCAGGACATTGAGCGCTACTATCCGGCGCAAGATGCTAAACCGGAAGAAGGCCCTATCAATCTGCGTATGGAATTCCTGATTCCGGTACGTCGTTAACGCTGCAATTCGTCCAGTGCAGGGGCATCAAGATGCGAAATGTCCCCTGCCATCTCAACCACCCACCCCGATGCCAGCCAGGCACTTTCCTGATAGTCGATACGGGAAATGGAGCAGTTGCGCAGACGCAAACGGCGTTCGGCGTAAGCCGGCAGTCCCAGAATGGTGCTCACCAGACAACCCAGCGCGATACCGTGGCTCACCAGCAGCGGTCGGCTACCTGCCGGGAGTTTCAGGCACTCGGCCAGCGCGGCATGCATGCGCACGCTCAGCTCCTGCATGGATTCACCCTCAGGGATGCGACCATCTTCAGTGCCGTTCACCAGCGTGCGGCGCCAGCCTTCTTCGGTTTCCGTCAGCGTATCGATAGGACGTTTTTCCAGCACGCCCATATCCAGCTCGCGCAGACGCGGTTCGAGGGTCACGTCGCAGCCACAGGCATCGGCGATGATGCGTGCCGTCTGCTGTGTGCGGCCTAAATCACTGGAGATGACGTGAGTGATGCCCAGCGTTCTGGCGCGCTCCGCCACCTGCCACGCTTGCTGCACACCTTTGTCGGTGAGAGGACTGTCTGACTGGCCTTGAATACGTCGCTCGGCGTTCCACTGCGTTTCACCGTGGCGAACAAGGTATACCTGTAACATGCTTTTTTTCCGTTATACTGCGATGAATTTTTTAAATCGAGCTTAATTATGCACCATGTTGTCTCTGCTACCACCAATCCTGCCAAAATTCAGGCAATTCTAAGGGCATTTGAAGAGATCTTTGGCGAAGGATCCTGCCATATTGACGCCGTCGGCGTCGAGAGCGGTGTGCCGGAACAGCCGTTTGGCAGCGAGGAAACACGCGCTGGCGCACGAAATCGCGTGGCGAATGCAAAAGCCGCCGCGCCAGACGCTGACTTCTGGGTCGCGATTGAAGCTGGTATCGACGAAGGAGCGACCTTCAGCTGGGTTGTCATCGAAAGCCGCGAGCAGCGCGGCGAAGCGCGTTCTGCCACGCTGCCGCTGCCGGAGGTCATACTGGAGAAAGTCCGCGCGGGTGAGGCGCTGGGTCCGGTAATGTCGCACTACACCGGCATTGATGAGATTGGTCGTAAAGAGGGGGCGATTGGCGTCTTTACCGCAGGCAAGCTCACCCGTTCGAGCGTTTACCACCAGGCCGTTATTCTGGCGTTAAGTCCGTTCCATAACGCGATTTATCGTTAAGTCTGTAGGCCGGATAAGGCGAAGCCGTCATCCGGCGTTTTTCAGCAATACCGCTTCCAGCCACTGACGCAGTTCAACCGGCGCCGACTTCAGGCTGTTTGAACCACGGGTAATGGTCGCGATG
This sequence comes from Enterobacter sp. BWH52, assembly GCF_001037565.1. Lineage (NCBI taxonomy): Bacteria > Pseudomonadati > Pseudomonadota > Gammaproteobacteria > Enterobacterales > Enterobacteriaceae > Enterobacter > Enterobacter sp. BWH52. Next base: position 619,133 of record NZ_KQ089854.1, on the reverse strand, counting down.
CCCGCGCCCAGCTCGTTTTTCAGCTCGCGCTGGCTCATTTCGCCGCGCAGCAGTTCCTCAATAATGCGTACCCGCGTGCCCAGCGCTTCGCGTTCATCGGGCGTCAGCATCAGCTGTAGCAACGGTAAGTGCAGATCTTTGTCGTAAGACTGGCGGAGCAACTCCACAAAACGAAGCCACTCCTGATGACGCTGTTCGGCCATGGCCGAGGAATACGGGGAATGCTGGGTCATGTTATGCTGCCTCTTGTACTCTTTAGCGAGTACAGCATAACACAACCCACGCCGATCAGTAACGTCTCTGCCACTCGGCATCGCTCATCAGGGTATCTTTCTGCCCCATGAAGTAGCGATAGTAGGCGTCATAGGCCAGCACGTTCTTCACATAGCCGCGCGTTTCCGAGAACGGAATGCTCTCGACAAACGCCACGGCGTCGATACGCCCTGCGCTGTTACCAAGCCATGTCCGCACGCGGCCTGGCCCGGCGTTGTACGCCGCTGACGCGAAGATACGGTTATTACCGAACTGCTGATAGACGTACTGCAAGTAGCTGGTACCGATGTTGATGTTGGTCTCCGGATCCAGCAGCTGGGACGGGCTGCTGTAGCCTGGAATATTAAACATCTTCACCGTGTGCGTCGCGGTGCCCGGCATAATCTGCATCAGGCCGCTGGCACCCACTGGTGAACGCACTTTCGGGTTCCAGGCGCTCTCCTGACGGGCAATGGCCATCGCGTAGCTTTGCGGAATATCTTTGCCGCTGGTGTAGCGATCGAACAGATCCTTATAAGCCAGCGGGAAACGCTCTTCGAGATGATCCCAGAGTTTGCCGGCGATCGTCGCCTGCACGCTCAGATCCCACCAGCGATTATCAAACGCATAGCGGGCAAGCTGCGCTTTCTCTTCAGTGGTACGGCTGGTGACCAGATTCGCCCATTCGCTGCGCGCGGTATTATCCAGATTCCAGTACATCAGCTCGCGCACGCGCGCCATTTCCGGCCCCTGCGTCAGCGCCGGGTTCGCGTTGGCTGGCGCTTTGTCGATCTTCAGGGTGTACTCCTCGCCCAGACGCTGCGCCGCCGCCATCGGGTAGAATCCGCGCTGCTGCATCAGGGAGTGGAGGATCTCTTTGGCTTCATCGTCACGACCACGTTCCAGCAGCAGGTCTGCCTGCCAGTAACGCCATTCATCTTTCTCTTTGGCATCCATCGGCAGACGCGCCAGCCAGGTATTGAGGCCACGACGATCGCCCGTTCCCAGCGCCATGCGCACGCGACGCTCCACCAGCGAGACAGAGTTTGAACGCATCACCGCATCATCACGCCAGCGCGCCTGTTCGTCGGTGACATCTGTTCCCATCAGTCGCCATGCCACGATATCGCGCAGCTCCTGAGTTTGATCGTCATTAAGCTGCTGGGCCTGCACCAGCTGCGGGATCATCAGCCTGGCGTTTTCCACATCATCACGCGCCACGCTGGCAAAGGCCACCGCCGCCATCTGGCGGGTAAAATCGGTCGCGCCGGTGGTACGCGCAAACGTCAGGACGGTGTTCGGATCGTTTGCCAGGCCGATAACGGCAGACGCAATGGTCTGATAATCCGCCGGCATTTGCCCCGCCAGCACGGTGACCAGCCGCGTGTTCCCGGCCTTCATAGCCAGGCGGATGCGTTCGAGGTAGGAGAGCGGATCCTGCTGCCCCGACGCGCGCCAGGCGCTGAAAAGCGGATCGCAGGCGTTGGGCTGACTTTTGCCCGTCAGCCACAGCTCTTTTGCGCCGGCCCACGCTTCTTCCTGCTGGCCGGTAGCCCATTTCGCGTAATAGTAATTACACTGCGCTTCCGTCGCGCCCGGCTTGTCCGGGCTGAAGGCCAGCAGGCCGCGCCAGTCTTCGCGACGGGCAAGCTCGTTCACGAACCGGGACTTCAGGGTGCGCGCAGGCGGCAGGGTCGGGTTCGCCTGAATGAAGTTGTTCACGGTGACGGTTGGTTGATTCATCAGATCGTCAGTAATCTGGCGATACTCCAGATACGGATACAGCGGATAATCCTTCAGCGTCGGCATCAGCGCCTGCACGGTATCCATCTGCCTGTTGTCCCATGCCTGCTTAATCTGGGCATAGCGGCTACGTTGTTCGTCCAGTGAATCGGCATGCACCGCCTGGCTTACCGCCATTACGCATACGCTGGCAGCCAGCAGACGCCAGACCACCCGTTTGGCTTTTTCCACAAGCTCTTCCTCATTGTTTTTCGTCAGTTGCAGCGTCTTGCCACGTCAAAGTTACATCAACTTATGCTAACCAGGCATCCCACAACGCGCCACGTCATGGACACTTTTTTACCTTTCATGCGCGTTTTAACACTCCCGACGTTCCTGGCTGGGATTAGGGCGTGAAAAAGGCTACACTTCGAGGCTGAAATTCATTCTCATCACGATAAAAGAGGCGAAGTCCAACGTGGCTCAATTCGTTTATACCATGCATCGTGTCGGCAAAGTTGTCCCGCCGAAACGTCATATTCTTAAAAATATCTCGCTGAGCTTCTTCCCGGGCGCAAAAATCGGTGTTCTGGGTCTCAACGGTGCCGGTAAGTCCACCCTGCTGCGCATCATGGCCGGCATCGATACAGACATCGAAGGTGAAGCCCGTCCGCAGCCTGGCATTAAGATCGGCTACCTGCCGCAGGAACCTCAGCTGAACCCGGAGCACACCGTGCGTGAATCCGTTGAAGAAGCGGTATCCGAGGTGGTTAACGCCCTGAAAGGTCTGGATGAAGTGTATGCCAAATACGCCGAGCCGGATGCGGACTTCGACAAACTGGCCGCTCAGCAGGGCAAATATGAGGAAATTATCCAGGCGCACGATGGTCACAACCTGAACGTGCAGCTGGAGCGCGCGGCTGATGCCCTGCGTCTGCCAGACTGGGATGCGAAAATCGCAAACCTGTCCGGTGGTGAACGCCGCCGCGTGGCGCTGTGCCGCCTGCTGCTGGAAAAACCAGACATGCTGCTGCTCGACGAACCGACCAACCACCTGGATGCCGAATCCGTGGCGTGGCTGGAGCGCTTCCTGCATGACTTCGAAGGCACCGTGGTAGCGATTACCCACGACCGTTACTTCCTCGACAACGTTGCGGGCTGGATCCTGGAGCTGGACCGCGGCGAAGGTATTCCGTGGGAAGGCAACTACTCCTCCTGGCTGGAGCAGAAAGACCAGCGTCTGGCGCAGGAAGCGTCTCAGGAAGCCGCCCGCCGTAAGTCTATTGAGAAAGAGCTGGAGTGGGTGCGTCAGGGCGCGAAAGGCCGTCAGTCTAAGGGCAAAGCCCGTCTGGCACGCTTCGAAGAGCTGAACAACACCGAATACCAGAAACGTAACGAAACCAACGAACTGTTTATTCCACCTGGAGCTCGTCTGGGGGATAAAGTGGTTGAAGTGACTAACCTGCGTAAGTCCTACGGCGACCGCGTGCTGATCGACGATCTGACCTTCTCCGTTCCGAAAGGCGCTATCGTCGGCATCATCGGTCCGAACGGCGCGGGTAAATCCACCCTGTTCCGCATGATGTCTGGTCAGGAACAGCCTGACAGCGGCTCTATCACCCTGGGTGAGACCGTGAAGCTGGCCTCCGTTGACCAGTTCCGTGACGCGATGGACAACAGCAAAACCGTGTGGGAAGAAGTCTCCGGCGGTCTGGATATCATGCGTATCGGCAACACCGAGATGCCAAGCCGCGCCTATGTTGGCCGCTTTAACTTCAAGGGCACCGACCAGGGCAAACGCGTGGGCGAACTGTCCGGCGGCGAACGCGGTCGTCTGCACCTGGCGAAACTGCTCCAGGTTGGCGGCAACGTTCTGCTGCTCGATGAACCCACCAACGACCTGGACATCGAAACCCTGCGCGCGCTGGAAAACGCCCTGCTGGAGTTCCCGGGCTGCGCGATGGTTATCTCGCACGACCGCTGGTTCCTGGACCGTATCGCGACCCACATCCTGGACTACCAGGACGAAGGTAAGGTGGAGTTCTTCGAAGGTAACTTCACCGAATACGAAGAGTACAAGAAACGCACGCTGGGCGCAGACGCGCTGGAGCCGAAGCGTATTAAGTACAAGCGTATTGCGAAATAAAAGCAAAACGGCAACTTCGGTTGCCGTTTTTTATGTTTGTTCCCTCTCCCCGTGGGAGAGGGTGAGGGCATCAGGCCGCACAAAATCACCCGCCCACGTAATACCGCTTCACCTCATCAAACTGCATCGCAAAGTCGATATAGCTCATCAGCGCAGGCGAATTGAGCTTACGACTCGGGTAGGCCAGCCAGAGATCGTTTCCCTCAACGCTCCACGCCGACAACACCTTCACCAGCGCGCCCTTTTCGATCTTATCTTCCAGCAGGAATGCGGGTAACAGCGTGATCCCCGCCCCGGCAATGGCGCATTCCCTGGCGTACACCAGGTTATCCGTCATGTGAGCGTTATCCGGCAGGTAGCGGTAATCCTCATTCTCGCTTCGCAGAAGCCACTCCGACCATGCCCGGTGCGTAATGCAGCGATGATCCACCAGCTGTCGGGGATGAATTAACGGTTCCCGGCGTGCCAGGTAGTCGGGCGAGGCCAGCATGTAGCGCGGACAGTGCCCAATCATGCGGCCAATCAGGGAAGAATCCTGCGGTTTGCCGGTGCGCAGCGCCACGTCAAAGCCAGACTCGACCAGATCCACCACGTCGTCTGAGATCGACACATCCAGTGACACGTCCGGATAGCGAAGCTGGAACTCGGCATTCATATGCGCCAGCAGCGTCGCGCCAATTCCCGCCGGACAGGTGATCCGCAGCCGCCCGCTGGGGTTTTCTCGCAGCCGCTGAATGGCATACTCCGCGCGCTCGCTGGCCGCCAGCATCTCGCGACAGTGCACCAGATAGTGCTCGCCCGCAAACGTCAGGCTTATTCTGCGCGTCGTGCGATTCAACAGACGGATCCCCACCTGCTGCTCCAGCTGGCTAATACGCTGGCTGACGCTGGATTTTGGCAGTTCCGCCTTCTGCGCCGCCGCGGTAAAGCTGCCCATCTCGGCCACCAGCGCAAACAGTGCCATATCCTGAAGCTGTTTAAACATGATTGTTCACTCTGTACGAACGCTGAGTTCTGGATTGTCCATCTTATCATGCGGCTGACCACTTAATAGACTAGCCTCAACAAAACGAATGCCATTGAGGAGCACACCATGTCAGTGAAAGCCATTGCCGTTAACCCAGAAAATCCCTCCACCTTCGTTGAAATCACCCCGCCGATGCCGCAGCCCGGCGAACACGATCTGCTGGTGGAGGTGAAAGCCGTCTCCGTAAACCCGGTGGACACCAAGGTACATGCAGGCATTGCTAAAAGCGGGCTGAAGGAGCCGCGCATTCTCGGGTGGGATGCCAGCGGGATCGTAAAAGCCGTTGGGGCTGGCGTCACCGGATTCAAACCGGGTGACGAAGTGTGGTACGCGGGGGATATCACCCGACCGGGCAGCAATACCACACATCAGCTGATCGATGCGCGCATTGTCGGGCACAAGCCTGCAAGCCTTGACTGGGCCGCCGCGGCTGCACTGCCGCTGACGGCGCTCACCGCGTGGGAAGGCCTGTTTGAACGGCTGAAGATTCAGGATGCCGACGCAGATAAAACGCTGCTGATTATTGGCGGCGCGGGCGGGGTGGGATCGCTGGCGATCCCGTTTGCGAAGCACAACAGCAAGGTAAAGGTGATCGCAACGGCGTCCCGTGAAGATTCCGCCCGGTGGTGCCGCGATCGCGGTGCAGATGTGGTGGTGAACTACCGCGATCTGAAAGGCGAACTGGCGAAGCACGGGCTGACCTTTGTGGATTACATTTTCATCCTCAACGACACCGACGGGCACTGGGATGCGGTCAGCGACCTGATTGCACCGCAGGGGCATATCTGTTCCATCGTTGAGAATGAACATCCGCTGAACCAGGACAAGCTGAAGTCCAAATCCGCCGCGCTGCACTGGGAATTCATGTACACCCGCAGCATGTATCAGACGGCGGATATGGCGCGTCAGGGAGAGATCCTGGACGAAGTCGCGAAGCTGGTGGATAACGGCGTAGTGGAAAGTTCGCTCAGCGAAACGCTGCACGGGCTAAGCGTGGAAAGCATTACCGAAGCGCACCGCAAGGTGCTGGAGGGGCATATGCGTGGGAAGGTGGTGGTTGAGTATTGATTGGACTGATTCCCTTACCCTGGCCCTCTCCTAAAGGGAGAGGGTGATTAAAGTCCCCTCTCCCTTTGGGAGAGGGTTAGGGTGAGGGGTAAATCTTTTACCCCTGCTCCCCCATCATCTCCTTCACCAGCTCGACGCAGCGCAGGAAACGGGTGTCGTAGTCCGACTCTTCCACATGGACAAACTCAACGTTGTTCTCGTTAAGCATCTCTACCAGCATGGTCTGGAACTCACGCCTGTCCACGGAGCTGCCCAGGCTGCGCATGCCGTCGGCCACCCATGGGGTGTTGTTTTCCAGCAGGATCACCAGGTCAAAGCGGTATTCGTCAATCAGCGCCTGCACAAACGGGTGCTCGCGCCCCTCGTACTTTTTGCAGAACGCCTGCGTGGTGACGAAATCGGTATCAATAAAGGCGACTTTATTGGCGTATTTCACCGCGAAATCAATGTACTGGGCATGACCGAGCGCGATTTTATCGTAGTCGGAATACTGCAACGCCATCTCGTCGCCGCCAAGGTGTGAAAAGACATAATCGCGGCCATACTCCCACGCGCTGGTGGTGTTGAAGATGTTCGCCAGCTTATTGACCAGCGTCGATTTCCCGCTCGACTCGCCGCCGAGGATCGCCACCGTACGCACGAAGAACGGCTTCACCTCGGTCGGGATGTAGTCCCAGTAACGGAACGGGTTCTCGCGAATCTGCGCCCCGCTGATGTTCATGAAGGTGCGTTTAGGATCGATCAGCACCGTCTCGATACCCAGATGCTCGCGGAACTGCGGCGCGTCGGACTCTTCAGAGGTGTAGATCCAGTTAGGCGCAATGCCCTTCTCTTCCATAAACGCTTTGATGCCGTTGCTCCACACGTCCCAGCCGTGCGGATACGGCTCCATGCCCTCTTCGTTAAAGGCATGAATACGAATATTTTTCTGATATTTAAAGGTCTGAAGCAGCCAGCGCAGGCGGTCCGGCACGGTGGGCTGCTGCGACATGGCGCTGTCTTCAAACAGCTGGCGATCGCGGGTTTCATCATAACCCATGATGATATGCAGCTCGTCGACCTGGCTACAGGCGCGCTGGATCAGATAGATATGCCCGGTATGCAGCGGGTAGAACTTACCGAACACCACGCCAATGTTCTTTTGCATCCGCGGAAATTCAAGCCCCAGAAAACGGTGCAGCGCTTCCAGCTTCTGCGCGCTGGGGCTTTTGATTTTGGCGTTCAGCAGTTGGCTCAGGTAGCCCTTGGTCATGCCGCTGGCGTCCGCCACCTGCTGCAACGTGCAGCCCTTCTGGCGGATAGCGGTCTTGATGTAGTCAAATGATGACATAAATTACGGTGCCTCCTGCAAAATCGAATACGTAATTATAAGTCGTCAAAGACATTTAACGCATCTGCGAGTTTTTTAACGCCGAAAACCTGCATCCCTTCCGGAATTTTTTTCGGCACGTTGGCGGCCGGAACAATCGCGCGGCGGAAGCCATGTTTTGCCGCTTCGGAGATACGCTCCTGACCGCTCGGCACCGGGCGGATCTCGCCGGCCAGCCCTACCTCACCAAATACCACCAGATCCTGCGGCAACGGTCTGTCGCGCAGGCTGGAGACCATTGCCAGCAGCAGCGCCAGGTCCGCGCTGGTTTCCGTAACCTTCACCCCACCAACCACGTTGACGAACACATCCTGATCCGCCATTTGCAGACCGCCGTGACGGTGCAGCACCGCCAGCAGGATCGCCAGGCGGTTCTGTTCCAGACCGACCGCCACGCGCCGCGGATTGCCCATCATCGAGTGATCCACCAGCGCCTGAATTTCAACCAGCAGCGGACGCGTTCCTTCCCACAGCACCATCACCGAACTCCCGGACGTGATCTCGTCGCCACGGCTCAGGAAGATGGCCGACGGGTTGCTGACTTCGCGAAGCCCCTGCTCGGTCATGGCAAACACGCCCAGCTCATTCACCGCGCCAAAGCGGTTTTTATGGCTGCGCAGGGTACGAAAACGGGAATCCGCATCGCCATCGAGCATCACCGAGCAGTCGATACAGTGTTCAAGCACTTTCGGTCCCGCCAGCGAGCCGTCTTTGGTCACATGACCAACCATCACAATCGCCACGCCGCGCGTTTTGGCAAAGCGCGTCAGGTAGGCCGCGGTTTCACGCACCTGCGCCACGCTTCCCGGTGACGACTGAATGTCAGCCATATGCATCACCTGAATGGAGTCGATCACCATCAGCTTCGGCTGCTCTTCTTCGGCGATCATGCAGATCTGCTCGATGCTGGTTTCCGACAGCATATTCAGATTGCCGGTCGGCAGGCCGAGGCGGTGCGCGCGCATCGCCACCTGCTGGAGTGATTCTTCCCCCGTGACGTACAGGGTTTTCATCTGTTCGGCGAGCTTGCAGAGCGTTTGCAGCAGCAGGGTCGATTTACCCGCGCCCGGGTTACCGCCGATCAGAATGGCGCTGCCCGGCACTACGCCACCGCCGAGCACGCGGTCAAATTCTTTGAATCCGGTTGAGAAGCGCGGCAGCGCCTCAAGGCTGATATCCGAAAGTTTTTGTACCTTCGACACGCCTGCATTGCCCGCATAGCCGCTCAGCCGTTCATTGCGGGCCACGCTCGGCGAAGCCGCCACACCACGCACTTCGGTGATGGTGTTCCAGGCATGACAGGCGCTGCATTGCCCCTGCCAGCGCGGATAATCCGCACCACATTCATTACAGACAAATGCGCGTTTTGGAGCTTTCGCCACGGTTTACCTCGTTATTTTTGATTAATGCTGCCGGAGAGAATACAGAACACCCCCATCAGATCAGCATGACGGATAGTGACTTCCGTCTTTTCATTCACTTTCGGTTTGGCATGGTAGGCAATACCCAGCCCGGCAACTTTGATCATCGGCAGATCGTTCGCGCCATCGCCGATGGCGACGGTCTGCTCGACCGGGATGGCATATTTCTCTGCCAGACGCGTCAGCGTATTGGCTTTGTACTGCGCATCCACGATGTCGCCGATGACCTGTCCGGTGAGTTTGCCGTCCATGATCTCCAGCTCGTTTGCCACCACGGTGGTCAGACGCAGCTTGTCACGCAGGTAGTCGGCAAAGAAGGTGAACCCGCCGGAGGCAATCGCCACTTTCCAGCCGAGCGTCTCCAGCTTGAGTACCAGCTGCGTAAGCCCAGGCATCAGGGGCAGTTCATCGCGCACCTGACGCAAAATGTTAGCATCGGCCCCCTTCAGGGTCGCCACGCGCTGTCTCAGGCTGGCGGTGAAATCCAGCTCGCCGCGCATCGCGCGCTCGGTGACTTCCGCCACCAGCTCTCCGCTGCCCGCCAGTTTAGCAATCTCGTCAATACACTCGATCTGAATGGCGGTGGAGTCCATGTCCATTACCAGCAGGCCGGGCGTTTTCAGGTGCGGAATTTTGCCGAGGGGAGCAACGTCCAGCCCGGCGTCGTGCGCCAGACGCGTGGCGCGCTGCGTCAGGGAACCCGCCAGGCGAATGACCTGATAATCTTCCACACACCAGGCCGCAACGATGACCATCGCTGCGCCCAGTTTGGTTTGATACTGGGTGAGGCGTTGCTTATCCAGGCCGCGTCCGTACAGCAGCCAGCCGCTACGGCCAGCGTGGTAATCGAGAGGCATCACCTCATCGCCACTTAAAGAGAGCGGCAATCCTGGCCATAAAGAGACATCCGTTGGCAGGTCGCACCAGGTAATGTTCGGCATTGAAGCTCCTGTAATTTCGTTCGCGCCGGAAGGTTCCAGAGGGAAAATAACGCATGAGGCTACCCTGTAACCATCACTTCTGGCAACATTAAGCCGTAAATTTTAAGCAGGTGGAATATGGCTCGCGCAAAACTGAAATTCCGGCTTCATCGCGCCGTGATTGTCCTGATCTGTCTCGCACTATTAGTGGCGCTGATGCAGGGGGCATCCTGGTTTAGCCAGAATCACCAACGACAGCGTAACCCGCAGTTTGAGGAGCTGGCCCGGACGCTGGCGCACCAGGTGACGCTCAACGTTGCGCCGTCTATGCGCACCGAAACGCCGGATGATAAGCGAATAGCCCAGGTATTGCGCCAGCTTACGGAAAACAGCCGCATTCTGGATGCGGGCGTGTACGATGAACAGGGCGACCTGATTGCCCGCGCGGGTGAGCATGTCGACGTGCGCGACAGGCTGGCGCTGGACGGCAAAAAAGCCGGTGGTTATTTCAACCAACAAATCGTCGAACCCATTCAGGGCAAGAATGGTCCGCTCGGCTATTTACGTCTGACACTCGACACCCACACCCTGCCAACCGAAGCCAAACAGGTGGATAACACCACCAATATTTTGCGCCTGATGCTGCTGCTCTCACTGGCGATTGGCGTGGTACTGGCACGTACGTTGCTCCAGGGCAAGCGCACCCGCTGGCAGCAGTCGCCGTTCCTGTTAACCGCCAGCAAGTCGGTTCCCGAAGAGGAAGAGAGCGAGAAGAAAGAATAGTGATAAAGTAGGCGGATGATTCGGAAAAGGAACTCTGCCATGTCGACGTTACGCCTGCTAATCTCTGACTCTTACGATCCCTGGTTTAACCTGGCGGTAGAAGAGTGCATCTTCCGCCAGATGCCTGCCACCCAGCGCGTCCTGTTTCTCTGGCGCAACGCTGATACGGTCGTTATTGGCCGCGCGCAAAATCCGTGGAAAGAGTGTAACACCCGCCGTATGGAAGAGGACAACGTCCGCCTGGCGCGCCGCAGCAGCGGCGGCGGTGCGGTATTCCACGATCTGGGCAATACCTGCTTTACCTTTATGGCGGGCAAGCCGGAATACGACAAAACCATCTCGACCTCCATTGTGCTTAATGCGCTCAATTCGCTCGGCGTGACGGCTGAAGCCTCGGGACGTAACGATCTGGTGGTCAAAACGCCCGATGGCGACCGCAAGGTATCCGGCTCTGCCTATCGCGAAACGATGGATCGGGGATTCCACCACGGCACATTATTGCTGAATGCCGATCTGAGCCGTCTGGCTAACTACCTTAATCCAGATAAGAAAAAGCTACAGGCTAAGGGTATTACCTCCGTGCGCGGGCGCGTGGCGAATCTGGTGGAACTGCTGCCCGGGATTACTCATGAGCAGATTTGCGATGCGATCCGTGAAGCCTTCTTCGAACATTACGGTGAGCGGGTAGAAGCTGAAGTGATCTCCCCTGACAAAACACCGGACCTGCCCAACTTCGCGGAAACCTTTGCGCGCCAGAGCAGCTGGGAGTGGAACTTCGGCCAGGCACCGGCCTTTTCACACCTGCTGGACGAACGGTTTACCTGGGGCGGCGTGGAACTGCACTTTGACGTGGAGAAGGGCCATATTACCCGCACGCAGGTCTTTACGGATAGTCTCAATCCTGCACCGCTGGAGGCGCTGGCCGCACGTTTACAGGGCTGTCTGTACCATGCAGACAGTCTGCAACAGGCGTGCGAAGCGCTGTGGGTGGATTTCCCGGACCACGAGCGGGAGCTACGGGATCTCTCCCAATGGATCGCTGGCGCGGTGCGTTAATAAAAACAAATAAGGGAAGTGAATACGCTTCCCTTATTCCTGAAAATTAACACACGTATATAAATAAACAGGGAACATACACAAAATATATATTTATAGCTTATATATTAAGGGGAATTACATTCAAAAATTAACACTCCTTAATGTAAAGTTAACTTTTCCTCTAGAATAATAGACAGCAAGAAATAGTTTTTCTATTTCTTCTCCACACGTCTGTTTCGAACGTTAAGGATTAACGATGAAAAAAATCATTATTGCAACCGCTGTTGCAATGACCCTCTCTGCGACTGCACATGCCGACTCTACTGCGGTATTAAAATTAAAAGGCGTATTAACCAACAACGCCTGTACCCCAACGCTGAGCGATGGCGCTGTCGTTGATTTCGGCACTAAATATATCAGCTCGCTCTCCGCAACGGCAGATAACCAGCTGGGTTATAAAGATATTTCTCTGACTATCAACTGCTCTGCCGCAACGAAAGTAGCGTGGTCCATTACCGATGATCACGCAGATTCAATGAAGAAAATGACCATCGATAACGCCACTTTCGCGGGCGATCAGGCATGGAGTTCAACTAACCAGTACGGCGTAGGTAAAACGGCTGGCGGCGTCAATATCGGCGCTTACTCCGTGGGTATGAATTCGAATGTAACCGTAGATGGAAACGTCAAAGCATTAGGTTATTCTGCGATAGCAGATGATCCAATGTGGTTACTTGCGAATACGGGTTCGCAGCTCGTCACTCATAGTGACGGTTCTATCCAGTATAGCGCACTAAATAGCAGTGATCGGACGTTGGTTCCCTTTATGAATGCCGTATTCCCGCTGCGCGTTGCGCTGGCGGTGCAGAAAACTGACACCCTGGCAATTACCGACGATACCCCGATCGACGGCCAGGCCACCATCACTTTGCATTATCTGTAACTGGCTCATTTCGCTTGTGAACTGAGCGTGATGGCCTGCATTTGTTAAGGAACAACAATGAAAAAGATTTTAGTTGCCACTGCCGTTGCGCTGGCCCTCTCCGCGACTGCCGCTAACGCCGCCTCTACCGCCGTACTGAAAGTGACCGGTTTACTCTCCGTTGCCGCCTGCACCCCGCAGTTAAGCGGCGGCGGCGAGGTGGATTATGGTCTTATCCACCTGGCGGATCTCTCCGCGACCAGCGTTAACCAGTTGGGTCAGAAAGATATCTCCCTGACCATCACCTGCCCGGTAGCCACTAAAGCTGGCTGGACCATCAGCGATGACCGCGCAGACACCCATCCGGGTGCTTCTGTGATCACCATTAACACCGCAGACGCGGCGGGCGGCAACGTTTCCGACACCACCCAGTCCTACGGCGTGGGCAAAACCGCGGGCGGCGTGAAAATTGGCGCTTACTCCATCTTTGCTGATGTGGCGAACGTCACCGCCGACGGCGTGAAATCAGACGTTATCTCCGGTACCGTGGACAGCCCGTCCTGGCAGAAAACCGCTACCGGTATCATCAAAAACGCCAACATGGAAATGATGACCGTGGCCGCTTCCGGCACCACTGCGCCGCTGCCTTTCACGACCGCAGTATTTCCGCTGAAAACCTCCCTGGCGATTCAGAATACCGCGGCCCTCGCGATTACCGATGATACCAACCTGGATGGTCAGGCCACGATTACCGTTAAATATCTCTGATTATCAACCCGATAAAGTGTGAACTATGCCTCCTCTTAACAGAGGAGGCATTTTGTCAGGTTAAAGGATTAATCTTGATGTCAGTTGAAACCACGATCGCTCAGTGCGCCATTGCCGCACCGTTATTATTCTCTGCTCTCTTTGCTCAGGCGTATGCCGCCGGAATGGTGCCAGAAACCACGCTGCTGGTTATTGAAGAGTCGACTCACAGCGGCACCATGAACGTAAAAAATACCGACACCTTCCCGGCCCTGATCTATACCATCATTGTCGATCTTCCTGACGATACAGGCGTGACGTTAAACGCGTGACCCTTGAGGCTATCCCGCCGAAAAACACCGATAAACATATGTGGATCGGCTTTAACCTGAGTCAGGATCTGCCCAACGGCATCAAGAACATTTCTGTCGCCCATACAGCCTTCAGGGAGCTGGATTTCAAAGTACTGAATACCCGTCGCGTAATGCTCGAAGTGAAACGTGCAGACGGCTCGTGACTGTCAAAAGGGACCAGTATCGTGGATGAGAAAAACAACTACCTGGTCAGCGCGGTGGACAGCGGGCGTGTTTTTGTCACTGATATGTCCAATAGCCCGGCACTTTATGCCGTTGACGATAATATGCAGCGCATCTGCCGCATCGATTAATCCCTGAGTGAGACTCAGGACAAAGAATCGTTTTATGAAACTGCTAAAGGAGTCTGTAAATGAAACACCTGGGTAAACATTTACTGATGACTTTTTCGCTAATGGCTACGCTTTTTACGCCTGCCTCGTGGTCCGCCGATGAGTGCCAGCTCACCCTCACCCCGGTGCTGAATGACCGCCAGTTTAATCACATAGGTGATACGGTGACGCTGGAAAGCAATTTGATGTGGGAAGTGTTGACGAAGTAAGCACCATAGGGGGCAAACCTGCCCCCCTGAAGAAAACGAAATTACTCTTGATCGCCCAGCAGAACGGATTCCAGCGCGATTTTGATCATGTCGTTGAAGGTGGTCTGACGCTCGGCAGCGGTGGTCTGCTCGTGAGTACGGATATGGTCAGACACGGTGCAAATGGTCAGCGCTTTCGCACCGAATTCAGCCGCCACGCCGTAGATACCGGCCGCTTCCATTTCCACACCCAGAATGCCGTATTTTTCCATCACGTCGAACATGTCGCCTTCTGGCGAGTAGAACAGATCGGCAGAGAACAGGTTGCCCACGCGCGCGTCAACGCCCAGCGCTTTTGCCGCGTCAACCGCGTTACGCACCATGTCAAAGTCAGCAATGGCCGCAAAGTCATGATCTTTAAAGCGAATGCGGTTGACTTTAGAGTCGGTGCACGCGCCCATGCCGATCACCACGTCACGCAGCTTAACGTCCATGCGAACCGCGCCGCAGGAGCCGACACGGATGATTTTCTTCACGCCGAAATCGGTGATCAGCTCTTTGGTGTAGATGGAGCAGGATGGGATACCCATGCCGTGACCCATCACGGAGATTTTGCGGCCTTTATAGGTACCGGTGAAGCCCAGCATGCCGCGCACGTTGTTCACTTCACGCACGTCTTCGAGGAAGGTTTCTGCAATGTGCTTCGCGCGCAGCGGGTCGCCCGGCATCAATACGACGTCAGCGAAATCACCCATTTCTGCATTAATGTGAGGAGTTGCCATCTTCAGTTCCTTTTACATTGTTGTTTTTTCCGGGTGGCGGCTGCGCCTTACCCGGCCTACATTCTGTTTTCCCTCTCCCTGTGGGAGAGGGTCGGGGTGAGGGCATCAGGCCTCACCCAATCCGTTTAGAACATAGCCTTGCCATATTCCATGTCAGACGTACCAAAGTATTTCGCAATCGTCTGGCCGATGTCCGCGAAGGTTTCACGGTGACCCAGCGAGCCCGGTTTGACTTTCGGGCCGTACACCAGCACCGGAATGTGCTCACGGGTGTGGTCGGTACCGGTCCAGGTCGGGTCACAGCCATGGTCAGCGGTCAGGATCAGAATGTCATCTTCTCCCACCAGCTCCATCAGCTCTGGCAGACGGCGGTCAAACAGCTCCAGACCCGCAGCATAACCGGCGACGTCGCGACGGTGGCCCCAGGAGGAGTCGAAGTCCACGAAGTTGGTGAAGACAATGGTCTTATCGCCCGCTTCTTTCATCTCTTTGATGGTGGCGTCGAACAGCGCATCCAGACCGGTCGCTTTGACCTTTTTGGTAATGCCGCAGTTGGCGTAAATGTCCGCGATTTTACCCACGGAAACCACGTGACCGTCTTTCTCGTCGACGAGTTTTTGCAGCACGGTCGGCGCCGGTGGCTCCACAGCCAGATCGTGACGGTTGCCGGTACGCTGGAAGTTACCCGCTTTGTCGCCGATAAACGGACGCGCGATAACGCGGCCAATGTTGTAGCCGCCTTCGGTCAGCTCTTCACGGGCGATTTCGCACAACTCGTACAGTTTATCCAGGCCAAACGTCTCTTCATGGCAGGCGATCTGGAACACGGAGTCAGCAGAGGTATAGAAAATCGGCTTGCCGGTTTTCATGTGCTCTTCGCCGAGCTGGTCCAGAATCACGGTACCGGAAGAGTGGCAGTTACCGAGGTAGCCCGGCAGGTTGGCGCGCTTCACCAGCTTATCAAGCAGCTCTTGCGGAAAGCTGTTCTCGTGATCGGAGAAGTAACCCCAGTCGAACAGCACCGGCACGCCGGCGATTTCCCAGTGGCCGGACGGAGTATCTTTACCGGAAGAGAGCTCGTGCGCCCACGCGTAGGCGCCCACCACTTCCGCGTTACCGTCCATACCGGCTGCGATCTTACCGGTAGAGCCTTCATGCGCTTTTACCAGCCCCAGACGGGTCAGGTTTGGCAGGTTCAGAGGGCCTTTACGACCGTTGTCCGCTTCGCCTTTTGCACAGGCTTCCGCGATGTGACCCAGGGTATCGGAACCCACGTCACCAAATCGTTCTGCATCTTCGGTTGCGCCGATGCCGAATGAGTCCAGCACCATAATAAATGCACGTTTCATAATTGTTCTCCGTACTTAGTGCTTCATAAAAATGCGATCAGATCAGTATACCGCTATTCAGTGATACGACGATAGACCGTCGGTGTGGTTTCCGGTGCTTTATCGTCAAGAGATATTGCCGCCTTCACCGCTTTCGCCGCGTCCTGCCAGCTGGCTTCATCTTTCGCGTGGATCACCGCCAGCGGACGTTGGCCGTCAACGCTGTCGCCCAGACGGGCCATATCGGTAAAGCCGACGCTGTAATCAATGGTGTCCGATGCCTGACGACGACCGCCGCCCATAGACACGACAGCCATGCCGAGCGCGCGGGTATCCATAGCCGAGACAAAGCCTTCGCTATCCGCATAGACCGCTTTGCTGAGCATCGCGGTGGGCAGGTATTTCGCGTAGTTTTCCACGAAGTCGGTCGGGCCTTTCTGCGCCGCCACCATCCGACCAAAGATCTCCGCCGCTTTGCCGTTGTCCAGCACCGCCTGAAGCTTCGCGCGCGCGTCAGCGTCGTCTTTGGCCAGCTTGCCGGAGATTAACATCTCAACGCACAGCGCCATGGTGACATCGAACAGGCGCGGGTTACGGTATTCGCCTGTGAGGAACTGCACAGCCTCGCGGACTTCAACCGCGTTACCGGCGCTGGAGGCCAGCACCTGGTTCATGTCCGTCAGCAGTGCGGTGGTGCGCACGCCCGCGCCGTTGGAAACGCCAACGATCGCTTCGGCCAGCGCCTCAGAGAGTTCATAGGTTGGCATAAACGCGCCGCTGCCCACTTTCACATCCATCACCAGCGCATCCAGACCTTCCGCCAGTTTTTTGGCAAGGATAGAGGCGGTGATCAGCGGGATGGAGTCTACAGTCGCGGTAATGTCACGCGTCGCGTAGAAACGCTTGTCAGCCGGAGCAAGAGAGCTGGTCTGGCCGATAATCGCCACGCCAACGTCTTTAATAATGTCGCGGAAGCGGTTGTCATCCGGGAAGATATCGAAGCCCGGAATGGCTTCCAGTTTGTCGAGCGTACCGCCGGTGTGGCCCAGGCCGCGCCCGGAAATCATCGGGATGTAACCGCCGCAGGCTGCCACCATCGGGCCAAGCATCAGGGAGGTCACGTCGCCCACGCCGCCGGTGGAGTGTTTGTCCACAATCGGGCCGTTGAGGTTGAGGCTTTTCCAGTCCAGAACGGTTCCTGAATCTCGCATCGCCATGGTCAGCGACACGCGCTCAGGCATCGACATATCGTGGAAGAAAATGGTCATCGCCAGAGCCGCAATCTGCCCTTCAGAGATGGTGTTATCACGAATGCCATTGATAAAGAAGCGGATTTCTTCGTCGCTTAATGCATGACCATCACGTTTTTTACGAATAATTTCTTGTGCGAGAAACACGGTAACCTCCATGCGGAATCGGGTGAATGGCGGCGGGTATGTTGACCCGCCCCACGATCCTGTAGGCCGGGTTAGCGTAGCGCCACCCGGCAATTCAACTTAGTAGCTGCTTGCGCTCTTACCGTCGCCGTGACCCAGCGCTTTCAGCAGGCTGGCCAGCAGGCTGGACGCGCCGAAGCGGTAGTGGCGGGAGTCCGCCCAGTCGGCGCCGAACAGCTCGTCGGCAATCGCCAGGAACTGCTGCGCGTCTTCTGCGGTACGCACGCCGCCTGCCGGTTTGAAGCCAACGGTTTTGGACACGCCCATATCACGGATGACTTCCATCATGATGCGTGCGCTTTCCGGGGTAGCGTTGACCGGCACTTTACCGGTAGAGGTTTTAATGAAATCCGCGCCCGCTTTGATGGAGATTTCAGACGCCTTACGAATCAGCGCCTCTTCTTTCAGCTCGCCGGTTTCGATGATCACTTTAAGCAGCACGTTTGCCGCCGCACACGCGTCTTTACAGGCTTTCACCAGGTCAAAACCGACCTGCTCGTTGCCGGCGATCAGCGCGCGGTACGGGAATACCACGTCAACTTCGTCTGCGCCGTACGCAATCGCTGCGCGGGTTTCTGCCAGAGCGATCTCGATATCGTCATTGCCGTGCGGGAAGTTAGTTACGGTGGCAATGCGCACTTCCGGCGTGCCCTGCTCTTTCAGCGTTTTGCGGGCAATCGGGATGAAGCGCGGATAGATACAGACGGCGGCGGTGTTACCCACTGGCGTTTTCGCCTGATGGCACAGGGCGATGACTTTTTCATTGGTGTCGTCATCGTTCAGGGTGGTCAGGTCCATCAGTTTCAACGCGCGCAGGCTGCTTGCAGTTAAATCGGTCATAACATTCTCCAACGGCAGTGCCGTATAAATTTTACCTTGCGGGTCTGTGAGTATTCTAACATTCACCCGCATCCACACTTCGACATTCATCACAGTTAATGAAAACTGTGTGCAAATTTGCATTACTGTAATGAGATCTTCTTCAAATTTTAGTGCGTTAATTGCTGACTAAATCGGCGATATCCCCTTTCTGATCAAAGCGCCACCAGGCTGGCTTCCTACAATTCGTTCACTATCCGCAGAACAACCAAGGAAGTGAACATGCCCGACGCCCTGCAACAACGTTGCCAGCACATTGTGACCAGCCCGGTGTTAACCCCGGAACAAAAACGTCATTTTCTGGCGCTGGAAGCGGAGAACAATCTGCCCTATCCCGCTCTGCCAGAGGCGGCCCGCGCCGCACTGGACGAGGGATTCATCTGCGACATGTTCGAAGGCCATGCGCCTTACAAACCGCGCTACGTGCTGCCGGACTACGCTAAATTTCTGGCTAACGGCTCAGAATGGCTGGAGCTGGAAGGGGCGAAAGATCTGGATGATGCCCTCTCGCTGCTCACTATCCTTTATCACCATGTTCCGTCCGTCACATCGATGCCGGTCTATCTGGGCCAGCTCGATGAAATACTCAGCCCCTATGTTAAAATTCTAACACAGGATGAAATCGATAGCCGAATAAAACGTTTCTGGCGTTACCTGGACAGAACGCTGCCCGATGCGTTTATGCATGCCAATATCGGCCCGGCGGATACGCCTGTCACCCGAGCCATCCTTCGCGCGGATGCAGAACTAAAGCAGGTTGCGCCGAACCTGACCTTTATCTACGACCCGGATGTAACCCCCAGCGATCTGCTGCTGAGCGTGGCGAAAAACATTTGTGAATGTAGTAAGCCGCATATTTCTAATGGCCCGGTGAATGATAAAATTTTCACAAAAGGTCGCTATGGCGTGGTGAGCTGTTACAACTCCCTGCCGCTGGCGGGCGGCGGCAGCACGCTGGTGCGCCTAAACCTGAAAGCGATTGCGGAACACAGCCGCTCACCGGAAGACTTTTTCACCCGTACCCTTCCCCACTACTGCCAGCAACAAATCGCGATCATTAATGCGCGCTGCGATTTTTTATATGAACAATCCGGCTTCTTTGAGAATAGCTTCCTGGTAAAAGAGGGGCTGATTGATGCCGATCGCTTTGTGCCGATGTTTGGCATGTACGGTCTGGCCGAAGCGGTGAACGTGCTGTGCCAGAAAGCAGGCATTACGGGACGTTACGGTAAGAACGAACAGGCCAATGCGCTGGGCTACCGCATCAGTGAACAGCTTGCGGCGTTTGTCGAAAACACGCCGGTGAAACACGGCTGGAAGCAGCGCGCGATGCTTCATGCGCAGTCGGGGATCAGCTCTGACTCGGGCACCACGCCGGGCGCGCGCCTGCCCTACGGCGACGAGCCGGATCCCATCAGCCACCTGCTGGCCGTTGCGCCGCACCACAAGCACTACGCTTCCGGGATCAGCGACATTCTGACGCTGGATGAAACGGTAAAACGTAACCCGCAGGCAGTGGTCCAGCTCTGTCTCGGCGCGTTCAGGGCGGGGATGCGCGAGTTTACCGCCAACGTTGCGGGTAACGATCTCGTGCGCGTTACCGGCTATATGGTGCGGTTATCGGATCTGGAGAAGTACCGGGAAGCCGGATCGCGCACCAACACCACCTGGCTCGGCGAGGAGGCCGCGCGCAATACCCGTATTCTGGAACGTCAGCCGCGCGTGATAAGCCATGAACAGCAGATGCGCTTTAGTTAGTCAGGTCATACCCTTCTCCTGCGTGGACGGGCCGGGCAGCCGCCTGGCGTTGTTCCTCCAGG
Source organism: Enterobacter sp. BWH52 (assembly GCF_001037565.1). Classification (NCBI taxonomy): domain Bacteria; kingdom Pseudomonadati; phylum Pseudomonadota; class Gammaproteobacteria; order Enterobacterales; family Enterobacteriaceae; genus Enterobacter; species Enterobacter sp. BWH52. The sequence goes on along the minus strand of NZ_KQ089854.1, from coordinate 598,579 downwards.
GCTGTAACCTGCGCTGCAAAACCTGCCACAACCCGTGGACGATAGGGCGCTGCAACGACTGCGGCGACTGTGTTCCCCACTGTCCGCATGATGCGCTGACGATTCAGGCCGGGCGCGTCTGGTGGCAGGAGAGTCACTGTCAGCAGTGCGACACCTGTCTGCACCTGTGTCAGCAGCAGGCGACGCCGATGGCGCAGCGCTATAGCGTCGAGGAGATCCTCTCCCGGGTGCTCACGTCCGCGCCGTTTATTGAGGGCGTGACCGTCAGCGGGGGTGAGGCCACCACGCAGCTGCCGTTTTTGGTTGCGCTGTTCACCGCGATCAAAGCCGATCCGTCCCTGCGCCATCTGACGTGCCTGGTGGACAGCAACGGCCTGTTAAGCGAAACCGGCTGGCAAAAGCTGTTTCCGGTGTTTGACGGCGCGATGGTGGATCTGAAAGCCTGGGGCAATGAACATCACCGTTTTCTGACCGGGCGCGAAAACACGCTGATCAAGCAGAGCATCCGCTGGCTGGCCGATCGTCATCGCCTGACGGAGCTGCGCCTGCTGGTGATCCCCGATCGGTGTGATTATCTGCAACATCTGCCATCGCTGACCGCTTTTATCCACACGTTGGGGAACGTTCCGGTGCGGATCAACGCGTTTCATGCCCATGGGGTTTACGGGGAGGCGGCGAGATGGCGGAGCGCCACGCCGGAGGACATCGAGCCGCTGGCGCAGGCCCTGGAACGGCAGCAGATCACGGTGATCCGCCCGGCCCTTTATCTATAGCGTGATGCCGAAGACCGCTCGGGTATTTTCCAGCAGCGCGCTGGCAATCACATCTTCAGGCTCCTGACGCAACTCACACAGCACATCAAAAACGCGCGCCGCCTGCTCCGGGCGGTTAGGCTGGCCCTGAAAACCATTCAGCGGCATGTCAGGCGCATCCGTTTCCAGCAGGAGCGAGGTCAGCGGGAGCTGTGCCATCACATCACGGGTTTTGCTGGCACGCGGATAGGTAATGGTGCCACCGACGCCAATTTTATAGCCCAGCTCGATAAAACGCTGCGCCTGCTGAAGGCTTCCAGCGAAACCATGGACCACGCCCCTGCGCGGCACGTCGATGCGCTTCAGGTGCATCGCCAGTTTGTCATGGGTACGTCTGGAGTGGAGGATCACCGGCAGATCGTGGCGCTTTGCCAACCGGAGCTGCGCGTCCAGAATCGTCTGCTGGCGTTCAAACTGCGGATCTTCACGATAGAGATCGAGGCCGATCTCACCGATGGCAACCAGCTTCGTATCCGCGTTTTGCAGCGTGGCATCCAGCCTGTCGAGATGGTCATCAAGATGGTGCTCAATAACGATCGGATGCAGACCCAACGCGGCATACAGCGCATCGTGCCCCCGGGCAAGCGCCAGAACTTTCTCGAATCTCGCCGCTTCAATAGCGGGCACAATAATGGCTCTCACACCGGCCTCAGCCGCACGCGCAAGACTGGATGTTTCCTCCCCGCTAAACGGCGGGAAATCAAAGTGGCAATGGGTATCGATAAAGCAGTGCGTCATGCCAGATCCTCGTTATCGAGTAAGCCATCGTTGGCCTGCGGCGCGTCCACCAGCGGCATCGCCACCGCGTCATTGGCCACAACGGCAGGCGGCAAAATGATGCTTTTATGCCGATGAAGAGGCGGTTGCTCGGCCAGCATTTTCCCGACGGTCGCCAGGAAGTAACGCCCGCACAGCCGCCCCGTTTTGTAATCCATACGCAACGCAGGCAGCCGACTGCCCAGCGCCATGCTCAACAGCGGCTTCGGCGGATAAATTTCAAAGATGCGCAGCTTGCCCGGTGGTTTTTCAATAAAACGCTGCATCGCGCCGTAGGTGGTTTCATGCTGCTTCGCGATATTCACCAGCGGTTGCAGGCTGCTGTCGCCCAGCCAGCGTTCCATCCGCTTAAACCACTGTGGGGTGTAATACATCTGCGAAGGCACCGTGCGGATCACCACAATGGTTTTTGCCCCGCGCCGCGCCGCCTCCTGTACCGGCACCGCGTCGCTGATACCACCGTCAAGATAGCTTATCCCCTCCAGCAACGCGCCGGTGCGGTAGAATCCCGGGATCGCGCTGGATGCGCGGATGATATCCAGCCAGTTCTCTTTCTGCGGCGAAAAGTAACCCGGCGAATAGTCATCGCCACGGCTGGCGCACATCCAGAACTCTTTGCCGGTATCGAACAGTCGTGACGCGGTATCCATGGCCAGCGGCATCTGGCTGGAGGTGGCATCCAGTAACCAGTCGAGATCGATCAGGTTCCCGCCGCGCACGAAGCGTACCGGATTGAAGAATTCTTTCGAGGTGGTATAGCGCATAATCACTTTGCGCGCATAGCCGGGCTGGTTGCAGACATAGGCGGAGAGGTTCTGCGCCCCGGCAGAGGTGCCGAAATAGAGATCGAACGGGTTGAATTGCGCGCGCATAAATTCGTCGAGCACGCCGGCAGTGAAAATACCGCGCTGCCCGCCCCCTTCACAGACCAGCGCAAGCTGGCCTGCATGAAACGGTTTTAACGTCAGCGGCGCAATATTGCCGAGCGTAACGGGAATTCGTTGCCCCACCTCTGCCTTCCTGTTTTCATTATTGTGATGAGACACAGTAACGCACTTCCCCGGTGGTTCTCAAACGAGAAAAAGCCAGTCACGAGGACTGGCTTGAGTTTGTTTAGTAAATATTGCGTTTGCTACGGGCGACGTCGACCCGTAAACAGGCTGACCAGGAACAGAATAATACCGACGACGAAGACAATTTTCGCTGCCCATGCCGCGGTACCCGCCAGTCCACCAAAGCCCAATGCGGCGGCAATTAACGCGATAACCAGAAATATAATGCCCCAACGAAACATAAGCCTCTCCTTTACCATAGTTAATGTCGGCCGCTAAACGTGAGCGCTCAGGTCACTCACCGGCTTTTCCAGAATCGTTTTTATTTCGCCCGCGGTTTTAAGCCTTACGGGCGAATGGTACTGCTTTACTTCGTTTTCAGATCGTTTTTGACGCTTTTCACACCATCAATAGCTTTCGCAATTGACTCGGCACGATCGCTCTGTGCCTGATTCTCAACCGTACCGGACAGCTGGACCACACCATCGGTGGTTTCAACTTTCACCATACGGGATGGCACGATGTCGTCAGCTAACAGTTTAGCTTTGATTTCGCTGGTAGTTGCTGCATCTCCGGCATAGCCCTTCACGGACGATTCTTTGCTGTCACGTACGTGCAGTTTGTCGCTGACGGAGCTTACGCCCTCAACACCTTTCGCCACTTTAACGGCTTCTTCAGCCTGGGTCTGGCTTTCAACGAAACCGCTCAGGGTGACAACCTTGTTGTCGGTTTTAACAGAAATATCGGTGCTCTTAATGGAGTCGTGATCCACCAGTGCGGCTTTCACTTTTGCTGTGATTGAGCTGTCATCCATGAAATTACCGACTTTATTCATAGAGCTATCGATTTTTTCCCCTGCGGTATTGGCGGAACTTTGCGCTTTATCCATGGTGCTGGATTCCGCCAGAGCAGAACCGCTTACCAGGACACTACCCAACGTTACAGCCAGCAGAGTTTTAGAAATCTTCAGTCTTGTCATATTCATCGATTTATTCCTGTGTTTTGCCCGTTATTTGGGCGACATACTTCCCTAAATCTTGGTTTTATATATTGCGAATTAACACCGGGGCAAAATGGAGAACCAATGGACATGCATTGAACAGTTAATTCATCCACGCCCGGTGCTAAACACTGAGTTAAATATAGATCACAATCAGAGGGGTGCATTCAGAATTGGGGAAAAAACGAACGAATAGCGAAAAAATGCGGTGAATTAAGAACATTCCGCAAGGGATTAATAACACAGGAATTAAAGAAGAGCACGGCGGCTGCCGTGCTCTGAGAGGGAATTAATGCTCGCGCGTTTTGCGGAACTGAACATCAGGATAACGTTCCTGCGTCAGGTTCAGGTTAACCATGGTCGGGGCGATATAGGTCAGGTTATCGCCACCGTCCAGCGCCAGCTGAACTTCGTTCTTACGTTTAAATTCTTCGAATTTCTTCACGTCTGAACATTCAACCCAGCGGGCGGTCGCCACGTTCACCGATTCGTAAATCGCTTCCACGTTGTACTCGCTCTTAAGACGGGCAACCACCACGTCAAACTGGAGCACACCCACCGCGCCCACGATCAGATCGTTGTTAGCAATAGGGCGGAACACCTGTACAGCCCCCTCTTCGGAAAGCTGGACCAGGCCTTTCAGCAGTTGCTTCTGCTTCAGCGGATCGCGCAGGCGAATGCGGCGGAACAGTTCTGGCGCGAAGTTCGGGATACCGGTGAACTTCATCATCTCGCCCTGCGTGAAGGTATCGCCAATCTGAATGGTACCGTGGTTGTGTAAACCAATGATGTCACCCGGATAGGCTTCTTCTACATGCGAACGGTCGCCTGCCATGAAGGTCAGCGCGTCGGAGATCACCACGTCTTTACCGATACGGACCTGACGCAGCTTCATGCCCTTCTCGTACTTACCGGAGACCACGCGCATAAAGGCAACGCGGTCGCGGTGTTTCGGGTCCATGTTGGCCTGAATTTTAAAGACGAAGCCGGAGAACTTCTCTTCCTTTGCTTCTACTTCGCGGGTGTCGGTTTTACGCGGCATTGGCTGCGGGGCCCACTCCACCAGACCGTCGAGCATATGGTCAACGCCAAAGTTGCCGAGGGCGGTACCGAAGAAGACCGGGGTAATTTCACCGCTCAGGAACAGCTCTCGGTCGAACTCGTGCGACGCGCCTTTAACCAGCTCCAGCTCATCGCGCAGCTGCGCGGCCAGCTCTTCACCGACCGCTGCGTCCAGATCCGGGTTGTCCAGACCTTTCACGATGCGCACTTCCTGAATGGTGTGACCCTTACCGGTCTGGTACAGGTAGGTTTCGTCTTTATAGAGGTGGTAAACCCCTTTGAACAGCTTGCCGCAGCCAATCGGCCAGGTGATTGGCGCGCAGGCAATCTTCAGCTCGTTTTCCACTTCATCCATCAGCTCCATCGGATCACGGATGTCACGGTCGAGTTTGTTCATAAAGGTGAGGATCGGCGTATCGCGCAGACGGGTGACTTCCATCAGCTTGCGGGTACGATCTTCAACACCTTTCGCGGCGTCGATCACCATCAGGCAGCAGTCCACCGCCGTCAGGGTACGGTAGGTATCTTCGGAGAAGTCTTCGTGCCCCGGGGTGTCCAGCAGGTTCACCAGACAGTCGTGATACGGGAACTGCATCACGGAGGTGGTAATCGAAATACCACGCTGCTTTTCCATCTCCATCCAGTCGGATTTAGCATGCTGGCTGGAGCCACGGCCTTTAACGGTACCCGCGGTCTGGATCGCCTGTCCGAACAGCAACACCTTCTCGGTGATGGTCGTTTTACCGGCATCCGGGTGCGAGATAATGGCAAAAGTGCGGCGTTTGGCCACCTCTTGCAGATAAGGAGACAACGTCATAATCAATTCTTCTTAGGTAAGCGCGGCAGCAGGCCGCGCATCATGGAATACGAAAAATGCGGCTATTTTACCCATCAACAGGGGGCAGGCAATCATTGTTTACACAGGAGCTGCTCCAGTTCGTTCAATGACGTAACGGTCCAGGTCGGCTCGATGCCTTCCGGCAGCATGCGGCCATGCGCATTCAGCCAGACGGTCGACAGGCCCGATCTCATACCTCCCAGAATATCAGATTCTGCCGTATCCCCCACCATCAGCACGCGATCGCGGTCAGGATTGCCCGCTTGCGCCAACGCATAATCGAAAATACGCGGATCCGGCTTCGGTACGCCCACCTCTTCGGAGATCACCAGCGCGTCGAAATGATCGCGCAGGCCGGTGCGTTCAAGGCGAATCTGCTGAAGCGCGGTAAAGCCGTTGGTAATGATCCCAAGCTTCACCTTCCCTTTCAGCGAATCCAGCAAAGAAACGGCGCCGGGCAGCGGCGCGCAGATATCCGCCATCGCATTCAGGAAGGCCTCGTTCAGCACCCCAGGACTCACGTTTAACCGTTCAGCCCACACGTCAAAACGCTGATGCTGAAGCTGTAACGCGGTGATGGCTCCGTTCTGGTAATCCACCCACAGCGGTTTGTTCACCGCCTGATAGTCCTGAAAATCTTCCGCGGTGAACGTCACGCTATAGTCGAGAAACATCCGCTGTAGGCCGCCGAACGAGTCAAACGTAAACAGCGTTTCGTCGGCATCAAAGAAAATCCAGTCCCATTTCATCGTTACAACCTTATTTTCGTTATCCAATCGGCAGAGCCATGATAATGGCGTCTTCACGTCCCTCTGCGGTGGGGTAGTAGTTACGGCGGATAGTCGCCTCGTTGAAGCCTAAGCTTTCATAGAGCGCGATGGCGGCGACATTGGACGCGCGCACCTCCAGCCACAGGGTGAAAACGTCACGGGTTTCCAGCTCACGAATGAGGTGCTCAAGCAGTTCCCTGCCCAGCCCGCGGCGCTGGTATGCGGGATCGACCGCGATATTAAACAGCGTCGCCTCGTCCAGAACGACCTGCGTGATGGCGAACGCAGCCATCGCACCGTCAACGTCCAGGCGGAGATTTAAATAGCGTTCGCCCTGATTGCTGGCAAACGTCTTTTCGCTCCACGGAAAGGCATGGGCGCGGGTTTCAATCGCGAACGCGGTGGTCAGGTCAGCCGTCGTGAGGGAAGAAATCGTGTTCATATTCGCAAATTTGTTGCCATAGCGCGCTACGCGCTTTTGGGTTGGCTTTCAGTTCGTCCAGCGCTGGAGAACTGATCTGGCTTCCTTCAAGGGGTAGCTCATCCACCGCCCCGATTCGCCAGCTGTTACAGCGGCTGTCAGAGGGAAGCATCGCGACGCTTTCGGGCGCCAGCTGTAATACCTGATCGTGGGTCACCTTCAGGCTGCGAAGGACATCCTCAATCAGGGGCTCGTTCAGGGCAGGCGGCGCTTCTGCCACCATCACCAGGCGGACATGCGCAGGGATGGAGATGGCTATTTCGCCCCGCAACGCCGTCGGGCGACGCAAAGCCCACTGGGTGATGCCCAGTTGCTGCAACTGCCAGTCTCGTCGGGATGTCATAGCGAAAACTCCTGTCTCTCAGGCGCGCAAATATAGCAAATGTGTCGAAACTGCGCCATCTACCTACTATAATCCCCGCCTGAGTTTATTGAGGAACAATTCATGTCTGCATTTACCCCGGCAAGTGAAGTCTTGCTGCGTCACAGTGATGATTTCGAAGAGAGCCGTATTCTGTTTGCCGGAGATATGCAGGATGACCTGCCCGCACGTTTCGACTGTGCTGAAAGCCGTGCCCACACCCAGTACTATCACCACTGGCAGGTGCTGAGCCGCCAGATGGGCGAGCGCGCGCGCTTTAGCCTGGCGGCGGAGCAGAGCGATATTGCTGACTGCGATACGCTCATTTACTACTGGCCGAAAAACAAACCGGAAGCCCAGTTCCAGCTGATGAACCTGCTTTCTCTGCTGCCGGTCGGCTGCGATATTTTTGTTGTCGGTGAAAACCGCAGCGGGGTGCGTAGCGCAGAGCAGATGCTCGAAGCCTGGGCGCCGCTGACGAAAATCGACAGCGCCCGTCGCTGCGGCCTGTACCATGGTCGTCTGGAAAAACAGACCACCTTCGATGCCGACGCCTTCTGGGACGAGTACCAGCTTGACGGCCTGACCATTAAAACCCTGCCGGGCGTGTTCAGCCGTGATGCGCTCGATACGGGCAGTAAGCTGCTGCTGTCCACCCTGACGCCTCATACCAAGGGCAAAGTGCTGGACGTCGGCTGTGGCGCGGGCGTGCTGTCAACGGTTCTCGCCAGTCACTCACCAAAAGTGCGTTTAACCCTGTGTGACGTGAGCGCTCCGGCGGTAGAAGCCAGCCGCGCCACGCTTGCTGCGAATGGCATTGAAGGCGACGTGATTGCCAGCAACGTCTTCTCCGACGTGACCGGTCGCTTTGACATGATCATCTCTAACCCGCCGTTCCACGACGGAATGGAGACCAGCCTTGAAGCGGCGCAAACGCTGATCCGTGGCGCAACCCGTCACCTCAACAGCGGCGGTGAGCTGCGTATTGTGGCGAACGCCTTCCTCGCATACCCGAAAGTACTGGATGAAACCTTTGGCTTCCACGAAGTGATCGCCCAGACGGGCCGCTTTAAGGTCTATCGCACCGTGATGACGCGCCAGGCGAAAAAGTAACCCCCCCGGTCCGGCGATGGCTGACGCTGCCATCGCCCAATTTTGCAGCAATCAAAACAACGTGCGCAATTTTCTGTTGACGTAAAGCTGAAAACATCTAGAATGCGCCTCCGTGGTTACGATACTTTTACAGTGTCGATGGTATGCGAAGGTGGCGGAATTGGTAGACGCGCTAGCTTCAGGTGTTAGTGTCCTTACGGACGTGGGGGTTCAAGTCCCCCCCCTCGCACCATAAATCACGTTGATATTGCTCGCACTGGGCGAAGGTGGCGGAATTGGTAGACGCGCTAGCTTCAGGTGTTAGTGTCCTTAGGATGTGGGGGTTCGAGTCCCCCCCCTCGCACCAACGAGGCGATATCAAACCAGTAAGATGACTGTGCGAAGGTGGCGGAATTGGTAGACGCGCTAGCTTCAGGTGTTAGTGTCCTTACGGACGTGGGGGTTCAAGTCCCCCCCCTCGCACCAATTATCTTACATCCTCTCAGCAGTCCCTCTTATTTTTCTCTTTTATTTCAAACTCATCAGAATCACCAGCAGTCCACTGATTAGCGCCACGCATGAAGGCAGCAGGACATAATGCCGTAACTGTTTGTGCCAGATCATCGCGGATGTCACCAGCAAGCCTGAAACAATCATTGCTTTCCAGACATCAATGGGGAGATCGGTAAACATCAGCCCACCGATAATGGAACCAGGCAGTAATATTCCCCACCCACTTCCCAGCGCTTTGCTCAACATGGTTTCACCTCTCGCACTGATAATGATAACCAGTATCATATGATAGTAATTATCACTTGTCAGCAGGCGACGTAAGAAATTGCGCCAGCAATTGCTTTCCCATAATGACAGAGAATGTGTAAGGTGATAAATTGCCCACCTGTTAACTTCCGATAAAGTTTTTCTGATAATAAAAATTCAATTTTGTAGCGACCAATATTACACAACAACACCTTGCTCATTGTTTTAATTGAGTTTTAATAAAAACGCACGCATATGACATCACAATCCTGGCTGTCTTTAGTCAACAAGAAATATCAGCTATCTTTACGTTTGTTTTTATTTCTGAACGCCGCATCAGCATTGTTCTCGGTAACAAATCCTCTCTATTCCGTGCGTGTGTTATCAGTCCCGCTCTTTGCCGTACTGACTATCAGCACAGGCTTACTTATCTGGCACTGGAAAAACAGCACGCGAAAAATAAATATCCCTATTGTTTCAGCTATTTTTGGTCTTTTATGGGCCTGGCAGATCGTCTCTAAATTTCTGTTAATCACGCACGATCACGCGACCTATTTAATGATGGCGCTATTAACAGTGCTTTTTATAGGGTCTCTGGCGTTCGCGAGTAATATTAAAGCCTTTACGTTACATTCATTTCCCGCATTTATATCCTGCCTGTGGCTTAGCCCGTCCGAAAACTGGCTGAGAATGGCCTATTTTTTCGCGCTGCCGGTGGTCGCCATTGGTATCCACCATGTTCTTCAGCGGCGCAATGACCGTTTCGCCCAGGAGCTGCTTTCCGAACTGCTGGAGGAGCGCGAAACCCTGACCGATCTTAGCATGATGGACCCGCTCACCGGCCTGTATAACCGTCGCGGGCTGCAAAGCCGGCTGGAGAACCTTCCCAGGCCTGACGCTGGCGAGCACTTCGTGCTGCTGATGGATATCGACCACTTCAAAGCCTACAACGACCATTACGGCCATATGATGGGCGATCAGGCCTTGATCAGGGTCTCGGCTGCGATACGCGACGCCGTGCGCTCACGCGATGTTGTCGCCCGGTTTGGCGGGGAAGAATTTATGGTGCTGTTGAGTAACATCCCGCTGGAGCAAGCGCGCCAGACGGCTGAACGCATACGTCAGAAGGTTTACGATCTTAAAATCCCCCATATGTTTAACGAAAGCGTCGCCACTAACGTGACCATCAGCATCGGCATCGCCATGTTCGAAGGTGAAGACGTTGAGGGCGCGCTGGCGAAAGCCGATAAAGCTCTCTATGAAGCCAAGCATATGGGACGTAACAGCATTCTGCTGAGCGAAGAGCTTCATACTGCCTGAAACTGCCTTCACAGCGCCAGGATAAAACGCTTGCGCTCGGTTTTATCTATAGTTAGGATTGGCAATCATTATCATTTAGATTTGTAATCCACACTATGGCGACTCGTACCGCACACATCGTTGAGCCCCTGCTCTGGCGAGCTCCACTCTCCGCCGGGGAAACGACGCTTGCGGATGCCATTCGGGAAAAAATTGCCGTAACGCGCGCCCATCTGCTGGATTTCATCAAACTGGATGAAGCACCGCCGCATCATGCGCTGACGCTGACTGAGTGGCAACGTCCTGCCGAGCTGCGGTCGCTGCTGGCAACCTATTCCGACCATATTTATCGTAACCAACCTACCCTGACGCGGGAAAATAAACCGCTGTTATCCCTCTGGGCACAGTGGTATATCGGGCTGATGGTGCCGCCTGTCATGCTAGCCCTGCTGACCCAGGAAACGATGCTCGATCTCTCGTCGGAACATTTCCATGTTGAATTTCATGAAACCGGGCGCGCTGCCTGTTTCTGGATTGATGTACATGAAGATCCGAGCGCGAGACACCTGTCAGCGCAGGCGCGTATGGAACGGCTGATTACAAGAGCGCTGGTTCCGGTCATTGATGCGCTGGAAGCGACGGGAGAGATTAACGGCAAACTGATCTGGAGTAATACCGGGTATCTTATCCACTGGTATTTAACGGAAATGAAGCCGCTGCTCGGCGACGAGAAAGTGGATGCACTGCGTCAGAGCTGTTTCTTTGCCAGACAGCTATCGGATGGACGGGATAACCCTCTTTACCGCACCGTGGTTCCGCGTGAGGGACTTCTGGTACGTCGTACCTGCTGTCAGCGCTACCGTCTGCCGGACGTCCAGCAGTGCGGCGATTGCACGCTTAAGTAGTCTGGCCCGGCCTGATACCCGCAGTGAGAGAGAACAAACACTAAAAACGGCAACCTGCGTTGCCGTTTTGCTTTTACCTAAGCGACCTGCTCATTTTCCTCTTCTCCATTACGCTGTGCTTCTTCCGCTTCCTGCTGAAGCAACTGTTTCTCGTACACCTTGAAGAACGGGAAATAGATAATCGCGGAAACGCAGGCCAAAACCAGCACCAGAATGGCTGCACGGAAATCCCAGCCCAGCGCCCAGGCGGCACCAACCGGAGCCGGTGCCGTCCACGGCACGACGGAAATCACGCGGCCAATCAGATCAAACTTCATCGCTGCCCATGCCAGCACGGCATTAACCATCGGCGCCAGCAGGAAAGGAATAAAGAACACCGGGTTCATCACAATCGGCGTACCGAAAATCACCGGCTCATTGATATTGAAAATGCTTGGCACCACGCTCAGACGTCCAATAGAGCGCAGGTGCGCGGAGCGGCTACGCAGATAGCAGAACACCAGACCCATCGTCGCCCCCGATCCGCCGATAACGATAAAGAACGTCCAGAAGGCTTCCATAAAGATGTGTGGCAAAGGCTGGCTTGCCGCCAGCGCGGTCTGGTTCGCCCCCAGGTTCGTCAGCCAGAACATTTGCAGCATCCCGGAGACAATCGCCGCGCCGTGGATCCCGGCAAACCACAGCAGGTGGCCAATCAGCACCGCCAGCAGGATCGCAGGCAGCGAGTCAGCCGCAGAGACCAGCGGTTTGAATATCGACATGATGGCCTGTGGGATCAGCATACCGAACTGCGACTGGATCAGCAGACTCAGCGGATAGAGCGTCAGCACCACCACCAGCACCGGGATCAGCAGATCAAACGAGTTTTTGATCATCGGCGGAACCTGGTCTGGCAGGCGGATCCCGATATTGTGTGCTTTCAGGAAACGCATCATCTCAACGCAATAGATCGCCACCAGAATCGCGGTGAAAATACCGGTCCCTCCCAGGCTATCGACCGGCAAAGCGCCTTTGGTTTTAGGGGCGGCGACCAGCAGGAACGCCATCAGCGACAGCATCGCGCACATGAACGGATCCAGCTGATGGGTTTTAACGTAATGTTTGCCCAGGTTGTAGGCAATAGCCGCACAGATATAAAGGGACATCACCCCCATTGTCATATCAAACGGCGTCAGAATTTGGCCTTCAAACTGCTTCGCCATATCCAGCCAGGCGCGAGCAAAACCCCAGGTGGTATCAGGCGAAAAAGGTGGGTAAGCGAACACTAACAGAAACGAGCCCACAATCATAAACGGCATCGCTGAGATAAACCCGTCACGAATAGCCATAACGTGACGCTGGGAAGAGATGCGCCCGGCAATAGGGCTAACATAATTTTCAACGAAGCGGAAAATCAGATTAAATGCAGCATGGTTGGCAGACATAGCAGATCTCCTGTCATACGTTCGTTTCGGACGTTCTCACGTCACACGTTGTTCCATACATCAGCGTCACAACCTTGCCGGATCGTGTACCTGCGGTACTGCTCAAACGGAATGGTTTCATAATTAGCTCTTATTATTAGATACAGGGGAAGTTACACACTCAGTATTAATCTCTGCATCACGCTCTGCAACCGGTTACTGTAACCGGTTTCTGTGAATGTGAAGGCGATCCAGAAATCGCCCCAGACGGATATTTGTTACTTAAGGGATATTTACAGCGACTAAATTCTTATGACAGATTACGCAGGATATTTGTCAGGAGGAATCAATGAGTTTGCAGTCTGTACAACAGTTTTTTGCCGAACACGCTCCGGATATAGAGATCATTGAGCTTAACCAAAGCACAGCGACTGTTGCCCTTGCTGCTGCCGCGCACAACGTTGAACCCGGCCAAATTGCCAAAACGCTGTCACTAAAAATTAAAAATGACGTGATTCTGGTGGTTGCAAAAGGCGATGCGCGTCTGGATAACAAAAAGCTTAAAGAGACATTCGGCGCAAAAGCCCGCATGCTCAGCAGCGATGAGGTAGTCACCCTGACAGGTCATCCTGTTGGCGGCGTCTGCCCTTTCGGACTGGAAAACCCGCTTTCTGTTTACTGTGACATCACATTAAAACAATACGCGGAAGTGTTACCCGCAGCGGGCGCCATCCACAGTGCGGTGCGTATATCGCCCGACAGAATGGCGGAACTGACCGCAGCAAAATGGGTGGATGTGTGCATTTGAACGATGCGCCAGAAGCACTCTGGCGCATCATTTAACGCTAAGAGAATGAAGGAACGGTGAGAGCGGAACGACGAACTTCCCGGGCAGGGAGATGCGCCAGGATATCCGCCGCATCCAGTAATCCCACGTCAGAATTGACGCCCAGCTTTACCATGGCGTTAAACTTATGCGCCCGGATAGTTTTAATATTGCGTTCAAGCTGTGCTGCAATTTCAGGGATCGAAAAACCCGATGACATATAACGCAGAATCGCCCTCTCGGTTGGGCTTAACATACGATTGCTAACACACCAGTGATTGTACATGTTGTCGTTCACCTGATGCGTTTCGCTGAGTAATGTCTTCAGGCCCTCCATTAGCTGCTTTAGCGGAACCGATTTACTGATGATTCCATGCAAGCGAGAAGGCGAAAGATGGCTGACCAGCCTCGCCTCCATTTCGTCAGAGGCCAGCACAATACGCTGGACGTCGCTGTGGGTGAAGGTGAGATCCCGTAAACAGGCAAGACAGTTTCTCCGCTCCTCACGCTCATCAGACAGTGAATAGATAACCGCATAGAATGAGATATCCGAGAGCGCCGCTTTAAAGCTGGCGAATCTGCTAAACAGGTGCACCTGGTAATGGCTCAGGCTGGGCATCGCAAAGAGATGCTTCAACCCCACAGCGCTCATTGAGCAGCTTTCGATGACGGCGATATGTCTTGTTGCAGTGGTCTTTTCCATTCCTCAAACTCTCCATAAGCCGACATTAAACTGAGTTCTCGCATTCCCTGGGTACTGCTTATCCACGCGTACATATCGGCATTACTGCGAAGTGATAAGCGACGCATTGCACTGTTTTTCTGTGCGCTGATCGTTTTATTACTTTTATTCAGTAGTGTGGCAATTTGGTTGATTCCCCAACCTTTACCGAGTAAACGCAACACCTTGCGTTCAGAGTGAGTGAGTGCAATCATTTGCTCACTCTCCTCTTCAATATCGGGCGTTTCCGGTATTAATAACGTCTGGCTTATTCGCTCGGCACGTTCACTGCCCGCGCGAATAGCGTTAATGACGCCTTCAATAGGCTCCATATCTGAAAGCAGCGTGCTTTCCGGACGCATAAGAAGCTCTACTGCAAGCGGATAAAGAGGACGCGAGACAAGGAATATCCAGTGAATATCCCGATACTGATTCATTAATCCATAATACTGCTCAAGCGTGCCGCGAGGATTACGATACTCACCCGAAATATCGGCAATAACGACCCCGGCGCGACGCAACTGAAGTAGCGTCAACTCCTGCATCGAACGGCAGTACGTTATCTCAAAATCGGGAAAATGACGCGACATGACGCCACCTAACCCATTTTGCATAACCGGCACTCTGCTAATCACAACTCCGTGTTTACCATTCAATGGCAACATAGACCCTCCATGTCATGAATTCATTATTTAAGAACGAACTAACCCTACGAGGTTAAACACGTTTGTATTCCTTAGTACAAAACGGCTTAATATTCGTAAATCAGAAGAAATGTCACATGGGTTATGAAACGCCCAATACAGTCTTAATATCGCATAAAGACTACAAGAATTTAATTGTGGTTGTGTGAAAAGATCGAAAATATGAAATTAGAAATACTTAATATATTTTTTTTATAAATTCTCGTCACATATTCATTAAATAAATAAAGATACGGCCTCTTCGCCATGCTGGACACGCAACTGATCGCACAAATGTTGATCTGGCCCAGCGCAAAGGGCCCTGCCCTTTGTGTTAAAAGTAAGCAATCTCTCTTCTCTTCAGGGCGTTTCATGCAGGCAAATCGGTCTACGCAACGTGCTACCACGCGGCTATGTATTCAGTGCGGACTTTTTCTTTTACAACACGGGGCAGAAAGCGCCCTCGTCGAAGAACTTTCCACACGCCTTGGTCTGGCGCTGGGGATGGACAGCGTTGAGAGCTCCATCTCGTCAAATGCCATTGTACTGACCACCATTAAAGACGGACAGTGCCTCACCTCCACTCGTAAAAATCATGACCGCGGCATTAACATGCACGTCGTGACGGAAGTGCAGCACATTGTGATCCTTGCTGAACACAGGCTGCTCGATCTGCGGGAAATAGAGAAACGCTTCAACCAGATCAAACCTCTCCGGTATCCACGCTGGCTGGTTGTGCTGATGGTGGGACTCTCCTGCGCCTGCTTCTGCAAGCTCAACGCGGGCGGCTGGGACGGCGCTGTCGTGACCTTCTTTGCCAGCAGCATCGCGATGTATGTCCGCCAGTTGTTGACGCACAGGCAACTGCATCCGCAAATTAACTTCTGCATCACGGCATTTGTGGCGACAACCGTATCCGGCCTGCTTTTGCGCCAGCCTTACTTCGCCAGCACGCCTACTGTTGCGATGGCCGCCAGCGTATTGCTGCTGGTGCCGGGTTTTCCCTTAATCAATGCCGTCGCTGATATGTTCAAAGGCCACATCAACACCGGTCTGGCGCGCTGGGCGATAGCCAGCCTGCTGACGCTGGCGACCTGTATCGGGGTGGTAATGGCCATGACACTCTGGGGGTTACGCGGATGGGCGTGATCGATTTTCTGCTCGCACTGGCGCAGGACATGCTCCTGGCAGCCCTTCCCGCCGTTGGCTTTGCGATGGTGTTTAACGTCCCGCAACGTGCATTACCCTGGTGTGCGCTGCTGGGTGCCATTGGCCACGGGTCACGTATGATCATGATGACCGCGGGCTTTAATATCGAATGGTCGACGTTTATCGCCTCCATGCTGGTCGGCAGCATCGGTATTCAGTGGTCCCGCTGGTATCTGGCGCATCCGAAGGTGTTCACCGTGGCGGCAGTCATTCCTATGTTCCCGGGTATTTCAGCCTATACGGCGATGATTTCCGCCGTCAAAATCAGCCACTTTGGCTACAGCGAACCGCAGATGATCCTGCTTCTGAGCAACTTCCTTAAAGCCTCGTCGATTGTGGGCGCGCTCTCCATCGGCCTGTCGATCCCCGGCTTATGGCTTTACCGCAAACGTCCACGCGTATAATAAAATAGCTTGCAATTGTATCGCGCACTATCTATATTCATTTCATGGACGCAAAAATGAACGACACCACTAACGCGCTTCTGCTGGATAACCAGCTCTGTTTTGCCCTCTATTCGGCAAATCTGGCGCTTAACAAGCTCTACCGGCAACTGCTGGCGCCGCTTAACCTGACCTACCCGCAATACCTGGTGATGCTGGTACTGTGGGAGCAGGATGATATTACGGTATCAGACATTGGCGAGCGGCTGTTCCTGGATTCCGCCACGCTGACGCCCCTGCTGAAACGCCTGGAAAGTGCAGGATTAATCTTCCGCCAGCGTTCCCGTCAGGATGAGCGTCAGGTCGCCGTCACCCTGAGCGACGCGGGTCGGGCGCTGCAACAGCAGGCCGTGACGATACCCCACGCCGTGGGCTGTGCAGCGCAGTGTGATACCGACACCATGCTGGCGCTCAAGCACCAGCTCGAACTTTTGCGCCAACAGCTTCATCGCGCGTAAGGCTATACTTTACGCGCCTGATTTTAACTTAATACATCGCGCGCTATTTAATAGTGCATATAAACGTAAGATGAGGAACCTGCCATGTCTTTAGAAAAAGTTGTTTACACTGCCAAAGCCAAAGCAACCGGAGGCCGTGATGGCCGCGCAACGTCTTCCGATGGCGTTCTGGATGTCAAACTGGGTGTCCCTAAAGAGATGGGTGGCATGGGGGGTGAAGTAACCAACCCTGAACAGCTGTTCGCTGCGGGCTACTCCGCCTGCTTCCTGGGCGCAATGAAGTTCGTTGCGGCACGCGACAAATTCGCTCTGCCAAAAGATGCCTTTATTGAAGGCGAAGTGGGGATTGGCCCGCTGCCAACCGGTTTTGGTATCGAAGCGAAGCTGAACATCCACGTTGAAGGGATGGACGCAGCGGAAGCCAAAAAACTGGTGGATGCGGCGCATATCGTCTGTCCGTACTCTAACGCGACGCGCGGCAATATCGACGTGACGCTGAACATCATCGCGTAATCAGCTCCTGTGATTTTAGCCCCGGTAAGCGTAACGCCGCCGGGGAAATCCTCTCCTTTCCTCTCCTCTCTCTGTGCTACCATAACCCTCAATCACGCCCGTAGTAATCAGTTGAGAAAGTGTTATGTCCTCCAGAATCCTGACCACCAGCATTGCTGGCATTGATGCCTTTATGCGCGATCCTCGCGGTGTGTTGACGCACGCCGAAGGCGGCACGCTCGCGGTATTTGCCGACAACGCCCCGGCGTTTTATGCGGTCACGCCGGAACGTCTGGCGCAGCTTCTGGAAATTGAAGCGAAGCTGTCGCGCCCGGCGAGCGATGTCATGCTGGATAATCAGTTTTTTGACGAACCCGCCAGCGCTCCGGTGGCCGTTCCAATGGGGAAATTTCCCATGTACGCCGGTTGGCAGCCGGACGCCGATTTTCAGCGGCAGGCGGCCTTATGGGGAATAGCCCTCGCGCAGCCCGCGACGCCAGAAGAGCTGGCGGCCTTTACCGCTTACTGGCAGGCTGAAGGAAAAGTCTTCCACCATGTTCAGTGGCAGCAAAAGTTCGCGCGCAGTCTGCAAATCAACCGCGCCAGCAACAATGGCCAGCCAAAACGTGATATCAATGCCTTTTCAGAACCGGACAAAAAAATCCCTGATGGATTCCGAGGTGCGAAATGAAAAACGTCGGCGACCTGATGAAACGTTTGCAGAAGATGATGCCCGCCAACGTGAAGCCCGCCTTCACCACGGGTGAAGAGCTGCTGGCGTGGCAAAAAGAGCAGGGTAAAATTCGCGCGGCTGCCCTCGCCCGCGAAAACCGCGCGATGAAAATGCAGCGCACCTTTAACCGCTCTGGCATTCGCCCTCTGCACCAGAACTGCTCCTTCGAGAATTATAAGGTCGAGTCGCAGGGGCAGATGAACGCCCTCAACCAGGCGCGCCAGTATGTGGATGAATTTGACGGCAACATTGCCAGCTTCATCTTTAGCGGAAAACCCGGCACGGGGAAAAATCACCTTGCGGCCGCTATCTGCAACGAGCTGCTGCTGCGCGGGAAGTCAGTGCTGATTATCACCGTGGCCGATATTATGTCCGCCATGAAGGACACCTTCAGCAACCGCGAAACCAGCGAAGAACAGCTGCTGAATGATTTAAGTAACGTGGATTTGCTGGTCATCGACGAGATCGGCGTCCAGACGGAGTCCCGCTACGAAAAAGTGATCATCAACCAGATTGTCGATCGCCGTTCGTCGTCAAAACGCCCAACCGGTATGCTGACGAACCACAATATCGACGAGATGACCCGACTTCTTGGCGAGCGGGTGATGGATCGCATGAAGCTGGGTAACAGCCTGTACGTCATCTTCGACTGGGACAGCTACCGCAGCCGCGTCACCGGCAAAGAGTATTAAGATATTTCCAGGGAGCGCCGGAAGAGCAGAGGTATATACTGAACCCACTTCTGGCCCAAAACGGACCTTGTTGAGTAAATCATTATGAAAAAACAGTTTCTTATCAGCATCCTTACTGGCGCCCTGCTGGTGACTGGCGCAGCGCAGGCCGCATCATGGCAGGAGTCGCTCTCCAGCGCAGCAAGTGAGTTAACCAAAGAGAGCGGCACGTCCCAGGGCGGGCTGTCAGCCTCGTCCCTCACCGGCCTGCTGAGTAACAGCTCCCAAAGCCTGAGCGCCGGCACGATGAACAATGCGGCGGGCATTCTGGAATACTGCGCGAAGCAGAAACTGGCTTCCGTCACCGATACCGAAAACATCAAAAACCAGGTGCTGGGTAAACTGGGTCTGGACACCCAGGAGCAGAAAGCGGACACCAACTATATGGACGGTATTCAGGGCCTGCTGAACGCGCAAAATGGCCAGCAGCTGAACCTCAGCACCCTTGGAAATTCATCTCTGGCGAAACAGGTGAAAACGAAAGCCTGCGATCTGGTGCTGAAACAAGGCGTTAATTTCCTCTCCTGATCGTCTCCCATTTTCTGCCACAACACGCCGGGTTTATTACGTTAGTCTTACACCGCGGCGTGAAGTGCGTTTTTTTATCCCCTGCCACCACCTCAGCCTCCGTATACCACGATGCGACTGTATTCAAAAATCCGATTTTATAAACCAAATCCTAACAACAGCACACTTTCGTGACACTAAAATTGCAGCTAAGCGACATCGCAATTACATTGTATTACCCAAAAAATAAGCAATTAGCCGGCTAAGCGTCCGGCATGATGAGGATCTGCTGTTGTCAGAGTTAATGTCCCTTGTCCTTTTCCTGGCTTCCATCGGCGTTTATGCCTGGAAAGCTGGTCGTCACACCTGGTGGTTTGTGGCCACCCTGGTGGTGCTCGGCATTTTTATTGTTTTAAACATTACGTTATATGCCAGCGATTATTTTACCGGCGACGGTATTAACGACGCGGTGCTCTACACGTTGACCAACAGCCTGACCGGCGCTGGTGTAGGTAAGTATATCCTTCCGGGTCTGGGGCTGGTGGTCGCCCTGGTGGGCATCTTCGCCGCGCTGGCCTGGGTTCTGCGCCGTCGCCGTCACCGTCCGCATCATCATGGCTACAGCCTGCTGGCGCTGTGCCTGGCGCTGGCCTCCGTGGATGCCAGCCCCGCATTCCATCAAATTACCGAGCTGGTAAAATCCCAGTCGCGCGATGGCGACCCGGACTTTGCGGCCTATTACAAAGAACCCTCGAAGAAGATCGACAATCCAAGACTCAACCTGGTCTATATCTACGGCGAAAGTCTGGAGCGCACCTATTTTGATAACGATGCTTTCCCGAACCTGACGCCAGAGCTTGGCGCGCTGAAAAACCAGGGCCTCGACTTCAGCCACACCATGCAGCTCCCTGGCACGGATTACACCATCGCCGGGATGGTGGCCTCCCAGTGCGGCATTCCGCTGTTCGCTCCGTTTGAAGGCAACGCCTCCGCCTCGATGTCGAGCTTCTTCCCGCAGAACATTTGCCTCGGCGATATCCTGAAAAACTCGGGCTATGAAAACTACTTTATGCAGGGCGCTAACCTGCGCTTTGCCGGGAAAGATGTGTTCCTGAAATCCCACGGTTTCGATCACTTGTATGGTTCCGAAGAGCTGAAAACCACAGTGGCCGATCCGGCCTACCGCAACGACTGGGGCTTTTACGACGATACCGTTCTGGATGAAACCTGGAAGAAATTCGAGGAGCTTTCCCGCGCCGGTAAACGCTTCTCGCTGTTTGCGTTGACCGTCGACACGCATCATCCGGATGGTTTTGTCTCACGCACCTGTAAACGTCAGGGCTACGACATTGACGGTAAAAACAACAAGTCGTTCAGCGCCGTGACCTGTAGCCAGGAGCATATCGCGGCGTTAATCGAGAAAATCAAAGCGTCGCCGTATTTCAAAAATACGGTCATCGTCGTCTCATCTGACCATCTGGCGATGAAAAACAGCGCCTGGGATGAGCTGAATAAGCTGGATCGCAGCAACCTGTTCTTTGTGCTGCGCGGCGATAAACCGCAGCAGGAGATCATTGCCGCTAAACGTAACTCGATGGATAACGGCGCTACCGTGCTGGATATTCTGGGTGGCGATAACTTCATTGGACTGGGCCGCAGTACGCTGTCGGGCCAGTCCCTGTCGGAAATCTTCCTCAACATGAAGGAAAAAATCCTCGCCTGGAAGCCGGATATCATTCGTCTGTGGAACTTCCCGAAAGAGATAAAAGACTTCACCATCGATCAGGATAAAAAAATGATCGCGTTCTCCGGCAGCCATTTCCGCCTGCCACTGCTGCTGCGCGTGTCGGATAACCGCGTCGAGCCGCTGCCGGAAAGCGAATACTCCGCGCCACTGCGCTTCCAGCTGGCGGAATTCGCCCCGCGCGATAATTTCGTCTGGGTCGACAAATGCTACAAAATGGGCCAGCTCTGGTCGCAACAGCTGTCGCTGTCCACCGACTGGTGCGTCTCTCAGGGGCAACTCGGCGGCGAGCAGACCGTGCAACACGTTGACAAACCGCAGTGGCAGGGAAAAACCGCGTTTAAAGATACGGTTATTGATACCGCACGCTATCAGCGCAACGTTGACCTGCTGAAAATCGTCGACAACGACATTCGTTATAAAGCAGACAGCTTCATCTTTAATGTTGCCGGCGCGCCGGAAGAGGTGAAGCAGTTCAGCGGTATTTCGCGGCCGGAATCATGGGGGCGCTGGTCTAACGCCCAGTTAGGCGATGAGGTGAAAATTGAATATACCCATCCGCTGCCGGAGAAATTCGATCTGGTGATCACCGCTAGGGCATTTGGTCCCAACGCGAATCGCCCTATACCGGTGCGCGTCGGCGATAAAGAACAGACGCTGACGCTGAGCAATGATGTCACCACCAGCACGCTGCACTTCGATAACCCAACGCGCAGCAATACGCTGGTCATTGTGCCGCCCGATCCGCAGTCCACTAACGAAGGGAATATTCTCGGTCACGCTCCGCGCAAGCTGGGGATCGGCATGGTGGAGATTAAAATTGTGAGCAGCGCTGGCTGATGACGGCGTTCACCCTTCGCCCGACGCGCATCGACGACGTCGCTGCCCTGCCCGCCATCGAACGTGCGGCGGGGCAGCGGTTTCGCGACGTTCCTGAGCTGGCCTGGCTGGCAGACAATGAGGTTATTTGTGTTGAAGATCACCTCGGTTACGCCGGACGCGGATTAAGCTGGCTGGCGCTGGCTGACGACAGGCCTGTGGGCTTTATTCTCGCCGAAGCTCATCCATCGTCGCTGTTTATTGTGGAACTGTCGGTTCACCTGGACTGGCAGGGACGAGGTCTCGGACGCCAGTTAATCGCCCGTGCCGTCGCGCATGCCCGCAGTCTGGGGCTGAACTCGCTGACGTTAACGACGTTTCGTGATGTCCCGTGGAATGCGCCCTTCTACAGGCGATTAGGGTTTGAAATGCTGACGACGCTGACGCCGGAACTGCGCCAGAAACGCGAGGAAGAGACGGCGCACGGTTTAGCGTATGGTTCCCGCTGCGCCATGCGCCTGCCTCTGTAAGATCGCCCGGTGGCGTTGCGCTTACCGGGCCTACAAAACCCATTTCCGCAGGCCGGGTAAGGCGCAGCCGCCACCCGGCAAAACGCACAGCGTCAGAACGTTTCCCAGTTATCGCCCGCATCTGCGGTCGCCGGTTTACGCGCCACTACCGGAGCGGCAACGCTTTTCGCGGAGGCGAACTCGCGCGCCTTCATCTGTTCCTGCTGAATACGGAACACCGCAACAGCCTGCGTCAGACGGCTCGCCTGCTCTTCCAGTGCCGCGGCCGCCGCCGCAGACTCTTCCACCAGCGAGGCGTTCTGCTGGGTCACGCGATCCATCTCAGCCACCGCCAGCCCAACCTGGTCGATACCGCGGCTCTGCTCGTCAGACGCAGACGCGATTTCGCCCATGATGTCCGTCACGCGCGTTACCGCATTCACGATCTCACCCATGGTTTCACCCGCGCTTTCCACCAGCGTTGAACCAATTTCCACGCGCCCCACGGAGTCTTCAATCAGGCTCTTGATCTCACGGGCCGCCTGGGCGCTGCGCTGCGCCAGGTTTCGGACTTCACCTGCAACCACCGCAAAGCCGCGGCCCTGCTCGCCCGCACGCGCCGCTTCTACCGCCGCGTTCAGCGCCAGAATATTGGTCTGGAAGGCAATCCCGTCGATCACGCTGATGATATCGGCGATTTTCTGCGAACTGCCGGCGATATCGCGCATGGTCTGCACCACGTTATCCACCACCTTGCCGCCTTTCTGCGCGGTTTCAGACGCGCTCAGGGCCAGGTTGCTCGCCTGACGGGCGTTCTCGGCGTTCTGCTTCACGGTGGCAGTCAGCTGTTCCATGCTGGCGGCGGTCTCTTCCAGAGAGGCAGCCTGCTGTTCGGTACGGGATGAGAGATCGTTATTGCCCATCGAGATTTCGCTCGCACCGCTGTAAATGGCGTTTGCGCCGTTACGCACGTCACCCACGGTACGCACCAGCTCGCCCTGCATGTGGCGCAGGGAGTCAGCCAGTTCCCCCATCTCGTTGGAGCCTTCCACGTCGATGCGCTTCACCAGGTCGCCGCTGGCGATATGACGAATGCTGTCAATCAGACGGTTCAGCGGCGAAATCAGCGCCTGACGAATACCCAGCCAGACGGCAACAATCACCACCAGCACCGCAGCCAGCACGCTAATCAGCACCCAGATAGCCTGGCGGTAAGAACTGTTGCTGTCTTCAACCGCGGTCTGATACAGCGCGTCGTTCTGTTGCAGATAGGTGACGTACTGCTTCTCAAAGCCATCCTGATAGCTCTGGGTCGGCTGGTCGAAGAACTCATTGATCTTGCCCGCCCCCAGCAGCTGGATCAGCTCGGCCAGCGCGCCGTGGTAGATATCGTAATTACGTTTGATTTCCAGTGCCGCAGCGTCGCTCTGACGCGGGTCGCGCGGCAGCGCTTCGTAATCCGCCCAGTTTTTTTCCGCCTGTTTCAGAGACGCAGAGGCAATTTGCATCAGCTCGGCGACGGTTGAGCCGCTACCGATATTGTTCTGATCCATCATATAGCGGATACCCGCGCGGTTCAGAGTGTTACGGGTTTGCAGCAGCGCCACCCAGCTACCGTTCAGGGTGGATTGTTGCTGGCGAATGGTTTGCAGGATGGTGAAATTCTCTTTGTCATGCTTCAGGGCATTGAAGAAAAGACCACCGGATGTGAGTTGTAAAAGGCCAAATATCGCTAAAACCAGCAGTAAGCTGGTGACAATCTTGATACGATTTAACATGTTTTCTCTTTCCTCAGACAGATACAGAATTTTCGGCCTGGAAAGGGAAAACTTTACGAAAATCATCCTGGATTTTAGGGTTTTTACTCTTCGTCCCGCGCGGCAATATGTCGGTTTCCAAGTTCAATAAATTCTTCCAGCAGCGCCGTGAGCTGCGTCATCTTCTCCGCGGTATATTCCGCCTCAATCTGCTGGTACGCCTCTTCCACCTGAGCCTGAGCACGCTGGTACAGCGCGTTGCCTTCTTTCGTCAGCGATACGTACAGCTTGCGCTGGTCATTCACCGGCTTTAAGCGCAGCACCAGACCGTCGCGCTCCATCCGCGTCAGAATGCCGGTCAGGCTTGGGCGCAAAATGCAGGTGCGGAACGCCAGATCGTGAAAATCCATGGAGGGATGCTCGGCCAGCACGCGGACGATACGCCACTGCTGCTCGGTCAGATTATGCCGCTTCACTATCGGGCGGAAGTAGCCCATCGCCGCTTCACGCGCCTGCAACAGCGCGATGGTTAATGAGTCATGCATCACCTTCCCCTTACATCATTAACAAGTAAACAATTTAAAACAGATGCTGTTATAGACAACACGTTGTAACCCAAAAAGTCTAACAGAAACAACGCAATTTTTTTAATCCATTGAATTAAAAGATAATTAACTCATTTATGTAAATTTATTGTTATTCATATCACAAATTATTCACTTCTGATTGCGAAACGAACAGCAAAAGCATAAAACCAGATCATTAACATATTAATGAAATCAAAACCGGACAGCCGGTTTGAGGAGTATGGGAATGAAAGGTACTGTTTTTGCCGTAGCGCTAAACCACCAAAGCCAGCGTGCAGCCTGGGCTGAGGCGTTTGAAAAAGCCCCCTATAACGCGCCGCCAAAAACGGCGGTGTGGTTTATCAAGCCACATAACACCGTTATTCGCGCAGGCGAGCCGATTCCCTTCCCACAGGGAGAAACCGTGTTAAGCGGCGCAACGGTGGCGCTGGTGGTGGGCAAAACCGCCAGCAAAGTCCGCGTTGAAGAGGCGGCGGCGTACATCGCTGGCTACGCGCTGGCCAACGAAATCAGCCTGCCGGAAGAGAGCTTCTACCGTCCGGCGATCAAGGCCAAATGTCGGGATGGATTTTGCCCGCTCGGCGAACCTGTCGCCGTTGATAACGTGGACAACCTGACCATCATCACCGAGATCAACGGTCGCGAAGCGGACCACTGGAACACGGCCGATCTGCACCGCAACGCCGCCGAACTGCTGAGCGCGCTGAGCGAATTTGCCACCCTGAACCCCGGCGATGCGATATTGCTCGGTACCCCACAAAGCCGTGTCGAAATTCGCCCGGGCGATCGGGTACGCATTCTGGCAGAGGGATTTCCGCCGCTGGAAAACCCGGTGGTAGTGGAACGCGACGTTACCATTGCTTCGCGCACGCCGCCGCACGCCACGCTGTTTGCCCTCGGCCTGAACTATGCCGATCACGCCAGCGAGCTGGACTTCAAATCGCCTACCGAGCCGCTGGTGTTTATCAAAGCGCCGAACACCTTTAATGGCGATAACCAGACCTCGGTGCGCCCAAACAACATTGAATACATGCATTACGAAGCCGAGCTGGTGGTGGTCATCGGTAAAACCGCGCGTAAGGTCAGCGAAGCCGAGGCGATGGACTATGTTGCGGGCTACACGGTGTGCAACGACTACGCCATCCGCGATTATCTCGAAAACTACTATCGCCCAAACCTGCGGGTGAAAAGCCGCGACGGGCTGACCCCCATCAGCCCGAACGTGGTGCCAAAAGAAGCCATCCCTGACCCGCACAACCTTCGTCTTCGCACCTACGTTAACGGTGAACTGCGTCAGGAAGGCACCACCGCCGATCTCATTTTCAGCATCCCATTCCTGATTGCGTATCTGAGCGATTTCATGACCCTGCAACCGGGCGACATGATTGCCACCGGCACGCCGAAGGGGCTGTCCGACGTGGTACCGGGCGATGAAGTGGTGGTGGAAGTGGAGGGCGTAGGCCGTCTGGTAAACCGAATTGTCAGTGAGGAGACTGCAAAATGAAAAAGATTAACCACTGGATCAACGGGAAAAACGTCGCCGGAAGTGAGTACTTCCAAACCACTAACCCGGCCTCCGGCGAGGTGCTGGCTGAAGTAGCCTCCGGGGGCGAAGCCGAAATCCATCAGGCCGTTGCCGCCGCCAAAGAGGCGTTCCCGAAATGGGCCAACCTGCCGATGAAGGAGCGTGCGCGCCTGATGCGTCGCCTGGGGGATCTGATTGACCAGAACGTGCCGGACATTGCCGCGATGGAGACCGCCGACACCGGCCTGCCGATCCACCAGACCAAAAACGTGCTCATTCCGCGCGCCTCGCACAACTTCGAGTTCTTCGCCGAGGTGTGCCAGCAGATGAACGGCAAAACCTACCCGGTCGACGACAAGATGCTCAACTACACCCTGGTGCAGCCGGTGGGTGTCTGCGCGCTGGTGTCGCCGTGGAACGTGCCGTTTATGACCGCCACCTGGAAGGTCGCGCCCTGTCTCGCGCTGGGTAACACCGCGGTGCTGAAGATGTCTGAACTCTCCCCGCTGACCGCCGACCGTCTGGGCGAGCTGGCCCTCGAAGCGGGCATTCCGGCGGGCGTGCTCAACGTGGTGCAGGGCTATGGCGCCACGGCGGGCGACGCGCTGGTGCGTCATCATGACGTGCGCGCCGTCTCCTTCACCGGCGGCACCGCCACCGGGCGTAACATCATGAAAAACGCCGGGCTGAAGAAGTATTCTATGGAGCTGGGCGGCAAATCTCCGGTGCTGATTTTTGAAGACGCGGACATCGAGCGCGCGCTGGACGCCGCCCTGTTCACCATTTTCTCCATCAACGGCGAACGCTGCACCGCCGGCTCGCGCATCTTCATCCAGCAGAGCATCTACCCGGAGTTCGTCAAACGCTTTGCCGAGCGCGCCAACCGCCTGCGCGTGGGCGACCCGACCGATCCGAACACCCAGATTGGCGCGCTCATCAGCCAGCAGCACTGGGAAAAAGTCTCCGGCTATATCCGCCTCGGCATTGAAGAGGGGGCAACCCTGCTGGCGGGCGGCCCGGACAAACCGACCGATCTGCCTGCGCACCTGAAAGGCGGCAACTTCCTGCGCCCGACCGTGCTGGCGGATGTCGATAACCGCATGCGCGTGGCGCAGGAAGAGATCTTCGGGCCGGTGGCCTGCCTGCTGCCGTTTAAGGACGAAGCGGAAGGCCTGCGCCTGGCGAACGACGTGGAGTATGGCCTGGCGTCGTACATCTGGACCCAGGACGTCAGCAAAGTGCTGCGTCTGGCGCGCAACATCGAAGCGGGCATGGTGTTCGTCAACACCCAGAACGTGCGCGACCTGCGCCAGCCGTTTGGCGGCGTGAAGGCCTCCGGCACCGGGCGCGAAGGCGGCGAGTACAGCTTCGAGGTATTCGCGGAGATGAAGAACGTGTGCATCTCCATGGGCGACCATCCGATTCCAAAGTGGGGGATCTGATCATGGGAAAATTAGCGTTAGCGGCAAAAATCACCCACGTGCCGTCAATGTATCTCTCTGAACTGCCGGGCAAAAACCACGGCTGCCGCCAGTCGGCCATCAACGGGCATAAAGAGATCAGCAAGCGCTGCCGCGAGCTGGGCGTGGATACCATTATCGTCTTCGACACCCACTGGCTGGTGAACAGCGCGTATCACATCAACTGCGCGGACCATTTCTCAGGCGTCTACACCAGCAACGAGCTGCCGCATTTTATTCGCGACATGACCTACGACTACGACGGCAACCCGGAACTCGGCCAGCTGATTGCCGACGAAGCGGTGAAGCTTGGCGTTCGCGCCAGGGCGCACAACATCCCGAGCCTCAAGCTGGAGTACGGCACGCTGGTGCCGATGCGCTACATGAACGCGGATAAGCACTTCAAAGTGGTCTCCATCTCGGCGTTCTGCACGGTTCACGACTTCGCCGACAGCCGCAGGCTGGGCGAGGCCATCATCAGCGCCATCGAAAAATACGACGGCACCGTGGCGGTGCTCGCCAGCGGCTCGCTGTCGCACCGCTTTATCGACGACCAGCGCGCGGAGGAAGGGATGAACAGCTACACCCGCGAGTTTGATCGCCAGATGGACGAGCGCGTGGTGAAGCTGTGGCGCGAGGGGCAGTTCAAGGAGTTTTGCAGCATGCTGCCGGAGTACGCCGACTACTGCTACGGCGAGGGCAACATGCACGACACGGTGATGCTGCTGGGGATGCTCGGCTGGGACAAATACGACGGTAAGGTGGAGTTTCTCACCGAGCTGTTCGCCAGCTCCGGCACCGGCCAGGTCAACGCCGTTTTCCCGCTGCCCGCCTAAGGAGTCGTTATGCCGCACTTTATTGCTGAATGTACCAACAACATCCGCGAGCAAGCCGACCTGCCGGGTCTGTTCGCCAAAGTGAACGAGGCGCTCGCCGCCACGGGGATCTTCCCGCTCGGCGGTATCCGCAGCCGCGCCCACTGGCTGGATACCTGGCAGATGGCCGACGGTAAGCACGATTACGCCTTTGTGCATATGACGCTGAAGATCGGCGCGGGGCGCAGCCTGGAAAGCCGGGAAGAGGTCGGTGAAATGCTGTTTGCGCTGATCAAAACGCACTTCGCAGAGCTAATGGCGGGCCGATATCTGGCGCTCTCGTTCGAGCTGGACGAGCTGCACCCGACGCTTAATTACAAGCAAAACAACGTGCACGCGTTGTTTAAATAACACCGCACGGTCTGTCCCCTCTCCCACAGGGAGAGGGAGAAAACAAATAAAAACAGGATATCGCCATGCTCGACAAACACACCCATACCCTGATCGCCCACCGTCTGCATCAGGCGGAACAATCCCGGGAGCAGATCCGCGCGATCTCGCTGGAGTACCCGGAGATCACCATTGAAGACGCCTACGCCGTCCAGCGCGAATGGGTGAGCCTGAAAATTGCCGAAGGCCGCGTGCTGAAAGGCCACAAGATCGGCCTTACCTCCAAAGCGATGCAGGCCAGCTCGCAGATCAGCGAGCCGGACTACGGTGCGCTGCTGGACGATATGTTCTTCCACGACGGCAGCGACATCCCCGTGGATCGCTTTATCGTCCCGCGCATCGAAGTGGAGCTGGCCTTCGTGCTGGCAAAACCGCTGCGCGGCCCGAACTGCACGATCTTCGACGTCTACAACGCCACGGATTACGTCATCCCCGCCCTGGAGCTGATCGACGCCCGCTGCCATAACGTTGACCCGGAAACCCAGCGCCCGCGCAAGGTGTTCGACACCATCTCCGATAACGCCGCCAACGCGGGCGTGATCCTCGGCGGCCGCCCGATTAAACCCGACGAGCTGGATCTGCGCTGGATCTCCGCCCTGCTTTACCGCAACGGCGTGATCGAAGAGACCGGGGTCGCCGCAGGCGTGCTTAACCACCCGGCGAACGGCGTGGCATGGCTGGCGAACAAACTGGCGCCATACGACGTGCAGCTTGAGCAAGGGCAAATCATCCTCGGCGGCTCGTTTACCCGCCCGGTTGCCGCCAGCAGAGGCGACACCTTCCACGTCGACTACGGCAACATGGGCTCCATCAGTTGCCGCTTTGTGTAGGAGTGCACCATGGAAAACGCATTTAAGACCGCGCTGAAAGCCGGAAAGCCGCAAATCGGCCTGTGGCTGGGGCTGACCAGCAGCTACAGCGCTGAGCTACTGGCCGGGGCCGGTTTTGACTGGCTGCTGATCGACGGGGAGCACGCGCCGAACAGCGTGCAGACCGTCCTGACTCAGCTCCAGGCCATCGCCCCTTATCCCAGCCAGCCGGTGGTGCGCCCGTCGTGGAACGATCCGGTGCAGATCAAGCAGCTGCTGGACGTGGGGGCGCAAACCCTGCTGGTGCCGATGGTGCAAAACGCCGACGAAGCCCGTCTGGCGGTCAGCGCCACCCGCTACCCGCCTGCCGGCATTCGCGGCGTCGGCAGCGCGCTGGCGCGGGCGTCGCGCTGGAACCGCATCCCGGAGTATCTGCATCAGGCTAACGACGCCATGTGCGTGCTGGTGCAAATCGAAACTCGCGAGGCGCTGAAAAACCTGCCGCAGATCCTGGACGTGGAAGGGGTGGACGGCGTGTTTATCGGCCCTGCGGATCTGAGCGCCGACATGGGCTTCGCCGGTAATCCGCAGCACCCGGAGGTGCAGGCCGCCATAGAGCAGGCGATCGCCCAAATCCTCAGCGCGGGCAAAGCGCCCGGCATCCTGATGGCGAACGAGCAACTGGCAAAACGTTATCTTGAACTCGGCGCGCTGTTTGTCGCGGTCGGCGTGGATACCACCCTGCTCGCCCGCAGCGCCGAAGCGCTGGCGGCCCGCTTTACCGACGTCACCACAGCAGTTGATAACAATAAATCCGTCTACTAAACGTACGATGTGGAGCGCAACATGACGACCTCAACCCTGCATAATAAAGCTGTTGAACATCGCGTTATTAATAAGCTGTTCCGTCGTTTGATCGTGTTTCTTTTTATCCTGTTTGTCTTCTCGTTTCTCGATCGCATCAACATCGGCTTTGCCGGGCTGACGATGGGCAAAGATCTGGGCCTCACGTCGACCATGTTTGGCCTGGCCGCGACCCTGTTTTATGTGACCTACGTGCTGTGCGGGATCCCCAGCAACATCATGCTGGCGAAGATCGGCGCCCGCCGCTGGATCGCCGGGATCATGGTGGTGTGGGGCATCGCCTCTACCTGCACCATGTTCGCCACCAGCCCCGAAACGCTCTACGTCCTGCGCATGCTGGTGGGCATTGCCGAAGCCGGTTTCCTGCCGGGCATTCTGGTCTATCTCACCTGGTGGTTCCCGGCGTATCACCGCGCCCGCGCCAACGCGTTGTTTATGATCGCCATGCCGGTGACCATGATGCTCGGTTCGATCCTCTCCGGGTACATTCTGGCGATGGACGGACTGTGGAACCTTCAGGGCTGGCAGTGGCTGTTCCTGCTGGAGGGGCTGCCGTCGGTGGTGCTCGGCGTGGTGACCTGGTTCTACCTTAACGACACCCCGGATCAGGCCACCTGGCTGGATGATGACGAAAAGCAGGCACTCAAAACGATGATCGCCCGCGAGCAGGAGCTGGCCATTGCGCATGCCGCCACGCCGCGATCGACGCTGCGCGAGGTGCTGACGCCCGCCGTGCTGCTCTACACGCTGGCCTACTTCTGCCTGACGAATACGCTGAGCGCGATCAACATCTGGACGCCGCAGATCCTGCAAAGCTTCAACACCGGCAGCAGCAATATCGTGATTGGCCTGCTGGCGGCGATCCCGCAGTTTTGCACCATCCTCGGGATGATCTGGTGGAGCCGCCGCTCCGACAGGCTGAAAGAGCGAAAAAAGCACACTATCCTGCCGTATCTTTTTGCAGCGGCGGGATGGATGCTGGCCTCGGCGACCGATCACAGTCTGATCCAGCTGCTTGGCATCATCATGGCCTCAACCGGATCGTTTACCGCCATGGCGATATTCTGGACCACGCCGGATCAGGTTATTAGCCTGCAATCCCGCGCGGTGGCGCTGGCGGTAATCAACGCCATCGGCAACGTCGGGTCTGCCGTCAGCCCATTGCTGATAGGTATTTTGCGCGACGCGACCGGCAGCTTCAGCTCGGGACTGTGGTTCGTGGCAGGTCTGCTGGTGGTGGGCGCGCTGGTGCTGACGCGCATTCCGATGACGCGCCGTGAAAGCCTTGAGCGTGAGCCGGACATCGCGGCGCAAAAGATCCACTGAGGAGCCGCTATGTGTCAGAGCCCCATCACCAACATCGATATCAGCAAGGAGTACGACGAAAGTCTGGGCACCGACGATGTGCACTACCAGTCGTTTGCCCGCATGGCGGCCTTTTTTGGCCGCGACATGCAGGCGCACCGCCACGACCAGTATTTTCAGATGCATTTTCTCGACACCGGGCAGATTGAGCTCCAGCTCGACGACCACCGTTACTCGGTGCAGGCGCCGCTGTTCGTGCTGACGCCGCCGTCGGTGCCGCACGCGTTTATCACCGAATCCGACAGCGACGGCCACGTGCTGACGGTGCGCGAGGATCTCATCTGGCCGCTGTTAGAAGTGCTCTACCCGGGCACGCGGGAAGCGTTCGGCCTGCCGGGGATCTGCCTGTCGCTTGCCGACAAGCCTGATGAGCTGACGGCGCTGAAGCACTACTGGCAGCTGATTGCCCGGGAATCCACGGAACAGCTGCCCGGTCGCGAGCATACGCTGGTCCTGCTGGCGCAGGCCGTTTTTACCCTGCTGCTGCGCAACGCGAAGCTCGACGACCACGCGTCAGGCGGCATGCGCGGTGAGCTGAAGCTGTTTCAGCGCTTTAACCAGCTGACAGATGCTCATTACCACGAGCACTGGACGGTGCCGGAATACGCCAGCGAACTGCATCTCACCGAATCCCGCCTGACCGATATCTGTCGCCGCTTCGCCAACCGCTCGCCGAAACGGCTGATCTTCGACCGCCAGCTGCGGGAAGCCAGACGCCTGCTGCTGTTTTCCGACAGCACAGTGAGCGAAATTGCCTGGCAGCTGGGTTTTAAAGATCCGGCCTATTTCGCCCGTTTTTTTAACCGACTGACGGGGTGCTCACCCAGCGCATATCGGGCGCAGAAAGTACCGGTGTCGCCTGTTCCCCTCACCCCTGCCCTCTCCCAGAGGGAGAGAGAGTAACCGTCCCCTCTCCCTCTGGGAGAGGGTTAGGGTGAGGGAAATCACACTCTGTGATCTCTCGCGAAAAGTACCTGCCGTTGTCCCAATCGTCCCTTCACGTTCCGCCCCTATCACGCTTCAATTAAACAACAAAAACAAAACATAAATTTAACAACCATCTTCCGATACGAGGTCCCTATGAAGCCTGAAGATTTCCGCGCTGATGCCAAACGTCCGTTAACCGGTGAAGAGTATTTAAAAAGCCTGCAAGATGGCCGTGAGATTTATATCTACGGCGAGCGCGTTAAGGACGTCACTACCCACCCGGCATTTCGCAATGCGGCGGCGTCCATCGCCCAGATGTACGATGCCCTGCACAAGCCAGACATGCAGGATACCCTCTGCTGGGGCACGGACACCGGCAGCGGCGGCTACACCCATAAATTCTTCCGCGTGGCAAAAAGCGCCGACGATCTGCGCCAGCAGCGTGACGCCATCGCCGAGTGGTCGCGCCTGAGCTACGGCTGGATGGGGCGTACGCCGGACTACAAAGCCGCGTTCGGCTGCGCGCTGGGGGCGAACCCTGCCTTCTACGGTCAGTTCGAGCAGAACGCCCGCAACTGGTACACACGTATTCAGGAAACCGGCATGTACTTTAACCACGCCATCGTCAACCCGCCGATCGACCGCCATAAACCGGCAGACGAGGTGAAAGACGTTTACATCAAGCTGGAGAAAGAGACCGACGCCGGGATCATCGTCAGCGGCGCGAAAGTGGTGGCCACCAACTCCGCCCTGACCCATTACAACATGATCGGCTTCGGCTCTGCGCAGGTGATGGGCGAAAACCCGGACTTCGCGCTGATGTTCGTCGCGCCGATGGATGCCGAAGGGGTGAAGCTGATCTCCCGCGCCTCTTACGAGATGGTGGCAGGGGCGACCGGTTCCCCGTACGACTACCCGCTCTCCAGCCGTTTTGACGAGAACGACGCCATTCTGGTGATGGATCATGTGTTGATCCCGTGGGAAAACGTGCTGATCTACCGCGATTTCGACCGCTGCCGTCGCTGGACGATGGAAGGTGGCTTCGCCCGCATGTACCCGCTTCAGGCCTGCGTGCGTCTGGCAGTGAAGCTCGACTTCATCACCGCTCTGCTGAAGAAGTCGCTGGAGTGTACCGGCACCCTCGAGTTCCGCGGCGTGCAGGCGGATCTCGGCGAAGTGGTGGCGTGGCGCAACATGTTCTGGGCGCTGAGCGACTCCATGTGCTCCGAAGCCACGCCGTGGGTAAACGGCGCGTATCTGCCTGACCACGCGGCGTTACAGACCTACCGCGTGATGGCGCCAATGGCCTATGCGAAGATCAAGAACATCATCGAACGTAACGTGACCTCCGGGCTGATCTACCTGCCGTCCAGCGCGCGGGACCTGAACAACCCGCAGATCGACCAGTATCTGGCGAAGTACGTGCGCGGCTCCAACGGGATGGATCATGTCGAACGCATCAAGATTCTGAAACTGATGTGGGATGCCATCGGCAGCGAGTTTGGCGGACGTCACGAGCTGTACGAAATCAACTACTCCGGTAGCCAGGATGAGATCCGCCTGCAATGCCTGCGTCAGGCGCAAAGCTCCGGCAACATGGACAAGATGATGGCGATGGTTGACCGCTGCATGTCCGAGTACGACCAGCACGGCTGGACCGTACCGCACCTGCACAACAACACTGATATCAACATGCTGGATAAGCTGCTGAAATAACGCAGCGGGAGGTTTCAATGCAATCTGAAGAACGCCTGCGTTTTCGCGACGCGATGGCCAGCCTGTCGGCGGCGGTGAATGTGGTCACCACCGAGGGCGATGCGGGTCGCTGCGGCATTACCGCCACCGCCGTCTGTTCGGTCACGGACACCCCGCCTTCGGTCATGGTCTGCATCAACGCCAACAGCGCCATGAACCCGGTCTTCCAGGGCAACGGCAAACTGTGTGTCAACGTGCTGAACCACGAGCAGGAGATCATGGCCCGCCACTTTGCCGGGATGACCGGCATGGCAATGGAGGAGCGCTTTGCTCTCTCCTGCTGGCAGAAAGGACCGCTGGCGCAGCCGGTGCTGAAAGGCGCTCTGGCAAGCCTGGAAGGCGAGATAACCCAGGTGCAAACCATCGGTACCCATCTGGTCTACCTTGTGGAGATTAAGAACATCATCCTCAGCAGCGAGGGGCACGGCCTGATCTACTTCAAACGCCGTTTCCACCCGGTCATGATGGAGATGGAAGCCGCGGTTTGATCCCGTTGCACAAAAAAACGCTAAGGTTTCCGCAAAGGTGCGCCGTTAACTATCCATAAGATAAATTTTCCGGGGCGGCTGGCGACGTCGTCAGGCGCCCCCTTAACGCTGGAAAGTCTTATGGCCCCTTCACCCCGAAGCCGCTCGGCTGAACGTCTGGTTGACATCATTATTGCCCTGCACCGCAACGGAAGCGTTAATCGCCGCGATCTGATGCAAAAATTTGGCATTACCGAACGTACGGTGTACCGCGATTTGCAGGCGCTTTCCCCGATTATTGAACACGACGGCAAAGGGCGCTATCAGCTGCTGCCTGCGTATCAGACCTGCCGCTGCGTGCACTGCCCTGAAGCGAACGACGAAACCCCGCAGGGGTAGATTATTCTCAGTGATCTCAATCACATATTTTCTTCCACCGTGGGTGAGCCTTAACCACTCACCCTCGCTTTTGACCGCTCACGCATCGCTTTCAACCACTCACCTATTTACCGTGCTTTATACGCGCGAGGATCTGGCACGATCGCTCCAGCATTAATCAATACCTCCTCACAACGAACCCTGACCCTTTTTTCTTTACATAAAAAACCAGGTCTTACTATGGATACTAAAAAACTACTTAAGCACGTGCCCTGGGCCATCCTCGGGATCATCGGTGCTTTCTGTCTGGCGGTTGTCGCATTACGCCGGGGCGAACACGTCAGCGCCCTGTGGATCGTGGTCGCGTCGGTTTCCGTCTATCTTGTGGCTTATCGCTACTACAGCTTGTACATCGCGCAGAAGGTCATGAAGCTCGACCCGACGCGCGCCACCCCGGCGGTCATTAACAATGACGGCCTGAACTACGTGCCAACCAACCGTTACGTGCTGTTTGGTCACCACTTTGCCGCCATTGCAGGCGCGGGTCCGCTGGTCGGTCCGGTGCTGGCTGCGCAGATGGGCTACCTGCCGGGTACGCTCTGGCTGCTGGCGGGCGTGGTGCTGGCGGGAGCGGTGCAGGACTTTATGGTGCTGTTTATCTCCTCGCGCCGTAACGGTTCGTCGCTGGGTGAGATGATCAAAGAAGAGATGGGCCGCGTGCCGGGCACCATCGCCCTCTTTGGCTGCTTCCTGATCATGATCATCATCCTCGCGGTGCTGGCGCTGATCGTGGTGAAAGCGCTGGCCGAAAGTCCGTGGGGCGTCTTCACCGTCTGCTCTACCGTACCGATTGCGCTGTTCATGGGCATCTACATGCGCTTCCTGCGCCCTGGCCGCGTTGGCGAGGTGTCGGTCATCGGTATCGTGCTGCTGGTCGCCTCCATCTACTTCGGCGGCGTGATTGCGCACGACCCGTACTGGGGCCCGGCGCTGACCTTTAAAGACACCACCATCACCTTCGCGCTGATCGGTTACGCGTTCATCTCAGCGCTGTTGCCGGTGTGGCTGATTCTGGCTCCGCGCGACTACCTGGCGACCTTCCTGAAAATCGGCGTGATCGTCGGGCTGGCAATCGGGATTGTGATCATCAATCCTGAGCTGAAAATGCCAGCGGTGACACAGTACATTGACGGTACCGGTCCGCTGTGGAAAGGCGCTCTGTTCCCGTTCCTGTTTATCACCATCGCCTGCGGTGCCGTGTCTGGCTTCCACGCGCTGATCGCCTCGGGCACCACGCCGAAGCTGATGGCCAACGAAACCGACGCGCGCTTCATCGGTTACGGCGCGATGCTGATGGAGTCCTTCGTGGCGATCATGGCGCTGGTTGCAGCGTCGATTATCGAGCCAGGTCTGTACTTTGCGATGAACACCCCACCAGCGGGTCTCGGCATCACCATGCCAAACCTGCATGAGATGGGCGGCGAAAATACCGCGCTGATCCTGGCGCAGCTGAAAGACGCCAGCGCACACGCGGCGGCGACCGTCAGCTCCTGGGGCTTCGTAATTTCGCCTGAGCAGATCATGCAGACCGCGAAAGACATCGGCGAACCGTCCGTGCTGAACCGCGCAGGTGGCGCGCCAACGCTGGCGGTGGGTATCGCACACGTGTTCCACAAAGTGCTGCCGTGGGCGGACATGGGCTTCTGGTACCACTTCGGTATTCTGTTTGAAGCGCTATTCATCCTCACCGCGCTGGATGCCGGTACGCGTGCAGGCCGCTTCATGTTGCAGGATCTGCTGGGTAACTTCGTGCCATTCCTGAAGAAAACCGACTCTCTGGTGGCCGGTGTTCTGGGTACCGCGGGCTGCGTAGGCCTGTGGGGTTATCTGCTGTATCAGGGCGTTGTTGACCCGCTGGGCGGCGTTAAGAGCCTGTGGCCGCTGTTCGGCATCTCTAACCAGATGCTGGCGGCTGTGGCCCTGGTGCTGGGTACCGTTGTCCTGGTGAAGATGAAACGCACCAAATACATCTGGGTCACCGTGGTGCCTGCGCTGTGGCTG
This sequence comes from Enterobacter sp. BWH52, assembly GCF_001037565.1. Taxonomy (NCBI): domain Bacteria; kingdom Pseudomonadati; phylum Pseudomonadota; class Gammaproteobacteria; order Enterobacterales; family Enterobacteriaceae; genus Enterobacter; species Enterobacter sp. BWH52. The sequence goes on along the minus strand of NZ_KQ089854.1, from coordinate 560,873 downwards.
CTGCTCTGCACTACCTGGGCGCTGGGTCTGAAACTGTTCAGCACCAACCCGCAGCTGGAAGGCTTCTTCTTCATGGCTAACCAGTACAAAGAGAAGATTGCCGCAGGCGGCGCGGATCTGACCGCGCAGCAGATTGCCAACATGAACCATATCGTGGTGAACAACTACACCAACGCGGGTCTGAGCATTCTGTTCCTGGTGGTGGTGTACAGCATCATCTTCTACGGCATCAAAACCTGGATGAAAGTGCGTAACGTTGAGGGCCGTACGGACAAAGAAACCCCGTACGTGCCGGTGCCGGAAGGCGGCGTGAAGACCTCCTCACACCATTAATTAAGCATGTTACTGTAGGCCCGGATCGCTGCGCGCCTCCGGGCTTCTTCTATCTGGAACCCTCAATGTTTGGTAACTTAGGCGAAGCAAAAAAATACCTCGGTCAGGCGGCGAAAATGCTGATTGGCATTCCGGACTATGACAACTACGTTGAGCATATGAAGACCAACCATCCGGATAAGCCGTACATGACTTACACTGAATTCTTCCGCGAGCGTCAGGAAGCGCGCTACGGCGGAAGTGGAGAAGGCGGCGTCCGCTGCTGCTAAAGGAGAAACCATGACCCCGATTGCCGTTACCCTGCTGACCGGTTTCCTCGGCGCCGGTAAAACCACCCTGCTGCGCCACATTCTGAACGAGCAGCACGGCTTCAAAATCGCCGTCATCGAAAACGAATTTGGCGAAGTCTCCGTTGACGATCAGCTGATTGGCGACCGCGCCACCCAGATCAAAACCCTGACCAACGGCTGCATCTGCTGCACCCGCTCTAACGAATTAGAAGACGCCCTGCTGGACCTGCTCGACAGCCGCGATCGCGGTGACATCGTCTTCGACCGTCTGGTGATCGAGTGCACCGGCATGGCCGACCCCGGCCCGATTATTCAGACCTTTTTCTCCCACGAGATCATCTGCCAGCGCTACCTGCTGGACGGTGTCATCGCTCTGGTGGATGCGGTACACGCCGACGAGCAGATGAACCAGTTCACCATCGCCCAGTCTCAGGTGGGCTACGCCGACCGCATCCTGCTGACCAAAACCGACGTGGCAGGTGAAAGCGAAAAACTGCGCGAGCGCCTGACGCGCATCAACTCGCGTGCGCCCATTTATACGGTGACGCACGGCGATATCGATCTCGCTCAGCTGTTCAACACCAACGGCTTTATGCTGGAAGAGAACGTTACCGCGAAACCGCGCTTTCACTTTATGTCCGACAAGCAAAACGACGTGGCGTCGATTGTGGTGGAGCTGGACTACCCGGTAGACATCAGCGAGGTCTCCCGCGTGATGGAAAACCTGCTGCTGTCGTTTGCCGACAAGCTGCTGCGCTATAAAGGGATGCTGTGGATCGACGGCGAGCCGAACCGCCTGCTGTTCCAGGGGGTGCAGCGCCTGTACAGCGCCGACTGGGATCGCCCGTGGGGCGATGAAACGCCGCACAGCGTGATGGTGTTTATTGGAATACAGCTGCCGGAAGAAGAAATTCGGGCAGCGTTTGCGGGGCTGAAAAAGTAAATCGCACCGATCATCCCCTCTCCCCCGCGGGGAGAGGGTTAGGGTGAGGGGGAAACTTATTTCAACGCCTCCGGCAGCGTCACAATCCACAGCTCGCTGTCGGACTCCGGCTTCTTCAGCGGCTTCACGCTGAGCGTGGTTTCCACCGGTTTATCATCCAGCGTCAGCTTGCCTTCCGCGTTCACCCGGTAATCCTTAAGCTTCTTGCCCTCGACCGGGTTTTGCATCGCTACCTTCACGCCAAAATCGTTATCGTTCGCTACCGCCAGCGTTTTGCTGTCAATCAGCGCCAGTCCTTCGGCCTTTTCCTGCTGCCAGCCCAGCGCACGCAGATCGACCACCTGCGTTTTTTCAGCAAGTGTAATGCCGCGCTGCGCCAGCGTTTTCTCATCGTCAAACTCCGGGTATTCGCCCGGCTTGTCGAAGGCGGCCAGATCGCTCGCCTTGCTCAGATCCACCCTGTAGATGAGGTTACGCATTGCGTCATTTTTATCCTCACCCTGTTCAATCAGCAGGATGGTGTGGTTATCCAGCGCCACTATGTCGCCGATTTTGGCGTCGCTGTTTTTGCTGTAGGCCGTGCTGTCGACAGGGTAGCCGTACATCGCGGTTTTCCCGGTCGCCGGATCGAAGCTCACCAGACGGGTAAACAGCGCCTGTTTTTTGCTCTTCCCGTCGATATCCAGTGTGCTTTGCACGGCGGCAATAATCCGTCCGTCCGGCATGCGGGTCAGGCCTTCAAAGCCCCGGTTTGCCTGACGCCATTTGATAACGTTTGGCAGACCGCCCGCGATGGACTTCTCCCCTTGCGTCGCCTGCGGACCGTGGATCGCGAGGATTTTCCCTTTACTGTCGACGTTAATCAGGAACGGGCCATACTCATCGCACAGCCAGTAGCCGCCCTTCCCGTCCGGCGTGATGCCTTCCGTATCCAGCCCGCGGTTATCGCCTTTCAGTACTTTTAAGGTGTCGCTGAACGCGACTTCATTGGTGGAACCAATCACACCGCTTTGCAGTGGCAGGCCGTTGATCTCGCCTTTATCGTCATGCAGCGGTCGCGCGTCCACGGCCTCCGCTTTACCGTTTTGCACGCGGATCGTCATCAGCAGCGGGGCGAAATCCGGGGTAACAAAGATTTTGGCATCGTTTTTCCCCATTTTTGGCGAATCCGCGTTAGGACCGCGATCGGTCACGGTCGCAAACGTCAGCGCATCGCCCTGCTTGCCCGTAAACAGCAGGCCAGAACCCATCCCCACCGGGAGCCCGTTCGGGAACGCATCGGCAAACGCGCCGCTGTATTTCACATGGGAGCCGTCAGGGAAGCTGACGATATAGCGCTCAGCGGTAGGCTGCGCAGCCAGTCCAGAGAAAGAGAGCGCACAACCGATAAGCACAGGAATAATTTTTCTTTTCATATTGTTAGCATCCAGTAAGTGAAGCCAACAACGTAATGAAGAAACGTGTCAGAAAAATGACATGAAAAGACAGCGGATCGGCAAAGAAATACGTATAGCAATCACCAGAAATGTAAACCTCTGTCTTGATCTGTGACAGCCGAAATACTTTTGGAAATTATTAGAAACTTAATTAATTCACCTCAAACGGCTTTCTTCGCCTCGTTCATTAAACGTTTAGCCAAAAATATAAACTTTCCCTAAACACGAATGGATTGAGGATTGACGATCTGCCATAAAAACATCTCATCAACATTTAAGATTAAAAAACCCAACAAAAACAGCATAAAACTGCGACACACATCACATTTGCAGTCATAAACATCCCTTGTTAAGGTGCCCTCAGATTAATTTGATGAAGAGGAAACACGCATGAAAAAGCTTAACGTTCTCATCCTTTCTGCTCTCACCGCCGTATCGGGCTCCGCACTGGCAATGGGCGGCAGCATTGAGCAGGGTAAAAACTTTACCAATCTGAATGTGGAAATGGGCAAATCAACTTCCGGTCTGTACACCGAAGGTAATTGGCTGAAAAACACCGACGACGGCACCACGACCGGTGGCGTGGGCGCAGGCTACAATTTCGAAGTCGGCCCGGTAATGCTGAACGCAGGCGCTAAGGCCCTCTACGTTGGCCCGAAGAAAGGCGATAACGGCGTGGCGTTCCCGGTCGGCGGCGGTGTGAACGTTGCCCTGACCGACAGCATCAGGGTATTCGGTGAAGGCTACGTTGCGCCAGACGGACTGAACAACAGCGTGAAGAACTACGTTGAAGCTAACGGCGGCGTAAGCTGGACCCCGGTCAAACCGGTTACGCTGAAAGTGGGCTACCGCCACGTGAGCGTTGATGGCAAAGACGGTCGTCCAAACCACACGCTGGTAGACGGCGCTTACTTCGGCGGCGGCGTGAGCTTCTAAGCCACCTGATAGATAAAAAAACCTGCCCTTCGGCAGGTTTTTTATTACTACGTCACTTACGCACCACCACCAGCTTCTGGTTCACAAACTCTTTGATCCCCAGATCCGACAGCTCGCGTCCGTAACCCGAACGTTTTACGCCGCCGAACGGCAGTTCTGCCGCCGTATCGGTGAGCCAGTTGATGTACACCATCCCGGTCTCAATGCGCGACGCCATTTTCTTCGCGCGCTCGATGTTCTGGCTGAACACCGCTCCGCCCAGACCGTAGTGGGAGTCGTTCGCCAGGGCAACCGCCTCGTCGTCGTCTTTCACCACATAAATCTGCGCTACCGGACCAAAGAACTCTTCGAAATACGCCGGGTTATCGCGCGAGATATTGGTCAGGATGGTCGGCTCAAAGAAGCTCCCGTCACGCTGAACCGGCTTGCCGCCATGGTGCAGCTTCGCGCCGTTTTTCACCGCCTCGTTAACCTGTTTAGTTAGCGTCTCCAGCGCGTCTTTGGATGACAAAGGCCCCAGCGTGGTACTTTCGTCCAGCGGATCGCCAATCTTCACCTGCTTAAACGCCTCGGTGAATTTGTTCAGGAAGGCGTCTGCAATCTTTTCATGCAGGATAAAGCGCTTCGCCGCGGTACAGACCTGCCCGGCGTTATTAAGCCGCGCGTTAACGCCGATCTTCACGGCTTTCTCCAGATCCGCATCGTCCAGCACCACGAAGACGTCGTTCCCGCCCAGTTCAAGGGTCGATTTTTTGATGTGTTTCGCAGCCTGTGCCGCAACCACGCTACCCGCTTTTTCTGAACCGGTCAGCGCCGCCCCCTGTACGCGATCGTCGGCGATGATGTTCGCCACCTGTTCGGACGAGATAAACAGGTTGGTCCACGCCCCTTCCGGCGCGCCCGCTTCACGTACCAGCTGTGCAAAGGTTTCTGCACAGTGCGGCACGATACTGGCATGCTTGGCGATCACCGGGTTGCCCGCTGCCAGGTTTGGCGCCAGAACGCGCATCAGCTGATAGTATGGGAAGTTCCATGGTTCGACGGCCATCAGCACGCCGATGGGGTGATGTTCAACCCATGCTTCCCCGAGTTCAGAGTCATACTTCACCGGGGCCAGGAACTGCTTCGCGTTGTCAGCATAGTAGCGGGCGATTTGCGCGCATAGCTTCACTTCACCGCGGCTTTGTTCGATGAGCTTACCCATCTCCTGACTGGCGATTTTCGCCAGATCCTCCACGCGTTCGTCGATCAGGTCCGCCAGCTTATGCAGCACCGGCAGGCGCTGGCTTATGTCACCTTTCGCCCAGTCGGAGTGATAGAGCGCATCGGCTGCCTTCAGCGCCGCTTCAACGTCTGCGTCAGTGTGAGAGGGATATTCTTTGATGAGCTGGTTCGTGGCAGGATTTACTGTCTGGTAAGCCATATCGAATCTCCTTGTTTTACCGCTTAGGGTATTAAGGGTAGTCAATCTGTCTGACTATGAAGGTAAAGTTGGGTATATACGGAGGGTTCTTATACGTTTTCCCCCTTTCGTTTACCGACAGGGGGAACTGTGATTTTAATTATTTCACCCAATGAGGGATATTTTCTGTCGATACATTTTTTACAGTATATCCTTTCCCCTCTTGCGAGTTTTTAACACAAGTTATCTCATCGAACCCCCACTTTCCGTTACGATTGAAAAAGTAAGCTGTGTACTTATCGGTATTATAACCGAAATATCTCTCGTTAGGGCGTGATATTTTTTCATTCTCACATGTAAAATCACTCCGCCATTCACTGCCAGTAGAATATTTTAAAACATAATATGCTACTACATCCGGCCTGCTTGAGACAAATAATACGATTAAACTCGTTAGAATCAAAGCACCAAAAATAGTAAAAAGTCTATATCCTTTTGCATGATCAGCAGTCACGATGAATATTACGTAAGTAGTCAACTGCAATATAAAAAATATCAATACAAAAAATGAACTGAGCTTCCATGTAAACTCCAACCATGGACTGGATGATAAATCCATATTACTCAACTGAAGAAATAAACTTGCCGAGAACGCACTAGATAAAACATAACAGATTGATATAAATGAAAATAACATAACCCGTATATTTTTTACTTTCTCATGGCCATCTTTCTCGAGAACAAAGATTGTTAAAACGCTGCTAATAACAATAAAAATGGAGAACATCACCAACAGTACTTTTGCAAGAAAACCAAACTGTATATTTATTGCAAAAGGAAAAAGAAGAAACGCACCCCAGGCAAGGAGCGACGCCCATCCGGCCAACTTATTTACAACACCGCCACTTTCGAACCGAATAAAATGAATAATAATTTCCCGGGCACGCTGCCTTTTTAAATACAGCATGACTAAAAGGCCAATAAATAATGCATATGACAAATAAACCCGAACTGGATCTTTTATTTTCAACAAAACAAAACAACCTACAAAGAAAAGGAACAAATATAAATCCAAGGATTTATTTTTTATTCCATTTATAAAACGATACAGTAAATTCATTTTATATACCCCAGAAAATAGATTATTATTAGCTATGAGAAACGAATACTCCGAACCAGAAAGAGAATGCAACAAATCTTCTGATCTGTCAGTTAAAAGAGGAATTTTAATTCTTCACCAGATAGCACATTTTGCATTTTACCTCCATCACCCTCTATCCTTAACCCATGGAAAAGCATACCGAACTCAAACGCGCCAAGCTTCTCGCGCTGTCGCTGCTGCTGATTGCCGTCGCAGCGTTTATCACCACCCTGTTCCTGCCGCAAACCTTCTGGGTGCGCGGCGTAAAGGCCATTGCCGAGGCGGCGATGGTTGGCGCGCTGGCGGACTGGTTTGCCGTTGTCGCGCTGTTCCGCCGGGTGCCCATTCCCTTTGTCTCGCGCCACACGGCGATTATCCCGCGCAATAAAGACCGCATCGGCGACAATCTCGGCCAGTTCGTGCAGGAAAAGTTTCTCGATACGCAATCCCTTGTCGATCTTATCCGTCGCTACGAGCCCGCACAGATGATTGGGACCTGGTTCAGCCAGCCCGATAACGCCCGGCGCGTGGGGCAGCATCTGGTGCAGGTGATGGGCGGTTTTCTGGAACTTACCGACGATGGGCGCATCCAGCGTCTGCTCAAACGCGCGGTGCATAAGGCTATCGACAAGGTCGATTTAACCGAGACCAGCGCCGTCATGCTGGAAAGCATGACCAAAAACAACCGTCACCAGGTGCTGCTGGACGCCATCATAAACCGCCTGATTACCCTGATTCAGCGGGAAAGCACGCGGGAATTTATTGCTGACCAGATCGTTCACTGGCTTAAGACCGAGCATCCGCGCAAGGCGATGGTGCTGCCCACCGAGTGGCTGGGCGATCAAAGCGCGGAGATGGTGTCGAACGCGGTGAACACGCTGCTGGACGATATCAGCCACGACCGTACGCACCAGATCCGTCAGGCGTTTGACCGCGCCACGATCAAGTTCATCGACAATCTGAAAAACGATCCGGAGATGACGGCGAAAGCCGAGAATATCAAACACTACCTCAAGAATGATGAGGCCTTTAACCGCTATCTGGGGGAAATGTGGGCTGACCTGCGCCAGTGGCTGAAAAATGACATGCAGAGCGATGATTCCCGCGTGAAGCAGCGTATCGCCAACGCCGGGCTGTGGTTTGGCGAAACGCTGACCAACGACGCCAGCCTGCGGGCGTCGCTGAATGAGCATCTGGAGCAGGCCGCGCACCGCGTGGCGCCGGATTTCGCCGCGTTCCTGACGCGCCATATCAGCGACACGGTGAAAAGCTGGGATGCCAAAGACATGTCACGCCAGATAGAACTCAATATCGGTAAAGATCTTCAGTTCATTCGCGTTAACGGTACCCTGGTGGGCGGTACGATTGGCCTGATCCTGTTTCTGCTCTCGCAGCTACCCGCCGTGCTGGGGCATTAATCCGCTTTTGGCGGCGCGATAACGTAGCGCGTCGCCTCGAAGCGATTCAGGATCAGGTGCACCAGAAAGACCATCGTCAGCGTGACCACCAGCGCGAAGGTAACGGAGGTGATGCGGTATAGATCGCTGAACACCAGGTCGCTGTCCGGGTGCATGTTCTGCCCGAACATAATGCCGATGGTGGTGATACTGGCGAAGCCTACCCCGGCGCCGACCTTCTCCATTACGTGCAGACGCGCGCCAAACGCCAGGCCAAGGCCAATCAGCGGCATCATCAGCAGCATATGGCTGCTGTGATCGTAGAGGATAAGCTGGACGACAAGGATATAGAGGCACCCCAGCACCACGCCAACCACGCGCCAGATGGAGCTGATAACCGAGCCGCGATAGTGCATCGGGAACAGGATCAAAATCCCCGCCATCAGCGCCGAAAGCGAATCGCTTAAGTCGCTAATCTGAAACACCACGAAAATCAGCGTCGCCACGGTGCCGGATAGCAGCGACTCGTGGCGCACGCGGGCGTCGTCTTTCTCAATCAGCGGCGGCGGCTTGCGCGGCTCCACGTCCGGCAGCAGGTAGTTCATCAGCGCGCTCAGGCACACCGCCATCACGCTCGCTTCGATGTTAGAGAATAAAAGCGTGTGCCAGTTGGTGGTGGGGTAGCTCATAAAGTTGAGCATCACGCTCTGGCAAACCACGCCCATCGAGCCGAACAGGAACAGCGGCCCCTTACTCATAAAGCGAAAACGCATCACGTACAAGGCAAACACCACCAGCGTCATGATGACCGGCCACTGCGACAGATAGCCGATAATCAACACCATTTCGACGCAGTTCAGCGAGGCGCTGAAGATAAACTGCTTCGCCACGTGGCGATTAAACACCGGTACCAGCGAGAGAAGCATGATCGGGTAGACCACAAAAAACACGCCGTAGCTGGTGTTGTAGAAACTCGAAATACTGAGCGCAATCATCCCGGCAAAGACGATACGCAGGGTCTGGCGAAAGTCGTTTGCCGTATAGACGATGTTGCCGTGCGGGGTAAATACCCGCGCCAGGGTGCTAATAGACATAGTGAAGCAGGCTCACCAGATGGATTTGCATCCCGGAGAAGAATCGCGCAAACGGCCCTTCGCTGTTGTAGAGCTGCACAGTGGCGCGCGCGCCGGTCGGCAGCGGCTTCGGTAAGGCTTCGTCCAGCGCCACGTGAATGCGCATACGCTGGGCATCACGCACCCAGCGGTTGGAGGTTTCCGGTTCAGAAAGTTGACCGTTTACGGCCTCCTGTCCGGCGAGGATCCCCGCGTCGCTGCTGGTAACGTGGGCACGGAAAACGTGCCCCGGGAAGGCGTCAAACACCACGGCAGCGTCGGTCCCCTGATGGGTATGACGCAGGCTCTTCTCGCGGAAATCCGCCACGATATCGATCCGGGTGTTCACCAGCGCCAGCGCAGCCGAACCGGATGAGGCGTAAAAACCGGGGCTTAATTGCAGGTTACTGACCGTGCCGTCCGCCTCGGCGTAGACCTTCGTCCAGCCAAGATTCAGCTCCGCTTCATCCAGCGCGTTACGGTATTTTTGCAGCGTCACGTTACGGTGCTCATCCCGCTCGCCGCGCTGAATGCGCAGGTTATGAATATTCGCCTGGATCGAGCTGACGGACTGCTCGCTGCTCTGCCAGGTGGTACGGACCTTATCCAGATCCGCCTGCGATACGTTCTGCAAGGTGCTCAGTTTCTGGTAGCGGTCGAATGTCACTTTGTCGTTACGCGCGGTCAGCACGGCGGTTTTCAGGCTGGCCTGCGCTGCGGCAATCTGCGCATCCAGCTGATCGTTAGACAGACGCGCCTGTTCCAGCGCGATCTGCGCCGCCTCGACCTTATTGCGAAACGGCGTGGCGTCGAGCTCAAACAGCAGATCGCCTTTCTTAACCTGGCTATTGTTATGGACATGTACCGCCGCCACATACCCGGAGACGCGGGCAGACACCGGGGTCACCACGCGCATCACGGTGGAGTCCGGCGTCAGCGGGATCCAGATATCCGCGACGATAAAGTAAACAAACATCAGCAGGAAAGAGGCAATACTCACCCTTACCCAGCGGGCAAACTTTTGTTCAGGAGTCATTATTTTTCGGTCTTATTATCTTCTTCGCGGATTGTCCGCAAATTGCAGGCGATTTGATTGAGAGTAGCGCTGAAAATATCGATATGTTCCGGCGCGATGTTTTGCGATACGCGCGCCTGGAACGTCTCAATCACCTGAGAGAGCCTTTCAAGAATGGCTTTTCCCTCAGGCGTCAGCGTCAGCAGCCGGATACGCTTGTCATACGGCGAGACGGTGCGCAGCAGGTAGCCCTGCTTTTCCAGCTGTGTCAGCGTGCGCATTAGGGGAGGCAGTTCAATGCCCTGCACTTCCGCCAGCTCGCTGACCGAGACGTTATCCCCGAGTTGATGAAGCTGCATCATCACCGTCCAGCTCGACTGGGTTAACCCGGTGTCGAGAATGGCGTCGTCGATGACTGCGCGCCACTGACGCACGATCATCGCCATCCGCATGCCCATCGGCCTGCGGCTAAACAGATCTTCTTCACTCATGGGGAGCCCTCTCGTAGTACGCCATCACGATAATAGTTATCAGGATAAGTATCAAGAAACGAGAAGTTAAAGCGCAGGAATTGCGAAACGATGTTCTCCCTCTCCCTGTGGGAGAGGGTCGGGGTGAGGGCATCAGCCCGCAGCGGCGTTTAGCGGCTAAAATGCTTCCTGACGGCACTTTTCCCCGAAGCCGTCACCACCACCTCCCGATAACCCGCCACCCGCTGGATCCAGCCTTTGCTTTCCATGTGGATAAGCAGCGCAGCGCCCGCCTCACCGCCAAGATGAAACCGCCGCTCGCTCCAGTCCAGGCAGGCGCAGCAGGCCTTCCGACGCGGATGAGCGCTTAACGGAATACCGAGCGCCAGGAACTGCTCCCGACCATACAGGGTCAATGCGGAACCGTCAGCCTCCAGCCAGCCTTCCGCCTGCATGAAATCATAGATCTGCACCGCCACCGCGCCTGCGAGATGGTCGTAGCAGGTCCGGGCTTCACGCATGGCTTTCGGCGCGCTGGTTTCCGGCGGGGTAATGCGGCTCCACGAAAGCCCCATCATCTGTTCCACCAGCGCCGCCACGTCGTGCCCGGCAAGACGATAATAACGATGCCGCCCTTGCGACAGGCAGGTAATTAGCTGCCCTTCAACCAGCCGGGTGAGATGCCCGCTGGCGGTCGACGGGGCGACGTCTGCCGCGGTGCTCAGTTCAGTGGCGGTCCACGCCCGCCCGTCCATCAGCGCACAAAGCATCTTCACGCGCGACGGATCTGCCATTGCAGCCGCCACCGCGGCAATCGCCTTTTCCAGCATCGCGCTGTTGTCAGGGGGTAAACTCGTCTTAAGCATGGGCCGCCCAGGGTTCGGTGATCTCTGCGGCCAGCTTATCATCATCCGTCAGCAGAATAAGGTGATTCGCATGGTCGCTGTACTGAGTCAGGATAGACACGCCGCGTGCCCTCCGGTTTCGGAACTGTATTCCCGCACCAGCTGCGCCACCCGAATACGGTAGAAAGAAAAAATCGACGCCCGCCCTTCGGCCTGCGCCGCCTGATGAAAGACGTTCTGCTTCCAGCGGCGGACGGCCTCTTCATCCCGCCACCAGGAAAGGGAGAGGATTTTGCCGTCGGTCGTCAGGCTCTGGAACCGTTCGATATCGATAAAGCCGTCGATGTCGGCCAGCAAAGGCTTAAGCTCTGCGGCAAGTTGGAGGTAGCGCGCCTGATGGGCAGGCGCGGCTTTGGCTTCGAAAAGGACTGCGATCATGATGGTCTCTCCGCTGTGATGTTGAGGAGAGAATGCAGGATGGAAAAGCACAATGCTTCGGTAAAGAGCGAAGCTTTAGCCCAGAACCGACCTCGGCTCCATAAACGCGCGGATCCCCCACTCGCCCATCTCGCGCCCCACGCCGGAGTGCTTAAACCCGCCAAACGGCGCTTTCGGTTCATGAGCCAGGGTGTTCACCAGCACGCGACCGGAAACAATCTGCTGTGCCACGCGTCGCGCGCGGTCCACATCGCCGCCCAGCACCATCGCGCTCAGGCCGTACTCGGTATCGTTGGCAATGGCAATCGCCTCCGCCTCGTCCTGATAAGGGATTACGCACAGCACCGGGCCGAAAATCTCGTCGCGGGCAATGGTCATCCGATTGTTCACGCCTGCAAACAGCGTCGGACGCACGAACCAGCCGTCCCGCGTGCCGTCCGGTCGCCCTTCGCCGCCCGCCAGCAGGCGCGCCCCTTCTTCGATTCCTTTGCGGATATAGCCCTGCACCCGCAGCCACTGCTTTTCGCTGACCATCGGGCCGACGTCTGTCGCACTGTTGCGCGGGTCGCCGGATTTCACCGCCGCCACGGCCTGCGCCAGCGCGGTTTCGATCTCCGCCTTGCGCGAGTAAGGCACCAGAATGCGCGTCCCGGCCACGCACGCCTGCCCGCTGTTCATAAACCCGGCCTGGATCACCAGCGGGATCGCCTGCTCGAGATCCACATCATCCAGCAGGATCGTCGGCGATTTACCGCCCAACTCCAGCGTTACGCGCTTAAAGCTTTCCGCCGCGTTGCGCAGGATCGCCTTGCCGGTATTCGTGGAACCGGTGAACGAGATTTTCGCGACGTCCGGATGGCGGCTGAGGGTTTCGCCCACCGTCTCGCCGCGTCCGGTGACGATGTTAAACACGCCCGGCGGCAGCGCAGCGTCGCGCAGCGCTTCGGTGACAATCTGCGTTTGCAGGGCGCTCATTTCACTCGGCTTGATGACCGCCGTGCAGCCCGCCGCTAGCGCGGCCGCCAGTTTGCCGCAGATAAACCCCGCATCGCTGTTCCACGGCGTAATCAGCCCGGCCACGCCGAGCGGCGTCATCTGCACCGTTGCGGCACCTGCGGAGGTGACAAACTCAAATGCCTCCAGCGCCTCGATGGCCTGAGCAATCACCTCTGCCGGATAGCTTGCCATCCACGCCGAGCGCGAGGCGGGCGCGCCGTACTCTTCAATGACCGCTTCCAGCAGAGCGTCGTGACGAGCGGCCACGGCGGCGTGCATGCGCTTCAGCGCGGCGATGCGTTCCTGCTTTGTGGTCTGCGACCACGCCGGAAACGCCGCTTTCGCCGCCGCGATAGCGCGTTCAGCGTCAACCTCATCCGCCAGGCGAACCTGGCCGATGACCTGCGCCGTCGCCGGATTGTACAAATCAAACCGTTCGGTACCGTGCGGGGTAACAAACTCGCCGTTAATAAAGATCTGTTCGATGGTGTGCATATAAACCTCCTCAGGCTGTGTGAGCCCAGTCTGTCACGCCTTCTCCGTTGCGATAATCCACGCTATGCTGCAAGGGTTGTTTCGATTTTCAGGATAATCTATGCATCGTTCAGGTCTGACAGAGCTGGAAGTGGTGATGGCGGTGGTGCGGCGCGGCAGCTTTCGCGGCGCGGCGCAGGAACTGGGGATGTCCGCCACGGCGGTCAGCAACGCCATCGCCGGGCTGGAGAGCCGCCTTGAGACGCGGCTTTTCAACCGCACCACCCGCAGCGTGGCGCTCACCGACGCCGGACAGCGCTACGTGGCGCGTATCGGCCCGGCGCTACAGGAGATCCGCCTCGCCGGGGAAGAGATCCACAGCGACACCGGGGAACCCGCCGGAACGCTGCGCCTCAACGTGCCGAACCATATCGGCACCCTGTTTCTGGACCAGCTGCTGATCGACTTCATGATCCGCTACCCGAAAATGCGCGTGGAAACGGTGAGCGAAGCGAGGATGATCGACATCGTAGCGGAAGGCTATGACGCGGGGATCCGCCTCGAAGAGTCCGTTCCGCAGGACATGATCGCTGTGCCGCTGACCGGTGAGATCCGCCAGCTCGTCACCGCCACGCCGGACTATTTCGCCCGTCACGGCATACCCGAGACGCCGGACGATCTGCTTTCACATCAGGGGATCGGCATGCGTATGGCCCACGGCGGGATCTACCGCTGGGAGCTGGCCCGTCGGGGGGAAACGTACGCCCTTGCCGTGCCGCCGCGCTTTGCGACGTCCGATCTTTTTGCCTCGATCCGCGCCGTAAAAGCGGGGTTAGGGGTGGGATTTTTACCGGAAATCTATATTCAGGACGAGCTGAAAAGCGGGGAGCTGGTGAGCGTCTTAAACGACTGGGCGCAGCCGTTTGCCGGGCTGCGCCTGTACTACCCCGGCCATCGCCACGTCCCGCCGGGGTTGCGGGCGCTGGTGGCGATGATCCGCGAGCGCGGGATTATTCCAGGTTAGCCTTGTTCAGCCCGTACGCCGCATCCAGCGAGCCCGGCTCCATGCGGGAGGTAATGCCCAGGCGGTTCCAGGCGTTGATCGCCACGATGGCGAAGTTCAGCTCTGAAATCTCCACGTCCGAGAAGTGCTCCGCCACGCTGCGGTACAGCGCATCGCTCACGCCGTGAACGCCGATTTGGGTCAGCGCTTCGGTGAAGGCCAGCGCCGCTTTTTCACGGGCGCTGAACAGCGGGGACTCGCGCCAGGCCGCCAGATGGTACAGGCGCAGCTCGCGCTCGCCGGCAATTTTCGCCTCTTTTGAGTGCATATCGAGACAGAACGTACAGCCGTTCAGCTGCGACACGCGAATGTCGATCAGGTGCTTCAGCGCCGGATCAATAGAGGTTTTCGCCACTTCCATGCTCAGGGCGGAAAGCGCGTTGGTGAGTGCAGGTGTGGCTTTGTGGTGGTTTACGCGAGTGCTCATTGTCTTTCCTCTTTTTTGTGCGGCATGTGTCATGCGATGAAGCAAATCTACGCCGTTCATGACATAGTAAAAAGATACAAAAATCATGAAATGAGGTAGGACATGAAGCCGGGCTATCACGAGATTTATTCCCGCTATCGCGACAACATCATGCGCGGCGTGCTGAAGCCGGGCGACAGGGTACCTGCCATCCGCGTGCTGGCGGAAGAGCTGAAGGTGGCGCGCAAAACCGTCGAGACGGCGTATGCCATTCTGACGGGCGAAGGGTATCTGGTGAGCCAGGGCGCGCGCGGGACGCGGGTGAATCCGGATCTTCTGCTGCCCGCGCAAAACGCCCCCACAGAACAAGCGACCGGCACGCTGCCGGCGTCGTTGATTAGCCAGCGCGAACGGGCCGGTTTTCTGCGCCCCGGCATTCCCGCGCTCGACAGCTTCCCCTATAAAAAATGGCTGCTGCTGGCGGGCCAGGCGACGCGCGCCATGCGTCAGGATGAAATGCTCAATCCGCCGGTGCTGGGCTGGTATCCGCTGCGCGAGGCGATAGCCCGCTATCTCAATATCTCGCGCGGGTTATCCTGCACCGCGGAACAGGTAATGATCACCAGCGGCTACAGCGGCAGCCTGCGCCTGATCCTCGACACGCTCGCCAGCCGCAGCGATAAGGTGGTATTTGAGGATCCAGGCTACTTTATGGGGCAGCAGTTGCTCAAGCGCATTGTGCCCCGCCTGCACACCGTGCCGGTCGATCGCGCAGGGATGGATACGGACTACCTGCTGCGTAATCACCACGATGCCCGCTTCGCCATCGTTACTCCGTCGCACCAGAGCCCGCTGGCGGTGACGCTCTCCCTGCCGCGCAAGCAGCAGTTGCTCGACTGGGCGTCACAAAACGAGGCGTGGATTATCGAAGATGATTATGACGGCGAATTTCACTACACCCGCAAAGTGCTGCCGTCGCTGAAAAGCCTCGACCAGCACGACAGGGTGATCTTTATGGGCACCTTCAGCAAAACCATCATGCCATCGCTGCGCATGGGCTACGTGGTGATGCCCGCCAGCACCGTCGGCGTGTTTACCGACAGCGCGGACATCCTCACCAGCGGCCAGCCGGTGCTGACGCAAAAGATCCTCACCGCGTTTCTCAACGAAGGGCATTTTTTCCGTCATCTGAAAAAGATGCGCGCGCTCTATCAGACCCGCCGCGACTGGATGATTGCCGCCCTGCGTGAGGTCTATGGCGATCTGTTTTTCACCGAGCAAAACGACGGCGGGATGCATATTGTCGCGTTCCTCGCAAAGGGAAGCGCTGACCGGGAGATCGCCCGCTGCTGGCAGGAACAGCAATTGCAGGTCAATGCGCTTTCGGCGTGGTATCACGGATCAGGAAAACGCTACGGGCTGGTGATGGGCTATAACAATGTGCGGTCGTATCAGGAGGCGCTGGATTTGCTGGAAAGGCCGAAACGGCAGACGCTGGAACTGTTGAGCTGAAAACCACCGGGTGGCGGCTGCGCCTTCCCCGGCCTACGGTCTCCTGTAGGCCCGGTAAGCGTAGCGCCACCAGGCAACCCTATGCTCACACATCATATCGCGATAACCCGACGTCCTTGAGCTGCTCGTCGCTCATCTGGCTCAGAATACGGCGGGTACGGTTGATGCGATACCAGTTACGCAGCGTTTTCGCTACCCAGACAAACGCGATAAACGGACGTTTTGAACGATTCTCGTAGAATTCCATGATGCTCTCCTCGCTATGCCAGTGGGGTTATCATCATGGAAAACGGCCAGTACAATACAGATTCAAAAACTGCTTTTGTTTACCATACAGATCCGCTAAAACGGTATCTGCATGGTGGTTTATTCATCCATCTGTACTGGTTTAATGCTCTGTATGGTGAAAACAAAGGATACAGCATGACGCGCTATCAACATCTGGCCAACCTCCTGGCGGAACGCATTGAACAAGGGCTGTATCGCAGCGGCGAACGTCTGCCGTCGGTACGCACGCTGAGCCAGGAGCACGGCGTGAGCATCAGCACCATACAGCAGGCCTACCAGATCCTCGAAAACCTCCAGCTGATCACGCCTCAGCCGCGCTCCGGCTATTTCGTCTCGAAACGCAAAGCCCAGCCGCCCGTCCCGGCGATGACCCGTCCGGTGCAGCGCCCGGTGGACGTTACCCAGTGGGATGAGGTGATGATGCTGCTGGACGCCCGCGCCGACAAAGAGATGATCTCCTTTGGCGGCGGCTCGCCGGACATTAACCAGCCGAGCCTGAAGCCCCTGTGGCGCGAGATGAGCCGCATCGCGCAGCATAACCCCGGCGAGATGCTGAGCTATGACGTGCTCGACGGGCGCCTGGAGCTGCGCGAGCAAATCGCCCGCCTGATGCTGGACGGCGGCTCCACCGTCGCGGCAAACGAAATTGTCATTACCAACGGCTGCCACGGCGCGCTGTCGATCGCCCTGCTCTCGGTGTGCAAACCGGGGGATATCGTGGCGGTGGAATCGCCGTCGTTTCACGGCACCATGCAGATGCTGCGCGGCTTTGACATCAAGGCCATTGAAATTCCCACCGATCCTGAAACCGGGATCAGCATCGAAGCGTTGGAGCTGGCGCTGGAGCAGTGGCCGATCAAGGCGGTGATCCTGGTGCCAAACTGCAATAACCCGCTCGGGTTTATCATGCCGGAGGCGCGGAAGAAGCAGGTCTTAGCCCTGGCACAGCGGCACGATATCGTGATTGTTGAGGATGATATCTACGGCGAGCTGGCGGCGGAGTATCCGCGTCCGCGCACCATTCATTCTATGGACATTGATGGTCGCGTGCTGTTATGCAGTTCGTTTACCAAGACCGTGGCGCCGGGCCTGCGCGTCGGCTGGATTGTGCCGGGGCGCTATTACGATCGGGTGATGCACATGAAGTACGCCGCGGGCGGGTTTAACGTGCCGGGCACGCAGATGGCGGTGGCGGCGTTTATCCGCGACGGCCATTACCATCGCCACGTGCGGCGTATGCGCCAGATTTATCAGCAGAATATGGAGACCTACACCTGCTGGGTGCGGCAGTATTTTCCGGCAGAGATATGCGTCACCCGCCCGCAGGGCAGCTTCCTGCTGTGGGTTGAGCTGCCGGAGACGGTCGATATGGTGTGCGTCAGCAAGCAGCTGTGCCGGCTGAAGATCCAGGCCGCGGCCGGGTCGCTGTTTTCCGCCTCCGGGAAGTACCGCAACTGCCTGCGGATCAACGTAGCGCTGCCGCCGACAGACAAAAATCGCGAGGCATTAAAAAAGATGGGTGAAGCGATTGTGATTGCGATGGAGGAGTAGTGCGGCATTTTGCCCTCACCCCGCCCCTCTCCCACAGGGAGAGGGAGAAAACCGCTCCCGCCCCCCGGCAAAATCAACAACTCAGAACTTCCACGAAACGCTGCCCACAATGCTGCGTTCTGCACCGAAGTAGCAGTAAGAGAGAGAGTTACAGGCCGCGACGTAGCTTCTGTCCGTCAGGTTATTGACGTTCAACTGCGCGCTCACGCCCGTGAGCCCCACTTTCGACAGGTCATACCCCACGGTCATATCCACCAGCGTGTACGACGGAAGCGTATGGGTGTTCTGGCGATCGCTGGCGATCCCGTTGACATAGCGCACGCCGGAGCCGACGGTCAGGCCGTCCAGCAGGCCGGTTTTGACGTCGTAGCTCAGCCAGGCGCTGGCCATGTTACGCGGGGCATAAACGGCGCGCTTGCCCTCCTCTTCCGGGCTGCTCTTCTTGTAGCGAATATCCGTGTAGGTGTACGCCGCCTGCATACGCAGGCTGTCGGTCAGCTGACCAATCGCCTCCAGCTCAACGCCTTCGGATTCGATTTCACCAATGGAACGGTACGGATCGGTCGGCTCCTCTTTAGTGGCAATGTTCTTCTGGTTGATGCGGAACACCGAGGCGCTGAACTGGCTGTTCATCCCCTCTGGCTCATACTTTACGCCCGCTTCCCACTGCTTGCCCTTCATCGGATCCAGGATATTGCCCTGCTCGTCGGCAAAGCTGGTCGGCGTAAAGGCGGTAGAGTAACTGACGTACGGCGCAACGCCGTTATCAAACAGATACAGCAGCGCCGCGCGGCTGCTGAAGTTGTTTTTATCCAGATCGCTGCGGGTGTGGTTAAAGTTGTCGACGTTCGACACGCTCACCTGGTCGTAACGCCCGCCCAGCGTCAGGCGCCAGCGGTCAATGGACATCTGATCCTGTAGGTAGTAGCCGGTCTGGCGCAGCTTGTGTTTTTCCCTGCTGTACTGGGTGATGTAGTCCGGCTTCGCGCCGTAAACAGGATGGAAAGCGTCAATCGGCGGGAAGCCGCCGTAGTAGCCGGTGACGTTGTTGGTGCGGTCCTGATAGTCCATGCCGATCAGCACGCGGTGGTTCACCTCCCCGGTGTCGAAGCTGCCGTCGACCTGGTTATCCAGGGTGATGGCGTTCATCTTCTCGTCAGAGCCGGAATAGCCGCGATTCAGCTCGGTGTCATTCAGCCAGCCTGCGGCATACACCTGGTTCAGCTCGACTTTGGTGTGCAGGTAGCGCAGCTTCTGGCGCACAGACCAGCCGCTGTCAAACAGGTGCTCGATGTTATAGCCGACCATGTTTTCCCGACGATCGTACTTGTCGTAATCGTCCTCGCCCTCGAAGAAGGTGTTGGAGATTTTCTTACCGCTGTGCGGTACAACGGTGCCCTCATATGGCAGGCCGGAGTGGCTGCCGCCTTCCGGATCGCGGTGCAGGTAGGCCATCAGATCCAGACGGGTGTTGTCGGTGATACGCCAGGTCAGGCTCGGCATCAGGGCGTAACGCTCTTCTTTGAGCGGATCGAACTGGGAATCAGCATAGCGGGTCATCCCGCTGAGGCGCACCGCCACGCGGTCGTTATCATCAACCGGGCCGGTCACGTCGAACATCGCCCCACGCTGGTTATTGTTACCGGCGAAGAGCTTAATCTCCCCGCCAGGATCGAACGATGGCTTACGGGAGGTGAGCGCCACAATCCCGCCCGGCGATGAGCGGCCATAGAGCACGGAGGCCGGACCGCGCACGACTTCGATACTGTCCAGGAACCACGGGTCAACCACCAGCGAGCTGTGGGAATTGGTGTCGCCCATCATCTTCAGGCCGTCGAGGTAGACGTTGTCCAGACTGCCGTCCGAGAAGCCGCGCAGCACCATGTAGTCAAAGCGGTTTGACGCCCCGATCTGGTTGCTGTAGACCCCCGGCGTGTAGCTCACGGCCTGACGCACGCTGGTTGCGCCCTGCTCTTCGAACTGCTCGCGCGTGACGATAGAGACCGACTGCGGGGTTTCAATATCCGGTGTTTCAAGCTTGGTGGCCGCAGACTGCATCTGCGAGGTCACCACCACGGTGTCAGTTTTTTGGGCATCCTGCGCCAGTAAAGGAAAAGCGACGCTACCGGTAACCCATCCCACCAGCAGTGCCAGACGCGATTTAGCAAACATAACCCTCTCCAGAGATATTTCTTATTGTTAATAAGAATTATTACCTTTTTGAGAGTGCAAACGGCTATGCGTACAGCCAGGTTACGTATGCGCGATGCTAAACCGCACGGGATGCATTCGCGCGACAGGAGAAATTACGTTAGCGGAGTTTGCGCACGTCACCCGGTGAAATCCCGTAATGACGACGAAACGCGGTGGCGAAGTTGGTGGCATGCTGATACCCGCACATCCACGCCGCCTGCTGCACGCTGTGGCCTTCCAGCAGATAGCGGCGCGCCAGCGCAAGGCGACAGTTGCGGAGATAGTCGAAGAGGGTGCAGCCATAGCGCTGACGGAACTTGCTACGCAGGCTGCTTGGGCTCATTGCAGCCAGGGCTGCCAGCTGCGCGAGAGTATGATCCCGTTCAGGAGACTGTTCCAGCAGGCTCCGCACGCGTTCAAGACGCGCATGCTCAGGGCGGCTTGGGCAAGGCTGCTGGCGCTGGTTGAGGCCATGGCCGAGCAGCTGATACATCAGCCCCTCAAGCAACAGCTTGCGTGAGAGCACGCTTCCCCCCTGCCGCTGCGCATGCAGAATACCTGACATCACAAACTCGGGAACCTGCCAGACAAACGCGGGTGCATTCAGGCTTTGCCATTCCAGAAGCAATGACTCAAGCAAGGCTTCACGTCCGGCATCGTGCGGGTACACGCCAAACGAGAGCGTTTTCAGCGTGCTGTCGGCATCGTGACGCGCGCTCATTACCTGATCTTCACTCAGACGTGAGCTGAACGCCATGCCCGGGCGGACGGGATAATTGATACCATTGAGCGTGAGCGTCACGCACCCTTCCAGCACCACCAGCATATAGAGCGGGCTGCTGTGGCGAGAGGTGGTTTCATAGGGCTGTAATACACGTACGTCGGAATGGGTCAGCGAAATGCCGGACGAGAGCATCATCTCTTCAACATTCCCCTGCAACACGGGGCTACCGCTGACCTGAGCCTCTTTTAACTGGGGGAAACGGTAGTCGATGCCATAGCGCTCGCCGAATACCTGAAAATCTTCAACAAAAAATATGCGTTTCGCTGATCTATTTTCACTCTGGAGCATCATTCGGGGCCTGCATCGGGAAAGGACAGGCAAAACAGTACCATCCATTTGCAATGGCAGCAATCACCGGGCGCAGACACTATTACGCTCCGGACAAAGCCGGAGCGAAGGCATATATTTCCTTGCGAGAGATATATTTATGCTTCCTGCCACTCAGCAAAAACCTCTTTATGGTTTTTGGTCAGGACAACTTTATTATCTTCGACTTTATCAACCCAGCCGAGAGGAATAAAATGGTGCTTGCCGCCCGATTCCGGATCGCTCTTCGCAAGCTTGATACGCTCACCATCAAGATGGTCCACAACCCCGACGTGCGTTCCGCAGCTGGCGACAACCTGAGTGTGATCCTTAATTGCGCTTTTATCTACCATAATTATTCTCCTGTTTCGGTTATTTGCCTGTTGCACGAAATTAACTGTAGCGCATAAATTAAGGCTTAAACGCCCTATTAGCATTTTGAAACATCATTGACAGAACCGAATATTCATTCTACTTAACGCCGAAATGAAAAAATAAGAATGAGATGAATTATTACCGACTGATTATTTCCCGTTCATAATTAACTTATCGCAACCAACGAGGAGGTATTTATGACGATTCGCAACAATCGGACAGAAATTTCGCTGGCTCTTGGTGAAGCGGTTTTAGACATCGTGCAAAAAGGCCATGAAGTATCGCGAGAAAATCTCGCCCAGGCGATGAAAATCAAAGCGGAGAAAGAGCGCGACGATGAGCGGCTTCTTAACTACTGGAAGGCGTGTAATATGCTGGTTTGAACGTAGCGGCGTTTAGGCTGACTAAACGCCGCCTCATGTTACTCGTCGAAGTACCAGTACCCCTGGTTAATCAGCCCGGTGAGTTCGTCCACAAACGCCGGATTATTCAGCGCCTCGCCCAGCTCGGCCTGGCCGAGCTCGGTGTAGCGGCACAGCGCGTCTGCCCCGTTCACATCCGCCGTTTCCAGCTGTTCACTGTTGATAAAGAAGCTGCCGTTAACGTTCAGCACGCGCAGGCCGCTCAGGCGCGACAGCGTTTCGCCGCCCTGAAGCGCGTCCAGCACCTCTTCTGCGGAATACGGCGGCTCGGCGGCGGCAATATCCAGCTCGTGACGTGGCGTGGAGACGAAGCTGCCAAACCATTTCGTGAAATCATCCGGCTTGCTAATCATGTCGATCATCATCTCGCGAATGCGATCAAGCTCGTACTGCTCCACGCGGCCCGGGTGTTCGCGGCAGGTCAGATCCGGATCGCTGTAGTGTTCGCCGCCCAGATCGTTCTCCAGCGCATAGTCGGCAAAGCTGCTGATCAGATCGCGACCGTTCGGCCCGCGAAAACCGACAGAGTAGTTGAGCGCGGTTTCATGGGTGAAGCCGTCATGCGGGAATCCAGGCGGAATGTAGAGGATATCGCCCGGCGCCAGATCTTCGTCGATGATCGGCTCAAAAGGATCGACATGTAGCAGAGCCGGATGCGGGCAGAACTGACGCATCGGCAGCTTGTCACCCACGCGCCAGCGGCGGCTGCCCATCCCCTGGATGATAAACACATCGTACTGATCGATATGCGGCCCAACGCCGCCGCCCGGGACAGAAAAGGAGATCATCAGGTCATCGAGACGCCAGTCCGGCAGGACGCGGAACGGACGCACCAGCTCTGCGGCGGGCTTATGCCAGTGGTTCACCGCCTGCGCCAGCAGGGACCAGCCGGTTTCACCGAGGTTATCGAAATGCTCAAACGGGCCATTGCTCGCCTGCCACTTGCCGTTAGCGTGGCTTACCAGGCGGCTATCGACTTCCGGCTCCATCGCCAGACCCGCCAGTTCATCAGGGGTAATGGGGTCGACAAAATTCGGGAAGGCATTTTTCAGTACAACGGGTTGTTTTTGCCAGTATTTTTCAAGAAATTCCGGCCAGTTCAGGTTCAGTTGATACGCCATGGTTAGCACCAGTGAGAGGGTAAACAGGCGCGATTATAGGTAAGAAAGCAGAGGGGGAACTTGTCATGGGTCAATCGAGCGCGTGTAGGTCGGGTAAGGCGAAGCCGTCACCCGACGCACACGCGGGCTAAAACTTAATCCAGGTTCAGCTCGTCATAATGGGTGATCAGTTTGCCCACGATGCCGTAGTCCAGCGCTTCCGCCGGTGACATCCAGAAGTTACGGTCGGTGTCTTTCTTCACTTTCTCCAGCGGCTGGCCGGTGGCGTCGGCAATCAGCTTGTTCACGCGTTCCAGCATGCGGATGATCTCCCGCGCTTCGATCTCAATATCCGTTGCCTGACCGCGCACGCCGCCCAGCGGCTGGTGGATCATAAAGCGGGTATTAGGCAGCGAGTAGCGGTGCTCTTTTTTCGCCGCCAGGAAGATGGTGATCCCGGCGCTTGCCACCCAGCCGGTGCCAATAACGTGTACTTCCGGACGGATAAACTTAATGAAGTCGTGGATGGTATCGCCCGCTTCTACATGGCCGCCCTGGCTGTTGATGTACAGCTTGATCGGATCGTTACTGACGCTTTGCAGCAGGATCATCTGAGTGATGACTTTCTGGGCCAGCTCCTGGTTGATTTCACCGGAGATGACAATCGAACGGGATTCCAGCAGTTTTTGCTGTAGAGCGCCCGCGCCGTTTGTTCCTTCCGCTTTTTCTTTATCGTCACTGCTTTTCAGTGTGTAGTGCATCGTTATGTCCTCAGCTTGTCGCGCTCAAAATCAGAGTGTAGCCTGTTTTACCCGTCGGCGTCCTCACACAAAACATCGCGTGTCGTGCGCTGGCTCCGCCCCCGGAAAGGTCTCTAAAAACAGCGCTCCACTCCTAACTAATTCGCCACATTTTTATTACACTTTCATATCATCTTCATATTGGTAAATGATAATAATAATTAATGTGTTAGTATGAATGAGGATAGCAAACAGTCGCTTACGTTCAAAAAGGCGCTATTTTATTGTCGATGATTTACTGATCACACACCGGGGCGGTGAATGGAACACATTGTTTATGTGGTTGATGACGATGACACAGTCAGACAGTCCGTTGTCAGGCTGCTGGAATCCGCGGATATGCACGCCCTTGGCTTTTCCTCAGCAGAAGCCTTTCTCAGCCATCCCTTTGAGGATCTGCCCTCCTGCGTGATCCTCGATATGCAGATGCCCACGATAACCGGATTTGATGTCGCAGATGCGCTGAAAGCCAGCGGGCGGGAAATACCGATCATCTTTCTCACCGGTCACGGCACCATCCCTATGTCCGTCCGGGCGATCAAAGGCGGAGCCTACGAATTTCTCACTAAGCCCGTTGAATCCAGCGCGCTCATCGGCTCCATCGAATCCGCGCTCAGACTGGCACAGCACAACGCCGCCCGCGTCAAAGAGCACTACGCCCTGAAGCAGCGCCACATGTCCCTCACGCCGCGCGAGCATGAGGTGCTTGAGCTGGCCATCAGCGGCAAGCTCAACAAGCAGATCGCCGCCGAGCTGGGCGTCAGTGAGATCACGGTGAAAGTGCACCGCCGCCGGGTAATGGAGAAAATGCAGGTCCGCTCCGTGGCCGAACTGGTCAGGGCCGTCGAGCGCCTGACCAAACATCAACCAGTGGAATAACCGTTACTCCTCCTGTCCGGCAAGCGGCAACGCGAAGGTAAATACCGTGCCGTACGGCTCTCTGCGGCGCGCGCTCAGTTTCCCCCGGTGCCGTTCAATGATGCTGGCGCTGATGGTCAGCCCCATCCCCATTCCCTGCGCTTTGGTCGAATAGAACGAGTCAAAGATCCGCTCGGTGAGCTCCGGCTCAATGCCGCTGCCGGTATCGGCGATCTCAAAGATCACCTTCCCCTCGCCGCAGTTCGCGGTGGAGATCGTGATGCTGCACGGGCGATCCGTCACTTCCGCCATCGCTTCCATCGCATTCATCACCAGGTTAAGCAGCACCTGCTGGATCTGCACGCTGTCGCCGATGATAAAGCTGTCGTCAGCGTTCAGAAGATAATCAACGCTTATGTGTCGCAGCTCAAGTTCGCTGCGTGAAAGCATAATGATGTGGTGGATCAGGAAGTGCAGATCAATACGCGTAAACGTGGGGTCCTGCTTGCGCGTCAGAGACTGAATGCTGCGAATGATCTCCCCTGCCCGCTCGCCCTCGGCGGCGATCTCCTCCAGCCCCTCGCGCACTTTGTCCAGCCGCGCCGGATCGCGGTTGAGCCAGCGCAGGCTCGCGCCGGCGTTCGAGACAATCGACATCAGCGGCTGGTTGATCTCGTGCGCGATCGAGGAGGTCAGTTGCCCGACGGTGGTGGCCCGTGAGACTCGCGCCAGATCCGCCTGCGCCACCCGCATCGCATCTTCCGCCGCCCGCTGGCTGGTGATGTCGGTAATGATGCCGTAATACTCATTCACTTCGCTGCCGACGCCGACCGGATCGCCAATCCCGAGGATGTAGCGAACGGAGCCGTCGGTGCGGATAATGCGAAACTCCGCGCGCATCGACAGCCCGTCGCGCACGCTCTGGTTAACGAGGGTGCTGATCCGGCCATAATCGTCCTCATGCACGAAGGTTAAAAACTCCGCCATTGAGATCATCTTTTGCTGCTCCGGCAGGCCAAGGATACGGGCGTACTCTTCAGACATAAACATCAGATCCTGCACCAGCTCCCAGCGCCAACTGCCGGTATGGCTGATCTGCTCGCCCAGCATCAGTGAGGTCTGGCTGGCGCGCAGCTCTTTCTCCACCCGTCGGCGCTGGATGTTTTCCGCCAGCAGCTCGGCGTAAAGCCGCGCCGTCTCCAGCGAAACCGCCGCCTGCGCGCCCAGCAGGCTGACCACGCGCGAATGTTCGGCGGTAAACACTTCCGGCATCAGGCGGTTTTCCAGATACAGCACCCCCACCAGCCGCGCCTGTTTGAACATCGGGACACACATCACGGCGGCGCCGGACGTCACCAGATACGGATCCTGGCTGAACGGGTGGAACTCCTCCGGTTTGCCGGTGCGGATCTCCTGCCCGGTGCGGATCACTGCGGCCAGCACCGACAGCGGCATGTCCGTCGCCATCGGTGACGCCTTCAGGATGCGCACCCGCACCCCGTCGGTACTGGTCCAGGCACTGGCCTCGATCTCCGGGATGTGATTATCGCTAACGCGCAGCAGCAGGCCACGCTGCGCCCCGGCCCGTTCAAGCAGCAGCGTCATCAGGTTTTCAATTAAACGCTCGAGGTTAATTTCTTCGGACAAGGCGCGTGAGGCTTTGATGACGCTCTGTAAATCGCGGATCACCTCGTTCTGGGCGAAGGCCGCCGTGTCATACGCGCGGCTCTGCCCGGAGGCCAGCAGATGCGGGAAATCCTGCTCCAGCTGGCGCACCTTGGCCTGCGCCCCGGCGCGCCCCCAGGCGGCAATCGCGCCGCGGAAATGGGCGTCGGAGGCGGTCGGGTAGCCGCAGGCCAGCGAGAAACGCCCTGCCAGCTCGTGCGCCAGGGCATTGATCGGGTTAAAGCCACCCTCCCGCGAGAGCCGCACCGCTTTTTCATACTGCTCCAGCGCGATGCTGTTCATGCCGTCCAGACGGACGATTTCGGCGTAAATCAGCGCTTCTTTATCGGCAAACGTGCCCGAATTGATCCGCGCCCAGAGGGCAATTTTGTCGTAATGGTGATGAATACTGCGGCGATAATCCGCCGAGAAGGTCTCCGGCGTGAGCTGACGGGAGAGCGCCAGCGCGCTGTAAAAATGGTAATCCAGCAGATGAATATGACCCGGCGCGGACCACGCATACCAGCCCGCCCTCTCTAAATCCGCCTGTGCGTCGGCGTATTCGCCGCAGGAAAAGTGCGCCATCCCGCGATAGAGCCAGTACCAGAACAGCATAGTCGAGGTCTGCTCGGGCGCCTGCTCCGGCGGCGCGGGCAGCAGATCGTCAGGCAGCGCCTGGGCGGCGCTCCATGGGCCCGTCACCGGCGTGCGTAAAAACTCCACGTAGCGGCGCTGAATGTGCAGAACGGTTTCAATGTCCTGATAATCCGTTTTGCGTACAAAGGCCAGACCGCGATCGATGCTGGTCAGCACGCCATCCAGATGATCGCCCCGGGAGAGGAAGTTAATGATCTGATGACAGGCCGCGAAACAGGCCATCGTCATGTCGCCGTGGGTCACCGCCGAGGTAAAGCAGGCCTTTGCGCACTCGATAGTGTACGACAGCGGCTGGGTCCAGACGCTGAGCTGGTCGAGCGGCAGCAGAGTTTTGGCTTCATAGGCATCATAGCCGTGGCGGTTCACCAGCTCACGAGCCAGCGTGCCGTACTCAAATCCGAGACGGTATTCGGCGTAGCGGTGACCAATCAGCACGCCAAACCAGGCCATCGCCGTGGTGGAGGCGCCGGTGATGCCGTGATCGAGCGTGAGGTGCATCATCCGGCACAGGAGTAAAAAGTGCAGGCGCGGGCAGGTAAAGCTGGCGAAAATACTGGCGCTGTAAAGCAGGTTCATCACCGCTTCGGTCTCTGCGTTCTCCATCAGCTTAAGCTGAGAAAACGGGTTCAGCGGCGCGTCGGCGGTGCGTTGACAGAACTGCTGCCAGGCCTCGTCACATTCGGCATTTTCCGGGTAGCGGCTGATCTGGATCCCGAACACGCCCAGCCAGCATAACGACGCCTCCAGCGCCAGTCGGATCTCCGACTGGCGCATATACACTTCCGCCAGCAGGTTGGCGGCCAGCGCTTTCTCCGTCAGCCCGCCCGGTGAACCGAGGATCGCATCGCACAGCGCACGCGTACGCTCCAGGTGCCCGAGCGCAAACTCACAGCCCGCCTCTTCGATATCCAGCATAAAGTCCGAGACCGGGCCCGCATTCCCCAGCGCTCTGGCGGTCTGGATATAGCTTAAGGCGGAAAGGTAATCGCCGGTACGCTTCGCACGCCGCGCGGCCTGAAGGCTCAGCTCCCGGAATCGCTGCCGCTGGGGTGCAGGCTGGATGCAGTCCAGCGCGGCGCTGACGTGGTGAACCGCGCGGAACAGCAGTTCGTTGCCCGCCGTCTGCCGTGCGGCATCCGCCAGCAGGCTGGCGGTGGTCAGGTGCAGATGGCTTTTCTCGCCCTCATCCAGCAGGGCAAAGGCGGCTTCCTGCACCCGATCGTGAGTAAAAGCGTACTCTTTCTCCGTCAGCACAATCAGCTGAGCAGTAACCGCCGGGTGAAGCGCGTAGCGGATTTCCGCCGCCGACCGCCCCACCACGCGGCACAGCATCTCCAGCTCGCCCGTGCAGCCGAGGCAGGCGATGCAGCCCAGCAGGCGGCGCGTCTCGACGGGCATCTCCTTGAGCTGTTCAAGTACCAGCGTCACCACGTTTTCGGTGTAGTGCCGGGCGCGGATGGCCTGGAGATCGTAATGCCATTTCCCCTGATATTTGTTGTGCACCACCAGTCCGTCATCGACGATGCGACGGAAAAACTCCTGCACGAACAGCGGGTTGCCGCCGGTTTTTTCATGGATCAGCGTGGCAAGATCGGCGGTGCCCGTACTGCGGGCATGAAAAATCCCCCCGAGCCAGCGCGCCACGGCCTTCACCGACAGCGGCTGCGGCACAATCGTCGTGGCGTATTGCGCCGCCTCCGGCAGGCTCGCCAGCGCGGTCTGCAAGGTGGGATCGGAAAGCGAACTGAGATCGCGGTGCGCCACCACCACCAGCAGCGGGATGGCGCCGCAGGCGCGCAGCAGGTGATCGAGCGTTTGCAGGCTGGCGGCGTCGATCCACTGCACATCATCCAGCAGCAGCACCAGCGGCGCGCCCTGGGTGGCGAAGGTTTTCACCAGCGCCAGCACCATATGGCTGAAGCGCGCCCGCGCGTCGATGGAAAAGGTATCCGCGGAGAAACGCGGTTTGTTCTCAAGGAGTAAATTCAGCTCCGGCACCAGGCTGACGGCCAGCTCCTCGAAGCCTTCCAGCGCGCGCGACAGACGGATTTTCCACGTCGCCACCTCCCCGGCTGGCAGCCCGAGCAGGTGCAGCGTGAGCGTCCGAAACGCCGAACTCAGCACGCCGTAGGGCAGCGTGGGAGAATATTGATCGACCTTGCCCACCGCCAGCAGCACCTTGCGCTGTTGCAGCGATTTCAGCGTGGTGGCGATCACGGAAGATTTGCCGATCCCCGAAGGCCCCCCAATCGTCACCAGTTCCGGCGCACCGCTCTGGCTGACCCGCTCAAACGCGGCGATGACGTCGCTGGCCTGCGGATGCGCAGAGAAAAGCGAATCGGCAAGATGGATCGCCGGAGAGCGATCCTGCTGGCCGGGAATAAAGTCGACGATCTCACCTTCGGCGGTCAGCGTCGCCTGGCAGCGCCTGAGGTCGGCAATCAGCCCGTCGACGGTCTGATAGCGATTCTCCGGATTCTTCTCCAGCAGCTTAAGGATAATGGTCGACAGCATGCCGGGTACGTCCGGGCGCACCCGCCCCGGCGCAAGCGGCTCAGAGGCAATGTGGTAATGCGCCCAGTTGGTCTGGTCATCAGCGCTCAGTTCAAACGGCAATCGCCCGGTCAGAAGTTCATAAAGCACGATACCCAGACTGTAGAGATCGCTCCGGCTGTCGACGGCGCGCCGGGTACGCGTGGTGTGTTCCGGTGACATGTAGGCGGGCGTGCCGCCAGACGCGGCAAGCCGGGACTGGGAGAACGCGTCGGAGGTGCCGCAGGAAAGACCGAAGCTGCAAAGACGGCAGGTGGCGTCGTGATGAACGAAGAACGCCCCGGGTTTGATATCGCCGTGGATCAGGTTGTGCAGATGCATCTGGCGCAGGGGACCGCAGATGCGGATCGCCATTTCGATAAAGCGGGCGATCCCGGAAATCGCCTTACCTGCCCGGCACGCCAGCAGTTCAAAGCAGAACGGCGCGTAGACCAGCGCAAAACGTCCGCGGTACTGGGTTGAAGCGACGGGCCGGATAGCCCAGCCGTCATGAAGCCGGTCGCGCAGGGCAAACTCGTTTTTCAGCAGCCGCGTTGCCCGCTCCTCTTCTTCATCGCTGACCGCGGTGGCAATAATAAACGAACCGCCGGACTGGGGATGCCGCCCGTTCATCCAGGAGATGCCGCCCTCCTGCGCCAGCACGGTAAAAATGACATCCTCTTTCAGAACAAAAGCCCGCCCTTCATGGAGACTTCCCCGGGCGGGCCAAAATGCAGGCGACGTATGTTCGTTCATCCGCGATCCTTATTGTCGGCGGGTCAGCTCCCGATGAATATGATCCAGCAGAATATCGATGTTAATCGGCTTACGCAAAAATGCAGCGGCGCCCAGACTGAGTGCATACCGCTGCATATTTTCATCAGCATGACCGGAGATAAACAGTATTGGCGGTGGCGGCGTGGCCAGCAACCGCAGCTTCTCAAACAGCTCGATGCCGTTCATGCCGCGTAGCTTGATGTCGGTGATCACCAGCGACGCGCCGGACAGGGCGAGAGGGTGGCTCAAAAACACCTCTGCCGAATCGAAGGTATCGGTAGCATACCCTTCCGATTGCAGCAGGTTACTGAGCCCGCTGCGAACAGAGCGTTCGTCATCAATGATGGCAATGCGCCACGGCAGCGTCATGCTGTCTTTCCTCAAACAAATCGTTACGCGTCGCGGCTTTCCTTCGCGGGCGCGGGGGGCGCAGTACCGCTGATTTTCGGTACGCATTCATGACGAAACCAGGCCAGGGTCAGCGGTTCGCGGCTCACCAGACGACGCCCGATGGGGATCAGCTGTTCACCCACCAGCATGCCGAACAGGCCTAGCAGCGCGACGACCGGCGGCGCCGGGGAATGTACGTCGAGCAGGGCGTAAAGTACCCCAGCCGCGGCCCCGCACACCAGCGAAATAATCCAGGCCTTCATGATGACGCTCCGGTCGGGTGTTGAACGTGGGGAACCGTCACCTGCACGGCAGCCGGATTATCGCGGGATAAAAGATGACGCATCGCCTGTTCACCCGCCAGCATCCCCAGCAGGCCAATCAGCGCCAGCGCTGGCGGCGCGGGGGAGCGCACCTTCAGCACGGCATACATCAGGCCAATCAACACGCCTGCCGCAAGGGATATCAGCCCAGTACTCATTGTGAACTCCAGAGAAAGAGGCAGCGGCGAGCCGGATGAGGGACCAGCCCGCCGACGGGACTTAGCGAGCCGGAACCGGCGCTAAGGTGCGGTGCTCGCTCTTCTGGCGAGACGGCGCTTTGTGCACCATGGTGTAGGCGTAATCCACGCCCATGCCGTAGGCGCCGGAGTGCTCGCGCACGATATCCATCACCGCGGTGTAGGTCTCTTTGCGCGCCCAGTCACGCTGCCACTCCAGCATCACCTGCTGCCAGGTCACCGGGATCACGCCCGCCTGGATCATGCGCTGCATCGCGAAGTCGTGGGCTTCTTTGGAGGTGCCGCCGGAGGCGTCCGCCACCATATAAATTTCGTAGTCGCCTTCCAGCATCGCGCACAGGGCAAAGCTGTTGTTGCACACTTCGGTCCACAGACCGGCGACAACCACTTTCTTCTTGCCGTTGGCCTTCAGCGCGTCACGCACTTTCTGGTCGTCCCAGGAGTTCATGGAGGTACGCTCCAGAATGTCCTGGCCCGGGAACACGTCCAGCAGTTCCGGATAGGTATTGCCGGAGAAGCTTTCAGTCTCAACGGTGGTGATGATGGTTGGGATGTTGAACACCTTAGCCGCTTTCGCCAGCGCCACGGTGTTGTTTTTCAGCACCTGGCGGTCAATCGACTGCACGCCAAACGCCATCTGAGGCTGGTGGTCGATGAAAATGATCTGACAGTTGGCAGGGGTTAAGACTTCGAGCTTAGAAGTGGTCATAAGATTATCCAGTGAGGTTAAAGGTTAAAATCGCCGCGAACAGCACGCCGATAAAATCGCGTTCATCCTATGACCCACAGCGCTGTGGTGTAATTATCTCTTCGTATAGTTAACCTTAGGTATAGTTATACTTTGGTATACCTATCCTATTGTATAACTGGATCTTTGCCGAAACCGGTTCCCATAATCCTGACCATTCCCCTCTTAGTCTGGAGCTCTTATGGTTACCCTCGGTAAAGCCGATCTCATTCTGGTTAACGGCCAGTTTCACACCGTCGATCGCGAGAATCCTCTCGCAGAAGCCGTTGCCGTGCGCGACGGAAAATTTCTGGAAGTGGGTACCGTCGCCGAGGTGATGCAACACCACTGCGACGGCACTAAGGTGGTCGACTTAAAAGGCCACACCGCCATCCCCGGCCTGAACGACTCGCACCTGCACCTGATCCGCGGCGGGCTGAACTACAACCTCGAGCTGCGCTGGGAAGGCGTGCCGTCGCTCGCCGACGCCCTGCGGATGCTGAAAGAGCAGGCGCTGCGCACCCCGTCGCCGCAGTGGGTGCGCGTGGTGGGCGGCTGGACCGAGTTCCAGTTTGCCGAGCGCCGCATGCCGACGCTGGACGAGATTAACGACGCCGCGCCGGACACCCCGGTCTTCATTCTGCACCTGTACGACCGCGCTCTGCTCAACCGCGCCGCGCTGAAGGTGGTCGGCTACACCAAAGAGACGCCAAACCCGCCGGGCGGCGAGATCCAGCGCGACGCCAACGGTAACCCGACCGGGATGCTGATTGCCCGTCCGAACGCCATGATCCTCTACGCCACGCTGGCCAAAGGGCCGAAGCTGCCGCTGGAGCAGCAGGTGAACTCCACCCGCCAGTTCATGCGTGAGCTGAACCGTCTGGGGCTGACCAGCGCCATCGACGCGGGCGGCGGCTTCCAGAACTACCCGGAAGATTACGAGGTGATTGCCGAGCTGCACGAGAAAAAGCAGATGACCATCCGCATCGCCTACAACCTGTTTACCCAGCGCCCGAGCCACGAGCTGGAAGACTTTGAAAAATGGACCGACATGCTCACGCCGGGCCAGGGCAGCGACTTCTTCCGCCACAACGGCGCGGGCGAGATGCTGGTCTTCTCCGCCGCCGATTTTGAAGACTTCCTCGAGCCGCGCCCGGACCTTGCGCCGGGCATGGAGGACGAGCTGGAGCGCGTGGTGCGCCATCTGGTGGAGCACCGCTGGCCGTTCCGCCTGCACGCCACCTATAACGAATCCATCAGCCGCATGCTGGACGTCTTCGAGAAGGTGAACCGCGACATTCCGTTCAACGGCCTGCACTGGTTCTTCGACCATGCGGAAACCGTCACCCAGGCCAACATCGACCGCATCAAAGCGCTCGGCGGCGGCATTGCCGTCCAGCACCGCATGGCCTTCCAGGGCGAGTATTTTGCCGAGCGTTACGGCATCGAAGCCACCCGCCACACGCCGCCGGTGGCAAAAATGCTCGAGACCGGCGTGCCGGTGGGATTAGGCACCGATGCCACCCGCGTGGCGAGTTACAATCCGTGGACCGCGCTCTACTGGCTGGTCTCCGGCCGCACCGTCGGCGGGATGCAGATGTACGACCACAGCGCCCGCCTGGGTCGCGATACCGCCCTGATGCTCTGGACCCAGGGCAGCGCGTGGTTCTCCAGCGAGCAGAACCAGAAGGGGCAGATCAAGGTCGGCCAGCTCGCCGACCTGGCGGTGCTCAGCAAAGATTACTTCCGCGTGCCGGAGGAGGAGATCAAGAGCATCGAGTCCGTACTCACCGTGGTGAACGGCGATATCGTCTATGCCGCAGGCACCTTTGGCCCGCTCGCGCCGCCGGCCATTCCGGTCCTGCCCGAGTGGTCCCCGGTGGTGAAGGTGCCGGGCCACTACCGCAGCGCGCCGCCGCAGGCCGCACGAGTGGGTATGAGTGTGGTTCACCACTGTAGCGGCCCGTGCGGGGTTCACAGCCACCAGCATGACTTTGCCCGCACGTCAGCGATGCCGGTATCCGACGATAACGCTTTCTGGGGGGCGCTGGGTTGCAGCTGCTTTGCATTCTGATGAAACAAAATGACGCTTCGTCCCGGATCGATCCGGGGCTGTTCTTTCTGCGCCTG
This sequence comes from Enterobacter sp. BWH52, assembly GCF_001037565.1. Classification (NCBI taxonomy): domain Bacteria; kingdom Pseudomonadati; phylum Pseudomonadota; class Gammaproteobacteria; order Enterobacterales; family Enterobacteriaceae; genus Enterobacter; species Enterobacter sp. BWH52. The sequence goes on along the minus strand of NZ_KQ089854.1, from coordinate 526,589 downwards.
ACCGGCAGCCTGCTGCTGCTTTACGTGCACGGCCTGCCGAAGGTGCTGCACTTCAGCGAAGAGCTGACGCGCATCGAAGATCCGTTTGGTTTCGGGCCGTATGCCAGTCTGATCCCGGCGATCGTCGCCGAGGTGATCTGCCCGCTGTTTATCATTGCGGGGGTTTACACCCGCCTGGCGTGCCTGCCGATTATCGCCGTGCTGCTGGTGGCGATGCTGGCGGTTCATCCGAACTGGTCGATTGCCGAAGGGCAGTTTGGCTGGCTGCTGCTGATTATCTTCACCACCCTTGCCCTCACCGGGCCGGGCCAGTGGCGAGTGCAGCGTAAAACAACGGAGAGGTTCGCATGACCCAGGTAAACGACGTTCGCGACGCACACGTCGAGACGACGCCCGCCCCGGCGGTTTCACCCTGGCAGCCGCTGAGCCAGCCGGTGTTCCGCATGCTGTGGATCGCCACGGTGGTCTCTAACGTCGGCTCATGGATGAGCGACGTCGGCATCAACTGGAGCATGCTGACGCTCAGCGCCGATCCGCTGGATATCGCGCTGGTGCAGGCGGCGAGCAGCCTGCCGATGTTCCTTTTCGCCCTGCCGTCCGGGGTGATGGCGGACATCGTTGACCGACGTAAATACCTGCTCTTCTCCCAGCTGTGGGTGTTCATCGCCGCCGCCGGGCTGACGCTGCTCTCCTTCACCGGACACGTCACCCCTACCGTTCTGCTGGTGGCGACGTTTCTGCTGAGCGTGGGCGCGGCGATGAGCTCGCCGCCGTTCCAGGCCGTGGTGCCCGATCTGGTGAGCAAGCCGGAACTGGGCGCCGCCGTGGCGCTGAACTCGCTCGGGGTGAACATCAGCCGGGCGATTGGCCCTGCGCTGGGCGGTTTTCTGCTCTCGCTCGCCGGGCCGTGGATGGTGTTTGCCCTGAACGCGCTCTCCGTGGTCGGCGTGGCGTGGGTGCTGTGGCGCTGGCGTCCGGCGCCGTCCGTGCAGCGTTTGCCACCAGAGCACTTCTTCTCCGCGGTGCGCTCCGGCATTCGCTACGTGCACGCCGCGCCGGTGCTGCGCAACGTGCTGGTGCGCACCGTGGCGTTCTTCGTTTTCGGCAGCGCGGGCTGGGCATTACTGCCGCTGGTGGCGCGCCGCGAGCTGGGCTTAGGCCCGGCGGGCTATGGCGTGATGCTGGCGTGCATTGGCCTGGGCGCTATTGCCGGGGCCATCCTGCTGCCGCGCCTGCGCCAGCGGCTGAATGCCGACCGTCTGATGGTAGCCGCGAGCCTGGTCTTTGCCCTCACCATGCTGGCGCTGGCGTTCGTGCGCCACGTCTGGCTGCTCAACCTGTTTGAGTTTTTTACCGGCTTCGCGTGGATTGCGGTGCTCTCGACGCTGAACCTCGGCGCGCAGCGCAGCGCCGCCCGCTGGGTTAAGGCCCGCGCACTGGCGGTCTACCTGACGGTGTTCTTCGGCTCGATGACCGCAGGCAGCGCCATCTGGGGGCAGATTGCCTCTCAGTTCGGCACCCCGACCTCGCTGGTGGTCGCCACGCTGGGGATGGTGCTGGCAAGCGCCACCGTGTTCCGCTGGAAGCTGGAGAAAGATCCTGATTTAAACCTCGACCTGAGCGGCCAGCCGCTGGACGGCGAGGAGATCGACCTGCCGAACGAGCGCGGCCCGGTGCTGGTCTCGCACGAGTACATCATTGACCCGCACAACGCGAAAGCGTTTTTGCAGGCGGTCCACGAGCTGCGCCGGGTGCGACGCCGCGCCGGGGCGATGAGCTGGGCGGTGTACGAGGATATCGAGCGCCCCGGCCTGTTTATCGAGACCTTCCTGATGGGCTCGTGGATTGAGCATCTGCGCCAGCAGGAGCGCCACACCATGAATGACCTCCTGCTGCAGAGCCGCGTTCTGGCTTTTCATCAGGGCACAACATCACCGGCCATTCGCTACCTGGTCGCGCCGGTATAACCCTAACCATCACCTGTACAGGAACACACTATGGCAACGTTTAAGGCAAAAGACGGCACGCAGATTTACTACAAAGACTGCGGCGCGGGCAAACCGGTTCTCTTCAGCCACGGCTGGCCGCTGGACGGCGACATGTGGGACAGCCAGCTGAACTACCTGGCCGAGCGCGGCTTCCGCGCCATCGCCTTTGACCGTCGCGGCTTTGGCCGCTCGGATCAGCCGTGGAACGGCTACGACTACGACACCTTTGCGTCCGACATTAACGACCTGATCACCACCCTGGACCTCCAGGACGTGACGCTGGTGGGCTTCTCCATGGGGGGCGGCGACGTGACCCGCTACATCAACAACTACGGCAGCGCGCGCGTGGCCGGTCTGGCGCTGCTGGGCGCGGTCACTCCGATCTTTGGTAAATCTGAGACCTTCCCGCAGGGTGTGGATCAGAGCGTGTTCGACGGCATTCGCGACGGGCTGCGTAAAGATCGCGCCCAGTTCATCAGCGACTTCGCCACCCCGTTCTACGGCATCAACGCCGGGCAGACCGTTTCCGCCGGTGCCCTGACCCAGACGCTGAACATCGCCCTGCTGGCGTCCCTGAAGGGCACCATCGACTGCGTGACCGCGTTCGGCGAAACAGACTTCCGCCCGGATATGGCGAAAATCGACGTGCCGACGCTGGTGATCCACGGCAGCAACGACCAGATCGTGCCGTTTGAAAGCACCGGCAAGCTGGCGGCAGAGATGATCAAAAACGCCACGCTGAAGGTGTACGACAACGCGCCGCACGGCTTCGCGCTGACCCACCAGGATCAGCTCAACGAAGATCTGCTGGCGTTTGTGAAGGTGCTGTAATGTCGTCCAGGGGCATGTTGATCCGGCATGCCCTTATAGATCACTGTTTTAGGTAGTTATTCACTCAGGCTTACAATCCCGTAAAATTCATTCGCCAGGTTACTGAAGCCTGTAATTTTACTGGAGAGCATATGGACGCAGTTGAGCAAGACGTCAGATTCGAATGGGCAGACTTTTATCAGGATTTTGCCTCTCAGCTACTGACCTGGCGAAATCGAAGAGAGGAGTTGGTGGCGGGTATTCACCGCATTGCTGCTGAGATTGGTAGTATGTCACACCTACAGGACAAGCCCGCTAATGGCGTCCCCCATCCTTTGAAAGACATTTGTCCTTTCACCACTATGGGCTTGTTTAATCGCTCGCTTACCGTTACCAACCGAAGAAATATCGCAGCCAGCCTGGCAAAACTGATAGGCGTACGCGAAAAGGTTCCTGAATCGTTCGACGGTATTCCGCTACTGAACAATCAGAAATCATGGTTCTTTGGCTATGAGAAATCACGTAAGCCTGAAGACATCGATACGCTGTGGGAAATGTTTTCTCAGGCAATCTCCTTCGCCGACACCCCAAACGCCGATCCCGCTGACTTCCTCTTTTCTTATGACGCCGCATCTAACGTGCGCAATGTGGGCTGGAACCTGACGATGGGATTGTACTGGCTACGCCCCTGGTTCTACCCTACGCTGGATAGCCAGTCTCAGTACTACATCCAGAAAGTCCTGAACATTAAAATCATTAAAAAAGGTGCCAAAGGGCGCTGTAGCGGACACAACTATCAGACCGTAGCCCTGGCGCTCAAAAAGGCTTTTACCCAGCCAAACTATCCGGTTCACTCCTTCCCTGAACTCTCTCTGGCGGCATGGAATATCGATTTGCAACAGTCAAATGATGAAGTCGAGCGGCTGACATGGAAAGCGTATTTGCTCAATAAGATCAAGGTGCTGTGCTTACGAAAAGACAGCCCCTTTTTCTCTTTGAGGGAGTTAAAAGAGGCCTATCTGGATGAGATTAAGGCGGATTATCCCAATAACAATACTATTGAATCATCCATTTCATATTATCTGCAAAAACTACGTGACGATGATGAACTGGAGTTTCAGACCCCCGGCAATTATGAATACCTCAACTTCGATAAAGGTGAATTGCAGAGCATCACCGAGGAAACGGTTGAAGAGAACGTGCCCGCGGAAATCCCCCACAAGCCTTACACGATAAGCAATTTGATCGATGAGGGCTGCTTTTTAGAAGAGGAAAAAATCCAATTCATCCTTCAGCGGTTACAGGCCAAAAAAAACCTGATCCTTCAGGGCCCGCCGGGAACCGGTAAAACCTGGCTTGCGCGCCGTCTGGCGTATTGTCTGATGGGCGAGGAAACCTCTAAGCGCATCAGCGCGGTGCAGTTCCACCCTACCCTCTCCTACGAAGACTTTATTCGAGGCTGGCGTCCTAACAATGAAGGACGTTTAGCACTGGTAGACGGGCCTTTTCTCCATGCAATCGACAAAGCAGTAAACGATCCGACAACTAAGTACGTGGTCATTATTGAGGAGATTAACCGGGGCAATCCTGCGCAAATTTTTGGCGAAACGCTGACGCTGATGGAGGCGGATAAACGTACGCCGAACGAGGCGCTTGAGCTCTCATATCGATCTGATATGGATGAAAAAACCTACATTCCTGAAAACCTGTATATCATCGGGACGATGAATATCGCTGACCGCTCGCTTGCTCTGCTAGACCTGGCATTACGGCGCCGCTTTGCGTTTATTGATCTAAAGCCCGAGTTTAACGACGCGTGGAAAAAATGGGTTAACCAACGGTTTAATGTGAGCCTGGAAACATTAGCCCTTATCGAATCCAAATTAACCGCGTTAAATGAAAAATTGTCCAGGGATGCGGCCCTGGGACCTCAATTTTGTATCGGGCATAGCTATGTTACCCCACCTGCGGGGTTGAAAATTGACGACGGGATGGCCTGGTACGAGCAGGTTGTCGAAACCGAAATCTGCCCTTTACTTGCCGAATACTGGTTTGATGCGCCGGAGAAAGTCCAGGATTCCAGAAAGGAACTTCTCAGCGTATGACCGATCTTGCTGAACGTGACGATACGCAGGCTCGGGCAGCTGTTTCGCGTATTCCTTTGCGGAATATCTGGCTATTGATGCTGTACGCCTCCAGTCTGTTTCGCCACCACGGGCGCAGCATGGTTGCCGCTGAAAACAACCCGGAGGAGATCCCGGCGCTGGTGGCCAGGATCCTGCTTCACGAAGTGGAGCAGCGGCTGTTAAGGCATTTAAGTATGGGATACCAAACTCGCCGCGCCACGCTTAACAGGGTAAGGGGACGCATTGATGTTCTGCGCACAACCAGTCGACAATTGCTTGAGCGGGCACAGGTAGCCTGCCAGTTTCAGGAAATGACGCTGGACACACCACGAAATCGCTATGTTCGCTCTGCGTTAGAGCACCTTGTTCCGCTGCTCAGCAACGGCCCGCTGGCTGCGCAATGTCGCGCAATGGCAATCAATTTGCGTCGTCGTGGTATTGAGGGGGGTATTCCCAGTAAAGGTGAACTGCCGTCAATCACACGTTTTGGCCGCCACGATGCGGCGGATAAAGCCATGGTCGATGCCGCGAAGCTGGCATTTGAATTATGGCTACCAACCCAAACTGCGGGGCAAAAACTGTTGCCAACGCCGTCTAATGATCCTTACTGGATGCGCAAGCTGTTCGAGAAAAGTATGGCGGGTTTCTATCACTTCCATCTTCCCAAAAAAGACTGGACAGTCGCTGCCGGAAAAGAGTTGAAATGGGGATTAACGTCTCAAAGTGCAGGGAGCGAAAGTATTTTCCCAACCATGAACTCGGACATTATTCTTGAGCACAAGCAACCTGCACAGCGCGTCATCATCGACACCAAATTCAATAACATTCTGACTAAAGGCTGGTATCGCGATAAGAGCTTGCGCAGCGGTTATATCTACCAGATTTATACCTATCTGCGAACTCAGGAGAACCGAACAGATCCATTATCTCTCCGTTCAGCTGGATTATTACTTCATCCAGCCGTCGATGTAATGCTCTACGAATTCGTTGAGGTACAGGGGCATAAAATCCACTTTGCCACCGTAGATTTAGCAGCAGATGCCGCCACAATGACTCAGCAATTATTGAAATTAGCGCGTGATTGCTGTGGGATAACTGACGTGAATTAAGTTCTGAAGTGGACGCCTGCATGACAGGCGCCCATTTCTCTTAGTTCGCCGGAGCCGGACGCTCCAGCCGCTCATTCTCTGCACGGCTATTTTCTACATGATGCCGACGCTCCGCCAGCAGCCGACAAACCTCCGCATGCTTCTCCTCGGTAAAGGTAAAGCGCGACATAAACCCCATTCGGATCAGCGAGCCTATCGCCGGTAACAAACAAATGCCGAAGAACAGCCCCGACAGCACGCTATCGCTCTGGGCCTGCGCCTGCGGCACATAGTCGATCATCGTCAGAAACACGCCGATTAACCCGCCGCCCACCGCCACCGACATCTTGCCGGTAAAGGTCTGCCCGGAGAAAGTGATCGCCGCGCAGCGCTTGTTAGTGTGGTACTCCGCGTACTCGATGGTGTCGGCAATCATCGACGAGGTGAGGATGTTGGTCATCATCACGAACAGCGTGCTCAGGCCAAGCAGAATGAACAGCATCGTCACCTGCTGATAACCGACAAACCACATCACCACGCGCACCGCCACGTCCAGCCCGCAGAGGATCATAAACAGCTTCCGCTTCTGCATCCGGCGCGTCAGCATCGGGGCGACCAGGCACAGCACCGCCGCGACAATCCCCATCACGCCAATCGCCATTTGCAGGCTGCCGTCGCCCATATTGTTGATAAAGAAGTAGATATAAAGACCGCCCGCCACGTTATGGAACACGCAGAAAAAGAACGACAGCAGGACGATAAACAGCGGCTTGTTCTGGCGCAGGTTGTGGAAGGTGTCGCGGATGGTCACCTTTTCCGGGCTCGGCGGCACGCGCTCTTTGATCTGCATAAAGCCGTTAAGCATCAGCGGCAGGCCCACCAGCATCATCACCAGCGCCGCCATAAAGTAGCCTTTATCGCTGCTGTACTGGGCGAAGAACGCCGCCAGCTTCGGGAAGAAGATATTGGCGCAGGCAATGCCCGCGTTCACCCCGAGCATCGCCGCCGTCACCGCGCGGGTGCGCTGCCCGGAGTCGTTGGTCATCACCGACGACATCGACCAGAACGGGATATCGGAGATGGCGTACAGCGTCCCCCACAGGATGTAGGTCACCCCGGCGTAGAGGATTTTGGTGGTCATGTCCGCTTCGATTTTATAGAACGACAGCAGCGTGACGCCGGTGATCAGCAGCGGGGCGATCAGCAAAAAGTGGCGAAACTTGCCGAACCGGCTGTTAATGGTGTCCATAATGCTGGCAAACAGCGGATCGTGAACTGCGTCCCATGCACGGGCAATCAGGAAGATGGTGCTCGCCGCCAGCGCCGAGATCCCCAGCACGTCGGTGTAAAAATAGTTAATAAACGAACCCACTAAACCAAAGCTAAAACACTGACCTAAACCATAGCCAAAGTAGGACCATAACTCGCGAGACGGTATTTTCATTGTCGTTGCCATAGTGCGTACCTGGTTGCCCGGCGACAGCGCGCCGGGTCGTTATTATTAGCCCTGCGGATCCGGGGCGATTTTGCGCAGCTTCTTCATCAGCGCGATTTCAGCGCGTGAAAACGGGATACCGTTCTCCTCGAACACGTCGTGGAACCAGAGGCGGCAGTAGTCCGTGGACTCCTTCATCACCACCGGCCACGGCAGCCAGGTCTGGGTTTTGCCGCGCACCAGCCCCCACTGATACGGCGCGACCTTTGCCATGTACATCAGCGGGAGCTGCTCTTCAATGGTGCTGCCCACGTGGCGCGCCAGCCATTCGGTACAGAACAGCGGGCGACCGAGCTTTTGCAGCTGCTGGATAATCGCCGTCATGCGCCCGGTGTGGGTGTAGGCGTGGAAGCTCACTACGTCCGAGAGCGCCAGCGCGGTCTGGTCCAGCGGATGCTGGAAGAACGTCTCGCCCTCCTCTTCCGGCGGCAGGCGCCACGCGCAGACGGTGAGCGGCTGGGTTGGGTCTTCTTCGCGCACCCACTGGAATGCGAGCTTCATCAACTCGTGCGCGCAGGTCTCCAGCTTCGCGTCGTACTGCACCTCCTGCGTGCCCGTCGCGAAAATGCCGCGGTTGCCCGGCTCGTTGTAGAGATCCCACAGCAGCACGCGCTTATCGTCGCGGAACTGGCGGACAACGTCGCGGATATAGCGCTCAATGTCTGCCCAGCAGTCCGGATCGCACACCTTGTCGCGCCCCGGGCTCGCCGCCGCCTGGCTGTTGTGCTTGCCCGGCACCGGCGGCTTTTGCGGGCCGAGGTACGGCTCGTCGCCGGAGAAGCCGCAGTCGTCCATCAGAGTCAGCATGGTGCTGAACCCGTGGCCGTCGGCAATCGTCAAAAAGCGGTCGATGCGCGCCATCAGCCCGTCGCGGTCGTGCTCCCACACGATAAACGGCAGGTTGATGCGCAGGGTGTTATAGCCCGCGTCCGCCGCCCAGCCCAGCTCGCGCTCGATGGTGGCGGCATCGAAGGTCTTTTCCTGCCAGATATCGGTCCAGTTCACCGCCGTCGACGGCAGATAGTTAAACCCGCACAGCCAGCCTTTTTGCTGATACCACGCCTGTGCCTGCTCCCTGCTCCACTGCTCTTTCATTACGCGTCCTCTTACTGATAATATTTAGCTAATAAATATTAGTTGCAGGATAAATGCGCAAATCACGGCGTTTAGAAAAGCGATGCCCCTCACAAAGTTCACGCTTCGATGAATGAGAAACGTGATCGACGGCGCTAAAGCGTGCGGTTAGGGTATGATGCGAAATCGCGAAAGGGAGAGGACGGATGAAGCGAAAAACGAAAGTGACGATGAACGATATTGCGCGGGCGGCAGGGGTGTCGCAGGCGACGGTATCGCTGGTGCTTAACCAGTCCCGCAACATCAAGCTCAGCGACGACACCCGCCAGCGGGTGATTAACGTCGCTACCGAGCTTGGCTACGACCGCCTCCCCGCCGTTCACGCCCCGCGCAACCAGGAAGAGATCGCCCTGCTGGTGAGCTCCATGCAGAGCTTCGACCCGTTTATCGACGCCATCAGCCAGGCGCGGGAAGCGGCGTGGCGCAACGAGACTCTGCTCACCGTCTACGACTACGGCGACGACATTGAGCTGGCGCTGAACATCATCCGCCAGCTGGAGAAGCGCAACTGCATCGGGATTGTCCTCGCCTCACCGGTCACCACGCTGGTGGACATGACGGCCTTCCAGGACTGCACCCGCATCCCGCTGGTGCTGCTCAACCAGCGCGACCCTGGCTCGCCGCTGCTGCCGTCGTTTATCCCGGACGACTACGCCAACGCCTTCCAGGTGACTAAACACCTCATCGCCTGCGGGGCCACGCGCATCGCCCACATTACCGGCGAGAGCTGGATGGAGGCATCCCGCCAGCGTCTGGCGGGCTACCAGGCCGCGCTGCAGCAGGCCGGACTCGCGTGCGACGACGGCCTGGTGCGCCAGACCAACTGGCAGTTCAGCGAGTCCTTTACCGCGACAGCTTCGCTGCTGGAGCTGACCGAGCGCCCGGACGCCATCTTCTGCGCCAGCGACTGGCTGGCGATTGGCTGCTATCAGGCGCTGGCGGTGAACGGCGTGCGCATCCCGCAGGACATGCTGCTGGCGGGCTACGACGACCAGAAGATCTCCGAGCAGCTCACCCCGCCGCTGACCAGTATCCAGCTGCCCTACAGCGAGCTGGGACGGCTGGCGGTGGAGTACCTGTGCAATCAGGAAGATGCCGCCACGCACGTGACGCTGGCGGGCAGGCTGAAGGTGCGCGCCTCAAGCCTCGTCTGAGGTAAACACCATGCCCGAATAGGGCTTCTCGCGACACGCCGCCAGCCGCGCGGCGAGGCTGCCCACGTGCAGCTCCAGCTTGTGGCCGTCCGGGTCGAGAAAATAGAACGACGCCCCCTCGCTTTTGTTCTGCTTCCAGACGGTGACGCCCGCCTGCTCCAGCCTGTGCGAGAACGGTTCAAAATCTTCTTCCGTGACGGTAAACGCGTAGTGGGTGTAGTCGCTCTCCTGCGGCGGCACGTACTGGCGCGCCTCGTCGAACGACAGGCAGACCCACAGATCGCCGCAGGTGAGATAGGCCCCGGTATTCCAGCGGGCGTGCAGGGGCAGCCCCAGCAGCTCGTGCCAGAAGGTGACGCTTTTTTGCAGGTCGCTGACCGCGAGGGTCAGGTGGTTGAGAGATTGCAGCATGACGAGCCCTTTTGTTTTTCGCGCCGGACGTGGTACGGTAAAGAGATGAACATAAACCACGCCGTGCTCACCGTAAACCGCTGGTGGCTGCCTTCTTAAAGGCGGCACGGAGTAGTTTTCCCCATTTTCAGATAGCCGCCGAAAGGCGGCTTTCTCACATCTCAGACCCCTTTCGGCAACTGCACATTAAGGAGTCTTTATGAACACGCAAACCATCCTCACCGGCGACCGCCCAACCGGCCCGCTGCACCTCGGCCACTTCGTCGGATCGCTGCGCCAGCGCGTGGCGCTCCAGCACACGCACAACCAGTTTGTGCTAATTGCCGACCTGCAGGGGCTGACCGACAACGGCAGCAACCCGCAGAAGATCCGCGATAACATCCCCGAAGTGCTGGCCGACTACCTCGCCGCCGGCATCGACCCGAGCCTGACCACGATCTGCCTGCAGTCCGCCCTGCCCGCCCTCGCCGAGCTGACGATGCTGTATATGAACATCGTCACCGTCGCCCGCGTGGAGCGTAACCCGACGGTGAAAAACGAGATTGCGCAGAAGGGCTTCGCCCGCTCGCTGCCGGTCGGGTTTATGGCCTACCCCATCAGCCAGGCGGCGGATATCACCGCGTTTAAGGCCGAGTGCGTGCCCGTCGGCGACGACCAGCTGCCGATGATTGAGCAGACCAACGAGATCGTCCACAAGATGAACAGCCTGCTGCACGCCCCGGTGCTGCGCCACTGCAAGGCGATGCTGAGCGACACCAGCCGCCTCCCCGGCATCGACGGCAGCGCCAAGATGTCGAAATCGCTGGGCAACACGCTGCACCTTTCGGCCAGCGAAGAGACCATTCACCGTGCGGTCAGCGCCATGTACACCGACCCGAACCACCTGAAGGTGAGCGACCCGGGGCAAATTGAGGGGAACGTGGTGTTTACCTATCTCGACGCGTTTCACCCGGACAAGGAGAAAGTGGCGGCGATGAAGGCGCACTATCAGGCGGGCGGGCTGGGGGACCGGGCGTGCAAGAACGAGCTGGAGGCGTGTTTGCAGGAACTGATTGCGCCGATGCGGGAGCGGAGGGCGATGTATATGCGGGATAAGGGGGAACTGATGGCGATGCTGAAGCGCGGGACGGAACGGGCGCAGGGGGTGACGCAGGAGACGTTGCGGGAGGTGAAAGTGGGGTTGGGGGTGCCGGTGTTTAGTTAAAGTCGATTTAGCGGTGGAATGCGGGGGGGTTAGCATGAAGCCGCTGATTATCTCATTAAAGATAAAATTCATACCTATAACAATTCTTAATTTCTTGTTTAGATAAAATAAATTGCTTCAGTCACATTAATATTACATTGATAAATCCTTTATTGCGCATTTAAAGGATTATTATGGCCGATGTAGAGGATATAGCCCGGAGATTATGCAACATAATAGCTTCTCCTGATACAGTTACTGGGCTTATAAATGGAGGGCTATCTGTACCGCTAGATTATGGATATCTAGTTTATGGTATCTTTGACACGGATACCAGGTATGCTCGTGAAACTCAACGAATACGAATGCTCACTGCCATAAAAAACGACATTTTGAATTACGAGAACATTGTCAATGCAGTTAAAGCCATATTCGAAGCGTTCAACAGATATTTAACTGAGGCGGAGCAGGATAAAATATACAGATCTGTAATGACTTCAATCGCAGGTAGAGTATCAACCAATATTATTGCATCTACTATCGCGAAACATGTTATTGAAAGAACGTCCTTCACGTTTCATGTTTTTAAAGGGAAAGGCAACCCAATCACGGCACTGAGCACGCTCCTTTTGTTTGGGGGAATGGCTGAACGATCAATCAGAACATCTGACAGACTCAAAGCCGAAGCCCCAGAGGTATATCAACTACTAAGACCCAGAGACTACGACCTACTTTATTTTCTGTTCGCTGATGCCGTACAGCCTTTCGTAGATGCTATCCATGTAGGTTATTCAGAAGGAAAATCTGTATTTAATCAGATCATGAAGAAAGTTAATGAAAAACTAACTGCACACACTACGGCAGGCGCGTATGAGTAAGTTTATCATCCCCATTATAAACCTGCTTCTTTGCTCACATTTAGTTTTAGCCTATATCCTTAGCTGGGTTGAATTCGAAACCTGGCATGATAAAACAATCGCCTTTTGCATCATTACCCTAAGCGCTTACATTATTTCATTAGTAATGAATAAATTACTGCCAGGAAAGATACATATTTTTGGCGGGATCCTGGATGTGTTATCAGGACCCTTACTGATCATCGGTGCATTTGCTTGTATAGCTGTACTTGAACCATGGCCGCTGAAAATTATTGGCTTATTCATATGGGTCGTGGCGATGTTGCACCTACCTTCTTTTGTAAATATAGATGAGGAATAATCATGTCAAATCCAGCATATCTTTGGTTAACCGATACTAATGGCTCACCCGTCGTAGGAGGTTCCATGGTGTCCGGTCGGTTAGGCGCTATTGAATTAAAGGCGGTCGCTCATCACCTCACCATTCCTGTGAGTGAACATACAGGCCGACTAACAGGTACCCGCGTACATACACCGATTGCCGTTCAGAAAGAGTTTGATAAAACAACACCGGTTCTCATCAGGGCACTGTGTGAAAACCAAACACTAAAATCGGCTACGATAAAAATGTACCAAATTGATGATGCAGGAATCGAGAGAGAATATTTCAACATTATCCTGGAGAATGTAAAAATCACGGGTATCACGCCAAATCTGTTCCCTGGTTCTGGAACAGGAACGCATACAGAGACGATCGAGTTAAGATATGAGGCAATAACCTGGAAACACTGTGACGGGAATATAGTTTACAGAGATGCCTGGAATCATATGGCGATAGCTTAAATCGACTCATAATTTCGTGGGCCGATATAACTTTGTTCTTGTTGGTCCGCACAAGCGGAGCGCTGCCGGGAAGAGCTAGCGATTATTTCCATCGCTTTAAAGGAGAACATCTTTATGGAACCCACTCTCTCACAAGTCATTGAGGTTGTTCGAAACTCCTCAGGTGAGCATCGTAAACCTATTGATAGCAATACGTTGATTGAGGCCGATTTGCATATTTGCGGTATCGACGGCGAAGACCTACTGGAAGACTGCGAAGAAGCGTTTGGCGTTCAGCTTGCCACGGAAGAAGATGGCTACAGGAAAACGTTCTCTCTCGCAGAAAATGAGTATCTGTTTACGGGTGAAGGCATAGACTTTTTTGGCATCTGTCGGTTTATCCGCTGGATACGTGGCATACCCGAACCTGTGATATGTGATTTAACCGTCGGCGAACTTCACGCTGCGCTGGTTAACGCGGTGAAAGAGCAGGTTAAGCACGATTGATTTTTACTTACAACGGGCATGGGATGACATGCCCGTTTTATTGCTTCAAGGGTTAAATTAGATGGGAAGCAGGTTACTCAGACATCGCCTGCCCTGTTCCACGCTTAACAACCGGTATATCGCCGGTATCATTCAACGCTCCCGGAAACGTCTTCAACCACTGCGCCACTTTCTTTTTATTTATATTCACCACGCTCATACCTTCCAGGCATCCCCATAATTCTCTTGTATGCTGTGGCGTAATCACAATGCAGTCTTTCATGGCGCGGATTTTTACCGGCATGCCGTCGATAAAGCCCGCTCGGGTTAACCACTCGCCGCCCAGAAGAAGGTATTTCATATCTATGCGGGAATAAAGTTCACAGCAAGCGGCACTGTCCTGCGGCGTCTCCGCGCGGGGATGGACGGGGGCCGCGTTGAGCTGGTTGCCGTGTAAACGGCGGGCGCTGTTTTTGCGTACCAGCTCGCGGTTTTCAATCATGCCGGTGAAAGCGTCTGATTCTGTTTTGCAAACAGTAAACTCTGGCTTAAAATTCGTCGCAGCCATTTTCAACTCCTGATTAGTTGTTAGTGGTTAGCGGTATGGGGGTGTTGCAGCACCTTCATATCGCGAATTCTTCTTTAAATACTCTTCGTTACTTCCTTTGCCGTTCGGCGTAATTTCTGGTGCTCATTATACAGGGCTGAATATAAACACAGCGGTTTGGTGTGTGGAAAATTTTAAAAATGCGAGGGGGATTCAGGAAATAACAGTAGGTATTTTTTAATTCGAGAAACGGCATAGCGTCGGACTGAAAATCACTTCAACTCAACTCTTCCAGATATCAGTTCGTTCGCAAACCTGGCGCTAATGCCGCATCGGTTGCCGCCACACCTTTCTCAAACCTCTCAAAAATTCATCAAAGCTATAGATTAACGATTTACATCACCCTGATTTTGTTATGTGATCCTGTTACAGGCTTAAGTAACGCCCTGCCCAGCCAACCGTAACAGGACTTCATCGATGGAATTTTATCAGGCCGATCCGACGCTTGAGAACTACTGGCGTGGAGTGATCCTCTTTGGAAGGAACGTCGCATCTTACAAATTTGCGCTGGCGTCAGCGTTGTATGAAGTGGATAAAACGGGCAGCGATTTGATTACGCTCGACCAGCTTGCCGTGCCGTTCAGCCGCTATCTTTGCGAGCACCTGAAGCATGCGCCAAAACAGATCACCTCCCGCAGCAGTCAATTTCTGGAAACCTGCCTGAAGTTTAACAGAGGTGAAATCACCCATGCCCAACTCATTGAAGCGACGGTGCGCCTTGGCTTTAACAATGTGATTGATGCCTTTCATTACGTGAACCAGGGCGAGATCGATAAACGTTTTTTCCTTGATGAGCGTAAAACCCACAACGGGATCCGCCTGACGGATAACTTCTATTTACTGGGCGAGCGCCTGCAGTATAAAAACCTCGCCTTTGAAACCAATGCCCGCTGGAACCTGGTGGAACAGGCATGGTCGATGGGGATATCGCGTAACCTTGTGGGCGTGGAGTTTGACGAAGATAATCAGCTGTTGTTTACGAGGGTGAACTCGCGTCGCGTAGACATCACCAGCTGTCGCGACAGCCTGAATGGTTACCAGAAAGGACGATGTTTTTACTGCTTTAAACCCATAAGTCTGGTACCGGGAGACGCAGAACTGGCGGACGTCGACCACTTTATTCCCTGGGCTGCCCGCCAAGAAGTGAGCAATATTAACGGCGTATGGAACTTAGTGCTGGCCTGCCGGTGCTGTAACCGTGGCGTTGAAGGCAAGTCGGCACGCATTCCCGAACTCAGGCTCCTGCAGCGGTTACACACCCGCAATGAGTATTTTATTCAGAGCAAACTGCCGTTACATGAGACGATTGTTCTACAGACAGGGCAGCGTCCTGAAGCACGGAAAAGCTTTCTTCAGCGTAACTGGCAGGCCGCGCTGGACAAACTTATCCATACCTGGAAACCCAATGCGGAAGGCGAGGCAACGTTTTAATGACACTTCACTACTATCAGAACCACGCACAGGATTTCTTCGATGGCACGGTCAATGTCGATATGACCACGCTCTACGACGCCTTCACGCAACATCTGCCTCATGGTGCCCGGGTTCTGGATGCGGGCTGCGGTTCTGGCCGGGACGCAAAAGCCTTTCATGAGATGGGTTATCAGGTGGACGCTTTTGATGCCTCTTCCGCGATGGTGGAACTGGCAAGGCAACATACCGGGTTACCCGTGCAGTTGATGACGTTTTCAGAGATCGACGGTAAAGCGCAGTACGATGGGATCTGGTGCTGTGCCTCTTTGCTGCATGTCCCCTCTTCTGAGTTGCTTGCGGTGATGCAGAAGCTTGCGGATGCGCTTAAACCTGGTGGCGTCTGGTACTTGTCGTTTAAGTATGGCAACGGTGAGCGGGTGCAGGGTGAAAGACGGTTTACGGACCTGGATGAAGAGGGGTTGCGGGAGTTGCTGAAGACGGTTCCGGGGATGGAGAGCGCTTCGCTGTGGGCGACGCAGGATAACCGACCGGACAGAGATGAGACATGGCTGAATGGAATATTACGAAAAAACGCCGCTTGATTATCAGGCGGTGCTAATCGATACGGAGTAAATTAACTCAGTCATTTATCACCTTGGTCAGCTCAACTTCACCCGTGGTGGCATTGAAGTACAGATAGAAAATGTCCCCTTTTACCTGATAGGGTTTAGACCAGACCTCCTTTTCCCAGGGTCAGTAAAGTCGGCTGGTAATGCTCACAATATGCAGCCGATTACATGGTGAACGTTACTTCCTGAGTTGATGTACTTGAGCCGCCAGCCAACTAGCAACTGTGACCATTTGAAAATCTTGAGGTTTTTCCTTTCCACCATTTTAACACCATTAAGAGGGCATCAAATAAAGTGTTCAACGTTCGGCTGTGGCTACCGATAACCCACAATTTAGCGTCATGCCCATCCCGCCTAAAGGCTCACAATCGAAAACAGTCCGGTATAGCCAGACCGGACTGTTTTTGTCTATCAAAAGAGTAGTGGCAGCTAACTCAGAAATGCTAGGAGATCTTGGTTCTTATTGTTACTGTATAACAAAAAAATGAGGTCACTATGAAAACTACGTTATACAAAGATTTCACCTTTGAAGCCGCACACCGTCTTCCGAATGTTCCGGAAGGCCACAAATGCGGTCGCTTACACGGACATTCCTTTGTCGTGCGACTCGAGATAACCGGTGATGTGGATAAGCACACTGGTTGGATTATTGATTTCGCCGAACTAAAAGCGATTTTTAAACCTACTTTGGATAGGCTGGACCATTACTATCTCAATGACATTCCAGGCCTGGAAAACCCTACCAGCGAAGTGCTTGCTGAATGGATTTGGAATCAGATTAAACCTCAACTCCCGATCCTTAGCGCAGTCGTCGTGAAAGAGACATGCTCTGCAGGCTGCATTTATCGCGGCATAAAATAACTTATCTAGATAGCCAAAATTATATTGGCTATCTATTCTTTTAAAATCCCATTGTTATATGTAAGTACTACAGCAAGAATATTTCATATATTGCAATTGATTAATCACCTAGTTCAGATCAATTTAATGAGTCTTAAGTTAAACTCGATACTACTAATACGAAAAATAGTAGTTGGAAATGGGGTTTTACGTATAGAAATCAATCACTACAAAGAAAGCTATTCACTTACTGTGTTATTTGTGAATCTACTAAGAACTTTGATTTTTTTCACTTGAATATGGGATTCATCTCAGTATCCTGTCAGTATCGACTGAACTTTTGCTTCTCAATGTGTGTCGTTCAGGCATGGAAACCCCTTACTTCATCCCATGACTGTTCATTTTTCGCACAAATCATACATGCGAAGATAATTTCAAGGATTGTGATGATGAACATATTACCTATAGGGTCGTTGGTTGCTTCCGAGAGTTTTGACGGTATCGGAAAAGTTATCAGCATTGATATTGACGAAAACAATGCAGCAGTTGCTTTTTTTGAGTCACCTGCACACCCCTATACACGTCAGGTTACAATTAGCCTTGAGAAGTTAACGCCGACGATTCCTCATGAAGAGGCTGTCGTCTACTGCCTTGAACCACAAAGTCAACGCTGGACGCGCGCTCGATTTGGTGGGTCGCGACCTAATGGTGATTATTTGGTCATTTTTCGCGAAGATGACGCAACGACGCTGCCTATCGATAAGATCTTTATACTGAACAAATCACCCGATAAACCTATTAATCCTGCACATTTTCTGGCTTACCAGGCCAATGACGCCCCCTTCTTCTTTCCTCGCCGACACTCCTTCATCAAGACCTACATCCAACAACGCGCTTCCTGCAGGGGTCTAGCATCCATTTCCAGCAGCGCCGTCGAACTGGAACCGCATCAACTGGCCGTTGTACGGCGAGTATTACAAGATAAAACGCCGAAATATATTCTGGCGGATGAAGTGGGTCTTGGGAAAACCATTGAAGCAGGTATGGTTATCCGTGAACATGCCTTGGAAGAAGCGGGGCATGTCAGTATGCTTATCGCCGTGCCAGGCCAACTCGTCAGCCAGTGGCGGGAAGAATTAGGTGAACGTTTTCAGCTAAAACAGTTGCTCGTTGGTGTCTCGGCGATGCTCTCCTTGTTAAAGCAAGATGGCTCTGCACAGGGGATTGTTATCTGTAGTTATTCTGAGGCATGCCTCCTGCTGAGCAGAGGATTCTCACCATCCCTGATTACCATTGATGAAGTCCATCAAATTGCAGACTGGCCGTGGTCTACGGACGAAGACCAGCGTGATGATTTCAAACTGATATCACAAACATGTCAGAAAGCGCATTACGCATTGCTTCTCACTGGTACGCCGCTGCATGGCCATGAGCGCAACTTCCTGTCGATGCTGCACTGCATCAACCCGGAAGCATTCCAGATTGATGAAAACCACCTGCATGCATTCACCGAACTAGTGAAAAACCGTGAAAGCCTTGGCGGTGTTTTCTCTTCTCTAGTTCCATCTGTGTCTAATATTAGTCTTCGCCGTAACCTTGAAGAGGTTCTGGTGCAATTCCCCGACGACCATCAGTTGGCAACGTTATGCCAAGGACTGTTTCCACTGATCGGGAGATTTTCTCAACCAACACCTGAACGTGAAGCGGGTATTAAAGCGATAAGACTACATCTTGGCGAGAATTACCGCATCCACCACCGTCTGCTGAGAAATCGCCGTCAGGTTGCACTGAGTCAGGATGAAAGCAAAAACCTGAATCTGGATCTTCTCTTCCCTGGTCTAAACGGCGTGAGGGAATCTCACTGGCAAACCGAAGGACTAACCTTGGATGAGTTGCTGGAAGAGTATCGCGCTATGGCCGTACTACCGCAAAACCAGCATTGGTCGTTAAAAGAAGCGAACTACATCGCCTGGATTGACGATCTCTTTTCCAGTCCGATTTGTGTTCTGCAGCGGGCAAAAGCCATTCTCACAGAGTCAACGGGACTGCCCAAGGATGAGCAAGCCTTACTGGAACATATCGTCTCGACGGCTAAAAATGAGCAACAAGCTATCGACAATATGTTGGCCGCATCGCTCAATGATTGGCTAAATCAATTTCCAGATGGCAAAGCGATTGTCTTCTGCGATCGTCCTGAACTAGCGCAGCACCTGTCAGTCAAAATGAGCATTCTGCTGGACTACCCAATAGAACGCTATCAGCCAGGCCAGTCACTACAGTTCACTCAAGCACAAAACCCCGTTCGGGTTCTATTGTGCGATAGAAGCGGCGAGGATGGGTTGAATCTCCACGGAGGACGTCGTCTGGCCGTTCATTATGGTTTGCCGCGATCCTGCAGTCGGATTGAGCAACGTCTGGGTCGTCTCAACCGCTATAGCGCCAACCTGCGTGGTATCAAACCGGTTCAAAGCATGATACTAAAAAACCATGTGACCGATAGCTTACGCAATCAGTGGGCCGATATTCTGGTGAACAGCATTGGCGTATTTAACAATACCATCGCCAGTCTGCAGTTCGTACTAGATGATTATATCAGTGATGCCTGGAACAGACTGTTCATCGAAGGCCCACAAGTGCTGGGAAACCTTACGGCAGAATTCTCTGGTGAAAATGGCGTTTTGGTCAGAGAGACCAACAAAATCAACATGCAGGAAAAATTGCTGGCAATGGATGAAGAAGTCTCGCAAGCGGCACTTTTCGCTCAGCAGCTTAGTAATGACGATCTCATTGCAGCAGAACAGTGTAAAGCACTTACGCCGTGGATCTCTCAAGGATTGCGTTTCCGTTCATCAGGAAATGCTGAAGAAGGGATGCGTTTTAGTTTTGAACTAGCTGAACGCAGTTCTGGGACGCTGGTAGATTTTAAAACTTTTCTGTCAACCTGCATGCTCAGCTTCGACAAAGAGGGAGGCAATCCACCGTCTACCCATCTAATGAGTGCAGAACGTATCCCTGCCATTGACGGGACAACGGTTTATCCCTTGCGTTACGGCCAACCTTTCGTCGATGCGATCTGGCGGTTACTGAATCAGGACGCGCGGGGCAGTTCGGTGGCGATGCTACGTATGATTAACGCAGAACTAAATGAACCTCGCTATTTCTTTCAGATGAGTTGGCTCATTACTGGCTGCGATCCGCTAAGCCCTTACGCCACTCTTCGTCAATGCGATGAACTGGAGCCGCCACGCATTGTTGAGGAGTGGGTAGCTGCAGACGGTTCCCAGGTGACAAATCCACAACTGCTTGGAATGCTGAACAGCGAGTACAGCAAGACCCCTTCTGCCACAAAAAGTTATGTGGACCTCAATCTGCGAGCCACTAGATGGCAAGAAATTGAAGAGCTGATTTCCGCTGATGCGTGGAAAGAACAGGTTGAGCAGGTATATGATAAAGCGCTGCAAAAACAGCGTGATTTGTCTCAAGCCAACGCTTATATCCAGCTGATGTCGGTAAAAGCGATCATTCTTTGCAGTAGCAATATTTTATCTGGAGTCGCCTGATGACGGAACAATGGTCACGTCTGCAGTTTGCGCTAACCACCTATTTTACCGATGACGTTACCTTCAAAGAGGGGATTGAAAATCCCTTCTTCCTGCGGTTAATGAACATCATCATCGACCCTACTGCAGGCCTGAATGATATTTTTGCCGGCTATGCCGATGCCCTTCGCACTGCACAGGTGAACGGCATCGAAGATCCCTGGCTGCCTTCTCCACCGTCGCTGACGGAGACCCCAGACCCACTTTGGGGGCTGGAAAAATCCGTCGTGGGACAGATATTGTCACTCGCTGCTGAAGCGGACCTGACGAGCACCCGGGCCACTTACCAGAGCCGAACCCGACGTAACTTATTGCAGCCGGAAATGGATCCGGCGCTCAAGAACTTGCTGGTCGACACCCCCCATACGCACTACCGTGGCTTCGGACAGCAGGCGGCAATCCGCACGCTGCTCACCTCCGACGTCAACAGCACTCTGGTGGTGAATCTCCCCACCAGCTGCGGTAAAAGCCTTATCACGCAAATCCAGGCCATCAGTGCGCCGTTCGGTTCGTTAACGCTGGTGATTGTCCCAACGGTCGCCCTCGCCATAGAACAAGCGGATTTTATGCGGGACATGCTGCGGCAGGCTGAGCAGGATCACGGAGGAACCTATGCCTGGGTTGGCGGTCAGGATCACACAACGCGCCAGACGCTGAAAGAGCGGTTGAGAAACGGCTCACAGCGCGTGCTCTTTTGTTCGCCGGAGGCGGCAAAATCGTCGCTGGTTCCGGTACTGTTTGACCTGGCGAAAAATAACCTAATAGGTGCCGTCGTTATCGACGAAGCCCATCTAATAGACCAGTGGGGCGCTGAATTCCGCCCTGATTTTCAGCTGATTGCGCCGCTGATTCGTTCATTAAAAGCCCAGCCCGGATGCCGTTTTCGCACCCTGCTGCTCTCCGCCACCTGGAGCCAGAACACCCGTGATGTGATTGTTGAGCAGTTCCGCTCAGATGACAGCGAACTGATTGAGATTACAGCGAACTTCCTGCGCCCCGAACCCGAATACTTCGTACATGCTGAGCCCACCCCTGGTGCGCATCAGCAGCGCGTGGAGCAGTTGCTAATGACGCTCCCACGCCCGCTCATCCTCTATTGCACCACGAAGGAAGAAGCGGAAAACTGGCATCTCCGACTTCAGCAACAGCAATACCAGCGTGTTGGCCTGTTCCATGGCGACACGGAAACCCTAGCTCGCAAAAAACTGATTTCACAATGGGCAAGCGACCAACTGGACATCATGGTTGCCACCTCGGCGTTTGGGGTAGGAATGAATAAAAGCAACGTCCGTTCGGTCATTCATGCCGCCATTCCGGAAAATATCGATCGCTATTATCAGGAATGTGGACGCGCCGGGCGTGATGGCAAAGCCTGCCAGGCGCATCTGGTCTGGCATAGTGCGCAAATGGAGACGGCAGAAAGCCTTTCGGTTGAAAAACTTATCAGCGTCGAAAAAGGCTACCAGCGTTGGATGGCCATGTTTAAGCGGTACCAGCCCAGCGACATCGCCAGTTACAGCATCTCACTGGATACTAAACCCGATCATATCGACTATCAGGGCGATCGAAATCAAGCCTGGAATCGCAGAACCTTACTATTGATGCAGCGCACCGGGCTGATTGAGCTGGTGTTCGCAGCCCCTGAGCTGCCAGAAAACCTGCGTAAAGATGAAGAAGAAAACGCTCAGGCAGTTCACGACTGGTTTGCCCAGTATTACAACAAAGTGCATATTCGCCACTGCAACGACTCGCACCACTCTGAAGAGTATTGGAACACCTTTGTTGATAGGGCCCGCCAAGAAGAACTAGCTAAGCGCCGCGCGGCATTTACCTTGTTAAAAACGTGGATCCTCGACCCTCGACCTCCCCTGTGCCAGATACTAAGAAAATTTTATATTTATCAGCACCATGCGCCAGAAATCACTTGCGGCGGATGCCCGGGGTGTCGGGCTCAGGGTAAAGGCGCGTTCTCCCCAACAGTTGGGGCCGATGTGGAAATTATACGAGCGACGCCGAAGAAACGAGCGCGCTTCGCTGGTGCCGTCAGGAAAGTGTATTACACCGATGAACTGGAAATGAGGGCTCTTCTATCAGAACTCCGCGTACCGCTTCGTCAGTTGATCGGCTCTGGCGATTACGAGACCATCCGAGCAGATAAGGCCGATTTCAGGCATCTGGAACGCGCCTTGGATTCCATCTCTCGCTTCTGGTGCGTGCAAAAACTTGCTGCACCCACTTCGGACAGTGCGGAAATTGTGATTGTGTCTAACACTGCCACTGCGCTACCGGACCTACCGGCCTCGCGATATGAACGCATCATCATCGCCCCGCAGCACCTGGCCGATCCGCAGCATCCTTACAGAAAATGGTGGGAAAGCGCAGGCAACGCGCAACCCCTGGACACTTTTATCAGGCAACTACAGCATGTCAATCATCAATAACGCAAACCCAGGAAGCAGCCTGGTGCTGATCCCCTTATTTGATCGCATTGTACAAAATGCCCAGGCACCGCTTTCCCCGGAAGCGGTTGTGGCTCGCTATCGGCCCAATAACCTGCCCGCTAACGATAACGCTTGGGGAAAAATCAGAGAGAACCTCGCCTTTTGGTGCCGACTGGGACTCTGGCCTATGGAAGAAGAGAGGATTCTGCCGCAGCCCAATGAGACTCGTCCGCTCTATCAGCGCGTGCTGCAATGCACCATTGATGCCTGCAAAGAAAAAGGTATCGCTGAAGGTAAGGAATGTGAACCATTGTGGCGAGTGCTAACCTGTTTGATGAATCTTCAGCAGCACTCATTAGGCGGCAAGGAACCGCTGGCCCCAAATATCATCACTGAAAAACTGCAAAGATGGCTTCCAACCGAAACCGTTAACTCCAATACCGAAAAGCTGGTCAGGGAATATGGACGCTATTTGGGCTTTCTGGAACTAGCGCCGGACCAGAACTACTATACCGATCCAACCCGGGCGATTCAGTGCTTTTTGCCGCAGATTTTTGGCGAACAAAATAGCCTCTCCATTAAAACCTTCATGGCCAATATGGCTGAAGTGATGCCAATGATGGACGGCGGTGAATTCCGGGTAAAAATGCAGGAGATCATGAGCGAACGCAACTGGTCTGCTCCGGAAGGTAAAAATATCAGCACCAGCACATCACTTGCGCTGCGTCGCTTGGAAATCGACCAGAAAATTCAGCTGATCGTTGGGAGCGATGACGCCGCATCATTATCGCTACAATTGCCCAATGGTGAGATTCGCCCAGTCAGCCAGGTCCGTCTCAGGGAGGCCGCACAATGAGTATCATGAACTACTGGCCGTCACTTGAAAATATCGAGCAGTGCATCCGTAACGAAGCCGAAGAGTTGCAGGATGATGTACTACTAGCGGTACATGAGCCAATGGTGCTTACCCGTCGTGATGTTAACAACAATCAGGTAGCCCTCCGCGACGAAGACATGTTTACACAGCTGCTCACCACCGAGCGGGCTATCCCACTCATCGGCCGTTCAGGGATGGGGAAATCACATCTGGTGCGCTGGCTTGACTGTCGTCTAAAAAGCCATCTGCATGCAAACGGCGAACTGGCACAGTGGGAAATTGTCCGTATTCCGAAAAACGCCAGCCTGCGTCAGGTTCTGCTGCTGATCCTGAAAAATCTGCACGGTGGAATTTTTGATGACGCGCGTAAGCGTGTTGATGATGTGGCTGAACAACACTCCGCTAAAGATCTCGCTGATCTGATGCTGACCATGATGTCTCATCAATTAGAAAGCATGTATAACGAAGCGATGAAGATCGGCCAAGATTACGAATCGCAAGGGAAAGAGATCCCGGCAGATCTTCTGAACCGACTCGAAGCCATCATTGAAGAAGTCGAAAACGGCATTGGCAACCTGATTACTGACCCTAACTTTAAGCTGAATCTGCTCAAACAAGATCATTGCCTCTATAAACGCGCCAGTCGAATGAGCGATGGGCTTAAAGAGGAGGATGAGGATCACGATAATTACGAACTGGCACCCGCCGATCTCTTTTTCCAAGACAACATAGATGACCTGTCGTCGCTTGCTCGTGAATATATTCGACACTCGCGTATTGATGAACATGATAATGAAAAAGCCCGCATTCAGGCTGTAAGCGTTCTGAATGAAGCGATGCATGCGGCGTTAAAATCACTATTTGCCAAACTCTTTACATTCAACGGCGGTAACTTCCAGGAGTTGTTCCAGCAGATTCGCCGTGAGTTGCTCGCACAAGATCGCCGCCTTGTGATCTTGGTGGAAGATATGGCAGCTATTTCGGCCATTGAAGATGTACTGATTGACAGTCTGATCGAAGAAGGCATGCGTGATGGAGTGAAAACACTATGCCCGGTGCATTCGGTTATTGCCGTTACCGATAACTATCCGGGCTACAAACGCCGTCAGGAAACGCTGATGACACGAGCGGGCTACGAGTGGATCATTGAGCACACCGACAGAGACAACAACGAAGGGCGTATTGTGTCACTGTGCGGTCGTTATCTGAATGCAGCGCGCCATGGCGCAACGGCGCTGAAGCAGTCGCGGGCGCAAAACCAGGCAAATTGGCCGACTGTCTGGCAAGACGAAGAAAAGCCGGAATGGTTGGCGGACTTTGGTATGACAGACAAACAGCAAGTTCCGCTGTTCCCGTTTAACCGCGAAGCTATCCGTGCGCTGGCTGATAAAAACTGCCGTGACAGCAGCGGCCAACTGACTTTTAACCCACGAATTGTGATTAACCGTATCCTGCTGGATATTTTGCGTGATTGCCGTGTTGAGGCAGAGCGCGGGCTATTTCCACCGCCGAACCTTGCAGGAATTGACGTTGGCACAGAAATACTTCACAACATCAATCAGTTAACCAGAAACAGAGTTACCAGTGCAGCGTCATTGACCGCACTTTGGAGCTATGGCTGCGACTCTTGGGAAAAAGTCTGCAATCAACTGCCGCCGGGAGTAGCAAAAGCTTTTGGTCTCACTGAGTTGGCCGAACGTATTAACGGTAAAATTTCTGCCCCACCAGCAGGAGGCAACGATGATGAAAAACTTAACAAACCAACCGGTATTACAGTTCCTGAACCTAAACCTGAACCGAAATCTGAGCTAGCTTTCATCAAACATCTCAAAGCCTGGGTCGATGAAAAAACCGTTTTACCTCAATTAATTGCCAGTGATCTGCGCGCAGGACTTAACAATTGCTATGAACTCTATGCCCAAGTGGAATTTTCCAGTATGGCAGAGCGACCTTCACTGATTGAGCGTAATCCTTTGATTAGCCTGCCACTGGCGGCTTCAGATCCCTCGAACGCTATTGTGAAATTCTATGAACTCAAAGACCTCAACGATCCGCTACGCAGGATAGAGATCTACAACGTGTCGCTGGCGATTTTGCGTATCCAGCATTACGCCAACTTAAGCGAAGGGCTTAGCTACCCTGAAGCTATGGAAGACTACGCCCACTATGAAAACTTTGCCAGTTGGTGGGTGCCGCAGACCGCGGAGATTGCAATCAACCATGCCCGGGCGCGGAAACTGAAGCCTGCGCTGCGTAATCATTACCAAAAAGCGCTGCTGTTGGGCCTGTTGACTGGCAAAGAAAATCCGACGGAGCTCATTGATGCACTTTGCCTGACGCAGAAAGGCGTCGGTCGAACTGAGGGTAAGAATCAAGGACGAACAATCAAAACAAGCCCATCCGATCTCTGTTTCTACGGACTCGAGGCCAACCAGAAACCACATTCCAGCATAAAAGTGGCTGAAGCCCGGCAGGCAGCACTTCAGGGGTGGGACGACGCCCGCGACGCATGGCTTTCTCTGGTTGCCGTCCCTGAATTAAGTTCCGGGCTCACCTCAGTCCGAGCACTTGAAGCCGAAGTGGTAACCTCCGCGTTGCGAGAGATCCAGAAGGAACCGCTTGGAGCGGATGTGCAGCGTGCGGCAGAGACAGCCCGCAAAGAGATCGCATCAACTATCGAAAATGCACAACTCTTTGAAAATATAAAAAATCAGGATGACTTCATTGCCCTTCTCGATGAGTGGCAGATGTTTATCGAAGCGGTACGTACCCAATATTACCCTTCGGAATCCGAGCAGATCAGAAACTCATCATGGTTGCTGGGTGAAATTGAAGCATTAAGAGTAGACGCAGAGGCCAGCCTGAACACGCTGCTCACGCTTAATTCCCTCGTCAGACAGAAAGATGCCTTCATGCTGTGGCATGACATTTCCCATCTGGATGGTGATTACGTCAGCCGTATCGGTAACCTTCTTGCGCAATGGCAGAATATTCAATCGAAAATCAGCTTTACGCTACAGCAGATAAACAGTAAGGGTGACGCACCGAAACTGAAAAATGCCTGCACGCTAGTTGAAGAGCGACTGAAAAATCTGGCGGCTGATATCAGCGCCTCTGGAGTGAATGAATGAGTACATTACGCCAACAGCTTGCAGAGATGCAGAAGCAACTGGATTTAAGCGTCCAAGCAAGTAAAGCCACGCAGATTATTGAGAAATGCGGCGTAGTGCTCTCAAAAACTGACACCGTCGCTGGGCATTATTGTCGCCTTAAATACCAGTACCCGGCCCTACAACTTCTGCCTCCTGAACTGAGGGTCAGTTGGAGAGAAGATCAACGAAATGAACTCAAAAATGTGGTTAACGGTGTCAATAACTTGCTGTCTCAGTGGAGACGCTGGCTGAATAATCAGACCCAAGTAGCTGCCGATACGCAAGCCTCGGATGAACCGCTGGATGGAGTGGTCGCAACGCAGGAACCTACAGCATATGACATCATTCAGAATGACTCCCTGACCAACTGCGTGAGCCAGGCGCTCAGCCTGCACCGCACTCTGAGCGACCAGCTGAAAAACGCATGGGAAGAGTGGCAACAAATCCTGCATCAGCAGATTCAGGTAGACAGCAAAACCCTCGATGCTCAGCAGAAACTCGAGAAACTGAAAGAGATTGCTGACGAATACCTAAGCCTGCGCGACAAGTTTGACACCTTGATCCAACCTTTGCCTGAGAACGGCGAGAGCGTGACAAAGATCCGGGCAATGGCGGAGCACCTGAACACCCTGCGCGGCATGATGAAAACTGACTGGCCAGAAGCGGTGCAGAACTTCCTTGATCGCATCAATGGCCCGCAGCGAAACAAACCAACGCTGAGCGCATTGACAACAGAAGTGTTTGAGTGGCTTCGAGATGAAGACATGTTGGAAGACTTTGTGATTACAAGGAAATAGTGACATGACTGTTGAGGATATAAGTCGTCTGCATGCGGCGCTGGACGTGCTCGAAGGGCGCGAAGCCGAGTTGCTAGTCTGGGGAGACACGGAAGGTGCCTTTACGGATGCGGATATTCTGTCCCTGTTTGCCCACCATTTTCCTGATGATAATGGCAAAGTGCTGATGCAGGATCTTCAAGACGCCGCGATGTTATTTAGCATCCCCAATACTCAGGGAATGAGGCTTTATCGCACTCGTATGGCGGAATCTGTTCATCTGTTTCGCCATCAGCGCCAGTGGTTTCGCGGCCAGCAGTTGAATCGCACGCGGTCGCTGGTGGCTGACTATCGCTTTATACGCCGCCCGCGCAGTTACCCGGCAAGGATACATCCGGCTGAAGAGGTACTGAATCAATGGTCCAACGTTGAGTGGATGAACGACATTAAACGTCAGGCCCTGCAAACGCTTATCGGTGATTTCTCCATAGCCGGTTTTCAGTCCAAGGCGACGGCGCGCATCCTGAGGGCATGGGATTTTCACAGCCGCCACCCACACGCCAAAGAAGCAACCGCCACCATCGTATGTGCTGGCACTGGCAGCGGTAAAACCCTGGCGTTTTATCTGCCTGCTCTAACGTCACTTATCAACGATCTGCAACGCGATTGCTCGGCGCGGGTTCGCTCACTGGCTCTTTATCCGCGTAAAGAGTTGCTTAAAGATCAGTTTATGGAGACTTGGGTAAAATGCCGTGAAGTGGATACCCAGGCACAGAAACTTTCAGGGCGAAAAATCCGCATTGGCTCATTCTTTGGCGATACGCCGTACAGCATCCAGTACGTTGATAAAGACAAAGATCTTCCTTTTGATCTGCTACGCTGCAGCACTCCAAAATGCCAAGGCGAAATGCGCTGGAAAGCGGAAGATATCCGTCAGGGCAAAGAGATCTTGCGCTGTACGCACTGCACGCACAGCGTGGGTGAAGATGAAGTGGTGCTCACCCGCGTCTCATTGATGAATAACCCACCGGATATTTTGTTTACCACCACTGAAATGCTCAACCAGCATCTAGGCAACAACAAGGCCAGCCATCTGTTCGGCGTCGGCATGAACGTAATTGCACCGCCGGTGGTTTTGCTCGATGAGGTCCATACCTATTCAGGCAACAGCGGCGCGCAAACTGCCTATCTACTTCGTCGCTGGATGCAACTGGCGCGCTGCCGCCCGCATTTTGTTGGCCTCTCGGCAACGTTGAGCGATGCTGAGCGGTTCTTCGCAGACTTGGTAGGAGCCAACAAAAAACATGTCATGCTCATTGAGCCCACTTTCCAGGAGATGGTAGACGAAGGGGCTGAATATCTATTGGCACTGCGGGGCGATCCCGTTTCGCAAACGGCTCTGCTCTCAACCACCATCCAAACCAGTATGCTGGCACGCCGGATTATGGATACCCGCAAAGCCGCGTCGCACGGCACCTGGGGTCGCAAAGCCTTCGTCTTTACCGACGATCTTGATATCAATAACCGCCTCTACCACCAGCTTTGCGATGCCGAAGGGTGGCGTACGCGCGGACAACAACTTCTGCCTAACGAAACTCCGCTCGCAGCTCAGCGTAACGAAAACAGTGGTGCTCTCGACGCATTGACCCTTGCCGGTCAAAATTGGCGAATGGTGATCGATATTGGGCATCCTCTTGATGGTCACGATCGTGCCATAGTGGCGCGGACATCCAGCCAGGACGCTGGAGTCAATCCTAAAGCCGACATTGTCGTAGCAACCGCCTCGCTGGAAGTCGGCTTTAACGATCCTTCAGTCGGGGTAGTGATTCAGCATAAAGCACCGCGCAATGTCGCCTCTTATCTGCAACGCAAAGGCCGTGCCGGGCGTTCAAGAACCATGCGCCCCTGGATGGTGGTCGTGCTGTCAGAATTCGGTCGCGATCGCGTGGTGTACCAACGTTATGAGGAGTTGGTGACACCGGAAATCAAGGGCCAGTCGCTTCCTCTAGGCAATATCCATATCCAGAAAATGCAGGCAGCGATGGCAACTCTGGACTGGCTAAGCATGAAGATTCCTGGCAGTAACATCTGGTCATTGTTGAACAATCCGCCCAAAAGCAAAGAGCAGCAAGGGCATCTAGAGCGCATACTCACTTTGATTTCCGCCGTGCTGGAAAAGAATGTCTCTCAGCAGGAACTGGAACAATACTTATTCTACGCGCTCAAAATAACCGAGCCGCAACTTCAGCGCGTTATGTGGTCTCCGCCGCGCTCTATCATGATGGAGATGCTCCCGACCTTGAAGCGCCAATTGACCACCCGGTGGTCGCTGATGGGTATTCCCGGCGCAGACAGATCGATGGGGCGTTCACCACTACCTTCGTTTATTCCAGCAGCCCTCTTCAGTGAGTTGAACTTGCCTGAACTGAGCATCCAGCTTGAACGCCGCTTTGCGAAATATGAAAATCTGCCATTTATTCAAGGCCTGAAGGAGTTTGCACCGGGCCGCATCTCCAAGCGCTACGCCATTTATTCGGATCTGGAAGCCGATTGGCTGGTGCCAAACAATTTTGTGCCGCAACTGAACCAGGTTTCAGACGTCGATTTCGAGATCAACGAGGCATTTGGTGATACCTGGCAGCCGGAGTGTCTGGTAACCCTTGCGGATGCATCGCAGCTAAAAGTCATTCGTCCTCTGCAAATTCTTACCCGAGCTCTTGATTTCAAACAGAATCTGACGGAGAAGAGTAATTCTCAGTTGACGTGGCACACTCACTTTTCCGCAGATGCCCATGCCGAAGCGATGGCGATCCCCGCGGGGCCATGGAGCACAGTGTTGCGGTCCGCCACGTTTTATACACATCAACATATGACCCCCCTTGAGCTGACGCGTTATGCCACCGCCGCCAGCGCTTCGCTGCGGAGTAAAAGCAAACAGCAGGCCTGGGTGAATTTTAGATGGGTCGAAAACGGTCACCCGGTCGCAGTTGGTGCCCGCCAGTGGGTGGATGGCATGAAGTTGAGTTTTACGCTGCCTTCCGCACTGCATCAGCAGGTCATGAATGATACAAAGTTAGCCGGGTCTCTCAGAACGCTCTATTTCCGCCACTGTATTAGCAGTGAAGCTCGTTTTGAATATGACAGTTTCACCGCGGACTGGATCTACGAGTGCTATATAGCGGCGCTGACCAAAGAAATTGTCAGCAGCACAGACCTCGCGGATGCAATTCACGCTCTGCGCACGCCGGAGGGCAGAGAGTCGCTGGCGACAATTGCCGATTCGCTGTTCCAGGCCGAAAATATTTTTGAAAACAACGAAGATGGAGAGGGCTCAGCAGAGCGCCAGGAGCTACAGCAGCAGTTGAGGAGCCTGTTCAACGAGCCGGAACTGCTTGCAATGCTTGATACGCATAGCGCCGTGTTAACTGACGACCTCAGCCAAAATGCCTCTTTTTGCCAGTGGCTCCAGACGTTGTTGATAAGCACCTTCTCAGGTGCCGTAAAACAGACCAGCCATATGTTGCTGCCTGAGGTGGACGACAGAGGATTGCTTGTTGACGCCGTTCTTGATGGGGAGCAACTCGATATCTGGCTCACCGAATCAGAGCCTGGGGGCTGCGGGATTATCACCCGCCTCGAAGAAGCGTTCCACGGCGATCCGGTCGCCCTGCTGAATCTGTTTATTCGTAGCTTTGCCGCCAGCGACTACGAGCAGATCGATGACGATCTCTTCGAACTGCTCTCGCGACTCCCTTCAAACACCACATTGCAGCAGACGCTGAACGATTTACGCTTGGCGGAGAGTCATCATGATCGTCGGGTTGCGAATGTAAACCTACGTACTGAGCTAAAAAAACAAGGATTTGCGCTTTCTCACAGCTTTATGTCTGTGCTGCATACCCGCATCCTTCGCCCTGGCAGCCAGCTTTCTCACGATCGGCGCTTGCTGGACTATCTGCGCGAATGGCGGGCGCTGGAGGCCAAAGCCGGTTATGAAATTAACCTGAACATTTTTGCCCATACTCAGGCAATTCAGGAACTTCCCGGAGCGAACGTCACAAAAATTTTCGAACGTTTTTGCCAGATTCAGGGCATGCTGTGGCAGCGTGGCAATACTATCCGCCAGTCGATACTCAGCTACTACAACCCCTTTGATAACGGGCCAAAACTCACGGAAAGGCTGCTGCTCAGCACCTTGTTCTGGCAACCTGCGACGCAGATTGATGTGACAGACAGCGACTGGCTTTCGCAGATCCACACGGCGATCTCTCGCGAAGGGTTTGCTGAATTACTGATCCCCCGGGAAGCCCGCCAACAGGTGGTACAGACCGTATCCGCGTTACAACTGGTACCTGTCGATTATTTCGGCCTGCACCTCTACCCGAGAATTGGGGCCGTCGACTATCGAGGCGGCAACATCGTGTTGCGAGTCGAACTGGCTGAAGCCCTGCAGTAAGGAGAACGATGAATGGAAGAGCAACGACAAATATTTCTCCATGGACCTCTCGGACAGCGACAACTGAGGGAAGTACTGAGTGCGCAGTTCAGTGGGCTTATCCTGTACCCTGAACTCATCTGGCTGATCTCGCCATGGATGAGCGATTTTGACGTCATTGATAATCGCGGGGGGCAATGGAGTTTTCTTGATCCGTCGTGGGGTGCCAGAATGGTCAGTTTCCAGGAGCTTCTGGCGACGGCAGTGAATAACGGCTGTCCACTCAGGATAGTCACTCGCCCGGACACGCTTAACAAAGTGTTCGTTGAGCGACTGCAGGCAAGACTTTCGCCGAATCATGATATGCAATGCTCCTATTATGAGAACTTACATGCCAAAGGCATGTTAACAAAGCACTTCTTTCTGAAAGGTTCGATGAACTATACCTGGAGCGGTGCGAACCTTAACGATGAGCATTTGCTGTTCTCCAGCAACAAAACCCTCATTTCTGACGCACTGATTGAATTCGGTGGACAATATACCTTCGGTGACAGTGATGAATAATATCCCCTCTTGGATTAGGGCCTTCTTTGGCGAAAGCAATTTGCTCAGCCTTGATAAACTGCTAAGCGACTCCCCCGGTGCTTACGCGCCTGAGCAGAAAAATGCGCTGTTGCCTCTTGTGGAGAGCGCGCTTGACGGTGAATGGCCCATTATTCTGCCTTGGTGCGACCGCCAACACTGGGTTTTCTTCGCGATGGCAGAAGATGAGCGCACCCTGCAGGAACTCACCAAAGTTATCAATGCCCGGCTTGGTTCAGCTGACGTTGAGCCCGACCGCCGAATTTACTTGAGTCCGACTTCTGGCCCGACTTTTACGGCAGAAACCGCATTGCTCGAACATAGCCCAGCAGGGTTTATTCGTATTGAGTTGCTGGAAGGTAAACGTGAGGATAAGCAGGCAAAAACGCGGGTTTTTGCCGCCCTGAAAGAGTTGATTGACCTGTTCCGAAAGCGTCCATCTCTCGTTCGCACCCGCAAGCGCCCGTTTGGTCGTATCCTTAGCGATTTCATGCTGGCAACAAATCAAAAAGAGGTGGAGGCCAGCAATGACTTTCTGCAAGAACTGCGTGATAACGGTCTGCTCTCCAAACGCAATCTATTGCTACTTGAGCTTCAGCAGGCCGGGAAATGGCAAAATTGGGATGCCCTGCTAAACCACCAAGACCTGCCAGATCTGATCAGAGGACGCATTCCCTCGTCGCTGACCAGAATGCTGCTTGCCGCTTATCAGCACCGCTATCTGGGCCATGATGCCCTTAGCTACACGCAGGAGACGCCATCGGCTTTGCGCCCAGCCTTCCTTGCCCTCCAACCGCTTTTTACGCAGGTTCCACTGCTAGGAAGCGAGGAAGGGGAAATTAACTCTTGGAGAAGTTGGGCGATTGGCGTGGCGCTGGTGGGTGAACAAAACCTGCTCAGCATGATACCTGACACGCTGAAATCAGGATGGCTTCAGGAATTACAGCACTGGGCCGAACTCAAGAGCACCGCGTACGATACTCCAGCCTCATCTCCTGTCTCGTTGTCGCTGCCGCCAACAACACTTGAATCTCTGGCCAGTTATCTACAAACGTCGTTGACAGCCACAGCCGAAACGCTGGGGAGCTATGCTGAGATGCTCAGCAAGATAGATCCACAACTGTATGAGCAAGCTCAGAAAACCCCTCTTCTAAAAACGCTGATTGAGAGCATCAACCGGCTTACTGCCGCGAGCATCACCGGCTGGGACAACTGGTTCTCGCGCCTGCGCGAACCCGATGCCGATAGAAACGCTCTGATGCAAATTGTCGCGCTGGAGAGCGAGCATTGGCCAGTCGACTCCTTCCAAGAATCGGCTTTTGTTCACCTGCTGGCGCAGGATTTTCCGCCGCATGCCTTTTCAACACTACGCAACGCCATGCCCGCCTTTATCGAGTGGCTGGGGAAAAACCAGCTGCAATTGCAGAGTACAACATGGCTGAAATGGATGGATGTTCTGGCGATGGAACAAAGCGTCAGTCCG
Organism: Enterobacter sp. BWH52; assembly: GCF_001037565.1. Taxonomy (NCBI): domain Bacteria; kingdom Pseudomonadati; phylum Pseudomonadota; class Gammaproteobacteria; order Enterobacterales; family Enterobacteriaceae; genus Enterobacter; species Enterobacter sp. BWH52. The sequence goes on along the minus strand of NZ_KQ089854.1, from coordinate 492,201 downwards.
GCGGACATCAAACTGGCGACCCTAGCAACCGAATATTTCCTGCAAGGTCCTCTCACCCTAGCTGAATACCAGAATTTTGTTGCTACATTGCAACTCATTATTGAGCGCTGCAGTTCACTTAAAAATCTGACCTCGCTTGAAGAGATGATCGAACTGTTTCTTGATGCACCGGAGCACGATAACGCCACACGAAACGCGCTATGGATGGATATTCAGACTTTTGCCGTTGGTGTATGGCCGCGCCTCGATCACTCAACCCGAGCCATCATGCGTAGTCTGGCCATCAACGTATTGGGCAATGGTGCTGATTCAGCGTTTCCTCCGGAACCGGCACGAAGCGATGATAGCGAGCCTGAAACACTTCCGGATCTCTCGGGCAAACGTGTCGCCATTTATACCCTGACAGAAGGAGCTGCTCGCCGGGCCAAGGGGATGATTGAAGTGTTGTTTCAGGGGATCAGAGTAGATGTGAATCATGACCATAACGCAACGGATAAGCTGGTCAATTTAGCAAAACAGGCTGATTACTTTATTTTTGCCGCTGCGAGCGCAAAACATCAGGCACTGTATGCGATAACGCCTCATCGTCGCGATCTCATTTATCCTGAAGGTAAAGGTGCTGGTTCGATTCTCAATGCCTTTGTTGCACGTCTTCAACAACCCATGAGTATTGACGTATAAAAAATAAGGGGCATTCGCCCCTTATTTTTTTAGATGTTTGCGTTTGCCGTCTTTATATAGCTGGTTACAAGATAATCAGTAACCAAAGATATATCTTTTGAAAGATTTTGCAGTTCATTCCATTTACGAACAATAGGCTGACCATCAACATCTGTGCCGAAGTTCCACACGCCACTACTCCATGCACAAAGCGGCTTAATACGGTTTAACTCTTCGACAAAACGAGTATAGGAAGGGATCTCAGTCCAGCCTGGTTCACCTTTATAGTCCTGATGAACCTGATCGATTTCATCCATCAAACTGCCAAGCGCAAGAATACCAACGCCATGTAGCAAGCGGGAATAACGAGGCTTTTTATCCCAGTCATCAGTAAACACAGTTTCCACAGCCGACCAGAAGTTATTCAGCAGTTTCACCATCTTCCCTTCATCCCCCAACCCTGTCGCAGGGTCACGAAAGCGATACAATGCTCCCTCACGAAGACTGGCATCGATCATTTTGATCATCGAGTTGTCAGCAATAACCCCATCAGGGTTGGTCGCCGTTTTGATGCGCCCTGCAAGTGGACCTTCGCCGAAGTTCAGTCGTTGAGTTAGCAGTGAAGGAAACTTACGCATTTGCAGATCGGATGGCAAACGACCGTGGGTATGCGGTGCCAGTTCGTATAACAACGTTTTGGGCAACGGTTTTGTGGAGTTAACCAGCATGAACTGTTCACGCTGTTCTTCTGCATCATTAGCGATAAATGCAGATACCGGCATCATAAACGAGTCTATTTCCGCATCCCGCAAAGCAGCGGTACGTTGTTGACCATCCACTATAAATCCTGGCTTCTCAAAATCCTTATCTTCGGAGAAAGGTATTACCAGATGCCCCATGTCGCCATTATCTGTAAGTGGTTCAAAACGCACACGCTTATCAAAAGCGATAATCACCGGGTTTGGTATCATCGGGTTTGAGCTCTCAATATAGCGCTGAATTTCGCGAATATGGTTACGTACTTCTGGACGCTGATAGCCAACCAAATTCTCTTCGCCGCGACGAATACGCGAAATCGCTGCAATTTTGCTGATCTGTTTACCTTCTATCGCAAGGCTATAGAGTTGCCTCTCCTCACCCTGTCGGATTCGCAGGGCGGGAACACGATATTCACTCATGACAGTTCCTCTGAGCGTAATGACAATGTGTGCTGTAAACGGTTGTACAACACCTGAATATTATGGAAACCGCGGCGACGGTTACGTTCTGCTCCGCGGAAAATGATGACGTTGATACCGATAGCCTGGCAAATATTGCATTGGCACTGTTTCCAAGGACGTTCAGCCAGTGTGCGTTCATAATCCGCACGGATTTTATCGGCCTCTTTTTCACCTGAATGCAGGCGTTCATAAGCCAGTACTGCCTCAAGAGTTTTCTCAAGGGACAAAGCCCCTTTATCGTATTCGAACAGGGCATTCATGGCATCCTTTTCCAGATGCCGAGCAATATCCTGATCGATCACACCAGATTTTATTTTGCGGCTTAAACTTGGATTCGCATCAAACTGAGGGACTCGCACAGCGGTATAGGCCGGGCCATCAGGCGTATGATAGTTATTTTTTCGATCTTTAAAGGCCTGCTGAAGCGGTGTAGTCGAGTCAATACTGGTCACACCAAACTTGATAAAGTCGGCGAAACTCTCTGGACGAGCAATACCTAACAAGTGAACACGTGTATCACTTTTCAGCAGTGGCTTAATCTCTTCGAGAGTCTCAAGGATCTGCGCCGTTTTCAACGGCACCATCCCCCCCATGGTGATATTTTTGTATCCCATGGCCAGCAGAGCCTCTACTGACTGACGGTAGGAGGTTTTGCTCCATCCATGTGCAACGCCAAAGGCGGTGAAACAGGACTTTTGAGACTTGTTTAAAAACTCTTGAGCCAAGGTCAGCGTGATATCCTGACGTCGACGACATTCAGCCAACACTTCTCCACTGAATATCTCACCAGGTTTCTCATAGCCAAAAACAATATGATCAAGAGAAACACCATGGTTAAATCGGGAGGTTTCGTAGAATTCAATGACCTCTTCCACTCGGTATGGCGGCACATCTTGGTTAACATAGGTGAAGGCTCCGCAATCACCCATAGTTTCCATACTTTCCGGCAAGCGGAAGAAGTGCTTCATGCCATTACGGAAGTAGCGTAAGCGCTGGGCTCGCGTATATTTACTTTCTCCACTGCCAAGGCCGTCAACTACTGCTTTCGAAACCAGCATGCCGTCATAAGGCCGAGAAAATACCTCATGTGGATAATGATCGTCACGCTGGCGAACGCGATGTTCGTTTCGCGTTTCATGGAAGAAGTCGAAACTAGGATCGATAAAATCCTGACTATCCGGGAAAAAATATTTAAGCTTCGACAACTTACTCTCCTGTGACGCCACTGCAAAGCCTCAAAAAACGGAAGATTCTATCATGAAAACCTGACCAGTGGCATCAAGCTTTACTACCCGTCAAACCCTTGAAAATCACACGGAACCGCTTTTCCTCGAATGAATTCCCTGAGTCACGAAACTCGCGCAGGGCCTGTGTTGCACTGATACTTGGTTGATGTTGCAAAATTTTCAAAATGTACAACTCAACTTCTTCAGAACTACGCCTAATTCCTTTTTTTACTTCTCGCGCAGGCAATTCGTTTAATTCTGTTGATAACCTCTGAGAAAAATCGCTTAAATTATCTAAGCCTCTTTCAGTAAACTCACGAATAATATGCTTTGCCATACTAACATTTAGCATGAGCATATTGCACTTTAACCATTGAGCCATATCATGGTTAGTTTTAAATAAATAACTCATCAGCCTGTCGTTAATTACCTTTGATGTAATAATTAGCAATTGCTTTTTAGAATCAACCAGATACTCAAGACCATTAATGATATCTAATTCAATGGCATTGATATAATCAGGAGAACCACAAATAATATAATAGTGATCCTTGTTTTTTTTCATCAAATTTTTAATTGATGAAGGATGCTCAGAAATGAATGGAGATCTCTCTGTTAATTCTTTCCACCATGTTCTATGGAAAGATTTCCCTACATATTCACGAGAGTATAGCGGTATTGATTCATCGTACCCAATCGCAAATGTTGCTTTATAGGGTACGACTTGATCAGTATAGTGAAGCAGGCCAAGACCAGCAGAAACAACCCATAAATCAATATGATAGGATTTTAATATTTCTTTAGCAGTAGCCCAGTGCCCCCCCTTATACAGATCTACTGCGCATACTGTAGCAGATGTTTTTAGGGATTCATTTAAAGCATTACACCAAGAGTTCACCAATACATTTGAAGGGGTCTGCCCAGAGGTATACTGGGCTAAACTCAATATAGCCTTGCCATCACTGTTTTTACCATTTGTGCAAGTTGTTATTAAATTGATGTTACTCACAATCGCTCTCCTGAAACTGTGCAGCCAAAGCTACCTCAGAAAAAGGGATGTTGCAAGAAACGAATTGCTACTCACCGTGATTTTTTTGGTTGGTTATTGTTAGTGAGCAACATACTCAAAGTATTCATCTTGTGAGTTAGTGCATTTATGGCATCGTCTCAAAATTCCTTTCTCTTCCAATGAAAGGCAAAAAGCCCTACAACTCTCGAGTAATTTTGTTGAGTCTTCACTTTTATCCATTGAAATCAATGCTCTAGCAAGGGTGTCATAGCTAAATCCGCCAGTCGAATGCGAAACAATGCTCATAGCAAGTTGGGTATCGAAAGTCTTCATAGTGCATCTCTTAAAAGGAAGCCTGATCTATTTATAAAAAACAATTGGAAACTATTCAAGAATACATTATCGATTCTTGTTTTGTTTACCAAACACTCTGAAGATTTATGATAAGGGCAATCAGACTAATTCTTCTCAACCAACATGCATTTAGGAAGAACTCTCAAATCGATTGATTCATCTTCAAAAGAACAGCTTTAAGGATATAAGCAGCCTACGCAACTGGATTCATCTACCCCTAGAACAAAATTGTAAGTTTTTCAAAGACAAAGAAACGGTAAAGCTTGTAGTAACTGGATTTCAGACACAAAAAAAGCCGCCCTTAAGCGACTTTGATTTGCATCTTTTGGTGCCGAAGGCCGGACTCGAACCGGCACGTATTTCTACGGTTGATTTTGAATCAACTGCGTCTACCGATTTCGCCACTTCGGCACTGAAGGGGATGCGGAAACGTTGTGGATTATACCTGTCGCGCGCCGCCATGCAAGCGACGACGCGCTAAACCCGCGCTAAGTGCCCAAAAAACCAGCGTCCTTCGTCACTCCAGCTCAGACACCGCCAGCCGTATCACCCTCGCCGCCTTCTGCTCCGGCAGAGCCAGCACCTTCGCCCACATCTCCTGCACCATATCGCAGGAGAGCTTCTCTTTGCCCACTGCCTTCTCCGGCATTTGCAGCAGCTGGATGTCCTCGCCGTACTTATCGGCAAGTTGCTTCATAATCGGCCGCACATCCTCGACGGCCGCCTCGCGTTCGGCAGGGGTCACGGTGTGGCGGTTTTTGCCGTAGGCCGCGCGCATCATGTCGGCATCGGCCTGCATGCGTCGCGTCATCAGATCTTTATCCAGCATGCGCATCGGGTTCACGCCGCCCTTCACCATCGGGTAGAGGAAGCGGAAGCAGGCGTCGTCGCTCACCTTCTGGATGGCAGCGGTCTGCTCCATGTTGATGGTCATGTAGTTCACCACGTTGGCGTCCGGGGCGTTCTGCAGGCGCGACATCTGCAGATGCAGGATCTGCGGCTGGATGGTGTCGATAATCTGCTGCTCCGGCTCGCCCGCTTTTTGCAGGGCGGCCATCTGGTCGAGGATGCGCTGATGCAGCGCGGGCTCCTGCTCCTTAATCACCTGCCAGGCGGGCATCGCGTTGAGGGCGTTATCCATCTGCCGTTCCGGGGCGCGCTGCCTGTCGAAAAACACCCAGAACGCCACGGCGGCAGCCGCAATGACGACAATCACAATACGGGTCCACGTTTTATTCATCTCGCATCCTTATCCTTTCGCTATGCCGGTTTACACCGGCACGCCGCTGTGGAAGCGAAACTCGTTGTCCGGTGTCGAGATAAGTGTGGCTTCAATTTCGCCAAAAAGCTGTATGCGCGGTGAGATATCGTCGTCGCTCACCTGCTGGGCCAGCGTCAGGTAGTCCTGATAGTGGCGCGCTTCCGAGCGCAGCAGCGAGAGATAGAACTTCTGCAGGTCGTCGTCGAGGAACGGGGCCAGCGCGGCGAAGCGTTCGCAGGAGCGGGCTTCGATGTAGGCGCCGCAGATGAGCTTGTCGATCAGCGTCAGCGGTTCGTGGGTACGCACTTCCTTCAGCATCCCTTTGGCGTAGCGGCTGGCGGTGATTTTGACGTACGGAATGTCGCGGGCCAGCATCGCCTCACGCACCTGCCAGAAGTGGTGCAGCTCCTCTTTGATCAGCAGCACCATACTGTCGATGAGCGCCTGGCCCCACGGGTCGTCGGTTTTGGGCATCACGCTTTTGCCAATCTGCTTGTGCAGGGCGATGAAGTCCGGCTCCGGACCGTCGCGGAAGGTGAACTGTTCGTAGGGTTTGAGCCAGTCGAGCAGCGCGTCGGCACCGCTTTCGTCGGCGACGTATTTACGCACCAGCAGCAGCGCGGTCTGGGCGGCCTTGAGCTCGCACACCATGTGGTCGGTGAGCAGCAGCGGCAGGTTCGCCGGGTCGCGGGCTTTATCAATCCATGCTTGCGGGGTCGGGCACTGGAGGAAGTTGAGTACGGGGGCGAGTATCTGCGGGTAATCCATGGTTCTGCCTTGAAAAAGCGGTGGCGCGCGCCACCGCCTGAATCACTTAGTGACGCACACCGTCGTCGTCTTCGTCGATGTAATCTTCGTCGTCACCTTCTTCGCCGTCTTCACCGTTCGGATCTTCGAAGTAGGTTCCCCAGCCGTCGTATTCCACGTCAAACTTCTCGGCCAGGTTCATCAGCTGTTCGACCTGCGCGTCGATCAGCTCCGCCTTCAGCGCGCCTTCGCTCAGGATGTCGCAGCAGATGACGGTGTCGCCCTCTTCCACTTCCAGCTCTTCCGGCTCGGTCACTTCGTAACCCAGCTTGAAGGCTTCCACGGCCATTTTTTCCAGCGCGTCGAAATCATCCGCAGAGAAATGGTGCTCGATGGTGTACAGCGCGTCCGGATCGCTACCATCTTCCAGCAGCTCTTCAATAATCAGACGCGTCTCTTCGCGTTGCTCTTCCAGTAATTCCGGGTTTGCCATGGCTCAATCCTCTTTAAAGTGCGGCAGATACTTCTATTTTCACACACGGACGGGTTTGCCTCCACCTTTGTTGGAAAGATTTGTGAAACGGGGTTGCAAATGAATAATTACACATATAAAGTGAATTTTAATTCAATAGGTGGCGTTCGCCATGTGAGGATAAAATGTCTGATCTGTACAAGAAACACTTTCTGAAATTGCTCGACTTTACCCCTGCACAGTTCACTTCTCTGCTGACCCTTGCCGCACAGCTCAAAGCCGATAAGAAAAAGGGCAAGGAAGTACAAAAGCTTACCGGTAAAAACATCGCGCTCATCTTCGAAAAAGACTCGACCCGTACCCGTTGCTCTTTCGAAGTTGCCGCATTTGACCAGGGCGCGCGCGTTACCTATTTAGGGCCGAGCGGCAGCCAGATTGGGCATAAAGAGTCAATTAAGGACACCGCGCGCGTGCTCGGGCGGATGTACGACGGCATTCAGTATCGCGGCCACGGCCAGGAAGTGGTCGAAACGCTAGCGCAGTATGCGGGCGTGCCGGTGTGGAACGGGCTGACCAACGAGTTCCACCCGACGCAGCTGCTGGCGGACCTGCTGACCATGCAGGAGCACCTGCCGGGCAAGGCGTTTAACGAGATGACGCTGGTCTACGCGGGCGACGCGCGCAACAATATGGGCAACTCGATGCTGGAAGCGGCGGCGCTGACCGGGCTGGATCTGCGCCTGGTGGCCCCGAAGGCCTGCTGGCCGGAAGAGAGCCTGGTGGCGGAGTGCAGCGCGCTGGCGGAGAAGCACGGCGGGAAAATCACCCTGACGGAAGACGTGGCGGCGGGCGTGAAGGGCGCGGACTTTATCTATACCGACGTGTGGGTGTCGATGGGCGAAGCCAAAGAGAAGTGGGCGGAGCGTATCGCGCTGCTGCGCGGATATCAGGTGAACGCGCAGATGATGGCGCTGACCGGCAATCCGGACGTGAAGTTCCTGCACTGTCTGCCGGCGTTCCATGACGACCAGACCACGCTCGGCAAGCAGATGGCGAAGGAGTTCGATCTGCACGGCGGGATGGAAGTGACGGACGAGGTGTTTGAGTCGGCGGCGAGCATCGTGTTCGACCAGGCAGAAAACCGGATGCATACGATTAAGGCGGTGATGGTGGCGACGCTTGGGGAGTGATTGACTCCTCTGCGGTCTGGTGCCCTCACCCCGGCCCTCTCCCACGGGGAGAGGGAGAAAACCCAGCCCGTAGGCCCGTGCAAGCGAAGCGCCGCCGGGCGAATCAGGCGGTGATGCGGCCTGGTGCCCTCACCCCGGCCTTCTCCCACGGGGAGAGGGAGAACACCCTAAAAACGACAACAGCGTTATCGTCTGGCAGAGAAATACATTTTACAGACGCTTTCTCAGATACGCATTAACCATAATAGGTATTTATGTTTTTATTAACCATTATTTATTGAGTAGATAATGGTTAATATCAGGTCATTATCAATTACAAAACATTGTATATATTCGGTGTAATGTTTCCTTATTACTTCATTTCATTAATAAGGATGATTGTATGTCATGGAATAAGCACGAGGCTGTGTCTTATGCTCGCAGCCACGCGCACCATTACAGCACGGGTTACTGCGCTCGCGCCGTAGCCGCGGCTATCCGCGCCGGAGGATTAGAAATTATTGGCGCTGATGCAAAAAACTTCTGGCGCTCTCTTGAGAAAGCAGGATTCAGCAAGGTGTACGGCACCCTCATTGAGGGTGATGTTGCAGTCATTGACGCATTGCCTGGTGCGCATCAGAACGGGCATGCATGCATCTATGACGGTTCGGGTACCTGGTATTCAGATTTTAAACAGAATAGTCTTTATCCCGGCCAGAGATATCGGAAGATACAGCCAAAAATCACCTTTTACAGGCACTACTGATATGAAAAGCACCTTACTTCTTTGCTGCCTGTTTTCTTTCTCTGCAACGGCTGGCCTTTCTGATCCAATTGAGCGTGCTGTAAAATTTAACAGCTGGTACGTAAATCAAATCAACAAAGACGTATTTCCCATTACTGATGGAAACGAAATAGATAAATATGTCACAGCATCAACAATGAAAAAACTCCGTCACGCGCAGGATCCTCGCTATGCAGACGAAGAGTTTTACGAGGCCGATATATTTTTAAAAGCGCAATACGTCGGCGATGACTGGCCGCAGAATGTAACAGCCATAGCCGGGGATACCGATCCAGTCTGTGTCAACGTATACATTGCATTCGGTAAAAAGCAGGACCACATAGTCATAGACTGCATGGTTAAAGAAGACAACTTATGGAAGGTACAGTCAGTTTCTGCTGTTGAATTTTCAAGAAACCTGACTATACCGAACTGAGCCAAACGACGTACCGGCAATGTTATTGATACTGCGCGCTCTTTTTTGCCGGGTGGCGCTGCGCTTACCCGGCCTACACACCCCGTAGGCCCGTGCAAGCGCAGGGCCGCCGGGCGAATCAGGCGACGATGCGGCCTGATGCCCTTTCTCCCACAACCCGCTCTACTCAATTGATTTTTCACCCCGAAAAAGGTACGTTTTCGCCTTAATTCCAGCGTGGACATACCAGCATTATGCCGATTATTCAGTCTGTTGAACGTGCGTTGCAGATCCTCGACCTGTTCAACGAGCAGGCCACCGAGCTTAAGATCACCGACATCAGCAAACTGATGGGGCTGAGCAAGAGTACCCTCCACTCGCTGCTGAAAACCCTGCAGCTTCACGGCTATATCGATCAGAACCCGGAGAACGGCAAATATCGCCTCGGCATGAAGCTGGTCGAGCGCGGCCATTTTGTCGTGGGCTCCATCGATATTCGTCAGAAGGCGAAAGGCTGGCTGACGGAGCTGTCCCAGCGGACCGGGCAGACCACCCATCTGGGGATCCTGGACGGGCGTGAAGGGGTCTATATCGAGAAGATTGAAGGCAAGCTGGCCGCCATCGCCTATTCGCGCATTGGCCGCCGCCTGCCGGTTCACGCCACCGCCATCGGCAAGGTGTTGATTGCCTGGCTGGGCGAGGCCGAGCTGAACGCTCTGCTTGAGGGCTATCAGTACACCACCTATACCCCTTCCACCCTTGCCTCTCGCGAAGCCTTAATGAGCGCCCTGGCGCAGACCCGCGAGCAGGGTTACGCCCTGGATAGCGAAGAGAACGAGCAGGGCGTGCGCTGCGTGGCGGTGCCGGTGTGGAACCACGAATCCCGCGTCATCGCCGCCCTGAGCCTGTCGACGCTGACCTCCCGCGTGGACGACGCCGAGCTGGCCCGCTTCCGCGAGCAGCTTCAGCAGGCCGGGCTCGAGCTGTCACGCGCGCTAGGCTACCCGGCCTGAGCCGTTAAACCGGCTCGTAGGTGAAGTAGTCAAAGTCTGCGTGGCAGCCATCCCCGCTGATGTCCTCGCAGTGCAGCCCCACAAACGCGCCGGTAAAGAAGCCGCGCCCGCCGATGTAGTCATCCGACAGTTTCCACGCCTCATACGTTACCGGCACGGTGTGCCACGTCTCGCCGTCAAACGAGTAGCTGTAGCGGTAGACCAGCGTATCCACGTCCACGCGCAGCCAGACGCTCTCCGCACTCTCCGGCACCGGAATCGGCTGCTCGTGCAGCGGCCACGACGGCACGTTGTGGTCGAGCTGGATCACCTTGATGGTTCTCCCCTGCCCCTCCTCGTAGTCCACAAAGCAGTAGCTCCAGTTTTTGCTGTTGTAGTAGCAGGTCAGCCCCGCGCTCTGCTGGAAGTGGACCGGCGAGAACTGCATCCGCGTCTCGGCCCGGAAGGTGAAGTGCTGCCAGCGGCGCGCCACGGTCGACTGGGTGAAGGTCGAGTTGAGCGAGTCGTTACCGTAGAGCCGTAAGTAGCCCGGGCGCGCGGTGAGCGAGCCGAGGGTGTCGTCGAACGGGATGCGCAGGGTCTGCAACTCCGGGTCGAGCGAACTGGCGTCGAAATCGTCCCGCCAGCTGCCCTGAACGGCTGCAGGCTGCTCCGCCACCTGCGGGCCTTTCACGGTCAGCTGCGCGTGCTTGCCGCCTTCCACGTACGGCCAGCCGTCGCGCCACTCAATACGGGCGATGCCGGTCTCGCGCCCCAGCGGGCAGTAGCCGCGCCCGCCGGAGGCCAGCAGCGGCACGCCGGGCAGGCGCAGCGGGCGGCTGGTGAGGTAGGCCATGAACCACTCCCCGGTGTGGGTCTGCAGCATCGAGCCGTGGCCGCTCTTCTGCAGCGGGTTCTCCGGCAGGTGCCAACTGGTCATCATCGTCACGTCCGGGTGCAGCTCGTACGGCCCGTCGATGTTTTTGGAACGCAGCACCACGACGGCGTGCTCGTAGCTGGTGCCGCCTTCGGCCACCATCAGGTAGTACCATCCCGCGTGGCGATAAAGGTGCGCCCCCTCGGTGTAGCAGAGCGGCGTGCCGGTAAACAGGGTTTTGCGCTCGGGCGAGAGGGTGCCGGTCTGCGGGTCAAACTCCTGCATCACGATGGTGTTGTGCGGGTTGCTGTGGTGGCGCGGCCCCCACGGGCGGTAGAGGTAATATTTGCGGCCATCATCGTCGTGGAACAGGGACGGATCGAACCCGCCGTTGCCCATCGGGATCGGCTCGCTCCACGGCCCCTCAATGGACGGCGCGGTGACAAGGAAGTTGCGGCCGTTTTTCCACGGCGAGTCGACAATCTTCACGTCGGTGTAGAGCAGCCAGAATTTGCCGTCGGCGTAGCTCAGGCACGGCGCCCAGATGCCGCCGGAGTCCGGGTTGCCCTTCATATCCAGCATCGACACGCGGTCCAGCGGGGTGCTGACCAGCGACCAGTTTTTCAGGTCGCGGGAGTGGTAGATGCGCACGCCCGGGAACCACTCGAAGGTCGAAGTGGCGATGTAGTAGTCCTCGCCCTGACGGCAGAGGGACGGGTCCGGGTTGAAGCCGGTCAGAATAGGGTTAGTGATTTGCATAGTGCCTCCGGTTAATGGGATGCGGCTGTCGCGGCGTCGGGAACGGCCTCGCCCTGCGCCGCGCGGTGCTTGATCAGCTGCTGGCTGATAGCCTCCACGCGGGCGTCGGTGAGCTTGTAGAACGACAGCATGATGAACATGCCCGCGTAGAGCACCACCGGCACCACGCAGAACAGGATTTTGATGGTGGTCAGCACTTCCACCGGCTGCACGCTGCTGCTGGCGGAGTAGTTCACGTACGCCAGGATCCAGCCCACCACCGCCCCGCCAATCGCCAGGCCAATCTTCAGGCTGAACAGGTAGGTGGAGAACACCAGCCCGTCGAGGCGGCGCCCGCTGCGGCTCTCCTCGTAATCCACCACGTCAGAGGCCATCAGCCACTGCAGCGGCGTGGTGGTGTTAAAGACGAACAGGAACAGGATGTTGAGGGCGAAAATCAGCGCGATATGTTCCGCCGGGGTGACGAAAATCAGCAGGCTGATCAGCGAGTAGGCGACGATGATCCACTTGAAGGCGGTGACGCGGTCGAAGCGCCCCAGCAGTCGGGAGGAGCAGAGCGAGCCAAACATGGTGGCGAGGCTGCCGTAGAGTAAGAACTGGGTCGCCATCTCCGGGTGATCCATCACGTATTTGACGAAGTAGAGCGTCGCCCCGCCGCGCACCACGTTGGAACAGGTCGCCATCATCTTGAACGCGCACATTATCCGCCACTGGCCGTTGCCGAGCAGCAGCTTGAGATCTTTTGCCACCGACGAGCCCGGCTGCACCTCAAAGGTGTAGCGCTCTTTGGTGGTGAAGAAGCAGACGTAGAGCAGCACCACGCCGGTCAGGCCCAGCACGCACATGGCGCCGAAATAGCCCACCTGCTCGTCCCCTTTGCCGATGATGCTCACCAGCGGCAGGGCAATGCCGCTGATGGCGAGCGATCCCGCCGCCGCCAGGAAGAAGCGCCAGGACTGCAGGGCATGACGCTCTTTCGGGTCGGCGGTGATGACGCCGGGCATGGCGCAGTACGGCACGTTAACGAAGGTGTAGACCAGGGTCAGGAGAATGTAGGTCACGCAGGCGTAGATGATTTTGCCCTGCGCAGAGAAGTCCGGCGTGTAGAAGGTCAGCACGCAGACGATGCCAAATGGGATGGCGCCCCACAGCAGGAACGGGCGGAACTGGCCGTGCCGCGTGCGGGTGCGGTCGACCAGCAGCCCCATCAGCGGGTCGGTCACGGCGTCGAGCACGCGTGAGATTAAAAACAGCGTCCCCATAATGCCCGCCGACAGGCCGAAGACGTCGGTGTAGAAGTAGGCCAGCAGGAACATGGTAGCCTGCCAGACGAAGCCGCAGGCGGTGTCACCCAGCCCGTAGCCAATTTTGTCTTTCATGGTTAATTGCGTCATCAGAATTACACCCTTATGTAGTGTGCTGAATTACAACATCGTGTTAATGGAGTGTAATGAGCTGTTCAATTAACCAGCAATGGTCATATCTTATTTCCGAATTACGTTATTTTGCTTTTGTGACGCCAACGATATATCACGACCTATTGTTTAAATTAATAAATAATAGACACGCGAAAACCGTCCGCGGAATATTTCCCGCAGACGGTTTTATCTCAGAAAATAATTAAAGACCGAGCGCTTTTTTACCGGCGTTAATTACCTCGATAATTTTATCGGTGTCATAAATACAGCCTTTCCAGGTGCCGCCGCTGACCGACTGTAATGCTGCCCACAGGCGGGTGTCGTCCGGCAAAAAGTCGTGGGCGTGCAGGTCCGGGTGCGTCTGCCGCATTGCCAGCTCGCGCGCGCCCTCCTCCGGCGTCAGCGGGATGTCCGCGGTGCCGATAAAATTCACGCTGCCTGTTAATGTCTGTCGGTCGACGGCTATCTCGATAATGTCGTTATCGCGCAGCTTGCCAATCGGCCCGCCCGCCAGCGCCTCCGGCGACACGTGGCCGAAGCAGGCGCCTGTCGACACGCCCGAGAAGCGCGCATCGGTGATTAACGACACCGTCTTGCCCCACGAGATATGCTTCAGCGCGGAGGTAAGCTGATAGGTCTCTTCCATGCCGGTGCCGGACGGCCCGCCACCGATCACCACCATGATATCGCCCTGCTTGATCTCTTCCCGCTTGATGGCCTTGATTGCCTGCGCTTCCGAGACAAACACCCGCGCCCGGCCGGTGTGGCGGTAAACGCCATCTTCACCGACGACCGACGGGTCGATCGCCGTGGCCTTGATCACCGAACCTTCCGGCGCGATGTTGCCCGTCGGGAAGCAAACCGTTGAGGTCAGCCCTTTCGCTTTTGCCTTCTTCGGCGGCAGGATCACGTCATCCGGATCCACGCCGTCCTGCTCGCGCAGGCACTGGCGGAAGCGCGCCCGGCGTTCGGAAGCCTGCCACCAGTCGAGGTTTTCGCCCACCGTCTGGCCGGTCACGGTCATGGCGTCCAGATGCAGCAGGCCAAGATCGCGCAGGTGGAGCATCACCTCCGGCACGCCGCCCGCGAGGAAGGCGCGCACGGTCGGGTGATAGTCCGGACCGTTGGGCAGCACGCTGACCAGGCGCGGCACCTTACGGTTAACGCGCGTCCAGTGCTCTACGTCCGGGATTGTGCAGCCCGCTGCGTGGGCGATGGCCGGAATGTGCAGCAGTAAATTGGTCGAGCCGCCGAACGCCGCGTGGATCACCATGGCGTTTTCGATGGCTTTGTCGGTGAGGATATCGTGCGTGGTGATGCCGCGGTTATCCAGCTCGCTCACCGCGCGTGCCGACTGGCGGGCGATCTCCAGCCACACCGCCTGCCCGGACGGGGCCAGCGCGGAGTGCGGCAGCGCCAGACCCAGCGCCTCCGCGACCACCTGAGAGGTGCCCGCCGTGCCGAGGAACTGACACCCGCCGCCCGGCGAGGCGCAGGCGCGGCAGCCCAGCTCAGCGGCCTCCTGCAGGGAGAGTTCGTGGTTGGCAAAGCGCGCGCCAATGGTCTGTACCTTGCCCGCGTCTTCCCCCACGGTTGGCGGCAGCGTCGCCCCGCCCGGCACCAGAATGGTCGGCAGGTCGTGCATCGAGGCCAGGGCAATCATGGTGGCGGGCAGCCCTTTATCACAGGTGGCGACGCCGATCACCGCCCGACGCGTCGGCAGGGAACGGATCAGGCGGCGAAACACGATTGCCGCGTCGTTGCGGTACGGCAGGGAGTCGAACATGCCGTGCGTGCCCTGAGAGCGCCCGTCGCAGGGATCGCTGACGAAGGCCGCAAACGGGATCCCGCCGTTGCGGGTGATCTCCTTCGCCGCCGCCTGCATCTGCATGCCGATCTCCCAGTGCCCGGTGTGGTAGCCCAGCGCGACCGGGCGTCCGTCACCGGCGCGGATGCCGCCCTGGGTGCCGATAATCAGCACCTCTTTGCCGGTCAGCTTGTTGGCGTCCCAGCCCATCCCGGCGTTCTGCGTCATGCCGAACAGGTTGCCGCTGGGGGATTCCATCAGCATCTGCGGGGTCAGCGGCAGCGCGCCCTGCGGCCCCGCCGCGTGGGTGATCACCGCATAAAACGCATCGTCCTGTGGGGTGAAAATCTTCTCGATGGTCATGGTTATCGTCCGGCTCAGCAGAGCTTGAGCTGTTGCAGCAGGGTTTTCAGCTGCGCCTTGCGCGGCGCGTCCAGGGGTGACGCGGGCGGCAGCACGTGCGTGGAGATCGGGCGGCCGCAGAGCACAATCGCCTCTTTAATCACGTTCACAAACGGCGTATCCAGCTGATACATCTGCGGGATTTGCAGCAGGGTCTGATGATACTCAGCCGCTTTCGCCACGTCTTTATCCCGCCAGGCTTTCAGAAGATTCACCGACACCTGCGGAGCAAAGTTGACGCTCGCCGAAATCGCCCCGTCGCCGCCGAGCAGCAGGGTATTGAACAGATGATCGTCGTAGCCGCAGAGCACGGTGAAGTGCGGGTGAGCGGTTTTGACGGTGTGGATCATGCTGCGCAGGTGGGCAACGGAGTCGATGGTGTCTTTGATGCCGACGATGTTGCTGCGCGAATCGGCCAGGGTTTTCACCAGCGCCGGGGTCAGATCCTGCCCGGTCAGCGCCGGGAAGTTATAGAGCATCACCGGCAGCGTGACGCTGTCCGCCACCTGCTCGAAATAGCGGATCAGGTTCGCTTCCGACACTTTCCAGTAGTAAGGGTTGATCACCACGATGCCGTCCGCCCCCGCCTGCTGCGCGTGCTGGCTGAGCGCAATGGTTTCCCGGGCGTTGGTGCCGCCGGTGCCGATCAGGACCGGTACGCGACGATCGACATGATCGATAGCAAACTGGGCAATGGTCTTACGCTCTTCGGCGCCGAGCTGGGAGAACTCGCCGCCGCTGCCCAGGAAGAACAGGCCGTCAACGCCTGCTTTGATGAGATCGTCGATCAGCGCGGCGGTGCCCTGCTTATCGAGCTGGCCATCGGCAGTAAAAATGGTGGAGACAGGGGGAATGATACCCGTGAACAACGCGGACTGCGGCATGAGATCTCCTTGCTGAATCATTTTGTTCTACATTATAGAACATCGTTCGTTAAATTAACGATCATACTATGACGCAGGAAAAGCGCAGGTAAATGAGAGATGGAGAGGGAGTGCGGGAAATTTAAGCTGGATCACATTATGCGTGGGTGCGGTCTGGTGCCCTCACCCCGGCCCTCTCCCACGGGGAGAGGGTGTAAAAGTTCCCTCTCCCCGTGGGAGAGGGTTAGGGTGAGGGAAAATTACTCCACCAGCATTTTAACAACCACTTTCCTGACCTTAGCAGGTGCCCCCACCGCGCACAGCGGCTTATGCACCTCACCCGGCCAGAACACCACAAAATCCCCTTCGCTCAGCACCACGGTTTTCTCCTGCTCGCCTTCCGGCAGGAACGCGATGTCTTTGTCCGCCAGCCAGTCGGTGTCCGGCGTACCGTGCGGCAGGGTACTGAAGGTCATCCCTTCCTGACCCTTCAGCACAATCTGAATATCCAGATAGCGTGCATGGTATTCAGCACGACGCTCGGCGAACGGCTGGGTCATGTCCTCCGAAACCAGATAAAACAGGCTGTTGCCATTGATGTCGTGCTTACCGGTCGGCGTTGCGTCGGTGACGTGGGCCTTAACGTGCTCAATGGCCTGGCGCAGCTCTTCTGGCAGCCAGGACTGGAGATGATGAATATTGCCAATAATCATGATACAACCCTCAGATTAAAACATTGTTTCATTTTCATGTTTTATACGAGAATTGCTTCTTCCATACCAGCCCTTTTTTGACAAGATTTGCGTCAGCGCATGTTTATCGGGAAATGTGTTAATCCACTGTTAATTGCACACAGGCATTTATGCAGTGGTTATGCATAACCTCATTTCATGCACTTTGCACATAGGGCCTAACTCACTGAATTTAAAAAGTAACTCACAAAACCTGTTGACATATCACACTTTATCACTTTGGTTTTTTCCTTTAAAAATCCATAATTATTTATTGATTTCTCTTAAGTGAAAAATAGTGAACTGTCATTATTGCATAGCTATTCCCAAATCAACATTTTATCCATTAAAATCAACCATATAACTAAATATTTCAAAGCGTGTAATTCTACAAAATAATAACAAACTCAAATATTGCCACCCGTTCCTGCTTAGCTATTCATCCCGTAATAATATGAAATTAATCATTATCTGATACGAATCATGCAATTGAAAACAAACTCATCAATATCGGTTTTCGCGTGAGCAATGTCACAATAACCATTATTTAAGCGCCTACTATAACTCACGAAATCTATTGAGCTTAGCCGCCATGAAATTAAACACCTCACATGGCGCATGCCCTTTTTATTCTGAAAAAAGTTAAAGGAATAATTATGGAAAAGCATTACGTCGGTTCTGAAATTGGTCAATTGCGTAGCGTTATGCTGCACCGTCCTAATTTAAGTCTGAAACGGTTAACCCCCTCAAACTGTCAGGAGCTGTTATTTGATGACGTGCTCTCGGTTGAACGGGCGGGTGAAGAGCATGACATCTTCGCAAACACGCTGCGCGAGCAGGGTGTGGAAGTCCTCCTGTTGACCGACCTTCTTACGCAAACGCTTGATATTGCGGAAGCAAAAGCCTGGCTTCTTGAAACACAAATCTCCGACTATCGCCTGGGGCCAACCTTCGCCGCCGACGTGCGCGGCTGGCTGGCGGATATGCCGCACCGCGAACTGGCGCGCAGGTTAAGCGGCGGATTAACCTACGGTGAAATTCCGGCGGCCATTAAAAATATGGTGGTCGATACCCACACGGCGAATGATTTTATTATGAAGCCGCTGCCGAACCACTTATTTACCCGCGATACCTCCTGCTGGATATATAACGGCGTCTCCATTAATCCGATGGCGAAACCCGCCCGCCAGCGTGAAACGAATAACCTGCGGGCAATATATCGCTGGCATCCCGCATTTGCCGACGCCGAGTTTATTAAGTATTTCGGCGACGAGAATATTAATTACGACCACGCCACTTTAGAAGGCGGCGACGTATTAGTCATTGGTCGCGGGGCGGTATTGATCGGCATGTCCGAACGCACCACCCCGCAGGGCGTGGAGTTCCTCGCTAACAGCCTGTTTAAACACCGCCAGGCCGAGCGCGTGATTGCCGTTGAGCTGCCAAAACACCGCTCCTGCATGCACCTCGACACCGTCATGACCCACATCGACGTGGATACCTTCTCCGTCTACCCGGAAGTGGTGCGCAAAGACGCCCAGTGCTGGACGCTCACCCCGGACGGCCGCGGCGGCCTGCTGCGCACCCAGGAAACCGACCTGCTGCACGCCATCGAGAAAGCGCTCGGCATTAACCAGGTACGTCTGATCACCACCGGCGGCGATGCCTTTGAAGCCGAACGCGAGCAGTGGAACGACGCTAACAACGTCCTGACCATCCGCCCGGGCGTGGTGATCGGCTACGAGCGCAACGTCTGGACCAACGAGAAGTACGACAAGGCGGGCATCACCGTGCTGCCGATCCCGGGCGACGAGCTGGGACGCGGTCGCGGCGGCGCACGCTGCATGAGCTGCCCACTGGAACGCGACGGAATTTAAAGGAGCCATCATGGAACGAAAACCCACTCTGGTTGTGGCCCTTGGCGGCAACGCGCTGCTCAAGCGCGGCGAACCGCTTGAAGCGGACATCCAGCGCCAGAACATCGAGCAGGCCGCCCGCACCATCGCCGGCTTAACGGAGCAGTGGCGCGTGGTGCTGGTGCACGGCAACGGCCCGCAGGTCGGACTGCTGGCGCTGCAAAACAGCGCCTACGACAAAGTCACGCCCTACCCGCTGGACGTTCTCGGCGCCGAAAGCCAGGGGATGATCGGCTACATGCTCCAGCAGGCGCTGAAAAACAATCTGCCCCAGCGCGAGGTCAGCGTCCTGCTCACGCAGGTGGAAGTGGACGCCGCCGACCCGGCCTTCAGTAACCCGACCAAGTACATCGGCCCGGTCTACAGCGAAGCCCAGGCAAAAACGCTGGCCGCGGAGAAAGGCTGGGTGTTTAAGGCCGACGGCAGCTACTTCCGCCGCGTGGTGCCCTCTCCGCAGCCGAAGCGCATTGTCGAGAGCGACGCCATCACGGCGCTTATCCAGCGCGACCATCTGGTGATCTGCAACGGCGGCGGCGGCGTGCCGGTGGTGGAAAACGCCAACGGCTATCGCGGCATTGAGGCGGTGATCGACAAAGACCTCTCCGCCGCCCTGCTGGCGCGCCAGATCGAGGCCGACGCCCTGCTGATCCTCACCGATGCCGACGCGGTGTACCTCGACTGGGGCAAGCCAACCCAACGTCCGCTGGCGCAGGTGACGCCGGAGCTGCTCAGAGGCATGCAGTTCGACGCCGGATCGATGGGGCCGAAAGTAGCCGCCTGCCGCGAGTTTGTTGAGGCCTGCGGCGGCATTGCCGGGATCGGCGCGCTGAATGACGGCGCGGAGATCCTGGCGGGCGAGAAAGGCACGTTGATTCGTAACTAAACCCCTCCCCTCACCCTAACCCTCTCCCGGAGGGAGAGGGAATGTAAGCCCCCCTCTCCCCGTGGGAGAGGGCCGGGGTGAGGGCATCAGACAGCTAACAATTTAAAAAGGATTTCCCCATGACCATTAACCTGAAAAACCGCAACTTCCTGAAACTGCTGGACTACACCACGGCGGAGATCCAGTACCTGATTGACCTCGCCATCGAGCTCAAGGCCGCCAAAAAAGCCGGGCGCGAGAAGCAAACCCTGGTCGGGAAAAACATCGCCCTGATCTTTGAAAAAACCTCCACCCGCACCCGCTGCGCCTTCGAAGTGGGCGCGTTCGACCAGGGCGCGCAGGTCACCTATCTCGGCCCAAGCGGCTCGCAGATTGGCCATAAAGAGTCGATGAAAGACACCGCCCGCGTGCTGGGCCGCATGTATGACGGCATCGAATATCGCGGCTACGGCCAGGCCATCGTTGAAGAGCTGGGCGAGTACGCGGGGGTGCCGGTGTGGAACGGCCTGACCGACGAGTTCCACCCGACCCAAATTCTCGCCGATCTGATGACCATGCTGGAGCACTCCCCGGGCAAAACCCTGCCGGAGCTGAGCTTTGCCTATCTCGGCGACGCGCGCAACAACATGGGCAACTCGCTGATGGTCGGTGCGGCCAAGATGGGGATGGATATCCGCCTCGTGGCGCCGAAATCCTTCTGGCCGGAGGCAGGCCTGGTTGAGCAGTGCCGCGCCATTGCGAAAGAGACGGGCGCGCGCATCACCCTCACCGACGACGTGGAAGAAGGCGTGCAGGGGACCGATTTTCTCTACACCGACGTGTGGGTCTCCATGGGCGAGCCGAAGGAAGCCTGGGCCGAGCGCGTCAGCCTGATGAAGCCATATCAGATTAACGCGGACGTGATGAAGGCCACCGGTAACCCGAACGTCAAGTTCATGCACTGCCTGCCGGCATTCCACAACGAGCACACTAAGGTGGGCCGCGAAATCGAGATGGCGTACGGGCTGAAGGGGCTGGAGGTGACGGAAGAGGTCTTCGAATCACCGAACTCCATCGTCTTCGACGAAGCAGAGAACCGCATGCACACCATTAAAGCGGTCATGGTGGCGACACTCGGCGACTAATCACCGCCCGGCGCGCCGCGGGGTGCGCCGGGTTCAGGAGAACATCATGGGCAAGTTCAAGTTTCCCTCCGCTTACACCATTCTCTTTTTTCTGATTGCCGTGGTTGCCGTGCTGACGTGGATTGTTCCGGCCGGGCAGTACCATATGGCAATGAACGAGGCGCTCGGTAAAGAAGTGCCGGTTGCTGGCACCTACGCGCACGTGGCAGCGCACCCGCAAGGTCTGGTCTCCGTGCTGATGGCGCCGATTGCCGGGCTGTACGATCCGGAATCCGGCCAGGCCGGAGCCATCGACGTGGCGCTGTTTATTCTGATCATCGGCGGATTCCTCGGGATCGTTACCAAAACCGGGGCGATAGACGCCGGGATCGAGCGCGTCACCACCCGGCTGCGCGGCCGCGAAGAGTGGATGATCCCGATCCTGATGGCGCTGTTTGCCGCGGGCGGCACGATTTACGGCATGGCAGAAGAGTCGCTGCCCTTCTATACCTTACTGGTGCCGGTGATGCTGGCGGCGCGGTTCGATCCGGTGGTTGCGGCCTCTACCGTGCTGCTCGGCGCGGGGATCGGCACCCTCGGCTCCACCATCAACCCGTTCGCCACGGTGATCGCCGCCAACGCCGCCGGGATCCCCTTCACCAACGGCATCATGTTGCGCATCGCGCTGCTGGTGATCGGCTGGATCATCTGCGTGGCGTGGGTAATGCGTTACGCCCGTAAGGTGCGCAAGGATCCGTCGCTGTCGATCGTGGCGGATAAGCAGGAAGAGAACCGCGCCCACTTCCTCGGCAACAAGGGCGAGCAGTCGCTGGAGTTTACCCCGGTGCGCAAACTCATCCTGGTGATCTTCGCCCTCGCCTTCGCGGTGATGATCTACGGCGTGGCGGTGCTGGGCTGGTGGATGGCGGAGATCTCGGCGGTGTTCCTCGCCAGCGCCATTATCGTCGGGCTGATCGCCCGCATGAGCGAAGAGGAGCTGACCTCAACCTTTATCAACGGCGCGCGAGATTTGCTGGGCGTCGCGCTGATTATCGGCATCGCGCGCGGTATCGTAGTGATCATGGATAAGGGCATGATTACCCACACCATTTTGCACAGCGCCGAGGGAATGGTCACCGGCTTGTCGACGGTGGCGTTCATCAACGTGATGTACTGGCTGGAAGTGGTGCTGTCGTTTCTTGTGCCTTCTTCGTCCGGCCTGGCCGTTCTGACGATGCCGATCATGGCGCCCCTTGCCGATTTCGCTAATGTCAACCGCGACCTGGTGGTTACGGCTTACCAGTCGGCGTCCGGCATCGTTAACCTGATCACTCCCACCTCTGCCGTCGTGATGGGCGGGCTGGCTATCGCCCGCGTGCCCTACGTGCGTTATCTGAAATGGGTCGCGCCGCTGCTGGGGATTTTAACGGTGGTGATTATGGTGGCGTTAAGCCTGGGCGCTTTGTTGTGATTTGCCGGATGGCGCTGCGCTTATCCGGCCTACGGATCGGTGCGGTGCCACCGGTTATTTCGGGAACTGATATGGGAACTATGATGGATTACGAAGAGTACTCTCCCAAAGAGCAACTACAGCTAACGGTCTGCCAGCGTCTGATCGCGGAAAAGAGCTATCTCTCCCAGGAAGAGATCCGCCGCGACTTACAGGAGCGGGGTTTTGAGACCATCAGCCAGTCCACCGTTTCACGTCTGCTCAAGTTGCTTGGTGTCATAAAAATTCGCAATGCCAAAGGACTAAAGATTTATTCGCTGAATCCCCAGCTGCGCCCGGCCCCCGATGCGGCGCGTACCGTCTCTGAAATGGTGGTGAGCGTGGAGCACAACAGCGAATTTATCCTTATCCATACCGTCGCCGGATATGGCCGCGCGGTAGCGCGTATTCTGGATTATCACCAGTTACCGGAAATTTTAGGCGTGGTGGCCGGAAGCAGTATTGTCTGGGTCGCGCCCCGCGTAGTGAAGCGCACCGCGCTGGTGCATAAGCAAATTAATTATTTACTCAGAGCGCATTAATATTCATAAAGAACCGTTTGCATTGAGTAAAGCGTGCATTAAATCGCTTGATCCCAAAAGCGAGCTGCGTATAATGCCCGACAATTTGCCGGGAGGAAGCATGGTCAAGCGTGTACGACACAACGTCTTACCGCGTCTGAAATCAGACGCTGGCCTGCCGTTTTTCTTCCCGTTGCTAAACCTATTCCCAGAGCCCCTCATTTGAGGGGCTTTTTTTTGCCCGGCGTCAGGAGATAAACATGAATCCGCTTTATCAAAAACACATCATTTCCATAAACGACCTCAGCCGCGAAGAGCTGGAACTGGTTCTGGAAACCGCGGCAAAACTGAAGGCCAATCCGCAACCGGAGCTGTTGAAGCACAAGGTGATTGCGAGCTGCTTCTTCGAAGCCTCGACCCGCACGCGCCTCTCCTTTGAAACCTCCATGCACCGCCTGGGCGCGAGCGTGGTGGGCTTCTCAGACAGCAGCAACACGTCGCTGGGTAAAAAAGGCGAGACCCTGGCGGATACCATTTCGGTTATCAGCACCTACGTCGACGCGATTGTGATGCGCCACCCGCAGGAGGGCGCGGCGCGTCTGGCGACCGAGTTTTCCGGCGGCATTCCGGTGCTGAACGCCGGTGACGGTGCCAACCAGCACCCGACGCAGACCCTGCTGGATCTGTTCACCATTCAGGAGACGCAGGGCACGCTTGAGAACCTGAACATCGCCATGGTCGGCGACCTGAAGTATGGCCGCACCGTCCATTCCCTGACCCAGGCGCTGGCGAAATTTAACGGCAACCGCTTCTTCTTCATCGCGCCGGACGCGCTGGCGATGCCGCAGTACATTCTCGATATGCTGGACGAAAAAGGCATCGCGTGGAGCCTGCATGCCAGCATCGAAGAGGTGATGGGCAACGTGGATATTCTCTACATGACCCGCGTGCAGAAAGAGCGTCTTGACCCATCCGAGTACGCCAACGTGAAGGCGCAGTTCGTACTGCGCGCCAGCGACCTCGAGGGCGCGCGCGACAACATGAAGGTGCTGCACCCGCTGCCGCGCATCGATGAGATCACCACAGACGTGGATAAAACGCCGCACGCCTGGTACTTCCAACAGGCCGGGAACGGCATCTTCGCCCGCCAGGCGTTACTGGCACTGGTTCTGAATCGCGAATTAGCTCTGTAAGGGGAGACGACCATGACACACGATAACAAACTCCAGGTTGAAGCCATCAAGCGTGGCACCGTGATTGACCACATCCCTGCGCAGGTGGGCTTTAAGCTGCTGACGCTGTTCAAACTGACCGAAACCGACCAGCGCATCACCATCGGCCTGAACCTGCCGTCCGGCGAGATGGGCCGCAAAGACCTGATCAAGATCGAGAACACTTTCCTGACCGACGAGCAGGTTAACCAGCTGTCGCTGTACGCGCCGGACGCCACGGTTAACCGCATCGACGATTACGACGTGGTGGGCAAATCCCGCCCAAGCCTGCCGGATCGCATCGAAAGCGTGCTGGTCTGCCCGAACAGCAACTGCATCAGTCATGCTGAGCCGGTTTCCTCCAGTTTCGCAGTGAAAAAGCGCGCCAATGACATCGCACTCAAATGCAAATACTGCGAAAAAGAGTTTTCTCATTATGTGGTGCTGGCCAACTAATTGAGGTTGGTAATGAAATCCCGGCTGTTATAATGGCCGGGAACATTCTTAACGCTGTAATTCTGGAGAAAAAATGAGCAAAGTACTCGCGACGGAAAATGCACCAGCGGCTATCGGCCCATACGTTCAGGGCGTTGATCTGGGCAGCATGATCATCACTTCTGGCCAGATCCCGGTGAACCCAAAAACCGGTGAAGTACCCGCCGACGTAGCGGCGCAGGCGCGTCAGTCGCTGGAAAACGTGCAGGCGATCGTCGAATCTGCCGGTCTGAAAGTGGGCGATATCGTCAAAACCACCGTGTTCGTGAAAGATCTTAATGATTTTGCGACCGTTAACGCCACTTACGAAGCGTTCTTCACCGAGCACAACGCCACCTTCCCGGCGCGCTCCTGTGTGGAAGTGGCGCGTCTGCCAAAAGACGTGAAAATTGAAATTGAAGCGATTGCCGTACGTCGCTAATTTATTTCAAGAAAGAGAAGGCAGCTCTGGCTGCCTTTTTTTATTTCGACCATTTTTACTCTCTCCGGGAAATGACGCATCCGCCACTCCATTAATAGACTGACGCTGCCTTGCTCTATTCTAATTAATGGATGATGAATGAAACTCTCTAAAATTGCGCTGGCGGTAACCACATTAACGGTTGCGTCTTCCGCACTTGCACACGGATATATAGAATCCCCTGCCAGCCGCGCTTATATGTGTAAGCTCGGCCAGAATATTGACTGTGGCTCTGTACAATATGAACCGCAGAGCGTAGAAAAGACCTCCGGCTTCCCGACGGGTGCGATGCCGCCTGACGGCCAGCTTGCCAGCGCCGGTATTGCCAGCTACTCCCAGCTTGATAAGCAGAGCCTGAACGCCTGGACCAAAAATCCCATGACGGCAGGCCCGCATGAATTTGTCTGGCACCATACCGCGCCGCATAAAACCACCAACTGGCGTTATTACATTACCAAACAAAACTGGGACCCCAATAAACCGCTGACCCGTGACCAGTTCGAATTAACGCCGTTCTGTACTATTAACGGAAATGGTCAGGCACCGGCGATGACAAAATCCATGACCTGTAATGTCCCGGAACGTACGGGCTACCAGGTTATTTATGGCGTGTGGGAAATTGCGGATACCGCAAACAGTTTCTATCAGGCCATTGACGTTGATTTCGGTAACGGCGGCAACGTCACGCCGGACGACACCCCAGCGGTGATATCCCAGTGGAGTAAAACCCTGAGCGGACAGATTGCCGGGAATAACCTGAACACGGGCGATAGAGTGATTGCACGCTTCTTCGACGCCAACGGGGAAGTTGCCGCCCTGCGTACCGAGCTGACCATCGGCTCCGTTGCCCAGGGGGATACGAACCAGTGGTCCTACGATCTGACGCAGAAGATCAACGCCGCGTACAGCGATGTGCGTGTCGGGGTGAAGGATGAAGCGGGCGAAATTAGCCCGGTTCACGGCGCGAACAGCGTCTTCGTCAAAGACGGCAGCGCCCTTCAGTCCGTTGCGATTTCGTACGAAGAGCAGAAGGCGGAAGTGAATGAAACCATCGCTGTATCTAACCTGCACTACAGCAAAATCGAGAATGGCAAGGCATCCGTCACCTTCCACGTGAACACCAAAGGCGACGTGAACGTTGAAGCGCACGTGATGAACCACAGCGGTGCGGAAAAGGGCTATCTGAAGCAGGAGATGAATAACGCCAGCCAGGACGTGACCATGACCCTGACTGACGTCACGGCGGGTCACCATATGCTGAAATACTACGCCACCAACAAAGACGGCACCCTGTTCGCGCAGGACGTGCTGGATCTGATGCTGGAAAGCGACGCGGCGGACAGCAACGGCCCGCATGACTTTATCTTCCCGGATAACGTCGCGTCCTACAAAGCGGGCACCGTAGTGCTACAGCCGAAAGACGGTAAGACCTACGAATGCAGGCCTGTCCCGTTCAGCGGCTACTGCGTGCAGTACAGCCCAACCGCAAACCAGTTTGAACCAGGCGTGGGCGCGCACTGGAGAGAGGCATGGGTGTTGAAGGACTGAGTGATCTGATTCCCTCACCCTAACCCTCTCCCAAAGGGAGAGGGAATTTATACACCCTCTCCCAAAGGGAGAGGGCTGGGGTGAGGGTTCTTTACTACTGATTCCGCGTCGCGCGCAGCAGCGTTTCCAGCGGGTACACCGCCGCAATCACCACCTCGTCCTGAACCTTCGCCGCGTTATCCAGTTCGCTCTGGATCGACGCAATCTCTTTATCATCCAGCGTGCCCTGGCGCGCCACCAGATCCGTCAGCCGCAGGCCAATCGACGAAAGCTTGTCGACTTCCTGAATCACCGGCTTGATCGCCTTCAGCTGATAGCTGTTTTCGCTTAGCGCCAGCGCGTCGCTGGTGTTGTTCTGCCAGCGGTTAAAGACGTGGCGCAGCGCGTCGGCGCTTTCCGTGTCTTCCGCGTCGCTCACCAGACGGTCCGCCCATTTATTCATCTGACGCACGGTCGCACTTTCCGCGTTTAGCGCATCAGCGAGCCGATTGAGCGGCTCAAACTGATGATAGTTTCCAGCCTGGAACTTAAGATGCTGGCGGGTGTAATACTGCGCCGGTTCAAGCGCCTGGGCGAGAATTTGCAGCGGCAGGGTATCCGCATTGTTGGCGAGGCGCGTGAACTGCACCTGCTGCTGGGTATGCTGCTGTAGTCCAGCCGACACCGTCGACCAGCTGTCCATCGCCTGGAGCCGGGTATACATGTTGTCGATGTCGTTGACGTCCTTCGCCGACCATAGCCGCTCCGCCACCGCAAAGGCGCGCGGCCACAGACGGATATCCAGCACCGGCGCGACCACGTTTTCCGCCCACAGCGCGGCTTCACCGCCGAGCAGATTGGCCTCGTTCGCCGGGTCCGGCACCACCGGCGGTATGCCTTTTGGGACCGCGTCCAGACGCGTGCCGCTAATCGGGTAGCGGGCGTTACCCACCAGGAAATAGCCGCTGAGCTTATCGTTCTCAACAGAAACGACCGGACGCGTTTCACCCATCCAGGTATCAACGGTAAACGTTACCTGATTGTCGTCCCGCCACTGAATGTTATCCACCGCCCGACGCGATTTCCCGGCAAAATCAATAAATCCGCGCCAGCCAGCATCGCCTTTCACCAGCGTAAAGCTGCCTTCCACCGGCTTGCCTTTCAGACGCGGCATGGAGAAAGCCCAGCTCTGGACGCTGTCGGTGTCCGCTATCACATCCACGCCGTTCAGCCCCTGCGGCACAATTTCATTGCGGTAGTGGTAGGCGGTGGATTGCGGCTGATCGAGGTAGAAACCGGTTGAGAGAATGCCCTTATAGCCGTTCTGCGCCACCTGCCCCAGCGCGTCCTGTCCCTGCCAGGACTGGATCAGAATGCTTTTCGGCAGATCGGGATGGTAGATCTCATCCCAGCCAACCATCTGCCGGTGGTGCTTCTCAAGGATCGTCTCCAGCTTGCGGTTGAAATACGCCTGCAACGCGTGGCTGTCCGCCAGTTTGTTGTCGCGCAAGAATCTCTGGATCGCAGCGTTCGCTTTCCACTGGCTGTCGTCAACCTCATCGCCGCCAATATGCAGATATGGATCCGGGAAGATCGCCGCCAGTTCGCTGACCATCGCGTCGGCAAAGGTATAAGTTGCCTCTTTGGTGGGATCCAGCACTGGCTTCAGCACGCCCCAGTGGCGCTCCATGGCGTATGGCCCCGGCGCGCTCATCAGCTCCGGGTAGGCGACGGCAATCGCCGACGCGTGGCCCGGCATATCAATTTCCGGCACCACGCGTATGCCGCGTTCGGCAGCGTAACGCACAATCTCGCGCATCTGCTCAGGGGTGTAGAACAGCCCGTCGCTGGCAAGCTGGGTCAGCTTAGGGTAGCGCTTTGAGCTGAAGCGCCAGCCCTGATCGTCGGTCAAATGCCAGTGCAGCACGTTGAGCTTCGCCGCGGCCATGCCGTCGATCTGGCGTTTAATATCCGGAATCGGGAGGAAGTGGCGCGCCGAATCGAGCAGCAGCCCGCGCCACGGGAAGCGCGGCGAATCTTCAATGGTCACCCACGGGATCGAGGTGTTTTCGGCGCCGTTCTGCATCAGCTGAAGCAAGGTTTCCATGGCGCGCAGCGCGCCGAAGCGGGTATTGGCGGAGATATTTACGCCGTTGGCGTCCACCGTGAGTTTATAGCTCTCATCGCTGTCCGGCAGCGGCTGCGGCTTCACCTTTTTGGCGATGGCGATGCGGATGGTCGGCTTGTCAGGTTTTTCGGCCTGCGGCTGTAGCGTCCAGCCGGTTTGAAGGGCGATGCGCTGGCGCAGGCGGTTGACCGCATCCCCCAGATCGTCGCCACTTACGCTCACGGTGAGTTGATTGTTAAGCTCCAGCGCGCCCTGAGTGGTCGGGCGTTCAACCTTCGCAGGCCAGGGCATTAAGGGAAGGTCGCCTGCCGGTGCGGCAAAGGCGGAGGCGCCGAGCATAAGCCCGGCGGTTAAGAGACTGTACCGTAACATGAATGTTCCTTATCTGACGGGCCAAATACAGGCAAAACATTCTGTTAACATGCGCTCAAATTGTCGTCAAGCGAATGCGCCGACGGAGATCACAGGTTGTTGAATTTGGGAGGAAAGCCAGCTGCCGGGTGGCGGCTTCGCCTTACCCGGCCTACGTTCGGATCGTAGGCCCGGTAAGCGCAGCGCCACCGGGCTTGCCGTTACTGCCACCCATACCGACGGCTATAGAACCCCTTCACCATCTGCGTCAGCACCATGTAACCCGCGAGGATCGCCACCAGCCATGGGAAGTAGCTCAGCGGTAGCGCCTGAAGTTGCAGGTAGCTTGCCAGCGGCGAGAACGGCAGCGCGATCCCGAGCGCCATCACAATGCCCGTCATCACAATCAGCGGCCACGCGGCACGGCTCTGAATGAACGGAATGCGGCGGGTGCGGATCATGTGCACAATCAGCGTCTGGGACAGCAGCCCCACCACGAACCAGCCGGACTGGAACAGCGTCTGGTGTTCCGGGGTGTTGGCGTGGAACACAAACCACATCAGGCAGAAAGTCAGAATGTCGAAGATAGAGCTGATCGGCCCAAAGAACAGCATAAAGCGCCCCAGATCGGCGGGGTTCCAGCGCTGCGGCTTCTGGATCTGCTCGTCGTCCACGTTATCAAACGGGATGGCGACCTGAGAGACATCGTACATCAGGTTCTGGATCAGCAGATGCAGCGGCAGCATCGGCAGAAACGGCAGAAACGCGCTCGCCACCAGCACGCTGAAGACGTTGCCGAAGTTCGAGCTGGCGGTCATTTTGATGTATTTGAGCATATTGGCGAAGGTGCGACGCCCTTCGATGACGCCCTCCTCCAGCACCATCAGGCTCTTTTCCAGCAGAATGATATCCGCTGCTTCGCGGGCAATATCCACCGCGCCGTCTACGGAGATACCGATATCCGCCGCACGCAGGGCTGGCGCATCGTTGATGCCGTCGCCCATAAAGCCCACTACATGCCCTTCGCGACGCAGCAGAGTGACGATGCGTTCTTTATGCATCGGCGTCAGGCGGGCAAACAGCGTGGTGCGTTGGGCAAGGTCGGCCAGCTCATCGTCAGACAGGAGCTCAATGTCGCTCCCCACGACGACGTCGCCCGCGTCCAGGCCGACTTCGTGGCACACTTTGGCCGCCACCAGCTCGCTGTCGCCGGTGAGAATTTTGACGGTGATACCGCTCGCTTTCAGCGCTTTCAGCGCAGGTGCGGTGGTCTCTTTCGGCGGATCGAGGAATGCGATGTAACCCTCGAGGATCAAATCAGATTCATCGATACGCTGGTAGTCCCCTTCCCGCGCGGGCAGGAACTTGCTGGCTACCGCCACCACGCGCAGCCCCTGGCGGTTCAGGTTATCGGTGACGCGTTTGATGCGGCGCAGCATGGTCTCATCCAGCGGCACGATCTCGCCGTTATGGCGCACCTGCGTGGAAACATTCAGGATCTCCTGCAATGCCCCTTTGCAGATCAGCTGATGCACGTCCGGCTGCTCGCTGACCACCACCGACATGCGGCGGCGCTCGAAGTCGAACGGAATTTCGTCCACCTTCTGCCAGCGCCCGGAGAGCATGCGGGCAGACTCTTCATCCACACCTTCCAGCACCGCCACGTCGAGCAGGTTTTTCAGCCCGGTCTGGTAGTGGCTGTTCAGCCACGCGCTGTACAGCACCCGTTCGCTGGTCTTTCCGGCGATATCGGTGTGGTTCTCCAGCACGATTTTGTCCTGGGTGAGGGTGCCGGTTTTATCGGTGCAAAGAATGTCCATCGCGCCAAAGTTCTGGATGGCGTCGAGGTGTTTAACAATCACCTTTTGTTTAGAGAGTTTGACCGCCCCGCGCGCCAGCGTGGAGGTGACAATCATCGGCAGCATTTCCGGCGTTAAGCCCACAGCCACGGAGAGCGCGAACAGCGCCGCTTCCCACCAGTCGCCTTTGGTGTAGCCGTTGATCAGCAGGACAATCGGCGTCATGACCATCATAAAGCGGATCAGCAGCATGCTGACGCGGCCAATGCCTTTCTGGAACGCATTTGGCTCGCTCTCCTGCTCGCTGACGCGTCCGGCAAGCTGTCCAAACCAGGTATTGCCGCCGGTGGCGGTGACAATCGCCTGCGCGGTGCCACTAACCACCGTGGTGCCCATAAAGCACAGGGTGTCGCACTCCAGCGGGTTCATCTGCTGCGGATCGCGGGTCCGCGCCACCTTCTCTACGGGCAGGGATTCACCGGTGAGTGACGCCTGCGCGACAAACAGATCCCGCGCCTGGATGATACGTAAATCCGCCGGGATCATGTCCCCCGCCGCCAGCTTCACCAGATCGCCCGGCACCAGCTGGTCAATGGGAAGCTCAATCCAGGCGTTTTCGCCGAGGTCGTTAATCACGCGCGACACGGTGGCGGTGTTGCTGACCATCGCTTTCAGCGCATCCGCCGCTTTGGTGGAGCGCGCTTCCTGAATAAAGTTCAGCAGCGTGGAGATCCCTACCATCAGGGCAATCACGCCTGCGGCAAACAGATCTTCAGTGGCGTAAGAGATAATCCCGAGCACCGTCAGCAGCAGGTTGAACGGATTGCGGTAGCAGAGCCACAGGTGGACCCACCAGGGAGAGGGTTTCTGCGCCGGGATCTGGTTATCGCCATGTTCCGCGCGGATTTTTGATACTTCTTGCGCGTTCAGCCCTTCCGGGTGGCCGCCAAAGGCGCGCCAGACTTCGTTTTCATCCATCGCCGCCACGTTCAGGCAGCGCTCGGTCAGGGAAGCGGGGATTGCCGCTCCCGCCATGGTGTTGGCATTTGGCAGCGGATCGCGCGCAATCAGGCGATGTGGCAGGTGACGGCTCAGCAGCGCTTGCAGCTGCCGGGTGATATTTTTCAGCATAGTCATTCCCCCGCATCCGCAAAGGCGGACGCAGTCTTTCCCGCAGGCGTGGCAAAGCCGTACCTGTCAGGCACTTAATTTATCAAGCAGGAACGTATGAACGTTGCTGCCTCACGCCGGTGAGACAGCAAAAAGCTGGCTTACCGGTAAGAAGGTTTTCTCCGGGTCAGGAGAGGTGTGGGATCGGGATCCATGTGGCCTCCGGTAAGTAAAAAGTTGGGTATCGGCGCGCAGTATAGAGATTTATCCATACCGTTTGTGACTAATCGGGCGGTATTATAACGCCCTGCAAATAAACCGAACGTAAACCAGACTTTGCCCATAGCGAATTCGCAGGATAGCATTAGGCTCAATTGATTATTTTATCGTTGTTACAGGGAATACAGCATGCAGAACCGCCTTACGATTAAAGACATCGCGCGTTTAAGCGGCGTGGGGAAATCGACTGTCTCACGCGTGCTGAACAACGAAAGCGGTGTCAGCGAGCGCACACGCGAGCGCGTCGAGGCGGTGATGAATCAGCACGGTTTTTCCCCTTCCCGCTCCGCGCGCGCCATGCGCGGGCAGAGCGATAAAGTGGTCGCCATTATCGTCTCGCGTCTGGATTCCCTCTCCGAAAACCTCGCCGTACAGACGATGCTGCCCGCGTTCTACGAGCAGGGCTACGATCCGATCATGATGGAGAGCAAGTTCTCCGCGCAAATGGTGGAGGAGCATCTCGGTATGCTTCAGCGCCGTAATATTGATGGGGTGGTGCTGTTCGGATTTACCGGCCTAAAAGAGGACTTGCTTAAACCCTGGCAGCCGTCACTGGTGCTGCTGGCGCGCGACGCAAGCGGGTTTGCCTCTGTCTGTTACGATGACGAAGGGGCGATCGTGATCCTGATGCAGCGCCTGTATGAACAGGGCCATCGGCATATTAGCTATCTCGGCGTGCCGCATGCCGACATCACCACCGGCAAGCGTCGCCATGAAGCGTACCTGGCGTTTTGTAAAAAACACAATCTCCCCGCCGTGGCCGCGCTGCCTGGTCTGGGTATGAAACAGGGATATGAACAGGTCGCCAGCGTGCTGACGCCACAAACCACCGCCCTGGTATGCGCCACGGATACCCTTGCATTGGGTGCGAGCAAATATTTGCAGGAGCAGCGCATCGGGGAGCTGCAATTAGCGAGCGTGGGAAGCACGCCGCTGATGAAGTTCTTACACCCGGAGATTATCAGCGTTGATCCGGGTTACGCCGAATCTGGCCGGCAGGCTGCCGCGCAGCTGATAGAGCAGATCAACGGGCGCGCTGAGCCGCGTCAGATCGTTATTCCTGCCCGTCTCTCATAGTCCTTTCGCTTTCATGCGCAACAGCGATCGTTCCATGAATCACGGTACAGGATATTGCCTTCGGTATACTTCCAGGTAATTGCCTCATAGCGCAGCTCCAGCGTTTCCAGGTGGGTACTGGTCATACTGCCGGGGGAGAGATACGGCGCTACCGTTGTGAACTTGACGTTTTCCAGAATAATATTGAAATACTCAGCCTCAATCCCAGACTCAAGAATACGGTACATTTTAATTGTCGCCTTCTTCATGGTTCGCCCTTCGCAAACTGCCCGGTAAAGAAGCGGCGTTGTCTGATCAAATTCTTTGACTATTGTTATAGGCCGATGTACGCGTGTACCAGTGAGTTTTCCCCAGCTTGGGTCAACCGGAATAGTTACGCCATGGGAAAAGGATTTTAATTCAATAGATCCAAGACGCAGTGGCATTGCACAACAACCGACAATCGGCGAGCCATTCTCATCTTCAAGCCATAAATGTGCGGGAGCAGACATAGAAATACCTTATTAGTGGTTATCTGTATTGAAATGTTTGGCCTTTTACCATTTCACATAGCAGCCAAAAACAATCATGACCACAATGAAGAAAAGCCCAATTGGCCAGACAGGACTGCCGGGGAAGAAATGGGCCTGTATCAGGGCAAACAGGATTGTTAACGCGGCCGGGCCGTAGACCGAAAATATAATTCGCCCCTGCCAACGTAAAAAACGTTTGATGTAATTCATCATTGTTATCTGATCAACCTGGTGATGATATCCGCAATGTCGTCATCAGATGCCCATTGCGCACGTGTCGCGTCCGTCCTGCGAAACGCAGGCTCAATGAGAAAATAAAGCATTTCAAGCCCTTGAGCATAAAGTGCCGAGTACCAGGCGGGAAATTCAACGTACAGACGATGCGCGCTATCGGCGGCTTGCTGTACTACCCCATACAGCCCAATAAAAGCAATACCTCGGGAAGCCCATCTTCCGGTAATGGCGCTTAATTCGAGGCTGATATTTAATCCAAGGCGAACGCAGGCGGCAACGGCTAATGTAAACCCGGCACCGGTAAGGCTAACCGCAGCGATGTGGACATTTACAGCCATTAGCCGCTGTTTAATATACTCTAACTGTTTAGGATTTTTGTATTTGAAAACTTCCTCAAAATACAGTCTAAGCATTTCATAGACTACATCCACACCGCTTACTAATTTATAAACGGCATCTCTGAAGCGTAGGTCTTCGCTCTTCTGTCTCAGGCAAACATCATTGTATTCATCAGTGAAACATGAGGCGTAATACAACAGCCGAGTGGCGCCTTTCCCTATCATATTCACCTGTGTTTTGACGTTCTGGCCGACCGCAGTAACAGCATGGTCGAGTTTAAGCGCAAGTATTTTATTGGCCTGTAAATAACTGACGATCTCGTTGTTCCCGTACATTATTGCTCTACGTTTATTTCAGTATATGAAGACAAGCTTATGCCTGAAACCGACTGTAAAGTTCCGGCCAGATCATGTTTAAGATCTTCCCTGTATTTTTAAGATATTGACCTGATATTTTTTAAACACTCTTGAGAAGAAATTCATAAAAACTGCGAGTGAAATGCAATCCAGTGTGCCCTCACACAGCGGATTATTGTGATCTTCGCCCGATTTCGGGAACGTTCCCATTTTCGCCGTCACGTTGAAGGAGTAGGCTTGCGCACAGGTCATAACCCCTATCACCATCTGTCATGAGGTTTCATGATGAGTAAAGTCAAACAAACAGATATCGATCAGCTGATCGTCCTGGTCGGCGGACGCGACAACATCGCCACCGTCAGCCATTGCATTACCCGCCTGCGCTTCGTGCTGAACGATCCGGCCAAAGCCAACCCGAAGGCCATTGAAGAGCTTTCCATGGTTAAAGGCTGCTTCACCAATGCCGGGCAGTTCCAGGTGGTGATTGGTACCGAAGTGGGCGATTACTATCAGGCTCTGCTGGCGACTACCGGGCACTCTTCCGCAGATAAAGAGCAGGCGAAGAAGGCCGCGCGTCAGAATATGAAATGGCATGAGCAGCTGATTTCCCATTTTGCGGAGATCTTCTTCCCGCTGCTGCCAGCGCTGATCAGCGGGGGCTTAATTCTGGGCTTCCGTAACGTCATCGGCGATGTGCCAATGAGCGACGGCAAAACCCTGGCGCAGATGTACCCGGCGCTGCAAAGTATCTATGACTTCCTGTGGCTGATTGGCGAAGCGATCTTCTTCTATCTGCCGGTCGGAATCTGCTGGTCCGCGGTGCGCAAGATGGGCGGAACGCCAATTCTCGGTATCGTGCTCGGCGTGACGCTGGTCTCTCCGCAGTTAATGAACGCTTACTTACTTGGTCAGCAAACGCCAGAGGTGTGGAACTTCGGCCTGTTTACCATCGCCAAAGTGGGCTATCAGGCGCAGGTGATCCCGGCATTGCTGGCGGGTCTGGCGCTGGGCTTTATTGAGACGCGCCTGAAGCGCATCGTGCCGGATTACCTGTATCTGGTGGTGGTCCCGGTCTGCTCGCTGATCCTGGCGGTGTTCCTGGCGCACGCCTTTATCGGTCCGTTTGGCCGCATGATTGGCGACGGCGTGGCCTTCGCGGTCCGTCACCTGATGACCGGCAGCTTCGCGCCAATCGGTGCCGCGCTGTTTGGCTTCCTCTACGCTCCGCTGGTGATCACCGGCGTGCACCAGACCACGCTGGCGATCGATATGCAAATGATCCAGAGCCTCGGCGGTACGCCTGTCTGGCCGATCATCGCCCTGTCTAACATTGCGCAGGCCTCGGCGGTAACCGGCATCATCATCGTCAGCCGTAAGCACAACGAGCGTGAGATCTCCGTTCCGGCTGCCATCTCCGCTTACCTCGGCGTCACTGAACCGGCGATGTACGGTATCAACCTGAAATACCGCTTCCCGATGCTCTGCGCGATGATCGGCTCCGGTCTGGCGGGCTTGCTGTGCGGCCTGAACGGCGTGATGGCAAACGGGATTGGCGTCGGCGGCCTGCCGGGCATCCTCTCCATCCAGCCCGCTTACTGGCAGGTGTTTGCCCTGGCAATGGCCATCGCCATCATCGTCCCAATGGCGCTGACCACCGTGGTTTACCAGCGTAAGTTCCGTCAGGGCTCGCTGCAGATTGTTTAACTTCATCTTTCGGGGCGCAGTTGCGCCCCTTCGCATTTGCAGGAACGCACTATGAATACCCTTCCTCACTGGTGGCAGAACGGCGTCATCTATCAGATTTACCCAAAGAGTTTCCAGGATACCACCGGCAGCGGCACGGGCGATCTACGCGGCGTAACGCAGCGCCTGGACTACCTGAAAACCCTCGGCATTGACGCTATCTGGCTGACGCCGTTTTATATCTCGCCGCAGGTGGATAACGGTTACGACGTGGCGAACTACACTGCCATTGACCCGACCTACGGCACGCTGGACGACTTTGACGAACTGGTTGCCCGGGCGCATGAACACGGTATCCGCATCGTGCTGGATATGGTCTTTAACCACACGTCCACGCAGCACGCCTGGTTCCGCGAGTCGCTGGATAAAGCGAGTCCGTACCGCCAGTTCTATATCTGGCGGGACGGTACGCCGGATACGCTTCCCAACAACTGGCGCTCCAAATTTGGCGGCAACGCCTGGCGCTGGCACGCCGAAAGCGAACAGTATTATCTGCACCTGTTCGCACCGGAGCAGGCGGATCTCAACTGGGAAAACCCGGCGGTGCGCGCCGAGCTGAAAAAAGTGTGCGAGTTCTGGGCCGATCGCGGCGTGGACGGCTTGCGTCTGGACGTGATTAACCTGATTTCAAAAGATCAGGATTTCCCGGACGATACCCTCGGCGACGGTCGCCGCTTCTACACTGACGGGCCGCGCATCCACGAATATCTTCAGGAGATGAGCCGGGACGTCTTTACCCCGCGTAACCTGATGACGGTGGGCGAGATGTCCTCCACCTCGCTGGAGAACTGCCAGCAGTACGCGTCTCTTGATGGCCGCGAGCTGTCGATGACCTTTAACTTCCACCACCTCAAGGTGGACTACCCCGGCGGCGAAAAATGGACGAAGGCAAAGCCGGACTTCGTGGCGCTGAAAACCCTTTTCCGCCACTGGCAGCAGGGGATGCACAACAAAGCCTGGAACGCGCTGTTCTGGTGTAACCATGACCAGCCGCGCATCGTGTCGCGCTTTGGTGACGAAGGGGAACACCGCGTGGCGGCAGCGAAAATGCTCGGCATGGTGCTGCACGGGATGCAGGGCACGCCGTATATCTACCAGGGTGAAGAGCTGGGTATGACCAACCCGCATTTCAGCCGTATCACCGACTACCGCGACGTGGAAAGTCTGAACATGTTCGCCGAACAGCGGGCTAACGGACGCGATACCGATGAACTACTGGCGATTCTGGCGAGTAAGTCACGCGATAATGGCCGCACGCCGATGCAGTGGGACGCCTCGCATAATGCGGGCTTTACCGAGGCCGAGCCGTGGATTGGCGTTTGCGACAACTACGAAACCGTGAATGTCCGCGCGGCGCTGGACGACCCCGATTCGGTGTTCTACACCTACCAGTCGCTGATTCGCCTGCGCAAAACCCTGCCGGTACTGACGTGGGGGGATTATGAGGATCTCCTGCCTGACCACCCTTCCCTGTGGTGCTATCGCCGCCAGTGGCAGGGGCAAACGCTGATGGTGGTGGCGAACCTGAGCCATTTGCCTCAGGAATGGCAAGCGGACGCTCTCAGCGGTGAGTCGCAGGTGGTGATAAGCAACTACCCCGCCCCTCAAACCTCAATGCTTCGTCCGTTTGAAGCCGTGTGGTGGCTAAAGCAGTAATTCCTCCGCCGGGCACGATGCCGTGTCCGGCTTACTTTGCTGTTTTTGTTGAATAATTAATCAGATTTTTCCTTCGCGTCTTTACAATTGCCCCAGCGCCCGCCGTTTGTACTCTCGTCTTTTTACTTTGTCCTGCATCAAAAAAATCGCAAACATGTTTGATGCAAATCACTATATGTAGCACTTAAAATGCACGCCGACCCAATATCTTGTATTTATCATCTACTATTCCAACAACAAGACGGCGCTTACGCTGGCCGGAATTGTGGATAACACGGGCTGGGCACGCGGGAAGTCTTTGCCGCGGCGAGGAATACGCCCGGTGAATACTTCTCCACCTCTGTGGATAACCTGTTTTTAAAATGGAGTGATCATGACACCGCATGTGATGAAACGTGATGGCTGTAAAGTGCCGTTTAAATCAGAGCGCATCAAAGAAGCCATTCTGCGTGCAGCTAAAGCAGCGGGAGTCGATGACGCAGATTACTGCGCCACCGTCGCAGAAGTCGTTAGCAGCCAGATGCATGAACGCAGCCAGGTGGATATCAGCGAGATCCAGACCGCGGTTGAAAACCAGCTGATGTCTGGTCCGTACAAGCAGCTGGCGCGCGCCTACATTGAGTATCGTCACGACCGTGACGTCCAGCGTGAGAAACGGGGTCGCCTTAACCAGGAGATCCGCGGCCTGGTAGAGCAAACCAACTCGTCGCTGCTCAATGAAAATGCCAATAAAGACAGCAAAGTGATCCCGACCCAGCGCGACCTGCTGGCCGGTATCGTCGCCAAGCACTATGCCCGTCAGCATCTGCTGCCGCGCGATGTAGTCTCGGCGCACGAGCGCGGTGAGATCCACTATCACGATCTCGACTACTCGCCGTTCTTCCCGATGTTTAACTGCATGCTGATCGACCTGAAAGGCATGCTGACCCACGGTTTTAAAATGGGTAACGCCGAGATTGAGCCGCCGAAATCCATCTCCA
This sequence comes from Enterobacter sp. BWH52, assembly GCF_001037565.1. Classification (NCBI taxonomy): domain Bacteria; kingdom Pseudomonadati; phylum Pseudomonadota; class Gammaproteobacteria; order Enterobacterales; family Enterobacteriaceae; genus Enterobacter; species Enterobacter sp. BWH52. Next base: position 452,866 of record NZ_KQ089854.1, on the reverse strand, counting down.
CCGCGACGGCGGTCACGGCGCAGATCATCGCCCAGGTGGCGAGCCACATCTATGGCGGCACCACCATTAACCGCATTGATGAAGTGCTGGCCCCGTTCGTGACCGAGAGCTTCAACAAACACCGTAAAACGGCGGAAGAGTGGCAGATCCCGAATGCTGACGGTTACGCCCGTTCCCGCACCGAGAAAGAGTGCTACGACGCCTTCCAGTCGCTGGAATATGAGGTAAACACGCTGCACACCGCCAACGGCCAGACGCCGTTTGTGACCTTCGGGTTTGGCCTCGGCACCAGCTGGGAATCACGCCTGATCCAGCAGTCTATTCTGCGCAACCGTATCTCCGGCCTCGGTAAAAACCGTAAAACGGCGGTGTTCCCGAAACTGGTGTTCGCCATTCGCGACGGCCTGAACCACAAGTTTGACGATCCGAACTACGACATCAAACAGCTGGCGCTGGAGTGCGCGAGCAAGCGTATGTACCCGGATATCCTCAACTACGACCAGGTGGTAAAAGTCACGGGTTCGTTTAAAACGCCAATGGGCTGCCGCAGCTTCCTCGGCGTGTACGAAGATGAGAACGGCGAGCAGATCCACGACGGGCGCAACAACCTGGGCGTCATCAGCCTGAACCTGCCGCGCATCGCGCTGGAAGCCAAAGGGAATGAAGCGGCCTTCTGGACGCTGCTGGATGAACGTTTACAGCTGGCACGTAAGGCGCTGATGACCCGCATCGCCCGTCTTGAAGGGGTGAAAGCCCGCGTCGCGCCAATTCTCTATATGGAAGGGGCCTGCGGCGTGCGCCTGAAAGCGGACGATGATGTGTCGGAGATCTTCAAAAACGGTCGCGCGTCGATCTCTCTTGGCTATATCGGCATTCACGAAACGATTAACGCGCTGTTTGGCGACAAGCATATCTATGACAACGACGCCCTGCGTGAGAAGGGTATCGCGATTGTGCAGCGCCTGCGCGATGCGGTAGACCAGTGGAAAGAGGAAACTGGTTACGGTTTCAGCCTGTACAGCACGCCGAGTGAAAACCTCTGCGATCGCTTCTGCCGCCTGGACACCGCCGAATTCGGCATCGTGGAAGGCGTGACCGACAAAGGTTACTACACCAACAGCTTCCACCTCGATGTGGAGAAGAAGGTGAACCCGTACGACAAGATCGACTTCGAAGCGGCTTATCCGCCCATCGCGAACGGCGGTTTTATCTGCTATGGCGAGTACCCGAACATTCAGCACAACCTGAAGGCGCTGGAAGACGTGTGGGATTACAGCTATCAGCACGTGCCGTACTACGGAACCAACACGCCAATTGACGAGTGCTACGAGTGCGGCTTTACCGGTGAGTTCGAGTGCACCAGCAAAGGCTTCACCTGTCCGAAATGCGGTAACCACGATGCAGCCCGCGTCTCCGTGACCCGCCGCGTGTGCGGCTACCTCGGCAGCCCGGATGCCCGTCCGTTTAACGCCGGTAAGCAGGAAGAGGTGAAGCGCAGGGTGAAACATCTGGGGAATGGGCAGATCGGGTAAGTTCTGCGCTGGGTGTCCCCCTCACCCTACCCCTCTCCCTCAAGGGAGAGGGAACCGATCGAGCACATTGTTATTCCGGCCACCGGTGTTCTCCCTCTCCCTGTGGGAGAGGGCCGGGGTGAGGGCATCAGGTTAACGCTATGAATTATCACCAGTACTACCCCGTCGACATCGTCAACGGCCCCGGCACCCGCTGTACCCTGTTTGTATCAGGCTGCGTTCACGAGTGCCCCGGCTGCTACAACAAAAGCACCTGGCGCCTGAACTCGGGTATGCCGTTTACCGCTGAGATGGAAGACCGCATCATCAACGACCTGAACGACACGCGCATCAAACGCCAGGGGATCTCGCTCTCCGGCGGCGACCCGCTCCATCCGCAAAACGTGCCGGAGATCCTGAAGCTGGTAAAACGCATCCACCACGAGTGCGCGGGAAAAGACATCTGGGTCTGGACGGGCTATAAGCTGGATGAACTGAATGCGCAGCAGATGGAAGTGGTGGATCTAATTAACGTCCTGGTCGACGGCAAGTTCATGCAGGATCTAAAAGATCCTATGCTTATCTGGCGCGGCAGCAGCAACCAGGTTGTGCATCATCTGCGTTGAATGAAGGCGGATATCCTCTGTCCGCCTGAACGTCAAAACCGACTCAAACTCTCCATCGCCACAGCCTTAAACGCCGCAAAATTCTCGCACTGGCACAGGCGCGCCATCGCGCGTTCACGCAGGAAAGTGACAAAGATGTCGTAAATCGCCATTGCCTCTTCGTACTCGCTTTTGCTGATGGCGAGCAGGAAGATGACATGGGCGGTTTCATCTCCCCACTGAATGCCCTGCGGCGCCAGCACGGTGTAGACCACCGTTTTTTGCGCCAGCAGGCCGAGGGAGTGCGGCAGCGCAATGCCGTCGCCGAGCATGGTGCTGACGATGGCTTCACGCTCGATAACCGAATCCAGAAACTCCGCACCGACAAAGCCCTCTGCTTCAAGCTGTTCACACAGCTCGCGGAACAGCGTTTGCTGGTCGACAGGCTTGTCGATAATGCGGAAATGGGCCGCGTCGAAGTATTTTTCCAGCATCCACGGCCGGGTGCGGTCCACCAGCACCAGCTTGCCGATCTGCTCTAACTGATAATCGGTCGGGAACGGGGCGATCATCACCACCGGTTTGGATTTTTCGCTCACGCGGGCGGTGGAGATCACAAAGTCTTCGCCAATGGCATCGGCAAGCTCGTACTCGCGAAGGGTGAGCGTGCGCGTCACCTCAATCTGCGGGTATTTACGCTGAAGTACCGCCTCGATCATGCGCACCATCGCGTTACCTGCGTCGCATACCAGCAGCACCCGCGGCTGGCGCTGGTAGCCGATGTTGTAGTGGCGCTCCAGCCCGACGCCGATATGCAGCACCAGAAAACCAATTTCGTTTTCGCTGATCACATACGGGGTGTATTTTCCCCAGCTCGACACCGCCGCGAGGGTCATATCCCACGCCATCGGGTAGTGCTGCTTGATGTTATCCAGCAACGGATTGGGGATCATGATTTGATACCGCACGCGGGTAATCATGGTTTTGATGTGCGTGAGCAGATCTGCATGCAGTTGCTCGTCGCTCAACAGGTTGTAGTTATAGTGGGTGTTGATGTAGCGCAGAATGTAGTTGACCAGGGCTTCGTCGTCGTCAGCATTAATGGCGCTCGGGGCGATCTCCTGGATCTGCCGCGCCGCAATGTGCACGCACAGCCAGCTCTCTTCTGACGGCGACAGCGCTTTGCCCGCCAGCTCCTGGATAGCCACCGCGATATCTTTCGCCGCCTCATGCACGTTCTCTTCCACGTCTTCCGCGTGGAATTCCGGCAGCGGATACCCTTCGCTGATGCGCCGCACCGACACCGCGCAGTACAGGCGCAGGAACAGCTCGCCTTCGTCGGTCAGGCGAATGTGATGGCGCGTCAGCGCATCGTGCAGCACCGGCACCATCTTTTCCGCCACGCCCGCGTTCAGCGCCACGTCGGTCACCAGCGGGTTCAGACTGTCCTGCTGCGCCAGCTCCCACAGGAGGTCGGTCAGGCAGGCGCGGATCGCCATCTCGCTGCCAAACAGCTTCATGCCGTGGCGAGGGCGGGTTTCCAGCGTCAGGTTGTAACGGTGAAACCACTCGCGCACTTCCACCATGTCGCTCTGCAACGTGGCCCGGCTGACGAACCACTCATCGGCCAGATCCTCCAGCTTGATGGAAAAGGCTGACGTCAGAAAACGCACCACCAGATAGTGCACGCGCTCAGGTCCGGTTCGCGGAATACGCAGCGCGCGCGGGTGGGACGCCTGCAATTGCTGATAGCGCGCCACATCATTAATTTTGAGCTGATAGCCGTTGCCCCGGCTCAAAATGAACTGCGCGCCGTGGCTGGCCAGCAGCGCGTTCAGGGCGGTGATATCCGCCCGGACGGTTCGCGTGGAAACCGACAGCCGCTGCGCCAGCTCGTCCTGCGGCAGCGTCTCGTTTTGCAACAGATCGAAAAGTTGCGCTAAACGTTGGTTCGGAAATCGCACGTCGTTGTCCTCTTACGGCTTAAGGTGAAATGACCATCTGAGATGGGCTGCCGACCGGGGTATAGTCTGGCTCGGCGCTCAGCTTGCCGTCCGGTGCCACGCGGAAACGGGTAATGTTGTCGCTGCGCTGGTTCATGACGTACAGCCAGCGACCCTGCTTATCGAGCGTCAGGGTGCGCGGATAGTCGCCGCGCGTCCAGACATCATCCTGATGCGTCAGCGTACCCTCTGCCGTTACGGTAAAGTGCCCGATGCTGTTATGCAAACGGTTAGCGACATACAGCTGTTTCCCGTCGGCACTTAGCGCCAGCCCGGCAGCAAAACTGGTGCCTTTATAACCGTCCGGCAGGGCTGAAACCGTTTTACCCTCTTTCAGCCTGCCATTACTGTCCAGCGCATAATGGGTGAGCGTAGACGCCTCTTCGTTAATCAGCCACAGGGCATCACCTTTCGGCGTAAAGACGAAGTGGCGCGGCCCGGCCCCTTTTGAGGAGGCGCTGATAAACGGCGGATCGTTCGGAGTCAGCTTCCCGGTTTGATCGTCAAAACGGTACTGATAGATGCGATCCAGCCCCAGATCGGTGGAAAAAACGTATTTCCCGCTCGGATCGGCGGCGATCATGTGCGCATGCGGGCCGTTATGATCGCTGATGGCGAAACTGCCCTCGACGGCAGCTTCCGGCTTCGCCGCGCCCGGTTCGCCTTTGTCCTGATGGGTGTCCGTAGCATCGCTCAGGCTGCCGTCTGCGTTAACGGGCAGCACCGCGACAGTTCCGCTGATGTAGTTTGCCACCAGCAGATGTTTACCGTTCGGCGTCAGGGAAAGATATACCGGCCCCGCGCCGCCGGAGGCCACCTGATTCAGCTCGCTCAGCGTGCCGTTATCGCCGATGCGCAGCGCCTGCACCACGCCCTGCTCCACTTCGCTTGCCAGATAGAGCGTTTTGCCGTCGTGTGAGACGGTTAACTGCGCGGCGTTCGGCAGCTTGCTCACCAGCGTTTTATCGTTCAGCGCACCGGTTTGCGGGTCGACGGTAAAGCGGTACAGCCCTTCGCCGTTGGGGTTGTAGGTGCCCACCCAGGCGTACTGGTTTTGAGCAATAGCAGAGGTAGCAAGTAAAGAGAGTGAAGCAACAAGCAGGGTACGGGTGTGCATGGTGGCTCCTTCGGGTGTGTGCGGTTTGTTTCCCCTCACCCTAACCCTCTCCCCAAAGGGAAGAGGGGACGATTACACCCTCTCCCCTTTGGGGAGAGGGCTGGGGTGAGGGGCAGGTTCTACTTAACCAGCTTCTTCGTCATCGCCAGCAGCGTACGCACATCTTCCGGACGCGTATCACCGCTGGCTTTATCGATAATCGAGCTGTAGATATGCGGGATGATTTTGCTCACGCCCGCATCCAGGGCGATCTGCAAGATCGCCTCGAAGTTCTCCAGATCGATTCCCCCGGTCGGCTCCAGCCAGAAGTCGTGACGGGCGCAGGCTTCCGCCACCGCCTGGTATTCGTCACGGCATTTCAGGCCGCCCATCGGAAAGTACTTGATGGAGCTCCCGCCGAAATCTTTCAGCAGGGCGATGGCGGTTTCAACCGGCACAATGCCATCCGGCGCGTTACTGCTCAGCGGGCCGGTGGAGATTTTCACCATCCCGACGGTACCGGTCGGAGAGACCAGACCGTTGACCACGGAGTCATTTTGCCCCAGCAGCGCGCGGCTGGTGGCCACGCCGGTAAAGACCTGGTTAACGTGCTGCGGCTGCACCTGGCGGGATATTTCACTCACCATCGCCGACTGGTTCGGATCGCCCGCGCCCAGGCCAACGGAGAGCGCGTTATCAATCAGCTTCGCGTATTCACGCATATCCGCGACCGCGCTCGCCACGTCCGGGTAATTTTTGGAGAGCACGCCCACCAGCACGTGGCCTTCCGCCGCCTCATAGATGGCGCTGGCGTTGGCCTTTGAGCCTGCCAGCACGTTCAGACAGACGCGGTCACGGTAAAAGTTGGGGGTCAGTTTCATGCGTTTTTCTCCTGTCCTAATACTTCACTAATGCGGCGGTACACAATGTTCAGCTGGTCAGCGTTTACGCTGCGCACGTCCGCCTCAATAATCCCTTCGTTGGCCTTGTAGCCACGGAAATAGATGGCGTATTCGCCCTGCTTGAGCGCATTCACCAGGTCACCCGTGCCGACGCCGGTGGTGGCTTCGTCGAACTTAATTTCGGTGCGGGCGATGTCGCGTCCGGCGCTGTCCCAGACCACGCGCGCGGTCACACCGTTAAGGGTGTTGAGCGCCTCGATAAACGGCGTCATTTTCGCCACCATCTCGGCGCCGCTCTCCTTGGTGGCCGTCAGGTAGTGTTCGATGGCGCAGGTCAGGCCAAGAATGCCCTCTTTGCCCACCTTCATCGCGCGGCCAATGCCCGCCGTCTGGCGCTTCACCCACTCAACGTACTGGGTTTTGCCAATCACCAGGCCGCTGGTTGGGCCTTCGATCGCCTTCGCGCCGCTGTAGATCACCAGATCGGCGCCGGATCGGTAATAGGTATGCAGATCTTCTTCCGCCGCGGCATCAACGATTAGCGGCAAGTCGTGTTTACGCGCGACAACCGCCGCCTGCTCGACGCTGAGCATGCTTTTCTGCACGCAGTGGTGCGATTTAATGTAGAGGATAGCCGCCGTGCGCGGGGTGATCGCCGCCGCCAGCTGATCGGCGGAACATTCGTTGGCGTAGCCCGCTTCCACCAGCTTGCCGCCGCCAAGCGCCACCATGGTGCCCACCGGCGCGCCAAAATTCACGTTGTGGCCTTTCGGCAGGACGATCTCGTTATTTTCAATCGGTGTGACGTGCAGGTTTTCCAGCAGCCAGTCGCTGTCTTTCACCAGCACAGCCGCCACGGACTGGGCAATGCCCGCCGACGCGCAGGAGACCACCGTCGCCCCTTCCACCTCCAGCAGCTTCGCGATGTATTCCCCGGTTTTATTGACCAGATCCTTCATCTCGAAATAGTGATTCATGCCGTTCATCGCCGCCTGCACCACTTCCGGGCGCGGCGTGGAGACGCCCAGCGCCGTCATGCGGCCAGAGGTGTTGATAACCTGCTTTAAGTTGTACTTCTCATAAATCGAAGGCATGTTCCGTGCTCCCTTGTTCGGTCATGTAGCCCTTGCCCGCGCGGATCGCGGCAAGCGGCACCAGAATGTGTTCAGCCTGTAGGCTGTCGTTTTCGGCATCCGTCAGCACCGTCGGCTGGCGCTTGAGGGTAAACAGCGTCAGATCGGCGTCGAGGCCAGGCTGAATGCGGCCTTTGCGCGTCAGGCGCAGGCCGTCGGCGGCGTTGGCGGTGACGCAGTCAATCACCTGCGGCAATGACATGCCGATGGCGAGGAATTTCGACATCACGCTTGCCAGCGAGCCGACCGGACCGTTGATGCGGTTGCGGCAGTAAATATCCGAGCTGATGGTGTGCGGCAGAATGCCCATCGCAATAGCGCGCTTCGCCACTTCAAAGCTGAAGCTCGCCGTACCGTGGCCAACGTCCAGACGCACGCCGCGCTTCAGGGCGGAGGTAATGGAGGCACGCAGCTCGCCGGAGGGCGTCAGGATGCGGTTTGGCTTGCCGTTGTAGCAGTGGGTAATGATGTCGCCGGAGCTCAGCAGCTCGGCGATTTCGTCGAGGTTCGGCGGGTTGTTGCCAATGTGCACCATCAGCGGCAGGTCGCCGTTCTCTTTCTGGATCGCTTTCGCGCGCGCCAGCGGGGTGATGCCGTTTTCACCGACCACGCTGCTGCTCATGCGCGCCTTCAGGCCGACGATAAAATCAGGATGGCGTTTCACCGCCTCTTTCACCGCGTCGGCGTCAATATTGGCCATATTGGCCAGCTCGTTCTGGGCGATCAGCCCCACGCGGGAGATGTTCAGCAGGGCAAACACCTCGGTGGAGGCTTTGCGGGTGATGGCGTAGAAATCGTCCACGTCGTCGGCCCCGGTGCTGCCCGCGTCCACCACGGTGGTGACGCCGGTGGCAATGCCCACGCTGTCCGGCTCGTCGTGGTAAATCGGGGAGTTCGGGTAGCAGTGGACGTGGGAGTCAATCCAGCCCGCGCTGACGAACACATCACCGTTAAGCTCAACCGTTTTACGGGCGGGAGCGTCAATTTCGCCCGTCGCGGCGATCTTCCCGTCCTGAATGGCGATATCGGTCAGGGTATCGTCGGCGAGGCGCGCACGGCGCAGGAGTAGATCAAACATGGGGTTCTCCTGATAAGGCGGGCACCGAAGCGCCCGCGGGTATTAAAGGGCGACCGGGAACAGCCAGCCCAAAATCATTGCGCCGAGGATGGCGCCACCGGTTATCGGCTTCTGCCAGATGTAGAACAGCAACGCGCCTACCAGGGAACCGACGCCGATTGGAATGGAAGCGGTCATGGCGCTGAGGATAATCAACGGCCCGAGGAAGCGGCCGGAGGCGTTACCCGCGCCCATCATCACGTCTGCGCCGTAGGTGGAGTTGCTCTGGTTGATGGTGAACTTACGCGCCAGGATGATGACGTAGCCAATCGCCAGACCAATCACCAGGCCGGTAATCAGCGAGGCAATGAAGTTGGTCACCGGGAACATGATCCCCGCGCCCAGCAGCAGCGCCGGTACGCCGAGGCCCACGCCGGTCTGGATCGCCCCGCCGATATCAAGAATACCTACCAGCGACCCTTCGATAATTCGGGCGAACAGGAAGCTCGCGCCAAATGCCGCCACCGCGCCGTAAACGCCGGTATCAATGCCCGCTTTCAGCATCGCCACGAAGGCCACTTCGTTAAACGCGCCGATGCCGTAGAGGTAGTACATGTGCGTCCCGGCAAACACGCCGGAGGAGAGCAGGCCAACGAAGATCGGGAACGACCAGTCGGCATACCAAAAACCTTTATTCTGTTCCATGTCGAGGCTCCTGTTATTTACCGCTGAGCGAGTTGTGGATCATGTCGAGCCAGTTCGGCACGGTCAGATGGAAGGATTCGATCATCTTCATGTCGAAGCCGCGGAAGAAGCCGCTCAGCACGAAGAGCAGAACGATCGCCGCCATCATCACTTTGGTGACGTGGTTCCAGCCGCTCTCCTCCACGCCTTTACCGATCAGAATACCCAGTACCAGACCCGGTACGGCGTTACCCATGATCAGCTGTGCCGCGCCGCCAAAGATGGTGGCCCAGAAGCCCGATTTTTTACCCGCGTCGATGGCCGCCAGCCAGAAGATCACCGGCATCACGGTGTTGACCAGCAGGTTAGCCGCCGGTACAAGCACCTTCACGGCGGTGACCTGAAGCGCTGCGGGCACGGAGGAGGCGGTCAGGTTAAGGAAGGTCACGACAATCATGCCGATGATGCCGCAGGCAATCGCCATTTTGCGCGGGTCATGCAGCGTTTCACCGACGTTACGGTTTTTGATCATCAGTGCAGCAGCACCCCAGTTCGGGATGATGCGGTGGTCAACGTCCTGTGTGAAGGCACCTGCGGCCACGGAAGAGGCCCAGGCGTTAAAGAAGAAACCTAACCCAAAGGAGAAGTGGGACGCCGGATCCCCTTCGCAGGAGTTCAGTTCCCCCAACGTACGAAACGCGCCCATACCCTGAGTGGTAGGCGCATGAAACATGCGTGCAGCCCCGGCCCCGACACCGACGCCTACCAGGCCGCCGATGATGAGCGATTTTATTAATATAATTAAGAACATCAGTCTGCCCTTTTATGAATAATCAGCGTTGCGTGACGAAATCCACCTGGTCGAGATTGATGGCTGTCACGTTGACGGTCACATCCAGCTCCACGCTGTAGGTGCGTCTTTCCCGGCGCAGAAAGAAGAACAGAAACGCTTCTTTTCGCACCGCTTCTTGCGCCTGAACGACCTGCACATCCTGTGGCTCAATACGCAGTAAGATATGCGGTGAGGCTTTCATCACCGCGGCCTGAACGTGGTTGAGCGCGTCGGCAAAGGCGCGCGCTTTGGCGTCGCCCTTCCCCTTCACTCTCACCGTGGTTGTGAACTGTTCTTTCATGCTTACGCGCCGTATTTCTTCTGCCACGCCTGTACCAGACGCTCGCCCAGCTCTTCTTTATCCATAAAGCCAAAGCCCAGCACGTTGCAGCCTTCGTTGATGGCGGTCACACCCTCATCCACGGAGCGCATTCCGTATTTGGCCTTGTAGCCATATTTGGTCTGAGCGGTGATGGCGCCCGCGCCGCCGCTGCCGCAGAAGGAGATGCCGAAGGTGGCGTTTTCCGCTTTCATCACGTCACCGAGCTTCATATCCGCTGCCATGCCCGGTACGACAACCGCGCGTCCGCCGGCTTTTTCCACACCCGCAGCCACTTTCTGACCTTTACCCAGGCGATCGCCAATCACGACTGTAATCTGTTCCATGTGTTGCTCCTTAAAGGTTGTCTTTCGCGACTTCGAAGTGAACGGAGAGCAGCCAGGCCTCTTCATCAGGAAGGTTGCCGAACTGCGCTACCACTTCACGGGCAAGTTGCATTGAATCTGGTGAAATTTCGTCGAACAGCTCTGCTTCAACCTCCGGCAGCGGCTCGCCGGTCACGGACCGGTGCGCCATTGCGCGAACGTGGGAGGTCAGCATCTGCTCCTGTACCGCGTTGGGGATGATGTTGTGCCGGGCCAGCAGGGCGTAGACCTGCTGAAGCATGGTGTTCGCGAGCTGTTCTGTTTGCACCGCCTGTTCCCCAACGTCGTTCATTACCGCTCCGTTAATCACTCGTCTTACCCCGTTAATGGCTCTGGAATAAAACTAACGTTGGGGGGGAATTGTTTGTAGCGAGTTGTTTTCCACTTCGAAGTGGAAAGGCGAGCAGCGGCAGTGATCTGTGCCACATAAATGCGGTGAATCTGTATAAATCGCTGGATTTACGTGATGAATATCACGCTATTACGCGGTATTAGACTGCTAAGCGGAGTGGAAAAGATTACGAGCAGGCTCGTAGAAATGTGACGTGGATAAGGTTTTCTTATGGAGATTCGCTAGAGTGGCGGCGGGTGCTTGAGACTGACCGTCTCAGGCATGGGACGGAAAGTGGAAAGCCCCGCCTGATAAAAAATCAGGGCGGGGGCTCGAAACGACACGTCACACCGTGGAGTTCGCTACCTCGCCCGCTTTAAAGCAAGGAGGCATCCATGAAACGCAGAAACCCAAGTATCGGGGTTTTGATGATTATTTCTTTGACAATAATCATCTTAACGCTGGTGACGAGGAAAACACTGTGCGAGATCCGTTTTCGTAATGGCTCGCTTGAAGTGACAGCGCGGATGGATTGTCGCTCCGGCAAGTAGGGAGCAACGATGCGGGGGCGCATCATGCGCCTCCGCATACGGAGAGAGGACGTACAGCTCAGGCACCCAATTAACGATACTTCTTGTGATACGCGTTGCGGGTCGCCGCAAACTGATCGGCTGCCGCCTGGGCTTCCTTCACTTTGCCTTCGTTCGCCAGCTTCAGCGCGCCGTCAATCTGGCCGACCAGCACGTCAAAGCCGTGGCGGTAGTCTTTCATCTCGGCGCTGTCTGCCGCTTTGCTTTCCAGCTTCGGCGGCGTCGCTTTTTGCGCATCCAGCGCAGCTTCACGCATCTTCGTCAGTGCGTCTTTCATTTCCGCCGCATTGTCGGTTTTCTGCACCACCTTCAGATTTTGACTGAGGATGTCCATGTTGTCTTCGAGATCGGCAGCAAACGCAGATGAGCCAAGAACCAGCGTTGAAGCCGCGACGATCGCTAACAGGTGTTTACGCATTGCTCACTTCCTTTTTTATTATTAATCACGCTTTTACGGGGATTATTGCCCGGCGATTTTCATCTCAGGCAGTAATACAGAACCACACTGAATATTGCTGCGTGTTTCAATATCGTTACCGACCGTAACAATATTGCGCCACATGTCCTTGAGGTTGCCGGCGATGGTGATTTCGCTCACCGGATACTGAATTTCACCGTTTTCGACCCAGAAGCCCGCTGCACCGCGAGAGTAATCGCCGGTGATACCGCTCACGCCCTGCCCCATCAACTCGGTGACCACCAGGCCGGTGCCCATCTCTTTCAGCATCTGTTCAAAATTCAGGCCCTGTCCGGCAATGCGCCAGTTGTGGATGCCACCCGCGTGCCCGGTGCTTTTCAGCCCCAGCTTACGCGCAGAGTAGTTGGTCAGCAGCCACTGGGTCAGAATGCCGTCTTTCACGATATCCCGGCGTTCCGTGCGTACGCCTTCGCTGTCGAACGGCGTGGAGGCCAGCCCTTTCAGCAGGTGTGGGTGCTCTTCGATGGTCAGCCATTCCGGCAGGATCTGCTTGCCCAGCGAGTCGAGCAGGAAGGTCGATTTACGGTACACCGAACCGCCCGCGATAGCGCCTACCAGATGGCCAAACAGACCGGTCGCCACTTCGTTGGCAAAAATCACCGGGGCTTTCATGGTGGAGAGCTTGCGCGGCGACAGGCGTGACAGCGTGCGTTCGGCGCACGCTTTTCCCACCCACTCCGGAGACTGCAAATCCCCCAGCGCGCGGCCAATGGTATACGCATAATCACGCTCCATATCGCCGTTTTCTTCGGCGATGACACAGCTGGAAAGCGAGTGGCGGGTTGAGCAGTACCCCTGCAACATGCCATGGGAGTTACCAAACACTTTAATGCCGTAGTGGCTGTTAAAGCTGCCGCCTTCGGTATTGGTGATGCGTTTGTCAGCCTGCAAAGAGGCCTGCTCGGCACGCGCGGCCAGCTCAATGGCTTCGTCCGGCGTCACTTCCGCCGGATGGAACAGATCGAGATCCGGCGCGTCAAACGCCAGCAGCTCTTTATCGGCCACACCAGCGTAAGGGTCCGGGGAGGTGTACCGCGCGATATCCAGCGCCGCCTGCACCGTACGGGCGATGGCATCCGGGCTGAGATCGGTAGACGACGCGCTGCCTTTGCGATTCTGGTGATACACGGTGATCCCCAGCGCGCCATCGCTGTTAAATTCTACATTCTCCACTTCGCCATAGCGGGTGCTCACGCTAATGCCAGTGGTTTTGCTGACCGCCACTTCGGCGCCATCTGATTTACCTGAAGCGAGCGTCAGCGCGGTGGAGACGGCTTCTTCCAGGATCTTACGCTGCGCTTCAACTTGTGAGGTTACTTTCATCGCAAATGCCATACTGTAAGAGAGAGTTAAGTGAAGTCTAACAGAGAACCGTTTTTCAGTGCGCGTCTTAACTGGTAACATTAGCCTCTTTTTTTAAGGAGCCTGACATGACTAAGCAGCCCGAAGACTGGCTCGACGACGTTCCCGGTGATGACATCGAAGACGAAGATGATGAGATCATCTGGGTCAGTAAAAGTGAAATTAAACGTGACGCCGAAGAGTTAAAACAGCTTGGCGCAGAAATGGTAGAACTGGGTAAAAACGCGCTGGATAAGATCCCGCTCGACCAGGATCTGCGTGATGCCATTGAACTGGCACAGAAAATCAAGAAAGAAGGGCGTCGCCGCCAGCTTCAGCTTATCGGGAAACTGCTGCGTCAGCGCGATGTTGAGCCGATCCGTCAGGCGCTGGATAAACTGAAGAACCGCCACAACCAGCAGGTTGCGCTGTTCCATAAGCTGGAGCAGATCCGCGACCGTTTGATCGAGCAAGGTGATGACGCGGTACCTGAAGTGCTGAACCTGTGGCCGAATGCCGACCGCCAGCAGCTGCGTTCTTTGATCCGTAACGCGAAGAAAGAGAAAGAAGGGAATAAGCCGCCGAAGTCAGCGCGTCTGATTTTCCAGTATCTGCGCGAGCTGTCTGAGAACGAAGAGTAAACCCCTCACCCCAGCCCTCTCTCCAAAGGGGAGAGGGAGAAGAGATAATGTAGGCCCGGTAAGCGATAGCGCCACCGGGTCTTTTTTTACTCTGCGGCCGCGGCTTTCTTCGCCAGACCGTCCAGCAGCTTCTGATGGATCCCGCCAAACCCGCCGTTGCTCATCACCAGAATGTGATCGCCAGGCTGTGCGGCTTTCACCACCATATCCGTTAAGACATCCACGTCCGCACTCCAGTGCGCTGGCTGAATGCAGGCGTCGGCCACTTCGGCCACCTGCCACGGAATATGCTGCGGTTGCAGCAGGAAGACCTCGTCGGCACGCCCTAAGGACGGCGCGAGGTCGTCTTTGCAGATGCCCATTTTCATGGTGTTCGAACGCGGTTCCAGCACGGCCAGAATGCGCGCGGTGCCGCCAACTTTGCCACGCAATGCGGCAAGCGTCGCCAGAATGGCCGTTGGGTGGTGCGCGAAATCGTCATACACCGTCACACCGTGGGCTTCGCCACGCAGCTCCAGACGGCGACGGGCGTTGATAAACGTGCCCAGCGCATTGGCGGCATCCGCAGGCAGTACGCCAACGTGACGCGCCGCGGCGATCGCCATCAGGCCGTTGTGCATGTTGTGCTCGCCCACCAGGCCCCACTTCACCTCGCCCACTTTCTCACCGTCGAGCAGCACTTCCCATTCGGAGGCATCCGCGTTGAGCTTTTTCGCCTGCCAGTGCCCCTGCTCGCCAACCAGCTCCTGCTCGCTCCAGCACCCCATCGCCAGGGTCTGCTTCAGGTTGATGTCGTTCTCCGGCAGGATAATGCGGCCCTGACCCGGAACAATGCGCACCAGATGGTGGAACTGTTTCTGAATCGCTTTCAGGTCGTCAAAGATATCCGCGTGATCGAACTCAAGGTTGTTGAGGATCAGCGTGCGTGGGCAGTAATGCACGAATTTAGATCGCTTGTCGAAGAACGCGCAGTCGTATTCATCCGCTTCAATCACAAAGAACGGGCTGTCGCCCAGACGTGCGGAGACGTCGAAATTGCCCGGCACGCCGCCGATCACAAAGCCCGGCTTGTAGCCGCAGGCTTCGAGGATCCAGGTCGCCATACCGGCGGTGGTGGTTTTGCCATGCGTCCCGGCAACGGCGACAACCCAGCGGTCGCGCAGGACAAAATCATGCAGCCACTGCGGGCCAGACATGTACGGGATATTGCGCTCCAGCACCGCTTCAACGCATGGATTCCCACGGGTCATGGCGTTACCCACGATCACCAGATCCGGCTGCGGCTCCAGCTGGCTGGCGTCATATCCCTGAATCAGAGAAATTCCCTGCTTCTCGAGCAGCGTGCTCATCGGCGGATACACATTGGCGTCCGAACCTGTCACTTCATGGCCCAGCGAGCGCGCCAGCATTGCCAGTCCGCCCATGAAAGTGCCACAAATCCCCAATATATGAATGCGCATACGTCACTATCCTTCTTCAATGTGGCGCACATTTTACTCACATGTCAGCGGCTGTGAAACGCATTTCAGGTAAATCCGTATTTTGCTGGCGCGATTCACCTCTGCGCTAATATTTGAATGTTTGTTAAGATTGTTGGACATCAACCGCTTTACTCAACATAAGATGCAGGGAAAGTGTTATGAAAACGTTAGGTGAATTTATTGTCGAGAAGCAGCACGAGTTCTCTCATGCTACGGGTGAGCTCACTGCTTTGCTGTCGGCAATAAAGCTGGGCGCTAAGATCATCCACCGCGATATCAACAAGGCCGGTCTGGTCGATATCCTGGGTGCCAGCGGTGCCGAGAACGTTCAGGGTGAGGTTCAGCAGAAACTCGACCTGTTCGCCAATGAAAAACTGAAAGCAGCACTGCGCGCGCGCGACATCGTTGCGGGTATCGCCTCTGAAGAAGAAGATGAGATCGTCGTATTCGAAGGGTGTGAACACGCGAAATACGTTGTTCTGATGGATCCGCTGGACGGCTCCTCCAACATCGACGTTAACGTTTCTGTCGGTACCATTTTCTCCATCTACCGTCGCGTCACGCCGGTTGGCACGCCGGTGACGGAAGAAGACTTCCTGCAACCGGGCAGTAAACAGGTTGCTGCCGGTTATGTGGTGTATGGCTCGTCCACCATGCTGGTGTACACCACCGGCTGCGGCGTACACGCCTTTACCTACGATCCGTCCCTGGGCGTGTTCTGCCTGTGCCAGGAGCGTATGCGCTTCCCGGAGAAGGGCAACACCTACTCCATCAACGAAGGCAACTACATCAAATTCCCGAACGGCGTGAAGAAGTACATCAAATTCTGCCAGGAAGAGGATAAAGCCACCCAGCGCCCGTACACCTCACGCTATATCGGCTCGCTGGTGGCGGATTTCCACCGTAACCTGCTGAAGGGCGGTATTTACCTCTACCCAAGCACCGCCAGCCACCCGGACGGAAAACTGCGTCTGCTGTACGAGTGCAACCCAATGGCATTCCTGGCCGAACAGGCAGGCGGCAAGGCGAGCGACGGTAAAGAGCGTATTCTGGATATCGTGCCAGAAAGCCTGCACCAGCGCCGTTCCTTCTTCGTCGGCAACCGCCATATGGTGGATGACGTTGAACGCATGATCCGCGAATTCCCGGACGCGTAACGCACGAAAAGGGGAGCCCGTCAGGCTCCCCTTTTTTTCGTCATGCCGTTTGCGTCGTCAATTTGAAGGAGGCCATCGCTTCCATCAGCTCGCGAGACTGCTCCTCCAGGGAACGTGTTGCCGCAGATGATTGCTGGACCAGCGCCGCATTTTGCTGCGCCGTTTCATCCATCTGATTGACAGCGATATTCACCTGCTCAATACCGCGGCTTTGCTCCTGAGAGGCCGTCGCAATTTCACGCATCAGTTTGGTCATACGCAGTACTTCGGTGGCGATCTCGTCCATCGTCTCACCGGCCTGCTGCGCCAGCTCGCTGCCCTCGTTCACGTGGGTTTGCGAATCGCTGATAAGCGAGCGGATCTCTTTCGCCGCATCAGCACTGCGGCTGGCGAGATTACGCACCTCACCCGCCACGACCGCAAAACCTCGCCCCTGCTCACCCGCACGCGCCGCTTCAACGGAGGCGTTCAGCGCCAGAATATTGGTCTGGAAGGCAATGCCGTCGATGACGCTCAGGATATCGGCGATGCGTGCCGAGCTGCCGGAGATGTCGCGCATCTTCTCAATGACATAGCAGACCATTTCGCTGCCGTGATCGGCGGTATCGGAGACCGACTTCGCCAGTTGGTGCGCCTGCTCGGCGTTATCGGCGTTAAGTTTCACCGTGGCGGTGATCTCTTCCATGCTGGCGGCCGTCTGCTCCAGCGAGGTGGCGGTGGATTCCGTGCGCTGAGCCAGGTTCATATTCCCGGCCGTCAGCTCGCGGCTGCCGGTATCAATCTGCGAGCTGGCGTCACGCACCCGCAGAACGGAGTCCATCAGCGACTGGCGCATCCCTTCGATCGCCGCGTTAAGGCGATTAAATTCCTGGCTCGCCGGCGCGTTCAGGGTATGGGTTAAATCCCCGGCCGCCACATGTTCCAGCTGGGCAATCGAGGCTGAAAGCGGCTCGAGCAGCATATGGCGCAGAACCAGCCAGGCCAGCACGATAATGCCAGCCGTCAGCAGCGCCGCGACGATAATCAGGATCAGCACGCGGGTTTTACTCGCCTGCACGGCGCTCACCTCCGCTTTGCCGCGCGCCTCGCTCCATGCCTGGAACGCCTGCATATCGTTATCAAACTGCTTCGCCACCGGGACCAGCTTGTTTTCCAGCAGATCGTAATAGCTGTCCGCGCTTTGCTCGTTCAGGGCTTTCAGCATCGGGCTGATACCCTGCTGGTTGTACACCGCCAGGCTCGCGGCGACGTTATCCAGCAGCTTTTGCCCCTGCTCATCCGCCACGCCGCTGCCGATCACGTCCTTCAGCGTTTTCTGTGCCAGCGCCACTTCCTGGTTAATGGTTTTGACCGCCCTGGCCGCATCGTCCAGCAGGCCGACCTCCATCATGCGGACGGCCTGCCCCGCTTCGTTACGCGCGCGCAGGATCAGCGTATAGCCGGCATTCAGCTGCACCATCTGTTCACCCTGAAGATGATTGATGCGCTGGAGAGAAGCGGAACTTTGTGTAAGGGCATAAATGCCGATGCCGCTGACAATCAGCAGCAGAAGGGTCATAACGGCCAGTAAAGAGAGCAAGCCGGTACGAATCGATAGCGTTTTAAGCATGATGTTATTTCCGGTAGCGAGATATTTCTGGGCATAAAAAAAGAGTATCGGCCGCTACCGGAAAATGTTTAGAGTTTAAGCAATTTCAGCATGTTATCGCTCTGTTAAAGATGTATTCACCCGGGTAACAGGCGAGCTCTGGCGGTTCTCCCACAGCACCGTCAGGCCGCGCTGGAGCGCGATAAAAATAAACAGCAGAATGCCGATGGCGATTTTGGTCCACCAGGAGCTGAGCGTGCCGTCGAAGTTGATATAGGTCTGAATCAGCCCCTGGATCGCCACGCCAAACAGCGTGCCGAGGACTGTCCCCACTCCGCCGCTGAGCAGCGTACCGCCAATCACCACCGAGGCAATGGCGTCCAGCTCAACGCCCACCCCCGCCAGGGCATAGCCTGCCTGGGTATAAACTGAGAATACAATCCCCGCGAGGGTGGCCAGCCCGGTCGAAAGCATGTAGATGCGGATAGTCGTGCTGCGCGTGGAAATTCCCATCAGGTTCGCGGACGTGGCGCTGCCGCCAATGGCATAAACCTGGTTACCAAACCGGGTACGGTGGGCGAGGAAGATCCCGATCACCACCACGCCCAGCATCAGCAGCCCCATTGCGCTCAGGCGCCCCCCGCCGGGGATTTTCCACGCCAGGCTGGAGAGCGTGTCGTAGATCGGGTGGTTAATGGGAATTGACTCCTCCGACACCAGATAGCTCACGCCGCGCAGGAAGAACATCCCGGCGAGGGTGATAATAAAGGCCGGGATTTTCAGCGCATCGATCAAAAGCCCCATAAAGGCGCCGAACGCGCAGCCCATGACCAGCACCAGCGGAAAAGCCAGCAGCGGCGAAATGCCCCAAAAGCCAATCGCCTTGGCAAGGAACACGCCAGTAAAGGCGATCACCGACCCAACGGAGAGATCGATCCCGCCGGAGAGGATCACAAACGTCATGCCGACGGCGATAATGCCTAAAAAGGCATTGTCGGTCAGGATGTTGCAAATCACCCGCGTGGAGGCGAAGCCCGGGAACTGGGTCAGGCAGTAAAGGTATCCCAGCACGAACACGCCCAGCGTGATCATTAACGGCAAATTACGTTTTATCATGACCGCGGAACCTCTTAATGAGAGTGATAAAGCGCGGCGACTGCACGATAAGCACGATAAGCACCACGACCGCTTTGACGACCTGATTCAGCTCCGGCTGGAACCCGGAGAGCAAAATACCGGTATTCATACCCTGAATAATCAACGCCCCCACTACCGAGAGCAGCAGATTAAAACGTCCGCCCATCAGCGATCCACCGCCGATAACCACCGCAAGGATTGCATCCAGCTCGAGCCAGAGTCCGGCGTTATTGGCATCAGCTCCGCGAATATCGGCGGCCACGATCACCCCGGCAATCGCAGCACAGACGCCGCTCAGCACGTAAGTCAGCATCACCATCAGCCGCGTATTTACCCCGGCGTTTTTCGCGGCCCGAATGTTAATCCCCACCGCTTCGATGAACATCCCGAGCGCCGTTTTGCGGGTGAAAAGCCAGAACACCACCAGCGTCACCAGCGCGACGATCACCGGCGTCGGGAAGAACAGAAAATTACCGCTGCCGATCCACGCCAGGCTCGGGGAGTTAAAGGTGACGATTTGACCGGAGGTAATAAGCTGCGCCACACCGCGCCCGGCCACCATCAAAATCAACGTCGCGACAAACGGCTGGATCTTGAGCACCGCGACCAGAATGCCGTTCCACAGCCCGGCTAGCACGCCGGAGCCCAGCGCGGCCAGCAGAACCACCGGCAGGCTGTGCCCGGCGACGGTCATCGAGGCGGCGGTGGCGCCCGCAATCGCCATTACCGCACCGACGGAGAGGTCGATCCCGCCGGTGGCAATGACCAGCGTCATACCAATCGCCAGCAGCGCCACGGGCGCGGCACGGTTTAAGATGTCGATCGGGCTACCAAACAGGCGGCCATCCTGCACGACGATCTGGAAAAAATGCGGAGCCACCAGGCTATCCACCAGCAGCACCAGCAGCAGCGCCACGATTTGCGGCGTGCCGGTCGGCCAGCTGAAGCGGCGCTTCGCTTCGCCAGTTTGCGAAAGAGAACGGGACATCACATTTGACTCCTTACGCCGCGATGGCATTCATGATCGCCGGAACCGACAGTTTATCCAGCGGGATCTCTGCCACCTGCCTGCGATCGCGCATGATGATGACGCGATCGGCATAGCCGACCAGCTCCTCCAGCTCAGACGAGATCACCAGCAGCGCCAGACCGTCGGCGCAGAGCGTTTCGATAAGCCGGATGATTTCGGCGTGCGCGCCCACGTCGATACCGCGCGTGGGCTCGTCGAGGATCAGGAATTGCGGCTTGGTGAGCAGCCAGCGCGAGAGCAACACCTTCTGCTGATTACCGCCCGAGAGGAACTCGATGGGCTGTTCCGCGCTCGGGGTACGTATACCGAGCTGGCGGATGAAGCGCTCGGCAATCGCGTTCTGCTCGCGCTTAGGGATCGGACGCAGCCAGCCGCGCTGGGCCTGTAGCGCCAGAATGATGTTTTCCCGCACCGAGGCGGCGGCAATAATACCGTCCGTTTTCCTGTCCTCCGGGCAGAAGCCCACGCCGAGGCACGACGCCTGATGCGGTGAACGTAGCGTTTGTGGTTTGCCTTTGATCAGCGCCGTTCCGCTGTCGGCAGGTTTGATCCCGAAGATGACTTCGGCGGTTTCGGTGCGCCCGGAGCCTAACAGACCCGCCAGTCCCACAATTTCACCGGGGCGTACCTCGAGGTTAAACGGCGCGATGGTCCCTTTTCTGCCGTAATCGTGAAACGCGGCGATCGGTTTTTCGCTCAGCAGCGTACGGCCCGCGCGCTGAAGCGCGTTGGTCTCCAGCTCGCGGCCCAGCATCATTTTGACCAGCTCTATCTGCGGCAGCTCGCGGGTTTCCCGGCAGCCGACAAAGCTGCCGTTGCGCAGCACCGTTATACGGTCGCTCACCTCGTAAACCTGATCGAGGAAATGCGTCACGAAAATCAGGCTAACGCCCTGATTACGCAGCTGGCGCATCAGGGTAAAAAGCATCTCCACTTCCTGGGTATCGAGGCTGGCGGTGGGTTCATCGAGGATCAGCACTTTCGCCGAGAGATCGATAGCGCGACAGATCGCCACGATCTGCTGCATCGCCACGGAGAAACGGTTCAGCTGTTCGCGCACGTCGAGAGAGAAGCCATACGATTCCATCAGCTTCGCGGCGCGCGCTTCCATCTCTTTGCGGCGCAGCAGGCCAAAACGTCTGGGCTCGCGGCCAATAAACAGGTTATCCGCTACCGACATGTTTGGCAGCAGGTTTACTTCCTGGTAGACCGTGCCGATCCCCAGTTGCTGGGCATGTGCGGTGTTTTTGGGCGAAATGGCGTTACCTTCCAGCCAGATAGCGCCGCGATCGGCGTGATAGACCCCGGTCAGGGTTTTAATCAGCGTCGACTTCCCCGCCCCGTTTTCGCCGAGCAACGCCATGATCTCCCCCCGCCGCAGGCTGAAATCAACGTTATCCAGCGCCTTAACGCCAGGGAAAAATTTACTCAGGCCCTCTGTGCGAAGGATTTCCTGGTGTTGTTCGGTGGTCATGGTATCCCCCTCACCCTGACCCTCTCCCCGGAGGGGAGAGGGGACTATGTCGTGCCCATCTTTAATTTTCTGCCCAACCCGCCCTTTTCCCTCTCCCCTCCGGGAAGAGGGCTAGGGTGAGGGGGCGAGGGCTTAGTAGCCCATATTTTTCTTCTTCTCTAACTCTTCTTTCGCCGTGTCCGGCAGGTAGAGCGTGGATTTGGTGATGGTCAACTTCTCAGGCTGGGTGCCGTCTTTCTTGAATTTCTCCAGCGCATCGAATGCCGGGCCCGCCATATTTGGCGTCAGCTCCACGCTGGCGTTCGCTTCGCCGTCAATCATTGCTTTGTAGATGTCCGGTACGCCGTCGATCGAGCCGGTGAGGATATCTTTGCCCGGCTTCAGGCCCGCTTCTTTGATGGCCTGGATGGCGCCGATCACCATGTCGTCGTTGTGGGCGTAAACCATGCAAATATTTTTGCCGTTATTTTCTGCCTTGATGAAGCTTTCCATGACCTCTTTACCCTTGCTGCGGGTGAAGTCGCCGGACTGAGAACGGATGATTTTGATGTTTGGTGCTTTGGCGATGGCCTCCGCGAAACCTTTCTTACGGTCGATAGCCACGCTCGCTCCGACGGTGCCCTGCAACTCAACCACGTTACACGGCTTGCCATCCACCTGCTTCACCAGCCAGTCACCAATCAGTTTGCCTTCCAGCACGTTATCGGCGGTGACGGTGGTCATATAGAGAGATTTGTCTTTTACGTCGATGGAACGGTCGAGCAGGAAGACCGGAATTTCAGCATCTTTGGCTTCCTTCAGCACCGGCTCCCAGCCCGTAGCGACAACCGGGGCAATAAAGATGGCATCCACGCCCTGAGCGATAAACGAGCGCACCGCTTTAATCTGGTTCTCTTGCTTTTGCTGACCATCGGCGATTTTCAGCGTAATACCGCGCTTTTCGGCCTCACTTTTCGCCACATTCGTTTCAGCGGCGCGCCAGCCGGATTCAGATCCGACCTGCGAAAATCCCACGGTTAAAGGTGCGGCCATCGCCATAGACGACATGGCTGCCGAAACTGCTGTAACAAGAAGTAAGCGCTTCCACATATGAACGTCCTCGTAGGGTAGGTTATTGTTGGTTAAAAGATGTTCCGCGGATGAACTATAGCCAATGGAATATGTTACGGATTGCGTTACATCACACTTCAGAAAAGTGAATAAAACGTTAATCACAAGTTTGTAATCGCTTTCATTTCAACATTTAAAATGCGGCTGAGTTTATGGATTATCCTGTCATGGAAACGGTCTGAAAAGTGAAGGCGCGAGGGAGAGAAGTCGAAAACAGGCGGAGACTTTCAGCGCCAGTTGGCTATAATACCTGCCACTTGTTTACCATCCATTTTAAAGGACACCGACATGAGCTTACTCAACGTCCCTGCGGGTAAAGAACTGCCAGAAGACATCTACGTTGTGATCGAAATCCCGGCCAACGCAGATCCAATCAAATACGAAATCGACAAAGACACCGGTGCGCTGTTCGTTGACCGTTTCATGTCTACCGCCATGTTCTATCCGTGCAACTACGGCTACATCAACCACACTCTGTCTCTGGACGGTGACCCGGTTGACGTACTGGTCCCGACGCCGTACCCATTGCAGCCAGGCTCCGTCATTCGCTGCCGTCCTGTTGGCGTGCTGAAAATGACTGACGAAGCGGGTGAAGATGCGAAACTGGTTGCCGTACCGCACACCAAGCTGAGCAAAGAGTACGATCACATTAAAGATGTGAACGACCTGCCAGAGCTGCTGAAAGCGCAGATCGCCCACTTCTTCGAGCACTACAAAGATCTCGAAAAAGGCAAATGGGTTAAAGTTGAAGGCTGGGATAACGCAGAAGCGGCGAAAGCAGAAATCATCGCCTCTTTCGAGCGTGCTGCTAAGAAGTAATTCTTACTGCTGATACTAAGCCCCGCGCGTCGGGGCTTATTTGTGCCTTTCGATCCCGGTAACCCGTGCGAATGGGCGCAAAAAAACAACGCCACCTTACGGTGGCGTTGTCGTTTTTCAGAACTGGTCTCTGTCTAACCAGTTACCGCTTTCAATCAGCGTTAACCCGTCGACCGAACGTTGGTACACGTACATCCATGCACTGCCGTAAGGTGTCTGGATCAACTGGCGAGCGTATTCACCGCCCCTGGTGCGCAAGGCATCAAGTTCGGCCAGCGTGGCATTATCAATACGATAAACCTCACCCTGTACCGTTCCGTTCCCCGGAACTGCGCCTGGATAGTGGCCCAGACTGTACAACTGGTAGTTTTCGATTGTGTAATTTCCCAGCAACTGGGCGTTGGTCATCCAGTGGCTGTTGCCTTGCCTGGTTCGTAAACTGCCGTAAACAAATATTCGCATTGCTAAAACTCAAACTGATAGAGCAGATCAAGTGCCTGGTCTACGCCGGACACTGCTTCCAGATATAGCTTAGGCATCAGGCGATAACGTAACGTGAGTGTAGCCAGTGAGTCAAAGATCCCCACGCCATATTTTACCTGTAGACCCGGCAGTACATAGCCGCTGACCACTACCTGCGAAGAGTCACCCACGCCCTGAGTGTCCAGCGCCAGATTGCTTACGCCAAACGTCTCGCCGATTTTACCCACAACCTGACCACTTTGTGCAACCCCCAGACCGACTAACATTGATGTCATTGCCGCACCATCGCCCTGTTGGCTATCCAGACCCTGGCCGCGCAGCAGGTAAGAGAGCGCTTCCTGTTGCGACATGGCCGGGTCAGAGAAGATCTCTGCCTTAGGTTCATCGGCGGAGCCCGTCACGCGCACGCCCGCAATCACATCATCTTCGGTGGCTTCCGGGTTACGTATCGCTTCGATATTGAGTACCGGCTGATCCGGTGGACCGGAGAACAGCAGCTCGCCTTTACGCACAATCAAATCCTGACCGTAGGCATGGAAGCGCCCTTCAGGAATATTGATTTGTCCATTGAGGCCAAGCCCCTGTTGATCCTGCGCCACTTTCAGGTCACCCGTGAGTCTCGCCTTCAGCCCAAACGCGTCCAAACGCACGTTATTCCCCACGTGCACGATAAGATTACTATTGATCGGTATGCCCGCGCTCTTCTGTTCAACAGGTTTCAGATTTTCATTGAGCATAACTTCATCACTGGAGACGCCAACCGCGCTTTCCGGCACTTCGTGAACCACGATGCGCGCCCACGGTACGTCAACACGGCCGTCCAGGGTGAAGAGACTCGGCGTTGCCTCAAAGACCACGTCTGGCGACACGTCCAGGCGCACCATCGGCGGTACCGTGATACGCACCCTGCTGCCCTTGGCCGCAATACGGGCGCGCCAGTTGTCGAGCTGGCTCCAGTCTGCGTCACCGCTCAGGTTGATTTGTCCCTGCTGCGTCAGCACTGAGCCACTGAGGGTTGAGCTTTGGCCGTTAAAGTTCATCGTCAGCTGGCTTGGCTGCATATCGAACGGCATAAAGTTACCGTCAATGTCCACGCCGTTTAACCGCATCTGGCCAAACAGCTGCGGGCTTTGCGCATCCCCCGCCAGACGCAGGTTGGCGCTGAGCATCCCCGCCGCCTTTTCTCCCCGCGAGAAGATCGGATTCACCATCGCCAGGTTGAAGTTGCGAATATTGACGTTGCCGCCGAGATTGCGCCGCCCTTGCGGATCGGTAATTTGCACCTGTCCGTCAAACTGACCGTTGTTGGTCAGGCGGATCAGCCATCCCAGTTCAGCACGATTGTTACGCAGGTCAGCGTTCACATTCAGGGTGTCGAACGCTACCGGCAGCGGCGCGTCATTGACCTCCTGCGTCACCTTCACGTTACGCCCGGAGAGCGTAACGCTGCCCTGCGGCAGCCCCTCTTTGGTGGTGTCCCACGCGACGTCCGCTTTACCGCTGAAGACCCCGCTGGCCTGGGTGGTTTCCGGCATAAACGGTTTCAGCATCGCCAGGTCGAAACGGTTGAGGTTGATCTGCGCGCGTCCTTCCGCGCCCGCATCAATGGTCTGCGGCACGCACAGCTCAGCATTCGGGTTGGTCCAGCAGTGTGGCCCAATGCTTAACTTTTGCTCCGCATTGCGGTAGTCCAGCGCGATGGATCGGGACAGCATCAGCGGGCCGACCGGCGTGCTGAAGCGGGTGTTATCCAGTACGCCCTTCCAGCGCGTTGCCTGGCGATCAAAACTGCCCGTCAGGTGCAGCTGCCCGGAGACCGGCTCGCCCTGCACGCGCAGCTGGAGATCGTGCTGCTTTTCGTTACCTTTTGCCGCCAGCGTGACCAGACTGATGTTCACGTCCGGCTGGGAGATACGCTCCACGCGCAGGTCCAGGTTTCCGCCGATCTGATCGGTGGATTTCACGTCCCCTTCGACGCGCACGCGGGCAATGGAAAGTTCCTGCCAGCGCAGGTTATTAGCGGTGATGTCCGCCAGCAGCTGCGGTGCCTCCACCGTACCGCGAACCTTCACTAACCCCTTCGCCGTGCCGCCAAGACCCGGCAGGGCGTTATCGAGATTTGGCGCGTCGATGGTGGCATCCAGATCGAGATCTTTCACCCCCAGCTCGCCTTTGATATCTGCCGTGTTGCGGCCCAGCGCCACGTGCAGGCCCGGGATCACCCACTGGAGATAGCTGTTGCCCTTAAGCGAGCCCTCTACGTTGACTTTGTTCTGCTTCACGTTGCCGGTGAGCTTGAGTTCCGGCACGTCCATCTGCCAGGTGCCACCGTACAGGCTACCGCGGGTTTTGATCAGGCCATCTAGTTTTGACGGCCAGTCCGGGACCTCTTTAGCGGTGTTGATCCCGGTCAGCTTCAGCTCGCCGCGCCAGCTGATCGCCTGCTGCCAGTCGAGCAGCGCGGTCAGCTCTGTTTTTCCTTCCAGCGCCGCCACGGTCAGCTTGTCGAGGTTAACCTGCAACTCGTTACCCTTCGCATCCAGGGTGATATCGGCGGGCGGTACCCCCTGCCCCTTCACTGCCGTGCGGAACGACAGCGTGTAGTCGGTCATTTTGCCACTCAGCTTCAGCTTCAGATCGTCAGCCTGGAACTGTTTTTCGCCGGTGAACGGCCAGTAAAGCTGCTTGCTGACAACCTCAAGGTTGAGCGGTAAACCGGCCTCTGCCAGCTGGGTTTGCCCGCGCAGCACCATATCCACCGGTCCGGAAAGGTTCACGCCGAACTCCAGCTTCTCACGCAGCGCGCCGCCGACCTTCACCTTCACCTTTTCGCCCTTCAGCGGATCGATGTTCAGGGCGCTGTTCAGCGTAATATCAACCGGCCAGTTGTCGCGCAGCTGCGCGTTGCCTGAGGCGTTCACCGAGCCCTGACTGGAGTCGATATCCAGCGCGTCGAGCTTCATGTTGCCGTCGATGCTGCTGACTTTAAGCAGCATGTTGAAGACTGTCAGATCGGTATCACCCGTCAGACGCAGCTGCTCGCCCTTAAACTCTTCGATATTGAGGTTCAGCGGCAGATGCACGTCGGTCATCTCCGGCAGAACCGGTTTCGAGAAGAGATCTTTCAGCGTTTCGCCCAGCGGTTTTTCTTCCGGCTGCGGGTTCTGGATCTTCGGCTCGACGATCTCTTCCTGCGCCACGTCGGCCACCTTCGGCAGCGCAATCAGCAGCCCTTGCAGGGAGGTTGGGGTCAGGGTGAGGTTTTTCTCCTGCCAGCGCAGACCGGAGGTGAAATCCATCACGGATACCGTCGTATCGTCGATTTTGATATTGACGTTATCCAGCGCAACCCGGTAGAGCGCAATCGGGTACGGCGTGGAGAGATTCAGCGGGCCGCTGTCCTCTTCTTCGACAGGCTCAGACTTCGGCATTTTTTTGGAATCTATCGCCACGTTAACGTCTTTTAGCGACAGATCGTTTACGCACAGCTGGCTGTCACGCAGGCAGCCGAGCTTGACCGCCAGATGAAACTCGCCCGCGTTCACCGCCACGCCGGGCTGTTCGTAACGGATATTTTTCAGGCGCAGATCGCGCCAGCCGCCCGTCACCTGGCCGATTTCCAGCCCCGGCACCCAGCGGTTCGCGGCGTTAAACAGCAGATGCAGGCCCGTGGTGGTGCCCACCAGAAACGCCACCGTACCGAGCAGTAATACGATAAAAATCAGCACCCCGAGGCTTATCTTCTTCCATAAACTCATAATTCAGGCCCCAGACCGATGTAAAACTGTAAACCGTGTTCGTCTTTGTCGCCCACCGGAACGGCGAAATCGAGCTTGATTGGCCCGACCGGTGACTGCCAGCGCACGCCTACGCCCGCGCCGGTTTTGAAATCGCTGCGGCGGATATCGTTCACCGCTTCACCGCCGTCAACGAACATCGCCCCCCACCACTTGCCGCTGACGTTGTACTGGTACTCCAGCGAGCCGGTCGCCAGTTTTGACGCCCCGGTCAACTGGCCTTTGTCGTTTTCAGGTGAGATCGATTTGTACTTATACCCGCGAATGCTGCGGTCGCCCCCGGCGAAGAAGCGCAGATCCGGCGGGACGCGTTCGAAATCACCGGTTTCGATCCAGCCGAGATTACCGCGCATCACAAAGCGGTGTTTGTCGTACAGCGTGCGGATCCAGACGTTTTGCGCCTGAAAGACGGAGAAGTCTACGTCGGAGCCCCACGCAGTGTTGGAGTAATCGATGGAGTAGCGCTGAGAGTCGCCCCAGGTCGGCATCAGGCCACCGCGCGAGCGGGTACGGCTGATCATCACGCCCGGATAAAGCAGCATGGTGGTGTTGGTAACGTTTGCCTGGGTAAAGTGGTCGAGGCTCCAGCGCAGGTTAATGGCGCGCTGCCAGCCGCTGGAGAGATCCCAGAAGCGTGATACCGCAAGCGTCGTCGAGTCCTGCTCGGTATCGTTCAAATCGGTACGCTTAAAGCCGCCCTGCACGAGGTAGTATTGCTCAAGCGGATTTTTCAGCAGCGGCATTTTATAGCTGAAGTCCAGCTGCTGTTCAGGCGCAGACAGGCTCACGCTGGTGGTCAGGCTGTGGCCGTAGGAGTTCATCCACGGTTTTTTCCACGAGGCTTTCACGCGCGGGCCGACGTCCGTGGAGTAGCCGACACCGGTCTCAATGGTGTTTTCGGTGCGCGGAGAGACCACGCCATGCAGCGGTAACACTTTCGTTTTACGGGATTTTTCAAATTCCGGTGCTACCACCACGGAGTTAAACCAGCCCGTCGCGGACAAACGACGGTTCAGCTCGCCCAGATCGCTGGACTGGTAGTAGTCGCCCTTTTTAAACGGCACCAGGTTTTGCAGATACTCATCACGGATTTGCGATCCTTCGAAGGTCACATCGCCAAACCGGTAGCGCTCGCCGCTGTCGTAATCGATATCCCAGAATGCCTGACGTCGCTCAAGCGCAACGCCTAGCTGGCTTTTGTTGAACTGGCTGTCGAAGTAGCCTTTGCGCAGCGAAACGCTGGTTAATGATTTTTTAAAACGATCGTAATCCCCGTGATTGAGCACAGTGCCCACTTTCGGACGGGTGCTGAGCAGATCCAGGTAGTCACGATCCGTGCGCGCGCCGCCGCGCAGCACCACGTTCGTGCCGCCAATCAGGACGGGTTCGCCCGGCGAGACGCGGGCAATCAACACCTGACGTCCTTTTGCCGGCGGCGGGCGTAAATCGAAATCGATGGTGGGTTCGTAGTACCCCAACGCCTTTAAGCCTTCGCGAATGGCGTCATCCACGCGCGCGCGAAAACGCCGATCCGGCGTGACCTCATCGCTCTGGATAGTAGAAAGCTGCGCACGCACGTTTTTTTCCAGCGCCCCGGATAACCCCTCAACCTGCAAACGGACATTCGCCGCGCTGGCAATCCCGCTGGTCAGCAGTAAGCTGACTAAACATAACTGGCGGATCTTTGTCACGTTTTCTCCTGAATATCCCTGTTTCCACCCTGGAAGCAAATGCAGTGCCGCTCCGCGGCAAAATACGGCCTGAAAGCCAAAAACCCAAATTACGGGTTGAAAAAGGGTGTAACACCCAAATATTTCTTATGATTAAATCTAGACTCATTCATCGCATTTATTGTGTTCAATTAAACGCTTCGTGACAACCTTAACCGAAACAACGCTACCCCGGAGGCCCCACCGTGAGTTTATTTGATAAAAAGCATCTGGTATCACAAGCCGATGCGTTACCGGGGCGCAACACCCCTATGCCAGTGGCGACATTACACGCCGTAAACAACCATTCAATGACAAACGTTCCTGATGGAATGGAGATCGCCCTGTTTGCCATGGGCTGCTTCTGGGGCGTAGAACGCCTGTTCTGGCAACTGCCGGGCGTGTACAGCACCGCTGCGGGCTACACCGGAGGATATACGCCTAACCCAACCTACCGCGAAGTCTGTTCCGGTGAGACCGGTCATGCTGAAGCGGTGCGTGTGGTGTATGACCCGAGCGTCATTAGCTATGAACAGCTGCTCCAGGTGTTCTGGGAAAACCATGACCCGGCGCAGGGCATGCGTCAGGGTAACGATCACGGCACCCAATACCGTTCGGCCATCTACCCGCTCACCCCAGAGCAGGAGGCCGCGGCCCACGCCAGCCTGACGCGTTTCCAGGAAGCGATGCAGGCGGCCGGTGATAAACGTCAGGTCACGACGGAAATCGCTACCGCGAAACCGTTCTACTATGCCGAAGACGACCACCAGCAGTACCTGCATAAAAATCCGTACGGCTACTGCGGCATTGGCGGCATCGGCGTCTGTCTGCCTCCACAACAGGACTGATTACGGCTTCAGCGCCACGCAAACCGCGTGGCGCGCAGCCTTTCCCTCCGGCCACTTTTTGCCGAAAACGTGACCTCTGGCAGGTTTACACGTCTTTACGCTATACTACCGCTGAAATAATCGGCTCAACGCTACGAGCTGACTTCAATGTGTCTTCACACGAATGGTATCAACTCCCCTTCTGAGGATCTGGCGAGAAGCCGGATAAACTATGTTAAACAGTATTTTAGTAATACTTTGTCTTATTGCCGTCAGTGCATTTTTCTCGATATCGGAGATCTCGCTGGCTGCCTCCCGTAAAATCAAACTGAAGCTGCTTGCCGACGAGGGCAACATCAACGCATCACGCATTCTGAAAATGCAGGAAAACCCCGGCATGTTCTTTACCGTGGTGCAGATTGGCCTGAACGCGGTCGCCATTCTTGGCGGTATCGTGGGTGATGCAGCGTTTTCTCCGGCGTTTTATGGCCTCTTTGTTAAGTACATGTCCGTAGAGCTGGCCGAGCAGTTGAGCTTCATCCTCTCCTTCTCCCTGGTGACCGGCTTGTTCATTTTATTCGCGGACCTGACCCCGAAACGCATCGGTATGATTGCGCCAGAAGCTGTGGCTTTGCGTATCATCAACCCGATGCGCTTCTGCCTTTATGTCTTCCGTCCGCTGGTGTGGTTCTTTAACGGCCTGGCGAACGTCATTTTCCGCATCTTCAAGCTGCCGATGGTGCGTAAAGACGACATCACCTCCGATGATATTTATGCCGTGGTGGAAGCCGGGGCGCTGGCAGGCGTGCTGCGCAAGCAGGAGCACGAGCTGATTGAGAACGTTTTCGAACTGGAATCCCGTACCGTGCCGTCCTCCATGACCGGCCGTGAAAACATCATCTGGTTCGATCTGCATGAAGACGAGCAGAGCCTGAAGACCAAAGTGGCGCAGCATCCACATTCCAAGTTCCTGGTCTGTAACGAAGATATCGACCATATCATCGGCTATGTGGACTCCAAAGACCTGCTGAACCGCGTGCTGGCAAACCAGAGCCTGGCGCTGAACAGCGGCGTGCAGATCCGCAACACCCTGATTGTGCCGGACACCCTGACGCTCTCCGAAGCGCTGGAAAGTTTCAAAACCGCCGGGGAAGACTTCGCGGTGATCATGAACGAATACGCGCTGGTGGTGGGCATTATCACCCTCAACGACGTTATGACGACCCTGATGGGCGACCTGGTCGGCCAGGGGCTGGAAGAGCAGATTGTTCAGCGTGACGAAAATTCATGGCTCATCGATGGCGGTACGCCGATTGAAGACGTCATGCGCGTGCTCGACATCGACGAGTTCCCGCAGTCCGGCAACTACGAGACCATCGGCGGCTTTATGATGTTTATGCTGCGTAAAATCCCGAAACGTACCGACTCAGTGAAGTTCTCCGGCTTCAAGTTTGAAGTGGTGGATATTGATAACTACCGCATCGATCAGCTGCTGGTAACGCGTATTGATAGCAAACCGACCGTGCTGGTGCCGAAACTGCCGGATGCGGAAGAGAAGGTGTCGGCGTAATTTATGAAGGGCAGCGTTGAGCTGCCCTTTTTGTTTTAAAACGGAAGCTGCCGTTTATGTAATTTAAATAATTTTTTAAGTCCTTAGAAGGGGGACGAATTGAGATAAATAAAGGCAGAGCCTACGATATTATTAAATTTAAAAATATCCCCGTTTACTTTAAGAAAAATCGTTCTGTCTTCAATGCTAACTTTCACGCCAGGATCGGTGGTGACAAGGAAAGGTTCATAACCATTTTTAATGTCTTCTAAAAAAACTTCATCGGTCTTTTGTGCCGTGTAAAGATAATATTTATATACGAAAGAAGTCGTCGCACCCGCGCTGCTTTCCGTGATATACAACATAGACTTATCAGCTACGGCATGCCGATAAACTATAGTCTGTTCAAGGTAAAAAAAGTCACCAAGCATGCGCCAAATCCCATATCCTATGGTAGCTAACATAAATAACACAAATATATTCTTATTTTTAAAAACCAGATCTCGATGCATAATTATTCCATTTATTTTCCATGCGTAACGGCTTCCCTTCTCAGCCAACAGTTAAAGCTGACCTTTTTACAACTCGCTTATAAAAAGTATAGGGGTATTGTTTATGCCATGGATAATAAGTCCAATAGTGATCCAAGTTTTTAATGTTTTATATCAATTTTTAGCACTGAAAAAGATTTTAAGAAAAACTTCATCAATTCATGGTTATGCCCGTTAATACAAATAACGCCAAGTCAAAACTATCTGCTTCAGGGTATGTCTCTGGACTGGCCCTACAAACATCAACGGCTCCCATTGGGAGCCGTCTTTTTAACAACTACTGCATAGCACGTTGGTTAAGCCATCTCAGTTTGCAGACGCATAACCTGACGGTTGACTTCGGACATCACAGACAAGTGCTGTTTGTCCTTCACTTTCGGGATAAGGATTTTGCCCTTATCGAACTCAAAAGCGCCAACATCCTTGATGTACAACCGCCCACGGAACAGGATCTTCACGTACTTCGCCACCTGAAGCGGGTTGTAGCGTTGGAAAATTTTCATTCTTGTATCTCCTGCGAATCATACGCTCTTGCGGTGCCACAATCGGCCCGACTGTCCTGAGCGCAAATTTTGATGCCCAATGACTATAGACCAGAACCTCGTACTTACCCAGTGTGCATAAGTTTATTTACCGTTTGATTACAATTATTCAGAATAATCTTTGCAAAGCGTGATACAGCGCAGTATATGCCGTCGTTTTTGCATAGATATGTGCGTTCGCCCGCAAACTGGCATCGGGATTGCGGGAAAAGCCTATTGATCGCACTTATGATTAAAAGCGCATGACCAAGTGGTCGGATCACCTGCTAACAATAAGGAAACACCATGACCCTACGTAACCTCCTGGCAGCAGCTTGCCTGTTGCTGCCGCTGATGGCTTCCGCACACAACATTGAAAAAGGACAACGTGTCCCGCCGGTCGGGATTGCTGACCGGGGAGAATTGATTCTCGACAATGATAAGTTTAGCTATAAAGCCTGGAATAGCGCGCAGCTTGCGGGCAAAGTGAGAGTTGTACAACATATTGCCGGACGTACATCCGCTAAAGAGAAAAACGCTACCCTCGTGGAGGCGATCAAGGCCGCAAAACTCCCGCACGATCGCTACCAGACCACCACCATCGTGAACACCGACGACGCCATTCCCGGCTCCGGGATGTTTGTGCGCTCAAGCCTTGAGAGCAATAAGAAGCTCTATCCCTGGTCGCAGTTTATTGTCGACAGCAACGGCGTGACGCTTAAGGCGTGGCAGCTGGAAGAGGAGAGTTCAGCGATTGTCGTGCTGGACAAAAACGGTCGCGTAGAGTGGGTTAAAGACGGCGCGCTGACGCAGGATGAGGTGCAGCAGGTGGTTGCCCTGCTGCATAAGCTGCTGACTCAGTAAAGTGACACCCGGAAGCCCGGATTCAGGAATGACTCGCGCGGGGTGTAGTCCAGTGGCTTACCCTGCCAGTCATGCACATGCGCGCCAGCGGCCGCCGCCACCGCATGCCCTGCCGCCGTATCCCAGACGTTCGTCGGCCCGAAACGGGGGTACAGCTGCGCCTGCCCTTCCGCCACCAGACAGAACTTCAGCGACGAGCCAATCGACGTCGTCTGGTGTTCACCCAGCTGTTGCAGATATTCCTCCAGCTCGCTGTCACTGTGCGAGCGGCTGATCACCACCAGCGGAGGACGGGCATCACGCACCTGGATCTGCTTACGCACGCCGCACTCTTCCTTCCAGGCTTTACCTTCCGCCGCGCTGTACATCACCTTCATCACCGGGGCATAAACCACGCCCAGTACCGCTTTCCCGTTTTCAATCAGAGCGATGTTGACGGTGAATTCACCGTTACGCTTGATAAACTCTTTCGTGCCGTCCAGCGGGTCGACAAGCCAGTAACGCTGCCAGTGCTGACGTTCATCCCAGCTCTGGGGCGCTTCTTCAGAAAGGACCGGAATATCCGGCGTCAGGGCCTGCAAACCTTTCAGGATCACTGCATGCGCCGCGATATCCGCCGCCGTCACCGGGGAGTCATCCGCTTTGCTGACAACATCCATCGGTTTCGCACCGTCGTACACCTGCATAATGGCATCACCCGCATCCCGTGCGAGCTGACAAATTTTATCTAACATTCTCCACCTCTTCGTTAACGCAGTGGGCATAACTTATTGTTTTAGTTATATCGTAATGTGAACAATTCCGCTATCTGTGAAGCAATTCTGGTTTCAGCGCCCTTTTTTCTGGCAGCATTCACACTTCTGTAAGCAACAAATACTACATACATATTCTTTTGTTGCTTGGATCGAAAAAAGGACTCCTCAGATGATTAAGTTTAGCGCAACGCTCCTGGCAACGCTGATTGCGGCAAGCGTTCAGGCAGCGACGGTGGATCTCCGTATTCTGGAAACCACCGATCTGCACAGCAATATGATGGACTTCGATTACTACAAAGATACCCCTACGGAAAAATTCGGACTGGTACGCACGGCAAGTTTGATCAACGCCGCCCGCGGTGAAGTGAAAAACAGCGTGCTGGTCGATAACGGGGACTTAATTCAGGGCAGCCCGCTCGGAGACTACATGGCGGCGAAGGGGCTGAAAAAAGGCGAGATCCACCCTGTCTATAAAGCGATGAACACCCTGGATTATGCGGTTGGCAACCTGGGCAACCACGAATTTAACTACGGCCTGAAATACCTGCACGACGCGCTGGCAGGGGCAAAATTCCCGTACGTTAACGCCAATATCATCGACGTTAAGACGAAGAAGCCGCTCTTCACCCCTTATCTGATTAAAGAGACCGAGGTTGTCGACCAGGACGGTAAAAAACAGACGCTGAAAATCGGCTATATCGGTTTTGTACCGCCGCAGATCATGACGTGGGATAAAGCCAACCTCGACGGGAAAGTAACCGTCAACGACATTACCGAAACCGCGCGCAAATACGTGCCGGAGATGCGGGCGAAAGGGGCGGATGTGGTGGTCGTCGTGGCCCACTCCGGCCTCTCGGCCGACCCGTATCAGGTGATGGCTGAGAACTCCGTGTACTATCTCAGCCAGGTGCCGGGCGTGGATGCGATCCTGTTTGGTCACGCCCATGCCGTCTTCCCGGGCAAAGATTTCGCTGATATCAAAGGCGCGGACATCGAAAAAGGGACGCTCAACGGTGTGCCATCGGTGATGCCGGGCATGTGGGGTGACCACCTTGGCGTGGTGGATCTGGTGCTGAATAACGACAGCGGAAGCTGGAAAGTCACGCAGTCGAAAGCGGAAGCGCGTCCGATCTACGACGCAGCGGCCAAAAAATCTCTGGCAGGGGGAGATAAAAAGCTGGTCGACGTCCTGAAGCATGACCACGACGCGACGCGTGAATTTGTCAGCAAGCCGATCGGTAAATCGGCTGATAACATGTACAGCTTCCTCGCGCTGGTACAGGATGATCCGACCGTGCAGGTAGTCAACATGGCGCAGAAAGCCTATGCGGAGCACTATATTCAGGGCGATCCGGATCTGGCAAATCTGCCGGTACTGTCTGCCGCGGCGCCATTCAAAGTGGGCGGACGTAAGAACGATCCGGCCAGTTACGTTGAGGTGGAAAAAGGCCAGCTGACCTTCCGTAATGCCGCCGATCTCTACCTCTATCCCAACACACTCGTGGTGGTGAAAGCCACCGGGAAAGAGGTGAAGGAGTGGCTGGAGTGCTCTGCCGGACAGTTCAACCAGATCGATCCGCACAGCAGCAAACCGCAGTCGCTGATTAACTGGGACGGTTTCCGCACCTATAACTTCGACGTGATCGACGGCGTGGATTATCAGATTGACGTTACCCAGCCCGCGAAATATGACGGCGAATGTCAGGCCATTAATCCGCAGGCAGAACGCATCAAAAACCTGACCTTCAACGGCAAAGCGATTGATCCTAATGCCACTTTCCTGGTGGTGACCAACAACTACCGCGCCTATGGCGGCAAGTTTGCCGGTACGGGTGACAGCCATATCGCCTTTGCCTCACCGGATGAGAACCGTTCGGTGCTGGCGGCGTGGATCAGCGCGGAGTCGAAAAAGGCGGGTGAAATTCATCCGGCGGTGGATAACAACTGGCGTCTGGCACCGATCCACAGCGACACTAAGCTGGATATTCGCTTTGAGACATCTCCGTCCGATAAAGCAGCCGCGTTTATCAAGGATAAGGCGCAGTATCCGATGCAAAAGGTCGCGACGGATGATATTGGGTTCGCGATTTATCAGGTGGATTTGAGCAGGTAGCGATGATTGTGCCGGGTGGCGGCTTCGCCTTACCCGGCCTACCCGCAATCCTCGATCCCGTAGGCCGGGTAAGCGCAAGCGCCACCCGGCATTTCATGCCGCACGCTCGTCCCTATTCGCCATCACCTGCGGCGTATTGACCTCAATCCAGTCGGCCAGCGCGGCCACCTTCTCGCTTACCTCCCGCCCCAGCGGCGTCAGGCTATACTCCACATGCGGCGGCACGACCGGATACGACACGCGATCGACAAACCCGTCATGTTCCAGCGCCTGTAAAGACTGAGCCAGCATCTTCTCGCTGACGCCGCCCATCTTGCGGCGCAGATCGCTGAAGCGATGCGTCCCCTGACGTAACGCCACCAGGATCAGCACGCCCCAGCGGCTGGTTACGTGTTTGAGCACCTCCCGTGACGGGCACTGTTCCGCAAAGAGGTTGCCATCGTGCATTTGCTCGCTGAGCGTTGGTATTGTTGTTTTCATACTTACCTTTTTGTATGTACTTACTAAAAGTTAGTTATGGTGATAGTGTGCCACAACACCAGACAAACACGAAGGAGATTCATCATGATCGCGATTACCGGCGCAACCGGCCAGCTTGGCCAACACGTTATTGAAGAACTGCTGAAAACCGTTCCGGCCAGCCAGATCGTGGCTATTGTGCGTAACCTGGCGAAAGCCGAAGCGTTGCGTCAGCAAGGGGTCGTTGTGCGTCAGGCGGATTACACCGATGAAGCCGCATTTACCACCGCGCTGAACGGCGTGGATAAACTACTGCTCATCTCCTCCAGCGAAGTGGGCCAGCGCGCCGTACAGCACCAGAACGTGATAAACGCCGCCAAAGCCGCCGGGGTGAAATTCATCGCCTATACCAGCCTGCTGCATGCTGACAAATCCCCGCTGGGTCTGCACGTTGAGCACGTCGAAACCGAAAATGCCCTGGCGGCCTCCGGCGTGCCTTACGCCCTGCTGCGCAACGGCTGGTACACCGAAAACTACCTGGCAAGCGCGCCGCCAGCGCTGGAACACGGCGTATTTATGGGGGCCGCAGGCGAAGGCAAAATTGCCTCTGCGACCCGTGCGGATTACGCGGCGGCGGCAGCGAAAGTGATTTCTGAAGAGGGTCATGCCGGCAAGGTGTATGAACTGGCGGGTGATAATGCCTGGACGCTGAGCGAACTGGCTGCGGAACTGAGCAAGCAGAGCGGTAAGCCGGTAACGTATCAGAACCTCAGCGAAGCCGATTTCGCCGCTGCGCTGAAGGGCGTTGGTCTGCCTGCCGGGCTGGCGGAAATGCTGGCGGACTCCGACACCGGCGCGTCCAAAGGCGGCCTGTTCGACGACAGCCATACCCTGAGCAAGCTCATTGGCCGCCCAACCACACCGCTGGCGGAAAGCGTCAAAGCCATCCTGTAGTTGTTAAAAATTGGTTATTTTTTGTGGCGTCCCCTCGGGTCATCTCTGATAATGAAGCGATGACCCACAAGGAGGCTCACTGTGCAAGGCGTACCGGAACAGTTCACTGATGAGAGAGACAGCGCGCGCTTTCGCCATCTGGCGCAGCTGCCGGGCCTGGAGCTTTATCACGCCCATATCTCTGACTACGCCTTCGAGCCGCACACTCATGAAGCCTTCGGTATCGGCACCATCGAAACCGGTGCCGAACGCTTCCGCTATCGCGGTACCCAGCATCTTGCCGCGGAAAAATCCGTCGTGACCATGAACCCGGACGAGATCCACACCGGGGAATCCGCCACTGAAGGCGGCTGGCGCTACCGGATGGTCTACATCGAACCCGACCTGCTGGAAGAGGTCACTGGCCTGCGTCACTGGTGGTTTAGCGACGTCACGCGTCACGATCCGCTGCGCTCGCAACAGATAGGCCAGTTGATTTATGGCCTGTGGCACACGGACGATCCGCTGGCGCAGAAGGGGCTGCTACTGGATTTGATTCAGACTTTTCAGCCGCTGGCCCACCATGCGCCGGTGGTGCAGGAGGCCACGCACCGCTTCGAACGCGTTCGCGACTACCTGCACGACAACTATATGCGCTCGCTGACCCTGGACGAGCTGGCTAACGTTGTCTCGCTCAGCCCGTACCATTTTCAGCGCCAGTTCAAAGCCCATTTCCACGTTACGCCCCACCAGATGCTGATGGCCATCCGGCTGTGGCGCGCCAAAGCATTCCTCACCCATGGCATGCCTGCCGCCGAGGTGGCCGCCGCGACCGGGCTGACCGATCAGTCGCACCTGACCCGCGCCTTCACCCGTCGCTACGGCATCACGCCCGTGCGCTACCAGAAACAGGTTATGCCGCGCTAATGCGCAACCTCATACAATACGCGCCCGTTTTGCCCTCCTACACTGAGCGCAAAGTGAATCAAGATGGATGGAAAAATGATTAGCGGCGTGTTGTATGCCCTGCTTGCGGGTTTGATGTGGGGGCTGATTTTTGTCGGCCCGCTGATTGTGCCGGAGTACCCGGCAATATTGCAGTCGACCGGACGTTACCTGGCGCTGGGGCTGATTGCCGTGCCGCTGGCGTGGCTGGGGCGCACGCGTCTGCGTCAGCTGGGCCGCCAGGACTGGCTCACCGCGCTGGCGCTGACCATGATGGGTAATCTGATCTACTACGTCTGTCTGGCGAGCGCCATTCAGCGCACCGGTGCGCCGGTGTCGACCATGATTATCGGCACGCTGCCGGTGGTCATCCCGGTTTTCGCGAACCTGCTTTACAGCCAGCGTGACGGCAAACTGGCGTGGTCAAAAATGGCGCCGGCGCTGGTCTGCATTGCCGTGGGGCTGGTGTGCGTGAATATTGCCGAGCTTCGCCATGGTCTGGAAAATTTCAGCGTGTGGCGTTACGGTTCAGGGATCTTTCTGGCGTTTATTTCGGTTGTCTGTTGGGCCTGGTATGCCCTGCGCAACGCACGCTGGCTGCGGGAAAACCCGGATAAGCATCCGATGATGTGGGCCACGGCGCAGGCGCTGGTCACCCTCCCTGTCTCGTTGCTGGGCTATGTGGGCGCGTGTGTCTGGCTGGGTAGCCAGCAACCGGCATTTACCCTGCCCTTCGGACCGCGCCCGTGGGTATTCGTCGGGTTAATGGTCGCCATTGCCGTGCTCTGTTCGTGGGTGGGCGCGCTGTGCTGGAACATTGCCAGCCAGAAGCTGCCGACGGTGATACTGGGGCCGCTGATTGTCTTTGAGACACTGGCCGGGCTGCTCTATACCTTCCTGATGCGCCAGAGCGTGCCGCCGTTGCTAACGGCCTGCGGGATCGCGCTACTGGTCGTTGGGGTGGTGATTGCGGTGAGAGCGAAGCCGGAAAAACCGATGGTCGTTCCGGCGTCGGAGGGGTGAGCTTTTCGCCCGGCGGCGCTTCGCTTGCAGGGCCTACAAAACCGTAGGCCGGGTAAGCGTCAGCGCCACCCGGCACAGTATCAGAACGTTTCCCAGTTCGCTTCAGACGCCGCCGCGACGGGCTGCGCTTTAGGTGCATAGGTCTTTACCGGCGCGGCTTTCACCGCCTGATTGCGGGTGATCTTAAACACTGCCACCGCGTCGTTCAGGCGTGCAGCCTGATCTTCCAGCGCCGCCGCCGCCGCCGCAGACTCTTCCACCAGCGAGGCATTCTGCTGGGTGACGCGATCCATCTCCGCCACCGCCTGACCCACCTGGTCGATACCGCGGCTCTGTTCGTCGGAGGCCGACGCAATCTCACCCATGATGTCCGTCACGCGCGTAACCGCATTGACGATCTCCGCCATCGTCGCGCCCGCCTCATTCACCAGCTGAGAGCCCGCGTTAACACGCTCGCCGGAATCATCGATCAGCGCTTTGATCTCTTTCGCCGCCTGCGCACTGCGCTGGGCAAGGGTACGCACCTCGCCCGCGACAACCGCGAAGCCACGTCCCTGCTCGCCCGCGCGCGCCGCTTCTACCGCCGCGTTCAGCGCCAGAATATTGGTCTGGAAAGCAATGCCGTCGATCACGTTAGTAATTTGCGCGATTTTGCTGGAACTGGTGGCGATTTCGTCCATCGTCCGCACCACGCCTTCCACCACGTTACCACCCTTCTTCGCGGTGGAGGAGGCGTCCAGCGCCAGGCGTGACGCCTGACGCGCGTTATCGGCGTTTTGCTTCACGGTAGCGGTTAACTGTTCCATGCTGGCTGCCGTCTCTTCCAGAGAAGCGGCCTGCTGCTCGGT
The DNA here is from genome assembly GCF_001037565.1 of Enterobacter sp. BWH52. NCBI lineage: Bacteria > Pseudomonadati > Pseudomonadota > Gammaproteobacteria > Enterobacterales > Enterobacteriaceae > Enterobacter > Enterobacter sp. BWH52. Next base: position 411,784 of record NZ_KQ089854.1, on the reverse strand, counting down.
ACGGGAGGAGAGATCGTTGCTGCCCGCCGAGATTTCACCCGCGCCGGTGTAGATGGTATCTGCGCCTTCACGCACCACGCCCACCGTGTTGGCCAGCGCAGTCTGCATCTCCTGAACGTTGCGCGCCAGGATCGCCATTTCATTTTTACCCTCAGCCTGAATCGGCTGGGTTAAATCCCCTGCGGCAATGGCGCGGATATGGTTGATCACCTCTTCCAGCGGCAGCAGCAGCACGCGGCGCATCGCAATCCAGCTGGAAATAATCACCGCGATCACCAGCAGCATCACCGCAGAAAGGATCCACAGAATGCGTTTGTAGTCGCTTTCATTGTCCTGGATACCTTTGGCGGTCAGCGCGGCCTGCGCCTCACGCCACTCGCGATAAACCTTTTGCATCGCGGTCTGCTTCTGTTCGGCATTTTGTTTGAACATATCTTCCAGATTGCCCTGCCCCAGCAGAACGTTCATTTGCGTCAGCGTGGCGGAGTAGACGCGGTACTGCTCTTCCAGGCGATCGGCCAGGTGCTCGTCCATACCCGGCGTTTCCGGCAGCGCATAGTATTTATCGTAATGGGTCTGGGCATCGGCCAGCAGGTTTTTCGCGGTATTGACCAGCTCGTTCAACTGCCCGCCGTTAATCTGCGACGCCATGCTGCTTTGCAGGCGCAGCATGCCGCGGTTGAGGGTGACGCGCGCCTGGTTCAGGCTGATCCAGGCGTCGGTAAACTCCGCAACGTTCTGGCTGGAAAGCTGAGAAACGGTGAAGTTCTCTTTATCGTTATTGAGTGCATTAATGAAAATGCCAGCGGAGATCAGCTGCATGATGCCGAGCACAAGCAGCACCGAAATCAAAAGAGTAATGACTTTTATACGTTTAAACATGCGTTGCCTTATTTATATACAGGTATTGTCTGACCTGTATCTATCGGCACGCGCGGCAGGTTGTTTACTGTTTCTCCACCTTTAAAAACTTTCGAAAGCCCTTTTCTGCATTCAATCAGCAAGTTAAAAGCATGCTTTTTTTGTGATCCCTTTCTCGTTTTCACCCTTGCCTCTAAAGGGTTATAGTATCCACTTAAAGATGCATTTAAAATGCATCTTATATTTCTGATGATGAGGTAACTGCTATGGCCTTCCGCGACCAACCCTTAGGCGAGCTGGCGCTCTCCATCCCTCGCGCTTCTGCGCTGTTCCGTAAATATGATATGGATTACTGCTGCGGTGGTAAGCAAACGCTGGCGCGCGCAGCGTCGCGTAAAGAGCTGGATGTAGAGGCTATCGAAGCGGAGCTGGCTCAGCTGGCTGAACAGCCCGTCGACAAAGACTGGCGCACCGCGCCGCTGGCTGAAATCATCGACCACATCATTGTGCGTTACCACGATCGTCACCGCGAGCAGCTGCCGGAGCTGATTTTACAGGCGACCAAAGTTGAACGCGTTCATGCCGATAAACCTTCCGTACCGCGCGGCCTGGCGAAATACCTGACCATGCTGCACGAAGAGCTTTCCAGCCACATGATGAAAGAGGAGCAGATCCTCTTCCCGATGATCAAACAGGGCATGGGCAGCCAGGCCATGGGGCCCATCAGCGTGATGGAAAGCGAACATGATGACGCCGGCGAACTGCTGGAAGTGATTAAACACACCACCGACAACGTCACACCGCCGCCAGAGGCGTGCACCACCTGGAAAGCCATGTACAACGGCATTAACGAGATGATCGACGATCTGATGGAACACATCAGTCTTGAGAATAACGTTCTGTTCCCGCGTGCATTAGCGGGGGAATAAAAAAGCCCGGCGGCGCTAGCGCTTACCGGGCCTACAACGTCCGCGAACGTAGGCCGGGTAAGCGTCAGCGCCACCCGGCAACATGCTTAACGCATGCTCGCCATACGTTTCTTACCGATAAACAGCCAGCCCAGCCCCAGCGCAATAAACCACAGCGGCGTGACGATCAGCGCCTGGCGGGTATCTTCTTCCAGCGTCAGCAGCACCAGCACGAAGACGAAGAACGCCATGCACACCCAGCACATCAGCTTGCCCAGCGGCATCTTGTAGATCGACTTCTCATGCAGGTGTGGACGCTGTTTGCGGTACACCAGGTATGAGCAGAGGATAATGGTCCAGACGAACATGAACAGGATCGCCGACACCGTAGTGATCATGGTGAACGCGCCGATTACGCTCGGGTTGACGTAGAGCATCACCACACCGCCCAGCAGACAGATGCAGGAGAAGGTCAGCCCTTTCGCCGGTACCGCGCGTTTAGACAGTTTGGCAAACGCGCTCGGAGCAACGCCCTCCTGCGCCAGACCGAACAGCATACGGCTGGTGGAGAAGACGCCGCTGTTCGCGGAAGAGGCCGCAGAGGTCAGCACCACGAAGTTAATCAGGCTCGCGGCAGCAGGCAGTCCCACCAGCACGAACAGCTCGACGAACGGGCTCTTGGTTGGCACCACCGAACTCCATGGCGTCACGGACATAATGACGATCAGCGCGAACACGTAGAACATGATGATACGCAGCGGAATGGAGTTGATCGCGCGCGGCAGGGATTTCTCCGGATCTTTGGTTTCCGCCGCCGTGGTACCGACCAGCTCAATCCCGACAAACGCGAACACCGCAATCTGGAAGCCGGCAAAGAAGCCGCTGATCCCTTTCGGGAACCAGCCGCCGTCATTCCACAGATGGGCAAACGACGCCTGTACGCCGGTTGGCGACTGGAAGTGCGTCAGCACCATCACCAGCCCGACGACAATCAGCGCGATGATGGCGACGATTTTGATCATCGCGAACCAGAACTCCATCTCACCGAACATTTTAACGGTGGCGAGGTTCAGGCTCAGCAGCAGGACAATCACCGCCAGCGAAGCCACCCAGTCCGATAGCCCTGGGAACCAGAATTGCGCGTACGCCGTGATGGCCACAACGTCAGCCATGCCGGTGACCACCCAGCAGAACCAGTAGGTCCAGCCGGTAAAATAGCCCGCCCACGGGCCGAGCAGGTCTGACGCGAAGTCGCTGAAGGATTTGTATTCAAGATTCGAGAGCAGCAATTCACCCATTGCACGCATCACGAAAAAGAGCATAAAACCGATGATCATATAAACGAAGATGATCGACGGGCCGGCAAGACTGATGGTTTTGCCCGAGCCCATAAACAGCCCTGTGCCGATGGCTCCGCCAATGGCAATAAGCTGAATGTGACGGTTCGTGAGATTTCGCCGTAGCGACTGTTCAGACGTCGCCTCTTCTGCGGCGGCGACTTTGACCTGATCTACCATGTGATATTTTCCTGTTTATGCCTGTCTGTGTTGTTAAGGCTCTTCTGGCCTTTATTTACGCCAAATAAATGACGGCCCCTGTGTATGGACTAATCGATAGTAGGTAAGAATCGGCGGGATGAATACTATGTTTTGAATATTATGTTAATAATATGTTGAAAGTGAGTGTCATATCACTCATACAGCGCGAAACAGCTCACAAAAATACACGTAACAGTTTCGTTTGCAATACAAAATGTTGATTCCGTCGTAACTCCGGGTTTTATCGCTATTTTCCTCTCCCCGATCGGAGAGAGGAAAATAAGAAAAACCGATTACAGGATTTCCAGCAGCTCGACTTCAAACACCAGGGTGCTGAATGGCGGAATGGACGCGCCAGCGCCACGCTCGCCGTAAGCCAGGTTGTGCGGGATAGTCAGTTCCCATTTGGAACCTACTGGCATCAGGGTCAGGGCTTCGATCCAGCCTGCGATAACGCCGTTGACCGGGAACTCAGCCGGTTCGCCACGCGCGACGGAGCTGTCGAACACGGTACCGTCGATCAGCTTACCGGTGTAGTGTACGCGAACGTGGTCGGTACGCGCCGGGATTGCGCCATCACCCTGATTGATTACGCGGAACTGCAAGCCGGACTCGGTGCTGTTCACGCCTTCACGCTCACGGTTCTCTTCCAGATATTTCACGCCTTCTGCCGCCATCTCTTCGAAACGCGCGCGACGTACGGCGTCAGCACGTTCGTGGATTTCACGCAGCGCACGGTGCACAACGTCAACCGGCACAGCGGGCTGCTTGCCTTCCAGCGCGTCAGCGATACCCGCCACCAGCGCTTCCGGTAACAGACCTTCCAGGCCGGATTCGCTCAGCTGCTGTCCTACCTGCAAGCCGATGCCGTAGCTTGCCTGCGCTTCGATAGTGTCAAAAGTCGGGGTGGTCATGGGTTTTCCTTCCATCACATTTAAAGTAGCGGGCAGCATATCAGCCATGCCCTTATGGGTAAAACTTTGTCTTAAGTAAAGGTGACAAACTGCGACGAAACGGAAACAATAGTAGCCGTCAGGATTTTCCCTAATATATGTCACGAAAGCTGGCTTTGTTACGCCCATCAGGCAGTTAGCAAACTACACTTCTCAGGACAGGATAAAAAGACGCGGAGCAGGAGGAGAGCCATGCCCGGGCGATTTGAACTGAAACCTACCCTGGCGAAAATCTGGCATGCGCCGGATAACTTTCGCATCATGGACCCGCTGCCGCCTTTGCATCGCAGAGGCATTATCATCGGCGCGTTGCTGATCGTCATCGGCTTCCTGCTTCCTTCCGGCAGTGACAACGTTGATACCGCGCCGGTCAGCCGGAATGCTGAGCTGGATATCCAGTCGCAAAGCCAGCCGCAGCCTGGTTCACAGCCGATGCAGACGCAGCTGGTCACACCGTCTAACGATCCGGGCCAGGTTGCGCCGGTTGAACCTGAACCTGTTCAGGAAGATCAGGAGCTGGCCGCCGCCCCTTCAGAGCCACAGGCGCAACAGCCCACCGGCATTGAGCAGCAGTGGCGTTCGTATCGCGTAGAGCCTGGGAAAACTCTTGCCCAGCTGTTCCGCGACCACAATTTGCCCGCAACGGATGTGTATGCCATGGCGCAAGTCGAGGGGGCAGGCAAGCCGCTCAGCAACCTGCAAAATGGTCAGATGGTGCAGATCCGTCAGAACGCCAGCGGGGTGGTGACCGGGTTAACGATCGATACCGGCAACGGGCAGCAGGTACTGTTTACCCGCCAGCCGGACGGCAGTTTCATCAGAGCACGTTAATGGCCCAGGCCGGGTAAGGCGATGCCGCCACCCGGCACTTTTGTTCTCAGGCACGCCGTTTATTCACCCACCAGATCCCCGAGCAGACCAGCACCAGCGCAATCGCGTATTTAATGTCCATAATGTTTTCGCCGAGGAAGATGGCGGAGAGCACCGTCCCTGCTACAGGTATGACAAAGTTGAACGGGGCAATCATACTCACGCGGTTTACTTTCAGCAGCGCGCTCCACAGGGCGAACGCCACGGATGAGAGCAGCGTCAGATACCCCAGCACGGCGACGGCTTTCATGCTGTGCACCTCCAGCGTCCCGCCCGTGGCATAGCCTCCCGCAACCAGTGCCGCCCCGCCTATCCCCAGCTGCCATCCCGTCATTACCGTCGGGTCAACGGTCTGGGAAATGCGTTTCCCGTAAAGCGTGGCCGCAGAGAGAATAAAGGCGGCCAGCACCACAAATCCGTCACCTTTCCACACAAACTGGAACTCACTTAACCCGCTGTGGAAGTTCACCAGCATCACCCCGGCAAAGCCCAGAACACACCCCAGCGTTTTGTTATAGCTGAGTTTGTCGTTGTGGTAGATAAAGTGCGCCAGCAGCACGCTGAAGAAGGTCCCGGTGGCATTCATGATGGAGCCGTTCACCCCGGTCGTGTAGGCCAGGCCGATATAAAAGAAGGTGTACTGGAGGGAGGTCTGGGTCAGTCCGAGGATCGTGAGCTGGCCAAACTGCGTGGGCGTGAGCCTGCCAATCGGTTTTCGCTGGGCCAGGGCAAAAAGCAGCAGCAACGCGCCGGCAAACAGAAAACGGTATCCGGCAAAGACGACTTTGGAGGGGATATCATCGGTCGCGATCTGAAAGAGTTCGTAGCCACTTTTAATGGCCGGGTACGAGCTTCCCCAAAGCAGACAGCAGAGCGTGGCGCAGGCATAGGCCACATTTCGACGGGCAAAGACGGGCGTGGGCAGAGCAGTATCCATGACAAATCTCATAAATAAAATTGCGTTTCAATTTATTATCAGAGAATGCGTCAGGAATAGCGACCTTACAAGAGCAAAAGATGACGCAGGGTCACGCTAAAAAGCAAAACGCCGGCACAAGGCCGGCGCTTCGACGCGAGCAGAGTAAAAAATTACTCAGCTACTACGTTAACAACCAGTTTAGCGAACACTTCGCTGTGAACCTGGAAGTCAACTTCGTGCTCACCAGTGGTACGCAGAACGCCGTTCGGCAGACGAACTTCGCTCTTAGCCACTTTAACGCCTGCCGCAGTAACTGCATCAGCGATATCGCGGGTACCGATGGAACCGAACAGTTTACCTTCGTCGCCAGCTTTGGACGCGATGGTAACGGTGCCCAGTGCGTTGATTGCTTCAGCGCGAGCGTTAGCAGCCGCCAGAACGTCAGCCAGTTTGGCTTCCAGTTCAGCACGACGTGCTTCGAAAAACTCTACGTTTTTCTTAGTAGCTGGAACAGCTTTACCCTGTGGAACCAGGAAGTTACGAGCGTAACCCGCTTTAACGTTTACCTGATCACCCAGGCTGCCCAGGTTTGCTACTTTATCAAGCAGAATAACTTGCATTACCTTATCCTCTTAAAGTCGTATTAATGGACCGTGCCCGATTACTGATGACGATCAGTGTACGGCAGCAGAGACAGGTAGCGAGCGCGTTTGATAGCGCGAGCCAGCTGACGCTGATATTTTGCACGAGTACCGGTGATACGGCTTGGGACAATCTTACCGCTTTCGGTGATGTAGTTTTTCAGCGTTGCGATATCTTTATAGTCGATCTCTTGAACGCCTTCCGCGGTGAAACGGCAGAACTTGCGACGACGGAAATAACGTGCCATATGGCTAGTCTCCAGAATCTATCAAATCAATCTGCTCGGCATGCAGAACCATTTTGCTCAGGCCGTTCTTTGCCTTGTGGCAAGAAATGAACCCCTGAACGATTACTGCGCTACCGACCGTTAAACTGTGAGTAATGGCCTGGTTTTCGTGTCCGCTAATAATTACGGGCATTTGGCACCACGCCTGCCGGTGAAACCCGGCTTCCTCTTGCACAGAACGATGCTCAAGCACGAACTGGCAATGCGGAATTCCTGATGGGCTGACCTTTCGAAGGGGGGTCCTGCACACGGTGCCGGACAACACCAGACGGTTGGTCATCAGAAATTACTCTTCAGAATCCCCAGCATCAGAATCATCTGCGGTTTCGTTTGCGAAATCATCGCGACGCTCACGGCGCTCGTCTTTCGCTTTAACCATCGGAGATGCTTCGGTCACTGCGTGTTTGGTACGCATAACCATGCTGCGGATAACGGCATCGTTGAAGCGGAAGGTAGTTTCCAGCTCATCGATCACTTCCTGCGGAGCTTCAACGTTCATCAGAACGTAGTGTGCTTTGTGCAGTTTGTTGATCGGGTAAGCCAGCTGACGGCGGCCCCAGTCTTCCAGACGGTGGATCGTGCCTTCTGCACCAGTGATGGCAGCAGAGTAACGCTCGATCATGCCCGGAACCTGTTCGCTCTGGTCAGGGTGGACCATAAAAACGATTTCGTAATGACGCATCGAATTGCTCCTTACGGATTATTCAGCCTCCTGTCTGGGTCAGCCGAGGCCCGGGGAGGCAAGGAACGTGTTAAAGGTCGGCTGAAAAATTGACGCGTCATAATACTTGCGCCCCCCAGGAAACTCAAGCTGATTGCACAAATAATTCGCACAAAGGGTAAAGCTGTTCTAAGTGGGTGATTTAAAATCGCACTCATCAGAAGCGCTGTTTTTTTGAACAACATCATCAGAAATGGTCACCCATCCCAACCCGGGTAGCGATTACACTTTAATCAGAAACCCTGAACAGAGAAGGAGAGCATTCCGCCGTATCACAGCACGCAGTCGTGGAGCGCATATCATGAAAAGAATCGCAATCGCCATTTTGGCTGCGCTTTTGCTCAGTGCAAACGCGATGGCAGCCATCAGAATAGACAGCCAACAGGCCAGAAACATGGATGATGTGCAGAGCTTAGGCGTTATTTACATCAATCATAACTTCGCCACTGAAAGTGAAGCAGATCAGGCGCTTAATGAAGAAACCGATGCGCAGGGCGCAAAATACTATCACGTCATGCTGACACGTGAGCCCGGCAGCAACGGTAATATGCACGCCAGTGCAGATATTTACCAGTAACGCTTTATCGCTAGCACCAGGAAAGCAAAAGAAAATCAAAGCCATATATAATTTGCCCCCTGCCCGGGGGCTTTTTTATGAATGGCTCCGGAATACCACCGGTTACAACTGTTTCGGTATTCCAGAGCACTTATTCACTTCTGCCCGTAATAAGCATTCGGGCCGTGCTTACGCATGAAATGCTTGTTCATCAGATAATCATCAATGCCCTGAAGCTGTGGGTTAATGCCGCGCGCAATCCACGCCATTCTGGCCACCTCTTCCATCACCACCGCGTTATGCACGGCGTCATGCGCATCTTTACCCCAGGAGAATGGACCATGCTGGTACACCACAATACCCGGCGTATGCAGTGGTTCCGTCTCACCCAGCGTTTCGATAATGACCCTGCCGGTGTTAAGTTCGTACTCGCCTTCGACCTCAGTCTGCGTTAACGCCCGCGTGCAGGGAATATCACCGAAGAAGTAGTCCGCGTGCGTTGTACCCAAAGCAGGGATCGCCAGCCCGGCCTGTGCCCAGGCGGTGGCGTGCGTGGAATGGGTATGTACAATCCCCCCCAAGGACGGGTAACGCTGGTACAGCGCCAGATGGGTTGCCGTATCAGAAGAAGGACGCCATTTGCCTTCAACGACCTGTCCTTCCAGGTCAACCACCACCATATCGTCCGCTTTCATGGCGTCATAGGCCACGCCGCTCGGCTTAATCACCACCAGCCCCTGCTCGCGATCGATGGCGCTTACGTTGCCCCAGGTAAACGTCACCAGTCCATAGCGCGGGAGATCCATATTGGCTTCAAAGACCTGCTGTTTCAGCTTAAGCATGTTCCGCCTCCATCAGTCCTGCCCGCGCCATGCGCTCGCACACCCAGTCCCGGGCTTTCGCCACTTCTGCCGCCGGATCGTCCGCGATTTCGCTCCACATCTCAATCAGGTAAGGCCCGCAATAACCTGTCTGTTTGAGCGTCTGGAAGCACCGTTCGAAATCCACCACCCCGGTGCCGAACGGTACGTTTTTAAACACGCCGGGACGGGTATCTTTAACGTGCACCGCCACGATATGCCCGATACCCGCCTGAAGCTCCATCTGTACGTCGTTATCCCATGCCGACAGGTTGCCGATATCCGGATAAAGCTGGAACCACGGGTTATTCAGATAGTGCGCGTAGCCCAGCGCCTTGCTGATGGAGTTCATCAACGGATAATCCATGATCTCCATCGCCAGCGTCACCTGCGCACGGCTTGCCATCTCAACGCTCTCTTTCAGGCCGTCACGGAAACGACGGCGCGTTTCATCATTGGCTTCCTGATAGTAAACATCATAACCCGCCAGTTGGATCACGCGGATGCCGACATCCTGTGCGAAGCGAATAGCTTTACGCATGATCTCCAGCCCTTCGGCGCGTACGGCATCATCTTCGCTGCCAAGCGGAAAACGACGATGAGCGCTCAGGCACATGGATGGCACGCGCACGCCGGTTTCGGCAATGGCGCTCACCAGCGCCAGACGCTGGTCGCGGCTCCAGTCCAGGCGAGCAAGACGCTCGTCCGTCTCATCCAGCGACATTTCGACAAAATCGAAACCCAGCTGCTTCGCCAGCTGTAACCGCTCCAGCCAGCACTCCCCCGCAGGGAGTGCCTTTTCATAGATGCCAAGCGGGACCTGTTTTGACAACATACCCGCTCCTTAACCCCAAAGCTGAGCGATTGAGCGTTTGAACTGACGCGCAGCTTCCACCGGAGATTCCGCATCGCGAATGCTACGACCGGCAATAAAGACGTGAATTGGAATCCCCTTGAACAGCGGCAGATCTTCCAGCGCCAGGCCACCGGTTACGGTCACTTTGAAGCCCATATCGGCCAGACGTTTGATCGCGCTGATATCGGCTTCACCCCACGCCACGCCTGCGGCCTGCGCATCACGGCTGCGGTGATAAACCACCTGCTGGATACCTGCTTCGCGCCACTCCTGCGCCTGCTCCCAGGTCCAGAAACCGGTCAGTTCAATCTGCACGTCGCCATTGAACTCCTTCGCCACGTCCAGCGCGCCTTTCGCAGTGTTGATATCCGCACAGCAGATCACGGTGACCCAGTCGGCGTTGGCTTCAAAGCACATGCGAGAGAGAATTTTGCCCGCATCGGCGATTTTGGCATCCGCCAGCACGATTTTATGCGGATAGAGCGCCTTCAGGTCACGAACCGCACGAACGCCTTCGCCCACGCACAGAATGGTGCCGACTTCGATGATGTCCACTTCTTCCGCAATCAGACGGGTGGTTTCGTAAGCGTGAGACAGAGTCTGGTTATCCAGCGCGACCTGCAACATTGGTAATGACATTTTAAATTCCTCTTAAACGGCCGCCGCAGTGGCGTTATCAATTAAATCCAGCACGTCCTGCGCGGTACGGCAGGCGCGTAAACGGTCAAAATTAGCTTCATCATCAAACAGATTGACGATCTGCATGATGCCCACCTCCTGGTGGGTATTGGCATCGACAGCCGCCATAGTGATAAGGATGTCGACCGGGTCGTTATCTTCGTGGTTAAACACCAGCGGCGTTTTCAACGTCACCAGCGCGAAGCCGGTTTTCTTGACGCCCTCTTCCGGGCGGCCATGCGGCATCGCCAGGCCTGGCGCAATCACAAAGTAAGGGCCATGCTGCGCCACGCCATCCAGAATCGCCTGGTAGTAACGCGGCTCGACAACGTCAGCCTTAACCAGCAGATCCACGCTCAGCTTCACCGCTTCCTGCCAGGTGCTGGCTTCGGCCTGTAAAAGGATGGAGTTATTCTCTGCCAGCGAATCACGTAGTTTCATGTGGCATCCTTACTTCACGTCTTGTGGGAAGTGTTCTTTGATCACTTCCAGCAGCTTTGGTCCGAAATCCGCAGGCGATAGCATGTTGCGTACGCCTACCACGTATTTGTTGCCCGACACGCTAATCTCGCCGGCAATGTGCGTTGAGGCGATGATGATGTCCGCGCCATTCAGTTCACTTTTGTATTCACCCACTGCGCAGCTGTTCACCGTGTGGTCAATGTTTGACTGGGTTAAAAACTGGTCCACTTTCATCTTCATGATCATGGAGCTACCTTGCCCATTGCCACACACAGCCAGGATACGTACGGTCATAATCGAAACTCCTTAATGAGCAGACACTTCTGCTGTTTGTTTTTCCGCATCTTCTTCAGCCCGCAGCGAACGGCCAGCGAAGAACATATAAGCCAGGGCAATCAGGATGATGACGGCCATAAAGACCAGCCCGACGGACGCAAAGCCCTGCATCATCGGCGGCGCCAGAATTGACCAGTCCGCCATGCCCATCCAGGCGCTCATGCCGGTGAGCTTGACCGCCCACACGCACCCGAAGATTTCAACCATGCCCATCACCAGGCAGATCTTGAGCGCTGCGCGCCATCCGCCGAAGTGGTTAGCAAACACGCCGATAGTGGCGTTGGAGAAGAACATCGGGATAAAGCCAGGAATAATCAGGATTGAGGAGCCACAGCCCACCAGAATGCCGACCGCAATCAGCTGGCCGATGGTGCCCCACATAAAGCCCCAGACGACGGCGTTTGGCGCAAAGCTATAGATAGCCGCACAGTCAATCGCCAGCACCGCGCCAGGGATCAGGCGCTGGGAGATGCCGTTAAACGCTTCCGACAGTTCGGCGACGAACATACGCACGCCCTGGGTGATGATGAAAATAGCAACAGCGAAGGAGAAACCGGTTTGCAGGATATAGACCGTCCAGTGGGTTTTACCCGCCATCGCCTGCACCACGTCAATGCCAAAGGAGAGCAGGATGGCGCCGAAGAAGATGGTCATCACAATTGCCGTGGAGACGATGTTGTCGTGGAAGATATTCAGCCAGCCAGGCAATTTGAGGTCTTCAACACTCTCCTCTTTTTTGCCCAGGTACGGCGCGACTTTGTAAGCAATCCAGGAGGCGAACTGCTGCTGGTGACCGATGGAGAAACCGCAGCCGTCCGTAACGTCCTGCGTTGGCTTATACATCATGTTGGAGGTGATGCCCCAGTAAAGTGAGACCAGCACTGCCGTGCAGATGACCGTGGTCCACATTGGGTAGCCGAAGATATAGAGAGAAACGGCAATCAGACCCGCCTGCTGGAACATGATGTGCCCGGTGAGCATGATGGTGCGAATACCGGTGATACGGCGCAGGAGCACGTAAATGATGTTCAGCGCCAGCGCGAGCAGTACCGCATACCCAACCCAGCTGTATGCATCTCCCATGCGATCGATGGTGGCCATCATGGACGCGTAAGTGTCAGAGATGGCGCCGTTAATGCCGTACACCTCTGACATTTTGGCAACAACCGGCTTAAACGTGCTGGTCAGAATGCCAGACCCCGCCTGCAACAGCATAAAACCAATGATGGTTTTGATGGTGCCTTTGATAATCACGCTGACGCTTTTGCGCAGCAGGATGTACCCCAGGCACGTCACGATACCCAGCAACAGCGGGGCGTTGGTCATTACCTGATTAAAGAAAACGGTAAAGACGTTGTAGAGGATCTCCATAACTCTCTCCAGAAAATGAGAACACGAGGGGCAATCCCTGTGTGGTTGGTGTCATCACTCTATTAATCACAAATAATCATCACAAGATTGCATTTGATTATTTGTGACGAATCACGCAATTTATTTCCATGGCGTTAGTAATGATTTTCACTACCGAACCAATCCAATAAATAAACTCTTAATTTTCAGTATATTAATCATTTGTAGCGGTTATCTTATCAACGTCATGATGTTTTTTCTGTGATGTGGCGAGGGGAATTTTCCGTAAATAAGCCATTGCAAATCGATTTAAACAGTGCCAGCATTAATCACAACAAGTCACAGTGTGATTACTTTTGATTAAAACCAGGAGTCAAACGATGAGTAAAGTGAAAACCATCACCCGTGAATCATGGATTCTGAGTACCTTTCCGGAGTGGGGTAGCTGGCTGAACGAAGAGATCGAGCAGGAACAGGTTGCTCCTGGCACATTTGCGATGTGGTGGCTGGGCTGCACCGGGATCTGGCTGAAATCAGAAGGCGGCGCCAACATTTGTGTTGATTTCTGGTGCGGCACCGGCAAACAGAGCCACGGCAATCCACTGATGAAAAAAGGCCACCAGATGCAGCGTATGGCCGGCGTTGAAAAGCTCCAGCCGAACCTGCGCACCACGCCTTTTGTGCTTGATCCTTTTGCCATTCGCCAGATCGACGCCGTTCTCTCTACCCACGATCACAACGATCATATCGACGTGAACGTGGCGGCAGCGGTAATGCAAAACTGCGCGGACGACGTACCGTTTATCGGGCCGCAGACCTGCGTGGATTTGTGGATTGGCTGGGGCGTGCCAAAAGAGCGCTGCATCGTGATGAAGCCGGGCGACGTGGTGAAAATCAAAGACATTGAGATTCACGCGCTGGATGCCTTTGACCGCACCGCGCTGATCACCCTGCCTGCCGATCAGAAAGCCGCAGGCGTACTGCCAGACGGGATGGATGAGCGCGCGGTGAACTATCTGTTCAAAACGCCTGGCGGTTCCCTGTATCACAGCGGTGACTCCCACTACTCCAACTACTACGCGAAGCACGGTAACGAGCACCAGATTGACGTGGCGCTTGGCTCTTACGGTGAAAACCCGCGCGGGATCACCGACAAAATGACCAGCGCGGATATGCTGCGTATGGCCGAAGCGCTGAAAACCAAAGTGGTGATCCCGTTCCACCATGATATCTGGTCAAACTTCCAGGCCGATCCGCAAGAGATCCGCGTCCTGTGGGAGATGAAAAAAGACCGCCTCAAGTATGGCTTCAAGCCGTTCATCTGGCAGGTTGGCGGCAAGTTCACCTGGCCGCTGGATAAAGACAATCTTGAGTATCACTACCCGCGTGGTTTCGATGATTGCTTTACGATTGAACCCGATCTGCCGTTCAAGTCCTTCCTCTGATACCGAGGCCCAATCGCCAGACCCTGCGTCTGGCGATGTCATTTTTATTTTAGTAATTTCACGCTATTTCAAATATCATCTTTTCAAATCAATTCTTATCGGAATAGCTCATGACGGAAGCGCAACGGCATCAAATTTTACTGGAACTCCTGGCGCAAACAGGGTTTATCACCGTCGAGAAAGTGATCGAACGTTTAGGGATCTCCCCCGCTACCGCGCGACGGGATATCAACAAGCTGGATGAGAGCGGCAAGCTGAAAAAAGTCCGCAATGGCGCAGAGGCCATCAGCCAGCAGCGTCCACGCTGGACGCCGATGAACATCCACCAGGCGCAGAATCACGATGAAAAGGTGCGGATTGCCAGAGCGGCGTCACAGCTGGTGAATCCCGGGGAGAGCGTGGTGATCAACTGCGGTTCGACGGCGTTTCTGCTGGGCCGTGAAATGTGCGGCAAGCCGGTGCAAATCATTACCAACTATCTGCCGCTGGCCAATTATCTCATTGACCAGGAACATGAAAGCGTGGTGATCATGGGCGGCCAGTATAACAAGAGCCAGTCCATCACCCTGAGCCCGCAGGACAGTGAAAACAGCCTCTACGCCGGGCACTGGATGTTTACCAGCGGCAAAGGCCTGACGGCGGATGGACTGTATAAAACCGATATGCTCACCGCAATGGCAGAGCAGAACATGCTTAACGTGGTGGGCAAGCTGGTGGTGCTGGTCGACAGCAGCAAGGTCGGTGAACGCGCCGGCATGCTTTTCAGCCGCGCCGAGCAAATCAGCATGGTGATCACCGGCAAAAACGCCAACCCCGAGATCCTCAGCAAGCTGGAGGATCAGGGTGTCACGGTGCTGCGCGTTTAAAGGTGCTGGCGGAAGAATTCTACGGTTGCTTCCAGCGCGGCCGGGGTAATACGGTGCCGGACACCCGCTCCCCACAGGCAGGTCAGATTACTGTCCAGCCCTTCGCGCTGTAGCGCCTGTTGCAGGCGGAACGTTTCACCGGGCGGTACGACGTCGTCGGCATCCCCATGCCACAGCAGCAGCGGACGATCGGCCAGCTGCGAAAGCGCATGGCTGACGTCCCATTCAGACAACAGGGTCTCAATCTCCTGAGGGGCCTGCGGCGGGAATAGCGTCTTTGCCAGCGACGTAAAGTAGCCCGATCCCATCAGGCAAGCCACGGACGTCACCTCCGGATGCCTGGCCATGATCCCCAGCGCCGTCATTCCGCCCATTGATGCGCCTGCGACCGCCAGCCGTTTCCCCTCCACCAGCCCGGCCTGCAAGAGCGCGTCACGCAGCCCGGCGAACTCGGTCAGATTGCCGTGCAGCGTTTGCCAGAACAGCCCCAGCCGCGCCTGCTCATCGCCCGTAAAGCGTGCCCCATGATTCGGCGCATCAGGCATGACCACCCGGAAACCGGCCTGCGCCAGCGCGACGGCAAAATAGCTGTAGACCAGCTTCGAGGAGAGAAAGCCATGATAGAAAACTACCGTCGGCAGCGGCTGTTCACCTTTACCAGCCGGAAAAGCATGGATGATTTCATGCTCACTCAGCTGGCGAGTTTCAATTTCAATCATTGTCGATCCTGTGCTGATGAATGATTCATAATGTTGAGAGCTGGATTACGGTTTCACGATATTTTCATTCGAAATCTACGTCCCAGATAACACTTCGGGAACATTCCCCCAAAACTAAATTCGCAGACAACTACACTATGGCTATCAGGAAAAGAGACAGGTTTATGCGCAGGCTTACCGCTTTATTGCTGGTCTCGCTGCTCAGCGGATGTTCCGTATTGCAGGGTACGCCAGAACCGGCGCCGCCGGTTACCGATCATCCTCAGGAAATTCGTCGTAATCAGACGGAAGGATTACAACGCCTGGGTACCGTATCCGCGATGGTTCGTGGTTCCCCGGATGATGCAGAAGACGCAATTGAAGCGCAGGCCGTTGCCGCAAAAGCAGATTATTACGTCATCACGATGATTGATGAAACCATTATTACGGGACAGTGGTACGCCCAGGGCATTTTGTACCGTAAGTAAGCATCATCATTTGAACGACTTTTACACTGCTTTGCGTCCGTAGACATTTTCCTGTCCACAATAAACTCCATGCCAGCAACAATGGAAATGAGTTTATTCGCGAAGGATTGCCCGGCGGATACCGGAGACACGTGAAAAGGAGCTGACGATGAAACGAACCCTTGCTTTAACGACGCTATTGCTTTCAGCGGGCCTGCTGAGCACCACGGCGCAGTCGGCCGAATTTGCCAGCGCGGATTGCGTCACGGGCCTGAACGAGATTGGTCAGATCTCCGTCAATAATATCACGGGGAGTCCGCAAGACGTTGAACGTGTCGTCGCTCTGAAGGCCGATGAACAGGGCGCATCTTGGTATCGCATCGTCCAGATGCAGGAAGATCACCATGTTAATCACTGGCGCGTGCAGGCCATTCTTTATGCCTAATCCCTTCCGATAAAAGCCACTTAATTTTAGTGGCTTTTCACTTTTGCAAATTTTTTATCTTTCCCAAAACCTAACGAAAACAAACATGTAACATTAGGTTACATTAAAAAGGTAAACGTTATCTCTGCTCTGCCGTTGAACAGCCATCACTTTTCAATAATGAGCAATTTATGATCACCTTTTTCCGCCGGGCAGGTCTGGGCACGAAGCTATCGCTGCTAACAGGTGCCAGTGTCGCCACGCTTTTTTTGCTGTTCACTTTTCTGTTGAGCCACAACACCAGCCAGCAGCTTGAAGATCTTGCGGTTGAAGACCTGCATAACCAGTCTACCGGCATGGTGGATATGGTAGAGATGTTCAACACCAGCCTGAGCGAAGAGGTCGAGAGCTATACCCGCCTGTTCACCACCTTTTTGCCACAGCCATTGAACAGCGACAGCAGCCAGAGCCGCACCATTAACGGCCTTACCGTTCCTCTGCTGAAGGGCGGTGAAACGGAGTTGCATGAAAACAATACGCTTTCTGATGACTTCCTGAGCCGAACGGGGGCCATCTCGACGCTGTTTGTCCGCAGTGGTAACGATTTTATCCGCGTGGCCACGTCGCTGCGCAAAGAGAATGGCGACCGCGCCATCGGAACCGTTCTTGATACCACCAGCCCGGCATTTGCGGCTGTCACCAAAGGGGAGGTCTATCGCGGCCTCGCGCTGCTGTTCGGCAAGCGCTATATCACGCAGTACCAGCCTGTTAAAAATGCGGAAGGCCAGGTTATCGGGATTATCTTTGTTGGCGTCGACATCACCCATTCCTGGAACGTCATGCGCGAGAAAATCCTTAACCGTCGTCTGGGCAAGAGCGGTCACTTCTTTGTACTGGATCGCAGCAGCGGTAAAACGCGCGGACAGTATCTGTTCCATGCCAGCGAAGAGGGCAAACTGCCCAACTGGGACACGGCGACACAGCAGCAGCTTCTGAGTGATAAAGCCGGCACGCTGGAACGCGTGAGCGCGGATGGCCGTACGCTCAAAGTCGCCTACACGCCGCTGCCGGGCTGGAACTGGACCATCGTGGGTGAAGTGGATAAAGCCGTACTGCTTTCAAGCGTCACCACGCTGCGCGATCGCTTCCTGATGGCGGGCGTGGTGCTATCCGCGCTCTTCGCGGGCCTGTTCGTTATCCTCATTCGCCGGATGCTAACCCGCCCACTGCGCGCAGTGATCGCGCTTGCCCGGCAGTATGCCGCAGGCGATCTGCGCGCCAGCCTGCCGGTAACCCGCCAGGATGAGGTCGGCCAGCTGATTGATGCCATCAACGGGATCGGGGGCGGCCTGCAAAAAATTGTGTTGCAGGTCCGCGAGGCCGCAAGCGAAATCCATCTGGGGACTAACGCGCTGGCTTCAGATACCGGCGAGATCTCTGAACAGATCAACAAACAGGCCAGCAGCGTTGAGGAGACCTCCGCCAGCATGGAGCAATTAGCCGCCACCGTGCAGCAAAATGCCGCCAACATGGAGCAAACTCAGCAGCTAGTGGGTGAAACCTCGCGCGCGGTGCATCAGGGTGGAGAGACGGTGACCCACGCAGTTTCCACCATGGATGATATTCGTGATGCATCGAAACGCATTGAAGACATCACCCGCGTGATTGAGTCCATCGCTTTCCAGACCAATATCCTGGCGCTCAATGCGGCGGTTGAAGCGGCGCGGGCGGGCGAGCACGGGAAAGGTTTCGCAGTGGTGGCGCAAGAGGTGCGCGCCCTGGCCGCACGCAGCGCCAACGCGGTAAAAGAGATTGAGCAGCTGATTGGCGACACGCTGAACAAGGTGAGCGAAGGCCATGCGCTTTCTGAGCAGACGCGTCTGGCGATGGATGCCATCATTGTTCATATCGATAACATCAGCCAGCTTGTTACCGAGATCAACCACGCCTCCCGCGAGCAGTCTGCGGGGATTGGTCAGGTGAATCTGGCGATGACGCACATCGGTGAGGCATCGCACATCAATGCCGATCGTATCTCACGCAGCGAGCAGACGGCGCAGACGCTGCGCGAGAAGGGTTCACATCTCACCCGGCTGGTGAGCCTGTTCCAGCTTAAAGCTTAACCGACCCGGCCCGTGGCGCGCAGCAGCAGGTCGTTTTGCACCTGTTCGCTCATCAGCGTGCCGCCCCGGGTATCCAGCATCATGCGGCACCACGCCTGCGCCACGGGCGGCGTTGCGTGCCGCAGCATCTGGCTTCCGGCCCCGATTAAAAAGAGCTGCCGCGCGATCTCCCTGCCCTGCGCTTCCTGCGGTTTACGCAGCTTCTGCTGTAGCTGCCGCCAGCTGCGATCGAAGTGCCTGTCCTGGCCTTTTACCTGCGCGAAATCATCGGCGAGCAGGTCGACAATGCCCGACTGCTTCGCCAGCACGCGCAGGACATCCAGGCACATAATATTGCCAGAGCCTTCCCAGATGCTGTTAACGGGCATTTCACGGTACAACCGCGGAAGCTCACTCTCTTCGCAATAGCCTGCGCCACCCAGCACCTCCATTGCCTCTGCCACAAACGGTATGCCCGCTTTGCAGACGCTGTATTTTGCCGCCGGCGTGAAAAGCCGCGCCCATGCGGCTTCCTGCGGGTCGGTGCGGTTATCCCACGCCCGGGCGAGTCGGAACAGCAGTGCCGTGTGTCCCTCCAGCACCAGCGCCATACGGCTTAGCACGTCGCGCATTAACGGCTGGTCGATCAGATTTTTGCCGAAGGTCTGCCGCTGATGGGCATGATAAAGCGCCACCGAGAGCGCACGGCGCATCAGTCCGTGGCTGCCAAGCGCGCAGTCAAAGCGCGTCAGCCCACCCATCTTAAGAATTTGCCGGACACCTTCACCCTCTTCGCCCAGCAGCCAGCCGTAAGCATCAAGGAACTCAGCCTCACTGCTGGCATTTGAACGGTTACCGAGCTTGTCCTTCAGACGCTCAAGGCGCACGGCATTGCGTTGCCCGTCGGGTAAGAAACGCGGAACAAAAAAGCAGGAAAGCCCGCCCTTCGCCTGCGCCAGCACCAGATGCGCATCGCTCTGCGGCACGGAGAAAAACCATTTGTGCCCCACCAGCCGGTAACTGCCATCACTGCATTTCTCTGCTTTGGTGGTATTACTGAGTACGTCCGAACCGCCCTGCTTTTCCGTCATCCCCATGCCGATCAGCAGGCCGCGCTTTTGCGCCCCCGGTGCGAGATGGGGATCGTAGCGATCGCTCATCAGCGGCGTTAACCAGTCGTGAAACGGTTTGGGCAGCGACTGTAGCAACAGCGGCGTGGCCGCAAAGGTCATGGTCACCGGGCATAGCGTTCCCGCCTCCACCTGAGCATGCAGCACAAAACGCGCGGCCCTGGCGACGAACGATCCTTTCCGCGCCTCCTCCTCCCACGCCAGGTTGTGCACCCGGTTGGCGCAAAGCCCCTGCATCAGAAGATGCCATGCCGGATGAAAGCGGACGTCGTCCAGCCGCACTCCCGTGGCGTCATAACGCAGCAGCTCCGGCGGATTAACGTTCGCCAGCCTGCCCAGCTCCAGCGACTCCGCCGTACCCAACTGCTGTCCGATGCTGGCAAGAAGATCCACATCCCACTCAGCCCCTTCGCGCGCTACCGCATCGCGCAGGGCGCAATCAGAGAGAAAAAGGTTGCTGTTCGATAGCGGTGCAGGTTGATTAAAAACGGTATGTGTCTGCCAGTGCATGCTGTCTCCCTCCTTTCATTGGCAATAAAGGTAAGTATGGACAGAGGGCATGCACGCTGCATGGGAGGGGGGTCACACGATGACGATCGTGTTGATATCATTCGTGAAATAGCTCACAGAACATAAGAATAAACTATTTCATTACTTCACTAATGCTGAATAATTTATTCTTACCCCGTTTTTGTGAGGATCGTTATGCAACAGGATGCGCACAAGCGTGCATTAATTGCAGGCTCCATCGGTAATTTCATCGAGTGGTATGAATTTGCGGTCTACGGTTTTCTGGCAACGGTGATTGCCAGAAACTTCTTCCAGCTTGAGGGGGAAGCGGAGCTCACCAGCCTGATCCTTACCTGGGCCTCGTTCGCCATCGCTTTCTTCTTCCGTCCGCTGGGTGCGGTGGTCTTTGGCCGCATTGGCGACAGGATTGGCCGCAAACCGACGCTGATTATCGTGCTGGTATTGATGACGCTCGCCACCGCTGCCATCGGTATTGTGCCGGTCTACGCCAGTATCGGGATTGCCGCGCCGCTGATCGTTACGCTCCTGCGTATTCTGCAAGGACTGTTCGCGGGCGGTGAGTATGGCGGTGCGGTCTCATTGATGACGGAGTTCGCCCCGCGCGGCAAGCGCGGTCTTTACGGGGCATGGCAGTCCTTCACCGTGGCGCTCGGACTGTTAGCGGGCGCAGGTATTGTCGCGTTGCTCTCTGCCCTGCTCTCCCCTGAAGCCTTGCACGACTGGGGCTGGCGCATTCCGTTCTTCCTGGCGTTGCCGATGGGTGCGGTCGCGCTATGGCTGCGGGTGAGCATGGAAGAGACGCCGAGCTTTGTGCAGCAACGGGAAAAACCGGTTGTTACTCAGGCCACCACCGCCGCCACGTTCAAAACCATCCTGATGGGCATTGGCCGCGTGATGGTCTGGTCTGCGGCGGGCTATACCTATCTGGTGATTATGCCGACCTATCTGCAATCTGCGCTGCACACCGGTTTTAACCAGGCGCTGCTGATTGCGGTGATTTCTAACATTGGGTTTGCGCTCACGATCATTCCGTCGGGCATGCTGAGCGACAGGATCGGGCGGCGGACGGTGATGATTATCTCCACCGTGCTCCTGCTGATCCTCGCCCTGCCGCTGCTGAAAATTTTGCAGGCGGAAACCAGTACGCTGGCGGTCAAAGCGATTGTGGTGCTGATTGCGGGAGGTCTGGTTGGGATGCTGGCAGGGCCGGGGCCGGCAATGCTGTCTGAGATGTTCCCGACGCGCGTGCGTTATACCGGGCTGGGGCTGGCCTATTCTCTGTCGAATGCGATCTTCTCGGGCTGCGCGGGGCTGATCATTACCGGGCTGATTAAAGAGACGGGCAATCTGGATATTCCGGCGTACTACGTGATGGCAACGGCGGTGGTGAGTATTTTCGCGCTGATGACGCTGAGGAAGGATGACCATTTACGGTCGTTAGAGGAGTGAGATTGTTGCCCGGTGGCGCTGCGCTTAGCGGGCCTACGTTACCATGCTTTTGTAGGCCGGGTGAGGCGAAGCCGCCACCCGGCACAACAGGCTACCCGCGCTGACGCACCGCTTCGAACAGGCAGATACCCGTCGCAACAGAAACGTTCAGGGACGACACGCTGCCTGCCATCGGGATGCTGATCAGCTCGTCGCAGTGCTCGCGCGTCAGACGACGCATGCCTTCACCTTCTGCCCCCATCACCAGCGCCATGCGGCCGGTCATTTTGCTCTGATACAGGGTGTGATCCGCTTCACCGGCTGTGCCGACGATCCAGATATTCTCTTCCTGCAACAGACGCATGGTGCGCGCCAGGTTAGTCACGCGGATCAGCGGAACGTTTTCCGCCGCGCCGCAGGCAACTTTTTTAGCGGTAGCGTTAAGCTGCGCGGAACGATCTCTTGGCACAATCACCGCATGCACGCCTGCTGCATCGGCGCTACGCAGGCACGCGCCCAGGTTATGCGGGTCGGTTACGCCATCAAGGATCAGGAAGAACGGGTTATCCAGCTCAGCGATCAGATCCGGCAGATCGTTCTCCTGATACTGACGGCCTGGCTTCACGCGCGCGATAATGCCCTGGTGTACAGCTCCTTCGCTTTTCTCATCCAGATACTGGCGGTTCGCCAGTTGGATCACTACGCCCTGCGCTTCCAGCGCGTGGATCAGCGGCATCAGACGTTTATCTTCTCGCCCTTTCAGAATAAAAACTTCCTGAAAACGCTCCGGCGCGCGCTCCAGCAGGGCCTGCACCGCGTGGATGCCGTAAATCATTTCACTCATTGATGGTTCTCGTAATAAATATTTTCCCTCTCCCGTTGGGGAGAGGGTCAGGGTGAGGGGAAATTACTCCGCCTGCTGTTTCTTCGCCGCGCGCTTCGCTTTGGTCGCGGCCGCTATTTTTTGGGTCTTGGTCGACGGTTTTTTCGCTTTACGAGCGTCTTTTTTTGCCGCCTTGGGCTTCTGTTTCTTCTCGCCACGGAAAGCGCTGTCTGGCTCAAAGTTTACTCTTTTACCTGCCTGACGTCGCTTGCCGCCCGCTTTACCGTTGCCACCTTTTTTCGCTTTCTCACGCTCGGTTTTCCCGACGTTACGCGGAGCACGCTCGCTGGAGATGAGGCTGAAGTCGATTTTACGGTCGTCCATATTCACGGCTTCAACCTTCACTTCCACCCGATCTCCCAGACGGTAGGTCTGGCCGCCGGATTCGCCGATCAGACGTTGTCCGACCTGGTCGAAGCGGTAGTAATCGTTATCGAGGCTTGAAACGTGCACCAGACCGTCGATAAACAGCTCATCCAGACGCACGAAGAAGCCAAAGCCGGTGACGCTGGCAATCACGCCTTTAAAGATATTACCCACCTGATCCAGCATAAAGTCACACTTCAGCCAGTCCGCCACGTCGCGCGTTGCTTCATCCGCACGACGCTCGGTCATGGAACAGTGCTGGCCCAGTTGCAGCATCTCTTCCATGGAGTAGTGATACCCTCCGGTTTCGGTCGTATTGCCTTTATGACCCTGCTCGTGCGCCAGCAGATACTTGATCGCACGGTGCAGGGACAGATCCGGATAACGGCGGATCGGCGAGGTAAAGTGCGCGTACGACTGTAAGGCCAGACCAAAGTGGCCCCGGTTTTCCGGATCGTAAATCGCCTGCTTCATGGAGCGCAGCAGCATGGTTTGCAGCATTTCCGCGTCAGGACGATCGCTGATGGATTCCAGCAGCTCGGCGTAATCGCGTGGCTCAGGCTTATTACCGCCAGGCAGCTCCAGGCCGAGTTCAGCCAGCACGGAGCGGAACGAGGTTACGGCTTCCGTGGTTGGCTTGTCGTGAATACGGAACAGCGCAGGCTCTTTGGCTTTCTCAACGAAACGTGCCGCCGAGATGTTTGCCAGGATCATACACTCTTCAATCAGCTTGTGCGCATCGTTACGCTGGGTCTGTTCGATACGCTCAATGCGGCGCTCGGCGTTGAAGATAAACTTCGCTTCTTCGCTCTCAAAGGAGATCCCGCCGCGCTCTTCGCGCGCCTGATCCAGCGTTTTGTAGAGGTTGTGCAGCTCTTCGATGTGTTTGACCAGCGGCGCGTACTGTTCGCGCAGATCCTGATCGCCCTGCAACATATGCCAGACCTTGGTATAGGTCAGGCGCGCATGGGAACTCATCACTGCTTCGTAGAACTTATAGCCCGTCAGACGTCCCTTGCTGGAGATGGTCATTTCGCAGACCATACACAGGCGGTCCACCTGCGGGTTGAGGGAACACAGGCCGTTGGAGAGCACTTCTGGCAGCATCGGTACAACCTGCGACGGGAAGTAGACCGATGTACCGCGGCTGCGCGCTTCGTTATCCAGCGGCGTGTGTGGACGTACGTAGTAGCTCACATCCGCGATAGCCACCCACAGACGCCAGCCACCACCACGTTTTTTCTCACAGTACACGGCATCATCGAAGTCACGGGCGTCTTCACCATCAATGGTGACCAGCGGCAGATCGCGCAGATCCACGCGGCCTGCTTTGGACTCTTCCGGCACTTCTTCACGCAGGTTTTCGATCTGGTCTTCAACCGCTTTCGGCCAGACGTACGGAATTTCATGGGTGCGCAGCGCCATATCAACGGCCATGCCGGTGCCCATGTTATCGCCCAGCACTTCGACGATTTTACCTACCGCTTTTGTGCGACGAGTTGGGCGCTGGGTGAGTTCAACCACCACCACAAAGCCCATGCGTGCGCCCATCACCTCTTCAGGCGGGATGAGAATGTCGAAGCTCAGACGGCTGTCGTCCGGCACCACAAAACCTACGCCCGCATCGGTAAAGTAACGGCCAACGATCTGGCTGGTTTTCGGCACCAGCACGCGGACCACGCGCGCTTCGCGGCGGCCTTTACGGTCTGCACCCAGCGGCTGCGCCAGGATCTGGTCGCCGTGAATACACATCTTCATCTGTTCGGATGAGAGGTACAGATCGTCTTTACGGCCTTCCACGCGCAGGAAGCCGAAGCCATCGCGGTGACCAATAACGGTGCCTTTCAGCAGGTCGAGGCGTTCTGGCAGCGCGTAGCACTGGCGACGAGTAAAGACCAGCTGCCCGTCACGCTCCATGGCGCGCAGGCGGCGGCGAAGGGCTTCAATTTGCTCTTCACCTTCAATGTTTAATTCAACGGCAAGTTCTTCACGATTGGCGGGTTTTTCGCGTTTTGTTAAGTGTTCAATGATGAACTCGCGGCTGGGGATAGGATTCGCGTATTTTTCGGCTTCGCGTTCCTGGAAAGGATCTTGTGACATGTCGGTTCCTCCGTTGTCAGCTCCGGTGGAAATTTTCTTCATTCCACCAGCAATAATTTATAAAGCGGTTGATTCTCTTCAACCAAATCGGCCAGCGTGTAGTTATCCAGTTCCTTGAGAAAACTTTGCACGGCCTTTGAAAGCGCCTGTTTCAGGCGGCAAGCGGGCGTAATGTGGCAGAACGCGCTGCTACAGTTCACCAGAGAGAGCGGCTCCAGTTCACGTACCACATCGCCAATACGGATACTCTGTGCCGGTTTACCGAGACGGATCCCTCCATTCTTCCCGCGGACGGCAGCAACGTATCCGGCACGACTAAGTTGATTGATTATTTTGACCATATGATTACGGGACACACCGTACACCTCTGTGACTTCAGAGATGCTGGTCATCTTCCCATCGGGTAACGACGCCATGTAAATCAGCGCGCGTAAGCCGTAATCGGTGAAACTTGTTAACTGCACATCAACCTCAGGAAAAAGGGAAAACGCGGTTAAACCGCAGAGATATTCATTAATGATGATAAACCAGCCAGATAGTTAGCGGCTAATTTATTTGACAGACGGGGCGAAAAAGCGGAGATCCAGGAGCGGTCGCCGGATGGCGCTGCGCTTATCCGGCCTACGGGTTTCCCCGCAGGCCAGCAGTCACGAAGATTATGCGTCGAACGGGTCGCGCAGGATCATCGTTTCAGTACGATCCGGGCCGGTAGAAATAATATCGATCGGCACTTCGGTCAGTTCTTCAATGCGCTTGATGTAGTCCAGCGCGGCTTTTGGCAGGCCACTACGCTCTTTCACACCGAAGGTGGTCTCAGACCAGCCCGGCATGGTTTCGTAGATTGGCTCAATGCCTTCCCAGTCGTCAGCAGCCAGCGGAGTGGTGGTCACTTCGCGGCCATCTGGCATGCGGTAGCCAACGCAGATTTTCACTTCTTTCAGGCCGTCCAGTACGTCCAGCTTGGTCAGGCAGAAGCCAGACAGGGAGTTGATCTGCACTGCGCGACGTACGGCAACGGCGTCCAGCCAGCCGGTACGACGACGACGACCGGTGGTCGCGCCAAACTCGTTACCCTGCTTGCAGAGGAACTCGCCGGTTTCATCAAACAGTTCGGTCGGGAATGGACCCGCACCCACGCGTGTGGAGTACGCTTTGATGATGCCCAGAACGTAATCCACATAACGTGGACCCAGACCAGAGCCGGTCGCCACGCCACCCGCGGTGGTGTTAGAGGACGTAACGTACGGATAGGTACCGTGGTCGATGTCCAGCAGGGTACCCTGCGCACCTTCGAACATGACGAAATCGCCACGCTTGCGCGCCTGGTCCAGCAGATCGGACACATCAACAACCATACCGGTCAGAATGTCTGCAATCGCCATGACGTCATCCAGCACTTTCTGGTAGTCAACGGCTTCGGCTTTATAGAAGTTCACCAGCTGGAAGTTGTGATATTCCATCACTTCTTTCAGTTTTTCAGCGAAGGTTGCTTTGTCGAAGAGGTCACCGACGCGCAGACCGCGACGAGCCACTTTATCTTCGTAAGCCGGGCCGATGCCACGACCGGTGGTGCCGATCGCTTTCGCGCCACGCGCTTTTTCACGCGCCACGTCCAGCGCCACGTGATAGTCCAGGATTAGCGGGCAGGCTTCGGAGAGCAGCAGACGCTCACGAACAGGGATACCACGGTCTTCCAGACCTTTCATCTCTTTCATCAGCGCAGCTGGAGACAGCACAACGCCGTTACCGATGATGCTGGTGACGTTTTCGCGAAGGATGCCTGATGGAATAAGATGGAGGACGGTTTTTTCACCGTTGATTACGAGAGTATGGCCTGCGTTGTGACCGCCCTGGTAGCGTACAACATATTTAGCCCGTTCAGTCAGAAGATCAACAATCTTCCCTTTACCTTCGTCACCCCATTGGGTGCCCAGTACGACGACGTTGTTACCCATTTTTTCAAAATCACCGTTTGCTTAAAAATGGATTCTACCATCGCTTTTTCAGATATACAGCACTTTTTGACCCTAAAATATGCCAATTGCGGTTAGTTTTTGATCAGCCAATCGTTTTCCTCAACATGTAGTAGATAACGATACCAGCAACCACAAGACCACCGCCAAAACGACGCAAAATATTATCCGGCAGTTGGCTCATGGTGGCGATCATCCGGCGCCATGCGCGCGGATAAAGCATCGGGCCGAGGCCTTCCAGCACCAAAACCAGGGCCAGCGCGAGCCAGATCGTTGAATTCATTTTTCATCCTTATAAAAGAAAACCACCGCTCCGTGAAGAGCGGTGGTTTGAATACTCAAACGAGCCTGAGTTTATCGCGTTGCGTTGGTCGGCGTCTTCATATAACGGAAGAAATCGCTGTCCGGGCTGAGCACCATCACATCCTGGTTGCTCTTGAAGCTATTCTCGTAAGCGCGCAGGCTACGAATGAAGGCATAGAAGTCCGGATCCTGGCTGAATGCATCAGCAAACAGTTTCGCGGCTTCCGCATCACCTTCACCGCGCAGGATACGACCCTGGCGCTCAGATTCCGCCAGCGTCTTGGTGACTTCATAGTCCGCTGCCGCGCGCAGTTTTTCCGCTTCTTCCTGACCCTGTGAACGGTGACGACGGGCTACCGCTTCACGCTCGGCGCGCATACGGTTGTAGATCGCCTCGGACACTTCCGCTGGCAGGTTGATCTGCTTGATGCGCACATCAACCACTTCGATGCCCAGCGCCGCCATACTGTTCGGGTTGATCACCGGCACTTTACCGTTGGTTTCAGCCTGAACACGTTCAGCCGCTTTGGCAATCGCATCGTCTGCCGCCGGGGTTTCAACTTCATCCTCGGTGCCCGCAGAGCCGGAGTTCAGCGCATCACGCACTTCCAGCGTCAGGCGACCACGGGAGTCGGTCACAATGTCTTTCACATCCAGACGACCAATTTCAGAACGCAGACGGTCAGAGAACTTACGTTTCAGCAGCACTTCTGCCTGAGAAACGTCGCCACCCCCGGTTGCCAGGAAGTAGCGGCTGAAATCGCTGATGCGCCATTTGATATAGGAATCAACGATCAGGTCTTTCTTCTCTTTGGTCACGAAACGATCGGCCTGGTTATCCATGGTCTGGATACGCGCATCGAGCGTTTTCACTGACTGAATGAACGGGATCTTAAAGTGCAGACCCGGCTCATAAATCACCGGACGCTTGTCGCCGTCACGCACGACGCTGCTGAACTGGAACTTGATCCCACGCTCGCCCTCTTTCACCACAAAGATGGAGGTGTAGAGCACGACCAGTACAATGATGATGATCGCAATAACTGACTTACGCATCCTTATTCCCCCTGACGCTGGTAGTCGTTACGCTGCGCGTTGGCACGGCGTTGGTCCATAATGTCACCATCGTTCGAAGAAGGCGTTGTGTTCGCGCTGGCGCTGCCAGAGGAGGCCGGTGGCAGACGCAGCAGGTTGTTCGCACCGCTGTTGTCTTTTGCTGTCGGTGCAGAACCGCCTTTCAGCATCTGATCCAGCGGCAGGACCATCAGGTTTCCGCCTTTGTTGTCGTTAACCAGCACTTTACGCGTATGGCTCAGCACTTTTTCCATGGTCTCGATATAGAGACGCTCACGGGTAATTTCCGGCGCGGCTTTATATTCCGGCAGGATCTTCGCGAAGCGAGCCACTTCACCCTGTGCTTCCAGGATGGTCTGGGTCTTATACGCACGCGCTTCTTCCAGAATACGCTGCGCCTGACCGTTTGCACGCGGCTGAACTTCGTTGGTGTACGCTTCCGCTTCACGGATGTACTGCTGTTCGTTTTCACGCGCGGCAATCGCATCGTCAAAGGCGGCTTTCACCTCTTCCGGCGGACGTGCAGCCTGGAAGTTGACGTCCAGCAGGGTGATACCCATGTTGTACGGACGGATGGTCTCTTCCAGCTCACGCTGGGTATCGCTACGAATAACGGTACGACCTTCGGTCAGGATACGGTCCATGGTGTATTTACCGATCACGCCACGCAGGGCGCTGTCGGTCGCCTGACGCAGGCTGTCATCGGCGCTGGTCACGCTAAACAGATAACGTTCCGGATCGGTCACGCGGTACTGTACGTTCATCTCAACGCGCACCACGTTCTCGTCAGAGGTCAACATCACGCCAGAGGCGGCCAGTTCACGGACGGACTCCACGTTAACCGCGGTCACGTCATCAATG
The DNA here is from genome assembly GCF_001037565.1 of Enterobacter sp. BWH52. Lineage (NCBI taxonomy): Bacteria > Pseudomonadati > Pseudomonadota > Gammaproteobacteria > Enterobacterales > Enterobacteriaceae > Enterobacter > Enterobacter sp. BWH52. The sequence goes on along the minus strand of NZ_KQ089854.1, from coordinate 382,337 downwards.
AAGGTCGGCTTCCAGTTCAGGCCCGGTTCAACCAGATGGCTGAACTTACCGAAACGGGTGACCACGCCGCGTTCTGCTTCTTTAATGGTGTAGAACCCGCTGGCTGCCCAGATGATTACTACCGCAGCGGCGACAATGCCCACCACGCGGCCACCCATTGGCGGGCGCGGACTCTGAGTGGAATTGCCACCCGAGCCAGAACCTTTTCCTCCGCCAAGGCCACCAAGCTTTTTGCTCAGTTTGCGGAAGATATCATCCAGATCCGGCGGCCCCTGCTCGCGACCACCTTTGTTGCCATTTCCCCCAGAGTTGCCGCCTTGATTATTGCTGCTTCCCCACGGGTCGCGGTCTTGTCCGTTATTACCGGGCTGATTCCACGCCATGTATATGCTCCATATTTGTTATGCAAGGGCGAATTTTTCAGGCTTCCCCTTTCTGATCAGACGATATAGTCCGCCAGCGCAGGTTCTTGTTTACAGAGGCGACGCCAGTCAACGATCGGCATACGCACCTGCATCCCCACGCTGCCGTCATCCTCCATCCACTCTTTTTCTATCGCCTGAAGCTGATAAAACCGGCTGCGCAGCCTGCCTTCCTGTGGCGGCAGTCGCAGCGTGTGCTGAGCTACCTCACCGGAAAGACGTTCTGTCAAAGCCTGGAAAAGCAGTGGCACACCAATCCCGGCCTGAGCAGACAGCCAGACCCGAATCGGTTTGTTCTCTTCGTCTCGGTCAATACGCGGTTCAAAATCGTCCAGCATATCGATCTTGTTCATCACCAACAGGGTAGGAATTTCGTGGGCGTCGATCTCTTCGAGCACCACGTTCACCGCGTCGATGTTCTCCTGCACGCGTACGTCAGCCGCATCAATCACATGCAGTAGCAGGGTCGCCTGACGCGTCTCCTGCAACGTCGCTTTAAACGCCGCGACCAGATCGTGCGGCAGATGGCGAATAAACCCTACGGTATCCGCCAGCACCGTTTCACCGACGTCTGCAACATCAATACGGCGCAGCGTTGGGTCCAGGGTCGCAAACAGCTGGTCTGCGGCATACACCTGGGCCTCGGTTATCTGGTTAAACAGGGTGGATTTACCGGCGTTGGTATAGCCCACCAGCGACACCGTAGGAATGTCGGCTTTGGTTCGCGCCCGACGCCCCTGCTCGCGCTGTTTCTCTACACGTTCCAGACGTGAAAGGATCTGGGTAATACGCCCACGCAGTAAACGGCGGTCGGTTTCGAGCTGGGTTTCACCCGGGCCGCGCAAACCAATCCCGCCTTTTTGTCTTTCAAGGTGTGTCCAGCCACGCACCAGACGCGTCGCCAGATGGCGCAACTGCGCCAGCTCAACCTGCAACTTACCCTCGTGGGTACGCGCACGCTGAGCAAAAATATCTAAGATCAACCCCGTGCGATCGATAACACGGCATTCGCAGAGAGCTTCCAGGTTACGTTCCTGAGCCGGAGACAGCGCATGATCAAACAGCACAACAGATGCGCCGGTTGCTTTTACGGCATCCGCAATTTCTACTGCTTTACCTTCACCTACAAAATACTTCGGGTGCGGCGCTTTACGGCTACCGGTAATCACCTGCATTGCTTCGACACCGGCGGAAGAGACCAGAGATTCAAACTCCTGGAGGTCTTCCATATCTTTGTCTTGCGAAAAATAGATGTGTACCAGCACCGCCTGCTCACCGGCGTCATAACGGTCAAACAAGCGTAAACCTCTCTAAAAAGATCAGCGGGGAACGCAGGATCCCTGGCTCCCCGTGTGGATAACAGCCCAAAACCTTATTCGGTTTCTTCGCTGTCCTGCGCTGGTGTTGAAGAACCCTGCGCGTTGCTGCCGTGATGGTAGTTACTGCCAGTGCCGCCGCCAGCGTTATTGCTGTGATGAGATACCGGACGGGACGGAACAACAGTAGAAATCGCGTGCTTATAGACCATCTGGCTGACCGTGTTTTTCAACAGGATCACGAACTGATCGAAAGACTCAATCTGACCTTGCAGCTTAATACCATTCACCAAATAAATAGAAACTGGAACACGCTCCCGACGCAATGCGTTCAGGAACGGATCTTGTAAAGATTGCCCCTTAGCCATTCTATCTTTTCCTTATATGCTTGTTTTGTACTTAGAACCTTGCGATTCTGAAAAATTGCGCACGATACGGCTTAATTGTACACATTCAGTCAGCGATATCACCAATAACCTCAATCACTTCGTTTAACGCCTGTTGTGGTTTTTCACTGTCTAACCAGTGAACCCCCTTCCAACCGCGTAACCAGGTGATCTGGCGCTTCGCTAACTGTCTCGTGGCGCAAACACCTCGATAAACCATTTCATCGTATGAAATCTCGCCTTCAAGATACGACCACATCTGGCGGTACCCCACACAACGAATGGAAGGCATGTCCGTATGCAAATCTCCACGGGCAAAAAGCGCCCGCACTTCTGCTTCAAAATCTGAAGCCAACATCTGATGAAAACGCTGCTCAATTCGTTGATGGAGCAGTTCACGGCTCGCCGGGGCGATGGCGAACTGATGCACCTGATACGGCAGAGCGTCTCCTGACGTTTGCGTCAGTTCCGTTAAAGTTTTACCCGAAATGAAAAAAACTTCCAGTGCCCGGGAAAGCCTTTGCGGATCGTTTGGGTGGATCCGCGCTGCGGCAACCGGGTCAATCTCTTCCAGTTGCCTGTGCAAAACGTCCCACCCCTGCTCTGCCGCCTGCCGCTCAATCTTCGCTCTCACTTCCGGATCGGCCGATGGCAGAGGCGATAACCCCTCCAGCAGCGCCTTAAAGTAGAGCATCGTGCCGCCAACTAACAGCGGTATGCGTCCCGCGGCGGTAATCTCGGCCATCTCGGCTAAGGCGTCGCGGCGAAAATCTGCCGCGGAGTAAGCCTGTGCCGGGTCGAGAATATCCAGTAAACGGTGCGGTGCCGCACGCAGTTCGTCTGCGTTGGGCTTCGCCGTGCCGATGTCCATCCCTCGGTAGATGAGGGCTGAATCAACGCTAATCAACTCTACTGGCAAAACTTTACGTAACTCAATGGCTAACGCCGTTTTGCCGGAGGCCGTTGGCCCCATTAGAAAAATCGCCTTTGGCAGGCTCGCCTTACTTACATCAGTCATGTTTCAGGGCGGTCATCGCCGTTTGTAAATCAACAGGTTGTAACAAACCACCTGGAGGCGCTTTCACCAGCTGTGGACAGAGGCGCTCCACCTCCGCCAGAACGGTAATCGCCTGCGCCATACTCCACGGTGCATGCTCGCTGGCCAGATGGCGGGCGATCCACTGCGCGGTATCGGCGGCATCAAACGTCGTTTGCTGCGCCAGGTAGCCTATCAGTTCAGGAATCAAGTTTTGTAAATTTTGTTGGCGTAAGGGTAAAGGCACTGCGCGAATTGTCACATGCTGCGCGTCCAGTACGATTTCAATCCCCATTTCGGCCAGTTGCGTCTGCACGCGCCGCAAAACCCCTGTTTCTTCAGGGGATATTTTCAGGCGAACGGGGATCAACAGCGGCTGCGCGCAGGCGGCATTCACCCCCGGGGTTAACTGCGCCTGTTTGAGCCAGCGCTCCGCCACGGAAAGCGCCAGCAACAGCAGTTTACCTTCGCGTTCAAGCAACGCCATGTCGGGAGCAATAATGGTCAATACCCGACCAAAACTCTGGCTATGCCCATCCAGAGAGGGGGTTGAAACCGTGATGTGCTCTTTATGCTCCACCGCCGGCGTATCCAGCAGTTTGCGGTACAGCGCCCCCTGCTGTTTGTGGTAGCCCGGCTGAGCGTTGGGATAGTTGGCACCGGTTGGTCGCGGCGCGTTGCCCGCCGGGGATAAACGTGGAGCAGCCGGCTCGCGCGCGACCGCCGGTTCGGCAAAATGGTTACGCCCGGCCGCCACGCGGTTTTCCGGCAGTGGGCGCGGCGCGGGCTCTTCTTTTGCCAGCGGCAACTCTGGCTCTGCCTGCTGCTGCAATACAGCGGCAACGCCCTGGTAGATGAAATCATGCACCAGGCGCGACTGGTGGAAACGCACCTCGTGCTTGGCGGGGTGCACGTTAACGTCAACCTGGTGCGGGTCGATCTCCAGATAAAGCACAAAGGCGGGCTGTTGATCGGCGCCGAGCTTATCTTCGCAGGCCTGTCGAATAGCGTGGTTAATCAGGCGGTCGCGCATCATGCGGCCGTTGACGTAGCAATACTGAATTTCTGCGAACGCGGCGCTGCTGGCGTTCGGATCGGCAACCCAGCCACGCAGGGCCAGATCGCCATGCTGCCACTCAATGGCCAGCGCCTTTTCCAGAAACGGTGTGCCGCAGATGGCGCCCAACCGACGCTCCTTTTGTCCACCCTCCGCCACCGCGCGATACTGGCGCATCACCTTACCGTTATGGCTGAGGTTGAGGGTGACATCAAAGCGCGCCAGCGCGATGCGGCGGATGATCTCGTCGATATGTCCGAATTCGGTCTTCTCGGTTCGCATAAACTTGCGCCGGGCGGGCGTGTTATAGAAGAGATCCAGCACTTCAAGCGTGGTGCCTACCGGGTGCGCCGCAGGTTTAACCGTGACGTCCATATCGCGCCCTTCGGCGTAGGCCTGCCAGGCTTCCTGCTGGTCGGCCGTGCGGGAGGTCAACGTTAAGCGGGAAACGGAGCTGATACTGGCCAGCGCTTCGCCGCGAAAACCCAGGCTTATAATCGCTTCCAGATCGTCAAGTGAGGCAATTTTACTGGTGGCATGACGCGCCAGCGCCAGCGCCAGTTCGTCCTTTTTGATGCCACAGCCGTTATCACGAATGCGAATAAGCTTTGCGCCCCCGCGTTCGATATCGATATCAATGCGGGTCGCCCCTGCATCGAGGCTGTTTTCCACCAGTTCCTTCACCACCGACGCAGGGCGTTCCACCACCTCACCGGCGGCGATTTGGTTCGCGAGCTGCGGCGGTAGAACCTGAATCGGCATGAACTCTCCTTAATTAGTCGCGGTCATTTCACCCGGCAGCGCGGCGCTTGCCGTCTGGGCTGCCCCGCCCTGCGGCGCAGACTGAAGCGGATGCGCGTCAAAGTATTTACGCAGACCGTTATAAATCGCTTCGGCAATTTGCTGCTGATAGCTGTCGCTTCCCAGTAAACGCTCTTCACCATGGTTACTGATAAAGCCCGTCTCTACCAGAATCGACGGGATATCCGGCGAACGCAGGACACCAAGGCTTGCATGCTCCGGGCGACGCTTATGCAGCGATCCAATGCTTTGCAGCTGGCTCAGTACGTTAGTGGCGACATCATACCCGACGCGCTGAGAATGACCGAACTGTAAATCCAGTACCGCCTGGCTGAGATACGGATCGGCCTGGCTGTTTGCCAGCACATCGCCTGCCCCGCCTAACAGTTCAGATTGCTTCTCGTGCTCTTCAAGCCAGTTCGCCATTTCACTGTTGGCTCGACGGTTCGACAGCACCCATACCGACGCGCCGGTGGCGTTACGGTTCGGCGCAGCATCCGCGTGAATCGACACCAGGAAGTTGGCGTTTTGCTTACGCGCCACATCCGAGCGTCCCATCACTGAAATAAAGTAATCTCCGTCGCGGGTCATGACCCCTTTAAACATCGGATCGTCATTCAGAAGCGCACGCAGCTTACGGGCAATGGCGATAGTGACGTTTTTCTCCCGCGTGCCGCCCGGGCCAATCGCGCCAGGATCTTGCCCGCCGTGTCCGGCGTCGATGGCGATAATCACTTTGTCGCCACTGACCGGTGTTCGCCGCGCGCTGACCGCCGGACGCGTCACCGTGTTGCTGCTGGTCACGGCGGTAAGTCGGTCATTTTGTGATTTAAACGGATTACGGGCTGGCTCAGACGGCCTTGGGGTATAAACCGGCGCTTCCACGCGTTTTGCTACAACAGGTGCAGGCGGTGGCGGCGGCGGCGGAACATCAGCATTAATGGTAAAGACCACCGTATAATTGGCGCCGTTTTGCTGCTTAACCGCCTTCGTTTTGCCCTTTTCGGTGAGATCGACCACCAGACGCAGAGACTGCGTATCCTTCGGCGTTCCCGAACGGATGCTTTTCACCAGATTGTTGCCGCTGAACTGGAGCGGCAGCCCCTGGATCACCCCGGTCTGTTTAATATCGAGCGCCACGCTGCGGCTGTCGATTTGTGAGAAAGCATATTCAGGATCGCCCATAAAGCTGAACGTAATGCGGGCCTGGCTATCGCCATTCGACACCTGAATATCCGAGAGGCTGGCCGCCCCGACCTGCGCGCACAGCAGGACCGTGGCAGCCAGCACCCAACCTTTAACGCGATTAATCATCCCGTTATCCCTACGCTCAACCGGCTAAACGCGCCAGTAAGGAACAGCCTGATGTGGAAACCGCACTGATGCGTGCCTCACGCCCTTGTGCCTGGTAATCTAAGTGAATTTCGACATCCGGGTCAGGCAGCACACCCGCACCTTGTTGCGGCCACTCCACCAGGCAGATGGCGTCGTTGGCAAAGTAATCGCGGATCCCCATAAATTCCAGCTCCTCCGGGTCCGCAAGACGATATAAATCAAAGTGGTACACCATGATATTTTCAAGCGTGTACGGTTCCACCAGCGTGTAGGTCGGGCTTTTTACGTTCCCGTTATGGCCTAACGCCTGCAAAAAGCCACGGCTGAAGGTTGTTTTACCCGCGCCTAAATCACCATACAGATAAATGACGGTCGCCCCCTGACAGGCCTGCGCCACGCGCTTGCCGAGATCTAAAGTGGCTTGTTCATCAGGTAAAGGAATCGCTCGATTAGTCATTTTCTACGTCAATCACATCCGGGTTAACAACACGCCGCAGCGTGCAAAAAAGATCGGTGGCCAGCATACCGCGCGTTCCGTAACGAGCAGCCAGCCTGTCAGCCGCCGTACCGTGGGCCACGCAGCCCGCACAGGCTGCATCATAAAGGGGAAGTTTCTGTCCGAGCAATGCGCCAATGATGCCAGAGAGCACATCGCCCATGCCGCCGCTCGCCATGCCTGCATTACCGGCATCAACGATGCCCATCGCATCATCGCTGGCGATAACGGTTCCCGCCCCTTTCAAAACGGCAACACCTCCGTAACGTTTTACCAGACGTTGGGCTGAAAGTAAGCGATCGCTTTCAATTTCTGCCACGCTACAGTTAAGCAGCCGTGCGGCTTCGCCGGGGTGCGGCGTCAGAATGCGATTGTGACGCTTATCCGGGTTTATTGCCAGAAGGTTAAGCGCGTCGGCATCCCAGAGCATCGGTTTACGAAAATTCTCGGCCTTTTGCAGGGCCTGTTTACCCCACTCCTGCTGACCCAGGCCCGGACCAATGACCACCACGTCCGCCCACTCAAGACCCTTTTCAATCGCCTGCGGGGTAAGCTCGTGGACCATCAGCTCCGGCCGCGCGGTAATAATGGGCGGAATGTTTTCGCTGCGGGTCAGCACGCGTATTAATCCGCCGCCGCTGCGCAACGCGGCCTCTCCGGTCATTCGAATCGCACCTGCCGTGCCATGATCGCCACCAATAATCAGCAGTCGGCCATGGTCACCCTTATGGGAGGTGGGACGACGCGGCGGTAGCCACTGTGCAAGCTGGGAGGCATCAAAGCGGGTGATGTGGGTATCCTGTCCGATCAGCCAGTTTTCCAGCCCCAGGGCGTTGTGGTGTAACGTGCCCACGACATCCCGCGCTTTCCCGGTAAGCAGCCCCGGCTTCAGGGCGATAAAGGTCACGGTGTGCGCCGCCTCAATCGACACGCCCGGCGTCGCGCCGGTTTGTGCCATCAGGCCGGAGGGAATATCCAGCGCTACCACCGGGGCGGGGTGCGCATTAGCGCGCGTAATCAGCGCGGCGACGTCATCGCGAGGCGCGCGCATCAGTCCCGTCCCCAGCAGACCATCAACAATCACGTCGACATCCTCGGGCCAGATAATATCAGGCGCATGAATAATGCCCCCCGCATTCAGCCAGGCCTCTCTCGCCATGCCAGCCTCTTCCGGTAGCGGCTTGTCGCTCTCCAGCGCCATCAGGGTGACGCGCAGCCCCGCCGCCACCGCAAGACGAGCCACCACATAGCCATCGCCACCGTTATTGCCGTGCCCGCACAGGATCAGATAGTGCGAGGCATCCGGATAAGCCGTGCGCGCCACGTTAAACGCCGCCTCGCCCGCGCGCTGCATCAGTTCGTAAAGGGTAATGCCGAGGCTATCTGCGGCCTCTTTCTCGGCCCGACGGAGGTCATCCGCATGCCAGATGGAATGTGGTATACTTGCGAGGTTTTTCTTCACAGTATGGTCCGTCATGTCACAGCCCCTCGATCTCAATGAATTAGCGCAAAAAATAAAACAGTGGGGTGCTGAACTGGGCTTCCAGAAGGTCGGTATTACTGACACCGACCTCTCTGCCAGTGAGCCTAAGCTCCAGGCATGGCTGGATAAACAATACCACGGCGAGATGGAGTGGATGGCGCGTCACGGTATGATGCGTGCCCGCCCCCACGAGCTGTTGCCGGGTACGCTGCGCGTTATTAGCGTACGCATGAACTATCTGCCTGCTAACGCGGCCTTTGCGCGCACGCTAAAAAATCCTTCGCTGGGTTACGTCAGCCGATACGCGCTGGGGCGTGATTACCATAAACTTCTACGCAACCGTCTAAAAAAGCTCGGGGAAACCATTCAGCAGCACTGTGTTTCGCTGAATTTTAGACCCTTTGTCGATTCTGCGCCTATTCTTGAGCGCCCGATCGCCGAAAAAGCCGGGCTCGGCTGGACAGGTAAGCACTCACTTATCTTAAGCCGCGACGCGGGCTCATTCTTTTTCCTGGGTGAACTACTGATTGATTTACCTCTTCCGGTAGACAGTCCGGTGGAAGAAGGTTGTGGCCGCTGTGTGGCCTGTATGACCATCTGCCCGACGGGCGCGATTGTCGAACCGTATACCGTTGATGCGCGCCGCTGTATCTCTTATCTCACTATCGAGCTGGAAGGCGCTATTCCAGAGGAGTTTCGTCCGCTTATTGGCAACCGCATCTACGGCTGTGATGACTGTCAGCTGATTTGTCCGTGGAACCGTTATTCACAGTTGACGGACGAAGAAGACTTCAGTCCGCGCAAGGCGTTACATGCCCCGCAGTTGATCGAACTGTTCGCCTGGAGCGAAGCCTGGTTCCTGAAGGTGACGGAGGGTTCCGCCATACGTCGTATCGGCCACCTGCGCTGGCTGCGTAATGTGGCCGTTGCGCTGGGGAATGCCCCGTGGGATGAGGCAAATCTTCAGGCGCTCGAAAGCCGCAGAGGTGAGCACCCACTTCTTGATGAGCACATAGAATGGGCGATTGCGCAGCAAATTGAGAAGCGAAATGCAGGCATAGTTGAAGTGCAGTTACCGAAGAAACAGCGTCTGGTCAGGGTGATTGAAAAAGGGCTGCCGCGGGATGTGTGATATATTCACAGGCTGTGAGTAAAAATAAGAATTCAGGCGCCATCAGCTCTGGCAAACAGGTCAAGTGATCTCAATAACATTTTGAAATCAAATTTTCTTCATAAATCACAGGGAATTACGAAGATATTATTCACCCTGCTAACATTTCGTACAGACTGATTTTATCACGGTTTCTGTGGATAACTCTGTTCACAAGAGTATTTCAGATACAATAGAAAACGTCCCCAACGAAGCACTTCGCTGTGGATAATCTGGAGATGAAGAAGAATTTGGAGCGGGAAACGAGACTCGAACTCGCGACCCCGACCTTGGCAAGGTCGTGCTCTACCAACTGAGCTATTCCCGCTTGGGTGTTCTGGTGCT
>NZ_KQ089854.1:337534-372260 GCF_001037565.1 Enterobacter sp. BWH52 | reverse complement strand
TTTCAAATTTTGGAGCGGGAAACGAGACTCGAACTCGCGACCCCGACCTTGGCAAGGTCGTGCTCTACCAACTGAGCTATTCCCGCAAATCTGTACTGCTTTTGTTGCTGTCGTAACGTGTAATTCTCTGTCGTTACGGGAGGCGCATTATACGAGAAATCCGTTTAGCTGCAACCCCCCTCAAAGCGATTTTTTTGAAATTCAGTTCAAGTGCTTATTTAATCGGCAAGCTGAACAATTTAGCGACAAAAATCCGGCCACGCAAGGCGCCGGATCGCAAAATCAGAGCTTAATAAAGTTTTCGCGATAGTACGCCAGCTCCGCAACAGACTCACGGATGTCGTCCATCGCCTGGTGCGTCCCCTGCTTTGTGAAGCCGTCGAGAATTTCCGGTTTCCAGCGGCGGGCCAGCTCTTTCAGGGTGCTCACATCCAGATAGCGGTAGTGGAAGTAGGACTCCAGCTCCGGCATGTACTTAAACAGGAAACGACGATCCTGACCAATGCTGTTGCCACAGATAGGCGATTTTCCTGCCGGCACCCACTGCTTCAGAAATTCAAGCGTCGCCAGCTCCGCTTCACGGTCGCCCAGGGTGCTGGCCTTCACGCGTTCCACCAGCCCGCTGCCGGTATGGGTACGCACGTTCCACTCATCCATCAGCGCAAGCTGGTCATCGGACTGGTGCACGGCAATCGTTGGGCCTTCCGCCAGAATATTGAGGTTGGCATCGGTGACCAGTGTGGCGATCTCAATAATGCGATCGCGCTCGGGATCAAGGCCGGTCATCTCCAGATCGATCCAAATCAGGTTGTTTTCGTCCGCGCTCATGTTATTTTCCACCCTTCTCGCATAACCGGCAGTAGCAGGTTAACTAGTATTAATTAGAGTGTATCATAGAGGTTTTGCCCGCTACGGGCGACCAGGAGCCAGCGCGATTGAGTAAAAATAAACTCTCCAAAGGGCAGCAGCGCCGCGTGAATGCAAATCACCAGCGCCGTCTTAAAACCACTACGGAGAAGCCCGATTACGACGACAACCTGTTTGGCGAAGCGACAGAAGGCGTTGTGATTAGCCGCTTCGGCATGCACGCCGATGTCGAATCTGCCGACGGGGATATCCACCGTTGCAATATCCGTCGCACCATCCGTTCCCTGGTGACCGGTGACCGCGTGGTCTGGCGTCCGGGCAAGGAGGCGGCGGAAGGGGTAACGGTTAAAGGCATCGTTGAAGCCGTGCATGAACGCACGTCGGTTCTGACCCGTCCGGATTTCTACGACGGCGTGAAGCCCATTGCCGCCAACATTAACCAGATCGTGATCGTTTCGGCGATTTTGCCTGAGCTTTCACTCAACATTATTGACCGTTATCTGGTGGCCTGCGAAACGCTACAGGTTGAGCCGCTTATCGTGCTGAATAAAATCGATCTGCTGGATGACGAGGCCATGGCCTTTGTCAATGAGCAGATGGATATTTACCGCAACATTGGCTATCGCGTGTTGATGGTTTCCAGCCGCACCAAAGACGGCCTGAAGCCGCTGGAAGATGCGCTAACCGACCGCATCAGCATCTTTGCAGGGCAGTCCGGCGTGGGTAAATCCAGCCTGCTTAACAATCTGCTCGGCCTTCAGCAGGAGATCCTGACCAACGATGTGTCGGACGTCTCCGGGCTGGGCCAGCACACCACCACCGCCTCACGTCTCTATCACTTCCCGCACGGCGGCGATGTGATTGACTCCCCGGGCGTGCGTGAATTTGGTCTCTGGCATCTCGAGCCGGAACAAATCTTTAACGGATTTGTCGAATTCCATGACTATTTAGGCGCTTGCAAATACCGCGACTGTAAACATGACAACGATCCGGGCTGCGCCATCCGCGAAGCGGTAGAGAACGGAGAAATTGCGGAAACCCGTTTCGAAAATTACCACCGCATTCTCGAAAGCATGGATCAGGTAAAAACGCGTAAAAACTTTTCTGATTCTGATAACTGACAACTAAGCTAAGCGTCGCTAAAATCGTCCCCTTTTTTCAGGTTCCGGCAGCGTAATGCCGGATCAGGAACGACAAAACAATGGCCTGGAGGCTACCTTGTTAAACTCATTTAAACTTTCGCTTCAATACATTCTGCCGAAACTGTGGCTCACTCGCCTGGCGGGCTGGGGCGCGAGCAAACGAGCGGGCTGGCTGACCAAACTGGTCATCGACCTGTTCGTGAAATACTACAAGGTCGACATGAAAGAAGCGCAGAAGCCGGATACGGCAAGCTATCGTACCTTCAACGAATTTTTTGTGCGTCCGCTGCGCGACGAAGTGCGTCCGCTGAATACCGACCCGAACGTGCTGGTGATGCCAGCGGACGGCGTGATCAGCCAGCTGGGTAAAATTGAAAACGACAAAATTTTGCAGGCGAAAGGCCATAACTACAGCCTGGAAGCGCTGCTGGCCGGTAACTACATAATGGCCGATCTGTTCCGTAACGGGACTTTCGCGACCACCTATCTCTCCCCGCGCGATTACCACCGCGTGCATATGCCGTGTAACGGTATTCTGCGCGAGATGATCTACGTGCCGGGGGATCTGTTCTCCGTCAATCACCTGACGGCGCAAAACGTTCCTAACCTGTTTGCCCGTAACGAGCGCGTCATCTGCCTGTTTGATACTGAATTTGGCCCAATGGCGCAGATTCTGGTGGGTGCTACCATTGTAGGCAGCATCGAAACCGTCTGGGCGGGCACCATTACTCCGCCACGCGAAGGCGTGATCAAGCGCTGGACCTGGCCTGCCGGCGAAGAAGAAGGTTCTGTGGCCCTGCTGAAAGGTCAGGAAATGGGCCGCTTCAAGCTGGGCTCAACGGTCATCAACCTGTTCGCTCCGGGCAAAGTTAACCTGGTCGACGAGCTGGAAAGCCTGTCCGTGACCAAACTCGGCCAGCCTCTGGCAGTATCGACGGAGGTCTTTGCAACACCAGACGTTGCGCCAGCCCCGTTGCCGGAAGATGAGATCAAAGCCGAGCACGACGCCAGCCCGCAGGTTGACGACAAAAAAGACGAAGGCTAACAACAGAAGGATCGCTGACGTGCGCCCGATTATCGTATTACTGATGGCCTGGTGCCTCAGCATGGGGGCGTACGCAGCGACGGCCCCCGACGCCAAACAGATAACCCAGGAGCTGGAGCAGGCAAAAGCGGCAAAACCCGCTCAGCCGGAGACCGTTGAGTCACTCCAGTCTGCACTGAACGCGCTTGAGGAACGAAAGGGTTCCCTTGAGCGCGCGCAGCAGTATCAACAGGTTATCGACAATTTCCCCAAACTCTCTCAGACCCTGCGCTCGCAGCTAAACAACCTGCGCGATGAACCACGCCAGGTCCCCGCGGGGATGACGTCCGAGGCGCTGAATCAGGAGATCCTGCAAGTCAGCAGCCAGCTGCTGGAAAAAAGCCGTCTGGCGCAGCAGGAGCAGGAACGGGCGCGTGAAATTGCCGATTCCCTCAGTCAGCTTCCACAGCAGCAAACCGATGCCCGCCGTCAGTTAAATGAGGTGGAACGCCGCATCGGGACGCAGACGGGCAGCACACCGCAGAATCAGGCGCAAAATCTTGGGTTGCAGGCGGAATCCGCCAGACTAAAAGCCCTGGTTGATGAACTGGAGCTGGCGCAGCTTTCCGCTAACAACCGCCAGGAGCTGTCGCGGATGCGTTCCGAGCTGGCGCAGAAGCAGAGCCAGCAGCTGGATGCGTATCTCCAGGCGCTGAGAAATCAACTCAACAGCCAGCGTCAGCGTGAAGCTGAACGTGCTCTGGAAAGCACAGAGTTACTGGCCGAAAACAGCGCTAACCTGCCCGACAGCATCGTCGCCCAGTTTAAGGTTAACCGCGAGCTTTCTGCTGCGCTGAATCAGCAGGCGCAGCGCATGGATTTGGTGGCCTCGCAGCAGCGTCAGGCTACCAATCAAACCCTTCAGGTTCGTCAGGCACTCAACACGCTGCGTGAACAGTCCCAGTGGCTTGGCTCGTCTAACCTGTTGGGCGAAGCGTTACGCGCGCAGGTGGCCCGTCTGCCAGAGATGCCAAAACCACAGCAGCTTGATACGGAGATGGCGCAGCTGCGTGTTCAGCGTCTTCATTATGAAGATCTCCTCAACAAGCAGCCGCAAATCCGCCAGATCCGTCAGGCTGACGGACAGCCGCTCACCGGCGAGCAAAGTCGTATTCTGGAAGCGCAGCTGCGCACCCAACGCGAACTGCTCAATTCCCTGTTGCAGGGGGGCGATACGCTGATCCTTGAGCTGACCAAGCTGAAAGTCTCGAATAGCCAGCTGGAGGATGCGCTGAAAGAGGTCAACGAAGCCACGCACCGTTACCTTTTCTGGACGTCCGACGTGCGGCCGATGACCTTCGCCTGGCCGATTGAGATCGTGCAGGATCTGCGCCGCCTCATTTCGCTGGACACCTTTAGCCAGCTGGGCCTCGCCAGCGTAATGATGATAACCAGCAAGGAGACTATCTTCCCGTTGCTGGGGGCGCTGATTCTGGTGGGCTTCAGTATTTATTCCCGTCGTCACTTTACCCGTTTCCTTGAGCGCTCCAGCGCCCGAGTGGGAAAAGTAACCCAGGATCACTTCTGGCTGACGTTGCGTACGGTGTTCTGGTCAATTCTGGTCGCGTCTCCGCTGCCGGTGCTGTGGATGACGCTCGGATACGGACTGCGTGAAGCCTGGCCCTACCCGCTTGCCGTCGCGATTGGCGATGGCGTGACCGCCACCGTCCCGCTGCTGTGGGTGGTGATGATTTGCGCCACGTTTGCGCGGCCAAATGGTCTGTTCATCGCTCACTTTGGCTGGCCGCGTAATCGCGTTGCGCGGGCGATGCGTTACTACCTGATGAGTATCGGGCTGATTGTGCCGCTGATTATGGCGTTGATCATGTTCGATAATCTCAATGACCGGGAGTTCTCCGGCTCGTTGGGACGGCTGTGCTTTATGCTGATCTGCGGGGCGTTAGCGGTAGTGACGCTCAGCCTGAAACGCGCCGGGATCCCGCTCTATCTCGACAAGACCGGCAGCGGCGATAACATGTTAAACCGTCTGCTGTGGAACCTGCTGCTCAGCGCGCCGCTGGCGGCGATGCTGGCGGCAGCGGTCGGTTATCTCGCCACGTCGCAGGCGCTGCTCGCCCGACTGGAAACGTCGGTGGCCATCTGGTTCCTGCTGCTGGTGGTCTACCATGTTATCCGCCGCGGCATGCTGATCCAGCGTCGTCGTCTGGCGTTTGACCGTGCTAAACATCGTCGCGCAGAAATTCTGGCCCAGCGCGCGCGGGGTGAGGAAGAGCCAAACCACGTCAACAGCACCGAAGGGACTACAGACGCTGATGACGTCGAACTGGATCTGGATGCGATAAGTACCCAGTCCCTGCGGCTGGTACGCTCAATTCTGATGCTGGTTGCCCTGCTGTCGGTGATCTACCTGTGGTCAGAAATCCACTCCGCGTTTGGCTTCCTGGAGAACATCTCTTTATGGGATGTGACATCCACGGTGCAGGGAGTCGAAAGCCTGGAGCCCATCACCTTAGGGGCCGTGCTGATTGCGATTCTGGTGCTGATCATCACCACCCAGCTGATACGTAACTTCCCTGCCTTGCTGGAGCTGGCGCTGTTGCAGCATCTGGATTTAACCCCAGGCACAGGCTATGCCATCACCACCATCACCAAGTATTTAATCATGCTGTTTGGTGGGCTGGTCGGCTTCTCGATGATTGGTATCGAATGGTCAAAACTGCAATGGCTGGTTGCCGCCCTGACCGTAGGCCTGGGCTTTGGTTTACAGGAGATTTTTGCCAACTTCGTTTCTGGTCTGATCATTCTGTTTGAAAAGCCGATTCGAATTGGTGATACGGTGACCATCCGCGATCTCACCGGCAGCGTCACCAGGATCAACACCCGTGCCACCACCATCAGCGACTGGGACCGTAAAGAGATCATCGTCCCGAACAAGGCATTTATCACCGAGCAGTTTATCAACTGGTCGCTGTCCGACTCCGTCACGCGTGTGGTGCTGACCGTACCCGCTCCGTCGGATGCCAACAGCGAAGAGGTGACGCAGATCCTGTATACGGCTGCTGAACGCTGTTCGCTGGTAATCGACAACCCACCGCCGGAAGTCTTCCTGGTTGATTTGCAGCAGGGGATCCAGATTTTCGAGCTGCGTATCTACGCCGCCGAGATGGGACACCGTATGCCGCTGCGCCATGAGATCCACCAGCTGATTCTGGCTGGCTTCCGCGAGCACGGAATTGATATGCCGTTCCCACCGTTCCAGATGCGTCTGGAAACGCTGGACGGACGTAAGACGGGAAGAACGTTGACGTCAGCGGCGCGTACGCGCCCGGCGGGAAGTTTGTAATCCTTTCCCCCTCCCCATCGGGAGGGGGTCAATCCTTTATGCCACTTCTGCTACACAGGCCGTCGAGCGACGACGGTAATGCTCATAAATCCCCATTGCCAGCAGCGAGAAGAAGATCGGTCCGCCAACCATCCACAGCGTGCTGTTCCAGTCATTTGCCTCAACAACGGGCTGAATGACGGTAAAAATGTTGGCGAACGCGACGACCAGCACCACAACAGTGGTCGCCAGCAGCGTCGCCGCACGGGTTTTGAAGATCACAAACGGTCGTTCCAGATCCTGCTTCGCCTTAAAGAACGGGAACGCCAGGGTCAGGAACAGATACGGAAGCGTCATCGATACGTTTGCCATCAGGGTCAGCTTGTTATAGAACGCCGACGCGGTATCACCGCCGAAGGACACCAGCAGAATGAACACGCACACCAGCATGCACTGCATCCACATCGCGTTGGCAGGCATACCGGCAGCGTTCAGCTGAGTCATACGTGCAGGCCACAGCGCCTTTGGCGTCCCCTGAATAATCGCTTTCAGCGGCGAGTAGATCAGCGTGAAGAACGCGCCAGTATAGGCGAGGAACATCGACAAACCGGTAATCCGCGCAAACCAGATCCCCAGGGTGGCCGACGTTTCCGGCGCGAGATCCATGGCGTTGCCCAGCGTCACCCCCAGGCTTTTCATCAACACGTAGGTAATGTTGCCGAGGTTGGTAGTGTTATTGCTCAGTACCTGCTGCCAGTTGATGCTGACGCCCCAGAGGAAAATCGCCAGTGAGTAGCCAATGGATATGACGATGGCGGCAAAGATAATGCCTTTGGCGAAGTTCTTTTCCGGATTTTCGGTTTTGTCGACCAGGCCGCCCACGGCTTCAATTCCACCGTAAGCAAAGATGGCAAACACCACGAAGGAGAGCATGGCCAGTCCGGACTGGTAACCCGGATTAGGCGATGAAACGAAGTTGACTTCCTGTGCGAAATGCCCGCCGTTCAGGCACAGAATGGCGATGCTGACCAGCAGCAGCACCAGGTTCAGGCACATCACGGAAATACCGCCAACGGCAGTGATACGGGCAATTTTGTTGATGCCTTTCGAGGCCACCAGCGTGACCACCACCATCCAGCACACCGCCAGAATACCGACCACCTGCGTGGAGCTCAGCCCCGCCAGAGACCAGACCTGCGTTTTATCCGCACCGAAGAGAAACGTTGAGAACGGCACCCAGACCTTGGCCGCCGTGCTGACCATCCAGACGACGTAGGATGAAAACCACATGAACGTACCGATAAACGCGTAACGGGGGCCGACGCTGTTGTTCATCCACGAATAGATGCCACCCTCTTCTTTCCGGTACGCCGAGCCCATCTCCGCCATCATCAGCGCAAACGGGATAAAGAAGAACAGAGCGGAAACGATATAAAACGGCGTCGCGCTGTAGCCCATCAGATAAAACGCGGACGGGCTATTGGCAAAGCCAAAGACTGACGTAAAAATCATCAGAATGAGCCCGGTAAGGGTCATTTTTTTGAGTGAGTGAGACATATAACCATCCGAAACGGAATTAAACTGCGCGGATGGTAGCAGATGACCAGACAAATATTGTGGCTATCCGAGGCAATTTAAGAAAAAGACCCGTCTATAGCGAAAAGAGCAGTTTTTAATGTGGCAGAGTTAAATGACCGAGTAGGCCGGGTAAGCGACAGCGCCACCCGGCATTTTTTCAGGCGCGATCGACCGTAAAGGCAATCACATCGCCCAGCTGCTCGGCACCCAGCGCCAGCATGACCAGACGATCCACACCCAGCGCCACGCCGGAGCAGTCCGGCAAACCGGCCTTAAGCGCTTCCAGCAGGTTGGTGTCAATCGGCTGCTGCGGCAGACCGCGCGCGTTGCGCTTGCGGTTATCCTGCTCGAAACGCTGCTGCTGTTCGCGCGCGTCGGTCAGCTCGTGGAAACCGTTCGCCAGCTCAATGCCTTTGAAGTACACCTCAAACCGTTCCGCCACGCGGTGATCTTCGGTGCTGATCTGCGCCAGCGAGGCCTGGCTGGCCGGGAAGTGATAGACAAACGTCGGGCGATCTTTACCAATTTGCGGTTCAACGCCAAAGGTGAACAGCAGTTGCAACAGCGTGTCGCGGTCCTCTTCGTTATCCGCCACATTGCTCAGATCCAGTTTTGCCGCCACTTCACGCAGCTGTGTTTTATCAGCCGACAGCGGATCGATTTCCAGATGGCGCTGGAAGGCCTGCTGATAGGAGAGCGTTTCAGCTTCCGCGCAATCCAGCACCTGTTGCAGCAGATCGTCGACTTCGTTCATCAGACGATACATGTCGTAGTGCGGGCGGTACCACTCCAGCATGGTGAATTCCGGATTATGGTGTCGGCCCATCTCTTCATTACGGAAGCTACGGCACAGCTGATAGACCGGACCACACCCGGCCGCCAGCAGACGCTTCATATGGTATTCCGGGCTGGTCATCAGATACAGATTCATGCCCTGAGAGTGGCCTGGGCCAACAAAACGGGTTTCAAACGGGACCAGATGAATATCCGTGACCGTCGCCTGACTCATGCACGGCGTTTCCACCTCCAGGACGCCGCGGTCGGCAAAGAAACGGCGGATCTCCGCCATAATTGCTGCGCGCTTTAGCAGGTTTGGAATGGATGCGCTCGGCTGCCAGGTGGCCGTTTCGCTCATGAGTTATTTCTCCGTTTTCAGACAAGGGCACGAAGTCTACTCGCAAGCCGGGGCAGAGACAAATTTTGCACAGTAAAAGTCCCTTTTCATTGCACAGAGAAATACTGTGACGCCATTCATTAATCACGATGATAAATCACCGCACAGAACAGCAAAAAAATCGAACACGTCAAATTTCCCTCCCTTCTACGCGGTTATACTGTTTTACCCATAAAGGAGCAGTGGAATCGCTTCCGCAATCGCCCGTTCGGGCAGGTGAACGTCCTTTAGCTCATCGCGTTGCGGGAAAACAAAAATCTGGAGGAATGTCGTGCAAACTTTTCAAGCCGATCTTGCCGTAATAGGCGCTGGCGGGGCTGGATTACGCGCTGCAATTGCTGCGGCACAAGCCAATCCGAACGCTAAAATCGCATTGATTTCAAAAGTCTATCCGATGCGCAGCCACACGGTAGCCGCAGAAGGAGGATCCGCTGCCGTCGCGCAGGATCATGACAGCTTCGAATACCATTTCCACGACACGGTTGCAGGGGGCGACTGGCTTTGCGAACAGGATGTCGTTGATTACTTCGTGCACCATTGCCCAACGGAGATGACCCAGCTGGAACAGTGGGGATGCCCGTGGAGCCGCCGTCCGGACGGGAGCGTCAACGTCCGCCGCTTCGGTGGCATGAAGATCGAACGCACCTGGTTTGCCGCCGATAAGACCGGCTTCCACATGCTGCACACCCTGTTCCAGACCTCCCTCCAGTTCCCACAAATCCAGCGCTTTGACGAACATTTCGTTCTCGACATTCTGGTCGACGACGGTCATGCGCGCGGACTGGTGGCGATGAACATGATGGAAGGCACGCTTGTCCAGATCCGCGCTAATGCGGTGGTGATGGCAACGGGCGGCGCGGGCCGCGTATACCGCTACAACACCAACGGCGGCATCGTCACCGGTGACGGTATGGGCATGGCGCTCAGCCACGGCGTCCCGCTGCGTGATATGGAGTTCGTCCAGTATCACCCAACCGGCCTACCGGGCTCCGGCATACTGATGACGGAAGGCTGCCGCGGCGAAGGCGGAATTCTGGTCAACAAAAACGGCTATCGCTATTTGCAGGATTACGGCATGGGTCCGGAAACCCCACTTGGCGAGCCGAAAAACAAATACATGGAACTCGGCCCTCGCGACAAAGTCTCTCAGGCTTTCTGGCACGAGTGGCGCAAAGGCAACACCATCTCAACGCCGCGCGGCGACGTGGTGCATCTCGACCTGCGTCATCTCGGCGAGAAGAAACTGCTGGAGCGTCTGCCGTTTATCTGCGAGCTGGCGAAAGCGTATGTGGGCGTCGATCCGGTGAAAGAACCGATCCCGGTGCGTCCAACCGCGCACTACACCATGGGCGGCATCGAAACCGATCAGCAGTGCGAAACCCGCATCAAAGGGCTGTTTGCGGTGGGCGAGTGTTCCTCCGTCGGTCTGCACGGCGCAAACCGTCTGGGCTCGAACTCGCTGGCTGAGCTGGTGGTCTTTGGTCGCATGGCGGGCGAACGTGCGGTGGAGCGTGCCGCAACGGCAGGTGAAGCTAACAGCGCGGCGCTGGATGCGCAGGTTGTAGACGTCGAAAAACGCCTGAAAGACCTGGTGAACCAGGAAGGTAACGAAAACTGGTCGAAGATCCGCGACGAAATGGGGCTGTCGATGGAAGAAGGCTGCGGGATCTACCGTACGCCAGAGCTGATGCAGAAAACCGTCGATAAGCTGGCGGAGTTGCAGGAGCGCTTCAAGCGCGTGCGTATCACCGACACTTCCAGCGTATTCAATACCGAACTGCTTTATACCATTGAACTGGGCCACGGCCTGAACGTCGCAGAATGTATGGCCCATTCCGCCCTGGCGCGTAAAGAGTCCCGCGGCGCGCACCAGCGTCTGGATGAGGGCTGCACTGAACGTGACGACGTCAATTTCCTTAAACACACTCTCGCCTGGCGCGATGCGGATGGCACCACCCGTCTGGACTACAGCGACGTGAAAATCACCACGCTGCCACCGGCGAAACGCGTGTACGGTGCAGAAGCAGAAGCCGCCGATAAGAAGGAGAAGGCGAATGGCTGAGATGCAAAAACTGAAAGTTGAAGTGGTGCGCTACAATCCGGAAGTGGACGCCGCGCCGCATAGCGCTTTCTATGAAGTCCCTTACGACGAGCAAACCTCCCTGCTGGATGCGCTCGGCTATATCAAAGATAACCTGGCCCCAGACCTGAGCTACCGCTGGTCCTGCCGCATGGCAATTTGCGGCTCCTGCGGCATGATGGTCAACAAGGTGCCAAAGCTGGCGTGTAAAACCTTCCTGCGTGATTACACCAAAGGCATCAAGGTTGAAGCGCTGGGCAATTTCCCGATTGAGCGCGATCTGGTGGTCGACATGACCCACTTTATCGAAAGCCTCGAAGCGATTAAGCCGTACATCATCGGCAACCCGCGCACACCGGATCAGGGGCCAAACACTCAGACGCCCGCGCAGATGGCGAAATACCATCAGTTCTCCGGCTGCATCAACTGCGGCCTGTGCTACGCCGCCTGTCCACAGTTTGGCCTGAACCCTGAGTTTATCGGCCCGGCCGCCATTACCCTGGCGCACCGCTATAACGAAGACAGCCGCGACCACGGCAAAAAAGAACGTATGGCCCAGTTGAACAGCCAGAACGGGGTCTGGACCTGCACGTTTGTCGGTTACTGCTCCGAAGTCTGTCCGAAGCATGTCGACCCGGCCGCCGCCATTCAGCAGGGTAAGGTGGAAAGCTCGAAAGACTTTCTTATCGCTACCCTGAAACCACGCTAAGGAGTGCATGATGACG
This sequence comes from Enterobacter sp. BWH52, assembly GCF_001037565.1. Classification (NCBI taxonomy): domain Bacteria; kingdom Pseudomonadati; phylum Pseudomonadota; class Gammaproteobacteria; order Enterobacterales; family Enterobacteriaceae; genus Enterobacter; species Enterobacter sp. BWH52. Next base: position 360,327 of record NZ_KQ089854.1, on the reverse strand, counting down.
ACTAAACGCAAAGCCTACGTGCGACCAATGCCGTCCACCTGGTGGAAAAAACTGCCGTTTTATCGCTTCTATATGCTGCGTGAAGGCACGGCAATTCCCGCGGTCTGGTTCAGCCTCGAACTGATGTACGGGGTGTATGCCCTCAAGCACGGCCCGGAAGCCTGGGCCAGTTTTGTGGGCTTCCTGCAAAACCCAATCATCGTAGTACTGAACCTGATTGTGCTCGCCGCCGCGCTGCTTCATACCAAAACCTGGTTTGAACTGGCGCCAAAAGCAGCGAACATCATTGTAAAAGGCGAAAAAATGGGGCCAGAGCCGGTCATTAAAGGGCTCTGGGCAGTGACAGCAGTTGTCTCTGTGGTCATTCTGTTTGTCGCACTGTTTTGGTAAGGAGACTACTGTGATCAATCCAAATCCAAAACGTTCAGACGAGCCGGTTTTCTGGGGGCTGTTTGGCGCAGGCGGCATGTGGAGCGCCATTATTGCCCCGGTCATTATCCTGCTGGTCGGGATCATGCTGCCGCTGGGGTTGTTCCCGGGCGATGCGCTGAGCTATGAGCGCGTACTGGCCTTTGCGAGCAGCTTTATTGGCCGCGTGTTCATCTTCCTGATGATCGTCCTGCCGCTGTGGTGTGGTCTGCACCGTATCCACCATGCGATGCACGATCTGAAAATCCATGTGCCAAGCGGTAAATGGGTCTTCTACGGTCTGGCGACCATTCTGACGGTCGTCACGTTGATTGCCGTGGTCACCATCTGACTGAACAGGCCCGCCATCCGGCGGGCTTTTTACTTTTTCATCTTCTCCACCAGCCACCGGGAAAATTCGCGCATGGCTGGCGTTTCTGCCCGGGACTGCAATCGGGTCAGCCAGTAACTGCCGAGCTCAATCTGCGTCGCAAAGGGCTGTACAATGCGCTCGCTGGCTAACAGATGGGTAAACATATCGACAGGCGCAATGGCAATGCCCACCCCTGCCTGAGCGGCCTCCAGCATGGTCACGGACGAATCAAATACCATCACGCGGTGCGTTGGCGAAGGGGGATGCTCGCCGGCCGCCTGCATCCACGCGGTCCATTCATCGCGTCGGTAAGAGCGCAGCAGCGTAAACCTGAGGATGTCGGCCGGACTGTGCAGACTGGCGGCGATATCGGGCGTACACAGCGGCGCGAGCGGCGCATGACAAAGGAATTCAGCCTCGGTGCCGTGCCACGCCCCGCCACCGTATCGGATCGTATAGTCAAGCCCTTCGGCAGCCGGATCAACGCGGTTGTTATGGGTGGAAAGCTGAAGATCGATGTGCGGATAGCCACGGCGAAAATCCTCCAGCTGCGAGAATAAAACCCCGGTGGCAAATGTACCCACCACGCCGATTTTCAGCTTCTCCTGCGCACGATGGTTAGCGAAGCGATCCAGCATTCCGGCTATACGATCGAAAGAATCATTCAGCACCGGCAGTAAATTTTCACCCTCGGTAGTCAACATCAGCCCGCGCGACACGCGAACGAACAGCTGACAGTTCAGGTGCTGCTCCAGCGTTTTCACATGCTGGCTAATGGCTGAATGGGTCACGTTCAGCTCAATGGCCGCATGCGTAAAGCTGAGATGTCTCGCGGCGGCTTCAAAAGCTCGAAGCGAATTGAGGGGGAGATAGCTTCGCGTCATGGTCTCTTCCGTTAGAAAAATTAACAGCTAATGCTAAATTTAACCGTTTGTCAGGCACAGTCAAATCCAACAGACTACGCCTGTCTGATGGGCCCGGACACCCCCTTGACTCGCTATTACGGAAGATTACTGATGATGAAAAAATCCCTTTGCTGCGCCCTGCTGCTGGGCCTCTCTTGCTCTGCTCTCGCCGCGCCAGTATCAGAAAAACAGCTGGCGGAGGTGGTCGCGAATACGGTTACCCCGCTGATGAAAGCCCAGTCTGTTCCAGGCATGGCGGTGGCCGTTATTTATCAGGGAAAACCGCACTATTACACGTTTGGCAAGGCCGATATCGCGGCGAATAAACCCGTTACGCCTCAGACCCTGTTCGAGCTGGGTTCTATAAGTAAAACCTTCACCGGCGTTTTAGGTGGGGATGCCATTGCTCGCGGTGAAATTTCGCTGGACGATCCGGTGACCAGATACTGGCCACAGCTGACAGGCAAGCAGTGGCAGGGTATTCGTATGCTGGATCTCGCCACCTACACCGCTGGCGGCCTGCCGCTACAGGTACCGGATGAGGTCACGGATAACGCCTCCCTGCTGCGCTTTTATCAAAACTGGCAGCCGCAGTGGAAGCCTGGCACAACGCGTCTTTACGCCAACGCCAGCATCGGTCTTTTTGGTGCGCTGGCGGTCAAACCTTCCGGCATGCCCTATGAGCAGGCCATGACGACGCGGGTCCTTAAGCCGCTCAAGCTGGACCATACCTGGATTAACGTTCCGAAAGCGGAAGAGGCGCATTACTCCTGGGGCTATCGTGACGGTAAAGCGGTGCGCGTTTCGCCGGGAATGCTGGATGCACAAGCCTATGGCGTGAAAACCAACGTGCAGGATATGGCGAACTGGGTCATGGCAAACATGGCGCCGGAGAAGGTTGCCGATGCCCCACTTAAGCAGGGCATCGCGCTGGCGCAGTCGCGCTACTGGCGTATCGGGTCAATGTATCAGGGTCTGGGCTGGGAGATGCTCAACTGGCCCGTGGAGGCCAACACGGTGGTCGAAGGCAGCGACAGTAAGGTAGCGCTGGCGCCATTACCCGTGGCAGAAGTGAATCCACCGGCTCCCCCGGTCAAAGCGTCCTGGGTCCATAAAACGGGTTCTACTGGCGGATTTGGCAGCTACGTGGCCTTTATTCCTGAAAAGCAGATCGGTATTGTGATGCTCGCGAATAAAAGCTATCCGAACCCGGCACGCGTTGAGGCGGCATACCATATCCTCGAGGCGCTACAGTAAAACATTGCCGGGTGGCGCTGCGCTTACCCGGCCTACACAACGCGTGAACTTTGTAGGCCGGGTAAGGCGAAGCCGCCACCCGGCAAAACACCCTACACAATCTCCCGCATTTTCCCTGCTGTCATCTACACTTAACAAAAAACAGTAAGGAAACTCCTATGCGCATTCTGCCTGTTATTGCCGCAGTAACAGCCGCGTTTTTAGTGGTTGCTTGCAGTTCCCCTACTCCTCCGCCTGGCGTCACGGTAGTCAGTAATTTCGACGCACAGCGCTTCCTCGGCACCTGGTATGAAATCGCCCGAATGGACCATCAGTTCGAACGGGGCTTAGAAAAAGTCACGGTCAACTACAGCGCGATGGATGACGGCGGGATCCGGGTCATTAACCGCGGCTATAACCCGGATCGCCAGATGTGGCAGCAGTCAGTTGGTCAGGCCTATTTCACCGGCGCGTCTAACCGCGCGGCCATGAAAGTCTCTTTCATCGGCCCATTCTACGGCGGGTATAACGTCATTGCGCTGGACAGAGAGTACCGCCATGCGCTGGTGTGTGGGCCGGATCGCAACTATCTGTGGATCCTCTCCCGCACGCCAACGATCCCGGCGGAAATGAAACAGCAGATGCTGGACATAGCGACCCGGCAAGGGTTTGACGTGACGAAATTACTCTGGGTAAAACAGCCGCATTAGTGGGTACTGAGTTTTAACCCGATGATACCCGCGACGATTAACGCGAGGCTGGCGATGCGCGCCAGGCTCGCAGACTCCCCCAGCAGCAGAATACCGGTAATGGCAGCCCCTACCGCGCCAATTCCCGTCCAGACAGCGTAAGCCGTTCCGACTGGCAAGCTTCGCATCGCCCATGACAACATGACGATACTGACAATCATTGCGGCGATAGTGATGACGCTGGGCGTCAGGCGGGTAAAACCATGGGTATATTTCAGGCCAATTGCCCATACCACTTCGAGCAAACCGGCAATAACAAGAACGATCCAGGACATATCAGGCTCCTTAACTTAACGACAAGTTGGGGCCGTCCCCGATGAATGAAGCGCTTACGGGTCGTCCCGCAAGGCTGAGGTTGCGCCTTATATTTTGGTTAGCATGGAATTTTTTTTCAAACTTTTTCTGCTGAACATGTTAAGGCAAGAAATAGCCTCAGTAAGACACGGAGTTCAGGCATTTATGACTCATCCGACTTCTCTATGATGATAGGCTTTCTGATGGCAGGAAGCCAAACCACTAGCCGACTGCGAAAATTTTATGTTTAAAATTCTTTTGATTGACCGTTGTCACTTCACCCGCACGGGATTTGAAGCCTGGGTCAATCATTCAGACCTGTTTTCGGGTCATTTCGTCGTAACCGGGGTAAATAATCTTTTCCTCGCCAGAGAGCATATCCTGCAATGGAAACCTGCGCTGGTCATCGCTGATTTATCTGGCTTCCGGCAGGATTTACACCATTTTCAGCAGCTATCCTCCCTGCTGATTGCCAGCGAAACATTGCCTTTTATTATGCTGCAATCAGGCCAGGAGCAAGAGATGACAGATTATCTGGCGCAGTTCCCGATATGGTCTTCTCTTTCCAAAAATACCGATCTGGAAAAACTAGCGGCGGTGATAAATGACGCGCTAACGTCATGCGCAAGCGCGGAGCTTCCGGAGATGGCGGCACCGTTACTGACGCGTCAGGAAGAGAGAGTTCTTAGCCTGTGGATGGATGGCGCGAGCAACCAGAAAATTGCCAGCAATCTGCGCATTAACGGAAAAACGGTGTACACGTACAAACGCAATATCCGCATGAAGCTACATATGGATACGCGCTACTCCCCGTTTTTATCGCTACAGGAAGTGGAGAATTGACGGTACGGTGAAATGACCTGCCGTACCGTCGCTTTCATTAGTTCTGAGCTTTGGTTGCTGCGCCAGAAATCGCGTTACCACCGTCGGAGATATCTTCCCCTACGCCACGGGTGGTGTTACATGCAGTCAGTACCGAAGAAAGCACCAGAACAGAAAAGATCGCTGCAATTGTTTTCTTAACCATAATATCTTCCTTTTATAGCCAAAGTTATTTTGTGTATAGCAACTTAAGAATAGACAAGATCTTGTCGTTTGACGGAAAAGGAAGAATTTTTAGGAAAATTAGACGGAATTAGCTGGCCGCATGGGAAATGATATGGCCGAGATCCTGGATATCTTCACCCACGCCACGCGCGGTGTTGCAACCGGAGAGAATTGCGCTGGAGAGCGCTAACAGAAGCAGAATTTTAACGGTACGTTTCATCTTCCCTGCCTGCAAAAACAGGCGCAGCGGGCGCTGCGCCTTACATCATGACGTAAATTACTTCACGCGGGATACGTATTCGCCGGAGCGGGTATCCACTTTGATCACTTCACCGATCTGTACGAACAGTGGCACTTTCACCACAGCGCCGGTAGACAGAGTGGCAGGCTTGCCGCCAGTACCTGCGGTATCACCTTTCAGACCTGGATCGGTTTCAACGATTTCCAGCTCAACGAAGTTCGGAGGCGTAACCGCGATAGGCTGACCGTTCCACAGGGTCACGATGCACTCAGCCTGATCCAGCAGCCACTTGGCGTTGTCACCAATCGCTTTTGCGTCCGCAGACAGCTGCTCGAAGGTTTCGTTGTTCATGAAGTGCCAGAACTCACCGTCGTTGTACAGGTAAGTCAGGTTCATATCGACAACATCAGCGCCTTCAGCGGAGTCAGTAGATTTGAAGGTTTTCTCAACACGGGTACCGGTCAGCAGGCGACGCAGCTTTACGCGTGCGAATGCCTGGCCTTTACCTGGTTTAACGAATTCGCTGGCTTCAACCGCGTACGGTTCGCCGTCCATCATGATTTTAAGACCAGCACGAAAATCGTTGCTATAGTACGTTGCCATAAGGCCCTCTAAATTTGTTAACTGGTAGCTAAGCCACAAAATGGCGCATATTGTAACCCTAAACACCCCGTCCAGAGAAGATTGGTTATCGCAACTTGCCGATGTAATCACCAGTCCTGATGAATTGCTGCGTCTTTTAGACCTCGAACAGCACGAAGCGTTGCGTGCAGGTCGTGAGGCGAAACGCCTTTTCGCCCTGCGCGTTCCCCGCGCGTTTGTTGCCCGAATGGAAAAGGGCAATCCTGATGATCCGTTATTAAAACAAACACTTACCTCTCAGGATGAGTTTATTACCGCCCCCGGCTACAGCACCGATCCGCTGCAAGAGCAGAACAGTGTCGTACCGGGTTTGCTGCATAAATACCGCAATCGTGCCCTGCTGCTGGTTAAGGGCGGTTGCGCGGTAAATTGCCGCTATTGCTTCCGTCGCCACTTCCCGTACGCCGAAAACCAGGGCAATAAGCGCAACTGGCAGGTGGCGCTGGACTACATCACGGCGCACCCGGAACTGGATGAAATCATCTTTTCCGGCGGCGACCCGCTGATGGCAAAAGATCATGAGCTGGACTGGCTGCTGACTCAGCTTGAGACCATCCCGCACATTAAGCGTCTGCGCATTCACAGCCGTTTACCGATCGTCATCCCGGCGCGTATCACCGACGCCCTGGTCACGCGCCTGGAGCAGTCCCGTTTGCAGGTGCTGCTGGTGAATCATATCAACCACGCGAATGAAATTGACGCGGACTTTCGTGCGGCGATGGCGCGTATGCGAAAGGCAGGCGTGACGCTGCTCAACCAGAGCGTATTACTGCGCGGCGTGAACGACAGCGCCCGCGTGCTGGCCGATCTCAGCAATGCCTTATTTGATGCGGGCGTTATGCCCTATTACCTGCATGTTCTGGATCGCGTCCAGGGCGCGGCGCACTTCATGGTGACAGATGAAGAGGCCCGGAAGATTATGCGCGAGCTGTTAACGCTGGTTTCAGGTTATATGGTGCCGAAGCTGGCACGTGAGATTGGCGGAGAGCCGAGTAAGACGCCGCTGGATTTGCAGCTGCGTCAGCAGTAAAAAGGCAGGTGGCGCTACGCTTACCTGCCCTGGAGATAAAGCGGCAGCGCCATCAAACGGTTATATCAGTTCGGGCACTTATAGACCTGGCCGTTCATCTGGCTGGCGGTTGGCACAAAGCTGGACAGCATCCCCTGCGTCGGGCTGCTTACCCCGTAAATCACGTTGCCGCCCATTGCCGCAGCCTGATTACGCAGGGCATTGGCCGCACCGCGCATAGAGCCGCCCTCTTCGCCGTGCTGCCCCGACATCCAGTTGCTTTGCTCGCCAGTGGCGGTGCCTAACAGCTGGCATTCGCTGCCCGGCTTATCTTCCACAAAGCGAACGCTCTGGCCCGCTGCCGTCAGCTCATTGCTGGTGCTACAACCCGCCAGCAGCAATGCTGCACCTACAATCCCTGCACAGACTTTTATGCGCATGTTATTCCTCGTTTTCAATAAGCTGGACAGTAGTTGTCCGCGTGTAAACCTTATACTAAAAAGATGACCAAAAGAAAAATGCTGAGCATTTCTGCGAGCCAGATTCCGCTGGCACTCCTCCGACATCTTAAATGAATTCTGATAATAACCTTTGGGATATCGTGTTTTAGCCCCCGATCGTTTTTAGTGATGCGACGTACAACTTTTGTACGCGACTCAAAAAAGGGGGTTTCATGAGTGCATCATCCTCAGGAGAGGAAAAAGTAACCTGGGTGGGCTATCTGGCGTTCGTGCTCACCATCGTATTTTTCTCAGGTTTTTTCGCCAAAAGTACCGAATGGTGGCGCGTGCTGGATTTTACCGTCCTGAACGGCAGCTTTGGACCGGTGAACGGTGCGCTGACGTTTCGCGGCGAGGGCGGCACGGGAGCGAAAGATGGGTTTTTGTTTGCCCTTGAACTGGCGCCCTCGGTCATTTTATCGCTCGGGATCATTGCCGTTACCGAGGGGCTGGGCGGGCTGCGCGCCGCACAACAGCTTATGACGCCCATTCTGCGCCCGCTGCTCGGCGTGCCGGGCATTTGCTCTCTGGCGCTTATCGCCAACCTGCAAAATACTGATGCTGCCGCAGGGATGACCAAAGAGTTGACCAACGAAGGGGCAATTACTGACCATGAGCGCGCCATTTTCGCCACCTTCCAGACCAGCGGTAGCGCCATTATTACCAACTATTTTTCTTCCGGCGCCGCACTCTTTACCTTTATTACCGTCCCCGTAATCACGCCGCTTGCCGTCATTCTGGTGTTCAAATTTGTTGGCGCGAACTTTCTGCGACTGTGGATCGCCCACATGGAAGTTCGCTGCGCTCAGGAGGAAAAATGATCGCCCGGTCGCGTAAAAATATCATGGACTTGTTTATCGATGGCGCCCGCCGCGGCTTTACCATCGCCACCACCAGCCTGCTGCCGAACGTGGTCATGGCGTTTGTTATCATTCAGGCGCTCAAGGTAACCGGCCTGCTGGATATTGTCGGCAGGGTATGCGAGCCCATCATGGCTCTGTGGGGACTTCCGGGTGCGGCGGCAACGGTTCTTCTGGCCTCGGTGATGAGCATGGGGGGCGGTGTGGGGGTCTGCGCCAGTCTGGTCGCTGCCGGCACGCTCAACGGTCACGATGCCACCATCCTGCTGCCCGCCATCTATCTGATGGGTAATCCGGTGCAAACAAAACACGGGTCGTTGCCTTGGCACCGCAGGCGTCAACCCGAAGTATTATCCGCACATCATCGCTGTCTGCGTCATTAACGCCCTGCTCTCAATGTGGGTGATGCAACTACTCTTCTGAGGAGATAAAAATGGATTTTTCAGTGCTGGAACCGCACCTTTTCCGCAATGCGCAGCTTTACGCTCCCGAGGATCTTGGGCATTGCGATCTGCTGATTGCCGGAGGAAAAATCGTCGCAGTCGAAAAAGCTGGCCACGCCACAATGAGGCCAGACTGTCCTGAAAGCGATCTCGCCGGAGCGGTGGTTTGCCCGGGGTTTATCGATCAGCATGTACACCTGATTGGCGGCGGCGGTGAAGCCGGTCCCCACACCCGGACGCCAGAGGTACGATTGTCTGCGCTGGTGGCGGCTGGCATCACCTCCGTTGTAGGCCTGCTGGGCACCGACGGCGTGACCCGCCATCCCGAGTCGCTGCTGGCGAAAACGCGGGCACTTGAGCATGAAGGGATCAGCGCATGGATGCTGACAGGCGCGTATGGCCTGCCTTCTCCGACGATCACTGGCAGTATCGAAAAGGATGTGGCGCTAATTGATAAAATCATTGGCGTGAAATGCGCGATTTCTGACCATCGCTCTTCCGCACCGGCAGATGACCAGCTCGCGAATATGGCCGCCCAGTCGCGCGTCGGCGGGCTGCTGGGCGCCAAAGCGGGGATATCCGTATTTCACCTCGGCAACAGCCCTAAACTGCTGGAGCCACTGCTTAACATCCTGAATAACGCCGACGTGCCTCGCACGAAGCTGCTGCCAACCCACGTCAACCGCGCCCAGGCACTGTTCCACGCCGCACTGGACTATGCCCGCGAAGGGGGGTACATCGACATCACCACCAGCATCAGTGAGCCCATTGATGCCGCTACCGCCATCGCGACGGCCCGTGACGCGCAGGTGCCGTTTAACCGGCTCACGCTCAGCTCGGATGGCAACGGCAGCCAGCCGAATTTTGACGCAAACGGTAATCTTGTTGGCATTGGCGTGGCGGGTTTTGAGTCCCTGCTTGATACGCTACAGCAGCTGGTCGGCCGGTATCACCTGCCTCTGGAGGAGGCACTTCTGCCATTTACGCGTAACGTGGCGGAGTTTCTCGGTCTGGAGCATAAAGGGCGGATCGCGCCCGGATGCGATGCCGATTTCCTGGTGCTGACGGATGACCTGAAGATCCGTGAGGTCTGGGCGAAAGGCCGCCAGATGGTGCGTGAAGGCGTGGTGTGCGTGAAAGGCACGTTTGAGTAGAAGATAATAAAAAACCCCGGGCATTGCTGCCCGGGGCTCGTTCTGAGAGGTTCAGAACAGCATGATTACATCATGCCGCCCATGCCACCCATGCCGCCCATACCACCAGCAGCACCTAAGTCAGGCGCGTCGCCTTTAGGCAGGTCGGTCACCATGCACTCGGTCGTGATCATCAGGCCAGCTACAGATGCCGCGTATTGCAGAGCAGAACGGGTCACTTTAGTTGGATCCAGGATACCGAAGTCGATCATGTTGCCGTATTCTTCAGTTGCCGCGTTGTAACCGTAGTTACCTTCACCCGCTTTCACCTTGTTCGCAACCACAGACGGCTCTTCACCGGCGTTGGACACGATCTGACGCAGCGGAGCTTCCATTGCGCGCAGCGCAACTTTGATACCCACGTTCTGGTCTTCGTTCTGAGCAGTCAGGCCAGCCAGTTTAGCGGCTACACGCACCAGCGCGACACCACCACCAGCAACCACGCCTTCTTCTACCGCAGCACGGGTCGCGTGCAGGGCGTCGTCAACGCGTGCTTTCTTCTCTTTCATTTCAACTTCGGTAGCCGCACCGACTTTGATTACCGCTACGCCACCTGCCAGTTTCGCTACGCGCTCCTGGAGTTTTTCACGGTCGTAATCGGAAGTTGCTTCTTCGATCTGCTTACGGATCTGACCAACACGGCCCTGAATAGCGGCTTCTTCACCCACACCGTCGATGATGGTGGTGGTGTCTTTGTTGATCACAACGCGTTTCGCCTGGCCCAGGTCTTCCAGAGTCGCTTTTTCCAGCTCCATACCGATCTCTTCGGAGATCACGGTACCGCCGGTCAGGGTAGCGATATCCTGGAGCATCGCCTTACGACGATCGCCGAAGCCAGGTGCTTTAACCGCTGCCACTTTCACGATGCCACGCATGGTGTTAACCACCAGGGTCGCCAGCGCTTCGCCTTCAACGTCTTCAGCAATGATTACCAGCGGCTTGCCTGCTTTCGCAACGGCTTCCAGCACTGGCAGCATTTCGCGGATGTTGGAGATTTTCTTGTCAGCCAGCAGGATGAACGGGCTTTCCAGCTCAACAGCGCCAGTTTCTGGCTTGTTGATGAAGTATGGGGACAGGTAACCGCGGTCGAACTGCATACCTTCAACCACGTCCAGTTCGTCTTCCAGACCAGTACCGTCTTCAACGGTGATCACGCCTTCTTTACCGACTTTATCCATCGCTTCAGCGATCAGTTTACCTACGGTTTCGTCGGAGTTAGCGGAGATAGTACCAACCTGAGCAATGGCTTTAGAGTCAGAGCACGGTACGGACAGCGCTTTCAGTTCTTCAACAGCGGAAGCGACGGCTTTGTCGATACCACGTTTCAGATCCATTGGGTTCATGCCCGCAGCAACGGCTTTCAGGCCTTCGGTGATGATCGCCTGCGCCAGTACGGTCGCGGTGGTGGTACCGTCACCGGCAGCGTCGTTCGCTTTAGAGGCAACTTCTTTCACCATCTGTGCGCCCATGTTTTCGAACTTGTCTTCCAGCTCGATTTCACGTGCAACAGAAACACCATCTTTGGTGATGGTTGGCGCGCCGAAGGATTTGTCCAGCACTACGTTACGGCCTTTCGGGCCCAGAGTGACTTTCACTGCGTCTGCCAGTACGTTTACGCCGCGGAGCATTTTTACACGAGCGTCGTTACCGAATTTTACGTCTTTAGCTGCCATGTTCTTATTTCCTCAAATTCGTACAGTTTTCGTGCGTTAATTACGCTTCAACAATTGCCAGAATGTCGCTCTCGGACATGATCAACACTTCTTCATTGTCGATCTTCTCGGATTTCACGCCGTAGCCATCGTTGAAAATGACGATGTCACCAACTTTAACGTCCAGTGGCTGCACAGTTCCGTTTTCCAGGATGCGGCCCTTACCGACAGCGATGATTTCGCCACGCGTTGATTTTGCTGCTGCTGAACCGGTCAGAACGATGCCGCCAGCAGACTTGGTTTCAACTTCTTTACGTTTGACGATCACACGATCATGTAACGGACGAATACTCATTGATAGCTCTCCTTTGAGAAAGTCATTATCAGTTATGGATGACGCCGGTCCGCATGCGGTTTTCCGGCTAGTGCCCTGAGAGATGGGGATAGCTTTTTACCCCTTCAAGGGGTAATCGAAAAAAAATTTGCGAAAGTGTTACCATCCACTCTCTTTTGATGGTGGCGGGACGAGGTAAATGAGTGGACTCAGGCAGGAGTTGGGGCTGGCGCAGGGCATTGGCTTACTCTCAACGTCTTTATTAGGCACGGGGGTATTTGCGGTTCCCGCGCTGGCGGCGTTGGTTGCCGGCAATAACAGTCTTTGGGCATGGCCGGTGCTGATCGTGCTGGTGTTTCCGGTGGCGATTGTCTTTGCCATACTCGGGCGGCACTTCCCGAGCGCAGGCGGCGTAGCGCATTTTGTCGGCATGGCGTTTGGGCCGCGGATGGAGCGTGTCACCGGCTGGCTATTTTTGTCGGTGATACCCGTTGGCCTTCCGGCAGCCCTGCATATCGCAACCGGCTTCGGACAGGCGCTGTTTGGCTGGCACGATGAACAACTGCTGCTGGCTGAAATCGGTACGCTGGCGATTGTCTGGTGGGTTGGCTCGCGAGGGGCCAGTTCCAGCGCCAATCTGCAAACGCTGGTCGCCGTGTTAATTGTCGCGCTGATCGTCGCCATCTGGTTTGCGGGTGACATTACGGTGGCGGATATCCCTTTCCCCGCGATTAACGACATCGACCACGCACAGCTTTTCGCTGCACTATCCGTCATGTTCTGGTGTTTCGTCGGTCTGGAGGCGTTCGCTCATCTGGCATCCGAGTTTAAACAGCCCGAGCGTGACTTTCCCCGCGCTCTGATGATTGGCCTGCTGCTGGCGGGCACCGTGTACTGGGCCTGTACCGTACTGGTGCTGCACTTCAACGCGTTCAGTGAAGAGAAAGCCGCCGCCGCGTCGCTGCCGGGCATCGTGGTGCAGCTGTTTGGTGTTAAAGCCCTGTGGGTAGCCTGCGTGATTGGCTATCTCGCCTGCTTTGCCAGCCTCAACATTTATATTCAGAGCTTCGCCCGGCTGGTGTGGTCTCAGGCACTTTATAAACCGGATAGCCCCCTCTCACGCCTGTCAAAGCGTCAGCTTCCGGTGAATGCGCTGAATACCGTACTGGGCTGCTGCGTGGTGAGTTCCCTGGCCATTTATCTCCTCGACATCAACCTTGACGCGCTGATTGTCTACGCCAACGGTATTTTCATCATGATCTACCTGCTGTGCATGCTGGCGGGCTGTCGGCTACTGAAAGGACGCTTTAAGGCGCTGGCGGCTGTCGGGTGTGTCCTGTGCCTGATGCTACTGGCGATGGTGGGATGGAAGAGTGTGTACGCCATCGTCATGCTGGCGGGGCTGTGGGTGTTTTTACCGAAGCGGCAAGCTCCGCAGGCCCGGTGAGCGAGCGCCACCGGGCCAGAAACTCACCGATCGTCTTTATGATCTAACCGGTCGCGCTGCTCATCCTTACGCTGGTATTCCCCTTCAAAGGTATCCCCCGGGCCGGTGCTGAAACCACCGCCTGGCATACGGCTGAAACGCAGATGCGGTAGCAGCTTCATGGTCAGGTGCTTCTGCACCGGAGGCAACAGCAACAGCAGGCCGAGGAAGTCTGTAAAGAAGCCCGGCAGGATCAGCAGCAAACCAGCAATAATCAGCGACACGCTTTTGATCATCTCGGCGGCCGGGCTTTCGCCTGCGGCCATCTTCTGCTGCATTAACAGGAAATTTTTGAAACCCTGATTACGCACCAGCGACATGCCGATGACGGAGGTGAAGATCACCAGAATCAGCGTCAGCAGGACGCCCAGCACATGGGCAACCTGGATGAAAATCGAAATTTCAATGTAAACATAAAGAAAGAAAGCAATAAATGGTATCCAGCGCACTGGCATCTCCTGTGTAGCAGGCGCCTTCAGGCCCCTGACTGAATGTGTTCGCGAAGCGCGTAGATAAGAGATGGCGACGGTTAGCCAAATTTCAATCGGTTTGCACGGATATTTTTTCTGGAAATATTAAAGCGGTGACATATTTCACAGATTAATAATTATCATGAAATCGGGTCGATAATAAGTGATCCAGCTTACGGCAATTCGCTATCATCAGCATATGATCTCGAACATCTGGCCGATTGAGGGAATAATCGTCGGTCATAAAATATTCAAAACCACATATATACTGTGCGTTTAGTACAATCCATCGGCAGCTTGAAAAGAAGGTTCACATGTTAAACAACATTCGTATCGAAGAAGATTTGTTGGGTACCAGGGAAGTTCCAGCGGATGCCTACTATGGTGTTCACACTCTGAGAGCGATTGAAAACTTCTACATCAGCAACAGCAAAATCAGCGACATCCCTGAATTTGTGCGTGGCATGGTGATGGTAAAAAAAGCCGCGGCTCTGGCGAACAAAGAGCTGCAAACCATTCCTAAAAGCGCTGCAAATGCGATTATCGCCGCGTGCGATGAAGTGCTGAACAACGGCAAATGCATGGATCAGTTCCCGGTCGACGTCTATCAGGGCGGCGCGGGCACCTCTGTCAACATGAACACCAACGAAGTGCTGGCAAACATCGGCCTGGAGCTGATGGGTCATCAGAAAGGTGAATACCAGTACCTGAACCCGAACGACCACGTTAACAAATGTCAGTCCACCAACGACGCCTACCCAACCGGCTTCCGCATCGCGGTGTATGCCTCTGTCGTTAAACTGGTCGACGCGATTAATCAGTTGGGCGATGGCTTCCAGCGTAAAGCCGTTGAGTTCCAGGACATCCTGAAAATGGGCCGTACCCAGTTGCAGGACGCGGTGCCAATGACCCTCGGACAGGAATTCCACGCGTTTAACGTGCTGCTGAACGAAGAGACGAAAAACCTGCTGCGTACGTCCGAACTGCTGCTGGAAGTGAACCTGGGCGCAACCGCCATCGGTACACGCCTGAACACGCCAGATGGCTATCAGCAACTGGCGGTACAGAAGCTGGCTGAAGTGTCCAACCTGCCGGTTGTGCCTGCGGAAGACCTGATTGAAGCTACCTCAGACTGCGGCGCCTACGTGATGGTGCACAGCGCCCTGAAACGTCTGGCGGTGAAACTGTCCAAAATCTGTAACGACCTACGCCTGCTCTCCTCCGGTCCGCGCGCTGGCCTGAATGAAATCAACCTGCCAGAGTTGCAGGCGGGTTCATCCATCATGCCAGCTAAAGTGAACCCGGTGGTGCCAGAAGTGGTGAACCAGGTTTGCTTCAAGGTGATTGGTAACGATACGACCGTCACCATGGCCTCCGAAGCCGGTCAGCTCCAGCTGAACGTGATGGAGCCGGTGATTGGCCAGGCGATGTTTGAATCTATCCATATTCTGACCAACGCCTGCTACAACCTGCTGGAAAAATGCATTAATGGCATCACCGCGAATAAAGAAGTGTGTGAAGGCTACGTCTATAACTCCATCGGCATCGTCACCTACCTCAACCCCTTCATCGGCCACCACAACGGCGATATCGTCGGGAAGATTTGTGCCGAAACCGGTAAGAGCGTACGTGAGGTGGTTCTCGAGCGAGGATTGTTGACCGAAGCCGAACTGGACGATATCTTCTCCGCCCAGAACCTGATGCACCCGGCATATAAAGCGAAACGATATACCGATGAAAGCGAACAGTAACCGTTCAGGCTAAGCTTCCGAAAGGCACGTCACTTGTGACGTGCCTTTTTTCTTTATGGGCGTTACCAAAACACAACAATTCAATATCAACTTGTTAATGAGCAAGGCAGGTCTTTATGTTTGGAGCAGAACTCGTCATCGTCCTGTTGGCGATTTATTTGGGCGCACGACTCGGGGGAATCGGCATCGGTTTTGCTGGCGGTCTCGGAGTGCTTGTACTTACCCTGATCTTTCAGATTAAACCCGGCGCAATCCCTTTTGACGTTATCGAAATCATCATGGCGGTTATTGCTGCTATCGCGGCCATGCAGGTCGCTGGCGGTATGGACTACCTGGTGAGCCTGGCGGAGCGTATGCTGCGTCGCCATCCGAAATACATCACCTTCCTTGCCCCGCTGGTGACCTGGTTTATGACCATTCTCGCCGGTACTGGCCATACTGCCTTCTCCACGCTGCCGGTCATCACCGAAGTGGCGAAAGAGCAGGGTATTCGCCCGTCTCGCCCTCTTTCTATTGCCGTGGTCGCCTCCCAGATTGCGATTACCGCCTCGCCTATTTCCGCGGCGGTGGTCTTCTTCGCGGGCATCCTTGAGCCAATGGGCGTAAGTTACCTGACGCTGCTGGCAATCTGTATTCCGGTCACGCTGATTGCGGTAATGATCACTGCCGTGCTGTGTAACTTCCTCGGTGCCGAGCTGAAAGACGATCCGGTTTACCAGGAGCGTCTGGCAAAAGGTGAAGTGAGCCTGCGCGGTAGCCAGGTCTTCGAGCTGAAGCCGCATGCAAAACGCTCCGTGCTGCTGTTTCTGATTGGTATCGTCGCCGTGATGTTCTACGCGACCGCCATCAGCGACACGGTAGGTCTGATCCAGAACCCGGTTCTGCCGCGTAACGAAGCCATTGTGGTGTTTATGCTGACCATCGCGACGCTGATCAGCATCACCTGTAAAATCGACACCAGCGAAGTGCTGAACGCCAGCACCTTCAAATCCGGTATGAGCGCCTGCGTGTGCGTGCTGGGCGTGGCGTGGCTCGGTGATACCTTTGTGAAAGCGCACATCAGCGATATCCAGACCGTTGCAGGCGACCTGCTGCACAACTATCCGTGGCTGCTGGCAGTAGTGCTGTTCTTTGCCGCGACGCTGCTGTACTCCCAGGCTGCGACCACCAAAGCGCTGATGCCTGCGGCACTGATGCTGGGCGTTACGCCGCTGACGGCGATTGCCTCTTTTGCAGCGGTTTCCGCCCTGTTCGTGCTGCCAACCTACCCAACCCTACTGGCCGCAGTTGAGATGGATGACACCGGCTCAACCCGTATTGGTAAGTACGTGTTTAACCACGCGTTCCTCATCCCGGGCGTGGTGGCGATTACGCTCTGCGTGATCCTCGGCTTTATCATCGGCGGCATTGTGCTGTAAACGATTAGCCGTTGTAAAAATAGTTAAAAACGGGCCGCTCTGCGGCCCGTTTCATTAATGACCAACCGCCTTGCGTGATATAGTGAAGACTTTCGTGATGAGGAGGTCGACTTGTGAACACGCCTGATGCTGTTGTTGTACTGTGCACCGCCCCTGATGAAGCTTCTGCCCAGGATCTGGCCGCCAAAGTGCTGGCCGAAAAACTGGCTGCCTGTGTCACGCTTCTTCCCGGCGCCACCTCTCTTTATTACTGGGAAGGCAAGCTGGAGCAAGAGTACGAAGTCCAGATGTTGCTCAAAACCAACCTGACAAACCAGCAGGCTCTCCTCGACTGCCTCAAGTCTCATCATCCATACCAAACCCCGGAGCTGCTGGTGCTGCCAGTGGTCCACGGCGATAACGATTATCTCTCATGGCTCAACGCTTCATTACGCTGATCCTGCTGCTGTGCAGCACGTCAGTTTTTGCCGGGTTGTTTGACGCACCCGGCCGTTCGAACTTTATTCCTGCCGATCAGGCATTCGTTTTCGACTTTCAGCAAAACCAGCACGATCTCAGTCTCACCTGGCAGGTGAAAGAGGGTTACTACCTCTATCGCAAGCAGGTCAGCATCACGCCGACAAAGGCGAACGTCGGCGCATTGCAGATGCCCGCTGGCGTGTGGCACGAGGACGAGTTCTACGGTAAGAGTGAAATTTATCGCCAGCGCTTAAGCGTGCCCGTCACGGTGAACCATGCCGATAAAGGTGCCACATTAACGGTCACCTATCAGGGCTGCGCAGACGCCGGATTCTGTTACCCACCTGAAACAAAGGTCGTTCCGCTTAGCGAAGTGAAAGGCGCTGCCTCCCCTCTCCCATCAGGGGAGAGGGCCAGGATGAAGGGTGAAGGCGCAGGCGAAGCCACTTCAGACCTTCCGTTCTCAGCACTTTGGGCGTTATTGATTGGTATCGGCATCGCCTTTACGCCCTGCGTACTGCCTATGTACCCGCTTATCTCTGGCATCGTGCTGGGCGGTAAACAACGCCTTTCCACCGCCCGTGCGCTGTTGCTGGCCTTTATCTATGTACAGGGCATGGCGTTAACCTATACGGCGCTCGGCCTAGTGGTCGCCGCTGCCGGGTTGCAGTTCCAGGCCGCCCTTCAGCATCCTTATGTGCTTATCGGACTGTCAGCGGTGTTTATTCTGCTGGCGCTGTCGATGTTTGGCCTGTTCACCCTGCAACTGCCCTCTTCCCTGCAAACCCGTCTGACGCTGATGAGCAACCGTCAGCAGGGTGGCTCTGCGGGCGGCGTGTTCGCCATGGGTGCCATCGCCGGGCTGATTTGCTCCCCCTGCACCACTGCGCCGCTGAGCGCCATTCTGTTATACATTGCTCAGAGCGGCAACCTGTGGCTCGGCGGCGGCACGCTGTACCTCTACGCGCTCGGCATGGGCCTGCCGCTGATCCTGGTGACGGTGTTTGGCAATCGTCTGCTGCCGAAAAGCGGCCCGTGGATGGAGACGGTGAAAACCGCGTTTGGTTTTGTCATTCTGGCGCTGCCGGTATTTCTGCTGGAGCGCATCATCGGTGATGTGTGGGGTACACGTCTTTGGGCGATGCTCGGCGTGGCCTTCTTCAGCTGGGCGTTTATCGTGAGTCTGGGGGCGAAGAAACCGTGGATGCGCCTGCTACAGATCCTTCTGCTGGCGGCCGCGCTGGTGAGCGTCCGTCCGCTACAGGACTGGGCGTTTGGCACCCCGGCAGGTCAAACGCAGGCTCATCTGAATTTTATACAGATTAAAAACGTGGATGACCTTAACCACGCCCTGGCGCAGGCGAAAGGCAAACCGGTCATGCTCGATCTCTATGCCGACTGGTGCGTGGCCTGCAAAGAGTTTGAAAAATACACCTTCAGCGATCCGCAGGTACAACATGCGCTGAGCGATACCGTTCTGCTCCAGGCGAACGTAACCGCCAACAGCACGCAGGATAAGGCTCTGCTGAAGCAACTTAACGTGCTCGGGTTGCCTACCATCCTGTTCTTCAATGAACAGGGGGAAGAACAGCCGACGCAGCGTGTAACCGGGTTTATGGACGCGACGGCATTCAACGCGCATTTGCGCAATCGCCAACCGTAAACAACACTTTAGACGGGACAAACCGTTGGGAATAGCGGAGGAGATAACCGTGCAACGCGAAGACGTACTGGGACAAGCCCTGCAATTGCTTGAGATTCAAGGGATCGCCAGCACCACGCTTGAGATGGTCGCCGACCGTATCGATTACCCTCTGGATGAACTTAGGCGCTTCTGGCCGGATAAAGAGGCGCTGCTGTACGATGCCCTGCGCTATCTCAGCCAGCAGGTGGATATCTGGCGCAGGCAGCTGATGCTGAATGAAGAACTGACCACCGAGCAAAAGCTGCTGGCGCGCTATACCGCACTGACGGAGTGTGTTACCAACAACCGTTACCCAGGTTGTCTGTTTATCGCCGCCTGCACCTACTATCCGGATCCTGGGCACCCCATCCATCAACTGGCAGATCAGCAAAAACGAGCCGCGCACGAGTTCACACATGAGCTGCTGACCACACTTGAAGTGGATGATCCGGCAATGGTCGCGAAGCAGATGGAGCTGGTGCTGGAAGGTTGCCTGAGCCGCATGCCGGTGAACCGTAGCCAGGCGGATGTGGATACGGCGCACCGTCTGGCGGAAGATATTTTGCGGTTCGCGCAGTGTCGTATGGGTGGTGCACTGACCTAAGCCAGCATTCCCATCCAGGCGGAAATAAACAAACACAGCGCCATCGCGCGCTGAAATCGCACCATCGCCACGGTGGTGCGGAAAATCCGGTTCACCGCCTTCCCCAGCCACGCCCAGCACAACAAACAGACCACGGAGATCGCCAGAAACCATAGCGCCATCAGCGTAATATCCCGTAATGCATGGTCGCTTGCCGGAGTAAACAGGCTGACAACTGCCAGCGCCATCATCCATGTTTTTGGGTTTACAACCTGTAGTAACGCCGCCGCCCGCGCGGTAAATCGGACGTGACTTCTGGAGGAGAGATTCGCGGCCGGGGCGCTAAACAGCTGCCAGCTCATCCAGGAAAGCCACAGCACACCCGCCCAGCTCATTACCTGACGTATTAATGGATACTGGCGTAACACTTCTCCTGCCCCAGCGCCTGAAACCAGAACAATAGCGCTGGCGGCAATACACCCGCCCAGGATCGCAGGAACCGTATTTTTTACGCCAAAGTGCTGACTGTTAGCCAGTACCAGAATGTTGGTTGGCCCCGGTGTAATCGAGGCGACAAATGCAAACAGCAGGAAGGGTAATAAATTCACAGGTGACTCCTTTTTTATTAGAGCCACGAATGTGCCGTTATTTTCTGGAAACGTCTGGAAGGTTTGTGCACAACCGGCGGTAGTGTGCCGGAGAAATACGGTATGCACGCTGGAACCAGCGACCAAGATGGCTTTGATCGGCAAAACCCACTGCCGTCGCAACATCAACAGGCAGTTCCCCACACGCCAGCATCTGTCGGGCCTTTGCCAGTCGCAGCTGGATAAGCCAGGCGTGCGGTGCCAGGTGAAATTCGCGTTTAAAACAGCGGGTGAGGGTAAAGCGATCCGTACCCGTCTCGCGGGCAAGGTCTGATAGCCCCACGTTCTCGCCGATATGCGCATAGAGATAGTCGCGGGCACGATGCGCCACAGCGGAGCTTTGTAATTGCGACGGGAGTTTCTTACGCCAGTGGCAGTGGGTAGTTATCTGAGAGAGCAGGTTATCCATTGTGCTCTGTTGGACGATCTTCATCTCATCGTTATGCAACGAGGCAAATGTATCACCGATAGCGCGCACCAACTGAGGCTCTCGTGTCAGCGTTTGGGCAAAGTGGAGAGTGTAACTCCCGGGAGTAGAGTCATACAGGCCTTGAAGCGTATGGGTGAGCCAGTGTTCATCCAGATAAAAGGTCAGATAAGTAAAGCCGCCCTCTACCGGCGCATCACCGTCATGGATCTCCCCGGGCTCAAGTAAAAAAGCATCGCCCGGCTGGCTACGGTGGCGTTCACGGCGACAGTGGAACTGCTGCGTACCGGAAAGGGTTATTCCGACCAGATAGCTATCATGCCAGTGGGGATCAAAGGCATGTCCTTCGAAATGCGCCTTAATTGTCTCAATACCTGTTTCTGCATGCTGAAGCAGCTCAAGCCAGTCGTTTGCCATACTGCCCTCCTCTTACCGTCAGCATTGTCACATCTTGCCTGAACTGTCTGGAAGATTTGTGCAATTCCAGGGCACAAACGGACAGATTGCCGCAAACTTAAGCAGTTGAACAGCTTTTCCCGAAATAATGTTGACGATCGCGCGCG
Source organism: Enterobacter sp. BWH52 (assembly GCF_001037565.1). NCBI lineage: Bacteria > Pseudomonadati > Pseudomonadota > Gammaproteobacteria > Enterobacterales > Enterobacteriaceae > Enterobacter > Enterobacter sp. BWH52. The sequence goes on along the minus strand of NZ_KQ089854.1, from coordinate 338,953 downwards.
ATTGCGGTTTAATGCGCTCCGTTGCCCGGATAGCTCAGTCGGTAGAGCAGGGGATTGAAAATCCCCGTGTCCTTGGTTCGATTCCGAGTCCGGGCACCACTATTTAAAGAACCCAGCCTATGGCTGGGTTTTTGCTTTTCTGTCCCCGCTACGCATTGAATTTTCCCTTCTGTCAGGTAATAGTGATTTTTTTTTCCTGACAATGAAAATGATATGACCTTATCTGCTTTAAAAGCCGGGTCACTGCTCCTGCTGATGATCCTGTTTTATACCGGCCTGTTCACGAGCGATCGCGTCACCTGGTTGATGGAGGTGACGCCCGTCATTATCATCATCCCACTTCTGCTTGCCACACACCGGCGATACCCTTTGACTCCCCTTCTCTATACTCTGGTTTTCTTCCACGCCATCATTCTGATGGTTGGTGGAATGTACACCTACGCAAAGGTTCCGGTTGGTTTTGAGGTTCAGGAGATGCTCGGGCTTAGCCGAAATCCGTATGACAAGCTCGGTCACTTCTTCCAGGGGCTGGTTCCCGCACTGGCAGCGCGAGAAATTCTGCTGCGCGGTGGGTATGTTCGTGGACATAAGATGACGGGGTTTCTGGTGTGCTGTGTTGCTCTGGCCATTAGCGCCACCTATGAACTCATTGAGTGGTGGGCTGCTTTGGCGATGGGACAGGGTGCGGATGATTTTCTGGGGACGCAGGGCGATCCATGGGATACCCAGTCTGATATGTTTTGCGCGCTGCTTGGTGCGTTAACGACGGTGCTGATCCTTGGGCGTTTCCATCAGCGGCAATTGCGTCGTTTGAATGTGGATAGTGCGCTCTGAGTTGCCGGATGGCGGCTTCGCCTTACGGCCTGCCGTTTTTCAGCAAACAAACGCAAAAAGGCCATCCTTGCGGATGGCCTCTTCACTTGTTTGATGCCTGGCAGTTCCCTACTCTCACATGGGGAGACCCCACACTACCATCGGCGCTACGGCGTTTCACTTCTGAGTTCGGCATGGGGTCAGGTGGGACCACCGCGCTAAAGCCGCCAGGCAAATTCTGTTAATCTGTATCAGGCTGAAAATCGTGTCTGTCTCTTCGCCAAAACACCTTCGGCGTTGTAAGGTTAAGCCTCACGGTTCATTAGTATCGGTTAGCTCAACGCATCGCTGCGCTTACACACCCGACCTATCAACGTCGTCGTCTTCAACGTTCCTTCAGGAGACTCAAGGTCTCAGGGAGAACTCATCTCGGGGCAAGTTTCGTGCTTAGATGCTTTCAGCACTTATCTCTTCCGCATTTAGCTACCGGGCAGTGCCATTGGCATGACAACCCGAACACCAGTGATGCGTCCACTCCGGTCCTCTCGTACTAGGAGCAGCCCCCCTCAATTCTCCAGCGCCCACGGCAGATAGGGACCGAACTGT
>NZ_KQ089854.1:0-337434 GCF_001037565.1 Enterobacter sp. BWH52 | reverse complement strand
TCGGCGCTACGGCGTTTCACTTCTGAGTTCGGCATGGGGTCAGGTGGGACCACCGCGCTAAAGCCGCCAGGCAAATTCTGTTAATCTGTATCAGGCTGAAAATCGTGTCTGTCTCTTCGCCAAAACACCTTCGGCGTTGTAAGGTTAAGCCTCACGGTTCATTAGTATCGGTTAGCTCAACGCATCGCTGCGCTTACACACCCGACCTATCAACGTCGTCGTCTTCAACGTTCCTTCAGGAGACTTAAAGTCTCAGGGAGAACTCATCTCGGGGCAAGTTTCGTGCTTAGATGCTTTCAGCACTTATCTCTTCCGCATTTAGCTACCGGGCAGTGCCATTGGCATGACAACCCGAACACCAGTGATGCGTCCACTCCGGTCCTCTCGTACTAGGAGCAGCCCCCCTCAATTCTCCAGCGCCCACGGCAGATAGGGACCGAACTGTCTCACGACGTTCTAAACCCAGCTCGCGTACCACTTTAAATGGCGAACAGCCATACCCTTGGGACCTACTTCAGCCCCAGGATGTGATGAGCCGACATCGAGGTGCCAAACACCGCCGTCGATATGAACTCTTGGGCGGTATCAGCCTGTTATCCCCGGAGTACCTTTTATCCGTTGAGCGATGGCCCTTCCATTCAGAACCACCGGATCACTATGACCTGCTTTCGCACCTGCTCGCGCCGTCACGCTCGCAGTCAAGCTGGCTTATGCCATTGCACTAACCTCCTGATGTCCGACCAGGATTAGCCAACCTTCGTGCTCCTCCGTTACTCTTTGGGAGGAGACCGCCCCAGTCAAACTACCCACCAGACACTGTCCGCAACCCGGATCACGGGTCTACGTTAGAACACCAGCCATTAAAGGGTGGTATTTCAAGGGCGGCTCCACGCAGACTGGCGTCCACGCTTCAAAGCCTCCCACCTATCCTACACATCAAGGACCAGTGTTCAGTGTCAAGCTATAGTAAAGGTTCACGGGGTCTTTCCGTCTTGCCGCGGGTACACTGCATCTTCACAGCGAGTTCAATTTCACTGAGTCTCGGGTGGAGACAGCCTGGCCATCATTACGCCATTCGTGCAGGTCGGAACTTACCCGACAAGGAATTTCGCTACCTTAGGACCGTTATAGTTACGGCCGCCGTTTACCGGGGCTTCGATCAAGAGCTTCGCGTTGCCGCTAACCCCATCAATTAACCTTCCGGCACCGGGCAGGCGTCACACCGTATACGTCCACTTTCGTGTTTGCACAGTGCTGTGTTTTTAATAAACAGTTGCAGCCAGCTGGTATCTTCGACTGATTTCAGCTCCGCCCGCAGGGGCTTCACCTACATATCAGCGTGCCTTCTCCCGAAGTTACGGCACCATTTTGCCTAGTTCCTTCACCCGAGTTCTCTCAAGCGCCTTGGTATTCTCTACCTGACCACCTGTGTCGGTTTGGGGTACGATTTCGTGTTACCTGATGCTTAGAGGCTTTTCCTGGAAGCAGGGCATTTATCACTTCAGCACCGTAGTGCCTCGTCATCACACCTCAGCGTTAAAAGGTACCGGATTTACCTGGAACCTCCGCCTACATGCTTAAACCGGGACAACCGTCGCCCGGCTGACATAGCCTTCTCCGTCCCCCCTTCGCAGTAACACCAAGTACAGGAATATTAACCTGTTTCCCATCGACTACGCCTTTCGGCCTCGCCTTAGGGGTCGACTCACCCTGCCCCGATTAACGTTGGACAGGAACCCTTGGTCTTCCGGCGAGCGGGCTTTTCACCCGCTTTATCGTTACTTATGTCAGCATTCGCACTTCTGATACCTCCAGCATGCCTCACAGCACACCTTCAACGGCTTACAGAACGCTCCCCTACCCAACAACACATAGTGTCGCTGCCGCAGCTTCGGTGCATGGTTTAGCCCCGTTACATCTTCCGCGCAGGCCGACTCGACCAGTGAGCTATTACGCTTTCTTTAAATGATGGCTGCTTCTAAGCCAACATCCTGGCTGTCTGTGCCTTCCCACATCGTTTCCCACTTAACCATGACTTTGGGACCTTAGCTGGCGGTCTGGGTTGTTTCCCTCTTCACGACGGACGTTAGCACCCGCCGTGTGTCTCCCGTGATAACATTCTTCGGTATTCGTAGTTTGCATCGGGTTGGTAAGCCGGGATGGCCCCCTAGCCGAAACAGTGCTCTACCCCCGAAGATGAGTTCACGAGGCGCTACCTAAATAGCTTTCGGGGAGAACCAGCTATCTCCCGGTTTGATTGGCCTTTCACCCCCAGCCACAGGTCATCCGCTAATTTTTCAACATTAGTCGGTTCGGTCCTCCAGTTAGTGTTACCCAACCTTCAACCTGCCCATGGCTAGATCACCGGGTTTCGGGTCTATACCCTGCAACTTAACGCCCAGTTAAGACTCGGTTTCCCTTCGGCTCCCCTATACGGTTAACCTTGCTACAGAATATAAGTCGCTGACCCATTATACAAAAGGTACGCAGTCACCCCATGAAGGTGCTCCCACTGCTTGTACGTACACGGTTTCAGGTTCTTTTTCACTCCCCTCGCCGGGGTTCTTTTCGCCTTTCCCTCACGGTACTGGTTCACTATCGGTCAGTCAGGAGTATTTAGCCTTGGAGGATGGTCCCCCCATATTCAGACAGGATACCACGTGTCCCGCCCTACTCTTCGAGTTCACAGCATGTGTGTTTTCGTGTACGGGACTATCACCCTGTACCGTCGGACTTTCCAGACCGTTCCACTAACACACAAGCTGATTCAGACTCCGGGCTGCTCCCCGTTCGCTCGCCGCTACTGGGGGAATCTCGGTTGATTTCTTTTCCTCGGGGTACTTAGATGTTTCAGTTCCCCCGGTTCGCCTCGTTAACCTATGTATTCAGTTAACGATAGTGTGTCGGATTGCACTGGGTTTCCCCATTCGGACATCGCCGGGTCAAGGGTTCATATCACCTCGCCGGCGCTTTTCGCAGATTAGCACGTCCTTCATCGCCTCTGACTGCCAGGGCATCCACCGTGTACGCTTAGTCGCTTAACCTCACAACCCGAAGATGTTTCACTTCTGATTGCGAAAATTTGAGAGACTCGAACACACATGAGCTGTGTGTCGTTTCAATTTTCAGCTTGATCCAGATTTTTAAAGAGCAAATATCTCAAACGTGACTCGTAAGTCAGTTTTGAGATATGACGGCAGGTGACTTTCACTCACGAACCAGCAAGTGGCGTCCCCTAGGGGATTCGAACCCCTGTTACCGCCGTGAAAGGGCGGTGTCCTGGGCCTCTAGACGAAGGGGACGTACAGTCTCAATCGCAAGACGCCTTGCTATTTACTTTTCATCAGACAATCTGTGTGAGCACTACAAAGGCAGGTTCTTTAAGGTAAGGAGGTGATCCAACCGCAGGTTCCCCTACGGTTACCTTGTTACGACTTCACCCCAGTCATGAATCACAAAGTGGTAAGCGCCCTCCCGAAGGTTAAGCTACCTACTTCTTTTGCAACCCACTCCCATGGTGTGACGGGCGGTGTGTACAAGGCCCGGGAACGTATTCACCGTGGCATTCTGATCCACGATTACTAGCGATTCCGACTTCATGGAGTCGAGTTGCAGACTCCAATCCGGACTACGACGCACTTTATGAGGTCCGCTTGCTCTCGCGAGGTCGCTTCTCTTTGTATGCGCCATTGTAGCACGTGTGTAGCCCTACTCGTAAGGGCCATGATGACTTGACGTCATCCCCACCTTCCTCCAGTTTATCACTGGCAGTCTCCTTTGAGTTCCCGGCCTAACCGCTGGCAACAAAGGATAAGGGTTGCGCTCGTTGCGGGACTTAACCCAACATTTCACAACACGAGCTGACGACAGCCATGCAGCACCTGTCTCAGAGTTCCCGAAGGCACCAAAGCATCTCTGCTAAGTTCTCTGGATGTCAAGAGTAGGTAAGGTTCTTCGCGTTGCATCGAATTAAACCACATGCTCCACCGCTTGTGCGGGCCCCCGTCAATTCATTTGAGTTTTAACCTTGCGGCCGTACTCCCCAGGCGGTCGACTTAACGCGTTAGCTCCGGAAGCCACGCCTCAAGGGCACAACCTCCAAGTCGACATCGTTTACGGCGTGGACTACCAGGGTATCTAATCCTGTTTGCTCCCCACGCTTTCGCACCTGAGCGTCAGTCTTTGTCCAGGGGGCCGCCTTCGCCACCGGTATTCCTCCAGATCTCTACGCATTTCACCGCTACACCTGGAATTCTACCCCCCTCTACAAGACTCTAGCCTGCCAGTTTCGAATGCAGTTCCCAGGTTGAGCCCGGGGATTTCACATCCGACTTGACAGACCGCCTGCGTGCGCTTTACGCCCAGTAATTCCGATTAACGCTTGCACCCTCCGTATTACCGCGGCTGCTGGCACGGAGTTAGCCGGTGCTTCTTCTGCGGGTAACGTCAATTGCTGAGGTTATTAACCTCAACACCTTCCTCCCCGCTGAAAGTACTTTACAACCCGAAGGCCTTCTTCATACACGCGGCATGGCTGCATCAGGCTTGCGCCCATTGTGCAATATTCCCCACTGCTGCCTCCCGTAGGAGTCTGGACCGTGTCTCAGTTCCAGTGTGGCTGGTCATCCTCTCAGACCAGCTAGGGATCGTCGCCTAGGTGAGCCGTTACCCCACCTACTAGCTAATCCCATCTGGGCACATCCGATGGCAAGAGGCCCGAAGGTCCCCCTCTTTGGTCTTGCGACGTTATGCGGTATTAGCTACCGTTTCCAGTAGTTATCCCCCTCCATCAGGCAGTTTCCCAGACATTACTCACCCGTCCGCCACTCGTCAGCGAAGCAGCAAGCTGCTTCCTGTTACCGTTCGACTTGCATGTGTTAGGCCTGCCGCCAGCGTTCAATCTGAGCCATGATCAAACTCTTCAATTTAAAAGTTTGATGCTCAATGAATTAAACTTCGTAATGAATTACGTGTTCACTCGTTGAGACTTGGTATTCATTTATCGTCCGAGGACGTTAAGAATCCATGTCACTTTGAGTGCCCACACAGATTGTCTGATAAATTGTTAAAGAGCAGTGCCGCTTCGTTTTCGCTGCGGCGCGGGGTGTGCATATTACGCTTTCCCGCTTCAGAGTCAAGCGTTTGTTTTGCTTTTCTCTGCTGACCCGGCGGCTTGCGTGCCGTTGTTCCGTGTCAGTGGAGGCGCATTATAGGGAGTTCTTCTGAAGTGACAAGAGGAAATTTAAAAAAAATTTCTGACCGTGTTTTTTTTCACCAAAAGAGATGAGATCCAGCTACAAATTGTTCTATTTGATGTATCTGCAACCACAATCACACCTGAGATGGCATAATTAGCCGCATCAATATCTAAGGAATAAAAGCGATGCCATTAAGCGCACAACAGCTGGCAGCTCAAAAAAACCTGTCCTATGTGCTGGCAGAGAAACTGGCGCAGCTGATCTTAGCGGGTAAATATGCTCCAGGTAGCATCCTGCCCAGCGAGATGGAGCTGGGAGATCAGTTTGGCGTTAGCCGTACAGCCGTTCGCGAAGCGGTAAAAACATTAACGGCGAAAGGGATGGTGCTTCCACGCCCGCGCATTGGCACCCGCGTTATGCCTCAGGGAAACTGGAACTTTCTCGATCAGGAGTTGCTCACCTGGTGGATGACCGAAGATAACTTTAATCAGGTCGTCGATCACTTTCTGGTCATGCGCAGCAGTCTTGAACCTCAGGCCTGTCTGCTTGCCGCCACGCTCGGCACAGCAGAGCAAAAAGCGCAGCTCAATACTTTGATGGAAGAGATGGTGGATCTGAAAAAGCACTTTAACCGCGAGCGCTGGATAGCGGTCGATATGGCCTGGCATGAACATATCTATAATATGAGCGGAAATCCTTTCCTGACCTCCTTTGCTTCTTTATTCCATTCTGTGTACCACACTTACTTTACCTCTATCACACAGGATGAGGTGGTGAAGCTGGATCTGCATCAGGCGATAGTCGATGCCATTCAGGAGAGCGACGGGCAGCGAGCCCTGAGTGCGTGCCAGGCGTTGCTGGCCGCGCCAACCCACCAGCAGGTAAATAAATGACAGAGAAAAAAGCACGCAGTATGGCCGGATTGCCGTGGATTGCAGCCATGGCGTTCTTTATGCAGGCACTTGATGCCACTATCCTCAATACCGCCCTTCCCGCCATAGCCCAAAGCCTTAACCGCTCCCCGCTGGCGATGCAATCCGCCATCATCAGCTACACCCTGACGGTGGCGATGCTTATTCCGGTCAGCGGCTGGCTGGCCGATCGTTTCGGCACGCGTAAAGTATTCATGCTGGCGGTGACGTTGTTCACCCTCGGTTCTCTGGCTTGCGCCCTCTCCACCTCTCTGATGGAACTGGTTATCTTCCGCGTTCTACAGGGGATAGGCGGCGCGATGATGATGCCCGTCGCGCGTCTGGCGTTATTGCGCGCCTATCCGCGCAGCGAACTGCTCCCGGTGCTCAACTTTGTGACTATGCCGGGGCTGGTCGGCCCGATACTTGGCCCGGTTCTCGGCGGCGTCCTGGTGACCTGGGCAAGCTGGCACTGGATCTTCCTGATTAATATTCCGATTGGTGTGGCAGGGCTGATTTATGCTCGCAAATATATGCCGAACTTCACCACGCCAAGACGCAGCTTCGATATGGGCGGCTTCTTTCTGTTTGGCCTGAGCCTGGTCCTGTTCTCCAGCGGGATGGAGCTGTTTGGCGAGAAAATCGTAGCGACGTGGCTGGCGCTGGCCGTCATCCTCAGCGGTATTCTGCTGTTCCTTCTATATATACGTCATGCGCGTCGCCATCCGACACCGCTTATCTCTTTATCTCTGTTTAACACCCGAACGTTCTCCGTCGGGATTGCGGGCAACATTGCCTCACGTCTGGGCACGGGCTGCGTACCGTTCCTGATGCCGCTGATGCTCCAGGTCGGTTTCGGCTATCCGGCCCTGATTGCTGGCTGCATGATGGCGCCCACGGCGATGGGCTCGATTCTGGCAAAATCGACGGTCACGCAGGTGCTGCGCTGGTTTGGCTATCGTAAGACGCTGGTTGGCGTGACGATCTTTATCGGATTGATGATTGCGCAGTTCTCTCTGCAATCTGCGGCGTTACCAATCTGGATGCTGATCCTGCCGCTGTTTGTGCTGGGTATGGCCATGTCGACGCAGTTTACGTCGATGAACACCATCACCCTTGCGGACCTCACCGACGAGAATGCCAGCAGCGGCAACAGCGTACTGGCGGTCACTCAACAGCTGTCGATCAGCCTCGGGGTTGCCGTGAGCGCGGCGGTACTGCGGTTTTATGAAGGGTTTGACGGTACAAATACCGTTGAGCAGTTCCACTATACCTTTATCACCATGGGCGCGCTTACCGTCGTATCGGCGGTGGTCTTTATGTTGTTAAAACCAAAAGACGGCCGGAACCTGATTAAAGAGCGTCACAAAGAGAAGGCTAAACCGAACCGCGTTCCATCAGAACAGGAGTAAGCTGCAAACGTTGCTGTTGCAGCGTGGGCTGGGCCATGCGGTGGATCAACACATCGATGGCCAGCTCGCCCAGTTCATCTTTCGGCTGATGGATGGTGGTCAGCGGCGGCGTCATGTAGCGCGCCAGTTCGATATCATCGTAACCGACGATCGCCATGTCGTCCGGGACACGTAATCCCGCCTGATAAAGCGCCTGATAAGCTCCGAATGCCATCGCATCATTACCGATAAACACCGCCTGCGGGCGCGGCTCTTGCGCCAGCAATTTCTGCATTGCTTCAAATCCACCGTTAAATTCGAAATCGCCGGTGATGCAATAGCCATCAGGAATGGCAAGCCCCGCACGTTCCATGGCCGAAAGATAGCCTTCCAGACGCAGGCGCGCCGGGGTTTTATCCAGCGGGCCGGTAATACAGGCAATGCGGGTATGACCTTTATCGATCAGATGCTGAGTCGCCATATCGCCGCCCAGCAGCGAGTTATCCTGGATCAGATCGCTGGTGCCGTCGAACGGCGCCCAGTCCATCATCACCGTGGGAATAGAAGGGTAGCGCTGGATGATCTCTTTCGAAGGTTGATGCGTTTCGGTACAGAGCAGCAGCAGCCCGTCGACGCGTTTTTGCATCAGCGTTTCCAGGTTACGGTTCATGCGCTGCTCATCGCCTTCGGTATTGCACAGCACCAGGCTGTAGCCGCGCTCGAAGCAGCTGCGCTCCACGCCGCGCACCAGTTCAGAATAGAAAGGATTGGTACTGGCCGTGATCAGCATGCCGATGGTGCGCGTCTGGTTAAGCTTAAGGCTGCGCGCCAGCGCGGACGGCGCATAGTTGAGTTCTTTAATTGCAGCGTCAACTTTCTCCCGAATCGCCTCGCTGACGAAGCGATCGTTATTGATAACGTGGGAAACAGTCGAGGTAGAAACGCCCGCCATACGGGCGACATCTTTCATTGTGGCCAAGCGTTACCCCTGCTGACTTAAGAATTCATCAATCTCTTTACGCCATGGAACAGAAGGCTGAGCGCCTTTACGCGTCACCGCGATCGCAGCGGCGGCATGCGCGAAGCGGATCGCTTCATCCATTGCTTTTCCTTCCAGCAGCGCCGTTACCAGCGCACCGTTGAAGGTGTCTCCTGCGGCGATGGTATCAATGGCTTTGACCTTAAAGCCCGGCACGCGACGACCTTCGCCATTGACGCTAGCCCACACCCCACGGCTGCCGAGGGTGATGATCACGGTGCCGATGCCTTTATCATGCAGCGCAAGCGCGGCACGCGCTGCATCGTCATCATTTTCGACACGGATACCCGTCAGCTTTTCCGCTTCGGTTTCGTTCGGGGTGATAATATCCACCAGCGCCAGCAGCTCGTCTGATAATACACGGGCAGGTGCCGGGTTAAGTACGACAGAGGTATGATTTTCATGCGCAATTTTCGCAGCGGCCAGCACGCTTTCAACCGGTGACTCCAGCTGCATCAGCAGGGCTTCCGCTCCGGCGATGATTCCACGCTGCGCTTCGACGCGTTCAGTCGTTAACGCGGCATTAGCCCCCGCATGAATACCGATGACATTCTCACCTTCCGCATTGACGAAAATCAGCGCCACGCCGGTAGATTCCCCTGCAACCACGCTGACGGGTGCGATGTCGATGTTGTCGCTTGCGAGCTGTTTGCGTACGCGTTCGCCGGTATCGTCATCACCCGTACAGGCGATAAACGCGATATTCGCCCCGCTGCGTCCGGCGGCAACCGCCTGGTTTGCGCCCTTACCGCCGAACGCCACCTGATACTGATTGCCGGTGACGGTTTCGCCCGGAGTGGGGAACGTTTCAAGGTTAAGAATGTGATCGGCATTGATACTGCCAAGGACGACGAGGTTGCCTGCGGTTTTCATGTATTGAGGTGTCCATCTGAGAGCGCCACCGGTATTACCCGGTGGCGTATGCCACACTTTTCTTTTATTTGGTGTCCCTCAGGCAGCCAGCGACTGCCTGAATCGCCTTTACTGCTTAATGACCAGTTTCAGGTCAACAGGATATTTGGCCTGAACTTTTTCGCCCTTCAGCACTTTATCGGCAGTTTGCACGCCAGTCGCGCCAATCTGCTCAGGCAGCTGAGCGATGGTCGCAGCCAGTTTGCCATCATTTACTGCTTTTTCACCATCCGGCGTGCCGTCAAATCCGACAACCATCACATCTGATTTACCCGCAGTCTGGAGCGCACGCAGCGCACCGAGCGCCATTTCGTCGTTCTGTGCGAATACCGCCTGCACATCAGGATGCGCGGTCAGCAGGTTCTGCATGACGTTCAGACCCTTTGTACGGTCGAAGTCTGCCGGCTGGCTCGCCAGCACGTTGAATTTGTGCGCCGCTACAGCCTGCTGGAAACCTTCACCACGTTCACGGGCCGCGGAAGTCCCGGCGATACCCTGCAACTCAATCACTTTCGCGCCTTCACCGGCTTTCTTCGCGATGTAGTCGCCGGCGATTTTTCCGCCCAGTACGTTATCAGACGCAATGTGGCTGACCACATCCCCTTTCGTTGCCTGACGGTCAAGGGTGATTACCGGGATCTTCGCCTGGTTTGCCATCTTCACGGCATTACCGACCGCGTCGGAATCGGTTGGGTTGATCAGCAGGATTTTGGTGCCACGAACGGTTAAGTCCTGAACGTTAGCCAGCTCTTTCGCCGGGTTGTTCTGAGAATCCAGCACCACCAGGTTGTAGCCCAGTTTATCTGCTTCTTTCTGCGCGCCATCCTTCAGGGAGACGAAGAACGGGTTGTTCAGGGTAGAGACAACCAGCGCGATGGTGTCCTTCGCCATGGCGTTAGCACTTACGGTTGCGCTCAGCGCGACAGCAGAAACCAGGGTAGTCAGTTTTTTCATGTTCATATCTAAGATGTCCTGTAGTGTCGTCAGTTACTGTTTTTTGTTGTCTACCAGTACCGCCAGCAAAATCACCACTGCCTTAACGATCATCTGGTAATAGGAGGAAACACCTAACAAATTCAAACCATTATTCAGGAAACCGAGGATCAGTGCGCCGATCAATGTCCCAACAATGCGACCTTTACCGCCCGCAAGACTCGTACCGCCCAGAACCACTGCCGCGATGGCATCCAGCTCATAGCCCGTACCCGCCGTTGGCTGTGCGGAAGAGAGGCGCGCCACTTCGATGATGCCCGCCAGAGACGCCAGCAGGCCGCACAGGGAGTAAACGATAATTTTGACTTTATTAACGCTGATACCGGACAGGCGCGTTGCCGCTTCGTTACCGCCCAGCGCATAGATATAACGACCCAGACGGGTATGGTGCAGCATGTACCACGCCGCCAGGAAAACGATAGCCATGATCCAGACCGGGGTCGGGACACCCAGCGGGCGACCGATACCGAACCAGCCAAACAGATCGGCGTTATCGGTAAAGCCGGTATTAATCGGGCTGCCGTTGGTGTACACCATGGTCACACCGCGCAGCAGCAGCATCATCACCAGCGTGGCGATGAACGCCTGAACGCGACCTTTCGCCACAATTACGCCGGTTACGGCGCCAATTGCCGCACCTGCCGCCAGCGCAGCGGCAACGGCCACCAGCGCGTTGACCTCAATACCGACAATCGACGCGGCGATCGCGCCGGTGAGGGCCAGCAGGGAACCGACGGACAGATCGATACCCGAGGTCAAAATCACCAGCGTCATCCCCACCGCCATAATGGCGTTGACAGAGGTCTGCTGAAGAATGTTGAACAGGTTATTGACGGTAAAAAAGTTCGGGCTCATGGTCGAGACAATCGCGATCAGCACCAGCAGGGCAATCAGCGATTTTTGTTCCATCAGCCATGCCTTTGTGAAATAGCGGCGACCAGAAACAGCCTGGGTAGTCATCTTCTTACTCCTGATTCACGCGATTAAGCTTGCCCACAGCGGCAGCCATCAGAACTTCCTGGGTGGCCTGCTCGCGAGTGAATTCACCACCGAGATGCCCTTCATGCATGACGATAATGCGATCGCTCATGCCTAATACTTCTGGCATCTCGGAAGAGACCAGAATGATGCTCAGACCGTCGGCCTTGAACTGGTTAATCAGCTGATAGATCTCTTTTTTCGCGCCCACGTCCACGCCGCGGGTGGGCTCATCGAGGATCAGTACTTTCGGGCGCGTCATCAACCCGCGGGCAATCGCCACTTTCTGCTGATTACCGCCGGACAACAGGCCAATCGCCTGCTCCATCGATGGGGTTTTAACGTTAAAGAGACGGATAAAATCGCTGACCGCCTGCTGCTCATCTTTGTGTTTCAGGCTGCCGCCGCTGCGGCTGAAATAGCCTAGCGCAGTCAGGGACATGTTCTCTTTTACCGACATGCCCAGCACTAAGCCGTCGCGCTTACGGTCTTCAGAGATATAGACGATGCCATTCGCCAGCCCGTCCTGCGGCGAGCGGGTGACCACTTCATGGCCGTCAAGGGTAACGTAGCCGCTGGTGCGCGGCAGTGCGCCATAGAGCACTTTCATCAGTTCAGTACGCCCCGCCCCCATCAGGCCCGCGACGCCAAGGATCTCGCCCTTGCGCAGGGTAAAGGAGACGTCATTCACGCCCGGTCCGCAGAGGTTATCCACCTTCAGGCGGATCTCACCCGGCGCTTTCTCCAGATGTGGATACTGATCTTCGAGCTTACGTCCCACCATCATTTCGATCAGCGAATCTTCGGTCAGGGTTGCTACTTCGCGCTCGGCAATAAACTGCCCGTCGCGAAAGACGGTGACGTCGTCGCAGATTTCGAAGATCTCTTTCATGCGGTGTGAGATATAGACAATGCCGCGGCCCTGGGATTTCAGCTCACGGATCACGCGGAACAAGGATTCGGTTTCGGTATCGGTCAGGGCGTCGGTCGGTTCATCCATAATGATGACCTTCGACTCGAAGCTCAGCACCTTCGCGATTTCCACCATCTGCTGATCGCCGATGGAAAGGTCGCCCACCAGTCGGTCGCTCTTAAAGCGCAGATTCAGCTTCGCCAGCAGTTTGTCCGCTTCGGCATACATGGTTTTCCAGTCGATTTTGCCAAACCGGTTCACGAACTCACGGCCGAGGAAGATGTTCTCCGCAATGGTGAGCTGCGGGATCAGGTTCAGCTCCTGGTGGATGATGCCGATGCCCGCTTCCTGAGAGGATTTCGGGCCGTTGAAGGTGGTCTCTTTACCCAGCCACAGCAGCGAACCGGCATCGCGTTGGTAGATACCGGTCAGCACTTTCATCATGGTGGATTTGCCGGCGCCGTTTTCGCCCACCAGCGCCATGACGCGCCCGGAATAGACGTTCAGCGCCGCGCCGGAGAGGGCTTTTACGCCCGGGAACGATTTATCGATCCCTTTGAGTTGCAGTAATGCGTCCATGATGGCCTCAGAAGGTGACGCCAGCACAGAGAATGATATTCGCATACGGGGAACACTCCCCGCTGCGAATCACCGCCTGACTGTCTGCGGTTTGTTGTTTGAACTGCTCGTGCGTTGTGTAACGAATTTCTATGGTGTTTCCCTGGTGCTGTTGCAGTTGCTCAATGTGGCTGAGCAACGTTTCGTGGAGTTGCGGATTATGTTGTTTGATTTCCGCCGCGAGAATGGCCGCCTCAACCTGCATCTCCGCGGTGACCACTTCCAGTACCTGCATGAACGAGGGCACGCCCTGCGTTAACGCCATATCGATACGGGTTGTGCTGCGCGGAACCGGTAAGCCTGCATCGCAAACCACCAGCGTATCGGTATGCCCAAGACGGGAAATCACCGATGAGATTTCTGAGTTGAGTACTGTGCCTTTCTTCATTTTTTGCTCCACTAGCGAAACGTTTCGCTAAAAACAGTGTAGCCGCAGAAGTGTTCAGAAAACCATCATGACGTAACGGATTTGTGATCAACGTCGAAACGTTTCGCTAAGTGAAATGCAGAGGAGGTAAATGCAAAACGGTAACCGTCAGGTTACCGTATTTTATGGTTGCGCCCTCTCCCTGTGGGAGAGGGTCGGGGTGAGGGCATCAGCCCGCACGGAGTCTTAAATCTCGACCTGCGTGCCCAGCTCAATCACGCGATTAGGCGGGATCTCAAACTGGTCAGGCGCACGCAGGGCGTTACGTTGCAGAATGAGATACAGCTTGCCGCGCAGGCGCAGATACCATGGGCGCTTGCCGATGATCAGCGACTCGTGGGACATAAAGAACGACGTCTCCATCATGCGGCAACTCAGGCCTTCCAGACCGCAGCGGTGGAACACCTCTTCCACGTTCGGCGTTTCGCGCCAGCCGTAGCTTGCCACCACGCGCCAGAAGGTTGGCGACAGCTGTTCAATCTGTACGCGACGCACGTTGTGAACGTACGGCGCATCTTCAGTACGCAGCGTCAGCAGGATCACGCGCTCGTGCAGCACTTTGTTGTGCTTGAGGTTATGCATCAGCGCAAACGGGATTACGTTCAACGCGCGAGACATATACACCGCCGTGCCCGGCACGCGCACCGGTGGGGATTTCTCCAGCGAGGCAATCATCGCCTCCAGAGAGTTACCGTGCTCATGCATACGACGCAGCAGGCGGAAACGTTCGCTCTTCCACGTCGTCATCACAATAAACATCACCAGACCCAGCGTCAGCGGCAGCCAGCCACCGGAGACAATCTTGTCGAGATTCGCAGAAAACAGCGGCACGTCGATACAGAGGAAGCCAACCAGGATCAGCCCCACGAGGAACTTATTCCAGTGCCAGTTACGGTACGCCACGGTGGTGGAGAGAATAGAGGTCAACACCATCGTTCCGGTTACCGCGATACCGTACGCCGCCGCCAGATTACTGGAGTGCTCAAAGCTGACGATGACAATCACCACCGCGAAGTAGAGCAGCCAGTTGACGAACGGAATGTAGATCTGGCCAGACTCCATCTCTGAGGTATGGATAATGCGCATTGGGGAGAGATAACCCAACCGCACGGCCTGACGCGTCAGGGAGAATACGCCGGAAATGACAGCCTGAGAGGCAATGACCGTCGCCAGCGTCGCCAGGATCAGCATCGGAACCAGCGCCCAGTCCGGCGCCAGCAGGAAGAACGGGTTTTTAATCGCTTCAGGGTGTGCAAGCAGCAGCGCGCCCTGACCGAAGTAATTCAGCACCAGTGAAGGCAAGACCACGCTAAACCATGCGACGCGAATAGGGAGTTTCCCGAAGTGGCCCATATCCGCATACAGCGCTTCAACACCGGTAATGGAAAGTACCACCGCGCCCAGCGCCACAAACGACACCACTTTATATTCCAGGAAGAAATGCACCGCCCACAATGGGTTCAGCGCGTGCAGGACATCCGGGTTGGCGATAATACTGCGTAAGCCCAGCGCCGCCAGGATCAGGAACCAGGCCAGCATAATAGGCGCGAACAGCTTACCCACCAGCCCGGTACCGTGTTTTTGTATAGCAAACAGCAACGTCAGCACGATAATAGCGAGTGGCACCACCCAAGTATCAAGCTGTGGCGCGACAATCTCCAGCCCCTCTATGGCCGACATTACCGAAATCGCCGGCGTAATCACGACTTCTCCATAGAAGAAGCTGCCGCCAATCAGGCCAATGATAACCAGCACGGAGGTCATTCTTGCAGACGTATTGCGCCCGGCAAGGGACATCAGGGTCAGAATACCGCCCTCGCCCGCGTTATCAGCCCGCATAACGAAAGAGAGATACTTAAGGGAGACCACCAGGATCAGCAGCCAGAAGATGAGCGAGAGGAAACCAAATACGGCGTCACGCTCTACACCAAAACCAAACTGACCGGACAGACATTCACGAAGCGTATAAAGCGGGCTGGTGCCGATATCACCGTAGACAACCCCGATCGCCGCAAGCGTTACTGCGGGTAATGATTGCTTATTATCAGTGCTCATAGACTAGTCTTTTCGTTTGAATAACAAATGTGTGCTTAGTCCCTTGGCCCACAAAAAGCGCACAGTATGCACGATTCAATGCAAAATCGTACCCCTAAATGCAGCCACATTAATGTAGCGCAAAGAAAATAGCGCCGCACTTCAGCCTATTACCAGGCCAGACCGAAACGTCTATACTCGCTTCAATTAGCCGCCACGACGGCGAAAGGATGCAAAACTATTATGGCTCACTCACATTTATTAGCAGAAAGAATTTCCCGCCTTAGCAGTGCGCTGGAAAAAGGCCTTTACGAGCGTAGCCACGCCATTCGTCTCTGTTTACTGGCGGCGCTGAGCGGGGAAAGCGTGTTTCTGCTGGGGCCGCCGGGCATTGCCAAAAGTCTGATCGCACGCCGCCTCAAATTCGCTTTCCAGAACGCGCGCGCATTCGAGTATTTGATGACGCGCTTCTCCACGCCGGAAGAAGTTTTCGGCCCACTCTCCATTCAGGCGCTAAAAGATGAGGGACGCTATGAACGTCTGACGGCGGGCTATCTCCCGGAAGCGGAAATCGTCTTTCTTGATGAGATCTGGAAAGCCGGCCCGGCCATTCTGAATACCCTGCTGACGGCAATTAACGAACGCCGATTCCGCAACGGCGCCAGCGAAGAGAAGATCCCCATGCGCCTGCTGGTGGCCGCGTCAAACGAATTGCCCGAAGCCGACAGCAGCCTGGAAGCGCTGTATGACCGTATGTTGATCCGCCTGTGGCTGGATAAAGTCCAGGATAAATCAAACTTCCGTTCTATGCTGGTAAGCCAGCAGGATGAAAACGAAAATCCGGTGGCAGCGTCATTGCAGGTCACGGACGAGGAATACCACCAGTGGCAGGAGGAGATCGGCAAGATAAAACTGCCCGATCCCGTTTTTGAGCTGATCTTCATGCTGCGCCAGCAGCTTGATTTACTGCCCTCCGCGCCGTACGTCTCCGATCGTCGCTGGAAAAAAGCCATTCGTCTGCTCCAGGCAAGCGCGCTGTTTAGCGGCCGCGATGCTGTCGCTCCCATCGATCTGATCCTGCTGAAAGACTGCCTGTGGCACGACGCAGAAGGGATGAATCTGATGCAGCAGCAGCTGGACGTTTTGATGACCGGACACGCGTGGGGTCAGCAATCCATGCTTAATCAACTGGGGGCGATTGCTCAACGTCGCCTTCAGCTCCAGCAGCAGCAAAGTGACAAAACCGCGCTGAAGGTGAACCGTCTTGGCGGGATGTTTGCCCGTAAACCGCACTACGAACTGCCAGCCGGGCTGACTGACGCCTCGCTCACGCTTCTTCTTCAGCAGCCGCTGAAGCTTCATGATATGCAGGTTGTGCATGTGACTATCGAACGCGTTGCGCTGGTTCAGTGGCTGGATAAGGGCGGTGAGATCCGCGGTAAACTCAACGGTATCGGCTTTGCACAGCCGTTGTCGATGGAAGTCGACAGCAGCCAGCACCTTGTGATCCGCGACGTCAGCCTTCAGGGATCGCGCCTGGCTCTGCCGGGCACGGCCTCCGACACTGTGCCGGAGGAGATCAAACAGCAGCTCGACGCGCTGGATAACGAATGGCATCAGCAGCACACCCGCTTCAGCGAGCAGCAGAAATGCCTCTTTATCCATAGCGACTGGTTAGGTCGCATTGAAGCCAGCTTGCAGGATGTCAGCGCGCAGATCAAACAGGCTCGTCAATGCTAACGCTGGACACGCTTAACGTCATGCTGGCGGTTAGCGAGGAAGGGTTGATCGAAGAGGTCGTCATTACCCTGCTCGCTTCACCGCAGCTGGCGGCCTTCTTTGAAAAATTCCCCAAGCTCCGAAAAGCAATGACGGACGATCTTCCCCGCTGGCGCGATAACCTGCGCCAGCGGTTTAAGGAGACGGAAGTCCCGCCGGAACTGACAGAGGAAGTGGCTGGTTACCAGCAGTGCCAGCGGCTTTCAACGCCGCAGTTTATTGCCCAGCTACAGCAAACCCTGACGCTGCTTGATAACGTTCACTCCCCGTTTGCCAGCCAGGCCAGAGCGCTGGTCACGGACAACCCCAGCTTCACTCCCGCCCTGCATACGCTGTTTTTACAGCGCTGGCGACTGAGCCTTGTGGTCCAGGCCACGGCCCTCAATCAGCAGTTGCTGGACGAAGAGCGCGAACAGTTGCTCAGTGAGGTCCAGGAGCGAATGACCCTGAGCGGCCAGTTAGAACAGGTGCTGGTGGAGAATGAAAACGCCGCTGGTCGACTCTGGGATATGAGTGCCGGCCAGTTAAAGCGGGGCGATTATCAGCTGATCGTGAAGTACGGCGACTTTCTGGCGCAACAGCCGGAGCTGATGAAGCTCGCAGAACAGCTCGGCCGCTCCCGGGAGGCCCGGTCGGTCCCAAAGAAAGATGCGCCGATGGAGACCTTCCGAACGCTGGTACGCGAACCCTCCACCGTACCGGAGCAGGTGGACGGGCTACAGCAAAGCGATGACATCCTGCGCCTGCTGCCAACGGAACTCAGCACGCTGGGAATGACCGAACTGGAGTATGAGTTTTATCGTCGGCTGGTGGAAAAACAGCTCATTACCTATCGACTGCATGGCGAAGCCTGGCGCGAGAAGATCAGCCAGCGTCCGGTGGTGCACCAGGATTTTGATGAGCAACCGCGCGGCCCATTCATTGTTTGCGTCGATACGTCCGGATCGATGGGGGGCTTTAATGAACAGTGCGCAAAAGCGTTCTGCCTGGCCCTGATGCGCGTGGCGCTCGCCGATCGTCGTCGCTGCTACATCGTGCTCTTTTCCAGCGAAGTGGTGGGGTATGAACTGACCAGCCCGCAGGGGCTGGAGCAGGCGATCCGCTTTTTAAGCCAGCGCTTTCGCGGCGGCACCGATCTGGCCAGCTGTTTTCGCAGTATCATTGAGCGCATGCAGGGCGGTGACTGGTACGACGCGGATGCGGTGGTGATTTCCGATTTTATTGCCCAGCGGCTGCCGGACGAGGTCGTGAATAAAGTGAAGGAGATGCAGCGCGTGCACCAGCACCGTTTCCATGCCGTGGCGATGTCTGCACATGGAAAACCCGGCATCATGCGCATCTTCGATCATATCTGGCGCTTTGATACCGGGTTGCGTAGCCGCCTGCTCAGACGCTGGCGACGTTAATTAAAGAAGAGAACCGACGCTCTCACGTACCTGCTGCGGCCAGACCCCACACTGCACCTGACCGATATGGGACAGTTGCAACAGCAGCATGGTCAGACGAGACTGGCCAATACCACCGCCGATGGTCTGCGGCATTTCACCGCGCAGCAGCGCCTGGTGCCATTCCAGTTGCAGACGATCCTCATCACCGGTCACGGCCAGCTGACGCTTCAGTGCTTCAGCATCCACGCGGATCCCCATTGAAGAGAGTTCAAACGCATCTTCCAGAACCGGGTTCCAGACCAGAATATCGCCGTTCAGACCAGCATATTCGCTTTCGCCCACTGTGCTCCAGTCATCGTAATCCGGCGCACGGACGTCGTGACGTTTACCATCAGACAATTTTCCGCCAATGCCGATCAGGAATACCGCGCCAAGCTCTTTGGCAATCGCGCGTTCACGGCCTTTGGCATCCAGATCCGGGAAACGGCTCAGCAATTCCTGACTGTGAACAAAGTGGATCGTTTCCGGCAGGAACGGTGCCAGACCAAACTCTTTGCTTACGGCCGCTTCGGTCGCTTTGATCCCGGCGTAGATCGCCTCAACGGTAGACTTCAGCGTGCCAACGTGGCGCTCGCCGTCACCCATTACGCGCTCCCAGTCCCACTGGTCAACGTAGACAGAGTGAATTGGGGAGAGACGGTCTTCATCGGGGCGAAGGGCTTTCATGTGCGTGTAAAGCCCTTCGCCCGCGCTGAAGTCGTGTTGTCCCAGGGTTTGACGCTTCCACTTCGCCAGGGAATGAACCACTTCGAACTGGGCGTCTGGCAGTGTTTTCACTTTTACCTGTACCGCTTTTTCGCAACCAGACAAGTTATCCTGCGTCCCGTCACCCACGCGGCTCAGAATCGGCGCCTGAACTTCAATAAGGCCAAGCTTCTCTTCCAGCTGGCGGGAAAAATGGGATTTAACGAAACTGATCTGGCGTTGTTTTGCGATGTAAGCGGTTTTCATTATTTATACTCCTGCGTCCTGTTGATACTGATTAAGCAACAGAACAGGCGCTTAATTCAATAACCCATCAACAAAAAGCCTCCTTCACTTTTGATTCGTTAAAATAAGACGCTAGAATAGAAGGAATCATTAATCTTCATAAGAAAAACCTATGGAAAATTATCAGATCGACAATCTGGACCGCGGCATTCTGGAAGCGCTCATGGCCAACGCACGCACCGCGTATGCCGAACTAGCTAAACAATTTGGCGTCAGCCCGGGGACCATTCACGTTCGCGTAGAGAAAATGAAGCAGGCCGGGATCATCACCGGCGCACGCATTGATGTCAGCCCGAAGCAACTCGGCTACGACGTCTGCTGCTTCATTGGCATTATTCTGAAAAGCGCCAAAGATTACCCCTCCGCGCTGGAGAAACTGAACGCGCTGGATGAAGTCACTGAGGCGTACTACACCACCGGGCACTACAGCATCTTTATAAAGGTCATGTGCCGATCCATTGACGCCCTCCAGCAGGTACTTATCAACAAGATCCAAACAATCGATGAAATTCAGTCCACTGAAACCCTGATCTCCCTGCAAAACCCGATCATGCGTACTATCCGCCCGTGATCGGGAAATTTCATTCCCACATTTTCCACAGGTAGATCCCAGCTCGTTCACAGCGTACAATGGCCGCCTCTTTATCTGAGCGAGCGATCAATGGCGGACATTACTCTTATCAGCGGCAGCACCCTGGGCGGTGCGGAATATGTAGCGGAACATCTGGCTGAGAAGCTGGAAGACGCGGGCTTTTCTACACAAACGCTGCACGGACCGCTGCTGGAAGATCTCCCGACTGACGGGGTCTGGCTGCTGATCACCTCCACGCACGGCGCGGGCGATCTGCCAGATAACCTGCAACCTTTATATGACGAACTGCTGGAACAACAGCCCGATCTGTCAAACGTTCGGTTTGGCGCTGTGGGGATCGGCAGCCGTGAATATGACACTTTCTGTGGCGCCATAGAGAAAGTAGAAGCTGCGGTGACCGCCTGCGGAGCAAAACAGCTGGGTGAAACGCTGAAGATCAACATCCTCGATCATGATATTCCCGAAGATCCAGCCGAGATCTGGCTCGCGGAATGGAAAAATTTACTCAAAAACGATTAAAGATCGTGCGAACAGATGTGGATAACTCTGGTTAAAAGCTCGTATTAAGCCGTAGTTATCCAAATAACAATGTTGGTTTAGTTTTTGACCTGTGTATAAAGTGGCGATCTGATCCCAGCTTATACGGTCCAGGATCACCGATCATTCACAGCAAACGATCCTTCCTAACCGCATGATCTTATTTATGGGATCGGACTTATCCACAAAGGTCTGCGATCCTAATAAGAGATCACAATAGAACAGATCTCTAAATAAAAAGATCTTCTTTTTAATAGCCCAGGATCCCAATGCTTTCTCGAAAGACTAAAGTTGAGTAGAATCCACGGCCCGGGCTTCAATCCATTTTCATACCGCTTTACGCGAGGCAGACCACCATGTTTTATCAGGATCCTTTTGACGTCATCATCATTGGCGGGGGTCACGCAGGCACTGAGGCCGCAATGGCCGCAGCGCGAATGGGTCAGCAGACCCTGCTTTTGACACACAATATCGACACGCTGGGACAAATGTCCTGTAATCCGGCGATTGGCGGCATTGGGAAAGGACACCTGGTAAAAGAAGTGGATGCACTTGGCGGCCTGATGGCGAAAGCGATCGATCATGCAGGCATCCAGTTTAGGATACTAAACGCGAGTAAAGGTCCGGCTGTTCGCGCCACCCGTGCACAGGCAGACCGTGTGCTTTACCGTCAGGCTGTGCGCACCGCGCTGGAAAACCAACCGAACCTGATGATCTTCCAGCAGGCGGTAGAAGATCTTATCGTGGAGAACGATCGTGTTGTTGGCGCCGTGACCCAAATGGGTCTCAAATTCCGCGCAAAAGCGGTGGTGCTGACGGTCGGGACATTCCTGGACGGTAAAATCCATATTGGTCTGGACAATTACAGCGGTGGTCGTGCTGGCGATCCGCCGTCAATTCCGTTATCTCGTCGTCTGCGTGAGCTGCCGCTGCGCGTAAGCCGCCTGAAAACCGGCACGCCGCCGCGTATTGATGCGCGCACCATTGATTTCAGCGTGCTGGCACAGCAGCACGGCGATAACCCGATGCCGGTGTTCTCGTTCATGGGCAATGCGGCGCAACATCCGCAGCAGGTGCCGTGCTACATCACGCACACCAATGAAAAAACCCATGACGTGATCCGCAATAATCTCGATCGCAGCCCAATGTATGCTGGTGTGATCGAAGGGATCGGCCCGCGTTATTGCCCGTCGATCGAAGACAAAGTGATGCGCTTTGCCGATCGTAATCAGCACCAGATCTTCCTCGAACCGGAAGGGCTGACCTCTAACGAAATTTACCCGAACGGCATCTCCACCAGCCTGCCGTTCGACGTGCAGATGCAGATTGTGCGTTCAATGCAGGGCATGGAAAACGCGAAGATCGTTCGTCCTGGCTACGCTATTGAGTACGATTTCTTCGATCCGCGTGACCTGAAGCCGACGCTGGAAAGCAAATTCATCCAGGGTCTGTTCTTCGCAGGCCAGATTAACGGCACCACCGGGTACGAAGAAGCTGCCGCGCAAGGGCTGCTGGCCGGTCTGAACGCCGCTCGCTTCTCTGCCGAGAAAGAGGGCTGGGCACCGGCGCGTTCTCAGGCTTACCTGGGCGTTCTGGTCGACGATCTCTGCACGCTGGGGACCAAAGAACCGTACCGCATGTTTACTTCTCGTGCGGAATATCGCCTGATGCTGCGCGAAGACAATGCCGATCTGCGTCTGACCGAGGTGGGCCGCGAGCTGGGTCTGGTGGATGACGAGCGCTGGGCGCGCTTCAACGAGAAGCTGGAACGCATTGAACAGGAACGTCAGCGCCTGAAAACCACCTGGGTGAATCCGCAGGCGGAAACTGCTGCTGAAGTGAATGCTCACTTAACAGCACCGCTGTCGCGCGAAGCCAGTGGGGAAGATCTGCTGCGCCGTCCTGAAGTCACCTACGAGAATCTGGTCAAACTGACGGCGTTCGCACCGGGCCTTGAAGACGCTGAAGCGGCCGAGCAGGTCGAAATTCAGGTGAAGTACGAAGGCTACATCGCGCGTCAGCAGGATGAGATCGAAAAACAGCAGCGCAACGAAAACACGCTGCTGCCGGAAATGCTGGACTACCGTCAGGTGACGGGCCTTTCCAACGAAGTGATCGCTAAGCTGAACGATCACAAACCTGTGTCGATTGGCCAGGCCTCACGTATCTCTGGCGTCACACCTGCCGCGATTTCGATTCTGCTGGTGTGGCTGAAAAAGCAGGGCATGCTGCGCCGTAGCGCGTAATGCTCTGTAAATAGCCCGGTGGCGCTGCGCTTACCGGGCCTACTGAACCCGTAGGGCGGGTTAGCGAAGCGCCACCCGCCACTTAAGTTTCTCAACAGGTATCCACCGTGCTCAATAAACTCTCTCGTCTGCTGGAACAGGCAGGTATTTCGCTCACCGATCACCAGAAAAATCAGCTGGTGGCCTATGTCGATATGCTGAACAAATGGAATAAAGCGTACAACCTCACCTCCGTACGCGATCCCAACGAGATGCTGATTCGCCATATTCTCGATAGCATCGTCGTGGCGCCGTATCTGAACGGTGAACGTTTTATCGATGTGGGCACCGGTCCGGGCTTGCCGGGCGTTCCGTTGTCTATTGTTCGACCGGAGAGTCATTTCACGCTGCTGGACAGCCTGGGCAAGCGCGTACGCTTTTTACGCCAGGTTCAGCATGAGCTGAAGCTGGAAAACATTACGCCCGTACAGAGCAGGGTAGAGGAGTTCCCGGCAGAGCCACCGTTTGACGGTGTTATCAGCCGCGCGTTTGCCTCACTCAATGACATGGTGAGCTGGTGCAAACACCTGCCAGCGGAGAAGGGGCGTTTTTATGCGCTGAAAGGGCAACTTCCGGGGGACGAAATCGAGCAGCTTCCGGACGGTTTTGTTGTCGAATCCATTGAGAAACTCCAGATCCCTCAGCTCGAAGGTGAGCGTCATCTGGTGATAATTAAGCCAAACACTTTTTAAAAAATTAATAAAAAATGTGGAATTTGTGCTGTTCTGATCGTGTTAAAAAGCAGCACATCCAGTCTGATTTGGTCGTCGTTAATTTAACCTTGTTGTTACCATGGATTTTCTTATGGTTAACCTGACGTGATTCGTTCACTCAGAGGATAGTCAACCATGAAATTATCAGTCTGCTAAAAGTGGGTAAAAGCAACAAGAATGGAATGTTAAATATTTATTAAGAATGTCAATAAAAGGTTTTTGTTGTATACGGCTCTGTTTTAAAAATAGTTGCGGTTTTTTTGCTTTAATTTCATGCAGATGAAATTAATCGTTTTACGTCTTTGATAAATACCATTTTATCGCAAATGTGTATTTTGTGATCTCGTGCACGCTTTATCACCAACGTTTCCGCGCTGTTTGCAGTTTTGCCTGAAGGTCAACGCTTGGGTCAAAAGTTGAAAAATAGGACTGGGGAAAAATATTTAAACATTTATTCACCTTTTCGCTACTTAATGTTTGAAATCACGGGTACGCACCGTATAATTTGACCGCTTTTTGATGCTTGACTCTGAGCCTTAAAGGACGTTTTATACGACACGCGGCATACCTCGAAGGGAGCAGGAGTAAAAACGTGATGTCTGTGTCGCTCTTGAGTAGAAACGTTGCTCGTAAGCTTCTGTTCATTCAGTTTCTGGCTGTGATAGCAAGTGGACTGCTGTTTAGCCTCAAAGACCCCTTCTGGGGCATCTCCGCCGCGTGCGGAGGTTTGGCGGTGGTTCTGCCAAACGTGTTGTTTATGATTTTTGCCTGGCGTCATCAGGCGCATACACCTGCCAAAGGCCGCGTGGCCTGGTCCTTCGCTCTCGGCGAAGTGTGTAAGGTGTTGCTGACCTTTGCTCTACTGGTGATGGCGCTGGCGGTTTTGAAAGTGGTATTCATGCCGCTGATAGCAACGTGGGTTTTGGTGCTGGTGGTACAAGTTCTGGCTCCAGCTGTAATCAATAACAAAGGGTAAAAGGCATCATGGCTTCAGAAAATATGACGCCGCAGGATTACATAGGTCACCATCTGAATAACCTTCAGCTGGACCTGCGTACATTCTCGCTGGTGGATCCACATAACCCCCCGGCCACCTTCTGGACGATCAACATCGACTCCATGTTCTTCTCGGTGGTTTTGGGTCTTCTGTTCCTGGCCATGTTCCGTAGCGTTGCTAAAAAGGCGACCAGCGGTGTTCCAGGGAAATTCCAGACGTTCATCGAGATGATCATCGGCTTCGTCCATGGCAGCGTGAAAGACATGTACCATGGTAAGAGCAAACTGATTGCTCCGCTGGCCCTGACCGTGTTCGTTTGGGTCTTCCTGATGAACCTGATGGACCTCCTGCCTATCGATTTCTTACCTTGGATCGGTGAGCACGTACTCGGCCTGCCTGCACTGCGCGTGGTTCCGTCTGCCGACGTGAACATCACCCTGTCGATGGCGCTGGGCGTATTTATCCTCATTCTGTTCTACAGCATCAAAATGAAAGGCGTAAGCGGCTTTGTGAAAGAGCTTACCTTGCAGCCGTTCAACCACTGGGCGTTTATTCCGGTCAACCTGATCCTGGAAGGCGTTAGCCTGCTGTCCAAACCTGTTTCACTGGGTCTGCGACTGTTCGGCAACATGTATGCGGGTGAGCTGATTTTCATTCTGATCGCGGGTCTTCTGCCGTGGTGGTCACAGTGGATTCTGAATGTGCCATGGGCCATTTTCCACATCCTGATCATTACGCTGCAAGCCTTTATCTTCATGGTTCTGACGATCGTCTATCTGTCGATGGCGTCTGAAGAGCACTGATTTTTTACCAACACTACTACGTTTTAATTGAAACAAACTGGAGACTGTCATGGAAAACCTGAATATGGATCTGCTGTACATGGCTGCCGCTGTGATGATGGGTCTGGCGGCTATCGGTGCTGCGATCGGTATCGGCATCCTCGGGGGCAAATTCCTGGAAGGCGCAGCGCGTCAACCTGATCTGATTCCTCTGCTGCGTACTCAGTTCTTTATCGTTATGGGTCTGGTGGATGCAATCCCAATGATCGCTGTAGGTCTGGGTCTGTACGTGATGTTTGCTGTCGCGTAGTAGTTGTTTTAAAACCCCAAGCCACAGAAATTTAAGAGGTATTGTGCTGTGAACATGAACGCAACAATCCTCGGCCAGGCCATCGCGTTTATTCTCTTTGTCTGGTTCTGCATGAAGTATGTATGGCCGCCTTTAATGGCTGCCATCGAAAAACGTCAGAAAGAAATTGCTGACGGTCTGGCTTCCGCAGAACGCGCTAAGAAAGATTTGGACCTTGCACAGGCCAACGCGACAGACCAGCTGAAAAAAGCGAAAGCTGAAGCTCAGGTAATCATTGAACAGGCTAACAAACGCCGTTCTCAGATCCTGGACGAAGCCAAAGCTGAAGCAGAACAGGAACGTACTAAGATCGTGACACAGGCTCAGGCTGAAATTGAAGCTGAGCGTAAACGTGCTCGTGAAGAACTGCGTAAGCAGGTTGCGATTCTGGCTGTTGCTGGCGCCGAGAAGATCATCGAACGTTCCGTGGATGAAGCTGCTAACAGCGACATCGTGGACAAACTTGTCGCTGAACTGTAAGGAGGGAGGGGCTGATGTCTGAATTTGTTACGGTAGCTCGCCCCTACGCCAAAGCAGCTTTTGACTTTGCTGTCGAACACCAAAATGTCGATCGCTGGCAGAATATGCTGGCGTTTGCCGCTGAGGTGACGAAAAACGAACAAATGGCCGAGTTGCTTTCTGGTGCGTTAGCGCCTGAAACCCTCGCCGCGTCGTTTATCGCCGTGTGCGGAGAGCAACTGGATGCCAACGGCCAGAACCTGATTAAGGTGATGGCGGAAAATGGTCGTCTCCGTGTGCTCCCGGATGTTCTCGAGCAGTTTGAGCACTTACGTGCCCTTAGTGAAGCTACCGCTGAAGTTGAAGTAACTTCCGCGACTGAACTGAGTGACGAACAGCTTGCGAAAATCACCGCCGCGATGGAAAAACGTCTGTCACGCAAAGTTAAGCTGAATTGCAAAATCGATAAGTCTGTAATGGCAGGCGTAATCATCCGCTCGGGTGATATGGTCATTGATGGCAGCGTACGCGGCCGTCTTGAGCGCCTTGCAGACGTCTTGCAGTCTTAAGGGGACTGGAGCATGCAACTGAATTCCACCGAAATCAGCGAACTGATCAAGCAGCGCATTGCTCAGTTCAATGTTGTGAGTGAAGCTCACAACGAAGGTACTATTGTTTCTGTAAGTGACGGTGTTATCCGCATCCACGGCCTGGCCGATTGTATGCAGGGTGAGATGATTTCCCTGCCGGGTAACCGTTACGCTATCGCACTGAACCTGGAGCGCGACTCCGTAGGTGCCGTTGTGATGGGTCCATACGCTGACCTCGCCGAAGGCATGAAGGTTAAGTGTACTGGCCGTATTCTGGAAGTGCCGGTTGGCCGTGGCCTGCTGGGTCGCGTTGTTAACACCCTGGGTGCGCCAATCGACGGTAAAGGTCCGGTTGAGCACGATGGCTTCTCACCAATCGAAGTTATCGCACCAGGCGTTATTGACCGTCAGTCTGTTGATCAGCCAGTACAGACGGGTTATAAGTCTGTTGATGCCATGATCCCAATCGGTCGTGGTCAGCGTGAACTGATCATCGGTGACCGTCAGACCGGTAAAACCGCGATGGCAATCGACGCCATCATCAACCAGCGTGATTCCGGCATCAAATGTGTGTACGTGGCTATCGGCCAGAAAGCGTCCACCATTTCCAACGTGGTTCGTAAACTGGAAGAGCACGGCGCACTGTCTAACACCATCGTTGTGGTAGCAACCGCGTCTGAATCTGCTGCACTGCAATACCTGGCACCATACGCCGGTTGCGCAATGGGCGAATACTTCCGTGACCGCGGTGAAGATGCGCTGATCGTATACGATGACCTGTCTAAACAGGCTGTTGCTTATCGTCAGGTTTCCCTGCTGCTCCGTCGTCCACCAGGACGTGAAGCATTCCCGGGCGACGTATTCTACCTCCACTCTCGTCTGCTGGAGCGTGCTTCCCGCGTTAACGCGGAATACGTCGAGAACTTCACCAAAGGTGAAGTGAAGGGTAAAACAGGTTCTCTGACCGCCCTGCCGATCATTGAAACCCAAGCGGGTGACGTTTCTGCGTTCGTTCCGACCAACGTAATCTCCATTACCGATGGTCAGATCTTCCTGGAAACCAACCTGTTTAACTCCGGTATTCGTCCGGCGGTTAACCCGGGTATCTCCGTATCCCGTGTGGGTGGTGCTGCTCAGACCAAGATCATCAAGAAACTGTCCGGTGGTATCCGTACCGCGCTGGCACAGTATCGTGAACTGGCTGCGTTCTCTCAGTTCGCATCCGATCTGGACGAAGCAACCCGTAAACAGCTGAGCCACGGTCAGAAAGTGACCGAGCTGCTGAAGCAGAAACAGTACGCGCCAATGTCTGTTGCTCAGCAGGGCCTGGTACTGTTCGCGGCTGAACGCGGTTACCTCGAAGATGTGGAACTGGCGAAAATCGGTAGCTTCGAAGCCGCTCTGCTGGCTTACGTCGACCGTGATCACGCTCCGCTGATGCAAGAGATCAACCAGACCGGTGGCTATAACGACGAAATCGAAGGCAAGCTGAAAGCTATCCTCGATTCCTTCAAAGCAACCCAATCCTGGTAATCGTCCGGCGGCTTGTCTCAGGACAAGCCGTCTGGCATTGAGGAGAAGCTCATGGCCGGCGCAAAAGAGATACGTAGTAAGATCGCAAGCGTCCAGAACACGCAAAAGATCACTAAAGCGATGGAGATGGTCGCCGCTTCCAAAATGCGTAAATCGCAGGATCGCATGGCGGCCAGCCGTCCTTATGCAGAGACCATGCGCAAAGTGATTGGTCACCTTGCAAACGGTAATCTGGAATATAAGCACCCTTACCTGGAAGAACGCGACGTTAAGCGCGTGGGCTACCTGGTGGTGTCGACTGACCGTGGTCTGTGTGGCGGCTTGAACATTAACCTGTTCAAAAAACTGCTGGCGGATATGAAAGGCTGGTCCGATAAAGGCGTTCAGTGCGATCTGGCACTGATTGGCTCTAAAGGCGTCTCTTTCTTTAACTCCGTTGGTGGCAACATTGTCGCTCAGGTGACCGGTATGGGTGATAACCCGTCCCTGTCCGAACTGATCGGCCCGGTTAAAGTGATGTTGCAGGCCTACGATGAAGGCCGTCTGGACAGACTGTACGTTGTCAGCAACAAATTTATTAACACCATGTCTCAGGTGCCTACGCTCACTCAGATGCTGCCGTTACCGGCATCAGAAGATGACGAGCTGAAACAGAAAGCCTGGGATTACCTGTATGAACCCGATCCGAAACCGCTGCTGGATACCCTGCTGCGTCGTTACGTTGAATCTCAGGTTTATCAGGGCGTTGTAGAAAACCTGGCCAGCGAGCAGGCCGCACGAATGGTGGCGATGAAAGCCGCGACCGATAATGGCGGCAGCCTGATTAAAGAGCTGCAGTTGGTTTACAACAAAGCTCGTCAGGCCAGCATTACTCAGGAACTCACCGAGATCGTCTCGGGGGCCGCCGCGGTTTAACCAGGTTTACGAATTACGTAGAGGATTCAAGATGGCTACTGGAAAGATTGTCCAGGTAATCGGCGCCGTGGTGGACGTCGAGTTCCCTCAGGACGCCGTACCACGCGTGTACGACGCGCTTGAGGTACAGAATGGTAACGAGAGCCTGGTGCTGGAAGTTCAGCAGCAGCTCGGCGGCGGTATCGTGCGTACCATCGCCATGGGTTCTTCCGACGGTCTGCGTCGTGGTCTGGAAGTAAAAGACCTTGAGCACCCGATCGAAGTCCCGGTAGGTAAAGCAACACTGGGTCGTATCATGAACGTATTGGGTCAACCAATCGACATGAAAGGCGACATCGGTGAAGAAGAGCGTTGGGCTATCCACCGCGCGGCACCTTCCTACGAAGAGCTGTCCAGCTCTCAGGAACTGCTGGAAACCGGCATCAAAGTTATCGACCTGATGTGTCCGTTCGCGAAGGGCGGTAAAGTCGGTCTGTTCGGTGGTGCGGGTGTAGGTAAAACCGTAAACATGATGGAGCTGATCCGTAACATCGCGATCGAGCACTCCGGTTACTCCGTGTTTGCGGGCGTAGGTGAACGTACTCGTGAGGGTAACGACTTCTACCACGAAATGACCGACTCCAACGTTCTGGATAAAGTATCCCTGGTTTACGGCCAGATGAACGAGCCACCAGGAAACCGTCTGCGCGTTGCGCTGACTGGCCTGACGATGGCTGAGAAGTTCCGTGACGAAGGCCGTGACGTTCTGCTGTTCGTTGATAACATCTACCGTTACACCCTGGCCGGTACTGAAGTATCTGCACTGCTGGGTCGTATGCCTTCAGCGGTAGGTTATCAGCCTACGCTTGCGGAAGAGATGGGTGTTCTTCAGGAACGTATCACCTCTACCAAAACTGGTTCTATCACCTCCGTTCAGGCGGTATACGTACCTGCGGATGACTTGACTGACCCATCTCCAGCCACCACCTTTGCTCACTTAGATGCAACCGTGGTACTGAGCCGTCAGATCGCGTCTCTGGGTATCTACCCGGCCGTTGACCCGCTGGACTCCACCAGCCGTCAGCTGGATCCACTGGTTGTTGGCCAGGAGCACTACGACACCGCGCGTGGCGTACAGTCCCTGCTGCAACGTTATCAGGAACTGAAAGACATCATCGCCATCCTGGGTATGGATGAACTGTCTGAAGAAGACAAACTGGTGGTAGCACGTGCGCGTAAGATCCAGCGCTTCCTGTCCCAGCCGTTCTTCGTTGCGGAAGTATTCACCGGTTCTCCAGGTAAATACGTTTCCCTGAAAGACACCATCCGTGGCTTTAAAGGCATCATGGAAGGCGAATACGATCACCTGCCAGAGCAGGCGTTCTACATGGTTGGTTCCATCGAAGAAGCCGTGGAAAAAGCCAAAAAACTTTAACGCCTTAATCGGAGGGTGATATGGCAATGACTTACCACCTGGACGTCGTCAGCGCAGAGCAACAAATGTTCTCTGGTCTGGTCGAGAAAATCCAGGTAACGGGTAGTGAAGGTGAACTGGGTATTTTCCCGGGTCACGCACCGCTGCTCACCGCCATTAAGCCTGGTATGATCCGCATCGTTAAACAGTTCGGTCATGAAGAGTTTATCTATCTGTCCGGCGGCATTCTTGAAGTGCAGCCAGGCAGTGTGACCGTTCTGGCCGATACCGCTATTCGTGGCCAGGATCTCGACGAAGCGCGAGCCCTGGAATCGAAGCGTAAGGCTGAAGAGCACATTAACAGCTCTCATGGTGACGTGGATTACGCTCAGGCGTCTGCGGAGCTGGCCAAAGCGATCGCGAAACTGCGCGTTATCGAGTTGACCAAAAAAGCGATGTAACACCGGCTTGAAAAGCACAAAAGCCAGTCTGGATCCCAGGCTGGCTTTTTTTTTCGGCCTTAATTCATGATGAAAAAGATGTAGAATTTTAAGCATCAAACGTTTTTACTTCTCACACAAACTACCGTCAGGATGCGTATGTTAAACAGTGCGATGAGCGTGGTGATCCTTGCCGCAGGCAAAGGTACCCGCATGTATTCCGATCTGCCTAAGGTGCTCCACACGCTGGCAGGAAAGCCAATGGTTCAGCATGTTATTGATGCAGCGAATGAATTAGGCGCCAGCCAGGTGCATCTGGTTTATGGACATGGCGGCGATCTGCTGAAAAAAACGCTGCGTGACGACAATCTCAACTGGGTGCTTCAGGCAGAACAGCTGGGTACGGGTCATGCAATGCAGCAGGCTGCACCCTTCTTCGCTGATGATGAAGATATCCTGATGCTCTACGGCGACGTCCCGCTGATCTCCGTTGAAACCCTCACCCGCCTGCGTGAAGCCAAACCGCAGGGTGGCATCGGTTTGTTGACCGTCGTGCTGGACGATCCAACCGGCTATGGCCGCATTACGCGTGAAAACGGCAACGTGACGGGGATTGTTGAGCATAAAGATGCCACTGACGAACAGCGCCAGATTCAGGAGATCAACACCGGCATCCTGATTGCGAACGGTGCGGATATGAAGCGCTGGCTGTCCAGACTCAACAATAACAACGCGCAGGGTGAATACTACATCACCGACATCATTGCGATGGCTTACCAGGAAGGGCGTGAGATTGCTGCCGTTCATCCGGCGCGTATCAGCGAAACGGACGGGGTAAACAACCGTCTCCAGCTTTCCCGTCTTGAGCGTATTTACCAGTCCGAGCAGGCAGAAAAGCTGTTGCTCGCGGGCGTTATGCTGCGAGATCCGGCGCGTTTCGATCTGCGTGGCACGCTGACCCACGGGCGCGACGTTGAAATAGATACTAACGTTATCCTGGAAGGTAACGTCACGCTGGGCAACCGCGTCAAAATCGGCACCGGCTGTGTGATTAAAAACAGCGCGATCGGTGACGACTGCGAAATCAGCCCGTACAGCGTGGTGGAAGATGCCCATCTTGAGGCGGCCTGTACGATTGGCCCATTTGCGCGTCTGCGCCCGGGCGCTGAGCTGCTGGAAGGTGCTCACGTAGGTAACTTCGTGGAAATGAAAAAAGCGCGTCTGGGTAAGGGCTCTAAAGCGGGTCATCTGACCTATCTGGGCGATGCGGAAATTGGCGACAACGTAAACATTGGTGCAGGGACGATTACCTGTAACTATGACGGCGCCAATAAGTTTAAAACCATCATTGGTGATGACGTGTTTGTAGGCTCCGATACCCAGCTGGTGGCGCCTGTTACCGTGGGCAAAGGCGTGACCATTGCCGCCGGGACAACCGTTACGCGCGATGTGGCCGAGAACGAGCTGGTGTTAAGCCGCGTTCCGCAGGTCAGCAAGCAGGGCTGGAAACGCCCGGTGAAGCAGAAGTAACGGATTTATACCCCTCACCCTAACCCTCTCCCCACAGGGGAGAGGGGATTGTTCGGTGCGGTGTTTTTCTCCCTCGCCCCTTTGGGGAGAGGGCCGGGGTGAGGGGATAACATAATCCTCCCCCCACAAGCAGTACCCATAAAAATAACCCCACTCTCTACAAGGCTCGGGGCGCCCGGAAAGGGCAAATACAGGTCAGCGACAACGCATGGCATAACGCCATAATCAGGAAATATAACTATGTGTGGAATTGTTGGCGCAGTTGCGCAGCGTGATATTGCTGAAATCCTTCTCGAAGGTTTACGTCGTCTGGAATACCGTGGTTACGACTCAGCCGGGCTGGCTGTCGTTGATGCAGAAGGTCATATGACCCGTCTGCGCCGTCTCGGTAAAGTGCAGATGCTGGCCCAGGCTGCGGAAGAACATCCGCTGCACGGTGGCACCGGTATTGCGCATACCCGCTGGGCGACCCACGGTGAGCCATCTGAAGGCAACGCACACCCGCATGTGTCTGAACACATCGTGGTCGTGCATAACGGCATTATCGAAAACCACGAACCGCTGCGTGAAGAACTGAAAGCGCGCGGCTATACCTTCGTCTCTGAAACCGACACCGAAGTGATTGCTCACCTGGTGCACTGGGAGCTGGCAAAGGGCGGTACACTGCGTGATGCGGTGCTGCGCGCTATCCCTCAGCTACGTGGTGCTTACGGTACGGTGATCATGGATTCCCGCGACCCGTCCACGCTGCTGGCCGCGCGTTCCGGTAGTCCGATGGTGATTGGTCTGGGCATGGGTGAAAACTTTATCGCTTCCGACCAGCTGGCGCTGCTGCCGGTTACCCGTCGCTTTATCTTCCTGGAAGAGGGAGACATTGCCGAGGTGACACGTCGCAGCGTGACCGTATTCGACACAAAAGGCGAGCAGGTTAAGCGTCAGGAGATCGAATCAAACCTGCAATACGACGCGGGCGACAAAGGTGCTTACCGTCACTACATGCAGAAAGAGATCTACGAACAGCCAAACGCCATTAAAAACACCCTGACTGGTCGCATCAGCCATGGTGAAGTGGATCTGAGCGAGCTGGGCGCCAATGCCAACGAACTGCTGAGCAAAGTCGAGCACATTCAGATCGTGGCCTGCGGCACCTCCTACAACTCCGGTATGGTCTCTCGCTACTGGTTTGAATCTCTGGCGGGCGTGCCGTGCGACGTAGAAATTGCGTCTGAGTTCCGCTATCGCAAATCTGCCGTACGTCGTAACAGCCTGATGATCACCCTTTCCCAGTCAGGTGAAACGGCAGATACCCTGGCGGCGCTGCGTCTCTCTAAAGAGCTGGGTTATCTGGGTTCTCTGGCCATCTGTAACGTCCCGGGCTCATCGCTGGTGCGTGAATCCGATCTGGCGCTGATGACCAAAGCGGGTACCGAAATCGGCGTGGCCTCCACCAAGGCGTTTACCACTCAGCTGACGGTTCTGCTGATGCTGGTGGCGAAACTGGCGCGTCTGAAAGGTGAAGATGCCTCTGTTGAGCATGACATCGTTCACGGTCTGCAGGCGCTGCCGAGCCGTATTGAGCAGATGCTCTCTCAGGACAAACGCATTGAAGCTCTGGCGGAAGATTTCTCTGACAAACATCACGCCCTGTTCCTGGGCCGTGGCGATCAGTATCCGATTGCGCTGGAAGGCGCGCTGAAGCTGAAAGAGATCTCTTATATTCACGCTGAAGCCTATGCGGCAGGCGAGCTGAAGCATGGCCCGCTGGCGCTGATCGATGCGGATATGCCAGTTATCGTGGTGGCACCTAACAACGAACTGCTGGAAAAACTGAAATCTAACATCGAAGAAGTGCGCGCCCGTGGTGGTGTTCTGTACGTCTTTGCGGATAAAGATGCCGGTTTCGCCAGCAGCGACAACATGCACATCATCGAGATGCCGCATGTGGAAGAGGTGATTGCGCCGATCTTCTACACCGTACCGCTGCAACTGCTGGCTTATCACGTCGCGCTGATCAAGGGCACCGACGTAGACCAGCCACGTAACCTGGCTAAATCGGTTACCGTTGAGTAATCACTTCCTGTAAAAAGGCTGCCATTTGCGTGGCAGCCTTTTTATTTGTTGCTACTTCTTTACACGCCTCATTTTTACTTTCTTGTGTACCCTATGGCGTAAAATGTTTCATGTAAAACATGTGGTTACATTTTTTTCGCTCTCCGTTTTTTGGACTTGTGCTGTTGCAAAAACGATCAAATAATAATTGTTTATTATTAAGATATTAATATATTCCTAAAATAATCCTCCTGCC
Organism: Enterobacter sp. BWH52; assembly: GCF_001037565.1. Lineage (NCBI taxonomy): Bacteria > Pseudomonadati > Pseudomonadota > Gammaproteobacteria > Enterobacterales > Enterobacteriaceae > Enterobacter > Enterobacter sp. BWH52. The sequence goes on along the minus strand of NZ_KQ089854.1, from coordinate 302,383 downwards.
AGTAGATATCGCATTTATTGTTTGTGGCTGATATTTATAACATGATTGAATCTGATACATTTCATTCATCCTTCTTAAAATAAAATATTACAAGCTGGAAAACTTATTTGTCAGAGGCGTTTTTAGGATCGTAATATTACGCCGCTTCAAATTTAATCATTTTATTTGGTTAATAAATAAAATATCAGCGATATAAAATTAATAGGGGTTGTCATGAAACTAAATGCTATCGCCAGCGCAATAATCTTGTCTTCATCCATATTATCTGGTGCTGCTCTGGCATCTGATGGTACTGTACATTTCCGTGGTGAGATCATTGATAGCGCTTGTGAAATTACCACCGTTACGAAAGAACAAAACGTTGATTTAGGTAAAGTCAGTAAAACGGCATTCAACGGTGTAGGCAGCACCTCCGCACCAACGCAATTCACTATCAGCCTGGAGAAATGCCCGCCAACCTATACCAAGGCATCGGTTCGATTTGACGGTACTGAAGCTGGCAATGGCGATCTGGCGATAGGTAACCCGGAAAAAACAGGCACGCCAGGCGACTTTACGGGTACAGGCGACGCGGTCACTGCAACGGGCGTAGCGATTCGTATCTATAACCGCGCAGACAACTCTCAGGTTGAGTTATACAAAGATTCTGCCACAACTGATATTGTGGATACTAAGGCCGATTTAAAATTCATTGCACGTTATATTGCAACCTCTACGACCGTAACGCCAGGTACAGCTAACGCTGACTCTCAGTTCACCGTTGAATATGTGAAATAATTACATTTATTAGTTAAAAGACGCCCTTATTCGCGTTGCTAATAATAAACATTTTAAGGGCGTCAACTAATGAGAGGCTGTATGGTTGCTTTTACACGTTTATTTAAAACATTCATGGCTGCGACAATGTGTCTCAGCTCGTCAATAGCCTGTGCAGGCATCATTGTCGGCGGCACGCGCGTCATTTTTTTGGCTGATAGTCCTGATGCCACCATATCGATTTACAACAAAGAGAGCGATCTGCCGTACCTGATACAAACCTGGGTCGACCCCTTTGACAAAGAAGATAAACATAAACCGCCTTTTACCGTCATACCACCCGTTTCCAGGCTTGAGCCAATGCAAGAAAAGGTCTTACGCGTACTTAAAATGGCCGGGACGTTGCCCACCGATCGCGAATCCGTTTTTTGGCTGAACATAAAAAATATTCCGCCATCCAGCAGTAAAAAAGAGACCAGCTCGCTGGAAATTGCGATTAAGACACGTATCAAACTGTTCTGGCGACCGGCGGCTATTACGTTAATCCCTGAGAAGGCGGTAGCGAACGTCGCATGGTCAAAACAAGGTCGGCAACTTATTGTTCAGAATAATAATCCTATCCATATCAATATCATGGATGTATCAGTTGATGGTAAAGACATACCAGTCAATATGATCAAACCCTTTGAAAAACTCTCGCTGACATTACCACCAGGAAGTGCAGGCCATACGCTTGTTTGGCGTTTTATTAATGATTACGGCGCCGTCAGCAACCCAGTAAAACAGGTGCTTTAATATTCTGATAGGGATGTCTTAATGATTGGCTTACGTCACTGCATTGCCATGATATCGGGGTTATGTCTGAGCATTCCTGTTCAGTCATTAGCACAGGACAGCCTGTTTAACCCGAAACTTCTGGAAATCGATCATCCGGTCGATGTCGATATTCGTCAATTTAACCGTTCCAACGCGCTTCCCCCTGGCAGCTATAAAGTTGATGTATTCATTAACGGCAAATTTTTTGAACGTAAGGAAGTGACGTTTGTGCAGGATGCTCCCGAGGACGAACTCCATCCTTGCTACGTCGCTATCAATGATGTCCTTATATCTTACGGCGTAAAGGTTGAGGCGTTGAAAACGCTGCGTGGAGTGGATAGCACCGCCTGCGTCAACCCCGCTCCGTTGGTGGAGGGATCACGCTGGCTATTCGACGGCAACAAGCTGGTGTTGAACATCTCCATTCCACAAATTTATCTTGATTCAGCGGCGTATGATTATATTAGTCCCTCGCGATGGGATGAAGGCATTAACGCCTTGATGACCAACTATGACTTTTCCGGTTCGCATACTCTTCGATCAAATTATGATTCTGAGGAGGATGACAGCTACTACCTGAATTTGCGCAATGGTCTTAATCTCGGGTCCTGGCGGCTTCGCAACTACAGCACAGTGGATTCGACAGCAGGCAGCGCTGAGTACCACTCCATCAGCAGCTATGTGCAGCGAGATATCGCCGCGCTACGCAGCCAGATCATGGTTGGCGATACCTGGACCGCAAGCGACATCTTTGACAGTACGCAGATCCGCGGCGTCAGACTCTATACCGATGACGACATGCTACCGTCCAGTCAGAATGGCTTTGCGCCGATAGTGCGCGGTATCGCAAAAAGCAACGCGACCGTGACGATCCGCCAGAATAACTATGTGATCTATCAGTCGGCGGTACCGCAGGGCGCGTTTGAAATCACCGATCTGAATACCACCAGCGGTGGCGGCGATCTGGACGTAACAATCAAAGAGGAAGACGGCAGCGAGCAGCGTTTTACACAGCCTTACGCTTCTCTGGCAATACTGAAACGCGAAGGACAGACCGACGTTGATGTCAGCGTCGGTGAAATGCGCGCTGAGAGCGGCTTTACACCCGATGTGTTACAGGCGCAGGTATTACACGGGATGCCGTGGGGATTAACGCTCTACGGTGGAACGCAGGTTGCGCAAGATTATGCCTCCGCAGCTATAGGGATGGGGAAGGATATGGGTGCGCTGGGTGCGATGTCGCTAGATATAACCCAGGCTCGCTCGTCTTTTGACAATGGCGACGAGGAAAAAGGGCAATCATACCGTTTCCTCTATTCCAAACGATTTGATGATACAGATACCAATTTTCGTCTCGTAGGATACCGGTACTCTACAGAAGGCTTTTATTCACTAACCGAGTGGGCATCTCGCCAGAATGATGTTTCTGATTTCTGGAACATGGGAAACCGGCGTAGTCGCCTGGAAGGTACCTGGACCCAATCGTTGGGGCCCGATCGGGGAAATTTCTACCTGACGCTGAGCCGTCAGCAGTACTGGCACACCGATGAGGTCGAGCGTCTGCTTCAGCTTGGTTACAGCAATAACTGGCGGCAGATATCATGGAACCTGACATGGAATTATACCGACTCGATCAACCGCTATTCCAGCGGCAGCCACAGCGACGACTACACCGATAGCGAACATATTTTTATGTTCACGGTTTCTTTGCCGCTCTCTGGCTGGTTGGAAGGGAGTTACGTTAACTACTCCATGACCCAGAATAATCATAACGACAGTAGCATGCAGGCCGGGATCGGCGGCACTCTGTTGGAAGGCCACAATCTGGCGTATAGCGTGCAGGAGTCCTGGACGAATACATCGAATAATACCCATAGCAGCAATGCCAGCCTGAACTACGACGGCACCTACGGATCGGTAAATGGCAGCTACGCCTATAGCCAGGATTCGCAGCGTATAAACTACGGGGCGCGTGGCGGTATTCTGATTCACCGCGACGGCGTGACCTTTTCCCAGGAGTTGGATGAAACGGTGGCGCTAGTGGAAGCGCCAGGAGCGGGCGGCCTGTCGGTTGAAAACACGACCGGGGTAGCGACGGACTGGCGTGGATACACCGTCAAAACGCAGCTTAATCCTTACGAAGAAAACCGTATAGCGATTAACAGCAACTATTTTTCACGTGCTAACGTCGAACTGGATAATACCGTTGTTAATCTTGTACCTACCCGCGGCGCGGTAGTGAAAGCAGCGTTTAAAACTCGCATCGGCTATCGCGTTTTATTCAGCGTCATTATGGCTAACGGCAAACCTGCGCCGTTTGGCGCAATGGCGACGGCCGATCTGGATACGGGAACGGTAACCGGGATTGTGGGGGATAACGGCGAGCTTTATCTTTCAGGAATGCCCTTAGTTGGCCGTTTTAATATTACTGGTCAATCCATCTGCCAGGTTGAGTATCATCTCGAAGCGCCAAAGGACAATGGGCTGTTACAACTGCCGGTAACATGCGCTAATAACGGAGTATCAAATTGAATATCGTTAAATTAATCATCGTGCTGTGCATCTGCGCAGTGTGCCAGCACGCATGGTCTGCGGATACATATTGCGAAGCTAAAGGCGGTACACACCACAGCATACTTTCGTTTTCCGGCACTACGCTCAGCGCCTCACAGAATAAAGCTGGCCAGACAATTAGCAAACAAGTAGATAACGGTGGTCAGTATGAAGGGGTATGCCACTGTAATCGCGATTATAACTATGTTTACTTTACAGCCAAAGATAACCCCGCCTTGCGGAAAAGCGTCAGCCGAAATAAAGTGCAATACTATGTATTAGATGAGTATTTAGATGTTGGATTGTCGATCATGATCATGGGGCGCGGTTATATCAACGTTCCCTTTGAGGACCGGCCTAACAACCCCAGTGGTTATTACAACTGCGTTAATTCCCTTAATACGACCACCTTTACAAGCGGTTCCGACGCAACCATTTATTTTTATGTCAAAGAACCGTTTATCGGCACCGTTACTATTCCGTTGACGTTACTCGCTTCGCTGTATGCTAATACTTCTAGTGTATTAGCCACCGACTATGGCAATAAACTGGCTGATGTTTTTATTCAAGGGGATATTACCGCGCCGCAGGAGTGTGAAGTTAACGGCGGTCAAATCATTGAAGTGGATTTTGGTAAAATCTCTGCGTCTTCATTTTCATCTGTAGCGGGCACTGGCCTTTCCGATAAGAAAATACCCATCAAGGCGTCGGTAAGATGCACTGGGATGAGCTCAGGGCAAGATGTTGAAGTTTCACTCCATGCCACCCAGGCAGGCGCGTTTTCAACCATGATTGAGACAACAAACCAGGATGTGGGTATTAAGGTCTACGACGAGTTTAATCAAGAAGTGGATGTTAACGGCGGACGCATGGAAACGGACATGGGAACCCGTTCTCGACTGGGTGTGGAGACGGGTGAGTTTAATTTTTCTGCTGCGCCGGCGAGCGCGACGGGAGCCAGGCCTGAGCCAGGAACGTTTACCGCGACTGCCACCATTACGATGGAAATTAAAAACTGATTCGTCAACGGCTGTTTATGACAGCCGTTGTCATATTGCGCTTTTTGAACCAGACTAAACATGCTTATTGTGACAATTTTATGGCAGGGGGTTGAATATATAATTATCATTTTCAATGACTTATATCCAACGCCTTGATTGTCATAAAACTGTCATATTTCGTACATTTATCTGTCACCTGTTTGTCCTATTTTGCTCATCGTAGCCACTTAAACAATGATTTACGAAATCCTTGCAGGAGACATTATGAAAGTTATGCGTACCACTGTCGCAACTGTTGTCGCCGCGACCTTATCGATGAGCGCTTTCTCTGCCTTCGCAGCAGCAAGCCTGACTGGCGCTGGTGCAACCTTCCCTGCGCCGGTGTATGCCAAATGGGCGGATACCTACCAGAAAGAGACCGGTAACAAGGTCAACTATCAGGGTATCGGCTCCTCCGGTGGCGTAAAACAAATTACCGCGAATACCGTTGATTTCGGCGCATCCGACGCTCCGCTGTCTGATGAGAAACTGAATCAGGAAGGCCTGTTCCAGTTCCCGACCGTGATTGGCGGCGTTGTGCTGGCTGTTAACATCCCTGGCCTGAAATCAGGCGAGCTGGTGCTGGACGGCAAAACCCTGGGTGACATCTACCTGGGCAAAATCAAAAAATGGGATGACGAAGCCATCACTAAGCTGAACCCGGGCGTTAAGCTGCCTTCGCAGAATATCGCGGTGGTTCGTCGTGCTGACGGCTCTGGCACCTCTTTCGTGTTCACCAGCTATCTGGCGAAAGTGAACGAAGAGTGGAAATCTAAAGTCGGTTCCGGCTCTACCGTTAACTGGCCAACCGGTCTGGGCGGTAAAGGCAACGACGGTATCGCAGCCTTCGTACAGCGTCTGCCTGGCTCTATCGGCTACGTAGAGTACGCCTACGCTAAGCAGAACAATCTGGCCTACACCAAACTGGTTTCTGCCGACGGCAAACCGGTTAGCCCGACCGAAGAGAACTTCGCCAACGCCGCCAAAGGCGCTGACTGGAGCAAATCCTTCGCTCAGGACCTGACTAACCAGAAAGGTGAAGACGCGTGGCCAATCACCTCTACCACCTTCATTCTGGTTCACAAAGAGCAGAAGAAACCAGAGCAGGGCGCAGAAGTGCTGAAGTTCTTCGACTGGGCATACAAAAACGGCGGCAAACAGGCTAATGACCTGGATTACGCCAGCCTGCCAGACAGCGTGGTTGAGCAGATTCGTGCTGCATGGAAAACCAACGTGAAAGACAGCAGCGGTAAAGCGCTGTACTAACAGGATATTTTTAACGAAGATGGCGGGTGGCGCGCAGCGATCCCGCCCTACGGTTTACTCTGTAGGCCCGGTAAGCGTCAGCGCCACCGGGCATATTCGTAAGACGTCTCATAAAGAAGAGTAATTTATGGCTGCAACCAAGCCTGCATTTAACCCTCCGGGTAAAAAAGGTGACATGATTTTCAGCGCGCTGGTGAAACTGGCTGCGCTGATTGTGCTATTGCTGCTGGGCGGCATTATCGTGTCCCTGATTTTCTCCTCCTGGCCGAGCATTCAAAAATTTGGTTTCGCCTTCCTGTGGACCAAAGAGTGGGATGCGCCGAACGATATTTACGGTGCGCTGGTGCCGATTTACGGCACGCTGGTGACCTCTTTTATCGCCCTGCTAATTGCGGTTCCGGTGAGCTTCGGTATTGCCTTGTTCCTGACGGAACTGGCGCCAGGCTGGCTGCGGCGTCCGCTGGGTATCGCCATTGAACTGCTGGCGGCCATCCCAAGTATCGTTTACGGCATGTGGGGCCTGTTTATTTTTGCTCCGCTGTTTGCAACGTACTTCCAGGAGCCGGTCGGTAACGTGCTTTCTGCCGTTCCGTTTGTGGGGGCGCTGTTCTCCGGCCCGGCATTCGGTATCGGCATTCTGGCGGCGGGTGTGATCCTCGCCATCATGATTATTCCGTACATTGCGGCGGTCATGCGCGATGTCTTCGAACAAACCCCGGTGATGATGAAAGAGTCCGCCTACGGCATCGGCTGCACCACCTGGGAAGTTATCTGGCGCATCGTCCTTCCGTTCACCAAAAATGGGGTGATTGGCGGCATTATGCTGGGCTTAGGTCGCGCGCTCGGTGAAACCATGGCGGTCACCTTTATCATCGGCAACACCTACCAGCTCGATAGCGCTTCGCTCTATATGCCGGGGAACAGTATTACTTCTGCGCTGGCGAACGAATTTGCCGAAGCGGAATCCGGGCTGCACGTCGCGGCGCTGATGGAACTGGGCCTGATCCTGTTTGTTATCACCTTTATTGTGCTGGCTATCTCCAAGCTGATGATTATGCGTCTGGCTAAAAACGAGGGGGCACGCTAATGGCAACTCTCGATATGCAAAATACCGCTCAGCTTGCGGAATCCCGTCGCAAAATGCAGTCAAAGCGCCGGATTAAAAACCGCATTGCGCTGACGCTTTCCATGGCGACGATGGCGTTTGGCCTGTTCTGGCTGATCTGGATCCTGATGTCAACCATCACCCGCGGCATCGATGGAATGTCCCTGGCGCTGTTCACGGAAATGACGCCGCCGCCGAACACGGCGGGCGGTGGTCTGGCAAACGCCCTGGCGGGTAGCGGCCTGCTGATCCTGTGGGCGACCGTTTTCGGTACACCGTTGGGCATCATGGCGGGTATCTATCTGGCGGAGTATGGGCGCAAGTCCTGGATCGCTGAAGTCATCCGCTTTATTAACGACATTCTGCTTTCTGCCCCGTCGATTGTCGTGGGTCTGTTTGTTTACACCATCGTGGTGGCGCAAATGGAACACTTCTCCGGCTGGGCGGGTGTGATTGCGCTGGCGCTGTTGCAGGTGCCTATCGTTATTCGTACTACTGAAAACATGCTGAAACTGGTGCCGGACAGCCTGCGTGAAGCGGCTTACGCGCTGGGCACGCCGAAATGGAAAATGATTTCGGCGATCACCCTGAAAGCATCCGTCTCGGGGATCATGACCGGTATCCTGCTGGCTATCGCCCGTATCGCCGGTGAAACCGCACCGCTGCTGTTTACCGCCCTCTCCAACCAGTTCTGGAGCACGGACATGATGCAGCCGATCGCCAACCTGCCGGTGACGATCTTTAAATTTGCGATGAGCCCATTCGCGGAATGGCAGCAGCTGGCCTGGGCCGGGGTGCTGATCATCACCCTTTGCGTACTGTTGCTGAACATTCTGGCGCGCGTCATTTTCGCGAAGAAGAAACACGGTTAAATTTTTACGGCGCGGCAGCTCGCGGCGCCGAATGAGGAAATGAGTCAATGAGTATGGTTGATACTGCCCCGGGTAAGATTCAGGTTCGTGATTTGAACTTCTACTACGGCAAATTCCATGCCCTGAAGAATATCAATCTGGATATCGCGAAGAACCAGGTAACGGCATTCATCGGTCCGTCCGGCTGTGGTAAATCCACGCTGCTGCGCACCTTTAACAAAATGTATTCGCTCTATCCGGAGCAGCGCGCAGAAGGTGAAATTCTGCTGGACGGTGACAACATCCTGACCAATACCCAGGATATCGCCCTGCTGCGTGCGAAAGTGGGGATGGTATTCCAGAAACCCACGCCGTTCCCGATGTCGATCTATGACAACATCGCCTTTGGTGTGCGTCTGTTTGAGAAGCTCTCCCGTGCGGATATGGACGAGCGCGTGCAGTGGGCATTGACCAAGGCCGCATTATGGAACGAAACCAAAGATAAACTTCACCAGAGTGGGTACTCTCTCTCCGGTGGTCAGCAGCAGCGTCTGTGCATTGCGCGCGGTATCGCCATTCGCCCGGAAGTCTTGCTGCTGGATGAGCCGTGCTCAGCCCTGGACCCGATCTCAACCGGGCGTATCGAAGAGCTGATCACCGAGCTGAAGCAGGATTACACCGTGGTGATCGTGACCCACAACATGCAGCAGGCTGCACGTTGTTCTGACCACACGGCGTTTATGTACCTGGGCGAGTTGATTGAGTTCAGCGATACGGATGCGCTGTTCACCCGTCCGGCGAAGAAACAAACCGAAGATTATATTACTGGCCGCTACGGTTGATTTGCCTTAGTGCATGTGGAGAAACCATGGACAACCTCAATCTTAATAAACACATTTCCGGCCAGTTTAACGCAGAGCTGGAAAGCATTCGCACCCAGGTGATGACCATGGGCGGCATGGTCGAGCAGCAGCTTTCTGATGCGATCACGGCGATGCACAACCAGGACAGCGAGCTGGCGAAGCGCGTTATTGAAGGCGACCACAACGTCAATATGATGGAAGTCGCCATCGACGAAGCCTGCGTGCGCATCATTGCGAAGCGTCAGCCGACGGCGAGCGACCTGCGTCTGGTGATGGCGATCATCAAAACCATCGCCGAGCTGGAGCGTATCGGTGACGTGGCGGATAAAATCTGCCGCACCGCGCTGGAGAAATTCTCCCAGCAGCACCAGCCGCTGCTGGTGAGTCTGGAGTCTCTCGGTCGCCACACCGTGCAGATGCTGCACGACGTGCTGGACGCTTTCGCGCGCATGGATCTGGACGAAGCGGTCCGTATCTACCGTGAAGACAAGAAAGTTGACCAGGAATACGAAGGCATAGTGCGTCAGCTGATGACCTACATGATGGAAGATTCCCGTACCATTCCAAGCGTACTCACCGCGCTGTTCTGCGCGCGCTCAATCGAGCGTATCGGTGACCGCTGCCAGAACATTTGCGAATACATCTTCTACTTCGTGAAGGGGCAGGATTTCCGACACGTGGGCGGCGACGAGCTGGACAAGCTGCTGGCGGGCAAAGATCCGAAAGAGTGATTTTTACCCTCACCCTAACCCTCTCCCACAGGGAGAGGGGACCATTCGGTTTTCTCCCTCTCCCTGTGGGAGAGGGCCGGGGTGAGGGGAAAACTCAGCGAGTAATATCCCACCCGCGCGCCTTCCACAACGCTGGCAGTTGCGCCAGATCGGTAAAGGTCGTCACTTTTGGATGATCGATCGGCTTGTTGTGCGGATCGGCGCAGAAGTAAAACACCTCCATCCCCGCATCAATCCCCGACTGCGCGCCCGCAGACGAGTCATCCACCAGGATGCAGTTCTCCACGTTGACGTTCATCGCCTTCGCCGCGTGGAACATCAATGCCGGATCCGGCTTCCAGCGCTGGATATCGTAGCCACTGAACAGTTTTTCCGGGAAGTGGTGCAACATGTTCAGCTTGCCGAGCGAGTGCTGCATTTTGCTGACCGGGCCGTTAGAGACCACGCAGATCGGCACCGTCATCGCATCCAGCAGCGTGTTAGCGCCAGCGATAACTTCCAGCTCGGCGTCGAAGAGGCGTGCGACCTCGGCGCGGTACACCGGTTCCAGATCCGCTTTCGCCAGATCCACCCCGTGCTCTTCGTTAATGATGTCGATGATCTCGTACAGCTTCACGCCCTTAAAGCGTTTAAACACCTCTTCGAGATCGAGCGTAATACCAAATTCCTGGAACATGGCGACATACGCGCGGGAACAAATGACCTCACTGTCGACCAGCGTACCGTCACAGTCGAAAAATACCGCTTCAATTCCGGACATGCCTTTCCCTTTTAACAAGTTTAACGTTTTCGTACGGCAGTTCACCGGGACGCAATCGTTGCCGTATAAGCAAAATCAATGAAAAAAGTATCCCGTAACCGCCACTATTGTCGCATTTTGGTATAGGATAGCGACGAATTTTCCCTCCTTGTTCGGAAATTGATGATGAGTCAACAACACACTACCCAGACGTCTGGTCAGGGGCTGCTTGAGCGCGTGTTCAAACTGCGCGAGCACGGCACAACGGCACGCACCGAAGTGATCGCCGGTTTTACTACCTTCCTGACGATGGTCTATATCGTTTTCGTTAACCCGCAAATTCTGGGCGTGGCTGGCATGGACACCAGCGCCGTCTTCGTGACCACCTGTCTGATCGCGGCGCTTGGCAGCATCCTGATGGGCGTTTTCGCTAATCTGCCCGTGGCGCTGGCCCCGGCAATGGGCCTGAATGCGTTCTTTGCGTTCGTGGTGGTTCAGGCGATGGGCCTACCGTGGCAGGTCGGGATGGGCGCTATTTTCTGGGGCGCGGTCGGCCTGCTGCTGCTGACCATCTTCCGTGTGCGCTACTGGATGATTGCGAACATTCCCGTGAGCCTGCGCGTGGGTATCACCAGCGGTATCGGTCTGTTTATCGGCATGATGGGGCTGAAAAACGCTGGCGTTATCGTGGCGAACCCGGAAACGCTGGTGAGCATTGGTAACCTGACCTCTCACAGCGTGCTGCTGGGCGTGCTGGGCTTCTTTATCATCGCGATCCTGGCGTCGCGCAACATCCATGCTGCGGTGCTGGTCTCTATCATTGTGACCACGCTGCTGGGCTGGATGCTGGGTGACGTACATTACAACGGTATCGTCTCTGCGCCACCAAGCGTCTCTACCGTGATTGGCCACGTTGATCTGGCGGGCTCGCTGAACCTGGGTCTGGCCGGGGTGATTTTCTCCTTCATGCTGGTCAACCTGTTTGACTCCTCCGGTACGCTGATTGGCGTGACCGACAAAGCGGGTCTGGCGGATGAAAAAGGCAAATTCCCGCGCATGAAGCAGGCGCTGTATGTGGATAGCATCTCGTCCGTCGCTGGCTCTTTCATCGGCACCTCGTCTGTTACCGCTTACATTGAATCCTCTTCCGGTGTGTCCGTGGGCGGTCGTACTGGCCTGACGGCGGTAGTTGTGGGTCTGCTGTTCCTGCTAGTGATCTTCCTCTCTCCGCTGGCGGGGATGGTGCCACCATACGCGGCAGCTGGCGCGCTGATTTACGTCGGCGTGCTGATGACCTCAAGCCTGGCGCGCGTGAAGTGGGAAGATTTGACGGAAGCCGTTCCGGCGTTTATTACCGCGGTGATGATGCCGTTCAGCTTCTCGATCACCGAAGGTATCGCGCTGGGCTTTATCTCTTACTGCGTGATGAAGATCGGTACCGGCCGCTTCCGCGAACTCAGCCCGTGCGTGATTATTGTTGCGCTGCTGTTTGTGCTGAAGATTGTGTTTATTGATTCACACTAAGATGCTGGTGGTGTCAGGTGGCGCTTCGCTTACCTGACCTACGGGCAAAGTTCCCTCTCCCTGTGGGAGAGGGTTAGGGCGAAGGCTTACGCCTTCACCCGCTTAATATAATCCCCAAACGCGGTCAGCTGGCCAGAGAGATGGTCACGCGTACTCTGATCCACCACTTCACCCGTCTGCGGGTCGACCTTGTTCTGAATCACGCCGCCCATAAATTCCGGCTTGTTCATCACCATCGCATCCAGGAACACCAGGATCTGACGCAGGTGATACTGGCAGCGCGCGCCGCCAATGGCGCCCATTGAGCTGGTCTGGATCAGCACAGGTTTACCAGACAGTGGCTGCTCCGGTAAACGGGACAGCCAGTCAATGGCGTTCTTCAGACCACCCGGCACCGAGTAGTTATACTCAGGCGTCACAATCACCACGCCGTCAGCCTGACGGATCTGCTCGGCTATCGCTTCCACGCTTTGCGGGAACCCTTCTTCCTGCTGAACGTCAGCATCATAAAGCGGGATGTCGCCAATGGACGGCAGGGCACTGATCTCCATTCCCGCAGGCGCCAGCTGCGGCAGCGTACGGGCAACCATCCCGTTAAAAGAACCTTTGCGCAGGCTTCCCAGTAACGTAACAACTTTCAACGTATCAGACATGATTACTCCTGTTTCATCATGATGACCCTGGACGGATCAGCTATGGGTGTATGCTTTTTCTGCCGGTAAACTGGTTAATCGCATCAGGCGCGCGGCGGGCTCGTTGGCGCGCTCAGGGACATCCGGAAGACTACGCCAACCGCGAATACTGTCAAATTCCCAGATTTTCAGACGTTCGATGGCGGGGCTCACCGCAACGGACCAGATCAGTACGTCCTCAGCGTCGCTGAGCGCCTCTACCAGCGAGGCTTTTGTCGCGCGCAGGCGTCCGGAGCCGGGGAGCAGCTGCAACAGGCTGGCGTCGTCTGACGCCGCGCCGTTCAGTTTGCGGATGCTCTGGCGAAGGGTGATGAGCTGCGCTCTGGCTTCAACAGGGTCGTTCTGGTTACGTATCCACAGCTTTTCATTGCTGGAGAGCGGGTATTCATCGAGCGCGTTAGCACCATGGAAGCTACGCGTGACGCGTTGCAGCTCCATATCCAGGCCACAATCACCTTCAGTCGTCAGCGCGACGCCAACAATGTTGCCGGTGTACGCAATGGAAAAATGGGGGAGTGCCGGGTCCGCAAAAACCGGGCGACCTTCTGGCTGGGTGAGTATGTCCGGTAGTTCGCTAGTGCCGTAGAGCATAAAAAGCAGTTCTGCGAGGAGCGCTCTGGAAGCTAAAAACCGCGTCCTGCGGTGTTCAGGTAGTTTGAGCGCCTCACTGTGACAGGCTGAAGAAAGTCTGGCCGATACGAGATGCCCTTCCGTTAATGTTCCTCGTGCAAAGTGCGTAGCCATTTTTCGCTCCTTGATAATGGTCGTAGTCGGTTAAACGGTTACATGATTATCGCTTAACTTAGCTTCTGTTTTAATCAGTAAATGGAAATAAGAGAAGCCTGAGCACCGAACTTTACATTATCTTAGGCAAAAACCTGATCTGGTGCGGTATACAGCGCTTTAATCGTCTCACGCAGCCAGAGGATTTTCGGATTATGGCTGTTCCGTTTATGCCAGATCAGCGTGAAGGGTACGGTGAGCTTTTCTGCCTGCGCCTCATCGATGGGAATGGGCAGACAGACCAGATTACGCTGGTGGAGTTGGTTGTAGTGATGGCAGTAGTGCGGCGCAGTGGCTATGTAGTTGTGATCCGGCTGGGCCGCCATAAACATCGACTGTTCAAAACCGGGCAAACTCATGGCGATGTTACGCTCCCGGCCCATCTCCCTTAGCACCTCGTCGAGCGCCCAGGTGTCACTGCGTTCCCAGAAGATGCTGATATGCGGGTAGCGCAGAAACGTCTCCAGATCCCACGCTTCCTGGAGCGCGGGATGATCCTCGCGCAAATACACGCACGGACGGTCACTGAACAGGATTTCGTAGTCGATAAACCACGGCATCAGCTTTAGCAGTTCGCGCGAGCGAGGGTGCGTTTCACGCCCGGTGAAGCCCAGATCCACTTCTCCGCGCGTAATGGCGTCCAGCGAATCGTAATCCCATTGCCGCAGCTTCACCGTCGCCTGTGGGTAGCGTTCATTCACCTGCTCCAGCAGGGTATTAAAGCGGATCAGCATCAGCGGTGTTTCGGCGGCGAGCACAAACTTAAGCCCGCCAGGAGAGCTATGGTGGAATTTATCGAGGATCTGGTTGCCAATCTGCATCCAGTCGGCCAAATCCTGTTCCAGACTCACCGTCAGCGGTGTGGGCAATAGCCCTAAAGGCGTTTTCACAAACAGCGGATCGTCGAACCAGTCGCGCAGCTTCGCCAGCGATTTACTCACCGCGGACGGCGTCACGTTCATCCGCTTCGCGGCTTTGGTGACGCTGCGCTCCTGCAACAAAAGTTGCAGGCAAAGTAAAAGATTAAGATCGAGACTGCTGATGGGCTTCTTCATAGTGCGCCGCGGGCTGGATGACCATAAGTAAGGTAATGCAGAGTATGCTACAGCCAATCAGAACCCCGATCAGCATATTCAGCGCGTTAAGGCCGATCACCGCCGCCAGCCAAATCCATAGCGAAGAACCGCAGACCTGCGCAATGCCCAGCACCGAGCTGGCCACGCCTGCCCGCAGCGAGAAGGGGCCAAGCGCCTGACTCATCGCCACACCAAAGCCGACGGAGAATCCGGCGCAGATCAGAGTAATGCCCACCAGCATTACAGCGTGTGAGGTGGCGGTCGCCAGGATCACGCCTGCGGCGAGAAACAGCGTCTGTGAGGTGAGCATCAGCGTGCGCTGGCGGAAGATGTTGAGCGCAAAGGGCGTTGAGAATGAAACCGCCATGCTCACCATCGCGGTTAGCGCCATCACCGTCGAATACTCACCGCGATCGAAGCCCATCGTCTCCATCAGCAACACCGGGGAAACGTTTACATAGGTGAGGATCACCGCCACGCTAAGCGTGGTGATTGCCAGCCGACTCAGGAAAAAGCGATTCACCAGCTTTTCAGCCGGATGGAGGGTTGCGGTGTGATATGGCTGTTGCGAACCGGGATGGGTCTCTTTCAGCACCGTCACGGACAGGATAAAGACGATGGCGCCCATGGCTGCCATGGTCCAGAAAAGACTCTGCCACGGAAATTTAAGCATAATCAGGTAGCCTACAACCGGTGCCAGCACCGGGATGATGCAGGTAATGCCGTTCAGCATCGACAGCACCTTGGCGCGGCGCTGGGCGCTCAAGGTATCGCGCAGAATGGCAAAGGCCACCACGTAACAGCCGCCTGCGCCAATGCCCTGGATAAAACGTCCTGACAGGAACATTGTGCTTTCCTGAGCCACTGAACAGAGTACTGATGCCAGCGCAAAGATAACTGCACCCGTAATCGCGACGGGCTGGCGGCCTGCTTTATCCGCGATTTTCCCGGCAAATACCATCGACGACGCCATTCCCGCGAGGTAGGCCGAAAACGCGATGTGCAGTTGCGCCTCGCTGGCACCCAGATCGCGGGCAATATGCGGTAGCCCCACCAGATACATATCAATGCCGGACGGATAAAGCAGAACTAATGCGAAACTACAAAACAGAAAACGCGCCATAAACCCCCCATAGATGCAGGCATGCAGGATAGGGGGTGAAAGGGGATTAGGCGAGTTGCCATTTGGACAATGGTGATTTCCCTGGAGGAAATCACCCTGTATTAACGTGAATTACTTACCAATGCAGAAGCTCGAGAAAATCCCTCCCAGCAGATCGTCCGACGTAAACTCCCCGGTGATCTCGCTCAGATTCTGTTGCGCCAGACGCAGCTCTTCCGCCAGCAGTTCACCGGCCCACGCGCCGATCAGCTGGGCTTTACCCTGCTCAAGGTGGCGAGCCGCCTCTTCCAGCGCCTGCAAGTGACGACGACGCGCCAGGAAGCCACCCTCCATGCTGGTGTCGAACCCCATGCTCTGTTTGAGATGGCTACGCAGGGCTTCCACGCCTTCACCGGTACGGGCCGACAGGCGAATAAGTGAGTGACCATTCACATCGCTGATGCCCAGCGTTTCGCCGGTAACGTCGGCCTTGTTGCGCACCACGGTGATCGGCAGTTTAGCCGGGAGACGGGCGATAAAGTCTGGCCAGATTTCAGCCGGGTCAACGGCGTCGGTTGTGGTGCCGTCCACCATAAACAGCACGCGGTCGGCCTGCTCGATCTCCTGCCAGGCGCGTTCGATACCGATACGCTCGACTTCATCGCTCGCATCGCGCAGGCCAGCGGTGTCGATGATGTGCAGCGGCATGCCGTCGATATGGATATGCTCGCGCAGCACGTCGCGGGTGGTGCCGGCTATGTCGGTGACGATCGCCGCTTCACGGCCCGCCAGGGCGTTCAGCAGGCTCGATTTCCCAGCGTTGGGGCGTCCGGCAATGACCACCTTCATGCCTTCACGCAGCAGGCTGCCCTGGCGCGCTTCGGCGCGGACGGCATCGAGATCGTTCATCACCTGGTTGAGCTGAGCTTCAATTTTACCGTCTGAGAGGAAGTCGATCTCCTCGTCCGGGAAGTCGATAGCCGCTTCGACATAGATTCGCAGGTGAGTAAGTGCTTCCACAAGGTGATTCACGCGTGCGGAAAACGCGCCCTGCAACGAGTTCAGCGCGGAGCGGGCCGCCTGTTCGGAGCTGGCGTCGATCAGATCAGCAATCGCCTCGGCCTGCGCCAGGTCGAGCTTATCGTTGAGGAAAGCACGCTCGGAGAACTCACCCGGCTTCGCAATGCGCAGGCCAGGCAGGGTCAGAATACGTTTTAACAGCAGGTCGAGGATCACCGGGCCGCCGTGGCCCTGAAGTTCCAGCACATCTTCGCCGGTAAAGGAGTTTGGGCCGGGGAACCACAGCGCGATGCCCTGGTCCAGCGGTGTGCCGTCAGCATCTTTAAACGGCAGATAATCAGCGTAGCGCGGCTTTGGCAGTTTACCCAGCACCGCTTCGGCCACCTCACGCGCCTTCAGGCCGGAGATACGCAGAATGCCTACACCACCGCGTCCCGGTGGGGTTGCCTGGGCGACGATAGTGTCGTTATGGCTCATGGTTGCTCTCGTTCAATACAAATAAAAAAGGCGGTCAATCGACCGCCCTTATTTTAGCGTTAAGTTACCGAATCAGGACTTTTTCTTTTCGCGGCTATGCAGGCCACGTTTTTCCAGACCACGGTAAATCAGCTGCTGCTGGATGATGGTCACCAGGTTGCTGACGATATAGTACAGCACCAGACCTGACGGGAACCACAGGAAGAACACGGTGAAGATGACCGGCATAAAGGTCATGATCTTCTGCTGCATCGGGTCGGTCACGGTGGTCGGAGACATCTTCTGAATGAAGAACATCGTCACGCCCATCAGGATCGGCAGGATGTAGTACGGGTCCTGTGCGGACAGGTCATGGATCCACAGGGCGAACGGCGCGTGGCGCAGCTCAACGGAACCCATCAGCATGTAGTACAGCGCAAGGAAGATTGGCATCTGAATCAGCAGCGGGAAGCAACCACCCAGTGGGTTCACTTTCTCTGCTTTATACAGGGCCATCATCTCCTGGCTCTGACGCTGTTTGTCATCGCCCAGACGCTCACGCATAGCCTGAATCTTCGGCTGTAGCATACGCATCTTCGCCATGGAGGTGTACTGCGCTTTAGTCAGCGGGTACATGATGCCACGAACGATAAAGGTGATAACGATGATGGAGAAGCCCCAGTTACCCAGGAAGCTGTGGATGAACTTCAGCAGCTTAAACAGCGGCTGAGAGATGAACCACAACCAACCGTAATCCACGGTCAGATCCAGGTGCGGCGCAACGGCAGCCATTTTGTCCTGGATTTCCGGGCCAACCCACAGGGTGCTTGCCAGTTTACCGGTTTGACCCGGCTGCACCAGAACCGGCTGAGATTTGTAGCCGATGGCTGCAATACCGTTGCCGAGGTTCGCGGTGTAGAAGTTGTTGGTACCGTCGTTATTCGGTACCCACGCCGTCGCGAAATACTGTTGCAGCATTGCGACCCAACCGCCTTTAGAGCTGACGTTCAGGTTTTCGTTATCGGCAATGGTGTCGAATTTGTATTTCTCGTACTTGGTATCTGGCGTGGAGTAAGCCGCGCCACGGAAGGTATGCAGCGCAAAGTTGCTGCTTCCGGTATCACGGTGAGACGGCAGATTGATGGACTGCTTCAGCTGACCAAAGGTAGAGATTTCCAGCGGTTTCGCACCGGCGTTCTGTACGCTGTAGCCCACGTTCACCGCATACTCACCGCGTTTCAGGGTGAAGGTTTTGGTGAAGGTGTTGCCTGCCGCGTCGGTGTAGGTCATCGGGATAACCAGTTCGTTCTGACCATCAGCCAGTACAAACGTGTCATTCTCGACGTTATACAGTGGACGCGCACCGTTAGCCGGATTATCCGGGCCGTCACGACCGGTCAGGCCGCTCTGCGCCTGGTAGATAAATTCAGGCGTGGTTTCCAGTAACTGGAACGGTTCGGTAGACTTCAGTTCTTTCGGGTAGGTCAACAGCAGCGCCTGCTCAACATCACCACCACGGGTGTTGATAGTCAGCTCAAGCACATCGGTCTTAACCGTAATCTGTTTCCCCTGGCCACTGGCCGGTACGCCCTGGTCGGCGGCGCTACCCGCTGCGGTGGTCGTGGTCTGCGTGGTCTGCTGCTGGGGTTGAGGATTTTTATCCTGCTCCCATGCCTGCCAGATCATGAAAGACACGAACAACAAAGCGATGATAAGAAGATTGCGTTGCGAATCCATCGTTAGTGTTCTCTGGTATCAAAAGGTCCTGGAGGGACGGGGTCGTCTCCACCTGGGTGTAAAGGGTGGCATTTTAATACGCGTTTCACCGTCAACCAACTGCCTTTTATCACTCCAAACCTGCGCAATGCCTCAATTCCGTAGCTTGAGCATGTTGGCGTGAAACGGCAGTGTGGCCCGAGTAGCGGACTAATCAGGCGTTGATAGACCCGAATGAGGGCTATCAGGACCCGCGAGCCAGGCGACAGTGGCGGCGCCATAATTTTTCCAACGCTTCCGAGAGAGCACGGTTATCGAGGTCGGCAACCCCTTTTTTCGCCACCACCACGAAATCCATTGAAGGCAGTTCGTGCTGACGTAAACGGAAACTTTCACGCGTCAGACGTTTAATCCGGTTGCGTTCATGCGCACGCTTAACGTTTTTCTTGGCGACTGTGAGACCGATGCGGGGATGCCCCAGCGAATTTTGGCGGCCGAGGATGGTGATTTGCGGCGTGCCAGCCCGTTGTGGCTGCTGGAAGACGAAAGTGAAATGAGTGGGAGTTAACAAACGTAACTCCCTGGGAAATGCGAGCTTAACCACTCAGGGGTTAGCTTTATTACTTGGAAACGGTCAGACGAGCGCGGCCTTTAGCACGACGACGTGCCAGAACCTGACGACCATTTTTAGTAGCCATACGAGCACGGAAGCCGTGAGAACGGTTGCGCTTCAGTACAGACGGTTGAAAAGTGCGTTTCATGGCGATTTCTACCTAAACTTGAATAAATTCACTGACTTTTGCGTATACCCGAACGAGATTCGAACGACTAACGCCTCAGCGTGGGTGATTAAAGAGGCCGGATTGTAATAATTGTACACTCCGGAGTCAATTCTCTTTCCTTATTTCCCGCGTATTTCCGCACGATTTCGCGTGGAAAATGAGCAACGGACGACGCAGGAAGATGAGCATCACGCGCCGGGTCGAGGATTATACGGGCTCGCCAACAAAGCGCAAGGATCGTCCCGGATCTTCGTTAGATCATTTAAGCCAAAAATTGTCTGTGCTCATTAAATTTTCCAATATGCGGCCTAAATCGCGAGGCACTCGCGTCAGGATCGTTTACACTTACCCGATTCCGGATCTTCCTGTGGATAAATCGGGAAGAATCTGTGAGAAACAGAAGATCTCTGGCTCAGTTTAGGCTATGATCCGCGGTCCCGATCGGGATCCAGCGATCCTGGTCGGGCATAAACACAACATCGTTCAGGCTGTATCAACGATAGCGTGTATAACCGCAGATAGCGGTTCGCACATCACCCTGATGGGGTCATGTCGATGTGCGCCAACAATCATGAATATTCAATAGTTTTCTTTTATTGTTCGAGTGGAGTCCGCCGTGTCACTTTCGCTTTGGCAGCAGTGTCTTGCCCGATTGCAGGATGAGTTACCAGCCACAGAATTCAGTATGTGGATCCGCCCGTTGCAGGCGGAACTGAGCGATAACACGCTGGCTTTGTATGCGCCAAACCGTTTCGTGCTCGATTGGGTAAGGGATAAATACCTTAATAACATCAATGGACTGCTGAACGATTTCTGCGGGTCAGATGCCCCACAGCTGCGTTTTGAAGTGGGCACAAAGCCGGTCACCCAAACCGTTCGTGAAGTTGTCAATGTGGCAGCCCCTGCACAGGCGGCGCCCGCTCCAGCGCCTCGCGTTGCACCGGCTCGTCAGGGCTGGGATAACGTTCCGGCCCCCGCTGAGCCTACCTACCGCTCTAACGTTAACGTGAAACACACGTTCGATAACTTCGTTGAAGGTAAGTCGAACCAGCTGGCGCGCGCGGCGGCTCGCCAGGTTGCCGATAACCCCGGTGGCGCTTACAACCCGCTGTTCCTGTATGGCGGCACGGGTCTCGGTAAAACGCACCTGTTGCATGCGGTGGGCAACGGCATTATGGCGCGTAAGCCCAATGCCAAAGTAGTGTATATGCACTCCGAACGCTTCGTTCAGGACATGGTAAAAGCCCTGCAAAACAATGCGATCGAAGAGTTTAAACGCTACTACCGTTCCGTTGATGCGCTGCTGATCGATGACATTCAGTTCTTTGCCAATAAAGAACGATCGCAGGAAGAGTTTTTCCATACCTTTAACGCCCTGCTGGAAGGCAATCAGCAGATCATTCTGACCTCGGATCGTTATCCAAAAGAGATCAACGGCGTTGAAGATCGTCTCAAATCCCGCTTCGGCTGGGGCCTGACCGTGGCGATCGAGCCGCCGGAACTGGAAACCCGCGTCGCGATCCTGATGAAAAAAGCCGACGAGAACGACATTCGCCTGCCGGGTGAAGTGGCGTTCTTTATTGCCAAGCGCTTGCGTTCCAACGTGCGTGAGCTGGAAGGGGCGCTGAACCGCGTTATCGCTAACGCCAACTTCACCGGTCGTGCGATCACCATCGATTTTGTGCGTGAAGCGCTGCGCGATTTATTGGCTTTGCAGGAAAAACTGGTCACTATCGACAATATTCAGAAGACGGTGGCTGAGTACTACAAGATCAAAGTGGCAGATTTACTGTCTAAACGTCGTTCCCGCTCGGTGGCGCGTCCGCGTCAGATGGCGATGGCGCTGGCAAAAGAGCTCACCAACCACAGCCTGCCGGAAATCGGTGATGCGTTTGGTGGCCGTGACCATACGACCGTGCTGCACGCCTGTCGCAAGATCGAGCAGTTACGCGAAGAAAGCCACGACATAAAAGAAGATTTTTCCAATTTAATCAGAACATTATCATCGTGACGCTATGAAATTTACCGTTGAACGTGAACATTTATTAAAACCGCTGCAACAGGTGAGTGGCCCATTAGGCGGCCGCCCTACGCTGCCTATTCTTGGAAACCTGCTGCTTCAGGTCGCGGACGGTACGCTGTCGCTGACCGGCACAGATCTGGAAATGGAAATGATCGCGCGCGTTACGCTGACTCAGCCGCACGACGCGGGCGCGACCACGGTTCCGGCACGTAAATTCTTTGATATTTGCCGTGGGCTGCCGGAAGGCGCTGAAATCGCCGTGCAGCTGGAGGGCGACCGCATGCTGGTGCGCTCTGGCCGCAGCCGTTTCTCCCTCTCCACGCTGCCCGCTGCGGACTTCCCGAACCTGGACGACTGGCAGAGCGAAGTTGAATTTACCCTGCCGCAGGCGACGATGAAGCGTCTGATTGAAGCCACGCAGTTCTCCATGGCGCATCAGGACGTTCGTTACTACTTAAACGGCATGCTGTTCGAAACCGAAGGTGAAGAGCTGCGTACCGTGGCGACCGACGGTCACCGTCTGGCGGTCTGTTCCATGCCGATTGGCGATTCACTGCCAAACCATTCGGTGATCGTACCGCGTAAAGGCGTAATTGAACTGATGCGCATGCTCGACGGCGGCGATACCCCACTGCGCGTGCAGATTGGCAGCAACAATATTCGTGCCCACGTGGGCGATTTTGTCTTCACATCGAAGCTGGTAGACGGTCGTTTCCCGGATTATCGCCGCGTATTGCCGAAGAATCCGGACAAAATGCTGGAGGCGGGTTGCGACATCCTCAAGCAGGCGTTTGCGCGTGCCGCTATTCTCTCGAACGAGAAATTCCGCGGCGTACGTCTGTACGTGAGTGAAAACCAGATCAAAATCACCGCCAACAACCCGGAGCAGGAAGAGGCAGAAGAGATACTGGACGTCACCTACGCCGGGGCTGAGATGGAAATCGGCTTCAACGTCAGCTACGTGCTGGATGTGCTGAATGCACTGAAATGCGAGAACGTTCGCATCCTGCTGACTGACTCCGTTTCGAGCGTACAGATTGAAGATGCCGCATCACAGTCGGCTGCTTATGTTGTCATGCCAATGAGACTGTAATGTCGCTCACCCGTCTGTTGATCCGCGACTTTCGCAATATCGAAAGCGCGGATCTCGCTTTATCCCCTGGCTTTAACTTCCTGGTTGGCGCGAACGGCAGCGGCAAAACCAGCGTGCTGGAAGCCATCTATACGCTCGGCCACGGCCGGGCGTTTCGCAGTTTGCAGATTGGTCGCGTGATTCGCCACGAACAGGATGCGTTTGTGCTGCATGGGCGTTTGCAGGGCGCAGAGCGGGAAACCGCCATCGGCCTGACCAAAGACAAGCAGGGCGACAGCAAGGTGCGCATCGACGGCACCGATGGCCACAAGGTGGCGGAGCTGGCGCTGCTGATGCCGATGCAGCTGATTACGCCCGAGGGGTTTACTTTACTCAACGGCGGCCCCAAATACAGAAGAGCGTTCCTCGACTGGGGATGCTTTCACAATGAAGCCGGTTTCTTTAACGCCTGGAGCAACCTGAAGCGTCTGCTTAAACAGCGTAACGCCGCATTGCGCCAGGTCACGCGCTACGCCCAGCTGCGTCCGTGGGACATGGAACTCATCCCTCTAGCGGAACAAATCAGCCGCTGGCGTGCCGAATACAGCGCAGGTATCGCCGAAGACATGGCCGACACCTGCAAACAGTTTTTACCCGAGTTCTCTCTCACCTTCTCTTTCCAGCGTGGCTGGGAAAAAGAGACGGACTATGCCGAGGTGTTAGAGAGAAGCTTCGAGCGCGATCGCATGTTGACCTACACCGCGCACGGCCCGCACAAGGCGGATTTCCGCATTCGTGCCGACGGTGCGCCGGTGGAAGACACGCTGTCGCGCGGGCAGCTCAAGCTCCTGATGTGTGCGCTGCGCCTGGCGCAGGGGGAGTTCCTCACCCGCGAAAGTGGGCGACGCTGCCTGTACCTGATAGATGATTTTGCCTCGGAACTTGACGACGCGCGGCGCGGGCTGCTTGCCAGCCGCTTAAAAGCCACGCAGTCGCAGGTTTTCGTCAGCGCCATTAGCGCTGAACACGTTATGGACATGTCGGACGAAAATTCGAAGATGTTTACCGTGGAAAAGGGTAAAATAACGGATTAACCCAAGTTGAAATGAGCGAGAAACGTTGATGTCGAATTCTTATGACTCCTCCAGTATCAAAGTCCTGAAAGGGCTGGATGCGGTGCGTAAGCGCCCGGGTATGTATATCGGCGACACGGATGACGGCACCGGTCTGCACCACATGGTATTCGAGGTGGTAGATAACGCTATCGACGAAGCGCTCGCGGGTCACTGTAAAGACATCGTGGTCACCATCCATGCGGATAACTCCGTCTCCGTCACCGATGACGGCCGTGGCATCCCAACCGGTATTCACCCGGAAGAGGGCGTCTCCGCGGCGGAAGTCATCATGACCGTTCTGCACGCAGGCGGTAAGTTCGATGATAACTCCTATAAAGTTTCCGGCGGTCTGCACGGCGTAGGTGTATCCGTAGTAAACGCCCTGTCGCAGAAGCTGGAGCTGGTTATCCAGCGCGAAGGCAAAATTCACCGTCAGATCTACCAGCACGGCGTGCCTGAAGCGCCGCTGGCCGTCACGGGCGATACCGAGAAAACCGGTACCATGGTGCGTTTCTGGCCGAGCCTTGAAACCTTCACCAACGTCACCGAATTCGAGTACGACATTCTGGCGAAACGCCTGCGTGAACTGTCGTTCCTGAACTCCGGCGTGTCGATTCGTCTGCGCGACAAACGCGACAACAAAGAAGACCACTTCCATTACGAAGGTGGTATCAAGGCGTTCGTTGAGTATCTGAACAAGAACAAAACGCCAATTCACCCGAATATCTTCTACTTCTCTACTGAAAAAGACGGTATCGGCGTGGAAGTGGCCTTGCAGTGGAACGACGGTTTCCAGGAAAACATTTACTGCTTCACCAACAACATTCCACAGCGCGACGGCGGTACGCACCTTGCGGGCTTCCGCGCGGCGATGACCCGTACCCTGAACGCTTACATGGACAAAGAAGGCTACAGCAAAAAAGCGAAAGTCAGCGCCACCGGTGACGATGCCCGTGAAGGCCTGATTGCCGTGGTCTCCGTGAAGGTGCCGGATCCGAAGTTCTCCTCACAGACCAAAGACAAGCTGGTCTCTTCTGAGGTGAAATCGGCGGTTGAACAGCAGATGAACGAACTGCTGAGCGAATACCTGCTGGAAAACCCGTCCGACGCGAAAATCGTGGTGGGTAAAATTATCGATGCGGCGCGTGCCCGTGAAGCGGCGCGTAAAGCGCGTGAAATGACCCGTCGTAAAGGCGCGCTGGACCTGGCAGGCCTGCCGGGCAAACTGGCTGACTGTCAGGAACGCGACCCGGCGCTGTCTGAACTGTACCTTGTGGAAGGGGACTCCGCGGGCGGTTCTGCAAAGCAGGGCCGTAACCGCAAGAACCAGGCGATTCTGCCGCTGAAGGGTAAAATCCTCAACGTTGAGAAAGCGCGCTTCGACAAGATGCTCTCTTCTCAGGAAGTGGCGACGCTCATCACCGCGCTCGGCTGCGGCATTGGTCGCGACGAGTACAACCCGGACAAACTGCGTTATCACAGCATCATCATCATGACCGATGCGGACGTCGACGGCTCGCACATCCGTACGCTGCTGTTGACCTTCTTCTATCGTCAGATGCCGGAAATCGTTGAGCGCGGCCACGTCTACATTGCGCAGCCACCGCTGTACAAGGTGAAAAAAGGCAAGCAGGAACAGTACATTAAAGATGACGACGCGATGGATCAGTACCAAATCGCGATCGCCCTTGATGGTGCGACCCTGCACGCAAACTCCAGCGCGCCAGCGCTGGCCGGTGAGCCGCTGGAGCGTCTGGTCTCCGAGTTCAACGCCACGCAGAAAATGATTGGCCGTATGGAGCGTCGCTATCCGAAAGCGCTGCTGAAAGAGCTGATTTATCAGCCGACCCTGACCGAAGCCGATCTGAGCAACGAGCAGAACGTCACCCGCTGGGTGAACACCCTGGTGAGCGAGCTGAACGAGAAAGAGCAGCACGGCAGCCAGTGGAAGTTCGACGTTCAGCAGAACGCTGAGCAGCAGTTCGAGCCGATCGTGCGCGTGCGTACCCACGGCGTCGATACCGACTACCCGCTGGAGCACGAGTTTGTTACTGGTCCGGAATACCGCCGTATCTGCACCCTGGGCGAGAAGCTGCGCGGTCTGATCGAAGACGATGCGTTCATCGAACGTGGCGAGCGCCGTCAGCCGGTGGCAAGCTTCGAGCAGGCGCTGGAATGGCTGGTGAAAGAGTCCCGTCGCGGCCTCTCTATTCAGCGTTATAAAGGTCTGGGCGAAATGAACCCGGATCAGCTGTGGGAAACCACCATGGATCCGGAAAGCCGCCGCATGCTGCGCGTTACCGTTAAAGACGCGATTGCAGCGGATCAGCTGTTCACGACCCTGATGGGCGATGCGGTTGAACCACGTCGCGCCTTCATCGAAGAGAACGCCCTGAAGGCGGCGAATATCGATATTTAATCGTCGCTTTACGACAACATAACTGGCCGCGCTTTAGCGCGGCTTTTTTATGGACGCAGGAAACTCCAGCGACATCACTGCCGGTAAACGTTTGACCAGCATATCTATGGCAATTCTTACCCTTAGCGGCAGGTGTGGCGTCTGCTGCCAGACGGCATGAACGTCGAAGCGTACATCCGGGGCCTGCTTAAAGAGCGGGACAAGATTTCCCTGATGAATTTCTTTGATGACCATCCAGCAGGGTAACCATGCAATACCGTGGCCGGCCAGCGCCGCGTCGCAGATCGCCTGCAAATCATCCATATTGAGGGATGAGCGGGGAATAAACGTGCGCGACGTGCCATCGTAATCCATCAGCTGCCAGGGTAAGACTCTGCCCGCACGCGTGTAGTTAATGGCCGTATACTGGCGTAAATCATCAACGCTTTGCGGCTGGCCATTCTTAATCAGATAATCCGGCGCGGCACACAGAACCATTCGGTGCACCCCCAGCCTTCTGGCGACCAGCACGGCGCTGTCAGCCAGGGTGCCATTGCGCACCGCCATATCAAACCCTTCTTCCACAAGATCCACGATGCGGTCGCTAAAGGACATTTCAAGCTCAAGCCCGGGATGCTCCTGCGCCAGCTCTATTAGCAGCGGGGCGATACACTGGCGACCAAACAGCACCGGCATGGCAACACGCAGCCGACCGCTGACCTGATGTTTTCCGGTTTCAAGCTGCGATTCAGCGCCACGGATCTCTTCCAGCGCGCGCAGGCAGCGTTCATAAAAAAGCGCGCCGTTATCGGTCAGCCTCTGGCTGCGGGTGGTCCGATGAAACAGACGAACCCCCAGCCTCTCTTCAAGACGAGCAATGCTTTTTCCTACCGCCGAGCGCGACAAATGCAGACGGACGGCGGCCTGGGCAAAACTTCCTGCCTCAACGGAGGCAACGAAAACGGGAATATCTTTCAGCGTATCGGTCATGGATGAATTGTATCAATTTGGTCATCAATGATGGGAAAACTTATCGCCACTGGTGACGCTGAGTCAACGGTAGACTGTCAGAACTGAAAATCATCTGATGACAGGAGAAAAAAATGACAGCAACAATGCAACGCTGGTCAATGGATGCCCTTGGTCGTGAAAGCCTCAGGCTCGTTCAGGAGCCTGTTCCACAGCCAGGCCCGGGAGAGGTTCGCGTACGGGTAAATGCCGTTGCGCTCAACTACCGGGATAAAATGGTGATTGAAGGCACGATGCCGATTCCGCTTTCCTTCCCGTTTACCCCAGCATCTGACATGGCAGGCGTGGTGGACAGCATCGGTGAAGGCGTTACGCGTTTCAAACCCGGCGCACGCGTCATCTCAACCTTCTTCCCGGAATGGATCGACGGCAAGCCGCAGGCAGACGCGCGCGATTTGCCCTATAAAACGTCCGGTGGATACTTCCAGGGCATGCTGGCCGAATATGTGATTGTGAGTGAAAACGCGCTGGTGGCGTCCCCGGAAAGCCTGGATGACGCTGAGGCCAGTACGCTTCCTTGCGCGGGGCTTACCGCATGGTTCGCGCTGGTGGAGCGCGGTCATTTACGCGCCGGGCAATCGGTGCTGGTACAAGGGACGGGCGGTGTGGCGCTATTCGCTTTGCAGATAGCAAAAGCGCACGGCGCAGAGGTGTTTGTCTCCTCGGGAAGTGATGAAAAACTGGCGCGGGCCAAAAAGCTGGGGGCCAGCCATGGCATCAACCGACTGAAAGGCGACTGGGCTGAAAATACGCTGGCACTGACGCAGGATCGCGGCATCGACCATATTATCGAAACCGTGGGTGGGGAGAACCTGAGACATTCCCTGCGCGCCGTTGCCGTTCATGGGCGGATATCGGTCATTGGCGTGCTGGCCGGGACAGAAATTTCTCTGCCTGCAAGCGAGCTGTTGCTGAAATCCCCCGTCATTCAGGGGATTGGGGTTGGACACCGCCGGGCGCTGGAAGATTTTGTCCGTGCTGTTGATGTCACGGAGTTAAAACCGGTGATTGAGCATCGCTACCGCTTTGACGAGCTGGAACAGGCGCTTGAGCATCTGGATCGCGGTGCGTTTGGCAAAATCGTTCTCACCCGCGAGTGAGTTCCCGTTCCCGGGATAAACGTAAAAGGGGCTTTTTGTTGCGCAAGGTAGCTCTATTTTTGTGTGCTTAATCGCGTTAGCATGAGGTAGCACTCATTTATCCCGGGGACCCCATGGCCATCAAACTCATTGCAATCGATATGGACGGCACGCTGCTGCTGCCAGACCACACTATCTCTCCTGCCGTTAAAAATGCGATCGCCGCCGCACGCGAAAAAGGCGTGAACGTGGTGCTCACCACCGGACGCCCGTATGCCGGGGTGCACAGTTACCTGAAAGAGCTGCACATGAACCAGCCTGGTGATTACTGCATCACCTATAACGGCGCGCTGGTGCAAAAGGCAGCCGATGGCAGCACGGTGGCGCAAACGGCACTGAGCTATGATGACTACCGGTTCCTGGAAAAACTCTCCCGCGACGTGGGCTCTCACTTCCACGCGCTAGATCGCAATACGCTTTACACCGCCAACCGCGATATCAGCTACTACACGGTGCACGAGTCCTACGTTGCAACCATTCCACTGGTGTTCTGTGAAGCGGAGAAAATGGATCCGGCAACCCAGTTCCTGAAAGTGATGATGATTGATGAACCTGCGGTTCTCGACAAAGCCATTTCACGCATTCCGGCTGAGGTAAAAGAGAAATACACCGTGCTGAAAAGTGCGCCGTACTTCCTCGAAATCCTCGATAAACGCGTCAATAAAGGCACGGGCGTCAAATCGCTTGCCGATGCGCTGGGCATCAAGCCTGAGGAGATCATGGCGCTGGGCGACCAGGAAAACGATATTGCGATGATCGAATATGCTGGCATGGGCGTGGCGATGGATAACGCCATCCCGTCGGTAAAAGAAGTGGCGAACTTCGTGACCAAATCTAACCTGGAAGACGGCGTTGCCTGGGCGATCGAGAAATTTGTCCTCTCCTAGCAGCTGTCTGTAATCATCAGCCTCGGTTATCTACCGGGGCTTTTTTTGGCCCTGAATTTATCGAATTGTTCTTTTTGTGATCTGGATTGTAGTACAACATTAACTGATTGTACTACATTGTCGCCACGGCAAAGACGAAAGGCCTCACGTTTGTACTGCAAAAGTGAGGCGAAATTCAGCGGTCGCGGTAAAGTAGTGATGGACTTACAGAGCACAAGGACTCTCCATGACACTCAATAAAACCGATCGCATTGTCATCACGCTGGGCACTCAGATTGTGGGTGGCAAATACGTTCCCGGTTCGCCGCTGCCAGCAGAGGCGGAACTGTGCGAGGAGTTTGAAACCTCGCGCAACATCATCCGGGAAGTGTTCCGCTCGCTGATGGCGAAGCGGCTGATTGAAATGAAGCGCTATCGCGGCGCGTTTGTGGCGCCGCGTAACCAGTGGAACTACCTCGATACCGATGTTCTGCAATGGGTACTGGAAAACGACTACGACCCACGGCTTATCGGCGCGATGAGCGAAGTCCGAAATCTGGTGGAACCGGCCATTGCCCGCTGGGCGGCTGAGCGCGCAACGTCAGGTGACCTGGCACAGATTGAGTCGGCTTTAAACGACATGATCGCCAATAACCAGAATCGGGAGGCGTTCAACGAAGCGGACATTCGTTACCACGAAGCGGTATTGCAGTCGGTGCATAACCCGGTTTTACAGCAGCTTAGCGTGGCGATCAGCTCACTACAGCGAGCAGTATTTGAACGTACCTGGATGGGCGATGAGGCCAACATGCCGAAAACGCTTCAGGAACATAAAGCGCTGTTCGATGCGATACGGCATCAGGACGGCGATGCGGCAGAGCAGGCGGCGCTGACCATGATCGCCAGCTCGACACGAAGGTTGAAGGAAATCACATGACATCACGCTACATCGCAATTGACTGGGGATCGACCAATCTGCGCGCCTGGCTCTACCAGGGTGAGCAGTGCCTGGAAAGCAGGCAATCAGAAGCAGGTGTGACGCGCCTGAACGGTAAATCCCCAGCAGCGGTGTTAGCAGAGGTGACACAAAACTGGCGCGACGGTACTACGCCAGTGGTGATGGCCGGAATGGTCGGCAGTAACGTAGGCTGGAAGGTTGCGCCTTATCTGTCGGTTCCGGTGTATTTCACTGCCGTTGGCGAGCAGTTAACGTCCGTTGGCGACAATGTCTGGATTATCCCCGGTTTATGCGTCTCTCGCGACGATAACCATAACGTGATGCGCGGTGAAGAGACGCAACTGCTCGGGGCGCGCACGCTTTCTCCTTCTTCTGTCTACGTCATGCCCGGGACGCACTGCAAATGGGTCCAGGCGGATGCTGAGCAAATTCATGACTTTCGCACCGTAATGACCGGCGAATTGCACCACTTGCTGCTTAAGCACTCGCTGGTGGGGGCCGGTTTGCCGGAGCAGACCCCTTCGCCGGAAGCGTTTGCCGCCGGGCTGGAGCGCGGGATCGCATCCCCTGCCGTTTTGCCGCAACTTTTTGAGGTTCGCGCCTCGCACGTGCTGGGAAATCTTCCGCGCGAACAGGTCAGCGAATTTCTGTCCGGCCTGCTGATTGGCGCAGAGGTCGCCACCCTGAGCGACGCGTTCGCCGGGCAGCAGGCCATCACGCTCGTCGCGGGTTCATCGCTGACGTCTCGTTACCGCCAGGCGTTCCACGCTATCGGACGGGATGTTGCTGCGGTGGAAGGCGACACGGCATTTCAGGCAGGCATAAGGAGCATCGCTCATGCAGTGGCAAACTGAACTTCCCCTGATCGCGATTTTGCGCGGTATCACGCCCGGTGAGGCCTTAGCGCACGTTGGCGCGGTGATCGACGCCGGGTTCGACGCGGTGGAAATCCCGCTCAACTCCCCGGAGTGGGAAAAAAGCATTCCGGCAATTGTGAAGGCGTTTGGTGATAAGGCGCTGGTTGGCGCTGGTACCGTATTACAGCCGGAGCAGGTGGATGAACTGGCGAAGATGGGCTGCAAGCTTATCGTCACACCGAATATCAACCCCGAGGTGATCCGCCGGGCGGTGGAGTACGGCATGACCGTTTGCCCGGGTTGCGCCACGGCTACAGAAGCCTTTGCCGCCCTCGATGCAGGCGCACAGTCTCTCAAAATTTTCCCGTCGTCGGCCTTTGGTCCGGATTACATCAAAGCGCTGAAAGCGGTCTTACCCGCCAGCGTGCCGGTCTTTGCCGTGGGCGGCGTCACGCCGGAAAACCTGGTGCAGTGGATAAAAGCGGGCTGTGTGGGCGCCGGGCTGGGCAGCGATCTCTATCGTGCCGGACAGCCCGTTGAGCGTACCGCACAGCAGGCGGCAGCATTTGTGAAAGCGTATCGAGAGGCAGTGCAATGAAAATAACCAAACTCACCACGTACCGTTTACCCCCGCGTTGGATGTTCCTGAAAATCGAAACCGACGAAGGCGTGGTTGGCTGGGGCGAGCCGGTGATTGAAGGCCGTGCGCGCACCGTTGAAGCCGCGGTTCACGAGCTGGGCGAATACCTGATTGGCCAGGATCCGGCGCGCATCAACGACCTGTGGCAGGTCATGTACCGGGCGGGATTTTACCGTGGCGGTCCGATCCTGATGAGCGCCATCGCCGGTATTGATCAGGCGCTGTGGGATATCAAAGGCAAAGTGCTGAATGCCCCGGTCTGGCAATTAATGGGCGGCCTGGTGCGCGACAAAATCAAAGCCTACAGCTGGGTGGGCGGTGACCGCCCTGCGGAAGTGATCGACGGTATCCGGCAACTGCGCAACATCGGTTTTGACACCTTCAAACTCAACGGCTGCGAAGAGATGGGCGTTATCGACAACTCGCGCGCGGTAGACCGGGCGGTGAACACCGTGGCGCAAATCCGCGAGGCTTTCGGCAACGAGATTGAGTTTGGCCTGGATTTCCACGGCCGCGTCAGCGCGCCAATGGCCAAAGTGCTGATTAAAGAGCTGGAGCCGTATCGCCCGCTGTTTATCGAAGAGCCGGTGCTGGCCGAGCAGGCGGAATACTATCCGAAACTGGCTGAACAGACGCACATTCCCATCGCGGCGGGTGAACGCATGTTCTCGCGCTTCGAGTTTAAACGCGTGCTGGAAGCGGGCGGCATTGCGATCCTGCAACCGGACCTCTCCCACGCGGGTGGCATCACCGAATGCTACAAAATTGCCGGAATGGCAGAAGCCTACGATGTGGCGCTGGCCCCGCACTGTCCGCTTGGGCCAATTGCGCTTGCGGCCTGTCTGCACGTCGACTTCGTCTCGCGCAATGCGGTGTTCCAGGAACAAAGCATGGGCATTCACTATAACAAGGGCGCGGAGCTGCTCGACTTTGTGAAAAACAAGGAAGACTTCAGCATGGAAGGCGGTTTCTTTAAACCGTTAACGAAGCCGGGCCTTGGCGTGGAGATCGACGAAGCCAAAGTCATTGAGCTGAGTAAAAGTGCGCCGGACTGGCGTAACCCACTGTGGCGTCATGAAGACGGTTCCGTAGCCGAGTGGTAAATGCGCGTCATACTTCGCGCTGGTGATGCGTTGGCTGCGTTTTCTTACCCCGGTCACATACTTTTGTATGCTCCCGGGGATGCGAAAACTTGCCGCCTTCCCCCAGCACGAATTATTTAGCGTATTCCGTTTACGTTTTTAATTAAAAAAAACCAAATACACCCTCTGTAAATTACAGGGCATGGTGAGCGGCTTCGCTATGCCCAAAATCTGGAGACAGATTGCGATGGATATTCCAGTTACTGCTGCAAAAACCGGGCGTCGTCGTTACCTGACGCTGATCATGATCTTTATTACCGTGGTCATCTGTTATGTCGACCGCGCCAACCTTGCCGTGGCATCGGCTCATATTCAGGAAGAGTTTGGCATCACCAAAGCGGAAATGGGCTACGTCTTCTCGGCGTTTGCCTGGCTGTATACGCTCTGCCAGATCCCGGGCGGCTGGTTCCTTGACCGCGTGGGGTCGCGTCTGACCTACTTTATCGCTATTTTTGGCTGGTCCATGGCGACCCTGTTCCAGGGCTTCGCCACCGGGCTGATGTCACTGATTGGCCTGCGCGCCATCACCGGGGTGTTTGAAGCGCCCGCGTTTCCGACCAACAACCGCATGGTGACCAGCTGGTTCCCGGAACACGAACGCGCTTCCGCTGTTGGTTTTTACACCTCCGGGCAGTTTGTTGGCCTGGCATTTCTGACGCCGCTGTTAATCTGGATCCAGGAGCTACTGAGCTGGCACTGGGTGTTCATCGTCACCGGCGGGATCGGCATTATCTGGTCGTTAATCTGGTTTAAGGTTTATCAGCCGCCGCGCCTGACCAAAAGCATCACCAAAGCCGAACTGGACTACATCCGCGACGGCGGTGGCCTGGTGGACGGCGATGCGCCCGTGAAAAAAGAGGCGCGCCAGCCGCTGACCAGAGCGGACTGGAAGCTGGTCTTCCACCGTAAGCTGGTGGGCGTTTATCTGGGTCAGTTCGCGGTGACTTCCACGCTGTGGTTCTTCCTCACCTGGTTCCCGAACTATCTGACCCAGGAAAAAGGGATTACCGCGCTGAAGGCGGGCTTTATGACCACCGTACCCTTCCTTGCGGCGTTTTTCGGCGTCCTGCTCTCGGGCTGGCTGGCGGACAAACTGGTGAAAAAAGGCTTCTCACTGGGCGTTGCGCGTAAAACGCCTATTATCTGCGGCCTACTGATCTCTACCTGCATCATGGGAGCGAACTACACCAACGATCCGGTGTGGATCATGACCTTGATGGCGGTAGCGTTCTTCGGGAACGGTTTTGCCTCCATCACCTGGTCGCTGGTGTCGTCGCTGGCGCCGATGCGTCTGATTGGCCTGACCGGCGGCGTGTTTAACTTCGTTGGCGGCCTAGGCGGGATCACCGTGCCGCTGGTCATCGGTTACCTGGCGCAGGACTACGGCTTTGGTCCGGCGCTGGTGTATATCTCTGCCGTGGCGCTGATCGGGGCGCTCTCCTATATCCTGCTGGTCGGCGACGTGAAACGAGTAGGCTAATCCCTTCGGATGTTTTACCCTGATGCGATAACCGCGCATCAGGGTATTTTCATGAAACAAATCACCTTCGCTTCCCGCAACCACCAGCTCACCAACATCAACACCTGGACGCCAGACAGCCAGTGGCTTGTCTATGATGTCCGCCCGTCCGGCGCGTCGTTTACCGGTGAAACCATTGAGCGGGTCAATGTTAGTACGGGCGAGGTTGAGGCGATCTACCGTGCGACTGACGGCGCGCATGTTGGCGTGGTAACCGTTCATCCGGCGCAGGACAAATATGTTTTTATCCACGGCCCGAAAAACCCGGATGCAGACTGGCAGTATGATTTTCACCATCGTCAGGGGGTGATTGCGCACAATGGTCAGGTGAGCAATCTTGATGCGATGGATATCACCGCGCCTTACACGGCAGGTGCGCTGCGTGGCGGCACCCACGTTCACGTTTTTAGCCCGAACGGGCAGTTCGTCAGCTTTACCTATAACGACCATGTGCTGCACGCGCGCGATCCGCAGCTGGATTTGCGTAACGTCGGGGTGGCGGCGCCTTGTGGTCCGGTAAACCCACAGGGGAACCATCCGCGGGAATATGCCGGAACCTTCTGGAGCGTACTGGTAAGCCGGACAACGCCGAACCCGAAACCGGGCAGCGATGAGATCAACCGCGCCTATGAAGAGGGCTGGGTGGGCAACGACAGGCTGGCGTTTATCGGCGATACGGTGTCTGCGAAAGGCGAGAAAGTGCCCGAACTGTTTATTGTCGATCTTCCCAAAGACGAGCAGGGCTGGAAACGAGCGGGCGATGCGCCGTTGCAGGGAACGCCGGATACAATGCCCGCGCCGCCTGCGGGCGTCATGCAACGCCGCCTTACCTTCACCCATCAGAAGGCGTATCCGGGGCTGGTGAACGTGCCGCGCCACTGGGTGCGCAGCAATCCACAGGGGACGCAGGTCGCGTTTTTAATGCGGGACGATAACGGCGTTGTGCAGCTGTGGCTTATCTCCCCTGAGGGCGGCGAGCCGCGCCAGCTGACCCACACTGAGCGTGATATTCAGTCGGCTTTTAACTGGCATCCTTCTGGCCGCGCACTTGGGTTTGTGCTCGAAAGCCGCATTGCCTGCTGCGATGCGCAGACCGGTGAGGTGACGTTTTTGACCTCCGATCATGGCAATCCGCCGTCTGCTGACGCTGTGGTGTTTTCCCCGGACGGACGATTTATTACATGGATGGAAGAGAAGGACGGTTTCCGCCAGCTGTGGCTAACGGAAACCGCACAGAATTAGCGTGGAGGCATCGCTGCGGGCGGGATGACGGAGTTGGTTGCCAGCGTCTCCTGCTCGCTTTTCTCAACGCGCGAACGCACTGAGCTGTCGGTGCGGAACATATCCCACGGCAGCAAAAGCGTATCGGCAACCGCCGTAAACGGCATATCAAGAATCGCCAGAGATTTGGTACCCCAGTTTGTCTCATCATCAGAGATCATTGCGGCACTGGCGCGCGTCCCCGGATATGTTCCTTCTTTACCGCCGGTGTGCGACATCACGCTCGAACACCCGCAAAGTAAAACAACCCCGCTGAACGTCGCCAGCTTAATCAGAACATTTCTCATCATCACTCAGTCATCATTAGTAGCACGGCATTGACCTGCAACTCAGGGTTATAGCGAGGCGCGTCCAAAATGGATAGCTCCAAACTCCCGCACTGTGGTCGCCATCGCAATTTAACCCTTTGTGCTGTGCCCCTGAGTCTATGCGACAACCAGCAAAGTGCAAAAAAATCTCACATCAACAGGCTTGAAAAGGCCGTATCCATACCCATTTTAAGAATGTAACCCGATAACGGACACGCCTGATGGGTGTTCGGGGAAGCAGAAGCCTGTCCATGGTGGAAGGCTACATTTTCTCGCTGATTTCAGGAGCATTTATCTATGCGTAATTTCGATCTCTCTCCGCTATACCGTTCTGCCATTGGTTTTGATCGTCTGTTCAACCACTTAGAAAACAACCAGAGCCAGAGCAACGGCTATCCTCCTTACAACGTTGAACTGGTTGACGAAAACCACTATCGCATTGCGATTGCTGTTGCCGGTTTCGCGGAGAGCGAACTGGAGATCACCGCGCAGGACAATCTGCTGGTGGTGAAAGGCTCCCATGCGGGCGAGCAGAAAGAACGAACCTACCTCTACCAGGGTATCGCAGAGCGTAACTTTGAACGCAAGTTCCAGCTGGCTGAGAACATCCACGTCAAGGGCGCGAACCTGGTGAACGGCCTGCTGTTTATCGAACTGGAACGTGTGATTCCGGAAGAGAAAAAACCGCGTCGTATCGAAATCAATTAATTAAGCGGGTCGCGGCTGCGGCCCACCTGAAATTGCTTGCCGTAAAGGGAGCATATGCGAATCCGCAAGGGTTTGCAGGTACAACTGTGCACAAAATTAAACTGTGCCGAACTCGCTTCTTAGAAGGAGATTTAGTATGCGTAACTATGATTTTTCCCCCCTGCTGCGTCAGTGGATCGGTTTTGACAAACTGGCTAACGCGCTGCAAAGCGCAACCGAACAGCAGACCTTTCCGCCGTACAACATCGAAAAAAGCGATGATAACCACTACCGCATCACGCTTGCGCTGGCCGGGTTCCGCCAGGAAGATCTCGACATCCAGCTTGAGGGTGCGCGCCTGACCGTGAAAGGGTCACCGGAAAAACCAGACACCGAGACCAAATGGCTGCATCAGGGGCTTGTCACTCAGCCGTTTAGCCTGAGCTTTACCCTGGCAGACCATATGGAAGTTTCTGGCGCGACGTTCACTAACGGGCTGCTGAACATTGACCTCACCCGTAACGTGCCGGAAGCCATTGCGCCTCAGCGCATCGCCATTAGCGAACGCCCGGCGTTGAATAGCTAATCGTGTGCGGGCTGGTGCCCTCACCCCGACCCTCTCCCTGTGGGAGAGGATGCAAACATTAAAAACGGTCACCTTCGGGTGACCGTTTTGCGTTTACCTTCGGCTTTTATGTGCGCCATCGCCCATACAACCGCCGCCAGTTCTGAGAGAATCCTTATCATAACTAAGGTTATACACAGGATGTGGAACATGAGTGATATCGCGTTAACCGTCAGCGTGTTGGCCCTTGTCGCGGTAGTGGGGCTATGGCTGGGGAATATCAAAATCCGCGGCGTCGGGTTTGGGATTGGCGGGGTGCTGTTCGGCGGGATTTTTGTCGGCCATTTTGCCGACCAGCTTGGGTGGGTGCTCAGCGCCGATATGCTGCATTTCATCCAGGAGTTCGGCCTGATCCTCTTTGTGTATACCATCGGTATTCAGGTGGGGCCGGGCTTCTTCGCTTCCCTGCGCGTCTCCGGTTTACGCCTTAATCTCTTTGCCTTCGGCATTGTTGTGATGGGTGGGCTGGTCACCGCGATCCTGCATAAACTCTTCGCTATTCCGCTGCCCGTCGTGCTGGGCATCTTCTCCGGCGCCGTCACGAATACGCCCGCGCTCGGGGCGGGCCAGCAAATTCTGCGCGATCTGGGTATCCCTGCTGATGTCGTCGATCAGATGGGGATGAGCTACGCCATGGCCTATCCGTTTGGCATTTGCGGTATTTTGCTCTCGATGTGGCTGGTGCGCGTGCTGTTCCGCGTTAACGTCGAGCAGGAGGCAAAAGAGCATGAAAGCACGCTGACCAACGGCCATGCGCTCATTAAAACTATCAATATTCGCGTCGAAAACCCTAATCTGAACAATATGGCGATTCAGGATGTTCCCATTCTGAACAGCGCGACCATTATCTGTTCCCGCCTGAAACGTGATGACACGCTGATGGTGCCTTCACCGGATACCCTTATTCAGCACGGCGATCTCCTGCATCTGGTAGGGCAACCGGCGGATTTAAACAATGCCCGGCTGGTGATCGGTCAGGAGGTGGATACCTCACTCTCAACCCGTGGAACGGACATGCGCGTGGAGCGCGTGGTAGTGACCAATGAGAAGGTTCTGGGCAAGAAAATACGCGATTTGCAGGTTAAAGAGCGTTATGACGTGGTGATCTCCCGGCTTAACCGCGCCGGTGTCGAGCTGGTGGCCAGCCAGGATGCCAGCCTGCAATTCGGTGATATTCTCAACCTCGTCGGGCGTCCTTCATCTATTGATGCCGTAGCAGACATGGTGGGCAACGCCCAGCAAAAACTCCAGCAGGTGCAGATGCTGCCGGTCTTTATCGGCGTCGGGCTTGGCGTCATGCTTGGCTCCATCCCCCTGTACGTGCCCGGCTTCCCGGTAGCACTGAAGCTGGGTCTGGCAGGCGGGCCGCTCATTATGGCGCTTATCCTCGGGCGTATCGGCTCCATCGGTAAGCTCTACTGGTTTATGCCGCCGAGCGCTAACCTGGCGCTGCGGGAGTTGGGCATCGTGCTGTTTCTGGCGGTGGTGGGGCTGAAATCCGGCGGCGATTTTGTCGATACTCTGGTGAACGGCGAAGGGATGAGCTGGGTAGGATACGGCATATTTATTACCGCTATCCCACTGATAACTGTCGGATTATTGGCGCGTATGTTCGCTAAAATGAACTATCTCACGCTGTGCGGCATGCTGGCCGGTTCCATGACCGATCCGCCCGCGCTGGCGTTCGCCAATAACCTGCACGCCACCAGCGGCGCGGCGGCGTTATCCTACGCCACGGTTTATCCGCTGGTGATGTTTCTGCGCATCATCACCCCGCAGCTACTGGCGGTGCTATTCTGGGGGATGGGCTAATAAGTCTTCCGGGTGGATACGCCGCAGATGGTAGTCCACCTGGTAATCGCTGGTGTTCCGGAACATCACGGAATAATTGAGGAACTCGCCGCTGTCGCTGTAGGAAAGGGAAGTGATGCGCAGCAGCGGCGTCTGTTCCGGCACATTCATATAACCGGCCAGCTGTTTATCAGCCAGCACCGGCGTCAGGCTCTCGTAGTTGCCGCTGATGGTGATCCCACACTCCTTCTCGATGTAATCAAACTTAGACCCTTCGAGATGCGCCAGGGAAAGATTGCGGAACAGCTTCACCGGCATAAAGCTGTCCTCCAGCATCAGCGGTTTTCCGTCCACGTAACGCACCCGCCTTGAAAAATAGATCCGCTCATCAACCTGAATCCGCAGCTGGCTGGCGATGGCGGGCGGCGCGGGCATCACTTCAAACTGCAACACCTTGCTTTGCACTTCTTTCCCCTGCTGGCGCAATACCTCCACCAGCCCAGTCAGGTTAGTCGTTTCATGATGAACGTCTTTGCGCGCCACGAACGTCCCGCTACCGTGTCGACGTTCAACCAGCCCCCAGCTTACCAGCAGATCCAGCGCTTTGCGGACGGTCATCCGGGCTACGCCAAACTCCTTTGCCAGCGCTTTTTCTCCGGGTAACGGACTGCCAATGTTGTAGTCCGAAGAATTCAGCCGCAGCCGTAGCCGATCGGCAATTGATTTGTAGATCACCAGTAGACCTCTCTGCGCACATCATGGCGTGGAATACGTCTTAACTTGTCCATGTTTAGTTTAAAAAGTAGACCTGATTGGTCAAATTAAAACCATGAATGCGATCACGAATCGCAGCGGCACGCCATGTTCCCGCATCAGTAACTTCTTATGCTCACCTCAGGCCAGTAAAAAACCATAAAGGCCTCTATCCCCTACAGGTTGTTTCATGAGGATTTAAAAATGCTCAGTCAAATACAACGTTTTGGCGGCGCCATGTTCACCCCGGTTTTGCTGTTTCCCTTTGCCGGGATCGTGGTTGGGATCGCCATCATGCTTCGCAATCCGCTGTTTGTCGGTGAGGCCTTAACCGCGCCTGATAATCTGTTCGCGCAAATTGTTCACATCATCGAAGAGGGCGGCTGGGCGGTGTTCCGTAATATGCCGCTGATTTTTGCTGTCGGCTTACCGATTGGCCTGGCAAAGCAGGCGCAGGGCCGCGCCTGTCTGGCGGTGCTGATTAGCTTCCTGACCTGGAACTATTTTATCAACGCGATGGGGATGACCTGGGGCCACTTCTTTGGCGTCGACTTCTCTGCTGAACCCACTGCCGGCAGCGGGCTGGCGATGATTGCCGGAATCAAAACGCTTGATACCAGCATCATCGGGGCGATTATCATTTCCGGGCTCGTCACCGCCATCCACAACCGATTTTTCGACAAGCCGTTGCCGGTCTTTCTGGGGATTTTCCAGGGCACCTCGTTTGTCGTTATCCTCGCGTTCTTCGTGATGATCCCCTGCGCCTGGCTGACGCTGCTGGGCTGGCCGAAAGTGCAGATGGGCATTGAGTCGTTGCAGGCCTTTCTACGTACCGCTGGCGCGCTGGGCGTATGGGTTTATACCTTCCTGGAACGCATTCTGATCCCAACCGGATTACACCACTTTGTCTACGGCCCGTTTATCTTCGGCCCGGCTGCGGTAGAAGGCGGCATTCAGGTCTACTGGGCACAGCACCTTCAGGAATTCAGCCAGAGCACTGTGCCGCTGAAAACGCTGTTCCCGGAGGGCGGATTCGCGCTGCACGGCAACTCTAAGGTGTTTGGCTCAGTCGGTATTGCGCTGGCTATCTGGTATACCGCGTCACCGGAGAACCGCGTCAAAGTGGCAGGTCTGCTGATCCCGGCCACGCTTACCGCCGTGTTGGTGGGCATTACCGAACCGCTGGAGTTCACCTTCCTGTTTATCTCGCCTTTGCTGTTTGCCATCCACGCCGTGCTGGCCGCAACGATGGCGACGGTGATGTATATCTTCGGGGTGGTGGGGAACATGGGCGGCGGTCTGCTGGACCAGTTCCTGCCGCAAAACTGGATCCCGATGTTCCATAACCACGCCTCGACGGTATTCACCCAGATTGGCATCGGCCTCTGCTTCACCGGGATCTACTTCGTGGTCTTCAGAACGCTTATCGAACGTCTGAATCTCAAAACGCCGGGCCGGGAAGAGAGCGAAATCAAGCTCTACAGCAAGGCCGACTATAAGGCCGCTCGTGGGCAAACCACCGCCCCGGCGGCAGCCAGCCAGCAGGTCGGACAGGCCGCTGGGTTCTTACAGGCGCTCGGCGGCGCAGCGAATATCGAAAGTATCAATAACTGCGCCACCCGCCTGCGTATCGCCCTGGTGGATATGACGAAAACCCAAAGCGATGACGTATTCAAAGCCCTGGGCGCACACGGTGTGGTGCGGCGCGGCAACGGCATACAGGTGATTGTCGGTCTGCACGTTCCTCAGGTGCGCGACCAGCTGGAATCGCTGATGAAAACCCCTTTAACAAACGAACAAACCACTCTGACAGAGGCTATATCATGAAAAAATTCTCAGTTGTTATTGCAGGCGGCGGCAGTACATTCACGCCTGGTATCGTCCTGATGCTGT
The DNA here is from genome assembly GCF_001037565.1 of Enterobacter sp. BWH52. Lineage (NCBI taxonomy): Bacteria > Pseudomonadati > Pseudomonadota > Gammaproteobacteria > Enterobacterales > Enterobacteriaceae > Enterobacter > Enterobacter sp. BWH52. The sequence continues at coordinate 260,416 of NZ_KQ089854.1, read as the reverse complement.
TAGCCAACCGTGACCGTTTCCCGCTGCGTGCGCTGAAGTTCTATGACAATGACGGAGCACGTCAGGAGATCATCGCCGAGGCGTGTAAAATCATCCTTAAGGAGCAGGCGCCGGAGATTGAATTTAGTTACACCACCGATCCTGAAGCGGCCTTTACCGATGTGGATTTCGTGATGGCGCATATTCGCGTTGGCAAATATCCCATGCGTGAAAAAGATGAAAAAATCCCGCTGCGCCACGGCGTGCTGGGCCAGGAAACGTGCGGGCCGGGCGGCATCTCCTACGGCATGCGCTCCATCGGCGGCGTGCTGGAGCTGGTGGATTACATGGAGCAGTACTCCCCGAACGCGTGGATGTTGAACTACTCCAACCCGGCGGCGATTGTCGCGGAAGCCACGCGCCGCCTGCGTCCGAACGCGAAAATTCTCAACATCTGCGACATGCCGATCGGCATTGAAGGACGTATGGCGCAAATCGTGGGCCTGAAAGACCGCAAAGAGATGCGCGTGCGCTACTACGGTCTGAACCACTTCGGCTGGTGGACGTCGATTGAAGATCAGAACGGCAACGATCTGATGCCGAAGCTGCGCGAATACGTGGCGAAAAACGGTTATGTTCCGCCTTCGGAAGATGTGCATACTGAAGCGAGCTGGAACGATACCTTCGCCAAGGCCAAAGACGTACAGGCGCTGGATCCGGACACCATGCCGAACACCTACCTGAAGTATTACCTGTTCCCGGACTATGTGGTCGCCCATTCCAATCCGGAGCGTACCCGCGCCAATGAAGTGATGGATCACCGTGAGAAGCATGTATTCAGTTCATGTCGGGCGATTATCGAAGCCGGTCATTCTTCTGCCGGTGAACTGGAAATTGACGAACATGCGTCGTACATCGTCGATCTGGCGACCGCGATTGCCTTTAACACCCAGGAACGCATGCTGCTGATTGTGCCTAACAATGGGGCTATCCATAACTTTGATGCTGACGCGATGGTAGAAATACCTTGTCTGGTCGGCCACAACGGACCGGAGCCGCTGACCGTGGGTGATATTCCGCACTTCCAGAAAGGGCTCATGAGCCAGCAGGTGGCGGTGGAAAAACTGGTGGTGGACGCCTGGGAGCAGCGCTCGTATCAGAAACTCTGGCAGGCGATTACCCTGTCGAAAACCGTACCGAGCGCATCGGTGGCGAAGGCGATTCTGGACGATCTGATTGAAGCGAATAAGGATTACTGGCCAGAGCTGCACTAATCTTTCTGACCGGCATCGCCTGATGCCGGTCTCCTTGTCCTGGCTGAATTACGCTATGCTGAAGCCTGCATGCAGCACGACAAGGAACTTTCATGAACATTTCCCGCCTCGGTGAAGCACCGGACTACCGCTTCTCACTGGCTAACGAACGCACGTTCTTAGCGTGGATCCGCACCGCCCTGGGCTTTCTGGCCGCAGGCGTCGGCCTTGATCAGCTCGCCCCCGATTTTGCCACCCCGTTGATTCGCGAAGTGCTGGCCCTGCTACTGTGCCTGATTGCCGGCGTGCTGGCGATTTATGGCTATCTGCGCTGGCTGAGAAATGAAAAGGCGATGCGTCTGAAGCAGGATCTCCCCTACACGCGCGGCTTGCTCATTATCAGTACGATTTTGCTGATGGTTGCGGGCGTAGTGATGTTACTGGTGCTGTATGCCGGATAGCCGCAAAGCGCGGCGGGAAGCGGACCCCGGCCTTCAGCCAGAGCGAACCTCGCTGGCCTGGCTGCGCACGCTGCTGGGGTATGGCGCGCTGATCGCTCTTGCCATTAAGCACAACTGGCACCGCACGGGGGCGCCATTCTGGATCTCCATTGTTGTGCTGGCGCTGGTAGCCATCATTTTATGGCGCTACACCCGCAGCCGTAACCTGATGGACGTGTCGCAGAACGACTTTGCGCAGCCGAAAGCGGTGCGGGATAAGTTCCTCATCGCCCTGGCCGTGCTGTCGTTGTCACTGCTGTTTGCGGTAACCCACATTCAACAAATTTTGCACCTGTAGGCCGGGTAAGGCGCAGCCGCCACCCGGCATAATTACTTCCCTTTCGCTAAATATTTCGCCATCTCGTCTTCCGGCACCATGCCGCCGCCGGTCGCCCACACCAGGTGGGTAACGTTCTCATCGGCATCGACGCGCAGCGGCCCGGCCATCCCCGCCAGCGCCGACGGCTCCAGGCGAATCCTTTCCTCCTGCGCCAGCCAGCCGAGCATGTCGTACATGCTTTGATCGGAGAGGGTATAGAACCCGTCGAGCAGGCGCTCCATCGCGCGGCCCACGAAGCCGGAGGCACGTCCTACCGCCAGTCCGTCCGCCGCCGTCACGTTATCAATACCCAGGTCCTGCACGGCGATTTCATCGTGCAGCCCGGTATAAACGCCCAGCAGCATGCACGGTGAGTGCGTTGGCTCCGCAAAGAAGCAGTGGACGTTATCGCCAAAGGCCAGCTTCAGGCCAAAAGCCACGCCGCCGGGGCCGCCGCCGACGCCGCACGGCAGATAGACGTACAGAGGATGATCGGCATCCACCACGCGGCCCTGTTCGATAAACTGCGCCTTCAGGCGCTCGCCAGCAACCGCATAGCCCAGGAACAGCGTGCGTGAATTCTCATCGTCAATAAAGAAGCAGTTCGGATCGCTTTCCGCCGCTTTGCGTCCCTGCTCCACCGCCACGCCGTAATCCTGCTCATATTCAACGACGATCACGCCGTGGCTGCGCAGTTTGGCTTTCTTCCACTCGCGGGCGTCGGCGGACATATGCACGGTCACCTTAAAGCCAATGCGTGCGCTCATAATGCCGATGGACATCCCCAGGTTGCCGGTTGAGCCCACCGCGATGCTGTACTGGCTGAAGAAGTCCTTAAAGCGCGGCTCCAGCAGAACGCTGTAGTCGTCTTCAACGCTCAGCAACCCGGCTTCCAGCGCCAGTTTCTCCGCATGGGTCAGCACCTCATAGATGCCGCCGCGCGCTTTGATCGAGCCGGAAATCGGCAGATGGCTGTCTTTTTTCAGCAGCAGCGTGCCTGTAACAGGCTTCGCAGATTCTTTCTCCAGCCGCGCCTGCATCGCCGGGATCGCGACCAGGTCGGATTCGATAATCCCGCCCGCTGCCGCCGTTTCCGGGAACGCTTTCGCCAGATACGGCGCGAAGCGTTTCAGGCGCGCGTGCGCGTCGTCTACGTCGGCTTTCGTCAGCCCGACATACGGCAATCCTTCCGCCAGCGTCGTGGTGCGAGGGTTAAGCCAGGTGGTTTCTTTCAGGGCAATCAGATCCTCAACCAGAGGAAACTGTGCGGTTAAAGTAGTGATAGTTGCGTTTTCCATAATACGTCTCTTCGCGCTCAGATAATGAAAGAAAGCAGGAATGTGCCGCCAAGTGCAAGCACCGAGGCGATAAACGTCGCCGTCGTATAGTATTTGAAGGTCTCATTCAGGGTCGCGCCGCAGTACTGCTTCACCAGCCAGAAGAGAGAGTCGGTCACGATCGTGCAGCCAATAGCGCCGGACCCGATGGCAATGGTGATGATCTCCGGGCTTACGTTCGGGTAGAGCGGCAGCATCGGCGCCACTATCGCCGTGGCACCCATCATCGCTACCGTTGCCGAACCCACGGCGGCGTGCAGCACCAGTGCCACCAGCCAGGCGAGAAGGATAGGGTGCATATGCAGGTTCGAGAGAATATGCGCCAGCGTCTCCGCCAGACCACTGATTTTAAGGATGGCGTTGAACGCCCCGCCCGCACCGATAATCAGCAAAATGTTGGCGATAGAGCCAAAGCCGTGCTCCGTATGGATCAGCATTGCGCCCATGCCCATGTGCTGGCGGATCCCCAGCAGGTAGTAGGCGACAAACACGGCGATAAACATCGCGGTGATGGGGTTGCCGATAAACTCCAGCAGGGTATACAGCGAGCCTTCTTTTGCCATGTTCAGCTCGGCAATGGTTTTCACCAGCATCAGGGCAATCGGCAGCAGCACGGTGAACAGCGTGGCGCCCAGCGATGGCAGCGTGTGTTCTTCCCGCACCTTCAGGTCTGAAAATTCCGCCGGAACCGGCTTATAGGGCAGACGATCGCCGAGCAGCTTCAGGAACAGCGGGCCGCCAACCAGAGACGCCATCAGGCCCACCATCAGACCGTAGACAATCACCGTCCCGACGTCCGCCCCTAATTTATTGGTGACAAACAGCGCGGCCGGATGCGGAGGCACCACGCAGTGCACTGCCATTAGTGCGGTACAGAGCGGAATGGCCAGCTTGAGCAGCGACGTGTTGGTCTTTTTGGCGATGGAAAACGCCAGCGGGATCAGCAGTACCACGCCCACTTCAACAAACAGCGTAATGCCGCAGATCAGGCCGACCAGGACCATAATCACGTCCGCCGACAGCCAGCGGCAGCGCTGCAACGTAATCCCGATGCGCTCTGCCGCGCCGGAGACTTCCATCATTTTGCCGAGAATAGTGCCAAGACCGATAACCGCCGCCAGGAAGCCCAGCGTACCGCCAATCCCGCTCTCAATGGCGTTAACCATATCCAGCGGGCTCATCCCCATCATCGCGCCAACGAAAAAGCTTGCCAGCAGCAGCGCGAGGAACGGGTGAAACTTCAGTTTTACGATGGTTAAAACAATCAACACGATGCTGACAAGCAGCGTTGCCACAACCCAGACCTGAGATCCCATATCTCACCTCACCCTTATGTCATCTGGGGATATTGGACGAAAAAACGGCTTGGGCTGACAAACGATATAAATTGGCGTTCAGATGAGCCAGATTGGATCAACTGAGTGACTGGATTCTAAAAAGCGCACTTATTTTGCCGTTGGTTCACATAAATTCATTCTTGAGCGGTATGCTGAACGCAGAAATTACGTGTGGGAATTGTGATGACCGATGCGAATGAAGGCAGAAACCGGCTGTTAAACGGCTGGCAACTGTCGAAAATGTACACCTTTGAAGTGGCCGCCCGGCATGAGTCCTTCGCCCTGGCGGCGGCGGAGCTGTCGCTCAGCCCCAGCGCGGTGAGCCACCGCATTAACCTGCTGGAAGAGGAGCTGGGCATTCAGCTGTTTGTCCGCTCACACCGTAAAGTGGAGCTGACGCAGGAAGGCAAGCGCGTTTACTGGACGCTGAAATCGTCCCTCGACACCCTGAATCAGGAGATCCTGGACATTAAAAACCAGGCGCTGTCAGGTACGCTAACGGTGTACTCCCGGCCGTCGATCGCCCAGTGCTGGCTGGTGCCGATGCTGGGGGATTTTACCCGCCGCTACCCGTCGATTTCACTTACTATTCTGACTGGTAATGATTACGTCAACATGCAGCGAACCGGCATCGATCTGGCGCTCTATTTCGACGATACGCCGCCAAACCACCTTTCTCATCACTTTTTGATGGATGAAGAGATTTTGCCCGTCTGCTCGCCGGCGTATGCCCGGGAGCATGAACTGCTGAAAAACCCCCATAACCTCAGCCACTGCACGTTACTGCACGACCGTCAGGCCTGGAGCAATGATTCCGGTACGGATGAGTGGCTGAGCTGGGCGCAGCATTACGCGGTGAATATGCCGTTATCATCGGGTATTGGCTTCGATCGTTCTGATTTAGCCATTATCGCGGCCATGAGTAATGTCGGGGTGGCGATGGGGAGAAAGCGGCTGGTGCAAAAACGTCTCGAACGGGGGGAGTTGATCGCACCCTTTGATGGGGAAACCCTCAAGTGCCATCAGCATTATTACGTCTCAACGCTTCCCGGCCGTCAGTGGCCGAAAATTGACGCCTTTATCGGCTGGCTAAGAGAGCTGGCGGGTTGAAGAATTATTACGCTTTCGCTCTACACCAAATGTGAAAAAGCGTGCTAAATACAGGTAATGCTTTTGATTTTTCCAGGGTAAACCGTGTTAAAGCCTTTTATTGCCACTGCGATCTTACTCTCTTCCGGCTGGGCGACTGCCGCTGAGCCGCCGCTGACGGCTGCCCGTTATGCGCAGCAGCTGGGCGTCGGGATGGATGTGGACTGGGCACGCACCGAGCGCGGTATCCGCGAATTCGACCCGCTGGTGGTCCGTGATTTTCAGGCGAAAGGCATACACCATGTCCGTATTCGGGTGGCGGGCGAACCGACGGAAGCGCGGCTGATTCACCTGCGTAAGCTGGTGGAGGCCTGCGAGCAATACGGCGTCATCCCCATCATCGCTTATCAGGCCGATGAATATAAAAACGACCCGAAAGCGGATACCGAAAAAGAGGTGATTAACTGGTGGATTGCCGTGGCGCACTATTTTGGTCAGCGCTCGCCGTTGCTGGGCTTTGACCTGATCTACGAACCGGCGGACAAGCTCAACCACAACGTTGCTTCGCTCAACCGGGTGTATGAGAAAGCGATCAAAGACATTCACGCCATTGATGCCAGCCGCATGATTTTTATCGCCCCTCGTCTGCGCGCCGCGCCGGAGGATTTATCCAGCCTGAAGCTACCCGCGCACAGCCAGAATTACCTGCTGGCGGAGTGGCATATTTTCCCCTGGGGTCCGCTGAAAACGAACGGTAAATACCCGTGGACGTCCGGAACTGCGGCTGAGAAAGCGGCTATCCGTAACCGAATCAACGCCGCGCTGCACTGGCAACAAAAAACCGGGCATGTGAGCTGGGTTGGCGGCTGGGGGGTGGGCGAATCGAAAAGCCTGACGCCAACCGCCTCGCAGATGGCGTTTGCCACGTTTATGGCGTGCGAGATGCAACATGCCAACATCCCGTATGCGATAAACGCCGATGTTCAGTTTTATGACGGGGAAGAGGGGGCGTGGCGGCCTGCCCCAGAGCGGCTATTGCAGGCGATGATTGCGCCCGTCTGTGAAAAGCCCGGCGAGAAGCCGGGCCATCATGCGGTTAAACCGGCTGTTCGTGATGCGAGACACGCGACGCCAGCGGCAGCCAGCACAGCAAAATCAGCAGCCCCATCAGGGTCATCAGCAAGCCTAAACTCGCCTGCCCGGTCTGCGGCATCATAGCCGAAAGCCAGGCCAGCGCGCCGGAACCGATGTTCTGCAAACCGCCCACCAGCGCGCCTGCCGTGCCTGCGAGGAACGGGAACGGCTCCATCGCGCCGCTGGTGGCGAGGGGAAACAGCATGCCCGCGCCGAAGAAGAACAGCGCTGCCGGGATGAGCAACGTCCAGACCGACATCACGTCAAACAGCCCCGGGATCCACATCATCAGCCCGGCCAGCAGACAGCTGATCACCGACTGCCACATCAGGGTGGAGAAACGCTTGTTCGGACGTCCGGCGAACCATGCGCCGAAGAACGCCGCCGGGATCGGCAGAATAAACAGAATACTCACCACCATACTGCTCAGGCCAAGGCCCGCGCCCAGCAGCACGCCGGAACAGGCTTCAAACACCGCAATGCCCGCCAGGCCGCCGATTAGCATCAACAGATAACAGGTAAAGGACCCATTACCGAACAGCGTTTTGTAGCTGGCGATGAGCTTCGTGCGCGGCGCGTCTTTTGGGCGGGTTTCCGGCATCCAGCGCCCCATGCTGAAGGTGACAATAATGCACAGCACCAGCAGGAAGGCATAACAGGCGCGCCAGGACCAGACGGTGTCCAGCAGACCCCCAATCAGCGGGGCCAGCAGCGGGCTGACCAGAATACCCATATTTAACAGACTGTTGGCGTGGCGAAGCTGTGTGCCCTGGTACATATCACGCGGCAGGGTACGCGCCATAACCCCGCCGACGCCGGTGCCCACACCCTGAAGGGCGCTGGTGGCAATCAGGACGGTCAGGCTGTGAGTGGTAATGGCGATCATCGTCGCTACCATGAAAATGCTCATGCCCACCAGAATGACCGGACGACGCCCGACGCGATCGGACAGGGGACCATAAACCAGCTGTGAAACGCCATAGGTTAGCAGATAGGCTGCCATCACGCTCTGGACTGCACCTTCGCGGACGCTTAGATCTTTTGCCATATCGGCAATCGCCGGAATGTAGATGGTTTGCGCCATCTGCCCGACGGCCACCAGTAACACCAGCATCAACAATAAGTTCACGTTCCGTTGCTTTTTCATGTCGCTGAATACTTTTGCCAAAAGAGATAAATGAAGAATAAGTAACTATGCATTCCCATAAATGCGCGAGGAATCTACCACAGAGAGATGACAATTTAAGCATTACTGTGATGAATGACAGAAGACGTGAAGGCAGGATTTGTAAACAAGATCGGCAACTAATGTTGCCAGCGAATTACGCCAGGCGCAGCAGGATCGCACCGGCAGCAATACCCAGTGCCGCCGCGATGCGCAGGCCGGCAACCTTCTCTTTTAAAAGCACAAATGCGATTAATGCGCCGAAGAGAATAGAGGTTTCACGCATTGCGGCGACCACAGCCAGCGGTGCCTGGGTCATCGCCCAGAGTGCCAGACCGTAAGATCCCATCGTCCCGACGCCGCCGAGCAGCCCTTTTTTCCAGTGCAGGCGCAGGTAGCTGGACGCTTCGCGACGCCGCGCCACCATTGCCCAGCTCAGCAGACAGAAACCGTTCATGAAGAAGGTCCAGAGCGTGTAGCCCAGCGCAGTGTCCGAGAGTCGCACACCGGTGCCGTCCACCAGGGTATACCCGGCGATAAAACAGGCGTTCAGCAGCGCCAGCCAGATCCCCTTGCGTGACTGCATGCGGCCGTTCATCGCCATCGCCAGAATCGACAGACAAATGACCCCGATGCCGGACCACGCAAGCCAGGAGAGATGATCCCCGAGCACCATTACGCTGATCAGCGCCACCAGCAGAGGGGCCGTCCCGCGCATAAGGGGGTAGGTCTGGCTCATGTCGGAGACCTGATAAGTTTTTGCCACCAGTACCGTATACACCACCTGTAACGCACAGGAGACGAACAAATATGGCCAGCTTGCGGCAGTTGGCTGAGGAGAGAAGGGCAGTAAAATCAGGGCAATAAGCGCGGCTGAACCGCTGACGCCGATCGCCGAGTAGAGTTTATCCGTTCCGGCTTTAACGATGGCGTTCCAGCTGGCATGCAGCAGTGCGGCGAACAGTAAAATGCAGAAAACGGTGATGGTCATGGCGTATCGGTTGGTGAAATGTCATCCAACTGTAACATTCACCCGTCGATGCTGCCAGCCGCTTACACTGCGCAAAAAAGGCGGTGCGTCACCCGGGGTTCGTCTGACACCAGCCTGAAGCCCGCCCGATGGTAAAATCCGTACGCGGTTTCCGGCGCATGGGTATTAAGAAAATCAAACCAGATGCTGGCATCCGCCATCACCACGGTCAAAAGTTGTTTGCCAATGCCCTGTCCACGGCACTTTTCGCTGACGTAGAGATGACGAATACGTCCGGCGCGCGGCTGCTGGCTGAACGGATCGCGGTTGAGGCCGCACACGCCCACCAGCCTGCCGTTAAGAAACGCCCCCAGCAGCTTTTCACCCGGCGCGTTAAAGCGATTCTCACCGCGCTGCCAGTTCTCTTCCAGCCTGCGCAGCATATTGAAATTCAACGCGATACTCTCGGCCTTCAGGGCGATATAGCCCGGTTCATCAGGCGTAACAGGCTCAATTAACAGACGCGACATAGCATTCCCTCGTTATTAAAGAGGGGCGGTTGCCCGCCCCTCTCAGGTGCGACTTGAACCTGAATCACTTAACGTATTTCAGGACAGCATCAAGCAGTTGCAATACAGCAACAATGAGTTTGAGGACAAGTATGACCATATCCACGACGCTCATACGCGTCTCCTTTTGGTTAAAAGGAGCACGATGCTGGCGTACCTTTCCGCCGCCTGTGGCCAGCACCTGGATTGACGTAACACAGTGTGCTCACTTCAGGGGTTAAGGCACTGACGGCACCACCCGTTTCAGCCAGGACTTCGTTGCGCCGGTAAACTGCGGCCCCCTCGCTCACTGCGAACACCCTCAGTATAGATAAATACTGTATGCATGAACAGTATTTTATGGACAAATTTTGGAAGGCGATCCATACTCAAAAACGTCAAAATCCGTGCCGGAATTGCGCGTTCGTCTTCGATCGCGTATACTTTTCGCGTTGACGTAACACAGTGTGTTCTGCGGCAACCAACCGCAAAACCCTGATAAAAACCTCGCTTAGGCGGGGTTTTTTGTTTTCTGACGAAGTGAAAATAGTACCCTTCGTTGACTTATTGGCAACAGGTGTTATCGTTGCCATAATGGCAATGGACGCGGCAGGCAAGCAGGATGCATTTAATCTCAATGAAGGCAATTTTGGATGCGGTAAGCCAGTTCCCGCAACACAGAGAAGAGCTTCTCTTTTTAGGACGAGTTATTGAAAAGAGCCACTGCCCGACGCCCGCTGCACTGAGAAAACTTTTCCCAACGCTGGATAACTTCAAGTATCTTGATAAGCATTATGTTATTGATATTGCAAATAACAATCTCAGAGTAGTGGCTCTCATCTTCTTTGAAAGCCAAAAGTTTTATGTGCGCCATGTTTTTACTCATAAGGAATATGACCGTTTTACGGAGAAACATCGCACTAAGGGGAAGAAATGATGATCGTCGCTGATGCAATGAAAGCTACGCACGCCCTTGTTGCGGCCGTTCCTTTACTGGGTGAACAGCCGAGCGAGAAAGATTATAAGGATGCGCTTGAGCTGGTTGAGTATCTCCTTATGAACGAGCCCAATAGCCCCTTGCTGGATATTGTGTGCGCCAGAATTAGCCGTTACGAAGCTAATCGGCCAGAGATAGTCGCATTACGCAAGGAGATGGAGTCTGTTCCTGTCGGAATTGCAGTTTTAAGAACATTGATGGATCAATACAATCTGACGATATCGGATTTTCAGGATGAAATTGGTAGTAAATCGATGGTTTCACGGGTTCTGAATGGTCAGAGACAGCTTACGCTGAACCATATTAAAAAGCTGGCGGCCAGATTTGGGGTATCACCTGCGTTATTTATTGAGTGAGTAAAAACCCTTTATTGAGTGTCACCACCCAACAAACGAAACGTGATCCCTGACGCATTTTTGCGCAGATGAAAATATTTCCATTGTCACATCCGAAAACCTGTGTTTGTATAAATTCAATCAATGATTCCAAACACAGGTCCCCAATGACTTCATCCATCTTCACTTCGACCCTACTAAAAACTGCGCAACCTGCCGCAGTGGTCGTCGTGCGTGTGGTGGTGGTCGTCGGCAATGCGCCGTAGGGACTGGATCAACACACGAATCCAAAACCCCGCCGGCGCAAACCGGGCGGGGTTTTTCGTTTAGGACCCCTCCCGGATACGCTAAGTAGTTCGGGTTGCAGGAAGGCGGCAAGTGAGCGAATCCCCAGGAGCGTACATAGGTACGTGACTGGGGTGAGGGAACGCAGCCAACGCATCTGCAACCTGAACTACGACGCGTAAAGCTGGCTCAGAAGAAAAGGACTGGAGCATGGCAAGTTCGGGCACAACATCCACCAAGACGCGTTTTACAGGCGCGCAGCTGATTGTTCATTTACTGGAACGACAGGGCATCACCACCGTTGCGGGCATCCCGGGTGGGACCGTGCTGCCGCTGTATGATGCGTTAAGCCAAAGCACACAGATCCGCCACGTGCTGGCGCGCCACGAGCAGGGCGCAGGCTTTATCGCCCAGGGCATGGCGCGTACCCAGGGTAAACCAGCGGTCTGTATGGCCTGTAGCGGGCCGGGCGCCACTAACCTGGTGACCGCCATCGCCGACGCGCGTCTCGACTCCATTCCGCTGATCTGCATTACCGGCCAGGTGCCGTCCTCGATGATCGGCACCGATGCGTTCCAGGAAGTCGATACCTACGGCATCTCTATCCCCATCACCAAACATAACTATTTAGTTCGCGATATCAGCGAGCTGCCTCAGGTTATCAGCGATGCGTTCCGCATCGCGCAGTCTGGCCGCCCGGGACCGGTGTGGATAGACATTCCTAAGGATGTCCAGACCGCAGAGATCGAGATCGACATTCTGCCGGAGCCGGGCGAGCGTGCCCCCGCGCCGGAGTTCAGCGCTGAGAGCGTGCGCGATGCGGCGGCAATGATCAACGCCGCCAAACGCCCGGTGCTGTATCTGGGCGGCGGGGCGATCAACGCCGCGGATGAAATCCGCCAGTTTGCGGAAAAAGCCAACCTGCCGACCACCATGACCCTGATGGCGCTGGGTATGCTGCCCAAAGCGCATCCATTGTCTTTAGGGATGCTGGGCATGCACGGCGCGCGCAGCACCAACTACATCCTGCAAGAGGCGGATTTGCTGATAGTTATGGGGGCGCGTTTTGATGACCGGGCGATTGGCAAAACCGAGCAGTTCTGCCCGAACGCCAAAATCATTCACGTGGATATCGACCGCGCCGAGCTGGGTAAAATCAAGCAGCCGCACGTGGCGATCCAGGGCGACGTGGCCGAGGTGCTGGCGCAGCTGATCCCGCAGACGGTGGCAACCGACCGCGCCGACTGGCGCCAGCTGGTGGCCGATCTGCAACGCGAGTTCCCGGGCGCTATCCCAACCGAGGGCGACCCGCTGAGCCACTATGGTCTTATCAACGCTGTTGCCGCCTGCGTGGATGACAGCGCGATTATCACCACCGACGTCGGCCAGCATCAGATGTGGACTGCCCAGGCGTATCCGCTGAACCGCCCGCGCCAGTGGCTGACCTCCGGCGGCCTTGGCACCATGGGCTTCGGCCTGCCCGCAGCGGTTGGCGCGGCGCTCGCCAACCCGGACCGTAAGGTGATCTGCTTCTCCGGTGACGGCAGCCTGATGATGAATATTCAGGAGATGGCGACGGCGGCCGAAAACCAGTTAGACGTCAAAATCATTCTGATGAACAACGAGGCGCTGGGTCTGGTACACCAGCAGCAGAGCCTGTTCTATAAGCAGGGCGTGTTTGCGGCGACCTATCCGGGGATGATCAACTTCATGCAGATTGCCGCTGGTTTTGGCCTGCACACCTGCGATCTGAACGCCGAAGAAGATGCCCACGCGGCGTTGCAGGATGCGATTTCTCGCCCTGGCCCGGCGTTGATCCACGTGCGTATCGACCCTGAACAAAAAGTGTATCCGATGGTGCCGCCGGGTGCGGCAAATACTGAGATGGTGGGAGAATAAGCCATGCAGAAACAACATGATAACGTCATTCTGGAACTCACCGTCCGCAACCACCCTGGCGTCATGACCCACGTCTGCGGGCTGTTTGCCCGCCGGGCATTTAACGTTGAAGGCATTCTCTGCCTGCCGATTCAGGGCAGCGAGCACAGCCGCATCTGGCTACTGGTCAACGACGACCAGCGTCTGGAGCAGATGATAGCGCAGATCGACAAGCTGGAAGACGTCACCAACGTGGCGCGCAACCAGTCCGATCCCACCATGTTTAACAAAATTGCGGTGTTTTTCGAGTAAATCGCTTAAGGTAAGCGTCTTTCGCTCTTGTAGGCCGGATAAGCGCAGCGTCATCCGGCTTTTTCAGACCGCAGGAACACACATGACCACCATCGCCCTTATCGACGACCACCTTATCGTCCGCTCCGGCTTTGCCCAGCTTCTCAACCTCGAACCGGATTTCCAGGTCGTGGCCGAGTTTGGCTCCGGTCGCGAGGCGCTGGCGGGCCTGCCGGGACGCGGGGTGCAGGTCTGTATCTGCGACATTTCGATGCCGGATCTCTCCGGGCTGGAGCTGTTAAGCCAGCTGCCGAAAGGAATGGCGACCATTATGCTCTCGGTCCACGACAGCCCGGCGCTGGTCGAGCAGGCGCTCAACGCGGGCGCACGCGGGTTCCTCTCAAAACGCTGTAGCCCGGATGAGCTGATCGCCGCCGTGCGCACCGTCTCCACCGGCGGCTGCTACCTGACGCCGGATATCGCCATCAAGCTGGCGGCGGGACGGCAGGATCCACTCACCCGGCGCGAGCGTCAGGTGGCAGAGAAACTTGCCCAGGGCATGTCGGTGAAAGAGATTGCCGTAGAGCTGGGATTGTCGCCAAAGACCGTTCACGTTCATCGCGCCAACCTGATGGAAAAACTCAACGTCAGTAACGATGTCGAGCTGGCGCGCCGTATGTTTGACAGCTGGCAATGAACTCCCTTTTTTCGCGGCTGATCGCCGTTGTCGCCAGCTTTTTTATCTTCTCCGCCGCGTGGTTCTGCCTGTGGAGTATCAGCCTGCATCTGGTGGAACGCCCGGAGCTGGCGGTGCTGCTGTTCCCCTTTGGCCTGCGTCTGGGGCTGATGCTGCAATGCCCGCGCGGCTACTGGCCGGTGCTGCTGGGCGCAGAGTGGCTGATGCTGATATGGCTGGCGCAGGAAGTGGCGCTGGCGCATCTGCCGTTATTGATGACCGGAAGCCTGCTCACGCTTATCCCGGTCGCCCTCATTTCCCGCTATCGTCACCAGCGCGACTGGCGCACGCTGCTGCGTCAGGGGGCGGCGCTAATTGCCGCCGCGCTGTTGCAGTCTCTGCCGTGGGTGGGTGAAAAAGAGGTGCTTAACGCCCTGCTGCTGACCCTTACCGGCGGCCTGACGCTGGCCCCGACCTGCCTTGTGATCTGGCATTATCTTACAAGCACTGTCTGGCAGCCGCTCGGCCCGGCGCTGGTCTCCCAGCCGGTGAACTGGCGCGCCCGGCATCTCATCTGGTATCTGCTGCTGTTTGTGGTGAGCCTGTGGCTCCAGCTTGGTCTCCCCGCTGAATTATCACGCTTCACGCCGTTTTGTCTGGCGCTGCCGATCATCGCCCTTGCCTGGCACTACGGCTGGCAGGGCGCATTGATCGCCACGCTGATGAACGCCATCGCGCTGATTGCCAGCCAGACCTGGCACGATCATCCGGTAGATTTACTGCTTTCCCTGCTGGCCCAGAGCCTGACCGGGCTGCTGCTCGGCGCGGGCATACAGCGCCTGCGCGAGCTGAACCAGTCCCTGCAAAACGAGCTGGCGCGCAACCGCCGTCTGGCGGAGCGTCTGCTTGAGACGGAAGAGAGCGTGCGGCAAGAGGTTGCCCGCGAGCTGCACGACGACATCGGCCAGACCATCACCGCCATCCGTACCCAGGCGGGCATTGTTCAGCGCCTGGCGGCAGAAAACGCGGGCGTGAAGCAGGGCGGGGCGCATATCGAACAGCTTTCGCTGGGCGTCTATGATTCCGTTCGTCGCCTGTTAGGGCGGCTGCGCCCGCGCCAGCTTGACGATCTCTCCCTGGAGCAGGCGGTACGCTCTCTGATGCGCGAGATGGAGCTGGAAAGCCGCGGCATTGTCAGCCATCTCGACTGGCGAATTAACGAATCTGCGCTGAGCGAAGGCCAGCGCGTAACCCTGTTCCGCGTCTGTCAGGAGGGGCTGAACAATATCGTCAAACATGCCAGTGCCAGCGCGGTCACGATCCAGGGCTGGCAGCAGGACGAGCGCCTGATGCTGGTGATTGAAGACGACGGCTGCGGCCTGCCGCCGGGCTCCGGCCAGCAGGGCTTTGGCCTGGCGGGCATGCGCGAGCGCGTAAAGGCGCTTGGCGGCACGCTGAGCCTCTCCTGCACCCACGGGACGCGCGTCAGCGTCAGTTTGCCGTTAAGGACGCATCATGTTTAAAACCCCCGCCAGCGCCGCCCCGCTAAGCAACAAAGCGGAAATCGACTCCCGCTACCGCTACTGGCGTCGCCATATCCTGATTACCATCTGGCTCGGCTACGCGCTGTTCTACTTTACCCGCAAAAGCTTCAACGCCGCCGCGCCGGAGATCCTCGCGAGCGGCG
This sequence comes from Enterobacter sp. BWH52, assembly GCF_001037565.1. Taxonomy (NCBI): domain Bacteria; kingdom Pseudomonadati; phylum Pseudomonadota; class Gammaproteobacteria; order Enterobacterales; family Enterobacteriaceae; genus Enterobacter; species Enterobacter sp. BWH52. The sequence continues at coordinate 244,636 of NZ_KQ089854.1, read as the reverse complement.
TGATGACCCGCACCGATATCGGCCTGCTGGCGACGCTGTTTTACATCACCTACGGCCTGTCGAAGTTCTTCTCCGGCATCGTCAGCGATCGCTCCAACGCGCGTTATTTTATGGGCGTCGGGCTGATCGCCACCGGCGTGGTGAATATTCTGTTTGGCTTCTCCACCTCGCTCTGGGCCTTCGCCCTGCTGTGGGCGCTGAACGCCTTTTTCCAGGGCTGGGGCGCGCCGGTCTGCGCCCGCCTGCTGACCGCCTGGTACTCACGCAACGAGCGTGGCGGCTGGTGGGCGATATGGAACACCGCGCATAACGTCGGCGGGGCGCTGATCCCGATGGTGGTGGGTGCCGCGGCGCTGCACTACGGCTGGCGCGCGGGGATGATGATTGCCGGTGGCCTGGCGATTATTGCCGGGCTGTTCCTCTGCTGGCGCCTGCGCGACAGGCCGCAAACCGTCGGCCTTCCACCGGTGGGCGACTGGCGGCACGACGAGATGGAGATCGCCCAGCAGCAGGAGGGGGCCGGGCTGTCCCGCCAGGAGATCCTCACCAAATACGTGCTGAAAAACCCCTACATCTGGCTGCTGTCGCTCTGCTACGTGCTGGTCTACGTGGTGCGCGCGGCCATCAACGACTGGGGCAATCTGTACATGTCCGAGACGCTCGGCGTGGATCTGGTGACCGCCAACTCGGCGGTGACCATGTTTGAACTGGGCGGGTTTATCGGCGCGCTGGTGGCGGGCTGGGGCTCGGACAAGCTGTTCAACGGCAACCGCGGCCCGATGAACCTGATTTTTGCCGCCGGGATCTTGCTCTCCGTCGGCTCACTATGGTTGATGCCGTTCGCCAGCTACGTGATGCAGGCGGCGTGCTTCTTCACCATCGGATTTTTCGTCTTTGGCCCGCAGATGCTGATCGGCATGGCGGCGGCGGAGTGTTCCCACAAAGAGGCGGCCGGCGCGGCGACGGGCTTTGTCGGGCTGTTTGCCTATCTTGGCGCATCGCTCTCCGGCTGGCCGCTGGCGCGGGTGATCGACATCTGGCACTGGAGCGGGTTCTTCGCGGTGATCGCCATCGCGGCGGGCATCTCCGCCCTGCTTTTACTGCCGTTTTTGCACGCGCAGGCGCCGCGCGAAGCGTGACGCGCCTCACCTTTTGCTGCCGAGACGCGCAAAACTAAGAAATTTTCCCGGTTTCACCTGGACGCTGTCTCAGGCATCTCTCCTGGCTGGTTTTTACAATGCTGCAAAAATCAGCTCAGGAGTAAACCAACCATGCTGGCCTTCTTAAACCAGGTGCGCAAGCCGACCCTGGATCTGCCGCTCGACGTGCGGCGCAAGATGTGGTTCAAACCGTTCATGCAGTCCTATCTGGTGGTCTTCATCGGCTACCTGACCATGTATCTGATCCGCAAAAACTTTAACATCGCGCAGAACGACATGATCTCGACCTACGGGCTGAGCATGACGCAGCTGGGGATGATTGGCCTGGGCTTCTCCATCACCTACGGCGTGGGGAAAACCGTTGTCTCGTACTATGCAGACGGCAAAAACACCAAGCAATTCCTGCCGTTTATGCTGATCCTCTCCGCCATCTGTATGCTCGGCTTCAGCGCCAGCATGGGCGCGGGGTCCGTCAGCCTGTTCCTGATGATCGCCTTCTACGCCCTGAGCGGTTTCTTCCAGAGTACCGGCGGGTCGTGCAGCTACTCCACCATTACCAAATGGACCCCGCGCCGCAAGCGTGGTTCCTACCTCGGCATGTGGAACATCTCCCACAACCTCGGCGGGGCGGGCGCGGCTGGCGTAGCGCTGTTCGGCGCAAACTACCTGTTCGACGGCCATGTGATCGGCATGTTTATCTTCCCGTCGATTATCGCCCTGATCGTCGGCTTTATCGGCCTTCGCTACGGCAGCGACTCCCCGGAATCGTACGGCCTCGGCAAAGCCGAAGAGCTGTTCGGCGAGGAGATCAGCGAAGAGGACAAAGAGACCGAAGAGAACGAGATGACCAAATGGCAGATCTTTGTTGAGTACGTGCTGAAAAACAAAGTGATTTGGCTGCTCTGCTTCTCAAACATCTTCCTCTACGTGGTGCGTATCGGCATTGACCAGTGGTCAACCGTGTATGCTTTCCAGGAGCTGAAGCTTTCTAAAGAGGTGGCGATTCAGGGCTTCACCCTGTTCGAAGTGGGCGCGCTGGTCGGCACGCTGCTGTGGGGCTGGCTCTCCGACCTCGCCAACGGCCGTCGCGCGCTGGTGGCCTGCATCGCGCTGGCGCTGATTATCGCCACGCTCGGCGTTTACCAGCACGCCAGCAACCAGTACGTTTATCTGGCGTCCCTGTTCGCGCTCGGCTTCCTGGTGTTTGGCCCTCAGCTGCTGATTGGCGTGGCGGCCGTAGGGTTCGTGCCGAAAAAAGCGATCGGCGCCGCCGATGGGATTAAAGGCACCTTCGCCTACCTGATCGGCGACAGCTTCGCCAAGCTTGGCCTGGGGATGATCGCCGACGGTACGCCAATTTTCGGCCTCACCGGCTGGGCGGGAACCTTCGCGGCGCTGGATGCGGCAGCGATCGGCTGTATCGTCCTGATGGCGATGGTAGCGGTGCTGGAAGAACGTAAAATTCGCCGTGAGAATCGTGCGCAGAAATTAAAAGTAGCCTGAGTGTGCAGGTAACTTCTTTGCCCGGTGTGTGATGCCGGGCTTTTTTATTTGTACGCCACACCTTTACCCCGCTTTACACACTCACCCTTCTCCATGCTCTACAGTGTTTTTGCTGCCGCCTTTCGTGCAGCCTTAGCCCCTTTTGCTAACGGAGAGCTTGCATGTTAACCCGACGATTGTCCTGCCTGGCGCTGCTGATGGCGCTGGCCTCCCCCGCAATGGCCGCGAATGCACCTACCTACGGCGAGAAGCTGGAAGGTTTTGACTACGGCTGGCCGGTAAAACACTTTACCTTTACCTCGCAGAACCAGCCTCTGGATATGGCTTACCTGGACGTGAAGCCGGAAAAACCCAACGGCCGCACCGTGGTGCTGATGCACGGCAAAAACTTCTGCGCCGGTACCTGGGACGGCACGATCCGCGCGCTTTCAGCCAGCGGGTATCGCGTGATCGCACCCGACCAGATCGGCTTCTGCAAATCCACCAAGCCGGAGCATTATCAGTACACCTTCCAGCAGCTGGCGGATAACACCCACGCGCTGCTGAAAACGCTGGGCGTCGATCGCGTCACGGTTATCGGCCATTCGACCGGCGGCATGCTGGCGACCCGCTACGCGCTGATGTGGCCGCAGCAGGTGCAGCAGCTGGTGATGGTGAACCCAATAGGGCTTGAAGACTGGAAAGCGCGCGGCGTGCCGCATATTACGGTCGACCAGTGGTACCAGCGTGAGCTGAAGGTCAGTGCCGACGGCATTCGTCAGTACGAGAAAAACACCTACTACGCCGGGGAGTGGAAGCCGGAGTACGAGCGCTGGGTCACCATGCTTGCCGGGTTAAACAACGGGCCAGGCAAAGCGCGCGTGGCGTGGAACTCGGCGCTGCTCTACGACATGATTTATACCCAGCCGGTCGTCTATGAATTTAACGAGCTGAAGATGCCGGTATTATTGATGATCGGCACGAAGGACAACACCGCCATCGGGAAAGATCTCGCCCCGCCTGAGATCCGCAAAACGCTCGGCAACTATGCGGTGCTGGGAAAGGAGACGGCGAAGCGCATCCCGCACGCTACGCTGGTGGAATTTAACGACATGGGCCACGCGCCGCAGATGCAGGATCCTGAGCGCTTCCACGAGGCGCTGCTTAAGGGGCTTCAGGCCCGCTGACTGGTTTGCAGCAACAGCCCGCGCAGCCACGCCTGCGCGGGATTGCGGTGCGTTCTGCCGTGCCAGGCCATGCTCTTGGTAAAGCCTGGCACTGGAACTGGCGTCTCGCAGATGAACATCCCCGTCTGATTTTCCGCGATGCGTGACGGCACGACGGCAATCATATCGCTGAGGGCCAGCACGTCCGGCAGAACCAAAAAGTGGCTCACCGAGAGCCCCACGTGCCGCGTCCGGCCAATTTTCTCCAGCGCGCTATCGGTTACCCCGCGAAAGCCGTCTCCCTCGTAAGAGACCAGCACATGCTCAAGGGCGCAAAATCGGTCTAACGTCATTGGCTCTCCGGCGTTTGGATGATCGGCGCGCATCATGCATACGTACCGTTCTTCATAAAGCGCACGGCTGTGAAGCTCATCGGGCGTGGTGTGGGGGGTGATAAGCGCTACGTCAATAGCGCCCTGCTCAAGCTGGCTGACAAGGCTACCGGGGGTAACGGGCACCACGCGCACGCGTATGCCAGGCGCCTGTGTTTTAAGGGCGGCGATAAACGGCACAACAACCGCCCGAAGTGCATAATCCGTAGCGGCAAGAGTGAAGGTGAGGCGAGCGGTATTTGGGTCAAAGGCAACGGGCTGAAGCAGCACGTCGATATCCGCGAGAATGCGCTTCACCGGAGCGGCCAGCGCTTCCGCGCGCGTGGATGGCACCATGCCGTGCGGGGCGCGGATAAAGAGCGGATCGTCGAAGTAGTCCCGCAGGCGGTTGAGCATGCCGCTCACGGCGGGCTGGGTCAGAGCAAGACGCGCCGCCGCGCGGGTGACGCTGCGTTCATCCAGCAGAGCGTCAAGCGTTTTCAGCAGGTTTAGATCCAGCGTGCGCAGATCCGCTTTCATGATGTTTTGCTACCTCTTTTCCGTTCACTATTATGGCGCTGCCCGCTGTCGACGCGTTGCGTTTCCCGCTATGATGGGCGGCTAGTCTAAGGAGAACGCATGGTCTGGATAATGCTGGCAACGCTTGCCGTGGTGTTTGTAGTTGGGTTTCGTGTCCTGACCTCGGATTCCCGCCGCGCCATCAAACGCTTGAGCGAACGGCTGGGTATCACCCCGATGCCGGTAGAATCGATGATCGACCAGTTCGGTAAAACGCCGGGCAATGAGTTTATCCGCTACCTTGAGCGCCCAGACGAAGCGCACCTGCAAAACGCCGCCCAGGTCCTGCTTATCTGGCAGGTCTGCATCGTCGACGGGAGCGAAGAGAATCTGCATACCTGGCACCGCATGCTGCGTAAAGCCCGCCTGGCCGCACCGATCACCGATGCGCAAATCCGCCTCGCGCTCGGCTTCATGCGCGAGATAGAGCCCGATCCGCAGGAGCTTGACGCCTTCCAGCTGCGCTATAACCAGCTTTTCCTCCCGGAAGAGGGCGTGTTTTATCTGCACTGATATCACGAAACGTGATGAAGAGTATAAAGCATCGTCATTAGATTTATATCTGCCGCAGGCGCACCATCACTTCATCCACTCGCTGATGAGGTGAACCATGAAACAATCCGCCATTATCTGGCCAAACGACTACCTGCCAGGCACAACCGATAACTTTGCATCCAACGAAATCATCGTCGCCGGGCTGAGCGCAAAAGAGATTTGGGCGCAGCTTAACGACACTACCCTGTGGCCGAACTACTACAGCAACGCCGAAGATATTCGTTTTCACGACGGCAGCGGTCCGGAACTGAGCGCCAACGCCCGCTTCCGCTTTACGACCTTTGGCTTCCCGGTTGAGGCGCAGGTCACGGAGTATGTTCCGCCCGTTGACGGCGAAGCCGCACGGATCGCCTGGCACGGCTGGGTGGAGGGCGATGCCAGCTCGCGTCTGGATGTGATCCACGCCTGGCTGTTTGAAGACTTGCCGGGAAACCGCGTCCGTATTCTGACTCAGGAGTCGCAGAAAGGCGTTCCTGCACAGGAACTTGCTCGCACCGTGCCGAATCCGATGATCAACGGGCACCAGGAGTGGATCGTTGGGCTGGCGAATGCAGCGATGCAAGAAAAGTTGTCGAAACGTTAAATTCGTCACACTTTTGATGATAAACTGCGCGACTTTTCCGCACGTTTTTATCTTCAGGTGATGCCATGACAGAACATACCCAGCCCACGACCACACCGCAGCCCAAAGAGGTGTCGCGCCCCAACTGGTCGGCGGTTTTCTCCGTGGCGTTTTGCGTCGCCTGCCTGATCACCGTCGAGTTCCTGCCGGTGAGCCTGCTGACGCCGATGGCGCAGGATCTGGGCATTTCCGAGGGCGTGGCGGGGCAGTCTGTTACCGTCACCGCGTTTGTGGCGATGTTCGCCAGCCTGTTTATCACTCAGGCGATCGGCACCATCGACCGTCGCAAGGTGGTTATTCTGTTCAGCATGCTGCTGACGCTCTCCTGCCTGCTGGTCTCTTTCGCTGAAAGCTTCACCCTGCTGCTGCTCGGCCGTGCCTGCCTGGGGCTGGGATTAGGCGGCTTCTGGGCGATGTCCGCCTCGCTGACCATGCGCCTGGTGCCCGCGCGTACGGTGCCGAAGGCCCTGTCCGTCATCTTCGGCGCGGTCTCCATCGCGCTGGTGATTGCCGCGCCGCTGGGCAGCTTCCTCGGCGGGATTATCGGCTGGCGTAACGTGTTCAACGCGGCGGCGGTGATGGGCGTGTTGTGCATTATCTGGGTGTGGAAAGCGCTGCCGTCCCTGCCGGGGGAAGCGGCGCACCACAAACAGAACATGTTCGCGCTGCTGAAACGTCCGGGCGTGCTGGCGGGGATGACCGCCATCTTCATGGCCTTTGCCGGGCAGTTTGCTTTCTTCACCTATATCCGCCCGGTGTATATGACCATGGCGGGCTTTGACGTGGACGGCCTGACGCTGGTGCTCCTGAGCTTCGGTATCGCCAGTTTTGTCGGCACCTCACTGTCGTCTCAGTTCCTGAAGCGCTCCCTGAAGGTGGCGCTGGCGGGTGCCCCGCTGGTGCTGGCGATCAGCGCCGCGGTGCTGGTGTTGTGGGGTAGCGATAAGTGGGTGGCTTCGGCGATCGCGATTATCTGGGGCTTTGCCTTTGCGCTGGTGCCGGTGGGCTGGTCGACGTGGATCACCCGCTCGCTTGCCGATCAGGCGGAAAAAGCCGGGTCGATTCAGGTAGCGGTGATCCAGCTGGCGAACACCTGCGGCGCGGCGGTGGGCGGCGTAGCGCTCGACCATCTGGGGCTGACGTCACCGCTGGTGATTTCCGGCACGCTGATGCTGCTGACGGCGCTGCTGGTGGCGGGGAAGGTTAAGGCGAAGTAGTGCTTTTCTCCCTCTCCCGTGGGAGAGGGTTGGGGTGAGGGCATCAGGCTACGCCGATGCCTTAACCCTTCTGCGTGAATCCATCGAAATCAACACCACCGACGACACAATCAACAGCGTCCCCAGCCAGTCCGGCAGGGTGAATGCCACCCCCAGCAACACCACCGACAGCAGCGCGCTGCTCAGCGGTTCGGCGCAGCTCAGAATGCTCGCTTTCGGCCCGCCGATCATCTGTGCGCCTTTCAGATACAGGCTGAACGTCAGCGCGGTGCCAATCACCACCAGGTAGAAAAACGCCAGCAGCAGGCCGCCGTCGATCACAAAGGTGGTGCCGCGTCCGGCGTAGAACGGCGTCAGCATTAATCCCGCAATCAACATACTCCAGCCGACAATCGGCAGCGTGCCGTAGCGGGCAATCAGCGTCGATGGATAGGTGGTGTAAAACGCCGCAGCAAACGCTGAGGCGATACCGAAGAACAGCGCGGCAGGCGAGATGGAGAGCGACGTCGGGTCGCCGTGGGTGACCAGCAGGAAGGTACCCACAAGCGACGTGAAAATCGCGGATAAGACAAATATGCCGGGACGCGTTTTCCGCGCCAGCGCAAACCATGCCACGATAATGGTCGGCGACAGAAACTGGAGCACGGTGGCCGTAGCGGCGTTGGATTTTTCAATCGTCAGCAGGAAGGTGAGCTGCACGGTGAGCGCGCCAACCAGCGAGAAAAACAGCAGGCTGAGGGCGTCTTTGCGGTTTTTGATGACCGAGAAAATCTTGTCGCCGTGAACGAAGGAGAGCGTCAACAGGATCACGCCGGTAAACAGCAGACGAACCATGGTCAGGTAAGGCGAAGAAATGTGGCTTTTCTCCATGATGTACTGCGCGCAAACCCCGGAACTGCCCCATAAAACGGCGGCGATCAGGACGTTGAGCATCCCTTTGCGTGTGGAACCCATGTTCTCCCCTGTTATGTTGTCGTTAATTCGGTCAACAGCATAGCATGGTTGTGTGCGGCCTGATGCCCTCACCCCGGCCCTCTCCCACGGGGAGAGGGAGCGAACACTAAAAACGGCAACTTTCGTTGCCGTTTTGCTTTTACTTTAGAACCACGCCTCCCACATCGCGCCGACGTTGAAGTCGTCCAGCGTCTCATCTTTGGTGTTGTTCACGCGCGCGGTGCGTTCGTTATCCACCTTGCCGCCGGTCACGTAGAAGCGCAGCATCGGGCGGAACTCCGGCCCCATGGCGATAGACATGTTCTGCGACAGGGTCAGCTTCCAGCCCTTGTTGTCGCCGCCGTTGTCGTAATCCACGTGCTGCCAGCCCGCTTCCAGCCAGGTGGAGTGAACGTCGTTCCACCAGTGCATCGGGCGCACGATGGCATTGTAGTTCTTGCGGTTGTCGGTCTTATCGCGGCTATTGTCGTAATCGTGGAAGGCGAGGATGTACTCCACCTGCGTCGCCTGGGTGAATTTGTACAGCCCTTCGAAGCTGGCGTAGACCGTGGTCAGGTCTTCGGTTTTATTGAACACGCTGTTGTCCGAATTATCGGAGTAGCGGGCGATCACCTTGTTCACGCCGCTGTCGTTTGTGTGGCTCAGCACCACGCCACCCTGCCAGGCGTTAAGACGCTCGTCGCTCTCTACCGCTTTTGAATCAAAGCCGTAGTTGGCGTACAGCTCCAGATCCAGCGGACCGAGCTTCATGCCGTGGATTTTAGAGGTGGCCGCGTAGTTACCTTTGTCGCCCGTGCCGGACCCGCCGGTACAGGTGATGCGTGACGGGTTCGCTTCGTCTTCCATCACTTCCGGGCTACAGGATTCCACTGCCGCCACGGCAGCGACGTCAAACTGCACGCCGCCGATATCGAAGTTCTTCACCCCGGCGCCCTGGCCGTCGTGGTTCATCCAGAAGTAATCGTTGATACCCTGCTGCGGACGCTGGTGGAAGTCGCGACCGGCCCAGAAATAGGCGTTCGGGTTGGAGGCCATAATGTTGGTCACCCCCGCGTAGGCCTTTTTCAGGTTAACTTCGTCGCCCCAGTGGTCGATCATCACGTTGATGTCCCAGATGGCGCCGTTTTCGCCCTTGAAAGCTTTGGAGAGCTGGAACTCGCCGCCGTTGCCTTCGTTACCCAGACGACCGATCGCGGACGCGCCGTTGTAGGAGCCATCGACAGCCACGTATTTCTGATCGGCAGCCTGGAAGTGCGCGCCGTAGCGGGCGTAGCCGGTAAATTTAACCCCGAACGGGATCGCCATATCCGGGGATTGCGCCGCGCTCTGCGGCTCGGTCACCACGTCCGCTTTTTTCGCGACCGCCGCATCCATTTTAGCCTGACGCTCGGCCAGGGCTTTATCCACCGCTTTCGCCACAATGGCGTCGATTTGCTCCTGAGTGAATTCCTGAGCGAGGACGGAAATTGGGCAAAGCGCGGCGATAACCGCCATGGTTAATGGAAGTTTTTTAATCGTATTCATGGTTATCTCAATATAGTTTAATTTTATTCAGACAATAACCATCCCGCTCCGATCTGACAGAATATGTCGCTATCATCAGAACAAGTGGATTTCTAGTTTTAGGTACAGAGGTATTACATTAAATTATTTCGCCATAGACTATCTCTGATATAAATGAATAATCTCTTCAGATAATTCACGCGCTAATAGCGAATTCATTAAATGATCCTGCGCGTGCACCATAATTAATGTCATCGGCTGGCGGGCTTCGCCCGCGTCCTGCTCAATCAGTTTGGTCTGCATCTTGTGCGCCTGGCGCGCGTAGCCGTCGGCTTCGCGCAGCAGGCTTTTGGCCTCGTCAAGGTTGCCCTGGCGCGCCGCGTGCAGGGCTTCAAAGCACAGGCTGCGGGACTGCCCGGCGTTGACGATAATTTCCATTACGGCTTCTTCTAGTGCGATCATTATATTTACTCTTTATCAAAACTATTATTTAAGGCGGTGGCGGCAAACCACTCTCCGCTTTTTTTAATGGTGCGCTGCTGCGTCTCTACATCGAGCTGAATAAAACCGTAGCGGTTTTTATACGCATTACACCACGACCAGTTATCAATAAACGTCCACATATGGTAGCCAAGGCAATTGCAGCCTTCACTAATACCTTTGTGCAGCCACGATAAATGCTCAGAAATAAAATCAATGCGGTATTGATCGTTAATCTGGCCGTTTTCAATAAAGCGCTGCTCATTTTCGACACCCATGCCGTTTTCCGAAATAAAGCAGCGGGGGTTGCCGTAATGGTCGCGCAGGTTAACCAGAATATCGTAAATACCCGGCGCGTAGATTTCCCAGCCGCGGTACGGATTCATCTTGCGGCCCGGCATCTCGTAATTATCAAAGAACCACTCCGGCATAAACGGCGCCTGCGGGTTCACCGCGCTGTCGCGACACTTCACGCGACGCGGCTGATAGTAGTTAATGCCGAGCAGGTCGATTTTCCCTTCCGCAATCAGGAAGCCGTCTTCCGGCTTGCAGGCGGGCAGCTGATCGTAAGATTTCAGCAATGCCACCAGGTCGGCCGGATACTCCCCGCGCAGCACCGGGTCGAGGAAGCTACGGTTAAACATTAAATCCGCAATGTGCGCTGCCTTCACGTCTGCCGGGTTCCGGGAGCGCGGGTAAGACGGCGTCAGGTTCAGCACGATGCCGATCTCACCCGCGTAGTGCCCGGCGCGGTAGGCCTGAACCGCCTTCGCATGGGCCAGCACCGTGTGATACGCCACGGTGGCCGCCCGGCGGAAATCCACTACGTTGGGGTAGTGGAAGTCATACAGATAGCCGCCTTCCACCGGCACGATCGGCTCGTTGAAGGTAAACCAGTGCAGCACGCGGTCGCCGAACAGCTCGAAGCATATCTGTGCATAGCGGGCGTACGCGTCCACTACGTCACGGTTTTCCCAGCCGCCAATTTCCTGCATCGCCATCGGCATGTCGAAATGGAACAGGGTGATAAACGGCGTGATGCCCTGTTCATTCAGCTCATCAATGACCTGATTGTAAAAATCGACCGCGTCCGGGTTCACTTCACCGATGCCGTCGGGGATCAGGCGCGCCCAGCTAATCGAGGTACGAAAGCTGTTGTGGTTCAGCTGTTTTAACAGCTGAATGTCCGTTTTCCAGTGCTGATAAAACGTGGAGGTGTGCTGCGGCCCCACGCCGTTGTGAAAACGGTTCGGCTCGCGGGCAAACCAGTAGTCCCACGTGGTTTCACCCTCTCGTGTCCCTTCCGTCTGGAGAGCGGAGCTTGCGCTGCCCCACCAGAAGTTATCGGGAAATGCGTATTTCATGACCCTTCCTCTTTGACTTAATTGCTTGTGGCTTCAGCGGCACCCACGGTTGCAGCCTGGGCTTTCTGCTCTTCGTTTTTAATCAGCGTACGCTCATAGGCGCGCAGGAACGGCAGGTACATCAGCGCCGACATCACCATGCAGACGAGGCACATCACCACCGGGCTCAGCGCCCAGTTCGCCGCCCACGAGGCGCCAATCGGCGCGGGCGTGGTCCACGGGGTTAACGAAACCACCTGAGCCAGCCAGCCGAGTTTAGTTGCGCCGTACGCCAGGCAGGCGTTGACCAGCGGAACGAACACGAACGGGATAAACAGCATCGGGTTCATGATGATCGGCGCGCCGAACAGAATCGGTTCGTTGATGTTAAAGAAGCTTGGCACAACGCCCATTTTGCCGATGGTGCGCAGATGGGTAACGCGGCTACGCAGCAGGAGGAACGCCAGCGGCAGGGTCGAGCCTACGCCGCCAATCAGCAGGTAGTGATCCCAGAAACCTTGCAGATAAACGTGCGGCAGCGCCGCGCCCGCCGCCAGCGCCGCCTGGTTTGCCGAGAGGTTCGCCATCCAGAACGGGTTCATGATGCCGGTGACAATCAGCGACCCGTGGATACCCGCGAACCAGAAGATCTGGCACAGCAGCACGGAGAGCAGAATCGCGGGCAGGGAGTCAGACGCCGACACCAGCGGCTCCAGCAGGTGCATAATCGCCTGCGGGATGATCATCCCGGTCTGCGCTTCAATGAACAGGTTCAGCGGGTGCAGCGTTCCGATCACCACCATCACCGGGATCAGGATCTCAAACGAACGCGCCACGCCGGTCGGCACCTCTTTCGGCAAGCGGATGGTGACGTTGTTCTGCTTCAGCCACGCGTACACGCGGGTGGAGTAGATCGCGGTGATAAGCGCAGTGAAGATCCCCTGGCCGGAGAGATACTGGGTCGAAATTTTGCCATCGGCATAGGGTGCTGCGACCAGCAGGAAGGCCATAAAGGCCAGCAGGCCGGACATCACCGGATCGAGGTTAAACTGACGCCCCAGGCTCGCCCCAATCCCCACCGAGATGAAGAAGGTCATCACGCCCATGCTGAGGTTAAACGGCAGCATCAGCTGTTCTCGGTAGGTCTGGGAGAAATCCAGCCAGCCGCGGGCGAAGCTGTTAGTGGTATCCGCCGAGAACGGCGGGAAGATGAACACCAGCATAAACGAGCCGATGATCATAAACGGCAGCGCGGCGGTAAAGCCGTCGCGGATGGCAATCACATACTTTTGCTGACCCAGCTTCGCGGCCAGCGGGGTAATTGATTGCTCAATGACCGCGACCATAGATTGATATAACGAACTCATGTGAACACCTTTTAGTGTGCCGCTTCGATAAGCGACAGAGCATAGTCCAGTACTTTATCGCCACGCTGCATGCCGTAATCCATCATGTCGATGGGCTGCACCGGAATGCCTTGCGTCGCTGCCTTGTCTGAGAGTGTCTTTAACATGTATTTCACTTGCGGTCCGAGAAGCACCACCTGATAGTGCGGAAACTGCGTATCAAATTCGGATACGCCATACGCATCTATCTTCACGGGTAAGCCCCGTTCTTTTGCAACATCGATCATTTTGCTGACCAGCAGGCTGGTGGACATCCCGGCAGAGCAGCACAGCATAATCTTGAACATCGACAACCATCCTCAAAATGTAAAAAGTTATTGCGAGGATGATTGGACATGATACGGAAACCGGTTTCCATTTATAAAAGACAGAACTGTGACAACCATCAAGATCCAATACTTATGAGGCTAATTAACCGGATGTGGGTCACATAATTTGGCTGTTTTGGCATCAAATTGAGTGGAAACGGAAAATCGGTTTCCATGGAAAACGGAAACGGATATACTCCGTTCTGGCTATAATGTGAGCCGTAGCGGTGATGGAAATTACAGACGCCAGTTGCGTCTGACAGGGGAGAGAGATGTCTACAATCAACGATGTATCGCGTCTGGCCGGGGTGTCCAAAGCCACGGTATCACGGGTGTTGAGCGGGTCGCGTGGCGTTAAAGAAGCCAGCCGCCAGGCTGTTCTGAAAGCGGTGGACGAGCTGAACTATCGTCCCAACGTGATCGCCCAGTCGCTGCTCAGCCAGTCGACGGGCTGCATTGGGGTGATTTGCGCGCAGGAAAACATTAACCAGACCACCGGTTACCTGTACGCGCTGGAAAAACACCTCAGCCAGCATCAAAAACATCTGCTGCTGCGTTTCGCACACACGAAAACAGAAGTGATGAACGCCCTTGAAGAACTCTCCTGCGGCTTATGTGATGACATTCTGGTGATTGGCGCGCGTTTCCCGCTGGACGTGGACATGGACAACGTGATTCTGGTCGACTGTATGGAAGCCGATAACGCCAACAGCATTCAGTTCGATCACGCGTTCGCGGCTGAAACAGCCTGCAACTATCTCACCAGCCAGGGGCGTCGCCAGATAGCGCTCATCCACCCGCACGGCAGCGGCTTTGCCGATCAGGTGCTGTTGGGTTACAAACATGCGCTGGAGAAAAACTTCCTGCCCTTTAATCGCAACCTCGTGTTTATGGACGCAACTTCATCGTCCGTTGCGCTTCAGGAATTACTCAACAACGCGTCCACGCTGAACTTCAACGCGCTGCTGGTGGCGGATGAGCAGGAAGCCCAGCGGGTGATCCCGCAGTTACAGGCGTTTAATAAATCGGTACCGGAAGACATCATGGTCTTTAGCCTCGGCGGTTCGCTGCATCTGCCGGGTATCCCGGTGATCCCGGCCATTGAGTATTCCATGGACGCCATGGCGGCGCGTATCGTGAGCTGGCTGACAGAGAAAACGCAGATGCTGGGGTCCTACGTGCTGCGCGGGGATTTAATTATTCCGGATGTGCGGAAGCGTTAAACGTGTAATGTAGGCCGGGTAAGCGCAGCGCCACCCGGCGCTCAACCCTCAGTAATCTTCCATACAATCCACCTGACTGACTGCATCCCAGTAGGCGTCCAGGTTGTCACGCTTCACGGCGGTGATGGCGTTTTTGATCAGCAGCTGATTGGCCTCAGACGACAAAATCATCGCCTGCCAGGCCTTATCGCTCTGCTTTTTCTGCGGGGTACAGGTTTTCTTTACATCTTTCAGGACCTGCTGTTTTATCTGGGCCTCTTTCTCCGGAGCGCTCTTCTCCTGCGCGTGAACAAACGCAGCGAAAATCAGGCAAACGAGCAGGCAAACCAGGTGTGCAGATTTCATCGAAACCTCCTTTGAAAGTCACATGCTTCCCCTGAAATATATCGTTACATTCATCAACGCGATTCAAGCCAAAAGTATGAATTTACGCATTCTGCGTGCGGGATCCGATCGCCAGTGCAATGCCATAGCTTACTAACACCGCGAGACTCATTTTCAGCATCGTTTCTCCGCCGATACCCGCGAGAGGCGCTGCGATCCCGCCGAATAAAAACATCAGCATGCCCAGAATGGCTGACGCTGTGCCGGACTCCTTCGTGTCGACTGCGCTCATCGCTTCTGAACCCGCAATGGTGCTGATCCCGCTGTTAAAGGCGACGGTGAAAAAGAGTGCAACCAGTGCCGGAACGGAAAGCTGCATCCACGCAAAGAGCAATGTCAGCCCCGCGCAGGACAACGCCAGAACGAGGCCTGTTCGCATCAATCTTTCCGCCAGATGGCGGCGTGCCAGACGGGAGAAAATCAGCGCTGAGACGATCAGGCCGATACCGTTCACACCGAACAGCAGGCTGAACTGCATGGCGCTCAGGCCATACTCGTTTTGCATCACAAAGGAGGATGCCCCGATATAGGCGAACAGCCCCGCCAGCATGAAGGCCTGGATCAGGCAGTAGCGCATAAAGCGACGATTTTTAAGTACCGTCCTGGCTGTTTGCGTCAGCGATCCCCTGCCCTGTTTCTCTGTGAGGGACTCGCGGATAAAAAGCTGGCTGGCGATCAGCAGCGCCAGACCCGCCCCTGCCATTACCCAGAACAGCATCCGCCAGTCGAAATGCGACGCGATATAGCCACCGAGTACCGGGGACACCACGGGCGCGATGCCGTTGACCGTCATCAGTAGGGCAAAAAACTGCGTTAGCATCGTGCCATGATAGTTATCGCGGGCGATGGAGCGGGCAAGTACGGAGCCGCCCGCCCCGGCAACGCCCTGCACAAATCGCCAGCCGATCAGGGCGTAAATATTCTGCGTGCTGGCGCAAAGCACTGAAGCCAGTACAAACAGCAAAAGTGAGAACAGCAGCGGCGTTTTACGTCCGATGCGATCGCTTAGCGGGCCGAAAAAGAGTTGTCCCAGCCCCAGGCCAATCAGCGCCGAGGTGAGAGAAAGCTGCGTCAGCGTTGTGGATGTGTTGAGCTGGGTGGCGATCTCCGGCAGCGCCGGAAGATAAAAATCGGAACACAGCGGCCCGATCGCCGTCAGCAGGCCAAGGATGGCCGCGAAAGAAAAAGAGAGTTTTGCCATAGGTATTTACTCTGATGGCCGGGCAACGTTGCGCCGCCCGGCAGTGATGTTACTGTATCCCGCCGCCCAGCGACTGCCACAGCGTGATGCGGTTTTCCAGGTCGGTTTGCTGCAAGGCAATCAGTGATTCCTGCGCCGACCACAGCGACCGCTGCGCGGTGAGCACCGTCAGATAATCGCCCGCGCCAGCCTTGTAACTGCGCGTCGCCACATCCAGCGTTTTTTGCTCCGCCGCCACGTATTCACGCTGGGCATCAAGCTGTTCACTCAACGTTTCGCGCCGCGCCAGCGCGTCGGCCACGTCCTTGAACGCGCTCTGGATGGTTTTCTCATAGGTCGCAATTAACCCTTTTTTCTCGGCTTCCGCATAGCGCAGCTGCGCCATATTGTTGCCGCCGCTGAACAGCGGCAGGGTGATGGAAGTTGCAAACGACCAGACCTTCATCCCGTGGCTGAACAGGGACGACAGCGAATCGCTGCCGACGCCCGCGCTGGCGGTGAGCGAGATGGTCGGGAAGAAGTTGGCGCGCGCCGCGCCGATGTTGGCGTTGGCGCTCAGCAGGTTGTGTTCCGCCTCCTGAATGTCCGGACGACGCAGCAGCGCGCTGGAGCTAACGCCCGCCGGGATCAGCGTGATGGCGTTGTCGCTCAGGCTCTCCAGCGTGCCGGGTAGCAGGTTCTCGGGCACCGTATCGCCCGCCAGCAGGTTGAGAGCGTTTTTGTCCTGCATCACCAGCGTCTGGTAGCTCGCCACGCTGGCGCGCGCCTGCTGGTAAACCGCCATCGCTTCACTGACGTCCGTTGCCGCTGCCACGCCTACTTCCTGCTGGCGCTTCACAATCTTGAGTGAGTTTGCGGCGCTCTCCAGGGTGGACTTCGCCAGCGCCAGATTGCTGTTATCCGCCGCCAGCGTCACCCAGGCCGTGGTCAGCTCGCTGACCATCGTCAGGCGCGTGTTCTGCGCGGTGAATTCGCTGGCAAGCCAGGTTTCACGCGCGGCACGCGACAGGCTCTGGTTGCGGCCAAACAGATCCAGTTCGAAGCTGGAGACCGCGCCGTTGGCTTCGTCACTTGTCGCGACACCGCTCGCCAGCGTGCGGCTGCGGGTGTGGCTCAGTTCCGCGTCCACCGTCGGGAACAGGGACGAGCGCGTTTCGCCATACTGGGCACGGGCGGCGTCGATATCCGCAATCGCTTTTTGCACGTCGCGGTTGCTGTTGAGCGCCATCGTCACCACGCTTTTCAACCGCGCATCATTCATCACCTGCTGCCACTGGCTCACCACGGCGTTGGCTTCGCCGTGCGCGCCGGGCAGGGTGGCCGGAACGGGCGCGTCCGGGCGCTGATACGTGGGATCTAATGACACACAGCCCGCGCTCAGCAGGGCTAACGCTAAAACAGTTACACGAAACATTATGACCTCCGGTTTGCGTGCTTACCGGAGAACAGACGTTTCACCAGTACAAAGAATAAAGGAACAAAGAAGATGGCCAGCAGCGTCGCGGCCAGCGTCCCGCCGATAATGCCGGTACCGATCGCCACGCGGCTGTTGGCCCCGGCGCCGGTGGCAATCGCCAGCGGCGTCACGCCTGCGATAAACGCCAGCGAGGTCATGATGATCGGACGCAGACGCGTCTGGGCGGCCCGCAGGGCGGCGCGCGTCAGGGAGTAGCCTTCGGCGACTTTGGCTTCGGCAAACTCGACAATCAGAATGGCATTCTTCGACGACAGACCGATGGTGGTCAGCAGCGCCACCTGGAAGTAGACGTCGTTGCTCAGGCCACGCAGGGAGGCGGCAATGGCCGCGCCCAGCACCCCAAGCGGGATCACGAGGATGACCGAAATGGGCACCGACCAGCTCTCATACAGCGCCGCCAGGCACAGGAACACCACCAGGATGGAGAGGGCATAGAGGCTCATCGCCTGACCGCTCGCCAGTTTTTCCTGCAACGACAAACCGCTCCATGCCCAGGTGCTGCCGGACGGCAGGTTATTCGCCAGTTGCTCCATTTTGCTCATCGCCGTACCGGAGCTGGCGCCGCTGGCGTTCTCGCCCTGAATTTCATACGCCGCCGAGCCGTTGTAGCGCACCAGGCTTTCCGGGCCATACTCCCAGCGGGTGGTAGCGAAGGCGGAGAACGGGGTCATGGTGCTGTCGCTGCCGCGCACATACCATTTGTTAAGATCCGACGGCACCGCGCGATAGTCGCTGTCGCCCTGGATGTAGACCTTTTTCACGCGGCCACGGTCAATGAAGTCGTTCACGTAGGTGCCGCCCCAGGCGCTGGAGAGGGTGTCGGTCACGTCGCTCAGGGAGAGCCCCAGCGACACGGCTTTGTTGTTATCGATATCCACCTGAAGCTGCGGCATCTGCGGCAGATCGTTGGCGCGCACGGCGTGCAGCGAGCTGTCCTGGTTGGCTTCGCCAATCAGCTGGTTACGCAGTTTCAGCAGCGCGTCGCGGTCGGTGCCGCCGCTGGCCATCAGCTCAAAGGTAAAGCCGTTGCTCTGGCCTAAACCATCCACCGCCGGGGGCGTCATGGCGAAAATTGTGGCATCCCGAATGGTGCTCAGCTCCTGCGTGGCGCGCAGGGCAATGGCCTGGGCGGTATTCTCATCGCCTTTGCGCTCTGACCAGTTTTTCAGGGAGACGAACGCCATCCCGGCGTTCTGGCCGCTGCCGCTGAAGCTGAAGCCTTCAATGGTGAAGATCACGTCGGTATTGGCTTTCTCTTTGGTGAGGAACCACTCGCGTACCTGGCGGCTTACCTCGGCGGTACGCACCGCGGTTGCGCCGGCAGGCAGGGTGTACTGCACCATGATTTCACCCTGGTCTTCGGTTGGCAGGAAGCTGCCCGGCAGTTTTAGCATGGCGAACCCCATCGCGCCGCAGAGCAGGGCGTAGATCACCAGCATGCCACCGGAACGGCGCAGGGCGCGCAGCACCTTGTTCTGATAGCTGTGCTCGGTCTTACTGTAGAAGCGGTTAAACGCGCCGAAGAAGCCCTTTTTGTGCGGAGCGGTGTGATTCAGGATCGAGCCGCACAGCGCGGGCGTCAGGGTCAGCGCCACCACCACGGAGAGGAACATCGCCGAAATAATGGTGACCGAGAACTGGCGGTAAATGACCCCGGTAGAGCCGCCGAAGAAGGCCATCGGCAGGAATACCGCAGAGAGCACCAGCGCAATGGCGATCAGCGCGCCGGAAATTTCGCCCATCGATTTTTCGGTCGCTTCCCGGGCGGGCAGCCCTTCGTCGCGCATAATACGCTCGACGTTTTCCACCACCACGATGGCGTCATCCACCAAAAGCCCTATCGCCAGCACCATCGCAAATAGCGTCAGGGTGTTGATGGAGTAACCGAACAGCGCCAGCACGCCGAAGGTGCCCAGCAGCACCACCGGCACCGCCAGCGCCGGGATCAGCGTCGCACGGATGTTTTGCAGGAACAGGTACATCACCACCACCACGAGGATAATGGCTTCGAACAGGGTCTGAATCACGTCCTCAACGGAGATCTTGATGAACTCGGTGCTGTCTTTCGGGTAGGCCACGTCGTAGCCTTCCGGCATCGACTTTTTGAACTCGGCGATCTTATCTTTTACCGCCGTGGCGGTGTTAAGCGCGTTGGCGCCCGGTGAGAGCATCACCGCCATACCCGCCGCCGGGTGGCCGTTCAGCTTCGCGGTGGCGGTGTAATCTTCGCTGCCCATCTCCACGCGCGCGACGTCGCTGATGCGCACCACCGCACCGTTGGACTGGCTCTTGACGATGATCTTTTTGAACTCATCGACCGTTTGCAGACGCGACTGAGCGCGGACGGTGGCGGTCAGCTGTTGGGCGTTCGACGAGGGCAGCGCGCCGATTTTACCGGCGGAAACCTGCACGTTCTGCGCTTCAATCGCGCTCTGCACGTCGGAGGGCATCAGCGAGTACGACGCCAGCTTCGCCGGGTCGAGCCAGATGCGCATCGCGTATTCTGCACCGAACACCTGTAGGCTACCGACGCCATCCACGCGCGCCAGCGGATCCTGCATATTACTCACCAGCCAGTCGGCGATATCCGAGCTGCTGGCGGTGTCGGTTTTGTCATATACGCCCATGATCAGCAGGAAGTTGCTCTGGGATTTTTCGACGGTGATCCCGGACTGCTGCACCTCGGTCGGCAGGCGCGATTCTGCCTGCTGGACTTTATTCTGCACCTGTACCTGAGCGGTGTCCGGATCGGTTCCCTGTTCAAACGTGACGTTAATGCTCACCGACCCGTCCGAGCTGCTGGTGGAGGTGAAGTAGAGCAGGTTATCCAGCCCGGTGAGCTGCTGCTCGATCACCTGCGTCACGCTGTTCTCCAGCGTTTGTGCGGAGGCGCCGGTGTAGGTGGCGGATATTTTGATCGACGGCGGGGCAACGTCCGGGTACTGCGCAACGGGCAGCGTGCGGATCGCCAGTATCCCGGCGAGCATGATGAGAATGGCGATAACCCAGGCAAAGACCGGGCGACGCACGAAGAAACGGGAAAACATCAGGCGTTTCCTCCGTTGGTTTTCATCTCTTCAGCTTTCACTTCCTGCCCGGCGGTGACTTTATCGGTGCCTTCCACAATCAGCTTATCGCCAGCCTTCAAACCGCTCAGCACCAGCCATTTGTCGCCGTAAGTGTCACCCGTCTCCAGCTGACGCTGTTCGACCTTGTTGCTGGCGTTCACCACCAGCGCGGTGGCGGTGCCTTTGGCGTCGCGAGTGATGCCCTGCTGCGGGGCGAGGATCGCGTCATTCATGATGCCTTCATCCACTCTGGCGCGGACGAACATGCCCGGCAGAAGCTGATGCTGCGGGTTCGGGAAGACGGCGCGCAGGGTAACTGAGCCGGTAGACTCATCCACCGCCACTTCGGTTAACGCCAGATGGCCTTTTTCGCTGTAGCTGCTGCCGTCTTCGAGGATCAACGACACGTTCAGCGTATCGCTGTTGCTGGCGAGGGTTTGCTTGCGTAAACGCAGCAGATCGGCGCTGGAACGGGTTAAATCGACGTACATACTGTCCAGCCCGCGAATGGTGGCCAGCGCGGTATCCTGCTGGGCGGTCACCAGCGCGCCGGGGGTCACAGAGGAGATGCCGATACGTCCGGCAATCGGCGCGGTGACGGTGGTCCAGTTGAGGTTAATGCGGGCGCTTTCCAGCGCGGCTTTCTTTGACTCGACGCTGGCCTTGTCCTGCGCGCAGGTGGACTTCGCGTCTTCCGCATCCTGACGTGATACGCCGTCGTCCTTCACCAGCTGCGCATAGCGTCGGGCTTTCTGGCAGTCGGCCTGCACCAGCGCCTGCGCCTGTTTCAGTGCGGCGGCAGCTTCATTATAAGCGGCGCGGTAGCTGGAAGGATCGATCTGATACAGCGCCTGCCCGGCCTTGACCGTATCGCCTTCGGTGAACAGGCGCTTCTGGATAATGCCACCTACCTGGGGGCGCACTTCGGCGCTCATTGCGGCGGCGGTGCGGCCGGTCAGCTCGCTGACGACGGACACCGGCTGGCTCATGAGTGTGACAATCCCCACTTCCGGAAGAGGACGCTGGGGAGCAGATGTTTGCGCATTATCGCACCCTGTCAGGAGGAGTAATGCTGCGATGGAGGTTGTTATGGTTTTCATAATCTTTTTCCAGGGTGAACGAAGCCTGCCCTGTTAATCGCTTAACAGGGAGGAGGGCTAATTAAAAGCACAGCGATCCCGCATCTCTGGCAGAGCCAGAAATGAAAAAAGGGAAATTAATTATTTCCGCTAATTATTCACATGCGATTACTTCGCAGAGAAAAGCATATTTAAAATATTCTGGTATATGGGCTCTAATTGTTCTGACGGTACTTTTAAAGGCGTGAGTCGACGGTAAATCGTGCCTTCGATCATCACAGCGGTAATCTCCACGCAGCAGCGAATATGCTCATCGCTCAGGTGGGGGAACTGCTTTTTAAGGTGCTCACAGGCGTTGGCGAACATGCGGGCTTCGGCTTCGATCAGCATGTTTGCCACCAGCGGATTGCGCGTGGCCTCTGCGGACATTTCGAGCATTAGCGCGTCATCATCTTCGTTAAGCGTCTGGCGCCAGGCAAGCGCCTGCGGCATCCCTTCAACCAGGGTTTTGCCCTGCATCTCCTCAATACGTGAGTCGATAATGCGCCGGATCATCTCTTCAATGATCGCGTCTTTGTTACTGAAATAGCGATAGATTTGTCCGACGCTGAGCCTGGCTTCGCTGGCGATCTGCGACATGCTGGCAGCGTGAAATCCACTGGCGCGAAAGCAGCGGCGCGCGGCGGTGATGATTTCGTCCTGCCGTAGTTTTTGTCGTTCTTCCAGCTTTGTGCTCATCGTCGGCTACCGTAAAAAGTGAGAATGATCGTTCTCATTATACGTTTTCGGAGCCTATTGGAAAGGTTTTTTTTATTTACATATTGAATGAATATTTCCTTGTTTAAACAATGGAGGAAATAAGGAGTTTTTATGAAGGTTAAGCTGTGAGATATTCAGATTGCGCTGAAAATAAGGAGAGATTTATGCACCTGAGCATTACAGATAAAGTCACGGCTGAAGAAAAAGAAGAATTATTAACGGGGCTAAGAGCCTATAACGCGCAGTATTTAGATCTGGCGACGTTTAGTGGCGATATTGGCGTATATATGCGAGACGACAATGGCGTCATGCTGGGCGGGTTAATCGGCGTACGGAAAGGCGACTGGCTGAACATCGACTATCTGTGGGTCAGTGACAGCGTGCGGGGTACGGGTGTGGGAAGCCAGCTTATCAAAACGGCTGAAGAGGAGGCCCGTCGCAAAGGCTGTCGTCACGCGCTGGTGGATACGGTCAGCTTCCAGGCGCGTCCGTTCTATGAAAAACAGGGTTATCAGGTGCAGATGTCCTTGCAGGATTACCCTTATCAGGGAATGCAGAGACACTATCTGTCCAAAAATCTTTAACCGCCGATCCCGGTGCCTATCACGGCTAACACGTGGCGCACCACGATCTCCGGCGAGAGGGCGCTTAGCCTCTCGTCATTGCGCATGCGGGAGAACGGCACCAGCACCAGGCTCAGCAGCGTAGTGAACAGCAGTTCGGGGGCCAGCGCCGGATTCAGCTTTCCTTCCTGCTGCCAGCCTTTGATGGTTGCCAGCGTGGTGTGATATTTCTCATCGCCAAAGCGTGCCTGCAAATGGGTGCGCAGTACCGGCATCTCGCCAATCACCTCCTGCATCCACAGCGGGGCAAACCAGCGATACTTTTCCGCCAGTTCGGCCAGCACCCTGACCATTTCCGTCAGGGCATCCACCGGCGAATCCCGGTTGTCGGCGAAAATCGCCCCGATCCGCTCGCGTAACGGCAGGAAGCGCTCCTCAATCATCGCATCCAGCAACTGTTCTCTGGAGTTGAAGTAGTAGTGCAGCATGGCGGGCGTCACGCCTGCTTCGCGGGCAATAGCGTTCAACGACGTATTGGCGATCCCCTGGCGGGAAAAGAGATTCAGGGCGATATCCAGCAGCTGTTCACGGCTGGCGGTAACGCGCTTGCCGCCGCGTGGCCGACCGGGGCGGCGGGGTTCAGAATTGTCCTTTTGTGCTGGCATGGTCACCGTATCTCTTGATCTTATTCATCACTTCCACAAATATTAATTATACGATTAATTAATTTCAAGTGATGTCTTATGGAGTCCGACGTAATGACTCAACCTGCGAAAAAGGCGCCGTCGATTAAGCTGCTGTTCAGCGCACTCCTGCTGGTGATGCTGCTCTCGGCGCTGGATCAGACCATTGTCTCCACCGCGCTGCCGACCATCGTCGGTGAGCTGGGCGGGCTGGATAAGCTCTCGTGGGTGGTAACGGCCTATATCCTCAGTTCGACCATCGTGGTGCCGCTGTACGGCAAATTCGGCGATCTGTTTGGCCGAAAAATCGTTCTGCAAATCGCGATTGTGCTGTTCCTTGTGGGGTCCGCGCTGTGCGGTCTGGCGCAGAACATGACCCAGCTGGTGCTGATGCGCGCCCTGCAAGGGCTGGGGGGCGGGGGTCTGATGGTGATCAGCATGGCTGCCGTGGCGGACGTGATCCCGCCTGCCGATCGGGGTCGCTATCAGGGGCTGTTTGGCGGCGTGTTTGGCCTGGCGACGGTGATAGGGCCGCTGATCGGCGGGTTTATCGTTCAGCACGCATCCTGGCGCTGGATTTTCTACATCAACCTGCCGCTGGGGCTGTTTGCGCTGCTGGTGATTGGCGCGGTTTTCCACGGCAGCGCGCGGCGCAGCAAGCATGAGATTGATTACCTGGGGGCGATTTACCTCAGCATGGCGTTGCTGTGCATCATTCTGTTTACCACCGAGGGGGGGACGATCCGCCAATGGAGCGACCCGCAGCTGTGGTGCATTCTGGCCTTCGGCCTGACGGGGATCGCCGGGTTTATCTACGAAGAGCGGCTGGCGTGGGAGCCGATTATCCCGCTGTCGCTCTTCCGCGACCGCAGCTTCCTGCTCTGTAGCCTGATCGGTTTTATTATCGGCATGTCGCTGTTTGGCTCCGTCACTTTCCTGCCGCTCTATTTACAGGTGGTAAAAGACGCCACGCCGACGCAGGCCGGTTTGCAGCTCATCCCCCTGATGGGGGGGCTGTTGCTCACCTCCATCATCAGCGGGCGCATCATCAGCCGTACCGGGAAATATCGTCTGTTCCCGATCCTCGGCACGCTGCTCGGCGTGGTGGGGATGATGTTACTGACGCGCATTTCAATCACCTCTCCAACCTGGCAGCTTTACCTGTTTACCGGCGTGCTGGGCATGGGGCTGGGACTGGTGATGCAGGTGCTGGTGCTGGCGGTGCAGAACAGCGTGTCAGCCGATCAATACGGCGTCGCGACGTCTGGGGTGACGCTGTTCCGCTCCATTGGCGGGGCGATTGGCGTTGCGCTGTTTGGCGCGGTGTTCACCCATATTCTGCAATCAGGTCTGATCGACAGGCTGCCTGAAGGGGCGGAACTGCCGCGTGAACTTAATCCCGTTGCCATACACCATCTGCCTGATGCCCTGCGTCTGGACTATCTGGATGCGTTCGGCTCGGCGATCCATGCGGTGTTCATGCTGGCGGCGGGGATTATGGTGCTGGCGTTTGTGCTGTCGTGGTTTTTGCGCGAAGCGCCGCTGCGTCGGCAGGCGTGAGGTTAGCGGTTCTGCTTGCGCCTGGACTACCGTAGCCTGATGCCCATCGCCCGGTGGCGCTACGCTTACCGGGCCTACACTTCCCCCGTCACGTAGGCCGGGTAAGCGCAGCGCCACCCGGCAACAGGCCGCATATAACTTAACCGTCTTACTGATTCCTTTTCGTTTTTTAGCCTGCCGTCTCGTTGTCGATATAGTCTTCAAAACGTCTTTCAAAAGGAACTGTCTCGTGAAACTTCGAATGGGTGTGCTTCTCCTGACTGGCCTGCTGCTCGCGGGCTGTGACCAGGGCGGCAATGATGCCAGACACATTAAAGTCGGCGTAATCAATGGCGCTGAGCAGGACGTGGCGGAAGTCGCCAAAAAGGTGGCAAAGGAGAAATACGGTCTGGATGTTGAGCTGGTGGGCTTTAGCGGCTCGCTGCTACCCAACGATGCCACCAACCAGGGCGAACTGGACGCCAACGTCTTCCAGCATCGCCCTTTCCTTGCAGAAGATAACAAGGCGCACAATTACAAACTGGTCGCCGTGGCCAATACCTTCGTCTTCCCGATGGCGGGTTACTCCCGAAAGATTAAATCGGTCTCTGAGCTGAAGGACGGCGCAACCATTGCGATTCCAAACGATCCCACCAACCTTGGTCGCGCGCTGTTGCTGCTGCAAAAAGAGAAGCTGATTACCCTTAAACCGGATGTTGGCCTGCTGCCAACGGCGCTGGATATTACCGCGAACCCGAAAAACTTACAGATTATGGAGCTGGAAGGGGCGCAGCTGCCGCGCGTGCTGGACGATCCGAAAGTGGATGTGGCCATCATCAGTACCACCTATCTCCAGCAAACGGGGCTTTCCCCGGTACACGACAGCGTCTTTATCGAAGACAAAAACTCACCCTACGTGAATATTGTGGTCACGCGTGAAGAGAACAAAGACGCCGAAAACGTGAAGGAATTTATCCAGTCCTATCAGTCGCCGGAAGTGGCGAAAGCGGCGGAGACCATTTTTAACGGTGGCGCGGTGCCGGGCTGGTAAGCCCCGGTAAAAAGGCCAGCGCTCCGCTGGCCGTCAAAGCGTTACGCGGGCATCGCTTCGGCTTTCGGGCCACAGAAAACCCTGACCAGACTGTGCGCCGGACGCGCGGGCGCGCGCCAGATCCCGCGAGTTTTCGATGCCTTCTATAAGAATTGATTGCGCGATACCTGCCCTGACCTCCTGTACAAACGGGGCAAGCGGCGCGCGCTCGCGCAGCGCTGAGCGGTCAATTTTCACCCCATCCAGCGGCAGCGCAAGTCGCGCGAACGCCTCCGCCAACTCCCGGGTTAAATCGTCCAGCCAGATTTGCCATCCCGCCTCTTTTAACCGAACAAGCGTGGCATGAAGGCGACGTTGCTCATCCTCGCTCAGCCGTGTGATGGTGAGGGGATCCTGAATTTCAATCGTTAACCGCTGCTGATGGCGTAACGCCAGCAACAACCGGATAGCGCGTTCGTTGAGAAGGTGTTCTGCCGGAAGGTTTAGCCAGTAAGCGTCCCGGGCGGGTATCTGTAACAGGGTGTTGGCCTGCCAGAAGAAGATTTGCAGCGCGCTGCGCGAGGGCAGCGAGGCAAACAGCACCTCAAGATTGACGTTACGGATCTCCACAAGCACTTCATGCGCGAACACCTGGCCCGAATGAAGATCGACAAGCGGCTGGAAGCGCAGCCCTGAGATACGTTGCAACAGGGGAGAGGGAAGAACGGTATACATGGAACAGCCTTCAGGAAATGAAAAAAAGGTTCCCGCGGACACGGGAACAAAAGGCAAACGACACACGGTCAAATTCTTAATTCAGGATCCAGCGAATGCTCTGGTAAAACGAGGGGCCACGCACGGCTTTAAGCTTGTTCATGGCGTTGTTCTTATAAAAGTAAACCAGCCTGACGTTACACCCCAGCTGACGGGCGATTTGCTTGGTTTTGAGATTACAGGAATAGCCGCGCAATACGCTGGCCTCCTCGCTGGACAGCCTCGCCGGGGTGCGTAAGCGGGTCGTCATGCCTACGTTGTAACGGCCAGACTCTTGCGGCGTCTGGCTCATCAGTATTTGCCACAGCGCTTTGATATCCCCCAGGGAGACTCTTTTACTGATTACCCCATCAACATGTTTGAATTTCAAATAGCCGGCGGATAACGAATAGATATAGATCTTCGCCGTCACTTGTTTCTGTTTAATGCAGAGAATGTCGTCATTTGTCGTCACCCGGAAATGACGCGTATTCAACGGATCATAAATGATGATATCAAAGAGTTGTTCACTCATAGCAAGTTCTTCGATATGGGTAAACCCATGGAAAATAACGTCGTGTTTTTCATCAGGCTCACGCTTTCCAAGCGATTGCAGGCCAATCATCGTGAATTCGCAGCTGTCAACAACGGCAACGTGAATTGTTTTTTTATTTTGCATTGGCATTCTCCTTTCGCTGAGTAAACAGTCCATATAAGAGAAAATGGCAGTTCGCACTCTCTTATTAAAAGAATAGCGAGCACTTTTTTAAATAACGCGATGCGATGGCATCAATGTAAGCCAATACAAACCGTCGAGTAAAGCTGATGCCAATTATTAGAGGAAGATAAAATTGAAAAATGGTTTTAATGGTATATGCAATTGTTTTAATCTTCTAATAATATTCATGCCAGATTTTTATTCTGTAAATGAGCGGATAATAAGCATCGGACGGTTAATTAATGGAGTTAATCCACCGATTTTTCAGTGGCTTAATGCTATTCCTGTAAGAAAAATTGTGATCGTGGCAGGGTTATCGACAAGGCTTTATCTGCAAGGGGAAACGGCGCGCAGAATAAAATAGAATTTTTTCTATGAATTTAATGTCCTTGTTCAGATTTTTAGGCCTGAGAAGGATAAAATCCTGGCGCGAAGAGGTTGTGAGTGGTGAGTACATAAACTATTATCATTTTCCTCCGGTCACGAGAATTTAGAAAAGACATGAATAATACTGAACGTATCGTAAGGGTAATGGTGTTTTACAAAATAAATATATTTAAAGAGATAATATTCCGGGCGCTCCAGGATCTTTTACCCGATTACGTACTGAACATTACTCAGGTCGATTCCACAGAACAGGCGCTGGCGGCGGTGGCGGATAATAGCGTGGATGTTTTCTTCACTGAATTTAATTATCTGCTTAATCATAAAGAGTGGAGCGCGGAGGTCAGCAGCCGTTTTACATCTTTATGTAAAACCCATCACGTCAGGCGTGTTCTGTTGGTGCCCGAGCTGCCTTACGGGCTGTTAAAAAAAGTTCTGGAGATGAAATTTGAATTAACCATCAGTCAGCAGGATGAATTGACTGAACTGAAAAAGGAATTACCCGCGTTGCTCATGGCGGACGGGCAAAAACCGTCGATCTCTTCGTGGCTCAGGCGGGTAATGCGGTCCGGCTCCCGGGCGCGCTCCATCCTCTCGGCCAGAGAGTGGGAGGTGCTTCATCTTATTGTGGAAGGATTTTCAACGACGGAGATTGCCCGTCATCGAAACCGTTCGGTCAGTACCATTGCGACGCAGAAGCATAATGCGATGAAAAAGCTGAATCTTTCCAACCACAGCGAACTGATTAAGTATGTGCAGGCGGTTGGAAAGATGGAGGAATAGTCCACATCAGGGGTAGATAATATTCAGCGTAGCCGATGTATTGATCTTACCCTGGCTTACCTGGGCGGGTGCCCACACGTAATAGTACGCCGCCATCGGAAGGGTGAAATGTTCGTCCAGCGCCGCGCCAGCCGCCACGCTGAATATCATTGTGGCGTTGCCACGGCTGGTGGTCGAGGTAGAGAAGGTCACCGGCGTTTGCGGGGCGTCACGTTTTATCAGGCGGAGCCCCACGCCCTGCGCCGCGCTACTGCTGCTGTCGATCAGCACCGAGCTGTCGGTCGAAAGCAGCTGCGTGCTGGACAGAAACATCTCAATTGCCCGATCGGAATTGCCATTAACCCCGACGTTCTGACAGCTCATGTTCAGTGAAAAAGGCGTCAGCCCCGGCTGTGAGGATGCACTGAGCTGGGGAATGCCGAGCGTCGGCAGCGCCACGGTCAGCCCCGCATTATCAAAGGAACAGGTAGTCAGTTTCGGCGCGTATTTGATGATCATCGGCTGACCAAACATATCGCGGTTGTCGTAAGGCCACTTGAATCCGCTGAATAACCACTGCGCTATCTTGATGACCTGATTGATTGGCCAGGTGATGATTTCCCAGATAGATAACCCGCTCATGTCGCTGACGAACAGAACGTCGCTCATGTTCGCCGTATCCCCCGTCAGGGTGGTGCCGCTCTGGTTAACGAGGGTGAAGCGAACCGTAAAAGGTGTATTCAGCTCAGACGCCGTATGGCTACCGCTGGCAGACAGGGTTTTATTGGCCGGGGGATTGGTGATCTCCGCCCGCACCATATACTTGTTGTTGCTGAATCCGAGGATGGTCGCGTATTTGCTGTCGGTCGAGAGGATCGGCGTGTAAGAAAATTCGCTGTTACCCGTCGTACAGTTGAACGAGCCGCTGTACTGGGTGGTGAAGCTGCCGGTCCATGTGGGCGTGGCCGGGCTCAGCTTATCCGATAAATCAATGGTAATCGGTGTGCCATAAACGATGCTGCTGCCGGAGCAGGTGGCATAGCTCATCCCGCTAACGCTGGTGAGGAGCAGGAACATGAATGATCGTAACATTTTGATAATCCGTAATTAATGGCAAACCGATGAGGGGCTGTTCAGCCCCCAGGCCGGGGAGGAGATTTCGCACTTTCCGCCGCGGAGATGCACGTTGAGCGCGCGTGGCGGCCGTTCAGCACGGATATACAGTACGCTGGCCTGTCCGACATACCCGACAGATTCACCATGTTCATCCAGCACTTCGGTGCCAAAGGGCAGCGGTTTGCCGTCGGCGCGCGTCGCATGAAGTACCCATGACTGGCGCTTGTCGGTTTCAAAGCGGATATAGCTCACCGCCCCGTCGTAAGGAGCCACGTTAGCCATATTGCCGATCACCTCCGCGCCAGCGCTGTTTTCCGTTTCAGTTAACGTAATGGCGTTTTTGCGATACGGGGTGGCGTAAGGCACCAGCGCCACGCCATCGCGGTTCGTCATAATGCTTTCATCGCCGTTCACCATCAGCCCCTCCGCCTTTGGCGCATCGACGATAGTCATGGTTGTGCCGGTTTCGTTTGAGGCGAGAACGTGCCACGGGTAGGCCACCAGGCTGCCGCGTCCGCTGAGCCCGGTCTGGCGGTAGTCGGAGGATTCGCTGTAAGAGCCACCGAGTGTCGCGAAGTTCGAACGGTACGCGGCGTTAACGCTTGCCGCATTTTTACCCCCCCGCGCATTACTGCCGGAGAGGGTATAGCTCAGGCGGTTCGACGCCAGCGCGTTCCCGCTCATGCTGATATTGCTCTGCTCATAATGCGAATCGCTGGCCGTCAGGCTGGAGGTGATCCACGCATTATTATCAAACAGCGAGAACGGCAGGCTGAGGGAGAGGTAAAGGCGCGTCTCTTCTTCACTGTCCCTGTTCCGTACCCGGCTGGCCGACAGGGTATAGCTGGCGCGGCCGATGGCGTTGGAATAGCCCATCTGGTATTCGCGCGTGGTTTGCTGTGAGTTCCAGTAATCGCGCTGTGTGCCGGAGACAAACACCGTGCCCCAGTTATTGAGCAGGCGCTGATTAAGGTTAAGCGTAAAGGTATTCTTGGGCTGCGCCGCGCGCATGGCGTCCCAGGTGCTTAGCGACATGTCGGGCGCAACGCCAAACCGATCTTCATAGTCGTCGTACTGCGCTCTCAGGCGCTGATACCCTTCGCGCGAATAGAGCGCGTCGCTGAAGCTGTAATAGCCTTTAGTGGAATAGCGATAGGCCGCCAGGGTGAAGTTGGTGGCGGTGGTATCGATAAATTTGCTGTACGACACGCGATAACTCTGACCGCTGCTGGTGCGATCCTGTAGGGTGGTTTTGGCGTGGGTGACATCAAACGAGACCGCGCCAAAGGGAAGGTTCCACCCGGTACCGACAAGCCCGGCCTGGTAGTTATCGCTAATAATCGTCCCGGTATACCCGGTGATGAGGTTATTAAACCCGTAGCGCAGCGTGGCCTGCATGAATGCGGGTTCGGCATCGAGCGTGTTCTGATGCACTTTACCCGCCACCACGCTGTACTGACTCACCCCTTCTTTTAGCATCCCGGGTACGGCGGAAAACGGCACCGTGAAGGACTGCTGTGAACCGTCCGCTTCACGCACCACCACCAGCAAATCGCCCGCGGAGCCGGTAGGCTGAATGCTGTCGAGGGTAAACTGGCCCGGCGGCACATTCTCCTGATAGATCACGTTGCCATTCTGGATAACTTTCACCAGGGCGTTCGTCCGTGCCACGCCGTGAACCACCGGTGAAAAACCCTGCTGTGAATTTGGGCGCATCTTCATGTCCGACGCCAGCGACACGCCGCGCACGCGCAGGGAATCAAACAGATCGCCAGGAATATAAAAGTCACCCAGCGTCAGGTTGGATTTCAGCGAGGCCAGGGGACGGCGCAGGTAGCGGGTATTATTCTGCCAGCTACTCTCTCCGCTGGCCGTTTTCCGCCAGGCGCTGCTGTCGCGAAACTGCCAGCCGAACAGGTTGGCGCCGGAATCCAGCCCGGCATAAAAATCATCATTTGTGTCTTTCGCAGCGCCTTTCGCGCGGGTGTTGTACCAGGTCGTGTTCCACGAGAGCATCAGCGCCGGTATCCCCTCGTCCCAGAACTGGGGGGCAATGTAACCTTCTTCAGTACGCAGCACGGCCGCCTGCGGAACGGTAAGCGCCAGACTCAGGGTGCTGGTATCGGTTTTGACTTCACCGCCCTGAACCAGATCGCGCAGCTGAACCTGCCCGTGCGCAATGGCGGGCGCAGGCACGGACGTGGTGTTGATGCCAAGCGACCGGGCATCTTTCCAGGCAAGGCGGATGTCGTCACGCTGCTCGCCGTAGATGACGGTATAACGCCCCTTCCAGCTGCCGTTTACGTAGATATCCATCTCCTGACTGCCGGCAGGCATGGCGTTGTTTTCGGAAAAGCGAGACAGATCGGACTCACCGGATGCGCCAGCAAGCAGGGAGGGATCAAACGAGACGGCCCCTGATTTATGCGAAAGCAGAAGCGTGCAGACTGCCAGCAGACAGAGTCTGTTTTGTTTCTTTTTCATGGTGAGTCTTTCCGATCACTGACTGGTGAAAGTCCGGGTTTTATACGCGCCAAGATCGTCCACATACATCAGCTGGAAGGTCTGTCCGCGCTTAACCGTATTTTTTGCGGCGACCGTCAGCTGCCCAAACGGGGAAACCATAGGGGACTCCTGGAGCAATTTCGTTTTACCCAGCGAAATATTGGCGACCGTAATATGGAACGGACTGTTATTTGTAATACGAAAGCGATCGCCTTCGGCGGCGAGCGTCAGTTTCGCCACCGCGTCATCCAGCGTGCCTTTCAGCGCAGCGGGCCGGTAAAAAAGTTTGATACGGGATTTAATCGCCAGCTGAACGGTATTCTGGTTTTGCAGATTTTCAGGTCTGGGCGGAATGTCGAGAACATTCAGGAAAAAGACGGATTCGCGATCCGCAGGCAAGCTGGACGGCAGCTTTTTAATACGAAGCTGTTGGCCATTATGTTCGTTAACCTTTATCACTGGCGGCGACAGCAAAAACGGCACATTGGCTGTTTCCGGCGTGGAATTAATATCACCGTCATCTATCCAGGATTGCACCAGAGCGGGCGCATCGCCCGTATTCATTAACTGGACGATCACCTCTTTGTTATTTTCAGGATAAAGGACACGGGTGCCATTAATGACAATATTGGCCCATGAGTGACCGGTGCTTAGCAGTAAGCCTGCCAGCAAAATTGCCTTGCGCATGATTGCAACCTTAAATACAGGCTCTGCGAAAACAGAGCCTGAATAATCATTATTACAGGTAGGAAATGGTATACGTTACGTTGGAGCTTAACTCGCCCACGGTGGCGGCAGCGGCGTTCGTTTTATAATAATAAACATCCAGCGTCAGCGTCTCGGAATCTGGCGCGGTCGCTGTACCCATAATATCTGTGGTGTAAGGCTGGTTCAGGGTAATTGGCGTAGACGAACCTGGCTCCACTAGCGCAAAACCGACATTACGTGCCACGCTGGCATCGCTTTCGTTCACGCTGTTATTGAGCAGGTATTTACCGTCAGTGGAAATATTATCCGCGCTGGAGAAATACACTTTCAGCGGGGTGCCGGTCGTTCCGGCTGCTGGTGAACAACCTGAGAAAGTCAGCGCAATAGATTTTTTATTCTTAGTGATCAGGCCAACCGTGGTGCCCGCATCTTTTACCGAAATAGGGGAAAGCGCAACGGTAAAGTCTGCGCTTTTACCGCCGTTAATGGTACAGGTTGTATCGGTAATAGCGCCGGTAAAGTTAATGATACCACCCGCTGAATTGTCTGCGGCCACTGCGCTGGTAGAGGCAATAGCAGCGGCCAGCAGTGATACGGTCATGATCGATTTGAACATGATAAACTCCATGAAGATTTGTGTTATTTAAAATGAATGTTAATCGGCTACACATGTCCCTGATGTACCGGCTAGACGCATGGCGACTCGGGAGAATGCTTTGACGATATTATGTTGCACTAAAAAAGTACATAACAAAACATTATTCCAACAATTTCTAAAGTTTAAGATTATAATCTTGTGTGTTGGTTTTTTTTAATGTTTTAACCTAAATGCGTTGGTTCAAATATTTTTATTAATGATTTAATAATTGTTAATTAATGAAGCTTTATGAATTCATCTCTCAATTAACATCACGCGACTTGACCACACAAACTTTAGACTTATTATTGCCTGGCAAATGCACATAATTTTAACAATGGCGTAATAATAATATGAAGTATCTCATTGATCTTACAATGCTTTATGAAGTCGACACCGGTATGATCATGATTAATGGAGAGGAAGAGTCATCCATTAAGTTATCTAACCAGGCGGGTCGTCTGCTTTATGAACTTATCATCAATAATGGTAAAACTCTCGACAGAGACGACCTGATAAAGAAGGTCTGGGAGGATCATGGTTTCTCTGGTTCTTCGGTGAGTCTGAATGTTGCCATAAGTGAAATCAGAAAAGCATTTCGTACATTAGGATGCGACCCTTTACTGATAAAAACGATACGTGGCAAGGGATTTAGCCTTGCCGCGCATATTGAACACCACACGGTCAGGCCGCCGGTTGTTTCAACGCTTAGTGAACAATCTGCCTCTGAAGCATTCGATACGCTAGCGCATAAGAAAGATGCCGATCCGCCTAAACAATTAATATCGCTGCACAGACTCTTTATTTCTCTCTGCACGTTATTACTGATTACCGTTATCGGCACCGCTGTTTTACTGTTGCACCAAAGGGATTCCTATGCCGAGAGCCTGAAAGATTCTGATATGCATCTGCTCGGTAAAGTGGACCGGTGTACGGTATACCTGATCGATAAGAATATGTATCAGCCGCGACAGCACTACTTTAATCACGTAAAAGAGGTCATCGCCAGTCAACATATCGACTGTCAACATCAGGTTGCAGATGCTTACTATTCCAGGTTTAAAAAGTCGCAGATAGAAAATTATTTCCTGGCCATCTGTTATCAGCAGGACAGTATCGACGATTATAAGAACTGCATTTCTTACAGAAGCCTGACCGGGAGTTAAAATATGTCAAGGACTAAAATGAGTGTACTGTTCAGTATCGTACTGGCGCTGTCTGTCATCGCGTTGTTATGGATCTATTTTACCAGAACGCAGGATGAGGGGTTTGGCTGCCAGTCAGATACCATTTCCTGGAAAACATATTCTACGGGTGAGTCAACCGATATGTCGCTAACCACGCTTTTCCTGTTTAACAACAAAGATGTTGTGACGGTTATTCATAAAGGCGTGCTCAAGAAAGAGGGCAAAAGCTACCTGATTGACCGAAATTACACGCTCAGCGTGGAAAAAGTCGATGGAAGCAATATCTTTTATATTAAGGATAAAAAGCTGAATAAATCTGAAGATGATGCGGCGCCGGATGGCGTTGTAAACGAAATGTTACTTGATAATATCAACTTCTTCTATATTACCAGCGTAAAAAAACATGCGTGGTTAATTAAGGGGCTGGTGTTGCCTGTAATGATGTGTGTGGCTGTCCCGACGTCCTGATATTTCTCTTTATTGAAAAATCGATATTTATCTATTGCTCGGGAAAATTAGTAATTTACTCAATACGTAACAATAAGATACGAGAAATTTATTTATATTTTTATTGTTGCTCTCCGTCGAGTGAATTTTTCTGTATTGCCTCGTTATTTTGCGGCTGTCTATACTCCGCCTCGAAAAAGGGGCTCCCCTTTTTATACACGTGGATTCTTTTTTGAAGGACTAAATAAATGAACAAACTGAACGCTATCGTTCTGGGCTCCCTGCTGTCTGTTTCTGCCCTGAGCGCAGTTAATGCAGCAGAAACGACGGCTTCTGCCACATGGCAGGCAACCGCGACCAAAGACAGCGAATCCGATCTGGTTGTTACGCCAACGCGTGCTCTGAACTTTGTTTACAGCGCCAACACCAAATCTTTCAACACCGACACCGGTCTGTTTGATGTGGCTATCCGTGGCGATCACTCTACGGCGACCAGCTTCAAACTCGAAGCTATCCTCGACGATTCAAACAACACGCTGTTCAGCGTGGGTGGTGAAGCGACCAAGCTGAAAGTGGGTGCGCGTTGGGGCGGTAACGACCTGGGCTCTATCGGTGGCACCGTGGGGGCGAAATCAACCGCATGGACCACGCTGGTTGATTCCTCTTCTAACACCGGCGTCTCTTCTGGCCTGTGGAACCTGACCACCAGCGCAGGCGCGGCGGCAGATACCGAAATTACCGGCCAGGACAAATTTGTCTTCTACGTTGACTCCGCTCAGGACAATGCCGGTACGGCGAAAGAGTTCAAAGACCTGACCAACAGCCTGTGGGAAGGGACCGTGTCTGTTGCGTTCCGCGCAACCTGGGGCTAAGGCCTGATCGATCCAGGGGCGCAAGCCCCTGTTTAGGGAAATAGCATGTTTAACCTCAAATCCGCCTTCTTATTTTTATTATTTATCTCTTCCTCCGCGCTGGCCATTAATGTGGGAAAAGTCACCACCATTATTTCTGCGGATGCTGACTCCACCGCCAAGGAAATAAAAAACGAAGCAGACAGCGTGCGCATTGTTTCTGTTCGCGCACAGCGGATCAGCAGCCCAATGGATGAAGGGATCGTCATCAATCCGGAGAAAGTGGACGAAGTGTTGCTGACGCCCACGCGCATGGTGATGCCCGCCGGTACCAGCAATATCGTCAAATTTTACTATCACGGGAACGCCGATAACAAAGAGCGTTACTACCGCATTACCTTCACGGATGAAGGGGTAAGCGAAGAGGTGGACAGCGGTTCGCCAAAAAACGGCACCGGGATGACGCGCGCGGTGGTGAGCACCATTCTGGTGGTTCAGCCCCGGGATAAGAAGATTGATTTCGTCTATGTGGCGGGAAAAATAACCAATAAAGGGAACACCTCGTTTCGCGTCAATGCGACCGGGACCTGCCTGAAGCCGAATCCGGAATCCCCCGGCACGCCGTGTAGCAAAAACTTCTACCTGATGCCAGAGACCTCGCGCGCTATCGAGGATATCAACGTTACGGATAACCATTTTCATCTCGGAATATGGGACCTGAAACAGTTCATTCCTGTTAAGTAAGGATGCATGGTGAAAAATAAATTAGTGTTGCCGGTGATGATGGCTTGCGCATCCGGCACGCTGCCCGCGCTTGCGCATGCAGCCTCAAGCTCCGTGGTTATCGCTAATTACCGTTTTCCCGACTCGCTTTATGCACTGCTGGAGCAGGGGATCAAAATTCCCGTCTATCTGGTGAATACGCGTCCACACTCAGCACAACAAGGGAACCACGAAGGCACGGCGAGCGAATATGTTCGTATCGGTGACGTGACGCTCTTTGCAAAAGATCTGAAGCTGGGGCTGAGGGACGTTCAGGTCCAGGAGTCTGATAACGGCATTCGTCTGTCAAAAGAGATGAGAACGTTATTGCAGAGCATTAACGATAAGCAGTTTGATGACCAGATGCGCATTCCGGTAAGTACGGGGTCCGCGTTCGAGCTGGATCAGAAAAAAATGCGCCTGTTGCTGAATCTGTCGCAGAGCGACTACGGGGTGAATATTCGCCCGCGTGAGGTGGACATTGATGCGCCGGAGTCTGACGACCTGAGCGGCACGTTCTCCTACAACCTCGGGGCGTATCACACCGAGAGCGGCTACGGTGACAGCTGGTCGTCGGGCTATCTGAACGCGAGAAACTGGATCTCAATGGGCGTCGATCATGTGCTGATCGATGGCTCTGGCTACGTCAACGAGAGCAGCAGCGATACCCAGATGAATGCGGTTATGTGGGAGCGCGACTATCAAGGGATGCGCTACGCCGCAGGCATGCTGAACGGCTGGGCGATGCAGTCTCTGGCGAGCGTCAGCGGGATTTCCGGCGGTGAAGTCTACGGCGTTTCCATGGGCAACCAGGCCAACTCCCGCAAACGCGATAACACGCTCTCTCTGACGCCGGTGGTGGTCTATTTCCCCACGGCGGGCGAGGCCCGTATTCGTCGTGACGGGCAGCTTATCGGCATTCAGCGCTTTGACGTCGGCAACCATGAAATTGACACCAGCAGCCTGCCCTACGGGATCTACAGCATCGAAGTTGAGGTGGTGAGCGGAAGCCGCACCGTGTCGCGTAGCATGTACACCGTAAATAAGCCGTTCTCCAGCAACGTGTCGGAAACGCTGCGCTGGCAGATGTGGGGCGGGATGTATAGCCGCGATAAATCCGTCGTCAATTATAAAAAATACGCGAAACGCAAAAACGAGCAGGACAACACCTACTACTACGATTACGACACCAAACATAAAGACACCATGTCGCTGGTGGGAGCCTCGTTCAGCAAGCGCAGCGGGATGGTCGACTGGAACGCCTCCACCTACATGATGCGGGAACACATCGTCAGCGAGCTGTGGGCCTCCCTGAACCTGACGGGCTATTTCTCGGTGAATACCCAGACCATGGCCGCCTCCGACGGAACCTATCGCGCCAACTATGGGGCGAATCTCAGCCTGCCGTGGCAGATCGGCTCGGTGTGGTACTCCCATGAACAGCTCTCCAGTGGCAAGTTCCTCGATATCTATGAGAGCAAGGGCAATACCTGGGGCGCCTCCTTTAGCCTGCCGTCGTTCGGTCTGCCCTCGGCGGGCAACCTGAGCCTGATGCGCCAGGAGGACGACCTCTATCGCTATAAACGCTATCAGCTGGACTACTCCCAGGGGTTATACGCCGGTCGCTACGGTACGGCGCGCCTGCGGGTGGGAATGTCGCGCAACAAATACGACGGGTATTACGAAGAGAAAGATCGTTACGTGATGCTCGATTTCGCTATACCGCTCGGCAATACCGTGTCGGTTGGCGTTTCCCACAATCGCGATACCGGCACGGCGCTGAACGTCAGCGCCAGCCGCCAGTTTGAAGGCGATTACCTGAAATCTGCTACTGCCAACGTCTCGAAAGCCTTTAACAGCCGCCAGGATCGCAGCGTAAGCGGCGGCGGCAGCGTGAACTTCGACACGCCGTGGAACAGCAACATCCTCAGCGTCCAGAGCGGCATGAGTAAAGGCTGGAACTCCACGCTGACCAGTGACGGCAGCGTGGGCTGGTCCAAAGAGGCCATCGCCGCCGGGAAAGGCACCGAAAGCGCAGGGGTGATTGTCAGTACCGGTCTCAAATCTGATGAAGCGCTGACCCTGAAGCTTAACGGCCGGGCAGAACGCATCAAAGGGGATAAGACCTGGCTGTCGCTGCCGGCATACCAGGCTTATGACCTGGAAGTGATGAACAGTGAAACCGGTACGGAAAGCTATGAGATTGGCGCGAATGCGCGTCGCCATATCACGGTTTATCCGGGCAATACCGTGGTGATGAAGCCGCAGGTGAAGAAAATCGTCACTCTGTTTGGTCGTCTTGTGGATGCAAACGGGGCCCCGATTGGCGCCATGCAGATCAAAAACCACGTCGGGCTGACCCGGACGGAAAACGACGGACGCTTCGTGATCGACGTTGATAAGAACAACCCTGTCCTGAGTATCGCCACGCCGGACGACAGCGTCTGCGAAGTGCGCCTGGACATCGAGTCTAACCGCGGTGCGCTGTGGCTTGGGGACATCTCCTGCGACAAAGGCGATTTCGTCTGGCAGGAAGCAAAAGGAACGCAGGAACGTGACGATGAAAAAGATATTCGCTCTTAATTTACTGCTGATGAGCGCGGCGGCCCAGGCGCAGGAGCTGCCCTATTTCGCCATTAATAACCCGGACAATAACGGTACGGGAAACAGCGCAGGGCTGTTTAGTCTCAACAGCACGTCGACCGCGTTTTTACACGGTTCGCGCGAGTGGCCGACCCTGAGTGCGAAAACGAATAACGG
Organism: Enterobacter sp. BWH52; assembly: GCF_001037565.1. Lineage (NCBI taxonomy): Bacteria > Pseudomonadati > Pseudomonadota > Gammaproteobacteria > Enterobacterales > Enterobacteriaceae > Enterobacter > Enterobacter sp. BWH52. The sequence goes on along the minus strand of NZ_KQ089854.1, from coordinate 204,894 downwards.
TATCGCCACTTACATCCCGGACAACAGCTTCAACGGCCCGGCAGGCAGCGCGTTAACTATCGACTTTTCGGTGACCGGTTCCAGCGCTTCTCCGTTCTTTAAAGGGACGGCGTGTTCCTCGTCCTGCGGCAACACGGGGTACACCCCGACGACCAGCTATACCGACACGTCGATGGTGGTTAAGCCGCCGGTGATGGAGCCCGGCACGTCATACGGGCGCTGGGTACTGGGCGATCCGTTCTTTAACTATTTGCTCAACGCCGCGCCAGGGGATGAAGTGACCATCACCTCCACGCCGCAAATCAGCTCCATCAACAAAGTGACCACCACCAATACGCTTCACAAGGTGGGCACGCTGACCATGACCAACTCCAGAGCGCTTAACCTGGGTATTGACCCGATCAGCGGCGAGGTGACGATTGTCGATGGATCAACGGGGGCCACCTGCACCAAGTACACCCGTAATACGGTCTCTGGCGTCCTGTGCGACCTGCTCGAATACACGTTTGTTGGGGAAGATATCTCCGGTTACAACGGAGGGCTGGCGCTCACCTCTTCCCGCGTCAACAGCGTGCTGCAATCGCACATGAGCGGCGGCACCGGGCTTGCCGCCGAGCTGACCTTCGATGAAAACACCTGGTACAGTATCTCCGGCGGTATCCTGAGCGATACGCGTGTCCTGGCGAACACCTTCCTTGCAGCGCCGCAGAAAAACGGCGGCAAAGCGTACCTTAAAATCTTTTTGCCGAAAGCGTTAATTCTGAGCGTGGCGCAGGCGGGGGACGGCAGCAACATTGGCAATATCGTCAGCCTGTGTCTGACGCCCGGCAACAGCTCGCTGGCGGCGGATTTCTGCTTCCAGCCGGGGGGCGGCCTGGTGATTAACCCTATCGAACCCGGGCTGGAAATTGTGCCAGACAACCCGGATTACACCCTCGATCCTGACGGTCTGGGCGGCTCAGGGAAAGGCATTATCGGCGAAGCGCCCATTGAGATCCCCTACACCATCACCTACAGCGGGGCGCAAAAAGATGCGGCGATTGCGGTCACGGTAAAAGTCACCGGGCCTACCCAAAGCCTGAATGGGGTGGACTACTGCGCCTTTAGCGGCAACGGCTTTACGGTTCCCATTCCGGGCAACGTGCTGGTGGGGAAAAGCCAGACGCTGATGGCGCACAACTGTAAAGGCGAAGTACTGTCGATCCCGGCGCCGGCCACCCATGCGGAAGAGTGGGACAAAATGAGTTCCGGCGTGACCGATATGTGGCTCTGGAAAACACCGCTGATCCTCCAGTTCGTTATGGATAATCCGGTATCGAAAACCACCTATGACGGAAATAGCTGGTTTGGTGAAGTGACCGCGCAGGGAAGAATAGATGTTAGCGCATCCTGGAATTAATCAACCATGACTGGAAAATTCCTGGCTATTTTTGCAATAAATTGCTTCATTTCCACAGGGGCAAATGCTTTAATTATCGAAAGTCTGAATATTGATTTTCTTCCCGAAAGAGAAGTTGTTTTTCAGCCGATAAAAAACGATACCAGCGAGCGTCAGAATTATACCGTGTCGCTTATTCAGGTAGACGTTCCTAAAGAGAAGGGAAAAGAAACCGAAATAAAAGACGGCGAAGTCATGTATTCGCCTAAGCAATTAACGCTGGGGAGCGGTGAACGCGCGGGTTTTAAATTTTATTATACCGGCCCGCATGACAACAAAGAGCGATACTATCGCGTAAAATTCACCGAGACGCCGCTCCAGGCAAAGGTTATCACGCGCAAAGGCCAGCGCATCCAGTCGGATGTGGTGGTCTCGCTTGAGGCTATTTTGATTGTCCGACCATGGACACGACATTTTGATTATGCGTTTAGCAACGGGGTGGTGAGTAATACCGGGAATACCTATTTTAAATATGTTTCCTCGGTCGGGTGCAGTACGCAATACAACAATTCAAAATATATTCCACCGGGGCAACGGCTGGAAATAGATAATGCCGGGCAGGCTGCAAGGCGGATGATTATTTATGGCAATAAAATCATTCCGCTGACCACCTGCCCGTAGCAACCGCTTTCCTTCATAAAAGGAAATTAGCCTTTAGCATCATGCTAAAGATCCATCACTACAGGAGATAAAAATGAAAGCGATTTCATTCGTAGAAGCGAAAGACATTATTGGCGGCGCGTTAAACCCGTTCGCTGGTCTGGTTAAAGGTGCACAGCTGGGTTACGACACTGGCGCCAGCATCATGGGCATGGTTGGCGGTGTGGTTGGCGGAGTTCTGGGTGGCGCAATGGGCTTCCTGGGCGCGCTGGTTGGTAGCTACAACTAATTCACGTTAACAGGAAAAGTATCATGCAAGTTATCGATTTCAAAAAAGCACAGGCCATCATCGGTGGTTGGGATCCGTTTGCTGCCGCTATTCAGGGCGCAAGCGCGGGCTATAACGCGGGCAGCCAGATGTTAGGCGCGCTGGGCGGCACCATCGGCGGCGTATTCGGCCTGGTGGGCGGCTTCATCGGCGGTTTCTTCAGCGCCTAAGCGAGAAGCACGTTGTACGCATGGCCCGCATTGCCGGGCCATTTTTTTATTTCAGCCACGGATCATTATGTTTTCGCTCTTTCAGTATAAAAAACAGGGTAAGACCGCTGTTATTCGCCAGCATGAATTTACCGAATGTGGACTGGCCTGCCTGGCGATGGTGTTGGGGCACTACGACCACCATGTCTCCGTCAGCCAGCTGCGCCGGGAGATTTCCGTTTCCGCCGATGCGGGAACCTCAATGGCGGAATTGATGACCCTTGCCAGCGATAAAAATATGTCTGGCCGGGTGCTTAAAGGCGAAATCACTGAAATAGAAACGTCTGAGCTGCCGCTCATCGCCTTCTGGCGCGGCAACCATTTCGTGGTCATCGTGAAGATCGACAGCCGCAGCGTGACCGTTCACGACCCGGCCAGCGGCGTGCGTCGTTACCGTCTGAAAGAGGCGGAAAAACTCTTTTCCGGGTATGTGCTTGAGCTTAAGCCCACGCCGTGCTTCGAAAAGAAATCCCCGGATGAAACGCTCACGCTTGGCCGTTTAGCCAATAAATCTCCGAGCCTGTTCCAGCGCCAGCTGCTGCTGTTTGTGCTCTGTATTTTTACTCTCATCACCATGCTGGCAAGCCCCACCTACGTGCAGCTGATTATGGATGAGGCCATTTCCCGCAGCGACAGCGATCTGGTGATCCTGCTCACCGCGATCTTCGCTATCGTCTTTATCTTTGAAGTCATCGGTAAATTCCTCAAGCAGCTGCTTGAGATCCTGATGCGTAACATTGCCTATGACGATTTAAGCCAGTCCGTGCGCCACTACATGCTGCGCACCCAGACCAGCTGGTTCCGCTCGCGCCCGCCGGGCATCGTGCTGGCTATTGAGAAATCGCTCCACGCCTGCGCGGAGTTCATCAGCAATGGTTACGTGCAAATTCTCTTTTCCAGCCTGATCGCCGTCACCAGCCTGCTGTTTATGCTGCTGTATAACGTCAAAATTGCGCTGCTGACAATGCTGCTGATGGGCGTGTTTTTCCTGATCCGCTTTTCGCTGATCGGCCCCTATCAACGCGCGGTGGATGACTCCATCGAGCGCACCGCCCAGTATGAGTCTCTGCTGGTGGAGACGCAGAAAGGGATCATAACGCTCAAAGCGAACAACATGGAGCAGGCCCGGGATGCGGTGATGGACAAATCCCAGCGCGAGCACATCGCCGGGCTGATGCGTAAAGAGCGGCTACTGGCCCGCTTTGACGTGGCTTCGCTGCTGGTGATCAATGCCGAGCAACTGCTGGTGGTCTGCTTTGGCGCGTGGCTGATCCTGGAAGGGCAGATGAGCATCGGGATGCTTTACGCCTATATCAGCTATAAGCGCTATTTTTCCGATGCCATGGTGCAGGTGGCGCAGAAGCTGCTGGACAAAAATGCCCTCAAGGGGCCGCTGGATCGCGTGGGCGACCTGCTGTTTGCCCCCTCTGAAACCAGCCAGTTTGGGAAGCGGATTGTCACCTCGCCGGTCTGTCTGCAATTTGAGGATGTCTCATTTGCCTATCCTGGCCGGGAGGCCACGCTACAGCATATCAACATGACCCTGAAGCAGGGCGAAGAAGCGGTGATTGTGGGCCAGAGCGGGTCGGGAAAAACCACGCTGCTGCGTCTGATCTCCGGCATGCTGCTGGCATCGTCTGGCACGCTGCGGATCAATAAGATCCCCATTGAGGAGTGCGATCTTTCCTCGCTGCGTCAGCACATCCGCATCGTCCATGCGGACGATATTCTCTTCACCGGCTCGATTCTGGACAACATCGCCTGCTTTGACAGCGCACCGGATAAAGAGCAGGTCATTGCCGCGTGTCGGCTGGCGGAGGTGGACCACGTCGTCGCCCGGCTGCCGCACGGCTACGAAACGGAGATGCTGCCGGGGAACACCTTTTTCTCTGCCGGGGAGATGCAGCGTCTGGTTCTGGCGCGCGCCCTGTACAGCCAGCCTAAGCTTCTGCTCTGTGACGAAGTGACGGCGAACCTGGATAAAACGACCGCGCAGAAAGTGCTGGCGAACCTGCGTAGCCTGGGGATTGGCCTGGTGTTTGTCACCCACTCGCCGGACGTGGTGGGCTGTCAGGGGCGTCTCTATACCATGGAAAACGGCACCCTGCGGGAGAGTGAGCAATGATGCTTTTGCCGCGTCTCTATGCGCGACTCTGCGCGCGCCAGGCCGGGCGCACGCTGCTGGCAAACCGGATCACGCAAAACTACAGCCAGTTTATGCGTTGCCCGGAGGCCGATGTTCCGGCTGATTTTCTGCATCAGAATGCGCATGAGCTGAGCGGGTTTAACTTCGTGGAGCAGATCTTCCCGCCCGCGCTTTGGGCGCGCAACGTTAGTTTTGATCTGCACGGGTACGTGGCGCAGTGGACGCGGGAGCAGGCATTTTACAGTTCATCTCGCACCCTGCTACTGGGCATGCGCTGGGCGGGCTTTGGTCTGATCGTGGATGCGCTGCTCGCCACCGCGCCAGCCGATGTGCGCTTTCAGTTTATTACCCGTCACCCTGCGCTGCATAAGCTGATGGCCGCGCACGAAGGCCGACGCGCCAGCTCGTTTTTCGCCCCTCACCGCCTGGTGACGGTGCTGCTGATGGACGAACGCCTGCCGGATGCGCCGCTGTTCTCCACCCAGGCAGGGGATCAAAAGGCGTGGTTAACGGACGTCTCAACGCGGTTTTTATCGCGCTATGGCTACAGCGTCCGAACGCTGCTGCCGATCTGTTCGCTGCACGCGGCGGAGTTTGGGCTGGAGAGTCAGGCGTATGCGCCGGAGGATTACCGTCAGGCCGCCGCCGACACGCTGAACGCGCTGCGCAAAACCCCCACGCTCTGGAGTGCATGGGATGATCTTTCAGTGATTTATCATGGATGACATATCGTGAAATTAAAAAACCGAAGCGGACAGCGGCGGGCGCTGATCCCGCATCACTTCTCAAAAAGCTATCACATCAACGCGCCACGGCTGAAAGCCGTGCTGACCTTGTTCATCGCCTTTTTTCTCTGCCTGCTGGTCTTTGCGATTGTCTTTAATTTTTCGGAAACCACGCTGGCACGCGGGGTGCTGATCCCGGCGCAGGGCGATGTGGAGGTGCGCGCCAGAGAGTCCGGAACCCTTGTTGATTTTGCCGTCCGGCCCGGCCAGTACGTGAAGGAAAACGATCCGCTGTTCACCGTGTCGCAGGACTATGGCGGCAAGCAGGGCTCGGTGGTGCAGTTTGACCGCCAGCAGATGGAAGCGGAGAAGAAGCGCAGCGAGCAGCGCATTCAGGCCATTGAGGACTCGATTGCGTCGTATCGCAAAAATCTGGCGCAGCAGCTGGCTCTCACCGACAAGCAGATCGCCGTTTCCCGCGATAAGGTGAAGAAGCTGCGCGCGCTGTTAAAAAACAGCACCGACACCTACGAGGCGTGGAAATCCGTCTCCGGGAAGGGCTATGTCTCCAGAGTGGATCTCGATAAAAGCCACAATGATGTGCTCAATGCGCAGCTCAACCTGACGCTGGAGGAGAGCACTATTCTTGAGCTTGAGGCACGCAAAACCAGCCTGACCGACAGCACCCAGTCGCAAATTGACTCTCTGAGCGAAGAGCAGCTGTATGTGAAAAACCGCATCAGCGAAATCGATCGCAACCTGTCCAGCCGGGGAAGTTCCACCATGGCGATGCTGGCCCCTTCCGATGGTTACGTGGTGGCGATTAACTTCCCGCCTGGCCGGGCCATTACGCAAAATAGCGAGGTGGTGGTGGTGATCCGTAAAAATACCGCGGCGACGATGGAGGGGTACCTGTATGTTCCGGCAACGGGGGTGGGGCGCGTGGCGAAAGGCGATAAGGTTAAGCTGCGCTTCGACTCCTGGCCCGTGGACAAATACGGTTCGGTGGAGGCGACGCTGTCCGATTTCTATGAGGTAAACATTGATGCCCATTCGGCGCTGATCCCGCTCCAGGAAGGGCAGAACTACTACCTGGCTAAAGTGCGCGTCCCCTCCTGGTTTACCGACCCGGACAAGAAAAAGCGCATGCTGATGGGCGGGATGACGGTGAACGCCGATATCGTTATCGATCGTAAGCCGCTTATCAATCTGCTGATTGCCCCGCTGGAAAGGGTGCGCAAGCGGTTTATCGATTGACCCGATTTCATCGATCATCGCCCTTTGGCCCACATTCTTAACGGCACCCTGGGGCTATTCTCCTTCTCATACCAACCGGAGGATAGCCCATGAACATTACGCAAATTCGCAATGCCACCCAACTGATCACTTACGCGGGAAAACGCTTTTTAATCGACCCAATGCTGGCGCCAAAAGGCACTTATCCGGGTTTTCCCGGCACGGCGCGGGCTGATATTCGCAACCCGATGGTCGAGCTTCCCGTTGACGTTCAAACGCTTCTGGATGCTGACGCGGTGATCGTCACCCATACCCATGCCGATCACTGGGATCAGTACGCCGTTGAGCTGATCGCCAAAGGCAAGCCGATCTACGTGCAAAATGATAGCGATGCCGCGCTGCTGCGCAGCCAGGGATTTACCAACCTGACGATCATGACCGGGGAAACAACATACGGCGATATCCGGATAGTGAAAACCCACGGCGGCCAGCACGGTACTGACCGCGCTTACGCCGTGCCGGAGCTGGCAGAGTTTCTGGGGGAAGCCTGCGGCGTGGTGTTCCGTCATCCCGATGAGAAGACGCTTTATATCGCAGGGGATACCATCTGGCGCGATGCGGTGGCGGCCGATCTGCAAAAGCACCAGCCGGATATCGTCGTGCTCAACGCCGGTTACGCTCATGTCATTGGGTTTGGGCCGATTATCATGGGGGAAGAAGATCTGCTTAACGTGCATTTCCTGCTGCCGCAGGCGAAAATCGTGGCGACCCATATGGAAGCTATCAACCACTGCCTGCTGACCCGCCGCGCGCTGCGCGAGTATGTTGACGCCAACGAGATAAGTGACGCGGTGAGCATTCCTCAGGACGGCGAAACCGTTATATTCTGAGTGTTAAAGGGGAAAGGAGAGACAGATGCCGCTTGTTAACGTTGCTATTGTCGCGGTGGACGGGTTTAGCCCGTTCCACTACTCCGTCCCCTGCATTCTGTTTGGCGATACGGTATCCGGGGAAAAGCGCTTTAACGTTACGATCTGCGCTGAAAAACCGGGATTCCTGACCTCGAAAGACGGTTTTGCCCTGCATGCGACGCAGGATTTTTCTGCAATCGCATCGGCTGAAATTGTGGTTGTACCCTACTGGCAGCACGTGCTGGAGCGCCCGCCTCAGACGCTGCTCGACAGCCTGGTTCAGGCCAGAGACAACGGGGCGGAAATTGTTGGGCTGTGTCTGGGATCGTTTGTACTGGGCTATGCGGGCATACTCAGCGGCAAACGGGCCGCCACCCACTGGGAGTTTGAACACCAGTTTCAGACGCTGTTTCCGGACGTTCGACTGGACATCAACGCGCTCTACGTGGACGACGGCAATGTGATCACCTCGGCAGGTACCGCCGCCGCGCTCGACTGCTGTTTGTATATCATCCGCCAGCGCTTTGGCAGCGTTGTCGCCAATCAGATTGCCCGCCGGATGATCGTCCCGCCGCACCGCGAGGGCGGGCAGGCGCAGTTTATTGCGCAACCTGTGCCGAAAGATACCCGCGACGGGCGGATTAACTGTCTCATTGACTACCTTCAGCAGCACATTTCCGAACCGCATAACCTGGATTCGCTGGCGGACGTGGTGTCGATGAGCCGACGCACGCTGACCCGCCATTTTATCAAGGCGACGGGCATGAGCGTTGCCGACTGGCTTACCGCCGAGCGCCTGCGGCGCAGCCAGATCCTGCTGGAGTCCGGCAGTCTGCCAATCGAAAGCGTCGCTGAGCAGGTGGGGTTTTTATCAGCGGTGACGTATCGGCAGCAGTTTAAGGCGCGCTTTGGTGTCAGTCCGGCGGAGTGGCGTAAGACGTTTCGCGTTAAGCCGTATGCAGCGAAAAATAATGCTGGCGCGATGGAATAAAAAGACGTGGGCGGCTTCTTTGCCTTTAAAGCTGGCGGCAATGGATATGCATCAGACGGGTTACAAGCACTTCTCTTCCGGTTAAGATAATCCACGTTACTTTCCAGAAGAAAAGGTAGTGGCATGAACAATATTGAAACGCAGTTACTTGAATCAGGTTTCACCGTAAAAGAATTAGCGTATCTGAACCGAAACATTAGCCGTTATGGTTCATCCCTGCTCGAGGTAGTGCTTGAGTTAGGTAAGCGATTTATCATGGTTCTGTGTATTACTGCGACTGTGGCCCTGATTTTCCTGGCGCTTCTTTTTTTCGCTGAACATTATAATATTGTTTCCGGTGGCATTTCTCTTTTCATCGTATTGATTATTGCCTGGTTTTTTCAACCCCCGATCATTACCTACAAAGCCTGGCGCTTCAGAAAGAAATACATTAGTTCTGTCCAGACGCATTAGAAATTAAATCAAACGAGACTTTTGCAGAGACACCCCAGCCGACAATTTTCATAGTGAGCGCTGCGCGATTCATTCCGTCGACTTTGCGGTAGAAATCCAGCGGGAGATAACGAAACAGGCGCCATGATTCGGGTTTCCGGATGGCGCCAAATACCGTATAGACGCTTGCTGCCAGGCTTACGCTATTGAATACCCCAAGTGCTGATTCACGTTTAAATCCCATAAACTGAGCGATATCCATGACGCCATCTGCCAGCATACCTTCGGAGTTTGGTTGATGTTGAAGCGTTCTGTTAATTTCTTTTGAAATGGCATTTGCACCATCCATAACCAGAATCGCTCCTGCAAGCGCACCCACTGGATTCATTGTCATCATTGCACCAACACCTGCAACAATCTGTAACCCTGAAAGCACAACCTTAATCGATGAGATAACGTAACCGACGACTTTGTTATTTTCTTTAACCAGTTCAATCTGAGCAAAAAGCTGAGCTGTACGGGAGCGAAGCATTCTGCTTTGCTCAAGAAGACTTTCGTTCTCAGCCCGGATGTTTTTCAGGCATTCCATGCACTCCTCATCACTTCTGGCTGCCCGGGTAGCACTAAATTGTTGCATCACAAACTGCCGAATATCATCCATAAATTTAATCCGTGCGAGTCCGTCGCTGAGATGTTGCCCTCCGACAATATTCGCAGTATTGATGAGCTTGCGGGCTTCAAGATTTATCATTGTTTCAGCCCATGCGCGGGCGTTCTGACCAGGGAAAATTACAATATCCATTTTAATTTTCTCATCTGATAACCAACGTTTACAGATTATCCTGACATCAGAAACTGGCAACAATAAATTGGATAATCTGTCGCGAGCGCAGAATTCGCCGAAGGTATATACCGACGGAAATCATCTTCGTCGTTGATGGCGACCTTGAAAGTGGTGACAGCATAAAAGAAGTGCATTACCCCAGCCGCTCCATCCGTGTCTCCCCCTCCGCCATCGACAGCTGATACAGCGAAAACGATCGGTGCTTCTCAATCAAATGCGCCAGCTCCGGCGAGTGGCTGGTGAGCCAGATCTGCGAATAGCGGCTGGCCTCGGCAATGAGGCTTGCCAGGGCGGGCAGCATCTGCGGATGCAGGCTGTTTTCCGGTTCGTTGAGGGCGATAAATGCGGGAGGGCGCGGGCTTAACAGCGCCACCGCCAGGCATAAAAAACGCAGCGTGCCGTCGGAGAACTCTGCCGGTTCCAGCGGTCTGCTCAGCCCCTCGCGCTGCATCATCATGCGGAAGCGCCCGCCGGTGTTGTCGCTGTAAAACACGCAGCCGGGGAAGGCCTGGTCGAGAATGCGCATCAGCAGCAGCTCGTCGCCAATTTCGACAATGGTCTGAAACGCGGCGGCCAGGTTCGCGCCGTCGCTGGCCAGCACCGGGGAGCGGAAACCCACCTGCGGCGCGCGGATCGCCGAGCCGGATGAAACGGAAAACTCATGATAAAAGCGCCAGTTACGCAGGGACTCACGCATCTGCGACACTTCGGGGTAGAGGTGCGGTTCGCCGAGCTGCCCGAACACTGACTCGTTCTCATACAGCGTACCGCTGTGGGTCACTTTTTCGTGATGTACGTTGTTCAGGAATACGGCCTGATTCTTACGCTTCATCAGCTGTGACGACGGACGACGGTGCTGGCCGCTCAGCCAGATAGATTCCTCTTTGATCACCGGATCGAGCTGAAACTGTGAGGGGTAGGGCAGCTTTTCCACGAACCCGACCTGAAGCTCATATTCATAGGTTTCCGTTTCCACCGCCAGGTTCATGCGCCGCAGCTGGTCGCTGCGGGTTTTGCCCGCCCAGAACACTTTCAAAATGCCCCCCTCGTTTGCCAGCGCCTGGGAGAATTGCCCCTGCGCCGCGCTGTGCATCAGGTAAATCGCTTTATAAATATTGGATTTTCCGGTGCCGTTGGGGCCGAACACGATATTGAGCTGTTCCAGCTCAAGCGACATATCGCGAATTGAGCGGTAGTTTTGAATATGCAGATTTTTGATCATCGGGTTACTCCGCTGTGCACGCTTAACCTGTACAGAATTACAGTATTTTACGCTGAGCGCAAAAAAAAGACGACAGTGAGGGTGTCGTCTAAACGGGGTACAGCTTTGGGCCTCTGTGGGTCAATGGGGCCTTCGCTTCTTTCTTATCAGGTAACGGCCAGACGCAGACCCAAATCATCAGGATAGGGATCAAAGTAGTTTTGCGTCATCAGATACCGGTCAGGGTATTCAGCCAGATAATGCTTAAGCAGCGTCAGCGGCGCGAGGATCGGCAGCAGTCCGTCCCGGTAATGCAGGATCACATCACGCAGTTCTCCGCGCTGGCGGCTGTTCAACTGGTTACGGAAATAGCCCTGAATGTGCATCAGCACGTTAGTGTGATTCTTCCGCGAAGCAGGTTTTTTCAGTATGGTCATCAGTTTGTCGCGATAGGCCACGAAAAACGCGTCCAGATCGTCCCACTCGTGCAGTGATGCCACGAACGGGCCAATTTCACGGTAGCCTGCCTGATGGTGCGCCAGAAGCTGAAGCTTATAGCGGCTGTGAAAGTCCAGCAGAGCACGGCGCGTCAGGCCATTTTTACGCATTACGTTCAGTTCGTGGAGGGCAAAAACGCGCTCAACAAAGTTTTCCCGCAGTACCGGATCGTGCAGGCGACCGTCTTCTTCGACGGGCAGCCAGGGGAAAGTTTCAAGGAGGGCGGCGGTGAACAGCCCGACACCCTCCTTGCGGCCCCGGTTGCCGTTTTCGTCGTACAGCCGCACGCGCTCCATGCCGCAGCTGGGGGATTTTGCACAGACGATAAACCCCGACAGATCGCCGATTTTCGGCAGATAATCTGCCGTAAATGCGGTCATCTTCTGCGTGACGTCATCGTGGGGCGCTTTGCTGAACCGCATTTCTGTCTCGCCGCCGGTGGTCATCACCAGGCGCAGCGCCGGACGAGGCGTGGGCAGGCCGATAGCCATTTCAGGGCATACCGGGCGGAAAGCGACCCACTGCGCCAGCTCATCCATCACAAAGCCCATACGCTTATGCCCGCCGTCAAAGCGAACGGCGGAACCGGTCAAACATCCGCTAATACCCAGCACAGGTTTTGTTGTCATGGTGTGCACCTCCCGATCTCATATCTAAAAGTTACACAACAATGCGAGTTTGTCCAAGTATTGGCGGGATTATTTTTTAATCGTCTTTAAAATCAAGAGCAATCAGCTGCCCTTGTAGGTTGAGTAACCGTACTGGCTGAGCAGAAGCGGGATGTGCAGTTTTTCATTGGTGCGGGTGACGGTGAACAGCACCGGCACTTCCGGGAAGAAGGAGTCCAGCTTTTTGCCGTGGAAGTAATCGGCGGTTTTGAAGGTCACTTTATACACGCCAGGTGCCATATCCTGATCCTGCGGATAAAGCGATTTAATGCGCCCGTCGTGGTCGGTTTTACCGCTGGCAATCGGGGTCCACTTGTCCTGCTCCTGCTTCTCCAGCGTAACGGTCACATCTGCTGGCGGCATACCGGTTTGCTGGTCCAGAACGTGGACGCTCAGGGTGCCTGCCGGGGCGCTGAATGCGGCAGGCGCGAAAGCCATGGCAGCCAGCATCATCAGAGGGAGTGTCTTTTTCATCGTGTTTTCCTGTTGAGTTGTCGGTGACAGGAAAACGTTAGCACTCGCTGCGCGAAAAAATATTCAACTTTTCGTGAAGATTGCCACAGCAGAAAATAATCAGAGGATAATTACCTCAAGGGAAACCTGCTGCTGCCACTGCGCAACCTGCTTTTTCCGCGCGGCGGTGAGTTTGCCGCTGGTGACCAGCAGCCATTTGCGATCCGGGAAAATTTCCGGGGCCAGCGCGGCAGGGGGAACCGGCAGGATGTCGATGCGGTGGCCCTGGCCGGTGCGCGTTAACGCTTCGAGCCAGATTTCACACGGGTCGTTGAGGTACCAGCCGCTGATGAGAACGTTATCGCCCGGCGCTTTTTTATCGCCCTCAAGGCAAAACGAGGTATAGGCGATGAGGATGCCGTCGAGGATCTCACGCAGCGTCATGGCGGCGGCGACGTTGGCCGATATCTGGCTGCGCAACGGACGCAGCACGTTAGTGACCAGCTCTGGCCTTGGGTATTCGCGTCCGGCGTCGTAAATCATCTGACGCAGGGATTCAATTTTCCCCTCCTGCAACTTTTGCATCATGGCCTGTTGCAGGGTTTGCCAGTTATTGGCGCGGCGCGGCGCAGGGCGTTCCAGCAGTGATTTAACCTGACCGATGGGTACGCCTTTTTTTACCCAGTCGAGGATTTTCAGCGCCTGCTGAACGTCCTCATCGCTGTACAGGCGGTGACCGCCGTCCGTACGCTCGGGTTTGAGCAAGCCATAGCGTCGCTGCCACGCCCGCAGCGTGGTGGCGGTGATGCCGCTGAGTCTGGCGAATTCGCCGATGGAGTAAGCCATGTCTGCATCCGAAGAGAAGGAGTTGTCTCAATATACTACGAATATTCCCCGACGGGATGAAGCGCCGCACGGGTGCGCTACACTTAACGTCCAACCGCGTAAATGAAAGGAGTTCTCATGAGGCTATGGCCTGTAGTTACCGGTGTCGCCATTGCGCTGACGCTGGTTGCCTGTAAATCTCCCACGCCGCCGAAAGGCGTGCAGCCCATTATCGGCTTTGATGCCAGCCGCTATCTCGGCAAATGGTATGAAGTCGCCCGACTGGAAAACCGCTTTGAGCGCGGTCTGGAACAGGTCACCGCGACGTACGGCAAGCGCAGCGATGGCGGTATCAGCGTACTGAACCGCGGCTATGATCCGGTGAAGAACAAATGGAATGAGAGCGAAGGAAAGGCGTACTTTACCGGCGAACCGACTACGGCTGCGCTGAAGGTATCGTTCTTCGGCCCGTTCTACGGCGGCTATAACGTGATCAAGCTGGACGATAAGTACCAGTACGCGCTGGTCAGTGGCCCGAACCGTGACTACCTGTGGATTTTATCGCGCACCCCGACCATTCCGGATGCGGTAAATCAGGACTACCTGAACACCGCACGCGGTCTGGGCTTCCGGGTCGATCAGCTGGTGTGGGTGAAGCACTAACCTACTGATACGAAAAGGTGATGCTTGCCAGGGCATTGGCCGAGCCGGGGACCAGGTCTCCGGTTCGGATGTACTGCGCCTGGAACGGCAGCGACAGCGTTTGTGCTGCGCTGGTGGTCTGGATGAAAAACTGTCCCGTCGTGCCTGCGGCCGAGCTGTCTGGCCCCATCATCAGCGGCCCGGTACCGTTATAGAAAAACTGCACGCCAATGCCGGAGGCCGTGGAGTCCCCGGTCAGCGTCACGACCGACGAGATATTTGACGGTGTGGTCTGATCGGTCATCACTGCGTTAACCGCCACGTTCTCATCGCAGGTCAGGCTGACGTTAAACTCCCCCGACGGCGAGGTGCTGCCTACGCTGGGCAGCGTGTGAACATCAATGGTGCCCAGGTCGACGTTGGCGCTTTTTGTGCCTACCGTGCAGCCGCTTGCCGTCACCGTGATGGTGGTGGGGTTGATGATCACCTGCGCGGTTTTCACTTCGTTGTTATAGGCCGTCAGGATCGCCGCGTTAATGGTCGGGGTCTGGTATACGCCGGATTTCAGCGGAACGCCGGTCTTGATAAACGTCACTTTTGCTGACCAGCCCAGTGCGGTGGCGTAACCGTTAGTCCCATCGGCCGGATAGCTCTGCGTAATGCCCGTCTGCATCGGCACATAGGTGGTGCCGTTATAATCTTTGAGCCCAAGAATGAAGCCGATGCCGGGCACGCCCGTTTCAAATACCATGTAATTTGCGCCATCAAGAATAACCGTGATGCCGGTGGCGGTTATACTGCTGCTCGGCTCCAGCGTCCCTTTGGAGCAGGTAAATACCAGGCCGCACCAGAACACTTCCGAGACGCTCGCAGAGGCGCTCCATTCAGAGCCGACCGTCTTTCCAGGCACGATGGAGTCTGCCGGGCCGGACCATGACATGGGTGTTGGCGAAAGGGTGATATCCGATGTCCAGGAGAGGGCAAGTGCCTGAGAGGACATAAAAAACAGGGCTAAAAACAGTAAACGCATTATTGATACTCCGTCGTCCAGGTCGCCACTGCCGAAACGTCTCCGGCATTGACCGGCGCACCCGTGGCGGCCAGTCGCGCATAGAAGGTCATTTTTACGCTGTCATCCCCCGCCGCGCCGTAAGCAGCGGTTTGGGTGTCCAGCGGGATAAGTACGCTGTCTTTATCCAGAATCTGCACTGCCACGCCGGTCGCGCCACCGTCAGCGACTTTCAGAAGCTGCGGGTTTTCGTCATCCGGCGTACCGCTGAAGCGGATTTTCACGCCAGCAAAGGTGGGGCCGCACGCTTCAAGGGTGAGCGTGAAGGGCGTTTTGATATTGCTGACCGCCCCCGCCTCGCTAAATTGCTTCACGCCGAGGGTGCCCAGCGGCACGTTTTGCTCCTTCGAATCTTCCGAGACAATGCAGGTATTGCCGATCACGTTGCCGGTCACGGAAACCAGCACGTCATAGCCGCGCGCGGGGACGGTGATGACCATCAGCAGGATCAGGGGGAGGAAACGGACGGTTACTGACATATGGCCTCCTGGGAATAAAGCCCGGTGCGGGCGTGATAATTCTGCGGGTTCAACGCATAGCGGATCGTGCAGCGCTGGGCGCTGTCGCGTCCCCATACGGCATGCAAGGTTCCCTGCGCTGACAGGCCGGTCAGATACACGCTGCCGCCGTCGCCGACGATACCGCTGGCTTTGTCATCCTCTGATGAGACCAGCGTGCCGAAGGGGAGCACGTCTTTAGCGTGACGTACGATAAACATCGCTTTTGCTCCCTGACGCGTGGTGAGGGTGGCGCGAACCAGTGCCCCGTCGGTGGGAATTTTATTGGCGATGGCGTTCTCAAGTTCCACGTCATTGCCCACGGTGGTGACATCCAGCGCAACCTGATTAACGCGATACGGCGTGGCGTACGGGATCACCGCATAGCCCCGGCTGTCGGTTTTGATGCCCTTGTGGTTGAGCACGGCGACATGGCTGGCGCCCGGGGCTTTCACCAGAATATTGGTGTTCCCGAGCGGCTGGCTCAGCGTCAGACCATCCTCATGCAGCACCGCTCCGCCGCTCATCCCGTAGCTGAGGTTGCGGGAGTCACCGGCGTAGCTGTAGCCCAGGTTATAGTCTCCCCACGCGCCCTCGTATTGCAGCGCGGCATCGCCGCCGTAGTGCTGCTGCGCGCTGTAGCGCTGGTTGACGCTATAGAAAAGATTCTCCTGCCCCGGCAGATAACCACTGACACCGGTACTGGCGGTGGTGCCAGCGGGATCCGCATGGGTAGCGGTAAAACGGAGACGGGTCGACAGCGCCGGATTACCCAGCGGCACCGACAGGGACAACGCGAGGATATTGTCTTTCTTGTTGTCGTACAGGCCAGAGCTACGCTGGGCGCTGATGCCAAGCGACAGGTTACGAAACGTCGCGTTCCACGCGAACTGCAAACTTTGCGTGGTTTTTGACGTATTCCAGTAGGTTTGTTGATCCCAGGACAGCGACAGCGCGCCGTATTCGCCCATCGGCTGCGACAACAGCAGCTGATTTTTTGCCTTACGCGACATATGCAGGTTGTAAACCGTGTCGTAGTGAGTGGTGACGGTGCCATCGTCTTCCACGGTCTGTTCTGGCGCTCCGCCCGCCATGCCTTTGTAAGTGGTATCGCTGAGGGTATAAAACCCTGCCGTTGAGTAACGCAGCGAGAAGAAATTGACTCGCGTACCGATATCGTTCAGCAGCTTGCTGTACCGCAGGCGCACCGAATCACCGGTGTAGTGCTGGTTATCAGCCAGCTGGCTGCGGGCATGGGTGAGGTCGAGGGAGTAGGCGCCAAAGTGGCCGAGATTCTGCCCGATCCCGAAGGCCAGGCCGGTGTAGCGATCGGAAAACTGCGCCCCGCCATAAAACGTGAGGCCGTATCGCCAGCCCAGGAACAGCTCGCCCTGCGCGAAGGAGGGCGAGATCTGATTGCCCGCAGGACGGTATTTCCCCGCCCCCAGAGCATATTTGCCCTGACCGTTACGCACCAGATTCGGCACGCTGGCAAAGGGCAGGGTGTATTGCGTCTGGCTACCGTCGCTCTCCTGAATGGTGACCGCGAGATCGCCGCCGGAAGAGGTCGGATAGAGATCTTTCAGCACAAACGCCCCCGGCGGAACGGAGGTTTGATAGATGACGTTACCGTTCTGGCGAACCGTCACCGTGGCATTGCTGCGCGCGATGCCGCGCACTTCAGGCGCGTAACCGCTCAGGCTGGCGGGCAACATATTGTCATCGGTCTTCAGGGCAATCCCACGCAGGCCAACGGCGTCAAACACCTGCGAGGAGGTGAACGTTTCACCGGCATAAACCTGGGCACGCAGGGCGCGGATATCCCGCTGTAGCCAGGTCTGGACGTGGGTGAGCTCGTTACTCTCTTTGGTCCACGTGGTGAAATCACGCAGCCGCCATGCGCCCAGGTTGGCGCCGCTGTTCAGGCTCACAAACAGCTGTTGTTCCCGCGTGCGCGTCTCGCCCCGGTAGTCATTATTCGCGCCATTGACCACATAGTTCAGCCACGCGGCAGGGATGCCGGACTCCCAGCTCTCCGGGCTGACGTATCCGCGCGGCAGAGCGCGCATCGCGCTTTGCGGTACGGTGAAGTTGAGGGTAAGCGTCCTCTGGTCAAAATCAAACCGGGTATCGGCGAATGACTGGGTTAAAAAAATGCAGCGCTGCGCAGGCGGCAGCTCACCCCCTTTAGCCTGACGGCTGTCGATGCCAAGTGCGGCGAATTGTGCAGGCGTAAGGCACGGCAGGGCTTCACCGGCGGTGCTTTCAGCGACGCGAAACGTGACGTTACCTGTGAACGCGAACTGGGTATTGATATACACGTTAAGATTGTACTCGCCCGGCGGCAACGCGCTCCCGGCGTTGACCCAGGCGAGATCGGCGCTGTTGGCGCGCTCGCCGTTGAGAAACGCAGGATTAAATTGCAGCTCGCTTTCGGCAGCCACGGCTTGCCGAATCACCAGGGCGATCGCCGTGGCGCACAGGATTTTAATTTTCATGTGGTCACGCCTTACTGTTTTTATTATTGGGACAATGACGTGCGGGTGACGGGCGTCCAGGCCCCATAATCGTTAATCGTCTGGTAGCTCATGCTGCTCGCATGGCTGAAGGTGTCTGCCAGCGTCACGCTGGCTTTCGGCGGTACCATGACGGGCGATACCGGCCTGCCATCAATTTTCACGTTAATGGTGGTGAGGTAATACGGCGTTGGGTTGGTCAGCGTGACCTTGCCCGCGCGGTAGGCGCCGGCAAGGTTTTTCCATGCCTCCCCTGCACCTTCCCTGAGCCGCTCCGGGCGATAAAAGACCTTGATGCGGTTGGCAGAGGCGAATTGCAGCGAATTGCCGGAACCGTTTTTAACCTGCTGTGGGATAGCTTTGACCGTCATCCAGTACAGCGTCTCGCGATCGGCTGGCAGGGCGTCACCGCTGAACATGATTTTCACCGCGCTTTCGCTGGCGGGCTTCATGACGTACAGCGGCGGCGTGATGACGAAGTCGTTGGTACGGCTCCCTTTCTCGTCTTCCATCCATGACTGGATCAGGAACGTGGCATCAGGGTGGGTATTTCTTACCTGCATCATCGTCTGCGTAGCCGCGCCTGCGTAGACCAGCCGCGTTGCGCCTAACCCCACGCCGCCTGCGTACACGGCGGATGAACATAACGTGCCAGCCAGACAAATCCATGTGTTTACGCGCATTGTGCGTCTCCTGAAAGCTGAGTCAGACCCGGCCAGCAGACCGGGCCTGAAGATTACGAATAGGTCACGGTGTAGGTGGCGACCGCGCTGGCATCACCCGCCGTGGCGTTGCCCAGTGGGGAGTAATATTTCGCGCTGAAGTTCAGGGTGTTCGCCCCCGCACGCAAGGGGATCGCTGCTGCCGGCTCACCCAGCCTGACGACGTTGCCCTGTTCGTCATAAAGACGGATAGCGACATGCTGCGCCGAGCCCGCGCCGCCGTTTACTCCCGCGGCCAGGCTATTGACATCGGTACTGTCCGGCGTACCGGTGAAGGTGATAGCCACGGTCGTTGCGGCGATGGGGTTATTTTCCGTGGACGCGGAGGTATCGGCGATTTCGCAATCCTCCAGCGTGATGGAGAAGGCTTTTGCGGTACTGGCTTCACTGCCTGCGGCAGCCAGCGTGGCGGTACGCACTTCCCCCATGTCGACGTCGATATTGGCGCTACCGGCGCTGATGGCACAGGCGGAGGTCACCACTTTACCGCTGAAGTTTACCGTGCCGCCGCTGGTGGTGGCGGCCAGTGCTGAGCCCGCTGGCAGCAGGGCGGCAATGCTTAATGCCAGCAGAGAATGGCAAGTAAGGCGTGCTTTCATTTCATAATTCCTTGATTTTTTTATTACGAGATTTGCTCTGAAAGCGGCAGGTCTAACTGGTTAAAAAGACCAGCAAATCTGTCTTATTCCTGAGCCCGAGTTTCCTTATCGCTGAGCTTTTTAAGGCGCTCACGCGGCGATAAGAAAGTTTCTCCAGTTCTGCGATGTAACGTATATCCAGTCCGTTCCTGAGTTCCTTTAATACCCTCCTTTCTCCAGGCGTTAGCGATAACGCCGCTGGCTGCTTTTGGGGCCGATAATGGCTATCGACCATTTTTGCTAGCTTTATCCGCCACTGATAAACCGTGTTCTGTAGCGAGATATAGGCATCAATATCTTCCCGGACCCATAACAGGGAATGGGCAGAGGTTGAGTACAGGCAGATCATCACTTCAGGGTGCGTGGTTTTGATTTTTTTTAAATATTTCAGTGAGTCATACCCTGTATGGTATTTCTCTGCGCCGGATATAAATAAGATATCGACACGAATCGACGACAGCGCCTTATCCAGTTCCTGAGAACCTCCTTCGATGATAATGATGTGAAGGTCGTCGCGGATGCTGCTTAATAATGTTTTAATGCCGTTTCTTGCATAATGATCGCCGCCCATCAGTGCAACAGTTATATGCTGTGTTATTTGGCTATTGTTCGTCATGTTATTCCTCGATTTATAATAGTAATCAGGCGAATTATTTATAAGGTTATCGCCAGTATTCTCGAAGCAATGACGTATTGCATAGTGTAGGCCTACTATACGTCGGCCAATAAAGAGGTAATCTGAATTAATCTAAAATTGTATTAATTACTAAGATCGAGACCGGTTACGACGCTTCCCTCTGATTGGTCTTATTCCGCTTCGCTTTCTGTAAATTATGATAGCTTCTATTTTTAATGAAAATTTAGCTTTGATAAATGTTTTGTAAGGAGTTTGTCGTCTGGTGTCAGTGCGGGTGTGAAGTTGCTGACGGGGAATAACAATTTACGAATGTTATCATCGATAAAAACTGATAGAAAGGTGGCTGAAAAGCATACAAAAACCATATAAGTTATTGATATTGGTCAGGTTGAGAAAACTTAAGGCTTAAGGGTGCTGAATATTTCAGACACGCATGTCCGTGGCGTACAATGTTTTTTTATGTAGGTATTTGTCAATGTCAAGAGGCGAGGAGTGCGCCAAAAGGTGAGGCTCTGATAAATGAGATGCTGCCGGTAGTCAGATACTTCTGTGGAGCGGAAATTCACTTCACAAAACATCATAATGAGGATGATCGCGGATGAAGCGGCTCTGCAAGCCGCATTCTACAAGGGTTGAGTTCTTATGCAGGTTCAGTGAAGCTTAAGGGATGAAATATAAATTAAGATTTTTCGCCAATGGCGAAGATATACAGCATGCCGTTAATCAGTCACATTAATCCCGACGTGAATGTCATCCCATACATGCGGTGACCCAGGTTCAACATCTGTTAACCGGAGAATTCATACTGCCCCTATGCATAAGCATTACATTATAAATAATATCGTCGAATTTCATCCTGCGGCCAGCACGTTACGTGATATCAACAATCCTGACCGTGTGGTTGTGTTAAATTCGCCAGCAGGCCGATGCCTGTTGTTATTAATCGACAGAGCGGGGTCGATTGTCACTCAGCAAGAGTTCCTTGATATTGTCTGGCAAAGCCGCGGCATGCTTGTCTCCTCCAATACCTATTACCAGAACATCTCCATCCTGCGCAAAGGGCTCAAAAAGATTGGTTTTGAAACTGACCCTATCGTTACCATTCCGCGGATTGGGTTGACGCTGGCAAGCGACACGCAAATAACCGTCAGAGAGTCTTCACCTGTCGCGCCTCAACCCGCAGAGGAACAATGTGTGGAGGCGCCAGCGATCGAGGAGGTCTCTGCATCCTCCGCGCCAGCAACGCCCGTTGCCAGGAAGCCCACGCGCTGGCTGGCTGTTGTCATGGGGCTATTGATCGTCCTGGCCGGGGCAGGCGTGACGGGATATATGAACGCCACAGAAAACCGTTTTGTTGAGGATTACCGTTTTGCGGCATCCGTCGGAGCCTGTCGCGTTTATCTTGCGAACGACATTCAGACTCACGCTGAACGCGCTTCCGCGCTGACCTATGTGGAACAATTCAAGGCTGAATGCGCGCAATATCCCTGGGTTTACATCAGCTGGTACGCTCTGCTTCCTCGTGCGTCGGTTATTCGCTGCGACCGGCCAATGAAAGAACCGAACCGCTGTATATCTGATTATTTCCTGAAGGATAGCTAGCATGACTCGTTTTCGGCAGATGCTGTATATCATCGTGACGGGCCTCGTCACCGCAGGCGTGCTGACGGGCTATTACCTGTGGCACCGAACTTACGTTCAGCCTTTTTCATGCCAGGCTAATCTGGTCCAGCACCATCCGGATGAGACGCTGACGGTCTGGCTGAATTACACCTTCGACGGGAAATTCGGCACCCTGAGCATGAATGGCCGGGCAAAGAGCGATCCGGGTAAAACCATCGACAGGAAAATTTCCTTTCGGGTGGAGAGGCAAGATCATCTCTATTTGCTGACGTCAGAAAAAAATATGACGTTCCCGGACGATAATGTTGACGACAGCTGGCTGGAAAAATATGAACCGCAATTTTTTGTCTATCCGGGCAAGAGTATTTATATGCGGATCAATGAACAACATAATGGTAACTATATCTTTACCTTAGGAACATTACCGACATATGTGTGTCGTGGTTCAAAAAAAGAATGATATAAACGAGAAAAACATTATATTTTCCTCCCTTCTCATTTATGCTTGATTTAAAATATCAGGATTATCTTAGAAATATAAAGTGCGACAGATCATGTTGCGATAATGTCATTAATTTTAAATTTGGCAAGTAAATGAAAAGTGTATTTGACTCCTCCGATAGGGGGAAATCAGTACCGGAAAAGTGTCTGCATATTGGGTTGATATTATGGCCCCGTTATTCACTCCTGGCCGTCTCCGGATTGCTGGAGGCGCTGCGTTATGCAGCGAAAGCTCAGGATAAATTAGCATTTAAAATCAGCCTGATAAGTGAATTTCCTGATATCCCGATTATCAGCAATGCGGGGATTATCATGAGACCGGATTCCACCCATGCGCCGCCGGACAGTTTTAACTACCTTGCTGTTATCGGCGGTGAATTGCAGTATCTGGACTTAGGGTATCAGGGGGATAAAGCGTATCTGGCACATGCCCACCATGCCGGGGTTCCGCTCATTGGCATTGGCACCGGCAGTTTTGTCCTCGCACAGGAAGGATTGCTGAATGAACGACGAGCGTCCATCCATCCTTTCCACCTTGATGCATTTCGGCAGGCTTTCCCGCTGGTTTATGCTGAGCAAGGGTATGATTTCATCGACGATGGCGATGTGCTGACCTGCCCGGGCGGTATTTCCACCCTGACGCTGGCAACTGAGCTTATCCGCGCCCATGCCGGGGATGATATCGCCAGCACCACCTGTCAGCGTTTGTCGCTCGTTCCGCATGAAATTGCCACCCCACGTCCGGCGAATCTTGCGCTTATCCCTGACTCGCGGTTGCGCCGCGCCGTCATGCTGATTGAACAGTTCCTGACCCGGCCGCTCACCACCGCCGGGCTTGCGCGAGAAGTGGCATTGAGTGAACGCCAGCTCAACCGTCTGTTCCACGCAGAATTCGGCAAAACGGCCCGCGAATTTATCCGCAGCGCCAGGCTGCGCTATGCTTGCTGGCTGCTGAAGAACTCGCAGCAAAGCGTGACGGATATTGCGCAGCGGATGGGATTCAGCGACTGCGCGCACTTTATTCGTCATTTCCAGACGGAGTATGGTTGTACGCCTGGCGTGTGGCGCACGTCGCAGAGCTGAATATCATTACATTGCTGCCCTGAAACTTTACTCAACCGGAATATCACCATGAAAATAGAAGCCGCACACCCCTCGCAATTTGAACGCCTCGTCGCAGTCTGGGAGTCGTCAGTTCGCGCCACGCACCGCTTTTTGCAGGAAAGCGATATCGCGGCGCTGCGTCCGTTATTGCTCAACGCATATTTGCCTAATCTCAGGGTTGTGATTGCCCGGGATGACGTGGGTATTATTCACGGCTTTTTGGGCGTGGATAAAAATCGCATTGAAATGCTGTTTGTGGATGATGCGAGCCGGGGGAAGGGTATCGGGAAAATGCTGCTGCAATATGCCATTGCAGAATTCGGCGTAAATGAAGTGGATGTGAACGAGCAGAATCCGCAGGGGGTGGCGTTTTATCGTCATATGGGGTTTGAGCAGGTCGGGCGCTCGGCACTGGACGGGCAGGGGAATCCGTTTCCGCTGTTGCATATGCGGTTGAGTGGACAGGCTTAACGCCCTCTTCTGTAAAAGAGGGAGCCTGCAAGCTAGTTACTGGTTATTTGCCCGATAATTACGCCGCGCAATTTTTCGCCATCAAAGTAATAAGAGACGGTATTGTTCTGAACAAATCCATCCTGTACAGGTGTCTCCTGATAAAGCAGGATCTTTTTTCTGTTGCCGATTGCTTTTTTGCCGAACAATTCAACTAAATCCCCGTGAGTGGCATTTAACAATGGAACGCCAGAGACTGAGACACTGACTCGTTCCGTTGTATTCACACACTCTTTATGGATGCCATCCCTGGATATGGCTAGCGCAGTTAACAGCCCTGCACCCATTTCGTTATCTGAAATGAACCAATAATTGGTGCCATCGTCGTCATGAAGGCAGATCCAGTGCGCGGAGCTGTCTTTCTCCACGTATGTACTGAAAATCTGAGACAGATGAGTAACTTCCATCTGAACCGTTTTCTTGCCGATCGTGATGGTCGGGGAAAGGGGCACTATGGTTGAAATTTCCGTCAGCGAGCCGTCTTCATCGTAATACTGTGTTGCGAAGCCGGTCATTTCAGATGCTGAGACGTGCGAACTGACTGCAACGAGTAATGGCAATGAACAAATTAAACGCTTCATTTGACAATCAACACCGTATCGTTGCTTTTCCAGATGCTTCTTCTCGCACTCAAAGGAGCAATAATGCAGCCGTCTGAAGAGTCATCAGGGTGCAAACTGCTTTTGCCATGAATTTTAAATGAGTCTCTGCCACACATATCATTTGTCGAGTAGGGCGTGAGGCTGAGGGTATATTTTCCTGTGTGGGCAGAATTATGAGGGGAACCAATTGTGTATTTCCCTCGAGGTAGAGGCCCACTGTTTTTTACACATTCTTGAGATGGATCGTTTTTGTAACCACTTGCTCCTGCATAATCTGCATCGAACTGATAAACACCATCAAGATAAAATTTGTGCTCTTTTACATTATATTCCCAGGACATACTTTCTCCTTAAGCGCGTTCCTTCCAGGTATCAGAATGAATGATGTTTCCATCTATGTAATGCCATGTTATTTTTTCATATGTTAGATCTACATATTCACAATGTGTATAGCGTTCGCTTTGCGGTAGTTTAATGTCAAACATGAGTGGTTCAATTTGAACTACTCTTGCATTTTCTAAAGTTGTCTTAAAGTAAGCCTCTTCGAGCCCGTTATAGTTGATCCTGTAAAATATAAATTCTGCTCTTGTTAGTGTTTGTCCAGTGCTCAAGGCCTTGTATAGATATGAGGATGAGGAATCAATCTCTTTCATGAATGCATAGGTGCTACAAATACGTTTTGAAGTGATTTTTCCGGAGTGCTTATCAATAGGTTGTTCGATTGAGTGCATAAATTCAATAACTTCTATTGAGCCTTCGCGATCTTTTACATCGACAGAGCCTTTAATTCTCCGGCCTGCATCGTCCTCAAGCCATAAGTAAACAGGTATAGCCATCTCAATCTCCTTTTATAGACTGAGGGAAACTACGCTTCATTAAGATCTTAAATTGTGACTTACCATTCAAAATGGGAATGCTGAAGAACTTTGCCTGCTTAAAAAGAAAGTTATCGTTGCGAGATATATGTGGTATGAATTGATATCAAAAAAGTATAAAGTTGATTTATGGTTGTTCTTCCATTTTAAGAACAATAATGACATAAAAAATGTATCAAGTATCAAAATGGTGAATATCATTAAATAACGAACATGTACTGGAATTATCGCTTAGCCTGCTTTTCCCATTTTAATAAGCCGACGATAGCCGATGGTGAGAATAACGGGCAGGCTAAAATATTGAACGTTGTATACTTTACCATCGCTGGCAGTTGTTCGGTAAAACCGAACAACTGAATTTTCGACCAGTTCACCCTCATCAAAAATATTCTTGATATGCCCGCTGATCGTAGCTTTGGCTTTGCCGTATAACTCACAGATCGTGGCCTGTGAGAGCCACAACGTATCGCTTTCGAAGCGGCATTCAATGCGAACTTTTCCATCCTTGCTGGCAAACATGACAAACTCACCGGCTGGCGAATTTATTAATTCCTCATATGTCATGCTGCCTCCGCGTCATAAGGTTGATGCCTGTAAGCTCGTAGTATGACAGAAACAGCCGTTAAGCCAGATGGTTTGTATTTGATTTTGCGAGGCGCTTTCCAGCATGTGGAATTTGGATCGCTGCAAGCGCGTCCTCTATCTCAATAAGCTTTGCTTTCGTCCGTTTATAATCGTCCTGCAAACGCTGCTCCTGCTCGTTATACGCCACCAGAACGATGCATCCTTTCATGACCTTTACCGTGACCTGCTGCCCGGTATCAAACCCCGCCGCGCGCAGCCACTTGCCGGAAAGGATGATTTTCGGCGTAGATTTGTCGAAAACATTCGGGCGGTATCCCACAATTAACGAACGCTCGGTTCCGGATTGGTCGGTGTCTGGGGTAGAATGCGAATCAGCCATAATCAACTCCTTGATAGTTGGTGTGGTTAGCTCTCGTCCGGTGTTGCGAGCACTTGACGAGGGCGTTTCAATTTGAGGTTTTCGTATGATAAGGTACGTACCTCAGTGAAGATATCTTGCTCTTGTAGGTACGTACATGTCAACAGCTAAACGCGACCCTAATCAGTCAAAATCCGGAAAAGCACCAACTTTTCAGATTCGTATTACGCCGGAGTTGAAGGCGCAGTTTGAGGCTGCGGCGAAGGCTGAAGGGATGAGTTTGGGGAATTGGTTAAAAAATTTA
Organism: Enterobacter sp. BWH52; assembly: GCF_001037565.1. NCBI lineage: Bacteria > Pseudomonadati > Pseudomonadota > Gammaproteobacteria > Enterobacterales > Enterobacteriaceae > Enterobacter > Enterobacter sp. BWH52. Next base: position 178,206 of record NZ_KQ089854.1, on the reverse strand, counting down.
GGTCGAAATGAATTAAATAGATTAAAAAAGTAGTTATAACGGGTCTAATACAATTTCAAATCTTGAATTTGATTTTTTAGCCTGTATAAAACTGATATGTTCATAGTCGGTTCGTGAACTTATTAACCTGAACATTTTAGTTTTAAAATGTTCTGAGGTATTGCAACCAAAAATTATTGTTTTGATAGCATCGGATGGTAGTTCATAGAGATCAAATTCTTTTTCACATACATTAATTGTTTTACCAGAATTGGCCTGTGGTAACAACATTCGCCATTCATGTTCATATTCCCAGTCTTTGCTTTTTATTAGGAAATGATTTATTTGATCGCCTGAGAATGGATCCAAGAATGGATATTCTTTCTGATATATGACTTTTCGTAAATAACCAAATTCACCTTTTTGGCCGCGACGTTGTGAGAAAAATGGATGATTGATATCAAACTCAATAATAAACCCACTGTGGGCCTGTGCGTAGTGTCCCCACATCAAAATATTCGTAGGGGTTTCTGTTAATGATAGAATTCTCGTTATTCCTATCAACTTTGAGTTAAAACTTTGCATTGTAGTATCTGCTGCTCTTATTATATTTTCTTTTTCTTTTTTATACATCGAGAGCATTGCTTTTTTTGCATCTTTAAGTATATTGCTGACAATTTCTTTAGGCAGTTTTTCAATCTGATTTAATAATTCAGCTGGAAATTCTTTAAGAAGGTCTACAGTGCTTAACGAATCGTATAAATTGGATTCAAAGCTACTAAAGTTAAAAGAAGTATTGAATTCAAATGGGTCGTTAAAATTTAAAGGGTTATTAAAACATATTAAGTTATTTTCAAGTATATCAGATTCTTTCTGAGGGAAGATATTTATACATGTTATTAACTCTGAAAGTAGATTTAGCTGTATTTTTGGCGGAAGATCACAGGAGTCGAACCTGCCCGGGAACGCTGGCGTCCCCAACTGGATTTGAAGTCCAGCCACCTCACCGGAGATGACGATCTTCCGCGCCTGCATTGCTACATGGAGGCGGGGCGCATTATAGCTACTTTCAGGCATTTACCACATACCCCACACCACTTTTTTCACCTCTCTTTTGACCTGAATCCCCCTGTTTCAGCTAATTCTTAAGAAAATCCTCAGGTTAGCATTTCGTGCTCATCAACTTTTATCCCGATCACAAAAAACAAGAAACGTAATCTCTTAACCAGAAAACGCAATACCCGCTCCTGAAACAATGGTTTAAAAAACGGTAACCGGTCTCAGCGCCCCCTACAGCGTGAAGGATAAAAATATGAGCGAAGTACTGTCAGTAAAAGAGAAGATTGGCTACGGCATGGGAGACGCCGCCAGCCACATTATTTTTGATAACGTCATGCTTTATATGATGTTTTTCTACACCGATATTTTTGGTATTCCCGCCGGGTTTGTCGGCACCATGTTCCTGCTGGCCCGCGCGCTGGATGCGATCTCCGACCCGTGCATGGGGCTGATTGCCGACCGCACCCGCAGCCGCTGGGGCAAGTTCCGTCCATGGATTTTGTTTGGCGCTATCCCGTTCGGCATCGTCTGCGTGCTGGCGTATACCACGCCGGACCTGAGCCTCAACGGCAAAATGGTTTACGCCGCCATCACCTACACGCTGCTGACCCTGCTCTATACCGTGGTCAACATCCCGTACTGCGCGCTGGGCGGCGTGATCACCAACGACCCGACGCAGCGTATCTCCCTCCAGTCCTGGCGCTTTGTGCTGGCGACGGCGGGCGGCATGCTCTCTACGGTGCTGATGATGCCGCTGGTGAACCTGATTGGCGGCGACGATAAAGCGTTCGGCTTCCAGGGCGGGATCGCCGTGCTGTCGGTGGTCGCGTTCCTGATGCTGGCGTTCTGCTTCTTCACCACCAAAGAGCGCATCCAGGTGCCACCGAGCACCACCTCCATGCGGGAAGATCTGCGCGACATCTGGCAAAACGACCAGTGGCGTATCGTCGGCGTGCTCACCATCCTCAACATCCTCGCCGTCTGCGTGCGCGGCGGCGCAATGATGTACTACTGCACCTGGATCATGGGCTCGCCGGAGGTGTTCGTCGCCTTCCTCACCACCTACTGCGTCGGTAACCTGATCGGCTCCGCGCTGGCGAAACCGCTCACCGACTGGAAGTGCAAGGTGAGCATCTTCTGGTGGACCAACGCCGCGCTGGCGGTGGTCAGCGTGGCGATGTTCTTCGTGCCGATGCATGCCACCGTGCTGATGTTCGGCTTCATCTTCGTTATCGGCGTGCTGCATCAGCTGGTGACGCCGATTCAGTGGGTCATGATGTCCGATACCGTCGACTACGGCGAATGGACTAACGGCAAACGTCTGACCGGCATCAGCTTTGCGGGCACGTTGTTCGTGCTGAAGCTCGGCCTGGCGCTGGGCGGGGCGATGATCGGCTGGATGCTGGCAGGCGGCGGCTACGACGCGGCGGCCAAAACCCAGAACAGCGCGACCATCAGTATCATTATCGGCCTGTTTACGCTGGCACCAGCGATCTGCTACGTGCTGAGCGCCATCATCGCCAAACGCTACTACACGCTGAAAACCCCCTTCCTGACCAAAATCCTGCGCGAGCTGGCGCAGGGTGCGCGCCGCAATCAGCAGGAGTTTGAAAACCTGCCGGTCAGTAAAGAATTGCAGAACTAAGAGGACGAAAGCATGAAAATCAGTGATGGAAACTGGCTTATTCAACCGGGCCTGAACGTGACGTATCCGGTTCAGGTGTTCGACGTGGAGCAGCAGGGCAATGACCTGGTGGTGTATGTCGCGCCGCGTGACGTGCGCGAACGCACCTGGCAGCTCGACACGTTGATGTTCACGGTGCGCCTGTTTGCCCCGCAGGAAGGGATTGTCGGGGTGCGCATTGAGCACTTCCAGGGCGCGCTGAATAAAGGCCCGCACTATCCGCTGAACGTTCTGAAAGACGTGAAGGTAGAGATTGAAAACAACGCCGAGTTTGCCGAGCTGAAAAGCGGCAGCGTCAGCGTGCGCGTCACCAAAGGCGAGTTCTGGGCGCTGGATTTCCTGCGCAACGGCCAGCGCATTACCGGCAGCCAGCTGAAAAACAACGGCTACGTACAGGACAGCAATACCGATCGCAACTATGTGTTTGAACGTCTGGATCTGGGCGTGGGGGAAACGGTCTACGGCCTGGGCGAGCGCTTCACCGCCCTGGTGCGCAACGGTCAGACGGTCGAGACCTGGAACCGCGACGGGGGCACCAGCACCGAGCAGTCCTACAAAAACATCCCGTTCTACCTGACCAACCGCGGCTACGGCGTGCTGGTGAATCACCCGGAAAACGTCTCGTTTGAAGTCGGCTCCGAGAAAGTGTCCAAAGTGCAGTTCAGCGTGGAAGGGGAATATCTCGAGTACTTTGTGATCGACGGCCCGACGCCGAAAGAAGTGCTGAACCGCTATACCCGCTTCACTGGCCGTCCGGCGCTGCCGCCTGCGTGGTCGTTCGGCCTGTGGCTGACCACCTCGTTCACCACCAACTACGACGAAGCCACGGTAAACAGCTTTATCGACGGCATGGCCGAGCGCGACCTGCCGCTGCACGTGTTCCACTTCGACTGCTTCTGGATGAAGGCCTTCCAGTGGTGCGATTTCGAGTGGGACCCGGTGACCTTCCCCGATCCGGAAGGGATGATCCGCCGCCTGAAAGAGAAAGGGCTGAAGGTCTGCGTGTGGATCAACCCGTATATCGGCCAGAAATCCCCGATCTTCCGGGAGCTGAAAGAGAAGGGCTATCTGCTCAAGCGCCCGGACGGCAGCGTGTGGCAGTGGGACAAATGGCAGCCGGGGCTGGCGATCTACGACTTCACCAACCCGGACGCGTGCCGGTGGTATGCGGACAAACTGAAAGGCCTGGTGGAGATCGGCGTCGACTGCTTCAAGACCGATTTCGGCGAGCGTATCCCGACGGACGTCCAGTGGTTTGACGGGTCCGATCCGCAGAAGATGCACAACCATTACGCCTACATCTACAACGAACTGGTGTGGAACGTGCTGAAAGAGACGGTGGGAGAAGAAGAGGCGGTGCTGTTTGCCCGCTCCGCGTCCGTGGGGGCGCAACAGTTCCCGGTACACTGGGGCGGCGACTGCTACGCCAACTATGAATCGATGGCCGAAAGCCTGCGCGGCGGGCTGTCGATTGGCCTGTCCGGCTTCGGGTTCTGGAGCCACGATATCGGCGGGTTCGAAAACACCGCTCCGGCGCACGTCTACAAACGCTGGTGCGCGTTCGGGCTGTTCTCCAGCCACAGCCGCCTGCACGGCAGCAAATCCTACCGCGTGCCGTGGGCGTACGATGACGAGTCCTGCGATGTGGTGCGCCACTTCACGCAGCTGAAATGCCAGCTGATGCCGTACCTGTATCGTCAGGCGGCTCTGGCGCGTGAGTTCGGCACGCCGATGCTGCGGGCGATGATGCTGGAGTTCCCGGACGATCCGGCGTGTGACTATCTTGACCGTCAGTACATGCTGGGGGATTCAATGATGGTGGCGCCGGTGTTCTCCGAGGCGGGCGATGTGCAGTTTTACCTGCCGGAAGGGCGCTGGACGCACCTGTGGCACAACGACGAAATTCAGGGCAGCCGCTGGCATAAGCAGCAGCACGATTTCATGAGCCTGCCGGTCTATGTGCGCGACAACACGCTGCTGGCGCTCGGCAATAATAACCAGAAGCCGGACTATGCGTGGCATGAGGGGACAGCCTTCCAGCTCTTCAACCTGAGCGATGGCGCAACGGCGGTGAGTGAAGTGCCTGCGGCGGACGGTTCCGTGTTGTTTACGCTGAAGGCGTCACGTCAGGGCGACGTCGTGACCTTTACCGGCACGGGAGATGCGCAAAACTGGTCGGTGTGCTTGCGCAACGTGCAGAAGGTCGGCGGCGTAAAAGGCGGTTCACATGCGGGCAGCGAGTGGGGTGTGGTGGTGAAAGCCGAGGGGGATGAGGTGGTGGTTCACCTCTGAGCTGGAAAAATGCCCGGTGGCGCTTCGCTTACCGGGCCTACATGAGATCGTAGGCCGGGTAAGGCGAAGCCGCCACCCGGCTATTTACTGTGCCGGAGCCACCGTCGACACCACACCACCCGTCATCGTCTGTTGCACCTGCTGTTTATCCATATTCACCGCGCTCAGCTTCCCGTTCACCGTCGGCTTCAGCGGCGCATTCGCCTGCACGCTTCCGCTGGCGGTGAGCTGAATATTGCCGTCGCCCGCAATCGGCAGCGCTGGCCAGCCCCACTGCTGCAAAACGTTGAGTGGTACACCGCGCCCGTTCAGGCTCACGGTGGTTTGTCGCTGTGGCAGCTGTGACACGGTGGCGGTCGCTTCCAGGATCCCTTTCTCGGTAAAGGCGCTCAGGTCGGTAATATTTACCGTTGCGGCGTTGGCATTCAGCGCCAGCGACGGGCGACGCACGTCGACGCGGTTAAAGGTCGCTGCCGCCCCGTTGAGGGTTGCGTTACCGCCCCACACGCCCCACTTGTGATCCTGCGCCAGCCGCAAATTAGCGCCATAACCGTCGAGGGAGGTGATCTGCCACGGGAACGCCGGATCGATGTCGATCACCAGGTTGCGGCTCAGGCCGAATTTTTTCAGCGTCACGCTGTTCAGCCATGCCGGGAGCGGGTCCATCCACAGCGTTTTCCAGTTTTCCGGAAGCGTATATTCCAGCCCGGCAATCGCAACGTCGTCCAGCACCAGCGCCTGACCCTCGCGCAGCCAGTTGCCGGAGGTGCGCACCATGCCCCCTTCCCAGCGGGAGGTGAACTGACGCAGCGCAATGCCCTGCGGGGAGAATTCCGCGTTCAGGATAGGGTCAAACAGATGCAGCGAGCCGTAGATAAATTCGCTGGCGTTCATGGATAACCGTCCCTCCTGGCTTTGCCAGTCACCTTTACTCAGGGTGAGGTTACGCAGGCTGAGATCGAGGTCGGTTACCGCCCAGTCTGGCCCCTGTAGACGGGCATCGGTCACTTCCAGCCGGCCAATCTGTAACGAAGGCAGGGTGGAGAGAGGGGCGAAGAAATCCAGCAGCGATTTGTCGCTTTGCAGGCGGATCTCATTCAGACGCAGGGTGTTGATAACCCAGCCACCGTCGGCATTACGCAGAGCCGAGCCCGTAAGCGAGCCGCGCGCCATATCGGCACCGATGGTATTCAGCGCCACCTCTTTGCCGTTGAGTTGTCCCTGAATCAGCACGTTGTTGGCCGGTATGCCGTTGAGGGTGAGCGACCCGGCGCTCATCTGGATTTGCGCATTTTTCCCCAGTACGTTCCCCGCCTCGGGCTGCCACGGGCTGACGCCGCCGGTCACCTTTTGCGCACTGAGATCCCACTCCGTATTCGGGCTGTTAAAGGCCATGTTATTCAGTTGCAGACGGTCGGCCTGGAACGGCAGCGGCGCCGTCTGCGGCGATAAATTCAGCGTGCCATCGAACAGGGTGATGGCATCCATATGCAGCGGGTCGGTGATCTGGCGGCTGCTTAAGCCAATATCCACTTTTTTAGCGACCAGCGTGGCCGGTTTGCCATCTCGTCCGAAGGTAACGTTTTCCAGAAGGATGTGAGAAGGGGATGAAAAGCGGTGATCCATCAGGTCAAAGTTGAGCTCGTAATTGGTATTCACCGTGATCCAGCTGCTGACCTGCGATGCGCCCCAGCGGGTCTGGAGCAGAAAATAAAAGGCGAGCACTACAATGAGCAGGGCTACCAGAAGATAGATAAGCAGCTTTCCAATAAATTTCATGGTCTTCCCTCCCGCGAAACGCACATAAGGGTGTTATGCACGATTTATGCGCAATGCTCAAGGCGGGAATGGTGTAAAGAGATGTCACGGCAGGCATTGACAGCCTGCCGTGTGGGGATCAGTTCTTTTCAGGCGGGAAAATGAGATTCAGCACGATAGCGGTAATACCGCCCGCGGCGATGCCGGAAGAGAGCAGGTTTTTCACCCAGTCCGGGGCAAACTGCAAAATCATCGGCTGCTGGGAGACGCCAAGCCCTACGGCGAGAGACAGCGCAATAATCATGATTGCGCGGCGGTTCAGCGGCTCGCGGGAGACGATACGCACGCCGGAGGCCGCGATAGTACCGAACATGACCAGCGTCGCGCCGCCCAGCACCGGCTCGGGAATGTGCTGTACAAATCCGCTTACCGCCGGGAACAGGCCGAGGACCACCAGCATCAGCGCCACCACGAAGCCCACGTAGCGGCTGGCCACGCCGGTCAGCTGGATCACGCCGTTGTTCTGGCCGAAGCAGGAGTTCGGGAAGGTGTTGAACACCGCCGAGACAAACGAGTTCAGTCCGTTCGCCAGCACGCCGCCTTTAAGACGTTTCATGTACAGCGGGCCGGAGACCGGCTGCTCGGACACGTCGGAGGTGGCGGTGATATCGCCAATGGTTTCCAGCGAGGTAATCATAAAGACCAGCATCAGCGGCAGGAGCAGACTCCAGTCAATGCCCAGGCCATAGTAGAGCGGCGTTGGCACGGTAATCAACGCGCTGTTGGTTGGGGTGGTGTTCTCCGGGAGCATACCCAGCGCCCACGCCAGCAGGTAACCGGCCGCCATGGCGATCACCAGCGATGCCACGCGCAGGTACGGGTTACGCTGGCGGTTAAGCAGAATAATGATCGCCAGCACCACGCCTGCCAGCAGCAGGTTTTTCGGCGCGCCGAAGGTATGGTCGCTCATTGCCGCGTAGCCGCCCCCGATGGAGGTCAGACCCACCTGAATCAGCGACAGGCCGATAATCATCACCACCACGCCGGAGACCAGCGGGGTGATCACCCGGCGCGCCAGGTGCAGAACGCGGGAGATGAACATCTCTGTGCAGCTTGCCAGCATCAGGGTGCCGAAAAGCGCTGCCATCATCGTCGGGACATCTGCGCCGCCGGTTTTCAGTGCCGTACCGCCCATGATCAGCGGAGCCACAAAGTTAAAGCTGGTGCCCTGAATCGACAGCAAACCTGAACCCACCGGACCCCAGGCTTTAATTTGAATGATGGAGGCCACGCCGGAAGCGAACAGAGACATACTGATGATGTGTTGCGTATCCTGCGCCGGTAACCCTAGCGCCTGGCAAATCAGCAGAGCCGGCGTGATGACCGCAACGAACATCGCCAGCAGGTGCTGGCAGGCGGCAAACAGGGTTTGAGGCAGCGGGGGACGATCTTCAAGGCGGTAAATCAGTTCGCTGTTTTGCTTCTGCGCAATCGGTTGCGCATCAGCAGACTCCAGAGTGTTAACAGACATTGGCGGCAATCCCACGGTGGAAAAGCGGGCATTTTAGCTGACCACCTGGTAAAAGCAAACGATTGCCAGCAAAAAAAAGAGAGAAAATCTGCCGGTGTGAGCAGCTTTTCTACAACGAACAGCAAAAAAAAATTACACTTTTCGCGCCGGCGGCTCATGACGAGCATCACCCGGCCCAGGATAACGCCGCGTGTGTATGGAATACGCGCATAACAGGAGCCTTTTATGATTCATCTCGATACGTTGTCGACCCTTGTTGCCGCAACGCTGGTTCTTCTGCTTGGTCGCAAGCTGGTACACAGTGTTTCCTTTCTGAAAAAGTACACCATTCCTGAACCCGTCGCCGGTGGTTTGCTGGTGGCGCTGGCCCTGCTGATACTGAAAAAAAGCATGGGCTGGGAAATCGATTTTGATATGTCCCTGAAAGATCCGTTGATGCTGGCCTTCTTTGCCACTATCGGCCTGAACGCTAACCTCGCAAGCCTGCGTTCGGGTGGCAAGGTGCTGGGCGTGTTTCTGATTGTTGTGGTGGGCCTGCTTCTGATGCAAAACGCCATCGGCATCGGTATGGCGTCATTGCTGGGGCTGGATCCGCTGATGGGTCTGCTGGCGGGGTCGATTACCCTCTCAGGCGGCCACGGAACGGGCGCGGCGTGGAGCAAGCTGTTCATCGAACGCTATGGCTTTGAAAACGCAACGGAAGTGGCGATGGCCTGCGCGACCTTTGGCCTGGTGCTTGGCGGGCTGATTGGCGGCCCGGTGGCGCGCTATCTGGTGAAACACTCCACCACGCCGGAAGGCAGGCCAGACGATGAAATGGTGCCGACCGCGTTTGAAAAACCGGACGTTGGCCGCAGCATCACCTCGCTGGTGATGATTGAAACCATCGCCATGATTGCTATCTGCCTCACCGTGGGCAAAATCGTTGCGCAATGGCTGGCGGGAACGGCTTTCGAACTGCCAACCTTTGTCTGCGTGCTGTTTATCGGGGTGATCCTGAGCAACGGTCTGGCGCAGATGGGCTTCTACCGCGTCTTTGAGCGCGCAGTGTCCGTGCTGGGGAACGTCAGCCTGTCGCTGTTCCTGGCGATGGCGCTGATGAGCCTCAAGCTGTGGGAACTGGCCTCGCTGGCGCTGCCGATGGTGGCGATCCTGGCGGTACAGGCCGTGTTTATGGCGCTGTATGCCATCTTTGTTACCTGGCGCATGATGGGCAAAAACTATGATGCGGCGGTACTGGCAGCGGGTCACTGTGGGTTTGGACTGGGGGCAACGCCAACGGCCATCGCAAACATGCAGGCGATCACTGAACGGTTCGGTCCGTCGCACATGGCGTTTCTGGTGGTGCCGATGGTGGGGGCATTCTTCATTGATATCGTCAACGCGCTGGTCATTAAGCTCTACCTGATGCTGCCGATGTTTGGCTGATCGTCAGGCGTTGGAATACCGCTCGGTTTCCGGCATCCAGCGTTCAATTAACGCTGCCGCCTGTTCGGGGTAGCGTTCATGAATATGACGCGCAAGGCGTTGTACTTCGGGGATCATGGCCTGATCGCGCAACAAATCCGCCACTTTAAATTCGGCGTTACCCGTCTGACGCGTGCCCAGCAGTTCACCCGGGCCGCGGATCTCCAGATCTTTTTGCGCAATGACGAAGCCGTCATTGCTGTCGCGTAATACCTGCAAACGCATCTGCGCGGTTTTCGACAGCGGGGCTTTGTAGAGCAGCACGCAGTGAGAGGCGATCGCGCCACGCCCCACGCGGCCTCGTAGCTGGTGGAGCTGCGCCAGGCCCAGGCGCTCCGGGTTCTCAATAATCATCAGGCTGGAGTTCGGCACGTCCACGCCCACTTCGATAACCGTGGTCGCAACGAGTAAATGCAGTTCACCCTGTTTGAACGACTGCATCACCGCCTGCTTTTCGGCAGGCTTCATGCGCCCGTGAACCAGACCGACGTTCAGCTCCGGCAGGGCGAGCTTTAACTCTTCCCATGTGGCTTCGGCAGCCTGCGCTTCCAGCAGCTCAGACTCTTCAATCAGGGTACAGACCCAGTAAGCCTGACGTCCTTCGTGGGTGCAGGCGTTGCGCACGCGGTCAATGATGTCGCTGCGGCGCGTGTCCGGAATGGCGACCGTTGTCACCGGCGTACGACCCGGGGGGAGTTCGTCGATGGTGGAGGTATCCAGATCGGCATAGGCCGTCATCGCCAGGGTGCGCGGAATCGGCGTGGCGGTCATGATCAGCTGATGCGGGTGGAAGCCCTGTTGCAGACCTTTCTCCCACAGCGCCAGACGCTGATGAACACCAAAGCGGTGCTGTTCGTCGATAATCACCAGCGCCAGGCCGTTAAACTGCACCTGTTCCTGGAAAATGGCGTGCGTGCCGACAATCATCTGCACCTGCCCGCTGGCTATCGCCTCCTGCTGCGCAAGGCGCGCTTTGCCCTTCTGCTTCCCGGCCAGCCAGCCCACTTCAATTCCCAGCGGGGCAAACCAGTTACGGAAATTGTTGGCGTGCTGCTCTGCCAGCAGTTCCGTCGGTGCCATCAGCGCCACCTGCTTGCCGTGGGCGATAGCGCGCAAAGCGGCCAGTGCGGCGACCAGCGTTTTACCGGAACCCACATCGCCCTGCACCAGGCGCATCATCGGCACATCCAGCGCCATATCGCGTTCGATCTCGGCGGTCACCCGCGCCTGGGCGCCGGTGGGTTTAAACGGCAGTGAGGCCAGCAGCTTATCTTTGAGCTCATCACGCTGGCTTAATGGCTGCGCGTGGAAACGCTGCGCACCTGCGCGTAGGGCCAGCATGCTCAGGTTGTGAGCCAGTAATTCCTCAAGGATAAGACGCCGTTGGGCGGGGTGTTTACCGCTCTCTAAATCAACAAGCTGAAGCGTTGGCGGTGGACGGTGCAGGGTGCGTAACGCCTCCGGCAGGCTCATCATGCCCTGCGCCAGCTCCGGCGGCAGCAGCTCGTTAATGGCGCAGGTATCGAGCAGCTCCAGCGCCTGGTCGGTGAGCTTGCGCAGCGTAGCCTGCTTAATGCCTTCGGTGGTTGGATAGACCGGCGTGAGCGTCTCCTGTAGCTCAGGTGAGCTGAGATCGCCCTGCACGCGGTATTCCGGGTGGATCATCTCCGCGCCGTATTTGCCACGTTTCGCTTCGCCGTACGCAAGTACGCGTCGTCCAGTGGCAAGGCTGTTTTTCATTGCCGCATTGAAGTTGAAAAAGCGCATGGTAAGAATACCGGTGCCGTCGCTGATCTGGCAGGTCATCATCCTGCGTCCGCCAAAGGTGATGTTGCAGTTCAGCACTTCCCCTTCAACGGTGGCGTAAATAGCGGGCAGCAGATCGCCAATTTTATAAAGCTGAGTACGGTCTTCGTAACGCAGGGGGAGGTGGAGCAGGAGATCCTGCACGGTGTGCAGGCCAATCTTCGCCAGTTTACTGCTTTGTGCCGCGCCCACGCCCGTCAGGCTGTTGAGCGGTATGGCGTCCAGCAGGCGGCCTTTCATGATTTACCCTGCGTACTGCATGGTGGACCACCACTCGGCATCGGCTTCAATTTCGCCCTGCGCGTTGACGTGGGGGTAAGGCAATTTCTTCTGCTTCGCAACGCGAGCCAGAACCGGATAGCCACCTTCAAACAGCAGGCGCTGCTGCTCCTCTTCCGGCAGCATACTGTTGCTGCGCTCGTACATTCCGGCATTCTGACGCTGGCGCTGCGCTTCATACAGGATCAGCGCTGAGGCGACCGACACGTTGAGTGACTGGACCATGCCAATCATCGGAATGATGATGTCCCGATCGGCCAAATCCAGTGCTTCCTGCGTGATCCCCGTTTTCTCCTGGCCCATTAAAATACAGGTCGGACGGGTGTAGTCGATCTCACGGAAATCCACGGCTTTAGCAGAGAGGTTGGTTGCCAGAACCTGCATGCCACGCCCTTTCAGGTGCGAGACCGCTTCACCAATAGTCTGGTGAGTTTTCACGGATACCCAGCTGTTGCTGCCTGCGGCGGTGGAGGCCATGGTACGCATACGTGCGCCTGGCCAGACGGCGTGGACTTCATGCACGCCGACGGCATCTGCGGTGCGGACGATAGCAGAGACGTTATGAGGTTTATGGACCTGCTCCATGCAGACCGTCAGATCAGGCTGACGCCTGGCGAGCATTTCGCAGATTCGCTCGTAACGTTTTGAATTCATAATGCTAGTTTCGGTTACGGGTGACTTTAATGACATCCGGCATCACGCGGATCTTGCGCATAATATTGGCCAGATGCACGCGGTCACGGGCGGTCAGGCGAATAAAGGCGCTGTAAACGCGGCCATCTTTTTCTTCCGTATTCAGGCTTTGAATGTTGGACGAGGCCGTGTTAATCGCTGCCGTCAGGTTCGCCAGTGCACCCTGGTGGTTGAACATATCCACCTTGATTTCAGTGATAAATTCCTGCGCCGTCTCTTTATCCCACTCGACCGCCATGAACTTCTCAGGCTCTTTCTGATAGCCACGGATGTTACGGCAGGATTCGTGGTGGATCACCAGCCCTTTACCCGGGCTGACGTGCGCAATAATCGGGTCGCCCGGGATAGGACGGCAGCATTTGGCGAAGGTGATGAGCACACCGTCAGCGCCTTTGATCGGCAGGTGACCATGATTTTGCGTGGTGGCAGGAACGGCTGTCGTTTCACCTTGTTGCAGGTTCTTCGCCACGACCACGCTCATGGCGTTGCCGAGACCAATCTCTGCCAGCAGGTCATCCAGCGAGGCGAGCTTCATACGCTCCAGCTCATGCTGAATGTTTTCTGGCGGGATCTCTGCCAGTTTGCGGCTGCCACCCAGCGCGTGATTGAGCAGACGACGCCCCAGGCTAACGGAGTCGTCGCGCTTAAGGTTTTTCAGCAGCTGGCGGATTTTTGCGCGCGCTTTTGAGCTCACGACAAAGTTCAGCCAGGCGGCGTTAGGACGTGCCCCCGGCGCGGTAATGATCTCCACCGTCTGTCCGCTGAAGAGCGGCTGCGACAGCGGATAAGGCTGCCTGTCGACGCGGGCACCTACGCAGGCATGGCCGATATCGGTATGCACGGCGTAAGCGAAGTCGACCGGTGTCGCGCCCGCAGGCAGTTCGACAATGCGCCCTTCCGGCGTGAAAACGTAAATCTCATCCGGGAAGAGATCGGATTTAACGCTCTCGATAAATTCAAACGAGCTACCTGCGCTCTGTTGCAGCTCCAGCAGGCTCTGCATCCAGCGCTGGGCGCGGATTTGCGCGGTGGTGCTGCTTTCACCACCGTGCTCTTTATAGGCCCAGTGTGCCGCGACACCCATTTCCGCCATCTGATCCATGTCTTCGGTACGAATTTGCACCTCAACCGGAACGCCGTGCGGGCCAATCATCGAGGTGTGCAAAGACTGGTATCCGTTCGCTTTTGGAATGGCGATGTAATCTTTGACGCGCCCCGGGCGTGGCTTGTACAGGCTATGCATCTGCCCCAGCACGCGGTAGCAGGTGTCCGAGTCGTGGACGATCACGCGGAATGCGTAGATATCCATGATCGAGTGAAAACGCTGCTCTTTGAGCACCATTTTGCAGTAGATAGAGTACAAATGCTTTTCGCGACCGCTCACGCGGCACGGAATGCCCGCTTCCTGCAAACGCCCTTCGATTTCAGAGAGGATCTTTTGAATCATCTCTTTACGGTTACCGCGAGCGGCTTTCACCACCTCTTTAATCACGCGATAGCGGTTCGGGTACAACGCCTCAAAACCCAGCTCTTCCAGCTCGGTTTTAATGTGATGAATACCTAAACGGTGCGCCAGCGGACTGTAGATTTCGAGGGTTTCACGGGCGATGCGGCGACGTTTATCCGGGCGAAGTGAGCCCAGCGTGCGCATATTGTGGGTGCGGTCAGCGAGTTTGATTAGAATGACGCGGATATCCTGCACCATCGCCATGATCATCTTGCGGAAGTTTTCGGCCTGCGCCTCTTTCTTATCGCGGAATTTCAGCTTATCAAGCTTAGAGACCCCTTCCACCAGCTCGGCAACGCTTTTGCCAAACAGCTGTTCCATGTCCTGGTAGGTGGCAGGGGTATCTTCAATCACGTCATGCAGCAGGGCGGCCATCAGCGTTTCGTAGTCGAGTTTCATCTCGGCCAGAATACAGGCCACCGCTACCGGGTGCGTGATATAGGGTTCACCGCTTGAACGTGTCTGGCCCTCGTGAGCGTCACGTGCAACGAGATACGCCTGCTGAAGACGCTTAATCTGGTCTTCAGGCAGGTAGGTTTGAATCAGTTGATTCAGGCTTTCAAACAGATACAAGGGCGACCCGCAGGTTTAATTAACGACGACCTTCAGCAATAGCGGTAACAGCTTGTAATTCAGCGGCTTCCTGCTCTTGCTGCTCCTGGCGCTCACGCACGTCGAGGATCTGGTTGTTAATCAGACCTTCTTCGATTTCGCGAAGTGCAATAACGGTGGTTTTATCGTTTTCTTCCGGTACCAGCGGATCTTTACCGCCTACCTGCATCTGACGAGCGCGACGCGCGGCGACCAGCACCAGGTCAAAACGGTTACCAATTTTCTCTACAGCGTCCTGAACAGTTACGCGTGCCATACTTAAAATGCTCCACAGGTGAAGAAATGACTGGGCATGATACTGAAAGTGGGTTCAGTCTGCCAACAGTTTGGTGATTAATGCGTCATGTCGCTGCTTCTGGCGGCTCATACGCAGGCGTTCTGCGCGAAGGATAGTTTTGAGATCGCTCAGCGCGGCATCAAAATCATCATTCACAATAAGGTAATCATATTCCGCGTAATGGCTCATTTCTGCAACAGCCTGCGCCATACGCTTCGCGATAACTTCTTCGCTGTCCTGGCCGCGACCACGCAGGCGGCGATCCAGTTCATCTTTCGATGGCGGTAAAATAAAGATACTGCGCGAATCCGGCATTTTCTTACGAATTTGCTGCGCGCCCTGCCAGTCGATATCCAGGAACACGTTCACGCCGGTCGCCAGAACCTGCTCAATGGTTTCACGCGAAGTACCGTAGTAGTTACCGAATACTTCTGCGTGTTCAAGAAACGCGTCTCTGCCAATCATCGCTCTGAATTCGTCGTGATTCACAAAGAAATAGTGTTCACCGTGCACTTCACCCGGACGCGGTGCTCGCGTGGTGTGAGAAACAGAAACCTGTGTATCGTACAACGGTTGGGTTTTTAACAGTGCCTGAATAAGGCTGGATTTACCCGCGCCACTAGGGGCAGAAACAATATAAAGCGTGCCTTGAGCCATGAGAGTCTTTTGTATGTGTTAACGAAGAAGTCCTACATACGGGCTTATTATACACGTCGCCGCTGTGTGACGTAGCCTTTGTCACACTTTTTCCCCCGGATGATTAAATTTTGCGTGCCGTTTTCAGCTTTTACCTTCCTTTTGCTGCAACAAAAACAATGCGCTGAAGCGCGCTCGTAAAATGCATTTTTGCAGCTGGTCTGCGGCTCCCGGGCAGGGTATACCCTTCGCAAAACAGGGAGGGGTAATAATGGTGAAATGGATAAGCATACTGATGATCTTCTTAAGCAGCGGGGCGATGGCTATCTGCCCGGTCTGGTCACCGGCTAAAGCCGGGCAGGAGATCGCGGCCCTGAAGGCGCAGCTGACCCGCTGGAATGAAGATTACTGGAAGCAGGGCAGCAGCGAGGTGAGCGACGACGTTTACGACAGGCTTAACGGCCGCTTAAAACAGTGGCAGCGCTGTTTTCACGATGAGCCGCTGCACGACGATCGCCCTGCCGCCAGCGGGACGGTGAAGCATCCCTTCGCCCATACCGGCGTGCATAAAGTAGAAAGCAAGCAGGCGCTTAGCCGCTGGATGGCGACGCAGCAGGATCTCTGGGTACAGCCAAAGGTGGATGGTGTTGCGGTCACCCTGGTCTACAAAAACGGCAAGCTGGCGCAGGCGATCAGCCGGGGCGACGGCTTACAGGGGGAAGAGTGGACGGCACAGGCGCGAATGATCTCCGCTATTCCGCAAACGCTGGTCGGGCCGCTTGCCAACAGCGTGTTGCAGGGGGAACTTTTTCTGCTGCGCGAGGGGCATATCCAGCAACGGATGGGGGGGATGAACGCGCGTGCGAAGGTAGCGGGGGCGATGATGCGCGCGACCGATCGCGCAGCGCTGAAGCAGACAGGCATTTTTATCTGGGCCTGGCCGAACGGCCCAAAAGTGATGAAAGCACGCCTTTCCGCGCTGGCGGAGGCTGGTTTTACCCTGACGGCGCGCTATACCCTGCCGGTTAAAAACGCGGCTGACGTGGAAGCGCAGCGGACGGCCTGGTTTAAGGCTTCGTTGCCCTTCGCCACGGATGGCATCGTGGTCCGCGCCTCGGCAGAGCCGCCGGGCGAGGAGTGGCTGCCGGGGGAAGGAAGTTGGGTCGTCGCATGGAAATACCTTCCTGTGGCCCAGGTGACGGAAGTCAAAGCGATTCACTTTACCGTTGGCCGTACCGGGCGGATCACCGCGATTGCGCAGCTTGAGCCGCTGATGCTCGACGATAAACGCGTACAGCGCGTCAGCTTAGGGTCAGTTAACCGCTGGCAGAGGCTGGATATTGCCCCCGGCGATCAGGTGCTGGTAAGCCTGGCGGGACAAGGTATTCCCCGGCTGGATAACGTGGTGTGGCGCAATGTGGATCGCCGTAAACCACAGCCGCCCTCATCGCGCTATAACGGCTTAACCTGTTTCTATGCCTCCCCGGAGTGCATGGAGCAATTTTTTGCCCGGCTGACGTGGCTAAGTTCCAGGCAGGCGTTAGATATCGAAGGTATGGGCGAATCAGGATGGCGGACCCTCTATCAGGCGCATCGGTTTGAGCACCTCTTCTCCTGGCTACAGCTCACGCAGGCGCAGCTCACCGCGACGCCGGGGATATCGGCATCGCATGGCGCTGCGCTGTGGCATCAGTTTAACCTGGCGCGGGAGCGCCCTTTTATCCGCTGGATCACCGCGATGGGAATACCGCTGGCCCGGTCGACGCTCAAGGCGGCAGGGGATCGCACCTGGCAGGCGCTGATTCAGCGAAGCGAAGCGGAGTGGCGGCTGCTACCGGGTGTCGGGCAGGAGAAAGCCCGCCAGATCGTAAACTGGCTGCATCAGCCTCAGATTGATGCCCTGGCAAAGTGGCTGGCCGCAGAGCACATCGGTGGATTTTAATCTGCATGCGCTCCTGAACAGACTGGCGAGGGAGGAAAACATTTTCGCTGCCGTGAAATAGCGTATTTATGAGACGCGGTTTATATACGCAGTAATTATGAATATAAATGAATTATTCATGATAAATATATTTTGAGGAAATATTATTCCCGATCCTGATTTCAGGGTTTACTCTGCTTGTGTTTTTATTTTTCTCGAGAGGTTGGTTTAATTGATCTCAATCATTATTAATCGAGAACACTAGCCGGTAATGAAGGCGTTATAGGTGATGTAGTCTGTGTGCTTGACGTGGTTTTGCTTTTAATTTCAGTTGGTTAAATGTTTAATTAATAATATATTGAGTTTTTTCTGGTTAACAATTGGTCATATTTATTCTGCCGGAAATCATTGCGTCAAATTATTATAAGAATTATCTTATCCAAAATTTTTAAGGTAGTTACCGCTGGGGTGCATTTTGCATCACTTCTGCGTTTTCCTTTCTTTTTGCACCCCGTGAGGGAGTTAACTATCTGAACTCCAATTGAAGCAATTAAGGGTACCGAAATATATCCTGGCGGTTTATATGCGCTGGTGTTCAGAGCCCAGGGCTTTTACATGGATGATTTTCCGTCCCTGTCGGGCCGGAATTCAGCCCCGGGCTTTATGCCCGTTAACCGGGACCTGGTTTCCAGGTGCTCATATTTTCCTTCATTTGAATGAGGACCAAAAATGAAAAGGACGCTTTGTACAGTGCTGACGGCACTCACGCTGGCGACTGCCTTGCCTGCTATAGGCGCTACCACCGAAGCAGGTAGCACCAGCGCAGCAACAACCGGAACAACAACCGGAGCAACGGTGGGAACTACCGCTGGCACTACGGGGGGACTGGCGGCAGGGGCGATTGGGACAACCGCTGTTGTCACCACCGCTGCGATTGCCGGCGTAGCGACGTTAGCCGTTGTCGCGGCAAGCGACAGTGGCGATGACTCAAGCAATGGTACTTCCACGACGACAGTTACCCGCTAAGGCTGGTGCGCAAGGCGATATAACCTTGCGCTGAACAGCGCAACGACTTGACCCGGCGTCGATATTAAAGCCGGGTATTTGATTGATTTCAATGTTATTTAATCAAGGATTTCTGGTGAGACTGTTTATTCTGCTCATCATGACTCTGCTGATCCAGGGGTGTACGCCGAGCCAGCAGAGCATTATTGAGACCTTTAACGCCAGTCTGGACGGGCGCCAGGATGTGACGGTAACGGACGGGCAGATTCAGGCGCTCCCATACTCAACCATGTACCTGCGACTGGATAATGGCCCGAGGATCCTGGTGGTTCTCGGATACATCGAACAGGGAAACAGTAAATGGTTATCGCAGGATAATGCGATGATCGTCACGCATAACGGTCGCCTTATCCACACGCTCAAGCTTCCTTATAACCTGCTTGAGGTAACCAATCTTGAGCACGATCCGCTGCGCCACACGCCGCAGCTCCGCGACGGCAGCCAGTGGTCGCGTGATGTGCGCTGGCAGGAAGAGGGGCGGTATCGCTCCGCACACCTGACCTCGCGCTTCTCCCTGAGCGGGACGGAAAACCTGACCCTTGCCGGAAACACGCTACGTTGTCAGGTCTGGCAGGAGGCGGTGCAGGCCGACGGCCTCGATCGTCGCTGGCATAACACCTTCTGGATTGATTCCGCTACCGGCCAGGTACGCCAGAGCGAACAGATGCTCGGCGCGGGCGTATTCCCTGTCGCCATGACGATGTTGAAGCCCGCCCCATGAACAGACTCAGAAAATGGTTACCTGGCGTAGGGCTATCTCTCTTCAGCCTGTCCGCCTTATGCGCAAGTGTCGTTACCGTGCATCAGCCGGGCAAAACGTGGTCTGCTGAACCGGCTGATACGCTCTCCCGGCTGGTCACCCAGCCGCAGCTGAACAACGTCTGGTGGCAGGGGGCTGTCATCGCAACCCCTTCCGCCACGCTGCGCGCGCAACAGACGCAACAGCAGGTGCTGGCGTCGCTTTCAACCTGGCAGAATCGCGCCGATGACGAGCGGATCGCGACCATTCGCGCTGTCGCTGCACAGATCCGCTCCCTGCGGATCGTCGGGCGGCAGTTTGTCAGCCTCGACCCAGATGCCGTGCGTACCGACGCCCGCGGCGATCGCTCCCTTGAGGGCCGTTACGATCTGTGGCTCTCTCCTGCGCCCCGTACCGTCACGCTGATGGGGGCGGTCGTCACGCCGGGGAAACGGGCTTGGCGACCGGGCGCAAGCATCCGGGACTACTTACAGGGGCAGTTGCGGCTGGCCGGCGCCGACAGGAATAACGTAACCGTTATCGATCCTGACGGCAGTACGGTTGTTGCGCCGGTGGCGTACTGGAACGCACGCCATATTGAAGCAGAGCCGGGCGCTGTTCTGTGGGTGGGGTTTGATCCCCGGGCGGTACCGGACGATTTTACCGGTCTGAATGAGCAAATCGTTGCGCTCCTGACGCGGCGGATACCTGACTGATGAACAAACTTTTTTTACTGAGCGGCCTTGCTCTGGCGATCTCTTCTGCCTGCCACGCGGAGCTGCGTACCTGGCCCGATCCGACCGGACCGTCACAGTCCGATTTTGGCGGCACCGGCCTGATGCAAATGCCCGACGCGCGCTTTGGCCGGGAAGGGGAATTCAGCGTCAACTACCGCGATAACAACCAGTACCGTTTTTACTCCTCTTCGGTCGTGCTCTTCCCGTGGCTGGAAGGGACAATTCGCTATACCGACGTCCGCACCCGTAAATACAGCAGCGACGAGGATTTCAGCGGCGATCAAAGCTACAAGGATAAGTCGTTCGACTTTAAAGTTCGTCTGTGGGAAGAGGACTATAGCCTGCCGCAGGTGGCGCTCGGCAAGCGTGATATTGCAGGCACCGGCCTGTTCGATGGTGAATATCTGGTTGCCAGTAAAATGGCCGGACCGGTCGATTTTACCTTTGGAATAGCCTGGGGATATCCCGGTAATAGCGACAACGTGGGTAACCCGCTTTGCCATGACAACAATAAGTATTGCACCCGCGGCGAGTCGCATGATGCCGGAGATATCAGCTTTAGCGATATGTTTCGTGGTCCGGCGTCTCTGTTTGGCGGCCTCCAGTATCAGACGCCCTGGCAGCCCCTGCGCCTGAAGCTTGAGTATGACGGCAACAATTATGCCGATGATTTTGCCGGCTCCATTAAGCAGTCGAGCCATATTAACGTGGGGGCGGTCTATCGCGTTGCCGACTGGGCCGATCTCAACCTCAGCTACGAGCGCGGCAATACGCTGATGTTTGGCTTCACCCTGCGGACCAACTTTAACGACCTGCGCCCCGCGTTGCGTGATAACCCGAAACCGGCCTGGCAACCGGCACCGGCAGGCGAGACGCTGGACTATACCTCTGCGGCGAACCAGCTCACCGCGCTTAAGTACAACGCAGGCTTCGATGCGCCGGAGATCCTTCAGCACGGCAATACCTTATACATGACCGGCGAACAGTATCGCTATCGCGATCCGCGCGAAGCGGTGGATCGTGCCAACCGTATTCTGATCAATAACCTGCCCGACGGGGTCGACACGATCGCTATCACCCAGCAGCGTGATCATCTGCCGCTCGTCACGACGCAAACCGATGTCGCCAGCCTGCGCAAACAGTTGGCGGGGCAGCCGCTCGGCCAGGAGGAGGCGCTCAGGCAGCAGCGCGTCGAGCCTGTGGATACCACAGCATTCGGGCGTGGCTACCGTATTCGCGCCGATCGCTTCAGCTACAGCGTTAAACCGACGCTGGCGCAGTCGCTGGGCGGTCCGGAAGATTTCTATATGTTCCAGGTGGGGGTGATGGCCAGCGCCAGCTACTGGCTGACCGATCGTCTGCTGCTCGACGGCGGCGTGTTCGCCAACCTCTATAACAACTACGACAAGTTCAAATCCTCGCTACTTCCCGCTGACTCCAGCCTGCCGCGCGTCAGAACCCATATTCGCGATTATGTCAGCAATGACGTCTACATCAACAACTTACAAGCCAACTATGTCGATGCGCTGGGGAACGGCTTCTATGCCCAGATTTATGGCGGCTACCTCGAAACCATGTACGGCGGCGTGGGAGCAGAGGCGCTCTGGCGCCCGCTGGATAGCGGCTGGGCGCTGGGGGTGGATGCGAATTACGTCAAGCAGCGCGACTGGGACGACATGATGCGCTTCACCGACTACAGCGTGCCAACCGGATTTATCACCGCCTACTGGAACCTGGCGAAGCTCAAAAGTGTGCTAATGAAGCTGAGCGTCGGGCAGTACCTGGCGAAGGATAAAGGCGCCACCCTCGACGTCGCGAAACGATTCGACAGCGGCGTGACGGTAGGCGTCTGGGCGGCGCTGACCAACGTCTCGAAAGAGGATTATGGCGAAGGTGGCTTTAGCAAAGGCTTCTACATCTCGATCCCGCTTGATCTGATGACGATCGGCCCAAATCGCAACCGGGCGGTAGTCTCGTGGACGCCTCTCACGCGTGATGGCGGCCAGATGTTAGGCCGTAAATATCAGCTCTATGACATGACGTCAGAACGCGAAACCCCGGTAGGGCAGTAGTACCGGATGAAAAAGGCATTACTTAACCAGATGATTTTCCTGAATGAAAAACGTTAAATTTTCCGTGCTGGCGTTGGCTATGATGGCGTTAAGCGGTTGTACTATCGTACCGGGCCAGGGACTTAGCACCCAGGGCAAAGATATTATCGATCTGCCTGACAGCAATTACGATCTGAATAAGATGGTCAACGTCTATCCCCTCACGCCGGGGCTGGTGGAGCAGTTGCTGCCTGGCAAAGTCGACTCCCGCGCGAATCCTGAACTGGATCGCCAGCTTCAGAACTACCAATATTGCATCGGCGTCGGCGACGTGCTGATGGTTACCGTCTGGGACCACCCGGAGCTGACCACCCCCGCAGGTCAGTACCGCAGCGCCAGCGATACGGGCAACTGGGTGAATGCCGATGGCACGATCTTCTACCCCTATATCGGCAAAATCCGCGTCGTCGGCAAAACGCTGGCCCAGGTGCGCGATGAGATCGCCGCCCGGCTGGACTCGGTGATTGAGAGCCCGCAGGTGGATGTCAGCGTCGCGGCATTCCGCTCGCAAAAAGCCTACGTGACGGGCGAAGTGGCTAAGTCGGGCCAGCAGCCCATCACCAACATTCCGCTGACGATAATGGATGCGATCAATGCGGCTGGCGGCCTGACATCTGAGGCGGACTGGCGCCATGTGGTGCTGACCCACAACGGCCAGGACACGCACATTTCGCTCTACGCGCTGATGCAGCGCGGCGATCTCACCCAGAACAAACTCCTCTATCCGGGCGATATTCTCTTCATTCCCCGTAATGACGACCTGAAAGTGTTTGTCATGGGCGAGGTGGGTAAACAGAGCACCCTGAAGATGGACCGTAGCGGCATGACGCTGGCGGAAGCGCTGGGTAATGCACAGGGCGTGAATCAGGATTTGGCCGACGCCACCGGAATCTTTGTGATTCGTCCGTTGCAGGGCAAGCAGAACGGCAAAATCGCCAACGTCTACCAGCTTAACGCCCGGGATGCCACCGCGATGGTGTTGAGCACCGAATTTCAGCTTGAGCCTTACGACATCGTCTATGTCACCACCGCGCCGCTGGTGCGCTGGAACCGCGTGATCTCTCAGCTTGTGCCGACCATTACCGGCGTACATGACCTGACTGAAACAGGGAGAAATATCAGAACATGGCCAAACTAACGTTTAACGCCATCCTGGTGATCTGTACCGGCAATATCTGCCGCTCTCCCATTGGGGAACGGCTGCTGCGCCGGCTGCTTCCCGCTGCCCGGGTCGATTCAGCGGGAACGTGTGGCCTGGAAGGGCGCACCGCCGATTCACAGGCGACAGAGATCGCCGCCGAACGCGGCACCCTGCTTGAGGGCCACGTGGCGCGCAGGCTCACCCCCGCCATGGTGCGCGACTACGATCTGATTCTGGCGATGGAGCTGGAACATATCGAGCAGGTCACGGCTATCGCACCGGAGGCGCGCGGCAAAATGATGCTCTTTGGTCACTGGACGGGCAGAAAAGAGATCCCGGACCCCTACCGTAAAAACCGGGACGCATTTGAATATGTTTATGGGCTGCTGGAGCAGGCCAGTCTGGAATGGGCGAAACGGCTCAGTTAATCACACGGGATAGTTACGTTTTATGTCAACAAATAACCTTCACGCCCATGATGCGTCTGCCGCGAATAACGAGATCGATCTTGTGCGCCTGTTGGGTGAGCTGCTCGACCACCGAAAATTCATTCTCATCCTTACCGCGCTGTTCACGCTGGTGGCCCTGCTTTATGCGCTCTTTGCCACACCGGTTTATCAGGCCGATGCGCTGATACAGGTGGAACAGAAGCAGGGCAACGCGCTACTCAGTAACCTTAGCGAGTTCATCCCTGACTCCTCGCCGGAGTCGGCACCGGAGCTTCAGCTTCTCCAGTCGCGCATGATCCTCGGTAAAACGATTGATGACCTGAACCTGCGCACGCAGGTAAGTGAAAACTATTTTCCCCTTGTCGGACGCGGCTGGGCGCGGCTCACCGGCCAACAGCCTGGCATCGTCGATATCCGTATGCTCAATCTTCCCCCTGTCGCGGGCCGGGCGCAAAAGCTGACGCTGACCGTCGGCGAGAAGGGCCACTATCAGCTGGAAGGCGATAATGTGACGTTACAGGGCGTTGTGGGACAACCCCTGAGCGCGGCGAATATCGCCATTACCATTGCCGATATCCAGGCGAAGCCGGGTACGCAATTTACGATTACACAGCAGAGTGAGCTGGAGGCCATTGACGCGCTACAGCTGCGTTTTTCCGTGAGCGAGCGCAGCAAGGACAGCGGGATGCTTGGCCTGACCATCACGGGAGAAGATCCCGATGAGATGGCTCGCGTGCTTAACTGCATCGCCGACAACTATTTACAACAGAACGTGGCTCGCCAGGCGGCGCAGGATGCGAAAAGCCTGCAATTTTTGAAGCAGCAGCTTCCGCAGGTACGCAGCGAGCTGGACCAGGCCGAGGAGAAGCTCAACCGCTATCGCCAGCAAAACGACTCCGTTGACCTGAACCTGGAGGCAAAAGCGGTGCTGGAGCAGATTGTAAATGCGGACAATCAGCTCAATGAACTGACCTTCCGGGAAGCGGAAATTTCGCAGCTCTACAAAAAAGATCACCCCACCTACCGGGCGCTGATTGAGAAACGCCAGACGCTGGAGCAGGAAAAAAACCGCCTGAATAAACGGGTATCGTCCATGCCGTCAACCCAGCAGGAGGTCTTGCGCCTGAGCCGTGATGTGGAGTCGGGACGCGTTATCTACCAGCAGCTGCTTAACCGCGAACAGGAGCTGAGCATCGCCCGGTCGAGCGCAATTGGTAACGTCCGCATTATCGATCCGGCCGTGACCCGGCCGCAGCCAGTCAAGCCGAAAAAAGCGCTGGTCGTCGTTCTGGGGGTTCTCCTGGGTCTGTTCGTCTCTGCGGGCTGGATCCTGGCGCGCAGTATGCTGCGTATGGGCATTGAAACGCCGGAGCAGCTGGAGGAGCACGGGATTAACGTCTATGCCACCGTACCGCTGTCAGAATGGCTGGCTAAAAAGATGCGTTTGCGTAAAAAAGACTTTATGTCCCCAGGGCTGCGCCATAAGACCAAACATATCCCCTTCCTGGCGGCGGATAATCCGGTCGATCTCTCCGTGGAGGCGATTCGCGGCCTGCGCACCAGCCTGCATTTCGCGATGATGGAGTCAGCGAACAATATACTGATGATCTCTGGCGCCACGCCTGACAGCGGTAAAACCTTTGTCAGCAGTACCCTGGCGGCCGTCGTGGCGCAGGCGGGCCAGAAAGTGCTCTATATTGATGCGGATATGCGTCGCGGGTATGCCCATGATCTGTTTAAGCTCGACAATACCTGCGGCTTGTCGGAGATGTTGTCCGGTAAGGCGGAGTATACCCAGGGCGTTCAGACCTTCGATAAAGGCGGGTTCGATACCATCGTGCGCGGGCAGATCCCTCCTAATCCGGCGGAGCTTCTGATGCATACGCGTTTCCAGCAGCTGCTGGACTGGGCGAATGAACGCTACGATCTGGTGATTATCGATACGCCACCGATCCTGGCGGTCACCGACGCGGCGGTTGTCGGCCGTCGCGCAGGCACCACGCTGCTGGTCGCCCGCTTCGGGATGAACAGCGTGAAGGAGATGCTGGTCTGTGTACAGCGTCTGGAGCAGAGTGGCGTCAATACCAAAGGAGTGATTCTCAACGGCGTCGTTAAGCGGGCAAGCAACGCTTACGGCTACGGCTACCATCACTACGGTTACAACTATTCGAGTAACTGATTATCCGGCGCCTGCCCGTTCTGACATTAATGCGCATTGTGTTTGTAATGAAAAACGGGCAGGCCCAGCTTCAGGCGCAATGCCAGCATACGCGCGGTGAAACCAAACAGCAGGGTGGAGATAACCACCACATCGTGGCTGGTGACATAGTGCTGCAAGGCGACGTAAAGCACTGCCGCAGCAAAGGAGATGCCGGCATACAGTTCCTTCTGGAAAACCAGCGGGATACGTTTGCAGAACATATCCCGCAGCACCCCGCCAAACACGCCCGTGATCACGGCAGCAATGGTGGCGATAACCGGGCCTTCACCCATATCGAGAGCGATTTGTGCGCCAATGATGGAAAAAACAATCAGCCCAAGCGCATCCAGCACCAGGAACACGCGGCGCAGATGAGGCATCACCGGGGCCACAATCGTGGTTAGCACGGCTGCCGTTGCCACGATAATGACGTACTCAGGGTTTTTTACCCAGCCGAGCGGATAATGGCCAAGCAGGATATCGCGTACGGACCCGCCGCCGAGCGCGGTGGCTGTGGCAATGATAATCACGCCGAAGGTGTCCATACGGCGACGTCCGGCAGCGAGCGCGCCGGTCATGGCTTCTGCGGTAATGCCAATAAGATAAAGAATGTGAAGCAGCATAAACCCTCCGGAATGAAGAGAAGGAGATTAGCGATTTGTGCGGAAGATCACGATTGAGATTTTCTAAGGTGAGGGGGGGTGCCCTACAGAAAATTATCAACGCATGCCAGGCAGGCTTGATATAAGGCGGGATAGAAAGGAAGTAGGGCTAAGAAAGGATTAGAAAAAGTAATGGGTGGTATGCGAGGCAATACCACCCTGAAAGGAATTACTCGATATTCTGGATCTGCTCGCGCATCTGCTCAATCAGGACCTTCAGTTCAATCGCTGAATTGGTTACCTCTGCATTGATAGACTTAGACGCCAGCGTGTTCGACTCGCGATTGAACTCCTGCATCATAAAGTCGAGACGGCGGCCTACCGCTTCTTTCTTCTTCAGAATGTTGTAGGTCTCTTTAACGTGCGCTTCCAGACGATCCAGCTCTTCAGCCACGTCCACACGCTGCGCCATCAGCACCAGCTCTTGTTCCAGACGGTTGTTTTCCAGCTGGACTTCCGCCTCTTCCAGTTTGGCGACAAGACGCTCACGCTGCCATTGCAGCACTTCTGGCATATGAGCGCGCACTTTAGCGACTTCGGCGCTCACGCCCTCAAGGCGTTGCTCAATCATCGCTTTCAGCGCCTGGCCTTCGGTTTCGCGGGCAACGATAAAGTCGTCCAGCGTGCCGTCGAGTGCAGCCAGGATCTCAGCGGTAATCGCGTCCAGATCCTGCTCTCCGGCGGCCATCACGCCAGGCCAGCGCAGAATATCAACCGGGTTGATCTCGCCTTCATCGCTTTGCATTTTGACCCAGTTCGCCGCATTAACCAGCTGTTTTGCCAACTTTTCGTTCAGGATCAGTTCGCCCTGTGCACTGGCATCAGGCTCAAAACGCAGGTTACATTCCACTTTCCCGCGGGTCAGACGCGTACGGATACGCTCACGCACCACAGGCTCCAGGCTGCGGAACTGTTCCGGCATACGGAAATACGTTTCCAGATAGCGCTGGTTTACCGAGCGCATTTCCCAGGTAGCGCTACCCCAGCTACCCTTGATTTCACGCCGGGCGTAGGCGGTCATACTGCGGATCATAGACATTCCCGTTTTTAAAGGAGAGATGGGGGGATTATAGCTTTCAGGGGCTTCTCAGGATAGGAATAAGCGTCCTTTATCCGTATAATGCGCAGCCACATTCGTTTCAAGCCGGAGAATCCATCATGCGTCCAGCAGGTCGTAGCGCCAACCAGGTGCGTCCCGTCACCCTGACCCGTAACTATACAAAACACGCTGAAGGCTCCGTGCTGGTTGAGTTTGGTGACACCAAGGTGCTTTGCACCGCGTCCATTGAAGAGGGCGTGCCTCGCTTCCTGAAAGGTCAGGGCCAGGGGTGGATCACCGCCGAATACGGTATGTTGCCGCGCGCAACCCATACCCGTAATGCCCGTGAAGCGGCAAAAGGTAAGCAGGGCGGCCGTACTATGGAGATTCAGCGCCTGATCGCGCGTGCGCTCCGCGCCGCGGTTGACCTGAAAACGTTGGGTGAGTTCACCATCACGCTGGACTGCGACGTGATCCAGGCCGATGGTGGCACGCGTACGGCCTCTATTACCGGTGCCTGTGTGGCGCTGGCAGACGCCCTGAACAAGCTGGTTGCCGCCGGTAAGCTGAAAACCAACCCAATGAAAGGGATGGTTGCTGCTGTCTCCGTTGGTATCGTTAACGGCGAAGCGCTTTGCGATCTGGAATACGTTGAAGATTCTGCCGCAGAAACCGACATGAACGTGGTGATGACCGAAGATGGTCGCATCATTGAAGTGCAGGGTACGGCAGAAGGCGAGCCATTCACCCACGAAGAACTGCTCACCTTGCTGGCGTTGGCCCGAGGGGGAATCGAATCTATTGTAGCGACGCAGAAAGCGGCGTTAGAAAATTGATTTTAAGGCGACCAATGAGTCGCCTTTTTTTTGCCTGTAAGACTGAAAAGACAAAGGAGCAAATCCATGAAATCGTATCAGCGCCAGTTTATTGAGTTTGCGCTTAACAAGCAGGTACTTAAGTTTGGCGAGTTCACGCTGAAATCCGGGCGTAAAAGCCCGTATTTCTTCAACGCCGGGCTGTTTAATACCGGGCGCGACCTGGCACTGTTAGGCCGCTTCTATGCCGAAGCGCTGGTGGATTCCGGGATTGATTTCGACCTGCTGTTTGGCCCCGCGTACAAAGGCATTCCAATCGCAACCACCACGGCGGTGGCGCTGGCGGAGCACCATGACCGCGACGTACCGTACTGCTTTAACCGTAAAGAAGCCAAAACCCACGGTGAAGGCGGCAACCTGGTAGGCAGCGCGTTGCAGGGCCGCGTGATGCTGGTGGATGACGTGATCACCGCAGGTACCGCGATCCGTGAATCGATGGAGATAATCCAGGCTAACGGTGCAACGCTTGCGGGCGTGCTGATTTCGCTCAATCGTCAGGAGCGTGGGCGCGGCGACATCTCTGCTATTCAGGAAGTGGAGCGCGACTACAACTGCAAAGTGACGTCGATTATTACCCTGAAAGATCTGATTGCGTATCTGGAAGAGAAGCCTGAGATGGCTGATCATCTGGCGGCGGTGCGTCAATACCGCGAAGAGTTTGGCGTTTAATTCAATTGCCCGGTGGCGCTGCGCTTACCGGGCCTACCCGTTCGTAGGCCGGATAAGGCGAAGCCGCCATCCGGCGATGGCGTTACTGTAACTGAGCAGCCACTAACGGCCAGCGGGCGTCAAAATCGTCCGTTGGTCGATATTTAAACTCGCTGCGCACAAACCGGGAGAGCATCCCTTCGCAAAATGCCAGGATCTGGCTTGCCAGCAGGGTTTCATCCGTATTATATCCCTCGCCTTCCCGCATTTTCTTCTCGCGCAGAACCTGACGCAGCTGGGCTTCGATACGCTCAAAAAGCTGGTTTATACGGCCTTGCAGACGATCCTGTTCAAACATCAGCGCGTGGCCGGTCAGAATACGGGTCAGACCCGGGTTACGTTCACCAAAGCCCAGAATCAGCAGCACAATCAGACGCAGACGCGTGCTGGTGTCTTTTTCATCCTTCAGAATCAGGTTGATGCGCGTGATCAGGCTGTCTTCGATAAACTCGATCAGGCTGTCAAACATCCGGGTTTTGCTCGGGAAATGACGATACAGCGCCGCCTCTGACACGCCCACAGAGGCCGCCAGTTTTGCGGTGGTGATGCGTTGACTGCCGTCGCTGGATTCAAGCATCAGAGCCAGAGATTGAAGTATTTCTTCGCGACGATTCCTTTTCGCGGTTTGTTTTTCTGCCATGTTACAAAATACCCCTGAAAATAAGCACTTGTCAGGCTGGCAACCACACAGCGACCCGCAAACTGACGTTTGCGGTTTGTTATTGCATTATGGCGCTGTGAGATGCGTGTTTGTCGGGCGGTTATTTGCGCCCGGAATGGCCGAAGCCGCCTTCGCCACGGTCGGTAGCGTCGAAGTCTGCCACCAGGTTAAATTCTGCCTGCACCACCGGTACAAACACCATCTGCGCGATACGCTCGCCCGGCTCAATGGTGAAGCTGTCCTGGCCACGGTTCCATACGGATACCATCAGCTGACCCTGATAGTCAGAGTCGATCAGGCCGACCAGGTTACCCAGCACGACGCCATGCTTATGGCCCAGGCCAGAGCGCGGCAGGATCACCGCTGCCAGTGACGGGTCAGCAATGTGAATCGCCAGCCCGGTCGGGATCAGGGTCGTTGCACCCGGCGCCAGTTCTACGGCGTCATCGAGACAGGCGCGCAGGTCAAGACCGGCAGAGCCGGAGGTGGCATACGTTGGCAGCGGAAATTGCTCGCCAACGCGCGGGTCCAGAATCTTAACGTCGATTTTTTTCATCATAACGGGTAACGATCTCGTCCAGTAAGTGTTGGCCCAGGAGTTCTTTGCGCTCAAGCGGTAAGACTTTATCTCCATCCTGCCAGAAAAGGTGCAATGCGTTGCTGTCGCTGTTAAATCCTTGCGTGGACAGCGATACGTCGTTCGCGCAAATTAAATCGAGGTTTTTGCGGGTACGTTTTTGCCGGGCATATTCTTCCACATTATTCGTTTCTGCGGCAAACCCAACAACGTAAGGACGATGAGTTTTCAGTGCGGCGACACCGGCAACGATATCCGGGTTCTTCACCATTTTTATTGTTAATTCATCGCCTTGCTTTTTAATTTTGGCGTCAGCAATAGTTTCGGCGCGGTAATCAGCGACGGCCGCACAGCCGATAAAAATATGCTGCTGTTGAGCATGCGCCAGTACGGCGGCGTTCATTTCCAGCGCGGTCGTCACATCAATACGCTGCACAAACGCTGGTGTGGTAAGCGACACCGGGCCGCTCACCAGCGTGACGTTCGCGCCGCGTTTGGCTGCCGCGGCAGCAATCGCAAAGCCCATTTTGCCGGAGCTGTGGTTGGTGATGTAACGCACCGGATCCAGCGGCTCGCGCGTGGGGCCCGCGGTAATCATGATGTTGAGATGTTGCAGATCGTTGACAGGCGAGAAATGGGCGGCGGCCATATCAACAATCGTTAATGGGTCGAGCATACGCCCTGGCCCCACGTCGCCGCAGGCCTGGCTGCCGCTGTCCGGTCCCCAAATCAGCAGGCCGCGCGAGGCCAGCGTGTCCAGATTGTGCTGGGTAGCGGCGTTGCGGTACATCTGCTGGTTCATTGCGGGCACAACCGCGACGGGCGCAGGCGTGGCGAGGCAAATGGTCGTTACCAGATCGTTCGCCATACCGGCTGCCAGGCGGGCAATTAAATCTGCCGTGGCGGGGGCAAGGATAACCAGATCGGCCCATTTCCCCAGCTCAATGTGGCCCATTGCGGCTTCGGCCGCCGGGTCGAGAAGGCTGTCGGATACCGGGTATCCCGAGACGGCTTGCAGGCTCAGTGGGGTGATAAAGGCTTTGCCGCCTTCGGTGATCGCGACCCGTACGTCGGCCCCGCGCTCGCGCAAACGGCGCACCAGGTCTGGCGTTTTATAGGCAGCAATACCGCCGCTGACGCCAAGAACGATTTTTTTACCGGCCAGGCTCATCATGATTCTTTCCTGTTGGGTTTCACCAGAGAGCGGGCATTTTATCACAATCCCTAAAACGGGGTGATGATGTCCTTAATTCACTTTGCGAGGCGTTACGCAAGAACGAAATGCCAGCATCGAACCCCGAATTTGCCTGTGGCAGCATAATGGCAAACAGAAGGAGGCCAGGCATGGAAGAGACTGAACTGCTGCTACCGCGTGAAAAAATGCTGCGTCATGGCGTCACGTTGTTAAAGGACGACGAGCTGCTGGCGCTCTTTTTACGCACAGGCACGCCGGGGAAAACGGTATTTACGCTGGCGAAAGAACTGATAGACCATTTCGGTTCACTGTATGGATTGCTGACCGCTGAGCTGGAGGCGTTTACGCACGTTGAGGGCATTGGCGTGGCGAAATATGCCCAGTTGCGGGGCATTGCCGAGCTGGCCCGGCGATTTTACAACGTGCGTATGGAGGAAGAAGACCCGATCCTCACCCCCGACATGACCCGCGAATTTCTGCAAAGCCAGCTCTCCGATCTGGAGCGGGAGATCTTTATGGTGATCTTTCTCGACAACAAAAACCGGGTACTGAAACATACCCGCCTTTTTTCGGGAACATTGAGCCATGTTGAGGTGCATCCGCGTGAAATTGTGCGGGAAGCGATAAAAGTGAATGCAGCCGGCGTGATCCTCGCGCATAATCACCCCTCTGGCTGTGCAGAACCAAGCAGAGCTGACAAAGCAATTACCGAACGTATTATCAAATGCTGTCAATTCATGGACATTCGTGTGCTGGACCATCTGATAATTGGCCGCGGAGAGTACATTTCTTTTGCCGAACGTGGCTGGATTTAGGCCTTTTCTCGCGATCCATCGGGATCTTTGTCTGTTCGGGACTTGAGCACACCGCCGAGTCAGCGTATACTACGCCACCTTTGAGAATCTCGGGTTTGGCATTTGGGCCTGGCAATCGAGAGTTCAATAGAACTATGCGATGACCGGGCTGTAAAGCCTGACGAGGCGCCGATACCCCATACGAAGCTCGAGCTAATTTGATTTTTGGAGAATAGACATGTCCCGAGTCTGCCAAGTTACTGGCAAGCGTCCGGTGACCGGTAACAACCGTTCCCACGCACTGAACGCGACTAAACGCCGTTTCCTGCCGAACCTGCACTCTCACCGTTTCTGGGTTGAGAGCGAGAAGCGTTTTGTCACCCTGCGCGTATCTGCTAAAGGTATGCGTGTAATCGATAAGAAAGGCATCGATACAGTTCTGTCCGAACTGCGTGCCCGTGGCGAAAAGTACTAAGTACTTAAAGAGGAAATAAATCATGGCTAAAGGTATTCGCGAGAAAATCAAGCTGGTTTCTTCTGCTGGTACAGGTCACTTCTACACCACCACGAAGAACAAACGTACTAAGCCGGAAAAACTGGAACTGAAAAAATTCGATCCAGTTGTACGCCAGCACGTACTGTACAAAGAAGCTAAAATCAAATAATTTTAGTCTCCTTGTATTGAAAAACCCCGCAACTGCGGGGTTTTTTGCATTCTGCATCTCAACGGAGGAACCATGCCTGAATTACCTGAGGTAGAGACCAGCCGCCGCGGCATTGAGCCCCATCTGGTTGGCGCGACTATTCTTCATGCTGTCGTTCGCAACGGGCGTCTGCGCTGGCCGGTGTCCGATGAGATCCACGCGTTAAGTGACAAACCCGTCCTGAGCGTGCAGCGCCGCGCGAAATACCTGCTGCTGGAGCTGCCTGACGGCTGGATCATTATCCATCTGGGCATGTCGGGAAGCCTGCGTATTCTTACCGAAGAGTTGCCTGCGGAAAAGCACGACCACGTTGATCTGGTGATGAGTAACGGCAAAGTGCTGCGTTACACCGACCCGCGTCGCTTTGGCGCATGGCTGTGGACCAAAGAGCTGGAAGGACACAACGTGCTGGCGCATCTCGGACCTGAGCCGCTCTCAGAGGCGTTTAACGCAGATTATCTCAAAGAGAAGTGCGCGAAAAAGAAAACCCCGATTAAACCCTGGCTGATGGATAACAAGCTGGTGGTAGGCGTGGGGAATATCTACGCCAGCGAATCGTTGTTTGCCGCCGGGATCCATCCCGATCGGCTGGCCTCCTCGCTGTCGGCGCAGGAGTGCGAACTGCTGGTCAGGGTTATTAAAGCGGTACTGCTGCGCTCAATTGAGCAGGGCGGGACGACGCTGAAGGATTTCCTGCAAAGCGACGGGAAGCCGGGTTATTTTGCGCAGGAGTTGCAGGTTTATGGCCGTAAGGGTGAGCCGTGCAGAGCCTGCGGGACGCCGATTATTGCCACGAAGCACGCTCAGCGCGCCACGTTTTACTGCCGTCAGTGCCAGAAGTAGGGTTACTTTAGCTTTTCCATCAACGCCTGGTGGACGTTAACCGGCAGGAAGTGGGTAACGTCCCCATGATGGCGCGCCACCTCTTTCACCAGCGAAGAAGAGATGAAGGACCACTCTTTGGAGGGCATCAGGAATACGCTCTCCAGCTCCGGCATCAGATGGCGGTTCATGTGTGCCAGCTGCATCTCATATTCGAAGTCTGCTACCGCGCGAAGACCGCGGATCAGGATATTGGCATGCCGGTCACGGGCAAAGTTTGCCATCAAGTCGCTGAATCCGACGACCTCAACATTCGACAGATGCGAAATCGCATCGGTGGCAAGCTGCACGCGTTCGTTCAGGTCGAACATCGGCTTTTTGCTCGGGCTGGCGGCAATGGCCAGAATCACCTTGTCGAACATACACGCCGCACGGGTGATGATATCAAGATGACCGTTAGTGATCGGATCGAAGGTACCCGGATAAATCGCTTTTGTGCTCATGGCTCACGTTTTCTCTGAGTAGCCGCGGTTCAGCGCCCACAGCTCGGTGTATTTGTTAAAAGTATACTGGGCATTCACTACGGCCAGTAACCAGCCCTGTTTGCCGTCCAGCACGCCGCCACGCAGCAGCAGCGTTTTCAGAAACGCGCCCAGCGTGTGGGTGAAGATGCCGGTCAGCGTGGCCTTCTTGCCGCGCGCATGCCGCTCCTGTGCCCAGGCGGTGGCATAGTTCAGCTGTTTACGCTGGAAGCTGGCGAAATCGCGGCAGGTCAGATGAAGCAGATCGCCCGTCAGGGGGATGACCTGAGCGTTATCGCAGGCCAGAGACTCATGGACCAGGTTATCGTTGTACTGATAACGCTCGCGGGCATAGAGGCGCATCACGCGGTCGGGGTACCAGCCGCTGTGGCGCATAAAGCGGCCCAGGAAATAGTTACGACGCGCGATACTGTAGACCGCGCCAGGCTGTGGCGCGGCAAGCACCGTTTGAATGGCCTGTCGGAGTTCTGGGGTGACGCGCTCATCGGTATCGATCATCAACACGTAATCGCCCGTGGCGTAACCCTGCGCACGCTGACGCTGAATACCGTAGCCCTGCCAGTCGGTGTCGGTAAAGACTTTTGCCCCGGCTACACGGGCAACGTCCGCCGTATTGTCCGTACTTCCGGAGTCGAGAATGACGATTTCGTCAGCCCAGGCAACAGAGGCCAGGCAATCCGGAAGCAGGTCGGCGGCGTTTTTGGCGATCATCACGACCGACAGACGCGTTGACATTAGTGGCTCCGCTGCGGCAGATAAGGTTGCAGAAGTTGCAGCAGACGGGTCAGTGCGCCCTGGTTCTGATGCAGGACTTCAACGGCGTGACGACCGTACCACAGGCGGTAATCTTCGTCAGTCAGAAGGGTTGAGACCTCTTTGACCACCGAGTCCGCATCGGTCACGGTGATTAAGCCATCGGCTTGCTGCAATTTCGCGCAGATATCTTTGAAGTTAAACGTGTGTGGACCCATCAGCACGGGAATGGCGTGGGCTGCCGGCTCCAGCGGGTTATGACCACCTCGCTCCACCAGGCTACCTCCAACAAAGGCGAGGTCTGCAATGCCGTACAGCAGCATCAGTTCGCCCATCGTATCGCCAATCACCACCTGCGTGCTGCCAGAGGGGATTTCGCCGCTGCTGCGCAGGGTAAAGCTGAAACCGCCTTTTTGCACCATCTCGCGGGCATCTTTAAAACGCTCCGGATGGCGAGGAACCAGAATCAGCAGTAAATCAGGGAATTTTTCCAGCAGCTGGCGGTGAGCCTGAAGGATAATGGCTTCTTCGCCGTCATGGGTGCTGGTGGCAATCCAGACCTGGCGACGCGGCGCCCACTGACGACGCAGCGTTACCGCACGGGCGGCGAGTTCAGGGGTGACGGAAATATCGAACTTCAGGCTACCCGTGACCGCAAGCTGGTTGCGCTTCAGGCCGAGGGCGATAAAGCGCGCGGCATCTTCTTCGTTCTGCGCGGCGATCAGCGTGATTTTGCTGAGCAGGCGACGCATAAATTTACCCAGCTTGCCGTACCCTTTAGCCGAGCGTTCCGACAGACGCGCGTTGGCGATAACCAAAGGAATTTTACGGGCATGCAGGGCGGAAATCATATTCGGCCACAGTTCGGTTTCCATGACGATCACCAGTTTAGGGCGCACGGTATTCAGGAAACGGTTCATGGCGCAGGGGAGATCGTACGGCAGGTAGACGTGATGCACGTCTTTACCGAAGGCAGACATCACGCGCTCTGAGCCGGTTGGCGTCATCGTGGTGACGGTGATGGGCAGTGACGGATAACGGTGGCGCAGGGCACGCACCAGTGGAATGGCGGCCAGCGTTTCCCCGACTGACACGGAATGCAGCAGAATACCGTCCGGCGCCACTTTATTGCGGCAGTAGCCATAGCGTTCGGCCCAGCGTTTACGGTACGCAGGCGCTTTACGGCTACGAAGCAACAGTCGCAGCCAAACCAGTGGCTGAATGATGTAGAGCAGGGCGGTATACAACAATTCCAAGCGATTATCCGTTTTTTTAGTTTCGGCCGGGAAATTCTAAGCATTTAAGCGTGCTAAAGCTATCTCTTATGCCAGATACCGTTTTAAACGGAAGTAGCGTCGGCCCAGGCGCCAGCGCAAACGCGGGCTTTTGGCACTTTTCCAGATGAGCTTCCAGATCCCGGTGTCGAAGAACTCTTTGATTATCATTGCTTTCTTCGCCTCATCCTTCATGTTGTCGAAGGTATGAATAATTCCCAGACCCTCTTTGGCGATTTGCCAGTGGCAGGCCGGGATATTTTTCACTTTATCCGGGTAGCGCTGGTTAATGGCATCAAGCATCTTCAGTATCTTCATGTAATGGCGCGCAGAGCGAATCAGCGTGTCGTCATTATCCGGGGTGTGCGATACCGAGGCGGAGTGAATGTAGTAGTCGTAAAAGCGTTCGCTGGTGTACTGAACGCGTTCCGCGGCAAGCAGCACCTCAGTCGTCCACGGAATATCCTGATGGCGCAGGCCAGGCTCGAAACGGAAGCCGTGCTGACGAATAAAATCGTGACGATAGATATTCAGCCAGGTCACATGCAGGAACTTACGTGAATCCAGCGCCTTTTTTAACCATGCCGCACCATTCATGACGCCCGTTGAGGCGAGCTTATCTTCAGGGAAGATAGGGCGAGACGGTTTTTTGTTATTTTCCCAGACGTAGTTGCCATTGCAGGTGGCGACATCCAGGTTCTGCTTGACGGCCATATCCAGCAGACGCTGGTACATGCCGGGTTTGAAGACATCATCAATATCCGGGAAAGAGAGATACTGCCCGGTCGCAACCGCCAGGCCGGTATTACGCGCGATGGACACGCCCTGATTAGGTTGTTCAATAACCTGCATCTGTGGCAGCTTTTCGCGCCATTTTTCGACAATTTGCATCGAGCGGTCAGTGGAGCCGTCATTCACGATGATGACTTCCATACTGTCGATGTGTTGATTTACAAGGCAGGTAAAGAACTGATCGAGAAAAGCTTCACCGTTATAAACGGCAACCACCACGCTTAATAAAGGCGCTGAATTTTGCATATGAAACCTGATTATTTTTGGTTGTCGACCAAAGCAATGTATTGCTGGCAAATGGCGTTAATACCGAACGATGCGATCGTTTCGCGATCAACAACTGGCGGAGAGGCATACAATTCTGCCAGTGTTTTCGCCAGTGATTCGTCGGTTAACGCTGTCAGACCTCGCGCCAGGGGGCCAGTAAGGATCTCAGCAGGACCGCCAGGGCAGTTTGTACTCACCGGTGGGGTCTGACAGATAATGGACTCTACCAGTACATTACCAAAACCTTCGCAGTCGGAACTTAACACTAAAAGGCGTGCCCCTTTGATCCACGGGTAGGGGTTGGTTTCGAACGGGCGGAAGACGATCTTGTTTTCAATTCCCAGCTTAGCGGCAAGCTGTTTGAGCTGGTTTATTTTCGCGTCAGAACCTTTGCCCATCAACACCAGCGATGCGTCGATCTTGCTCAGCGCAAACGCCCGCAGCAGCCGGTCGTGACGTTTGTGTTCATGAAAACGGCCAACGTGGATAATGTAATCCTGCCCCTGCATCTCAAAGGGCGCTTCCGCCAGACGCTGAATTTCAGGGATATCAAAGGGGTTATGGATAACCGCTTTGCGCCGCAGGGGGATCGCGAGTACTTCAGAGAGGTCGTGCAGCACGGCGCCGGAAACCGCCACCACGTTGCGGTTTTCATAGGTATGCCGAATTTTATAATGCTTAAACCAGCGAGAAAGCCCGCTGCGATGGCGCAAATAGGAGAAGGAGAACATCCCGTGAACGCAGAACCAGACCTTATCCCGATCCAGCACGCGGCTGTGCGCCACGATACGGTCGGTTTTATGCAGATGCGAGAACACGACGTCAAATTTACCGCTGCGTTCTGCCTTCTCGATGGCGCGATCCAGCAAACGGGCGCGACGCGGGATCTCGGTCAGCTTCCGCCAGGGTTTTTTACAGGTATCCTGCACAATCTGAAAATCGATGCCTTCCGGAATGGCGTAGTCGCACACCTTCCGTAAGGAGAAAAGGGTGACCTGATGCCCCAGTTCTGTCAGTCCGCTGGAGAGGGTGAGAACCGTTTTTTCGGCTCCTCCACCGGGTAAACCATCAATAATCATTAGGATGCGCATTATTAATCCAGTAATTTTTGATAAAGCGAAATAAGCTGACTTGATAGTTTTTCAGGGGTTGCTTCTCTGACGCGTTCACGCGCCGCAAGCCCCATATTATTATTTTTTTCCAGTGAAGGGATGGACATGACGGCCTCCTTCAATGTGTGGATATCAAGTGCATCACAGTAAAACCCGTTCTGGCCTTGCTCAATAAATTCTGAACCACCGCAACTCTCTGACGTAATGACGGGCAATCCACATGCCATTGCTTCAAGTATGACGTTAGGGAAAGGATCATACAGCGTCGGCAGCAGTAAACCATCAGAAAGCTGATAAAATGGCAGCGTCTCTTTTTGCATCCCCAGAAAACGGATTTGCCTTTCACAGCCTAATGAACGGGCGAGGTCGCGATAACGGCTTTCCGCTTTATCCTGACCGACCACAACCAGCCACGCCGATGTTCCTGCTATAGCCCGAATAGCGCTTGCCAGCCCCTTGCGTTCAAACCCTGAACCCACGAAGCAGAAAATGACGGCATC
Source organism: Enterobacter sp. BWH52 (assembly GCF_001037565.1). NCBI lineage: Bacteria > Pseudomonadati > Pseudomonadota > Gammaproteobacteria > Enterobacterales > Enterobacteriaceae > Enterobacter > Enterobacter sp. BWH52. Next base: position 138,986 of record NZ_KQ089854.1, on the reverse strand, counting down.
AGCGGGTAAGCCAAATTGCTGACGCAGTACAGCGCGTTGTCTCTCTTCTGCCGGAACGAAGCGGCTGGAATCTATTGAATTATAAATCACATGTATCTTTTTTGCGTCAATATCAAAGTCTTCGACGATTTCGCGTTTGATCATCTCCGCATTACAGATAACGGCTTTCAACTCGGGAGCCTGGTACATTTCACGTTCTGCGTTCATCACGTAGCGGTGATAACGATCGTTCATAAGCAGCTTCGCACGCCAGGCGGGAAGAATACGCGTACGCTGTAGCAGCCAGCGTCGATGTACACCATCCCCGGCGCGGTAAATATCGCAGCCCGGAATACGTTCGTGGCTCTGGACAATATCAAACTGCTGTTGCTGCCACAGCGCGCGTGCGGCGTGTGCAAAGCCGCGCTCACGGCTGATGCGGCCCCACTTTCGTGGATCGCAAATATGAATATGCCAGTCGTCCTGCTTTTCGCCCTGCCACTCGCGGGTGATGACGTTGAGCTCAAGATTTTGATTGCTCAGCGCGGTAAGTGCCCTGGAGACAAAACGTTCTGCTCCTCCATCCGGACGATATTTTTGGCGCACAATGGCCAGACGATGAAGCTTCATTGCAGGTATCTCCTTGCGGCGGAGACGACAGCATCAACGGGGATGGCGTCGAGATAACGTTCCGTCGTTTTTGTATCAATGGCGTCAGGGTTGGGAAGCGGGCCGTAGTTACCTGCCCAGATGACCTCGCCGTTAACCTGCCATGGCGACCAGAACGTCAATTTTGACGGGCCAAACAGCGCCACGCAGGGCGTCTGAAGGGCGGCGGCCATGTGCATGGGTACGGAGTCAACGCCAATGAACAGGATCGCGTGATCGATTAGCGAGGCCAGCTGGCGCAGGGTTAACTGCCCTGCCAGCGATACAACACCCGTCTGCGGGGAGGCGGCAAGAATGCGGTCAATCATCGCCAGCTCTTTCTTATCCGGTCCCGCCGTAAGGACGATAGTGTGGCCGTCCTGCTGCAACGTGGCGATAGTTTGCGCCATTTTGCCTTCGTCCCAGCACTTAAAGAACCAGCGTGACGTGGGTTGAATAACGATGTAGCGGTCTCCCACGCCCTTTTGTGTCAGCTTTTGGTGAGCATGGCGCCAGTCATCCGCGCTGTAAGCCATGGTGACGGTAGGGTTGGCCATTACCGGCAGCGCTGACAGTATGGAGAGATTTTGTTCAACGGTGTGCAGCGACTGATGGCTGGCGACCGAGACCAGTTCACTGTGACAAAAACGCCAGAAGGCATTCTTGCGCTTGTTAAAAGCGAACCCGAGCCGAACCGGTGCGCCGGTGAAGCGGGTAACAATCGCGCTGCGCCACTGATCGGCAAGATTGATCACCAGATGATAATGCTGAGCGCGTAAAGCACGAAGCAACTGCCACTCTTTTTGCAGGTGCTTCAGCGTCCCCAGCTGCTTCCATTTACGATCGATACCATAGATCGTCCCGATTGCCGGATGCGCGGCGAGCATGTCTCGCGTCTCTTCATAGAGAAGCACGTCGATTTGGGCTTCAGGCCATTTCTGGCGTAATGAATTGATGACGGGGGTGGTGAGTAACATGTCGCCATGATGGCGAAGTTTGATCAGTAAAATGCGCAAATCAGGCGTGTCAGGTAAGTTATTCATCATCATCTTATCGGCGTTGTACTATTGGCAATTCTAATAGACCTGGTAACGACTTGCACTCTTTCTCCATAATGTCAGGAATTTCCCTGGAAGGGTTTACTCCTGCTTTCGGGCGTGCGTAACATAGCGCTAACTATTTTGTCTTGCGGACTTATTATGAAAAAACCAGCGTTTATCATCACGATCGATACCGAAGGGGATAATCTCTGGCAGAACCACCGGGTGATCAAAACGGAAAACGCGCGCTACCTGGCGCGGTTTCAGGCGCTTTGTGAACGCTTCGGCTTTAAGCCCGTCTGGCTGACCAACTACGAGATGGCCGTCGAACCGGTATTCATTGAGTTCGCGAAAGAGGTCATAGCCCGCGGCCAGGGTGAGGTGGGAATGCATCTCCATGCCTGGAATAGCCCTCCGGAGCACGATCTGACCGGTGATGACTGGCGCTGGCAGCCTTATCTGATTGAGTTTTCAGACGAGGTCATGCGTGAGAAAGTGCTGTTCATGACCCGCTTACTGGAAGAGACTTTCCAGACAAAAATGCTCAGCCATCGCGCCGGGCGCTGGGCATTCGACAGCCGTTACGCCCGGTTGCTGATTGAGCTGGGGTATCAGGTAGATTGTTCCGTTACGCCGCGCGTGAACTGGCGCAACGCGAAAGGTGCCCCGCAGGGTAATGGCGGAACGAATTACCAGCATTTTCCCGATCGCGCCTATTTTTTGGACGTAGACGACATTTCCCGGCCGGGAAACAGCCCTCTCCTCGAAGTGCCGATGAGTATCCAGTATAAACACCCGGCATGGCTGAATTCCCTGAAGCAGGGTTACGATCGTCTGCGCGGTAAATACCGTTCTCCGTCAGTTAACTGGTTACGCCCGTCCGGCGGTAACGCGCAGGAGATGATTAAGGTTGCGCAGCAGTGCCTGGCTCAGGGGAATGACTACGTAGAGTTCATGCTGCATTCGTCGGAATTTATGCCTGGCGGCAGCCCTACTTTTAAAGACCAGGCCGCGATTGAGGGACTGTATCAGGATCTGGAGCAGCTCTTTACCTGGTTATCAGATAAGACCGTGGGGATGACGCTTGCGGAGTTTTACCAGTACAAAAAATAGTTATGCCCGCCAGGCGGGCATATTTATTATTGCTGCTTTGTTTGTGAGAAAGGTGTACTTAACGCAAACAAAATCATAAAGAAGATTAAGGCTTCTGAACTGAGCAGTATGACATCCGTCAGTCCATACAAAAGCAAAAGAAGCATTGACGTTAGCAGCAGCGCGTTTCTGTTTCGTAGGGCATACGCAATCATCGAAACGAAGAAAAAGAGCATTACCGCTACGCCGGGGATCCCCTGCAAAGAGTATTTCTCAATAAATTCATTATGCAGATGAACTTTGATGTATTCGAGTGCACTGCCAAGGTGCGGATGTCCGTCTTTAATATACTGCCGCGTCCACGCTTCACGCTGTTCCAGCGATTGCCCTAACGGATGCGCAAGACCATTCTCGATCCCGACAGTCCACATCGAAAAACGTGCGCCCAATGACGTGCGGTCAAAACCTTGTTGATAACGTTCAACCTCACGTTGGGTTTGTTTAATTTTCGGCGAAATCAATGGCTTGTAGCTAACGATTACAACGCCTGCAACAATGCATAGAAAGATGAGGGCGGATTTAAGATGAATCTTTCTGAAATGATAAAGCGTGAGCACAATTGCCAGAAGCAGATATAAACCCATCGCAGCACGGGTCCCCGTCAACAGTATGACGAAGTAAGAGATTAATATAGTGAAGCCCGCAACAACATACAGCTTCACGTTCTGTTGAAGGTAAAGACTGTATACGAAAGCCAGTGACAGGACAGAATAAACATAGGCTGAAACGGTGGCACGGTTAATTGCCATCTCAACGCGAGTCATACCTTGTGAGGCCTGCCACAAGCCATACCCTGTGGCGAGCACAAACCCTAAGGCCGTTGCGAAGAAGAAAAATTTCCTGAAGGTGTCCTTATCGATATAAAACTTAAAGCGGTCAATATAGAAAATCAGGACACTCGCTAAAATTAATTTTTTGCTGGCACCGAGATAGTCGCTGTAAAGGTTGAGTCCCTCGTTATGATACTCATAGAGTAAATACCAGCCGAGGTTAAGTAATCCAATCAGCAGAATGGGCAGCGCTATAGTAAAAGGTCGCAGAGTGATTTTTTTATATTCGAAAGCCAGGCCAATAATACTGACGTAAATAGCAATATAGAAAAACTCTCTTTGCTTCCCTGAACTGACTAAAGCCAGTATCAAAGAGATGAGGCTCAAAGCGATCGTCAGTTGATAGAGCCGTGGTTTTATTTTTTCCATAATGCCTCAATAACCCTTTTTTTATAGCTAAAACGAACATCGGTGGAGAGGAAAAAAGACAATGTATACATGGCCTTTACGCGTTGTTTCACGAGCTGCAATTGTTGGTCTGTAAGACAGGACCGATGGTTGCTGTAAATATCAAACCAGTGGCAATTGACGAGATGCTTGTAGCTTGACGGAAATGTTCTTTCCATCTGTAACGTGCATTCGACAAGCGTTGAAATTTTGCTGGCGTCCAGAGTGCTCGACAAACTGTCGCGACGCTTGATGTAATAATAATGCCCCTGGCGTTGATAGACTATTTTGTTCGATTGCATCAGCATTCCAGGGAAGACAGCGAAATCCTCATAACATAACATCGGAGGAATAGGGTTACTCTCGTACAGGCTACGATGAATAAACTGGCCAATGAGATGCGCCTGAAAGTCTTTATGGCGCAAGAAACGAGCGACTGCTTCATGTTGTGGCAATGGCACAGGATTAAATCCCTGCCAGTCTGAAGTCATTTTCCGGGGATCGCGAATCTCAAGCAAACGTGTCAGTAACATATCCGGACGTTGCGCTTTCAGGAAGGCTATTGCGTCCCCGAGGCTGCCCGGCTTTAAGCAATCGTCACTGTCGAGCATCGTAATATACTCTCCCGATGCCAGCGCGACAGCGCTGTTTCGTACCCGGCCTACGTTACGAAAGTTCACGGTGCGCGTGATGATCTGAGGAAATTTCGGCGACCACTCTTCAATTATTGCCTGCGTGGCATCCTCAGAACTGTCATTGAAAATAATGACTTCAGTGTCCTGACCGATTGCTGCCAGCAGGCTTGAAAGCGTGGCGTGCAGCGTAGCTTCAGCGTTATGCGCAGCAATAATGACGCTTAAAAAAGCCATAAAAATTAGTTTCCTTGAGCGTCGGTAGCGCTAGCCAGTGAGCGGGCTTTGGGTAATGTACGGACAAACTGCTGAAGATCGTGTAACGCGGAGTCAGTGACAGAGAATAGCGCTTCCCGTTCTTGCGGGAAGTAATAGCGCGTTTCAAACACATAAGAACAAATGTTGTCGTCATTCCCGATCAGCATCACATTGCCAAGCGGACGCTGTTCGTAATGACAACACGGTCCAAACAGCAGGACCACCGGCACGCCGACGGCGTCTGCGATATAGACATTCCCCGAGTCAGACGCGATATAGCAGTCCATCTTTGAAATGGCCCAGGGAAGCTCTTCTAGCGAAATTTTGCCAATAAGATTAATAAAATTAGGGATTTCACCGTAAAGGCGGGTGATATCATCCATCCACGACTGTTCGTTTGGCGCGCCGAAGACATAAAACTCGCAGGGTAAATCAGCGAGTTGATCAACAATCCGCTTCCAGATACCCGGAGGGACGGTTTTGGCTTTATTGCCTGCCGCAATACTGATGCCGATGCGGATAACGTCAGGTTTATCAAGAATAGCCGGCCAGGTCGTCGGCTTGAAGAGCGGCTTTGTGGCGTGCTTGGGAGAGTCTTGCCATGTGAGCGAGCGGTCGGCCAGTTTCAGGTAGTTCGTCACCGAAAGCGTTTTTTTGCCATGCTCAACGGTACCGTCGGCCGCGAGATAGAAAATCCCGTGATACCACCTGCGCGTGTAAATGCTTAAAAATTGTTTGTTTTTGGCATTGCAGACGGCGGCAAAAAAGAGGTTCACGCTGTTGGGCTGTAGCAGGTAGACGTTGTCGTAGCGGTTCATGATCCTGCACGCGAAGCACAGTTTACGCCACAGGTTGCGCTTATGCTGCTCAATAAAATAGATCTGCTCGATAGTCTCATCATGCTTCGCCAGCGCACCAACGCTGCGACTGATCAACACATCGCTTTTTTGCAGCCAGGCCAGAAGAGGCGTCGCATTAATAAAGTCACCGATTTTGGCTGTTTGAATGACAAGGTTCTTGCCCGTGTCCTTTCGAAACAGCTTCCGGATGAGTTTCACCGGAAAGAGTAAAATCAGCAGAAATACATAACTCATGGGTTAAATATCCCTGTTGGAAAGCCGATGGCTGCCCTGTAAAAATGAAAAAATAGCATCTGCGCTAATATCCTTCGTTTGTTGCGTAGGGCTGACCATCTGATGCTGGTTTTTACCGTAACCCCCGATCAACCCCGGATCGGTCGGGCCGAAAATCGTGATATTAGGTCGATCCAGTGCGGCGGTTAAATGGCTTAACCCTGTATCCACAGAAACGACGGCGTTTGCGCCCGCCAGCTGTGCGGCAACTTGCGCCAGCGTGAGTTTGGGTAACACCTCGACATGGGAAAAACCGGCTGCCAGACGCTCCGCACGCTGACGCTCATGTTCAGCGCCCCACGGGAGTTTAATATGGATACCGCAAGGTTGCATTAGTTCAATAAGCCTTCGCCAGTGCGTTTCCGGCCAGTGCTTATCGTCGCGCGTTGTGGCATGCAGGAACACCAGATACGGCTCGGCATGCTCCTCCGTCTCGCGCAAAAAATGCTGTGCAATAGCGTAGTCACCCTGGGCTTCAGGTTTTGCATAGCCCAGGCTTTTCGCGAACAGCTCGCGGGTGCGCTCCACGGCGTGCTGTTGTTTCGCAATATGGTGTCGACGGTTATAGAACAGGCTCGCCAGCGGTTCGCGGGCGGTTTGCCAGTCCATGCCGTGCTTTACGCCGTGCGCCAGACGCGTGACCAGCGCGGCGCTTTTCACCAGCCCCTGGGCGTCGACGATCGCGTCGTAACGCCGGGCCTGCACCGCTTCGCGGAAGGCTTTGCGTTCGGCTTTAATCGGTGCGGAGAACCACGCTTTGCGCCAGCGGCGAATGGCCACCGGGATCACGCGATCAACCGCTTCATGCCAGGTGGGGATCTGCGCGAAGCCTTCTTCCACCACCCAGTCAAAACGGATGCCGGGAATGGCCCGCATGGCGTCCGTCAGCGACGGCAGCGTATGCAGAACATCACCCATTGAGGAGGTTTTAACGATCAATACCCGCATCCGTTATCCTTCTTCGCTCAACAGCAATGCGTTGAGTTCTTCAAGGACGCGCTGCGGCGTGATGTCGATCAGGCTCTGATGATAGCCTTCTGCGGCATCGCCTTTACGCACCTTGTGGTAGCCGGTGATTAAACGGATCACGCGCGCCTTGTGCGACAGCGGCGGCGTGAAGTCCGGGCTGCTTGGGCCATACAGCGCAACCAGGGGACGATCCAGCGCGGCGGCGACGTGCATTAAACCGGAGTCGTTCGTCACCACGGCTTTACAGGCGGCAATCAAAATAACCGCCTGCTCGAGCTGCGTTTCCCCAGCCAGGTTTCGGCACCAGGCCTGTTGCTCGGTACTGAGCGTGGCGAGAATTTCATTGCCCGCCTCATGATCTTTCGCCGAGCCAAACAGCACAATCTGATAGCCTTCATCGATAAGCTGTTTCGCCAGCTCTGCATAGTGATAGTGCGGCCAGCGTTTTGCCGGACCAAACTCCGCGCCAGGGCAGAACCCAATCATCGGGCGTTCGGACGAAATGCCAAATGCGTTGCAGGTGTGGGATTTCTCCCCATCGCTTACCTGGAGCTGCGGCCACAGCAGCGGCTGCGGCAGATCTTTCGCGCTGCGCATCACGCCTTTGTCGTAGGCCAGCGCCACGTAGCGCTCGACCATCAGCGGCCAGGCCTCTTTATCCAGCACACGAGCATCGTTCAGCAGGCCGTAGCGCATTTCACCGCGCCAGCCGGTACGATGCGGGATGCCCGCAAAGAAGGGCACAAGGGCAGATTTGAAGGAGTTAGGTAGCACGTAGGCGCGGTCATAGCGTTTCTCGCGCAGGCTGTGGCCGAGTTTGCGGCGTTCACCGATTTCCAGCGTCCCGTGGCCGAGCGGCATCGGGATCGCCTCGTTCACTTCCGGCATACGCGATAACAGCGGACGGCACCATGCGGGTGCCATCACGTCGATTATCGCCTGGGGATAACGCGCCTTGAGCGTGCGATAGAGACTTTGCGACATCATCATGTCGCCCACCCATGACGGGCCGATCACCAGAATTTTCATACTTATGCGTCGCGGTTCAGCCAGGCCATATATTCCGTTACGCCTTCGGCAACGGTCTTGAACGGCTTGTCATAGCCTGCGGCGCGCAGGTTAGTCAGGTCCGCCTGAGTGAATGCCTGGTAGCGGCCTTTCAGCTTATCCGGGAACGGAATGTACTCGATGCTGCCTTTCTTATGGTACGCCAGCGTCGCGTCTGCCACCGCCTGGAAGGATTCCGCGCGGCCGGTGCCCAGGTTGAAAATGCCGGACACGCCATTTTCCAGGAACCACAGGTTCACTGCCGCCACGTCGCCCACGTAGACGAAGTCACGCTTGAAGCCGTCGCTGCCTTCGAACAGTTTCGGGCTTTCGCCGTTATTTAACTGGGTGTTCAGGTGGAACGCCACGCTCGCCATGCTGCCTTTATGGCCTTCGCGCGGCCCGTAGACGTTGAAGTAGCGGAAGCCGACAATTTGCGAGTTCGCTTCTGGCAGGATCTGACGCACGTACTCATCAAACAGGAATTTGGAGTAACCGTAGACGTTCAGCGGCTGCTCATATTCGCGGGATTCGATGAAATCTGAAGTGCGACCACCGTAGGTTGCCGCGGAAGAGGCGTACAGGAACGGAATTTCACGCTCCAGGCAGTAGTGCAGGAGCTCTTTGGAGTACTGATAGTTGTTATCCATCATGTACTTGCCGTCCCACTCGGTGGTGGAGGAGCATGCACCTTCGTGGAAGATGGCTTCGATCTCGCCGAACTCTTCACCCGCCATAATCTGGATAAGGAAGTCTTCTTTATCCATGTAGTCAGCGATGTTCAGATCCACCAGGTTCACGAACTTGGTGCCGTCTTTCAGGTTGTCCACCACCAGAATGTCGGTGATGCCTTTGTCATTGAGGGCCTTAACAATATTGCTGCCGATAAAGCCCGCGCCGCCAGTAACGATGATCATAACTGTAACCTTTGAAGTATGAGTCGGGGAATATCCCGAACGCTAATCTCTTTATCATATCATCACAATGCTCAGGCTTCAGCCATTCACCGATATGCAGCAGGGGTACGCGTGATTTATGCTGCAAAAACGAGAAGAGATACTGCGTCATCTCGTCATGAACTATTGGTTTGGGTAATATGTGCCAAAATTTGCCGAGTCTGGAGAATTGCAATGCGTGGTGATTTTTACAAACAGTTAAACAGCGACCTCGAGACCGCACGTGCGGAAGGGTTGTTCAAAGAAGAGCGTATTATCACGTCTGCCCAGCAGGCGGACATCACCGTTGCCGACGGCAGCCATGTGATCAACTTTTGCGCGAACAACTACTTAGGTCTTGCGAATCACCCTGAGCTGATTGCCGCGGCGAAAAGCGGCATGGACACCCACGGTTTCGGTATGGCCTCCGTTCGCTTTATCTGCGGTACCCAGGACAGCCACAAGCAGCTTGAGCAAAAGCTGGCGAACTTCCTCGGAATGGAAGACGCGATTCTGTACTCATCCTGCTTCGACGCCAACGGCGGTCTGTTTGAAACCCTGCTCGGCGCAGAAGATGCGATTATCTCCGACGCCCTGAACCACGCCTCCATCATCGACGGTGTTCGCCTGTGTAAAGCGAAGCGTTTCCGCTACGCCAACAACGACATGGTTGAGCTGGAAGCCCGCCTGAAAGAGGCACGCGAAGCGGGTGCCCGCCACGTGCTGATCGCCACCGACGGCGTGTTCTCCATGGATGGCGTGATCGCCAACCTGAAGGGCGTGTGCGATCTGGCGGATAAATACGACGCGCTGGTGATGGTGGATGACTCTCACGCGGTTGGCTTTGTCGGCGAAAACGGCCGCGGCTCCCACGAATACTGCGACGTAATGGGCCGCGTGGACATCATCACCGGTACGCTGGGCAAAGCGCTCGGCGGCGCGTCTGGCGGTTATACCGCTGCGCGTAAAGAGGTGGTTGAGTGGCTGCGTCAGCGCTCCCGCCCGTACCTGTTCTCCAACTCCCTGGCACCGGCGATTGTGGCTGCCTCTATTAAAGTGCTGGAGATGGTGGAATCCGGCGCTGAGCTGCGCGACCGCCTGTGGGCTAACGCCCGCCTGTTCCGTGAAAAAATGAGTGCCGCAGGATTCACCCTGGCCGGTGCCGATCACGCGATCATTCCGGTGATGCTGGGCGACGCGGTTGTCGCGCAGAAATTTGCTCGTGAGCTTCAGAAAGAAGGGATTTACGTGACCGGGTTCTTCTTCCCGGTGGTACCAAAAGGTCAGGCGCGTATCCGCACCCAGATGTCTGCGGCGCACTCGCCTGAACAAATTGAACGTGCGGTGGAAGCCTTTACCCGCATCGGCAAACAGCTGGGCGTAATTGCCTGAGGACGTGTGATGAAAGCGTTATCCAAACTGAAAGCGGAAGAAGGGATTTGGATGACCGACGTACCGGAGCCGGAAGTCGGTCATAACGATCTGCTGATCAAAATTCGTAAAACCGCCATCTGCGGTACTGACGTTCACATCTACAACTGGGACCAGTGGTCGCAAAAAACTATTCCCGTGCCAATGGTAGTCGGCCACGAATATGTCGGCGAAGTAGTCGGCATCGGCCAGGAAGTGAAAGGCTTCAACATTGGCGACCGCGTCTCCGGTGAAGGCCACATTACCTGTGGTCACTGCCGCAACTGTCGCGGTGGGCGTACCCACCTGTGCCGCAACACCGTCGGCGTGGGCGTGAACCGTCCGGGCTGCTTCGCGGAATACCTGGTGATCCCGGCGTTTAACGCGTTCAAAATCCCGGACAATATCTCTGACGATCTGGCCTCCATCTTCGACCCGTTCGGCAACGCGGTACATACGGCGCTCTCCTTCGACCTGGTGGGGGAAGACGTGCTGGTCTCCGGCGCAGGCCCCATCGGTATTATGGCGGCTGCCGTGGCGAAGCATGTGGGTGCGCGCAACGTGGTGATCACCGACGTGAACGAATACCGCCTGTCGCTGGCGCGCAAAATGGGCGTCACCCGCGCGGTGGATGTCTCGAAAGAGAGCCTGACCGACGTGATGGAAGAGCTGGGCATGACCGAAGGCTTTGACGTGGGTCTGGAGATGTCCGGCGCGCCACCCGCGTTCCGCACCATGCTCGACACCATGAACCACGGTGGTCGTATCGCGATGCTGGGTATTCCGCCGTCAGATATGTCCATCGACTGGAACAAAGTCATCTTCAAGGGGCTATTCATTAAGGGCATCTATGGCCGCGAGATGTTTGAGACCTGGTACAAGATGGCCGCGCTGATCCAGTCTGGTCTGGATCTGTCCCCGATTATCACTCACCGTTTCTCCATCGATGAGTTCCAGCAGGGCTTTGACGCGATGCGTTCCGGCCAGTCAGGGAAAGTGATCCTGAGCTGGGATAAATAATGAAAAAGGGGCCAGCGGCCCCTTTTTTTACTGATTCTTTTTCTCTTCGTCCGTCAGGTAACGCACCTTGCGGGTGTAGTCCTGACCTTTGAACAGCAGTTTGTTATCCGGCGATTCCAGATACTTCTGCCACTCGGAAAGCGGGAAACCACCGTGCGCGCCAATCACCTCTTTCGGCACAACGGCTTCCTGACCGCCGATCTTCTTGGAGACCGGCCAGTTCATCCAGTCGCCCAGGTTAACCGTTTTTACATCCAGCATGTCCAGCAGCGCAGCGAGCGGCAGCTGATCGGTCGGCGGCTGCGTATCGTCCATCAGCTCCCAGGTATCCTGGAACAGCGTCAGCCACAGCGGGCAGATACGGCGCCAGGTCTTTTTGGTGGCCGCAAGAAACGCGCCGTTAACGTGATCGACCAGATACGGGCGCACCGTTTCTTTGTAATATGCCGGCACTTTCTCCGCTGGCGCACCGTCCAGCTTGGCAATCATTTTGCCCTGACGGAAGCTGGAGTAGATGTGCATATCCGCCATGTTGATCTCTGGCATTTTAAGCAGGTTGAGATCGGAGTCGATCATCAGCACCCCTTCACCGCGCGCCTGCAACGGAGCATTAAGCTTCACCAGACGACTGAGGTAGATCTGCTTATAGCGGTACCCCTCTTCACGTTTTGGAAGCGTGAGGGTGACAACGCGGGTTTTTAGCGGCAGCTCGCCGAAAGCGGATTCAGGCTGATCGCTGACGATAACAATCTCGCTGACGTCGGTGGCGTAACGCTCTGCAAAGGTCGCTGATAATAACGCCTCTTCGACGAAATCCGCGCCCGTACAAGGGATCACGATGGAATCAACCGCAACGAGATCGCGCGTGACCGGAAGGGAAGCGTAGGGAATGTTATGACGCCCGGTAATGTGGCGGTAGCGAGCATTCAGGAATTTAAACATGTTCTTCTCGTTTGGTTATTGCGCGCCAAGAACGGCCTCGACACCGTTAACATAGCTTTCAATGGCATACATGTTGCAGACATTCTGGTGTGCGGCAGCGGCGAGCCGGGCGCGCAGAGCAGGATCCTGCCAGATATTATCCAGATGTTGAGCAAGTTGCGACACGTCGCTCCACGGAAACAGCAGGCCGGTCGACTCGTGGTCGATCAATTCTGCCGTGCCGGTCACCTTTGAACCAATCACTGGGATGTTCAGCAGCATTGCCTCCAGCACGACGCGCGGCAGACCTTCGCTCTTCGAGGCCAGAATAAACGCGTCAAAGGTAGCAAGGTAGTCAAAAGGCGTGTTCTGGAAACCGGTAAAAATCACGTGTTCAGCAATCCCCAGCGCGTCAGCCTGTGCCGTCAGCGCGCCGCGCTCAGCCCCTTCACCGACCAGCACCATCTTCCATTTTGCCTGCGGGTGCCTCTGGTTGAACTGGGCCAGCGCCTCCAGCGTGTGATGATTGGCCTTGCGAGGGATTAACGAGCCAACGCTGCCGAACACAAACGTGTCATCATCAATGTTCAGGCGCTGGCGCATCGCGCGTCGGTCGGGCAAAGGCTGGTGGATGTCGATGGCATTGTTGACCGTGGTACACAGCGCTGGCCGGACGCCATGCTGAAGTAGCACACGTTCAACGCCGTGCGAGACGGCGATGATTTTTGTGGCATGGGTATTCACCAGCTTCACCAGCGGCGGGGTTAGCACCGGTTCAATCCGGCAGTGCTGGATTATCCGCGCATGCAGGTTTGCGCCCGCCAGATACCCTTCTTCGTTAGAGCCTGGCTGGTTGTTCATATACAGCGTATCGAATCCACCTTCCCTGAAAATGGTCTCGATCTTGCTGACGTTGGGGCGAATGCGCCACAGGGTATCGATATGTCGCGTAAATGCTTTGCGCGCCGAACGCGAGAAAAACAGCAGACCACGTCCCGCTTCTTTCAGGAGTTTTGCCCATGCCGGTTGCTTACGTTGAGGGATAACGAGTAGAGGTATCCCAATGCTATTGAGCACCTGGCCTATCGTTTCACCTTCAGCACGACTATAATCACTGTAAAAACAACAAGTAATGTCGAATTTTTCGCGGTTGATTCGCTTCAGAAGCTCAAGCATACTGTTGGTACCTCCCCCCCATTCTTTGCCCGTGTCCAGGAGGAGGATTTTACGTTTTTGCGGCATGTCTGAATCCGTATGCTACCCTTCATCTGACCGCATTATAAAGAATTTGTTGAAATAAAATAGATTTTTTGTATTTCTTTGTCTTTTTATAAGAAAACGTTTTAAACGCGCTTATTTTAAAAGTGTGATTTAAGACTTTAATCGCCTCTTCTCAATTAGATACTATTAGCGAAAGTATTTATGTTGTTATTGAGAGAGTGAGAAAATGTTTAAAATAACGGTCTGCTTATTAACGTTTAACTCCGAAAGAACGTTGCACGATGTTATTCCTCCTCTTTTAAAAATAGCGGATGAATTCGTTGTAGTTGATTCCGGAAGTACAGACGCAACGATATATATTTGCCAGAGTTATGGATTGTCGGCCATATTCAAAAAATATAGCTGGCACGGCGAGCAGATGAACCATGCCGTATCCCATGCGCACAACGACTGGGTGCTGTGCATGGACAGCGACGAAATACTCGATCAAGAAACCGTTGATGCTATTTTAAAATTAAAAATGGGCGATGAACCCGAACCGGATATGGCGTGGCGGATATGTCGTCACTGGTTTGTTCTGGGAGAAAATGTCCGAACGATTTATCCCGTCTCATCACCGGATTATCCGGTGCGTCTTTTTAACCGTACGCAGTCGCGATTTAATAACCGGCCAGTAGACGATCAGGTCGAAGGTTTTCTCCATTCTGAACGTATTCCTGGCTATGTCAGACATGATACATTTTATTCACTGCATGAACTTTTCAATAAATTAAACGGATATACCACTCGCCTGGTTCAATATCAGACGATACGTCCCTCTCTTGGTCGCGGAGCGATCAGCGCTATCGGCGCATTTTTCAAATGGTATCTGTTTAGTGGTGCCTGGCGTCAGGGCAAAGTGGGTGTGGTGACAGGGTTTTATGCCACGGCGTACAGTTTTTTGAAGTATTTCAAGGCCTGGTATCAGAATCGGGAAAAGAAAGAGTCCGTTGCAAAAGAGCAGTCGGACTCTTATCTGGCAGAATAGGCGTTAGCCGATCAGGCTTTTTTTCCCCAACCCTGCCACTGTTGCTGGACGTATTTAACCAGCGTACTGCTGCTGATGCTTTCGCCAATCACCGTGAAGAAGCGGGTTGCATAGACCGGTTCAGGCGGCTGTTTCAGCGTGCAGTTCTTCACGCCGCGGAATGGATTACGTGGCCGCGTTGCGGGTGGTTGCGCGCTACCCGGACGGGAAGTATCCACCTGAGGTTCATTGAGCAGATCGCTCGGACGCACCAGCGTGATATCGGCGGGTAAGCCCGGCAACATTTGCTGCAAAACGCGAACGGTAGATGGATGCGGATGCCCAATGGCAATCGCCGAACCGTTACGGCGCGCCAGCTGTACCGCGCGGTTGAACTGGACGCGGATATCCGCTTCGTTCTGGGAGTCATCCAGGAATACTTTGCGCTTGATGACTTTCACGCCCGTTCCCTGAGCGGCACGCATCGCCTGGCTGTTGCCGATGGTCATGCTGTCGAGGAAATAGAGGTTGTAACGCTCCAGCGCCTGCATCACTTTCAGCATACCGTACAGGCTGGAGGTCATCGCGCTGCCCATATGGTTATTCAGACCCACGGCATACGGCACTTTATTGTATGCATCGCGGATGATGCGATCGATCTCGTCGCTGCTCATGTCCGGGCGCAGGGTATCTTTTTCCAGCGGCTGCTTGCTGAGGGGGGCCATCGGCAGATGGATAAGGACCTGATGGCCGCCATTGTGAGCTTTGGTCGCCATTTCATGCGCGTGAGGCGCATTAGGCAGGACGGCGACAGAGATGGCTGACGGCATCGCCAGCACCTGATTTTCATAGTGTGGTCGATAACCGAAGTCATCAATCACAATCGCGAGTTTGCCTGCATAAACCGGTGCAGCCAGCGCCAGTGCGCTGACTACGGAAAAAACAATTCGACGAAATTGAAGCAAAACTTATCTTCCCAACCACGGCTGTGGATTGACCGCCTGACCCTGACGACGAATTTCGAAATAGAGTGACGGGCGGCCCTGACCGCCACTGCTGCCCACAAGGGCAATGGGTTGACCCGCGCGCACCTGAGTGCCAACGCTGACCAGCGCACTCTGGTTGTAGCCGTAAAGACTCATGTCGCCTTTACCGTGTTCAACCACCACCACGAGCCCATAACCCTGTAGCCAGTCGGCCAGGATCACGCGGCCATCGGCGATGGCTTTCACTTCGCTACCTTCAGACGCACCGATAACGATCCCCTTCCAACGTAGCTCACCCTGCAACTGTTCGCCATAGCGATGCAGGATCGTACCGCGAACGGGCCAGTAAGCCTGACCACGCGGGGAGCCGAGGCCGCCGGTACGGGACATCAGGGAACGTTCATTTTCAGTCGGTTTGTAGGTGGTGCCTTTCCGGGAGGCTTCCTGCTGCTTATTACGCACCGCCTGCGCTTCGCGCGCTTCTTTTTCGGCGCGCGCTTTGGCCGCGGCTTCTGCCCGGGCAATGCTGTTACGCAGTCTCGATTCGTTGGCGCGCATTTCGCTCAGCTGGCTTTGTCCTGCCTGGATAGAGGACTCCAGCCCGGCGAGCGTCTTCTTACGCTCATTGCGCGCCTGCTCAAGCTTCTCCTGCTGCGCCTGCTGATCGTAGAGCAGCGTTTGCTGCTGGCTCTGCTTCTCTTCCAGCTCGGCTTTTTGCGTGGTGACTTCTTCGCGCGTCTGTTTCAGCTGCGCAATGGTCTCCTGACGCGCCTGGTTAAGATAGCCGAAATAGGCCTGTAAACGCTGACCTCGCTGGCTCTCTTCACCGCTGAGGATCAGCTGAAGGCCTGTGTGTTCACCCTGACGGAAAGCAGCATCAAGTTGTGCAGCAAGGTTCCGCTCCTGGGCATCGCGCTGACGCTCCAGTTTCGCAATCGACGCGTTCATTTCATCGATTTGCTTATTGAGCTGGGCAAGGGTGTTTTGTGTTTCACGCAGCTTACGCGCGGCGGCGGAAATGGCCTCTTCCTGCTTTTTAAGCTGGGCGAGCAGGGTGGCGCGCTGCTGTTGCTGCTGACGTACTGCACGCTCTTTGGCGGCGATATCGGCCTGAATGGATTTAAGCTGATCGCGGTCATCCGCATGGGCGGATGCGGCGCACAGCAATACGCCAGCGCTGAGTGCGCTGGCGCAAAGCAGAGGTCTGACTGATAACCGAAGCGGCTTCACGACCCATGTGATTGAAAAAATCGCCTTTCCCCTCATGGGGAGCGATTATTCCACGATGAACAGCGGCTTGCCAGTCATCTCTTCAGGGATTTCCATACCCATCAGCGACAACATGGTTGGCGCGATGTCGGAAAGCTTGCCGCCTTCCACTGCTTTCACTGATTTATCACCCACATAAATCAGTGGAACAGGCAGGTTGGTATGGGCGGTATGTGCCTGACCGGTTGCCGGGTCACGCATCTGTTCTGCGTTACCGTGGTCAGCGGTAATCAGCAGTTGGCCGCCTACGGATTCAACCGCTTTCGCAACCTGCTCAACGCAGTGGTCCAGCGCTTCAACCGCTTTAACGGCTGCTTCCATCACGCCGGTGTGGCCCACCATATCGCCATTCGGATAGTTACAGATGATGGTGTCGTATTTACCGCTTTGGATCGCGGCCACCAGTTTTTCGGTCAGCTCCGCAGAGCTCATTTCTGGCTGGAGATCGTAAGTGGCGACTTTCGGTGAGTTAATCAGGATGCGGTCTTCGCCTTTAAACGGCTCTTCTACGCCGCCGTTAAAGAAGAATGTCACGTGCGCATACTTCTCAGTTTCGGAGATGCGCAGCTGCGTTTTGTCATTTTTCGCCATCCACTCGCCGAAGGTGTTTGCCAGCGAGGCGGGTGGATACGCGCATGGGGCTTTGATATCCGCTGCATATTCGGTCAACTGGATGAAATCAATTTTCGCCACTTTCTTACGGGCGAAACCGTCGAAATCGCTGTTGACGAAGGCGCGGGTGATTTCGCGCGCGCGATCGGCACGGAAGTTCATGAAGATCAGCGCATCGCCATCTTCCATGGCGGCATCGGCCTGGCCTTCAGCGCGGATCACGGTTGCCTTCACAAATTCGTCGTTTTCATCACGCGCGTAAGCCGCTTCCAGGCCTTCAACGGCGGTCGGGAACTGGAACTCGCCTTTTGCCAGGGTCAGCAGATCATAGGCTTGCTCAACGCGGTCCCAGCGGTTGTCGCGGTCCATGGCATAGTAACGACCAATGATGGACGCCACGCGGCCTTTGCCCAGTGCGGCAAATTTGTCTTCAAACGCTTCAAGAGAACCTTTTGCGCTGCGTGGTGGCGTATCGCGACCATCCAGGAAGGCGTGCAGATAGATTTTTTCCGCACCGCGCTCAGCGGCCAGTTCTACCATCGCCATGATGTGATCTTCGTGGCTGTGAACACCGCCCGCAGAGAGCAGACCCATAATGTGAACGGCCTTGCCTGCGGCAACGGCTTTATCAACCGCTCCGGTGAGAGTTGGGTTGGCAAAGAATGTACGTTCTTTGATTTCAACGTCCAGGCGTGTCAGGTCCTGATAAACGATACGGCCCGCACCCAGGTTAACGTGACCCACTTCTGAGTTGCCCATCTGACGATCCGGCAGACCCACTTCCAGGCCAGACGCATCAATCAGGGTGTGGGGACGTTTTGCCCATAGCGCATCCATAACCGGGGTTTTGGCGTTGAAAATGGCGTTATCCTGTTGATCTTCACGGTAGCCATAGCCATCCAGAATCACCAGTACCATAGGTTTTTTAGAAACCGACATTGCGACAACCTCATGCTCAAGAGACAAAAAATTTGCGTAATTTTACTACAGCTGAATCGATAAAATAGCCGCAGAAGATCAAAGAAAGCGCGGGGGCAAGGCTGTTCTCAGGCCATTTTGAGGCTTTTTTTACGTGGCATGCCGCAGAAAATAGATTAGCTTTATGTCGCTGGCTGTATTTGCCACAGCGCACAGGTATACTCCTGTCCTGGTTTTTTTAATCACTTAGTCGGGAGTTGTTACCCCCCATGCAAGAAATTATGCAATTCGTTAGCCGCCACCCGGTTCTGAGCATCGCGTGGATTGGCCTGCTGGTCGCTGTACTGTTCACCACATTTAAGGGACTGACGTCTAAAATTAAGGTGATCACCCGCGGTGAAGCGACACGTCTGATCAACAAAGAGGACGCCGTGGTTGTCGATCTGCGTCAGCGCGACGATTTCCGCAAGGGCCATATTGCAGGTGCTATCAACCTGCTGCCAGCGGAAATTAAAGCGAACAACATTGGTGAGCTGGAGAAGCATAAAGCCCAGCCGATTATTGTTGTTGACGGCACTGGCATGCAGGCGCAGGAATCTGCCAACGCACTGCATAAAGCAGGCTTTGAAAACGTAACGGTGCTGAAAGAAGGCATCTCCGGCTGGAGCGGGGAGAATCTTCCTTTAGTGCGCGGTAAATAAGGAGTTAAGTGATGGCCAATATTGAGATCTACACCAAAGCAACGTGCCCGTTCTGCCACCGAGCGAAAGCGCTGCTGTCCAGCAAAGGCGTAACGTTCAAGGAATTGCCGATCGATGGTGACGCGATTAAACGCGAAGAGATGATCCAACGCAGTGGTCGCACAACGGTTCCACAGATTTTTATTGATGCGCAGCACATTGGCGGCTGTGATGACTTGTATGCGCTCGACGCCCGTGGTGGACTCGATCCGCTGCTGAGCTAGAGACTTTAGGACAATTAAAAAGGGTTTTTCCATGTCAGAACAAAATAACACCGAGATGACTTTCCAGATCCAGCGCATCTACACCAAGGATGTCTCTTTCGAAGCGCCAAATGCGCCGCACGTTTTCCAGAAAGACTGGCAGCCAGAGGTTAAACTTGATCTGGATACCGCATCCACCCAGCTGGCGGATGATGTGTATGAAGTCGTACTGCGTGTCACCGTGACCGCCTCTCTGGGCGAAGAAACTGCGTTCCTGTGCGAAGTTCAGCAGGGCGGTATCTTCTCCATCGGCGGCATCGAAGGTAACCAGATGGCGCATTGCCTGGGTGCATACTGCCCGAACATCCTGTTCCCGTATGCGCGTGAATGCATCACCAGCCTGGTTTCTCGCGGTACATTCCCGCAACTGAACCTCGCGCCAGTAAACTTTGATGCGCTGTTCATGAACTATCTACAGCAGCAGGCTGGCGAAGGTGCCGAACAACATCAGGATGCCTGATGAGCACTGTTAATGCGTCAATGACTGTGATCGGTGCCGGCTCTTACGGCACCGCTCTTGCCATCACGCTGGCAAGAAATGGTCACGACGTGGTCCTGTGGGGCCACGATCCAAAACATATCGCGACGTTGCAACACGACCGCTGCAACGTGGCGTTTCTCCCGGACGTTCCGTTCCCTGACTCTCTCTATCTGGAAAGCGACCTCGCGACCGCGCTGGCGGCCAGCCGCAATATTCTGATTGTGGTGCCAAGCCACGTGTTTGGCGAAGTCCTGCGTCAGATTAAGCCGCTGATGCGTGCGGATGCGCGTATTGTGTGGGCGACGAAGGGGCTGGAAGCGGAAACCGGACGTCTGTTGCAGGACGTTGCCCGCGAAGCGCTGGGAACAGCGATCCCGCTGGCGGTGATCTCGGGGCCGACCTTTGCCAAAGAGCTGGCTGCGGGCTTGCCGACGGCGATCTCGCTGGCGTCCACCGACCAGGCATTTTCAGACGATCTTCAGCAACTGCTGCACTGCGGCAAAAGCTTCCGCGTGTACAGCAACCCCGATTTTATCGGCGTGCAGCTGGGCGGCGCGGTGAAGAACGTCATTGCCATCGGGGCCGGGATGTCTGACGGCATCGGTTTCGGCGCGAATGCGCGTACGGCGTTGATCACCCGTGGTCTGACCGAAATGTCCCGCCTGGGCGAAGCGCTGGGTGCCGATCCGGCCACTTTTATGGGAATGGCTGGGCTGGGCGACCTGGTGCTGACCTGCACCGATAACCAGTCGCGTAACCGCCGCTTTGGCATGATGCTCGGACAGGGCAGCGATGTAAAAAGCGCGCAGGAGAAGATTGGTCAGGTGGTTGAAGGCTATCGCAATACCAAAGAAGTTCGCGAATTGGCGCACCGTTTCGGTGTCGAAATGCCAATAACCGAGGAAATTTATCAGGTATTGTATTGCGGAAAAAATGCGCGCGAGGCAGCATTGACCTTATTAGGTCGTGCGCGCAAGGACGAGCGCAGCAGCAATTAGCCGGGAAGTATCGTCACCTGAATGACCCAGCCAGCGCAGAACTGGCTGGTCATTAACTATCGTCTGGAGCAAGCAATGCCGTGTGAAGAACTGGATATCGTCTGGAATAATATTAAAGCCGAAGCCCGAGCTTTGGCCGACTGTGAGCCCATGCTGGCCAGTTTCTATCACGCGACGCTACTTAAGCACGAAAATCTCGGCAGCGCCCTGAGCTATATGCTCGCCAATAAACTGGCTTCCCCTATCATGCCTGCTATTGCCATTCGCGAGGTGGTTGAAGAGGCCTACGCCGCAGATCCGGAGATGATTGCTTCTGCCGCCTGCGACATTCAGGCCGTGCGTACGCGTGACCCGGCGGTGGATAAATACTCCACGCCGCTACTGTATCTCAAAGGATTCCACGCCTTACAGGCGTACCGCATCGGCCACTGGTTATGGAATGAGGGACGCCGCGCGCTGGCCATCTTTCTTCAAAACCAGGTTTCCGTGACCTTCCAGGTCGATATTCATCCGGCGGCGAAAATTGGCCGTGGGATCATGCTCGACCACGCCACCGGCATTGTTGTCGGTGAAACGGCGGTGATCGAAGATGACGTGTCGATCCTGCAATCCGTTACGCTGGGCGGTACCGGTAAAACCAGCGGCGATCGCCATCCGAAAATTCGTGAAGGGGTGATGATTGGCGCGGGTGCTAAAATCCTCGGCAATATTGAAGTCGGACGCGGCGCGAAGATTGGCGCGGGGTCGGTTGTGCTCCAGCCTGTACCGCCGCACACCACCGCCGCAGGCGTCCCGGCGCGCATCGTCGGTAAGCCAGACAGCGATAAGCCGTCGATGGATATGGATCAGCACTTCAACGGTATTCACCACACCTTCGAATACGGCGACGGCATCTGAACGCCGGAACAGCCAAATAAAAAAGCCCGGTGAGTCAATGCACCGGGCTTTTGATTAGTTGCGGTATAACACTTTGATAATGTGATAGCCGAACTGCGTATGCAGTGGGCCGGTTGGCTCCAGCACCGGGCAGGAGAAAACCACTTTATCAAACGCCGGGACCATCTGGCCCTGGCGGAACTCGCCTAAGTCACCACCGCGTTTGCCTGACGGGCAAATCGAGTGTTTCTTCGCCAGTTTGCCGAAGTCGGCGCCGTTTTTAATCTGTTCGAGCAGATCCTGTGCCAGTTTCTCTTCTTTAACAAGGATATGCAGTGCTGCTGCTGTTTTTGCCATGATCGTGCCTTGAGTCGACTAGTTTACGGTCGGTATACTACCACGCGTTTTTCCTCCTCTCCCGACTTTCATTGAGTGATCATTTATGCGTTTAAACCCCGGACAACAACAAGCTGTCGAATTCGTCACCGGACCCTGCCTGGTGCTGGCGGGAGCGGGATCCGGTAAAACACGCGTGATCACCAACAAAATCGCCCACTTAATTCGGGGTTGTGGATACCAGGCGCGCCATATCGCGGCGGTCACCTTTACCAACAAAGCGGCGCGTGAGATGAAAGAGCGCGTCGGCCAGACGCTGGGCCGTAAAGAGGCGCGCGGGCTGATGATCTCCACCTTCCACACGCTGGGTCTGGATATTATCAAGCGCGAATACGCGGCGCTGGGCATGAAGTCCAACTTTTCTCTCTTTGATGACACCGACCAGGTGGCGCTGCTTAAAGAGCTAACGGAAGGGCTGATCGAAGATGACAAAGTGCTGTTGCAACAGCTGATCTCGACGATCTCGAACTGGAAAAACGATCTGATGACGCCGGCCCAGGCAGCGGCAAGTGCCAAAGGCGAGCGCGACCGCATCTTTGCCCACTGCTACGGTCTTTACGACGCGCATATGAAAGCCTGTAACGTCCTGGATTTCGACGATCTGATCCTGCTGCCGACGCTGCTGCTTCAGCGGAATGAAGAGGTGCGCGAGCGCTGGCAGAACAAAATTCGTTACCTGCTGGTGGATGAATACCAGGATACCAACACCAGCCAGTACGAGCTGGTAAAGCTGCTGGTAGGGCAGCGCGCGCGCTTTACCGTTGTAGGCGATGACGATCAGTCGATTTACTCCTGGCGTGGCGCACGTCCGCAGAACCTGGTGCTGCTGAGCAAAGACTTCCCGGCGTTGCAGGTGATTAAACTGGAGCAGAACTACCGTTCCTCCGGGCGTATCCTGAAGGCGGCGAATATCCTGATTGCCAATAACCCGCACGTCTTTGAGAAGCGCCTGTTCTCCGAACTGGGTTACGGCACCGAGCTGAAAGTGCTCAGCGCCAATAACGAAGAGCACGAAGCGGAGCGTGTAACGGGCGAGCTGATTGCCCATCATTTCGTCAACAAAACTGAATACAAGGATTACGCGATCCTCTATCGCGGTAACCACCAGTCGCGCGTCTTTGAAAAGATGCTGATGCAGAACCGCATCCCCTACAAAATCTCCGGCGGTACGTCGTTCTTTTCGCGTCCGGAAATCAAGGATCTGCTGGCCTATCTGCGCGTGCTGACCAACCCGGATGACGACAGCGCTTTCCTGCGCATTGTAAATACGCCGAAGCGCGAGATTGGCTCTGCGACGCTGCAAAAGCTGGGTGAATGGGCGATGACCCGCAACAAAAGCCTGTTCACCGCCAGCTTCGATATGGGGCTGAGCCAGACCCTGACCGGGCGCGGCTATGAGGCCTTAACCCGCTTTACCCACTGGCTGGGTGAGGTGCAGCGTCTGGCTGAGCGCGAGCCTGTGGCGGCAGTACGCGATCTGATCCACGGCATTGATTACGAATCCTGGTTGTATGAAACCTCCGCCAGCCCGAAAGCGGCAGAGATGCGCATGAAAAACGTTAACCAGCTCTTCAGCTGGATGACCGAAATGCTTGAAGGATCTGAGATTGACGAGCCCATGACCCTGACGCAGGTGGTCACCCGCTTCACGCTGCGCGATATGATGGAGCGCGGGGAAAGCGAAGAAGAAGCCGATCAGGTTCAGCTGATGACGTTACATGCCTCGAAAGGGCTGGAGTTCCCTTATGTCTATCTGGTGGGGATGGAAGAGGGCCTATTGCCGCACCAGAGCAGCATTGATGAAGATAACGTCGACGAAGAGCGCCGTCTGGCCTACGTTGGGATCACCCGTGCGCAGAAAGAGCTGACGTTTACGCTGTGCAAAGAGCGCCGTCAGTATGGTGAGCTGGTGCGCCCGGAGCCGAGCCGTTTTCTGCTGGAGTTGCCTCAGGACGATCTTATCTGGGAGCAGGAGCGTAAAGTCATTACCGCTGAAGAGCGTATGCATAAAGGGCAGGCAAACGTGGCAAACATTCGCGCGATGCTGGCAAAAGCCAAAGAGAAGGGATAACTATTTGTAGGCCGGGTAAGGCGAAGCCGCCACCCGGCACGCTTCAAGGGTCACTTCACATCAAGCGCCCAGTGCACATAGCTCTGCCACTGGTACTCCTGCTCAATCAGTTCCGCCCCAAGGGGATGATCCTCAAGCCAGTTTTCCGGTAGCGTCAGCGTCAGTTTCTCATCGTCTGCCGCCAGCGTAATCGCTGGCAGCAAATCATCTCGACGCCGACTGGCAAACAGGATCGCCAGCCGAAGCAGACGACACAGATGCTCCGCCACGCGCGGCGGCACAGCGTTCTGCTGGTGAAGGGAAGAGAGATCGACGGCGTTAGTCTGATTCAGCAGCAGGGTGGCCAGCAGCTTCTTCTGGGCGGGCGTATAACCCGGCAAATCGAGATTACGCACCAGCCAGGCCGCGTGCAGCGGTGCCTGCTTGTACTCCACGCTGAGACCAATTTCATGTAGCGCACAGGCGCTTAGCAACAGATCGCGGCTTAACGGTTCAATATCCCAGCTTTTTTTCACCTGATCGGCAAACTGTGACGCCAGTTGACTCACTCTCTGCGCCTGGTCGGTATCCACAATAAAGCGGCGTTGAACGTTACGCAGCGTACGGCTACGGATGTCCTGATCGACCGACTGGTGCAGCATTCCGTAGACCAGACCTTCACGCAGCGCACCGCCTGCCAGGGTCATACACTGGATATTAAGCTCGGTGAAAATGGCAATCAGTATGGCGAGCCCACTGGGGAAAACCAGCGCGCGTTCAAGCGTCAGCCCTTCTATTTCAAGCTCTTCCAGACGACCACACTGGATGGCGCGCTGTTTAAGCTGCTGGAGTTTGGCAAGCGTGATCCGCTCGTCCATCCCCTGTGCCATCATGATTTCCTGCAACGCCTGCACGGTTCCGGACGCGCCGACACACACTTTCCAGCCGTGATAGCGCAGTTCGTCCATGACCGGGCGCAGGACCGCACGCGCCGCGTTTTCCGCCTCGTCAAAATTCTCTTTGGCAAGGTTTCGATCGGTAAAGTAGCGTTCCAGCCAGGTCACACAGCCCATTGACAGGCTGAAGAGCGACGTCGCCTGCGCGCCTGTGCCCGTGACCAGTTCGGTACTGGCGCCAC
Organism: Enterobacter sp. BWH52; assembly: GCF_001037565.1. Taxonomy (NCBI): domain Bacteria; kingdom Pseudomonadati; phylum Pseudomonadota; class Gammaproteobacteria; order Enterobacterales; family Enterobacteriaceae; genus Enterobacter; species Enterobacter sp. BWH52. Next base: position 113,671 of record NZ_KQ089854.1, on the reverse strand, counting down.
CGATATCGACCACCAGACGACGATCGTCGCCGCCGGTCGTATGCGCCACACCCTGATAAATCAGACGCGCTTCTTCTTCACCGCTGATGACCTGCACCGGACAGCCCAGAATTTCCTGTGCTCTGGCAATGAAATCGCCAGCGTTAACCGCCAGACGAAGGGTCGCCGTGGCAACAACGCGAATTTGACTGAGCGGGATATCCTGTAAACGTTCTGCAAACAGACGCAGACACTGCCAGCCACGTTCCATGGCTTCCGGGGAGAGATGATTATCGCTGCTCAGGCCCGCCGCGAGGCGGACCTTGCGCTTAATGCGCGTCAGCGTTTGTATGCTTCCCGCCACCTCGCGCACAACCAGCATATGAAAACTATTCGAACCGAGATCAATTGCCGCATAAAGCGAGGTGGAGCTGAGCATATTTTCTTAACCTGAACGACGACGATTACGTGGTGCACCGCCGGAACGACGCGGGCCATTGCCGGAGCGTGGACGTGTAAGGCGCTTAGGTGGCGGCAACTCGCTTAACAGCGCTTCCGGATTGTATTTGCTCTGTGGAATAGAGTGACCGATGTAGGTCTCAATGGCCGGAAGGTTCAGCGCATACTCTTCACACGCAAGGCTGATGGAGTGACCGCTTGCGCCTGCACGACCAGTACGACCGATACGGTGTACATAGTCTTCACAGTCATCTGGCAGGTCATAGTTAAAGACGTGCGTCACGGCTGGAATGTGCAGGCCACGGGCCGCCACGTCGGTCGCGACCAGAATATCAAGGTCGCCACGAGTAAATTCGTCGAGAATGCGCAGGCGTTTTTTCTGCGCCACGTCGCCGGTCAGCAGACCCACACGGTGACCATCTGCCGCCAGGTGTCCCCAGATATCTTCACAGCGGTGTTTGGTGTTCGCGAAGATAATCGCGCGATCCGGCCACTCTTCTTCGATCAGGGTTTGCAACAGGCGCATTTTCTCTTCATTAGAAGGATAAAAAAGCTCTTCTTTAATGCGGTGCCCGGTTTTCTGCTCCGGTTCTACTTCCACATATTCCGCATTGTTCATCTGCTCGAATGCGAGTTCACGTACGCGGTATGACAGGGTTGCGGAGAACAGCATGTTCAGACGCTGGTTTGCCGCAGGCATACGGCGGAACAGCCAGCGGATGTCTTTAATGAAGCCCAGATCGTACATGCGGTCTGCTTCATCCAGCACCACGACCTGGATTGCGCCGAGGTTGATATGGTTCTGTTTGGCGTAGTCGATAAGACGGCCAGTGGTCCCAATCAGGATATCGACGCCGCTTTCCAGCACTTTCAGCTGTTTATCGTAGCCGTCGCCGCCATAGGCCAGGCCAAGTTTCAGGCCGGTGGCTTGCGCCAGGGGCTCAGCGTCTGCGTGGATCTGTACCGCCAGTTCTCGCGTCGGGGCCATAATTAGCGCGCGCGGCTGGTTAACTTTGCGGTCTGCAATCGCTGGGTGAGAAAGTAAATAATGAAACGTTGACGTTAAAAACGCCATCGTTTTGCCAGTACCGGTTTGCGCCTGCCCTGCAACATCGCGACCGGCCAGCGTCAGCGGCAGGGCGAGAGCCTGAATGGGCGTGCAGTTATGAAACCCTTTAGTTTCAAGGGCTTCGATCACCTTTGGGTGCAGGGCGAAGTCGGAAAACTTCTGTTCTGTTAAATGTGTTTTGCTCATAGTGTGGTAGAATATCAGCTTACTATTGCTTTACGAAAGCGTATCCGGTGAAATAAAGTCAACCTTTAGTTGGTTAATGCGACATCAACACGTCGTTGGTGGAGACAAAACCAACGTACCAGGCTTATTCCTGTGGAGTTATATATGAGCGATAAAATTATTCACCTGACTGACGACAGTTTTGACACGGACGTACTTAAAGCTGACGGGCTGATCCTCGTTGATTTCTGGGCTGAATGGTGTGGTCCTTGCAAAATGATCGCTCCGATTCTGGATGAAATCGCTGACGAATATCAGGGCAAACTGACCGTTGCCAAGCTGAACATCGACCAGAACCCGGGCACCGCGCCAAAATACGGTATCCGTGGCATCCCGACCCTGCTGCTGTTCAAGAACGGTGACGTGGCAGCGACCAAAGTGGGCGCACTGTCCAAAGGTCAACTGAAAGAGTTCCTGGACGCTAACCTGGCGTAAGGTTTCTCAGCTGAGCGTCCAGAGCGCCTAATTAACGGCGAGATCTGGACGCCCGGCTTTAGTCGTGCTAAGTTAGCTATGACTACGTTTTAAACATATCTTGTTGTTTGAATCTTGTTTTACCCGATACTTCCCGTTGTTAACATAAACAGTGCGTGAAGTTGCTAGATTCCGGGCTTGTCACTCAATCCGTCTTGTCGTTTCAGTTCTGCGTTCTTTCCCTGTGACCAGACAGCGAACAGACATGAGGTGATGGCCGCTAAACAGGCATGGATGACCCTGCCATACCATTCACAACATTAAGTTCGAGAATCACCCCGAGTTTAAGAACCCACACCATTATGAATCTTACCGAATTAAAGAATACGCCGGTTTCTGAGCTGATCACTCTCGGCGAAAATATGGGACTGGAAAACCAGGCTCGTATGCGCAAGCAGGACATCATTTTCGCCATCCTGAAGCAGCACGCTAAGAGTGGCGAAGATATCTTTGGCGACGGTGTGCTGGAGATACTGCAAGACGGATTTGGTTTCCTCCGCTCCGCAGACAGCTCCTACCTCGCCGGCCCTGACGACATCTACGTATCCCCTAGCCAAATCCGCCGTTTCAACCTCCGCACTGGTGACACCATTTCAGGTAAGATTCGTCCTCCAAAAGAGGGTGAACGCTACTTTGCGCTGTTGAAGGTTAACGAAGTTAACTACGACAAACCGGAAAACTCCCGCAATAAGATCCTGTTCGAGAACTTAACGCCGCTGCACGCGAACTCTCGCCTGCGCATGGAGCGTGGTAACGGGTCTACTGAAGATTTAACCGCGCGTGTGCTGGATCTGGCATCGCCAATTGGTCGTGGCCAGCGTGGTCTGATTGTGGCGCCGCCAAAAGCCGGTAAAACCATGCTGCTGCAAAACATCGCGCAGAGCATTGCTTACAACCACCCAGACTGTGTGCTGATGGTGCTGCTGATTGACGAACGTCCGGAAGAAGTGACCGAGATGCAGCGTCTGGTGAAAGGGGAAGTGGTTGCGTCTACCTTCGACGAGCCTGCTTCCCGCCACGTTCAGGTTGCGGAAATGGTTATCGAGAAGGCGAAACGCCTGGTTGAGCACAAGAAAGATGTGATCATCCTGCTCGACTCCATCACCCGTCTGGCGCGTGCCTACAACACCGTGGTGCCGGCTTCCGGTAAAGTACTGACCGGTGGTGTGGATGCCAACGCCCTGCATCGTCCGAAGCGTTTCTTCGGTGCGGCGCGTAACGTGGAAGAGGGCGGTAGCCTGACCATTATCGCGACGGCGCTGATCGATACCGGCTCCAAAATGGACGAAGTTATCTACGAAGAGTTCAAAGGTACAGGCAACATGGAACTGCACCTTTCTCGTAAAATCGCAGAAAAACGCGTCTTCCCGGCGATCGACTACAACCGTTCCGGTACCCGTAAAGAAGAGCTGCTTACCACTCAGGAAGAGCTTCAGAAAATGTGGATCCTGCGCAAAATCATCCATCCAATGGGCGAAATCGACGCAATGGAATTCCTCATCAACAAACTGGCGATGACCAAAACGAACGACGATTTCTTCGACATGATGAAACGCTCGTAACGCAAATAATCCCAGTAAACGCCACGTTTTTACGTGGCGTTTTTTATTTATGGACTATACGCTATTACCACACACTCCCAATTTTGACCTGTCGGTGCGACAATAAGAATGTTTGCACAGTCAAAGAAATAATTGATTGAAAAACATACAAAGGGAGTTGTGAGAAGCCATCTTTAATCCTTCTGAGGCAGTGGCTTCATGGTTATACTTCCGGGACTAACATTTGTTGAGAGCAATCCATTGTGAATCTACTCACTGCAGTAACTGAGCTGATCAGTATTTTTTTATTCACAACCTGTTTTTTGTTCATTGCGCGCAAGGTAGCAAAAAGAATTGGGTTAGTGGACAAACCGAACTTCCGTAAACGTCATCAGGGGCTTATTCCGCTGGTGGGCGGCATTTCGGTATACGCAGGCATCTGTTTCACATTCGGGATCGCGGATTATTATATCCCCCATGCCGCACTCTATCTGGCATGTGCCGGTGTGCTGGTACTGGTCGGCGCCCTTGATGATCGTTTTGATATCAGCGTGAAGTTCCGCGCGACGGTACAGGCGGCCATTGGCATCATTATGATGGTGGTAGGCGGCCTCTATCTCAGAAGCCTGGGCTACGTGTTTGGTCCCTGGGAGCTGGTGCTTGGGCCATTCGGCTTCTTCCTGACGCTGTTTGCCGTGTGGGCGGCTATCAACGCCTTTAACATGGTTGACGGTATCGACGGTCTGCTTGGTGGGCTGTCCTCTGTTTCGTTTGGCGCGATCGGCATCATCTTATGGTTTGACGGCCAGTACAGCCTGTCAATGTGGTGCTTTGCTATGATTGCCGCCATCCTGCCATACATCTGCCTGAACCTGGGTGTGTTAGGGCGTCGCTATAAAGTCTTTATGGGCGATGCGGGCAGTACCCTGATTGGCTTTACGGTTATCTGGGTCCTGCTGGAAACCACGCAGGGTAAAACGCACCCTATCAGCCCGGTAACGGCCCTCTGGATTATCGCCATCCCGCTGATGGACATGGTCGCTATTATGTACCGCCGTCTGCGTAAAGGGATGAGCCCGTTTTCTCCCGATCGGCAGCATATTCACCACCTGATTATGCGCGCCGGCTTCACGTCTCGTCAGGCATTTGTGTTGATTACGCTTGCGGCTGCTATTCTGGCTGCGATTGGCGTTGCCGCGGAATACGCACATTTCATTCCTGAATGGGTAATGTTGGTATTATTCTTGCTAGCATTTTTCATGTACGGTTACTGCATCAAGCGTGCATGGAAAGTCGCGCGTTTTATTAAACGTTTAAAACGCAGGATGCGTCGGAACAGTGGCAAAAACACAACATTAACTAAGTAAAACCGGGACTATGATGACTCAACCGTTGGCGGGAGCGAAATCAGTGGGCACTGAGAACGAGCTGGATATTCGTGGTTTGTTTCGCGTGTTATGGCAGGGCAAACTGTGGATTGTAGGGATTGCCCTGGGGTTCGCGCTGTTAGCGCTTGCTTACACCTTCTTTGCAAAACAAGAGTGGAGCGCCACGGCGATCACAGACCGACCAACGGTGAATATGCTTGGAGGCTACTACTCCCAGCAGCAATTCCTGCGTAATCTTGATATCAAGGCCAATCTGGCGACCCCGGATCAGGCCTCGGTGATGGATGAATCCTACAAAGAGTTTGTGATGCAGCTGGCGTCGTGGGATACACGTCGCGATTTCTGGTCCCAGACGGACTACTACAAGCAGCGCATGGTCGGTAACAGCAAAGCGGATGCCGCGCTGCTGGATGATCTGATTAATAACATTCAGTTTATGCCTGGCGATGTGCTTCGTAACGTTAGCGACAGCGTGAAGCTGATTGCGGAAACGGCGCCGGACGCCAATAACCTGTTGCGTCAGTACGTTGCTTTTGCCAGCCAGCGCGCGGCCAGTCATTTGAATGACGAGCTGAAAGGCGCCTGGGCTGCGCGCACTATCCAGATGAAAGCGCAGGTCAAACGCCAGGAAGAGGTCGCTAAGGCCATCTTCGCCCGTCGCGTGCATAATCTTGAGCAGGCGCTGAAGATTGCGGAACAGCACAATATTTCCCGTAGCGAAACGGATGTTCCGGCGGACGAACTCCCGGATTCAGAAATGTTCCTTCTTGGTCGCCCAATGCTTCAGGCTCGTCTGGAAAATATCCAGGCCGTTGGCCCTGACTTTGACCTTGATTACGACCAAAACCGCGCCATGCTCAATACGCTCAACGTCGGTCCAACGCTGGACCCGCGTTTTCAGACCTATCGTTATTTAAGAACGCCTGAAGAGCCTGTAAAACGCGATAGTCCGCGTCGCGCATTCCTGATGATCATGTGGGGGATTGTGGGCGCACTGACTGGCGCTGGCGTAGCGTTATTGCATCGCCGCACAAACTAAGAACGCCGTCTACGATGAAGGCTGTGGCCTTCATCGTCTAATCGAAGAGAATCGATGTGAAAGTACTAACCGTATTTGGCACCAGGCCGGAGGCCATCAAGATGGCGCCTCTGGTTCATGCGCTGGCCAGAGATCCTGATATTGAAGCGAAAGTGTGCGTGACTGCCCAGCACCGTGAGATGCTCGATCAGGTCTTAACCCTCTTTTCTATCGTCCCGGATTACGATCTCAATATAATGAAACCGGGACAGGGACTGACGGAAATAACCTGCCGTATTCTGCAAGAATTAAAGCCTATTCTGGAGTCGTTCAAGCCGGATGTAGTGCTGGTGCACGGCGACACCACCACTACCGTGGCAACCAGCCTGGCCGCGTTCTATCAGCGTATCCCCGTTGGTCATATTGAAGCGGGTCTGCGTACCGGCAATCTCTATTCCCCGTGGCCGGAAGAGGCCAACCGTACGCTCACCGGTCACCTGGCGATGTACCATTTTGCGCCAACCGAGAACTCACGCCAAAACCTGCTGCGCGAAAATATCAGCGACAGCAAGATCTTCGTCACCGGCAATACGGTCATTGATGCGCTGATTTGGGTGCGTGACCGCGTGCTGGCTAATAGCGAGCTTCAGGCAGAACTTGCTGCGGGCTATCCGTTCCTGAACAACGGCAAGAAAACGATTCTGGTGACGGGCCACCGCCGCGAAAGCTTTGGCCGTGGCTTTGAGCAAATCTGCCACGCGCTGGCTGAAATCGCCGCGCAGAACGAGGATGTGCAGATTGTCTATCCGGTGCACCTCAACCCGAACGTCAGCGAACCGGTCAACCGTATCCTGGGTCACGTGGAAAACGTGCTCCTGATCGAGCCGCAGGACTATCTGCCATTTGTCTGGCTGATGAACCACGCCTGGCTGATCCTGACCGATTCTGGCGGCATTCAGGAAGAGGCGCCTTCACTCGGTAAGCCGGTACTGGTGATGCGTGAAACCACCGAACGCCCGGAAGCGGTCACTGCTGGTACCGTGCGTCTGGTGGGAACGGATCCGCGTCGTATTGTCGAAGAGGTCACGCGCTTACTGCATGACGATGAAGAGTATCAGGCGATGAGCCGGGCCCACAATCCGTACGGTGACGGGCAGGCTTGTGGTCGTATTTTGCACGCACTTAAACACAATCGGGTAACGCTATGAGTTTTTCTACCATCTCTGTTGTTGGTCTTGGCTATATCGGGCTGCCTACTGCGGCGGCCTTTGCCTCTCGTCAAAAGCAGGTCGTTGGCGTAGATATCAACGCGCACGCGGTGGAAACCATCAACCGTGGCGAAATTCATATCGTGGAGCCCGATCTCGATCGCGTGGTGAAAAAGGCGGTGGACGGTGGCTTCCTGCGCGCCAGCACCACGCCGGTAGAAGCCGATGCGTACCTGATTGCGGTTCCAACACCCTTTAAAGGCGATCATGAGCCTGACATGGTTTACGTCGAGGCGGCGGCAAAATCCATTGCACCTGTGCTGAAGAAAGGGGCGCTGGTTATCCTTGAGTCCACTTCACCTGTTGGGGCAACCGAGCAGATGGCACAGTGGCTGGCCGAGGCGCGTCCCGATCTTAGCTTCCCCCAGCAGGTGGGCGACCAGGCCGATATCAATATCGCCTACTGCCCTGAGCGCGTACTGCCAGGCCAGGTGATGGTGGAACTGATTAAAAATGACCGCGTGATTGGCGGCATGACGCCAGTCTGCTCCACGCGCGCCAGCGAGCTGTATAAAATTTTCCTTGAAGGCGAATGTGTGGTGACCAACTCCCGCACCGCCGAGATGTGCAAACTGACCGAAAACAGCTTCCGCGACGTTAACATCGCGTTTGCGAATGAATTGTCGTTGATTTGCGCCGATCAGGGGATTAACGTCTGGGAACTTATTCGCCTTGCCAACCGTCACCCCCGCGTGAACATCCTTCAGCCGGGGCCGGGCGTGGGTGGGCACTGCATCGCGGTCGATCCGTGGTTTATCGTGGCGCAGAACCCGGAACAGGCACGCCTGATTCGCACCGCGCGCGAAGTAAACGACCATAAACCGCACTGGGTTATCAACCAGGTCAAAGCCACGGTCGCGGATTGCCTGGCCGACAGCGGCAAACGCGCCAGTGAGCTGAAAATTGCCTGCTTTGGTCTGGCATTCAAACCGAATATTGACGATCTGCGCGAAAGCCCGGCGATGGAAATTGCCGAAATGATCGCTGCCTGGCACAGCGGTGAAACGCTGGTGGTTGAGCCGAATATTCATGCGTTGCCGGCAAAACTTGCCGGTCACTGCACCCTTACCGCCCTGGATGACGCGCTGGCGACGGCGGATGTGCTGGTGCTGCTGGTGGATCACAATGCGTTTAAAGCGGTCTCCGGTGATGCCGTACGTCAGCAGTATGTTGTTGATACCAAAGGCGTGTGGCGTTGAGTATCCTCAACGGCGTGCTGGAGTCTCTTGAGTGGGAAAGCGCATTTTTTGCGCGTCCCTCAGCGATAGTGCGTCTGCACGACAATGCCCCTGCGTTGCAGGATGCAGATTTCAGCGCCTGGCAGCGCGTACAGGCTAAGATCCCGGCGGACCGCGCCGATCTGCTGGACGCCCTCCAGCAGCACGGATTCCGGCTGGTCGAGGGCGAGGTTGATCTCTCTGTTACCGTGGCTCGCTACGCCTCACCGGGCGCGGAAATTGCAACGGAGCAGGATATCCCCACGCTGCGCAAGATGGCGGCGCTGGCCTTCGCTCAGAGCCGTTTCCGGGCGCCCTGGTATGCGCCCGATGACAGCGGTCGCTTTTATGCTCAGTGGATAGAGAATGCGGTCAAAGGCACGTTTGACCACGTATGTCTGGTGTTCCGTACTGACGGGGGACAGATTCAGGGTTTTGTTTCGCTTCGCAGGCTCACCGAGCACGAGGCGCGCATCGGACTGTTAGCCGGGCGCGGCATGGGCGAGAAACTCATGCAGGCGGCGCTGCACTGGGCGGAGCAACAACAGGTATCGACGCTGCGGGTCGCAACCCAGATGGGCAACACCGCTGCGCTTAAACGTTATATTGCGAGTGGTGCCAGCATCGACGCCACCGCCTACTGGTTATACAGGTGACAAGATGATTCCATTTAACGCGCCTCCCGTTGTGGGCACTGAACTTGATTACATGCAGTCGGCTATGGGCAGCGGCAAGCTCTGTGGCGACGGCGGTTTTACCCGCCGCTGCCAGCAGTGGATGGAGCAACGTTTTCACAGTGCCAAGGTGCTGCTGACGCCGTCCTGTACCGCATCGCTCGAGATGGCGGCGCTGCTGCTGGATATCCAGCCTGGCGATGAAGTGATCATGCCGAGCTACACCTTCGTCTCCACGGCGAACGCGTTTGTCCTGCGCGGGGCGAAAATCGTGTTTGTGGATATCCGTCCGGATACCATGAACATCGACGAAACGCTGATTGAAGCGGCGATCACTGACAAAACGCGGGCGATTGTGCCGGTGCATTACGCGGGCGTGGCCTGTGAGATGGACACCATCATGGCCATCGCCAAAAAGCACAACCTGTTTGTGGTGGAAGACGCCGCGCAGTGCGTGATGTCCACCTACAAAGGGCGCGCGCTGGGCACCATCGGTCATATCGGCTGCTTTAGCTTCCACGAAACCAAAAACTACACCGCAGGCGGCGAAGGCGGCGCGACGCTGATTAACGATCGTGCCCTGGTGGAGCGTGCGGAAGTGATCCGTGAAAAAGGGACCAACCGCAGCCAGTTCTTCCGCGGTCAGGTGGATAAGTACACCTGGCGCGATATCGGCTCAAGCTACCTGATGGCGGATTTGCAGGCCGCGTATCTCTGGGCGCAGCTGGAAGCGGCAGAGCGAATCAATCTGCAACGCCTCTCCCTGTGGCAAACCTACTACGACGCGCTGGAGCCGCTGGCAAAAGCCGGACGTATTGAACTGCCGACTATTCCGGCAGACTGTATCCACAACGCTCACATGTTCTACATCAAGCTGCGCGATAACGACGATCGCAGCAAGCTGATTGCCTGGCTGAAAGAGGCGGAAATTATGGCGGTATTCCACTATATTCCGCTGCACTCCAGCCCGGCTGGCGAAGCCTTCGGGATGTTTGCCGGTGAAGACCGCTACACCACCAAAGAGAGCGAACGTCTGCTCCGCCTGCCCCTGTTCTACAACCTCGCGCCGGTGAACCAGCGTACGGTGATCAATTCGCTTCTGAGTTATTTCGCCTGATATGTCTCTGGCAAAAGCGTCGGTGTGGACGGCAGCGTCCACGCTAGTAAAAATTGGCGCCGGGTTACTGGTCGTCAAGCTGCTGGCCGTCTCATTTGGTCCGTCAGGCGTTGGGCTGGCAGGGAACTTCCGCCAGCTGGTCACGGTGCTTGGCGTGCTGGCGGGAGCCGGGATATTCAATGGCGTCACCAAATACGTCGCGCAGCATCATGACGATGCCGAAAAGCTCCGCACGGTGGTGGGCACCTCCTCGGCTATGGTGCTGGGCTTCTCTACGTTGCTGGCCGTCGTCTTTTTGCTGGCGGCGGCACCCATCAGCCAGGGGCTGTTCGGACACACGCATTATCAGGGGCTGGTGCGCCTGGTGGCGCTCGTTCAGATGGGGATCGCCTGGGCAAACCTGCTGCTGGCGCTGATGAAAGGCTTCCGTGATGCCGCCGGGAATGCGCTGGCGCTGATCCTCGGCAGCATCATCGGCGTTATCGCCTACTACTTTTGCTATCGGCTGGGCGGCTATGAAGGCGCGCTGCTGGGGCTGGCGCTGGTGCCTGCGCTCGTTGTCATTCCGGCTGCGTTTATGCTGATGCGCAGAGGCAATGTCCCGCTGAGTTACCTGAAACCGCAGTGGGACAAGATACTGGCGGGGCAGCTCGGTAAGTTTACCCTGATGGCGCTCATCACTTCGGTAACGCTTCCCGTTGCCTACGTGATGATGCGAAACCTGCTGGCAGCGCATTACAGCTGGGATGAAGTGGGGATCTGGCAGGGCGTGAGCAGTATTTCAGATGCTTACCTCCAATTTATTACGGCTTCCTTTAGCGTCTATTTGCTGCCAACCTTATCGCGCCTGACTTCCAGGCAGGATATTACCCGCGAGATTTTTCGCTCCCTGCGTTTTGTGTTGCCGGCGGTTGCGATCGCCAGCTTTACCGTCTGGTTAATGCGTGATTTCGCCATCTGGCTGCTGTTTTCGGCGAAGTTTACCGCCATGCGCGATCTGTTTGCCTGGCAACTGGTCGGCGATGTGCTGAAAGTGGGGGCATACGTTTTCGGCTATCTGGTGATTGCGAAGGCTTCGCTGCGGTTGTATATCCTGGCTGAGATCGGCCAGTTTGCGCTGCTGACGGCATTTTCTCACTGGCTGATCCCCACCCACGGTGCGCTGGGGGCGGCTCAGGCCTATATGGCAACTTATATCGTTTATTTCGCTGCCTGTTGCGGCGTATTTTTACTTTGGCGTAAACGCGCATGACTGCACTGATACACATACTGGGATCGGATATCCCGCATCACAACCAGACCGTTCTACGTTTCTTCAATGATGAACTGGCATCCGGCACGCCCGATGCGCGCGAGTTTATGGTCGTTGGACGCGATAACGGTCTGAGCGCGGCGTGTCCGGCATTGCACATCACCTTCTGGCCAGACAAAGCGGCGCTGACCAAAGCCGTTGTCGCGAAAGCTAAAGCGGACCGAAGCCAGCGTTTCTTCTTCCACGGACAGTTCAATACTGGCCTGTGGCTGGCGCTGTTAAGCGGCGGGATAAAACCTTCCCAGTTCAGCTGGCATATCTGGGGAGCGGATCTCTACGAAGTCTCCCGTGGCTGGAAATTCCGTCTTTTCTATCCGCTGCGTCGTCTGGCCCAGGCGCGCGTGGGCTGCGTTTTTGCTACCCGTGGCGATCTCAACTATTTTGCTAAACAGCACCCGAAGGTTCGCGGAGAGCTGCTCTATTTTCCGACCCGTATGGATCCGGCGCTGAACACCCTGGCGAATGACGCGATTCGTGAGGGCAAACTGACCATCCTGGTGGGAAATTCCGGCGATCGCAGTAACGAGCATGTCGCGGCGCTGCGGGCGGTGCATCAGCAGTTTGGCGATACGGTGAACGTAGTGGTGCCGATGGGCTATCCCGCCAATAACGACGCCTACATCAATGACGTTCGCCAGCAGGGGCTTGCGCTGTTTAGCGCGGAAAATCTGCACATTCTCAACGATAAGCTGGAATTTGATGACTATCTCGCGCTCCTGCGAAAATGCGATCTGGGCTATTTCATCTTTGCCCGTCAGCAGGGGATTGGTACGCTGTGTCTGCTGATTCAGGCGGGCGTACCGTGCGTGCTCAACCGCGAAAACCCGTTCTGGCAGGACATGGCCGAACAGCATATTCCGGTGCTGTTTACCTCTGACACGCTTAATGTCGAGGTCGTACGGGAAGCGCAGCGTCAGCTCACGCTGGTGGATAAAAATAGCATCGACTTTTTCAGCCCGAACTACCTCACGCCGTGGCACCACGCGCTGCGTATTGCTTCAGGAGACAACGCATGAGCCAGTTGCAATTTAGCGGCTTGCTGGTGGTCTGGCTGCTGAGCACGCTGTTTATCGCCACGCTCACCTGGTTTGAGTTCCGGCGCGTACGTTTTAACTTCAACGTTTTCTTCTCGCTGCTGTTTTTGCTGACCTTTTTCTTTGGCTTCCCGCTGACCAGCATCCTCGTGTTCCGCTTTGATGTTGGCGTCGCTCCGCCGGAAATCTTGTTGCAGGCACTGCTCTCTGCGACCTGCTTCTACGCGGTGTATTACGTCACCTATAAAACGCGCCTGCGCGCGGCGAAAGACACCGCACCCCGTCGTCCGCTGTTTACCATGAACCGGGTAGAAACCCATCTGACGTGGGTTATGCTGATGACCATCGCCCTCGTCAGCGTGGCGATTTTCTTCATGCATAACGGCTTTTTACTGTTTAAGTTACAGTCCTATAGCCAGATTTTCTCCGCCGAAGTCTCCGGCGTCGCGCTCAAGCGTTTCTTCTATTTCTTCATTCCGGCGATGCTGGTGGTCTTTTTCCTGCGTCAGGACAGCAAAGCCTGGCTGTTCTTCCTGGTCAGCACCGTCGCATTTGGCATTCTGACCTACATGATCGTCGGCGGCACCCGCGCCAACATCATTATCGCCTTCGCGATTTTCCTGTTTATCGGCATTATTCGCGGCTGGATCTCGCTGTGGATGCTGGCGGCGGCAGGCGTCTTTGGCATTGTGGGGATGTTCTGGCTGGCGCTGAAGCGCTACGGACTGAACGTGGCCGGCGACGAAGCGTTTTATACCTTCCTGTATCTGACGCGCGATACCTTCTCGCCGTGGGAAAACCTGGCTTTACTGCTGCAAAACTACGACAAAATCGAATTCCAGGGGCTGGCGCCGATTGTTCGCGATTTCTATGTCTTTATACCGACGTGGCTGTGGCCCGACCGTCCCGGTATTGTCCTGAACACGGCGAACTACTTTACCTGGGAAGTGCTGAACAACCATTCGGGCCTGGCGATTTCCCCAACCCTGATTGGCTCGCTGGTAGTGATGGGCGGAACGTGGTTTATCCTGCCGGGCGCGATCGCGGTCGGGCTGATAATAAAATGGTTCGACTGGCTATATACGCTGGGTAATGAAGAGACCAACCGCTACAAAGCCGCTGTTTTGCACAGTTTCTGTTTCGGTGCCATTTTCAATATGATCGTTCTGGCGCGCGAGGGGCTGGATTCATTCGTCTCACGCGTGGTGTTCTTTATGGTCGTTTTCGGTCTATGTCTGCTGCTGGCAAAACTGCTGTACTGGTTGTTTGACAGTGCAGGGCTTGTGCACAGACGTGAGCCACAGGGCAGCACAACGCTGTCGCAAGTCTGAGTAGGGATTATCATGACGGATACAACTTCAGCCCCGCGTTATGCGCTGCGCGGGCTACAGCTGATTGGCTGGCGAGACATGCAGCACGCGCTGGATTTTCTGTTCGCGGACGGGCAGATGAAATCGGGCACGCTGGTGGCCATCAACGCAGAAAAAATGCTGGCGGTTGAAGATAATGCGGAAGTGAAAAGCCTGATTGAAGCCGCGGAGTTTAAATACGCAGACGGTATTAGCGTGGTGCGTTCAATTCGTAAAAAGTTTCCAGACGCTAATGTGTCTCGCGTGGCGGGAGCTGACCTTTGGGAGCGGCTTATGGAACGCGCAGGCGCTGAAGGCACGCCGGTATTTTTGATCGGCGGCAAGCCAGAGGTGCTGGCGCAGACCGAACAAAAGCTGCGTAACCAGTGGAATGTTAACATCGTGGGCAGTCAGGATGGTTATTTCAGGCCGGAAGATCGCCAGGCGTTATATGAGCGCGTGCGCGACAGCGGGGCGAAAATTGTCACTGTCGCCATGGGGTCGCCGCGCCAGGAAATTCTAATGCGCGATTGCCGTCTGGTCAGCCCGGATGCGCTCTATATGGGCGTCGGCGGCACCTACGACGTCTTTACCGGCCACGTTAAGCGTGCGCCCAAAGTCTGGCAAAACCTGGGGCTGGAGTGGCTCTACCGCCTGCTTTCTCAACCGACACGAATCAAACGACAGATTCGTCTTCTGCGCTACCTCGCCTGGCACTACACCGGGAAAATGTAATCAATATGCAGCGCGATCTGCTGTTCGCGCTGCAACGCCCCCTGCAAAGCTGCTGAATTTCTGTGCAATGCATTCATTTTTTTAATGCATTGTTTGCCATTTGCCAGAATTTAAGAAACCATTCGCTCCGTATTTCAGTACCCCTCAAAAACAATACCCGGCAATAAGTCGGGAAACAGCAAACACAACCGAGGAATTATGGCAGAGAAAAAACCGGAGCTTCAGCGTGGGCTGGAAGCTCGACATATTGAATTGATCGCGCTGGGCGGGACTATCGGCGTTGGCCTGTTTATGGGCTCGGCAAGCACGCTGAAATGGGCGGGGCCTTCCGTCCTGCTGGCGTATATTATTGCCGGACTGTTCGTCTTCTTCATCATGCGCTCAATGGGCGAAATGCTGTTCCTGGAGCCGGTAACGGGCTCTTTCGCCGTTTACGCCCACCGGTATATGAGCCCGTTCTTTGGTTATCTCACGGCCTGGTCGTACTGGTTTATGTGGATGGCCGTAGGGATTTCGGAGATCACCGCCATCGGGGTCTACGTGCAGTTCTGGTTCCCGGAGATGGCCCAGTGGATACCTGCGCTTATTGCCGTAGGGCTAGTGGCGCTGGCGAACCTTGCCGCCGTTCGTCTTTACGGTGAAATCGAGTTCTGGTTTGCGATGATCAAAGTTACCACCATCATCGTGATGATTGTTGTGGGTCTGGGTGTCATCTTCTTTGGCTTCGGTAACGGCGGGCACGCTATCGGTTTCGGTAACCTGACCGGGCACGGCGGCTTTTTTGCGGGTGGCTGGAAGGGCTTTCTGACGGCGCTCTGTATCGTTGTCGCCTCCTATCAGGGCGTTGAGCTGATCGGCATTACCGCCGGTGAGGCGAAAAACCCGCAGGTCACACTGCGTAGCGCGGTAGGCAAGGTGCTGTGGCGTATCCTGATTTTCTATGTGGGCGCGATCTTCGTTATCGTGACCATTTTCCCATGGAACGAGATCGGCACCACCGGCAGCCCGTTTGTCTTAACTTTCGCTAAGATTGGCATCACGGCGGCAGCCGCCATTATCAACTTTGTGGTACTGACGGCGGCGCTTTCCGGCTGTAACAGCGGAATGTACAGCTGTGGGCGTATGCTTTACGCGCTCTCGCAAAACAAACAGCTGCCGGCTGTGATGGGCAAAGTCTCCCGCGTAGGTGTACCGGTGGCGGGCGTAGCGGTGTCGATTGTGATTTTGCTGATTGGCTCTTGCCTGAACTACATCATCCCAAATCCGCAGCGCGTGTTTGTTTACGTCTATAGCGCCAGCGTGCTGCCGGGGATGGTACCGTGGTTTGTCATTTTGATTAGCCAGTTGCGTTTCCGACAGGCGCACAAAAAAGCGATCGCCAGCCATCCGTTCCGCTCCATTCTGTTCCCGTATGCGAACTATTTGACGATGGCGTTCCTGATTTGCGTATTAATTGGAATGTACTTTAATGAAGATACCCGCATGTCGCTGTTTGTCGGGATGATCTTCCTGGCTGCCGTCACAGCTGCATATAAACTTTTTGGCCTGGGTCGCCGTGGCTCCGCCCATAAAGTGGAGGAATAAGCGGCAAAATGTGCAAACCATAACCAAACGCGCATTTTTTTCAAAAAAGCACTAGACAGCGGGGACGGAGGTACGTAATATCCAGCCCCGCAACGGCGCTAAGCGCCCGTAGCTCAGCTGGATAGAGCGCTGCCCTCCGGAGGCAGAGGTCTCAGGTTCGAATCCTGTCGGGCGCGCCATTTTAGTCCCGGCGCTAGAGCTGCGGTGGTCTGAGAAGTAGTCAGAACCGCGTGAAAGAATACAGTGGTGGCTATAGCTCAGTTGGTAGAGCCCTGGATTGTGATTCCAGTTGTCGTGGGTTCGAATCCCATTAGCCACCCCATTATTGAAAGAGTTGTGAATTGCGAAGGTGGCGGAATTGGTAGACGCGCTAGCTTCAGGTGTTAGTGTTCTTACGGACGTGGGGGTTCAAGTCCCCCCCCTCGCACCACGACTTTTAATGAGTTGAACTAAAAATTCAAAAAAGCAGTACATCGGCGAGTAGCGCAGCTTGGTAGCGCAACTGGTTTGGGACCAGTGGGTCGGAGGTTCGAATCCTCTCTCGCCGACCAATTTTGAACCCCGCTTCGGCGGGGTTTTTTGTTTTCTGCGTTTTTTTATCCTGTAGTCATTTCCCGACAACACCCCATATCCTTGTCGCGATTCAGCGACATATAACCCATTAATATTTAAGTATTTGTTATTTTACCTCTTAACCTGTCTCCTTGTGGCGACAGTTCACCGACTTTAGCGCGATGTTGTATGGCTTCAGGCGGTTCTTAACAGCATAATTTCCTTTTATCTTAAAATGTTGCGCGATGTAAAAGTTCTGCGTGTAAACCTGGCACATTACATGCAATAATATGCGTGTAGATGCTCATTCCATCTCTTATGTTCGCCTTAAGGCCTCATAAACTCAGGAATGACGCAGAGCCGTTTACGGTGCTTATCGTCCACTGACAGATGTCGCTTCGGCCTCATCAGACACCATGGACACAACGTTGAGTGAAGCACCAAATATGTTGTCTTACAGACCTGTTTTAACGCCTGCTTTTATAGCAGGCGTTTTTTTATGCCTTATTCACGATAATGGGCCAGGACCAGCGCCACTAACAGCAGAGCGATAGCAGAGACAGCATATAGCGTCTGAGCCGCTCCCAATATCGTCGCTGTCATTGCGGCGAGGCCCGTAAAAAGGGAAGCGCTCAACGTTTGCCAGCGCCAGGCCTTACCGCTGGCAGCGGATATCTGTATAGCCTGAAAATTACTCAGTACCCCAAACGTACCCGCCGCAAAAACGATATTCGACGCCAGATGCGCGATAAAGATCATCCCCAGCGCAAGCACGACCCATGCGGATAAAAACGGAAGCAACCCATAGGCTGCCAGAAAAAGAGCAAGACAGCTAAGTAGCAAAGGCGTTCTTGCTGCAAAGCGCGTCAGACTCTCTTTTCTGAGCAGCAAGGGGCCACAAAGCTGTCCCAGGCTTCTGGCAAAAAGCAAGGGCAGCGCAAGCCCAGCGGCATTCTCGGGGTTGATCTGCTGCGCCAGTGCTGGCAGCAACGCCATTGCAGGCGAGCCTACGGCAGCAAGGGCAGGCAAAATCAGCAAACTGCGTTTTTGTCGAAGGGTCAGAGTTTGCCAGCGCAATGCCACAGGTTGAGGGTCCCCGACAGGCAACGGTGCTGGACGCGCTACATACTGGCGTTCTGCGAGAAACAGCATGACCAGCGATCCCATAAAACTGGCGGCGTCGATGACCAGTAAGGCGAAGACCGGGATGCGCTGGAACAACACCACACCCAGCCCGATTCCTAACAAAACCTGGGAGGCAAAAATCACATTTTCCAGACACGTTGCCGCAGGCAGTTCTGCCTCATGCAGTCCGCGTTTAAACAGAAGCGTTAACGCAGGCCAGCTCATCCCGCTCAGCAACGCTTCTGTGGATTGCACCGCAAGCAGCGCCGGTATGCTGTGGTAATGTGCGCCTGAAAGGGGAAAGAGCAGGGCGAGCAAGCCCAGCCATTCGGTCAGCATCAACAGGTAGAGAGGTGAAAACCGCTGGCACAGCTTTTCACCAATCAGGCTGCCGATAAAACCGGGCACCGTAGCAAAAAGGAAGGCGAGGGTTAACAGCGCTGACGGGGCTGACCACTGTAACAATAATCCGAAAACAACAACCTGAGTTAAGCCATTACCCAGGGAGCTAAAGATAAAGGCGCAGGCCAGCAGGCGGAGCCAGCGATGGCACCGCAGCGCTTCGAAAAGCGCATATAAAAGCGAGTTCATGACGATATCCTTTCAGAAACGGTTTATTCCACGCGGGTAAGCGCGTGTGCAAAAAAGGTTAAGGAAAAGACATCGTTACATTGGCGGGTTCGTTTGCAGGTGAGTGTTAAAAGAATGTAGCAGGAGAAATGAGATAAAAAAAGGAGGCCATCTGGCCTCCTGTTAATTACTGCTGCGTTCCGTTATTTTGCAACGTCAATAACAGCCCATCACGGCGCATAGCTGCGGCCTCTTCCGGCTTGTGCTGCTTGTCCAGCGAATCAGCAAGCCAGGCGTAATCAAATGCGTCCGGGCGTTGCTTCAGCGCGGCGCGGAAGGCGAGACTCGCCTCCTGCCACTCGCCGTGTTTCATCAGAGACTGGCCCAGCGTACTCCACAGCAGCGGACGATCGCCCACGGTTTTGATCTGCTGGCGCAGTGCTTTTTCAATTTGTTCCGGATTGTTGGTTTTCAGACGCGGGATGACCATCACCAGGCGGTCATCATACTGTCGCTTGAGACCGTCGAGGAGGATCTCCTGCGCGGTGTCATGGTCGTCACACTCAATCAGATGTTCTGCCATCGCAACCTGAAGAGGAACCTGCTGGCGCGTTTTGCGGCTCTGGTTTTTCCACCAGGTTTTCAGGCCGTCGCTGCCGAGATCGGCGCGCGCCTGATCCATCAGGCCAATCCAGGCCAGACGCTGAAGTTCATCACGATGTTCATCATCACCCACGTCGGCTTTCGCCATGGAAGGGATAATGTCCAGCAGCGAGCCCCATGCACCGGTCCGAATATATGCCTGCTCAGCAAGACGCAGCACTTCCGGATGACGAGGGGTAATTTCCAGCAGACGGTCAACGCCGTGACGTGCGGCATGGTTTTCATTGCGCGCCAGTTGCAGACGAACGCGGGTGATCTCAACCGGAATCGGATCCTTAGTAGAGAGCTCAGACGCGCGTTCAAGATGCTGATTGGCGCGGGCCTCATCGCCTCGCTGTTGCGCCGCCTCAGCGGCCAGCAGATAGTTAACAACCGGCTGTTCTGCATGGTCGGCATTTTTCGACATCAGCTTTTCAACCTGCTGATAGTCGCCTTCGGCCAGCTTCAGCAATGCCTGCTCGGTCTGCTTACGGGCGCGACGGCGCTTACGGCCAACGAACCAGCCGCGCGTATGTACGCCGGTACGGAAAATACGACGCAGGAGCCACTCCACTGCCAGCAGAACGACCACACCCAGGATCAGGATAATCACCAGCCCTGTTACGCTGGTTTCGATGTTGTAGTTATCGGTCTGGATCAATACGTAACCCTGGTGACCCGCAAGCATCGGCCCCAGTACAATCCCGGCGATCAGCAGGATGAAGAGTAAGAAGACTTTTAGCATCATTACTCTCCTTGCGGCGCGCTTTCAGGCGCTGGCGCGGCGGCAGGTGCTTCAGCCGGACGCTCTGCCGGAACGCCCGGCTGGGCCAGCAAGTTACGCACGCGCGTCTGCATGATCTTCTCCAGAATCGGCTGACTTTCCAGCTTGTCCGGTACGTTCATGGTGATGTTTTGCTGGCTCAGCTTGTCGATATCCTCGAGGAACGCGGTCGTGGTTGCATCATTGGTATCGTAGTAAGCACGTACCCAGGTTGAAACGTTATCCAGCGCCTGTTTGTAGGTCTCTTCCTGGTGACGCGGCACGGCCTGCGCCGCGACCAACAGGCGGGAACGAATGTTTTCGCGTAGATAGACGTCCTGGTTCGGTGCCAGCAGCGGCACGGCAGTTTCATCGCGGCGGCGAATGGTTATAAAGCTGTCCATAAAGTTCTGCCAGCTCTTTTGCAGGTTGATACGCCATTCGCTCAGGGAACTGGACAGCTCGGTACCGTCGGAATCCATCGGAGAGTCATCGTCGTTGTTATCGGCCAGCTGAAGGTTATCAATCTGGTTCGAGAGCTGATTCACCTTAAGGATGATACCGTCGTAGTCGACCTGAGAAACCGCGGACAGGCTGGCGATATCTTCCGTAATAGCGCGGCGTGCGTTGATGAGGCTCGGATCGTTCATATCAGCCAGGCTTGCGTCGGCGCTTTTCAGCAGCGCGGCGGCGGTGGTGACATCCTGATCGCTCCAGAGCTTGCGCCCGGCTAGTTTCACCAGAAAATCGGCCTGTGAAAGTAGCCAGGTTTTGGCATCGGTTCCCGAAATTGTGGCGACTTTTTCCTGCACTTCGCTCAGCTGTTTGGTCAACTCTTCACGTTTGCTGTTCGCGTCGGCGAGGGCGGCAGCCTGCTGTTTGATCACACCTTCCAGCTCAGCTTTTTGCGTCTCCTGCGCTTTCTGTAGGGCAGTGATTTGGTTAACCAGCGCGTCGCTGGTGGCCGTCTGGTTGGTGCCTTGTTTCTTCACCAGTCCGTAGAGACCCACGCCTGCGGCCAGCGCAATCGCGATGGCAATCACGCTCAGCGTGAGGCTGGTTTTATTGCTGCCGTTTTTCTTCTCAACGGTTGTGTCTGTCGTCTCTGGCTGTGACGTGGTGTCCACAGTCTCCCTGGTCTCTTCAACCACGGCGGAGGATTTTTCGTGTTCCGTCATTATGGCTTCCCATTTGAGAGTTATTGTAATGCGCGCAGCAGCGCATCGTTGTCGGCGTTTTCAGCGATCCGAATATCCTGCCAGCCCAGTTCCCGGGCGTGGTTCGCCAGACGCTCACTGACGACCAGAAGCCGACAGCGGAGTAACCAGTTTTCGCGATACCAAAGCGGAATCAGCGACCAAAGCTGTTGTAACATTTCACCGCTGGTGACCACCAGCGTATTAATACCGCGGGCGTGCCAGCGCATTGCTTCTTCCGCGCCATCATAGTGTTTTGCACAGCGCTGATAGCACTCCACAAACGTCACGTCTGCGCCGCGTTCGCGCAGCGTCTCGCCCAGCAGTTCGCGGCCACCGTTGCCGCGCAAAATAAGTGTGCGCTTTCCCGCAATGTTTTGTAATTCAGGTAATTGTAGCAAGACTTCGCTGATTTCCCGATCTAACGGGTAACGAACATCGATTCCGCTCGCGGTATGTAAGGCCAGCGCCGTAGTGCGCCCGATGGCGAAATAGCGGGGGGCGTGAGGCCAGCGAACGCCCTGTTGTTGCAGCTGCGCATGGGCAAACTCCACGGCATGCTGCGACAGCGCAAAGAGCAGATCGCCTTCCTGCAAGAGACGCATCTGGTCAGCGAGCTCAGGCAGCTCGCGACCGGGGGAGAATTCAATCAGCGGAAAACTCCAGGCCACCTGCCCCAGTGCGCGCAGACGGCTCACTAACTGCTCTCCTGCGGGAGAAGGGCGGGTGACAAGTATGCTCATGCAGGGGGCTCTCCGTTATAGACCTCGGCCAGAATTTCACGTGCGCCGTTATTTAGCAGCTCTTCCGCCAGCGATACGCCAAGCGCCTCGGCATCTTGCGGTTTGCCGCGACGTTCACCGCGAACCATATGCGAGCCGTCCGGCGCGCCAACCAGCGCACGCAGCCACAGTTCACCGTCAGTTAATTCAGCATAGCTGCCAATTGGCACCTGACAGCCTCCTTCGAGGCGTGTATTCATCGCGCGCTCGGCTTTTACGCGAACGGCGGTATCGTCATGATTCAGCGGCGCCAGCAGTGCCTGAGTGCGCACATCATCCAGACGACACTCAATGCCGACGGCGCCCTGGCCGACGGCGGGGAGCGACAGCTCCGGCGGCAACGCCACGCGAATACGTTCTTCCAGCCCCAGGCGTTTCAGGCCCGCAACCGCAAGAATAATGGCATCGTAGTCGCCGTTATCCAGCTTGCCAAGGCGTGTGCCGACGTTCCCGCGCAGCGAACGGATCACCAGATCCGGGCGACGTTCAGCCAGCTGACACTGGCGGCGTAAACTTGACGTGCCGACCACGCTGCCTGCCGGCAACGCATCGAGCGAGTCATATCGATTAGAGACAAACGCATCGCGCGGATCCTCGCGCTCGCAGATGGTCACCAGCCCCAGCCCTTCCGGGAACTCAACGGGCACATCCTTCATCGAATGCACGGCGATATCGGCGCGGTTCTCAAGCAATGCCAGCTCCAGCTCTTTGACAAACAGACCTTTTCCGCCCACTTTGGCCAGCGGCGTATCCAGTATGACATCGCCACGCGTAACCATTGGCACCAGCTCAACGCGTAATCCGGTGTGGCAGGCTTCCAGGCGCTGCTTAACATAATGTGCCTGCCAGAGTGCAAGAGGACTTTGGCGTGTGGCAATTCTCAAAACATTGTCTAACATGCTTGTTACCGTCATTATCAATCGCTAACCATCCTAACATTGTTGACACTCGGATGGCAGTTTTACGGTTGATGAAGAGTGAGAGGGACAGGGCGGCGTATTCGTCAGCCATCGCCGTATTCAGGAATTTACACGTACAGAACGGTGCTACACTTGTATGTAGCGCATCTTTCTTTACGGTCAACCGGCAAGGTGTTAAATTGATCACGTTTTAGACCATTTTTTCGTCTGTACCACCAGAAAAGCAAAAGGCGAAAAAAGGGTAACGGTTATTTTTTGAAATACTGCGGGTCCGCTGCTTTTTCTGTTCTGACTGGCATGCGACACCCGGAAACATCAGGCGATACGTCTTGTACCTCTATATTGAGACTCTGAAACAGAGACTGGATGCCATCAATCAATTGCGCGTGGATCGCGCGCTTGCTGCCATGGGCCCTGCTTTCCAGCAGGTATACAGTCTTCTGCCGACATTGTTGCACTATCACCATCCGCTAATGCCGGGTTACCTCGATGGTAACGTTCCCCAGGGCATTTGCCTCTTCACGCCTGATGAAACCCAACAGCATTACCTGACTGAACTTGAACTCTACCGTGGTATGCCGCCGCAGGATTCGCCGAAAGGCGAGCTGCCGATTACTGGGGTTTACTCCATGGGCAGCACATCATCGGTTGGGCAAAGCTGCTCTTCTGACCTGGATATCTGGGTCTGCCATCAGTCCTGGCTCGACAATGAAGAGCGCCAGCTGTTGCAGCGTAAATGCAGCCTGCTGGAGAGCTGGGCGGCGTCGCTCGGCGTGGAAGTGAGCTTCTTCCTGATTGATGAAAACCGTTTCCGCCATAACGAAAGCGGCAGTCTGGGTGGTGAAGACTGCGGCTCGACTCAGCACATCCTGTTGCTGGATGAGTTTTACCGTACTGCCGTTCGCCTGGCCGGGAAACGTATTCTGTGGAATATGGTGCCGTGCGATGAAGAAGAGAATTATGACGACTACGTCATGTCGCTTTACTCGCAGGGCGTTCTGACGCCAAACGAGTGGCTGGATCTGGGCGGCCTGAGCTCCCTGTCCGCCGAAGAGTACTTTGGCGCAAGCCTCTGGCAGCTTTATAAGAGCATTGATTCACCGTACAAAGCGGTGCTGAAAACCCTGCTGCTGGAAGCTTACTCCTGGGAATACCCCACGCCGCGCCTGCTGGCGAAAGATATTAAACAGCGTCTGCACGACGGGGAGATCGTCTCCTACGGGCTTGATGCCTACTGCATGATGCTGGAACGCGTCACCGAATACCTGACCGCCATTGAGGACGCCACGCGTCTTGACCTGGTGCGTCGATGTTTCTATCTCAAAGTTTGTGAAAAACTGAGCCGCGAACGCGCCTGCGTGGGCTGGCGTCGTGAAGTCGTCAGCCAGTTAGTCAAAGAGTGGGGATGGGACGATGCGCGTCTCGCCATGCTGGACAACCGCGCCAACTGGAAGATCGATCAGGTGCGCGAGGCGCACAACGAGCTGCTTGATGCGATGATGCAGAGCTACCGCAACCTGATCCGCTTTGCCCGCCGTAACAACCTTAGCGTTTCTGCCAGCCCACAGGATATCGGGGTGCTGACCCGTAAACTGTACGCCGCGTTTGAAGCGTTGCCGGGCAAGGTTACGCTGGTTAACCCACAGATTTCGCCTGACCTGTCTGAGCCGAATCTGACCTTTATCTACGTGCCGCCGGGCCGCGCAAACCGCACCGGGTGGTATCTGTACAACCGTGCGCCAAGCATGGATTCGATCATCAGCCATCAGCCGCTGGAATATAACCGCTATCTGAACAAGCTGGTGGCCTGGGCCTGGTTTAACGGCCTTCTCACCTCACGCACCCGGTTGTTTATCAAGGGTAACGAGGTGGTCGATTTAGCCAAGTTGCAGGAGATGGTGGCGGATGTCTCGCACCACTTCCCACTGCGTCTGCCTGCGCCGACGCCAAAGGCGCTCTACAGCCCGTGTGAGATCCGCCATCTGGCGATCATCGTCAACCTGGAATACGACCCGACGGCGGCCTTCCGCAATCAGGTAGTTCACTTTGACTTCCGCAAGCTGGACGTCTTTAGCTTCGGCGAGCAGCAAAACTGCCTGGTGGGTAGCGTGGATCTGCTGTACCGCAACTCGTGGAACGAAGTGCGTACCTTACACTTTAACGGCGAGCAGGCGATGATCGAGGCGCTGAAAACGATCCTCGGCAAGATGCACCAGGACGCCGCACCCCCGGACAGCGTGGAGGTGTTCTGCTACAGCCAGCACCTGCGCGGCCTGATTCGTACCCGCGTGCAGCAGCTGGTGTCTGAGTGCATCGAACTGCGTCTCTCCAGCACCCGTCAGGAAACCGGGCGCTTTAAAGCGCTGCGCGTCTCCGGCCAGACCTGGGGCCTGTTCTTTGAGCGCCTGAACGTGTCGGTGCAGAAGCTGGAGAACGCCATTGAATTCTACGGCGCGATTTCACACAACAAACTGCATGGCCTGTCGGTTCAGGTGGAAACCAATCACGTTAAGCTGCCGCAGGTGGTAGATGGCTTTGCGAGTGAAGGGATTATTCAGTTCTTCTTCGAAGAGTCGGGCGATAATGCCGGGTTTAACATCTACATTCTAGATGAAACCAACCGTGCCGAGGTGTATCACCACTGTGAAGGCAGCAAAGAGGAGCTGGTGCGCGACGTCAGCCGCTTCTATTCGTCTTCGCACGATCGCTTTACCTACGGCTCAAGCTTTATCAACTTCAACCTGCCGCAGTTCTACCAGATTGTGAATGTGGATGGGCGAGCGCAGGTGATCCCGTTCCGTACGCAGGCGATTACCCCTGCGGCGCCCGCTAACCAGGAAACTGCGCCGCTGTTGCAGCAGTATTTTTCCTGAGGCTTTTCGCCGGGTGGCGCTATCGCTTACCCGGCCTACGGTCCGAGCCGTTGTAGGCCCGGTAAGGCGTAGCCGCCACCGGGCAACAAAACTACCTGAAACTCACGTCCTCACCCGCCTGCGCGGTCGCTGCCTGCTCCAGCAGATCCCAGAACGTTTCGCCGCTGCGGTCACAGACCCACTCGTCACCTTTCAGATCAAAGTGATAGCCGCCCTGTTTCGCCGCCAGCCACACCTGGTGAAGCGGCTCCTGACGGTTAATAATAATCTTGCTGCCGTTTTCGAAGCTTAAGGTCAGGATCCCGCCGTTGATTTCACAATCGATATCGCTGTCGCCGTCCCAGTCGTCGATACGCTCTTCGATGGTCATCCACAGGGTATCGGCAAGGCGATGAAATTCACTGTCGTTCATGGTTTTATTCCTGTTTTTCGTGATGGCGGCAGTATAACGCTAAATAATTCCCGTTGCAGGAAAGCGGCAAACTCTTGCTTTTGTGTCTTCTCCTGCGATGATAGAAACAGATTTGAACTTACGGGCAACCTCTACATGAAAAACGTCTTCCGAACGCTTGTCGTTCTTGTCACTCTGTTTAGCCTGACCGGCTGTGGACTGAAGGGACCACTGTACTTCCCGCCAGAGGATAAAAACGCACCACCGCCGACAAAACCGGTGCAAAGTGGTATCGAGTCATCTACGCCGGATACCAACGATCGCGGCAATAACGGCGGCCCGACTCAGGTCAATCTCTGACAATTACGTTCTGTACCCGCGCAATGGAGCAAATGATGCAGTTCTCTAAAATGCATGGCCTTGGCAACGACTTTATGGTCGTCGACGCGGTAACGCAGAATGTCTTTTTCTCCCCGGAACTGATCCGTCGTCTGGCGGATCGACACGTGGGCGTGGGGTTTGACCAGCTGCTGGTGGTGGAGCCGCCTTACGATCCTGACCTGGACTTTCACTATCGCATTTTTAACGCCGACGGCAGCGAAGTTTCCCAGTGCGGCAACGGCGCGCGCTGTTTTGCCCGCTTTGTTCGGCTGAAAGGGCTGACCAACAAGCGCGATATCCGCGTCAGCACCGCCAATGGCCGGATGGTGCTCAGCGTCACCGACGACGAACTGGTGCGCGTGAACATGGGAGAGCCGAACTTCGAACCCTCTGCCGTGCCGTTTCGCGCCAACAAAGCGGAAAAGACCTATATCATGCGTGCCGCCGAGCAGACAGTATTGTGCGGCGTCGTCTCAATGGGTAACCCGCACTGCGTGATTCAGGTGGATGATGTGCAAACCGCGGCGGTTGAAACGCTCGGCCCGGTGCTGGAAAGCCACGAGCGCTTCCCGGAGCGGGCGAACATCGGTTTCATGCAAGTGGTGAAGCGTGAACATATTCGCCTGCGGGTTTACGAGCGCGGCGCGGGCGAAACCCAGGCCTGCGGAAGCGGTGCCTGTGCGGCGGTGGCCGTCGGTATCTCACAGGGGTTACTGGCAGAAGAGGTTCGCGTGGAATTACCAGGCGGTCGGCTTGATATCGCCTGGAAAGGAGCGGGTCATCCACTGTACATGACTGGCCCGGCGACACATGTTTATGACGGGTTTATCCATCTATGAAGCAACCAGGGGAAGAACTGCGGGAACCTGTAACAGAGCTGGACGACAGCACTGTTGTGGATTATCTGCTGCACAATCCTGAGTTTTTTATCCGCAATGCACGCGTCGTCGAACGGATGCGCGTGCCGCATCCGGTTCGCGAGACCGTGTCGCTGGTTGAATGGCACATGGCGCGCTCGCGCAACCACATCAATCAGCTCGAAGAGAACATGACGCTGCTGATGGAGCAGGCCAGCAATAACGAAAGCCTGTTCTACCGTCTTCTGCACCTTCAGGCGCGTCTGGCTTCCGCACACAGTCTCGAAGAGTTCCTCAACCGCTTCCACCGCTGGGCGCGCGAGCTGGGGCTGGCAGGCGCGACGATCCGTCTCTTCCCTGACCGCTGGCGCATTGGCGCGCCGTCCGGGTTTACCCATCTGGCGCTGAGCCGTCAGGCGTTTGAGCCGCTGCGCATTCAGCGTCTGGGCCATGAGCACCATTATCTGGGGCCGCTCAACGGGCCAGAACTGCTGGTGGTGCTGCCGGAAGCCAAAGCTATCGGCTCGGTGGCGATGTCGCTGATGGGGCGCGATGGTGACCTGGGCGTGATGTTATTTACCAGCCGCGACGCGCATCACTATGAACAGGGGCAGGGTACGCAACTGTTGCAGGAGATCGCCCTGATGTTGCCTGAGTTGCTGGAGCGCTGGATTGAGCGCGTATGACGGACGGACTGCTCGCCACTGACGTCACCCGCTTTCTGCGCTATCTGGGCGTAGAACGCCAGCTCAGCCCTATTACGCTGCTCAACTATCAGCGTCAGCTTGATGCCATCATGCAGATTGCCGATGAAATCGGCCTGAAAAGCTGGCAACAATGTGACGCCGCCACGGTACGCGGGTTCGTCGTGCGTAGCCGTAAAAAAAACTTAAGCCCGGCGAGCCTGGCGCTCCGGCTCTCTGCCCTGCGCAGTTTCTTCGACTGGCTGGTCAGTCAGGGCGGTCTGAAAGCCAACCCGGCGAAAGGGATCGCCACGCCGAAAGCCCCGCGTCATCTGCCGAAAAATATCGACGTCGACGACGTAAACCGCCTGCTGGATATCGATCTTAACGATCCGCTGGCCGTGCGCGACCGCGCGATGCTGGAGGTGATGTACGGCGCGGGCCTGCGTCTCTCTGAGCTGGTGAACCTCGACTTAAAGCACCTCGATCTGGAATCCGGCGAGGTGTGGGTGATGGGCAAGGGCAGCAAAGAGCGCCGCCTGCCGATCGGCCGCAATGCGGTCTCCTGGATTGAGCACTGGCTGGACCTTCGCGGGCTGTTTGGCGCCGACGAAGATGCGCTGTTCCTGTCGAAACTCGGCAAGCGGATCTCGGCGCGTAACGTGCAGAAGCGCTTTGCGGAGTGGGGCATTAAGCAGGGGCTGAACAGCCACGTTCACCCCCACAAGCTGCGCCACTCCTTTGCGACGCACATGCTGGAATCAAGCGGCGACCTGCGTGGGGTACAGGAGCTGCTTGGTCACGCGAATCTGTCGACCACCCAAATCTATACCCACTTAGACTTCCAACACCTTGCCTCGGTGTATGACGCGGCGCATCCACGCGCCAAACGGGGGAAATAATGCGTTTTTACCGCCCACTTGGTCAGATCTCAGCCCTGACGTTTGATCTTGATGACACCCTTTACGACAATCGTCCGGTGATCCTGCGTACCGAGCAGGAGTCGCTGGCGTTTGTGCAGAACTACCATCCTGCGCTGAAAACAATGCAGAACAAAGATTTCCAGAAGCTGCGTCAGTCCCTGCGGGAAACCGAGCCGGAAATTTATCATGACGTGACCGAATGGCGCCGCCGTGCGGTTGAGCAGGCGATGCTCAATGCCGGCCTGAGCGCGCAGGACGCGGCCACGGGTGCCGAAGCGGCCATGGAAAACTTCGCCAAATGGCGCAGTCGGATCGACGTGCCGCAGGAGACCCACGACACGCTGGCGAAGCTCGCCGAAAAGTGGCCGCTGGTGGCCATCACCAACGGCAACGCTCAGCCTGAACTGTTTGGTCTGGGGAACTATTTTCAGTTCGTGCTGCGCGCGGGCCCGCACGGACGCTCGAAGCCGTTCAACGATATGTATCATCTGGCAGCGGAAAAACTGGATTTGCCGCTCGGTGAGATCCTGCACGTGGGCGACGACCTGACCACGGACGTCGCCGGGGCGATCCGCTGCGGCATGCAGGCCTGCTGGATCAAGCCGGAAAATGCCGATCTGATGACTACCCCGGATAGCCGTCTTCTGCCGCACGTGGAAATTTCACGGTTGGCATCCCTCACGACGCTGATATAATCATCAATTGTTCTGTATAAATTAACAGGGTTTTGGCGAATGGAAACATTTGCCTGCCCGCCATGACGTGACGGTGCCAATGGACGTTTCTTACCTGCTCGACAGCCTTAATGATAAACAGCGTGACGCGGTTGCCGCCTCGCGTACAAACCTGCTGGTACTGGCTGGAGCGGGCAGTGGTAAGACGCGCGTGCTGGTTCACCGTATCGCCTGGCTACAGAGCGTGGAGAACTGTTCGCCGTACTCGATTATGGCCGTGACGTTCACCAACAAGGCGGCGGCGGAGATGCGCCACCGTATCGCACAGCTGATGGGCACCAGCCAGGGCGGCATGTGGGTTGGCACCTTCCACGGCCTGGCGCACCGTCTGCTGCGCGCGCACCATATGGACGCTAACCTGCCGCAGGATTTCCAGATCCTCGACAGCGAAGATCAGCTGCGCCTGCTGAAACGCCTGATCAAGGCGATGAACCTCGACGAGAAGCAGTGGCCGCCGCGTCAGGCGATGTGGTACATCAACGGTCAGAAAGACGAAGGGCTGCGTCCGCATCATATTCAGAGCTTCGGTAACCCGGTCGAGCAGACCTGGCAGAACGTCTACAAGGCCTATCAGGAAGCGTGCGATCGCGCCGGTCTGGTGGATTTCGCCGAACTGCTGCTGCGTGCCCACGAGCTGTGGCTGAACAAACCGCATATCCTGCAACACTACCGTGAACGCTTTACCAACATCCTGGTGGACGAATTCCAGGATACCAACAACATCCAGTACGCCTGGATCCGCCTGCTGGCCGGGGATACCGGCAAGGTGATGATCGTAGGCGATGACGACCAGTCTATCTACGGCTGGCGCGGCGCGCAGGTGGAGAACATCCAGCGCTTCCTCAACGATTTCCCCGGCGCGCAAACCATCCGTCTGGAACAGAACTACCGTTCTACCAGCAACATTCTGAGCGCGGCCAACGCCCTGATTGAGAACAACAACGGGCGTCTGGGTAAAAAGCTGTGGACCGATGGCGTCGACGGCGAACCGATTTCGATTTACTGCGCCTTCAACGAGCTCGACGAAGCCCGTTTCGTTGTGAACCGCATTAAAACCTGGCAGGAGAACGGCGGCGCGCTGGAGCAGTGTGCCATTCTCTATCGCAGCAACGCCCAGTCGCGCGTGCTGGAAGAGGCGCTGTTGCAGGTGAGCATGCCGTACCGCATTTATGGAGGTATGCGCTTCTTCGAACGTCAGGAGATCAAAGATGCGCTCTCGTACTTGCGTCTGATTGCCAACCGTAACGACGATGCGGCATTTGAGCGCGTGGTGAACACACCGACGCGCGGCATCGGCGATCGTACGCTGGACGTGGTGCGTCAGGCCTCGCGCGATCGTCAGCTCACGTTGTGGCAGGCATGCCGCGAGCTGTTACAGGAAAAAGCCCTCGCCGGGCGCGCCGCCAGCGCATTGCAACGCTTTCTGGAGTTAATCGACGCACTGGCGCAGGAAACGGCCGACATGCCGCTGCACGTCCAGACCGACCGGGTGATTAAAGATTCCGGCTTGCGCACCATGTACGAGCAGGAAAAAGGCGAGAAGGGCCAGACCCGTATTGAGAACTTAGAGGAACTGGTGACGGCAACGCGCCAGTTCAGCTACAACGAAGAAGACGAAGACCTGATGCCGTTGCAGGCATTCCTCTCTCACGCCGCGCTGGAGGCGGGTGAAGGGCAGGCCGATACCTGGCAGGATGCGGTTCAGCTGATGACCCTGCACTCCGCGAAAGGTCTGGAGTTCCCGCAGGTGTTCATCGTCGGGATGGAAGAGGGGATGTTCCCGAGCCAGATGTCGCTGGATGAAGGCGGGCGTCTGGAAGAGGAGCGTCGTCTGGCCTACGTGGGCGTGACCCGTGCGATGCAGAAACTGACTCTGACCTACGCGGAAACCCGCCGCCTGTACGGGAAAGAGGTGTATCACCGTCCGTCGCGCTTTATCGGCGAACTGCCGGAAGAGTGTGTGGAAGAGGTGCGCCTGCGCGCCAGCATCAGCCGTCCGGTCAGCCATCAGCGTATGGGCTCGCCGATCTCTGAAACCGACACCGGTTACAAGCTGGGCCAGCGCGTGCGCCACTCGAAGTTTGGCGAAGGCACCATCGTCAACCTGGAAGGCAGCGGCGAGCACAGCCGTTTGCAGGTAGCGTTCCAGGGGCAGGGGATCAAATGGCTGGTGGCAGCCTATGCCAAGCTGGAAAGTGTGTAACTTTCAGAAAAATATCACTATTTTGTAATAATCTGCTAGCCTTATACGTTGAAGGTCAATTAATGCCCTTCAGCGTTCCGTTGCGTGTTGACGCCACAGTTATTGCTGGCGTAACATGCGCGCACGATTACGCTAAGAGGACATTCGCCTTGGACACACCCAGTAGATACTGGCTCAATTCCCTGTCATCCAGGAACAACTCCTAAGGCTATCTCCTCTTGCTGATGGCCTTAGTGGTTGTCAGCGACTGCATCTTCCCGTCGCGCTGAGTCAGGCTGTTTAATGGTCTGAAACCCAATTTGTTTCTGTGTGCCCACCGAACTGTCCGATATTTTTTGCATTGGGAGTCCCGGTCATGTTGAGCGCATTTCAACTCGAAAATAACCGACTGACTCGGCTTGAAGCCGAAGAGTCACAGCCCCTCATTGATGCCGTATGGGTGGATCTGGTCGAGCCGGACGACGATGAGCGCCTTCGCGTACAATCTGAGCTGGGGCAAAGCCTGGCAACGCGCCCGGAACTGGAAGACATCGAAGCATCCGCCCGTTTTTTTGAAGACGAAGACGGCCTGCACATTCACTCCTTCTTCTTCTTCGAAGATGCCGAAGACCACGCGGGGAACTCCACCGTGGCGTTTACCATTCGCGATGGCCGCCTGTTCACCCTGCGCGAGCGCGAACTGCCTGCGTTTCGTCTCTACCGTATGCGCGCCCGCAGCCAGGCGATGATGGACGGTAACGCCTATGAGCTGCTGCTGGATCTGTTCGAAACCAAAATCGAACAGCTGGCGGATGAAATCGAAAACATCTACAGCGACCTGGAAAAGCTGAGCCGCGTGATCATGGAAGGCCATCAGGGCGATGAGTACGACGAAGCGTTGTCCACGCTGGCTGAGCTGGAAGATATCGGCTGGAAGGTGCGTTTGTGTCTGATGGATACCCAGCGCGCGCTGAACTTCCTGGTGCGCAAGGCGCGTCTGCCGGGCGGTCAGCTGGAGCAGGCGCGTGAGATCTTACGCGATATCGAATCCCTGCTGCCGCACAACGAATCCCTGTTCCAGAAGGTCAACTTCCTGATGCAGGCGGCGATGGGCTTCATCAACATCGAGCAGAACCGCATCATCAAGATCTTCTCGGTGGTGTCCGTGGTGTTCCTGCCGCCGACGCTGGTAGCCTCCAGCTACGGGATGAACTTCGAGTTTATGCCGGAACTGAAGTGGAGCTTTGGCTACCCGGGGGCGATTATCTTTATGATCCTCGCCGGGCTGGCGCCGTATCTCTATTTTAAACGCCGGAACTGGCTGTAAAAATCTGGCGGGTGGCGCTGCGCTTACCCGCCCTACGATCGAATTCCCTCTCCCTGTGGGAGAGGGTTAGGGTGAGGGCAACATCACAGCCCTTTGCGCACCCTGCGCTGGGTATAAATCGCATCCGCAACAAAGATGGCCAGCGCCACCCAGATAAAGGCGAACGTCACCATCTTATCCGCACCCGGCACCTCGCCGTAAAACACCACCGCCAGCAGGAACATCAGCGTCGGGCCAATGTACTGGAAGAAGCCCAACGTGGAGAGGCGCAGACGCGTTGCCGCGCCGGTGAAGCACAGCAGGGGTATCGTCGTGACCACGCCCGCGGCCATCAGCATCAGGTTCAGCGACCATGGGTTGCTGCCCATATGGCTGGTGGCGCTGTCGGCAATACCGAACAGGTAGATCGCGGCGACAGGCAGCAGCCACAGGGTTTCAAACAGCATTCCCGTCTGCGCTTCCACGGCGATTTTTTTACGCACCAGGCCGTAGAAGGCAAAGCTGAACGCCAGCCCCAGGGCGATAACCGGCAGTGAGCCGAAGGTCCACAGCTGTACCAGCACGCCGCAGAAGGCCAGAATCACTGCCACCCACTGCATCCGGCGAAAGCGCTCGCCGAGGAAAATCATCCCCAGCAAAATATTGACCAGCGGGTTAATAAAGTAGCCCAGGCTGGCTTCGAGCATGTGATGGTTATTCACCGCCCAGATAAACAGCAGCCAGTTTCCGCCAATCAGCACCGCAGAGAGGGCGAGCAGGAAGACCTTCTTCGGGGTTTTCAGCAGCGTTTTGACGCCTGACCACTGACGGCTGATACTCATCAGCGCAATCATGAAGAAAAACGACCAGATGACGCGGTGAGTGAGGATCTCGTCCGCCGGGACATAGGCGATAAGTTTGAAGTACGCCGGTGCTATACCCCAAATAAAATAAGCGGCAAGGGCGAGTAAAACGCCCTGCCGCGTCTGTTTAGCATCCATCGGGAAAATCCGTTACAAAAAAGTGAAGTAATTTTACCCGAATTTGCCGTCTCAACCCACCATATAAGTGGCGGTTGCGCTGGCGATATAAACCTGCTCCTCGTTATGCAGCTCAACGCGGGCGACGGCAACTTTATTCCCGGCGCGCAGCAGGCTGCTGGTACAGGTGAAGCGGTTTCCGCGTCCTGGGCGCAGGTAGTCGACGCGTAAATCGATGGTGCCCATGCGCGACAGGCGCTGGCGTAACTCATCTTCGTTGATGGTGTCGTGGCGCGTCAGCGTGCTGCCCACGCACACCAGACCGGCCGCCACGTCCAGCGCGGAGGCAATTACCCCGCCGTGCAAAATGCTTTGCGCCCAGTTACCGACCATCATTGGCTGATTATTGAAACTCAGCTGAGCGAAGTCTTTTTCGTATCGCTCCAGCTCAAGACCCAGTGCACGGTTGAACGGCATGTGGTACACAAAAATCTCGCCCACGAGCTTTAAGGTTTCTTCGGCGGTGAGTGTGGCTGACATCTGACGTGGCATCCTTGTTGTTAACAAAATGTTGATTTTATGCTTCAGGATAAAGGAATGCCACTTTAAGAAACGAGGAAGCGGAAGTTATCGCAGAAGTCTGTAGAATGCCCGGACAAAACTATTCATTAAATGTCACCATTTCAGGAGAACACCACCGATGCGGACGTATCTGGGTTGGTTACTGGCGGCGGTTGCGCTGCCCCTCACAGCATATGCGCAGGAAGCGACGATCAAAGAGGTGCATGATAAACCTGCCGTTAAGGGCAGCATCATCGCCAATATGCTTCAGGAGCATGAC
Source organism: Enterobacter sp. BWH52 (assembly GCF_001037565.1). Lineage (NCBI taxonomy): Bacteria > Pseudomonadati > Pseudomonadota > Gammaproteobacteria > Enterobacterales > Enterobacteriaceae > Enterobacter > Enterobacter sp. BWH52. The sequence goes on along the minus strand of NZ_KQ089854.1, from coordinate 78,527 downwards.
AATCCGTTCACGCTGTACCCGTATGACACAAACTACGTGATCTACACCCAGACCAGCGATCTCAACAAAGAGGCGATAAGCTCCTATAACTGGTCTGATAATGCGCGTAAAGATGAGGTGAAGTTCCAGCTCAGCCTCGCCTTCCCGTTCTGGCGCGGCATCCTGGGGCCGAACTCGGTACTTGGCGCGTCCTACACGCAGAAGTCATGGTGGCAACTCTCCAACAGCGGGGAGTCATCACCGTTCCGCGAAACCAACTATGAACCGCAGCTGTTCCTCGGTTTCGCCACCGATTATGAGTTTGCAGGCTGGACGCTGCGAGACGTGGAGGTGGGCTATAACCACGATTCCAACGGTCGTTCCGACCCAACCTCACGCAGCTGGAACCGCATCTATACGCGTCTGATGGCGCAGAACGGCAATTTCATGGTGGAAGTGAAGCCGTGGTACGTAGTAGGCAGCACCGATGACAACCCGGATATCACCAAATACATGGGATACTATCAGCTTAAGGTGGGCTATCAGCTGGGTGACGCGGTGCTGAGCGCCAAAGGCCAGTACAACTGGAATACCGGCTACGGCGGTGCAGAGCTGGGCCTGAGCTACCCGGTAACGAAACACGTGCGTCTCTATACCCAGGTGTATAGCGGCTACGGCGAATCGCTGATCGACTACAACTTCAACCAGACCCGCGTCGGTGTGGGCGTCATGCTGAACGATATTTTCTAAGCTGCTCGAATGTTTTTGCGTTAAACGTTGAAGTTTCTCTCTCAGGCGCTGAAAATAGCGCCTGTTTCATTTCTGGCATATGGGGTTAACGTGGCGCAGGCGGAAGTATTGAATCAGGAATCGCTGGCTAAACAGGTTTTGCATGAAACCTTTGGCTACCAGCAGTTCCGTCCTGGCCAGGAAACCATCATTGAAACCGTGCTGGAAGGCCGCGATTGCCTGGTGGTCATGCCGACCGGCGGCGGTAAATCGCTCTGCTATCAGGTGCCCGCGCTGGTGCTTAATGGCCTGACGGTTGTGGTATCACCCCTTATTTCCCTGATGAAAGACCAGGTCGACCAGCTGCTCGCCAACGGCGTGGCGGCGGCCTGTCTTAACTCAACGCAAACTCGCGAGCAGCAGCAAGAGGTGATGGCCGGGTGCCGCACCGGACAGGTTCGCCTGCTGTATATCGCGCCAGAGCGCCTGATGCTGGACAACTTCCTCGACCACCTGGCGCACTGGAACCCGGTGCTGCTGGCGGTGGATGAAGCGCACTGTATCTCCCAGTGGGGGCACGATTTCCGCCCGGAATACGCCGCCCTCGGCCAGCTTCGTCAGCGCTTCCCCGAGCTGCCGTTTATGGCGCTTACCGCCACGGCGGACGACACCACGCGTCAGGACATCGTTCGCCTGCTGGGACTGAACGACCCGTATATTCAGGTCAGCAGCTTCGACCGCCCGAACATCCGCTATATGCTGATGGAAAAGTTCAAGCCGCTGGATCAGCTCCTGCGCTACGTGCAGGAGCAGCGCGGCAAGTCCGGCATCATCTACTGCAACAGCCGCGCAAAGGTGGAAGACACCGCTGCGCGTCTGCAAAATCGCGGCTTTAGCGCGGCGGCATACCATGCCGGGTTAGAGAACCACATCCGCGCCGATGTGCAGGAAAAATTCCAGCGCGACGACCTGCAAATCGTGGTCGCAACGGTGGCGTTCGGGATGGGGATCAACAAGCCCAACGTGCGCTTTGTGGTGCATTTCGACATTCCGCGCAATATCGAATCCTACTATCAGGAAACCGGCCGCGCCGGGCGTGATGGTCTGCCTGCGGAAGCGATGCTGTTTTACGACCCGGCGGATATGGCGTGGCTGCGCCGCTGTCTGGAAGAGAAACCGCAGGGGCAGTTGCAGGATATCGAACGCCACAAGCTTAACGCGATGGGGGCCTTCGCCGAAGCGCAAACCTGCCGCCGTCTGGTGTTACTCAACTACTTTGGTGAAGGGCGTCAGGCGCCGTGCGGCAACTGCGATATCTGCCTCGACCCGCCGAAGCAGTACGATGGCCTGATGGACGCGCGCAAAGCGCTCTCGACTATCGGACGCGTGAACCAGCGCTTTGGGATGGGCTACGTCGTTGAAGTGCTGCGCGGGGCTAACAACCAGCGTATCCGCGATATGGGTCACGACAAGCTACCGGTTTACGGCATCGGGAAAGACCAGAGCCATGAGCACTGGGTGAGTATTATCCGCCAGTTGATCCACCTCGGCTTTGCCACGCAAAATATTGCCCAGCATTCTGCGCTTCAGCTGACCGAAGCGGCGCGACCTGTCCTGCGTGGCGAGGTTGAACTGAAGCTCGCCGTTCCGCGCGTCGTCGCCCTGAAGCCGCGCGTGATGCAAAAATCCTACGGCGGTAACTACGACCGCAAGCTGTTCGCCAAGCTGCGTAAGCTGCGTAAAGCTATTGCCGATGAAGAGAACATCCCGCCATACGTGGTGTTCAACGACGCGACGCTGATCGAGATGGCCGAGCAAATGCCGCTCAGCGCCAGCGAGATGCTCAGCGTCAACGGCGTCGGCACGCGCAAGCTGGAGCGCTTCGGTAAAGAGTTTATGGCGCTCATCCGTTCCCACGCTGATGGTGATGATGAGGAGTAGTCAGCCGGGCTAAAAAGTGCCAGGATGGTGACTCACTGTATTATTTCCCCGCGAGCTAATTATGTTAATGCTATTTCTCACCGTGGCGTTAGTGCACATCGTTGCGCTGATGAGCCCAGGCCCTGATTTTTTCTTCGTGTCGCAAACGGCCGTCAGCCGCTCCCGCAAAGAGGCGATGATGGGTGTGCTCGGTATTACCATGGGCGTCATGGTCTGGGCGGCGGTTGCGCTGCTCGGTCTGAACCTGATCCTGGCGAAAATGGCGTGGCTGCATAACATCATTATGGTTGGCGGCGGTCTGTACCTGTGCTGGATGGGCTACCAGATGCTGCGCGGGGCGCTGAAGAAAGAAGAGAACAAGCCGGAAGAGCCAAAGGTTGAGCTGGCAACGGGCGGCCGTAGCTTTGTGAAAGGGCTGCTGACCAACCTGGCGAACCCGAAAGCAATTATTTACTTCGGCTCGGTATTCTCGCTGTTTGTGGGGGATAACGTCGGCGCGGGCGCGCGCTGGGGGATCTTCCTGCTGATCGTTGTGGAAACGTTCGCCTGGTTTACCGTTGTGGCAAGCCTGTTTGCCTTACCGGCGATGCGTCGCGGCTACCAGCGCATCGCGAAGTGGATCGACGGCTTCGCCGGCGCGTTGTTCGCCGGCTTCGGCATTCATCTCATCATTTCTCGCTAAGCATGACGCGCTGACGCAAGCAGCGCGCCAACCAGCATAAACAGCGAACCAAAGACTTTGTTCAGGGCCTTCATCTGCTTAGGCCCTTTGATCCACGCCGCAATTCGCTGCGCCAGCGTCGCGTAACCAATCATCACAATGATATCGACAATAATGGTGGTTGCGCCCAGCACCACGTACTGCATCACCTGTGGCTGATGCGGCACGATAAACTGCGGGAACAGGGCGGCGAGGAACACGATGCTTTTCGGGTTGGTCAGGTTAACGAACACCGCGCGCTTAAACAGGTGGCCGCGTGTTTGCGTCCGGGAGAGCGTATGCAGATCAATCGAGCCAGCGGCGCGCCACTGCTGAATGCCCAGCCAGATAAGATACGCTGCGCCAGCCCATTTCAGCACCTCGAAGGCCAGCACCGAACGGGAGAACAGCGTGCCCAGACCAATCCCCACCAGCACAATATGAATGCCAAGCCCGGTCTGTAAACCGGCGATTGACGCCACCGCGCCGCGATAGCCGTGATTAATTGAGGTGGTCATGGTGTTGATTGCGCCCGAGCCAGGTGAAAGGCTGAGGATGATGGATGTCAGCAGGTAGGCGAACCACCACTCGAAGGTCATTTGAAACTCCCGGATCGTCTGTTTTTATGCCACAATACGCTATTGTTGAGTCATTTTGTGACCGGTGACGAAAAAAACGATATTCCCTGAATTACGGGGGGTGGAAACCCAATGTTTCAGCAGAAAAAGGACTGGGAAACACGAGAAAACGCATTTGCTGCTTTCTCCATGGGGCCGCTGACCGATTTCTGGCGCCAGCGTGAGGAAGATGAGTTTATGGGCGTCGGGGAAATCCCGGTACGCTTCGTTCGTTTCCGTGATGAAAAAAATGACCGGGTGATTGTGGTCTGCCCCGGGCGCATCGAAAGCTATATCAAATATGCCGAGCTGGCGTATGACCTGTTCCATCTGGGCTTTGATGTGTTAATTATCGACCATCGCGGGCAGGGGCTTTCCGGCCGGATGTTGCCGGATACCCATCGCGGCCACGTGGATAACTTCAGCGATTACGTCGACGATCTGGCCGCGTTCTGGCAGCAGGAAGTGCAGCCCGGGCCGTGGCGCAAGCGTTATATTCTTGCCCACTCCATGGGGGGCGCGATCTCGACGTTGTTTTTGCAGCGCCATAAGCACCAGTGCGACGCCATTGCGCTGACCGCGCCGATGTACGGCATTGTGATACGTTTTCCTGACTGGATGGTGCGCCATCTTCTCGACTGGGCTGAGGGCCATCAGCGCATTCGAGAAGGCTATGCCATCGGAACAGGACGCTGGCGGGCGTTACCGTTTGCCATCAACGTGTTAACCCACAGTCGGCAGCGTTATCGGCGCAACCTGCGTTTTTATGCCGATGAACCGCGTCTGCGGGTCGGCGGCCCCACCTGGCACTGGGTGCGGGAAGGTATTCATGCCGGTGAACAGGTGCTGGCAGGCGTAGGCGATGATGACACGCCGACGCTCCTGATCCAGGCGGAAGAAGAGCGTGTGGTGGATAACCGCATGCATGACCGCTATTGTGAACTTCGCGCCGCTGCGGGCCATCCCTGTGAAGGGGGTAAACCGCTGGTCATCAACGGTGCGTACCATGAGATCCTTTTTGAAAAGGACGCTATGCGCTCAGTCGCGCTCAACGCCATTGTTGAATTTTTCAACAGGCATAACTGATTATTGTTTTCCACCAGAGGTTGAAATCCCTATGTACCAGGTTGTTGCATCTGATTTAGATGGCACGCTGCTTTCCCCCGACCACACCCTGTCGCCTTATGCGAAAGAGACCCTAAAACTCCTGACTGCCCGTGGCGTGAACTTCGTGTTCGCCACCGGTCGCCACCACGTGGACGTGGGGCAGATCCGCGATAACCTGGAGATCAAGTCGTACATGATCACCTCTAACGGTGCGCGCGTACATGACACGGACGGCAACCTGATTTTTACCCATAATCTCGATCGTGACATCGCCACTGATTTGTTCGGCATTGTGCATAACAACCCGGATATCGTGACTAACGTTTACCGCGACGACGAGTGGTTTATGAACCGTCATCGCCCGGACGAAATGCGTTTCTTCAAGGAAGCCGTCTTCAACTACTCCCTGTATGAGCCGGGTTTGCTGGATCCTGAAGGGATCAGCAAGGTGTTCTTTACCTGCGAAAGTCACGAAGCGCTGCTTCCGCTGGAGCAGGCGATCAACGCCCGCTGGGGCGACCGCGTGAACGTGAGCTTCTCCACGCTGACCTGTCTGGAAGTGATGGCGGGCGGGGTGTCCAAAGGTCACGCGCTGGAAGCGGTCGCGAAGCGTCTGGGCTTTGATCTGAAAGACTGTATCGCCTTTGGCGATGGCATGAACGATGCCGAGATGCTCTCCATGGCGGGTAAAGGCTGCATCATGCAGAACGCGCATCAGCGCCTGAAAGATCTGCACCCGGAGCTGGAAGTGATTGGCACGAACGCAGACAACGCGGTACCTAAGTATTTGCGCAAACTGTTCCTTGAATAATCTTCATTTGATTTTTTATTGTTCAGATGTCAACTAAAGAGTTCGCTACAATGCCTCTCCTTCTTTCTGAGAGACAAGCATTGTGGCGCTACTCATTATCACGACTATCCTGTGGGCCTTCTCCTTTAGTCTGATTGGCGAATACCTTGCCGGATCGGTCGACAGCTACTTTTCGGTGCTGATGCGCGTGGGGCTGGCGGCGCTGGTGTTCCTGCCGTTCCTGCGTACCCGCGGGCAATCGCTAAAAACTATTCTGCTGTACATGCTGGTAGGCGCGATGCAGCTCGGCATCATGTACCTGTTCAGCTTCCGGGCCTACGTTTACCTGTCCGTCTCGGAATTTCTGCTCTTCACCGTGCTGACGCCGCTCTACATCACGCTGATTTATGACCTGCTCAGCAGGCGCCGCCTGCGCTGGGGATATCTGCTGAGCGCTGCGCTGGCAGTCATTGGCGCGGCGATTATTCGCTATGACAAGGTAAGCGATCACTTCTGGACCGGGCTGATGTTCGTCCAGCTCGCTAATATCAGCTTTGCCATCGGGATGGTGGGTTACAAACGCCTGATGGAGACCCGCCCGATGCCGCAGCATAACGCGTTTGCGTGGTTCTATATGGGCGCGGCGATTGTCGCGATTGCGGCATGGTTTATGCTCGGCAATCCGCAAAAGCTGCCGACAACCTCCGTGCAGTGGAGCGTTCTGGTCTGGCTGGGCGTGGTGGCGTCGGGGCTGGGCTATTTTATGTGGAACTACGGCGCTACGCAGGTAGACGCCGGAACGCTGGGGATCATGAACAACGTGCACGTGCCGGCGGGGCTACTGGTGAACCTCGCCATCTGGCAGGAGCAGCCGCACTGGCCGAGTTTCCTTATTGGGGGAACGGTGATATTGGCTTCGCTGTGGGTACATCGCCGCTGGGTCGCTCCGCGCTCCGCACAAACGGAAGATGGTCGCACGCGTGGTTCCGCGCTGAGCGAATAAACGCTTCCGTAATTGGCTGACGTTGCTCGCCATCGCGCACGGCGGCGTACAGCCGGCTCCACAGTCCTTCACCCAGGGTTTTGGTAACCACCAGACCCTGGCGTTCAACCGTCTCGACCACCCAGTGCGGCAGCGCCGCAATCCCCATTCTGGCCGCCACCATCTGAATTAACAGCAGCGTGTTATCCACGCTTTTCAGCTGTGGGCTGATGCCCGCGGGTTGCAGGAAATGGCGCCAGATATCCAGACGACTGCGCTGTACCGGGTAAATCAGCAGCGTCTCCGTTGCCAGATCTTCCGGCGTGATACGCGTTTTGGCGGCCAGCGGATGGTCCGGGGCCAGCACCAGACGCACCTCAAAATCAAACATTGGCGAATAGTGCAGACCGCTGCGTGGCAGAATATCTGAGGTCATCACCAGATCCAGCTCACCCTGCTGAAGCGACGGCTGCGGATCAAACGTGACGCCGGATTTGAAGTCCATCTCCACCTGCGGCCACTTCTGGCGGAAGTTCTCAAGCGCGGGGGTCAGCCACTGAATACAGCTGTGACACTCAATGGCGATGCGCAGGGTGGTCTGCTGCGGCTCGTTGCAGGACTGCAACGCGCTGGCAATCTGCGGCAGCACCTGGTTCGCCAGCTGAAGCAAAATTTCGCCCTGCGGCGTAAAGCGCAAAGGCTGGCTCTTACGCACAAAAAGACGAAAGCCGAGGCGTTGTTCCAGATCGCTGAACTGGTGAGAAAGGGCAGACTGAGTCTGGTGCAGCGTGGCCGCTGCCGCCGCAAGAGAACCGCAGTTCCGCAACGCTTGTAGCGTTTTCAGGTGTTTAATCTCGATCATGAAAGTCCTTCACTTCGGCTTGAACATTTTGCGCTTGAGGAATATACAGTACCTGCCAATTATAGAAGTGTAAACATCTGGACGTCTAAATAACGAATTTCTACAAGGGGTATGCCATGACAATCCGCACTCACACTCTCGGTTTCCCTCGCGTTGGTCTGCGTCGCGAGCTGAAAAAAGCGCAAGAAAGCTACTGGGCGGGTAACGCCACCCGCGAAGAACTGCTGGCGGTGGGACGCGAGCTGCGCGCGCGTCACTGGGATCAGCAAAAACAGGCGGGCGTAGACCTGCTGCCGGTGGGCGATTTCGCCTGGTACGACCATGTTCTGACCACCAGCCTGCTGCTTGGCAACGTGCCGGCTCGTCATCAGAACAACGATGGATCGGTGGATATCGATACCCTGTTCCGCATCGGCCGTGGCCGCGCGCCAACGGGTGAGCCAGCGGCAGCGGCGGAAATGACCAAGTGGTTTAACACTAACTATCACTATATGGTGCCGGAGTTCGTTAAGGGCCAGCAGTTCAAACTGACCTGGACCCAGCTTCTGGATGAAGTGGACGAAGCGCTGGCGCTGGGTCACCAGGTGAAACCCGTGCTGCTGGGGCCGGTCACCTACCTGTGGCTGGGCAAAGTGAAAGGTGAGCAGTTCGACCGCCTCAGCCTGCTGAACGATATTCTGCCGGTTTATAAGCAGGTGCTGATTGAGCTGGGTAAGCGCGGTATTCAGTGGGTGCAAATCGATGAACCGGCGCTGGTGCTTGAGCTGCCGCAGGCGTGGCTGGATGCCTTCAAACCGGCGTATGACGCGCTCACGGGCCAGGTGAAGCTGCTGCTGACCACCTATTTCGAGGGCGTAACGCCTAACCTCGACACCATTACTGCGCTGCCGGTTCAGGGTCTGCACGTTGATCTCGTTCACGGCAAAGACGATGTGGCAGAGTTGCACAAGCGTCTGCCTGCGGAGTGGCTGCTCTCTGCCGGTCTGGTGAATGGTCGTAACGTCTGGCGTGCCGATCTCACCGAGAAATATGCACAAATTAAGGACATTGTCGGTAAACGTGAATTGTGGATAGCCTCTTCCTGTTCCCTGCTGCACAGCCCGATCGACCTGAGCGTGGAGACCCGACTCGACCCTGAGGTGAAAAGCTGGTTTGCCTTTGCCCTGCAAAAGTGTGAGGAGCTGGCTCTGCTGCGCGACGCGTTGAACAGCGGCGACACGGCTGCGATTACCCACTGGAGCGCTCCGATCCAGGCGCGCCGTCACTCGACGCGCGTGCATAACCCGGCGGTGGAAAAACGTCTGGCGGCCATCACTGCCCGGGACAGCCAGCGCCAGAGCCCGTATGAAGTGCGCGCCGAAGCCCAGCGTGCGCGCTTTAACCTGCCCGCGTGGCCGACCACAACCATCGGCTCCTTCCCGCAGACTACCGAGATCCGCGGCCTGCGCCTGGACTTCAAAAAGGGCAATCTGGATGCGAATCACTACCGCACCGGCATTGCGGAACACATCAAACAGGCGATCGTCGAGCAGGAACGTCTGGGTCTGGACGTGCTGGTGCACGGAGAGGCCGAGCGTAACGATATGGTGGAATACTTCGGTGAACACCTGGACGGCTTTGTCTTTACCCAGAACGGCTGGGTCCAGAGCTACGGTTCCCGCTGCGTGAAGCCGCCGGTGGTGATCGGTGACGTCAGCCGCCCGGAAGCGATCACCGTGGAGTGGGCGAAGTATGCCCAGTCTCTGACCGACAAACCGGTAAAAGGCATGCTGACGGGGCCGGTGACCATTCTCTGCTGGTCGTTCCCGCGTGAAGATGTTTCCCGGGAAACCATCGCCAAACAGATCGCCCTGGCGCTGCGTGATGAAGTGGCGGATCTGGAAGCGGCGGGGATTGGCATCATTCAGATCGACGAACCGGCGCTGCGTGAAGGGTTGCCGCTGCGTCGCAGCGACTGGGATGCTTACTTACAGTGGGGCGTGGAGGCTTTCCGCCTCAACGCGGCCGTCGCGAAGGACGACACGCAGATCCACACCCACATGTGTTACTGCGAATTTAACGACATCATGGACTCCATTGCCGCGCTCGACGCCGATGTGATCACCATCGAGACCTCGCGTTCAGACATGGAGCTGCTGGAGTCGTTCGAAGAGTTCGACTACCCGAACGAAATCGGGCCGGGCGTGTATGACATTCACTCCCCTAACGTGCCAAGCGTGGAGTGGATTGAATCGCTGCTGCAAAAAGCGGCCCAGCGCATCCCGGCGGAACGTCTGTGGGTAAACCCGGACTGCGGCCTGAAAACTCGCGGCTGGCCTGAAACCCGCGCGGCGCTGGCGAACATGGTGCAGGCGGCGCAGAATTTGCGTCAGGCGTAGTGGGGCTGGATTGCCCGGTTGGCGTAGCCGCCACCGGGCTTTTGGTATTACGCTTTCTTCCCGCCGTACTGGCTGAACCACGCCAGCATTCTCTGCCAGCCATCTTTCGCGGATTCCGCGTGATAGCTCGGACGATAATCGGCATTAAACGCGTGTCCCGCATCCGGGTACACCACGATTTCGGCCTTCGCGTTTGCCGCCCGCAGCGCGTGGCGCATGGTCTCGACGGTATCAAGCGGAATGCCGGTATCCTGACCGCCATACAGCCCTAGCACCGGGGCATTTAAATCGGTGGCGATATCAACCGGATGTTTCGGCGAGTTCAGCGTCTTTTCGCCCACCAGTTTGCCGTACCAGGCCACGGCCGCTTTCAACTGCGGATTGTGCGCGGCATACAGCCAGCTAATGCGTCCACCCCAACAGAAGCCGGTCACCATCAGACGGTGCGGGTCGCCACCGTTGCGCGCCGCCCAACTGGCAACGTGGTCGAGATCGGCCAGTACCTGCGCGTCCGGCACTTTGCTGACCAGGTTGCTGAACAGCGTCGGGATGTCGCTGTAATCATTCGGATCGCCCTGACGGAAATAGAGTTCCGGCGCAACGGCCAGGTAACCTTCCAGCGCCAGACGGCGGCAGAGGTCGCGAATATGTTCATGAACGCCAAATATTTCCTGCACCACGATCACGATGGGCAGCGGGCCATCGGCAGATTTTGGCCGCGCGTGGTACGCTGGCATGTTCTCTCCCTGGGAGGGAATGGAGGTCTCGCCTGCGGTAATGGCTTCTTCAGGGGGTGAGACGATGGTTGAAGCGTGCGGGGCCGCAGCAGGTGCAAAACCGGTTTTTTCAGTCATGGCATTCTCCGTACCAATGAATGGATTAGCGCAAAGATAAATATAGACACCAGGTTAACAACCCACAGTGCCTTATAGCGTCTATCTTTTGTGCAGCACCCGGCGATATAACTTGTTAATGTGATGTGAATCACTATTTTATGGAAATTAACTGCAATCATTTTCATTCATGGTGAGGTGCGTCACGAAATAATGCACATTGCTTCTGTAAAGTACCGTTTTACTTCTTCTGACAAACCGACCCACAGAGGAGTCACCTATGTCTAAGTCTGATGTTTTTCATCTCGGCCTCACTAAAAACGATTTACAAGGGGCTACGCTTGCTATCGTCCCTGGCGATCCAGAGCGTGTGGAAAAGATCGCCGCGCTGATGGATAAGCCGGTTAAGCTGGCAGCGCATCGCGAATTCACCACCTGGCGCGCAGAGCTGGACGGTAAAGCGGTGATCGTGTGCTCTACCGGTATTGGTGGCCCGTCTACCTCTATCGCCGTTGAAGAGCTGGCGCAGCTGGGCATTCGTACTTTCCTGCGCATCGGCACCACAGGCGCCATTCAGCCGCACATCAACGTGGGCGACGTGCTGGTTACCACCGCATCCGTGCGGCTGGACGGGGCAAGCCTGCACTTTGCTCCGATGGAATTCCCGGCAGTGGCCGATTTCGAATGCACCACCGCGCTGGTTGAAGCCGCGAAATCCGTGGGCGCCACCACCCACGTGGGCGTAACTGCCTCTTCCGATACCTTCTACCCGGGCCAGGAGCGTTACGACACCTTCTCTGGTCGCGTGGTGAGCCGTTTCAAAGGCTCCATGGAAGAGTGGCAGTCGATGGGCGTCATGAACTACGAAATGGAATCTGCGACGCTGCTGACCATGTGCGCGAGCCAGGGTCTGCGTGCCGGTATGGTGGCGGGCGTTATCGTCAACCGTACCCAACAGGAGATCCCGAACGCTGAAACCATGAAGCAGACTGAAAGCCATGCGGTGAAAATCGTGGTTGAAGCGGCGCGCCGCCTGATCTAATTCTCTCTTCAGTGCTAAAAGGCCGACATGCTCGGCCTTTTCTTTTGCGTAACGCCTCGCAGGAAAACCCTTTCAAACTGGACGTTCATACAGCACAATTCTATTTTGTGCGGGTTAGACGTGGATGCAGGGGGCATTGTGGATATCTCAATCCTGGTTTATGCGGTAGTTGCGCTGGTGAGCGTGGGGATTGGCTGGCTCATTTGCGGCTACCAACATGCTCAGCAGAAAGCCGATCAGCTGGCAGAGCGCGAAGAGATCGTCGCCGAACTCAGCGCGACGAAACAACAGCTTGCGCTGAGTGACCACTGGCGCGATGAGTGTGAACTGCTCAATAACGAACTGCGCAATCTGCGCGACATTAACACCTCGCTGGAGGCCGATCTCCGGGAAGTGACCACCCGCCTTGAGTCCACCCAACTGCACGCCGAAGACAAAATCCGTCAGATGATCAACAGCGAGCAGCGTCTTAGCGAGCAGTTTGAGAACCTCGCGAACCGCATTTTTGAGCACAGCAATCGCCGCGTGGATGAGCAGAACCGTCAGAGCCTGAACAGCCTGCTGACGCCCCTGCGTGAGCAGTTGGACGGCTTTCGACGTCAGGTACAGGACAGCTTTGGTCAGGAGGCCCGCGAGCGCCACACGCTGGCGCATGAAATTCGTAATCTCCAGCAGCTGAATGCGCAGATGGCGCAGGAGGCGGTTAACCTGACGCGCGCACTGAAAGGTGATAACAAAGCGCAGGGAAACTGGGGCGAAGTGGTCATGACGCGCGTGCTGGAGGCCTCTGGCCTGCGCGAAGGATACGAATACGAAACGCAGGTCAGCATTGAAAACGATGCGCGCTCGCGGATGCAGCCGGATGTCATTGTTCGTCTGCCACAGGGCAAAGATGTGGTTATCGACGCCAAAATGACGCTGGTGGCCTATGAGCGCTACTTCAACGCGGAAGATGACTACACCCGCGAAACAGCGTCGCAGGAGCACATCGCCTCCGTGCGTAACCATATCCGTCTGCTGGGCAGAAAAGATTATCAGCAGTTGCCGGGGCTGCGATCGCTGGATTATGTGCTGATGTTCATTCCGGTTGAGCCAGCCTTCCTGCTGGCGCTCGACAGACAGCCCGAACTGATCACCGAAGCGCTGAAAAATAACATTATGCTGGTCAGCCCCACCACGCTACTGGTGGCGTTACGTACCATTGCCAACCTGTGGCGCTATGAGCACCAAAGCCGTAACGCGCAGCAGATTGCCGATCGCGCCAGCAAGCTGTACGACAAAATGCGGCTGTTTGTGGACGATATGTCCTCGGTGGGGCAAAGCCTGGATCGCGCGCAGGATAACTACCGCCAGGCGATGAAAAAACTCTCCTCCGGGCGTGGCAATTTGCTGGCGCAGGCGGAGGCGTTTCGCAGCCTGGGGGTGGAAGTTAAACGCGAGATTAATCCGGAACTGGTGGAGCAGGCTACCGCTCAGGACGAAGAGTTTCGTCTGCGTGAAGGCGACGGTGAGCAAAATAGCCGCAATGAAGACAACGGTTTAGCGGCGAGTTTATCCCCCGAAGCGCAGCCGGCACGTTTCTTTCACGGTGGTTGAAACGTAGGGCAAATGCGCCCAATCTGTTACACTTCACGAACATTTGACTGATTAGCAGGCTCTGAGATGGTTGACGATTCACAAGACACAACGCACTTTGGCTTTCAGACTGTCGCCAAAGCGCAGAAAGCTGACATGGTGGCCCACGTATTTCATTCCGTGGCGGCGAAGTACGATGTGATGAATGATTTGATGTCATTCGGCATTCATCGCTTGTGGAAGCGCTTCACTATTGATTGCAGCGGCGTGCGCCGTGGACAAACGGTGCTGGATTTAGCCGGAGGCACAGGGGATCTGACCGCTAAATTCTCCCGTCTGGTTGGCGAAACCGGCCGCGTGGTGCTGGCGGATATCAACGACTCCATGCTGAAAATGGGACGCGAAAAGCTGCGTAACATCGGCGTGGTAGGCAACGTTGAATATGTTCAGGCCAACGCCGAAGCGCTGCCGTTCCCGGATAATACGTTCGACTGCATCACCATCTCTTTCGGTCTGCGTAACGTGACCGATAAAGATAAAGCGCTGCGCTCCATGTACCGCGTGCTGAAGCCGGGCGGCCGACTGCTGGTTCTCGAGTTTTCTAAACCGATTATCGACCCGCTGAGCAAAGCTTACGATGCCTATTCCTTCCACGTTTTGCCGCGCATCGGCGAGCTGGTGGCAAACGATGCAGAAAGTTACCGTTATCTGGCCGAATCCATCCGAATGCACCCGGATCAGGACACGCTGAAAGCGATGATGCAGGATGCCGAGTTTGAAAACGTGGAATACTTCAATATGACGGCGGGTGTCGTCGCGCTGCATCGTGGTTACAAGTTCTGAGTGGAGGTTTCCCGTGCCCATTAAACCCTTAGTCACCGCAGGCATCGAGAATGTACTGAATGCCTTTCTGTATCGCGCTCCGGCGCTGAAAACCGCACGTCAGCGGCTTAACGGAAAGGTGCTGCGCATCGTGTTAAAGGAGTTCTCGACGCCGCTTGTGCTGGTCTTCAGCGAACGCCGGCTTGACGTTCTGGGGGAGTGGGAAGGCGAAGCTGATTGCTCGGTAATTACGCACATGAGCGTCTTACCAAAACTGCGTGACCGTCAGCAGATGACGGCGCTTATTCGCAGCGGTGAGCTGGAGGTCGAAGGCGATATTCAGGTGGTACAGAACTTCGTTGCACTCAGCGATCAGGCTGAATTCGACCCGGCGGAACTGCTGGCGCCCTATATCGGCGACATCGCGGCTGAAGGGATAAGCAAAACGCTGCGCACGGGTTCCGCTTTCCTGCGTAAAGGTCTGCTCCGTCAACAGCGCTATGCTGCCGAGGTGCTGACCGAAGAGTGGCGTATGGCGCCGGGGCCTTTAGAAGTCGCCTGGTTTGCAGAAGAGACCGCGGCAGTTGAGCGCGCAGTTGATGCGTTAACCAAACGGCTGGAAAAACTGGAGGGCAAATGACGCCTGGTGAAATTCGGCGCCTCTATTTTATCGTTCGCACCTTTTTGAGCTACGGGCTCGACGAGCTTATCCCCAGAATGCGTATCACCCTGCCGCTTCGGCTTTGGCGTCGCACGCTGTTCTGGATGCCGAATCGCCATAAGGATCAGGAGCTGGGCGCACGCCTGCGTCTTGCGTTGCAGGAGCTGGGACCGGTCTGGATCAAGTTTGGGCAGATGCTCTCAACACGTCGCGACCTTTTTCCACCGCAGATTGCCGATCAGCTCGCACTATTGCAGGATCGCGTCGCTCCGTTTGACGGAGAGAGAGCGAAGAAACAAATCGAAGAAGCGATGGGCAATATCCCTATCGAGACCTGGTTTGATGATTTCGATATTCAGCCTCTGGCCTCTGCCTCTATTGCGCAGGTTCATACTGCGCGCCTGAAGGAAAATGGCAAAGAGGTGGTCATTAAAGTGATTCGTCCGGATATCCTGCCGGTTATCAAAGCAGACATGAAGCTGATTTATCGCCTGGCTCGCTGGGTGCCGCGTCTGTTGCCGGATGGCCGCCGTCTGCGTCCGCTGGAAGTGGTACGGGAATACGAAAAAACGCTGATTGATGAGCTTAACCTGCTGCGTGAATCGGCGAACGCCATTCAGCTGCGTCGAAACTTTGAAGACAGCCCGATGCTGTATGTTCCTGAAGTCTATTCTGACTATTGCAGTCAGAACATGATGGTGATGGAACGTATCTACGGTATTCCGGTCTCGGACGTGACGGCGCTGGAAAAACAGGGCACCAACATGAAGTTGCTGGCCGAACGTGGCGTGCAGGTCTTCTTTACTCAGGTTTTCCGCGACAGCTTCTTCCATGCTGACATGCATCCGGGCAACATTTTTGTCAGCTATGAGCACCCGGAAGATCCTAAATACATCGGCATCGACTGCGGTATTGTCGGCTCGCTGAATAAAGAGGATAAGCGTTATCTCGCCGAGAACTTTATCGCTTTCTTCAATCGCGACTACCGTAAGGTGGCCGAGCTGCACGTGGATTCAGGCTGGGTTCCGCCAGATACCAACGTGGAAGAGTTTGAATTTGCGATCCGCACCGTCTGTGAGCCGATTTTTGAAAAGCCGCTCTCGGAGATCTCTTTCGGACACGTCCTGCTCAACCTGTTCAACACCGCACGCCGTTTCAATATGGAAGTGCAGCCACAATTAGTTTTACTTCAGAAAACATTACTTTACGTTGAGGGCGTAGGCCGCCAGCTCTATCCTCAGTTAGACTTGTGGAAAACCGCGAAACCGTTCCTCGAATCCTGGATTAAGGATCAGGTCGGTATTCCAGCCCTGGTTCGCTCGCTTAAAGAGAAAGGCCCGTTCTGGATTGAAAAAATGCCTGAAATTCCTGAACTGGTTTACGACAGTTTGCGTCAGAGCAAGAACCTTCAGCACAGCATGGATAAAATCGCGCACGAGCTTCAATCCAGTCGCGTGCGTCAGGGGCAGTCCCGCTATCTCTTCGGAATTGGCGCGACGCTGCTGATAAGCGGCACGTTGCTGTTGATCAATCGTCCGGACTGGGAAATGATGCCAGCCTGGATTATGGCTGCCGGTGTGGTTGTCTGGCTTGCTGGCTGGCGAAAAACGCGCTGAATTAGCGTCGCTATCGAGAGATTGCATACGTATAATGCGATCTGACTAATTAATCATCTATCACTGGGGAACACGCATGGGTGGTATCAGTATCTGGCAGTTAGTGATCATTGCCGTCATCGTTGTGCTGCTGTTTGGCACGAAAAAACTCGGATCGATTGGTTCCGACCTGGGCGCGTCAATCAAAGGCTTCAAGAAAGCCATGAGCGATGATGAGAATAAGCAGGAAAAAACCAGTCAGGATGCTGATTTTACCGCTAAATCCATCGCCGATAAGCAGGACGAAGCCAAAAAGGAAGAGGCTAAACGTCACGATAAAGAGCAGGTGTAATTCGTGTTCGACATTGGTTTTGGTGAGTTACTGCTGGTCTTTGTGATTGGTCTGATTGTGTTGGGGCCGCAGCGTTTACCCGTTGCGGTGAAAACCGTCGTGGGCTGGGTGCGGGCACTTCGCTCGCTGGCAACTACCGTGCAGAACGAGCTGGCACAGGAGCTGAAGCTTCAGGAATTTCAGGACAGCCTGAAAAAGGTTGAAAAGGCGAGCATGGATAACCTGACGCCGGAGCTGAAAGCATCAATGGATGAGTTACGCGAAGCGGCTGAATCCATGAAGCGCTCATACAGCATTAACGATCCTGAGAAGGCGAGCGATGAAGCAAACACCATCCATAATCCGGTGGTGAAGGGCAGCGAAGAGCAGCGCGAGGGTGTGACGCCTTCCAGCGCGGAGCATCAGGCCGCTTCGCCAGAGCAATCGCCGCAGGAGCCCGAAGTGAAAAAGCAGGTGCCGCCGGAAGAGCCCGTGGTCAAAACGGCTGAGGTAAAACCCGCCGCGCCTGTTTCCGAATCATCCCCCTCGTCGAGTGATAAAGCGTAAACATGGCAGTAGATGATACTCAACCGCTGATTGCGCACCTCATTGAGCTGCGTAAGCGCCTGTTAAACTGCATTATTGCGGTTTTCCTCATTTTTTTATGTCTGGTCTATTTCGCCAACGATATCTATCAGGTGGTTTCCGCGCCGCTGATTAAACAGATGCCGCTGGGCGCGACGATGATTGCAACGGACGTTGCTTCACCGTTCTTTACCCCTATCAAGCTGACCTTCTGGGTATCGTTGATTGCATCTGCACCGGTCATTTTGTATCAGGTCTGGGCATTTGTGGCGCCCGCGCTGTACAGGCATGAACGCAAGCTGGTTATTCCGCTGCTGGTGTCCAGTTCGCTGCTGTTTTACATCGGCATGGCGTTCGCCTACTTCGTTGTCTTCCCGCTGGCCTTCGGCTTCCTGACGCATACCGCGCCGGAAGGGGTGCAGGTGTCGACGGACATCGCCAGCTACCTCAGCTTCGTCATGGCGCTGTTTATGGCCTTTGGTGTCGCCTTCGAGGTGCCCGTAGCGATTGTCCTGCTCTGCTGGGTAGGGGTGACCACGCCTGACGATCTGCGTAAGAAGCGCCCGTACATCCTTGTGGGGGCATTTGTTGTAGGTATGCTGTTAACGCCACCGGACGTCTTCTCGCAAACCTTACTGGCGATACCGATGTACTGCCTGTTTGAAGTCGGCGTATTCTTCGCTCGTTTCTACGTCGGAAAGGGGCGTACCCGGGACGAAGAAGACGAGCCGTCTGAAGAGACCACGAAAGAATAAAACCAACCGCCCGTCAGGGCGGTTGTCATATGGGGATACGTATGTTTGATATCGGGCTTAACCTCACTAGCTCCCAGTTTGCGAAAGACCACGATGAGGTGGTGGCGCGCGCCTTTGCCGCCGGCGTGGGTGGGCTGCTACTGACGGGAACGAATCTGCATGAGAGTGAGCAGGCACGGCAGATGGCGCAACGCTATCAACACTGCTGGTCCACCGCAGGCGTGCATCCTCATGACAGCAGCCAGTGGACGCATGAAAGCGCTGAGGCGCTTCATCGTCTGGCACAAACGCCAGAAGTGGTTGCCATTGGCGAATGCGGGCTTGATTTCAACCGTAACTTCTCGACGCCTGAAGAGCAGGAGAAGGCATTTACCGCCCAGCTTGCGCTGGCAGCAGAGCTGGAGATGCCGGTGTTTATGCACTGTCGCGATGCGCATGAACGTTTTCTGGCGCTGCTGGAACCCTGGCTGGAGAAGCTGCCCGGTGCGGTGTTGCACTGCTTTACGGGCTCCCGTCAGGAAGCGCTGGATTGCCTGAACCGCGGGCTTTATTTGGGTATCACGGGCTGGGTCTGCGATGAGCGTCGTGGGCTGGAACTGCGTGAGCTGTTACCCGTTATCCCGGCCGATCGTTTGCTGCTGGAAACGGATGCGCCGTATCTGTTGCCCCGTGATATGCAGCCCAAACCGCCATCACGACGTAATGAACCGGCCTACCTGGGGCATATTGCTGAGCGAGTGGCGCACTGGCGGGGAGAAGATGCGCAGTGGCTGGCAGCACAAACCGATGATAACGTGCGTCGTCTGTTCGGCGTGCAGTTCTAAACTTTGCGGAAATCGGTGTTTTTCACGCTCTGCAACACCTCTTTGTTCAGCAGGTTGAGCAGCAGCATGGAGCGCGCTTCACCGTCCGGCTCAGCGAAGATGGCCTGTAAGCCTTCAAAGGCGCCTTCGGTGATCACCACGCTGTCGCCAGCATAAGGGGTTTCCGGATCGGTAATATCTTCAGGCTGCTGGTAGACAGAAAGCTGATGAATAACCGATGACGGTACTCTTGCCGGATGGGCGCCAAAACGCACAAAATGGCTGACGCCGCGCGTGGCACTGATCGTCGTGGTGTGGATCACTTCGGGGTCGAATTCGACGAACAGGTAATTCGGGAACAGAGGCTCACTGACGGTCGTGCGTCTTCCACGCTGCATTTTTTCAAGCGTGATCACGGGTGTCAGGCAGTTAACAGACTGACGTTCAAGATGTTCCTGCGCGCGCTGAAGTTGCCCGCGTTTGCAATACAGTAAATACCAGGCCTGCATAATCACTCTTCCCATTGTTCGGGGCGCAAGCATACCAAAACCCTGGCGGGATCGCTAAGGTGATTATAATGGCGAAAAAGAGAGTAAGTCGTGGAAGTTCACGCTAATTTAACAAAATTACAGCATCACGCGGTCTTACGCCGTATAATGAAGCGCTTACAGAGAGGCCATGATTAACTGCATGAAATACCACGATCTACGCGACTTCCTGGCGCTGCTGGAAAAGCAGGGCGAACTCAAACGCATTACGCTTCCTGTTGATCCGTATCTGGAAATGACAGAAATCGCTGACCGCACCCTGCGCGCGGGCGGCCCGGCGTTGCTGTTTGAAAACCCAAAAGGCTACACCATGCCGGTGCTGTGCAACCTGTTTGGCACACCTCGCCGCGTGGCGCTGGGGATGGGGCAGGAAGATGTCACGGCGTTACGTGAAGTGGGCAAACTGCTGGCCTTTCTGAAAGAGCCGGAGCCGCCAAAAGGGTTCCGAGACCTGTTCGACAAACTGCCGCAGTTTAAGCAGGTGTTGAATATGCCCACCAAACGCCTGCGCGGTGCGCCGTGCCAGCAAAAAGTGCTGGAAGGCGATGCGGTGGATCTGACCAAAATTCCCATCATGCAGTGCTGGCCTGAAGATGCCGCACCGCTGATCACCTGGGGCCTCACCGTGACGCGTGGGCCGCATAAAGAGCGTCAAAACCTCGGCATTTACCGCCAGCAGCTGATTGGCAAAAACAAGCTCATCATGCGCTGGTTGTCCCATCGCGGCGGGGCGCTGGATTTCCAGGAGTGGTGCGCGGCCCATCCGGGCGAACGCTTCCCGGTTTCCGTCGCGCTGGGTGCCGATCCGGCAACCATCCTGGGCGCGGTGACGCCTGTTCCTGATACGCTGTCTGAATATGCCTTTGCAGGGCTGCTGCGCGGCACCAAAACCGAAGTGGTGAAGTGCATCTCCAATGACCTGGAAGTACCGGCCAGCGCAGAGATTGTGCTGGAAGGTTACATTGAACAGGGCGAGCTGGCACCCGAAGGGCCGTACGGCGACCACACCGGCTATTACAACGAAGTGGATAACTTTCCGGTGTTCACCGTCACCCACATTACCCAGCGTGAAGATGCCATCTATCACTCCACCTATACCGGCCGTCCACCCGACGAACCGGCGGTACTGGGCGTGGCGCTGAACGAAGTGTTCGTGCCGATCCTGCAAAAGCAGTTCCCGGAAATCGTTGATTTTTATCTGCCGCCGGAAGGGTGTTCGTATCGCCTGGCGGTGGTGACGATGAAGAAGCAGTATGCCGGTCACGCTAAGCGCGTGATGATGGGCGTATGGTCTTTCCTGCGCCAGTTTATGTATACCAAGTTTGTGATTGTCTGCGATGATGACGTCAATGCCCGCGACTGGAATGACGTTATCTGGGCCATCACCACGCGTATGGATCCAGCGCGTGATACGGTGTTAGTGGAAAACACGCCGATTGATTACCTGGATTTTGCCTCGCCGGTTTCCGGACTTGGCTCAAAAATGGGACTGGATGCCACGAACAAATGGCCTGGCGAAACCGACCGTGAATGGGGTCGCCCGATCGAAAAAGATCCTGCCGTGACCGCGCGAATTGACGCGATCTGGGACGAGCTGGCCATAATGAATAACGGTAAGGCAGAATAAGACCGTTTAGCCCTATAGACTTCCCGACAGAGAGAGCGAATGACAACCTTAAGCTGTAAAGTGACGTCGGTAGATGCTATTACCGACACCGTATATCGCGTCCGTTTGGTTCCTGAAGCGGCATTCTCATTCCGTGCCGGTCAGTACCTGATGGTCGTGATGGACGAGCGTGATAAGCGTCCTTTCTCTATGGCCTCAACGCCAGCAGAGAAGGAATTTATTGAGCTGCATATTGGTGCGTCTGAGCTTAACCTGTACGCGATGGCCGTGATGGACCGCATCCTGAAAGAGCGTGAAATCGTGGTCGATATTCCTCATGGCGAGGCCTGGCTGCGTGAAGACGAAGACCGTCCGCTGATCCTGATTGCCGGTGGCACGGGCTTCTCCTATGTCCGCTCTATTCTGCTGACGGCGCTGGCGCGTAATCCAAATCGCGATATCACCATCTACTGGGGCGGCCGTGAAGAGAAGCACCTTTACGATCTGTCTGAGCTGGAGGCGCTGAGCGTAAATCATCCAAACCTGCGCATTGAGCCGGTTGTCGAGCAGCCGGAAGAGGGCTGGCGCGGGCGCAGCGGTACGGTGCTGACTGCGGTATTGCAGGATCACGGGACGCTGGCCGGGCACGATATCTACATTGCCGGTCGCTTTGAAATGGCAAAAATTGCCCGCGACCTGTTCTGCAACGAGCGTGACGCGCGGGAAGATCGTCTGTTTGGCGATGCGTTTGCGTTTATCTGATTGAGAGACCCGCTTCGGCGGGTTTTTTATGCTCGGGCAATAGCCTGGTGAAAATTTAACCTTGAAATGGGCGGCGCATTGCCGTTATTCTTGTTCCCGTTAAATTTCGCCCTCAGGAGCGCCCCCCAAAAATGAACAAACACGACTGATGAATTTCGATCCTTGCTCAACGCATCGCGTCGGCAGGGGATGTTTTGATTTCATTCAGGAGTGCTTATGGCTCATTTTGCGCAGTCCCCCTCTTTTATTTTGCATCAGGTCACCTGTCAGTTTGCGACGGGCGATATCCTTTTTGGTCCACTGAATCTTTCTCTGGATGCGTCAGTGTGCGCGCTGGTTGGCCGCAACGGCAGCGGTAAAACACGCCTTCTCCGGTTGCTGGCAGGAGTTGATGAACCCGCCAGCGGTCATATTGAACGCTTTGGTACACACGTCTACGTGGCGCAGCAGCAGGATATTTCTGCGGATACCACGCTTGCCGAACTGCTTGGTTACGACGCGATCTTTGCGGCGCGCACGCGCATCGACAGCGGTCATTATGAACCCGACGATCTCGACACGCTCGACGGTTATTGGGATCTGGCTGAACGGCTGAGCCAGGCTTTTATCGCTGCAAAACTTCCCCCTTTTGACCCGAGTAAACGCGCGGCAGAGTTGAGCGGCGGCGAGCGCATTCGTGCCTTGCTGTGCAGCGCATTCACCGCGGATGCTGACTACCTGCTGCTGGACGAACCGACCAACCACCTCGACAGGCAAGGCCGCAAGTGGTTCTACGAGCAGCTTTCCAGGTATCAGGGCGGGGTGCTGGTGGCCTCTCACGACCGTGAGTTGCTGGCCCAGGTACCGCGAATCCTTGAACTGAGCGCGTTGGGCTTGCGCAGCTACGGTGGGAATTATGCTGACTATCGAACCCAGCGTGATGCTGAACAGCTGGCTGCCCGCGCCGCGCTGGAGCATGCTGCCACCGAGCGCAAGCGTACCCGCGCCCGTATGCATAAAGAGCATGACGACAGCCTGCGGCGTTCAGCCAAAACGCTTCGCACGGTCGACAGCCTTAACATCGCCTCGTTTGAACGGGTCAAATACAAAGGGGCGGCGAAAGAGCGTATTGGTTCCTGGAAAAAACAGCATAGCGATCAAAACCATGCTTTGAACGCTGCGGTCAACCAGGCACGCGAGCGGGTTGAAGAGGATAATGCGGTGATGTTTACCCTGCCGGGCAGTGAAATCCCGGAAGGGAAACAGGTGCTGGTGCTGGAAGAACTGGTGCTTCCGCACGTGCCTGTCCCACCGATAAACTGGCGAATGGATGGCCCGATGCGCGTGGCGCTACGCGGGCCGAACGGCTGTGGAAAATCCACGCTGTTGAAAGTGATGTTGGGCGAAACCGCCCCTGTTACGGGAATCTGTAAGGTCTCTGTCAGGTGTGCTTATCTCGATCAGCATCTTTCCCGGCTGGATCTGTCGCAGTCGGTGATGACTCACCTTAGCCTGGGCAATACGCCGCTCGAAGAGGGGGCGCTGCGTACCCGTTTAGCGCAGCTTCAATTGGGCGCAGAGAAAGTGACACTACCACTGGCCGAACTGAGTGGCGGCGAGCGCCTGAAGGCCGCGCTGGCCTGCGTATTGTGGCGTGAAGCGGCAACGCAGCTGTTGCTTCTGGATGAGCCGACCAACCATCTTGATCTGGCCTCTGTTCAGGCCATTGAAGCGGCCTTAGCCGATTACCCCGGCGCGCTGCTGGTGGTGTCGCACGATGAAGCTTTTCTGGCAGGGCTGAAGCTGACGCATGAACTGGTGTGGGAAGAGACGGGATGGCAATGTGAAAGCCTGTAAACACAAGCCCCCGCAAGGGCGGGGGCAAACAAACTTTATCAGGCTAACTGCTTGCGAAGGTCAGGGTTTGCCTGGATCAGGCGCATCAGCTTTAGCTCGGCTGGGGTAGGTTTTTCACGTTTTGACTCCCACTCCAGCACCATTGCTACGCTGACACCCATCGCTCTTGCGAATTCATCTGTTTTCAGGCCCGATCCTTTGCGTAAACGCTCAAATTCACTAAAAGGATTGGACTTTTGATTCAGGGTAACCGTCGGCGGTACATCTTTAAAAATAATCTGTTCCAGGCTGCTCAGCAGCTCAAACTCAGGATCTTTTAATTCCATTGAGAACTCCTCATAAATCACACATCGGGATCATGAACATCAGAGAGCCTGTTAAGAATAGTCCCTAAACCAGACACAGGATCGTCACGGCTGTGATTAATTGTGCGATAACGATCGCTTTACACGTTTCAGCTATATGGATAGTTATGCTAATTACCTGATTAGTCATATGTAGGGATTCACAGGTATTTTTTTGTAAATAGTCAGTACAAAAACGGGAATACCCGTTTTGCATGAAAACTCTATCTTGCAAGGCTGACCTGGACTATCCTTGTCAGCGTTGGGCACGCGTGTGCCGGTGTGCGCTTTTTGGGTGAAAGGAGTAATAAAATGGCGACAGGAAAGTCCTGCTCTCGCTGGTTTGCGCCTATTGCGGCGTTATTGATGGTTGTTAGCCTGAGTGGGTGTTTCGATAAAGAAGGCGATCAGCGCAAAGCGTTTATCGATTTTCTACAGAATACAGTGATGCGTAGCGGCGAGCGTTTACCAACGCTGACTGCGGATCAGAAAAAACAGTTTGGTCCATTCGTGTCGGATTACGCCATTCTGTATGGCTATTCTCAGCAGGTAAGCCAGGCGATGGATTCCGGTATTCGCCCGGTAGTGGATAGCGTGAATGCCATCCGTGTTCCACAGGATTATATGACCCAGCGCGAACCGCTACGCCAGTCAAATGGCGCGCTTGGGGTACTGAGCCAGCAGCTGCAAAATGCCAAAATGCAGGCTGATGCGTCGCGTTCCGCGTTGAAGCAGGGCGAGGATCTTAAACCGGTCTATGACCAGGTGTATGAGAAAGTCGTGACCAAGCCGTCAAACGCTTTGCAACCGCTGATCCCGGCGGCGCAGGTCTTTACTCAGCAGTTGGTCCAGGTGGGTGACTTTATTAGTGAACAAGGTACGCAGGTGAGCTTTGTCTCTAACGGTATCCAGTTCCCGACCTCCCAGCAGGCGAGCCAGTATAACGCGCTGATCGGTCCGCTCGCGTCCCAGCATCAGGCCTTTAGCCAGGCCTGGAGCGCAGCGGTCGCTGCTACGGAATAAGAAAAACCCCCGCTTCGGCGGGGTTTTTTTATGCTTGATGAAAATAACGCTTGTCATTCATCTACCACATCGGTATAACTATGTTCGTCGGTTTGTTACACAGACCTAAAGCAGTTTAGTAAAGCAGTCCAGATTGTTATCCATAGATACCCTTCGTAGTGACCCTTCCTTCATCGCTTAAAAATCTGTAACGCAATCCATCAAGCCGGAAGGCACAATATATTTGTTAATAAGGTAATTTCTATGTCTGCTAAAATGACTGGTCTGGTAAAATGGTTCAACGCTGATAAAGGTTTCGGCTTCATCACTCCTGACGATGGCTCTAAAGACGTGTTCGTACACTTCTCTGCTATCCAGAACGATGGCTACAAATCTCTGGATGAAGGTCAGAAAGTTTCCTTCACCATCGAAAGCGGCGCTAAAGGCCCAGCAGCTGGTAACGTTGTAAGCCTGTAAGCTTCCAGCCCAGTAGCACTAAATTCAAAAACCCGCCTTCTGGCGGGTTTTTTCGTTTCTACTGTTGTATCTGCGGGTTAACGCAGTTCTTATCCACTTTACCGCCGAGCGCGGCAATCAGGTTATCCACGGCGGTCGCCGCCATGTTGTAGCGTGTTTCATGAGTTGCAGAGCCGATGTGAGGCAGGGCGACGACGTTCGGCATGGTCAGTAGCGGAGAATCCACCGGCAGCGGCTCTTGTTCAAACACGTCCAGACCAGCGGCGTGGATCTCACCGTTTTGCAGTGCCTCAATCAGCGCCTTCTCATCGACCACCGGACCACGACCCGCGTTGATGAAAATGGCCGATTTCTTCATCTTTTCAAACGCCGCTTTGCCGATGAGATGACGCGTTTCATCCGTCAGCGGCAGGATCAGGCAGACAAAGTCGGCTTCCCGCAACAGCGTATCAAGCTCGCAATAAAGGGCGTTGAAACGTTCTTCAGCTTCACTGTGGTGACGGCGCGCGTTATACAGAATGGGCATGTTGAAGCCAAAATGCGCGCGCTGTGCCAGCGCCAGACCGATACGGCCCATCCCAACAATCCCCAGCGTTTTGCCATGAACGTCCACGCCGAACCAGTCCGGGCCAATGCTTTTGGTCCATTCGCCCGCTTTCACGCGCTCGGCCACTTCCACTACACGACGGGCGGTGCTAAGCACCAGCGCCATCAGCGTGTCGGCGACGGTCTCCGTCAGGGCATGGGGCGTGTGCATCAGCAGGATGTTGCGCGCGTTTAGCGCATCCACGTCGAAATTGTCGTATCCCACCGAAACGGTTGAGGTAGCACGAAGCTTCGGCATTTTCTCCAGCAGCGCTGCATCCACCTTTTCGCTCGAACCCAGCAGGCCCTCGGCGCTGGCAAACGCGTCGGCGTGCTGTGCCACGGTTTCCGGGCTGAGGTTCTTTACCCGGGTAACGGTAAAGTGTTCCTCCAGGCGTTTTTGCAGATCTTCAGGCAGTGCTTTGTACAAAATGACGGACGGCTTCATGCTAATCTCCGTTGATTTTAAAAGGATTCAGGCGTGGCGTGCGCCGACGGGTAGCTGTTGATTATTAGCAGGCTTAACAATCAGAGTAAGCCATACCGAGGCAAAAAGCGCCACCCCCATAAAGATGTAAGAGGCCGACGGGCTGCCGGTGGCACCGTTAAGATAGCCCACAAACCACGAGCCAAAGAACGAACCCAGCGCACCCATACTGTTGATCAACGCCATCGCGCCCCCTGCGACGTTACGCGGCAGCATTTCCGGGATGATGGCAAAGAACGGACCATACGGGGCATACATGGCCGCACCCGCAATCACCAGCAGAGTGTACGAGACCCAGAAGTGGTTCGCGCCTACGGCCCAGGAGCCAATGAAGGCAAAAGCAGCGATCAGCAGCAGTGGCCAGACGAACAGCTTACGGTTTTGCAGCTTGTCCGATGCCCAGGAGACGATAATCATCGCGATGGTCGCAGCCAGGTAAGGCACCGATGACAGCCAGCCCACTTCCACCATGCCAAGGTTTTCACCGCCGCTGCGGATAATCGACGGCAGCCACAGCACAAAACCGTACACGCCAATACTCCAGGTAAAATACTGTGCACACAGCAGAATAACGTTCCGGGAGCGGAAGGCTTCGCCGTAGTTACGCACCGCTTTAAGCCCCTGCTGCTCTTTATCCAGCTGCGCCTGGAGTGCGGCTTTTTCGTCTTCAGAAAGCCATTTCGCCTGGGCTGGCTTATCTTTCACCAACACCCACCAGCAGAAGGCCCAGATAATCGCGGGAACCCCTTCGATGATGAACATCTCGCGCCAGCCGAAGGACTGGATCAGATAGCCGGAAACCACCGACATCCACAGCACGGTGACCGGGTTACCGAGTATCAGGAACGTATTAGCACGTGAACGCTCAGATTTTGTGAACCAGTTGCTGATGTAAATCAGCATTGCTGGCATGACGGCCGCCTCAACCACGCCGAGAATAAAGCGAATAGCCGCCAGAGCAGGAATGTTATTCACCACGCCAGTAAGCGACGCACAGGCACCCCATAAGATCAGGCAGATGAAAATGAGCTTTCGCACGCTGCGGCGTTCAGCGTAAATCGCGCCGGGGATCTGGAAGAAGAAATAACCCAGGAAGAAGAGGGCGCCCAGCAGGGACGAGACCCCTTTGGTGATCCCGAGGTCTTCGTTGATCCCGGCGGCGGATGCGAAACTGAAGTTGGCACGATCCAGGTACGCCAGGCTGTACGTGATAAACACGATTGGCATGATGTACCACCAGCGTTTTACTGCATTGGTCGAACTGTTCATAGGCTTGCCTCTGTTGTTGAGGTTGTTGCCGCCGTTGTCTGTAGGGTACACGGTGGCTTAATTATCTGGTGCGGATTGCTGCCCTCACCCTGGTCCTCTCTTACGGGGAGAGGGAATTTAGACGCCGAGCTCTGCTCGTGTTGGTAATCCTTCGCTGTCGCCCTGCACCTGAATCGCCAGCGAACCAATTGTGTTGCCTCGCGCCACGGCCTGCGACAGCGGTTTGCCCTCCAGCAGGGCGCTGATGACCCCGACGGCAAACCCATCGCCCGCGCCCACGGTATCGACCACGTTGTCGACTTTTACCGCAGCGACAGCGCCTTGCTCACCGTCGGCAGTTTTAAACCATGCGCCGTCGGCACCGGTTTTCAGCACCACGGCTTTTACCCCTCTGTTGAGGTAAAAATCAGCAATGCCTTCGGGCGTGCTTTCGCCAGTGAGGATCATTCCCTCTTTTATGCCCGGCAGAACCCAGTCCGCCTGAAACGCCAGTCGGTTGAGTTTCTCAGCCATCTCCGCTTCGCTTTTCCACAGCACCGGGCGCAGATTCGGATCAAAGGAGATGGTTTTGCCCTGCGCTTTCATTGCCGAAGCCGCGTGATCGAGTAAATCGTACGAGCTGGCCGAGAGCGCCGCCGCCACGCCGCTCAGGTGCAGGTGGCGCGCGGAGGAGAAATACGCGGCGTGATAATCATCCACGGAGAGATGGCTTGCCGCTGAGCCTTTGCGGAAATACTCCACGATGGGATCGGTTCCATTTTCAACTTTAGATTTCAGCTGAAAGCCCGTCGGGAAGCGTCCGTCAAGGGTGACGCCTGCGGCATCAATGCCCTCTTTTTTCAGCGAGTCGAGAACGAAATGGCCAAAGCTGTCATTGCCCACGCGGCTCACCCAGCCGACATTCAGCCCCAGCCGCGCAAGGCCGGTAGCGACATTCAGCTCGGCGCCTGCCACGCGTTTGATAAAGTGCTCCACTGCGCTCAGCTCGCCCGTTTCGGTGGCGACAAACATCGCCATGGCCTCGCCGATAGTGATAACGTCCAGCGTCTTGTGCATGGTTTACTCCTCGCGCAGCAGGTTGACGTAATGGCGGGTGACGGCGGTGAGATCCGTCCCTTCGAGCGGAAATTCGATACCGCGCGGCGCGTCGGCAGGCAGTTGATTAAGCAGATCCCGCCAGCGAGAATCGGTCTGATCCGGCGCGACGGCGCGGAACTGCGCCTTATGCGGGACTGCGGCCTTGACATGAATATAGCTCACGGCGGGAGCCAGCTGACGTGCAGCCTCTTCCGGGGAGTCGCCAACCCACAGCCAGTTGCCCATATCGAACGTCAGTGTGACCGGCAGCGCCATTACCCGGCAGGCGGCTTTGAAGCGCTGCATCGGCGCGAGCTGCCCGCAGTCGGTCTGGTCGTTTTCCACCACCAGCGTCATGCCGCTTTCATCCAGCAGTGCGCGCAGGGCTTCAAGCGGTTGTTTGTCGCTGAAATGACCCAGCGAGACTTTAAGCCACAGCGCGTTCAGTGCGCTGGCTTCGCTAAGGTAGCGCGGAAGATCCGGGTTGAGGGTTCCATCGGGCATAAGCAGGGGGGCCGGGGCGGAGTAGCACGCCAGTAAACCCAGCAGTTCAATGGACTCGCCCAGCGCAGGCAGGGCCATTAACTCGTCGTTGCTGAAGAGCTCTCGGCGGATTTCAACGCCATCAGCTCCTGCGCCGGCAATCACGGGAAGCATTGCCCGTTGACCGCCTGCCTGTCGCACCTGATCCGCACCATACGCGGCGGTGACCACCATAATTTTCCTGCTCATTTCCTGACTCCAGAGCGTAATCGATAGTATTACGCTAGATGGAACCGGTTCCAAAGAAAAGATCGGGATGCTGAATTTATGATCGCTGTCACGAAGGGGAAATTAACGGGCAGTAGAGCCGCGAACGATCAGCTCGCCAGAAAAAACCTGCTCGCGTACGGCGTCGCGGGTGCCTTCAATGCGGCGAACCACTTGTTCAACCGCGGCATAGCCGATCTGCCAGGTGGGTTGTTTGAGGGTGGTAATGCCTACGCCAGCAAGTTCAGCCCACTCCAGTTCATCAAAGCCGAGCAAGCCGATGTCGCTGCCCCAGTGCAGGCCAATGCGTTTAAGCGAGCGGGCAACCTGAAGCGTCAGCGCCCCGTTAGCGGAGATCACCGCCTTACGCATTCCCCGATGGCGGGTATGGAACTGGCGCAGGGTATTATCCAGCTGTCCGGCTTCATGGAGGGGGATTTCAGCATTTTCGGCGATCACACCGGGATAACGCGCCAGCGTGGCGCGAAATGCAGCCAGGCGGTCGCGGCGGGTGTTAACCATACCCAGCGGTTCGCTCAGGAACAGAATGG
This sequence comes from Enterobacter sp. BWH52, assembly GCF_001037565.1. NCBI lineage: Bacteria > Pseudomonadati > Pseudomonadota > Gammaproteobacteria > Enterobacterales > Enterobacteriaceae > Enterobacter > Enterobacter sp. BWH52. The sequence continues at coordinate 48,146 of NZ_KQ089854.1, read as the reverse complement.
CTTCGAAACCCTGTTCAATCAGGTGCTCGGTGGCAGTGGTGGCCGCCTGGGTGTTATCCAGTCCGACCACATCGCAGGCAAATTCCGGGATTTTGCGGTCAATAAGCACCATCGGGAGAGACGATTGTTGCAGACGATTTAGCCCCTCTTCGCGCATCCCGACGGCATTGACCACGATCCCTTCCACCTGATAGCTGCGCAGCAGATCGAGGTAATGCAACTCCTGATCAACTTCGTTATTGGTGTTACAGACCAGCGGGGTAAAGCCTTTTTCCCGGCACGCCGCTTCGATGCCGCTGAGTACGTTAACGGAGTAGGGGTTAGTGATATCGGCGATGATAAGCCCAATCAGGCGGGTGCGACCCCGCTTGAGGCCGCGCGCCATCAGGCTGGGACGGTAGTCGAGATCGGCAATGGCTTGTTCGATCCGCGCCAGCAGCGCATCGGACAGCAGGTGTTTCTCGCCGTTGAGGTAGCGTGAAATGCTGGTTTTACCGGTTTTGGCGGCTTTCGCCACGTCGCTGATGGTGGCCCGGGTTGGTTTGATCATCGCTGATTTCCCTGAATTTAGTGAGAATACCTTAGCGGGAAAATCTGGCGAATCAAGCAATTTGCCGGGTGGCGGTCTGATGCCCTCACCCCAACCCTCTCCTACAGGAGAGGGCGCAAATACTAAAACGGCAACGGGGTTGCCGTTTTGCTTTTACCTACTGCACAGGACTCAACGTAATTTCAACGCGGCGGTTCTGCGCTTTGCCTTCCGCCGTGCTGTTGCTGGCGATCGGGTTAGCCGGACCCATGCCGCTGGTGCGGATGCGGTTCGCTTCTACGCCCTGGGTGATCAGCGAGCTGGCCACGGAATCGGCGCGCTGCTGCGACAGACGCATGTTCAGATCCTGGCTGCCGGTGCTGTCGGTGTAACCAATCACGTTCACGGCAGTTTTATTGTACTCTTTCAGCACTGCGGCCACGCCGGTCAGGGTGTTCGCGCCTGCGGGTTTCAGCGTCGCGCTGCTGCTGTCAAAGGTCACGTTGTTTGGCATGTTCAGGATGATGTTGTCACCGCTGCGCGTCACGCTCACGCCCGTACCTTTCATTTTGTCACGCAGTTTTGCTTCCTGCACGTCCATGTAATAACCCACGCCGCCGCCCAGGGCTGCGCCTGCCGCTGCGCCAATCAGCGCACCTTTGCCGCGATCTTTCTTGGAGGAGGAGAGTACGCCAACGCCAGCGCCTACCAGGGAACCAATACCCGCGCCAATGCCGGATTTGCCCGCTTCGCGTTCACCGGTGTAAGGGTTGGTTGTGCAGCCTGAAACAGCCAGTGCGCCGCTCACCAGAGCGGCAATAACGAGTACGCGTTTTTTCATCTTATTTCCTTAATCCTTTTTATTCTTTGCCACGACGGACGTGGCAGTGGATTATGACGTCCGGATACGGAGAAAATTCAGTGTATAACTCTGAAATTTGTCACAAACGATAAATTGCCTCAATGAAAGGCCGAAACACCTGCACGCAACCAGGAGCGCACGCTTTGAGCACCTCAACAAAAACCATTCTGACCGCCGCCCACTGGGGGCCGATGCTGGTCGAAACCGATGGCGACACTGTGCTGTCGTCTCGCGGGGCTTTGCCTTCGCGCCATCTCAACTCTTTACAGACCGTCGTTCGCGATCAGGTACACAGCAAGACCCGCGTCCGCTGGCCGATGGTGCGTAAAGGCTTTCTGGCGTCACCGGATAAACCGCAGGGTATTCGCGGGCAGGATGAGTTCGTGCGCGTGAGCTGGGACGATGCGCTGGCGCTGATCCATACGCAGCATAAACGCATCCGCGACAGCTATGGCCCGTCGTCCATTTTTGCCGGCTCCTATGGCTGGCGCTCAAACGGCGTGCTGCATAAGGCTGCAACCCTGCTGCAACGCTATATGAGCCTGACCGGAGGATATACCGGCCATCTGGGCGATTACTCGACCGGCGCGGCGCAGGCAATCATGCCGTATGTCGTGGGCGGGAATGAGGTTTATCAACAGCAGACCAGCTGGCCGCTGGTGCTGGAGCATACAGAGGTGGTGGTGCTGTGGAGCGCCAACCCGCTCAATACCCTGAAAATTGCCTGGAATGCGTCCGACGAGCAGGGCGTTTCCTACTTCGATGCGCTGCGCAAAAGCGGCAAGCGCATCATCTGTATCGATCCGATGCGCTCTGAAACCCTGGATTTCTTCGGCGACAGCGCCGAGTGGATCGCGCCGCATATGGGCACCGACGTGGCGATGATGCTGGGCATCGCCCACACCCTGGTGGAGAACGGCTGGCACGACACGGAATTTCTGGCGCGTTGTACCACGGGGTTCGATAAATTTGCCGACTATCTGACGGGACAAAGCGACGGTATTGCCAAAACCGCAGAGTGGGCCGCGGCGATTTGCGGCGTTAATGCCGTTAAAATCCGCGAACTGGCGGCGTTATTCCATAGCCATGTCACAATGTTCATGTCCGGCTGGGGGATGCAGCGCCAGCAGTTTGGCGAGCAAAAGCACTGGATGTTGGTGACGCTCGCCGCGATGCTTGGGCAGATTGGCACACCCGGCGGCGGTTTTGGCCTTTCCTATCACTTTGCCAACGGCGGCAACCCGACGCGTAAAGCCGCGGTGCTGGCGTCCATGCAGGGCTCGGTGCAGGGTGGCGTGGACGCTGTGGATAAAATTCCGGTGGCACGCATTGTTGAAGCCCTGGAGAACCCCGGCGGGTTTTATCAGCACAACGGTCAGGATCGCCATTTCCCGGATATTAAGTTTATCTGGTGGGCGGGTGGGGCCAACTTCACCCATCACCAGGATACCAACCGCCTAATCCGCGCCTGGCAGAAACCGGAGCTGGTGGTGATCTCGGAGTGCTTCTGGACTGCGTCAGCGAAACATGCCGATATCGTTTTGCCTGCCACGACCTCGTTCGAGCGTAACGATCTCACCATGACGGGGGATTACAGCAACCAGCATATGGTGCCGATGAAGCGCGTCGTGGCTCCCCGGGATGAAGCGCGGGATGATTTCGACGTCTTTGCCGACCTGAGTGAAATGTGGGAAGCGGGCGGGCGGGAGCGTTTCACCGAGGGCAAAACGGATCTGCAATGGCTGGAAACATTTTACCAGATTGCCAGCCAGCGCGGGGCTGCGCAGGGCGTGTCCCTGCCGCCATTTGCTGAGTTCTGGGAGGCGAATCAACTCTTCGAAATGCCAGAAAGCGAGCAGAACGCGCGGTTTGTGCGCTTTGCTGACTTCCGTCGCGATCCGGAGAATCACCCGTTAAAAACCGAAAGCGGGAAGATTGTGATCTACAGCGAACGCATCGCCAGCTTTGGCTACGCGGACTGTCCGCCGCATCCGGCGTGGCTGGAGCCGGACGAATGGCATGGCAATGCGCAGCCGGGGCAGCTTCAGCTGCTGTCTGCCCATCCTGCCCATCGTCTGCACAGCCAGCTCAACTATTCGGCTCTGCGCGAGCAGTATGCGGTGGCGGGTCGTGAGCCGATCGCGCTGAATAGCGACGATGCAAAGGCGCGGGGGATTAACGACGGCGATCTCGTTCGGGTCTGGAACGCGCGCGGGCAGGTGCTGGCAGGCGCCGTGGTGAGTGACGGGATCCGCCCTGGCGTTTTCTGCATTCATCAGGGCGCATGGCCGGATCTGGCGCTGGACGAGGGCGGTATTTGTAAGAACGGCGCCGTAAACGTGCTGACCAAAGATCTCCCCAGCTCGAAGCTGGGGAATGGCTGCGCGGGGAATACGGCGCTGGCATGGGTGGAGAAATATGAGGGGCCGGCGCTTACCCTTACGGCGTTTGATCCGCCTGCCAGCTCATGATCCACGTCGGGTGTTGGGTATCATCCTGCCAGGCGCTGTCTTCGATGCGAAAACCCTGAGCATGATAGAAATTCACCGCCCGCACGTTTTTCTGGTACACCTCCAGGGTTAAATACGGGTAGTGCTGCTGTACGTGGTTCAGCAGCGCACGCCCAATCCCCTTTCCGATGAACGCCGGGGCGACAAACAGCGCCCCCACGAACTGGAACTGCATGACGCTGATAAAACCGCACAGGGTACCGTTTTCTTCCCAGACCCAGGTCTCGGCGGCGGGAAGGTATTCATCCCGCACTACCGCTTCATTCGCTTGCCAGTAACTTGCGTCGATAAACGGATGCGCCTCGGTGGTGCTCTCCAGCCACAGACTCAAAAGCGGCGCGGTGTTCTCACTTTGCCATTTGCGGATCATGGTGGCCCTCCGGATGGCAGAAGCAGCCCGTAATGTGGTCATTGACCAGCCCGCAGGCCTGCATAAAGGAGTAACAGATGGTGGTGCCCACAAACTTAAAGCCGCGTTTTTTCAGCGCTTTCGACAGGGCATCTGAGGCGGGGGTCGACGTTGGGATCTCTGCAAGCGTGGCGGCCTGCGTCACCTTCGGCTCGTTATCCACAAACGACCAGACAAATGCTGAAAAGGGTTCGCCATTTTGCTCCATCGCCAGATAAGCACGCGCGTTACCAATAATGGCCTGAATTTTACCGCGATGGCGGATGATACCGGTATCCAGAACCAGCTTTTGTACGTCGTCGTCGGTCATGGCGGCAACCGCAGCCGGATCGAACTGGTGGAAGGCTTTGCGATAGTTCTCACGCTTTTTCAGAACGGTGATCCACGACAGCCCGGCCTGCTGGCCTTCAAGGCAAATCATTTCAAATAGTTTTTTACCGTCGGTTTCCGGTACGCCCCATTCCTTGTCGTGATAATCGATATAAAGCTGATCCTGGCTTACCCAGCCGCAACGTTGCATAGGTCATCTCCCTTCCTGATACGGTAAACGCAAAAATTTCAATCTGCCCGGCTTGACGTGTCTGCTAAAGAGACAATAGTTAATACAGGGCTATACGCCCTAATACCTCTTCGAACAATGACATATATCGCCGAACTCGGCTCTTTCTGGAGTCGCTTTGATGATGATAAAAAAAATCAGTGGTCGCCATGCTGCTTCTGGCCTGGTGGGTGTTTCAGTCTGCCTGCTTTTTTGTCACACCGCTTTTGCGTGGCAACAGGAATATATCGTTTCAGATGCACAAAGTAATACGACGGAACGTTATACATGGGACGCCGATCACCAACCTCGTTATGAAGATATTCTCGCGGAGCGTATTAACCGCACGCAGAATGCTACGGGGTTTACCCTGAACGATCCCTCCGGTTCGGATGCGGAAACCGTTCTGAGCGTTGGCTGGAATTTTCCCGTGGCGGGACATTTCACCACCGGGCCCGTCATGGCGTGGCGCACTGATGGCGCCCCCCCTGTAACGGTGAATGCGTTTGAGGATACAACCACCACGCAGTCGCTTACCGATCCCCTCTGGCATGCCAGCGTGAACTCATTGGGTTGGCGTGTTGATACGCAGTATGGTGATTTACACCCCTGGGCGAAGATCAGCTATAACCAGCAAACTGAAGAAGAATATTTATATACGCTGGGATTGAGCGCCAAATTTTAAGGGTTGTTATTTTTTTAAACGATACGATAACATATTTAATACAATTATGACGGGGTCTGGAGCGATAGTGCCCACTAACAGAACAGCGCTTCATTCCCCGGCAAGGTCATTCATTCCAGATCCCAGGCATTTCATTCCTTCTCTCCTGCATTTCATTCCGTTTTTCCCCAACGCTATAAAGGTTTTGTTTATCGTTGTCCTCAGCGAATTTCCATAATTTATCTTGCAGGACACTGCCATGAACACATCAACTTATAACCGCACGCGTTGGCTGACGCTATTCGGCACCATCGTTACCCAGTTCGCACTGGGATCGGTCTATACCTGGAGCCTGTTTAACAGCGCCCTGTCCGATAAGCTCGGCGCGCCGATAAGCCAGGTGGCATTCTCCTTCGGCTTGCTGAGTCTTGGGTTAGCAATTTCCTCTTCCGTGGCGGGCAAACTTCAGGAACGTTTCGGCGTGAAGCGTGTAACCATGGCCTCCGGGATCTTGCTGGGCTTGGGATTCTTCCTGACGGCATATTCTAACAACCTGATGATGCTGTGGCTGAGCGCCGGGGTGCTGGTGGGGCTGGCGGACGGCGCAGGTTATCTGCTGACGCTGTCTAACTGCGTGAAGTGGTTCCCGGAGCGTAAAGGGCTTATCTCCGCATTTGCCATTGGTTCATATGGCCTGGGCAGCCTCGGCTTCAAATTCATCGATGCGCATCTGCTGGCCTCGGTTGGGCTTGAGAAAACCTTTATGATCTGGGGCGTGATTGTGCTGGTAATGATCCTCTTCGGCGCCACGCTGATGAAAGATGCGCCGCAGCAGGAAGTGAAAACCGTTAACGGCGTGGTGGAGAACGATTTCACCCTCGCTCAGTCCATGCGTAAGCCGCAGTACTGGATGCTGGCGGTGATGTTCCTGACGGCCTGCATGAGCGGTCTGTATGTCATCGGTGTGGCGAAAGATATCGCGCAGGGAATGGTAAAACTGGACGCGGCGACGGCGGCGAACGCCGTAACGGTCATCTCTATCGCTAACCTCTCGGGTCGTCTGGTACTGGGTATCTTGTCTGACAAAATCGCCCGGATCCGCGTGATTACGCTGGGGCAGGTGATCTCCCTGGTGGGTATGGCAGCACTGCTGTTCGCTCCGCTGAACGAGGCGACATTCTTTGCGGCGATAGCCTGCGTAGCCTTTAACTTTGGCGGCACTATTACCGTCTTCCCGTCGCTGGTGAGCGAGTTCTTCGGCCTGAACAACCTGGCGAAAAACTACGGCGTGATTTATCTCGGCTTCGGTATCGGCAGTATTTGCGGTTCACTGATTGCCTCGCTGTTTGGTGGCTTCTACGTGACATTCTGCGTGATATTTGCCTTGCTGATTATTTCGCTGGCGCTGTCCACCACGATTCGTCAGCCGCAGCGCGAGGTATATAAAGAAGCGCATGCATGATTCGATAAAAAGGGGCCGCAGGGCCTCTTTTATTTATTTCTAAATCGCTTCCGGACTTGCTATTTTGTAAAAATCTTCATCGATTCACATTCTCTGCTGCCACTTTTCTTTCCTGCTGTGGTCTACTTATCGCGCTTGTAGACGTTTCTGATAACGGTTTCTCTCGCATCTACTTACTCTGTCAGCTTTCTCACTGAGATTCGGCGGGTCTTTATACCCCTTCCCCCAGGGTTGTTTGCATGAAATATATTAGGTCTCTTACCCAGCAAAGATTGTGTCTGATGCTGGCTGTCTATATCGGTTTGTTTCTGAATGGCGCGGTGCTGTTCAGACGAGTGGAAGGTTATTTCGAACACCTCACTGTAAGAAATGGAATTTTTGCCGCGATTGAAGTGTTTGGCTCAATTCTGGCGACCTTCTTCCTGCTACGTCTGCTCTCGCTTTTTGGCAGACGTACATGGCAGGTTCTGGCCTCGCTGGTGGTGATTATCTCCGCCGCCGCAAGCTATTACATGACATTCATGAATGTGGTCATTGGCTACGGTATTGTGGCCTCGGTGATGACCACGGACATCGACCTCTCGAAAGAGGTGGTGGGTCAAGGGTTCATCCTGTGGACGATTCTGACCTGCCTGATCCCGCTCTTCTTTATCTGGAGTAACACCTGCCGCTACACCCTGTTACGCCAGCTGCGTACCCGGGGACAGCGCATCCGCAACGTCGCCGTCGTTCTTCTGGCGGGTCTGCTGGTGTGGGCGCCTATTCGCCTGATGGAAAAACAGCAAAAAAGGATCGAAAAAGCGACAGGCGTGGATATGCCAAGCTACGGCGGCGTGGTGGCTAACTCGTATCTGCCGTCTAACTGGCTGTCGGCGTTAGGTCTTTATGCCTGGGCTCAGGCGGACGAATCCAGCGATGTGAAATCGCTGATTAACCCAACCAAAAAGTTCACCTACCAGGCTCCGGCTGACGGGCTGGATGATACTTACGTGGTCTTCGTTATCGGCGAAACGACGCGCTGGGATCATATGGGTATCCTCGGTTATGACCGCGATACCACCCCGAAACTGGCGCAGGAAAAGAATCTTGTAGCTTACCGCGGCTACTCCTGCGATACCGCCACGAAGCTCTCGTTGCGCTGTATGTTTGTTCGTGAGGGCGGTGCGAGTGATAATCCTCAGCGCACTCTCAAAGAGCAAAACGTGTTTGCTGTTCTGAAGCAGCTTGGATTTAGCTCCGATCTGTTCGCCATGCAAAGTGAGATGTGGTTCTACACCAACACCATGGCGGATAACATCGCCTACCGCGAGCAGATTGGCGCCGAGCCGCGTAACCGCGGAAAGAACGTTGATGACATGCTGCTGCTCTCTGAGATGGAACAGTCACTGAAAAACCATCCGCAGGGTAAGCATCTTATTGTTCTGCATACCAAAGGGTCACACTACAGCTACTATCAGCGTTACACGCGCGATTTCGCCAAATGGACGCCTGAGTGCGTCGGCATTAACAAGAACTGTAGCAAGCAGGAGCTGATCAATGCCTATGATAACTCGATTCTGTATGTGGATACCTTCCTCAGTCGGGTGATCGACCAGCTTCGCGATAAGAAAGCGATTGTGATCTACGCGGCCGACCACGGCGAGTCCATCAACGAGAAAGAGCATTTACACGGTACGCCGCGTAAGCTGGCCCCGCCTGAGCAGTTCCGCGTGCCGATGATCATGTGGATGTCGGATAAGTACCTGGAAAATCCGGACAAAGCCAAAATGTTTGCCCATCTGAAACAGCAGGCAGAGATCAAGGTACCGCGCCGTCACGTTGAGCTGTACGACACCATTATGGGCTGTCTCGGCTATACCTCACCGAACGGTGGGATTAACGAAAACAACAACTGGTGTAAACTCCCTGATAACACCACAAAAGCCGCGCAGTAGCTGGTCTGGCGAGAATATCGCCAGTTGAATGGCTTTTTGAAAATAAGGGATTGACGGGGGCGCACCTCAGCAGTAAGATGCGCTCCGCATTCGGCGAGTAGCGCAGCTTGGTAGCGCAACTGGTTTGGGACCAGTGGGTCGGAGGTTCGAATCCTCTCTCGCCGACCACATTCTAAAAAGGGCTAACCGCAAGGTTAGCCCTTTTTGCATTAACGCGTTACCCCGCACGAGTCCTCAAAATACCCCTTAGCCCTGCTTCCCCCTGCCTGCTTGCGGTTTTGTGACATAATCCATTGTATTTTTTTATATATAGTTTGATCTTTTTTCGCGTTGCTTATGGATAACCTCAGCATTTTTCGCTGTGCGTTTTAACGTTCGCGGTATTTAGTGCTCAGATAATCACCATCCTGTAAGAAAATTTACCCATTCTGAATAAAACTTAATCACTGAGTGTTGCGAAATATGAAGATAATTGTGCTGCATCATGGCGAGTAGCATAAATTTCTCTGCTGAAAACTCACGGTCAGGGTTTTTTTAATCTTTGTTTGCGGTTTCTCACACTCCAAGTAAATCCCCGCCACCTGTATTGACGTTTTCACATTCTGTTGACAGATTGTAGGGCACGAGGGGCATTTCAGGGAGGATCTGCGCTGCAACTCAAACGCTCTTCTGAAAGGATTCTCTATCCCTTTTAACGCCTTCGGGCATCACCGACCGGACCGGGTAAAAAATAAATAAAGGTCAGGCGGCGTAACACAACAAAGCAAAACATCACATTGGAGCACAATAATGAGTATTTCCTTGAAGAAGTCAGGGATGCTGAAGCTTGGTCTGAGCCTGGTGGCCATGACCGTTGCAGCAAGCGTACAGGCAAAAACCCTGGTTTACTGTTCTGAAGGCTCTCCGGAAGGCTTTAACCCACAGCTCTTTACCTCTGGTACGACTTACGACGCAAGCTCTGTACCGATCTATAACCGTCTGGTTGAATTTAAAACCGGCACCACGGAAGTGATTCCTGGCCTGGCTGAAAAGTGGGATATCAGCGAAGACGGTAAAACCTATACCTTCCACCTGCGTCAGGGCGTGAAGTGGCAGGACAGCAAAGAATTTAAACCTACGCGCGACTTTAACGCCGACGACGTTGTGTTCTCCTTCGACCGTCAGAAAAATGCCCAGAACCCGTACCATAAAGTGTCTGGCGGCAGCTATGAATACTTCGAAGGGATGGGTCTGCCAGACCTGATCGCTGAAGTGAAAAAAGTGGACGATAAAACCGTCCAGTTTGTGCTGACGCGTCCGGAAGCGCCATTCCTGGCTGACCTGGCGATGGACTTCGCCTCGATTCTCTCTAAAGAGTATGCGGACAACATGCTGAAAGCCGGCACTCCGGAAAAAGTGGACCTGAACCCAATCGGTACCGGCCCGTTCCAGCTGCTTCAGTACCAGAAAGATTCCCGTATTCTGTATAAAGCCTTCCCGGGCTACTGGGGCACCAAGCCGCAGATCGACCGTCTGGTCTTCTCCATCACGCCTGACGCATCCGTGCGTTACGCAAAATTGCAGAAAAACGAATGTCAGGTGATGCCGTATCCAAACCCGGCTGACATCGCGCGCATGAAGCAGGACAAAAATATCAACCTGCTGGAGCAGGCGGGCCTGAACGTGGGTTATCTCTCCTTCAACACCGAGAAGAAACCGTTCGATGACGTGAAAGTGCGTCAGGCGCTGACCTACGCGGTGAACAAAGAAGCGATCATCAAAGCCGTTTACCAGGGCGCAGGCGTTGCGGCCAAGAACCTGATCCCACCAACCATGTGGGGCTATAACGACGACATTAAGGACTACACCTACGATCCTGAGAAAGCGAAAGCGCTGCTGAAAGAAGCGGGCCAGGACAAAGGCTTTACCGTTGAGCTGTGGGCGATGCCGGTACAGCGTCCTTACAACCCGAACGCACGCCGTATGGCGGAAATGGTTCAGGCTGACTGGGCGAAGATTGGCGTACAGGCCAAGATTGTGACCTACGAGTGGGGCGAGTACCTGAAGCGCGCCAAAGCGGGTGAACACCAGGCGGTCATGATGGGCTGGACCGGCGACAACGGGGATCCGGACAACTTCTTCGCGACCCTGTTCAGCTGTGCGGCAGCGAAAGACGGTTCTAACTATTCTCGCTGGTGCTACAAGCCGTTTGAAGATCTGATCCAGCCGGCGCGTGCGACCGACGATCACAACAAACGTATCGAACTGTATAAGCAAGCGCAGGTTGTCATGCACGATCAGGCTCCGGCGCTGATTGTTGCTCACTCCACCGTGTACGAGCCAGTGCGTAAAGAAGTGAAGGGCTACGTGGTCGATCCACTGGGCAAACACCACTTCGAAAACGTGTCTGTTGAATAATAAGTAGGGTGTTCTCCCTCTCCCTCCTGGAGAGGGCAGGGGTGAGGGGCGTGCATGCACCCCCTCACCCTAACCCTCTCCCACAGGGAGAGGGAATTTACATTTGTGAGCAATACAGACGTCACGCCACTGAGTGTGCGTCATCAGAGAGAATCCGGGTTATGTTGCAGTTCATCCTCCGACGTCTGGGACTGGTTATCCCGACGTTTATCGGTATCACCCTTCTCACTTTTGCCTTCGTCCATATGATCCCGGGTGATCCGGTGATGATTATGGCGGGCGAGCGTGGTATCTCCCCTGAACGTCATGCGCAACTGCTGGCTGAACTCGGCCTTGATAAGCCGATGTGGCAGCAGTATCTCCACTATATCTGGGGCGTGTTGCACGGCGATTTAGGGATTTCACTGAAAAGCCGTCTTCCGGTGTGGGACGAGTTCGTACCTCGCTTTAAAGCGACGCTGGAACTCGGTATCTGCGCCATGATCTTCGCGACCGCGGTAGGGATCCCCGTTGGCGTACTGGCTGCCGTTAAACGTGGCTCTATTTTTGACCACACCGCTGTTGGCCTGGCACTGACCGGCTACTCCATGCCTATCTTCTGGTGGGGCATGATGCTGATCATGCTGGTCTCGGTGCAGTGGAACCTGACGCCGGTCTCCGGACGCGTCAGCGATATGGTTTTCCTTGACGACACCAATCCGTTAACCGGCTTTATGCTGATTGATACGGCGATCTGGGGCGAAGAGGGCAACTTCATTGATGCGGTTGCGCACATGATCCTGCCTGCAATGGTGCTGGGCACCATCCCTCTGGCGGTGATCGTGCGTATGACCCGTTCCTCCATGCTGGAAGTGCTGGGCGAGGATTATATTCGTACTGCCCGCGCTAAAGGCCTGACCCGTATGCGCGTCATCATCATTCATGCCCTGCGAAACGCTATGCTGCCGGTGGTAACCGTTATCGGTTTGCAGGTCGGTACGCTGCTGGCGGGGGCGATCCTGACCGAAACCATCTTCTCCTGGCCGGGTCTTGGACGCTGGCTGATTGATGCGCTGCAACGCCGTGACTATCCGGTTGTGCAGGGCGGTGTACTGCTGGTCGCGACGATGATTATTCTCGTCAACCTGCTGGTCGATTTGCTGTACGGCGTGGTGAACCCGCGTATTCGTCATAAGAAGTAAGGGGCCATCATGTCACAAGTTACTCAAAATAAAGTGGTCACCGCACCGGTGCCAATGACGCCGATGCAGGAATTCTGGCACTACTTCAAGCGCAACAAAGGCGCGGTCGTCGGGCTGGTGTATGTTTCCATCATGATCCTGATTGCGGTGTTTGCGAACGTCCTTGCGCCGTATAACCCGGCTGATCAGTTCCGCGATGCGCTGCTGGCACCTCCTGCATGGCAGGACGGCGGAAGCCTGGCGCACCTGCTGGGCACCGACGACGTGGGTCGCGATGTGCTTTCGCGCCTGATGTACGGCGCACGCCTGTCGCTGCTGGTTGGCTGCCTCGTTGTCGTACTGTCGCTGATCATGGGGATCGTACTCGGCCTGGTGGCAGGCTACTTCGGCGGCATTGTTGATAACATCATCATGCGCGTCGTCGACATTATGCTGGCATTACCAAGCCTGCTGCTGGCGCTGGTGCTGGTGGCGATCTTCGGTCCGTCGATTGGTAACGCCGCGCTTGCGCTGACGTTTGTTGCGCTACCGCACTATGTGCGTCTGACCCGTGCGGCGGTGCTGGTGGAAGTGAACCGCGACTACGTTACCGCCTCTCGCGTGGCGGGTGCCGGTGCGATGCGTCAGATGTTTATCAATATCTTCCCAAACTGCCTTGCGCCGCTGATTGTTCAGGCGTCGCTCGGTTTCTCTAACGCCATTCTTGATATGGCCGCTCTTGGCTTCCTTGGCATGGGTGCGCAGCCGCCAACACCGGAGTGGGGCACCATGCTCTCCGACGTGTTGCAGTTCGCGCAAAGCGCCTGGTGGGTCGTCACCTTCCCGGGTCTGGCGATTCTGCTGACGGTGCTGGCATTTAACCTGATGGGTGATGGTCTGCGTGATGCACTTGATCCCAAACTGAAGCAGTAAGAGGCACGAGATGGCGTTATTAAATGTAAATAAATTATCCGTGCACTTTGGCGACGAAGGCACACCGTTTCGCGCCGTGGACCGTATCAGCTACAGCGTTAATCAGGGCGAAGTGGTCGGGATTGTAGGAGAGTCGGGCTCCGGTAAGTCAGTGAGTTCGCTGGCGATTATGGGGCTGATTGACTACCCCGGCCGCGTGATGGCAGAAAATCTGGAGTTCAACGGTCAGGATCTGAAGCGTATTTCCGAAAAACAGCGCCGCCAGCTGGTGGGCGCGGAAGTGGCGATGATCTTCCAGGACCCCATGACCAGCCTGAACCCATGCTACACCGTGGGTTTCCAGATTATGGAAGCGATTAAGGTGCATCAGGGTGGGAATAAGAAAACCCGTCGCCAGCGTGCTATCGATCTGCTGAACCAGGTGGGGATACCTGACCCAGCATCGCGTCTGGACGTTTACCCGCACCAGCTTTCAGGCGGGATGAGCCAGCGCGTGATGATCGCCATGGCGATTGCCTGTCGGCCAAAGCTGCTGATTGCGGATGAACCGACGACGGCGCTTGACGTGACCATCCAGGCACAGATCATCGAGCTGCTGCTGGAGCTGCAGCAGAAAGAGAACATGGCGCTGGTGCTGATTACGCACGATCTGGCGCTGGTGGCGGAAGCGGCGCACAAAATCATCGTGATGTACGCGGGTCAGGTGGTGGAGACCGGAAGTTCGCACGATATCTTCCGCGCGCCGCGTCATCCGTATACGCAGGCGTTGCTGCGTGCGCTGCCGGAGTTTGCCCAGGACAAAGCGCGTCTGGCGTCACTGCCGGGTGTGGTTCCGGGTAAATATGACCGTCCGCATGGCTGCCTGCTGAATCCGCGCTGCCCGTATGCGACAGATAAATGCCGCGCCGAGGAGCCAGAGCTGAATCTGCTGGCCGATGGTCGGCAGTCAAAATGCCACTACCCACTCGATGATGCCGGGAGGCCAACACTATGAGTACGCACCAGGCCACCACGCAACAGCCGCTGTTGCAGGCTATCGACCTGAAAAAACATTACCCGGTGAAGAAGGGGATTTTTGCCCCCGAGCGCCTGGTAAAAGCGCTGGACGGCGTCTCCTTCAGCCTTGAACGCGGTAAAACGCTGGCGGTCGTCGGGGAGTCGGGCTGTGGGAAATCCACGCTGGGCCGTCTGCTGACGATGATTGAAACGCCAACCGGCGGCGAGCTTTACTATCAGGGCCAGGATCTGCTCAAGCACGATCCGCAGGCGCAGAAGCTGCGTCGCCAGAAAATCCAGATTGTGTTCCAGAACCCGTACGGTTCTTTAAACCCGCGTAAAAAAGTGGGGCAGATTCTGGAAGAACCGCTGCTGATTAACAGCAATCTGAGCAAAGAGCAGCGTCGTGAAAAAGCGCTGGCGATGATGGCGAAGGTGGGGCTTAAAACCGAGCATTACGATCGCTACCCGCATATGTTCTCTGGTGGTCAGCGTCAGCGTATTGCCATCGCTCGTGGGCTGATGCTTGACCCGGACGTGGTGATTGCCGATGAGCCGGTCTCAGCGCTTGACGTGTCCGTTCGCGCGCAGGTGCTTAACCTGATGATGGATTTACAGCAGGATCTGGGACTGTCGTACGTCTTCATCTCCCATGACCTGTCCGTGGTCGAGCACATTGCCGATGAGGTGATGGTGATGTATCTGGGACGCTGCGTGGAGAAGGGGACGAAAGATCAGATCTTTACTAACCCGCGTCATCCGTATACCCAGGCACTGCTGTCTGCGACGCCGCGGCTGAACCCGGATGACCGCCGGGAGCGCATTAAGCTGACCGGTGAGTTGCCAAGCCCGCTTAACCCGCCGCCGGGATGTGCGTTTAACGCCCGCTGCCGTCGCCGCTTCGGTCCGTGTACGCAGTTGCAGCCACAGCTAAAGGATTATGGTGGACAGCTGGTGGCCTGCTTCGCGGTCGATCAGGATGAAAACGGCGAAAAGCCGCATGCATAAATAAAAAAACCGGCGATAAGCCGGTTTTTTTACGTCTGAGGTCTACTTCCGTAAACGAATCTGGTCGACGGCGTGTTTCTCACTCTTGGTGAGGATCAGGCTTGCGCGTTCGCGCGTCGGCAGGATGTTCTCTTTGAGGTTGACGTAGTTGATCTCATTCCACAGCCCGGTCGCCACGCTGATAGCCTCTTCTTCAGAGAGCTGGGCGTAGTTGTGGAAGTAGGAATCCGGGTCGGTGAACGCCCCTTCGCGGAACTTCAGGAAGCGGTTGATATACCAGCGTTGCAGCAAATCTTCCGGCGCATCGACATAGATTGAGAAATCGACAAAGTCAGAGACAAACACATGATGCGGATCGTGAGGGTAATCCATCCCGCTTTGCAGGACGTTTAAGCCTTCCAGAATCAGGATGTCGGGCTGCACAACCGTTTTGTCGCCATCCGGGATGCGGTCGTAGATCAGATGTGAGTAAACCGGCGCGGTAACGTGAGGTACGCCCGATTTTAGATCTGAAACAAACTTTACCAGGCGGTGCATATCATAAGAGAGCGGGAAGCCCTTCTTTTTCATCAGGCCGCGTTCTTTCAACACCTCGTTGGGATGCAGGAAGCCGTCGGTGGTGATCAGCTCCACGCTGCGGTGTTCCGGCCAGCGGCTCAGCAGCGCCTGAAGCACGCGCGCGGTGGTACTTTTACCCACTGCCACGCTGCCCGCAATACTGATGATATAAGGAATACGTTGACCGTTCGTGCCGAGGAACTGTTCCAGGACGGCCTGACGACGCAAATTGGAGCTGATATAGAAGTTAAGCAAGCGAGAGAGGGGGAGATAGATTTCTGCCACCTCTTCCAGGGAGAGATCTTCGTTTATCCCTTTTAGCCGTGCGATTTCACCTTCCGTCAGTGTCATAGGGACGGAGTCACGCAGGGCTGCCCACTGGCTACGGTTAAACTGAAGATAGGGCGTCATTAACGTTTGCTCTTTTTTGCTCATAAGCATGCTTCTGTGAACCATCACGAAACGGCGGGTGCGGGCTCATCACATAGTTAATTTTGGACAATGGGCAGGAGGTTAACACCAGATGAGAGGAATAATAAGAAAAAATATGGGAAAGCGATGCTTAACCGGGCAGGTATCACGTGGGGCTATAGCGTGCCGAAATCAGGCGTTCATGTTGAATTTTTAACCGTGAGCGGATGAATTTACAGCGGTTAGCCCTGGTTTCGAATAAAATGTGAGCGAAAGAACGTTTTATGCAATTTTTTAGTTGCATGACTGCGCAGGTCTCCATAGAATGCGCGCTACTTGATGCCGACTTAGCTCAGTAGGTAGAGCAACTGACTTGTAATCAGTAGGTCACCAGTTCGATTCCGGTAGTCGGCACCATCAAGTCCGGTGGGGTTCCCGAGCGGCCAAAGGGAGCAGACTGTAAATCTGCCGTCACAGACTTCGAAGGTTCGAATCCTTCCCCCACCACCACTTTCTGGCAGCGTCAACGCCGCCGGAGCTGGTTGGAAAAATTGACCAGCTCGAACAGAAAAGAGAGAAATCTCTTTTTTTGTTACAGAAAGAACTGGGTAGCCGAGTTTCAGGATGCGGGCATCGTATAATGGCTATTACCTCAGCCTTCCAAGCTGATGATGCGGGTTCGATTCCCGCTGCCCGCTCCAATACGTGCTGATATGGCTCAGTTGGTAGAGCGCACCCTTGGTAAGGGTGAGGTCCCCAGTTCGACTCTGGGTATCAGCACCACTTCACTTCTCCCTCCCTTTCTCTCTGTTTCAATGTAAATGTATTCAACAGTTCAGGCATTTTCGCCTGGTTGATGTGGTGATATCACCGATTTATCCGTGTCTTAGAGGGACAATCGATGTCTAAAGAAAAGTTTGAACGTACAAAACCGCACGTTAACGTCGGTACTATCGGCCACGTTGACCATGGTAAAACAACGCTGACCGCTGCAATCACTACCGTACTGGCTAAAACCTACGGCGGTGCTGCTCGTGCTTTCGACCAGATCGATAACGCACCAGAAGAAAAAGCTCGTGGTATCACCATCAACACTTCTCACGTTGAGTATGACACCCCGACTCGCCACTACGCACACGTAGACTGCCCAGGCCACGCCGACTATGTTAAAAACATGATCACCGGTGCTGCGCAGATGGACGGCGCGATCCTGGTTGTTGCTGCGACTGATGGCCCTATGCCTCAGACTCGTGAGCACATCCTGCTGGGTCGTCAGGTAGGCGTTCCTTACATCATCGTGTTCCTGAACAAGTGCGACATGGTTGATGACGAAGAGCTGCTGGAACTGGTAGAGATGGAAGTTCGTGAACTGCTGTCTCAGTACGATTTCCCAGGCGACGACACTCCAATCGTTCGTGGTTCCGCGCTGAAAGCGCTGGAAGGCGATGCAGAGTGGGAAGCGAAAATCATCGAACTGGCTGGCTACCTGGATTCTTACATCCCAGAACCAGAGCGTGCGATTGACAAGCCATTCCTGCTGCCAATCGAAGACGTATTCTCCATCTCCGGTCGTGGTACCGTTGTTACCGGTCGTGTAGAGCGCGGTATCATCAAAGTTGGTGAAGAAGTTGAAATCGTTGGTATCAAAGAGACTGCGAAGTCTACCTGTACTGGCGTTGAAATGTTCCGCAAACTGCTGGACGAAGGCCGTGCTGGTGAGAACGTTGGTGTTCTGCTGCGTGGTATCAAACGTGAAGAAATCGAACGTGGTCAGGTTCTGGCGAAGCCAGGCTCAATCAAGCCACACACCAAGTTCGAATCTGAAGTGTACATTCTGTCCAAAGACGAAGGCGGCCGTCATACTCCGTTCTTCAAAGGCTACCGTCCACAGTTCTACTTCCGTACAACTGACGTGACCGGTACCATCGAACTGCCAGAAGGCGTAGAGATGGTAATGCCAGGCGACAACATCAAGATGGTTGTGACTCTGATCCACCCAATCGCGATGGACGACGGTCTGCGTTTCGCAATCCGTGAAGGCGGCCGTACCGTTGGCGCGGGCGTTGTTGCTAAAGTTCTCGGCTAATCGCTGATAACATTTGACGCAATGCGCAATAAAAGGGCATCATTTGATGCCCTTTTTGCACGCTTTCACATCAGAACCTGGCTCATCAGTGATTAATTTTGTCATAATCATTGCTGAGACAGGCTCTGCGGAGAGCGTATAATACGAAAAGCGAATAGCATTTCGATTGGTTTGCCTCGCACTCGCGGGGTCAAAATGTTTGTAGAATACTTCTGACAGGTTGGTTTATGAGTGCGAATACCGAAGCTCAAGGGAGCGGGCGCGGCCTGGAAGCGATGAAATGGGTAGTTGTAGCCGTGCTGCTGATTGTGGCGATTGTCGGCAACTATCTTTATCGTGACATGATGCTGCCGCTACGCGCGCTTGCAGTGGTAATTCTGATTGCTGCGGCGGGTGGTGTCGCGCTGTTGACGACGAAAGGCAAAGCGACCGTTGCGTTTGCCCGCGAAGCGCGTACCGAAGTCCGCAAGGTCATTTGGCCGACTCGCCAGGAAACATTGCACACCACGCTGATTGTAGCGGCGGTAACCGCTGTAATGTCACTGATCCTGTGGGGACTGGATGGTATTCTGGTTCGCCTGGTATCCTTTATCACTGGCCTGAGGTTCTGAGATGTCTGAAGCCCCTAAAAAGCGCTGGTACGTCGTTCAGGCGTTTTCCGGTTTTGAAGGCCGCGTAGCTACGTCGCTGCGTGAGCATATCAAATTACACAATATGGAAGAGTTATTTGGCGAAGTTATGGTTCCGACCGAAGAAGTGGTTGAGATCCGTGGCGGCCAACGTCGCAAAAGCGAACGTAAATTCTTCCCGGGTTACGTGCTGGTTCAGATGGTGATGAACGACGCGAGCTGGCACCTGGTGCGCAGCGTACCACGCGTGATGGGCTTTATCGGCGGCACATCTGACCGTCCGGCGCCAATCAGCGACAAAGAAGTTGATGCGATTATGAACCGCCTCCAGCAGGTGGGTGACAAACCGCGTCCGAAAACGCTGTTTGAACCGGGTGAGATGGTTCGTGTTAACGACGGTCCGTTTGCTGACTTTAATGGCGTCGTCGAAGAAGTGGACTACGAGAAGTCCCGCCTGAAAGTTTCCGTTTCTATCTTTGGTCGTGCGACCCCGGTAGAGCTGGACTTTGCTCAGGTAGAAAAAGCCTAAGCAGCGATCAAAAAAGCGACGATTTAATCGTTGCACAGGGCGCGAGATTGGAATACAATTTCGCGCCTTTTGTTTTTATGGGTTCCGACCCGTAAAACGAATTTTATTCACGGGGAGCCTCTCCGAGGCGTTATTACCCAATCAGAGGATTTTAGAATGGCTAAGAAAGTACAAGCCTACGTCAAGCTGCAGGTTGCAGCAGGTATGGCGAACCCAAGTCCACCAGTTGGTCCAGCTCTGGGTCAGCAGGGTGTGAACATCATGGAATTCTGTAAAGCGTTCAACGCCAAAACTGAATCCATGGAGAAAGGTCTGCCAATCCCAGTTGTAATCACTGTTTACGCTGACCGTTCTTTCACTTTCGTTACCAAAACCCCTCCAGCAGCAGTTCTGCTGAAGAAAGCAGCGGGCATCAAGTCTGGTTCCGGTAAGCCGAACAAAGACAAAGTGGGTAAAATTTCCCGCGCTCAGTTGCAGGAAATCGCGCAGACCAAAGCTGCCGACATGACTGGTTCCGACATTGAAGCGATGACTCGCTCCATCGAAGGTACTGCACGTTCCATGGGCCTGGTAGTGGAGGACTAAGAAATGGCTAAACTGACCAAGCGCATGTCCGTGATCCGTGACAAAGTTGATGCGACCAAACAGTACGACATCAACGAAGCTATCGCTCTGCTGAAAGAACTGGCTACCGCTAAGTTCGTTGAAAGCGTTGACGTTGCCGTTAACCTGGGCATCGACGCTCGTAAATCCGATCAGAACGTTCGTGGCGCAACTGTACTGCCACACGGTACTGGCCGTTCCGTACGCGTAGCTGTATTTGCTCAGGGTGCAAACGCTGAAGCTGCTAAAGCTGCCGGCGCTGAACTGGTAGGTATGGAAGATCTGGCTGATCAGATCAAGAAAGGCGAAATGAACTTTGACGTTGTTATTGCTTCTCCAGATGCAATGCGCGTTGTTGGCCAGCTGGGCCAGGTTCTGGGTCCACGCGGCCTGATGCCAAACCCGAAAGTGGGTACTGTAACTCCTAACGTTGCTGAAGCAGTTAAGAACGCTAAAGCAGGTCAGGTTCGTTACCGTAACGACAAAAACGGCATCATCCACACCACCATCGGTAAAGTGGACTTTGACGCTGACAAACTGAAAGAAAACCTGGAAGCTCTGCTGGTTGCGCTGAAAAAAGCAAAACCAACTCAGGCGAAAGGCGTGTACATCAAGAAAGTTAGCATCTCCACCACCATGGGTGCAGGTGTTGCAGTTGACCAGGCTGGCCTGAGCGCTGCTGCAAACTAATGCCTTTACGTGGGCGGTGATTTTGTCTACAATCTTACCCCCACGTTTGCTAACAAAAGTTAGCGGCTAAAAGAATTGTTCGTTGGAGCCTGGCCTATCCAGGCCTCCGTCGAAGACCGCAGGTGTTTCGCAAGAAACTTAATCCCCTGCGTAGACGGTGACAGAACGCTAAGATTATTTTAAATACTCTGGCTTGTTTCTGCTCACCGTATTAAGACGCTCTTCCCGTTGGGTCGAGTGAAGTGAGTTCCGGAACATGAGTTCCGGCAAACATCCAGGAGCAAAGCTAATGGCTTTAAATCTTCAAGACAAACAAGCGATTGTTGCTGAAGTCAGCGAAGTAGCCAAAGGCGCGCTGTCTGCAGTAGTTGCGGATTCCCGTGGCGTTACTGTAGACAAAATGACTGAACTGCGTAAAGCAGGTCGTGAAGCTGGCGTATACATGCGTGTTGTTCGTAACACCCTGCTGCGTCGCGTAGTTGAAGGTACTCAGTTCGAGTGCCTGAAAGACACGTTTGTTGGTCCGACCCTGATTGCATACTCTATGGAACACCCGGGCGCTGCTGCTCGTCTGTTCAAAGAGTTCGCGAAAGCGAATGCAAAATTTGAGGTCAAAGCTGCAGCCTTTGAAGGTGAGTTGATCCCGGCATCGCAAATCGATCGCCTGGCAACCCTGCCGACCTACGAAGAAGCAATTGCACGCCTGATGGCAACCATGAAAGAAGCTGCGGCTGGCAAACTGGTTCGCACTCTGGCTGCTGTACGCGATGCGAAAGAAGCTGCTTAATCGCAGTTATCTTTATAAAGCATTTGCTTACGTATAAACTTATTCTGATTTTCAGGAACAATTTAAATGTCTATCACTAAAGATCAAATCATTGAAGCAGTAGCAGCTATGTCCGTAATGGACGTTGTAGAGCTGGTTTCTGCAATGGAAGAAAAATTCGGTGTTTCTGCTGCTGCTGCTGTAGCTGTAGCTGCGGGCCCGGCTGAAGCTGCTGAAGAAAAAACTGAATTCGACGTAATTCTGAAAGCTGCTGGCGCGAACAAAGTTGCTGTAATCAAAGCAGTACGTGGCGCAACTGGCCTGGGTCTGAAAGAAGCTAAAGACCTGGTAGAATCTGCTCCAGCTGCGCTGAAAGAAGGCGTGAGCAAAGACGACGCAGAAGCACTGAAAAAATCTCTGGAAGAAGCTGGCGCTGAAGTTGAAGTTAAATAAGCCAACTTTTCTGGTTGCAGCCTAAGCAATTAGGCTGATGGCTGGTGACTTTTTAGTCACCAGCCTTTTTGCGCTGTAAGGCATCAGCAGCATTTCACACTGTTTGACTGCTGGTTGTCCTGACAATGCTTGTTTCTATCGACGACTTAATATACTGCGACAGGGTGCTCGCTCTGTGTAAATCGCAATGAAATGGTTTAAGCGTGATAGCAACAGGTATTGCGGAAAGTATTCAATTTTCCGGTCCACAAAATGGTGTTGCACAAACTGTCCCTTCGTCGGACAGATGGGTCGACTTGTCAGCGAGCTGAGGAACCCTATGGTTTACTCCTATACCGAGAAAAAACGTATTCGTAAGGATTTTGGTAAACGTCCACAAGTTCTGGACATTCCATATCTCCTTTCTATCCAGCTTGACTCGTTCCAGAAGTTTATCGAGCAAGATCCTGAAGGGCAGTACGGCCTGGAAGCAGCCTTCCGTTCCGTGTTCCCGATTCAGAGCTACAGCGGTAATTCCGAGCTGCAGTACGTCAGCTACCGCCTTGGCGAACCGGTGTTTGACGTTCAGGAATGTCAGATCCGTGGCGTGACCTATTCCGCACCGCTGCGCGTAAAACTGCGTCTGGTGATCTACGAGCGCGAAGCGCCGGAAGGCACCGTAAAAGACATTAAAGAACAAGAAGTCTACATGGGTGAAATTCCACTCATGACGGACAACGGTACTTTCGTTATCAACGGTACTGAGCGTGTTATCGTTTCCCAGCTGCACCGTAGCCCGGGCGTCTTCTTCGACAGCGATAAAGGTAAAACGCACTCTTCCGGTAAAGTACTGTATAACGCACGCATCATTCCTTACCGTGGTTCATGGCTGGACTTCGAATTCGATCCAAAAGACAACCTGTTTGTCCGTATCGACCGTCGTCGTAAGCTGCCTGCAACCATCATTCTGCGTGCACTGAACTATACCACTGAGCAGATCCTGGACCTGTTCTTTGAGAAAGTGATCTTTGAAATCCGCGACAACAAGTTGCAGATGGAGTTGGTGCCTGAACGTCTGCGTGGTGAGACCGCGTCGTTCGACATCGAAGCCGACGGCAAAGTGTATGTGGAAAAAGGTCGCCGTATCACCGCGCGCCACATCCGCCAGCTGGAAAAAGATGATATCAAACACATCGAAGTTCCGGTTGAATACATTGCAGGAAAAGTAGCCGCGAAAGATTACGTTGATGAATCAACTGGCGAGCTGATCTGCCCGGCGAACATGGAGCTGAGCCTGGATCTGCTGGCTAAGCTGAGCCAGGCTGGCCACAAACGTATCGAAACGCTGTTCACCAACGATCTGGACCACGGTCCGTACATCTCTGAGACTGTACGCGTCGACCCAACCAACGATCGTCTGAGCGCGCTGGTCGAAATCTACCGCATGATGCGTCCTGGTGAGCCACCAACTCGCGAAGCGGCTGAAAGCCTGTTCGAGAACCTGTTCTTCTCCGAAGACCGCTACGATCTGTCCGCGGTTGGTCGTATGAAGTTCAACCGTTCTCTGCTGCGCGACGAAATCGAAGGTTCCGGTATCCTGAGCAAAGACGACATCATTGAAGTGATGAAGAAGCTCATCGATATCCGTAACGGTAAAGGCGAAGTGGACGATATCGACCACCTCGGCAACCGTCGTATCCGTTCCGTAGGCGAAATGGCGGAAAACCAGTTCCGCGTTGGCCTGGTACGTGTAGAGCGTGCGGTGAAAGAGCGTCTGTCTCTGGGCGATCTGGATACCCTGATGCCTCAGGATATGATCAACGCCAAGCCGATTTCTGCGGCAGTGAAAGAGTTCTTCGGTTCCAGCCAGCTGTCTCAGTTCATGGACCAGAACAACCCGCTGTCTGAGATCACGCACAAACGTCGTATCTCCGCACTCGGCCCAGGCGGTCTGACCCGTGAACGCGCAGGCTTTGAAGTTCGAGACGTACACCCGACTCACTACGGTCGCGTATGTCCAATCGAAACGCCTGAAGGTCCAAACATCGGTCTGATCAACTCCCTGTCCGTGTACGCACAGACGAACGAATACGGTTTCCTCGAGACCCCGTATCGTAAAGTGACCGACGGTGTTGTTACTGACGAAATTCATTACCTGTCTGCTATCGAAGAAGGCAACTACGTTATCGCTCAGGCGAACTCCAACCTGGATGACGAAGGCCACTTTGTAGAAGATCTGGTTACCTGCCGTAGCAAAGGCGAATCCAGCTTGTTCAGCCGCGACCAGGTTGACTACATGGACGTATCCACTCAGCAGGTGGTATCCGTCGGTGCGTCCCTGATCCCGTTCCTGGAACACGATGACGCCAACCGTGCATTGATGGGTGCGAACATGCAACGTCAGGCCGTTCCAACTCTGCGTGCTGACAAGCCGCTGGTTGGTACCGGTATGGAACGTGCTGTTGCCGTTGACTCCGGTGTTACAGCAGTTGCTAAGCGTGGCGGTACCGTTCAGTACGTTGACGCATCCCGTATCGTTATCAAAGTTAACGAAGACGAGATGTATCCGGGCGAAGCGGGTATCGACATCTACAACCTGACCAAATACACCCGCTCTAACCAGAACACCTGTATCAACCAGATGCCATGTGTGTCTCTGGGTGAGCCAGTTGAGCGCGGCGACGTGCTGGCAGATGGTCCGTCCACCGACCTCGGTGAACTGGCGCTCGGTCAGAACATGCGCGTAGCGTTCATGCCGTGGAACGGTTACAACTTCGAAGACTCCATCCTCGTCTCAGAGCGTGTGGTTCAGGAAGATCGTTTCACCACCATCCACATTCAGGAACTGGCATGTGTGTCCCGTGACACCAAGCTGGGGCCAGAAGAGATCACTGCCGACATCCCTAACGTGGGTGAAGCTGCGCTCTCCAAACTGGATGAATCCGGTATTGTTTACATCGGTGCGGAAGTCACCGGCGGTGATATTCTGGTAGGTAAGGTGACGCCGAAAGGTGAAACCCAGCTGACGCCAGAAGAGAAACTGCTGCGTGCTATCTTCGGTGAGAAAGCGTCTGACGTTAAAGACTCTTCTCTGCGCGTACCAAACGGTGTTTCCGGTACGGTTATCGACGTTCAGGTCTTCACTCGTGATGGCGTTGAGAAAGATAAGCGTGCGCTGGAAATCGAAGAGATGCAGCTCAAACAGGCTAAGAAAGACCTGTCTGAAGAACTGCAAATCCTCGAAGCAGGTCTGTTCAGCCGTATCTATGCGGTGCTGGTTGCCGGTGGCGTTGAAGCTGAGAAGCTCGACAAACTGCCACGCGATCGCTGGCTGGAACTGGGCCTGACCGACGAAGAGAAACAGAATCAGCTGGAACAACTGGCTGAGCAGTATGACGAACTGAAACACGAGTTCGAGAAAAAACTCGAAGCGAAACGCCGTAAAATCACTCAGGGCGACGATCTGGCACCAGGCGTGCTGAAGATTGTTAAGGTGTATCTGGCTGTTAAACGTCAGATCCAGCCTGGTGATAAGATGGCAGGTCGTCACGGTAACAAGGGTGTTATCTCTAAGATCAACCCGATCGAAGATATGCCGCACGATGCTAACGGTACGCCGGTAGATATCGTACTGAACCCACTGGGCGTACCGTCTCGTATGAACATCGGTCAGATTCTGGAAACCCACCTGGGTATGGCTGCGAAAGGTATCGGCGATAAGATCAACGCCATGCTGAAACAGCAGCAGGAAGTCGCGAAACTGCGCGAGTTCATCCAGCGTGCCTATGATCTGGGTACCGACGTTCGTCAGAAAGTCGACCTGAACACCTTCAGCGATGAAGAAGTGCTGCGTCTGGCAGAGAACCTGCGCAAAGGTATGCCAATTGCAACGCCGGTATTCGACGGTGCAAAAGAAGCTGAAATCAAAGAGCTGCTGCAACTGGGTGGTCTGCCAACGTCTGGTCAGATTACGCTGTTTGACGGCCGTACCGGTGAACAGTTCGAGCGTCCGGTAACCGTAGGTTACATGTACATGCTGAAACTGAACCACCTGGTCGACGACAAGATGCACGCTCGTTCTACCGGTTCTTACAGCCTGGTTACTCAGCAGCCGCTGGGTGGTAAGGCTCAGTTCGGTGGTCAGCGCTTCGGGGAGATGGAAGTGTGGGCGCTGGAAGCATACGGCGCAGCATACACCTTGCAGGAAATGCTCACCGTTAAGTCTGATGACGTGAACGGTCGTACTAAGATGTATAAAAACATCGTAGACGGCAACCATCAGATGGAGCCGGGCATGCCAGAATCCTTCAACGTACTGTTGAAAGAGATTCGTTCGCTGGGTATCAACATCGAACTGGAAGACGAGTAATTCTCGCTCAAACAGGTCACTGCTGTCGGGTTAACGCCCGACAGCAGAGTGTGCTAACTCCGACGGGAGCAAATCCGTGAAAGACTTATTAAAGTTTCTGAAAGCGCAAACTAAAACCGAAGAGTTTGATGCGATCAAAATTGCTCTGGCTTCGCCAGACATGATCCGTTCATGGTCTTTCGGTGAAGTTAAAAAGCCGGAAACCATTAACTACCGTACGTTCAAACCTGAGCGTGACGGCCTTTTCTGTGCGCGTATTTTCGGGCCAGTAAAAGATTACGAGTGCCTGTGCGGTAAGTACAAGCGCCTGAAACACCGTGGTGTGATCTGTGAGAAGTGTGGCGTTGAAGTGACCCAGACCAAAGTACGCCGTGAGCGTATGGGCCACATCGAGCTGGCGTCTCCAACCGCTCACATCTGGTTCCTGAAATCTCTGCCGTCCCGTATCGGCCTGCTGCTGGATATGCCGCTGCGCGATATCGAACGTGTTCTGTACTTCGAATCTTATGTGGTTATCGAAGGCGGGATGACCAATCTGGAACGTAACCAGATCCTGACCGAAGAACAGTATCTGGACGCGCTGGAAGAGTTCGGTGACGAATTCGACGCGAAGATGGGTGCGGAAGCTATCCAGGCCCTGCTGAAGAGCATGGATCTGGAGCAAGAGTGTGAAACTCTGCGCGAAGAGCTGAACGAAACCAACTCCGAAACCAAGCGTAAAAAGCTGACCAAGCGTATCAAACTGCTGGAAGCGTTCGTTCAGTCTGGTAACAAACCAGAGTGGATGATTCTGACCGTTCTGCCGGTTCTGCCGCCAGATCTGCGTCCGCTGGTTCCGCTGGATGGTGGTCGTTTCGCAACGTCAGATCTGAACGATCTGTATCGTCGCGTGATCAACCGTAACAACCGTCTGAAACGTCTGCTGGATCTGGCTGCGCCGGACATCATCGTACGCAACGAAAAACGTATGCTGCAGGAAGCGGTAGATGCCCTGCTGGATAACGGTCGTCGCGGTCGTGCGATCACCGGTTCTAACAAACGTCCTCTGAAATCTTTGGCCGACATGATCAAAGGTAAACAGGGTCGTTTCCGTCAGAACCTGCTCGGTAAGCGTGTTGACTACTCCGGTCGTTCTGTAATCACCGTAGGTCCATACCTGCGTCTGCATCAGTGCGGTCTGCCGAAGAAAATGGCACTGGAGCTGTTCAAACCGTTCATCTACGGCAAGCTGGAACTGCGTGGCCTGGCCACCACCATCAAAGCCGCGAAGAAAATGGTTGAGCGTGAAGAAGCTGTCGTTTGGGATATCCTGGACGAAGTGATCCGCGAACACCCGGTACTGCTGAACCGTGCACCAACTCTGCACCGTCTGGGTATCCAGGCCTTTGAGCCGGTACTGATCGAAGGTAAAGCTATCCAGCTGCACCCGCTGGTTTGTGCGGCCTATAACGCCGACTTCGATGGTGACCAGATGGCTGTTCACGTACCGCTGACGCTGGAAGCCCAGCTCGAAGCGCGTGCGCTGATGATGTCTACCAACAACATCCTGTCTCCAGCGAACGGTGAACCTATCATCGTTCCTTCTCAGGACGTTGTACTGGGTCTGTACTACATGACCCGTGACTGTGTTAACGCCAAAGGCGAAGGCATGGTGCTGACTGGCCCTAAAGAAGCTGAGCGTATTTATCGCGCTGGCCTGGCCTCTCTGCATGCGCGCGTTAAAGTGCGTATCACCGAATACGAAAAAGATGAAAACGGCGAATTCGTTGCGCACACCAGCCTGAAAGACACGACCGTTGGCCGTGCCATTCTGTGGATGATCGTACCGAAAGGTCTGCCTTTCTCCATCGTCAACCAGGCGCTGGGCAAGAAAGCGATCTCCAAAATGCTGAACACCTGTTACCGCATTCTGGGTCTGAAGCCGACCGTTATCTTCGCTGACCAGACAATGTACACCGGCTTTGCTTATGCAGCGCGTTCAGGTGCATCTGTTGGTATCGATGACATGGTCATCCCAGAGAAGAAACACGAGATCATCTCTGAAGCGGAAGCTGAAGTTGCTGAAATCCAGGAGCAGTTCCAGTCTGGTCTGGTAACCGCAGGCGAACGTTACAACAAAGTTATCGATATCTGGGCTGCGGCGAACGATCGTGTATCCAAAGCGATGATGGATAACCTGCAAACCGAAACCGTGATTAACCGTGACGGCGTAGAAGAGCAGCAGGTCTCCTTCAACAGCATCTACATGATGGCCGACTCCGGTGCGCGTGGTTCTGCGGCACAGATTCGTCAGCTGGCAGGTATGCGTGGTCTGATGGCGAAGCCAGATGGCTCCATCATCGAAACGCCAATCACCGCGAACTTCCGTGAAGGTCTGAACGTACTCCAGTACTTCATCTCCACGCACGGTGCGCGTAAAGGTCTGGCGGATACCGCACTTAAAACGGCGAACTCCGGTTATCTGACGCGTCGTCTGGTTGACGTTGCGCAGGATCTTGTCGTCACCGAAGACGATTGTGGCACCCTCGAAGGTATCACCATGACCCCTGTTATCGAGGGTGGTGATGTTAAAGAGCCGCTGCGCGATCGCGTACTGGGTCGTGTGACCGCGGAAGACATTCTGAAGCCGGGCACCGCAGACATTCTGGTTCCACGCAACACCCTGCTGCACGAACAGTGGTGTGACCTGCTGGAAGCGAACTCTGTTGACTCCGTGAAAGTGCGTTCCGTTGTATCCTGTGACACCGACTTTGGTGTGTGTGCGCACTGCTACGGTCGTGACCTGGCGCGTGGCCACATCATCAACAAAGGTGAGGCTATCGGCGTTATCGCGGCACAGTCCATCGGTGAGCCGGGTACACAGCTGACGATGCGTACGTTCCACATCGGTGGTGCGGCATCTCGTGCGGCTGCTGAATCCAGCATCCAGGTGAAAAACAAAGGTAGCATCAAGCTCAGCAACGCGAAGTCGGTTGTGAACTCCAGCGGTAAACTGGTTATCACTTCCCGTAACACCGAGCTGAAGCTGATCGACGAATTCGGTCGTACCAAAGAGAGCTATAAAGTGCCTTACGGTGCGGTTATGGCGAAAGGTGATGGCGAGCAGGTTGCCGGCGGTGAAACCGTTGCAAACTGGGATCCACACACCATGCCGGTAATCACCGAAGTAAGTGGTTTCATCCGCTTTACTGACATGATCGACGGCCAGACCATTACTCGTCAGACCGACGAGCTGACCGGTCTGTCTTCTCTGGTGGTTCTGGATTCTGCTGAACGTACTACCGGTGGTAAAGATCTGCGTCCTGCACTGAAAATCGTTGATGCGCAGGGTAACGACGTTCTGATTCCTGGTACCGATATGCCTGCGCAGTACTTCCTGCCGGGTAAAGCGATTGTACAGCTGGAAGATGGCGTACAGATCAGCTCTGGTGATACCCTGGCGCGTATTCCTCAGGAATCCGGCGGTACCAAGGACATCACCGGTGGTCTGCCACGCGTTGCGGACCTGTTCGAAGCACGTCGTCCGAAAGAGCCTGCAATCCTGGCTGAAATCAGCGGTATCATCTCCTTCGGTAAAGAGACCAAAGGTAAGCGCCGTCTGGTTATTACGCCTGTAGATGGCAGCGAGCCGTACGAAGAGATGATTCCTAAGTGGCGTCAGCTCAACGTGTTCGAAGGTGAACGCGTAGAACGTGGTGACGTGGTTTCCGACGGTCCAGAAGCGCCGCACGACATCCTGCGTCTGCGTGGTGTGCATGCTGTTACCCGTTACATTGTTAACGAAGTACAGGACGTATACCGTCTGCAAGGCGTTAAGATTAACGATAAACACATTGAAGTTATCGTTCGTCAGATGCTGCGTAAAGCGACCATCGAAAACGCAGGCAGCTCCGACTTCCTGGAAGGCGAGCAGGTTGAATACTCACGCGTTAAGATCGCTAACCGCGATCTGGAAGCGAACGGCAAAATTGGCGCGACCTTCTCGCGCGATCTGCTGGGTATCACCAAAGCGTCTCTGGCAACCGAGTCCTTCATCTCTGCTGCATCGTTCCAGGAAACCACGCGTGTCCTGACCGAAGCGGCTGTTGCAGGTAAACGTGATGAACTGCGCGGTCTGAAAGAGAACGTTATCGTGGGTCGTCTGATCCCGGCCGGTACCGGTTATGCGTACCACCAGGATCGTATGCGTCGTCGC
The DNA here is from genome assembly GCF_001037565.1 of Enterobacter sp. BWH52. Classification (NCBI taxonomy): domain Bacteria; kingdom Pseudomonadati; phylum Pseudomonadota; class Gammaproteobacteria; order Enterobacterales; family Enterobacteriaceae; genus Enterobacter; species Enterobacter sp. BWH52. The sequence goes on along the minus strand of NZ_KQ089854.1, from coordinate 17,476 downwards.
GCAGCGGGCGAACTGCCAGCTGCACCGCAGGTGACTGCCGAAGATGCATCCGCGAGCCTGGCAGAACTGCTGAACGCAGGTCTGGGCGGTTCCGACAACGAGTAATCGTTGATGCCGTAAATAAAAAACCCGCCTCGGCGGGTTTTTTTATATCTGCATTTTCAGTTTACCAGCGGGATGCGTCGATAAAGCTCAATCATGTCGCCCGCCAGATCCTGAATTACCATCGCGTTCATCAGGTGGTCCTGAGAATGAACGGTGATCAGGTTAACCGGCAGTTTTCCTGTCCCTTCGTCAAGACCGATAAGCTGCGTCTGGATCGTATGCGCATGTTTCACATATTCACGCGACTCTTCCATCGCTTTCTCGGCTTCGTCAAAGTCGCCTTTTCGCGCCATCTGCAACGCCGTCAGGGCCGCACTGCGCGCCGCGCCTGCGTTGACCAGCAGTTCCATGATCGTGGTTTCTAAGTCTTCCATTATGACTCCAGAAGTTTGAGCGCTTTTTCCAGTACGGCATCACCTTTCATCATGCCGTAATCCATCATGTCGATGACCGCGACCTTTTTTCCGAGCGGATCGGCCTGCGCCTGTAGTTTTGCCTGTTCGTATTTGACCTGTGGCCCCAGTAATACGATATCAGCCGTCGCGATGTTATCTTTGAACTCCGCGACCGGAACGGCTTTAATGGTTACTTCGACTCCTTTTTTCTGCGCGGCATCTTTCATACGTTGAACCAGCATGCTGGTTGACATTCCCGCTGCACAGCATAAAACGATGTTCTTCATAGTCAGCCTCGATCTACATGTGTTTATTGATAATTATCCCGTGCAGACTGCTTCAACAACCGCTTTACCGCGATTGTGTGTCAGGCATCACAAAGAAATCGGCATTTTTCTGAAACCGGTTACAATTTTACCGCGGAGAGCATTCTGCCCGTCAGATCGGGCAGAATTTGAGGAAGGGTATTATCGGATGGCCGTGCTTACGATGCGGTTTTTACCCTGTTGTTTAGCGGTATACAGCGCTTCATCTACGCTACCGATAAATTGTTCCAGCGGTTCGAAGTGCCACTCTCCCGTCCCGGCGCTGAAGGTCACTCGCAGGTTCTCTTCCCGCCAGGTCCGCTTTTCAACGGCGGTGCGCCAGGCTTCCAGTAGCGCGTGCGCGGAGTTCATCAGCTCGGCCGGGAAGATCACGCCGAACTCTTCTCCACCGTAGCGGTAAACGGAAACGTGGTGCGGCTGCATGAGCTGAATACCTTCGCGTGCCACGTTGCGCAGCACAATATCCCCGCTCAGGTGGCCCCAGGTGTCGTTAATGGACTTGAAGTTATCGATGTCGATCAGCGCCAGAACGAAGGGTTGATGGGCGGTCAGCAACTCATCCACATCATTGTCGAACGCACGGCGGTTTTTGCAGCCTGTCAGCGCATCATGGGTGGCCTGACGGACATAGGCCAGCTCGCGTTCTTTATTGGTTCGAATGGTATGGCTGAGCATCGCTTCAAGGCGTGGCGCCTGGTTGACGTCGCCGGTTTTGATGGCATTGATAATGTTCATCAGCACAGAACGCGAGGCATGACGAAGGTAAAGCCCGAACAGAATGATGATGATTGCCGCCAGCGCAAATCCCCAGCCGACGACGGTGGTCTCATGCCGGGTGATGACGGTAAGCGTGGCATCGGAGACCCGATAAATCACAAACCAGTCCGGATTGGTGAAAGAGTAGTAGTAATACCAGGTTTTACTTTTGGGGTCGAAAAGATGGCCCTCGCCGCTGGTCATTTGGTCCATCAGCGCTTCGCTTACGTACTGCTTAAAGAGCGCCCCCGTGTCCGGATGCAGCACAACAGCGCCGTCACGCTCCACAACAAAAAACTCACCCTGAACCGGCGCCACCATCTGGCGCAGGGTATACCCCATGGACGTTAAATCAAGATGGAAAGCGAGCGTGCCCTTCAGGCGGCCTTCCGGTGAAATGACCGGCTTATAGAGAGTGACCGTAGGATGTTGGGTAAAATAGTCCAGATAGGGGCGGGTGTAGTGAGGAAAGTTGCTGGCTTCCGCTTGTCCGATAAACCATGGACGGGTCCGGGCGTCGAACGACTTACCCTTCTCCGTTGGCAGCACTTCCGGCGCGCGCAGATGGCGCCCTACTGTGTCCGCCAGAGAGATAGACGACACCGTCGGCATCAGGTTCTGCAAATGCATCAACATCTGCAAACCGTGTGTCGGGTCGATATTAATTGTCTGATTTACTCTGTCGTTACGGGCGAAGTACATCGCAGCACGACCAAGAATATAGTCATTTTCTCGCAGGATGGATTCGGTATAGTTTACCGCCAGATTATGGGTGAAGTTACCATTAATCTTATGATAATCCTCAAGAAAATCCTTTCTCTGTGAAAGGATAACCAGGATGGCGATCAGCGCAAAACTGAGCAGGATCCCCGCGAAGCTGACCATAATTGGCCGCGTAAAAGAGAGCTTTTTACTGTGGAGTGCCATGAGTTGTACATCAATCCAGATGGTAGACGCGTTGCGTCTGTCGATACCCTCAGCATAGTCGCTGTCCGGTTGCTGGTAGTAAATTATACAGAAGGCGATTACCGACGAGATGATTTATCTTAAGCGTAGATAAGAAACGACGTATTTATTGTATCGATTAAAATTTTGTTTAAGAGGCGGAGGGCAGGGCGAAACGAGGAAGAAGCATTTTCACCCTGGTCAGCGTCCGTTGCTGACGTGGTAAAGCATAAGAAAACCAGGCAGATCGCCTCAATCGCCCGGTTTTGATCTTACGAGCCGCCTCGTAACCTTTTCGCGTTTTTGCAGTCGGTTTCAGCGCTAATGCGAGGCTCTTCCCAGCCAGCTATCCCAGTCTTTCCACACGGGCTGTAGCCCCTGGGCAGTCAGGGCTTCCGCCACCGCTTCGGGCCGTCGTCCGTCGTGCGGTGCAAACTGTTCCAGTTCCGGGTGATCGTCCGCGTAACCGCCCGGCTGCGTTTTGGAAAAGGCGCTAACGTTATTGATCGCCAGCGGGATCGCGCGGTCGCGAAACGCGGGTGATTCACGCGTGGAGAGCGACAATTCCACTTCCGGCGCGAACAGGCGAAATGCACACAGGGTTTGCACCAGCTGGCGCTCATCCATCAGCGAAGCGGGTTCAACGCCTCCCGTACACGGACGCAGCCGCGGGAAAGAGATGGAATAGCGGCTTTGCCAGTAGCGCTGCTGTAGCCACAGCAGATGCTCCGCCACCATATAGCAGTCCACCCGCCAGCTGTCGGACAGACCGATAAGCGCGCCCAGCCCAATTTTATCGATACCGGCGCGCCCCAGCCTGTCCGGCGTTTCCAGCCGGAAGATGAAATCCTGCTTCTTCCCTTTCAGGTGATGCCGGGCATAGGTCGCCTCGTGGTAGGTTTCCTGATAGACCATGACGCCGTCCAGCCCGAGCGTTTTCAGCTCCGCATATTCCTCCTGCGACAAAGGCTGCACTTCCATTTGCAACGAGGCAAATTCGCGGCGGATGGCCGGAAGATGCTGGCGAAAATAGTCCATCCCCACTTTGCCCTGATGTTCACCCGTCACCAGCAGGAGATGTTCAAAACCCATCTCACGAATAGCCGCACACTCGCGGGCGATCTCATGCTCATCCAGCGTTTTACGCTTAATACGGTTGCTCATGGAAAAACCACAGTAGGTGCAGTCGTTGGCGCACAGGTTAGAAAGATAGAGCGGCACGTAAAAGCTCACCGTGTTGCCAAAACGCTGGCGGGTGAGGCGTTGCGCGCGCTGCGCCATCGGTTCAAGGTACGCACTGGCTGCCGGAGAAAGCAGGGCCATCAAATCCTCGCGGGTCAAATGTTTGGCTGTTAATGCCCGCTCTACGTCCGCAGAGGTTTTACTGTTGATGCGTAAGGCAATATCGTCCCAGTTAAGCTGACACCAGCGATCGGTAAAGGTAGCCATCAGAGTGCCTCCAGAAAACCGGTCAGCGGGCTGGTGGCCTGCGCCTGAAAGCTGCGCGAGCCGGGGCCGGACTGGCGTGCCAGCAGACCGGACTCCACGGCAAGGCGGAACGCACGCGCCATCATCACCGGGTCGTCGGCCACCGCAATCGCGGTATTGACCAGCACCGCATCGGCCCCCATCTCCAGCGCCTGCGCGGCGTGACTGGGTACGCCGATGCCCGCATCCACCACCACGGGCACGGTCGCCTGCTCGATGATGATCTCCAGCATCGCGCGGGTCTCCAGTCCCTGGTTGGAGCCAATGGGTGCCCCTAACGGCATTACGGCCGCGCAGCCGACCTCTTCCAGACGCTTGCACAGCACGGGGTCGGCACCGCAGTAGGGCAGGACGGTAAATCCCTGCTGCACCAGCTTCTCTGCCGCTTTCAGGGTTTCGATCGGATCGGGCAACAGCCAGCGGGCGTCCGGATGAATTTCCAGCTTCAGCCAGCGGGTGCCGAGCGCTTCCCGCGCCAGTTGCGCAGCGAAAATTGCTTCCTCGGCCGTTTTCGCACCGGAGGTATTCGGTAAGAGCGTCACGCCTGCCTCCCGTAACGGCGCAAGTATGGCATCGTTGTGCTGACGCAAATCCACGCGCTTCATCGCCAGTGTCACCAGCTGGCTGCCGCTCTCACGAATGGCATCCACCATCAGCTGCGGAGAGGCGAATTTTCCGGTTCCGGTAAACAGATGTGAATCAAAGACTTTGTCGGCAATACGTAACATCTCAGCCCCCTGCGATAACCTGAAACAGCAGGATCTGGTCGCCTTCATTGACCTGCTGATGTTCCCACCGCTCGCGCGGCAGGATCTGTTGATTGAGCGCCAGCGCCGTTCCCGGCTTCAGCTGGCGCAGCGTGTCGAGCAGGGCGGCAACGGTAAGATCGTCGTCGCACGTCATCGGCTCATCGTTAAACAGAATGCGCATTGCGGCCTCCGCATACCGGGCAGTGGCTGGCGCGGTTTAACACCAGATGACGCCATCCGCTGGAGCGGGCGTCGAACAGCCGCAGCGTGTTGCGTTCTGTCTCTATGCCGCTGAGCAACTTGATGGCCTCCAGCGCCTGAAGAGTACCCATCACGCCCACCACCGGGCCCAGAATGCCTGCCGTGCGGCAGTTACGCTCCGGTTCAGCCTCGTCCGGCCACAGGCAGCGGTAGCAGCCCTGTGCCCACGGCGGCGTAAGCACCATTATTTGCCCGCCGAAACCGACCGCGCTGGCGGTGATCAGCGGCGTGTTCTGCGCAACACAGACCGCGTTGATGGCCTGACGCGTCGCCATATTGTCCGTACAGTCCAGCACCACGTCGGCAAGGGCCACTTCGCGTTGCAGATCTTCCCCGCTCAGCCGCGTCTGGAGCGCGACCAGTTCGATATCGGGGTTAAGCTGGTTCAGCCGCTGGCGCGTAACGTGCGCTTTAGGCTGGTTGATATCTTCTGTCGTGAAGAGGATTTGCCGTTGCAGATTGCTGAGATGTACCTCATCGTCATCGGCCAGCACCAGCGTGCCCACGCCCGCGCCAGCCAGATACAGCGCGGCGGGGGCGCCTAATCCACCCAGACCGACAATCAGTACCCGGCTGGCGAGCAGCTTTTGCTGCCCGTCAATGGCGATATCCTCCAGCAGGATCTGGCGGCTGTAGCGCATAAAATCACGATCTTTCATCGCCTGCTCCTGCCAGTTGTAAAAGCTGAGCGGTGGCGGCCTGCCAGTCTGCCGCCTGGGTGATGGCGCTGACGACGGCGATACTGCCGACGCCGGTCTCCAGCACCGCGGGCGCACGTTCAAGGCTGATCCCGCCGATGGCAACGGTGGGGTAATCGGCAAGGCGCTTAACGTGGGCCGCCAGCTGCGTCAAGCCCTGTGGAGCGGACGGCATCTGCTTGGTTTGCGTCGGGAAAACGTGACCGAGCGCGATGTAAGAGGGGCGGGCCGCCAGCGCCACGTCGATCTCCATATCATCATGGGTAGAAACGCCCAGCCGCAGACCGACGTCACGGATCGCGTTGAGATCGGTCGTTTCCAGATCTTCCTGTCCCAGATGCACGCCGTACGCCTGGTGTTTAACCGCCAGCCGCCAGTAGTCGTTGATAAACAGGCGGGCGTGGTAGCGACGTCCCAGCGCGATAGCAGCGATCACGTCGGCCTCCACCTCTTCATCGCGTTTATCCTTGATGCGTAGCTGGAGGGTGCGAACGCCCGCTTCCAGCAGGCGGGCGATCCACCCCACGCTGTCCACCACCGGGTAAAGCCCTAAGCGGAAGGGGACAGGGGGGAAATCAGGCTGGTACATTACGCCTCCTCCTTTTTGAGGTAGATTTCACCGCCTTTCGCGCGGAAGGTTTCCGACATGTCCGCCATGCCGACTTCAATGGTCTGCGCGGCGGCGTAATCGCGTACTTCCTGGCTGATTTTCATCGAGCAGAATTTTGGTCCGCACATGGAGCAGAAGTGCGCAACTTTGCCCGATTCCTGCGGCAGGGTTTCATCGTGATAGGCGCGGGCGGTAAACGGATCCAGCGCCAGGTTGAACTGGTCTTCCCAGCGGAATTCAAAGCGCGCTTTGGACATGGCGTTATCGCGGATTTGCGCGCCCGGATGGCCTTTCGCCAGATCCGCCGCGTGGGCGGCAATCTTGTAGGTAATCAGTCCCTGCTTCACGTCCTCTTTGTTTGGCAGGCCGAGGTGCTCTTTCGGCGTCACGTAGCAGAGCATGGCGCAGCCGAACCAGCCGATCATCGCCGCCCCAATGCCTGACGTGAAGTGGTCATAGCCCGGCGCGATGTCAGTTGTCAGTGGCCCCAGCGTGTAGAACGGTGCTTCGTGGCAGTGCTCCAGCTCTTCGGTCATGTTGCGACGGATCATCTGCATCGGCACATGGCCCGGGCCTTCAATCATCACCTGCACGTCGTACTCCCAGGCGATTTTGGTCAGCTCCCCCAGCGTGTGCAGCTCGGCAAACTGCGCCTCGTCGTTAGCATCGCGGATGGAGCCAGGACGCAGGCCGTCGCCCAGCGACAGGGAGACGTCGTAAGCGGCGCAAATTTCGCAAATTTCGCGGAAGTGCTCGTAGAGGAAGTTTTCCTGATGATGGGACAGGCACCACTTCGCCATAATGGAACCGCCGCGCGAGACGATGCCGGTCAGACGTTTCGCCGTCATTGGCACGTAGCGCAGCAGCACGCCCGCGTGGATGGTGAAGTAGTCCACGCCCTGTTCCGCCTGCTCCAGCAGCGTGTCGCGGAACGCTTCCCAGGTGAGGTTTTCGGCGATGCCGTTGACCTTCTCCAGCGCCTGATAAATCGGGACGGTGCCAATCGGCACCGGGCTGTTACGCAGGATCCATTCGCGGGTTTCGTGAATATAGCGGCCGGTGGAAAGGTCCATCACCGTATCCGCGCCCCAGCGCGTCGACCAGACCAGCTTTTCCACCTCTTCTTCGATGGATGACGTCACCGCTGAGTTGCCGATGTTGGCGTTGACCTTCACCAGGAAGTTGCGGCCGATAATCATCGGCTCGGATTCCGGGTGGTTGATGTTGGCGGGGATAATGGCGCGCCCGGCGGCCACTTCATCACGCACAAATTCCGGCGTGATGTTCTCCGGCAGGCGAGCGCCAAACCCTTCACCTGGATGCTGGTGGCGCAGCACTTCGCTGCGGATGCGCTCGCGGCCCATGTTTTCGCGGATGGCGATGAACTCCATCTCCGGCGTGACGATACCCTGGCGCGCGTAGTGCAGCTGGGTTACGCATTTGCCCGCTTTAGCGCGTTTCGGCGTCAGCAGGCCGGTAAAGCGCAGCGCGTCCAGACCGTCGTCGGCCAGGCGTTCTTTGGTGTACGCAGAGCTGCGCACGCTCAGTTCTTCGCAGTCGTTACGCGCCTCTATCCACGGCTGGCGCAGCTTTGCCAGACCCTGCTGGACGTTGATAGCAACATCAGGATCGCCGTACGGGCCCGAGGTGTCATACACCGGCACGGCTTCGTTGTCTTCAAACTGCGGGTTGTCTTTGCTGCCGCCGATAAGCGTCGGGCTGAGCTGGATTTCGCGCATCGGGACGCGGATATCAGCCTGTGAGCCGGAAATGTAGATGCGTTTCGAGTTCGGGAAAGCGGTGCCTTCCAGGGTGTCGATGAAGCGTTGTGCGTGTTCGCGCTGTTCGCGGCGGGTCAGTTTTGCAGTAGACATAGCTCATTCCAAAAGTGAAGGACATGGCTTGTCAGACGACGGATGAAGCAAGAGAAGATCGCCTCAGGGGCGATACAACAGCAGTGTGACTCTTGTTCCCTTCGCAGGTATTAACCTGATCAGGTTCCGCGGATCCCGAATTAACGGTCTCAGCCCGTGCTTTCACACTGGGCACTCCGACAAGAAAAATCCCCCTCCGCAGAGGGGCGAATGGTTGTAAATTACTCGTTAACGATTAAGAACTCAAGCAGGGCGCGCAACGTTATCGCTGGTGCTGATATTCAGGTTGTTGTCCAGCACGAGGGCGATGAGCTTGTCTTCCAGCGTGAATCGCTCTTCCAGCGCTTCGCCAAGGTCGGAAAGCGCCTGCTGAAACTCAAGATAGTTATCGTGATCGATAGCGTTCTCCAGCGCGGAATCGTAGTAGTCCATGATCCGCTGGGTGTTGGCTTCCAGCAGCGGACAGAGTTTACTGGCCGCTAAATACGGCGTTGTCCCTTCCATTTCGCGGATAATGCGTTCATAAAGGTTGAAATGGCCGTCGGAGAGGTAGTCGACAAGGCTCTGACAAAAATCATCCAGCGCTTTTTCGTTCAGCCGCATAAAGGATTCTTTGCCAGGCTTAAGACCGACCAGATTGTAATACGCCACAAGGAGATGCTTGCGCACATGTAGCCAGCGATCCACCAGGGTGTTACTTCCTCCAACGCGCTCAGTCAGGCTTTCCAGCTGGTTTAACATGGTCGACTCCATAAGGTTTAGAATGGGATCTGCTTATCCAAAATGTAACCACAATGCTAACAACATGTCAGTGAAGCGAAGGTAGTGCAATAGATATGGATCGTATTATTGAAAAATCAGATCTGGGTTGGTGGATCGTCAGTCACGAGCAAAAGTTGTGGCTGCCCGGTGGGGAGATACCCTACGGTGCGGCAGAAATCTTCGATCTCGTCGGCCAACCTGCGCTGCGGATCGGCGAGTGGCAGGGCGATCCGGTATGGTTGATCCTACAGGCTCGTCGTCAGGATATGGGATCCGTTCGTCAGGTGTTGGATCGGGATGTCGGCCTGTTCCAGCTGGCGGGGCGCGGCGTGCAGCTGGCGGAGTTTTACCGCTCGCACAAATACTGCGGCTACTGCGGCCACACCATGCACCCGAGCAAAACCGAGTGGGCAATGCTTTGCGGCCACTGCCGTGAACGCTACTATCCGCAAATCGCACCGTGCATCATTGTCGCCATCCGCCGTGATGATTCCATCCTGCTGGCGCAGCATACCCGTCATCGCAACGGCATTCATACTGTCCTCGCCGGGTTCGTGGAAGTCGGCGAAACGCTGGAACAGGCGGTGGCGCGTGAGGTGATGGAGGAGAGCGGCATTAAGGTGAAAAACCTGCGCTATGTGACGTCGCAGCCGTGGCCGTTCCCGATGTCCCTGATGACCGCGTTTATGGCGGAATACGACAGCGGCGAGATTGTTATCGATAAGAAAGAGCTGCTGGAGGCGAACTGGTATCGCTACGACGATTTACCGCTGCTGCCCCCGCCGGGAACGGTGGCGCGTCGCCTGATAGAAGATACCGTGGCAATGTGTCGGGCCGAGTATGAGTAGTGTTACACTGACGGACTGACGCAATAAGGAACTGCAAAATGACCGAACTGAAGAACGATCGTTATCTGCGTGCGCTGCTGCGCCAGCCCGTTGATGTCACCCCGGTGTGGATGATGCGCCAGGCGGGACGCTATCTGCCAGAGTACAAAGCCACGCGCGCGCAGGCGGGCGATTTTATGTCGCTGTGCAAAAACGCCGAGCTGGCCTGTGAAGTGACGCTCCAGCCGCTGCGCCGCTTCCCGCTCGATGCCGCCATTCTTTTTTCGGACATTCTCACCATTCCGGATGCGATGGGCCTTGGGCTCTATTTCGAAACCGGCGAGGGCCCGCGTTTTACCTCACCGATCAAAAGCAAAGCCGACGTTGATAAGTTGCCGATCCCCGATCCGGAAGGCGAGCTGGGCTATGTGATGAACGCCGTGCGCACCATTCGCCGCGAGCTCAAAGGCGATGTGCCGCTGATTGGCTTCTCCGGTAGTCCGTGGACGCTGGCCACCTACATGGTGGAAGGCGGCAGCAGCAAAGCCTTTACCGTCATCAAAAAGATGATGTACGCCGAGCCGCTGGCCCTGCATGCGCTGCTCGACAAGCTCGCGAAGAGCGTCACGCTCTACCTCAACGCGCAGATTAAAGCAGGTGCGCAGTCGGTGATGATTTTCGACACCTGGGGCGGCGTGCTGACCGGACGTGATTATCAGCAGTTCTCCCTGTACTACATGCACAAAATTGTCGATGGCCTGCTGCGTGAAAACGAAGGCCGTCGCGTGCCGGTGACGCTGTTTACCAAAGGCGGCGGCCAGTGGCTGGAAGCGATGGCGGCCACCGGCTGCGACGCGCTGGGCCTCGACTGGACCACCGATATTGCCGATGCGCGCCGTCGCGTGGGGGACAAAGTGGCGCTTCAGGGCAACATGGACCCGTCCATGCTCTATGCACAGCCTGCCCGTATCGAAGAGGAAGTGTCGACTATACTGTCTGGTTTCGGCCAGGGTGAAGGCCACGTCTTTAACCTCGGCCACGGCATTCATCAGGATGTGCCGCCTGAACACGCAGGCGTATTTGTGGAGGCGGTGCATCGGCTTTCTGCCCAGTATCATAAGTAAGGAGTGGTTATGGATCTCGCGTCGCTACGCGCTCAGCAAATCGAACTGGCTTCATCGGTGATCCGTGAGGATCGTCTGGATACGGACCCTCCGCGGTACATTGGCGGGGCGGACGTCGGGTTTGAGCAGGGCGGTGAAGTGACGCGAGCGGCGATGGTGGTGCTGAAATACCCGTCGCTGGAGCTGGTGGAGTACAAGGTGGCGCGTATCGCCACCACCATGCCCTATATCCCCGGCTTTCTCTCCTTCCGCGAATATCCCGCGCTGCTGGCCGCGTGGGAACAACTCTCGCTAAAACCTGACCTGCTGTTTGTTGATGGGCATGGTATCTCCCATCCGCGTCGTTTAGGCGTCGCCAGCCACTTTGGTCTGCTGGTGGACGTGCCGACCATCGGCGTGGCGAAAAAACGCCTGTGCGGCGCGTTTGAGCCGCTCTCTGCCGAACCGGGCGCGCTGGCGCCGCTTATTCATAAAGGCGAGCAGCTGGCGTGGGTCTGGCGCAGTAAAGCGCGCTGCAACCCGCTGTTTATCGCAACCGGGCATCGGATCAGCATGGATAGCGCCCTGGCGTGGGTGCAACGCTGTATGAAGGGCTACCGTTTACCGGAGCCAACCCGCTGGGCTGACGCCGTGGCCTCTTCACGTCCGGCATTCATTCGTTGGCAGGAAATTCAGCCGTGATTCAGGTAAACTGCGGCTAATTTTCGATTCGAGACATCATCATGTTACAAAACCCGATTCATCTGCGCCTTGAAAAGCTGGAAAGCTGGCAGCACGTGACGTTTATGGCTTGCCTGTGCGAGCGCATGTATCCCAACTATGCCGCGTTCTGCAAGCAGACAGCGTTTGGCGAAGGCCAGATTTATCGTCGTATCCTGGATTTAATCTGGGAGACGCTGACGGTCAAAGACGCGAAGGTGAATTTTGACTCTCAGCTCGAAAAGCTGGAAGAGGCTATTCCGGCTGCGGATGATTTCGACCTGTATGGCGTCTACCCGGCCATTGATGCCTGTGTGGCGTTGAGCGAGCTGATCCACTCCCGTCTGAGCGGTGAAACCCTGGAACACGCCATTGAAGTCAGTAAGGCATCCATTACCACCGTTGCGATGCTGGAAATGACCCAGGAAGGCCGTGAAATGACCGACGAAGAGCTGCGTGCTAACCCGGCGGTAGAACAGGAATGGGACATTCAGTGGGAGATTTTCCGCCTGCTGGCAGAGTGTGAAGAGCGTGATATTGAGCTGATCAAAGGGCTGCGCGCGGACCTGCGCGAGGCCGGCGAGAGCAATATTGGTATAATTTTTAACCAATGAGACAACAAAACGTGATTTAACGCCTGTTTTGTCGCTCCTCGACTCTTCCCTTTCGCCCCCCGTCTGGTCTACATTTGGGGGGCGAAAAAAAGTGGCTATCGGTGCGTGTATGCAGGAGAGTGCTTTTTTGGCATTTTCGTCGCACTCGATGCTTAGCAAGCGATAAACACATTGAAAGGATAACTTATGAACAAGACTCAACTGATTGATGTAATTGCGGACAAGGCTGATCTGTCTAAAGTGCAGGCTAAAGCTGCTCTGGAATCTACCCTGGCTGCTATTACTGAGTCTCTGAAAGAAGGCGATGCTGTACAACTGGTTGGTTTCGGTACCTTCAAAGTGAACCACCGCGCTGAGCGTACTGGCCGCAACCCGCAGACCGGTAAAGAAATCAAAATCGCCGCAGCTAACGTGCCGGCATTTGTTTCTGGTAAAGCACTGAAAGACGCAGTTAAGTAAGACGCGTGGCAGTGAACAGTTTTAACGAAGGGGCGGCAACGCCCCTTTTGTCATTCTGGCGTGGAACGCTCGCGCTGGCAGGCGTACTGTTGCTCTCTGCCTGTAGCCATGATTCCTCACTCCCCCCGTTTACCGCCAGCGGCTACGCTGACAACCAGGGTGCGGTCAGGATCTGGCGCAAAGATTCAAGCGATGATGTCCATATGCTCACCGCGTTCAGCCCATGGCATAACGGCAATACCTCGACCGCAGAATACCGCTGGCAGGGCGATGCCCTGTCGCTCATTGAACTGAATATCTACAGTAAGACTCCCGAACACGTGAAGGTGCGTTTTGACGACCACGGCGAGCTGAGCTTTATGCAGCATGAGGTCAGTGGACTGAAACAGCAGCTTTCCAGCGATCAGGTCGCCCTCTACCGCTACCGTGCTGAACAACTTCGCCAGACCAGCGATGCGCTGCGTCAGGGCCGCGTGGTGCTGCGTCAGGGGCGCTGGCATGCCGACGGCACGGTGACCACCTGCGAAGGGCAGACGGTGAAGCCTGAGCTTGAATCCTGGGCAACCGAACACATTCAGCGTCGTCAGCGGCATTCATCTGTGGAGGTGAGTGTGGCATGGCTGGAAGCGCCGGAAGGCTCTCAGCTGTTGCTGGTGGCGAATGAAGATTTCTGCACCTGGCAGCCGACAGAAAAGAGTTTTTGATTTAAGTCCCCTCTCCCTTGAGGGAGAGGGTTAGGGTGAGGGGGAAATTACTCCCCCTGCTCCCGCGCAATAGCACGATAACCGATATCCTGACGGCTGAAGCTGCCGTTCCAGTGAATATCCGCCATCAGCGCATAGGCGCGTTTCTGCGCTTCTGCCACGGTCTGGCCCAGCGCGGTCGCACACAGCACGCGGCCGCCGTTGGTGAGCACGCGGTCATCGTCAGCCAGCTTCGTACCGGCGTGGAACACCTTCGCGCCGTCAATCTCTTCCAGCGGCAGGCCGTGGATCTCATCTCCAGTGTTGTAGCTACCCGGATACCCACCCGCAGCAATCACCACACCTAAAGAGGCACGCTCGTCCCACTCTGACGTTTTCTCATCCAGTTTGCCTTCGCAGGCCGCAAGGCACAGATCCACCAGGTCGGATTTCATGCGCAGCATGATCGGCTGGGTTTCCGGATCGCCAAAGCGGCAGTTGAATTCGATCACCTTCGGGTTACCCTGCTTGTCGATCATCAGGCCTGCATAAAGGAAACCGGTGTAGGTATTGCCTTCCGCCGCCATCCCTTTCACGGTTGGCCAGATGATGCGGTCCATGGTGCGCTGATGCACCTCATCGGTAACAACGGGAGCAGGAGAGTAAGCGCCCATTCCCCCAGTGTTGGGGCCGGTATCGCCATTGCCCACACGCTTGTGATCCTGGCTGGTGGCCATCGGCAGAACGTGCTCGCCATCGACCATCACGATAAAGCTCGCCTCTTCGCCGTCGAGGAACTCTTCAATCACGATGCGGTGGCCCGCATCGCCAAAGGCGTTACCTGCCAGCATATCCTGAACCGCGGCTTCGGCTTCTTCGAGGGTCATCGCGACGATCACGCCTTTACCCGCGGCCAGACCGTCGGCCTTGATAACAATCGGCGCGCCCTTCTCACGTAACCAGGCCAGAGCAGGCTCCACTTCAGTGAAATTCTGATATTCCGCCGTCGGGATGTTATGACGCGCGAGAAAATCTTTGGTGAAGGCTTTTGAGCCTTCCAGCTGTGCGGCACCCTCCGTTGGGCCAAAGATTTTCAGGCCAGCTGCGCGGAAGGCGTCTACGACGCCAATCACCAGCGGCGCTTCCGGGCCAACGATGGTCAGATCGATGTTCTCGGTCTGGGCAAAGCTCAGCAGTGCCGGGATATCGGTCACGCCGATGGCGACGTTTTGCAGCGCGGGTTCCAGCGCCGTACCGGCATTACCCGGTGCCACAAAGACGGTTTCAACCTGCGGAGACTGCGCTGCTTTCCACGCCAGGGCGTGCTCGCGCCCGCCGTTACCAATCACTAATACTTTCATTTTCTGCTCCGGGAATTAATGGCGGAAGTGGCGCATGTCGGTGAAGATCATTGCGATGCCATGCTCGTCGGCAGCGGCAATCACTTCGTCATCACGGATTGAACCGCCAGGCTGGATCACACAGGTAATGCCCACCGCAGCCGCAGCGTCGATACCGTCGCGGAACGGGAAGAAGGCGTCAGAGGCCATGGCGGAGCCTTTCACTTCCAGGCCTTCGTCGCCTGCTTTGATACCGGCAATTTTTGCAGAGTAAACGCGGCTCATCTGGCCTGCGCCTATCCCGATGGTCATGTTCTCTTTGGCGTAAACAATTGCGTTAGACTTCACGAACTTCGCCACTTTCCAGCAGAACAGCGCGTCACGCAGTTCCTGTTCGGTCGGCTGACGTTTGGTCACCACGCGCAGGTCGGCTTCTGTCACCATACCCAGATCGCGGTCCTGAACCAGCAGACCGCCGTTCACGCGCTTGAAGTCCAGGCCCGGCACGCGTTCCGCCCACTGACCACAAACCAGCACGCGCACATTCTGTTTTGCCGCAGTGATTTTCAGCGCTTCTTCTGATGCGGACGGCGCGATGATCACTTCGACAAACTGGCGGGAGATGATGGCCTGCGCGGTTTCCGCATCCAGCTCGCGGTTAAAGGCGATAATGCCGCCGAACGCGGAGGTCGGGTCGGTTTTGTAGGCGCGATCGTAGGCATCCAGAATAGAAGTGCTTACCGCAACGCCGCATGGGTTGGCGTGCTTGACGATAACGCAGGCCGGCTCGCTGAATTCTTTCACGCATTCCAGCGCGGCGTCGGTGTCGGCAATGTTGTTATAGGAAAGGGCTTTGCCCTGAACCTGCTGGGCGGTCGCAACGGAGGCTTCCTTTACCTCTTCTTCTATATAGAAGGCAGCCTGCTGGTGGCTGTTCTCACCGTAACGCATATCCTGCTTCTTAATGAAGTTCAGGTTCAGGGTGCGCGGGAAGCGGCCAGAGGGATCTTTGCTTTCACCATGGTAAGCCGGTACCAGGCTACCGAAGTAGTTGGCGATCATGCTGTCGTAGGCGGCGGTATGCTCGAAGGCTTTGATGGCGAGATCGAAACGCGTTTCAAGTGTCAGGGACCCTTCGTTGGCATCCATCTCATTAATAATGGCGTTGTAGTCGCTGCTCTTCACCACGATGGCCACATCTTTATGGTTCTTGGCTGCGGAGCGCACCATGGTCGGGCCGCCGATATCGATATTTTCAACCGCATCTTCCAGAGAGCAGCCTTCGCGGGCGACGGTCTGGGCGAACGGGTAGAGGTTAACAACGACCATATCGATAGGCGCGATATCGTGCTGTTCCATAATGGCGTCGTCCTGACCGCGACGGCCAAGAATACCGCCGTGGACTTTCGGATGCAGGGTTTTGACGCGTCCATCCATCATTTCCGGGAAACCGGTGTAATCGGACACTTCGGTTACCGGCAGACCTTTCTCTGCTAACAGGCGCGCGGTGCCACCTGTAGAAAGCAGCTCCACACCGCGTGCGGAAAGTGCCTGGGCGAATTCGACGATACCGGCTTTATCAGAAACACTGAGCAGAGCGCGGCGGACTGGACGACGTTGTTGCATGGTAAATCCCCTGGATTTCACGATTACAGAGAGCGTTAGATGAATTTTCCTGTGAAAAACTCATCTAACACACCTGACGAGGCATCCTTGTAAAGCGCGAGCATTTTAACGAAAACGTTTGCGCAACGCTCGCACATTTTCACTTTTTCGTATCATTGTGGATAAGTCTGTGTGTAAAAAGGTATAAGGCGGGGTTTTGCTGTGGAATGCAGCAGTCAGTCATTTTTCTGTCATTTAGCGGTTGCGGCCAGCGGAGAACTCCCTATAATGCGCCTCCATCGACACGGCGGATGTGAATCACTTCACAAACAAACCGGTCGGTTGAAGAGAAAAAATCCTGAAAATCAGGGTTGACTCTGAAAGAGGAAAGCGTAATATACGCCACCTCGCGACAGAGCGCTGAAGCGCGTCGCAACTGCTCTTTAACAATTTATCAGACAATCTGTGTGGGCACTCAAAGTGACATGGATTCTTAACGTCCTCGGACGATAAATGAATACCAAGTCTCAACGAGTGAACACGTAATTCATTACGAAGTTTAATTCATTGAGCATCAAACTTTTAAATTGAAGAGTTTGATCATGGCTCAGATTGAACGCTGGCGGCAGGCCTAACACATGCAAGTCGAACGGTAACAGGAAGCAGCTTGCTGCTTTGCTGACGAGTGGCGGACGGGTGAGTAATGTCTGGGAAACTGCCTGATGGAGGGGGATAACTACTGGAAACGGTAGCTAATACCGCATAACGTCGCAAGACCAAAGAGGGGGACCTTCGGGCCTCTTGCCATCGGATGTGCCCAGATGGGATTAGCTAGTAGGTGGGGTAACGGCTCACCTAGGCGACGATCCCTAGCTGGTCTGAGAGGATGACCAGCCACACTGGAACTGAGACACGGTCCAGACTCCTACGGGAGGCAGCAGTGGGGAATATTGCACAATGGGCGCAAGCCTGATGCAGCCATGCCGCGTGTATGAAGAAGGCCTTCGGGTTGTAAAGTACTTTCAGCGGGGAGGAAGGCGATAAGGTTAATAACCTTGTCGATTGACGTTACCCGCAGAAGAAGCACCGGCTAACTCCGTGCCAGCAGCCGCGGTAATACGGAGGGTGCAAGCGTTAATCGGAATTACTGGGCGTA